>NZ_CP132484.1:0-3046355 GCF_030770335.1 Lacticaseibacillus zeae subsp. silagei | reverse complement strand
AAGCGCCCCTCCTCTAAATAGCGGTTGTCATCAGCATCCAAAAAAGCCACTGATGACCAACATGTGATGATACGCGAACATCACATCAGCGCATAAAAAAACCACGGCAACTTCCATAGTTGTCAACAGGTGGATCAGCAAACGCTAAATGTGGTTTAACCTAAAATTGCCGACTTAAACACAGGCCGATCAAGATGGACAGGATTAAGTTCGGCTAACGAGTGGATATAATGGCTGGTTTTGGTTAGGTCGAAAAATGTTCTGCAGACATAAGTTTAGCATTGCGGAACTGAGTTTTCCACAGAAACCACAGTTTTCCACAAACAAAAATCCGCGAAATAAACAAGGTGCGAACAAATTATCCCCAGCCTTGAGGACACCCGCACCGAGCCAACAAGAAAAATGCAGTTATGCACATGATGTTTGTGGAACCAAAACCTTGTAGCAGTAAGTGTTTCACAAGATATGAACAGGCTTCTGACAGCCTGTGGATAACTATATTAACACCCATGTGATTCTGCGAATTAGCTGTGCGCTATTTGTGCATAACAATTAAAAGTGATTTTTGTGATACACAACTTATCCACAGGTCGACTAGCAACGGTGCGTAACCGTCAGAACAACGAAAAGTCCAAAAAAGATCCACCATGTCAGCGAAAAAACCTTGACGCAGCTTGCGTCCTCGTGTAAACTCGGATGATGTCTGATAATGCAAGTCATCTTAAAAAGATAAATCGGGTTTTATAGGAGGTGTCGTCAATGACAACCAAACGTACTTTCCAACCAAAGAAACGTCACCGCGAACGTGTTCATGGTTTCATGAAGCGAATGAGCACAAAAAACGGCCGCAAAGTTTTAGCACGCCGTCGCGCTAAAGGACGTAAAGTATTATCCGCCTAAGCCACTGACCGCGTCAGTGGTTTTTTTAAGAGCGCGAACAGGCCCGGTTAGAAACCGGAGCATAAGTGGCCTCGGACCTAAATGGCTGGGCTTTGGCCATTTAGGTCCGAGGTCCTTATGTGGAGGTTTCTGGGCCTGTGAGCGCGTTTCGGAGAGCATCAGCGAACGGGCTGGGCCTTGGCCATTTAGGCTTGAGGTCCTTATGTGCAGGCTTCTGGGCCTGTGAGCGCGTTTCGGAGAGCCTCGGCCACTCCCAATTAAGGTAGCCGCCGATCTTAACCGCAACGCCTCCCGAAACCAAACCCCACCAGCCATCCAATGAACGGCAATGACCCGATTGTTGGTCGTTGCCGTTCATTTTGTTCATCGCCTAATTCCCCATTTATCATATAAAATCGGCAGTCACCTGCTGATACATATAGGAAAACATCAAATCGTCTTGTATACTTAGAACCAGATTGTGAGGGAGCATCATTGCGCAAGTCGTATCGGATCAAAAAAGAAGCTGAATTTCAAAATGTGTTTGACCACGGCGATTCGGTTGCCAACCGCAATTTTGTGATCTATCACATGAAAAGGGATCAACCCCATTTTCGGGTGGGGATCTCTGTGGGCAAAAAAGTCGGTCACACCGCCGTGATGCGAAATCAGATTAAACGCTATATTCGCCAAAGCCTGCTCGAGTTAAAACCCGACATTGATCCGCAGACCGATTTTCTGGTCATTGCGCGTAAGTCCGCTAACCAGCTTGATATGGCTGAAACCAAGAAGAACCTGATTCATGTCATGCGCTTGGCGGGCATCCTGAACGAAGATATCGAGGTCATCTGACCATGCTTAGGTTAAGAGAGGGATTATTTGTGAAAAATCGTCAAATCAAACGCCTGCTTGTCATTGTGAGCATGCTGAGTCTGGTTTTCATTCTGACCGCCTGTGGCACGGCGCCAGTGTCAGAACATAGTACCGGATTCTGGGATCGTTATGTGGTTTACACGGCCGGCCAATTTGTTATCTGGCTGGCAAATCTGTTTGGCGGCAACCCCGGTGTCGGGATTATCGCCTTCACCCTGATCATCCGGATTTTGATTTTCCCGTTGAGCTACCTGTCCATCAAGAGTATGGCCAAGCAACAGGAACTCGCTCCGCAGATGAAAGAGCTGCAACAAAAATACAGTTCTAAGGACACGGAAACCCAGACCAAGCTGCGTGATGAAACCCAGAAACTTTATGCTTCTGCGGGCGTTAACCCAGTGATGGGCTGTTTGCCAATCGTGATTCAGATGCCATTTCTGATTGCGCTGTATCAAGCGATTCTGCGAACAACATCGCTGCAATCCGGAACGTTCCTATGGATGAACCTGTCCAAACCCGATCCATGGTGGGTGATGCAGATTCTGGCGACCTTATTTACGTTAGGCACCAGCATTTTATCCATGATGGCTCAACCAACTCGTAATTCAAGCAGTTGGATTATGATGATCATTTCGCCGCTGATGATTTTTGTTTTCTCAGTAACCTTACCAAGTGCGCTGGCCATTTACTGGGTTGTTACCAACGCCTTTTCAATGGTTCAGCAGTTACTGATTCAAAACCCATTCAAAATTCGGCGCGAGCGTGAAGAAAAAGCGCGGGCAGAGAAAGAAAAAGAACGGGCACTCAAAAAGGCGTATAAGAAAGCGACCAAACGGCGTAAATAACAACGGGAGGAAGCAAGATGCCAACCTTTCAAGGCAGTACGATTCAAAAAGCCATCGAAACCGGGCTGAAGCAACTTGGCCTACCACGTGATGCGGTTAGCGTTCAAGTCGTTCAGGAAAATAAGAACGGCTTCCTAGGCTTCATGCGTAAACCGGCCATTGTCAATCTAAAACCACTGGAGCCGCCTGAAGATCCTGCTCCTGATCCAAAAACCGACCATGATCCTGCAGGTAAATCAAGTCCGGGTAAACTTGCAGTGGCATTAACCGACACTGCCGGTAAAAAAATTGCCAGTGCGTTTAACGATATCACCACTAAAAAGCGCGACAATCAAACTGCGCTGGCGATGGTGCAAAGCTATTTGGAAGACATCACCACTGGCATGGGAATCAAAACGCAAGTCACCAGCGAACGTCAGGGCAACACCGTTACCTTCCAACTCAAAACCGATGAGGAAGGGTTGTTAATCGGCAAACACGGTAAGATTATCAATGCCATTCAATACTTAGCCCAAACCGAGTTCAACCATTATGCCAAAAGCAAATGGACGATCATGTTGGATGTTGGCGATTATCGCGAACGCCGCCAAGCCACCGTTACGCGCTTAGCCGAACGCACCGCGCGTGAGGTTTTGGCAACCGGCAAAGCGATCTACTTAGATCCAATGCCATCATTCGAACGCAAAGCCATTCACACGACCCTAGCCGACAATCAATACGTTGACACCCATTCCGAAGGCGTCGACCCCCGCCGCTACGTCGTGGTCACACCAAAACGACCGTAACTAACTTTTGACAAGTAGCCTTCATTTAAGTATGATGGTCACAGTTTAATAACGATGAAGTAGTCAAAGTGCTTTATCCAGTCTCTCCCAAACAAGGGCAGAGACTGGATTCGGCGCTTTTTTTGTGAAGTGAGCGTGAGCCAGCCCGGTTAGAAGCCGGAGTGTAAGTGGCCTCGGGCGTGATGGCGGTCTTTGCCATTGCGACCGAGATCCTTACACGCAGGCTTCTGGGCTGGGGAGCGCGTTATGGAGAGCGTCACGCGGGCTGGGCCTTGGCCATTTAGGCTTGAGGTCCTTACACGCAGGCTTCTGCGCCGGGGAGCGCGTTATGGAATGGCACAGTAAAAAATTCCCTCCGCAGCTTCACCGTCAACCATCCAAAACCTACCCAACACACAAACTATCAAAAAAGGAGTCGTCCGTTATGTCTACATCTATCACTGCTTACGACACCATCGCAGCGATTTCGACACCGCCTGGCGAAGGTGCGATCAGCATTGTCCGGCTCAGCGGCGAAACCGCCGTCACAACCGCCAACAAAGTCTTCAAAGGCAAAGACCTCACAAAAGTCAAAAGTCATACGATTCATTACGGCCACATTGTCGATCCGGAAAGCGGCGACTTGATTGATGAAGTGATGGTGAGTGTGATGTTGGCGCCAAAGACGTTCACCCGCGAAGATGTGGTTGAAATCAACTGTCACGGCGGCATTGTTGCGACTAATCGCATTTTGCAATTACTACTTGGCGAAGGTGCCCGCATGGCCGAGCCAGGCGAATTTACCAAACGGGCCTTTTTAAATGGCCGGATTGATCTCACTGAAGCCGAGTCGGTCATGGATTTGATTCGGGCAAAAACGGATCGCGCCATGCAGGTCGCCGTTAATCAGCTGGATGGGAATCTGCACACGTTAATTAAACGGCTGCGGCAGGAGATTCTCGAAGTGTTAGCGCAAGTCGAGGTCAATATCGACTATCCCGAATACGATACGGACGAAATGACGACCAAAATGCTGCTTGAAAAAGCGCAAACCGTCAAAAAAGCCATTGAACAGCTGCTGACAACAGCCAGCCAAGGAAAAGTGCTACGTGAAGGCCTGGCGACGGCGATAGTCGGGCGCCCGAATGTGGGTAAAAGTTCGTTACTGAACCATATGTTGCACGAAGACAAGGCCATTGTGACTGATGTTGCCGGCACCACGCGGGATGTGCTAGAGGAATACGTTAATGTGCGCGGCGTTCCGTTGAAGTTGGTCGACACTGCCGGCATTCATGACACCACCGATAAAGTCGAAAAAATCGGCGTCGAACGTTCGCGGCAAGCCATTACACAGGCGGATTTGATTTTACTGGTATTAGACCAAAGTCAACCGCTGACAGCCGAAGATCGCGAATTGGTCGCGGCCACCGCAGACAAAAAACGTATTATTGTCCTGAATAAACAAGACCTACCAAAACAGCTCGATACAGATGCTCTGTACAAGTTAGTAAAACCGAATGAAGTCATCAAAACGGCCATTCCTACCAGTGATGGGATGGACGAACTTGATGAGCGCATCGCTAAACTCTTCTTTGGCGGCATTGAAAACAGTCAGGGTACCGTCATGGTCTCGAATGCACGGCAAATCGGCTTACTGCGCCAGGCTAGCAAAAGTCTGGACGCGGTCATTGCCGGTATCGATGCCGGGATGCCGATCGATTTAGTGCAAATTGACATGACTGCGGCGTGGGACAAACTCGGTGAAATCACTGGTGAAAGTGCCCCGGATGAATTGATTACCCAGTTATTCAGTCAATTTTGCTTAGGTAAGTAACCTTTAATGTGATGAGAAACAGATTCGTGGAGGAAAACAGATGCCAGAAGTAAAGAAGTTTGAAGCCGGTAAGTATGATGTGGTGGTTGTCGGCGCCGGCCATGCCGGTTGTGAAGCTGCCTTAGCCGCGGCGCGCATGGGTCAAAAAACATTGTTGCTGACGATTAGCCTGGAAATGTTGGCATTTATGCCATGTAATCCCAGTCTCGGCGGTCCGGCCAAGGGAATCGTGGTCCGTGAAATCGATGCACTTGGCGGTGAAATGGGTAAGAATATCGACCGCACCTATATTCAGATGCGGATGCTCAACACCGGTAAGGGCCCGGCTGTGCGAGCATTGCGGGCGCAAGCAGATAAAGCTGCCTATCATCGCAGCATGAAGCATGTCATTGAAGACACGCCTAACCTGGATTTACGCCAAGGGTTGGCAACCGAAGTGCTGGTCGAAGACGGCAAAGCAGTTGGCATCGTGGCCGCAACCGGCGCGATTTATCGGGCTAAAAGTGTTGTGCTCACGGCAGGCACTAGCTCCCGCGGCAAGATTATCATCGGTGAGCTGATGTACAGTTCCGGTCCTAACAACAGTCTGCCAAGCATCAAGTTGTCGGAGAATCTGGAGCACCTTGGTTTTAAATTTCGCCGGTTTAAAACCGGAACACCGCCACGGGTTAATGGCAACACGATTGACTTCAGCAAAACCGAAGAACAACCGGGCAACACCACGCCGAATCATTTTAGCTTTACCACGCCTGATTCGGTCTATCTCAAAGATCAGTTAAGCTGCTGGATGACGTATACCAACGCAACGACCCACCAAATCATCCGCGAAAATCTGGATCGCGCACCGATGTTTTCTGGCGTCATTAAAGGTGTCGGTCCGCGTTATTGCCCATCCATTGAAGATAAAATCGTGCGCTTTGCGGATAAGCCACGCCACCAGCTGTTTCTGGAACCTGAAGGCCGCGACACTTCCGAGTATTATGTCGGCGACTTTTCCACGTCCATGCCTGAAGAGATTCAATTAAAAATGCTGCATAGTGTGGCGGGCTTGGAAAAGGCCGAGCTTATGCGTCCGGGGTATGCGATTGAGTATGATGTGATTGAGCCGTGGCAGTTGAAGGCGACGTTGGAGACCAAAATCGTTGAGAACCTGTACACTGCCGGCCAGATGAATGGTACCAGTGGTTATGAAGAAGCGGCTGGCCAGGGAATCGTGGCTGGCATCAACGCGGCCCGCCGTGCTCAAGGTAAAGGACCGTTCACCTTGAAGCGGTCCGATGCTTATATTGGCGTCATGATTGACGATCTGGTTACCAAAGGCACGAATGAACCTTATCGATTGCTGACTAGCCGCGCAGAGTATCGGTTGTTGTTGCGCCACGACAATGCTGACTTGCGACTCACGCCAATGGGTCACGAGCTGGGCTTAATTAGTGATCAGCGGTACGCTGACTTTTTGGCAAAACGCCAGGCCATTACGACGGAATTGAAGCGACTGGCGACAACGCGATTGAAGCCCAAGGATGTTAACCCGTGGCTTGAAGCCCATCACTTTGCGCCATTGAAAGATGGTGTTCTCGCCAGCGATTTCCTGAAGCGGCCGGAAATTGATTACCCAACCATGGCACAATTTTTACCCGACAATCCGGAACTGGATCATCGGGTCATCGAACAAGTCGAAATTCAAGTTAAATATGCCGGCTACATTGCCAAGGAAGAAGCCAGCGTTGCCAAGTTGAAGCGGCTTGAAGGGAAAAAGATTCCGACACGCATTGATTACGATGCGATCAATGGTTTAGCAACGGAAGCGCGGCAGAAACTGGTTAAAATCCAACCGGCAACCATCGCCCAAGCCAGCCGAATCAGCGGGGTTAATCCAGCCGATGTTGCGATTTTGTCGGTTTATATCGAACAGGGACGTATTAGTAAGGTGGCGCAATAGAAGCGTGGCCAGGAAACCTGAAGTTAAAGGTTCCCTGGCTTTTTTGATGCGAGCGAGAACCGAGGCAACCAGAAATCAAGGAACGCGCGTGATGGTATTGAGTAAAGAAATTGATGGATTGAAACTGTTCAAATAAATAAATTTATATTATGATAAGAACCATTAACCTGTAGATGCTTTGAAACTGACCTTGGATAAAACTGTCCCTCCCTCAATAAAGGAGTTTTAACTTATGAAGCAAAACCTGATCCAATCGTTGTGGTTTATTTTTCTGTTGTTTTTGGCATTTGTGGTACCGGTGTTCGGTCTTCTGCCGGCTATTTATTTATGGACAACGATGAAAAAAGTACCTGACTTGGCAGCCATGCGGGGATGGACAATGGGGGCGCTTGTGGTGCAGGGTTGCTACTTGCTCGCATTGGTCTTGATTTTTCTGTTTTTTGTCCCGGCATAAGTGGTACCCGCCAACATGCGATTGAAGCATAGACTTTGTGTTGAGGCAAAAACATTGATATTCTAAAAGCGGTCAGCGATGATCAACCGCGATCAATGGCTGATACATTAGCGTGAGGTATACCAGATGGATATTCTTTTGCCGCGGCTGCTACTAATCTTTTTGCTATTACTGATCTGTGTCATGTTGGTACTGTCCCTGATTGCGATTTTGTGGAAGAGCAAGTTTTCCAGATTGCTCAAAAGTTTGCTGGCAACACTTATTGGCGGTGCCTTAATTTTATTGGTTTATGGATCGTTATTTATTATTTTCTTTGGGGTTAATACGCCTTAATGTGAAGTTTAATGCGTGCAATAAGTGCACGGCTGAAAAAAGTGTCTGCTGCAGCGGGCGCTTTTTTCATTGGTTAAGCTGGGCAACTGATGAAAACTTGTTTTAGACACGATATGCTGTTTTTAAATGACTATTTTATGGCGGGTTGCTTGCCACTGGCGCTAAAAAAGCCGACAATTAGTAAAACGCAATGCGATAAGGAGCAGAAGCATGAGCCAACCGGATACAGAAGAAATTTTAGAAGTTTGCGGCAAGGTCGGTGAGATTTTGCTGAATGCGGGTGCGGAGACTTCGCGCATCGAAACGACGGTTGAATATATCGGGCATGCTGCCGGAGCGCGGGTTGCCTGTTATGCTACGATCACCGCGGTGTTTGTCAGTCTGGAAAATGAGAGCCGGACGCGGTTGATTAAGTCATCGTTAGGCGGGTTCAACTTGCAAAAGGTCGATGAGCTGAATCAGCTTTCGCGAGAGTTCGTCGCGCACCAAATTACGTTTGCTGATTTGAAGCGCGAGGTGGCCCGGATCGAACGGCAGGTCATCAATTTTCCCTGGTGGGCGCGTATTCTTGGTGCCGGTTGGGTTTCGGTGGCACCGATGTTGCTGTTTAAAGCGACGAACGGTGATCTGGCCTGGGCATTTTTTGTCGGGATCTTTGGGTATCTCGGAGCGGAATTTGTCGGTCGGCGCACCACAACGCCTTATTTCAAAGAGGCGACCGGGGCGTTTGTGGTGGCGATTTTGGCAGAGTTGCTCATGAATATTGGCTGGGGCGATAATGCCGGCAATATTATTATCAGTGCGCTGATGCCGTTGGTGCCGGGGGTTGCGATAACGAACGCGATTCGTGAAATTCTGTCGCGGCAGATTATCAGCGGCATCGTCCGAACCGTGGATGCCATTTTTGTCGCTGGGGCAATCGGTTCCGGCGTTGTGATTGCGATTGTCTTGACGCAAGTGTTGGGAGGGCGTTAACGTGCGGTTACTGGTTGAATTTATTATCAGCATCTTATCGAGCATCGGCTTTGGCGTCATCACCAATATTCCCAAGCGCGCGCTGCTGCCGGCGGGGATTACCGGCGGCGTTTCGTGGTGTGCCTATTGGCTGATCAGTTTGCAGGATCACAGTCTGGTGCTGCCGAACTTTACCGCAACGGTGATCATCGGGTTATTAGGGAATTATTTTGCCATTCGCCATCGGGTGCCGGTGAATACGATTTACATACCTAGCCTTGTGTCGCTGGTGCCAGGTGGGATCGCCTATCTGGGTGCCCGCAGTTTTACTATGGGAAAAGCAGCCAGTGCCGCGCAGCAGATCTATAATGTTATTTTGATCGCGATGGCACTGGCGGTAGGGTTTGTGGTGGCAGAGGTTATTTTCAAAGCCATCCGCCCATTTTTGATTCGCTTGATCGCCAAACTGCCTGAGGCGCAGACAAAATCAGGTGGTGGAAAATCAGCATGAGGTCACATTAAAATACGCCGTTACTCAACGCGATAAAGTTGGGTAGCGGCGTATTTTTCCTAGCTAGTTCTTAAGCAGCAGCTTCGCTAGTAACTTGTTCTACTTTTTTCATAGCGGATACAATTTGCTGCGGCGTTAGATTCTTGTCGATTAAAATAAAGGTTTCCTCGGGTTTGGCAGCAAATTCAGCCACTTGCTGCATCTTCGGACCAATATTTTCGGTGACGTGCAGATCCTCGAGGTTTAATGGCAGGCCGATTTTTTCATAAAAAGGCATCAGGCTGCGAATTTCATCGTCATCCCCAGTTGTGGCGAGTTGCACCAAAATGCCGTAAGCCACTTTTGAGCCGTGGAGAATCGCGTGGGTTTCCGGCAGGTAGGACAGTCCGTTATGAACGGCGTGGGCACCCGCAGCTCGGCCATCAACGCCGCCGAAGCCGCCAACTTCTCCGGCTAAGCCAATGATCGTGTCGGCAACGGCTTCAAAGGCAGGCGTGTCCCGACCGGCATCCAGATCAGCCAAGGCTTGCTCGGCATTTTTGAAGAGAATTGCCTGAATCGTTTTGGCAGATGCACGACTTAGTTGACCATAGGCATTGAGCTGGTCAACCTTATTGCGGGTGATGCCGTCCATTTCGTACCACTTCGCCAGCGTATCACCAATCCCGGCAACAAAGAAATCATGCGGCGTGCTGAGCAGTAAGTTATAGTCGACCAAGGTGATATAAGCCGACTTTTTAAAATACTCAACGTAACTAAACGTATGTCCCTGTGCGTGGTAAATCGCCGCTAACGGGGTGAATGGCGCACAGTTGGAAGCCAGCGTCGGAATGCTAATCAGTTCGGCACCCAACGTTTCGGCGGCGACCTTAGCCGTGTCGATCAAGCGGCCGGCCCCGATTCCCAAGACAGCATCAGCCTGACCGATAGCTTCGGCCAAAGCATGACCGTTCTCATCACTGGCTGATCCGTCATAGTGATAAACCGGTAAGTCCAATGTGCCCGGATAGGCTTTTTCAAATGCTGCAAAACTCTTTTCGCCGGTAATGACGACCGGTTGGGTGAAATCCTTCAAAATGGTATCCAAATAAGCAAGCGCGCCGGCCTCACTGACAAACCGATTGGCTCCAGGGCGTAAATCAAATTCCAGCTCCATCGACAAAACTCCTCTCATGTAAATCTCATCTTATGTGATAATTGTTAACATACGCGCAGTGATAAGCGAAGTCAACCAAAAAATAAAAAATATCCGGTTTTCAGAAAAAAGCTGGCATAAACGGCGGCATATTCACGTGGACAACTGGCGAAACAAAACAGTTGACATTTAACCCAGATGCAGATAAACTGCTTTCAACTTTAAAAATAACTGATAAAATGATGAAATGTCATGAAGCGGAGAGTAGTCAGAAACGCAGCTTAAGCGAGTCGATGGGTGGTGGAAATCGATGCAGGCGTCTGGTGAAAATGACCGCGGAATGGATCCGGCGACAAGTCGGGTACGCACTAGGCCTGCGTTAGACGGTCTCGATGTCAACAGGCATCGTTAAGGTTACACAGTAACGAACCAGGGTGGTACCCCGACATTGTCGGCCCTGCTGAATCATTAAATTGATTCGGCAGGGCTGTTTTTTTTGAGCGTGAGCCAGCCCGGTTAGAAACCGGAGTGTAAGTGGCCTCGGGCGTGATGGCCCGGGTTTAGGCCATTGCGCCCGAGGTCCTTACACGCAGGTTTCTGGGCTGGTGAACGCGTTATGGAGAAAGCGTCAGTCTTGGCTCCTGCACCAGGGAGCACCTTACGACAGTCAGCTCCCTTCATGCAGCTCATCATTTATCAGCCAAACAACCCATAACAGGAGGATTCTTACATGAAAAAATGGTTGAAGTTAAGCTGGGCAGCAGTTCTCGCGTTAAGCCTTTTGGTCGTTCTAACCGCCTGTGGCAGCAGTAGCGCCAGCAGCAAGGCCTCGGCGAATCAGTTGTCAGACAAAACGATTACGGTCGGTGTTACCGCCGGACCGCACGAATTAATCATGAAGCAGGTCGCAAAGTTAGCTAAAAAAGATGGCTTAACGATCAAATTAAAGCAATTCACCGACTACAACAGTCCCAATGTGGCTTTAAACGATGGCGATTTGGGCGCGAATAGTTACCAGACATTGCCGTTTTTGAAAGAACAGATTGAATCCAAGAATTTCAAGATTACCCAGGTTTTCAAAACCGTGGCATTTCCAATGGGCGTTTATTCTAAAAAGATTAAGGACTTGAAGGCACTCAAAAAGGGTGATTCGATCGCGGTGCCGAACGATCCGTCAAACGAGTTGCGGGCGCTGCAGCTTTTCGAAGCCGCGGGCGTGATTAAGCTTAAAGCCGGCATCAGCCAAAAGGCCACGAAAGCAGATGTTGTCGAGAATCCGCTGGGACTGAAGATTGAAGAGTTGGAAGCTTCTCAATTGCCGACGCACTTGCAAGATGTGACGGCCGCCGCCATCAACACGAATTTTGCGTTTGATTCCGGCCTCACGATTAACCAAGATGCGATTTATCATGAGAAAACCAAGAACAATCCTTATCCAAACTACTTTGTGGTACAGACCAAGCATCAAAATGATAAGGTCATCAAGCAAATTAAGAAATACTATCAGAGCAAAACCATTAAGGATTATATTGCCAAGGAATTCAAAGGATCCATCGTGCCCGCCTTCTAAGTCAAAGGTGGACGTGATTAAAAAAGAGGGATTGAGATGACTCAGTTAACACTTGCTTTAGCGCAAATCGACATTGCTTTTGGGCAACCAGAGCGAAATTATCAAACGGTGGCCGATGCGGTGGCCGAAGCAGCCCAAAAAAAGGCGGATGTCGTCGTGTTACCGGAAATGTGGAATACCGGCTATGACCTTGAGCATCTGGAGACGCTTGCCGATCCGGATGGTTTGCAGACGCAGACTTTCTTAAGCGATCTTGCCCGCCACTATCACCTGACGATCGTGGGTGGCTCGGTCGCCACGGCGGAAAATGAGCATTTTTTCAATCGCAGTTTGACGCTGGATGCCCAGGGTCACTTGCTGGCGTCATATGCGAAGGCGCATCTTTTTCGCCTGATGAATGAAGAAAAGTTCATTACCGCTGGATCCGAAGCCGACCACTTTACGCTGACAGTGCCTGCCAGTGTGGCGATTTGCTATGACTTGCGGTTTCCGGAGTGGTTCCGGCGCATGGCCAGTGATGGCACGCAGCTGTTTTTCCTGCCGGCTGAATGGCCGACGCCGCGCTTGCCACAGTTTGCGGCGTTATTGACCGCTCGCGCCATCGAAAATCAGGCTTTTGTGGTGGCGGTGAATCGGGTTGGGCAAGATCCCGATAACGATTTTGGCGGGCAAAGCCAAGTGATTGATCCGTTCGGCAAGCGCCTGTTGCAACTGGACGATCAGCCGCAAGTCGGCATCGTCACCATCGACTTGGATCAGATTGCGGCAGCGCGTCAACAAATCCCGGTTTTCACGGATCGGCGGCCAGAACTGTATTAAGCAAGCCAGGCACACTCACCATGCAAACTCATTAAAAAGGGGAATCAGACCAGTGACATTTTCAGAATCAGCGGTGCTTCAAGCGCTGCCTAAGCAGTTTTTTGCCAGCCTCGTCAAACATGTCAGTGCACGGATTGCGGCGGGCCATGACGTGATCAATTTAGGCCAGGGAAATCCGGATCAGCCGACACCGGCCAACATCGTGCAGGCAGCCCAACAGGCGGTGGCCAAGCCAGAAAATCATAAATATTCACTTTTCCGCGGCTTACCAACGTTTAAGCAGGCTGCGGCCGAGTTTTACGAACGTGAATATGGCGTTCAATTGGATCCGGAAACGGAAATTGCGGTTTTGGGTGGCTCAAAAATCGGCTTGGTGGAATTGCCGCTTGCCTTGATGAACCCCGGGGAGACGATTTTGCTGCCGGACCCGGGATATCCGGACTATCTGTCAGGTGTCACGTTGGCACGCGTGAAACTGGCTTTGATGACGCTGACCGCGGACCATGACTGGCTTCCTGATTATGCAGCTATTGATCCAGCGGTGGCCGATGCTGCCAAACTGCTTTATCTGAACTACCCGAATAATCCCACAACCGCGGTGGCAACTCCGGCGTTTTATGATCAAACCGTCACTTTTGCCAAGGCGCATCACATCGGCATTGTCAGTGATTTTGCTTATGGCGCGCTCGGCTTTGATGGTCAGCGGCCGGTGAGCTTTTTGCAAAGTTCCGGTGCGAAAGAGGTGGGCATTGAGCTTTACACGCTTTCAAAGACTTATAACATGGCCGGCTGGCGCTTGGCTTTTGCAGCAGGCAATGCCGATATGATCGAGGCCATTAATCTGATTCAGGATCATCTATTTGTCTCGGTTTTCCCTGCGATTCAGGAAGCAGGCATCGAAGCACTGCTTGGCGATCAGACATCAGTGCCCAAACTGATTGACTTATACCAACAACGCCGCGATGCATGGTTCTCGGCGACAGAGGCCATTGGGTGGCATGGGAAAAAATCTCCCGGCACGTTTTACGCCTGGATGCCCGTGCCTGCTGGGTACACCAGCGAGTCCTTCACCGAACTACTTTTGGAGCGGGCAGACGTGGCCGTGGCTGCCGGTAACGGCTTTGGCGACCATGGAGAAGGCTATGTGAGAATCGGCTTACTCACCAGTCCGCAACGTTTAGAAGAAGCAGCCCAGCGCATCGGGAAGCTGGGGTTGTTTTAGAAACGAAGCTGCAGTATTTGGTCAAAATGACTGGATACTGTGGCTTTTTTGAAGCAGCAAAAAAGCGCTAGTCATTTGATCGCTAGCGCTTGTAGGTTGAACGAAACATTATGACTTCAAAATATCAATCAGATTCTTATTAGCCGCACTCTTCGCAGGCAATAAGCCAAACACAATGCCGACAATGCTTGAAATGGCAAAGGTGCCGATGACGGAGCCTAATGTGACGACGGGTTTGAATGGTAGGAACATCGCGATGATCCAAGCGGTTAACGCACCCACAATCAATCCGACCACGCCGCCAGTCAGTGTCAGCATGACCGATTCTAAAAGAAACTGTTTCATGATTTCCGCGGGAGTAGCGCCGACTGCCATTCGGATGCCGATTTCCTGCGACCGTTCCGAAGCGGAAATGTACATCATGTTCATGACGCCAACACCTGCAATCAGAAGGGAGATGCCGGCAATGGCACTGACAAACAGCGTTAAGGCACTGATGACATTACCAATGCCTTTCAGTAATTCGCCGTAATCAAAATATTCATACTGGCCGCTGCGCCGTTCGCTGCCGGATTTTTTTAGCTGGCGAACAACATTGTTGGTTAACTTGCTAACGTCGCTGCCGGTTTTATACGTGATCGCCAATTTTCGGCCTTCCTGAGAAAGTTGGCCCGCACGATAGGCTTTTTCCGGCACTAAGACATCAACGTCCAGCGCGGAATACGCGGTTTTGGGTGGGCTGAAAACGCCGATAATGTTGTAGTTTTTGGTTCCGAGTTCAAGGGAAGAATTTAATGCTGCGGTATTACCGTGGAAAACCTTTTTGGCGAGCTTTTTGGAAATTAATGCATCCTCGCCATCTGTCTGTAGCGATTCTTGGCTAAAACCATGGCCGGCGTTTAGCTGAATGTTGGGTTTCGCCTTATTGACCAAGGTGACAGACATCATGGTATCGGCATTTGCCAGCTGACCGTTGACTTGCAGCCGTTCTTTGTCATGTTTAATGACGACTTTTTTGATTTTATCCGGCGCTGTTTGCTTTGCCAGCGTGATGTCGCTTTCTTTAAAGCCGGCATCGGTTTCGCTGCTGCTGGTGGGATTGAAGGTGATTTCGGCGGTTTGCTGGCCTTGGGTGTCGGCTTGCAGATTCTTCACGGTCTCGGCCTTGATGCCATTACCTAACGAAAGAATTGTGACGACAGACGCAATCCCAATGACAATCCCGATCATCGTTAAGAAACTGCGGCGTTTGTTAGCCGCCAGTGCGCGGAAGGAGATTCTGATGAGTTCACTTAGTCGCATGGGCCACCTCCGTATCACTGATGATCTGGCCGTCGAGGATTTTAATCATCCGATCGCTTTGCTCGGCAACGTGCTCATCATGCGTGACCATGATAATCGTGCCGCCTTTTCGGTGTAATTCTTTGAAAAGTTGCATAATGTCTGCTGAGGTATGACTGTCCAAAGCGCCAGTGGGTTCGTCAGCAATCAGAAACTGCGGCGAATTCGCTAAGGCGCGGGCAATCGCTACCCGCTGTTGCTGACCACCGGATAAGTTACGCGGCAATTTATTTTCCATACCCGTGAGGCCGACTGACTCAAGTAACTCGGAGATTTTGCCACGCACCTCCGATCGCCGGTGTCCGCCATAACTTAACGGAATCAGGACATTTTCAAAAATATTCAGGTTGTGAATCAGACTGAAGTTTTGAAAGACAAACCCGACATGGCGGTTCCGCATACGTGAAGCTTTAGTCGCGTTGAAGTCGGCGACATTTTCGTCTTGAAAAAAATACTTGCCTTCAAATGCCGTGTCGAGAAAGCCGATAATATTAATCAAGGTCGATTTGCCAGAACCCGAAGGCCCCATGATCGCCACGAATTCACCTTGGTCAATGTGCAAATTGATGTCTTTGAGGACGTGAAAAGCGGTCGCACCTTGACCGTAACTTTTGTTAACATGCTGAAGATCAATCATCAACGGTCACCTTCGCTCCGTCTTTGGTTGACTTGGTAGGATTTTCCAAAATGCGGTCGCCGCTGCTGAGGCCTTTCGTGACTTCATACATGTCGTCTTTTTTGGTGTAAGTGATCTTGGTTCGCACTGCGCGGCCATTGACAACTTTGTAAACGGCGCCTTGACGTACTGCGGTTTTAGGAATCTGCAGGCCGCTTAGAGGGATGATCATGCTGACCGACTGACCGTTCAAGAAGCCATGATCTAACTTAGCGGTGACATCGTACTTCGCCAGATTCGGCTTGCTGGATTTTGCCGGATCGCTGCTGATGAAGTTAATGGAAGTTGTCTGTTTCGTTTTGGTCGACAGTGCCTGCACCGTTACCGACTGATCAACTTTAACATCGGCATAATCAAATTCGGAAACCTGACCGACTGCTTCCATGTCCGAGGAGGTTTCGGTGATCGATTGCTGGCCGTTTGCTTGATAGTCAATATACAGGCGACCGGCAAACGGCGCCTTAACAATGGTGTTGAGGTTTTGTTGCAGTTTAGCCACATCTTGGTTGGCTTGGTCAACAGCCGCAGCCGAATCCTGACGATTGCTTTGTGCTTCATCCAATTGCGACTGCAGGTCAGACTTTTGCGGATCGTCAGCTGCCAACTGATTGAGTGACGACTTGAGTTGGTTGATTTTGTCATCCAATTGCTTGAGACTGCGTTGTTGTTTTTGGAGTGACTGGTTAGCTGTCGTGATTTTTTCCTGAACGTCAGGGTGGTAGACCGTTAGCAGTTGTTGGCCGGCCGCCACGGTATCGCCGTTTTTGACCGATTGATTCTGCACCGTGCCTTCAGGAACCTCGATTTTTTGCGTGCGGGTTGCCTGAGCTTGGCCGGACAACCGCAATTCGTGGCGCTTAACCTGAAAAGTCGCCACCACGTTCGAAGCCGTTGACTGTTGGGGCTGCTTATGTTGGGTCATAAAGAAAACAATGGTTACAACAATGATGGCTAAAATTCCGATGCCAATGATCACCATTCGTTGGGAAATACCTTTGTGCTTCGCCTGTCGCTTTTTCAAACTTCCGCCTCCGTGTAAACGTATTTTTGCCGTGCCGTTGGTGCAAGTATACGGATTGAATTGGTTTACGTCCAATCATAGATTTCGCCGAATTTTGTTGGTTTTCCGATTAAGAAACGAACTTTTTAAAATAAATGACAGTTTAAAGCTGAGTGGACAGTTTGTTACAAATATTGGCATACGGCAGACGAAGTAGGTTGGGGAATTAGGTTAATTGTTAACATGAGATAACAAACGGCTTATTTTTCGTGTCTTTGAATTTTGTCAAAAAGTTTCACGTGAAACAGATTGCGCTTAGTGAGCATTTTTCTCCATAAGAAAAAGCCGGTTATTAGCCGACTTTCTTAGGTGAACTGTTTTTATTCAAAAAGCGTTCACCTTACAGTCATGAGCGTTATGACTGTAAGGTAACAAGTCTTTGAAAATGCCGCCTTTTAAAACGGCAGCCACATCAAATGGAGGACTAGCGAACCGTCAACAAGCTAATGCCAATGGCTAATAGCAGGATGGCGACAACGGATTGGACACTGATTTGCCATGTCTTGAATGTTTTGGTGCGCCATTCTGCTACGATCACCGCCAACGTGATGATGAAGGCGACAACGACCATGATTAGTAATTGAACGACCAGACTATCCATGTGAACACCTCTAAACTTCTAAATCGAAATACGGATTGATCTTCTTTTGAATATTGTGAATTTGGATGAGATCAATCTGCGGAAAGAGTCGATAGATGAACCCGGCGAAATTATCACGATGATATTTGTAGTTCATCCGCGCCATCCGATGCTGCCGATTTTCGGCGGTAATCTCCCAGACTTCTAAATTATAGTCCGCATTTTTAACGATACTGATATAAGTATGTTTGTTGATCCAAACTACAGGATGCATTGTCGATTGTTCTAACATAACGAGACCCCTCCATCAGCAGATTTTGCGATGCCGCAACGTTACTGATCAGTGACACGATCACGCCCAAATAACGTGCAACATGCCTTGAGTATAGCAGAAAATTTGCGCTACTGCGGTCTTGACTTTGCGCGGCGAACACGTTATAGGGGTCGCTGAAGATGCTGATGTAACAACGTTTTAGACGCAAAAATTAAATAATTTTCGGGCATGAGTTTTGGAGAAAATGATGAGAACACGTGTTTGTAAAGGGGTATCAATGCCGCTATCAAATTTTTAATAATCGCAATGCTTTTTGAGTCCCGAGTTTGGTATGCAGATCAATTAAATCAAATTGAAGTGGGCAAGTGCGTTGGGAATGCCATTTTTGCGGTAGTCATCGGTTTGATAATCGGCAATTGCGGCAACCTTGGGATAGGCGTTTCCCATCGCGATGCCGGTATCGGCGGCTTGCAGGAGCGGAATGTCGTTGTAGCCGTCACCAAACGCATAGGTAGGCACACCGCGCAAGGCAGGTTGATTCAACAGAACCGACATGCCACTGCCTTTTGAAATGCCATGATTGACGACATCAAAGGAAAAGTGGGAATTGCGATAGAAGGTTAATTCCGGAAAGTCTTGAATGAACTGCTTACCTAACTGATCGCCAGTCTGATTCCAAGGCAAAAAGATGAGCAACAGCGACAAGGCTGCTTCCTGATAATACTTAGGATTGATCGGCGGCGGGGTTTGGTGCACTTGCGCGTAATTGTCGGTGGTGAGTTGATCATAGCCGGTTAAAGCAGAGGCCTCGCTGGAGTACATGGCCACCTGAATATCCTGCGCCGCGGTTGCATTGAGAAACCGCACCAGCTGAGGTTCGCCGATGACGCTTTGAAAAATATGCTCGCCATTAAGGAAAACATCCCCGCCATTAGCCGTAATTGCACTACGAATGCCGGTAGCTGCCATAATATCGGCTAATTCGTAATAGCTGCGGCCAGTAGCAATGACCGGCAGCACATCATTGGCCTCCAACGCCTTAAGCGCCTTGACGTTTTCCGGCGGCACTTGCTTTTCATCGTTGAGCAGGGTTTGATCTAAATCAAAAAATACAACGGCTTTATACATAATTTCCTCCGATATCCGAGTTTGTGATGGCTTCATTTTACCATGAATCCAGAGTAAGAATAGAAGCGCTTGCAGAGTGTGAACGGTCTTATGCCATAACGCGTTCGCCAGCGCAGAAGCCTGCGTATAAGGACCTTGGTCGCAATGGCCAAGCCCGGGCCCATCACGCCCAAGGCCGCTTATACTCCGGTTTCTAAGCGCGCTGGCTCACGCTCACATCAAAAAAAGCAGGCAATCAGCCCGCTTTCGTGTGGTACGTTAACTCGTTTTACTTGTTGCTCAACTTACTTGCAGCCGCCTTGTCCAAGATGACAACAACATTCGGATGTTTCTGCAAAATAGATGCAGGCACGTCGTTGGTAACCGGGCCTTCGATCATCTTTTGAACGGCGTCGGCTTTATTTTCACCAAAGGCCAGAAGCAAAATCTTCTTGCTCTTCATGATGGAACCGATACCCATAGAATAAGCGTAACGCGGTACATCGTCCTTATTTTCAAAGAAGCGAGCGTTGGCGTCAATGGTGTTTTGGGTTAACGGAACCTTCCGTGTTTCTGCGTCAAACGGTGAGCCTGGTTCGTTGAAGCCAATGTGACCGTTGCGGCCAATCCCCAGAACCTGAATGTCGATTGGGTGATCGGCAATGACTTTGTTGTAACGCTTGGTTTCTTCTTCAGGATCCTTGGCAAGGCCGTTTGGCACGAAGGTTTCCTTAAATGGCTTCTTGTCAAAAAGGTGGCTCTGCATGAAGTAGCGATAACTCTGATCGTTATCCGGCGACATACCAACATATTCATCCAAGTTGATCGATGTCATGTTGCTGAAATCAACATCACTGTTCACCATTGCCTGATACATGGTGACAGGTGTGCTGCCGGTAGCCAGGCCGAGCACCTTGGCACCGTTGTCCATCCCTTGCTTAATCAGTTCAAATGCGTATTTACCTGCTTCTGTATCGTTATCAAAAACTTTAACATCCATAATTGATATCCCCCTTATCTGGTCTAGTCCAATATAGCATCAAAAAGTAACCGTGTCAACAATGGTCTATACCTAAATTTGAATTTTCTAAGAAAGCTTCCGCTAATTCCTCAAGACACTCTATATAGAAGAAAAACCGGCTTCTGAAGTCGGCACCCTTGAGAAATGTCGCTGAAAGGCAGCAATATTCTCTTTTTTAAGATAACCCATGAAACAGTTAACGAATACTGTTATCGTCTATTTGGCGCTGTTTTGGCAAATAAATGTTGGAAAAGGCTTGGGGTGAATATTTGGCACAGCCAACTGTGCCAAAGTAGCTTTTGTCAGCGATTACATGAAGCGGTTACAATAATCTCCGTAAACAAGGGAAAGGAGTGTGTTTGCTTTGGAAGCTAAATCAGCAAACACGCCGGTAGCGGAGAAGAAGAAATTCAATCTGAAGGCCGGTATGCAATCATTCGGGACCAAGCTTTCCGGCATGGTGTTGCCAAACATCGGTGCCTTTATTGCTTGGGGCCTTATTACAACCATCTTTGTTAAAGGTGGCTGGTATCCAAACGCTAACCTAGCAAAGATGATTACGCCAATGGTTACCTATTTGCTGCCACTATTAATTGCTTATTCTGGCGGTTCCATGGTGCATGGGCATCGTGGTGGCGTTGTTGGCATGATCGCCACAATGGGGGTTATTGTCGGAACCAATGTGCCAATGTTTATTGGTGCAATGGTGATGGGTCCACTGGCAGGCTGGTGTATTAAAAAATGGGACGATAGGGTCCAAGACAAAATCAGACAAGGCTTTGAAATGCTGGTTAACAACTTCAGTGCTGGCATTATCGGCATGTTGCTAACTATTGTCGGATTTCTTCTGATTGGCCCCATTATTTCTGGTCTAACTAATGTTATGGCTGCCGGTGTTGACTGGATCATCAGCCATGGATTGATTTGGTTAGCGAATATCTTCATTGAGCCAGCGAAGATCTTGTTCCTAAATAATGCGATTAATCAGGGCATTTTAACACCGCTTGGCATTCAAGCGGCCGCTGCCCATGGTAAGTCGATCTTGTTCTTGCTCGAACCAGATCCGGGACCAGGGCTTGGGGTTTTGCTAGCCTTTGCGTTATTTGGTAAAGGGACTGCTAAAGGATCTGCTCCATCGGCGATCATCATTCATTTCTTCGGCGGTATTCATGAAATTTACTTCCCATATGTGTTGATGAAGCCAGCGTTGTTCCTGTCGGTTATGGCTGGTGGTGTTACCGGAACCACATTGTTCTCTATCTTTAATGTAGGTTTGAAGAGTTCACCTTCACCTGGTTCAATCTTATCCTTATTCGCTATGTCGCCTGTTAACATTTGGAACTATCTCGGCTTGCTCATCGGTGTTGCCGGAGCCACGACTGTTTCCTTCCTTATCTCAGCAGTCATCTTACGCCGAGACAAGAGCACGACCGGCGATGAACTGGCTGAAAGCGAAGCCAAGATGAAGTCTATGAAGGCTGAAGCCAAAGGACAAAATGTCGAAGCCGCCAAAGACGTGATGAATCAGGCTAAGGGCATCAAACAAATCATCTTTGCTTGCGATGCCGGCATGGGTTCAAGCGCAATGGGGGCTTCGATTCTGCGTGATAAAGTCAAGAAGGCTGGATTGGATCTTTCAGTTACCAACACGGCGATCAGTAATTTGCAAGACAAGCCGGGACTGTTGGTTGTGACCCAAGACGAACTGGCGGATCGTGCCAAGAAACAGACGCCGGGTGCTGCTCACGTTGCGGTTGAAAACTTCCTGAATAGTCCGAAGTACGATGAAATCATTGCCAGTCTGAAAGCAGAAGCAGTTGGCGGTACGGACGAAACAGCCACTGCAGAAGCGCCGAAAGCGCAACAGGATACACCGGAAGACGAATTGAACGAGATTGATTTTGATAAGATTACGGAAGTTGACTTCCTGCATCATGATCAAAACATCGGCTCTGCGACGATGGCACAGGCAACTTTCCGTTCCGAATTGCGGAAACTCAACAAGGATGTCAAGGTACGCAATGTCGCGATCGGCGAGATTGAGGACAAAGACAACGTGTTGATTATCGCATCAAAGGAAACGGCACGCCGTGTTAAATTGCAATTTGCCAATGTCCAAGTCTATACCGTCGATGGTCTTTTGAACGCAACGAACTATGATAAACTTATTGATAAAATGAAATAGGCGAGGTCGAGTTGCGGCCGTCTGGGGCGAAAAACATGTTACTAACGAATCGTGAACAGGAAATGATCAAACTGATGATGAGTCAGCCCGCCGGTGTGAGCCGTGACGAGCTGCAACGACAGCTGGGTGTCAGCCGCCGGACCATTTACCGTGAACTTTCGCAACTGGAACATGATATTACTGCCTTGAACTTACAGCTCGACAAAGGTGATGGCAGTTCCTACCGGTTAAAGGGCGCGACAACGGATCTGGCAAAATTGTCGGAGACGTTGGCCCAGCAACAACAAAACCTGACGTTCGATCCCAGTCAGCGGCAGAGTGCCTTGATCCTAATGCTGCTGAATGCGGGCGCACCCAAAACCATGACGGCCTTAGCAACCGATGTGGATGTCAGCGTGACCACCATTAAACAAGACCTTGATATTCTGGAACCGGCACTCAATGAATATCATCTCAAGTTGAATCGCCAAAAAGCTGCCGGTATCTGGATTGAAGGGCAGGAAGGCGATATTCGGCGGGTGCTTGTCGGTGTCTTGAATGCCGAAATTAACCCGTATGTGTTCTTTCGTTTCCTAAATGATCCGCGGCAAACCTTTGATCCGGTGACAGATTACTTCGTCAAACGGTTACCGCAAGAAGAGCTACTAGCGGCTAATACCGCATTATCTCGAATCAAGGCGTTAGCTGACCTGAGTGACAATCAACGCAAAGCAGTGTTACTCACCGTTGCCGTTAACACGCATCGGTTGCGCGAAGATCATCATGTGAAGGCCCAACCCCATTTTGACCAGGAACGGCTGTTTCAGGATCAACAACTGGCGCTTCAGTTTTTGGCTGAAATGGATCCGACCATCCGGGAAAA
This sequence comes from Lacticaseibacillus zeae subsp. silagei, assembly GCF_030770335.1. Taxonomy (NCBI): domain Bacteria; kingdom Bacillati; phylum Bacillota; class Bacilli; order Lactobacillales; family Lactobacillaceae; genus Lacticaseibacillus; species Lacticaseibacillus zeae. The sequence continues at coordinate 3,023,114 of NZ_CP132484.1, read as the reverse complement.
AGTGCGCGTTGGCGACTATCAGTTTCTGGCGGTTGAACTCAGTAACATTCGCGGCGGCTTGGCTGGCGAACAGGTTGATCCATTCGATTTAACCATCAACCTGGAAGTTCAAGAATTAATACGCGAAGTGGCGCGGAAATTTCCCGGGAAATTTTCCGGAAATACGCAACTTTATTCCTCGCTGCTTGCCCATGTTCAGCGGACAACTGGTGGCGATTGGCTGCCAGGAGTCACGATGACGAATCCGGTGCTTGCCCATTTGCGTGATGACTATCCGGAACTTTATCAGGCCGTTCAACAAGCGGCCGATGACGTTTTCGGACGCGGCGCCTTTACCGGTAATGCATTAGGTTATCTGGTTTTGTACTTTGCTTCGGTTTTAGACCATACGCGAACCGATGCACCAGTTGCGGTGTTGCTGATCACAAGTGATGGTCCCGGAACCGGCAGTTTGATCGCCGGGAAATTACGGGTCCAGGTGCCTGAGATTCGCAAGATCAAAATCATTCAGGTCAGCGATTTACCTAAGCAGCAACTCGAACATTACGATTTGGTTTTGGCAACCATGCCGTTACCGGGCTTCAAACACCAATATCTGGTGATTACCCCGATCTTGGGGCGCGAAGAAATGGCCGAAATTCGCCGGTTAGTCCAAAAGGCCACGCCTAAACAGGTGCGACCGGCGAACCAACCGTCGCTGGATCAGACGGTCACGGCGTTTGAAAGTCTGAAAACAATGGTGATGGCGGCAGATGGTTTATTGCAACACTTTGCCGTAACTGACATGACGGCGCCAGTCACAACGATTGCGGCGGCGATTGACGCGATACTCAGCCGGTTACCGACCGTTGTTGCCGAAGCACCGGTGGTTAAAGAAGCTTTGTTAAAGCGGCTGGAGTTGGCCCCTGTCGGTATTCCGGACACTGGGCTGGCAATGATTCACACCAGCAGCCACGGGGTCACCACCCCGTACATCGGTGTCTTTGATCTCACTAGTCCGTTACCATTACCGGCGATGGACATGGGGACAATCCAGTTACAGCGCGTCCTGTTACTGCTAACTCCGAATCCTGTTTCACAGGAAACATTAACGCTTTTGAGTGCGGTTAGCGCCAAGCTAGTCGCCTCGCCAGCTGACTTACGGCTTTTTGAAAAAGGCAACTATAGCCAGTTATATCAAGTAATGACAGAAGTCTTTATGCACGAAATCCAAAAAATTGATCGAAGGTGACATGATGAAAGGACTCGACGTAAACACGATCAAGCTTGGTCAGGAAGCAAAGACCAGGGACGAAGCCATTCGTCAGGCCGGCCAACTCCTAGTCGACAATGGCAATGTTGAACCGGCTTATATTGATTCAATGATTGATCGTAATCGTGACGTTTCGGTATACATGGGCAACTTTATTGCGATTCCCCATGGCACTGAAGCAGGCATGAAATATATTAAAAAAACCGGGATCTCGGTGGTTCAATATCCATGGGGTGTTGATTGGTCAGAAGATCCGGCTGATGAGAACTTGGTCACGGTGGTGTTCGGCATTGCCGGATTAAACGGTGAACATCTCAAACTCTTGTCGCAGATTGCGCTGTATTGCAGTGATGTGGAGAATGTCCAGAAATTAGCCGACGCACAAACGCCGGAAGAAATCGTCAATTTACTGAAGGAAGTTGAATAAATTATGATGGAAGCAGTACATTTTGGTGCAGGTAATATTGGTCGCGGGTTCATCGGTGAAACACTTGCCGCGAATGGCTTCAAGATCAATTTTGTCGATGTTAACGAGACGATTATCAATGCGTTGAATCAGCGTGGTGAATATACAATTACGCTGGCGGCCCCAGGCGAGAAAAAGATTCACGTGGACAATGTTGATGGTTTGAACAATGCCAAGGATCCTGAGGCAGTTGTGAAGGCAATCGCCCAGGCAGATTTGGTGACCACTGCCATTGGCCCGAAGATTCTGCCAATCATTGCGCCGCTCATTGCGCAAGGGCTGCAGGCGCGTGCTGCGGCCAACAACCATCAACCGCTAGACGTGATTGCGTGTGAAAACATGATTGGCGGTTCTCAGGCCCTTAAAAAGAGCGTATATGAACATCTCGATGACGCCGGCAAAACCTTTACCGATACGTATATTGGCTTCCCGAATGCGGCGGTCGACCGCATTGTGCCGCAACAAAAGCATGACGATCCGCTGGCGGTCAGTGTCGAAGACTTCAAAGAATGGGTTGTTGACGAAAGCCAGATGAAGAACAAGGATCTGAAGCTAAAAACCGTTGATTATGTTCCGGATCTGGAACCTTACATCGAACGGAAACTATTCTCGGTCAACACCGGTCACGCCACAACGGCTTACACCGGCAAGTATCTGGGTTACACCACCATTGGCGAAGCAATCAAGGATCCGAAAGTCTTCAATCAGGCAAAAGGCGCACTGGCCGAAACCCGGTCATTGTTGCTCGCTGAGTTCAAGAACTTTAACGAAAAAGACCTCGAGACTTATCAAAATCGGGTGCTGCAACGGTTCCAGAATCCCTACATTTCCGATGATATTTCCCGGGTTGCCCGCACGCCGATTCGCAAATTGGGTTACAACGAACGTTTCATCCGGCCGATTCGTGAATTAAAAGAACGCGGCTTGGGCTACAGCGTTTTGATGGACACTGTTGGCATGATGTTCCATTACGTTGAACCAAATGATGCTGAAGCAGTTAAACTTCAGGCAATGCTGAAAGATCAGCCACTGGTTGACGTGATTAAAGCGGTCACCGGCTTGAAAGATGCGGCTTTAATTGATGAAGTCGAAGCCAGCGTTAAGTCGAAGGATCGTTAAAAATTACAATGAAAATAAACGATTAGGTTGTCAGGTGCGTCACTGACAGCCTTTTTGCGTTAATATGGGAATAACCTTTTTAATGCGATGGTGACGAAAAGAAATAGGAGGCAATCTTGTATGGCTGATGAAGATGCAATGTTGGCGAAGATTCAAGCAGTCTGGGCACAAACCGGTGCGCGGGACAAGGCGCGGTATGCCGAAGAGCGGGTGCCCGAAAATGTTCACTGGGAGACGGAATATCGGTATGAGAATTCGGCTGATCCCCAGCAGACGCTGAATCTGTATTATCCGGCGAAACGGCGGAATGCGACATTGCCAACTGTGATTGATGTGCATGGCGGCGGCTGGTTTTATGGCGATCGGAACCTCAACCAAAACTATTGTCGTTACTTGGCGAGTCAGGGTTACGCCGTGATGGGAATGGGTTATCGGCTATTGCCGGATGTTGATGTTCGCGGTCAGATTCAAGACATCTTTTCAAGTCTGCGCTGGTTGTCACATTATGGCCCTCAGCGCGGGTTTGACCTTGACCATGTCCTCTTGACCGGCGACTCGGCAGGCGGCCATCTAGCGTCCTTAGTTGCCTGCATTCAGCAAAGCGAGGAGCTGCAAGAACTCTTCGGGGTTAGCCGGGTTAATTTTAACTTCACCATGGTGGCTTTGGTCTGCCCCGTGGCTGAGCCAAGTAAACTGCCAGAAGCGGCCGGTGATATGAGTGAGATGGCGTCGTTTTATCTGGATAAGCTCAGCGGCGGTGATCAGGCATTAGCGGCACATTTGAATTTCTCGCAAGTAGTTAAGGGCTTGGACTTGCCGCCATTCATGCTCATCGGCGGCCAAAATGATAGTTTTTACTTACAAAGTCAGGCCTTGCTGCAAGTCTTCGATGCCAATAAAGTCACCTACACGACCAAGCTATGGCCTGCCAGTGCTGGACCGCACCTCAAGCACGTCTTCAATGTCCAGCACTGGGAATGGCCGGAAAGCATTGAAACAAACCTGGCAATGTTGCGGGCTTTTGATGACCTGAGCAAGCAACATGATGAAGCCGAGGAAAACGAATTTGATTAGGTAACGTTTAGCGAATTGGTGAATCACTGGCCAATAGCCACGAAAAAACGCTTGGATGAGATTACGGCATCCAAGCGTTTTTTGCTGCGCAGATTGATTGAATGGGCTCTAAAAGAAAATATCCAAGAACCGCTTGACGTGCGCCTGATACGCCGCCGGATTGACCCAGTAGCTTTCCGCATGTGCAGCGCCGGGAACGATCCACAACGCTTTGGGGCCAGCTGAGGCAGCATAATTCTGACGGCCCATTTCGGTTGGCACGTAAACATCATTAGCGCCATGAATGACGAAAAGCGGCAGATGATTGTGCGTCAACGCTTGGCGAACATTCACAACGCGCAGGGGATAGCCCAGCCGTCGGTAATTGATAAAGCTTGCCAACGGAACCAACGGCATCGGTGGTAAGTGGAACTGCTTTTTGAGCAAATACGCTAACTCGGTTTCGACATCCGTGTAGCCGCAATCTTCAATCACGGCCTTGACTTGCTTAGGCAGGCTAGGCTCGCTGGCGACTAACGAAACGGTTGCGCCGCCCATGCTGGTGCCAAACAGCAGTAACTTCGCGTCATTGCCCAAGCGGTCGAGAATGCGTTGCAGCCAGCCGAGGTAGTCAAGCCGATCCAACCAGCCAAAACTGATGTATTCGCCATCTGACTCGCCATGGCCGCGATCATCCGGCAACAAAACGTTGAAGCCTAGATCGTAAAACATGTGGGCAAAGTTACTCATGGTGATGCCGGTGCCCTTGTACCCGTGACCGATAATGACGGCCTTTTTACTGCCGGGATGTGGTAGCCAGAGTGCTTCGAGACGCTGGTTGTCCGGGGCCGTCATGTGCCAGGCTTCGATATGGCGCTGACTTTCAACCCAATGGACGTGACTGTAATATAACGGGGCGTATTTTTGCATGGAGCTGCGTGCGTCCGGAATATAATTAATTCGGCGAAATGCATATTGATAAAAACGCTCAGCAGTTGCTAAGGTGCCCGCTGACAATAACAACGGGGTTGCAAGGCCGATCAAATGGCTTTGTTTCATGATAAAGAGGCCTCCATTTCCAAGTCTTGCAGTTGGATCAAAGCATGGCAAATGCTAAAGCTAACGTTGGCTGAAGCCTTGCTTATGAATCTGCAAATGTTCTGCTATCACTTTAACTCATTAGATAACCAGTCGCAATTTCTTGTTTTTTCTCGTATAATGACGGTGCAGACCGTTAAATATGAACAAGGGAGAAATCGATGCACGAATTAAAGTTGTTCAGTCTCAATGGTAATCGTCCATTAGCTGAAAAGATTGCGGAAGAAGTTGGATTACCGCTGTCGCCCGCGAGCGTTAATCACTTTGCCGATGGTGAAATTCAGATCGAATTGCCGGAAAGTGTTCGTGGTGCTGATGTTTATGTGATCCAGTCAGTCTCTGATCCGGTTAATGAGAACTTTATGGAACTCATGATCATGGTTGACGCTTTGCGCCGCGCCAGTGCACACCATATTAACGTGGTCATTTCATATTATGGATACGCGCGTGCTGATCGTAAAGCGCGATCACGGGAACCGATCACTGCCAAATTAGTCGCTAACATGCTGGAAATGGATGGCGTCGATCGCATTGTGGCAGTCGAATTGCATGCCGACCAGATTCAAGGGTTCTTTGATATTCCGGTTGACCATCTCAAGGCCCACCGGTTGATCGGAGACTACTTCAAGAAGCTGAATCTCGGCGACAATGTTGTGGTCATTGCACCAGATCACAGCGGCACCAAGCAAGCGCGGGCGTTAGCAGAAGAGTTACATACGCCCATCGCCATCGTGGACAAGCGGGATCAGGATCACATCGGCGTCATCGGGAATGTTGAAGGCATGCACGCCATCATCATTGATGACCTGATCGACACCGGTGACCGGATCGTTGACTCCTACAAGGCTTTAAGCGAAGCCGGCGCCCTCGACATCTACGCCGCCGCAACCCATGGCGTCTTCTCACGCGGCGCGGTCGACCGAATCAAACACCTCGGCTTGAAAAAGGTCGTCATCACCGACACGATTCAACTCGACCCCAAGCACCAATTCGAAGGACTCGCCCAAGTTTCCGTCGGGCCAATGCTGGGCAAGGCGATTAAGTTGATTAATAGTAATCAGTCGATTCATGTTTTGTTTTAAAAAGGCTAAGCTATCGGTTTCAGGAGATGCGTCCCGTCTTGCTGAGACCGATTTTTTTGTGCAAGCGTTAGTTTTTGACGATTTAGGGTTAATCGACAACTAGGAAGCGCAAAAAGGTGCTGCAGCCACAGAATGGGGACTATTGCGGCCGGAGAAACAGGCATTAAAGCAATTTTCCTTCAAAAAAGTTTGTAAAACACTTGCGCCAGTAAGGGGTACATGATATTATATTTAAGTCGTGAAGCGCGACAGGCATAAGTCAATGGGTGGTTAGCTCAGCTGGCAGAGCAACGGACTCTTAATCCGTGGGTCCAGGGTTCGATCCCCTGACCACCCAGAATAGCGTTATCAACCAGTAGCAAACGTTGTCAAAACAGCGTCGTTACTGGTTTTTATTTTAACCAGATTGTCATTGGTTGTCATTGATTATCAATAAAAGAAAACCACGAGAAAACCACGGAATTCATTTCTGCTAGGCAGGCGGTGGCCGTCCATTATGGGCGGCTATTTTATTATCTCTTGTTGCTACTGTATGTTATACTGTGTTCGTCTATAGAGACAATATAACCAAAAAGGAGGAATTATCATGCATTTTCTTTGGGCTTTAATTGTTGGTGCTATTATTGGTGCAATTGCTGGTGCTATCACTAGCAAGGGCAAATCGATGGGCTGGTTTGCTAATATCATCGCAGGGTTAGTAGGTTCTGCTATTGGTGAAGGGCTTTTAGGCCATTGGGGGCCACAACTGGCAGGAATGGCTTTAATTCCGTCAATTATCGGCGCAATTATTGTTGTTGCCGTAGTCTCCTTTTTTGTTGGCAGATCAAAAGACTGATAGGAGGCCATCTTTATGGACGCTTTAAAAGCTGCATTTAAGTTTATGGTTGCTAGTACTCTCATCGTTGGCGGTGTTTTAGTTGCAGGTACAGTCTTCGCAGCTAAGGGCATTGATAGTGCTGGAGATAAACTACAAGAAAAGCTACATGACTAACACAAAATAGCCACTTCATTATGAGGTGGCTATTTTTGTGCCAGTAACTGGTTCTGATATTCGTTGTCTAGTTCAGCCACGACCGTACCTCAAGGAACAGTCGTTGAATTTGTGTCAGAACGCGTCTGCCAGCGCCGTATTAAAAGTGGGTTTGAGCCGCTTAAAACTTTTTCAGCACACAAAAAACGGGCATCTCTGCCCGCCAATTGAAAACGACAAGTCACGTAGTCAGCTTCCAAAGCAGAACGATCTGCTAAACAAGAAACTGGCTATTTTTATGACCAAAGAGGTTAGTGTAATGATGATACTGTACTGCCTGGATTTCAGCGAGGCAAAAAGTAACCTGGTCTATAAAATGCGCCACCGGTTAGCTATGCCGTGCGTCGGTTAAAACGGATCTACCCGCTTATCGCCTAGGACTGTCTTAATTATATCATAACCTTTTGGCTATTGATACTATACGTTTTCCGTAAACAGTCCTCTTAACTGCTGGATCATGCTAACCACTGAATAAGGTGGCTCTTGGCTTGCTGTGGTAACTGCTCCACGATTCTGATACCAGAATTCGGTCAACATGGCCACGGCAATATCAAACTGCGAGTACGCTTGTAACTCATCAATTGCCGCTGTGCTGTCAACGGCATTGTGAACATAGTCTTGCGCCGCTGTCAGGTAGTTGCTGATCAAACTATCATCAGTATTAGTTTGCACACGCAGGCTATTTTTAATGTCATTAGTAGTTACAGTCATGTGCTCATCTCCTTATAAAAATAGGGGCGTACCCTAAGGCACACCCCCCACTAAATTATGCTTTTGGCGTGGCTGCTACCGGTGTGATGTCAACAATTCGAGCAGCGTCTGGATCAACCACTTCATAGTCGTTGCGGATGACCACGGCCAGTCCCTGAGAATAGCTATCGAACCGTTCCCATTGAGTGTTGACTTCGTTCTTTTGGGCTAAGAAGATTGCTTGAGCAAAGTCACCAATGATGATCCGATAGGTGCCAGCCTTATCAGTAGGAAGCACCTTATTAGAAATGACGATCACTGGTGCCCCGAACAGTTGCTTGCCTGATGGTGCCGTGATTGAAGGTTGTAACAAGTATCGGCCTTCGCTGTCTTTCAGGGTATCAAGGTAGTTAAATGCGTCCTGATTGACGATGACGGACAGAGACAGTGCTGGATCTAACTCAATATTGAAGGTTTGCTTGATGTCATCGAGACCAGTACCCGTGATGTGCTTGAAGTTATCGTTGGTTCCCGTCTTGCCAGTCAGAACGCTGATAATGTTGCTATTGTCCGTGTTTTGTACCAGCTTCTTGAGTTGATTCTTAACCTCGGCAACAATATCAACTTCACTGTCTTCTACCAGTTCATTAGACAGATAGATCTTGCCAGCACGGGTAGCAACCTTATAGTCAACACCGCGGAATATAGTTGAATCGATCTCTGGAATGTCTGCGAGTTCTGCCTTGGTGGCTAAGATACCATTGTTAGTGAGGGCAATCGGATATGTGCCGACTGGGGTACCGACCTGCTTAACCGTGACGTATTTAGCCAGATCGTAATCAGATTCTTTTAGATCGAATACGTCTTCGATGACTTCTTTAGGAACGACTGCACCGGCAGTGGTTGTCGTTAAGCCGTCACGTTGTTCACCCATGCTGCGGATGTAGTCTTCGTAAGCGCGAGATTCGGTATGTTCTTTGTTGTCGATAATTGTCTTTTCAGTCATGGTTTTATCTCCTTTTTCTGGTTGTTCAGTATTAGTTTTTAGCCACTCAGTGTAGCTGCGTTTGTCCACTTGGACGTTGGTATCGTCATACGCTGGAATAGCTACCAGTGAGACGTCAAACAAGCTCTTTACTTGCTTGATGGTACGGATAACTTGCCCGCTGTCGTCTTTAGTGAATGTGTCACCGTCTGGCGCAGCATTGAAAGTAAAACTCATGGCTGACAGATTACCAGCTTGGACGTTGTTATAGGCATCGTTGGCTGTGGTCGTATCGGGTAAGGTTGCTTCAAATTGCAAGCCTTTATCATCCACGTTTAAGGTCAAGGTGCCAGCCTTGGTGCTGGCTAAGACTTGGCTAAAATCATGGTTAGAAACCATATAGACGTCTGACAAGTCCACATTGTCGAACGCGTGTGGGTCAACGACTTCTTTAAAGCCACCTAGGTCTTTACTCGGGCTATTGAAAACTACTGCATAACCACTTAGTTTCTTTGGACCGCTAGTGGTGTCGTTCTGTTGCTGTGTGTCTGGATTGTCTTGGTCTTGACTGTCGTCTGCTGTGGTAGGATCAGCGGCAGTTAGATCAGCGTCAGGATTCAGGCGCTTTTCTACGTCATCTTGATTCATTAGACGTACTTCCTTTCTGTTTATCTTGATAAGTGACAAGGTTGCTTAGTGGCGTGTAGTTCAGACTGGCCATAATATCATCTCCACCGGTAACTGGGGGTAGGTTTAACCTAGCTCGTGCTTCATTAGTGGTCAGAATACCGCCTTGCAGCCCCTTAACTGCTAGTTCTTGCATCGTTGCTGGGTCTGCACTGAACAGCTTGTCAGTGTTGAAACTGAATCGATTATCGCCAGTCGAAAGTTTAGCGTCCATCTCACTTGTGAAGCAGGTAAAATACTGGATCAGTGTGTTTTGCAGATAAACCAAATTCGACTGTATGGCATTAGAGTGCTCGCTTTCGATACCCAGCCGATCCAGTGGTAACCCGAACGCTTTGGCAATCTGTTTCGTTGTCCAATCGCTAGAATTGACTAGATTCAGCACGTCAGTATTAACTTGGAGTTGCTTGTAATCCATATCATTGTCTAGAATGATGGTCTTGAGGGCATTATCACCACTGTTGGCAGCTTCAAATTTATTGCGGATGTTTTCTTTGGCCTTGGTGTCTAACTGGGTCTTGTTGACCTTAAGAATGCCTGTCCCTTGGACACCGGAGTTAAAGAAACCTTTCAGCAACGCATGCCCAGACTTTTGTACCCCAACCTCATCACGGAGGCTATACAGTGGCGATAGTCCTTTGTAACCGTCTTGTGTGAAGCACTTGAAGTGTAATACCTCGCTGGCATTTAAACGCTGTGAGCGGCCACTGTCAGACGTGTATTCGTAGCTGATAATGCCGGTTGCATTATCTTGCTTAACCACCATTTGGCTGTTGGGGACTAACTCGAATCCAGTGACTTGTCCGCTAGGATTTTTGGTAACCCGTGCAAAGCTGTTACCATTCAGCAGCATGTTAGCAGCTAGGGCAAACTTGAATGCCCACGCGGTCATGTGGTCATTGGGTGCTTTGTTAAGGAGCACGCTGATGCGCTTGTCACTGTACTCAATCGGATTGGTTGCAAGATCACTGGCAATCACGCGCACGGCCGTAAACACGTCCGAATTACGTAAAGCACCAATTCCCACATATAAGCCGCTGTCATTACTGGTCATGCTGACAAGCGCATCTAAGAACGGGTCGCTGTTGTCATCGCGTGGTTGTGTTGTGTCATTCGTGAAAAAGCTCATTGTTTCACCTCCCTTTGTTGAAGTTGATAATGACTGCGACGGAGATCAGAGCCGTGCCGACTGCTAACATACCAACACCAAACCCGAACAGCCACCAGATACCGACAACCATACAGATCAGTCCCAGTAGTAACAGAACGGTCTGCACATTAAAAACTAAAGTCATCGCTCGAATAAAAGTCATTGTCTGCTACCTCGCTTTCCTTGCTTTGATTCATTGCAATTGTGTAAGCATTCATTAGTGCGGCTATTGGATCGATCTTCGTAGCGTTGTGAGCCTTATCGATCAGTGGGTTGTTGTTGGAATCGTATTTCAGAATAGCGTTGTTCACCGCATAGGCCAGTAGTTGGTTGTCTGCATGCTTGATGAGGCCGTTAAAGAGATCATCACGGAACCGCACCGTTGGTATTGACAATGTGAGCCTACCTTGGCGAACTTCGACCATTGGCATATCTCGTTTTTCAAACTCTGGCAGTAGGTAATTAAACGACCATGGATCGTAACAGATGGCGCGCACGTTCCACTGGTTCCGTTCGATCAGGTCGAGAATGAAGCGCAAAACTTCGTCATAGTCGATCATGCCGCTATCAAGTTTGGTAATGCTACATTCGCCACGACTGGCACCACTGATGTAATCGAACCCGTCACGCTTTATCTTTTCTTCCAGTCCGTACTTCGTTCCCACGAATGAGTGGCTGTCGGCATACAGGTAGCCATCTTCTGGAACCAGCCACGAGATACTAGTCAGGTCGCTAGACTTGGAAAGGTCAAGCCCGATATACACGTCCTTGTCTCTGGTGTCTGGTGGCTCGATAGTGGCTTTCTCCCAGTCGTCCAGACTGATGTAACTGTCTGCTCTAGCTGATTGCCACATGTTGAAGTTCTTGACGAGAACTGGCCTTAGGGTTCCTTGCTTGGCTGCTAGATCAACATCAGCTTGCAAGCTAGGCCGCATTGTCTTCGCTCTTTCAGCATTAGCCAGTAGTGGATTTGACTTCTCCCAAGTCTCTGGCGCAAAGGCTTCATCCCGGTTGTCACTTTCGAATATGGCAATAAAATACCGATCTGCTTGTTCGCGACCGGTTAAGACTTTGGAGACAAATTTATATTCTTTATACATAGGGCCATTCAGGTCTGGCCCCGTGGTCGAGATGACGGCTAGTAAACTGTTGTCGCTGTTGATCTGGCCTGATTTGAGTGTTCGCAGAATCTCATCATTACGAGCCAAGGCGAGCTCATCGATCACGGCCAAATCGCTCTGCATGCCATCTAGGCTGTGCAGATTAGACGCAATCGGAAAGGCTCTGCTGTTGCTCGGCAAGTCAATGATCTCGTTGCGGTTAATCTTCAAACGTTCTCGCACAGAGGTAGAAACTTTCCAAACTTGACGTAAGCCGCTAGACAACATATCGAATGCTAAGTGTGCTTGATCGAATGCGTTGGCTGTATAGACGATCTCTCGGTTCATGGCTGGCTTGTTCTCCATGAGGAGATACAACGCGCCGAGGCAGGCCATTAGGTACGATTTACCGTTCTTTCTAGCCATCGATATATAGGCTCGATCATAACGACGATTGCCGGTTGCCTTGTCTCTCCAACCGAACAGCTCTGATACCAAGTATTTTTGGAAAAGTTCTAGTTTGAGTGGTGACCCATCACGTGCCGGCATCAGTTCGATAAACTCAATGGCTTTGTTGGCAAAGTCCTCATCAAAGTAATACGGCCACGGATTCTTTTTGCGCTTGCTGGCTTTCAAGTCTCTGCGATAACGTCTCGCTGCTTGCTTAATCTTTTTACAAGCAACAATCTCACCGCTTAGTACCTTGTCTGTGTATTCAGTCGCATAGTTCATGATGACATCAGATCCGCGAACGGATCGTAAGGCTTCTTCTTAGTCTCATTCTTCACTGCCAGCTTTGCCCGACTGTAGACTGACAAGCCAAGCAAGTCATCAATGCGGATCATCTGATTAGTGGCATCAAGTTTCATTTTGACTGCTGGGTTAGCTTTCACACTATCGGCGGTGTCAACCATCATGCCTTGTTCTTGAACCAGCTTGGCAGCTTTCTGAATGTCAGAATAGGCTTGGCAATGACTGGCAATCAGAGCAGCATCTAGTTCACTAACTGGAATGTCTTTTTTGAGCAATGGCACAATACGCTGCCATTCAGTCACTGCATAGTCATCAAGCCATGCGGGGGGCTGGTCAACTAATTCTTGATAGGTGAATAGTGATTCTTCCATTTCGCGCCGGTCTGCAAGCTTCTTTTTGCTCATTGCGCCGCGCATTTGCGTAATAGATTTCAGTGGTGCTCCCATCTCGATCACGTCCTTTCATTATATTTACTATTAGACTTATCTAACTTAATTATAACACATAGTACCAAATACCCATGATATATTACGGTTATCACGGATTTTCAACAACGAAACTCCTATGCTTGGTTCCCAAGACTAGATGACCTAGCCCCCGTATTTATGTGGGGGTAGCGTGCCGCGTCTTCTACTTTCGTTTTGGTTCCGTGGCAGGCATTACACAGACTTTGTAAGTTGCTCTCGTCCAGTCTGCGGTTCCAGTCCACACGTATCGGCACAATATGATCTACCACGTCAGCTTGCACGTATAACCCCTTTGCTTGGCATCGTTCACACAGTGGATGTGCTAGACGATACGAGTAAGACAGCTTGCGCCACGCTTTGGACTTGTAGAACTTAAAGTAACGACCACCGATTGCTTTGCGATATGCATAGCGTTCGTTGTCGGACGCTCGTGGTTCTGGCTGGTGTTTATCACAGTACCGTTGATTGAACGGCACCATAGTGTTGCACCCAGCATGGTTACACAGCTTCATAATCACGCCAACACGCCTGCCGTTTCTGGGTTGTGCTTATTGTCTCGATATAGGATCCGGACAGTCAGCATGTCATCAGGTGCGTTGTAGACAACGAAGCGCTCTATATCGTGCTTGTGTAGCAGCATAAATATTGCCACTGCATGATTGACCGTTGTACTGATACCAGTGTACTCAAATTCTTTCATCGTTCTAAGCTCCTTTGGTTGTCTTCTTTAGTGTCACAACATCGAATGCATTGGGATCATCATCGTAGGCAATAGACTGAATCGCGTACAAGGTGCCATTGAGTTTTACCTGTGTGCTGTCATCTATCGCGTCAGTGTGGCGTACTACGATCGATATAGTGTCCGCTAGGTCTGTGCCCGTGATCTGGTATGTCTGTGTAACAGTGCGGTTATATGACCCATAGAACAGGGTGCCAGTCGGCGTAAATGTAGAGATGTTAATACCTGCGCCAGTCCTGCGACTAACTGTCTTGCCGATTTCAGCCACCTTATTCAGGCGGGCAATTGAATAGTTCTTCATGTGATTAACGCTCCTTAATATCTCTTATCCTTGACAAGATCAATCATGCGGTCAATTGAACTAATAGTGTCACTTGCTGAGGAGCAAAGTTCATGGTATGCAATGTGGCTAATGCTTCCATATGAAGATCGTGTCAATAGATTAACGTGTGAGAATTGAAAACCATCTGACATTTCAAACGTTGGATATACTTCAATTTCATAGCCTTCACGTTGCTTAACAATGATGAACCAATCTTTTGGTGTCATGCTACGAACTAAGTAGCGTTCTTTTACAAGCGCCCCAAGTTCAGCCCATTTGTCTCGATCGTGTTTAACGTCTACAAGTGCTGCTTTGCGATATGCTGTTTTTGCCATTTCAATTTCTCCTTGTAAGTAGTTTTAAATTTGTTTGTTTTTTAAGTGTCCCACGTGTCCCGGGCTTATAAACGTTGATTTATAGGAGTTTGTCTGGGACAGCAGACATGTCCCACATATGTCCCGAGCTGTCCCGCACATGTCCAAATTAGGACTTGGGACAGTAGTGGGACACGTTGGGACAGCACTGGGACAGGTGACTTGTCCCAATAAAACGTTGATATACAGGCATTTGTAGCACTGGGACAGGTGGGACAGTAGAAAAACAAACACTTTACTTCCTGACGTATCCTCTTGAACGCTGACCATTGATTCGCACTCGTTCACGATCCCACCCATCCATGTTATCCATGATGAGCTTGATACGTTTTGCTTCCGATCCAGTACGACCCATCAAATAACGGTCAACTGATTTGTCGAACACCACTTCCATGATCTCTCTGGTCGTGGTTTGTTTCAGTGGTTGTAATTCTCCAGCATCCAAGTGCTGTTGTAACCAAGTGGCCACCTCGCCGTTATGGTCAATATGAGTGTGAAAGAAGCTGGCCTTCAGGCTCAATGACAGCTTTTCCCAATTTGATGGTACTTTCATGTTGAGGAAGTCTTCGATGGCCTCTTTCATAGGATCAACGGTCTCAGCTTCTTGTTGATATGGTTTAGCCAGTTGCATCAGCTTATCATCAGCAAAGACACTCTCACCTGCATCCACCCATGTTTTGACCTCTGCCAGTATCTGATGGATATCGTGGTCAATCTTCGGTACGCTTTCTTCATTGCGCCATACGGTCTTTGTGGGCTTTGTAACACCGCATTTGATAGGGAAGAAACGCCGCTCACCAGTTGCGTCCTTCAAGTAGTCCTGTTGATTAGTGCTGCCAATGAACACGCACTTGCGTAAATGTGGGTAAACATAATGGCTGTAACTCCCTCGGTATGAATCAGACTGGGCGCTGACGAAGCTCTTAGCTGATTCAATCTCGGTCTTTTTCATAGCGGAAAGCTCGCCTAGTTCCATGATCCAGTTACCTTGCAGCTTCTTATAATCTTCGTCCGTTTTGCCCATTGATTTTAATGAATCGCTGAACTTTTTCGGGAATAAGTTACGAGCAGCCGTACTCTTGCCAAGTCCTTGTTTACCTTCAAGAATTGGAACGATTTCAAACTTGCAACCGGGCTGATAGACGCGTTTTACAGCCCCAGCTAACCATTTACGAGTAACGGCACGGGTATATTCATTGTCCTCGGCACCTAGATAGTCGATGAAGTAACGTTCTGCTCTAGGGGTACCGTCCCATTGTTCAGCTTCGATCCAGTCTTTAACCGGATTAATTGAATGTTCCTTGCCAACAACAACCATGGCATCTTGCTCATTCTGCTTGCTAAACAAGAGATTATGCTTACGCTCCATATATGATCTGACGACAGCGTCATCTTCATCAGTCCAGAAACCCTTACGAATCGGCAATCCTTTAACGCCTTTTGTCTTGATAAGCATCTCTGAAAAGTCGTCCCAAGCAACGACATTGGCGAAGACTGGATCATTATCAAGTAACAGTTGAATATTAACGACTGAGTCTTTTCTAATGCCACCATTGCCGTCAAGTTTAAGGTCATTGCGCCATTGCTCTTGGCCTGTAAAATCAACGTTGACCACTTTATTGGCTTCTTGCTTAATATCTTCGGGCATCGCTTTAACCAACCGCACGCCTCCTCTCTTCGGCTTTCAATACTGACTTGAAAATCTTATTAACTTCGGCTTCTGCCAGGGGTGTATCTAGATAGTTATCATTAGTTGTAAACAGCAGGTTATATACTGTCTGCGGTTCTGCACCAGTGAAAAACATTTTGCCAGCAATCTTGGTCAGAAAGTCATTGCGATTGCCGGTACTAGTGCCGTTCACTATTTCATCTAGCAGCTTTCCTGTCCATCGTTTGCCTCGATAAACTGTTGATCCACCAAACACTGGGTTAGGGTGGTTGACACGTTGGATTTCATCTAGTAACCACTGAGGCGCTGGTGCTAATTTGGTGATCTTGTGCCCTTTGAGTGGCTGATACATGCCATTCTCGCGAATGCTAGGGAAAACTGGTACACCAGTCGCAACATAGTCGAGGCCGGTTTTTTCGCCATTCTTAGAGAACAGATCTGATCGACTGGTTAGCTTCAATTCCTTGGGATAGGTGAAGAAGATATGGAGTCCACCGTTTGGCGTTGTTTCTATATAGGTAGATGGAATTTGATCAGCACGACCATCAGCGCTCAATTTAGCCAGCGTCTCATTGCCATTAGCCTCGCTTTTATGCCCCATATCAATGTCAAACACCAGCACACCATCAAGTCCCAAGCCAATATTGTAGTTAGGATGTTCGCCCCACCATTTCTTGGCCTGTTCTGGGTCTTTGGTGGCATCTTTGTACCCATGCGAACCAGCAAGTGGTGTTCGTGTCTCTGGCGCAAGTGGATAGACTGCGAAATTATGCTGCTGATAACCAAGCGCTACTTTAAGCACGTCTACCATCGGCCGCATCTCCCTCCATAAGTAGACGGCGAGCATCAATAATCATGTCAGCGACTGTGTCGGCCAGTGCTGATTGCTGTTCATCGTTGATCTGATGTCGCAAGATATTCACCATTGCACTTGTATCGCTCAAAAGTGCCTGTGCGGTTGTATAGTAATCTTTCTTCATCATTTGTCTGCCTCATCAATCGTTGCCAAGCTGCTATCAACGTATTCTTGAATTGGTCTCAGGAGTGCCATCCATGTATAAAATGATCGATTAGCCTCATACGCGAGTCGCAATGCCTCTGTTTGTGTATGATTTTTTCTATAGTAGCAAACCAGTTCTTCAATACTATCTAACTGATCACGAAGGGCTTCTAGAAGTCCTTTTGCAGTGCTGAGGTTCAAAGACGCCATATCTAAATCAGGCGCTTTGGTGCTATTTGAAACATTCTTCATATTAATGCCTCCATTTTCCTTGACAAAAACATCGAATCGAGGCAAGCTAAAAGTCGATATAGATTTTTTCGCTTGTCTTCTTCTCGCCTTGAGTTGTCGCTCTTGGCGATTTTTTTGTGGCCTCAATTAGTGAACGTTTTTCGGCTTTTTGAGCTTGCCAATACCGATCACAATCAGCATCAGCCTTTACAAACTGCGGCCACGTCCACCCGAACTTGCTATTTATCATTTTTGCCATGGTCATAGTCCTTTCTAAACTGTATAAACGCTCCCAGCACGCCACCGTTCATGAAAACCATCAGCATGACGGGTATAACTGTCGGATGGGTAAATATCCACGTAATAAGGCTATTCATCGGCATCGTCCTCGTTTTCATACAGCTTTAGGATCTCCGATACCCGCAGCAGCTCTTTTGCAGTCGTAACGGCCAACTCGCTATTGGGAATATACTTGCCATCAACCGTGACAGTACTGTCTTCTGCAATGCCATGAACGTTAAGCTGAATGTCGTCAATCAAATTTCCAAGCTCGTGATCTAGTGCTATCTCTTCTTTACTAAACAAATTCATAATGTTTCCTCTCTGGCTTTATGTGCCTGCCATAAGTTGCTTACAATTTTCCGCCTGCCCAGCGTGATTACTTGCCATGGTTATTCATGTAATCGTCTATGTCTGCGGTATTGATCCGCTTAACGCCACCAACCACTTGCATCGGCAAACCTTTTCTAGTCCAAGACAACAGTGTGTTACGAGCCACACCGGCATAAACCGCTGCTTGACCGATGTTCAGCTTTTTAGGCTCATCATGTTGTGGTGCAAGCTTACTAACCGCTTGGATCACTTCCTGATGAATACGATCTTGTAGTTGCTTGTCGAAGTCCTCGGACAACAATAGTTCTGCTTTCATTGAAGCCATATTTGTACGCCTTCCTTCTGATTAGTATAAAATGTTCAGACATTTGAACAAATCAAGTATATCACGTGTGCTTGATATTGCAATCAAAACTAGTTAAATGTTCAAGATTTGTTCAGAGTGTTGTACAATGAATTCAAATAGGGAGGAATACTATGTTAATGTCAAATTTGGCCATATTGCTTGCTGAACGGAAATTGAGAATATCTCGCACTGCAACAGATACCGGCATTTCGAGAACAACGCTAACAGCTTTGAGTCAAAACGATTTTAAGGGGATACAGGTTGATACAATGAACACTTTGTGCCAGTACTTGGCTGTAACCCCTGGAGAGCTTTTCGATTTTGTGCCTTTTGATTTGACTTTTTCTATTGATCAAGAGGGCATTAGATCCTCAGGATTGGGAGAAAAGGGTGATCTTATAGACAAAGTGATCATACAAAAGTCCGACATGGATGCTTTTTTAAAAAGAAGCTCGATAAATGAAGCTGTAGGAAGAAATGAAAAAACATTTGATCTGACCGTAAGAATAACTGATGATGTAACAATACCCACAAAAGGAGGGTCTACGTTTGATAGCTCCGTTACAGATAATGAGCCGGTTAATATACCGATTGAAGTCCTCTTGGGACATTCTGATGACACCAAAACTTTTGAGAGTGAGCATGATGGATTTAATAAAATGTGGATGGATGAGCTCACGCCAGCATTTAGAGCACAAATTTCTAACTCCATATGCCGAATCATTAAAAACACTATTTCTACTAACGTTCGTGAATTCTTTTATAAATTCATATCAGTGAATTTATACAATCCAGATTGGGATAGATTGAAATACGTGTTTAGTGTGTCATTTAATGACGCATACACAAAAGAAAAGAATGGAGATCTTTCTCTTAAAATTAAGGTAGACAAACTTCCGTTCTAACGTTGAAAAAAATACAGCTCTAAATATTTGAAGGCCGAATTTTAGGCCGCCACCTTTTCGCCATTTTCGGCGAAAACTCTCCAATCTAACACCGCCTGCCCAGCGTGACGGATAGGAGAAAGCAAATGGCATCAATTAAAAAGTACGCAACGAAAGACGGCAAAGAGTTCTGGCGCGTTCAGGTCTTTGCTGGTAATGATCCACAGACTGGCCACAAGAAGTACAAGGTGCGGCGAGGGTTTAAGACAAAAAAAGAAGCCACTGTTGCAGCAGCTAGACTTGAGCTAGCAATCAGCAACGGTGACTTAGAAGAAGAGAAACCAAAGCCCGTGTTCTTTCGGGATGTGTATGAGGAGTGGTATGGAAACTACATTAACACAGTAAGGGAATCAACGTGGGCTCGAACTGCTGGTATGTTCAATAATCACATCCTACCGGCATTTGGTGGTAAGCGGATCGCTACTATAACCACTAAGGACGTACAGAAGGCTGTTAAGAGGTGGTTTGAGTTCACCTCTGCTAACTATAAGCGCTGGTATAACTATGTTTCATCGGTTATGGACTACGCAGTCCGACAAGGGTATATGAGTAAGAATCCCGCCAAAGCCGTTGTTTTACCGCACCATGACGATCTGGCTGGTGATAAGCCTGAAAACTTTTGGACTAAGGAACAAATGAATCACTTCTTTGCCTGTATCGACCAAGCGAACCACTTCGATATCTTCATTATGTTTAGAGTTTTAGCCTTTACAGGCGTTCGTCGCGGTGAACTATTAGCGTTGACGTGGAATGATGTAAGTTTCAAAGAAAACAGTATCAAAGTGAACAAAACGCTAACGCAGGGTGACAAAGGCCATCAGATCGTTCAGGCACCAAAGACACGCGCTGGAAGGCGCACCATTCCGGTAGACGGTCAAACGATGGCATACTTGAAACGGTGGCGTAGAATACAGCAGGAAACATTCCTACAGCTAGGTATTAATACGATGCAACCTAATCAGTTGCTTTTCACTAATACTAAAAACGGGTATCAGTCATTAAATACACCGTCTAAGCGACTGCATAAGCTGCAAGATGACA
Organism: Lacticaseibacillus zeae subsp. silagei; assembly: GCF_030770335.1. Taxonomy (NCBI): domain Bacteria; kingdom Bacillati; phylum Bacillota; class Bacilli; order Lactobacillales; family Lactobacillaceae; genus Lacticaseibacillus; species Lacticaseibacillus zeae. The sequence continues at coordinate 3,002,904 of NZ_CP132484.1, read as the reverse complement.
ATGGACTTACACCTAGAATAACCATTCACGGGTTCAGGCATAGCTTTATATCTAATTTACTGATTGCTGGTGTTCCTGTTACGTCAGTACAAAAGCTGGTAGGGCACACAGATCCGACTATTACGCTTGGTGTGTATGCTCACGTCAGTGCAAAGCAGGAATCAGAGGCCACCGCTGCACTTGCAAAATATATGCAAAATTGAATTAGAAAACCACAGAGAAAACCACGGTGGTTTTAAGGCTGGTTGATAACGGCTCTAGGGCGCATGGTTAAGGCGTTTCATGTGAAATAGTTACGTTTCCCCTGACCACCCAGAATATAAACGAAAACGCGGTTCACAAGCTTAAATAAACGCTTGTGAACCGCGTTTTTTGTTACTTTCAAGAATGGGAGAGTTGTCCACAAAATATTAAGGAACCACCATTTAAACAACCAAAGACGACCGAGACAACCATAAAAAGTAATACTGAATCTAATTTCGACGCACAAAGTGGTTATCCCAGATTCTTTCGAGACGAATAGTATCATCAGTGGCGAACTCCTCATCAACCATGGAATCTTGAATAATCCCGCCATAGGCATTAACCAAATCGTCAAAATCATACTTTGAGCACAACGACATTGTGACCCGATCACTCTCTATTGAGGCCGTAAGCATTTTTTCTAGAACGTTATCAAGTTTCCCCTTAAGATAAAGCCAATCATTTATTGAGATTGTAAATTTCATCCACTTTCACCCAGCCTCTTTAGAACAATAGCAGCAATATCGATAGTCTTTAAGTTTATATGAATTGATGTATTACTTGTATTGTACACGATCACACCTAATTTTTCGTAATGGAAAGTATTAACCTTACATCCCAACCTAAAGTGTTAAAAATTTCAAAATGGTTTTTTGTAAATTTTGCCGGTTATTATACCTCCTGCAGCCGAAGTATAATGCTTAGTAAGAAGAACATTCACGTCAATTTGGAATGATTAAACAGGAGGTCATTGAAAAATGGTTAAACGACTTTTGAGTGCCAGTACCAGTGAAGTGATGCAATTTAACGGTCAGGAGCTTAAGGAAAGTATTAAAGCGAGTGAAGGGCGCATTATTGTTAGCGAAAATATTGTAACGCAGGAGAATTTAGATAGTATTACCACTGCCGAGATCGCCGCGGCGTTTGGGGCGGATATGATTCTGTGTAATCGGCTCGATGTGTACAATCCGAAAATCTTCGGACTTTATCCCGGTGAACGCGATTTATATAGCGCACCTAAGCACGATGGTAAGGCGAGCATTGCGCGGCTTCAGAAATTGGTGGGGCGGCCAGTTGGCATCAACATCGAACCGATTGGCGACCATCCGAACATGATGGAGAATCAAATTTCCATTTTGCCAGGGTGTACAGCCAGCGAGGCGGTTATCAAGAAGGCCGAGGAGATGAGCTTCCAGTTTATGGTTTTGACCGGTAACCCGGGCACCGGCGTCACGAATGCGGAGATCGCCCACAGTATTGCTTTGGCCAAAATGTACTTTAGCGGCTTGATCATTGCCGGAAAAATGCATGCCTCGGGCGTCGATGAACCGCTGATGAGCGAGGAAACCGCGAAAGGATTTATCGACGCAGGGGCTGATGTTATTTTGGCGCCGGCCGTTGGATCGATTCCGGGATTTGATGAGGCTGCTTTGAAGGCGGTGGTGCAGGTGGTTCATCGCGCTGGCGGTTTGGTCATGAGCGCGATCGGGACGAGTCAGGAAGGCAGCGGCAGCCGTGTGCTTCAGGAGATGGCTATTCGTAATAAGATCTGCGGCGTGGATATGCAACACGTTGGCGATTCCGCGTGGGGATTTGAGTCGCCAGTTGACAATCTGTACGCCGTCAGCAAGGCCATTCGCGGGGAACGGCACACGATCCAACGCATGGCAAGATCGATTAATCGTTAGGGTTGACGAACCTTTTTATCGTGAAAAAACGCAACATCTGCCTTTTGTGCCCGGAAGTTCGAAGCGGATTGAGACAACATCTTCGACAGTATACTGCTGGCCGAGCTGTTTGATTCTTCTTTTTGTCATTAAATTGTACACTATAGGTAACGCAAGACGGCCACTCTAATGCGAAGGCTGGATTGCCGCGATGACAGAAAGGCCGTGAGAAAATGCACGAAGATCTGGGTAGTTATGCATATGTTCAGCGTGTTTACAATGCCAATATGCGTCTGGCTGATTATCGGTTGCCGGCAGCGGCTAAAGACGGGACCGTTAAGTTTTTTGATGACGGCTTGATTAAGCTGACGATGCAGATCGCCAACGGACGCGTGACCAAGATTACGATTGTGACCACCAATCCGCGTTCCTCGGCGTACATGCAGGTTTTTGAAGGCTTCGAGTTTGGCTTTGATGCTGTCAGCACGTGGATCCAAAATTACGAGGAGACCACGCGAACTCATGGCCCTTCTAAAGGAATTGTGAAGGGTATTCTAGCCTCTTACAACACGACGGCCGATAACGTCTTGACGGTCAGCTTGACGCGTGTTGCAGGCACGGCGCCGGAATGACTTTTGGATGCGTCGATAACAGGCGCGTTTGGAAAAAGGCAACTAAGCGTCATGAAGCCGCGAGCTTTGTTATTGAAATCATTTTGTGATCATGCTAGGTTAAGGCGTGCGAGCGGATTAATACTGATTTTAATCGCAAGCAGTTGATAAAAGCTTTTTTGGTGTCTGAGTTAGTCAGAAACGACCGTGTTTTTTATATGCCGTTTTCAGTGCGGCATGCTTTTGTAACGGGAAGGAAGAAAAAACATGAAAATAACATTTATTGGTGTTGGTGATATGAGGAGTCACATGGTACCGCATCTGGCAAAAGCCGGTTATGACCTGGTGATCTGGGATAAAGTGCCCGCCAAGATGGCAACTTTGACGGGAGAGCACGTGACGGCGGCAAAATCGTTGAAGGACGCGGTAACCGCATCGAAAGTCGTGATCACGTCGGTCATGTCTGATGATGTGCCAGCGTTGCATATCGGTACCCCTGAGCAGCCCGGAATTGTTCACTATCTGCAGCCCGGCAGCACGCTTATCGTGACGTCTACGCTGGATCCGCGTAAGATTGCGGCCATTCAGGCAGTCATGCCGGCAAACACTAAACTCCTTGACGTGCCAATGATTGGCGGCGTGAAATATGCCCGTGAAGCTGGCTTGGTCCTGATTGCGGCTGGAGACAAGCAAGCGGTCGACGCGGTGCTTCCGGTCCTGAAAACGTTCGGTACCGTTAAATACGTTGGCGAGCAAGGTAATGGCGCCAAGCTTAAACTGATTACGAATGTCGCGATTATGGCGGCAGAAGCAGGGATTCGCGAAACGCTGGATCTTGCCGATGCGTATGGCATTGACTACGCCACGACCTTGGACTTATTACAAATGGGCCCACTTAAGCCAGTCGTCATTCGCGCTTTAGACGAAAGCAACCCGCGGCCGCTTAAAGACTCCGTAGCTGATGAAGTCGAGCTGGACAATGCGACCAAGGACTTTGTCGACTTACCAATCGCCAGCGCAGCAATGCGGCGACTGCAAAAAGCCGTTGATTCTGTCGTCGGCGAAGCGCAGTTTATTGATATCACGAACAAGAAGACGGCGTTGCCGGACGCCTCGAAGAAATAAAAACACTACGATACAAAAATGGATCGATTCACGGCGATGAAGGCTGTGATCGATCTATTTTTATGGTCAAAAGGTGTTTCACGTGGAACCAGTGTGGTTTCTCTGAATAAACAAAGTGGTTAGCGTTTTTGAACGGATTGTTTATTTTCTCGCGAGCAATATATAAAATCGGAAAGATTGCGGTTGAAATCTTGGCTTGCTATACTGAAAAAATCCGGTACGGGATGATACGAGCAAAATAAGTCGGGTTCAGTAAAGGTTTTGCATAGACATATACTTGGCGGTGGGAAAATGATTAAGGTGGCAGTTTGTGACGACGCGCCTGAAATAACGGGGAATATCGAAGAAACGCTGAAAGCATTCGATTCAGCGTTGTTTGATGTTGCGGTATTCTTTCGTGCTGACGCGTTAATTTCATCACTACAAAAACAGCGTTATGACTTTTTTGTTTTAGATATTGAATTGCCGACGTCTTCAGGCATCGATATTGCTAAGGCTATCAGAGAACAAGACTTAAACGTCCCAATTGTCTTTCTTACCAATTATGTGGAATATATGGAAGATGTTTTCCAAGTGCAAACCTTTGACTATATTCTCAAGCCTATAACTAAAGAGAAAATCTTTCCCGTCCTTAGAAAAGTAGTTAAATATTTGGAATTGGATGATGAATATTTCTCGTTTTCACACAGGAAGAAGACGTATCATTTAAAGCTTTCTGATATTATCTGTTTTGAAAAGCAGAGACGTAATGTTATCATTCATGACAAGAAACAGCAATATCAGGTGATTATGTCAACGTCGGAGCTGCTGGGAAAGTTAAATGATAACTTTGTTCAGGTACATACATCCTATGTTATCAACACAAAGTTTATTAAAGAAATTGGCGCTGGCTATATCATTTTGTCTGAAACTTCAACATCTATGGAAGTCCCTGTCAGTAGGAAATTTCGTAACATCGCAAGGGAACAAATCATCATGCAAATGAGGAGCAAGCTATGATCGATGCTGTTATCAGAATGTGCAGTTTTCTAGTCTACGTGTTTCTTTTGAACTTCTTTTTTGCAAGTTGGTCGGTTTCCGAAAGACGATCACTTATCTGGATGATGACATTGGCAGGTTTGGCAGGGATTGTTGCAGTAAGCTCGTATGCTGTTCCGTCTAGTGTCGAACCCTTCATCAATCTCGTTGTCACGCTAATTGCAATGACCACCATTGCATTACACCATGAAGTAGCGATCAAGGATATGCTCTTTTGGTTTATTATTTTGCTGGCCATTAATTTCATCAGCGAAGCTTTGTCTTTAGCTGTTTTCAGATCAATCACAGCGGCATCTTATGGTCCTCAGAGCTTCATTTTTGCGATTGCAACGACGAGCATTTCGATGATGCTGGAAGTTTTAATGATTTTCGGACTTAAGTTGGTGGTTTTCCGGAACCAAATGTATCTGGAATCGTTAAAACTTCCGGTACTGCTGGCTTTAACGTCAATTCCACTTGTCTCGATAGGCGTTCTATTCAGCTTTTTAATGGCGAACATCAATACTTCCGTCCATTCACCTTATTTTGTATTAATGATTACAGTAGGCGTTTTGTACATGAACCTTTGTGGTCTATATTTATACGGAAGTTTGACGAAACACTTACGAAAAATCAATCAGATTACATTACAAAACAAGTCGCTTTCTTTTGAAAGAAAATATCTCACTGAATTGAAAAAGTCACAAAATCAGCTTGCGGCAATGCGTCATGATTTGAAAAATCAATATATCGTATTGCTTGGACTATTGGAGAAGAAGCGTGTTGGAGACGCAAAAAGATATCTTTCAAAGTCTACAGATAGGCTGAATATGCAACAAAAGTTTTATACACGCGATGTGGTTCTAAATTATTTATTAAACGACAAGCGAGACCTGGCTGACAAGGCGGGGATTAGGTTTGACATCAAGGTGTTGCTTGCCGAACAAATAAATGTCGATAACGATGTTTTGGCTATTTTGATTGGCAATCTGCTTGATAATGCTCTTGAGGCGTCTAGGAGATTAGGAGACAGCCGTTCTGCAAAAATCACACTGGTTATTAAGCAGTTTGACAATAAATTGCTAATCGATATTGAGAACATTTTCGACCCTGCCGAAGCAATGACGCGACAACGGCGAAAAATAGAAGGGCTTGGAACAAGTAATGTTAAGAGACTTATTGCCCGTCATAACGGCCTTTATCGGCAATGGATGGAAGAAAATAAGTTCTTTGTTAGCGTCATTTTACTTGATATCGTTAAAAAAACTGTCGGAGAGATTTGACCGACAGTTTTATTCTATTTTCTCTACTTGAATTGCCTGTGTGACACAATAGATGATGCGTGTGGGCATTGTATCCAAAACGACCGAGGTCAAATAATCAAAACGTTTGGCGACAACCATATCAAAGAACTTCATCGTTTTCAATACCATTTCCCATGGTCAGGCCAACCAGAATAACAATCACCATTGACACAACAGCGACGATTAGCGTTATAAACTTGGACGACATCATCGTTATCGCTGCAAGGTTAGAAAAGAGGACAACTAAAACGATGCTAGCAATCATTGATTTTACTTTTCCGTTCAGTTTAATACCAATAAAGCTGGACAACAAAATAATCGCGATCGTTAAAAAGGTTCCAGCGAATACTGAAGTTAGTAAGTCTAGAATTCCTGTCGGCTGTTCAGTCATCAATTGGAAGAGGGATTCTAAAATGTTGAAGACTAAATTCGCAATAAATAGACCAACGATCATTGCTGAAGCGACAACAAGCGAAAAAGCGGCGAGTTTTGTATAAAATAGTGACTTTCGACCAACAGGCAATAAGTATGTTTGACTTTTGTTTGTCCCAACATAATTGCCAACGAGGACTTGGCAGGCGACCACCGTACCATAAATTGCCAATGCACACATGGTTCCGGTTGTTGCCAAAGCAAGGATGACATTGGGATGGGTCAGTATATTGCTGTCATCGCTGCGATCAAAGCGGCCAACTAAAGCAAAGAAATATAAGAACAATAGTTGAAGCACCATTGTCGTTAAGTTCAAAGAGCCAAAGAATTTACTCAAACGTGAGATTTCAAAGTGTAAATTTCGCATCATTCGCCTCTCAATTAAGTGAATTGGTATGACGGACAAACTCGCGATAAAAGTCTGCCAGTCCGTCAGTGAAGTCCGAGTTGATTGCCGCAAGCTTCTTTACGCCACTCGTTTGTCCATGGGCGATCACAACTGATTGTGTCATGATGTCGTTCAAATCCGCGAACGAATGGCTTGTGATGATGACGACCTTGTCTTTTGCAAGGTCGTTGATTAACTTTTTCGTCAAGTTAACCCCATCTGGATCTAAACCATTGAAAGGCTCATCTAAGATTAAAATGCTGGGATCGTGCGAAATAGCAAGAGCAAGTAGTAATCGTTGGCGCATGCCTAGTGATAGACTGCCGATTTTTTGCTTAGGTGTGATCTCTAATGCAACGTTTTGAAGAAGTTCATGCCAATCTTTAGGTCTTTTAAGACAAAAATAGTGATAGTGTTCTGTCAGCAAGGTATCAATGGTTAAATCAAAGATGCTGTCAGATTGTGCAAAAACCGAACCGATGTGTTTTAGGAAAGTTGACCTAGTACGTCGATCCAATACTAATTCGTTCAGTTGGATCTCACCGCCATCGGGAATGATGAGCCCACAGATGCATCTCAGTAAGGTTGTTTTCCCAGCACCATTTGGCCCCACCAATCCATAAATTTCGCCGCTTTCAAAACTCAGATTTTCAACTTGCAAGATGTTTCGACCGGAAAGTGATTTAGTAAGATGCTCAATCGTGATTCGTGTCAAATGATGGTCAACTCCTTTTTGATAGCGCCAAAAGAGACAATGCGAAGGCTGTCGTCAGCCAGGTCAACAGTACGAGTAGGTTTAAGTAAGAAAAGGGGGCAGCGTGAAACAGAGTAGCCCTAATTAAATTGCTGGCTGGAACGAAAGGGAGTAACTCGTAGACGGAGGTCAGCCAAAAAGGAATTCGATCAGCCGGATAGGTAATTGGTGAAAACAATAAACCGCCAATCATAATGACCTGTGTTGTCAATGCCATCGCGTTAGCAGAAAGCCAGTACGCTAAGGAAAAGTCTATTAAAACCATCGTTATTTGCGCCAAAACGATTACAGTTATACTGATTGGGGATACGTAGAGATCAACATGAAAGCGACTGGTAGCGGCGATACAAGACATGATCACACCTGGAATTGAAGCAAGGCTCCAAATAATGACGTCAGCTAATATAATCTTTGTTCTGGCGACCGGAAGTGTCTTTTGATAAGCCACGACGCCATCTTGTTTCGCCGTGCTAACAATTTGGGCAGCCAGTACGCAACCCACCGCAATGATGCCGATGGTAATAGCGCCTGAGGAAAGGTATAGGGTATCGGTATGGCTCATATTTGGCATTAATAAAGCTAAACCATAGACGATAGCTAGTGCTAAAACAACTTGGGTCATGCTAAAAGTAGGGAGTAAAACTTTATGTCTGATTAAACTCCACCCGATGAGTCCCCAAAATTGGCGTACTTGTTGCTTTGGAATCTTATCTACAAAATAGTTATCTTTTATTTCCATCGGTTAGTCCTCCATACACATCATTCAACGATGCTGGCGATAAGCGATAGTTCCGGATTTCTTCTGTAGCTACTTTTGCAGCCAGCCAAGAGACGGCATCTGTCATGTCATCGGCTTTTAAAAAGAGATCATATTGGAATTCGTCACTTGTGACGATACGATCAGCTTGTGGCAGTTCATTGTTTTTAAATGCATGTTTGGCGTTAATCGTCAAAACCGCAGAACTTAGTCGATCATGAGACAGTATATTGACTTGTTCGTCCTTGATTAGGCGACCATGATGCATCAATAAATAGCGATCTGCATACTGTTCTACTTCAAGTAAATTATGGGTAACCACAATAACAATGTGGTCTTGCAGCGCTAATTTTCTAAGGCATTGCCAGAGTAGTTTTCGCCTGACCGGATCAACATCATTTGTTGGTTCATCAAATAAAAGAATAGGCGAAGGTCGTACAACTGTCATGGCAAATGAAGTTAAGCGGCGGAGCCCCCCGGAGAGCTTTTCTCCTGGCATATCCGCCCACTCGTTCATGTGTAAAGTGTCAAGGATCTTGTCCACTTCCGTTCTTAGTGCTCGACCATGAGCTCCACGTATTCGCGCAATGGCTGAAATTGCTTGACGTAATGTGACGCCTGCAATGGGTGCATGTAATTGTGGCATCATCGAAATGACGTTTCGGGCGAACGCAGGCTCTTGCGCCAAAGAATGGCCTGAAAATGTTATTGAACCTCTATTCGGCTTCACAGTGCCCATGATTTGATTTAATAAAGTGCTTTTCCCAGCGCCGTTATGTCCAGTTAAAGCGGTAACTTCACCTGGAAGAAACTGGGTTGAAATATTGTCGTTGGCAGTTACTTTATGATGGTTAAATGTTTTTGTGATTGAATAAATATTTAATGTTGCGTTCAATGATTCACCTTCTTTGCTGCCGAATTGAAGAACCCATTGGTCAATGTAGATGGGGACCTGTGCGAAGACGTTAAAGCATTTATAGTTTATTCGTTTGATGACTAAATCGGAGGAGTTCGTCATGATCAACCAGTTTGATGTAACAAATAACCTGGTTTTGAATGCGCAAATAAAAATCTCTATAGGCCAAAAAAGTTTTAGCAGAGTGTCTATCAAGATAGTCTCTATTGGACAATGTGTTTCACGTGAAACAAATGCTGATGCTTAATGACCTTTGGATATTCCACTAAAAACATGAAATTACCTTAACTTTTTGGCCCAGACTGCCTGAATGTGCATGCAAGAATTATGCTAAAAATAGTTGGAATTTTTAGCAACCAATGTAGTTCATAGAAAAGTTGGGTGGTCATTTTGAAAAGGAAACACCTAGTATCACTTATCCTGATCGTCAGTGTATTGGCGCTTGTACTTGTAACTTTTGTTAGTCTTCGTCACCAAGGTCCTAAAAACAGACGCGATCCCGGCGTTGATGCCGAGGGCTTTTTGATTAAGTTGCCTGGTAACATGAAAATCGTTAAGTCGGGTGTTGGGCCTTTTTTGATTGAGCGAATTCCTAAAAAGTTACAGACAACGACTGATGCCAACACGCTGCTTTACCATGTTCAAGCTGCTGGGTGGCATGGTCAGACGATGATTGTGAAGGCGAAGGAAGATGACAACTACGACTTCCTGAAGTCTGGTGTAAGCGGTGAGGGCTATGCATTGATTAACCTACATACAGGAAAGCGAGTGTGGGCGCATCAGTTGGCTTCGTTACATCGTCAGTATCCGGAAACCCGCCGAATTCGGGTGAAGTCGTTGGATCACTACCACTGGCGGAATCCTTCCAAGCAGCTTCCTAAAAGCGAGGATAATCGGGTGATTACGTCACGGGTTTTTACTAATATGGTGACTAGTCATTAAGTTCGGGAAAGTTTGTGCCTAAATGTAACGTTGTGCTTGTCTTTTGGCGTTGCAATCGCTAATCAAACAAAGAAAATCCGTTAGCATCGGCGAATTAGGCTGGTGCTAACGGATTTTTTGGTCTCGATCTTTAAATTGGTAAAGTCGTTAGTAACTGGTAGGTTTTAAACGGCCGTCCGGTTTTGCGATAGATGGTGTCGCTTTTCAGAAAACGACGGGTTTCCAGAAAGTTTAAATATTTGCGGACGGAGACGTGGGACAAACCGGTTTTGGTGGTTAACTGAGGCACCGTGAACGGTTGCGGGAGTTGGGCGATAGCCTCTTGGATGATTTTTAGGGTAGCCATGCTTAGTCCTTTATCTAGTTCGAGCGGGGCCGATGCGTGCGGTTGTGGTTCAAGGTAGGCATCGAGCTGGCTTTGATTGAGTTGATCGCTGTCAAACATGCGGTTTTTGGCGTAAAAACGGTGAATGCTCTTTTCGAAACGTTTCAGCGTGAATGGTTTGATGAGGTAGTCGATGACGCCTAAGTGTAGTGCATCGTTGACGATTTCAACTTCATTGGCTGCGGTGATTAAAATGACGTCAACGGTTTGCTTGGTACGTCGCAGTTTGGTTAGAAGGTCAATGCCGTTACCATCCTTGAGCCGAATATCTAAAAGAATGAGTTGGATGGATCGAGCTGCTAATAAATTCCGGGCTTCAGCAATGGTGTCTGAAGAGTAAATATTGGTAAATGTACCGATCTTTTCCAAATAGTTACGGTGAATGAATTGCACCATCGGATCGTCTTCAACAATCAGAATGTTTGTCATGTGTTTTTACCTCTTTTGGTTGGGAATAGGGTCGCCGCCGTGATAGTCCACAGCTAACTTCAATACTAGCGGGCCATCTTGGTTGAAGGTTATGCTCCCATGTAAATCAGAAAGCAATTGCTGGAAGTAAGCTTGATGAACGAATGATAAAAGTGCATCACGATTTGTTATGGTGCCTAAATGATAGGTGATGGTTAGTCGATTGTCCGCATAGTCCAGTTGAATGAGCATGCTGTCCGGCAGATCGTGCTGAAGAAGGGCAAAGTGCAAGTAGCGGCTGAGCGTTAGCAGCGTTTTCGTTTCTGTTACATTGCGATTGGCCGGTAGTTCCGGGAAAATTTCGTAGTCGAGGGTGGTCTTTCGCTCCGAGAATTTTTCCCGTTCACCGATCATAAAGCCGGCGATAAGTGGATTTTTCACGAGTAAGGCGAGGCGGTTGGCAAATTCCTGTTCCGGTTTCAGCAGATCTTGCAGATAGATCGCCAGTTCGTCGTATTGTTCGATAGCAACCAAGCCGTAAATCACATGCAGTTTGTTCATGAATTCATGGGACTGACTTTGTAAGGCGTTGGCGTAAGTTGTGGTGTTGGCCAGTTGGTCGGCAACGAAAATCGCTTCAGTCGCATTTCGCAAAAAGATCACGTAACCAATTTTTTGCTTTTTAACCATAATCGGGGCGACCGAGAAAAGGTAGTCCTGACCGTCTTGTTGGTAGAACTGTTCGGTTTTGACCGTCAGCTTAACGTGTTCGGGATGTGTAATCAGTGCGGTTAGTGGTTGACCGATAAATGCGTTTTGCGGGATAAGATGGTTTTGCAGCTTGCTGGCAGCTTTGTTGACCAACATGATCTTTTGGTTGAGACCAATCACGATGACCGGATCTTTTGTTTCTTCGAGCATGGCATTTCGTTCCTCAAGCAAACGAGCGATTTCTCGCGGCTCTAAGTCGTGAAGTTGCCGTTTAATATAATAGGCGACCAAGAAAGCGATCAGGATGCCCATGACCAGGCCGACAAGCAGTGCCAAACGAAAGCCGATCTGGGAGTGGTGGATAAGCGTTTGCAGCGCGGTCACTTTGATGCCTAACGCGACAACCCCGATCTCTTTACCATCTCGATAGACCGGAACGAAGCCGCGGAGTGAACGGCCTAACGTTCCCCGGCGTACCGAAACATGTTCATGCCCACGTAAAGCCGTTACTTCGTCGCCGCCTTGAAAATGACGATCGATCTGGCTGGGATCAGGATGGGTGAGGCGGATGCCTTGCATATTCATCACGACTACGAAGTCCAGATTGAAGTTTTTCGCCAGTGTATTAGTGTATGAGCGGGTTGCTTGATCCGCATGATTGGCTTCAAGTGCCGTTATGACCCGTGGTTCTCGGGCTAACTGACGACCAATCGCAAGTAACAGTTGGCCTTCGCGGGTTTCAAACTGCTGCCGGTTTTCCAGCATGGTTAAGCCATAGACCGTGAAAACCGTCACTAACAGGGTTGAGGTAAAAATGAGCGAAAGCCAGCCCCACAGACGCCATCCTTTTATCTTCACGTTTTTCATACTCCTAAGTGGGGAAATAGTTTGTGAACGAGTTACTGAAGGCTTAAACAAATGATTTTATGCTTTAAAAAGTTAAATAATCTTCCCCAAATGAAGCGCTTACATTAAGCTGTCAATAAATAAGCAGTTGAAGGGGGAGAAAACAATGGCAAACAAATCCGCGCCAGCTACGACGAGTTCAGGGACACAAGGAAAGTGGATGGGTTTTAAAGTCGGTTCGGTGCCGCTGCCGGTTTATCTTGTGATGGCAGCTGTTATTGTCCTTGCGGGAGTGATGCAGCAGTTGCCGGTGAACATGCTCGGCGGTTTTGCAGTCATTTTAACGTTGGGGTGGTTACTAGGAACGATTGGCGCTAATATCCCGGTTGTCAAAAATTTTGGCGGGCCAGCGATTTTATCATTACTTGTGCCATCGATTTTAGTCTTTTATAACGCGATGAATCCCAATGTGCTAAAAGCGACCGATATGCTGATGAAACAAGCGAATTTTCTTTATTTCTATATCGCGTGTCTGGTCTGCGGTAGCATCTTGGGGATGAATCGAAAGATCCTGATCCAAGGCTTAATGCGGATGATCGTGCCGATGATGCTGGGTATGATCCTTGCGATGGGTGTCGGCACCTTGGTCGGCGTGTTGCTGGGGTTGGAGTGGAAGCATACCCTTTTCTTCATCGTGACGCCGGTTTTGGCCGGTGGCATTGGTGAAGGAATTCTACCGCTGTCTTTAGGATACAGTACGATCACCGGGACGACCAGCGGCGCGCTTGTGGCTCAGCTGATCCCAGCTACGATTATCGGTAACTTCTTTGCGATCATGTGTTCAGGTCTGTTGAATCGGCTAGGAGAAAAGCGGCCAGAGTTGTCTGGACAGGGGCAATTAGTGCGACTCAATGGCGCAGAAGACGATCTCGCTGATGCCTTAAAAGATGATACCGGCCCACTTGATCTCAAAATGATGGGCGCTGGCGTACTCACGGCTTGCACGTTGTTCATTTTAGGGATGCTGCTGCAGTCAGTTACAGGCTTTCCCGGACCGGTTTTGATGATTGTGGCCGCGGCGATTCTGAAGTATCTCAATGTGATTCCCGGAGAGACGCAGCGTGGCGCCAAGCAACTCTACAAGTTTATTTCCGGTAATTTTACTTTCCCATTGATGGCTGGACTTGGACTCTTATACATTCCGCTAAAAGACGTCGTGGGCATGCTGAGCTGGCAATATTTTATTGTGGTAATCAGTGTTGTGTTTACGGTTGTTGCGACCGGATTTTTCGTGGCGCGGTTTTTGAATATGAATCCGGTTGAAACGGCCATTGTAACGGCGTGCCAAAGCGGGATGGGCGGCACTGGCGACGTGGCGATTCTGAGTACGGCGAATCGCATGAATTTGATGCCGTTTGCGCAGGTTGCGACGCGATTAGGCGGTGCGATCACGGTGATTACGATGACCGCTATTTTGCGGATGGTGTTTTAGACAGACGTTTTTTCAGAATTGAGGAGGAGAACGAACATGGCTAAGAAGGATTTCAATCAACTAGCACTGGCTCAGGCCAAACAATATGGTGGCAAACTGAGTGTAACGCCCAAGGTGCCGATTGAGACGCGGGATGACTTGAGCATTGCCTATACCCCTGGTGTCGGCGCGGTATCTTCTGCTATTGCCAAGGATTCGTCGCTGGTCTATGATTTGACGACCAAGAAGAACACTGTTGCCGTCGTCAGTGACGGCTCAGCGGTTTTAGGCTTAGGCAATATCGGGGCTGAGGCAGCGATGCCAGTAATGGAAGGCAAGGCGGCGTTATTTAAGCGTTTTGCTAAAGTGGATGCGGTGCCGATTGTGTTGGATACGCAGGATACTGAAGAAATTATTGCGGCCGTCAAAGCCATTGCGCCGACTTTTGGCGGGATTAATCTGGAGGACATCAGTGCACCGCGGTGTTTTGAAATTGAAGCACGCTTGATTGATGAACTCAATATTCCGGTTTTTCATGATGATCAGCATGGGACCGCCATTGTGGTGCTTGCTGCGCTGTACAATGCTCTGAAAGTTGCTGGTAAAAGCATTGGCGATATCAGAGTCGTTGTCAACGGTGGCGGCTCTGCCGGATTATCCGTTGCGCGTCGCTTCTTGGCCGCTGGCGTTAAGCACATTATGGTTGTTGATAAGGTCGGCATTTTGGCGGAAAAGAGTGCCAATCAATTGCCACCACATCATGCTGCTATTGCTAAAATCACGAACCGGGAAAATCGTACCGGTACCTTGGAAGATGCTTTGAAAGGTGCTGATGTTTTCGTTGGTGTATCGGCACCGCATGTTTTGAAACCAGAATGGATCAAAACAATGGCTGATAAACCGATTATCTTTGCAATGGCTAATCCAGAGCCGGAAATTTTCCCGGATCAGGCCTTGGCCGGTGGGGCTTATATTGTAGGGACAGGGCGTAGTGATTTTGCGAATCAAATCAACAACGTTCTGGCATTTCCGGGCATTTTCCGCGGCGCCTTGGATGCTAGGGCGCGCAAAATTACGATTGAGATGCAGATTGCGGCAGCTAAAGGGATTGCGAGTCTAATTCCGGACGCTGAACTGTCGACAACGAATATTATCCCAAATGCGTTTGACGGGGATGTTGCCAAAGTCGTGGCTGAAAGTGTGCGGCATGCGGCTAAGGCAACGGTTGAAGGGTAGAAGTTTTGTTGCGAACCTTCTGACAGGGTTGATGTTGTAGACTTTGTCAGGGGGGTTTTGAATAAACGCGAAATTAATAAAGTTATGCATTATATCATCTGTTAATCTTTCTTTACATGCATAGGTCGGTTGGTTAAAAAAACCTCTATTTGACACAAACCCATCAAAGTCAGACAATAACACTGCGTTATCAAAAACACGGTCTGGTTGGTAGTCCAGACGCGGCTTAGGTCGTCAGTATCCTTCCTCCTTGGATGTCCGGATTGCGTGAAAATCTTAAAGGAGGTGTTAGTTTGACGATTCAAGGCAAGCTAACAGTTTATTTTGAACAGCCTTTTTATCGGGGGCTATTCGAGCAAGTAGTGGGTGACACGTATCGTGTTGCCAAGGTTACATTTGGTACGCAGGTTCCGACAGCGAATGAGTTGTTGTGTTTGATTCAACAACGATGGGGCAGCTTGCATTGGGTAGCGGCCCAAGAGAGCACTCTTTCCGAAGCACCACTGACGATGAACCCGAAGAGGCGCAGTCGGCAAGCACGAAAAGAAGTTCAGGACTCCAGAAAAGGCCGAGCATCAACACTTTTGAAGTTAGAACACAAGCATAACTTGCAGTTGAAAAAACAACGACGAAAGCGGTTAAAAGATCAGCATGCTCGTGAAGTTCGTTTGAAGAAACAGACCAAACGTTTGGAGAAGCATCGCGGTCATTGACTGCTGACGCTTAATCAAATTCAGGTTCTACGTAAAGTTTCCCTATTTACGTAGAATTTTTATTATTGACGCAGGTCAAAAAATCAGTATGGGAAGCAGAAAAGTTGGTAAAAAAGATTGTTAATCATTTAGCCGTTACTAATCGTCAGCAGTTTAGAAAATGGCTAGCAACTCATTATCAAGATGCGACTGAATGTTGGGTGGATGTTAAACGTGGTGTGCCCAAACCGGATGGCACATTTTGGTATGTTGATGCTGTTGAAGAAGCTATGTGTTTTGGATGGATTGATAGTACATACAAAAAATTGGCTCCGGATCAACCAGCTTCACAAAGATTTGTTCCTAGACAAACTGGGAGTGTTTGGTCGGAGCTAAATAAAGAACGATGTCGACGTATGATTCATTTGGGCCGGATGACGCCAGCCGGGTATGCCGTGTTGCCAAATATGGATCCTAATAGTTTTAAAATTGATGCTAGCATCGTTTGTGCTCTTAAGAGGCGGCCTGGTGCCTGGGCTTATTTTCAATCATGTCCGGCATTATATCAACGTGTCCGCTGTGACACCATTCAAATTAAACGTAATCAGCCAAAGCTTTTTCGCCAACGGTTGACTAAGTTTGCCAATGCGTGTCAGGAACATCGAATGATCGGTCAGTGGAATGATGGGGGAAGATTGCCTGTGTCCGATGTTTGATCATGAAATTTGTGGTAATTTTTAAAGCATTGGTATACTTTTTACTGTTTTTGTCAGACTACCTAACACTAAACGTTGAAGCCCGTTGTGACACGCATATACTGATAACGTAAATATTGGTATATGAAAGGGAGTTCACAATGCGTATCGAGGAAGATTGTATTGGCAAGTTGGCAGTAGACGAGGATGTCTTGTACGGGATCCACACCACCCGCGCACTGGCGAATTTTCCGATTAGTCATGAACGGACCGATCCGTTACTTTTCAAGAGCTTGATTATCATTAAAAAGTCCGCGGCTCAAGTTAATGCGGCGGCCGGAACGTTGGCGGTGCCGAAAGCCAAGGCAATTATTGCGGCGTGCAATAGTCTGCTGATGGGTGAACATAACGATGCGTTGGTTGCCCCGGCTATTCAGGGAAGTGCAGGGACATCGGTGAATATGAATGTGAACGAGGTTATTGCCAATCTGGCGAGCCGCCATACGACCGAACGGGTGCATCCTAATGATGACGTTAATCAATGCCAGTCGACGAATGACACTTATCCGACAGCCGGGAAAATGGCGGCTTTGCAAGCATTGCCGCCGTTGCAGCAGGCTTTGACATTTTTAGTGAAATCACTGTTGGCTAAAGCTGATGAATTTGCTGATGTTGTCAAAGTCGGGCGTACCCAGTTGCAAGATGCGGTTCCGACAACATTTGGCCATACCTTCCAAGCATATGCACATTTGTTTCAGCGTGATCAAGTGCGACTAACGCGAGCAGCTGAAGATTTGCGGGTTGTCAACTTAGGCGGAACTGCGATTGGTACCGGCTTAAATGCTTCGCCGTATTACCGGGAACACATTGTTCGGCAAGTCAATCGCTTGATTGATTTAAGCCTTGAGCAAGCGGATGACTTGGTTGATGCAACGCAGAATTGTGATGTTTTGGTCGCTTTTTCCGGTGCGATGAAAGGGTTAGCGACTGATTTATCGAAGTTTGCCAACGACTTGCGCTTATTGAGCAGTGGTCCCCAGGCTGGGTTGAACGAGCTCCATCTGCCAGCCAAGCAGGCGGGGTCCTCGATTATGCCAGGGAAGGTTAATCCGGTGATTCCTGAAGTGGTCAATCAAATCGCTTTTCAGATCATCGGACAGGATGTAACGATCAGCATGGCTGCCGAGGCTGGGCAACTGGAATTGAATGCCTTTGAACCGATTATTTTCCGTGATTTGTTGCAGGGAGAGCGGTACTTGGCCCGCGGTATCGATACGCTGACCACCAACTGTGTGACTGGCTTAACGGTCAATCAACAGCAGTGTGCCGACAATGTTGAGCATTCCGCGATTAGTGCCACGATTTTAAGTCCATATATAGGCTATGAAGCAACGATGAAACTCGTCAAAACCAGTCTTGAAAAGCATGTGGCGATTCCGGAACTGCTTAGGCGCCACCATCAGTTACCCGATACGTTGATTGCCCAGCTCTTTTCACCGGCTGTGATGACCAATGAAGAACCGGTTCAGAAGGAGGCAGCTGGGGAAAAGCGCTAAGGTGGACGGTTCTGGGGGAGCTGGTTGTTCCACATGAAACAGTTGAATCAGTATCTTGTGTTTCATGTGGAACTTTGTGTGTGGGAATTGGCGTTTCACGTGGAACGTAGCCCACAAGTGGTCTCGGTTAGTTACCGGACAAATCAAAAAGACGCTTACGGCATTTTTACCGCAAGCGTCTTTTTCATGTCATCATCGGCAATTTCTGGCAAGTATTAACCCGAAACCTTGGTTCTGGTTGGCTGGTGTTCAATAATTGGCATCCACTGCGACACAATGTTTTCCGGACTAAAGTGACTGGCGCGTTCCAGACTTTGATGAGCGTAGTGCTGACGCAGCTCGGGTTGTGCCATCATTTTTTTGAGATTGGCAACAAAGTCAGGAACATCCTGGGCTTTGGTGAGCAAGCCATATTGGTTATTGCCAAGGTATTCACGTGATCCGGTGTTTTCCATGGCAACGACCGGTAGTCCAGAGGCCATGGCTTCACCGATGACAAGAGGCATGCCTTCCCAACGTGAGGTTGAGACAAAAATGGAGGCGGCGCGATAGTGATCTCGAAGCGCTTGGTCCTTTAACGGTCCCTGATAAATGAGTTTATCGCTCACGTGGAAGTAATCGATCAGATCATAAAAGTTTTTCATGTCTTCATCAGTACCGCCACCGGCAATGGCGATTTTCCAATCGTCAGGTAAGGATGCAGCGGCCTCTAACAGGAAGTCGATACCTTTGTGGGCGATGGCGATGCGGCCGGTGAACGCGATCCGGTGGGCATCGAGGTCCGCCTCACCAGTTGGCACTAAGGTGAGGGGATTGTAGATTTTCACGGTGCGCGGATTAAAGCGTTTGTACGAGTTCAGATCGCTTTCGGTCAAGGTCACCAGTGTGTCGACAGCTTGAAGACCGCCTTCAAACTCGGCTTGCATCTGGACGTAGTAATCTTCCATGTAAGTAGCATAATTGTTGTGCATCCAGCCAATCAGATTCACATCCGGCAAAGCCCGTTTAATCAACGGCGCAAAACTAGTGGTCAAACCTGCAGGCAAGATGACGGTTTGGAAATGCTGGTCACGAATCGTCGCGATGAGATCCTCGATTTGATCCTGGTAATGGGTATAAGGATCACTGCCAAAAAAATTCAGCAACTTAGGATCGGTTGGGCGCCGGGCAATAATCAAAGGCGCATCCAAGTCAAAGTAGGCAGGTGCATCCGCCAAGGTGTAGAAACTGACGTCGTACTGTTTAACGAGATCATTACCTAAAACCGTTGAAGCGCGTTTAACGCCATCCATCACGATGTTTTCAAGAACGATCATAACTTTCATAAGTGTTCGCCGCTAACGATCCTAACGATCAGCGGCTCCCCCCTTTCTTCTGAGTACGTTACGAACTGACTGCAGCGTCCAGTCGAAGTGGCACGACTACTAAAAATAGTAGCGGGGTCAGAACAGCTTTTTAAAGGATATTCAAAACTGTTTATATTATCATACGCGCTTTTTATTAGTAAGTGCAAGTTTTTTCGCTGCAAGGTTGATACAACAGGGGTTAGCGCAAGGTGTGCTCGTCGAAAAAGGGGGACCATGAGAGTTGCATTAATCGTTCGTGTTTTGTTTCACGTGAAAATCAGCGTAACGTTAAGGAAGCGCTTAAGCAATGTATAATTTATTTCACAAATTGGGAAACTTTGGTGCTTAAATTCGGGTAGAAACATGTAACATAAGCTATCTGGAAACAGCTTAGAAACAAAACCAAGGAATCAGTAGCTAGCGGCGAAACAGAAGACGTGATTGTTTTGCGCAAAATTTTACGGGGTTGACATGTTTTGATCAGTTTCACGTGGAACACATGAAATGATTCATGAGGTTAATGACGTTTCACGTGAAACTTTTTCTGCGTGTAAGCGATAAGTTGCCGACGGAGCGCCTCTAGAAGTGAGGCTAAATTCCCCGGATTTACTGTCATTTTGCCGAAGATCATTTGTTCGTAAGCTTGGGTTAGCTTAGACATATTAGTCTGTCCACCCAAACGTCTATCAATTATTTTGGCATACGCACTTAAGGCTTGGCTGGCAGGACGATGTTGAATTCGCCGCAAGCTCCAAAGCAATAGCCGATAGCGGCTCGGGAAGTTGGTTGCCGTAAGTCCAATGCCAATGAGCCAGGCGACAAGCGCCGGGAGTTGCCAGAATCCAAGTGCGGTCAGTAATAAAATGATGACAAGGAGTAAAATGCCGAGCCAGGTGACGTTGCTGAGAGACGATCGAGAATGCGTTTTCGTTGCGGATGGCGAACCAGTTGATGGTGTACGCGATATAGAGGCGGACGATGCCACACTTGATGATGATGGCATGCTATTAGAGACGCTGTTATTAGCGGATGAAGAGGGTATATTTTCTTCTGGCGTTGCGGGATCATTAAAGCCGGGGGTCGGTTCGAATGGCAGCCAACCTAAATTGGTGAAATAAACCTCGGGCCATGAGTGAGCGTTGCTGTTGCGGATCACATATTGTTTGTGTTGACCTGATCCGCCAATAAAAGTCCCAGTATTAAATCCCTTGGCCCATCGAGCAGGTAAGCCGATGCTTCGGCATAGCACAACCATTGTCGAGGAGAAGTTATCACAATAACCGATTGGTGAATCGAAAAGAAAGTAATCGACATAATCGTGACCCGGTGGTGTCCGCTGCGCATCGGTTTTGGAGTACGTGAATCGGGGGTCGGACTTGAGATAGTTTTGAATCGCGAGCACTTTTTCATAAGGTGTCGGTGCTTTGGCCGTGATTTTTTCCGCCAACTGCTTAACGCGTCGTGGCAAGGTCGATGGTAATTGTAAGTAGCGGCTGGCAACTTGCTGGCGACTGCTGGTTGCGGCGGTTAATTGTGCGGCCGTGATTTGTTTTGCCTGCACCTGGATGTCTATGCGTTGAAATCGGGATTGATCTGTCGTGCTGACGCGGCGGGTGGCAGCATGGAGCAGGAAGTCAGTCGTGGGATCGGGTTGACCGCCTGTAAAAGTCAGCTGCCCATAAGGAAGCGGCAAAAATGATTTGCTGCCGTTGAAGGTCAAGGTTGTGCTTTGAGCAGGGCCATAGTCAACCGAGGCGTTTGGATCGCGCATGATGGCGCCATCCAGCGGCACGGTCTGACTTTGATCGACGCCAGGTTGCCAACCAGTGCCGGTGTATGCAGCATCAACCGCCACGCGATAGTAACTGGCTTCGGCGCTGGTAGCCGTAAAAACAGGCGTCGGATCGTCATAAACCGGTCCGCCCAACACGCGGCTGTTTTCCGTATAGCCGGTTCGGCCGGGACCGTTGACGTAAGTTTGAATACCGGCATAAAATCCCCGTTGATTTAAACGATCGCGAAATGGAACGGACATATCGGCTAATTGTTCATTCAGGGACGTTGATGAAGACAGCCACGCCAAGCCGAGCGTGACCCCGCTGATAAGTGTGCACCCAATTAAAAGTGGCCACCAATGATTGCCATACAGATGCAGCATTGCCATCAAGCCGGTAAGTACTGCAAGTTGAATGAATTGCGCCGTGAGATCATTGCCGTTAAAAATATGAACGGCTAGTAAATAGCTGAGCACAATCGCAATGGCGCCGGGATAAAAGCGGACGACAACCGTCAAAAGCAGGAGAAACGCTACTAAAGTAATAATTAGCGTCATGCTAAGCACGGTCGGGACGTCGACACCACCGACACGTAAAAACTTTGAGGTCGCTGCGGAAAAAGTCTGTAGATAGGCGGTGAACCAAGAGAGGCCAAATGGTTGTTTTAGCGGCACAATGGCCCAAAGCCCACCGATCATGGCAGCGACTGTCATGACACTCCACAAAGGCCACCATCGCGGCCAGAACGTGGCGACATAAAGAATGAGGCTAATGCCGATGACATAAACCACCAGTGCGCGCGGGTGGCCGATCGGATTGATATCGGCAAATGGCTGCAAAAAAAGAAATAAGAGCCACCATGTCAATAAAACCATGATGAGTCGTTGCAACCACTTAGGCATGATCGCCACCTCCTGACAAAGAAATCAAAGTGGCAGCAGCAGGCGAGAGTGTCTGCAAAAACGGTTTGGCTGTAGCTGAGTCCGCCGCCATCACGAGATAAGCCCGATGATGTTGTGGCGATGCCAAGTTGACTAAAGCTGCGGGATCGGCGACACCTTCAGGATGAAACCCCGCTAGTAGCGCATCTTGTCGGCCGCGGGGAATACGGGTTAGCCGCTGATCCAGCAAATAGCCGTCACCACTGAAAATGCCGGTATCCAGCAAACTCGCAAAAAGGCTCAAGGCCGATTCAAGTGGCAGCGAAGGCGTTACAACCAGCAGCAGCGTCCAAGCGGTTTGGCCTTCATACTCATCATCATGAACAATCAATGAATCTGCATGGGCGCTAATTTTCCACGCGATTTGTTGGATATTATCACCCGGGAAATATTCGCGGAAATTTTTAATCCGGTCGCTGGGCAAACCGGCGTCGGCCGCCGCCATTTTTTGTGAAAAATCCGTGGCAATTTTGGCAGCAGTCTCGGGCTGGCGAACCGGACCAACTGTTATCGGGGTTGTGAGTTGCATGGGGAGAGTTTTGCGGAACCAGCCGAAAAAGTCGGTGACAGTCACGGTGAACGGCAGCTGATCATAAACGCCCCGTGGCAACTGCAAGGTAACTTTGGCGGTGCGTTGACCAACCGGCAGATGCCAAGTGCTGGTTTTGGCGGCATCTAGTAAAAACAGGTTTGGCAGCCATTTGCCTTGCGTTAACGTCAAATGGCGGGTGGTGGGACGTTCTGCGATCATCGTCGAGTGATTAGGTGTGAAGCGCAAATGACCGCGCATCGGCCAAAGCAGAGGTAGTGCGAGCAACAGCAGAAGCATCATGGCAAATTCACTTACAAACCAGCTGGTCGACGAGTTAAACGTCATTCCGAAGCCGACGAGTAGGCCGAGTGTGACGATAAGTGCACTATTGATAAAGAAATTGCGCCAATGCATGGTGTCACCCCCGTACTGGTGTAGCGGTGTTTTGCAGAATATCGGTTAAAATGTCGGTTGGTGAGACGGTCGGATCCTTCATGATCAAGCGATGGCCAAATACAGGAATCGTTAGGGCTTGAATATCTTCAGGGGTCACGTAATTGCGGCCATTGAGCATAGCGAAGGCTTTTGCGGCGCTTACCAAGGCAATGCCACCACGGGGACTGATGCCTAAACGAATGCGTTGGTCTGTCCGCGTCGCTTCAACAAGCGCAAGGACATAATTGGCGATTGCATCCGTCACGGTGATGGTTGTGACAAGCTTTTTGCTTTCTGCTAAAGTCGCGGGATCGAGTCGTGGTTTCAAGGCAGCAATCATGGTTTGACGATCAGGACTCAGAAGCAGACTTTTTTCCGCGGTGGCATCTGGATAGCCAAGCGATAGGCGCAACATAAACCGATCCAGTTGGGCCTCAGGCAAGGGGTAGGTTCCTGCATAGTCAGTCGGGTTTTCCGTGGCCATGACAAAGAAGTCGGGCGATAAAGGGTAGGTGTGTCCGTCGGTGGTGACGCGACGTTCGCCCATTGCTTCCAATAAAGCCGCCTGAGTACGCGGAGTGGCGCGATTGATTTCGTCGGCCAGTAAGATGCTAGTAAAAATCGGACCGCGTTGAAATTCAAATGCATTCGTAGCGCGGTTGAAAATGGACGTCCCGAGAACGTCGCTAGGCAACATATCCGGCGTGAATTGAATCCGGGAAAACGGCATTGCCAGCGTTTTGGCGATGGCTTGCACTAAGGTGGTCTTGCCGACGCCGGGAATATCCTCAAATAAGACGTGACCGTTGGCTAATAAAGCCGTAAAGGCCAGTTGGATCGGCATCGGCTTGCCAACCACAATGGTCGCGACTTGCTGCTGCGCTGCCGAAAAGATTGATTGCGCTTCATTGATTTCCATCGTGATCCCCTCCATGCCGCCATTATTCAGGAAAAAGCACCAAACAGCAAGTTTCCTGCCGTGTCGTAAAAAAATATGAATATATTGGTTGCAGACAGGGCGATGATTGGTACGCAGTTGACGAGCAGAGGTACTGCAGCCTTCATTTTGGCACCGGAATCTTCTCAATAGCGACACATTTTTGCTTGCGGTATACTGTGACCATAGCCGGTAACCATCCAATGAGTGGGGGCAAGCAAATGAAGAAAAGACTGAAGTATCATCTGAATGTGATTGGGCATTATCTATTGATTGGCTGGCTAATTTTCATCATGATGACGATCCTGGTTGGCCTGTTAAGCTATATCGTCATGAAATCGAATCCGCATTTTGTCCGCGGCCTCATGAGCGGGTTGTCCGCTAAGTTCCCTGGAGCGACTGATAATTGGCACGCTTTCTGGGCGATTCTGCTGAACAACGAGCGGGTCACGTTCACCATAATGCTAGTGGGCATGATCCCAATTCCATTCTTATACTGGATTTCGTATGTGGTTACGTGTGCTTCGGTCGGTCTGGTTCTTGGTATCTATGCGGCCAAACTTGGCATCAGCGGTGCTTTCGGTGCGTTTGTGCTGGGCATTTTGCCACATGGGATCTTTGAGATGAGCGCGATGATCGTCGCTGTGGCGCTGGCGGCGCAAGTCAACAAGGCGTTACGCCAATCGATCAAACGATTTTTTGCCAATCCCCACTATGAAAAGTCGCCGCTGGATGCCAAGGCCATTGCGGTACAGTATGTCGCCATCGTGGTGCCAGTGATTGCTTTTGCGGCAATTATCGAAGGCTTCATTACGCCGGTACTTTTACGGTTGGTCGTACATTGACCTGCTTGCAGTTGGCACATGTTAAAGCAAGAAACGGATGAGTCAAATTTCTGTTTTGTGCTTAACCTTTCAAACTCCGGAAAAAGCGGGGCAATGAGTTCCGTTCCGTGCCAAACTCCGCAATCTCCGGCCAGCTGGAGTGGCGACGCGAAGCTAGAGCGGAGACGGCTGCTGAGCCTCATCTGGCCTACGATTGCTCCGCTTTGGCACTAACATCTCGACCTCCCAAAAGAATTATTCTTAGAAAACAAAGGACGAACATCGCGCGTTTTGCATGTTCGTTTTTATATTGCCGTTGTGGATTATGACCCAACCACTTTACTGAGAACCGGCCTGACCACAAAAATGTTTCTCATGAAACATTATGACCATTCTGAGCGTAACAACGAGTATGTATTCACATCGAAAAACCCACCACGTGGATTCGGATCCTCTTGGCGCAGGATGCCGTCCAGATGGAAGCCGGCTTTTTCGGCGACGTGGTTGCTGGCGTCATTGGTGACGGCGGCGTTGATAATCAGTTTGTTCAGGTGATAGTCGTGGAAGGCGATGTCTGCAATGGCCTTGACGGATTTGTGCATGACGCCTTTACCGCGTGCCGGTGTGGTTAACCAGTAACCGATATCGGCTTTATGGTGGACGAGTTGGTCAATGGTGTTTAGGGTGATCAGACCAACGGGAGCGTCGGCTTGATGAATGACCAAGGTTAATGACTTTTGCTCGCCGAAGGACTTCAGCTCGGTTGTTAAAAAGTTAATCTCATCGTCAGCGGTGAGCGTCGCGTCCACCCAAGTCAGATAGGCTGATAAGGTCTCACGGCTGGTTTCGATCTGTTCAAATAAAAGTGGGCCGTCAATTTCCGGGCGTGGCAGTGCGAGTTTAAGATCGTAGTCAATTAAGTAGCTAAACATCATTTCATCCCATTTTCTTTTTAGTTTCTCTAAGTATAAAACAATCTTGCGTTCTGCGCGCGTAGACAAGCTCTCATAAAATCGGTAGACTTGTTACCTGTGAATGTTGCCGATGCGAACTGTATTGCCCACAGCTTGTGATGGCGGCTTCACATTGAATGGTTTAGCGTTGCATTAGGATTCGAATGAGAAAGATGGTGTTTTTATGAGACGGGTTTGGAAGTGGTGCGTCGCCGGGGTAGCAGCGTTGATATTGGCGATTGGCTTGACCATGCCGGTATCAACGCAGGCGGCGAAAAAAACATATGTGATCGGCACAGATGTCACTTATGCACCGTTTGAGTTTGCAGACAAGAACAACCGCTACGTCGGGATCGATATTGATCTCATGCAGGCAGTAGCCAAGGCGGAAGGCTTTAAAGTGGACATTAAGCCGCTGGGATTTAATGCCGCGGTGCAGGCGCTTGAAGCTCACCAGATTGACGGGGTCATTGCCGGCATGCAGATTACGCCGGAGCGCAAGCAGAAGTTTGCCATGAGTGATCCTTATTACAAAACCGCGGTGGCAATGGCCGTTGCCAAAAATAGCGGCATCAAAAGTCTTAAGGATCTGCGGGGCAAGCGGGTGGCTTTAAAGACCGGGACAGCCGCGGCAGACTTTGCGATGAGTCTAAAAGACAAGTATGGTTTTCATACCGTGACGTTCGATGATTCCACTAATATGTACCAGGACGTGATTACGGGGAACTCGGTAGCCTGTTTTGATGACAAGCCGGTGCTGCAATATGCCATTGCAACCGGGCTGAAGCTGAAGCTTGCCGGGCCTGAAAGCAAGGCGAGTTATTACGGCTTTGCCACGCAAAAAGGCCGTAGCGACCAACTGGATCAGCGGTTCAATGCCGGACTGAAAAAAGTGAAGGCTGATGGCACCTATGCCAAAATTGTCGCGAAATACTTAGGCAACGGGACGCAAGCAGCCCAAAAGGAAACCAGCGCCAAGACCCAGGATACGGATCGCAGTTTTCTCGGTTTGTTACGGGAAAACTGGGGGACCTTAATGAATGGGCTGCGGGAAACGATGGTCGTGACTTTGGTGGCCATCATTTTTGCAACCATTGTCGGGATTCTGGTCGGACTGCTGGGCGTTTTACCGAATCGCTTCGCCCGGGGAGTTGCCACGACGTTTATTTACATTTTCCGCGGCTTGCCGCTACTTGTATTGGCATTGTTCATCTACACAGGCATACCAAGTCTGATTGGTTCTAAGATTCCGGCATTCGTCGCTGGGATTATCACGCTGACGCTGAATGAAGGTGCGTACACGGCGGCCTTCGTGAAGGGGGGCATCCAGGCGGTCGATGCTGGCCAAATGGAGGCAGCGCGCAGCCTGGGACTTCCGTTTGGCAAAGCCATGCGGAAAGTGATTCTCCCGCAAGGCATTAGAATTATGGTACCGAGTTTCATCAATCAGTTCATTATCACCTTAAAAGACACCTCGATTCTGTCGATTATCGGCATCTTGGAGCTGACCCAAACCGGGAAAATCATCATTGCGCGTAACATGGAAGGCTTCAAAATCTGGACCATGGTCGCGCTCATTTACTTGATTATTATCACACTCCTGACCTGGCTCAGTAACTGGGTACAACGGCGCATGAAGGTCTAGTCCGCTTGCGTAAAATAATGTGACAAATGTCAGAAAAGCTAACATCAACGCTGGACAGTCGCTATTCCATTCCGCTAGCATAAACAGTAGATTTAAAATCGACCAAAATGCGAGGAGATGAGCTGCGCTTAGCCGCGTACTTGAACGAAGACGTGGTTGAATCAGACCCGTGTCGATCAGACAAGACGCGGGCTTAGCGCACAACCAGTTGATCATCAACTGGCGCATGCAATAACGGCCTAATGGGCTTGTAATCATTAGAAAGCGTGGTGTTTAGGTTGAAGCGAAAGTGGCTGCTAGGTTTGCTGATCGCCTTGCCTTTAATGCTTGGGGCATTACTCCCCGGCAAGACGGTGGCGGCAGCACAGAAGACGTATACGATAGGGACGGATGTGACCTTTGCACCGTTTGAGTTTGCGAACCAGGATAATAAGTATGTGGGTATTGACCTTGATCTCATCAAGGCAATTGCCAAGGAAGAAGGTTTCAAGGTCGAGGTCAAGCCGTTGGGATTCAACGCCGCGGTTCAGGCACTTGAAGCCAAGCAAATTGATGGCGTGATTGCCGGTATGTCAATCACACCAGAACGAAAACAGAAGTTTCTGATGAGCGATCCGTATTATAAGTCCGGCGTTGTGATGGCCGTGGCGAAGAAAAGTACGATCAAGTCATTGAAGGATTTGCGCGGCAAGCGGGTTGCTATCAAAACCGGTACAGACTCAGCGGATTATGCCAACAGCGTCAAGCAAAAGTACGGCTTTTCAACGGTTACTTTTGATGACTCCAATAACATGTATCAAGATGTGATTACCGGTAACTCGGCAGCTTGTTTTGAAGATCAGCCGGTGATGCAATATGGTATTAATAATGGCATGGCATTAAAGATTGTCGGGAAGCCGGCGCGTGAAGGTGCGTATGGGTTTGCGGTTTCTAAGAACAATCAGGCGTTGATGACCAAATTCAACGCCGGCCTTAAGAAACTACGGGCCAATGGTCAGTACGATAAGATTATCGAACGGTACTTGGGCAACGGCAGTGCAAAATCACAAAAGAGCGCTGCCGGTAACAGTCAAACGACAGACCGCTCGTTCATCGGGTTGTTGAAGGCCAACTGGTCAACCTTGATGGGCGGCTTGCGTGAGACCATGGTGTTGACAATTGTCGCGATCTTCTTTGCAACATTGGTCGGGATTCTGGTCGGACTTCTAGGGGTTATCCCGAATAAGTTATGCCAAGGCACAGCAACAACGTTTATTTACATTTTCCGTGGCTTACCGCTGATGGTCCTGGCTTTGTTCATCTATACCGGGGTACCGAGTCTGATCGGGTCAAAAGTCCCGGCATTCATCGCCGGCATCGTGACGTTGACGCTTAATGAAGGAGCCTACACAGCGGCCTTCGTTAAAGGGGGCATCCAAGCGGTTGATCCCGGACAAATGGAAGCCGCGCGCAGCTTAGGGCTGCCATTCGGGAAAGCCATGCGCAAGGTTATCTTGCCGCAGGGTATTAAGATCATGATTCCAAGTTTCATCAACCAGTTTATTATTACCTTGAAGGATACCTCTATCCTGTCGATCATCGGTCTGTTAGAGCTGACCCAAACCGGGAAGATCATTATTGCCCGTAACATGGAAGGCTTTAAGATCTGGACGATGGTGGCATTGATTTACTTAATTATTATTACGCTATTAACCTGGCTAAGTAACTGGGTTCAGAAGAAGGTGAAAGCATGAGTCAGTATCGAGTAGAAATGAAAAATGTCCACAAGAGTTTTGGTGACAACGATGTGGTCAAAGGCGTCAACCTGAATGTCGCCAACAATGAAGTCGTCGTCATGATCGGCGCTTCCGGTGCCGGGAAAAGTACCGTCCTGCGCATGATTAATGGTTTGGAAACCGTCACAAGCGGCGAGATTCTTGTCGACGGCGAAGATATTGCCCATAAAGGCACTGATATCAACAAGGTGCGTGAAAAGATCGGCATGGTGTTCCAGCATTTTAATCTTTTCCCGAATATGTCCGTGATGGGGAACATTACCTTAGCACCCACTGAGCTGGGCATTGCCAGCAAAGACGAAGCCGTCAAGCAGGCCAAGGAAATGCTTGAAGTGGTTGGTCTGACAGACAAGGCCGATGCGATGCCGGCGCAGCTTTCCGGCGGGCAGCAGCAGCGTGTTGCCATTGCGCGGGCGTTGGCTATGCATCCGGATATCATGTTGTTTGACGAACCGACCAGTGCGTTGGATCCGGAAATGGTCGGTGACGTTCTGGGCGTTATGCGGCGGCTGGCAAAGCAAGGGATGACCATGGTGATCGTGACTCACGAAATGGGTTTCGCTAAAGAAGTTGCCGATCGGGTGGTCTTCTTTGATAACGGCACCATCCTTGAACAAGGCAAGCCTGAAGATATCTTTGAGCATCCAAAAGAAGAGCGAACCAAGAACTTCTTGAATAAGGTCTTGAATGCTTAGAATTTAGTGTTATGGCAACGCTTTGCCGGTGACACGACAAAAACGGTTCAGTGAGACAAATCTGTCTCTTCTGAACCGTTTTTTGATTGGCAATTTTTGAGAATTTCCCGGGAAATAATGTGCTCACTAGACTTACTTACAGAATCGCAGCATAACGCTTCTTTAAGAAGGTTTCACTGCGCCAACAAAATATAAAACACTGATGGAATGTGACACAGAGGTGCCGCTTTCAACGTACAAATTCAAGAATGATATCCGCAAATGCCTAATCTCAGTACTCATATCGGAACCGACCACGATGAGCACTAAGATTAGGCTCTTTGCGTCCTCTCGTCTATACATCAATTAGATTGTTTAAAGCTAGTTTCTAGGAACCTGTTTATGTTCTGCAACAAGCCAGCATAAGATTTAATCTGATAGTCTGCCAGATCGTGTTGGATTTTGTTAAGGTCATCCATACCAAAACCATTCATGACCAACGACTTCAGATGAAGAACATATTTCGCAAGAATGTACTCTATTACCTATTGATCAGATCAGGGATCAATCTCAAACTTGTCTTTCCATTTTTTCCAAAAGCTGGGCTAATCAAAGACAACACATCCAGGAGCTGTTTTAATTCGTTTTGGTTTTTTGAGTCGTTGCTGAGTTTAATTTGACACTGTTTCTGTAAGAGCTCGATTTGTATTCGGATGTAAAAGTAATCATCAGGAAGTCCGTGCCTTTGTAATTGTGCCAAAGTCAACAAAGTTCGTTCGTAGTCTTCTTGGTGGTAAAACATCACAGCGGTATTATACAGTGCCTGGTAAAAAAATTTTGATGGACATTTTGATGCTTTAATGTAAAATGAATTATCAGTAATTTTTCGTACAGCTTTTCAAAATATTCGCTCTCCAAAAAAGGTATACAGTCAATATACAGTGTATACTCAAGCGAATACCAAAAGGATCGATTCATCAAATAATTTATAACCACATCCGAATCTTCTTTTGAAAGATGATCGGAGGTGCCTTGGGTGTCAATTTTTACTGCAGTGACAATAATAGAACGCAATTTGAACAAAATGTTACGAGTGGTTAAGAACTTCTGGATTAATTTCTGCTTGAGTCGTTGCAATTCTCTAATTTTTTTGCAAAGACAACTGTAAAAGTCTCTGGTCAAAATCACGCTGAGGTAAATCAGCGTCATCAATATGAGATCGGTTCCTTTTTTCGAGAAGCTCGAAAAACTCTGTTGGTTCAACGCAGATATTACGGAGAAGTTTGAAGAGATTTTCAGCAGAAATTTCCGTGAGCCCGTTTTCAAACTTCGAAACCGTACTTCTGTTTAAAGGTTCAGATATATCCGAAATGCGACGGTTCCGTGCGAATCTCTTTAAAAAGTTGTCCCAGCTCACAGTCTTTCAATATGCTCGCCCCTTTCTAATTTTATTATAATCAAACGGATGCAATTATGGTAAAATAATTTTAATTTACGAAAATGCTGTAAGTTTGCTTGTTTGCCTTGGTAACATTTTTCGATGATGATGAAGCCTTTGTAAAATCACTCTTCGGGATGCTGTTGGGAGCATTTTTAGTGATCACACAATTCCGTGTGGGTGCCGGTTATGATGCACGTAATCTTTAACTATTTGTCTAGCAATATTAACAAAAAATCATCAAGGAGTGATGCTGAATGACCTTACTGCGGATAGATCACGCAAAAAAAGTTTACAAGAAAAGGACGGCTATTTTCGATGTCAGCATGTCGTTTAACGGAAACGGACTGTATCTGATTGCAGGGCCAAACGGAAGCGGTAAGACGACTCTTTTGGAATCAATCGTTGGACTGAGACGGCTAAGTTCGGGAAGTATCGTTGTTGAGCCGAATAGTGCCAAAATTGCCTTCTTGTTTCAAGAAAACAATTTGAGGAAGCTAAATACAGTTCGTGAAGAATTTCAACTAGTTTTGAAGCTCTATCAAAGAAACATTTCCGAGCGGCAGGTGGCTGATCAATACCAACTAACCGAATTCCTAGATACACGTACTGTCAATTTATCAGGCGGTACTAAACGCAGAGTTTTAATTGCCATGACTCTGATGACAGAGGCCCCCATAGTCATTCTGGATGAACCCGCATCTGGACTAGATACGTTTATTCGGAAGGAAATTTGGAACTTGATTAAACAATATGGTAAAAACCACCTTGTAATAGTCTCGGATCACTATCTAAATCAAGCGGCCGATTATTGTGACTTTGTATATATGCTACACGCTGGAAGAATCGTTGAGTCTGGTTTAATTCCAGAACTTGAAAGCCAGTTGAGAAAGTTTGTTTACACACCAATTGACATCAATCAATTGCGGCCAATTGAGAGGGATCTGAAAGAACAAGGAATTGATTATATCTCAAGGTCAACAGGTAAAAACTTTTATTTATATACAGATAGCTCTGTAAGAACCTCAAATATCTTGAATAACCACCATGTTAGCATACACAGTCTAACATTCGAGGATGGTTATCTCATGTATACTGGAGATGACGTAAATGAGTAGGATTGATAAATACACACCATTCCTAAAAGTCGAATTAAAAGCACTTTTCCGAGAACATACGTCAATGTTCTTTATGATTATTGTTCCTATTGCATTAACTGTTGTCTTTGGCGGAACCTTTGGTGATAGCCCGACTATCTTTGGCAAAAATGTCCTAGGAATTGACACGGTAGTTCCGATAAATGTTGTTTTCCTTTTAGCCAACACAGGTTTGATGGGAATCTCAATTACTATTTTAGACATTAAAGGCCAGGGTGTACTTAAGAGGTACATGACGTACCCAGTTACTTACTGGCAATATTTTCAATCGTTATTTGCCGCATTTCTGTTCGTTAGCATGATTTCAACTGCGATTTTTGGAGGGATGAGCTTTGTAATATATCATGCGATATGGCGCATGAATGTGTGGCAAACGCTACTGTTTATAATTTTTTACCTCCTAACTGCATTAATTTTCTTCTCAGTGGGATATTTGATTTCACTATTCATCACATCATCCAGGACTGCTAGTTTAGTTACCTCAGGAATTTTCATGATTTTTATTTTTACATCCGGCATTGCGATTCCCACAGATTCATTACCTAAATTTGTCCAGAAATTTGCACACATCTTTCCAATGTATCACTGCATCCAAGTCATGCAATACCTTTGGGTGGGCGATTTTGAGTTATCTAAAATTGGCAATAACATTGTCTATGTGTTGATATTGAGCGCCTTAATGGTGATCATTTTGCAGAAGGTGAGAATACAATGGGACTCAAAATAACTGTTATCAATCACAGAAAGATTTCAGAACCACAGCTAACCGATGATGCAGATTTTTTGAACTATTAAGAAACGCTTGATTGCACTGGTTACTTCAATGTTAATTAAAAAGGTCGACCTAGTTCTCGCACCATCCTCTGAATTGCCCTTATTCAATTGGTAATTGTGGGTATTCTCACGTGATGGTATTCATACTCTGACCAGCAATTTATTGATATTGTGGACACATACAGCGAACTACCGTGCACGGTTTCTGCCACTTGCATGTGTCGCTGTTGACCAGCCTCGGTGAAAATCCTCTCCAGATCAAAGAACTCTTGGGGCATGAGGACATCGAAACGACGCTCGGCACATATGATCATCTTTACCCCAACAGCAACTTTGAAGTCGCAAAAAAGCTCAACGGGATATTCTCCAAAGAGGTGCCCGATGAGCCAAAATAATTTGAAAAGGGTCAAAACTGTGCCGCCGTAAAATTAGTGGTGCTAGAAATGTTGAGACCACGAGACGGCCGCGAAAGGTACCATTGTTCCCGGGAAATAATGGGTGCTTAGTCAAAATGTTTTCCCATTCATGTTGGCATGCTACTCGTTTCGTTCCTGATTCTCCGGCACGCCATGGTCGAGAATGCGATCCATGACCGCTGCCACGCTGCCGGCGTAGGCCATGCCGAATTTGTCGAGATGCACCATTAGGTAATACAACCGGTAGAAATCGAGGCGAAATGGGTAGCCTGGGTCGAGTGGATAGGTTTCTTGGTAGCCGGCGTAGAACTCTTGGTTGAACCCGCCAAAGACAGTGGTCACGCCGATATCAAGTTCGCGGTCGCCGTAAACTGCGGCGGGGTCGATGAGTGCCGGCTGACCGTCTGCCGTGAACATGTAGTTGCCACCCCATAAGTCACCATGGAGCAGGGATGCTTCGCTGTGATGCTGGTTGAGGGTCTTGCTGATAATGGTGCGAACCTGGTCAAACGTTGCTTGATCGTCGGCCTGCCACAGGCCCTTTTTCAGTATGTGAGCGGCCAGTTTATCGAGCCGTTGGTGAATGAACAGTTCCGCCCACGAATCGGTCCAGTCGTTGGAAAATGATACGCTCGTGCCAGCGTATGGATAGTCGAAGCCGAAGCGGCCGGCGGGTTCGTGATGCTGATGCAGACGGGCAACAAGTCGCCCGAGTTCACGTTGCGAGCCATGGCCACTGGTCAGGAAGCTTAGTAATAGGTAACCATCGCCGTCAATGCTGCCGTTAGCGATCACGCGTGGCGCTAACACCTGTGCGGCTTCAAAGGCTTTTAAACCGGCAATTTCTCCGGCATAGAAGCTGGCGGGGTAGCCAGGTTGAACGAGCAGAAAGTATGGTTTTTCAGACGTATCGACCCGATAAGCTTTATTGACATCGCCTCCGCCAACCGGGGTGATCGAGGTGATATGATCTAACGGTAATTGCTTGGTCCAAGCTGATGTAAGCATGCAAATCTCTCCTCTCACAGGCATTTCCGGCAGTCATCGGTGCAAAAAGGGCGATAAATTCCGGATTTTCCAATGCCAGACAATGCCCTAGTGCCACCTTAAAACATTTTTGCCGTTAATGACAATGATTCAATCGTGCAAAAGATGATAAACGAATCGCTGCGGGTCATCCAAAAAGCTGCGGAGGAAAGTGATGTGCTCAATCTGGTCGTATTGAATGGGTGCAAGCGTGTTACCCAAGGCCAGCAGCTGCGCATCTGGATAGGCCATTAAAATGGGTGAGTGGGTGCTGATGATGAATTGTGCGCCACTCGTGACCGCTTCATGAATCAAAGCTAGCAAACTCAATTGATTTTCCGGGGTCAATGGCGATTCGGGTTCGTCTAGCAAATATAGGGCGTTCGCGTGTAAGCGGGCGCGAAATAAGGCGAGAAAGGCTTGGCCGTGTGATAGGGTGTCTAAGTCGACTTTATAAAGGTGGTGGACTTCTGCCAGTGTATTCAGATACGGCAGACGTTCCAGACTTTTGGGCGCTAAGTGTTCAAGCTGAGCCTGGGCATATTTGATGCGGCCGCGGGTGGCGCGAATGAATGAAATGAAATCGTCGGCGCGAAATAAAAAGCCGGACTTGGTGCGATAAGTCCACGTTAACTTGAGCTGGCGCGCCAATGCCCGGCTATTGTCGTATTCAGGACCATCTTCAAGGGACGCGCCGCTCATCAAGATGGCGTTGTAGTTGGCGGCGATCGCGTTTAGCAACGTTGATTTGCCGCTGCCGTTATCACCGGTCAAAATGGTCACCGACTGCGTCAGCTTTAGTTCACGGAAATGCGCTTGCCAAGGGAGGTTGAATGGGTAGGATGTTGCTTGAAGTGGCGGCGTATATTGAATTTTATTCAGTAGCATGGCAAGCTCCTAACTTCATGTACCTAGACTAAGACAGCGGCTGATACCAACTTAAAATTTCCTTGGCTAAGTCAGCCTTCATGTAGCGGGACGTAATCGTTTGATCGCTATTGCCTTTCCGCACATGAATGTTTAAGTGCGCAACGCCGCGCGGTTTCATCCAGATGGATTGCGCTAAGCTCATCGCCTGGATGTCTTTTTTCCGGACATAGTAGCGCTGGCGGGTCCAGACTTCGCCGACTTGGATGACGAGTTGATCTGGCGGCGCAATGGCGATAGCAGCGTTTGTTGCGGCGTACTGGCCTTGGAGTGCCATGATGATCAGCCACAGTCCGCCAACCGGCAGCAACCAGACCCACCAGCTGACGTGCAACCACAAAACACTAGCCAAAATAATCGGTGCGACAATAAAAGCGAGATTCCCTAGTACCATGTTACGCACATAGTACCAGCGATTTCGTACCGGAATCGGTTGCAGTTCCGGTATTGTTGTCGGCAACCAGCTGATGAATTTGCGCATATCGGTCATGGCCGAGCGCTGCCGGATCACCGGCATCAGGACCAGATCGTTATTTTGCTCATCATCAGCTGCGCCGGAAGCCAGTAATGCCTGAACGGTGGTGAGATGAAACCATTGGCGGAGAATGCTTTGTTTAAACCGAACAGCTTGCACGCGGGATAGACGGGCGCTGACCGTGTTGGTTTGGAGAAAGCCGCGACTGGTGCGCAGTTCGTTACCCGTGCGATCGAGCGTGAAGCGATAATATTTTTGCAGGATGTTCAAATAAGAAACAGCAAATCCCAACACTAAAACGATGATGCTTAAGCCGATCAAAAGGTAAATGGCTAAACCTGTGATGGCGTGTTCAGCTTGCTGGTACCAGCTGTCCGGCAGGTATTCCTGAGCCTTGTCCAACACCCAAAGGATCCCGGTAATGATGGGGATGAAACCAAGCGATGTGAGCGCATATTGATTAAGGTCGTGGGAGTTGATTTTGTAGGCAGCGTCCGGGACCGGGTCCGCGTTGACGACGCGGGTCCGGGTGGCGGCATCGGCATCAGTCGTCTCTGTAGTAGTGGATATTGCCGATTCCGGCTCAATTCCTTGGCGATAACGATTGATCGTATCGGCAACGGCGGTCGGCACAGCTGCCAGTTGGCCTTCCGCTTTTCTGGTTTCTTTTCCGGCTGTTTCGATGGAGACCTGTTCCAGCCCAAGTGGCTTCAAGAAGAACCACTGCTGGCGCTGGACGGTTTGAATCCGGTCGTACGGAATATGGTTGGTCTTACGGATGAAGACGCCACTGCGAATGGTTAAGCCATCAGGTGCCACTAAATAGGTGAAACGCAAATAACGCAGGATTGACCACGCGAGCATTAAGATGACGCTCCCAAGAATCAAGGCTAGCCAAAACAGCAGTTCTTTAAAACTCATTTTGGAACCGAACATCGAAAATAAGCCGCCGACAAATATTGGCCATAAAGCGATGACATTTTTGACCCATAGTATCAGTAATGCGACAGGGGCAAGGCGGTGCGGTTGTTCATTCATCGCGCGCCTCCTGTGCCAGTGTCAAAATCCGGGTCCGCAACTGATCGGCAACGGCTGCCGTTACGCCGTCAATGACATGGGCCGTGCTGGCGGTTTCGATGTTGACCTGTTGCAATTGTTGCCACCGGAGAAGCGGTCCCTGTTCCAACGTCACATTTTGAATGCGAGCAATCGGGATCGCTTCATTTTTACGGAAGAAGAACCCTTTTTGAAGGAAAACTGCGGTCGGGGTGATGTTGTAGCGCAAAAATCGATAGCGATAAGGCACGAGGGCCCGCCGGATAATATATTGCAGCACCGTTAACCCAATGACGCCAAAACCTAGCCATGAAGGCCAATGCCAAAAATGACTGGCAATGAGCAAAAGTAAGCCGACAACAAAAAAATTGAAAGACCAGATGAATATATCGGCGCGCCAGACAAATTTGATATTGGGTGGCAGGGCATGTCCTGTTTCGTTCATTTTTTCGCCTCCGTTTTCGTCAGGATAGCAGAAAATGGCGACAAACGAAACTGTTGTTGTCATAAAAATAAACTTATCACGATGCTTTTGCCACACGGATACGATCGAAGCGAGTGCGTGCGTTTTGAAATGGCTGTCGCTTAACCATAACGCGTTCGCCAGCCCAGAAGTCTGCGTGTAAGGACCTTGTTCGCAATGGCCTAAGCCCGGGCCATCACGCCCAAGGCCGCTTACACTCCGACTTCTAAGCGCGCTGGCTCACGCTCACCATACATAACGCGTTCGCCAGCCCAGAAACCTGCGTGTAAGGACCTCAGGCGCAATGGCCAAGGTCGGGCCATCACACCTGAGGCCACTTACACTCCGATTTCTAACCGGGCTGGCACACGCTCACACTAAAAAAGCCCACCTAATCTGGGGCAGCATTGATTGCTGGCAGAGGGGCGGGCTTGTTAAAATGAAACAGCAGAAGCAGTTGGCGCCGCTGATTCAAACGGTCGGCGCATAAATGAATTCGATCAACTGCTTTTTCATCGCAACGTTGATGCCATTGATGGGCTGCTCGAGAATTTTTTGGTATTCTTCGAGAACATCGTATGGCAGCGGCGTGAGTAGGTTGAGATCGTCAATAACATCACTGACGCGGTCGGTGGTGCTGAGATCAACGAAAATATCGATCTTGTTGAGGCAGTCGATTAATAAATCGGTCATGCCGGCATCAGGCTTGCCGCTTTGGTCGGTGACGACAACCTGCAAGTGATTGACTTGCGCATGATCGATCTGGATAAACTTTAAAGCCGAATAGATATTCATTGGCACACCTCGTCTTAACTGACAGAATTGCATCGTGGTTCATTAAACCAATTTTAGGCATTTCGTTAAACTTTTACAAGCTGGTTGTATCCTAAGGCAATCCGTTCCATAATGTGGGCGACAAGGATTATTATACTTGTGGGGGTGAAATATGGAGCTTAATATATCTGCACAGGCAGCAGCACGACTAGCGCCGCTTTTACACGCAGATCGGGTGTTGGTTTTGGATTTGAATGATGGCATTGG
This sequence comes from Lacticaseibacillus zeae subsp. silagei, assembly GCF_030770335.1. NCBI lineage: Bacteria > Bacillati > Bacillota > Bacilli > Lactobacillales > Lactobacillaceae > Lacticaseibacillus > Lacticaseibacillus zeae. The sequence goes on along the minus strand of NZ_CP132484.1, from coordinate 2,964,138 downwards.
GCCTTACTCGCGGCAGTATCATGATACATCGCAAGCTAAATTCAGTCTCCTGATATTGCCACGCCGTAATGTGCCGGATGTATTTGATGCGCACCTTGACTCCCCAGTAGGACCGGTTTTAATCAAAAGCTATGCGGCCGGATTCTTCGATTCGAAAACCGAGTTAACCATAAGCGGTGATGAGTTTACGCTTTTGCAAGCGAAGCCGCACCTTAATCCGAAGGTCCCATTCAAGTTTGTATAACAAAATACGCTTTTCTGTTATGATATTCCCAGCAACTGTATGAGGCAATCACAGTTAAGGGGGAGTTGTCTGTGGACCGGACATCGTTAAAGAATCAAGCCAAGGCGGAATTGAATCCCAACTTTAGCTATTATCTGCGCATTAGTTTACCGGCATTACTTTTGATGGCATTTGCGACACTTGTACCGTTTCCTTCTGTTCATGAAGTACATCGCGGGGCATGGCATACATGGCACATGGTAACGCAGGGCGGACCGATCACGGTCACAGGCGGCCGCGTGAATGAATATTGGCAGATGTGGCAGTCAATTGTTATCTTTTTGAGCCTGTTGGGTGTGTTGCTGATGATTGGCGTCATGTTTGCGATGATCGATGGTCTTCGCGGTCGGTCGGATCATCAGTTTAGTTGGTTGCAGATGTTCAAGATTTTTGAACGGGGCGAATATTTTCTTGGGAGCTTGTTGATTGGGTTATTGCAATGGGTCTGGATTTTTCTGTGGATGTTCTTGCTGATTGTCCCGGGGATTGTTAAGGCGATGGCGTATTCACAGGCGCAATGGATTTATCGGGATGCGATTGACAGCGGCCAACCGATTGGCTATACCGAAGCTGTGACCCGCAGCCGGGAGTTGATGTCTGGCCATAAGTGGGATTACTTTGTGTTATTGCTGAGTTTTCTAGGCTGGTGGCTGTTAGAGTTGATTACCATGGGGCTGGCTTCCATCTGGGTCATCCCGTACCGCAGTATGACATTGGCGAATTTCTATCTTAAATTAACGGAAGAACAAGCATAATACCGCATGTGCAAAAAGAAGGGTTAAGCATTGTGTTCTATGCCGTGCCAAACTCCGCAATCTCCGGCCAGATGGTGCTGGAACGTGGTGGGCACGACTTTGAGCCTCAGCAAAACCGGCTGAGTCTCAAAGATCGGCCTCATTGTAGGCGGTAAACCGCCAACAATGATTTCACCACTGAGCCCCATCTGGCCTACGATTGCTCCGCTTTGGCACTAATATTTGAGTATTTTCAACGAACTGACTTCCATTTTTTTGGAACTTGGTTCGTTTTTACGTTGCTACCGAAAATCATGTCCCATCCTTCACATAAATGCAAAAAGAAAGCAGAGCAGCTTTCTTTTTTTGCGCAAAAGATACCGCTTGCGGTAAGTATTGGTATACTGTATATAGTTTTAAAAAGATGTACTGACAGCCGGATGGGATCGGCGGTTTGCGGGTCTTGTCCACAACGACACGATGCGTTCACGACAATAATGGGGGTACATATGATGAAGAGACGTTGGTTGCTTGGCGTTGCGACTGCATTGATGGTCTTGTTGCTGACCGCTTGCAGCAGTGGTAGTTCGGCGCAGAAGACTTCCAAAGGACCGGTGACGATTACCTTTTGGCACCGAATGACCGGTAATTACAACAAGGCGTTGGAAGGGTATATCAAGACATTTAACAGTAGTCAAAAGCAATACAAAGTTGTCGCAACATCGCAGGGTTCGTATGACAATTTGCAGAAGAAGTACCTGGCATCGGCGAAGTCCAAAACCTTACCGACGATCGGGCAGGTGACGGATACGATCATTCCGGAATACGTCCATGACGGGATGCTGGTCAACATTGATAAGCAGGTAAAATCTCAGTTTTCCGCCGCTGAGCTGAAGTCGATTTATCCCGGCATTGCCACGAACCTGAAGTATCAGGGGAATTATTATCAGATTCCGTTTGCCACCGGGACGCGGCTCATGTTTTACAACAAGGATATCCTGGAGAAATATCATCTGACTGTACCGAAGACTTGGGAAGAACTGACCAAAATCGGGCAACAGCTTAAAGGTGATGGCATCACAGGCGTCGCGTTTAATAAGAGTTATGATTTTGAATTCGAAACATTAGCGTATGATGCCGGCAATCGGTTGATTACGCCGCAGTACAAGGCGAAAATCGATACGCCCGCTAGCATCAAAGCCATGACGGCGATCACCAGCATGCTGCAGGATAAGACAGCTGTCACAGCAGGACTGGATAATTACTTTAATGTGCCATTTGTTCAAGGTAAAATTTTTGCCGGCTTCGGCTCTAGCGCCACGATTCAGCAGATCGCATCAACGGCACCTAAGAGCATGCACTGGGGAACCGCGGTAATGCCGAGCTTCGAGGGCAAATCCAGTTCAGTTCTGGGCAACAACGGTATTTCTGTCTTCAAAGGAGCTTCCGCGGAGCAAATCAAGGGTGCGGTTAAGTTCATGAAGTTTCTGATGAGCACCAAGATTCAGACTCAGTGGGCTAAAGCCAGTGGGTACGTGCCGGTTGTGTCGACCGCCACGAAGTCAAGCGACTATCAAGCCTATCTAAAAGCCAACCCGAACTACCAGGCCGCGGTCGATGCTTATGATGATGCGTTCTCGTCGACACCATTCATTGGCTATAACACTTACCGCAACAACCTGCTGGATGCTGTTGACCAGACCGTTTCCAAAAAGGCCGAGCCTAAAACCGTGTTAACCAAGCTCCAAAAGCAAGCCGAAACCATTTTGAAAGATAACCGTTAATTAACCAAAAGAAAGCAGGCGCGTCCATGACGACATTCAAACGGATTTTAAAACGAACCCTTATTTACACCGTGCTGGTACTGGGCTTAGCGGTGTTAATGACGTTTGGCTATGTCGGCTATCAAGACGTCACCGCCGGAAAAGGCTACCTCGCCTTGCGCTACCTTTTGCTAACGGCAGAGTCCGTGGTCGGCGGCTTTTTCCTGTTTTTCATCGTGGTGAGTCTGGACACATGGCGCGAACATCGGGAAAAGAAGCGGGAACAGAAGCCGGACTCGAAGAAATAAACTAAGCCACAACAAATGCGTTAGGCGGTGGCTGACGGGTATCGGCAGTCGGCCAATTGCACAAAAATACGGACCAGAGGGGATGAATTCTCTCTTGGTCCGTATTTTTTCTGTTTTTTTGTTTAAAATCCTTAGCGTTTAAACCCGGTTCAAGTAACGCTTCAGGAATTCCTTGGTCGCTGTTTGTTGTGGATTGCCGAAGATTTGATCCGGCGTGCCGGACTCGGCAATGATGCCGTTGTTCATGAAGACGACGCGGTCGGAAACATCGCGGGCGAAGGCCATTTCGTGGGTGACGATGATCATGGTCAGGCCGGTGTGTGCCAGGGCTGTCATCGTGTTCAGGACATCATCGACCATTTCCGGATCCAGCGCACTGGTCGGTTCATCAAACAGGAGCACTTCCGGATCCATTGCTTCGGCGCGGGCAATGGCGACCCGCTGTTCCTGCCCGCCGGAGAGCTGATCCGGTTTAGCGGCAATGAAAGGATCCATGCCGACTTGTTTCAACAGTTCCAACGCGTGAGTTTTGGCGGCAGCAGCGTCGCGTTTTAAGACGGTTTGCTGCGGCACCATCACATTTTGCAAGACGGTCATGTTGTTGAACAAGTTGAAGCTCTGAAACACCATGCCGACTTTGGCGCGGTAGGTGCTTAACTTCACGTCTTCACCTAAAATGCTTTTGCCGTGAAAAAGAATATCGCCGCCAGTTGGGGTTTCCAACAGGTTGATGTTGCGCAACAGGGTCGACTTGCCGGAGCCGCTGCGACCGATGATTGAAACAACTTCGCCGGCTTGGACGTTAAAGTTGATGTCAGTCAGGACTTCGTGGTTCCCAAAACTCTTTTTGAGATTCTTAACTTGGATTAATGGTTCGCTTGCCATGAGCTAGTCCCCCTCTTTTGCGGTGCCGATTTTTGGCGTTTCAACCTGCATTTGATTGTTCATCACGTTGTAGTCTTTGGGTCCGTCGAGATGTTTTTCGATGAGCCGGAAGAGGCGGCTGATGGTGAAGGTCATGATGAGGTAGATGCCGCTGACGATCAGGTAAGTGTGGAAGAACTGGAAGCTTTGCCCGGCAATGGTTTCGCCGCTGAAGAATAGTTCGGAAACCGAGATAACCGACAGCACGGACGTATCCTTAATGTTCACAATGAACTCATTCGTGACCGCTGGCAGGGAGTTACGAACCGCTTGCGGCAGGATGACTTTCATCATGGTTTGCAGATGCGTCATGCCCAGCGCACTGGCCGCTTCGAACTGTCCTTCATCAACGGAAATAATCCCGCCACGGATAATTTCGGAAATGTAGGCGCCAGTGTTAATCGAAACAATCAAAAGCGCGGCGGTGGTGCGATCCATGTTCAGGTGCCAGGCTTGAGCGGCGCCATAGTACAAGACCGCGGCCTGAACAATCATTGGCGTGCCACGGAAGACTTCGATATACAAGGAAAGCAGCCAATTGATAACGGCTCGCAAACCGCGCTGTCCCAACTTCTTGGGTTTTGGCGTGGTGCGAATAATGCCGACTAACAAGCCGATGATGAAGCCGACAAGCGTGCCGACCAATGCCAGCAGCAGCGTCATACCGGTACCACGCAAGAGCATCGGTCCATACTGTTTCATAATGGCCATGAACCAGTTGCCGCTCTTTTCGGTCGAAGGCTGATTATCGACCGCTTCGTTCATCAGACGAGCCCGCTCCTTACTGGAAATCGTGGCGAGCAGTTCATTGATTTTAGCCTTATTGGGATCGTTTTTCCGCAAACCGATTGCTAGGTTGGTGTCACTGGCATCGGTTTTAAACCCCTGACCCTTCGCAAAATGGATATACATCAGGTTCGGATTGGCGCGTTCTGCCGTGATCCCTTCAGGAACTTCGGAAACGTAGCCGTCAATGGTGCCGGACTCCAAGGCCACCCGCATCGCCGGAAAATCATTCATGGCCGGTTCCTTGACGACTCCCTTGATTTGGTTAATCGCCTGATAGTGATAAGTACTGAGTTGAGCTGTCACTTTGGCGCCTTTAAAATCAGCAATGCTCTTGGCTTTTGCATATTTGCTATCTTTGCGGACGACCATAGTCAGGTTGGAAATGTAGTACGGATTGGTAAAATCGATCGTTTTGCGCCGATCCGGTGTTGGTGACATCCCGGCGATAATGGCATCGATTTTGCCGGAAGTTAAAGCAGGTGGCAGGCCATCCCAAGAGGTTTTGACCACGACGACTTTCTTGTGCAGTGCCTTAGCAACTTTCCGCGCAATCTGAACATCGTAACCATTAGCGTATTCATGACTGCCTTGAATCTTGACCGCGTTATTGGCATCTGTGTTCTGTGTCCAATTGAACGGTGCATAGCCGGCTTCCATACCGACTTTGAATGTGTTGTCGTCGCTCGCAGCATTAACCGGCTTAGCGGCAAAACCGCCAAGCAATAGGCTCAATACGAGCCCCAGAACACCCAAACGTGCAACCCAGTGTTTTTTCATAAAATGACATTCTCCCTTCTTGTAGTGGGAAATAGAGCTGGAACCAAAAAATCGACCTTTATTGAACAAGCAATAAAGGTCGATTCCATCGATTTTAGTCATAAACCAGAATCATAGCGCCCCGAAGCAACTTGCTTCGACAGTCCATGAGTTATGTGCTCATGGCCCAATGCGGATCGTCCGAACACGGCCCGACATTTCGGCGGTGGCACTTACGACTGGTTCAACATGATCCGGCACTCCCCAGTTTTCGTTGCCCACCGCAACCTCTATTTCTTGGTGGTGTATTTAAATGTCAAGATCGAGTGTAGCGGAATGGGAGGTGGATGTCAATTGGATGTGAGCGTGAATTGGCGCGGTTAGAAGTCGGTGTGTAAGTGGCCTCAGATGTGATGGCCGGTTTTTGAACATTGCGCCTGAGGTTCTTACACGCAGACTTCTGCGGCAGTGAACGCGTTATGGTGGGAGAAGATTATATTTGCAGGCATACTTACGAGAAGCATTTTTGAACCTCTGTCAAAACATAGAGACAAAAGCTAAGACGTTATTAAGGATGTGCAGTGCGATGCTATAGCGTAAATCCCCAGTAAGCGCGTAAACGGAACCAAATAGCCATCCCATGGTGCAGTAAACTAAAAGATTGACGGTGAAATGAGGTTCATGAAGCAACCCAAACACAAAGCCAGAGACTAAGACAACGAAAATTTTGCTCATAATAGTGTTCTTGTTGAAAAAATAGTTAAAGAAAATACCACGTAATATAAATTCTTCAATAATTGGGGCCGCTAATACAGCGTCAACACTAGCTAATAGTGGCGCAGTTCGAATGAATTTGTTAACAAGCACCTGATTCGTGGCATTGTCCGCGTTGAAAGGCGTGAGAGATTCAACACACAGAAACCCGAAGAGAGACGCAACCCCAATGAGAAATATAAGCACGTTCTTTCTCGAAAGTGGCTTTAGGCCATAACCATTTGGATTAAAACGTTTTAATTGCCGGAAATACAGCCAATGAAGAAACCAAATGAATGCCCCCTTTAATATTAGTTCAATCACTAGAACTTCATATTGGTCTTGCTGCAATTTGCTGATTGTAAAAAAATCATGGAATTCGGTTAAGATATCAAGCAGTAAGATGCCTGTGAGGAGAAGAGAGTGCTTTAGCAGTGAACCGCCAATGGATATTATTTTCCCCAATTATCTGTCCTTCTTTAGACTTTTGAATGCTCTAAAAAACTGGGCTACATAAATACGCGCCCATTGTAACAATTAGCGTTAATGGTTAACAAGTTTAAAAATAGGCACAGACTAAAAATAAAAACATACAGATTAACAAATGCAAAGCACAGAAAAATATTTCGATTTTGAAAAAATGACAAAACGTGTTAAATTTGTCTAATAAACTTCTCATAAAAAGGGGCGGGTGCTGATGGCGGAGGAGCCTGTCAAAGTCGGGGCCTATTTACGGGCGTTGCGTCTTGAGGAAAATGACTCATTGGAAGAAATTGCGGCCGGGATTACGACAGCCGCTACTTTGTCACGCTTTGAACGGGGGGAGACCCAGCTCAGTGCAGCCGTTGTTTTAAAACTGTTAACGCGCTTTGACCAAGATGTTGAGTTGATGCAACAAGGCTATCGGGCATTGAATCCGGAGAATTTTTTCCAACAGGTTAATCGGGCCACGGTTGCCGGTAAGTCAGCGTTGCAGGCGTTAGCACAAAAGCAGTATCGCTTGTGGCGGCAAACCGGCCTGATTTTTTACCGACTGAATCAGATTAATATTCTGGCCCACAATGGATTTACGGACCCGAGTTTTCAGACAACGCCGCAGATGAAAGCCGATGTCATCAAGTATTTGAAACGGATTCGGTACTGGGGATTGTACGAGCTTGATCTCTTTGCCGCCACCTTGGTGATATACGACCATGAGCAACTGATGAGTTTGGTCATGGAGCTGGTTTTGGACTGGCCGGATGTGAAGGGCCATCCAACCCGGAACCAGTATCTGTGGGCGATTTTGACGAATAGCATCGCCTTGCTGATTCATCGTCGGGAGTTTGTGGATGCTGTGCGGCTGCTCAACGTCGCCAAGAACTTACCCATTCCGGCCGATGATCTCTATGCGCGGATCATGTTGCGCTATCAAGAGCAGCTGCTGACTTATCATCGCGGCCAGCATCGGGCGGCCAAAACTGCGGTTAAAAACTTACTTGCAACGCTAGCGTTATTGGACTCACCGTTTTTTGCCCAGTTATTGACGAAAAGTTGGCGACGATTCCTGAAGGAGGAGGCGCAGGCAAAATGACGATCGGTGAACAATTCAAACGATTGCGTAAAGAACGGCGGCTGACGTTAAAAGAAGCTGCTGGCGACATTGTTTCGGTATCAAGCCTTTCAAAATTTGAAAATGGCACCTCGCAGTTGGCCGCTGATCGCTTTTTCCTATTGCTGGATCGATTAAATCTGGACTGGGATGCGTTCACGCCTTCACGCTCGGATGCACCATTACCATTTTTGCACCGTTATCTGGTGGCGGCACAGCAGGCAGATGTTCAGGCGTTGGCAGGTATCTTACGCCAGTTGCCGCTGGCGAATACTAATCAACGGTTGCTGTTGCATTTGACGCTGCATAACCATGCGCCGGAACGCTTTTCCGTGTTGGCACGTGAACGTAAACAGGCGTGGTCGTTGTTGACGCATACAACGGAATGGTCGCTGTTGTTGCGGCTGATTGCGCTTCAATTAACCGGCATCATTGCGATGAAGGATTTGGAAGGGCTGGTCAAGGCTTTTGCAAACCAAGTGCAAACACCCAACACGCCACAGGATCATTTGAATCTGGCCAATCGCGCTTTTTTAACCGCCTCGCTTCGGTACATTGCTGCAGGGCAGCTGGACAGCGCACAGGAAACGCTCGCGTTAATTCGGCAGGCCACGGTTGGTGACATGGGGGTTGAGTTTCAGATTGCCTGCACCAAGCGTTTAGTGATGATTTATTCACCGGATAAAAGCATGGCAGTGCGCGGTTGGCAAGAGCTTGCCCAACTGAAGGCGTTGTTGAATGAGGTTGCGGCACCGGACTGGACAGCAAGTTGGCTGCCGGCTTTGGAGGCCTTGGCTGAGGCAAAGCGGTGTGGGAAGGAAGCCTGAGTTCGGTTTTTGGAAATTTAGGATAGTAGCAGTTTGTAACGGACTCGTGATCAGCGAAAATAAGTTGATTGTGGGTCCGTTTTTGTTATGTTCCACGTGAAACGTCCTGAGCCAAGAAAGCGGGGGCACCTTTTCTGACGCGATAAAGGGCTCTTAGTCAGAGAAAATATGCGCCACTCTGCGGATCTTTGATATTGATGCGGACGACTTTTAATAAGTACCGCAGCCACCGCTCTTGCGTCGGTTGGTCCAAAATATGCTCCAAACTGATGGCTTGTTGGCATAACTCATAGCCGGCCGTGGTTTGGCCGATGACGGCTTGGTACCAGCCGCGGAGAAATAAGAGGAGGGCGGAGTTTGAGAGGTCGTTTGTGTCATGCAAAATTTTTTCCGCAGTGGTGAGGACTTTCTTGGCATCGGTTAGGTGGCGTGTGTTGATGAACACGGTGAAGGCGGAGAAGAGCGTCTGAATCCGCAGATTGCCGATTTGATTGAAGGCGCGATATTTTTCCGAACGCTTCATCGCTATTGGCAACAAGTTTTGAATGGTTTCAGCAGGTAAGGCGACCATGAGATGACGGAACCAATAAAGTTCAAAGTAATTCCAGGTTTCAACCGAGTAGAGATAGCTGACCAGTGGTTTGGCGCGTTCCTGCAATTGGGCCATGGCGTCGGTCACATTTTTGAATGGTGATGGCTGGTCAGGCGGCTTGACGCGATCAATCATGGTGAGACGGAAAATCTGGATGCTAATGAGTTCAAATTGGGTTTGGCGGTTGTGGTCGTGCTCGTATCGTTTCTGCCAAACCTTTTCTTGCTTCAATAAATATTGATAGTCTGCTAACGTGGGATTTTCAACGTTAAAGCGATCCTGATAGGCGATAACCTCTTCAAAGTCGCGGTGAACTAAAGTGTTGTAAACAAACCGTGTGTGAGTCGTTGGCGGTACGGCGCCTGCCTGAAGATCGCGAATGAAGATGAATTCTTCCACCGAAATATTGATGCGGAAGAGCAGATGACTTAGGCGGGCAAAGCTGATATTGGAGCGGCCTTGTTCGAACTTACTAATGAAAGCAATGGAATTATGCGCATCGGCTACCTGTGCCAAGGTCAGATGATGGTTGCGCCGGAGTTGGCGGAAGACGGCGCCGTCAGTAGGATTGATTTTTTCTACCATAGTGGAATTTCACCTCGCCTTGAGTGTAGCCTGCTTACACTCAAAGTACAAACCAAGTACGAATCGAAAATGACATGCTTGGCTGCAGGGAGGTAGCAACATGCATGAATATTTCAATAATCGGGGTTATCGCGCCATTTTAAATGCCAGTTTGTTAAGCGGGATTGGCGATAGCCTGTATAACATCGTGTTTATCATTTACGCGGCCACGATGCCGTTTAAAAGTCTGGCCGTCACATTGGCAGCGATGGCCACCAGCTTGCCAACAATGCTGTCACTGGTGACTGGCAGTCTGGCCGATCGAACCCAGGCCAAAACCAGCCATATGGTGGCCACGCGCATTGGTCAAACATTGCTTTTCCTAGGGTTGGCAGGGATGATTTTGCTGCCTGCCAGCTTGCCATTGTTTTTGCTGTTGCTTGGCATCAATATACTTTCTGACACCCTGGGACAATATGGGAATGGTCTGGTGCTGCCACTGTTGCATCGGCTGATTCCCGCTAAAGAATTGAACACGGCGATTAGTTTTCAAAGCGCGACCGGTACGACAGTTCAAATGGTTTTTCAGGCAGTCGGTGCGAGCCTGATTGTGTTACTTAACCACAATTATGCGCTGTTTGGCGGGATTAATGCTGTTACGTTTTTACTCGCAGCTTGGGTTATAACCCGGGAAAAGAGTCGCTTAAAACAGGCCGAGCCACCAGTTGTTGCGCATACGCATCAGCCGATTCTCAAAAATATTGGCAATGTGCTCAAATTTCTTGCAACCAACCGTTTTCTTTTAGCAGTCATCATTTTCGCAATGTTTGTCAATACACTGGGCTCATCGGTGGATGGCTTAATGTCGGTATCCCTGGTCCAGCAACCTGGCATGTGGCTGCGTGATTTTGGTACGACAGTTGCGTTGTTGAACATCGTCTTCTCGGTAGGGCTGATTTTAGGCGCACTGTTTGCTCAGGATGGCCTGCAGCGGCTCAGTACGTTCAAACTGCTGAGTCTTTTGACAGCGGCGATGATTGGGCTTAGTTTTAGTTTCTTTCTTTTCCGTTCGCTTGCTGCCGTCATGGGATTTAGTTTTCTGACATCCTATCTCATGGGCAAAATCAACCCGCGGGTGTCGACGGTGATGATGCGGCTCGTTCCTGAACAGCAGATGGGGACAACAGCAGGAGTCGTTAACCTAGTGGCACTTTTAGGTATGCCGGTCGGTCAAGTGGTTTTCTTCACATTGGCAAATGTCGTGAGCGCTGCGGCAAGCTGGATGCTCATGGCGGCGTTGTCAGCCGTGTTATTATTAGTGCTCTTATTGGTAGGAACGCGCATTGCCGATCCAGTCTTTACCGATTCCGAAGGCCAGTCAGAAAAGGCTTAGTCAGACTTTAAATTAATTGGTATCGACCAATATACCAATTTTGATAGATACCAATTAGAAGTGCGTACTGAATGTATGCGCTTCTTTTTTTAAATTTCATTTTAAGTGAAAATGCTTGCATAGCGGCGCGGAGGAAGTCATACTAACTTATTGGGAAGCCTTGTATTTTTGATTATTTTTGTTTTTTGCAGATATTATTTTCGAGGCAACCACAAATTTTTAGGAGGCGTAATAATGGTCGGAATCATTCTTGCTAGTCATGGCCAATTCGCTGCTGGCATCAAGCAATCCGGTCAAATGATCTTCGGTGAGCAAGAAAAAGTCGAAGCTGTGACCTTCATGCCCGATGAAGGCCCGGATGACTTGCACAAGCACCTCGAAGATGCGATCGCTAAGTTCGACCCAGACGATGAAGTTTTGTTTTTGATCGATTTGTGGGGCGGATCACCATTTAACCAAGCGAACACGATTTATGAGGAACACAAGGATAAATGGGCGATTGTGACCGGACTGAATTTGCCGATGCTGATTGAGGCTTATGGCTCGCGGCTGTCAATGGATTCTGCACAAGACATTGCCGCACATTTACTTGAAGCCGGACGTGACGGTATCAAGATTAAGCCAGAATCACTGGACAAGGTGAAGAAGCCAGCTGCTCAAGCTGCCGCACCAAGTACAGCCAATGCTGGCCAACCGGGATCATTCCAGTATGTTCTGGCCCGGGTTGATTCACGTTTGTTACATGGTCAGGTTGCAACCACTTGGACTAAGACCACGAACCCGACGCGGATTATTGTTGTCTCTGACACAGTGGCAAAAGACGAGCTGCGGAAGAACCTAATTAAGGAAGCGGCACCATCTGGCGTCAAGGCACACGTTGTTCCGATTGATCAGATGATTAAGTTGGCCAAAGATGATAAGCATTTTGGCGGTCAACGCGCATTGCTATTATTTGAAACCCCTGAAGACGCATTACGCGCCATTCAGGGCGGTGTTCCGATTAAGGAGCTTAACATCGGTTCAATGTCGCATTCAGTCGGTAAGGTTCAGCCTAATAAAGTGCTGGCCTTTGACCAGAAGGACATCGATACCTTCCACGAACTGGCCAAAGATGGCGTCAAATTCGACGTTCGTAAAGTGCCATCCGATCATCCGGATGATATGAACGCGATTTTGAAGAAAGCTCAAGACGAACTGAATGCGCAGAAGTAATTTTTGAAATGGAGGAAGAAGACTTATGACTTTGAATTTTATTCAAATCATTCTGGTCCTCATCGTGTCATTCCTTGCTGGTATGGAAGGTATTTTGGATGAATTCCACTTCCATCAGCCAGTTATTGCGTGCACGTTGATCGGACTTGTGACCGGCGACTTGACCCCTTGCTTGATGCTTGGCGGGCAGTTGCAGATGATCGCCTTAGGCTGGGCCAACATTGGCGCGGCCGTCGCACCCGATGCTGCATTGGCATCAGTTGCATCAGCTATTATTCTTGTTCTTGGCGGTCAGGGCACTAAAGGCATTAGCTCAGCGATCGCGATTGCGGTTCCACTGGCCGTTGCCGGTTTGTTGCTGACCACTTTGGTTCGTACCTTGGCAACCGCGATTGTTCATATCATGGACCGCGCTGCTGAAGAAGGTAGTTTCCGTAAAATTGATTTCTGGCAATGGGTTGCGATCTGCATGCAGGGCTTGCGGATTGCCATCCCAGCCGGCTTGATCCTTGCCGTTGGTGCCGGCCCAGTGCGGGCATTGCTTGAACAAATGCCTGATTGGCTCACCAAAGGTCTTGGCATTGGCGGGGGCATGGTTGTTGCCGTTGGGTATGCCATGGTTATTAACATGATGGCGACCCGCGAAGTATGGCCATTCTTTGCTATTGGTTTTGTTCTGGCGACTGTCAAAGAAATTACCTTAATCGGCCTTGGTGCTATTGGTATTTCCTTAGCACTGATTTACTTGGCACTGTCCAAGCAAGGCGGCGGTTCAGGTAATGGCGGCAGCTCAAATAATAGTGGTGCCGGTGATCCTGTCGGCGACATTATTGACAATTATTGAGAAGGAGGTTGACAAACATGGCTGAAGAAGTTCATATCACAAAAAGCGACCGAATTAAGGTTTGGTGGCGGTCAACCTTCCTTCAAGGTTCTTGGAACTACGAACGTATGCAGAACGGTGGCTGGGCTTACACCTTAATTCCTGCGCTGAAACGTTTGTATCACACCAAAGAAGACCGCGCAGCTGCTTTAAAACGGCATCTGGAATTCTTTAACACTCACCCATATCTGGCATCACCGATTCTGGGTGTTACGATGGCGCTGGAAGAAGAACGTGCCAATGGCGCCCCGATTGATGACAAAGCCATTCAGGGTGTCAAAGTCGGGATGATGGGTCCGCTAGCTGGTGTCGGCGATCCAGTGTTCTGGTTCACGGTTAAGCCAATTATCGGTGCGTTAGCCGCATCGCTGGCGATGGCCGGCAACTTAATGGGGCCAATCCTTTACTTCGTACTTTGGAATGCGATCCGTATGGCGTTCCTATGGTACACTCAGGAATTTGGTTACAAAGCCGGGAGCAAGATTACCGAAGACCTTTCCGGTGGCTTGCTACAGGAAGTTACGAAGGGTGCCACAATCCTAGGTATGTTCATTCTGGGATCACTGGTCAATCGATGGGTTTCCGTCAAGTTCACGCCAGTTGTTTCGGATGTTCCGAACCAGAAGGGTGCCTACATTGACTGGAGTTCATTGCCAAGCGGTAAGGCAGGCATCCAAAAGGCTTTGGAATTGCAATCTCAAGGACTGTCACTAACAAAGAATAAAGTGACAACGTTACAAGATAACTTGGATATGCTGATTCCAGGCTTAATGGGCTTACTGCTCACCTTGTTCTGCATGTGGTTACTGAAGAAGAAGGTTTCTCCAATCGTCATTATCCTTGGCCTGTTCGTCGTCGGGGTTGTCTTCCACGTCATCGGTTTGATGTAAGACAAATTACCAAAATCGAACAAAACGCCCAAAAGCTCAGACACAAAGTCTGGGCTTTTGATTTATAATGGAAGAGCGTGAACAGGCCCGCTTAGAAACCGGAGTGTAAGCGGCCTCAAACCTAAATGGCTGGTCTTTGGCCATTTAGGTTTGAGGTCCTTACACGTAGGTTTCTGGGCCTGTGAACGCGTTTGTGGCGTTTCGGGCAACCCGCGTAAGATTTAGGCTCCAGACTCCCACACAGAACTTCTAACCACACCAAACAAGATCAGTCTAAAAGGATGGCAAAAAATGGTTCAATCAATCAACACCAAATCAGAATTAGTGATGGAAGGCACAGCCTTTATGGGAATGCCGGTCTACGGCAAGATCATGATCGGCGATAAAGGCTTCGAATTTTTCAACGAAAAAAATGTGCATGACTTTTATCAAATTCCTTGGGATGAAGTTAACTGGGTCATTGCGTCTGTCATCTTCAGGGGCAAATGGATTCCGCGTTTTGCCATTAAAACCAAGAAGAACGGGACGTATACGTTTGCGGCAAAAGATGCCAAGAAAGTCTTGCGCGCCATTCGTGAGCACATTCCTGCCGATCGGATTGTCAAGTCACTGACTTTCTGGCAAGTCGTGAAACGAGCGTTTACCCGCAAAAAATAAATTGCGTTTTCTATCAGAAGGCATCAAGAAAAAGCAGCCTGCCATTCCGGAGCAACGGAAATGGCAAGCTGCCTTTTTGCATGCTTAATATTTGTAGCGCGACATCGACATCAGTCTTGACCGCTAACGTTACTTAGGGCGAAATTCTTTAAACAGTTCATTGATAGAACCATATTCTGGATCGCGCAGTTGAACTTTCAAAGCGTCGGCGTTGCTAGCGGCTTGTTCCGGCAAGCGTGCGCCGGGGATGACCACGGCAATATCCGGATTTTTCATATACCAGGCCAGCATGATCTGGGCAATGGTTGCCTGATGCGCGTCCGCGATGCCGTCGACTTCGCGTAAGGGCGGCCAGAATCGTCTTGAACTGGGAAGCGGAAAAACGGCCGCTGAACTTTTCGGCGTCATTCGGACCATACTTGCCAGTCAATAACCCAGAGGCAAGCGGGAAGTACGGAACGAAACTGATGTGTTGTTCCCGGAGATAAGGGAACAGGGTGGTTTCGGCATCGCGGTGCACAAGACTGTAATTGTCTTCTACAACATCAACTTGCTGATCCTGATTCGCTTCTTTGATTTGATCAAGTGAAAAATTGGAAACCCCAATGGCGCGAACTTTTCCGGCTTTGCGGGCATTAGCGACAGCATTGACCGCTTCGGCTTTATCGGTTTTTTCATCAGGGAAGTGAATATAGAAAATATCGAGGTAGTCGGTTTTGAGCCGCAGCAACGCGTCATCAATTGCTTGGGTCAAAAACTTGGGGTCGTTGTTGGGCTTCAGATCTTGATGGGGGTCTTGTGCTGCTTTGGTCGCCAAAATAATTTTCGCACGATCATAACCTTGAATTGCCTGACCAATCAAGGTTTCGGATTGGCCCAGGCCATACATATAAGCAGTATCGAGCATGTCGATGCCGTGATCCAACGCTGTTTTCACAACTGCCAGTCCGTCTTCGTCATGTAAGTTGGGGAAAAGATTATGCCCGCCAACCTTATTAGTGCCCAACCCGAGCTTGCCGGTAACAACATTGCTTTTTCCGATGGTTGTTGTAAGTGCCATTTAGTAATCTCCTTATTTTTGAGTGAGCGTGAGTCGGCGCGGGTACATGCAATCTCCTGCGCCAGCGAGCGAATTAATATGAGCCTAACATAATGCCAGTTTAGAAAAAGTAAGCCTAATGTGCAAACGCTATTTTCGATCTGAAGAGCTGAAAATGCTGGGAGTTGCATTGATGACCAGCCCAACCACAAACATGATCAGGGTTAAGACCACGGTGACCCACAAAAGCAGATTCCACGATCCGGTGAGCGTCTGGATAAAGCCGTAAAGCATCGGACCCACTGCCGCGAATAAGTATCCCAAGCTTTGGGCGAAGCCGGATAGACTGGCAGTTTCGTATGCATCGGCCGTTTTCTTTTGGAAGAAGACGATGCAGATGGCAAATGCTGCCCCGGACGCAACGCCCATCAGCAGGGAGAAAATCACGTTTAAGCCGAAGTTAGCGCCGGGAATAAGAATACCCAAGGCGCCTAGCGCAAAGCCCAGCATAATGCCCCAGACGCTGTAAGCAAGGCCGTGGCGCCGTTCGGCAATAAATGGAATGGATAATGTCGCCGGCATGCCGCTCAACTGAAAAATCGTAGCCAGATTACCCGCGGTTAGTTGCGAGAAGCCGGCAGCCTGCCACAGACTCGGCAACCAGGTCAGGAGGGAGTAATAGAGAAAACTCTGTAGGCCGAAAAATAAAGCAATCCACCAAGCCAACAGTGAATGAGAGACAGCCACGTTTTTGCGGGCACTGCCTTGCCAGGTTTTGACCGGTGGCAAAGTGCGCAACGCCAATGCCCAGATCACGAGGCCGGCCACGCCGACGAGTGAAAAAGCCGCCATGGTCAGCTTCATATGAAATTGCTGGTTTAAGAGGCCAGCCAAGCCGGTCCCCAGCGAAGCGACCAGTCCCATGGTCACGGTATACAAGCTGGTTTTAGCGCCGATTGACTGCGGAAACTGATCTTTGATAATCGCCCGTAATAAGACATTCCCACCAGAGATCCCAAAGCCGATCAGCAACGTGCCAACGATTAAAGCGATTAAACTGGGAATAATCCGTAACAAACTGCCGAGTAACAAGATCACGAGCGCAACAAGCAAACTCCACTCGTTACCGCGGCGATTCCCCATTTTGGCGATAACAGGCGATGCCAAGGCAAACATCAGCAGCGGAATCGTCGTTAATAAACCGGCCATAGAAGCCGGTAACCCCAGCGTATGCTCAATCGTCGGCAGCAGCGGCGGAATCATGGTAATCGGCAAGCGCAAATTAGCCCCCACCAAAAGAATGCCCCATGTAAGCAAGGTGGTCGAATGATGCTTCTCCATGTGTCAAGTTCCTCCTCGAAAAGTGCTTAGCAGTCTAATGCTAGCACTTTTCCGAAAGAGCGTGAACTGGCGCGGTTAGAAACCGAAGAGAAAAGTATTGTAAGAACCTCAACCATCAATTCTTCTCATGTACCTGCCACGGCTTAATCGTCAACCCAATCGCAATGGCACCCAGCAATGCCAGTCCTGCAGCAACCAACATGGCGATCTGAAGGCCAGTGATAAAGTATTCCGGATGGTTCGTCGGATAAGTGGTGACCCGACTACCGGCCAGCTGGCTCATTGTTCCAAACAAAACTGTTGTCGCCACCGCGGTACCGCTGACCATGCCAAGGTTACGGGCAAGCGCGTTGAAACTGCCGGCAATGCCCAGCTGATCTTTTGGCACCACTGACATGACCACGTCGCCGATGGGAGATTGGAAGAGCCCACTGCCGATGCCGATCAAAAGGGTGCTGATGATATAAACCATGAGCGGTGCATCCAATTTTAAAAATGCACCGACAATGCTGCCGGCCGCAATGAGCAGGCTGCCCAGCAATGCAACAGCCGGTACCTGCCACTTATCGGCCAACCAGCCGCCGAATGGTGCAAAGAAGACCATCATCAATGGATAGAGTGACAGCAAGGTGCCTGCCGCGCCTGGCGTTAAACCGCGCGCATCTTCGAGGTAGAAGGGCATTAAAACGGTGCTGAAAAACTGAACCATGAAAATGAAGAAGACGGTTAGAACCCCTAAAGTGAAAATGCGAACCCGGAAAATACTCATTGGCAACAACGGCGTCTTCTGATGATTTTCAAAAATCAGGAATGCCGCCAGACTGATGATGGCCAAAGCAAAGGTCGCGAGTACAACCGGATCGCCGAAGCCGCTTTGCTGAGCCAAATTCAGTCCCCAGAAACCGCTGGCGATGGCTGTGGCTTGCAGTACCATTCCCCACTTGTCATACGTGCCGGGTTGCGGTTCTCCGTTATCCATTGACCACAGCGAGATCCCCAATGCGACAACGCCGATCGGCACATTGATCAGAAAAATCATCGGCCAACTAAAATGCGCCAAAATGAGACCGCCGAGACTAGGACCGGCCACACCGCCAAGCGCCACAAACGTGCTAACAACGCCCATAGCGCGCCCGCGTTCGGCCAGGGCAAACGTCGATGTCACAATCCCGTAAGTGTTTGCCAAGGTCATCGCACCCCCGATGGCTTGCACCATGCGGCCCACCATCAGAAAATTGAAACCAAGATTAATGCCAGCCATCAATGACCCGACCACGAAGGTACCGGTGCCCCACTTGAAAATCCGGCGTTTGCCAATCCGGTCGCCAAGTTTGCCAAACGGCAGCAGTAAGGCACTTAGAACAATCAGGTACAGTGAGACTGTCCACTCCATGCGGCTCGCCGAAACGTCCAGGTTCTTCGCCATAATCGGAATCGCAATATTGACGATCGAGCCATCAAGATTTGTCATAAAAGCGAAAAAACCTAATGCTATCAGTAACCACCAACGCTTGGATCCAGTTGAAAAACGCTGCATATAAATTCCCCCAAAATGCGTTCTCTGGCGCAGAAGTCTGCACATAAGAACCTCAGACCTAAATGGCCAAAAGACCAAGCGCCGAAGTTCTCCGATGCTAAACGCGCTCACAGTCGCAGAAATCTACGTGTAAGGACCTCACGCCTAAATGGCTAAAGACCAGCCATTTAGGCGTGAGGCCACTTACACTCCGATTTCTAAGCGCTCCTGTTCGCGCTCTTGAAAATCATAGGGGCAATGGCTAAGCACGCCATTGCCCCTAAGGACATTAATATTCGATTTTAAAAGACATCAACTGCTGTTGGCGTTAACCGCATCGTTTAAAAAAGATTAAGCGCCTAAGTTGATGAAGTCACCGTTTTCGAGCAAAATTTTAACGAAATCCGGCAAAGTATCGGTCCGGTTCCAGTCACGTTGCTACTCGCAAGCTAACTGGGCATTGGTAATCAGCTGCGCGCCAGCCTGTTCAACCCGTCGCAGCGTCGTTTCGTGGGCAATCTTTGAAGTGCCGCCAACGGCATCGACAACCGGATAAACCTGGAAGCCTTCCGCTAACGCATCAAGTGTCGGGAAGGTGAGACAGGCTTCGGTCCATAATGCGGCCATGACGAGCTTTTTCCGTCCGGTAGCTTTGACTGCTTCAACAAAATCCTGATCCTGCCAGGCATTAATCGAAGTTCGATCGATACTTGGTTGGTCGCCGAGAACTTTTTTCAGATCAGGAATCGTGTCCTTATTCCGACCACTTTTGACATTAACTGTTGAAAGCACGATCGGGACTTGATAAATTTTAGCCAATTTAGCGGTCATCACCACGTTCTGAATAAGCGCATGATGATTCATGGAGCCGATCGATTCGACCTGCGTTGGTTGATAGTCAATCAAAATCAACGCTGAATTTTCTGGTGTCAGTAGCTGATCTGTGACAGGATCACGCCGTGGATAACTTGTCATTTAAAATCACTCCTAATCTTAGTGAATGACGAATCTGAAAGTATCTCTACCAGATCATTCTAGTCCCATCTTGATGAAATCTGTAATATTTTGCCCAGAGCGTGAACTGGCGCGGTTAGAAGTCGGAGTGTAAGTGGCCTCAGGCGTGATGGCCTGGGCTTGGCCATTGCGCCTGAGGTCCTTACACGCAGACTTCTGCGCCAGTGAACGCGTTTTGGAAGAGCGTGAGCGTGGCCGGTTAGAAACCGGAGCATAAGTGGCCTTGGGCGTGATGGCCGGTCTTTGGCCATTGCGACCAAGGTCCTTATGTGCAGGTTTCTGGCCACGCGAACGCGTTTATGGAACAGCGTGGCCAGTTAGAAACAGGAGTGTAAGTGGCTTGAAACACTTTCAACTATTAAGATCAGCCAAAATATGCCCAACCACATCATCCTGTGACCAACTCGCAGGAATCGTCTGTTCACCTGGAACACCCAACAAGTCATGGGGCTGGAACCAGCGGCGCATGCTAGCGGCACCAAACTCATTAGCTTTAGCGCGACCGGCATGGCGATGAAGGGTTTCTTCAAATGGCAGATCATAATAGTAGATGAAACTACGATCGGCTGCGGCAATTAATCCTTGTAACATCTGGCCGTAACGCGACGCACTCAGAATGCCTTCAAGGATGACCACTTTTTCATGCTGCAGGCCGAAGCGAGCGATGAGTTCAATTAAGGCAATATTCGGGCTGTTAGGCTTATCTTTTTCCGCTAACATGTCGCGGCGGATGACATCTTGGGAGATCAAAAGTGTGTCAGTGAGGTGTTCACGCAAGACTTTAGCAGTGGTTGTTTTGCCACTACCGGAATTGCCGCGGAGAATGACGAGTTGATGCATCAGTCAAAATACCCGCTTTCTCCGGCGATGAAATGGGCGAGGGCCTCACGATGTTGTTGGTTAAACAAACGCGGGGCCGCTGCAGGATCGAAAAACTTTAGCGCTTCGGTTTCGTCATTATCGCTATTCAACTTGCCGCTTAATTGTTTCACGAGAAACACTGGACACAGCCACTGCGCAACATCGCCATTTGGATAGGTGAGGGTCAGATTGCCATTGACGCCGAGCAAGGAGACAACCGCGACCGTTAAGTTGGTTTCTTCTTTGAACTCGCGAACCATTGTCTGCGCAGGCGTTTCCCCATATTCAATTGTGCCGCTGATGAGCCCCCATTCACCGGTAAAATCGCTTCGCTGCTGAAGCAAAACGCGGCCAGCGTCGTCAGTTAAAATACCGATCGTGCCAGCCATAATCAGCGGCATATGCCCGACTTTTGCACGAACCTGCTTAATATAGTCTGCCAAAAAAATTCCTCCCCGAAAAATGAGTACTACCGTTTTAGATACGACAAAAGGCATGCTATGATTTAGGGTAACATAGTTGTCACTTAGATTATTTCCTGGGTAATAATTGTGGTATGTTTTAGACAAACATAAAATGCAAGCAGGAGCGTTTAGAAATTGGTGAATCAGTGGCCAGTAACCGCGTTTAGGAAACATAATGCGGCCTTTTACTTAAAGCTCCGCAAATCCCGTAACCAAATCAAGAAAGAGAGCGTGCCCGAACATGACAGTAACGTTAAAACATTTTCAAACTGAAGATCTCGAGACATTGTGGAAAGTTGCCTTTTCTGACCCTAATGCGGAATGGCACAAGTGGAATGGGCCTTACTTTAATGACGACATTCCTACGCTGAAACAAATGCAGGAGGATCAAGCTAATCAGACCGGCTATCAATGGGTTGCCAACCCCTTTGTTAACGGCATTTGGGAGGATGGCATTTTAATCGGCGATGTCTCCGCGCATTATGAAGACGGGGATTTGCAACGGTGGCTGGACTTGGGCATCGTGATTTACGATGAGAGCTACTGGGGTAAGGGCATTGGTAAGCAGGCGCTGGATCAGTGGATCGATCGGATTTTTGGTCTGATTGACTTGCCGCATCTAGGCATCACGACTTGGTCCGGGAACGAGCGGATGATCGGTCTGGCCAAAGCAGTAGGGATGAAGCAAGAAGCCCGCGTGCGCCAAGTTCGTTATTATCAGGATCGCTACTGGGATTCCATTAAATACGGCATCTTACGTGAGGAATGGCAAGCGTTGCGGCAACAGCAATAAGTTAAAGACCAGCAAAAGAGGCGGCTTAATCAAGTCGCTTTTTTGCTGGCCTTTTTAGGATTTGAATGCGTCAGCAGAGCAGTGGGGGGAAACAAAGAAAGCTTCACTGAAGCATAAGGAGCCGCATTTTTACCACAATAAGCCTTGGCCGGTTCACGTGACTGGCAAGGGTTTATTTATTTGGCTTCTTGGGCACTTAATCGCTTATAAAGTGCCACCATTTCGCCAGCTAGGTCGCAAAAGGTGATGGCGTTCATCAAATGATCCTGACTATGCACCATCAATAACGTGACCTTGGCGTGATCGCCTTGTGCTTCTGCCGTTAGCATGCCGCTTTGGACATTGTGGGCTTGGGTTAAGAACTGATCGGCTTCTTTAAGTTTCTCATCAGCCAGTTTGAAATCGCCGTCCTTAGCTGCGTGAATGGCTTCGAAAGCTGAACTTTTTGCATTCCCGCCATTGATAATCAAGCCCATGACGGTTTCTAGGCTTTGGTCTTCTTCACTCATGGGCTGCTCCTTTGCTGTCATCAATCGCCTTTAACGAGGCTTTTAATACTTTTTCGCCGTTCATTAAGCCATAGTCCTGCATATTAATGACGCTGACTGGGATGTCTAAATCTTTCTTGAACTGACCTTCAAGGTAGCGAACTTGTGGGCCGAGCATTAAAACATCTGGCTTTTCTGCCGCAAGTTTGTTGTCGGCATCGGAAGCCGAAGTGGCAAAAATGTTAACGGTGATGCCGTCTTTTTCGGCGGCTTTTTGCATGCGGGCAACCAGCATGCTTGTTGACATACCGGCAGCGCAGACTAACATAATTTTTTTCTCTGTCATTTTTATGACTCCTTTTTTAAAAAGTGTAACCGTTTTCTGTTTCTTGTGCTATTATAATTCGTAGGTACAAATTTTACAAGCGTTTTCAGGATTTGAAATTGGGGGAGGTTGTCGATGTATCACGATATTGCAGAGCAACTGATTCAAGATATTCTGGCAGGACAGTATCCGGTCAAACTGCCAACCGAGCAGGTGTTGATGGATCGCTATCAAGCCAGCCGCAACACGATTCGTAAAGCATTGGATGTGGTGTTTGCCCACGGACTGGTGCGCCGGGTTCAGGGCAGCGGCTATTACGTCATTGATCATTCGGCGCAGTCGGACGCGGTGCTTAATATGTCAATCGGTTTTGATCAGACAGCCATGGTAAAAGGTGGCCCGCTGACATCTAAAGTCGTCAAGTTTGCGTTGATCCCCGCAACGGCTGCGTTGGCTCAACGCGGTAATGTCACCCGCGGCGATCCGGTTTACCAAGTCGTGCGACTGCGGTACTTAAAGAAGCAGCTGTATGACTTGGAAGAATCGTATTTTCCGCAAGCCATTGTGCCGCATCTTTCGGCTGAAATTGCGCAGGGATCGATCTTTGCATACTTGCGCAACACGTATCACATGGTCGGCAGTACGACTGAGAACTATATTCAAACCTTGCCACTGCCGGCTGACTATGCTGACTTGATGGGGCTGCCGGTAGAAACCAATCATCTTTGTCTCGATGGGATTAACTATTTAGCAAGCGGCAAAGTTTTCAACTTTTCACGAACTTATTTTGTTTATCAGGGTCTGACACTGTATTACCACACGACGAATATCGATTTGGAGCGGTAGGGCTGGGCTGGCTCACGCTCAAAAAATTTGAGGGGTGTAAATAATGAATAAGCTTATCAATTGGCTCAATAAACATGTTGTCCCAATCGCGGCGCGGATCGGGTCGATTCGCTGGCTGGTCGCTTTGCGTGATGCGTTTATTGCTATCATGCCGGCGATGATGGCCGGAGCGATTTCGACTGTGTTGAATGCGTTGATTCGGGATATTCCAACGCAATTCGGCTGGACCGGATTCGTCAATTCGATGCAGTGGCTGATCGGGATTAACGCGGTTGTCTGGACGGGAACGTTGGCCATTCTCGGATTGATTTTCTCGTTTACGTTCGGTTATCAACTGGCGGTTCAATATAAGGTCGAGCCGGTGACGGCAGGGATCGTAACGCTGGGTACGTTCATTATGAGCCTGCCGCAAAACTTTACCCTGACCTTGAAAGCCGGCTTGGCAAAAGGGGCTGTCAAAACCCTGACCGATGCCGGGGCCGTTGTTTCCGGTAAAGACGTCAGCATGTGGGGCTTCTTCAACTTTGGTAAATTCTTTGGCGCGTACGGTTTCTTCACCGTCATGCTGATGGGCGCCATTGCTGCAACGATTTATATCTGGCTCATGAAAAAGCACATCACGATTAAAATGCCGGATTCGGTTCCACCGGCTGTTGCCAATGCTTTCACCGGTATTGTACCTGCCGCAGTCGCACTTTACGGCGTTGGTATTATCAATTATCTTTTCACCCAGTTTGGTACCACGGTGATCGAGTTTATTGCTAAAGTCTTGCAGGAACCGCTGTTGGGCTTGAGTCAAGGCTATGGCGCTGTGCTGCTGATGACCATTTTGGTTCAGGTTTTCTGGTTCTTCGGGATTCACGGGACCAATGTGTTGGGGCCGGTGCTTGATAGTATCTGGTTGACGGCTCAAATTGCCAACATCAACGCATTCTCAAAAGGGCAAGATCTACCATATTTATGGACCCGTAACTCCTTTGATCTGTATGCTTGGATTGGTGGCGCCGGTTCAACATTGCTGCTGTTAATCGCCATCCTGATGTTTTCAAAACGTGATGATCAACGGGCAGTGGCCAAGTTATCTATTGCCCCTGGGTTCTTTAACGTCAACGAACCAGTCATGTTCGGGATGCCAATCGTGCTTGATCCGATTTACTTCATTCCGTTCATTTTGGCGCCGGTCGTGATGGTCTCAATCGCTTATGGTGCTGTTGTCAATGGGCTCGTCTCACCAATTAAAGCGCAAATTGTTTGGTCCTTGCCGCCATTTATAAATGCTTTAGTGGCAACCATGGATTGGCGGTCAGTAGTCTTGCAGCTGGTTAATATGGTGGTCGGCTTCTTAATCTACGTGCCATTTGTCAAGGCCGCCAACCGCATCAAACCCGCGCAAATTGATGATTGATTTAACAAACACGTCATGGTGCTCAGAGAGGTGATTTTTAATTGGAAATTCAAATGATGTTCAAAGTGCCGGCAGCGTTCATGTACGGCCAGCTGATTCGGTCCGTTCAGGCAGATATCAAAACGCACACCGGCCGGGAAGTTCTGCCAGGCAGTCTGGATGGCTTTACGTATCAGAAAAAGTGGGCCAATGGCATGACCGGCAAGCTGACGATCACACATGCCATCGCCAATCAGCGTTACGCGTATGAGCTTGACACCGAACGCGATCATTATCAGGTGGATTATCAATTACGCGATCTCGGTGATCACAAGACAATGCTGCACTATACTGAAACAATTGAGGGTAAAACCGCTAAAGGCAAAGCTAATAATCGCACAGCCGGGTTTTTATTAAACTGGCAACGCAAGCATCGCTTTAAAAAGATGTCGCGCCAAATGGCTGCACAATATTTTAGCTAAGAAGGGATTTTTGTGAAATGAAACGATTAGGTATCTCGCTTTATCCGGATCAAAGCAGTTTCGAGGCGAACAAAGCCTATCTCGATCTGGCCCATCACTATGGCTATAGCCGCATTTTCACCTCGCTTTTGCAGCTTTTGGGCGAAGACGGGGAGGATTTGTTGGCGAAGTTTAGCCAAACGATTGATTATGCTAACCAGCTTGGGTTTAAAACGATCGTGGATATCAATCCGGCGTTGTTCAAGGAACTGAAGATCAGTTATGATGATCTCAGCTTTTTCAAGAATCTCCATGTATGGGGACTGCGACTGGATGAAGGTTTTACCGGGGCAGAAGAGGCGCGGATGACGCATAATCCCTATGGCTTGAAAATCGAACTGAATATGAGCCGGGGGACCAATTATCTGGCGAGTATCATGGCCTATGATCCTGATCGCGATAACCTAATCGGCTGCCATAACTTTTATCCGCAAGCCTTCACCGGATTGAGTGATGCCATTTTCGGCGAATATTCGCAGCAATACCGCCATTACGGACTGCACACAGCGGCATTTGTGTCGTCGGCTAACGGAAAAATCGGGCCGTGGCCGATTCATGACGGGTTACCAACGATGGAAAGTGACCGGCATCGGGATATTGCCAGTCAAACCAGTCATTTGGTGCTGACGGGTCAAATTGACGATGTGATCATCGGCAACGCCTTTGCCAGTGAGGCGGAACTTAAAGCAGTCGCCGCAACCTTTTTGGCGCCGTATCCGGTGCTGCATGCCGATATGCTGGCTGGCATGACGCCAATTGAGGAAAAGATTGCCTTTGCTGCGCCACATCTTTATCGCGGAGATGCTTCGGCTTATCTGTTGCGGGATACCAAGACACGTATTACGTACAGCACGGCAGATATTCCCGCTCATGACAATGGTCAAGCATTTGAGCGCGGGGATATTCTGGTGGTGAATTCAGCTTATGGCCGGTACAAAGGCGAGTTGCAAATCGTTTTGACCCCATTCAAGGATGACGGCCAGCGGAATCGGATTGGCCGTATCTGTGCGGATGACCTCGGCTTTTTGGAGCTGGTTAAACCTTGGTCGACTTTTGTGTTGGAAAAACGTGAATTGAGTGATTGAAGTAAAAACGTTTAGTTATAACTTACAGCAATACTATAAAAATAAGGATGAGACATAATCCACAACCATAAGAAAATGGCGAACATCAATTCCAATAGTGGGATTTTTGCTCGCCATTTGTTTCGTCATGGACAATTCATCAGAAGTCTTAAGATTTTAGTGCCAAAGCGGAGCAATTGTAGGCGGGGACGGGCTCAGTGGTGAGATTGTACTAGCCGGGTGGTCTTCCCGGCGTAGTACAAGGCCGAGCTTTGAGACCCTGCCGGTTTTGCAGAGGCTCAAAGTCGTGCCCACCACGTTCCAGCCCAGTCCCCGCCGGAGATTGCGGAGTTTGGCGCGGCAGAGAGTTGATTTCCTAAGACTGCTGTATCGTACTTATTTAAAAATAAAAGTCATGTAACAACTCATTGCGACGCTTGCTCCTTCTCATGCGCCGCGATAATTTTTTCATCTCGGGCCACTTCTTTCAAGACGTTGCTGACGGCGGTGCCGCCTAGTGACGTGCGGCGATTGACAGCGGCTTTGGAGGTGAGTTCGGCGTAGACGTCGTTTTCGATTTGCGGTGCGGCCTGCTGGAGTTCGCTTAGTGGCATTTCCTGCAGGGCGGTACCGGATTTGATGCCTTTTAGCACGAGTTCACCGACGATGGCGTGCGCCTGGCGGAAAGGAACGCCTTTTGTGGCCAGGTAGTCGGCGAGTTCGGTCGCGTTGCTGAAGTCATGCGTGGTGGCTTGAGCCATGCGCTTTTCGTGCACGGTGAGATCGCTGAGCATGCCGGTGAAAATATGCAGCGAACCGAGAATGGTGTTGTAGGTGTCAAAAATCGGCTCCTTGTCTTCCTGCATGTCCTTGTTATAGGCCAGCGGGATCGCCTTCATGGTGGTGAGCAGTCCCATTAGAGCACCGTACACCCGCCCGGTTTTGCCACGAATGAGTTCGGCGAAGTCCGGGTTTTTCTTTTGGGGCATAATCGAACTGCCAGTGGAAAAATCATCGCCGAGTTCGATGTAGTTAAACTCAAACGTGGACCACAAGATCAGTTCTTCGGCCATCCGACTTAAATGCTGCATCAAAATAGCACTGTTGCTGAGGAATTCAAGCGCGAAGTCCCGGTCGGATACGGCGTCTAGACTGTTATGGTACAGCTGATCAAAGCCGAGTTCCTTGGCGACCAATGTGCGATCGATCGGGAAGGTGGTGCCAGCCAGTGCGGCCGCACCTAATGGCAAGATGTCGGTGTGCTTTTGGGTAAAGTCAAAACGTTCCCAGTCACGCTGGAACATTTCGAAATACGCCAACAAATAATGGCCATAGGTGATTGGCTGGGCGTGCTGCATGTGGGTGTAGCCGGGCATGATCGTGGCGGCGTGGACTTTGGCTTGACCGACCAAAACCGTTTGTAAATTGGTCAAGGCTTCTTTGATTTCCGGCAGGCGATGTTTGAGCCAGAGGTGCAAATCGGTGGCAACCTGGTCATTGCGTGAACGGGCTGTGTGCAGCTTGCCGGCAACCGGACCGATTTCAGCAGTGAGCAACGCCTCCATGTTGAGGTGAATGTCTTCATTTTCCACGGTAAAATGCAACTTCCCGGCGGCCAGTTCTTTTTGCAGATGATGCAGGCCGGCAGTAATCTTGTCAGCATCACTTTGTGGGATGATGCCGGTTTTCCCTAACATTTTGACGTGGGCCAAGGAACCTTCCAGATCTTCTTTGGCC
Source organism: Lacticaseibacillus zeae subsp. silagei (assembly GCF_030770335.1). Lineage (NCBI taxonomy): Bacteria > Bacillati > Bacillota > Bacilli > Lactobacillales > Lactobacillaceae > Lacticaseibacillus > Lacticaseibacillus zeae. The sequence continues at coordinate 2,935,826 of NZ_CP132484.1, read as the reverse complement.
ATTTGTTGGTCAAACCCGATGGAGGCGCCGAAAGCATCGACCCAGTGCGCGGCTTTTTCGGTGAAACGCCCGCCCCATAGCTTATCAGTCATGTTGCTTTTCCTCGGAGTGAACGTGGTTGACCTGCTCGAAAACGGTGGTCGGCAAGGTCCAGAGTTTGATGAAGCCGGCTGCTGCTTCCTGATCGAAGGAGTCGGCACTGGTGTAGGTGGCCAGATCTTCATCGTAGAGTGAGTTGTGCGCGGACTTGCGGGCAACAGCGACGGCATTGCCTTTGTACAGTTTCATTTTAACTGTCCCGTTGACAACCGCTTGCGTCTGATCGATGAAGGCCATTAAGGCGTCGAACAAAGGTGAAATCCACTGGGCTTCGTAAATCATGTTCGTGAGCTTGTTTTCGATCGTTGGCTTGAAGTGTTGCACGTCGCGTTCGAGCGTCAGATTTTCTAGGTCGTGGTGGGCGGCCATGATGACGGCAGCGGCCGGGGCTTCGTAAACTTCGCGGGACTTGATGCCCACAAGCCGGTTTTCGATTTTGTCAATCCGGCCGATGCCGTTTGCGCCGGCAATTTGATTGAGCTTTTTGATCATGGCGGCTAGCGGCATGTGCTCGTCATTTAAGGCAACCGGCACACCTTGTTCGAAGGTCAGATCAAGAAAAGTCGGTTCGTCAGGTGCTTCTTCTGGAGCGACAGTCATGCCCCAAGCATCATCAGGCGCCTGATTCCAAGGATTCTCGAGAATACCGGCTTCATTGGCGCGGCCCCAAAGATTGGCATCAATTGAATAGGGGGATGCTTTGCCGATCGGTACCGGAACGTTGTGCTCTTTGGCGTAGTCAATTTCCTCTTCACGTGACCAGTGAAAATCGCGAATCGGGGCCTCGATTTTCATATCGGGATCCAAAGCGTGAATCGCCGCTTCAAAACGGACCTGATCGTTGCCTTTGCCGGTGGAACCGTGGGCAATCGCGGTGGCGTTTTGCTGGTGGGCAATTTTGACCAAGTGTTCAATGATCAAAGGACGGGATAACGCTGAGACAAGGGGATAGTCGCCTTCATATAATGCATTAGCCTTGATGACCGGTGCGACATAGTGATCGGCAAATTCGTCTTGCGCATCAACGACGATTGAATCAATCGCGCCGACTTTAAGCGCCTTTTGCTGAATCGCGTCAAAATCGGCATGCGGCTGGCCGACGTTTAAAACCACGGCGATGACCTCGTATCCTTTATCCATCAACCAAGGAATCGCAACGGACGTGTCAAGGCCGCCTGAGTAAGCTAATACAATTTTTTCTGTCATAAATGAATATCTCCTTTTTTAATTCTAATTGAACCGCTTTTCGATTAAACGTAACAAACGCGACAAGGTGAAGGTCATGATGAAGTAGAAAATGGCGACGACAACCAGCGGCAGGAATGGCTTGAACGAAGCGCCTTGAACGACCGTGCCTTCAAACATTAATTCGGTGGCGCCAATGACGGACAGCACTGAACTTTCCTTGATATCGGTGACAAATTCGTTCCCGAGCGCTGGCCAGATGTTCTTCATGGCTTGCGGTAAAATCACGTAGCGCATCGCCTGGCGTTGGTGCAGCCCCAGCGAACGAGCTGCTTCGGTTTGACCAACCGGGACAGAGTTGATCCCACCCCGGATGATTTCAGCAACATAAGCGCCGGAGTTGATGGCCATCGCAATCGCACCGGCAATAAAGGCGCTAAGGTCCAATCCGAGAATCTGCGTGCCGAAGAAAACGATGAACGCTTGAACCAGTAATGGCGTGCCGCGAATGAATTCGATGTAGACATTGGCGATGGCCTTGGCGAGCCAATTGCGGCTGAGCTTCATCAACGCCAGCAAGGTGCCGATGATGGTGCCGAAGAAGACGGTTAACGCGGCGAAAATTAAGGTATAAATCGCGCCGCGGATGAAGTAATTCCCGTATTTAGCCCAGAAGCCCTGATTCTGATCCTGCAGTTTGTAGGCGGCTTGCAAATACTGCTTATACTTGGCGCCTTTGACCTTGCTGATGGTTTTGTTGACTTGCGCAAGGAGTGCCGGCGACTGCTTGTTAACCGCAATGGCAGTCGGCGCTTTGTCGGTGGCAAAATGCGGATCCAACACCATTAGGCTCGGCGTACGGGCCACATATGAATCGGCAATGGTGCTTGCCATGACGCCGGCGTCCAGTTTGTTGTAAGAAATCTGGGCGATGACGTCATTGGCCTTGTCGAGACTCGTGACTTTTGCGCCAGGCAGTTGGGTTTTGGCTAACTGCTCCTGCGTGGTTTGTTTCTGCGCGCCAACCCGCTTACCGGAAAAGTCGGCGATTGATTTGTACTTGGCTTTGTCGGCTTTGCGAATCACCATGACCTGAGTTTCGTATAGGTATGGTTGCGAGAAATTAACTTCTTTCTCCCGTTCCGGCGTTTTGGACATACCGGAGACAATCAAATCGATTTTGCCGGTTTTCAGTGCGCCGATCAGGGCAGTGAAGTTCATTTCTTTAATTTGCAGCTTCACGCCCATATCCTTGGCAATCTGCTTGGACATGGAAATATCCGCGCCGACGATGGTATCGGCTCCATTCAATGTCGCATGGAACTCCAAGGGGGCATAATCGGCAGACAGGCCAACGATCAGATAGCCGCGCTTTTGGATCGCTGCCAGATCATCGCTGGCAGCTGCAGTTGGTGTCGGTTGCTGAACGGTGAAGCCAATGAGCATGGCTAAAAGTGCAATGATGGCAACTGCCCAATGTTTGATTCCCCGCATATGACTCACTCCTCGCTAATGATTATGGACTGAATATATACTCATTTCAATGAATATGCAAGGAAAATGTTAAATATGCAAAATTAATTCATTTTTAGTCAGTTGCGCGAAGTCCGGCCAGGAACGGAGAGATGAGGTGCCAAAGCTTGGTATTATCGCGAATGTAGGAGTTGTGGGTTTCGCCGGGGAGGATATGCAGCTCGGCATTTTGAATATGCGTGGCAATGGTGAAGGTTTCTTTGCGGGCAATCAAGTCGCGACTTCCGGCCAGCACCAGCGTCGGCACGGAAATGGTGTGCAACATAGCTGGCGTGATTTGCGGTTCATGGAGCATCATGGCAAGCTTAGGCGAAGGTCGGTGTCCGGCAGCAATCCGAAAAAGAATCCGGGAATACCACCGCAACCCCTGAGGCGTCAGATTGGCACCGGCCACAATCAAGGCACCCGCCAATTCCGGATGCCGAATCGCCAGCAGCAAAGCGACAATGCCGCCATCCGAAAACCCAAGAATAATCGGTCGCTGCAGTGCCAACTCGCTGATCAACGCGGCGACATCTTCCGTCATGGCATCATAACTAAGCTGATCCGTGCGGGCACTCTGGCCGTGGTCACGACTATCAAGCGCAATCACGGTATAATGCGGCGCCAGGTAAGTGATCAAGTCGCTAAAAATCGTATGATCCTCGCCATTGCCATGCAGCAAAACAATCGCCGGCCCGTGCCCGCTTTTGTGATAGTAGAGTTTTAGATCGTTGTGATAGAAGAACATAGGGAACCTCCTAAAGAAAGTGAGCGTGAGCCGGCGCGGTTAGAAGTCGGAGTGTAAGCGGCCTTGGGCGTGATGGCCCGGGCTTAGGCCATTGCGACCAAGGTCCTTACACGCAGGTTTCTAGGCTGGGGAACGCGTTATGGTGAGCGCGAGCCGGCGCATTCCTCCTAAAACAAGGGGCAGACGTCAACTTTTGCGAAATTTAAAAATAGGGCAAAACAAGCGACAGAAGCGGCTTTGACGCGAGTTGCCGCTGCCACACAGCAGGCGGGTCGCACTCGTCTTACAAAACCGTTATACTATAGAAGAGTATCTTAAACCAAGGAGGGCCGATGATGGCGAAAAAAATCTTGGTCGTTGACGATGAGAAGCCGATCTCAGATATCGTCAAGTTTAATTTGGATAAAGAAGGTTACGATGTCGTAACCGCTTATGATGGCGAAGAAGCCTTAAAGAAAGTTGAATCAGAATCACCCGATTTGATTTTACTTGACCTGATGTTACCGAAAATCGATGGGCTTGAAGTCGCCCGACAAATTCGAAAAGAACATGACACACCGATTATTATGCTGACTGCAAAAGATTCCGAAATTGATAAGGTCTTAGGACTGGAGCTTGGTGCGGATGATTATGTCACCAAACCATTTTCCAATCGTGAATTAGTCGCGCGCGTGAAAGCCAATTTACGGCGAACCTCAGCATCAAGCGCCGCCAATAACGAAGAGGATGAGGCCAATCGCGAACTGCAAGTCGGCGATCTGACGATTCATCCGGATGCCTATACGGTTTCGAAACGTGGCGAAAATATCGAACTGACGCACCGCGAGTTTGAATTGCTGCACTATTTAGCGCGCCATTTGGGTCAGGTCATGACCCGGGAGCATTTACTGCAAACCGTCTGGGGTTACGATTATTTTGGTGATGTCCGGACAGTTGACGTGACCGTTCGGCGGTTGCGCGAAAAAATCGAGGATAATCCGTCCCATCCGGAATGGCTGGTGACCCGGCGCGGCGTTGGCTATTATTTGCGGAATCCTGATGCTGAATAATTAGGAGCACCACTCTTGAATAAAAAGATTCGCTTCTTTCAGTCGATTCATTTTAAAATCGCGATCGTCTTTATTCTTTTGCTGGTCGTGACGCTGGAAATGATCGGGGCCTATTTTGTGAAGACCCTGGAGCAACAAAACATCGAGCAGTTTAAAACAAGTGTGAACGTGGACAGCTATATTCAGGATAAGCTGGCCGCGGATTTGTTGCGCACTGATACGGATAATGCCAATGATGATATCAAAAGCACGCTGAGCCAAGCAGATATTGCCAACTCAGCTGATTTACAGGTGGTGGATTCAAAAGGGACGATTCGCGGCGACAGTGACATTAATGCCCAAACCAATGTGGGCCAGAAGTCAGCTAATTCCAACATTAAAAATACGTTGTACTCAGGTCAGCAATATGAAGGCTACGAGTATCGGGATCGAACCGGTTCGACTTATTACAAAGTGATTCCGATTAAGAATCCGAATGCCACCGGTGACAACAACTCGGTTATCGGCGCGATTGCGATTTCGGCATCCATGGAACAGGCCTATGACAGCATCAATAAGATTGTCGGCATTTTCCTGATTTCCAGTCTGGTTGCCGGGTTACTGGGTACATTGCTTTCGATTGTCATTAGCCGGGCGATTACGCGGCCGATCGACGAAATGAAGAAGCAGGCGATTCGCATGGCCCGCGGCGACTATTCCGGGCAAGTGCGCATTTATGGTCAGGACGAACTCGGTCAGTTGGCGGTTGCGGTCAATAATCTGAGCGTCCGGGTTGAAGAAGCCCAGGAAGCATCTGAGGCGGAGCGCCGGCGCTTGGACAGTGTGCTGGCGCATATGACCGACGGCGTGATTGCGACTGATCGCCGTGGTAACGTCATTATCATCAACCAGACAGCCTTAAACTTCCTCAACACCAAAAATGAGGATGTCATTGGCGTCTCGATTTTGAAACTGCTCAACATTGCCAAGGATTACACCTTACGTGATTTGCTGGAGCATCAAACCGAGTTGTTACTCGATTTTTCAGAAAAAATGGATCATGACCTGATTTTGCGGGTGGATTTTAGCCTGATTCAACGCGAAACTGGCTTTATTTCCGGCTTAGTTGCGGTTTTGCATGATGTTACCGAGCAGCAAAAGATTGATCGCGATCGGAAGGAATTTGTCTCGAATGTCTCGCACGAGTTGCGGACGCCGCTGACGTCGGTACGCAGTTACATTGAAGCTCTGAGTGATGGTGCCTGGAAAGATCCGAAGTTGGCACCGCGTTTTCTGAACGTGACCCAAGAGGAAACGGATCGCATGATTCGGATGATTAACGATCTGCTGAGCTTGTCCCGGCTGGATTCCGGCACCAGTAAGTTTAATCTGGAAACCGTTAATCTCAACGAATTCTTCAATTATGTACTGGATCGGTTTGACATGATGCTTAAGACCGACAACGAACACACTGGTGAGGCGCGCACTGCCCAGCCGTTGCCGCAACCTGATGGTCATAAGAAACGCTATTCGATTAAACGGGAAATTACCAATGAAGATCTTTGGGTTGAAATTGATACCGATAAGTTTATGCAAGTGATCGATAACATTATGAATAACGCGATTAAGTACAGTCCGGATGGCGGTGTGATCACGGCTCGGCTGTTCCAGACGCATGACCACGTGATTTTGTCCATCAGCGACCAGGGTCTGGGTATTCCGCGCCAGGATCTGGGCAAAATTTTCGACCGCTTCTATCGGGTCGACAAGGCGCGCTCACGCAAACAAGGCGGCACCGGCTTAGGCTTGGCGATTTCCAAGGAAGTTGTCGAAGCCTTGCATGGCCGCATCTGGGTTGATTCCCAAGAAGGTCGCGGCAGTACCTTCTACATTTCATTGCCTTACGAACCGATCACAGACGGAGGGGATGACTGGGATGAAGCTTAGTAATTGGATTTTGCGGGTCAGCCTGATTGCCATGGTCATTTTGAGCTTCGTCTTCACGTCACTAATTTGGCGGAACCCTTCACGGCAAGAACGGCGCAATACATCGAATGTGCAGGTGACAACCGAGAACGACCCGAACGTTAAAAAGCTGGAAGGAACTGTTTATCTGCCGAATCAGGTTTACTACACGCATGGTGGTCAAAAGCAGTTGCTGATGGAAGCCAATGCCAATATGAGTCGTCAGGTACGCCAAACCATGGCTGATTGGCACATGACGAAAATCAAAACGATTGGCAAGGTTTCTTCGACTAATTATGACAATTATTTGCAGCAGGACGACAGTTTACAGCTGATTTACCAAGACGTGATGAGTTTTAAACAGTTTGAACAGTGGTATTTCAACAAACAGCCAAAGCTAAGAGCGAGTGATTTTCATTTTAATCGCATCTTGCTGAATCTGGAGACTGGCGCTAATCGCCTGACGTTCATTAATGATGCAACGCGCACGGTTTATGAAGCAAAGTTGACGAATGTGACGACCGGACAGTTAGAAAATCTAGTTAAAAGGCGGAGCACCAAGGCTTTTCCAATTGAAGAAAAACGCCTGAGCGGTAATGAGGTTGCCTTTTTCACCCAGCCGATTAAATTGCAGCCGTATGCGTATCTGATGGATCAGCAAAGTGCTAATTATTATGTTTCCTTATTGATGCCGTCTAAAACTGCCAGCAATGTGGATGCCCGTGAAATCGGTGATAGTACGCTGTATACGGCCGGGTCGACTCGCCGGATGACCGCTGATTCGACGACCGGTGCCATTGAGTTTGAAAATTATGCGGCAGCTTTTCCCAATAATGGCCTAGCTAATTTCTTCCATGCGACGTTCAAAGGGCTTAGTGCCTTGCAGATGACGAATCTGTCCAGCATGCGGTATTTCCAGTATGATGCGAGTCGCGGCTCTGTCATTTATAAAACGTATGCGCAAGGGTTTCCGATTTTTAATGCCGATCAAAAAGGCGACGTGACGGTTCGGTACACGCAGACGTCTGAGGAGATTAACTTTTCCAATACCAATTTGACGGTGCCGATTCCGACCAACCAGCCTGCGCAAACCTTGCCGGCAACTGCTACGGTTGTGAATCAGTTGGTGGCGGCAGGTTACCACGCGAGTCAGATCACGGATATTCTGGTTGGGTATCAGTGGACTGGCAGCAGTAATGATCAGCAGGTGGTTGATTTGCAGCCAACGTATTATGTCGAGATGAAGGGCGAGTATCGCGACTATCAAAGTTGGTTGAATCATAGCAGCGCATCTTCTTCTAGTGCTGCTAGCAGCCAAACGGCAACCCCAAGTAATGATGCGACAGCTGGCAGTTCGAGTGATTCGGGGGCGTCGCAGTGACTGAAGGCTTACACTCCGGTTTCTAACCGCGCCGGTTCACGCTCAGCTCAGGAGGTGAGTACTGTGGATTTTCGACGAATTGAATGGATCTTTCTGGTTGTCTTTGTTGGCTTGAATATTTTTTTGGGCATTAGTTATTTTCAGGCCCAACAAGTCGATCTGGCGACGATTAAGAGCGGGGATGCGGCGACGATTACCGATATTACCCGCGATCAGATTAAGTTGCCGCATTTAAGCAAAAAGACACCTCAAGGCGATTATCTTGCCAGCCAAGCCAACACCGCCTTGTCAGCGGCGCGCAGTCTGCTGGTGAAGCAGCAGGTAACAATTAGCGAAGGCGACTATCAAGAGCTGCAGGCGAGTTTGGATGAGCCGATTACCCTGAAGAAAAACCAGGAACAACAGCAATTGGCAACATTTGTTAAAAACAACGTCTATCACGGCAAAGAGTATGAATATGCGCCGGCGCTTTCTAATGATGAGCGGGTCGTTTTTGCCCAGCATCCTAAAGCCGGATTGATTTATGATCGGCGCGCATCGGTGATCTTGCATGTTAACGATAATCGCCTCGTGAGTTATACCCAAACGTACCTGTCTAAGTTGAGTGTGTTGCGGGATCGCCTGAATTTAATGAGTGAGCAGGACGCCGTAATCGCCCTATATCGGGACAACGATATTCCAAACAATTCGGCGATTGTGTCGACTAAGTTAGCCTATAGTTACCTACTCGATGCAAAAGGCAGCACGGTTTATGTGCCTGCTTGGTATATCGGGGTTAAAAATCGGGCAACCGGAAATGTGACGGTCAAACGCGTCAACGCGATTACGCGGACAGTTATGAAGAATCGCAGTGACAATTAGTGTTAGAATGTAAAGCGATAACGGCTGGTTGCCAAAATAGGTAGTCAGCTGAATGGTAAAGTTGGGAGATGTTGATCGTGGGCGAAGATTTTGGGATGCGTGTCAGTGTCCTTGCCAGCAGCAGTTCCGGTAACGCAACCTACATTGAAACGCCTGGTCACAAGGTGCTGGTTGATGCCGGCTTGTCTGGTAAGAAAATTGAGAAGCTTATGCAAAGCATCGGGCGGGATCTGACCGATGTGGACAGTGTTTTCATCACGCATGAACATAGCGATCATGTGCGCGGTGTCGGCGTTTTGGCGCGACGTTATCCGCAAATTAGTGTGTACGCCAATGCCAAGACGTTTGCGGCGCTACCGAAAAGCGTCGGCAAGATTCCAGAAGATCAGTTGCGGCTCTTTGATATGGGGGCCACGCTGACTTTAGGCGATCTGGATGTTGAAAGCTTTGGCGTTTCGCATGATGCTGCGGCGCCACAGTTTTATCAGTTTCACCATGATGGCAAGACTTTCACGATCCTGACTGATACCGGTTATGTGTCGGATCGGGTGGCCGGGACGATTCGCGATGCCGATGCTTATGTGATGGAATGCAATCATGACCTTGAAATGTTGCGGACCGGTCCATATCCATGGCCGTTGAAGCAACGGATTCTGAGCGATCAGGGGCATTTGTCTAATGAAGACGGTGCCGATGCGCTGATGGATGTGATTGGCTTGCGCACCAAGCGAATTTATCTCGGACATCTATCGCCACATAATAATAATAAACCGCTGGCTCATTTAACCGTTGCCTCGTTATTGGCACAACAAGGGCTCGCGGTTGATCACGATTTTCATCTTTATGATGCTGATCCGGCCATCGCTGATCCGTTGTTCGTTGTGTGAGATGATTGGTGCAGTGTTTCGGATAGCAGTTGGTAAGAAAAAGCAGACGACTTGTGCAGGGTTGGCCGCTTTTTTATTACCGGTCTGCGTTGATTTAAAAAAGCCCTATGTTGTTCATAATTTCGTCAAAATCGCCACTTACAATAATGATTGTAAACAGGGTGAGTTAGAATTGCCCACAAGGAGGATCAAGTTATGGATAATGGAAGTCATAACTTTCAAGAGACACCGCAAGATCAGCAACCGCAACGGGGGCCGAAGAAGCCGAAGAATAGCGGCTGGAAACTGATTGCGATTGTGGCGGTTGTTGCTGCTTTGATCGGTGGCGGTGTTGGTGGTGGGACCGCCTACTGGGCGATGAACCACAATGCCAGTCTTGGCGTGACCGATACTTCCGGCAAGGCAGGGACGACAAAAATCTCTAATGTCTCGGTTAACCAAAGCAGCGCCTCGGAGCAGGCCTTTGCTAAAGTCAAAGGTGCCGTTGTCTCCGTTGTGAATATGCAAAAAGCCGAAAGTAACAGTGATGGCCTTGATACTTTTGGCGGCCTTGAAGGTATTTTTGGTCAAGGTAACCAACAGAGCAGCAGTTCGAGTAACAGTTCTTCAAGCCTGGAAGAAGCCAGCGAAGGTTCCGGTGTGATTTACCAAAAGAAAGACGGCAAAGCCTATATTGTCACGAATAATCACGTGGTTAGCGGCTCGGATAAACTTGAGGTCATTTTAAGCGATGGCACCAAGTTGACGGCTAGCTTAGTCGGCACCGATTCGACCTCTGACTTAGCAGTTCTGACGATTGATGGCAGCAAGGTTACCACCGTTGCAAGTTTTGGCGATTCAAGTAAGATTTCAGCCGGGCAGACCGTCTTAGCGATTGGCTCGCCGCTGGGTTCACAATACGCGACCAGCGTGACCCAGGGGATTGTCAGTGCCAAGAGCCGAACGATTGATGTCACAGATAGTAACGGCAACACAACCGGCCAAGCAACGGTTATTCAGACCGATGCCGCGATTAACTCAGGGAACTCCGGTGGCCCGCTGATTAACTTAGCCGGCCAGGTCGTTGGGATTAACTCGATGAAGCTATCCGGCAGTTCCAGCAGCAGTTCCGACAGTGCCACGATCGAAGGCATGGGCTTCGCGATTCCAAGTGACGAAGTGGTTTCGATCATCAACCAGCTAGTGCAAAACGGCAAAGTCGTTCGGCCGGCGCTTGGCGTCGAGGTTCGCGACTTATCCACCGTTTCAGCCACGCAGCAAAAGTCAGTCTTGAAACTGCCATCTAGCATCACCGGTGGCGTCGTGGTTGCCGGCTTTACCAGTGGCAGCAGCGCCAAGACGGCAGGGATGAAGAAGTATGATGTCATTACCGCACTGGATGGCGTCAATGTTACCAACACAGCTGAGTTACACACGCAACTGTATAAACACAAGGTTGGCGATACGATTAAGCTCACCGTGTATCGCGAAGGTCAGCAACAAACCGTTTCATTTAAGTTGACTCAGACGACCAGCGATTTAAAGAATTAAATTAGAAAATCCCCGATTGAGAATGTTCGGTTCTTGATCGGGGATTTTTTCGACTCATTTGCGTAGTTAGTCGGAAGCGGTTTCCCCAAATTTTAACGAAAGTTTAGCGAATAACCTGTGGAAAAGTTCAAGAAAAAGTTTTGTCAAGAGTGGGTAACTTTTTGGTAAAAGTGCCTGTCAACCTGTGGATAACTCTGTGGATACTGTTCATAACTAAGATTTTCGGGTGTGATTAAGTTGTCCACCGATCTGGGGATAACTTGTGGATAAACTTTTTTGACTTGTGACAAAACGTTTGTTCCCAGCCGTGGGAGCGGGATTGGTGCGCTGAAGTTTGTGAAATCGAACGATTAAAAACTGTGGATGACTGCGTTCGAAAAATTTTTTACTTGAATTTTTCGAATCGTCTATTTGGTGTCAATTTCAGTTCTTCATACTATATTTTGGGTGTCAAGTTGCGCACATGTGGATAACCCGTGTGGACAACCTGTTGTTGATTGCGAAAAACTCCGAATTTGACTTTGGGTGACAAACTGGCTACGATAAAGATGGTAAATAAGTTGTGCACAATGTATTTGAAAGGATGGTCCAACATGAAGATCACGATCAAACCAGCTGCTGTGACTTATTTGAACAACCATGTTGCCAAGGATCAACATTTGTTCCTGGCATTGGATGATGGTTCGAGTAAGTATTCCAAATTAGGCGGTTCCTGTGCCATTGGCAATAAGTACCAAATTGTCGTGACGGATACGGACGATCAGGATTATGCACTGCCGCTAGAAAACGACGCCGGTTTCAACTTAACGACCGGTGATCCGGAGACGGATTATTTCGGCAGCGGGCTAACACTTGATTTCAAGAATGCTTCGTTAGCCTTGCGCGATGATAGCGGCATTTTGGACGGCGCGGTAACGCTGAACCACGTGACGGCAAAACCGCAAACCGATGACAAGCGGCGTGAAGAAATGAAATCTTTGGGCGGCAAGATTTGCTAAATAGCGAATCGTTGTTGCGAGTACCAAGAGCAGAAACTGTGAGTTAGCAAAGGTTAGAAGAACAAAATTAGCACTCGGACATGACGAGTGCTAATTTTTGTGTTATACTTTAGGTGTTCTAAGGGAACAGTAATGATGTCAATGTCCATAACGCGTTCGCCAGCGCAGAAGCCTGCGTATAAGGACCTTGGTCGCAATGGCCAAGACCGGGCCATCACGCCCAAGGCCGCTTATACTTCGGCTTCTAACCGCGCTGGCTCGCGCTCACCTTTACTAAGAAAGGAAGTTTTCGATGATGGCTAATGATCTTATGCGGCGCAATGATTGGTTGGATGATCCATTCTTCAATGATTTAGGGCGGCATATTTTTGACAGCTTCACGCCGAGTCGTGGTGGTGATAGCAGTCGCCTGCTGAAAACGGATATTCAGGAAAATGACAAGTCATATGTTGTGAAGGTGGATGTTCCCGGTATCGAGAAGCCAAACATTAATCTGAGTTACGATCATGGCGTTCTGAGTGTTGCGGTTAAGCATGAAGAGCAAGCCGATCATTCAGACAACGAAGGCAACATGCTGATGTCTGAACGCAGCTATGGTCGGATGAGCCGCAGCTATCGGTTGCCAAATGTTGATGAGGGTAAGATCAGCGCTAAAGTCACTGATGGTGTCTTGACGATTGATCTGCCTAAGTTGACAGGTGATCAGGAAGGCAACCATCAGATCACGATTGACTAATTCGGATCTGTTTGCCTAGCAACACGATTCACACCAAAGGTTCCCATCGAAAAAATCGGTGGGAGCCTTTTTTTGGTGTGAGCGCGAGCCGGCGCGCTTAGGGGTCGGAGTGTAAGTGGCCTCAGGCGTAATGGCCCGAACTTAGGCCATTGCGACTGAGGTCCTTACACTCCGACCCCTGCGCCGGGGAGCGCGTTATAGCAAACAGAAGCGGCAGGCGTAAGATTCAGCGACCATCTTGGCAGCGGATTCTTTCAAATCATTCCCAATCCCATGTGAAATTGACGCACAAATAAGCTTAAATCCGCGAATCTTTCACCTGCAAAGGCGTATAATGGAAGTTAAATAGTAGGGATGCCAAAAAATAAACCATGTTCATCATTGCCGTTAAAACAGCAATAGGACGCGGTTTTAACGCGGATCTTTCCAGTAAGTTAGTCCAAACTGAATTGAACGTTGCATGAAAAACATTTTCCGAGCCAGATTATATTCGTTCTAAAAAAGATTGCTTTTTCAGATTGTAATGGTTATAATTAAGGTACTTAGGAAAAGGGAGTGGCAACAATGAAGAAGAACTGGCAGTTAATGATGGTGCTCGCTGTAAGTGCCGTTGCGCTGGTCTTTGCGTTCGTATTAAAACAGCCATTGATTGCTCAGGGGCTAATCACGGTGATGGGGTCGATTATCGCCTTGATTATGTTCGGGGGCATGGTGAAAACAATTCGGTCCGGTAACTTTGGGGTGGACTTATTAGCCATTACGGCAGTTGTCGCAACGTTGGCAGTCGGGCAATATTGGGCATCGATGATTGTGTTGCTCATGTTAACCGGTGGCGATGCGTTGGAAGATTTTGCTGCGACAAAAGCCAGCAGCGAATTGAAACAATTATTGGAAAATGCGCCGACAACGGCTCATCGCATGGTTGATGGTCACGTTGAAGATGTTGATGTTGATGCGGTCCAAGTCGGTGAAACGATTTTGGTTAAGCCGCGGGAAGTTGTTCCAGTCGATGGTACGGTTTTGGCAGGCGAGAGTTTGGTCGATGAAGCCAGTTTAACCGGTGAGTCTAAACCAGTTGCCAAAAACGCAGGTACTGATATCATGTCCGGGACAATCAACGGTGATGCTGCATTAACCGTTAAAGTTACCCAACGGGCCGAAGATAGTCAGTATCAAGGAATTATCAAATTAGTTAAGGAATCAGAAGCACGGCCGGCGCATTTTGTTCGGATGGCCGATCGCTATGCGGTACCGTTCACGTTGATCGCTTATGTGATTGCCGGTCTGGGCTGGTACTTGTCAGGCGATCCGGTTCGGTTTGCCCAAGTGCTGGTTGTTGCTTCGCCATGTCCGCTGATTTTGGCGGCACCGATTGCGATGGTCTCCGGCATGAGTCGCAACAGTCGTAACGGGATTATCGTCAAGTCAGGCACCACGCTTGAAAAGCTAAGCGATGCCCGGACGTTTGCTTTTGATAAAACCGGTACGGTGACGCGCGGTATTTTAAAAGTGGCGGCGATCTTGCCACAAGCAGGTTTTTCACAAGATGAATTGTTGAATTTGGCGGCTAGTGCAGAAGGTCAGTCAACCCACATTTTGGCACGGTCCTTGACCGACGCTGTGCCGGTGGCTGATCGTCTGCCAGCAACCGATGTTTCCGAAGCTACCAGTTTCGGGGTGAATGCGACGGTTGATGGTCACAAGGTTAAGGTCGGTAAAGCAGAGTTTGCCGGGACAACGGATACGATCAATACGACGGCGGTTTATGTCAACGTTGACGGTAAATACGCCGGTGCCATTACCTTCTCTGACCAGATTCGGCCAGAAGCAAAGGAAACAATGTCCAAGCTGCACGAATTGAATGATGCTAACTTGATCATGATTTCCGGTGACCAGCAGTCGATTGCCGATAAAGTCGCTGAAGAAGTCGGCATTGACCAGGTTTATGCAGAACAGTTGCCACAACAAAAAATTGAAGTTTTGGACAAGTTGCCAAAAAATGGCCGGCCGGTTGTCATGGTTGGCGATGGGGTTAACGATGCACCTTCATTGGCGATTGCCGATGTCGGGATTGCCATGGGCGCACACGGCGCAACGGCAGCTAGTGAATCTGCCGATGCCGTTGTGTTACGTGACGATTTGGCTAAGGTTGCTGCAGCCACTTTGATCGCTAAAGAAACGATGGTCATTGCCAAGCAGTCCGTGCTCATCGGGATTGCGATTTGTACCGGTTTGATGGTCATCGCCAGTTTCGGGGTTATCCCGACGATCATTGGCGCGATGCTGCAGGAAGTCGTTGATACGGTGACCATTTTGTACGCGCTGCGTGCTCGGAATGGCTTGCATCGTCAGGCTTTGGTCGATCCGGTTCGGGCAGAAGCTCGGGCTTGATGGTTGTTTGATAGGAAAATATAGATTTTAGCAGTATGTATACGGTGAAAGGCCAATCGGTTTCGCGATTATTCGCGGAGGCGGTTGGCCTTTTTTGTTTTGGGGTTGGTTTTTACGTTAGCGGGCGAGAAGGTTTGGAGGGAGGGGCAAGTTGGGGGCAGTTTTTTTCTATTGTTGGAAGTTAGGTGTTGAACTGTCGTGTTCTATAACGCGTTCGCCGGCGCAGGGGCCTATGTGTAAGGACCTTGGTCGCAATGGCCAAAACCGGGCCATCACGCCCAAGGCCACTTACACCACGGCCCCTAAGCGCGCCGGCTCACGCTCACCAACAGTAACTAGTTCAATGGTTGCAGAAAGTAGTTTATTGGAAGCGGTTACTGCAAGCGCTACAATCATCTTGTAATTAAGGTTCTAATATATCAGATCGCAGAAGTTGGCGAGTGCCTTATGACAACGGGTGCTTGCAGTATTGAGTTTCTTTAGCAGGTTTTACCGAGAGAAGGAGTTGTGTATGGCAAAACAAACATTTGTTATTTCCAGAAACACAAGTGTCATTACGGACAATATGGCGGATCCGGTTTTGAAAAATGCCGTCGATATTTTGCAGCGTGATATTCAGCGGGTCACAACTGATCAAGCTGATACAAATCAGATTGACTTGGTCTTGCAGCCTGATGCAGATCAAAAAGTCCCTGACGCGTTTGCAATTCATGATGTCAGTCCGCGAAAAGTTGAAATCACCGCAGCAACAACCCGCGGCTTGATGTATGGTGCGTTAGCTGTTTCCCGTGAGGTTCTGGGCATTGATGACTTTTGGTATTTTATGGATACACCAATTCAAAAGCAGCCAACTGTCATCTGGTCAGACTTCAGTCAACATTTACCGGACTTTCAAACCAAGTATCGTGGTTGGTTTGTCAATGACGAACTTTTAATAGCTGATTGGCAGGATCATGAGTCAAAGGCATATGTGTGGGATCGGATTTACGAAACGCTGCTGCGGGTCGGCGGCAACCTGATCGTACCCGGTACTGACAAAGAGAGTCGGTTCCATCGTGCCGGTGCGCGGGATATGGGCTTAATTATTGCGCATCATCATGCTGAGCCACTTGGCGCGGAGATGTTTGCCCGGGTTTATCCAAATTTGGAAGCTTCATATCTGAAGTATCCCGATCTCTTCAAAAAGCTCTGGCGCGACAGCATTTTAGAACAACGCGGCCATGAAGTTGTTTACGGTTTAGGGTTCCGTGGCCAAGGCGACCGGCCATTCTGGGCAGACGACACAACGCACGAGTGGACAGACGAAGAAAAGGCGAAAGTCATCAATGACACCATCAAGCTTCAATATGATATGGTGCAGGAACTTGATCCAGGCGCTCAATGCTCTGTCAGCATCTATGGTGAGTTAACCGGATTGTTCAATAAAGGTTTGCTGAAGTTGCCACAAGATGTCATTGAAATCTGGGCCGACAACGGCTATGGCAAAATGGTGTCGCGGCGGCAATGGGATGATGATCCACGGTCACCGGTTTTGACGATTCCTAACAAAGCGCATCGTGCCCGCGGGATTTATTATCATGTTACCTTCCATGATTTGCAGGCATCCAGCTTTTTGACATTATTGCCGAACAGTCCGCATTTTGTCGGGGAAGAGATTGCCAAAGTCAGAAAAGCGAACATGGATACGTTGGAATTGATCAATGTCGGCAATGTTAAACCGCATATTCTATTCATCCGCGAAATTGCCCGCTCCTGGCGCCGTGATTTTCAGGTTCGCAGCGAAGATGAGATCATCAAAGACTATGTCAACCATTATTATTCCGAGGCGCAAAAAGAGATTGCAGACATTTATCAAGATTATTTCAAGTCGCCTATTCAATATGGTCCGCATGATGATCAAAAAGCCGGCGACGAATTCGCAACGTATCTGATCCGAAAGGTTGTTAAAGCATGGATGGGTCATTACCCGCAACTTGAACAGATGGTTTGGTTGACAGGTGATGTTTCATTAGATGATCAACTGACCAAAGTCACGCAATTAATCGACACTAAGTACGCAGCATGGGATCGGTTGTATCGTCGCGCGGTTCAGGTTTACGCCGACATCATGGGTCAACAGCCGCAGCGGCTTTTCTATAATGACATGCTCATGGGAATCGCCGTTCACGCTTGCTCGCTGCATGCCTTGCGTGCCAGCATTGAAGCTTATCGTCACTACCAGAAGGCTGAGATTGTTCATGCGTTCTTGGGTGCTGATGAAGCGGTTCGGGCCAACGATGAAATCATGCGGTTGCGGCGTGACAATCCGTCTCCTAAGTGGGTTGATTTCTTCCACAATGACGCATACTCCAATATCGAGTTAAACGCCGTCAAGTTACGCCGCCTACGTTCGTATCTACGCGTCTTGGGTGACGGTCCGGACGAAGATCAATGGGAACGCAAGTACTTGATGGAACCGGCAGATGCACGGGTTATGCTGCTGTCCAATACGCACCTGGCGCTGTCGGATGACCAAATTGCGAAGAAGTTACGCGAACAATTGATTGATGAAAAATAATAAATTGAAAGTGTGAAAGAGGAAAAAACAATGGAAAATAAAAAAGCCGTTGTCCACGATGGTTGGGACGAATTCGCCTCGAAGAAAATTTACCATTCGCGTGGCAAAAAGATCGGTATCGGCCGGTCACTAGGATTCGGTGTTTTTTCGATGTTCAGTATTTCCATGCAGGGACTGGTTGGTGCATGGCTACTGTTCTTCTATACCACGTTTTGCGGTTTGTCAGCAGGCCAAGGTGCGACCATTTTCCTGATTGGCCGTGTTGCTGATGCGATTGCTTCTCTGGTTATGGGTAATATTTCCGATAACATTTACAAGTTCAAGATTGGCCGGAGGTTTGGTCGGCGTCATATCTTCATTCTAGCTGCAGCGCCCTCCGTATTATTCGCGATTACGCTCTGGGTTGCCGGAATGAGTTACTGGTACTATCTGATTACTTATGTGATTACTACGATTTTAATGTCAGTGCTCCAGATTCCTTGGGAAACACTGCCAAACGAGATGACCAAGGATTATAACGAGCGGACAACGATGTCAACTGTCCGGATGGTCATTGCCGGTTTGGGCAACATGTTAACCCAATTCGTTCCTGCTCAGTTGTTCCGGTTCTATCCAAAAACCTCACCGGTACCATATCTGATTATGCAAGTGATGTTCTCGGTTGTAACCTTTTTCTTGATCGTCATTACTTATAAAACTACTTGGGAACACTTTGTCACTAAAAAGGAAGCCAAGAAATTACAAGCTCAAGCACTTGAAGATAATGGCGGCAAGAAGAGTTCGCTCAAGTCGGAACTTCGTAACTACTTCTCCACATTTAGAATTAAAAGTTTCCGGACGCACATGGGCATTTATCTGAGTTCTTACTTTGCTGCTATTGTTTGGTCCACTACGTTTGTTTATTACATCGTCTTTGTGGTTGGCAAAACAACAAGTGTTTCCGGGATGTTGCAATCGTTGAGTATCGTCTCGGTGCCAGTTACGATTTTAGCGGGTTATATTGTTACAAAGATTTCACCGCGAGCTCTATACCTGTTCGGTTATTCGCTGATTTTGATCAGTGCTATTGACTGGGCGTTCATCGGCTTAGCCAAACCAGCAGGGGTCATGATCTGGTTGATTGTTGGTACCCTGCTTTATGAAATTGGTTTGTATATTCTCTACTTTGTTCCGTGGAATGTCTTTCCATTCATTCCTGATGTTGATACTTTGGTTACAGGAAAGAATCGTGCCGGACTATTTGCCTCGGTCATGGTCTTCATCAACCAAATCAGCCAAGGTTTAGCTTCAGTGATTGTGGGTTATATGCTTGATTTTTCCGGCTTCCGTCAATCCACAAGCGGTGCGGTTTCACAGCCGGCAAGTGCCACCAACATGATCTTATTCATTGTTTCTGGCGGCGTTGGTATTATGATCATCATTGCAATGTTATTTGCAAGTCGGTTCCACCTCAGCAAGAAGACATTCAATGTTTTGGCTGCTGAATTAACCCGTTTGCAAAAAGGTGGCAGTATGAAAGATGTCAAACCCGACACCAAACGGATTTGCGAACAGTTGACCGGTGTGCCATATGATTCCATTGAATTCTGGCGTCGCAACGATCAACAGCCAACAACACCGAATGATTCATCAACTAAAGCTTAATAGGATTTGAAGTTGGCATCCTTTAAGGAGGTGGTGTTGTCCAGCAGAAGCCATTTTTCGAGCTCATTGAATTCGCTTAAATCGTTATCGATGCCTAACAACTTTCACTCCCATGGTTGTTGGACATTTTTTGTGAGTGAGCGCGAGCCGGCGCGCTTAGAAGCCGGAGTATAAGTGGCCTTGGTCGCAATGGCCCGGGCTTAGGCCATTGCGACCAAGGTCCTTATACGCAGGCTTTTGCGCCGGGGAGCGCGTTATAGAACGCGACAGTCGAAGTCCAATTTACCCAAAATAGAACAACCCCACTCATCAACGCCACACAACAACCAAACAGAAAGGAAACCCAACATGCAAGATCCCCTTAATAAAAAAATGTTATACGCTTTTGGAACCAGTATCGTCGAAGGCCATGCTGCCCACGAAAGTTTTGTCGATGACATCGCCAGAGCCCACCACATGATCTATCACAAGTACGCCATTAATGGTGCCACGATGCGCGTGGTGCCCAATGAGGATCCAGTCATCAACATTGTTCATCAAGTCGAGCAGGCACCCAAAATAGTACCGGACTTGATCGTGTTTGACGGTATCGCTAATGACGCTTATGCCAGTGTGACTGATGATCCGAAAGTTCTTGGCAGCATCAGTACCGGATTTGCCGATGAGCTGGACACGGCTACTTATTGCGGTGCGTTCGAGACAGTATGCCGCATGTTATTGACCAAATACCAAGGGGCGCATCCGCTTTACATCACCACCCATAAAACGCCGGCGCGCACATTGGCGACTCAAGAAAAACTACATGACGTTTCACTTGCGATTTGCCGCAAATGGAGCATTCCTGTCGTGGACCTCTACACACAAAGCGGGTTTAACGCCTTTATTCCGGCTTATCAACATGATTATTCCTATGACAAAGTTGACGCTGACGGGCATAATCGCAATGCCGTTGGTGGAACGGGAACGCATCCTAATGCTGATGGATATCGGTTGTTTTACGAGCCGCGGATTACTGCGGCACTTGCAGCGATGTGTTAAGTCAGCGGTTAAAAACGATTAAAACACAGAGACGCCTTTTAAATGCCGGCCAGCATTTAAAAGGCGTCTTTACTATAGATTGATTTTAAAACAAACCGTGAAGAAGAAAGCGTGTCAGTAAAAAACTCATGAAGATAACTGCGCTGGGGATGGCCTGACGTCGCGTTAAACTCACAACCGTCCATGCAAGCCATTCTACCACCCAGACCACGATACTGATCCAAACAACGCGATTGGCGCATAAGATAAGGACATAGCCTTTGAGCGCGAGGAAAGGCAAAAAATAGCGCCAGGCCAACCGCCAGTAACTCGCGACAATTGGTTTAAACCGCGGCGTGCGTATGTGGACTAAAGTTTGAATTTCCCGGTATTCGGTTTGCGGCATGACCCAGGATAGATAGTCAAAAAAGAAACTTCCTGCGCTGACAAACATTAGTAGAAGCGGTTTTTGTTGATAGGCTACCAGCAAACTAGCCAGTTGTTGTGGTGAAAGCTGCGGAAATGAAGCAGGCACAGCCATGAAAACGAGTAAAATGACCAGGAAGTAAGCGGTGAAAATTAAGCCCTTACGCATTGGCAAGTTGCCCGTCTTTTAGGACTAAGGACTGATCATAATCGAGACCGGCGACGTGGTCATGACTTGCCACGATCACGGTTTTTTGCTCATGTTTTAGGGTTGTCATCAAATTGATGAACTGGTGGATACTGTCTGGATCAAGGCCGCGAGTGGGTTCATCAAGCAAGATGACCGTCTGATTTTCCATGATCGCTTGAATGATCCCGACCTTTTGGCGCATGCCGACTGAATATTTGCTGACTGGTTGGCGGCTGGCAGGATCTAAGTGGAACTGGGTTAATAATGCCTTAATACGATCGGCGTCAAAGCGATGATTCAATTCGGCTAGGAAGCGCAAATTTGTCATCACATTTTCGAATTCCAAAAATCCTGGGTTTTCAATTAAGGCACCGATAACGTCATCAGGATCGTGTTTGACGGTACCGTGATCTGCAGTTAGAAGGCCAGTAATAATTTTAAATAAAGTTGACTTTCCCGAACCGTTCTCACCGGCAATATGAATGAGTTCGCCAGGCTCAGCCTGAAGCGAAACATCGGTCAAAACGGGGGTGTGCTTAAACGCTTTGGCAAGATGGTTGATTTTCAACATGTGGCTTTCCTCCTTAGCCTTCGTATAGATGGTGAATTGCGCGATATACCGGATCGTAAATCGGACTGTACATGATCAATAGGACCTTCATTTCCAGCAAATAGTGGTAGGCGAAATTTCCCAGTAACGCAAGGGTCAAAATAGCTCCGACATGCCGATGCTGATAAGCAGCAGCGATCATAATCGCTAAGATGGCAATGAGTAAGAAACGCAGCAGTAAAATGAGGCTGCCGATCATTGCCGACCCGTCAATAAATGGGTTAATGCCACTGAAAACAAAAGTGACGGTGTAAATTGCAAAATAAAAAGTCGATTCAGTTAAAAGCATGAAGATGAGGTATCGTTGAATTTTTTCTGACTGCTGTCTGATCCCGACAAGTGGCGCAATTGGCTGGCATTGGGAAATTTGCCACGTGAAAAAGACTAACAAGAATGATTGTGAAATCAGAACCGGAAGATTGGATCGAATCAAGCTACCGATGATGTCTTTATGGGAATGATTCATTAATAAGCAAGTAACACAACTGGCAAAAGCCAACACCGCTACGACTAAAACTTGCCATTGGGGGATAAGCTTTACTTGTTTGCGCGTTAATTGCATCTTACTCAGCAACCTTCCTTCTTTTAAGCCATAACTGCATGACTAACCAGCTCATGCCAGCATACGCTAAAGCTGCCAAGAGAAAACTAATATAAACATTCGGTTGGTGATTTTGGAAAATATTAAGGCGAATTTGCCCAGGCGCGATTAAGGTTGGCAGAAAGATCACATAAAGAACGTGCGATACGATAAGATTTAAATTGCCGAGCAGTGCGATGCCGGTAATGAGGCCAATGCCAAGCACCGCACCGAGGACAATATAGATGCTATTTTTACGAACAAATAAGCCAATCGCAAAAATGAAGATTGCATAAATGCCCCAGCCAATGCTGGATAAAAGTACGAAGATGGCAAAGCTTAATAATGTGTTGTCATCGAAAGGACCATTACCAAATCGTGCGATTTTTGGCAAAACGACATTTGATGGTAGACGTCCTGCTGCAATGATGATGACAGTCAATTCATACAGCTTGGTGATGATTGAAAGCCCAAACGCGCTTAAAAAAGATGCGATCACGGCACGTTTGAGAAAAGCGGTATAGCCGATACGCTGTTGAACCATGTAAAAAGCGCGATTGTTTTTGATGTAAATAAATAAAAAAGCACCTGCACCTGTTAACAACATCATTGTTAGACTATCGAAAAGGACAGAGCTTTGTGAACCACCGAACTGCATATACAAAAAATCTGTTAAAGGTGTGTCACCGTGAATGCCGACGCCTAGGTTACTAGTAACGACCTGTACAGCAACCCACGTCACGACTGCGAAGTAAGCAATCAGCATAAACCCCACTATCTTCTTGCCGTTAGTTAAATACATGTCATCGCCTCTTTATAAAAAAAGGGCACACATGGTCTGCGGTCGGCCCTGTCAAGTTGACAGATGAAATAATATAAAATTTTGGTAGCTTTTAGACGGCCTTATTCCAGTATTCTTCTGGGGTAAGGCCGTCTCTTTGTCCTGAACGGTTTTCGTGATTGAAATAGTGGATCCCGTCTTCAACGAGCTTGACGAATTCCTTGTAAGTCTTTGCCATTGGATGACGATCCATCCACCGCAGTTTAAACTCGTTCCACCAGCGCTCTATCGGTGCGTTGTCATAGGGCGTTCCCGGCCGTGACATACTTCGTGTGACTTCAAATTGGTTGAGGTAGCGGTTGAATGCCTTGGATGTATAGGCGGAACCACGATCAGTATGAATGAGCGGATGGACGTTGCCAGCGCGAGTGAAAGCGCGCTGGAAGACCTGAATCTCGGCAGCGGTTGTTTCGGTTGCACTCAGGTTGTAAGCCAACAGATTGCGGCCATAGAGGTCAAGAACGCCACTGAGGCGCATCTTGTACTCGCCGTTGATACCGTATTTCAACTCGGTTGAGTCGGCTAGCCAGACTTGATTAGGGCGTTCCACGTAGAAGCATTGATTGAGCACATTGTCTTGCAGGTACTGTTCAGATTGCTTGACGCGCCTATGCCGTTTTTGGCGGATCTGACATCGAATGCCAAGCTCGCGCATGACGCGACGAACTTGTTTGATCGTGACCGGAAAGTCAATCAGCTCATCTTGTTGTAAGTTGATCAGGAGATTCCCAGCACCAATGCCTTGGTGATGAAAATCAAACCAATATTGAGTCCGCTCCTTAAGCCGTCGATCGTGGGCCTCCCACACTGTTTCCTCCCGCCTTAAGCCTTTGTAATAAGCTTGACGGCTGATGCCAATAACGTCCAATAACTTTGTGACAGCGCCATGTTGGCCTTGACTAACTTCTTCGATGGCACGGTAAGCTTGTCGGTGTTGTTTGATCACTCCTTGTGCTGGATTTCCAGTAATTTTTTTACAAAGGCCTCCACTAGCTCTTTGTCCTTGAGCTCAGCTTCTAGTTGACGAATGCGCAGTTTGGCCTTGTCTAATTCGGTTAGATCACGCTTGTCTTTGTGGTGACCACGGTTATCTACCAGCGCCTCATAACCGCCTTCGCGAGCCTTGATCACCCAAGACCGTGCCTGTTGATAAGACACATCAAAATGGGCTGCCGCTTCAGTATAGGAGTGCTTACCCTTAGTGACATATTCAACGACTTTAATGCGTTCTTCGAAGGTGGTTGTACGACTCATGGTGGGGACCTGCTTTCTAGACGGTGAAGCCGTCAAAGATTGATGATCCCTATTATACATGGCTATCCATCTTTGCAATTGTGTTGATGAGCGCAGACCAAATTGCATCGTGACTTCGGCTAATGACCCTTCACCACTGAGATAAGCAAGTACTGCTTCAAGCTTTTGTTCCTTGGTATAATGTTGATTCTTTCGAGCTTCCTCTAATCCCTTAATCCCATCGCGTTCATAGCGCGCCTGCCAACGTTGTAATGTACGATCACCAAGACCGTGTTGACGGGAGAAACTACTGATACTTATATTCGAATGTCTGAACTCCTCCAATATGAGTAACTTTTCTTGAGCTGTATGCTTAGATCTGGGCATAGAAAATCCCTCCATGATCATCAGATGAATTATGATATTTCATCTGACAACCATAAAGGGATTATCGCAGTCTGCGCCCTCTTGGATTTTGTGGTTGGTTTATAATTCGTCAGCACTAAAATGTAGTTTTACCGTTGACTGGTTTGGTTCATAGTATTGTGAACGAACATCAGCATAGTAACTGTAACCAGCTAGTCCACTGTTATTATCAGCATGCGAGGTTGAATTGACATACAGCCCCACCTGGTCTGATCGGAACTCACCAGCATTATTAATAAGACGCACATTATAGCCGAGACTATTAGGCAGTGCATCTCCATTAAATGATGCAACATTCGAATTGGTCTGTTTAACATTAGCCGACCCAAACTCGCTCCAGTCGCCATACGCAGACACACGTTCTTGGGATATTGTCCAATACCCCCCAGCAGCAGAAACCGTGGTCGCGCCTGTCAGAGCAAATAAAGCCAGACCAGTTACGAATGTTTTTGTCCAGACGCTTTTAAAAAGATACTTCTTCATGTGGAAATCTTCCTTTAAAAGTGGCAAAAGTGATATATCAGCATGGCCAAAGAATACCGGAAAGCGATTGTACCGTCAAGATAAAATAAACAAAAAGATTAAAAACAACAAATAAAAGTTTCAAATAAGCGGCACATCCGTTTTTTAACTATCAAGCGAATCATGGTATTTAGTGATGAAATCTCCTCTAAGTTGAATTGACTTGTAGTCGATGTATTGGGATTTGCAAACGTATAAATTATTACAACGAGTTAATTCTTCGGGCTTGAAATGTAAAATTAATCTAGTTATTAAAAATAACTGAATTTATAAAGGCCATTTGCTTAAATTTGTCAGAATTAATATAGACCAATTTGACGTGTAGTGCCATAATCGAGCTTGAAGGTTACTGAAACTCAATCTGAAGACCCGCATAAGCAATCAATAGTACGTATTTTCCAGCTCGATTATTCGGTATTGCAGCTGTCTTTCCTCCTGCATTATCTCAACGAAAAAAGCCCTGACACACTTCAGGACTTTCGATAAATATCTAACGTTGAATTAAGACCGCAACTGATGGGCAATCGTCCGAAACTCACCCGGCGTCAAGTGTTCCTGCCGTTTAAACGCCCGAATCATGTAGGTTTCGGAATGAAACCCTGATTGGCGGGCAATTTGGGAAAGCGGTAAATCAGGTTGTTCAATGAGTAGCTGTTTGGCCTGAATGACCCGATAGATCGTCAAAAGCCGACGTGGCGTGGTTTGGTACAAATCATGAAACGTTTGGAGCATGTATTGCACACTGTAGTTGGTCATTTCGGCCAGATGCTCGTTTGTCAGGTTTTCTTGAAAATGTTGTTGCAACAGGTTCAGTGTTTGTTCAGCCAGCGCTTGCTTGTTCGCATCTGATTTTAAACGCGCGGTGTAAGGTTTTAATTTGGTTAAAAAGTTTTGGACAATCGCGGCATTCTGATCGTCTTGATAGCGATGTGTCTGTTGATAACGCGTATGTTCATGAATGAAGCCTAGTACTTCTGTTCCTAGTACCGGAAAGAAAAGCGTGTTGGCGGTTTGCAGGCCAGGGATGAGATCATCGAGAATCGTTCCGCTGAAACTAAGATAGCTCGTCTGCCAAAGCGACGTTACTGGATGATAAGCGTAACTCGTATTCAGATTAATCAAAATGCCTTGCCCCGG
The DNA here is from genome assembly GCF_030770335.1 of Lacticaseibacillus zeae subsp. silagei. NCBI lineage: Bacteria > Bacillati > Bacillota > Bacilli > Lactobacillales > Lactobacillaceae > Lacticaseibacillus > Lacticaseibacillus zeae. Next base: position 2,909,319 of record NZ_CP132484.1, on the reverse strand, counting down.
GCGCAAATTAATTTGCTGATCGCCGATGGTCAGTTCGCCTTCACCAATATCACTTTGTAACCATTGGTAATCGCCGCTGCCCTCAGGTCGGGCTATCGCTGACTGAGCCCAGTTAAATCCGATTTTATTAAGCGTGAATGGTTGCTTGCTAGCATGATATGTAATGACGGCTTTTGGATGCTTGTTTGTGGGATGGTCAATATGATAGCCAGTGATGGTCACACGATTACCATTGCTGCCATAACGGCGGCGCGCTTTATCATACCAATCGCCGTGTGCACCGAGCGCTTCGATGGTTAGTTCATAGTGACCAAGTGGTTCTGTTGGTGACCGGTAGCACGGTGCATCCTCATGCAGGAGGCTGTAAAAATCCGTGTACACTTGAGTTTTGACTTGGCCAGCTTCATCACGTAACGTTATTTTGGCAAAACCGCCGTGCGTACCAGTTTGTCCGGTCATCGTAATGCCCGTGCCATGGAATTTGAGCGTCATCCTAGCGTCATTGGTCTGTCCGGTCCAAGCCAGTGGGGTCAACGTCAGCGGCTGTTCGCGTTGCTGGTACCAGTCCCACGCAGGCCAGTAATGGGGAACGGACAATGTGGTTTCATGAACACTCAAAGGTAACCAGACGTGAGTGCTATTTTCCAGTTGCGGGTAAGTATGGCGATCACCTAAGTACAAAGGAACGGTACCCTTGGCAGTGGGCAGAAGCGCGACATCGGCAGTTTGGGAGTTATACGTCAGCGTTCCCGGCGGACAAAATGGGCCATGTGCTGTCCATGGGCCGGTTAATTGGTCGGCAGAAAAATAAACGTTGTCGTTGTGCTCCCAGCTGGTCTTTTGGGATGCCAACAAGAAATAATGATCATGAAAGCGAAACATCGCCGGTGCTTCGGTTCCGGGTGCGATGTTGCTGATGATTTTGGCCTCCGCGGTTGTACCGTCAGCTGCTAACCGATAGATATCGCCTTCATGTGTTAGCAAATAATTCGTACCATCATCGTCGGTGAAACTGCCAATATGCCACATACGAATGGATTGGTTGTTGAGAAGCAGTGGACCCTTAAAAGTGAACGTGTCGGTTAGCTGATCAGCCGTGGCATACGCGACAACCGGATCGAAAGTACGTTCATCATCGGTGTGCATGAGCATGATGTACTGACCGGTTTGGGCGCGGACAACCTTCACCCGATCGCCGACTCGATGCGGCCCTAATAGACCAGACGGCTGAACCGGCAAAGCAAGTCCCGTGAAGGTCCAGTTTTCTAGATCGGTTGAAACATAGCGCGAGAATCCGGCGAATTCCGTCGATTCCGCTTGCCGATATTCACCGAATAAATAAAACTTGCCACTTTCCTGAATCAAACAACCGCCAACAGCATTAACGACTTGCTGGTGTTGATCATACCAAGGAACCCCATTGAAAATGGTTGGCATTGACGCAACCTCCTTGTCTTGACGAATCCCCACTGCACCAATCATAACAGACGTCATGAATGATATGCTACGTCGCTTATGGGAAAACTCGCGGAAGAACATGGCGGTTTGTCAGCGAAGATGTTGGCAGTGGATGATGCACACAAAAAAACTGAAGTCCGCGTTTTGGGACTCCAGTTCGCTCAAAAAATATTAAGATTAATTGTTTTGGCTAGATGATTGGGCATTATCAGAACTTGTGGTTGGTGCAGAGCTGCTGGTGCTTGAGGAAGAACTTGTCTTACTGCTGCTGCCACTGTCACCATTTGGGCCCCATGTCCACTGATAAGAACCATCACTCATCGTTACGGATTTTACCGTCATATCATCAACAGACTTACCTTGAACTTTGATGGCTGCGACAGCGTCATCATAAGTCTTATACAGGCCACCACTGAGAACCGTCGTCATCGGTTCCAAGCTACTAGAAGCAGTCGGAGCAGATGATGGTTGCGGCTGATTGTCTGACTTGCTTGAGGAACTGCTACTTGTCGCCGCGGAGGAGGACTGATCGGTTTGGTTTGACTGACTGGCGCTGCTGGTCGGTGCCTGACTAGATGAGTTATCCTTCTTGCCGACGCCACTCGCCGGTTCCGAACTGGTGGTAGTTGCGTCTTGTTTTTGCGTGCTTTGACCGCTTGATGTCGTGTTACCCAGCGCAACGTTCGAGTCGTTGCTTTCCTGTGACTTACGGGCAACTTGAACTAATGGCAAAACATTCTTGGCAAAGTCCTGGTTCTCGACATTTTCAACAGCGTTAACGGCTAAGTCGACACTACTACTGCTGAGGTCGGACTTAGGGTGCTGCAGGTTTTGATCCTTATAGAGTTTCTGAATCTGGGAAATTGCCAGCGACTTTCTGTAAAGTTGACTGACTGATTGCTGGTAATCAGCAGCAAATTCAGGCTTAGTCGACGCAATGGCCTTGTAAGCCTTATTGGCCTGCGAACCATCTTGGGCAATTTGCGCCAGATTGCTGCTCTGAGCCTTCGTGGTTTCTTCAATCGTCAGCATGTAACTGGCTGCATCAGCGTCTTGTTTATCTTTCAGAATCGTTTTCTTTTGCTTGCGATCATCAACATTGTTGGCCAGTTGCTTCAACTTTTCTTGAGTTGAAGTTACCGCGGCCCTAGACAAATGTTTAGCTGGAAAAGTTCGCTTTGCGGATGTGTATAGTTGATTGGTTTGTTGCGTTGCCGCTTGAACCGCGTGTTGCGCAAATGAGGTATCGATCGTGCTCCGCATCCCGTAGAAAACGGTCAGGTACCCAGCGATCAAGGTGCCGACCAGGATTTGGAAAATATGTTTCTGTTTCATTGATGCCACCTCCAATAACCTAATGGTACGGGCTGGACTTAACAGGACCATTGCAAACAGGTCACGAATTGAATCTTTTTTGTTACACATTAATATATTCGTAATATAAGGGGTTTACTAAATGAATGCAACCCCTGCCAAACCGAAAAGACGCCGCGGTGACGATAACAGCAACAATGAGCGCCGATTAAGATTATTTTTGCCTGTTTGGTTATTTAATGACGAGATGCTTGACAAATAACCGAGCAGTCGGTTAACGTTGGTGTCAATCAAATAAACCGTTCATGCAAACCTTTGAAGTGGAGATCAAGCTGATGGTGCACGCACAGAGAGCCGGCGATGCTGAGAGTCCGGCCGAACGCAAGTCAGTAAATGGACCACTGAGGGTTCCCCCGAAAGATCATCGAGTACGGGGAAACGTGTTGGCATACGTCAGTTGTCGCCGGGGTGTTGGCCCCGGGCTAAGCGTGATCATCAACTGCCAAGGGCAAAAACCCTAGGCGCAGTCTCATGATCAAACTAAGGTGGCACCGCGGGAAACCGTCCTTAACAAGAATGTTTGTTATGGACGGTTTTTTTGTGAGCGTGAACTGGCGCGCTTAGGAGCCGGAGTGTAAGTGGCCTTGGTCGCAATGGCCCGGGCTTAGGCCATTGCGACCAAGGTCCTTACACGCAGGCTCCTGCGCCAGTGAACGCGTTATGGAGTGCAACAGCATCGGCCAAATTTCCCTTTCTCCAACTCCAACGCCAAGCCCTCCAACCAAAAATACTCTCACGAGGTGGCACAAAATGAAAAAGTATAACTCCCTGGGACTAACCTGCATAACCCTAACCTTGCTCCTAGCCGCATGCGGCCAATCAACCAAAGCGGCAACTAACCAACGTACCCTAAACGTTGCCGTCAGCACCGAGGCCAGCTCCCTTGATCCGGCCCACGCAGTCGATGCAACCAGCGGCGCCATCCTGCAGCAAATCATGACGCCATTGTATGACCATGACAAATCCGGCAAAATCATTCCGGCCATGGCCACTAAGGTCGTGAAACCAACCGACAATGGTAAAACCTACACGCTCACACTGCGCAAAGATGTCAAATGGAGTGATGGCACCCCGGTAACGGCCAAGGATTTTGTCTATTCACTCAAGCGAATTGTGGATCCAAAAACCAAAACCGAATTCGCCTACCAGTATGACGCCATTGCCAATTATCAGGATATCGTGGATGGTAAAAAGTCGCCCGATACGCTTGGCGTTTCCGCTCCAAGTAAATATGTCCTGAAAATCCAACTCAGTCAGCCGACGCCCTATTTTTCCAGTCAGATGACCGGTTATTACCCGACCAATGAAGCAGCGGTTAAACGCTATGGCAAGAAATTCGGTTCAAGCGCCGACAAAATTGTGACGAACGGCGCGTACAAAATTAAAAACTTCAGCACCACCAGTGATAGCTGGGACTATGTGAAAGATCCAAACTTCTACGCGGCTAAAACCGTCAAGATCAATCACGTTCACGTCAATGTTTTGAAAGATTCCAGTACAGTCGACAACCTTTTTGCGACTGGCAAGTTAGACGATGCGCCGCTATCTGGCAACTTGATTCAAAAAGAAGCGCAAAACCCAGCCTTGACGAAGACACCGGCCGCCAATATGAACTATCTGCAACTCAATACCAAAAATCCGCAGCTTAATAATGTGAACTTACGCCGTGCCATTTCGGCTGCACTCGATCGGCAGGCGCTTACAAGGAAAGTTCTGCAGGATGGCTCCCAACCGGCCAAAGCCTTTGTACCTAAGGGCCTTAAAACCAATCCGACGACCGGCAAAGACTTTACTGAAGATGCCAAGACGCCGCTGACATATTCGCCAACCAAGGCCAAAGCGTATCTCAAGACGGCATTGAAGGAGCTGAACACTGATAGTATCAGTTTCTCGATTCTCACTTCTGATGTCGATACAGATAAGCAGGTCGGTGAATACATTCAGAGCCAGCTAACCAAGGTATTGCCACAGCTGAAGGTCACAGTCAGCAGCCTGCCAAAAATGACGCGCATTCAGCGATCGCTTGATGGCAAGTTTGACGCGGTCTTGATGGGCTGGAACTCAACGATTCAGGATCCGTCAGATTATCTGAACACGGCGACGGCGGATAACATTTCGAACTTTTCGAAGTTTAGCGATGAGCAATTCACCGCGTTGATGAAAAAGGTCAACACCACCACGGGTCAAAGTGCCACCGCCCGCTATCAGCAAGAACTAGCCGCTAATGCCCGCGTGATTGACGTAGCTGGCTACATTCCGGTCTTCCAAAGTGCCAATAGTCGCTTGATCAACACTAAGGTCGGCGGCTTGCACTACAGCATGTTGCAACCGGCCGAATATCGCTATGCGTATTTCAAATAAGGTAATAAGAAAGCAGGCTTGAAAATGAATCTTCCGATGCAAGCATTTTTAACTCAATATCTGAAGCTGCGTTCGGTTTCGTTGGCTGCCGACAATGAGATTGATGAAACGGCTGCCTTTTTGAAGGAACAATTTACTAAACTTGGCGCGACCACCAGTCGGATTTTAACCACCGACGCGGCGAATCCAGCGGTTTACGCGGTTTTCCCAGCTCAATCCGCGGATGCACCGACGTTACTTTTCTATAATCACTATGACGTTCAGCCGGCTGAACCCTTGGATTTATGGAAAAGTGATCCATTCAAATTAAAAATGACGGACACTCACCTGTATGCTCGCGGGATTAATGATGACAAAGGCGAGTTAGCTGCACGGCTGGCCGCGATCCAACGGTTACAGGCGCAAGGTGGCTTGCCTTGTACGATTAAGTTTCTTGTTGAAGGTGGGGAAGAACAAGGCAGTCCGCACTTGGAAGACTTGTTGAAGCAATATGCTGACTTGCTGGCGGCGGATTTCTGTTTGTGGGAATCCGGCGGGCGCAATGAGCAAGGCAAGTTTCAAATTTCGCTCGGCGTCAAAGGTGGCGTGGCGTTTCAGCTCAGTGTCAAGACGGCCGATTTTGATCTTCACTCCAGCTTAGGCGCGATCACCGAGAATCCGGCATGGCGCTTGGTGCAGGCGCTGGCGACCTTGAAGAATGCCAATGATGAGATCACGATTCCGCATTTTCTTGATTCCGTGAAGCCTCTGACCACCACCCAAAAGCAGTTGATCGACAGTGCGGTTTTTGATTACGCGGCATTTGCCAAGAATTATGGCATCACCCGTCCGGCAACGGTGCCTGCAGACGAGATTAAAGAAGCGTTGTATAACCGACCGAGCATGACGATCAACGGTTTTTCAAGCGGGTATGAAGGTCCGGGGATCGGCAAAACGATTCTGCCGCATACCGCTCTGGCCAAGATCGATCTACGGCTGGTTCCGGACCAAACGCCAGCCGAGACTGTGCGCCTAATCAAAGCGGCATTAACAGCCGGCGGTTATGATGACGTCACGGTGTCGGACTTTCTGGGCGAACCACCTTTCCGAACCGATCCGGACGACCCGCGCGTGCAAGAAGCAGTGGCGCTGGCAAGGAAGACTTATGGGGATGACGATGTTCAGGTCGAATTAAACTCGCCCGGCAGTGGTCCAATGAAGTATTTTTATGACATCAATCACGCCCCGATCATCTCCTGTGGCATCGGCAATGCCAACTCAGCAGCGCACGGGCCCAATGAGAATGTGGCGATTGCGGATTACTTGAGTTTTATTGATTATCTGACGCAACTGGTGGGTGAGTTGGCGGCATAAAGCAGAGAAACTAACGAATCCCCCCTATTTGGCCTAAAAAGGAAGCTCAAGTTCCGGGACAATCTTGCTAAAAAAAGAAGTTATAAAAAGCTTTACTCTAAAGTGAAAAATATAGCTGGATACCCAGAGCGATTTTGAAATAATAAAGCTCAAAGATCTGATATATTAGTTTATGACGGCGATGTAGTATGTACATTTGAACTTGAATTCTTAAAATCTTTTCCAAATGCCGGAAAAGATTTTTTGATTGTCGCTGTTATTCTATAACAAACGTTTCAAAAAAGTGTTGACTGGAAAACTTTTGGCCCTGTACACTGTTACCACATCTGGTATACGTACAATATCACAAGAAGAACATGTTCTTTAGATGAAGGAGAGACATGATGGCCAAAGTTATCTACCTGGGATTAATCGCTTTTTTTCGACAAAAGTTCCATCATTCCAGGCTTCTTAGCTTACGATAAGCTCTTAACACCGTATGACGAAGACAATGTAAAATAATCTCGGCAAAAGAGGTGGAAATAATATGTCTTTTGGGAACTCAATTAAACAAAAGCGTGAAGCAATGGCCTTAAGCAGATATCAGTTAGCGAAGTCAATTCATACGACGGTGACTCAAGTTGCGATCTGGGAATCTGGACGCAAATATCCCAACATAAAACAGCTCATCATGATTAGTGATGAATTGAGACTAACTTTAGATGAATTGATAAAAGGAGATCCATCCTTTCAAAAGAAGATTATGATAGACAAAAATAATCATGATGCTGATATAATTGTTAGGTTTTCTATAATTCTCGAAGTTATCTTGTTTGTTGTGGGTCTTCTCCTTATTTTTCATTTTGCTTAATAGTTTAAGAGATCCAGCAATTCCAAACGCAAAGCAAAAAGAAAGAGGCCGCACGCTATTTTACGCGCAGCCTCTTTCTTTTGGAACAGCTTAACCTTGCGAACTCGAAGAACTAGCAGAACTTGCCGACGATGAGTTGCTGGACTCCTGCTGGCTTTGATCAGATTCATTGCTGGTACTTGAACCGGAAGATGTCGACTGACTGTTCGTGGCAGATGACTCGGAGCCACTTGCTGAGGAACTTGGTACCGTCGAGGACGGTACGCTTGCCTCAGCGCTGGAAGTATCATCCGAAGCTGCTTGTTGGGCGGTGGCGATCGCCGGCAGCATTTGGTCAGCCAACTGCTGGTTATCAATATGTTTGAGTGCTGCCAAGGCGGCTTGAATCTCGCTGGTACTCAGGCCGGATTTGGGTTCTTTAAAATCAGCGTCAGTAAATAAGCTGGCAACTTTAGCCACGGCCGCTTCTTGATCGGATAGCTGGGCAACCTGTTTTTGATAAGTCTGAACGAACGTCGGCTTTTGTTTGGCCAGTTTGGCTAATGCTTGCTGCGATTCGCTCGTTAACGTCTGCAACTCAGTCAATTTGGTTGGTTTTTGTGCCACTGCGTTTTTGACAGTTAACATTTGCTTGGCGGCATCGACGTCTGCTTGGGCGCTGGCGAGCTGGTTAGCCTGCTCTGGCTCGGTGAGTTTGCGGCGTGCTGCTTGTAAACTGGCTTCAGCGGCAGCGATTTTTTCCTGACTAAGTTCCGCGGCAGGCAGTTGATGCGATGAGTCTTTGAACAAGGTATCAACTTGATTGGTAGCCGCTTGAACGGCATGTGCTGATTGGGTGTCGGTCCAGGTGCTGTGCGCGCCATAAAAAAGCGTGAAACAACCTGCGACTAGCGTGACGACGATGATCGAAAACAACGTCCTGCGCTTCATAAATAAATTCCTCCTGGTGAGCGTGAGCAGGAGCGCCTAGAAATCGGAGTGTAAGTGGTCTTGGGCGTGATGGCCCGGACTTAGGCCATTGCGACCAAGATCCTTACACGGAGATTTCTGCGACTGCGAACGCGTTAATGTGCGTAAGAATATGAAAGTTCAACTGAAAATCGCTGCGTCCAAGACACATGACCATGAAACCCAAGTATCATTGAACAACAGCTGTCCAGTTACAAAAGTTTTGTTTAAAAATACGTAATCTCTTTAGCAAAGCTTAATTCTAGCACGTTCCGGAAGAAAAGCAATGAAAACGGATACATAATTGTAGCGGCGGGATTCACACCCCCAAAAGAGCCCTCAAATTGCCAAATAAATCGCGCAATTTAAGGGCACTTTTCGAAAGCTAGGAAAAACAAAGCTTCATTTCAGAACGATCATGATTTATTCGACATTGACGTGTTCATGCAAAGCATCAGCGTTACTGGTGTCATCACGTTTAGCTAATTTCAACGTCAGGGCATCCAAGGTGATGTGGACGGTCTGGTCGAACAAAGTCGATAAGAGCTGGATTGATTTAACGCCGGCGCCGGTTTTGGTTGCACCGGGAACGATCACGACCGCATCGGCGAGTTTGGCCAGTGGCGAGTCGACCGCACTGGTAAAGGCCACAATGTTGAGGCCGAGTTTCTTGGCTGCCTCAGTATCGGCGACGATGCTTTTTGTGGTGCCTGAGCCGGAAACCGCCACCCAGGTATCGCCTTTTTGAATGGACGGGGTAATGGTTTCGCCCATCACATAGTCGGTGTAGCCAATGTGCATGAGGCGCATGGCGAAGCCTTTTGCCTGAAAACCGCTGCGACCGGCGCCGATGACGAAGATGCGTTTATCCTTAGTCAAGTACGGCATGGCCGCGTCTAATTGACTTTCATCGACGAGCGCCATGACTTGGTTGATTTCTGCCATAATATCCGGAATGACTTTCATGCGTTTATTGCCTCCATAAATTGTTGTGCCGTTGCGACTGGATCGGCTGCCTTGGTGATGGCGCTGCCGACGATGGCAATTTCGGTCAATCCTTGTGCAGCCAGCGCCGTTGCCCCGGCTAAATCAATCCCGCCGGCAATCGCCAGTCGCTTGAGTTGCGGAAAGGCGGCGTGAAAATCGGCCACCGTTGCGGTCGGGTCCAGGTGATCTTGGCGGTCAGTGCTATGGTGCAGCGCATAAATCGCATTTGGGAAAATACTGATGGCTTGCTGCTTGGCTGCATCAACCTCCATCAAGTCGATCATCATTTCCTTTTTTGCCGCATCCGTCGCCGCTGCCGTTGTTTTCAGAGTTGCCAGTGACGCCGCACCCATCACGGTTAAAATGTCGGCCCCTGCCGCAAAGCCCTGTTTGAATTCGTAGCCACCCTCGTCAATCGTTTTTAGATCAATGAGCAATTGTGATGTGCGAATCGCCGCACGCATTGCGCGAAAACCGGCGAGCCCGTCATCCTTCACTAGGCTAGTGCCCATTTCGATAATCGCTACTTTGCCATCTAATTGTTGCGCTAATGCAACCGCATCGGCTAATGGTACCCGATCAATTGCCACCTGTAATTTCATTAAAAATCGTCTCCCGTCACAGCCAGATTTTTGTCCAAAAAGGCTTGCAGTTGCTCAGGCGTTGGATAACCATCATTATCGCCAGGCGCCTGAACCGCGAAAGCGCCAATTGCGTTTGCCCGGATGACCGCGTCACGCTGGGTTTTACCTTCCATCAAGGCGGTAATCAATCCCAAGGCAAAACCATCGCCGGCGCCAACCGTATCAACCACCTGCGCTACCTTAAAGCCCTTCACCCAATAACCGGCTTCACCTTTATTTTTAACATACGCACCTTTAGGACCGACTTTGACGACCACCGTTTGCGTGCGCTCGCTTTGATTGAGGTAAAAATCGGCAATCGTTTCCGGATCGCGCGAGCCCACCAAAAGTTCCCCTTCGTTGTCGCCAGGCAAAATAATCTCGGCTTCTTTTGCCAGCTCATTGAGTGTTGCCGCCATTTTTTGCGGGCTGGACCACAACTGCGGGCGCAAGTTCGGGTCGAAGGTCGTCCGGATATTGTGTTCATGCAGCAGGTCAATTAAGTGACGAAAAGCAGCCAGTGCCTGTTCCGAAATCGCCGGGAAAATGCCGGAAAGATGGGCAAATTTCACCTCCGAAAAGTCAATGCGATCGAGCGTTTTGGCATCGAAGTGGGCAGCGGCAGAACCCCGCCGGAAATAGAAAATATCCGGATCGCCGGTTGAAACCTTATTTTTAAGCTGGAACGCGGTCCAATAATCAGGCGTACTATCAATATAATCGGTTTGGATATGATTTTCACGCAACTGGTCCTTGATGAAATCACCAAACGGATCTTCGCCCAGCCGCGTGATATATTGCGCCGAGTGGCCTAAACGTGAAACTCCGACAGCCACATTGACCTCGGCTCCGGCTAAATATTTTCGGAAGTTCAAGGCGTCCTTGAGTGATTGATCTGTATCCTGTGAAGCAAAAAGCGCAATTGGTTCTCCGATGGTAAGAAATTCTGACATGGTATGTTCCCCCTCTTTAAATGAACGCAGATATTACAACAACACATAAGCCGCCAACAAATTCAAAATCGTCGCAATCCAAGCCCAAGGCAGTCCGGTTAACAGAAATGTTTTGGTATCAAGCTTGGCATATTCAACCGACCAGAGATTCCAGGACTGGGTGATGTCGGCTGATACCGCCATCATGGTCGGGACAACGAGCAGACCGTATAAGAAGTAAGGCGGAAATAAGCCGGTGGCGGTAAAAATCGCCGCAGTCGCCGCGCCTGCTCCGTAAAGCATTAACGGGCCGCGGAAGTAGGACAGTGGTGCGATGACCATCATGATGAACACCATCAGCAAGCGGCTGTCAGGGATGATGTGTTTGAAAATCGTGGTGAACTGGCCCATGGTGTGGACAGCCGCGCTTTGAAACATGGTCAAGACCAGTAACATGATCAGCAAACCAGCGATATCACCAATAGCCGTTTTGGTCGTCGTGTTCATCATCTGGACAAAATGCACGTAAGATTTCATATTGCCGGTCATCGCAAACGCCAGGATCGTTGCCAGCAATAACGCCGGAATCGCATCCCATTTGAAGAAAATGCTCATGGCCACGGGCAACACCGGCAACAGATACGTGATTGGATTCACGTCAGGCGGCACGCTTGTTTCCGGCGTCTCTGACTCAACGACGAAAGGCTTGCCGTTCCTGATTTTCCGGGCATAGAAAAGGATCATAGCGATGACGACCAGCATCTGAATAGCCATGGCGACAAAGCCAAATCGCAGATAGTGATCGCCCCAGACAACGCCTTTGAAGAAAACGGTGAATTGGTTAAACAAAACCGGATTAATATACATGGCGGCGCCGATCGACAACGTGAAAATCGAGACCGCAATATTTTTTGGGACACCCATTGAAAACATAATCGGGAAAAGAATGACCCCGACTGCAATCGCTGAACCCACGCCATAAGCACTTGAGAAGATCAAGGCGGTGATAATGGCAATTAAAATGGTGGCAATCACCGGTGCCTTACTGCCAACGCTTTGGGTACGCCGGCTGATCGACCCGGCAATGCCGGTGTCCACCAGCACGCGGCCAAACCAGGAACCGAGAATGATATACAAAGCGGTTTTGCCATAATTCAGCACGGGATCGGTGAAAATTTCTTTAATCGCGACGTTGAGCGGTATCAGTCCGATGATGGTCCACACAATCGCCATGACGAAGAACCCGACCGTCAAGTTGCCACCGCGCATCGCAAACGTAATGAATAAAACGAAAGTCAAAACAAGTAAAATACCGGTTATTAGACTCCCCATGTGAAGCGCCCCCTCAATACTTGTTCAACTCGCTTAAAATGCGTTGGTAACTAGAACGAATGCCGCTTTGATCAGGATCCTCAAAGAACTTATTCTCAGTCGAGTTAAACCGCTCAGCGAGATAAAATGCCGACAAATACGCAGCTAAAGCTTCTTTACTGGCTGCTTCAATATCCACTTTTTCCGGGGATACCTGGATATTTAATGACTTGATGAAATTCAAGGCGAATTGTTCCGGATCAATTTGCAAACGTTGGTTATTCATGTGCGTGACCCCCTAGCTTGCTCATCTTGCAGCAGTTTTTTGCCTGCCAGGATGATGTCGTGATGTGCGGTCGGATATTCCAAGGCGATAGGCACTGTGTCTGGCAAGATCGTCAAAATATCGCGCCACGGCAGATCGCCTTGATCTAACGGAACGGTGAATGGATTTTCGCCGCCGGTCAGGTCGTCTTTCACGTGGATGTACCGCGTATACTGACGCAAAGCAGTTGCAGCCTTCAATGGATCTTCGCCAACGAACGGCCAGTTGCCTAAATCGTAAACATAGCCGATCGGAATATTCGCCGCCGTAACGGCCTGAAGAAATGTCAAAACCGGCTGTAAGCGGCCGCTTGTGGTGGTTTGATCATTTTCGATATTGATTTCGATGCCTTGCTGCGTGAGCGGAAGCAAAGCGCTGGCCAGATCACCGGAAAACTCGGCAAAAGCGCCAATGTTCCACTTGATCTTGGTCACACCCATGGCTTTTGCTTCATCCAAGTAACCTTGAAGTTTTGGATTAATCTGACCCCCAGCAACGAAAATTTCGTCTGGAACACTGTAGAAAAGCGTCAGCGAGTGATTCTTGGCAAGTTCGGTCACTTGTGGCAGTTCCCGGGAAATATCGCGAAAATATTCCCGCCTGACTTCAATGGTCGAAAAGCCCAAGTTGACCAACTCTGACACAAGATCAGCCTGTGATTGGCCGGCCTGCCATTCGGAAGCGAGCAATAAAAGATTGGCAACGATTGGTGCTGGCATGTTAAATCCCTCCCTAATGTGTGAGCGTGAGCCGGCGCGGTTAGAAGTCGGAGTGTAAGTGGCCTTGGGCGTGATGGCCCGGTCTTGGCCATTGCGACCAAGGTCCTTACACGCAGACTTCTGCGCCGGGGAACGCGTTAATGTGTGAGCGCGAGCCGGCGCGGTTAGAAACCGGAGTGTAAGTGGCCTCAGGCGTGATGGCCCGGTCTTGGCCATTGCGACCAAGGTCCTTACACGCAGGTTTCTGCGCCGAGGAGCGCGTTAATGTGTGAGCGTGAGCCAGCGCGCTTGGAAGTGGGAGTGTAAGTGGCCATTGCGTCCAAGGTCCTTACACGGAGACTTCTGCGCCTGCAAACGCGCTAATGAGTGACAACGATGTATTTGGGAAACCGGTTTCCTGAAAGGGTACATCGTCACTATACAAGCGCTTACAATCACGGTCAAGTAAAACGCCCGTTTTGTTTTGATTAAAATGTGCGGTCGAGGTAACACAGCCTAGGAACGCAAAAATCGCCCCTAGAGATTCCATTCATCTCTAGAAGCGATTTACTTTGGTGTCAATTTTCAGAATCAAAATGATGAGCGAATGCGCACTTCGGCGGGAATCTCCAGACGTTGAACCGCAACCGGTTCGCCGGCGATTTGTTGTGCCAGTAGTTGAGCTGCCGTTGTGCCGATGACATCGGGATGTTGTGAAACTGCGGAGATGCCCGGCGTGACCAACTCGGCCCAATCCCAGTCGTCATAGCCGCTGATGGCAATATCTTGAGGGATGCGCAGGCCTTTTGCATGCAGCCAGCGCAGCGTTGCCATTAACAACCGGCCGTTCGCGGCAAAAACCAGTGGATGTGTTTGGGGATGTGCTTCGAGCCAGGTGGCCAGCGGTGCGACACTATCGTTTTCGGTTTCCAATAATGTCACCGTGGTCGCCGTATTTTTAAACGTGTCCAAAAAGGCTTGGTAACGGGACTGGCGTGTGGAAACCTGGGCGATCGGATTGATAAGGATCAGGATATCCCGGTAATGACTTTTGTGGATGGCTTGTGCCAGTTTAGTGGTCGAGCGGTAGTCGTCGGCGGTGACAGTTGGCCAAGCGAGCGGTCGGGTCAAGCGGTCAACCAGAACCATGGGCGTCTGACTGTCACGAATCAGATCATAATGATGGGCCGCGGCGCTCAGCGGCTGCATGATAATCCCGTCAACATTCATACTCAGCAGCATTTCCAAAGCTTTTTCCTCGCGCTTCAAGTCATTGGCCGCGTCATTGATCAGAATCTGATCCATCGACTGCTGCGTAACCTTGTTGATGCCGCTGATGAGTAAAGTCGAATAAATGTTGGAGATATCGGCAACGACCACACCGATTAAGTGGCTGCGGTGGGTTTTCAGCGAGCTGGCTTGGCGGCTGGGGGTATAGTTGAGCTCCGCAATCACCGCAGCAATGTGTGCCTTGGTGGCGTCCGACATATGTTCAAACCGCCCATTCAAATAGCGGGAAATCGTTGCCTTGGACACACCGGCTTTTTGCGCCACATCTGTGATGGTGAATTTCAATCGGGCCACCTCCGTTTGCTTTTCATTATACGACGATTAGCGGACGGTTAACCAATAGCCGGCACATCCCAAAATGACCAGTGCAACCAAATTGAACACGGTGAACCCGACAAAGAAACGTGCGTGTGGGCGACTGCCGTAAACCAAATATTGTTTGAAAACCAGCAAGTTAGCCATCGAACCGACCAACGTACCCACACCGCCGATATTGGAACCATAAAACAGCGCTTCAACATAGCCGGTAAATCGGGCCAACAAAACGGTGGACGGAACGTTGGAAATAACCTGACTGGTCAGGACCCCGCTTAAGTAAACCGAATCTTCTGAATTTTCAAGACTGGCAATGAAGTGGGTGACCCATGGAATCTGACCGACTACGCTGACGATCACGAAAAAACCGGCGAAAGTCAAAACAACCGCATAGTCCACATCTTTCATGTCTTTTGGATCGAGCGCTACTGACAGCAGAATCGCTAATACCGCGCCGACCCAAGCAGGCACGATGCCAATGACTCCGGCGAAAACGACGCACGCAACGATGACGGCAAAAATTGTCGGCCGGATTTGGATATGAATATGTTCAGTGGGCACATTGGGTACTGGGACGTTGCGCAAAAATAGGCTCAGTAACACCAACACCAGGAAACTGCAGGCCAGCAACGGGATTGACCAGCTGAAGAATTCTTTTAGATTAATCTGGAATTGATGCATCAGGAAAATATTGTGGGTGTTACCGAACGGGGTGAAGGCGCTACCAAAGTTGGCAGCCATTCCGATCAAGGTTACTGGGAGAATTTCCGGCAGCTGATATTTCTTGGCCACGCGTAGATATAACGGTATCAGCGTTAAAACCGTAACATCGTTGGAAAGAAACATACTGGCAAAAATGGCAAGGAAAATAAACCACCACGTTAACTGGCGCGTGTTGTTCGCCCGGGACGTTAACCGATATGCCCAGTAATCAAGAATATGTAGGTGTTCGAAGATTTGAATCACCGTCATCATGGCAAGAATGGACCATAATGTGGCAAAACTTATGTCGCTTATTTTAGGCCGGCCTATGAATAGACTTATGACGACCAACAAGCCGGTGATCTGCAGGACCCGATCTCTGATCAGACGCCGAATAACAATCATCAATTTACCTCATTTGAAAAAAACTCAACCTGTACATTTTGCGCTAAAAACCGAACGATGACAATAGCTAAACCCAACAGAACGTCTGGTATACTTGAATTAAACTAAGATTGTGGCAAAAGCATGATGACGGGAGTAGCAAGCAGCGTGAATATTAAAATCATTGGTGTCGGTAAGTTGAAAGAAAAGTACTTTCGTGAAGGCATCGCGGAGTACTTAAAACGGATGGACAAGTTCGCCAAAGTCAAGATTGTCGAAGTGGCGGATGAAAAAGCACCGGAGAATCTTTCGGAAGCCGAAATGGCGGAGGTCAAGGACAAAGAAGGTAAACGTATTTTGGCCAAAATCAAGGACAAGGAATGGGTGATTGCCTTAGCAATTGAAGGTAAACAGCGTCCTTCCGAAGCTTTTGCCAAAGAAATTGCCGATCTTGGTACATATGGCCACTCGGATATTACCTTTGTGATCGGCGGCTCGCTTGGCTTGTCGCCGGCGGTCATGAAGCGCGCCAACGACACCTTGAGCTTCGGTAAATTGACCATGCCGCACCAGTTGATGCGCTTGGTGTTGATGGAGCAGATTTACCGCGCATTTATGATAAATATTGGTAGTCCGTATCATAAGTGAGGTAGTGCTAAAGGCAAGCATGCGTGGTTGCCGATAAGCGAAATCTTCAAGTTGGCAAAACAGCAATTAATCAGGTATGCTCAATCTTGAAAATATTTCTTCAAATTTTGGCCATTTCTAGCAGAAATATTTGCTTTGAAGTCATCTTCTCGGAGGATTAACAATGGCATACAAAACTTTGCGCGTTCTAAGCTATAGCCAAAGTATACCGAATATATCAGAAGAATATGAACGGCGTTTTAATGGAGAAAGTGCCGTTAAAACTAATTTATGGATGAGCCCCAATGAACGTGATCATAAGTCAATCGCATCGCACCAGATTTTTTGCGTTTTGACGCCGGATATATATAAAATGACGATCTCAATGATGCAACGTTCAGAAACCATTAAACGCCTGATTAGCGAGCTTCCTGACGTCGCCAGTGATCAGTTCTTTTTAGAGACGTTGGTCAACGAACTGATGAGTACAAATGAAATCGAAGGTGTTAGAAGCACACGCAAAGAACTTTATAGTGCGGTTATGAGTGCGCTGAAAAAAGAGAAAACGCCAATGCGCTTCCGTTCGCTTGCCAATATTTATCTCGGTATTTGGCGAAACCGTTCCATCAAGATTAATGACGTTACTCAAATTAGGACGGCCTGGGAATACGTCACGGCGGGAGAGATCAAAAAGTCCGATCTACCTGATGGCAAAGTTTTTCGTTCGAAAGAAGTTTATATCAATGACGCTGCTTCTGGTCAAGCAATTCACTGGTCATCGCCTGACGAAGAACAAGTTAGACAAGACATGGAAGCACTCATTCAATTCATGAACGATAACGAAACACCTTTTATCTTGAAAACACTGATTTCACATTTTTTCTTTGAATACGTTCATCCTTTTTACGATGGCAATGGACGAACCGGTCGTTACCTGGCGTGTGCGTACCTCGGGAAGAAGCTTGATTATCTGACCGGCATTAGTTTTTCAAACAGTATCAGCAAAGCAAAGAAGAAATACTATAAGGCATTTGCGGAAGTCGAGCATCCTAAGAATTTTAGCGATGTCACTTTCTTTGTCGAAGCGCTTATGCATATCATTGAAACAGGCCAAAAAGACATCATCGCGGCGCTTAAACAAAGCCAAGTTAAACTTGAGGACTGGTTTAAGCGAATTTTGGCAGCGGATTTTACGGACCATCAAAAAGCAATTTTGGCTTACTTGATTCAACCATACTTATTTGGATCAAGGGAGAATTCAACGATGGACGATAATGCCCTGAAAGAGCTTCTTTCAAGGCAAGGGTTTAACGGTCGCACCTATAGTCAAGTCAGTATTAAGAAAAGCATTGACCAGCTTGAGAAAGACGGCTGGATCGAACTGGTCAAACATCGTCCAAAGATTCATGCGGTGAGTCAGCGTTTTATTGCATATATGACCGAGAACCATAAGTTGCAGTAACAACTTTATATGCAATTGAATGCGCACAGCTAGTTTGATTTTGGTATTGCGTGGACAAATGTTTTGAATTAAAGAATTTAAGATGATTGTTCATCAGTTCACAATTTTTAGGCTACTTGAAAATATTTCTCTTAATTTTGGCCATTTCTAAGAGAAATATTTTTTAAGGCGGCTGTTTCTTCAAATCTTCGAGATATATTGGCCAAAATCGGCAAGTATTCGTCCGATTGAACCATCTAAACAAGGAGCAAGATAATGACACCAGAAACTTATTTCACCCAGGCAAAGCAGGCGTTGGATCTGCCGAGATCCACACCGTTACAAAGCGCCTATCAGTTTGGCGCTGAAGCAGATACATTGGCAGCGCTCGTGCTTGCCGGCAAAAAAACGGCAACGGCAAGTGCGCGTGATCTGTATGCTGTCGATGAACCGTTGCCGCAAGCAGGCGCGTATGATGTGATCTTAAATGCATCCAACGAGCCTATTTGCGTGACCTACACGGATGCTGTTGAAGTCCAGCCATTTTTAGCGGTGACTGCTGATCATGCGTTTCGTGAAGGTGAAGGGGATCGCAGCCTAGACTATTGGCGGCAGGTTCATGAAGCATTTTTCAAAGCCGAGTATGCGGAAGCAGGTAAACCCTTTGACCCAGCGACAGCGCGAATCGTTCTCGAATCGTTTCATGTTGTGTATCCGGTTTGACGATTAGTACGCAACAACATTTTGGCATCATCAAAAAGTCTCCGATATTGGAGGCTTTTTCTGTAAGTAAATATTCGTAAGTCAATAAATCTTAACTGCGGGCAGATCTAACTTTTTGCCCTCGATAATCTTCTGATCGATCAAGCAGTTGAAGACTTGGTTACCAAAGAACTCGGCGCTTTTGGCATCAAAATGATAGGCGTCCAGCAAGGTGCCGTTTTGCATGTCGATCATGTGGATGTTGGGGTCTTCCGATGCCAGTTGAATCATGCTCTTTTCGACTTGCGGGTCGTATTGTTCGGAGTGATGGCTGACGGTGCCGCAGATGATCGGTAAGGTAGCGTTGCCGACTAACTGGCGGCAGTAGGTGAAGACAGCCTTGAGATTGTCGTAGTAATGATCGGCGGCAACTTGCGAATAGGATCCGCGGTCGGCTTCGCCTTGATGCCACAGCATGGCCTTGATATCGAGGTGCTGCTGGCTCGCCGCAAGACACTGTTTGATGAGATGGGTGAATGCCAGCAGCAAGGAGTCATCAGGTGAAGCGAGTTCGGCAAAATGCGTGGTCCAGTGACGATCACCATCACCGGTTGGGTCGATCGATGTCCCGCCTTCGGAACATTTGATGACGTACAGACCTTGATAAGGCGTCCGCTGCAAAATGTTGTGATACGTCACCAAGTCGAAGCCCCAGCGATCCTGAGATAAATCGCTGGTCTTCAAACTGGGTTGAAAGACACCTTTATCGTGATTAGGGGTGTAGTTGCTGCAATAGTGGCAATCCGCCAGCGGCAAATGAATGTCGGCTGGCAGTTCCGCCACGGGTACCCGCCCGTCAATGTTGGATTGGCCGGCAGAGATAAGGGTGATCGGCGCTAGGTCTTTTTCCAAAATAATCGCTCCATTCCTAAAATTTGAATGTGGTCGAGTCGTTGCATCGAGCAGTTTTTACTGTCGCCGCGTTGTTTTTGGCCCGAGACAACAAAGAGCACTTCTATGGATTCGGTTTTAGAGCGAACAAAATCCATAGAAGTACTCCCGCGATTAAAGTACAACAAAAGGAACTGTATGGCAAATCGTTGAGCATCTACAAGCGTGTGGTATGTCACAACTAAGGCGATGTGGCTGAAGTCAAGCCCAGAGAAGGCCATTATATTGAGCGAGATCAAAGACAAGATACTTCACTGCCTTAGCAATTGATCGCGAGCAACACTTATTGAACAGAAAGATACCGGCTATCTTGGTTGGATCTCATCGCTCATAGATTTGGCCACGTTTGCCAGTCTTGACGACTAAGACGAGGAATTTTCCATCTCGGATATCTGCAATCACCCGGTAGTGGCCAACGCGATAGCGCCATAATGTGCCGAGTTTGCCTTCTAAAGCCTTTCCCCATGCACGTGGGTTATTATAGCCTTCGATATGGTCGTCCAGCCAACGAACGATCCGGCGCTGAACGGAGCGATCCAGTTTGCTAAATTCCTTGGCAGCTTTCTTATCGAATGCCCAATGATAAGACGGGGATACCATCAACTTAACCCAAGACGCTTGCGGATCTCAGCGCTAGAGACAGTTTCACCGTGGCTTGCGTTTAGGTTGGCCATTGCGTCATTGTAGTCTTCTTCATCTTCCATTCGTTCAAGAACGGCTTCACGCATATACTTCGTGACAGAGACGCCATGAAAGTCAGCCAATTCTTTAACTTTTTTGTACTGGTCATCTTTGAATCGCAATGAAGTTACAGTTGTAGCAGTCATTTTGATCATCCTTCCTTATTTCTAAAAACATTATACCACAAAAAGGCTTCATTTGAAGTCTAATGCCTGCAAGCATAACTGACCAAACCAATTTTTTGGACGCGCTGTAACAAAATTGCTGTTGAGGAAAATAAAAGAGCGGAATCACCTAGATGCAGTCAAAACTTATTCTGGATGTCATTATCCAATCTTATCTTCTTGTAAGATATCAAGTGAATTTGGGGTATGGGAGGCTCCTCATTGTGTTAAATTAGTAGCAAACCCTGATATTGAAGGCGGATCGAGGTGAATCGGATGAATGAAAAACGCGAATTGCAAGTCAAAGCGGCCATTGCTGGCGCTTTAGACGCCGAAGACTGTCTCCTCAGCTTTTATTGTGCGCGGAAAAGTCAATCAATCTATGTGATTCTGGGTCGTCCTATGAGCCAGTACTTGGCCATCCGAATCAGTAACCACCGGGCTTTCAGCGGGTTTCAAAAAGTGCCGACATTTTTCTTGCGTTCACAGGAGCAGCTGACTGAAGAGCTGACTGAATTTTTAAAGACGGCGAATTGGCTAACGTTTGATTATCAGGATTTCTTTGTGCTGTCACTGATTAAATACGGGCACCATCATGGGACAACGTTTCAAATTGATGATAGTTACGCGACCTTTTCCGAAGAATCGCAGGCTATGATTTTTTACCAGCTTATCCATTTAGGCAGGCGGCAGCAGGTGATGATGAATGCCCTGCCTGAGGATCTGAATCATGCGCTTGCTAAGCTTTATGCGTCGGATTTGATCGGCAGCTTCTCTAATCAGCAGTCGCTGCTGGTTTATCTTTCTGAAGGCGGTCGGCGGCTTTTGGACTTACATGCCGGTCAGTATATAGCCCAATTTATGGAAGATTATGAGCAAGTGAATTGGCGCAATTTGAATTTACCAGCGGTTGGGTCGTCGAATGAACAGCAGCAGGATCAGGCATGATGCTGGGTATCTTATTTTGACAAAGGCGATCGCAATGCAGCAAAGAATCCCGATTCAACGCAGCGACGTTTTTGGCACAAGGGGATGTGAACTTGAAAAAAATCACAAACTTCCGCGAACTTGGCGGTTATCGCAACAAGAACAAGCAAATGGTCAAAAAAGGGTTGTTGTATCGTTCCGGACAGCTTTTTGAATTGGATGATGCTCAGAAAAATTATCTAACCGCAACGGTAGGCATCCAGCACATCATTGACATGCGCAGCGAAGACGAACGTGCGCAGTTTCCCGACACGACCCTGCCAGGTGCGGCATACACGGTGTTGGATATTTTGAAAGACGCCACCACCAACGACGCCAGCTTGGGTCATATGATAACCGAACAAGGTGATGTGCGTGAAAACATGCTAGCGACTTATGAGCAGTTGGCGATGAGCGACTCGGCGCAGGCGGGCTACCACGCGTTTATCCGCGATTTGCTGGCAGCACCGGAACCTACTGTTTTTCACTGTTTTGCGGGAAAAGATCGCACCGGCGTCGGCGCCGCGATCATCTTGAAGTTGTTGGCAGTTCCCAATGAAACGATCATGGCAGATTATTTGTTGACCAATCAAGAGCGCAAGACCGCGAATCAGGTGATTCTGGCTGATTTGAAAAAGCAAGGCGTTCCGGTCTCGCAACTGCAGACCATTGCGGTGGCGCTGAAGGTGGATGCTGCGTATCTGGCGCACTATTTTCAGGTGATTGATACGAAATTTGGCAGCTTTGATCAGTATTTGCGGCAGGGATTGCAATTGACAGATGCGGATGTGGATACGTTCCGAGGGTTGTATTTGCAGGGTTAACAGGCCAATCTTTCGCTTCTTATTCGGTGTTTCTATTTATGAAGGGGCGCTACTTAATGCCGATAAATATTGTTTTCGTTGATCGTGACGGGACGATTGGCGGGGATGGCCACTTTACGCCTATAGCCGAATTTGTGCCATATGCTGGCAGTGTGGAAGGCATTCATGCTTTGCGTGCAGCGGGACTTCAGGTTTTTGCCTTAACCAATCAAACGCGGATCGCGGCTGGTGAGCTGGACGAGGCTGAATTGCGGCGCTCGTTCCTTGAACTGGGCTGTTCAGACGCTTTTATCTGCCCGCACGCTGAAAATGCCAACTGTGATTGCCGCAAACCGAAAACCGGACTCGTGACTCAGGCACACTTAAAGTATCATTTTTCTAATCAGGAAGCTGTGATTATCGGTGACAGTTATCAGGCTGATATGCAATGTGCCAATCGCGCCGGCATTTTGGGTATCCATGTTGCAACCGGTCGCGGAGCTGCGGGCCGAGCTGATGTTAGCGGTACATGGGTTGAATGTGCAGATTTAGCCGCTGCGGCAGATTGGATCTTAAGACATAATCGGCGGGAAAAAGAAGGTGACTAGGCATGGTGAGCATTCGCATTGTTAAAGCAACGCCGAAGACCGATTTTGCTGCCGTCAGCCAGGTTTATTACGACACTTGGCAGTCGGCTTATCGCCATCTGATTCCAGCAGATTTTTTAAAGCAACTCACACCATCATCGTGGCATCCCGAAGAACGGTGGCAGAACACGTTTTTGGCAATCACTGGATCTGAAGAGATTGTCGGTGTTTGCAGCTTTGGTCGTGCGCGCATGGCGGATTATGCAGGCTGGGGTGAATTATATTCGTTGTATGTTTTACCGCAATTCCAGCGGCAGCAGGTCGGCAGTCAGCTGATGGATCAGGCGCTGAAACGACTTAGCCAAACCTATGAAAACAATTATGTGCGGGTGCTGAACAATAATCTTGCGGCCCAAAAGTTTTACCTAAAGTTTGGTTTTATGAAGACCAACACGGTGCTGGAAGATGTGACCAGATTTGGCACGATTCGCGAATTGATGATGATTCGGGAAGGGTAGAATCAATTAGTGAGGACACAGTATGTCATTGATCACGACCCAGTTAGGACTTGATTTTCAATTGTCGGCGGCAGAACTGGAAGGTTCACGGAACCTTTTTATGGCTAAGCCACCTCAAGTTGCGGCACGTTTTTGGGCACGCGATGAAGGCGACATTGTGATTCGGGACAATCGCTTGTTTGTGCGTGTGATAAATCCAGAAGCCGCAACAGCTTTGAAGCAGGCATTTGGTGAAGAGGATGGCGCGTGGTTTTTGTCGATGGCCAATTTAACTAAATTGACAACAATTTTAGGCGGTTTTGGGCTAAAGGCGAGCAACATGGGCCCTTTTTTCGTGCCGAGTCAGCGGTTTGCGCCAAACCTCATGCCGGAGATGCATCTGATTGAAGCTAATGAAATTCCCGCTTATCGAGCAAATAAGGCAATCTCAATGGTGTTCGGTTATGATCGCCATTACCCGGATCAATTGGGCATTGCTTACCGCATTGATGGAGAATTAAAAGCCATAGCCGGTGCGAGCCAGAATGGGGATACTTGCTGGGAGATCAGTGTCGAAATTCTTGATCCGCGATATCGACATCGTGGCATTGCTGCTCAATTGGTTAAACAACTAACCGCTACTATTCAGAGTCGCCGGCCGGATATTTTGCCCGTCTATGGCACGCAGTTTTCACATGTTCAGTCAATGAATGTCGCGATTCGGGCAGGATTCGTATTTGGATGGACAGAATTAATGATCGGGAAATGTTAATCCGGTGTTGGAGCTATATGATGTGCCAGCACCGGGAACACTAGAAGTTTATGCAATGTCATTGAAAGAGGGGAAAATGTCATGTCTGATCTGCCGATTTCACCGCAAGTCATGGCCAGTCTTGACGCAGTTTGTTGATTTTATGACAAAAAGCAACTACATTCGGCCAGTTATTGGTAAACGTGTCCACGATGCCATTGCTGAAGCCGCGCCAAAGATGGTTGCATTGGCGCAAGATCCGGAAAACTATGGACCAGCTAAGAAGTTTGGCCTTGCCATCAAGAAAGCCGGTGTTGATCCCACTGATCCTGATGCGTTTGAAGCGTTTCAAGATAAATACAATGAGATTGAACAAACAAAACGAGCAGCACAAGGCTTATTTTATCGAAAAGAATTTGTCTACGAACCTGATGAAGCATATCGCACCCAAAACCATGTTGAGGAAATTGGGGATCGCCACTGGCAATTGGCAACAGCGACTAGAAATCACAATCAGGTGCTCAAGTTCAGTCGATTGACGTGGGCCGACGACGATAATCAAGACCTGCGTGACGCTTATACCCAAGAACTAGTAGTTAATGAGGTTGTGAAGATGGGCGATGCCTTGTACGCGCAATACTTAGAGACGCTCAAGAGATGGGAACCTAAGCATTTTTACAACTACATCAACGATAGCATTAAGCAGCAACCCGTATTTCGAGCACAGGCGCTTGTCACTAGTCTGACAGAGTTGCTTAAATACTTGATTCAAAATAAGAAGATCACAAGCAAGCGTGGCCATGAACTGTTAGCAGCGGTTGCGGAGGGGGCCGCGTTATTACCCAAGCCTGCTAAGCCAAAAGGTAGAACGATTTCGTTGTCTGATTATAAGCGGGGCAAGCGGAAGAATTAAGAAGCGTAGGAAGAAACGTTAAAAAGACGAACGGCGCATTCCCACTGCAGGGGAATGCGCCTATTTGTCTGGTGTTCACTGATTTGGAGCAGCAATTTTGCTTCCGACTTTCGCAGCTAACCATGCAATAAAAATGATGCTGCCAAAACGGAAATAAGGAGTTAGTTGACCAAACCAGCTACTTACGATATAGGCGATCGGACTACAGATGATAACAACCAGCAAAACTATGAACCAGTATTTTAAATTTACTCGATAATGCCATCGCATAATTGTCCTCCGAATACATGACTAAGAATAAACTTGTTATAGATCGTCCTTAGTAAGAAGCAATTCGATACTCAACATAGTTTGTGCCTGCAGTCGGATTTGTAACATCGACTTCTGTGACAACATAAACACCACGGTTTAAGGCTGCTGCCTTTTTAAAAGGGGTCATGTAGTCAGAAAAGATAGCTGAATAAAGCATATAAGCCGTGACGTATTGGCCTGCGCCTATATGGTTCGCAATTGCCTGGATTGCGGCGTCGATCCCCATTTTTGTAACATTATCAGTCGCTAAGAAATCTGGAAGGCCACCGATGTTTGCAATGTTTTGTACGTCACTAGGTGTTATATATTGAGCGAAATACCACTTGTTGCCTTCTACATAGCCATAATTTGCATTTGGGAGATCATCTGTTTGCAATTGCGCTGGACGATTTGCCATGCTTGTAACTTGATACTGAGATCCCTTTGTAGTACTTGCCGCACCGACACCGAGCGATGGCGTTATAACTGTTGCGAGTAGAACAGTAGCAACTGAAATTAATGCTACATAAGATATCTTGTGATGGTTAAAAGAATTCGGTTTTATCATTGATGAAGCCTTCTAGAATTAGCTTTTTAAAATTTTGATTATTTTAAATTAACTTAAATGTAATGATATTGCAAGGAAAAATTAAATTTTTAATTTATAACATCGGAATTTTGCTCTTATAAAGCTAGGCATCGAATTCTTCTTATCGGGTTTCTTGAGCTATGAAATTGACTGTTAGGCTCGCACTCATATCTATCTACAAGTCATGAACGCTATGTCTAATTTGACACCGCGGCAAATATGTGAAAAGATACCTAACAACAGCAATTTAAATAACCAGTCACTGCCGGGTGACAGTATCGCAACCGCATTAGGTCAATGTAGCGGTTGCGGGTACTGTCACCCTTTTTTGTTTGGCTGTGATGGTTGATGACTGGCATTTAATCACAGGAGGAAAAGAACATGCAGTGGTTTTATTTAGTTTTAGCGGGCGGTTTTGAAGTCGTTTGGGCAACGTTTATGAAGTTGTCGCACGGTTTTTCCCGATTAGGTTTTACCTTAGCTACGTTGGCAGGGATGATTTTAAGTTTTGGCTTTCTTGCGTTGGCGGTCAAGCATCTGCCGTTAAGTCTGGCATACCCGGTTTGGACTGGGATCGGTGCGGTTGGCTCGATCATTGTTGGTGTAATTTTGTTTAAGGATCAACTGCAGCCAGCAACTTGGCTTTTCATCGCATTGTTAGTGATCGGGATCGTCGGCATTAAAGTGACCAGTGGCGATTAGTCGCCAAATGAACCTTCTGAAATGATAAACTTAAGTCACATTAAAGGTGTGGTGTGCAGATGTTACCAGATCGTATCGTGTGAAGGCTGTAAGCATCCCTTGTCTGAGATATGGTGAAAGTAGCAGATTGGGTGGCAAACCATTATTAAGCGTGACATATATAACGGCTTTTGCGGAAAAGCTTGGTAATACAATCGAATCGGCTGAAAGCGATAGTGTAAAAGACAATGAATCAAAATGAAGAGGCTTGGATTGAAGAAAGTCACCAAGCGATGCATGGCTGGGATTTTAGCCACTTAAAGGGTCGCTGTGAGACTGCCGCTTTGCCATGGGATTATCGAGATTTGGTGAGACAGCATTTAAAACCGGCTGATGAATGGCTAGACATGGACACCGGCGGCGGGGAACTGATGAGTTCGTTTGAGCATCCCGTTGAAAAGACTTCGGTAACAGAAGGTTGGCAGCCGAATATTGATTTGTTGAAACGTACACGGGTACCACAGGGAATAACGTTGTATGCCGATCCGGAAGGCCAAATGGCGCAGGTGCCTAGTGGTCATTTCGAAGTGGTGACGAATAGTCATGGTGGATTACCGATCGCTGCAATTGCGCGTGTCTTACGTCCTGGCGGTATTTTTATTTCACAACAAGTGGGGGCAACTAATAATTACTCGTTATCGCGATTCTTGAATGAGAAGTACGCTCCCGCATTCCCTGACAACAATCTGTTGCAAGTTTTGACGCAATTACAGAACGACGGTTTCCGGATTCTAAAAGCAGATTCATCTTTTGTTAAAATGCGCTTTACGGATGTTGGTGCCATTGTATACTATGCGACGGTCATTCCGTGGGAGTTTCCTAACTTTGACGTTAACCGAGCCATGACGAAACTTCACCAATTACAGGACATCATTGCAAGTGTCGGTGCCATTACAACTTTTGAAGATCGCTTTATCATTGTGGCGAAGAAGGATGAAGACTGAGGTAGAAACGGCGACTTGCGATTAGCACCAGTCGCAGTATGCAAGTAATAAGTGAAGAAGGCTTAAAATCCGATCTAGTTTCGGATTTTAAGCCTTCTTTTACTTATTAAGCTGGTTAGCCTCAAACACGAGGTGGAATGTTTTCAAGACAGTTGCTTCAACAACCGGGTGCTTTATCAACTCGATGAGAAATGCCTTATTCTTTTTGTTAGCGAGTACTTTTAGAGTTTCCTCATCTTCCATGAAAGTTATTGTTGCGCTAATTCCTGAGTAATTGCCTGCACTTCAGCAAAATTATCTGCCACGGCGCCGCTTGCTAAAGGATGGCCACCGCCGCCATGGCGCACGGCTAATGTGTTGATTTCCTTGGTTTTACCCCGCAATTCAACGCGATATTTACCATCTTGACGTTCCGTGAACACTACCCAGCGGTCGATGCTGGCGAGCTTGCCGATATTGCCGACTGCGCGCTGTTCTTCGCCGTAAGCTAAGTCGAATTGCTGCAACACTTTTTGCGTGATGAGCAGTGATCCGGCACCGTTTGCAGTTATTTTAACATGCTCCAGCGCCCAGCCGATGAGTCGACCGACCTTTTCCGGGAACTGGTCTTCGCGGCGGCCGATCGCCGGTGCGTCAATGCCGGTCGCAAGCAGATCGGCAGCTGCCAGATGCGTGCGGGCTGTGGTTAAGTCGTAGAGGAAGCGGCCGGTGTCACCGATCATCCCCGTGTAAAGCGCCGCCGCAGCCGGTTGATTGAGCGTCAGGCGCTGGCTGTGTTGCACCAGCTCCCAAACCATTTCCGAAGCACTTGACGCGTTGGTGTCGACCCAACTGATGGCACCGAGTTGATCTTCATTCAGGTGGTGATCGATTTTAATCAGCATGGCGCCTTGGTCAAAATGCGTCCCGGCGATGCGCGAGCGATTGGCGGTGTCGATCACCACCACCAGTGCGTCCTTATAAGCAGCTGCTGGCACATCTTGCTGCGGCCCAATCCAAGCCAAGTCAGGCGCGGCCGGTCCGGCAGTGTAGACTGTCTTTTGCGGATAAGCTGCCCGCAACAGCAGCGCCAGCCCGGTTTGTGAACCGATGGCGTCTGGATCGGGATTGATATGACGATGAATAATAATGGTATCGAATTGATCAAAAGCGGCTAAAATGTGCTCGATTTCGGCTGACATAACAGGTTCCTTTCAATGCTAGGTTATGTAAAGTTGTGCATCCTGCTTGCGAAAATGGCCGGCGTGTACACATACTTAATCGTACCGGTCTCTGATGAAAAGACAACTGTTATAATGATTGAAACCAAACTTAATGGGGGAATATTGGTGAAACGCTTATTGAAATGGATTGCCATTGTTGTTGGCACCGTCCTGTTGGTCGCAGGTGGTTACCTGATTTATCTTTTCACGACTTATTATCGATTGCCGGATAATCAGGCGCTGAAAGTCAAAAATCAGCAAGATGCC
The DNA here is from genome assembly GCF_030770335.1 of Lacticaseibacillus zeae subsp. silagei. Classification (NCBI taxonomy): domain Bacteria; kingdom Bacillati; phylum Bacillota; class Bacilli; order Lactobacillales; family Lactobacillaceae; genus Lacticaseibacillus; species Lacticaseibacillus zeae. The sequence continues at coordinate 2,880,291 of NZ_CP132484.1, read as the reverse complement.
CAACTCAAGCCAGGTCAGACGTATACGGCCATGACCTATAACATCGGGTATGGCTCTTATCCGCCGAGTTATAGTTTTTTCATGGACGGCGGCAAATATTCGCGGGCTTATAGTCAACAAGCGGTGCGTAAAAGTATCAATGGTGTCATTAAGACCACGCAGGCGCAAGATCCGGACATTGCCTTTTATCAGGAAATCGATCCGGATGGCGATCGTTCCCGTCACGTGAATGAAGTGAACATGGTAACGCAGGCGCAAAAACAATACGCCAATGTTTACGGTCAAAATTACGATTCCGCCTATTTGTTCTATCCGTTTACCCAGCCGATTGGGAAGGCAAAATCGGGGATTTTAACCCTGAGCAAGGCTAAAGTCGACAGTTCCCGCCGTTACAGTTTGCCAGTTGATACCGACTTCAACAAGATTATTGACTTGGATCGCGCCTTTACGGCCACGAAAACGACGGTCGCGAACGGCAAACAGTTCATCATGGTCAACATCCATATGTCCGCCTTTACCCCGAATGTAAAGGTGCAGCAGGCGCAATTTGCCAAATTGTTTAAGTATATTGATCATGCCTACAAGCAAGGCAATTACGTCATGGTCGCTGGCGATTATAACCACCGACTATTGAAAAATACCGCCGAAATTTTCCACACCAAAAATCTCGAAGAAACCTGGACGCATCTGTTTCCTAAGGCGAAATTGCCTGCCGGGTTTCACATCCCGACCATGGGCTTGGCTGAAGCTAAAGTGCCTTCCGTCCGCGCCCTTGATCAGCCGTATCGACCCGGAAAAAGTTTTGTGACGTTAATTGACGGCTACATTCTGTCCCCCAATATCAAAGCGGAAAGTGTACATGTGGTATCAACCGGCTTTCAGTATTCCGATCACAATCCGGTCGTGCTGAAGTTCCGGTTGCAATAGTCCGAACATCCTTAGTGGCCTGAAAATGGGGCCACTTTTTTATGCCTTCATTCGTTGCAGTGTCAGCGTGAAACACACCATTTCTTTGTACACGCTCATGCAGATACAGATGCAGCAATCTGTTTTGCTGGCAAACCAACCCGCAATTCCTTAATTGGTACACGTGACACTTTCCTGTTCCAAAAGAAACTGTATTTCAATGTTAACTTTTATAACGCAAATACTTGAAATACAGTTTCATAAGGCGCCATAATCAGGTTGATCGATGAAATCTTATTAGGGAGGGGAAACATCATGTCGATATCTGCTTTTGCACTTATTTTTCTGACGATCTATGTGGGCTTGGCACAACTCGATGCACTCTCACTGAAGATCGGATTATTTTCACCGGTGTTTGGTGGTGCGGCAACTGGTCTAGTCATGGGCAATCTCAAAACCGGCTTGATTGTCGGTGCGACTTTGCAGTTGGCAACGTTGGGGGTCGCGACTTATGGCGGCGCAACGGTGCCGGACTTTCTTTCCGGTTCGATTATGGGCAGCGCGTTTGCGATTATGTCCGGACGCGGGGCTGCTTATGGGATCGGGTTGGCGATTCCGATTGGCTTGTTACTGACGCAAATGGATATTCTGGCGCGGATGACGAACACGATTTTTCAGCATCATGCTGATCGCTTGGCACTCAAGGGTGATTATAAAGGCGTTGAGCGGAACAACCTTTACGGGATCATTCCGTGGACGGTTTCACGTATGTTACCGGTTTTTGTGGGTTTGTTCTTCGGCTCGGCGGTTGTTAAAGCCATCAATGCCTGGATTCCGGCGTGGCTGATGGTTGGCTTGAAGACGGCTGGGATTATTTTGCCTGCGATGGGGATTGCGATCCTGATGCGGTACCTGCCGATCAAGCGGTATTACCCTTATTTCATTCTCGGATTTGTCCTCATGGCTTACTTCACGAAGTCCTTCTCCTTGCTGGGCACAGCGCTGGTCGGCTTCGTCTTTGCGGCCATTCACGTGATGGAGGCCAACGAACGCAAGCACAATGGCGGCCACGGCAATGGCCCAAGCAAGCCTGACAATGGTGGTAACGACAGCGGCAGTAGCGACGACGAGGAGGTCGAGATCGATGTCTGACTTGAAATTAAACAAAATAACCAAAAAAGATCTCAAGCACATCTTCATTCAAAACGTCTTGGGATTGCAGTTGGGTTGGAACTACGAAAAGATGCAGGGCTTAGGCTACGCGTATTCAGTGATGCCCGCTTTGAAACGGTTGTATAAAGATGATCCTGCCAAAATGAAGCAAGCGCTGAACATGGAGATGGGCTTCTTCAACACCACCCCGCAAATGTCGCATCTGATTGTCGGCGCGGATGTTGCCTTGCAGGATCAATTGGGGATGAACGATGAAAATGAAAAAGCCATTGCCGGATTGAAAACCGGGTTAATGGGTCCTTTCGCCGGCGTTGGGGATACCATTTTTGTTGCGATTTATAATGCGATTATTTACTCCATCACGGCCTATATGGCACTTTCGAATCAACCAATCGGCTTATTGATTCCGGTGGTCGGCTGCCTGGCCATTTTATGGGTACGCTGGAAGTTGTTTCAAGTCGGGCTTGCGCAAGGCACGCGATTGGCAACGACCTTCGCCGACAGCATGGCGATTTTTACGGAAGGCGCTTCGATTCTTGGCTTAACGGTTGTCGGCGCCATGATTCCTGCCGTCATTAATTACAAACTTGATTTGACCTATAAAGTCGGCAAGGTCACGATGAATGTTCAAACCATGCTCGATAAAATTATGCCGGCGTTGATTCCGCTCGCGATTGCCTTGTTCTCGTACTGGATTCTGGGGCGGAAGCATATGAATTCCACGCGGCTGATTTTCGTTTTGATTTTGATCGGCATGGTGCTGGGCAATCTCGGGGCGATTTTTGGCTGGATTGGCAGCTTAGTATAATGACAGTGCTTTACTCTAATATGAGGAGAGGATTCCAATGACAATTGTGGCAGCACGGGTTGACGAGCGGATGATTCATGGACAGGTGGCGATGGTGTGGACGAATACGGTCGGCGCCAATCGGCTGATGGTTGTCAACGATGAAGTCGTACACGATGACATGGCGATTCAAGGTTTGAAAATTGCCCGGCCGGCGGGGAAAAAATTGGCCATCAGCTCAGTGGCCAAAGCCATCGAAAATCTGCAAAATGGCAAATTCGCCGCGGATCAAGTGTTTGTGATCACCCGCAATGTTCCGGACATGGCGAAGTTGATTGACGGCGGCGTGCCGATTAAGTCGTTTAATGTCGGCAACTTGTCTGAAAAACCCGGCACCAAGAAAATCAAGCCGTCTGTGGCGTTGTCGCCTGATGATATCGCGATTATTCGACGTTTGCTTAAACAAGGGGTAACCATTACTGCGCAAATGGTGCCCAACGAAAGCAAAACGTCGATCGCCACGTTTATTGACAAGGCCGAATGACGCCGCTTTTAACGAGAGTGGAGGCGCGGCTTGCGCAGTTGAGCCCGGTTAACCGCGCCTTGGCTCGCCATGTACTCACCGATCCAGAGGGTTTCGTCGCCGAGACAACGGCGCAGATTGCTCAAGCTAGCGGCGTCTCGGCGGCTTCCGTCATTCGATTTGTGCGCCTGTTTGATTTTGATGACTTACAATCGTTTAAGCTGGCTTTGGTGCGCGAAACCAAGACGGCAGACGATCCGCAACCGCTTGATCCGCTGGTACAGGACGACGATGATTTGCTGACGATGATGCGCAAACTCAGTCAAACAGCGATTGCGGCGGTGCGGGATTTGCCGGAAGCATTGGATCAAGATGCGGTTCAATCGGCGATCACCACGTTGCGGCACGCCCGGCATATTTATCTGGTTGGCATCAGCGCGTCGGCACTTGTGGCGCAGGATTTGTATTTAAAATTGATCCGGGCGGGCTATCTGGCCATTTTTGATCATGATGCGCACACAGCGTTGGAGCGGATGTATTATACGACTTCGGCTGATGCAGTGGTCGCCTTTTCCTACAGTGGCATCACCAAAGAAGTTGTTTTGGCAGCGCAACAGGCCCGGCGTAATCATACCCCGGTGATCGCAGTGACCCGTCATGAACCAAGTCCGTTGCGGGATGTGGCAAGTTGCGTGATTGCCTTGCCGCCGACGGAACCGCTCTTGCGAATCGGTGCCGTGACGTCTATGTTTACGGAAACCTATGTCGCCAATATTCTATTTTTAGGGGTGGTTCATGGCGAGATTAAGCGCACAGAGCAGAATTATCGCGCGACATCACAATTAACCGGGAAATTGAAAATTCGAGGTGAGGAAAATGGCAATCGCAGACCTAACAACCGAACAAAGAAATCCGGCCAGCATGCACATCGACACGATGACGACGCCTGAGATTGTGGCCTTGATCAACCATGAAGATGCCAAAATTGCACCGGCGATCGCTAAGGAAGATGCGCATATTGCCGCGGCCATTGATGAAGCCAGTCAGCGTTACAATCGCGGCGGGCGGCTGATTTACGCCGGAGCAGGCACATCTGGGCGTCTGGGTGTTTTGGATGCAGCCGAGCTGGTGCCGACTTATGGCATTCCACCAGAGCGGGCAGTGGGCTTGATTGCGGGCGGTATGTCGGCGATGTTCAAATCTGTGGAAGGGGCCGAGGACTCGGCTGAATTGGCCGAACATGACCTGAAGCAGTTGAATTTAAATGCCAATGACACGGTGATCGGCATTGCTGCGTCCGGCCGCACGCCTTATGCGATTGGTGCTTTGACCTACGCGCAGCAGATACATGCACTGGCCGTCTCCGTGACCTGTGTGGCCGATAGTGAGTTAGCCACTCACGCCGACATTGCGATTGCGCCAGTGGTTGGACCGGAAGTGATTACCGGCTCAACCCGTATGAAAGCCGGCACCGCCCAGAAAATGGTCTTGAACATGTTGTCGACGGGTGTGATGATTCGCGCCGGAAAAGTGTTTGGCAACTTGATGATCGATGTACTGCCGACTAATGCTAAGCTGGTCGATCGCGCCGAGCGGATTATCGTTGAAACCACTGGCGTTACCAAGTCCCACGCCGCTTCCTTATTGAGGGCAGCGGCGCATAAGGTGCCGGTAGCAATCGTCATGGCCAAAACCGGCATGGATGCCGCGACCGCCACCCAAGTGTTGGCTGCGCATGATGGCGTCGTGAGTGCGGTTTTAACGGCATGGGAGGCTGAGCATGGGCGACAATCCTGATTTAGTGGCGCCGATCACCCAAGCCATTCACGCGGGTGCCGTCTTTGGTGCTTCGTTTAGTTTGGTTGCGCCGGATGAAAATGCGTTATATTTTCTGGGTTATCAAGGTGCCGGCGCCGATCATCTACCGTTAATGCCACAGGACCGCTATGACTTGGCTTCGCTGACTAAAGTGGTGGGGACGACGACGCGGTTATTGCAGCTGCTGGTGGCGGGAGAAATCCACCTGAATCAGCCGATCGGGTCACTTGTAGATGGCTTGCGATATCCGCAACTGACGATTGAGCAGCTCATGTTACACCGCAGCGGGCTGCCGGCAGATGTGGCAAACGCGCACGATCTTGATCGCGACGGCTTGATTAATGCTGTAAAAACAATGCCGGCAGTTGCGCCCCCGGACACGACCACGATTTATTCAGATTTGAATTATATCTTACTGGGCTGGGCGGTGGCTAAAATGGACGGGTCATTAGCGGCCAGTCTGCAGAAGCACATTTTTGCGCCGTTGGGGATGACGGCGACGGGTTATCAACCCCACGGTGTCGCGGCACGCGATTTTGTTCCAACCGAAAAGGTGCCCGATCGCGGCGGTGTGTTGCGGGGGGCGGTTCACGACCAGAAGGCCTTTTTGCTAGATGGCGTTAGCGGGCACGCCGGGTTGTCTGCGACGTTAGGTGACTTGACGACGTTCACGCGGCTGTCGGCAGGGTTGCCTGTGCCAAACGGTGAGACGGTATTACCACCTGCTGCCTTTTCCTTACTGGATCGTTTCTGTGTCGGCGGACGCACGTTGGGATGGCGTTGCTGGTCGGCCAATCGCCACCAGTATTGGCACACCGGCTTTACCGGCACTTCCATTGCTTTTGATCGCGATACCCAGCGCGGATTTGTTTGCTTGACGAATCGGATCTATCCCAGTCGGACTAACCGTGCTTGGGTCAGCATTCGGATGCAACTGCTCACCCGGTTTTTCGGGCTCGCCACCTCATGGCCTGATGAATGACAAGCAGCGGTCGTGTTATCTTTTCTCAGCGAGGGTCATTGGCACGGCGAATGGGTGTATGATCGAAAGTAACTTGAGCTGAGTGTCTAGCTAATGCTTGTCTGGCGCTTGGTTTGCGATCGGAGATAGGTCTAGATGAAGCATGCCCATTTAGTTGAACAACTTAACCAATTGCACCGCCACTTTGCCGAGCCGCATGCGCTGTTGCTGGCGGATGACCACCACCTGCTTTATGGCGCAAAGACTGACACGTTGTTTCCCGCGGCAAGCTTGATCAAACTCGGCATTGCTGCTTACGTGAAAAAACGTGCTGAGGCGGATCCTTTTCAGTGGAATCGAATGGTTGAATTACCAGCAACTGTTGGTGGCGCAGGGGTGCTGCGCTTCATGACGGCGTCGTCTTGGTGCGTGCGGGATTTGGTAACGCTGATGCTAATGGTGTCTGATAATTTGGCGACGAATGCGCTATTGAAATTATATGGATTGCCGACCATTTCACGATGGCTGGCCGAACATTTTCCCGGCACCCGATTAAACCGAGCGTTAATGCAGTCGCATGCGGACACAGATAACTGGATCACGGCGGAAGCAGCTTGGCGGCTGTTGCGCGCTTTGTTAACGCCGACCCACCAGTCAGCCGACGGGGATTGGTGCGCGCAGGCGTTACGGCACCAGCAAAATCGTACGAAACTGTTGCTCGCCCCAACGATGCGGGCTTTTGTGGGTTGGACGGCCGGTAAAAGCGGTGAATTGTCAAACTGTGAACACGACGCGGCATGTTTTGCGGCAGAAGGTGAGCAGCTGTATGCCGTGGTGCTCACTACGTACAATCACCGGCGAGAAGACGCCATGCGTTTTAATCAGCAGGTTGGCGAGTTAATCGTGGACGACTTCCAGCAGCGGCGGGATCGGCTGTTGTGATTGGTCGCAAAGGTCGGATTCCTTAAGAGTTTCTAAGAGAGAATAGTTTGATGGACGCGAAAGTTGGTGAAAGCCAGTTTCGCGTTTTTTTAACGGTCTCGATGCTTGATCTGAGTTTTTTCTATGCGTGAAAAATTGACCATTTCAAAGTATCCCCAAATATTATAAAATGATTAATATTGTTAGAGAAAGATGAGCTAAGAAAAGAGACGATGATCGTTCATGCAAGCAGCACACGCCACTCACCCTGTCATGATTACGGACCGGGAATCGAATCGCCAAATTACCAAGGACTTTACCAGCAACCTGATCGGCGCATTGAGCGGCGGGATGTTTTCGTTCGGCATGGGGTTGATGTTGCTGAATCAAACTCATTTAGCTATTAGCTTTGGCCTCTCGACGATTGTCGGGCCGCTTGTCAGTCTGCTACTTTTTGTACCGATGGGAAGCATTGTCGATCGCTACCCGCATCGGTCGATTCTAATCGTCAGCAATCTTGTCAGGCTGCTCGGACTGGCGGTGTTCGCATGGGCCTTGCCTAACTTTTCCGGGGTGCAAAAGCTTATCCCCGTGGTGCTCTTTGCGATTATCGATTACATGTGCAGCGACTTCAGCTCGACCGCGTACTCATCTTCTGTACACGAGCTGGTGAACGAACAGAAAATTCAGAAACTGAGCTCACTGACGTCAACGGCTAGTTCGATTTCCTCGATTTTTTCACCGATGTTGGGGCTGGCGTTATACTCGTTGGTCGGATTTGAAACGTTTATTTTCATTGAAATCGTTGCGTCGTCGCTTTCTTTTTTCATCATGCTGATGATGAAATTCCACGTGACGCCGCGCCGTGTAAGTACCGAAACAGATGAGAGCGGCCGTTCACTGGCGATGTTTAAGGCAGGCATTGGGTATATCAAGACCCGGCCGTTGGTAAAAGGCGCCATCATGGTGGGCGTTGTGTTGAATTTTAGCTTCACCAGCGTGACGGTGGGGATGCCTTTCATCATTACCAACACGCTTCATTTCGGCAGTGCGCCGATCGGTTATCTGGAGACAGGCTCGGCGGTTGGTATTTTAATCGGCAGCCTGTTTATGAGTACCTTAGCCAGTCAGCGCCATATTCGCTTTAAAATGCTCGGCCCGGTGATCGCCGATTGTGGGTTGCTGGTGGTGCTGGGTGGCATCTTCAATATTGCCAAAACAGCAAGTGACGTGTCCATCAGCGGCACCATCCTCATGACCGTGCTAGGCTTTTTAATCGTGATTCCTAACATTGTCATGCAAGTGGCCATCCAAAAAACCGTCCCAACCAGCTTCCTAGGCCGCGTCAACACAACCTTGATGACCATCAACAACTCCGTCACGCCCCTCGCCACGTTCTTTTACACGTTCCTCTTCCAAAATATCGCCCAAAACTACCTCGTCTTTGTCGTCAGCGGCGTCGTGGCACTACTATACATGCTGGCCATTTTGCCACGAATTCTGCAGTTCTTTAAACAGGAAGAGATTGAGTAAGATTAAGATAGTACTCAAACTGAAACAAAGTCTCATGCTTGAAGCTAGATTTGTAGTGCCAAGGCGCAGCAATCGTAGGCCAGATGGGGCTCAGTGGTGCCCACCACGTTCCAGCCCCAGCTGGCCGGAGATTGCGGAGTTTGGCACGACAGTAGAACATTGTCCATAACCATTGATACTCTGGTTCTACAGCACCGCAAAATGCTATGTTTCATTTCACAACGTCTGTTTTTACAGAACACTTACATAATTAATACACCGGGTTGACATCGATCTTTACAAAGGCTTGTTAGGCTTTGTGTAAGGAGTTGATGAGGAATGAGTATTCGATTAGCGAATGTGTCAAAGGCTTTTGGTAACACCAAAGTACTTTCCAATATTTCCGTCGAGATCGAACCCGGTGAGTTTTTTGTCATGGTCGGGCCGTCTGGTTCCGGTAAAAGTACGCTCTTGCGGATGATTGCCGGCTTAACCAGCGTGACAGATGGGCGCATCTATTTTAACGAGCGCGACGTCACCGACTTGCCACCCAAGGATCGCAAACTGGCGATGGTCTTTCAAAACTATGCGCTGCTGCCATTCATGAGCGTGGCGCAAAACGTTCGGTTCGGCTTGGAAAACCAAGACCTGTCCGACGATGAAAAGACCAAGCGGGTGGACTGGGCACTGGATCTGGTTCACATGACGGATTTACGTGACCGGAAGCCAAAAGAGCTCTCCGGTGGCCAACAGCAGCGGGTCAGCCTGGCGCGTGCTTTGGCAACTAAAGCCCCGGTGGTTTTGATGGATGAGCCGCTATCGAATCTCGATGCGCAACTACGAACCGAAATGCGTGAAGAAATTGCCCGCTTGCATCGTGAAATCGGCATGACGCTGATTTATGTCACGCATGACCAGGTCGAGGCCATGACGATGGGCGATCGAATTTTGGTGTTGGATGATGAAAAAATCCAGCAACTCGGCACCCCGCTTGATTTATATAATCATCCGGCCAACGAGTTTGTCGCAAAGTTTATCGGCAGCCCGGAAATGAACCTGTTACCGATTACGGTCAATGACGAAGGCGATCGCTTCAGTATCGGCAATGCCTTTTGGACCGATAATGCCTTTGTCCTGCCATTCGATCTGCCAGCCGGTTCTTATCATCTTGGCATTCGGCCAGAGAAACTGGTGCCGGTTTCCATTGCCAATCCGGATACCATCACAGCGAAAGTCAAAAGTTTGCAGCAGCTTGGCAACGACACCTTGATTTTCTGCGATTATGACGGCCAGCCACTCGTGAGCCGGGTACCGGAACAGTTCACGGTCGCAGTGGGCGCTGAACTCAATCTGCTGCTTCCAGCCAGTGCCGATGAATGGCACCTTTTCAACGTTGACGACGGCGAACGGATTGTTGCGGCACCGGTAAAGGAGGCGGCAGGTTATGGAGCTTAATAAAGAACTCAATAAAACCACAACCGAATCAAAAGGCAAAGTGGTTGCGACGCTTCGCGAAAACAACAAGCCGGCCTTTTGGTTCTTAATGCCATCGCTGTTGATCCTGACCTTATTTACGTTTTATCCGATGATCATGACGGTTTACAACAGTTTCTTTGCGACCAACATTCGCGGTGAATCAGCTAAGTTTGTCGGACTCGGCAACTATCTCGATATTTTCAAAGATCCATTATTCCTCAAAAGCCTAGCCGGCACCTTAGTGTATGTCGTTGCGTTTGCATTGGTAACTATTATTCTCGGGGTTGTCTTGGCCCGGTTGGCGACGATGAAATTGCGGCGGATTAGCTGGTTCCAGACCGCCTTTGCTGGCACAATGGGCACCAGTGCCGCTGCGGCTTCGATTCTGTGGCTGTTCCTGTTCAACCCATCTGTGGGCCTTGCAAGCTTTGCCTTGAAGGCGATGGGCGTCACGAATGCCAACTTGTTAGTTGATCCGACCGGCGCCATGATTGTCATTGTGCTGGCTAGTGTCTGGATGGCGTTGGGCTTTGCCTTTCTGATTCTGCTCAGTGCCTTTCAGAGTGTCCCGCCTGAATACTATGAAGTGGCCGATATTGCCGGCTGGTCGCAGTTTAAGCAGACGTTGAAAATTACGGTGCCGATGATTTCGCCAACCTTGTTCTTCCTATTTGTTGTCGAAATTATCGATGGGTTCAAAATGTTTGCCCAGATTGACCTGATTACCGGCGGCGGCCCTAACAACGCGACGAACTTTTTGGCCTATAAGATTTATCAAGATGCGTTTGCCTTCCATAACTTCGGGACCGCAAGTGCAGAGTCGATTGTCTTAACTGTGATTATCGCGTTGGCAACCTGGGTTCAATTCCACTTCACAGAACGGAAGGTGTATTACGCATGACACATGTCAAAAATGGGACACGCTATCTGTTGTTGACCGTTGTGGCGGTGGTACTCCTGTTCCCGATCTTGCTGGGAATCTGGGCGTCATTGCTGCCGACCAAAGATATTGCGGCGGGGAACTTCTTATCGACCAATATTTCGTTAAACAATTACTGGCAGGCATTTGTGACCACGCCGATTATCCGTTACATGATCAATTCGTTTGTCACTGCCGGACTGATCACGATCGGCCAGCTGGTTTTATGTACACTGGCGGCTTACGCGTTTGCGTTCATGAATTTCCGGTATAAGAAACAGTTGTTCTTTGCCTTTTTGATCACGATGATGCTGCCGTTTGAAGCGCAGATCATTCCTAATTTCCAGACGGTGAAGGCGTTCGGTTGGTTGAACAATTACGCCGGCTTGACGATTCCATTCTTCACATCTGCCTTCGGGGTCTTCATGTTGCGGCAGGCCTTTTTACAGATTCCCACGGACCTCGTAGACTTTGGGAAGTATCTCGGCCTCAGTCGTTTGCAGTTTCTTTGGAAAATCGCGATTCCATACAGCCGCAGCATGTTGATTACCTTTTCGCTGTACACGTTCCTGACGCATTGGAACCAATACCTGTGGCCGTTGATTACCACGTTCTCGGACGACTTCCGGCCAGTGCAGGTTGGCTTGAAACAGTTACAGTCTGAAGACACCTTCGCTAACTGGGGCATGGTCATGGCCACGGCGATTATCGTCCTGTTGCCAACCTTGGCGTTGCTGCTGATTGGCCAGAAGTTCTTCAAGCGTAATTTGAATGCAGGGGGGACGAAGGGGTGAAAACCACATACAAGAAAATTATCGCGTTGATCGCGGCGCTTGCGGTCATTTTAGGCCTTGCCTTTTTCCTGACCGGGCAACAAAAAACCGCTGCGGCGTCGGATAATGGCCGGACCACTATCACGTTTTGGCATTCGATGAACGGTCCGAATGAAAAAGTACTGGAAAAGTTGGTCGATCAATTCAACAAAAGCCAAACCAAGTATACGGTTAAGCCGATTTACGCCGGCAGTTATGAATTGTCGATTATGAAGTACGCCAATACGGTCGGCAGCAATGTCTCGCCTGACTTAATTCAGAGTGACCAGGCCAACCAGTCGATGATGATCGGCCTCAACTCGACCGTGCCGGTGCAAAAGTTCATCGATCGCGATCATTATGATCTGAGTCAACTGTATCCCGGTGTGACGGCAGCCTATAAGATCAATGGCAAGCTAGCTTCCATGCCGTTTAACTCGTCCAGCTCGGTCATGTACTATAACAAGGCGCTGTTCAAGAAATATGGCATTGCGGACTTGCCGCTGTCGCCATCCTATAGCGACATCACCAAGGCTGCCGTTGCCTTAACCAAGAAAAGTAAAGGTGCCGTTAAAGGGATGACCATGCAGATCTATGGCTGGCTGCCGGAAGAATTGGTTGCTAACCAGAATTCGCTGGTGGTCAACCATGATAACGGACGTCAGGCAATGGCCACCCAAGCAACGTTGAATTCGCCAGAAATGGTCAAAAGTATGAACTGGCTGCAGGATGTCATCAAGCAAGGCGCTTTCCAAAACTTCGGTACCGGATCAGCTGCTGCTAACAACCAAAGCGCAGCATTCTTGGCGCAAAAGGTCGGTATTTTCATGCAAAGCTCGGCAATGCTGGGGCAGCTGCAGAAAAACGCCAAATTTGACTACGGCGTTACGTTCACACCGCATCCGGATGATACCAAGGCCAATGGGGTTGCAATTGGCGGGGCCAGTCTCTGGATCACCAAGAACAAGCCGACAGCCGTTCAAGAAGGCGCCTGGCAGTTCATGAAGTACCTCATGACGCCAAAGGCTCAGGCAGCTTGGCAACTCGGTACCGGTTACTTCGCGGTCAACCAGAAAGCCAACAAAGTTAAGACACTGGCCAATGCGATCAAGAAGAATCCTGCCTTGGCAGTGCCAATTGAGCAACTCAATCAAGGTAAAATCAATGCCGCCACAGCCGGCGCCTTTTTCAGCAATATCCAGGAAGAACGGCAAAATGTCGAGTTGGCCATGCAGCAGATTTACGGTGGAGCAGATGTCAAGAAAGCCTTAGATGAGGCCGAATCAAGCACCAATACCGCAATTTCCAAGACCAACTCTGTCAGCGGTAATTTGTTGGATTACAAACGCTGATCGTAAGTTTTAACAACATTGCCGAATGCATGGCGGACGCGTATGATCAAGACAATATTAATCGTCCTATTTTGAGGAGGTTGCGATCATGCCAAAAGTCTATTTTCTTTGTACCGGCAATGCCTGTCGCAGCCAGATGGCAGAAGGGTTTGCAAAAAGGCTGCTGGGTCAGCAGTGGCAGGTAAGAAGCGCCGGACTTGAAGCGCATGGACTCAACCCGTTTGCTACGAAGGTGATGGCAGAAAAAGGGATCGATATCTCCAGACAGCAGTCAAAAGTTATTGATAACGCCGCGTTGCAACAGGCAGATCTAATTGTGACATTGTGCGGAGATGCGCGTGATCGTTGTCCGTGGACACCGCCGTCGGTTCGCCGTTTGCATTGGCCGTTGCAAGATCCTGCTGCTGCAACTGGTTCACCGGCAGAAGTGTTGCAGGAATTTCGCAATGTGCGTGATGCAATTGAGATCCGTGTGCGTGCGTTGGCAGCTTCTGCCGATAACAAACAGGATCAGAATTGAATGTCATTAGGGATCAATGAACGGAGGGTAAGCATGACAGTAGCAATTTATGGACATCGCGGGTACCCTGCCCGTTTTCCGGAAAATAGCCTGCAAGGATTCGAATATGCCTGTGAGCATGGGATTGACGGCATCGAAACCGACGTGCAGATGAGTGCTGACGGTCACTTGGTCATCATGCATGATGAACGCGTCGATCGCACCACAGACGGGACTGGCTGGATCGCCGATTTGACCCGAACCCAGTTGAAGGGGATGCGGCTGGCCAATGGCGAACACATTCCGTCACTGCGGGAAGCACTCACGGTTTTGAGCCGTTATGACGTGATGGTCAATATTGAATTTAAGACCGGCAAAATCCGGTACCCGGGAATCGAGGCACTGACGCAGGACTATGTCGAGCAGTTCGACATGCAGGATCGCGTGATTTACTCTTCGTTTAATCACGACAGCATCAATGTGGTTCACACACTGGCCCCAAAGATGAAAACCGCTTGGCTAACCAGCCGGGTACTTATGGGTGCCACTTTACCATCCTACTTAGAAGCCGTGCATATTGAGCACTATAATGCCCACCTCGACAAAGCCCAGCGCGTCTGGACGGTTGACGACCCGCTGCAAATGAAACAACTGATGCGCGAAAAGTACGTTGTCGGGCTCATCACCAACCGTTTTGAGGAAGCCATGGACATGCGCGAGTTGGTGGCGAAAGAGAGTAAATCGCCGGTGTGAAGGGACAGGATAATCGATGTTATTTTCTCTGTGTCTATGCGTCGAGTTTTCAAAAACTAGCTAAGAGACATGAGCACAGTCTCGATCAAAATAAAGCACCTTGGGAATCTGAACTTCATCTGACTTCCAAGGTGTTTTTGTATGCGAACTGAAAAATCTGGTATGGTAATAGCATAGTCAAGGGTGGTTCGCTGGATAGAACACGAAGAACACCTTTGAACAACATCGACTTATAATAATCGCATGCAAAAAGTGGGTGCCAAAATGAAGAAAAAGTTTTTGGGAAAGCTCAATAACCCGGCTATGGGAATATTAATGGTCATACCGTTAATGTTTGCTGACGAATTTATTCACAACAAGACTGCAGAGTTTATAGTGGATGTTCTTGTCATTGTTGTGTGGTTTACTGGCATGATCTTAATTGGTAAACATTTTTACAAAAAGAATTCCAAATAAACCTCAACGTGTTGATGGGCGCTTTGGGAAACAAAATCATTATAACAACCGTGATTAATGCGTCGCGTTAGACACATGCGTATAATGGCGATTAAGGAGGCGAGGAAAGTGGCAGACACCCGAGTTCAAGTGAATAAGCGGCTAATTGACTGGGCATTGGCGACCACTGACTTGCCCAGTGACGTTTTAGCGGACATCCAGCAGCGCAATAAGTGGTTACAAGTCGACTTTAAACATTATTTACAGCCGACCGTCAAGCAGCTGGGGTTATTTGCGCGGCGCCTTCATGTGCCATTTGGTAATCTGCTTATGGATGAACCGCCCAAAGAGGAAGACATTCGTTTAGCTTTCCGAACCCGGGAAAAGGTGCCAGCGCAAGTCAGTCTCACGTTACGTGACATTATATATGAAATGCAACGTAAACAAGACTGGTTCAAACACGAGAGCGGCGTAGCTAATCAGCAGCTAACCTTTGTGGGCGCTGCTCGTGGTGCATCGGCATCAGAGACACAACGGATGATGGCTCGTTTCATTGCATTGCATCATGCTGAATCGCCAAGACATCTTTACAAGGATCAGCGTGCTCAGTTGTCCCAACTGGGTGTCTTAAATATGCAAAAAGGCGGTGCTGGTTTTGGTACTAACAGACCGCTGGACGTTTCTGAAGCCCGTGCCTTTGTCCTTCTCGATGACTATGCTCCCTTGATATTCATTAACCAAAAAGACAGTTACACCGCCCGTATTTTTTCACTTATTCATGAGTTTGGGCATATTTTACATGGCACTGACGAGCTGCTAATGAATCTTGATAGTAATAAACAGGAAGAACAGCTCATTAACAAGGCAACTACTGCATTTTTGATGCCTGAGCAAGACTTCATTCTTCGCGTTAAAGAATATAATATTCGTAAAGCCGCCCGTTTTTTCAATGTTAGTCCTTTAGCAGCCGCGATTCGTGCGCAAGGCTTAGGTCTTATTGATCATATTGTGCCCGAAGATTTTACGGAACAACCCGTAGCCAGTATGGATTCGACTGGGGGTAACCCATATAATAACGCACTGAGCTTAAATGACAATCGGTACATGAATACCTTGATCGCCGCTCAGGAACGTGGTGCAGTGCAGCCAACTGAGGCCGCTAGCTTGATGGGTATCAGTTATAAGATGATGGATCGTACTAGTCAAATGTTCATTGCTGAATGAACATTTTCACCCAAAATATCCCCTCAGAATTGGCAATGCCAAATTCAAAGGGGTATTTTTGTATTTGAAGCCGCGGTTTATCAGCGAATGACATGGAAGTCAAATCTACTGGCATCATTTAACCGCTGCTTTCAGAACTACCACTTTCAAAACGAGGAGATGACGCTATGGCCGATGAATTTGTCGCGCACCCACTAATTACCATAACCAATGTAATTTGGAGCTTTTCCCGCACTACGCATCAGTTGCAGATTTTGCTGATTCACCGGGCTGATGAGCCGTTTGCCGGATACTGGGCGCTTCCGGAAACCACACTACGAGTGAAAGAAAGTGCCGATGCGGCTGCGATTCGCCTTATTCGCGATAAAATCGGCATCCATGTCAATCGCGGCTCAACCGAGCAACTCGCCACGTTCACTGATCCGGCGCGCACGCCGGGTGAACGGGCGCTGGCACTTACCTATATGACGTATCTGCCGACAATGCCAAAATTACGGCCCGGCTATGGCGCCACCGATGCGCGTTGGTTTGCCTTCAATGCTGTGGCGGGGGATGAGCAGCTGCAAAATGGTCGACTCACGTTTCACATGAAACCGGAAGCAGCTGATTTAGCTTTTGATCATGCGCGTATTCTCAGCGTCGCCATTGGCCGGATCCGCAACAAACTCGATTATCAGCCGACTATTTTGCAAGTCCTCGGGCCGACGTTTACCTTAAAAGAAGCGCGCGAAGTTTATGCGCCGTTTCTCCATACCACTGCCGCAGCGATCGACAACTCGAACTTCAAAAAAACCCACCAGCGGCTGTTTATCGAAGTCGGGGTTGCCCATGACCGCAGTCGCAGCGGCCGGCCACCGAAACTTTTTAAGTTGGCATAGTTGAAAAAACCAACCAGACCGCGTATCGTTGTCACCAAATAAAAGTCTTCTGTACTTTTATGCAACCTTAGTTTAAGTAAAAAGTACTTTAATTAGAAAGGAACGTTTTTGATGGCACATTCAAATGAAGCACTGCTGATCATTGACTACACGAATGATTTTGTGGCAGAAAAAGGCGCCTTGACTTGCGGAAAAGCCGGGCAGGTACTTGCCCCTACGATTGTTGCTTTGGCTGATGAATTCTTGCAACAGGATGGCTGGGTCTATTTACCGACTGACGTGCACACGCCGCATGATCCGTATCATCCGGAAAGCAAGCTGTTTCCGCCACATAATGTTCGCGGTACTTGGGGACGGGAATTTTACGGGCCACTGGCTCCCTGGTATGCCGCGCATCGTGATGAGGAGCGCGTCAATATGTTTGATAAAACGCGTTATTCCGCGTTTGCCGGCACCCCGCTGGATCTGCGGTTGCGGGAGCGTAAAATCGACACGATTCATCTAGTTGGCGTCTGCACCGATATTTGCGTGCTGCACACGGCAGTCGATGCTTACAACCTCAATTACCAAATGGTGGTTCACAAAAATGGCGTGGCAGCGTTAACTCCGGCTGGGCAAGAATGGGCATTGGATCATTTTGCTCATGTGCTTGGTGCTACTGTTACTGAATAAAATCGCTCATGAATCAAAAGAAGGCTTATTAAATTATGAATATGAATCCGGCAATGTTGACAGATCTTTACGAATTTTCGATGGCGAACGGGTATTGTGCTGCCTTGCCGCACGAGGATCAAGCGGTTTTTGATCTTTTCTTCCGCACCGTTCCGGATCACGGCAGCTTTGTTATCGCAGCCGGCTTGCAGCAAGTCGTTGAGGCGTTGCGCAACTTTCACTTTGAGGATGCAGATATCAGCTACTTGCGGTCGCTGAAACTTTATTCCGAAACCTTTTTGGACTATTTGAAAAAGATGCGCCTGGACTGCACGGTGTTGGCCTTACCTGAAGGTACACCGGTCTTTCCGCGTGAGCCGTTATTAACCGTTCAGGGACCGCTGATGCAAGTGCAACTACTGGAAACATTACTGCTGAACATTGTCAATCACCAGTCGCTCATCGCCACCAAAGCACGGCGGATCACGGCAGCCGCAGAAGGCCGGCCGGTCATGGAATTCGGGGCGCGGCGGGCGCAAGGCCCTGATGCGTCGGTCTACGGTGCGCGCGCCGCGGTTATCGGCGGGTGCAGCAGTACCTCCAATGTGTTGTCTGCCCAGCAATTCAACATTCCGGCTGCCGGAACGATGGCCCACAGCTGGGTCGAGGCTTTCCCTGATGAGCTGAGTGCGTTTCGCGCTTGGGCAAAAGTCTATCCAGACAACAGCGCCTTGCTGGTCGATACGTATGATGTCCTAAAGTCCGGTGTGCCCAACGCCATCACGGTATTCAAGGAACTAAAAGCGGCCGGTCATCATCCGGTGGGCATTCGCATTGACTCCGGCGATATCACCCAGCTCGCCAAGCAAGCGCGCCAGATGTTAGATGCGGCCGGCTTCCCGGATGCCAAAATCACAGCCTCCAATGCCCTAGACGAAACCGTGGTGCAGTCCTTGCTAAAAGAAAGCGCGCCAATTGACAACTTCGGAATTGGTGAAAACCTCATCACGAGCGCGTCGTCACCGGTGCTGAGCGGCGTTTATAAAATGGCAGCCTTGCAAGCAAATGGTCAGTGGCTGCCGAAAATCAAAGTCAGCGCCAGTCGCGAAAAAACGACCTTACCGAGCCACAAACAGGTTTATCGACTGTACCACCACAACAGCAAGCAAGCCTTTGCTGACGTCATTGCCTTAGCCGATGAAACCCTGCCGCAAACAATTGCAGCAGTCAGCGCGAACCCACTGGCAACGCATCCGCAAGTTACTCTGAGCGACTTCTTCGCCCGTCCACTTCTGAAACCAGCTTTTAATCCTGGAAAAGAATTGTCAGTAACAACTGATGTCTTTGCGATTCAAAAATACGCTCGTCAAGAATTAGCCCAGCTGCCTGAAGCCACACAGCGGCTCGTCAATCCTGATCTTTACCCAGTCTACCTGACACCTAAGCTGGCAACTTTGCAACAACAACTCATTGATGAGCATCATCAAAATAGTCAAAAATAATTAGCATAAACTGATTCTTTGAACGTCATCCGCTCTAAGTTGGATGACGTTTTTTTTCGTCGGTTTAAGATAACGTTGGTGGCGTTAATGAATTGTAAAACCATGAAGTCTTAGATTGACTATGTGTTATTTTATTAGCGCTTTATGGAGGTCTGGACAATTCTGCTAGCACGAAGATTCCGTGAACATAGTGAACCAAATCGGACGACAAAAAGTGGCAAAAAAGTTGTCTCTTGTTGTTCTCTTAACAATTTGTAAGTAGATGCGCCAAAAATAAAAAGGCCTGTTTTTAGGCCATATTTTAGAGGCCGATGTCCTTTTTATGTAAAATAAATTAAATGATATTGTAATATAATTATTTAGATGTATACTAAATATGGATTCAAGATTTATGCGCTTTCTACCAAATGGGTCGTATTGATAAGTGGTCAACTTGTTTTGGCAGGAAACGTGTGGTTGTTACAATATGGAGGGGATACAAATGTGGAAACAGGCCAAGCTATATGTTTATAGCGCAGCTGTTTTATGCATGACAACCATTGCGTTGTTATGTGTGCCTGGAACCAGCGTGTCGAATGCGGCAAGCAATTCCAGTACCGGATCCGGTTCCGATCATGTTGCCACTCAGTTGAAGACAACGCAGGACAACAGTGTTACCAATCTAATACCGAATCCTACCAATGATAATTCTTCGAATGAGCGAAATGGTGTGGCGTTTAGCACTCAGTTCCAGACGACTTATAAGAATGGTACGAGTGTGATCACACCGGTATCCACTAACTCAAACTCAATCACAAACTTTACAGATTTGAGCAAAGTGGATGAAATCAGCACCTTGAAGAA
The DNA here is from genome assembly GCF_030770335.1 of Lacticaseibacillus zeae subsp. silagei. NCBI lineage: Bacteria > Bacillati > Bacillota > Bacilli > Lactobacillales > Lactobacillaceae > Lacticaseibacillus > Lacticaseibacillus zeae. The sequence goes on along the minus strand of NZ_CP132484.1, from coordinate 2,860,346 downwards.
CAGCAATTCAACAGCTGAGAATATCAATGTTATTTTCGAAACACCTGATTTTAAAGGTGTCGATCCAAACAATATTGAAGCTGATGTTGCAGACGCACCGACCTTTAGTCAGGACATGGCTAAAGCGGGCTTGAAGGTGCTCTATAGTGGCAAGCCTGGCGTGTATGATTCACAAAGCGATTTTCTGAGTCAGTATAAGTGGAGCCAATTGATCGCCGTTCAAGTCATGGGTGATTTGCCAGCTAATAGCAAAATTACCATGACCATGCCGCTTACGTTGAGCAATACCACAGATAAAACGATTGGCGCAGGCGACTACAATCGTTCGACTTTGTTCGTTCAGACCTTGGCGTTTGGCGACAAGGGCTGGGGTTCAACGACAACGACTCGCTTCTCTGAACCTTACGATATGAACTTTACCGGATACTTTGCAGCCAAGAGAGATTCGGCGACACAATATACCGCTTTACCTGACTCAATTCAGAAATTGATGCCAACGACAACCCCTAATGCAGATTTCACCGCGTATAACTTTTCGAATCTGCTTGATCAACCGGATAAAACCGGCACTGTTTACAAGGGTGGCCTTATCAAACATGATTTGACGCGGATCATGAACGCGATCAAGGATCAGGGACTTTCCGTTGACGTTGGTGCGGATGGTCAATTCGTGAAGAGTTATCTGTATGATACCGTGTCTGACACCAAGGTTCAGATTGTTGATGAAAATGGTAAGCCGATCAGTATTCCTAAGACTGATTGCTACGTTGAAATCCATCAAGTGATTGATACCAAAGATACAACGATTAAAGAAGGCAGCACTTGGAATCCTAAAGACAATCTTGTATCGGCAGTTTCACCGAAGGATAGTAGCGACATTTCATCACAGATTAAGACAGATGGCACAGTTGATACTAGCAAGCCAGGTACTTATGCCGTTAAATACAGCTACACACTCGGCGGCGTGACGATTTCCAAGACCGCGCATGTCACGGTTACTGCGCCAGCTCCTGTTAAAGGCGGCAACGTCACGGTTTCTTACGAGACAACCGATGGCACCAAGTTGGCACCGGACGTTACCTTGAGTGGTAATGTCGGTGACACGTATACGGCAACTCAGAAGCAGTTTGAAGGTTACGAGTTTAAGTCAGTAACCGGCCAGCCTACAGGTAAGTTCACCAGCGATCCACAAACGGTCGTCTTCGTTTATGAAAAGCATGGGGTTCTGCCAAGCACTGGCGGCAGTGGCAGCAGCTCAACCGTTCCAAGCTCAGGTTCTAGCTCAAGCTCAGCTTCCAGCGAGAGCAGCAGTTCGAACGTTCCGAGTTCCAGCTCAGCTTCCAGTGAAAGCAGCGGTTCAAATGTACCAAGCTCCAGCTCAACACCTAGCGAAAGCAGCGGTTCAAATGTACCAAGCTCCAGCTCAGCTTCCAGCGAGAGCAGCAGCTCGAATGTACCAAGTTCCAGCTCAACTTCCAGTGAAAGCAGCAGCTCCAACGTACCAAGCTCTAGCTCAAGTGCCAGTGAGAGCAGCAACTCGAACGTACCAAGTTCCAGCGCAAGCTCAAGCAGCAGCTCGAACGAACCAAGCTCAAAAGCAAGTTCCAGCGAAAGCAGCTCAGTTGCCCCAAGTGCTAGCGACAATGGCAGTTCCAGTGCTTCCGGCGCCATCACCCCGGGCACCGGTATCAATGACAACAACAACGGTAACGGCGGCAATGGTGGTAACGGCTCGCAATTACCTAATGTGACAGGCAATGACAATGGCACCAACAACCATCGTTTGCCACAAACCAGCGATGCGGTCAACGCATTGGTTGGCATTGTCGGCGCCATGATCGTACTGACAGGCATTGTTGGCCTCGCAGCACGGCACTTAGCACATCAAGCAAAATAATGCGGTAGTTAAGATATGGTTCCAAAAGTAGCTTTTGGAATCGTGTTGATACGAGCTTCAAAGAAGAACGCGTAGACATTTAATCTGCGCGTTCTTTTTGTGCGCTCAGATGCCAATGCTTACATCCGTGAATGAAATGAGTCTGACTCTCATGAATATAAAAATTATAATTGAAAAAGTTCAAGAGCATTTTCTCAGTGGCCAAACCTAGCTGAAGCCGCTTGATATATAACGCGTGTTGCGACAAACTTAAGATAAATATATTTTTATTTTCAGAAAAATAATTCAAGAAACTGCTTTTTCCTTCTCATCGAAAGAACTTTCCAGTTGAAAGTAACTCATGAATGCGGTTACAATTCGCTCAGGTGGTACCAACCACCGAAATAATATGTTGTGCGAGGGTTATGCAAACGTTGAGGGGGAGTTTCTCGATGCACCAAGGGTTAAAGAAGCGGCAATATCGGGTTCCACGTTCACTGTTATACAGCAGCGCGGTTTTATCACTCACGGCCACGGCCGTTTACTTCACCAGCACGATTCCGGTGTCGGCGGTTAAGGCGGATCCAGGCACTAGCAAGGCGACGACCAAGGCAGCTACAAGCAACCTGCAAATCGTCAGTGTCACGAAACAGGCACATTATTTTGAAATTACTTATTCGAATAATCTCAAGGCGCGGTTATTTATTTTGGCTGACAATCAGTTTCGCTTTTATGCCGATCCGACCGGTAAGTTTGATGCACCGGCGCAATCCGGCGATGGGCTGAATGCAAAAATTTTCACCAAAACTGTCGATACCTCCGCCGCTAAACCATTTGACGCTGCTCAGTTGGCGAATGCAACGAAGGGCTGGCAGATTCAAACCAAGGCGATCACGATCGACTTTGATAAAGCCGCCGCGACGTTACAGGTTTTGCAAGGCAATAAAGTGGTCATGGCCGAACAGCAACCGCTGGAAATAACAGCCGATTACACGACGCAGATCTTGAAGCGCAGCGGTCAGGATCATTTCTTCGGCGGTGGCACACAAAACGGCAACTTCACTTTGACCGGCAAAAAGATCAAAATTCAAAACACCAACAACTGGGTGGACGGCGGGGTGGCGTCGCCTAATCCGTTTTACTGGTCCACAGCCGGTTACGGGGTGGTACGCAACACCTTTACGCCGGGAGCGTATGATTTTGATGCGGCTGGGGATGGGCAGGTTAAGACTACCCATCAAGAAGAGCGCTTCGATGCCGTGTATTTCTTTGATGCGAAGCCGGCTGATTTGTTGAAAGACTATTATAATCTCACCGGTGCACCGGCGATGATGCCGCGGTACGGCTTTTATGAGGCGCATCTGAATGCTTATAATCGCGATACCTGGGTGCCAGTCAGTGCTGACACGCCGGGTGCGATTAAGTTTGAAGACGGCAAGTATTACAAAGAGTATCAGCCAGGGAAAGTGCCGGCTGGCCAAAGTGGTATCAAGGAGTCACTGAATGGTGAACTGAACAATTACCAATTCAGCGCCCGGGCCGTGATTGACCGGTATGCCAAGAACGACATGCCATTGGGCTGGCTGCTGCCTAATGATGGCTATGGAGCCGGCTATGGGCAAACCGATTCGTTGGCGGGTAATCTGGCCAACCTCAAGGAATTTGCCGATTATGCCGACAAACATGGCGTCGCAACCGGTTTATGGACCCAGCAAAATCTGTCACCGGTCGATCCGGCGCATCCAAAACCGGATGATCGCGACTTTGCCAAAGAAGTGGCGAATGGGGTCAAAGCGTTGAAAACGGATGTTGCCTGGGTCGGCTCCGGCTATTCATTCGGCTTGGATGGCTTGGAAAAGGCCAACCAGATGCTGACTAAAGTCAAAGGCGATGACTTACGGCCGTTTGCCATTACCTTGGATGGTTGGGCCGGCACCCAGCGCTACGCCGGCATTTGGACCGGTGATCAAACCGGGGGCCAGTGGGAATATATTCGCTTTCACATTCCAACGTACATTGGCACCAGCTTATCCGGCCAGCCGTATGTCGGATCGGATATGGACGGCATTTTCGGCGGCGGCAATCCGATTGTCAACGCCCGCGATTTTCAGTGGAAGGCGTTCACCCCGATTCAGCTGAACATGGACGGCTGGGGCAGTAATCCCAAGACGCCATTTTCATTTGATGACCAAACGACCGCTATCAATCGGGCCTATAACAAGCAGAAAACGATGTTGATGCCATACAATTACACGGCTTCGGCGCAAAGCGTTTTCGATGGCAAGCCAATGGTGCGCGGCTTATTCCTGGACTATCCGGAGATTCCTGAAGCGTACACGGACTTGGTGAAGTATGAATACCTGTGGGGCGACAACTTCCTAGTGGCGCCGATTTACCAAAACACGGCTGCCGACGATAAAGGGAATGACGTCCGCAATGGCATTTATCTGCCGGATAAAAACCAGGTTTGGGTCGATTATTACACCGGCAAGGAATACCGTGGCGGGCAAGTGTTAAATAATTTTGACGCGCCGATCTGGAAGCTGCCGGTCTTCGTCAAAAAAGGTGCCGTGATCCCGACGATACCGGCGCACAATACGCCAAAAGCGTTTGATCAAACCAAGCGGCAATTCCAGATTTTCCCGGCAGCCGGCAAGAATGATTTTACCGTTTACGAAGACGACGGGATTTCGCAAAAATATTTGAAGGGTGCCCACGCCCAAACCAAAATCACGAGCGAACTGCAAAAGGATCAACTGGAAGTGACCGTTGATCCGCTCACTGGTGATTACAGCGGGCTGGATCCGGAACGCACTAGCGAGTTTGCCATTCGCACCAGTGGGCAACCGAAAAAAGTAACCGCGATGGTTGGCGGCAAGGCGGTCACGCTAAAGGCAGTTGATAATCTTCAAGACTATGAAGCCGGCAGCAATGTTTATTTTGTCAACAAACAGTATCATACCAACACCTACCTGGAAAAACTGGCAGATAAAAGCATTGACCAAAACTTCCTGCAGGTTAAGCTGGACAAGACCAATGTGAAAACCAATGCGATTAAGTTAACCGTATCAGGCATCGACGCTACCGATGATCCGACAACTGGCGACTTGCCGGAAAGCGATCAGGTTCCGGTACCGACCGACGTGAAGCAAGACGACAAAACCACCACGGACACGGCTGTCGGCATTAACTGGAGTCCAGTGAAAGACGCGGCAAGTTACGACGTGAAAGCAGATGGCGTCATTTATCGCAATCTGAACAAGCCAGCGTTTGTGCTGGATCAGGTCAAAGACAACTCGAAGCACACGTTCCAGGTCCGGACCGTCACGACCAAGGCCGTTTCAAAATGGAGCACCGAGCAGACGTTCAGTTCTAAAGAAAACCCGATGCGCCTAGCCGTGAAGATGCGCAATCCGAAAGTGACCTCGCCGATCAAGGACGCCCCGGTTTGGCAGGGTGACGATACCGTCGACAATCTTTTTGACCAGGATCTAGACACCATGGCGCACAGCAATTGGTTCTCGGACACGCCAAAACAGTCGCCGACACCGATGACGATCACCACCGAATTGGATGGCGTGTATGATTTGGATCACGTAACCTATGTCCCACGCGAAAACGGCGGCAACGGCAATCTGTCAGCGTTAACCGTTGAAACCAGTTTGGACGGCATTCATTGGCATCAGGCCGGCGAAGGCAAGGGCTGGAAATGGGACAGCACCGACAAAACCATTAACTTCAGCGAGAAGGAAAAAGCCAAGTATGTCCGATTTGTCATTCCGGAAAAGTCAACGGTCGGCGATTTTGTCTCCGGTCGCGAACTTCTGCTTTTCAAACGCGATGGCACGAACAAGGCGACGCTCGGCGATATTACCAATGACGGTCAGGTGAATGATGACGATAAAACGTCATTGATGAACTACGCTGGATTAACCGCCAATATCGACAGCGATTTTAACGGCTATGTTCAAAATGGCGACTTGAATCGTAATGGGGTGATTGATGCGTTTGATATCAACTATGTCATGACCAAGCTGGGTAAGCAGCCGGTGACCAAACCGGACGAAACGACGCCAGCGGGCACATTGGCCTTGCAGACTGACAAGCCGACTTATGTACCGGGCGATACCATCACGTTATCCTTAGTCGGCAATCATCTAGACAAGGTGAACAGCCTATTTGCCCGCCTGCCGTTGACCAATCCGAATGTGGACTTGGTCAAAGTCGAACCGACTAAAGCGACCGCCAACATGGTCAACTTCAGCAAAATCCGGACCCATGGCGACAACAGTCGGGATGTTTATCTGATTTTTGCCAATGAAGGCCAACAACCACGCTTATCTGGCGACCAGAAATTGGCAACGATCACGCTGAAAACCAAAACCCAGATGACCAAAGCCGACTTGCAGTTTGCGTTACGCGACCTGATGTTGACCAATCAATGGGGACCGGAAGCCTTGCCGCAAGACCCTTCACCTGTGACCGTGCAACAGTCAGCAAGCGAACAGGCGCAAGCGAAGACTAAGTTAACGGCACTGCTGGATGCGGTTCATGCCTTGGATCCTAAGCTGTTTACCACTAGCAGTTGGCAGGCAGTCGCAACCGCCAGTGACGCGGCCGCGCAGCTTGTGAAAGATGACAATGCCTCTACCGAAGCCCTCACGAAGGCGTATACCGATCTGCAAAAGGCTTTGCAACAACTGGAAGCCGACCGCGGTGTGACCCAGGCGCAGTTGAAAGGGCTCATCGACGCGGCGGAAGCATTGAAACCAGACGCCTACACGGAGGCCAGTTTCGCTAAATTGGAGGCTGCAGTTGCTGCGGCTAAGCCAGTCAACGCTGACGAACACGCGACCCAAGTGCAAATTCAATCGGCCATTCAGGCCATCACCGCTGCTTGGGTTGCGTTAGAACTCAAACAGCAACCAACGCCGGTCACCGATTTGGCGCAGTGGCTTCAGGTAGCGGCAACGCTTAAGGCAGACGACTATACACCTGCCAGCTATGCCAAACTAACCGATGCGATTGCCGCTGGTAAAAAGGTCGCGGCAGATCCAAACGCATCGACTGCTGCACAACAGGCGGCCGTGGATCAGTTAAAGGCCGCGATTGACGCGCTGGTGCCACGCGCCAACAAACAGTCGCTGGAGGCGGTCATTGCAACAGCCGACAAGTTAAGTGCCAGCGCTTATACCGCCAGTTCTTACGCGAAACTGCAAGCCGCATTGAAAGCGGCCCGTCCGCTTTTAACCGACCTGAACGCCACGCAGGCAGCAGTCGCGGAGCAAACTAATGCTGTTTTGACGGCACTTCAACAGCTCGTCAAACTGCTGGATAAAACCGAACTGGTCAAGCTGATCACGCAGGCGGCCGGACTTAAAAAAGACGCCTACACAGAGGCAAGCTTTAACGACTTGCAAACGGCTTTAGCGCAAGCCCGCACCGTCCAAAAAGACCCTGAGGCAACGGAAGCACAGGTTGCCAAGGCAGTCGCCGACCTCAAAAGCGCGATCGATCACCTTGTGAAGGCGGCGCCAGAGCCAGACAAGAAAGATCCGGCAACACCGCCAGCACCTGCACCAAAACCAACACCAGGCGGCGGGTTCCAAGGCGGGCAGCCAACGCAATCCGGCAAAACACCATCATCCGGGAAAGAAACGAATGATGCAAACGCCATTCCTAAAACGGGCGAGCAAACGCAGTCAGTCTTGGCTGTTTTGGGAGCTGCGTTAATTGGATTGCTGGGGTACGTTAAGTTGCGTAAGCATAAGCATGAATAGTCGATTGTAGTATTTAGTTGTGCGGCACCAATAGGCCGACATCTCCTGCGAGGTGGCGGCCTATTGTTTCAATTAAGAAGGGCACCATTTAGGCACCTTCTCGTAACGAAATTCAAATGGAGGTAGGCAAATTGAAGCATAAAATACTTTGGCTAGTAAACGGTATTTTGGCAATTGCAATAGTTGGTCTAACCATCACAGTCCTAGTGCGTCAAGTTGATGGGACGGGTCATGTGGAGACAATGCAGTCACGTTTAGCGTCACTGGCAGTCTTGGGGGTCGTGATATTAGTGATTGCTCTTGTGGAAGGGATTTATTTGTTGGTTTCCAACCGTCATTCATGAACAACGCTTACTTCAATAACGAGATTTATTTATTAAGTGTCTGTCTTTAGAAAAATCGCATTCTATGGAAATTAAAAAACCCGCGATATGATTGGTCGCGGGCGTAGCATCTGATAAGCTATGAATAAGCAGAAAGTTAAATAAGCGGTGGCGCTTCGCAATCGAAAGAAGGTGATGCCGATGGTTTTAGGACTATCGAACCACATTCCAACGAAAGGAGGTGCCAGTTTGTCGTCTGTGATTGACGCCTTTGCGGCAATCACGGCTGGCCTCGGCTCGGCCATTGTCATGGTCAACGTGTGTACACGTTTGATCAAGGCTTTGGAAAAACTGTGTCATGCAGTTTACGAGCTGAAGCAAGTGCTCGGAAAATTCCGAGGAAAGTAGGCAGACTAAAAGCCGCGTTGACTTTGGCAAGAAATCGCGGCTTTTAGTTGCGTAATATGCCACCGTGCTTTTAACGGTTCTGCTGTACCACAAGGGGCGTCTTGTTAGAGCAAGGCGCTCTTTGCTTACACATTTATTATAACAGGTTCAAATTCATAGTGGAACCCGTTTTTAACGATTCGGATACCGTGCTTGTCATCGAAAAGCAACGCCTTCAACTTTGCTTAAATTCATCACTAAATACGTTAGTCATGAAATGTCATCAACTACAATAGTAAGTGAGGTGATAGGGATGGCAACGAAGGACCTGAATCTGTTAATTGCGCAGCTGCAAGCGATTGCGCAGTCCGGGCGCTACTACACAAAGGATGTTTTTGACCGCGAACGTTACGATCAGCTGGCGGCGATCACCAAGCAGCTGGTGATGTTGCTAGGCGATGCGACTCCCGAACAGGCACGATTGTTTGTAGATCAGGATATTGGCTACGTAACGCCCAAAGTTGATGTGCGGGCCGTCACGTTTATCGATGATCGCCTTTTGATGGTTCAGGAGCGCGCGGGCAAAACGTGGTCCATTCCCGGTGGCTGGGCCGATTTGGGCTATAGTGCCAGTGAAATTGCGGTTAAAGAAACACGCGAAGAGGCAGGCTTGACGGTTAAACCCACTCAGCTTCTGGCGGTCTATTCGGTCCGCAAACGCGACTATGCGCCGCAGAGTACCCGTGACGTGTACAAGTTTTTCATTGCTTGCAAACCTGTAACGAACGTATTAAAGACAGGAATCGAAACTGAAAATGTCAAAACTTTCAGTCGTGAAGAAGCGCTGGCACTGCCGTTATCGTTGCAACGTAACCTTCCCGCTGATATTGCTATGGCGTTTGCGGCACACGTGGCTGAGCATTGGGAGACGCGGTTTGATTGATCGTTTGCTAATTAGTACGATAATTAAGCCTACCTGGGTATGTTGATACTCTTTAAGTGATGTCCAAACAAGCCTAGTCATACTTTCCTTCCAGATCGAGCAGTCAACTGGATTTCTTATTTGGACAACGCGCTGACACAAGTATAATTAAATAATTAATCTTCTTGTTTTTATATAATCATTAACTGTAAATTAGCCAAACAAGTAGAATTAAGTTGACTAAAAGAGAATTATGAGAATATACTAATCTTACGTTGTTTGCAAGCAGAGAATCAGTGCTGGCTAAACGGCGGGATTATGCTAATAGCCTCCATGTTGTTCTGTCTGTTGAGCGTATCTCATGACTTCTGGCACCTAGTTAATCGAAAAATAAGAACAAAGAAGACATCTAACGAGTGTCAGCCACTCAGAAATGTTAGGCGTAGGATGTCTGTTATTTTCTAAGTCAAGATGTTCACACAACGCTCTGCGGAAACTGATATCCCGATTCAAATTCAAGGCTTTTAAAAAAGGAGGTAAACACATAGAGTGAAAAAGTTGACCAATAATACAGTGGAAGCTCTTTATACTATTGGATTTGTAGGCGCATCGATACTGGTTGTAGTCCTGACTTTATGGTGGACTTCATACCGAAATGGCGGTGTGAACTACTACATGAAGGTGGACCAATCTGTTGGTGAATACGCTGTTGCCGTTCCTATTAATTTAACAAAGAAAGGTTACATCTATTGTGGAACAGCGAAAAATGCCGATGGCGTAAAGAGGGTACTTAAGTTTAAAACCGCTGCGCATGATCTTGGTCCTTTTTCTAGAGGACAAATGGTACGACTTGTGTATAACAATCGCTATGGCATTACCCATTATGAGAGGGTTTCGATCGAGCAAGTTCCACCTAAGGCTAGACACTAAATAGCCGAGTTGTTATTAAAAAAGTATTCTCAGTCAATGGAAACAGTTCGATTAATTATTTGCCAGCAAAATGGGTAAGATCGTTGAAATAAGAAGGTATTTGTAGATGCACTTAATTTCAACTGTGCATGATGGAATGATGCCAAGCTATTTGAAACCATGCAGATGGTACCCTGTAGCCTGGCTTTTTTATTGCCGTTTCACTGAGGGCGGTTTGCGGCAGTCGCCAAGCAAAAATTGCTAGGGGATCTATATGTATAAGAATGAACAGATTAAACGATTTCAACTGTTCAAGCAGCAGTTGGCGATTGCTGATAAGAAACCCTTTTCACAGCCGGCACTTTTCACGTTGCTAGGGAAAATCGGCTACATTCAACTTGACAGCATCAACGTCACCAACGCCAGAAGCCAGGACATCTTTTTGTGGTCCCGGTTTAAGAATTATCGGAACACAAGCTATGTCGACTCGTATACCAAGGGTGGTGCGGTCGAGGTTTATTTAAATGCCCTTTCGCTGATGTCAAAAGATTCGCAGTTAGTGAGAAATCTGTACAGAATGAACTTAGCCAAGCTTCAAAACGATGTCAATTACCCCGACTACATAAAGATATATCGCCAGCTAATCCAAGTCGGAAGGGTTTATAAAAAGGACTTTGTCTCCAATCACAATTTACCGCAGTGGGAAATGTCGAAAGAAGATAACGCAATCGACAAACTTTGGCGCGCGGGACTCATTGATATCCAGCGGGACCGCTCGTTTCGGAAAATATTGATCGCCGCTAAGGATGACTTCGCCGATTCTCCCATTGATGTTAACGAACTGGAAAAGCAGGTATATGCGGACTTGATTCTGTTAACATTCAATAATCTTGGGATAGCCACTAAAACAGACGTATTTAACGGAGCGCATTTTCGAAAGCGTTTATTCGATAGTGTTTTTGACGAGTTGCTCAAAGAAAAGCAGATAACAAACATCACGGCTGAAGGACAAGACCATTACATCTTGGCGTCTGATCTAGATGCCTTTCATCACAACGATATCTTTCCAAACATCGCCACTTTGTTGACGCCTTTCGACAATCTTATTCGTGACAGAGCTAGAACGTTGCGGGTATTTGGCATCAACTACAAGTTAGAAAGTTATACGCCGGCTGCTTATCGGAAGCTCGGCTATTTTGCGCTACCCATCCTGATTCAGGATGACATTGTCGGCACGGTTGATCTTCGATTTGACAGAGCCCGCAAACAACTTGGCGTGAACCGACTTGTTTGGAAAAATGAGAAGGTAAATAATCGAGCCAATAGCGCAATCTTGGACGATATTTTGCAGCGCTTCACTGAGTTTATCATGCATTAAGATTATTCACCTCATTGTGTCAAGAAGGCTGGCTGTAAACATTATCGCTGATACCAAAATATTATAATCTTGCAAGCCTAACCAGCAGCATAAAACCTACATTCACAACAAAATTTGCAGTCTGCTCCCGATAAGCATATAAATAACGGTGAAATGCTTAATAAACAAATCAATAGCAAGTCGGGAAGCCAGCTGGCCAAGAATGATGAAGTTAATGTTGTGTCTGTGTACGGCGGCAAATGCCAACGTCACGGCAGAAACTAAGGAGCAGGGTTTGAAATGAAAAAGTTGAAGGTCCGTCTTGATGCATTCAGCGATGCGGTGATTGCCATTATTTTGACCATCATGGTGCTGGATCTGACGCCGGTTATGAAGGATAACTGGGCGAACTATTTGGTGTTGTGCAAGGAGCTGGGGGTGTATTTGATCAGTTATGCTTTTGTGGCGAATATGTGGTACCAGCACAGCACACTGTTTAACGAAATCGATGACATGAGTTACCGCATCATGTTGTATGATTTTCTTTTTCTGATTCTGTTATCGCTTACGCCGCTGGCAACCAACATGATGGCGAGCAACACGACGCAGGTGACAGTGATGGGATATGGCGTCTTGCTGGCAGTTGTGTCGTTCTCTTTTCGGCTTTTGGCCCGCGCCATCATTCATTTTCAATACACCGCGGCTTCAGACATGCGGCAAGTTTATGGGAAAATTTTTGGTGAACACAATCGCATTTATACGCTGTTTAATTTTATCTTGATTGGGTTAGCTTACTTCTTCCCGCATTTTGTGATGTGGTTTTATTTGCCGTATCCGCTTGTTTATCTGTTACTTAGCAGCCGTGATCGCCAACAAATGTACGATGTCGCCCAGTTGACCCCATCACAGCGGGCAGACTATTTGAAACTGCCGCGGGAAAAGATGGCCGCTTTTCGGAAAATGATTGCCGATCAGGCTGCGACGGAAACGGGTAGCACCACCTCGCGCCCAGCCGATAGTGGCTCCCGGCCGGTACTCCCCTGGCTCGATCGGGTGGTAGGAAACGGTATCGAAACTGCCGCGCCACGCACGCCTGGTGGCCGTATCGATGTCGAGCAATTACGGGCATTGCGCCGGGAACAGTGGGCAACATTTTTGATGCAGCAAAAATCCCAACGCGCCAAGGGAAAAGATAGCCAACATGCTGACCATCACGAACAAGAAGATGCTGATAAAGCAGCAGCGCAACAGCTTGAGTTGAAAAAGAAGGCGCAGAAGCAGGCGGACAAAGAGCAGGAGCAGCAACAAGAACGCCAGGCCGATGCGGCCAAACAAGCGGCAAAAGAGCGTGAACGGCAACAAGAAATTGATGAAGATACCCAAGAAGCAGCCAGACACGATTTGGCAAGACGACAAAAGTTAGCCCAAGAAGCTAAAGAACATGAACAAAAAATGGCTGCCAAAGCTGCAGAGCAGGCCTTGGACTTGCAAAAACAACAGCTGCGGTTGGATCGGCGAACACAAAAGGCACGGCTCAAAGCCCAGCGAGAAGAAGTTAAGGCACAAGCGCAGCGGGCAAAGATAGCCAGGAAAGCTGGTATTCCGGTCGAGAAATCTAAAAAAGGAATGCCGACTTCGAAAGAGCAGGGAGAATCCACACATAGGCAAGATTAGTGTTTCTAGGCGATGCAATCATTTGGTTTGTAACTATCGGCAATGCCGGAAATTACATTTGCAACGAATCTTTTGTTACAATTGCTGTACACAGTCCTAAATTTCCTTTATACTTTTGTTATCGACGCAACAATCGTAGCCAAGGAGGACACTATGATTAAACTCATCGGTTTTGAAATATCCGGACATGCGTTGTTTGAAGATGGTACAAAGTTTTCAATTCAGGCAATCGGACAAAATAATGGTGCGACCGCTAATCGTGTCATTGATTATGGTTACGCATTGTATCTCAACAGAACTATTGGTGTTGTTGGTGTAAATGCTTCTGGTAAGAGCACACTTTTCAATTTATTTGATGGGTTGAGTGCCTTTTATTTAGAAGATCAATCAATTGATCAGACGGCATTACAGTACAGTTTACGCGGTACGGGCGATGTTACAGTGATCGCCGACATTGCTCTTACAAGCGGCGTTCGGTATCAGGTTCAAACCATTTTTACACAAGATAAAGATGGCCAGTGGGTTGTTGGTGAGGAGGAAATATACAGAAAGAAGCTAGGGATTTCGGCTCGAAAAAAAGATCAATTCGATTTTAAGGCTTCCCATTTAATACAGAAACGATCTGATTTGAGTGCTGATGTTAGCGCAATGCTTAGCCCTAAAGATTCTTCTTTCCGTGCGTTTAAGGGAGATGAGAAGGTTTCAGAGGTCATTTCTATGGTCAGTGAAGTCGACACAAATCGCGTTATGACGTTTATTGATGTGACGCCAATGAGTTTAATTCAGTATCTAGATGATTCAATCGAATATTTGCATTATAAAACCGACAAAAAAACGCACAGGGTGATTGATGTCCAGTTGAAGTTCAAAGGGCAAAAAGAGCCTTATGTTGCGCCTACCTTTCAGGGCATCATGCATTATTTGTCTTCAGGTACGGTTCGTGGCATTACCTTGTTTTATCAGATGTACAACGCAATCAGGTTTGGGGCGACTTTGCTCATCGATGAAGTCGAGCTACACATTAATAGACGTATTGTTGAAGACTTCATTTCCTTTTTCCAGAATCCGCGGATTAACATTGCAAAAGCAACGCTGGTATATTCAACACATTATCTTGAATTGATTGACGATTCAGAGCGTAAAGATGAAAATTATATTTTGGCGCGAAAACAACGAACACATGTTTATAGATACAGTGACCTCGATATTCGCGGAGATCTAAAAAAGAGCGAAGTGTTCAAGTCGAATTATATTGGTGGAACCGCGCCTAGCGACGAACATCTTGCTGCGCTTAAGAAGGAACTAGTCAAAAAGATGCCTTTCGAGGTTTCTTTGAGGGCTGCTAAATGACACGATCATTGATTGTTGCAGAAGGGACTGCCGAAACAGCAATCTTAGAAATTCTTTTGGAAAATGATTGCTTAACTGTCACACCGGATGATCTGATCTCGGATGAATGGGTTGTTCCAAGATTATTAAAGGGACAATTATTAGCAGAAAAATATTTACAAAGAGACTTTGGAGGGTTCTGGTGCAAAGTTTACTCAGGGAGAGTGCATCCTGTATCATGAATTGAAACTGGAGGTTTTCAGATGACTGATCATTTTAAAGGACGGCAATTCAATCAATCAGTGATTACTTTTGCCGTAGGCTACTACTTGCGTTACAACATCAGTTATCGAGATCTAGTTGAAATGATGCGCGACCGTGGTATTTTCGTGCATCACACAACCCTCATGCGTTGGGTACAACATTACTCACCGATTATGCGGGCTCTATGGCGTAAGCGCCATCGGCGCACTTCCAAAAGTTGGCGTATGGATGAGACCTATATCAAGATCAAAGGTCAATGGAATTACCTCTACCGTGCCATTGATGATCAAGGTCTTACGCTTGATTTTCAACTGCGCAAGAAGCGTGACTTTAACTCTGCCTATCGTTTTCTCAAACGCCTTTTAAAGACCTATGGTCTTCCACATCGATTAGTGACTGATCAGTACGGAGCGACCCTAAAGGCAATTAAAAAGCTTACTAGGGAAGGCTATCTGCACAAAGGTGTGCATCAGTGCTCCAAATATCGCAATAATCTGATTGAGCAAGATCACCGTTTTATTAAGCGGCAACAAGTTCGTTCCGCAAGTTATCAGAGCACTCGGACAGCAGCTAGGACATTATACGGCATTGAAACCATGCATGCGATACACAAAGAAAGCCGAAAGAAGCTAGGCCTCTTCGGCTTTTCAGGGTATCAAGAAGTCGACCAATTGTTAGCGGCATAGGCTACAACCACTAAACACAGTCACTTTGATCTACGCTTAATTTCAACTTTGCACCAGAACCATCATAATTATACTTCTGGAAGCGCTTTATTTCAAGCTGTTTGCTTGGTGAATTTTGTTCAAGGATATAAGTGCGAGGTTTTAATGGGGTCTAGAAGCCATAATTGATGGGCTTTTGATGAACTAGGGCGCAAAAAATAGCTGCCTAAAAGTTATTTCGAAAAATCTTCACATAACAACGGTCGGGGGACAAAAAAATCACTTGATTCCGCCGATTCTGAATCAAGTGATTTTTAAATTAAAGGTGGTTCCTAAATCTCATTGAAGTTTGAAATAAGTATGCACTTCACGTGGATTATTCAGCATTGTCAATAAAGGATATATCAGCCAAACGCATTTGTTGGGCGACTTTCTCATTGATCAAATGGTCTGTAATGACAATATCAACGTTCTGAACATCTGTGGTTTTATAAAGAGCGGTAAGTTCAAACTTGGTGTGGTCAGCAAGAACAATCTTTATGCGACAGTGGTCCATCATTTTCTTGGAAACATCAACCTGGGCGATGTAATGGTTAGTGATTCCGGTCTTTAAGGTGATTCCGCCAACGCCAAAAAATCCAATGTCACAATAAATGTTAGAAATGTTGTTGATTGTTAAAGGACCAGAAACAGCGCCTTCGCTTTGACGTAGGTTTCCGCCAAGAAAAATGATCTGAATGCCTTTCTGATATTCAAGAGATTTTAAGACATTTGTCGAATTAGTCACTACTGTGAGGTCTTTAAAATTTGCTTTCTTAATGGCCTCAGCGACTTCGTAGTTCGTTGTTCCGTAGTCTAAAAAAATAGAAAACCCGTCTTGAATGAAGTGTAACGCCATATTCGCGATTTCCTTTTTTTCCGCTACGTTCATTTTTTTGCGCTTGTCATATTTAGTTTCTTTAACGCTGATGGGCAAGACTGCTCCGCCACGAACAGCATTAACTAAGCCCCGTTGATTCAATGAGTAGATGTCTTTCCGAATAGTTTCTCGCGATATGCCAAGTTCTTCGCTGATTTTGGAAATTCTGACATTTCCATTTCGGTTCAGCTTGTCAACGATCCACTTCTGACGTTCCGTTATGTCCATTTGGAATACCCTAACCTTCCTAAATTCAAGAAAACAGCGCAGGTGTGAAGCTAGATAAGATATATTAACGCAATTGTAATAGAGATGGATTTAATTTGCAAAAAGTTTTTTTGACAATATTTGCAAAGGGCGCAGAGAACCCTCTTTTTTTAAAGTTCGTTTTTGGGCTGATGACGAATATCCATTAGTACATGTAAGCGAACTAACCAGAAAGAAAAAACAAGCCTAAAAGTAAATAAAATAACAATTAGGGATCGCGGACAGTCTGAAAAGTGCAGGAGCTCAAGAAGACGAGTGATGGAACTCGAAATAATGATTTGGCCGGTAAAAATAAAAGGTTCCTCAAGTCGTGGACTTTGCAAAACGCGTGAAACAGCAAACCGAATATTTATATTGAAAACATAGAAATCGATGATGATAAGGAGGCCTTCTAGCCAATCTAGTTCGGATATAAGGTCATATCATCGAGTCTAAACGAATCACAACAATGTATATATGAATTTAGTTCGTAAAAAACAATATAGGTCAAATTGTCAATAGGAATCAGGCGTAAGGGTTCACTAAAATTTTGAGATCCTGATCGGAACGTATCGAGGGGAGAGTTTGGCGTTTGTTCGTAAATAAAAATATTTGCAATGTTATGTTTGTCAGAAATGTAAAAAGCAAATGTCTTGCAAAGTTAAATATTCGTGATAGAATGGCTCTGTTGAAAACGTTTGCAAGACCTGCGTACCGTTTTTAAACTTTGAGACAGAATGGAAGGTTGATATCTTGACTGAGAAGACGGTTAAAGTGTCGGACTTTTTAAATGACAAACTAATTTTCTTGAATCAAACATTTAAAAATACCGATGAGCTTTTTGAAAAGGTGGCAGAAGTTGCCAAAAATTCGCAAATGGTAACTGAAGCTTTTCTGCCAAAAATTAAGGAACGAGAAGCGACATTTCCAACAGGCTTAGAACTCGAAGATAGGGGGGTGGCTATTCCGCACACTGATGCGGACACGATTAAAAGTGAATTCGTTGCTGTTATCACGAATCAGGAGGGCATTCCCTTTAAGAGAATGGACGACCCTAATCAAGATGTGTCAGCAAAGATTATCTTTGTACTAGGTTTAAATCAACCACATGCACAACTTGAGATGCTACAGGCTTTAATGGGCGTTATACAAGATACGTCAGTGTTAAATCAGATCCAGAACGCAACATCGGTGGACGAAATCAAAGAATTACTCAAATAAGAGGTGCTTGTCATGAAAAAGTTAAATGTATTAGTTGCTTGCGGTGCTGGAATTGCAACATCAACTGTTGTAATGAGCAAAGTAGAAGAATTGTTCAAGAAAAATAACATTGATGCTAACTTAGATCAGATAAAGATCGCCGAAGCCTCCTCAAAGCAGGATGGAGCTGACATGTTGATCTCTACAACTGTTTTACCAACAACGTATAAAATTCCGACAATCAAGGCTATGGGATTTTTAACGGGAATTGGTATGGACAAGTTGGAACAGCAAATTGTTGACACCGCAAAAGATATTCAATCAAAGAAATGACCACTTTAATACAAGACAAACGACTTAACATTTTGGAGGTTCCTTATGAAAACGGTTAGCGGAGTTGTTCAATACATCCTAAACATGGGTCCGAGCGTCATGCTCCCGATTATGATATTTATTATTGCGCTTATTTTCAGCGTGAAACCTGCAAAGGCAATACGTTCAGCTTTGACGATCGGCATTGGGATGGTCGGTATCAATCTTGTCATTGGTTTGTTAACTTCCAACATTGGGCCTGCTGCTAAAGCAATGGTCAAAAGATTTGGGTTCCATCTGACGATCATTGATGTTGGATGGCCTTCAGCTGCTGCAGGGGCTTGGGGGCAGCCGATTTCCTCAATATTGATTCCAGTGCTATTGGTAACCAATATCATTTTAATCATGTTGAAAGTTACAAAAACCTTAGACATTGATATTTGGAATTACTGGCACATGGTCGCTGCTGGATCTGTTGCCTTTATTGTTACGCAGAATTGGTGGTTCAGCATCTTATCAGCGATTATCTATATGATCTTCTGCTTGGTCATCGCTGACTGGACAGCAAAGGATGTACAAGAATTTTACGGATTAGAAGGAATTAGTTTTCCAACAGGTTCAAGTGACGCGTTTGGCCTTTTGGGAATTCCAATTTCAGCAGCTATTGCAAAGATTCCTGGAATTAAGAACCTGCATGCTGATTCTGAAACAATTCAAAAGCGTTTTGGTATCTTTGGTGAACCAATGGTAATGGGGATTATTATTGGCGCCGCCATTGGTGCACTTGGCGGTTACGATATTGCTGGTATTTTAAAACTTGGTATCAACATGGGAGCTGTTATGATGCTGATGCCGAGAATGGTCAAGTTGCTGATGGAAGGCTTAATGCCAATTTCTGAGTCTGCACGAGAGGTTCTTCAAAAGCGTTATGGCAAGGATCGTGAGATTTATCTTGGTATGGATGCAGCCTTATCAACAGGAGCACCAGCCACATTAGCGACAGGCTTGTTGTTGGTTCCTATTACTTTGTTTATAGCAGTGATTCTGCCTGGAAATAGGGTGCTGCCGTTTGGAGATTTAGCGACAATTCCATTTTATGTATCCCTTATCGTCGCTAGGAGGCGTGGCAATATTATCCATTCAGTCTTAGCAGGAGCCGTTGTCATCACATTGGCATTGTTTATGGCTACTGACTTTAGTCCTGTGCATACGGAGATGCTACGCGGAGTTGTGAAATTCCCTGCTGGTTCAGCACAAGTTTCTTCCCTCGATATGGGCGGTAATTTCTTAAACTGGATTCTCCTTAAATTCTCAGAGCTGGTAAAAGGATTCATTTAATGAGAGAGGTAAATTTCATTGAAAGCATCAATGTTGGAAGATCTAAATAAATTCTTGGTAAAAGAAATTGATATTCCTAGTCCAAAAAAGGACGAAGTTGTTGTTAAAGTCATGGCTGCTGGTACATGTGGATCCGATAGCCATAAGATGATTAGCGGATGGAAGTATGGCTATCCGGCCGTTATGGGCCACGAGTTCTCAGGTATTGTTACGCAATTAGGGGAGAATGTTTCAAATGTTTCAGTAGGTCAACATGTAGCTGTAGCCCCTTTTATACCATGTTTTAAGTGTCACTATTGTCAGATTGGCCTTTTCCAGATGTGTGAAAATTACTCAATGCTGGGGCAACAAAAGTTCGGTGGTTTTGAACAATATGTTAGTGTTCCTGCCAGAAACGTTCTTGATATCGGAAAGATGAGTTTTGAAGAGGGGGCGTTAATTGAACCAATGGCTGTAGCGGCTCACGCCGTAATGGGAATTAAGCCAGAATTGGGCGATACCGTTGCTGTCTTTGGACTGGGTACGGTTGGCGATTTAGTGGTCCGCTTATTAATTTCTTCAGGGGCAACTAATGTGATTGGAATTGATATCGATGATCAAAAGTTAGAAAAGGGCCTAGATGAAGGTTGCACCCACGTCATTAATTCTGCAAAAGAATCTTTAGAAGAAAAGATTATGGAATATACTGACGGTCTTGGCGTTGATATATCAATGGAGTGCGCTGGGTCAAAGATTACGGAAGAGCAAACATTGCTTTTTACAAAAAGACGCGGCAAGGTTGGGTTTGTTGGAATTGCCTACTCAGATGTTTTGTTACATCAAAGGGCTTTTGAAAACATCTTCCGACATGAATTAACTGTAACAGGTTTTTGGAACTCGTATTCTGCTCCGTTCCCTGGTAGGGAATGGACTAATTCAATTCAATTGGTGAATAGCGGTCGGATAAAAATCAAAGATCTCATAACTCACCGATTTGAGTTAGAAGATATGCAGAAGGCTTTTAACATGATTACGACTCGTTCGGAATCCTTTAATAAAGTGATGTTTTTTCCGAATGGCATAAATTGATGTTGTTTATATTTTGGTGAAATTGGAGGCATTTTATAATGGATGCAGTGAAAACTAAGACAATGAAAGCAGTAGTCAAATCAGAACCTGGATACGATCACATGAGTTTGAAGAATGTAGCAGTTCCAGAAGTTACAGGCAATCATGTTTTAATGAAAGTTGCATATACAGGAATCTGTGGCACTGACATTCACACTTTTAAAGGCGAATATGCTAATGCAGTGACACCTTTAACTTTGGGGCACGAATTTTCCGGTAAAGTTGTTGCCGTTGGTGACCAAGTTACCAAGGTACGTCCTGGCGACCGTGTAACTAGTGAAACGACATTTTCAACTTGCGGCCATTGCGTTTACTGTAAAGCGGGTGAATACAATCTTTGCGAAGAACGCGTTGGAATTGGCACAAAGGCAAATGGAAGCATGGCTAATTATGTTTTAACTCGCGAAGAAAGTGTTCACATCTTGCCTGACAATGTTAGTTATAAAATGGCTGCACTTTCAGAACCATTAGCTTGCTGCGTTCATGCTATGTATCAAAAGACGCCGTTTACTCTGCATGACAAATTGTTGATTATGGGCCCTGGACCAATGGGTTTGCTTTCTTTGCAAATTGCCAAGGAAATTGGCGCATTCACTATTGTGTCAGGAATCACTAAGGATACAGAGAGATTGCAAATTGCCAAAGAACTCGGCGCAGACATTGTCGTTGATACTCAAAAAGAGGATTTAGCTAAAGTAATCATGGATGCGACTGACGGTGTTGGCGTAACCAAAGTTTATGATTGCTCTGGTGCCATCTCCGCAGTTAACAGTGCCTTGCCGCTAATCCGTAAAGGTGGGACATTCCAACAGGTTGGACTCTTTGCAAAGCCGCTAAATGCTCTTGATGAGCGTACGATCATTCAACACGAAATCAATTACATTGGTTCTCGTTCGCAAAACCCATATGACTGGCCAATTGCGCTTCATTTAGAGAGCAAAGGTGCTATTGACCAAGACAAGATGATTACTAAGGTATTTGATCTTGATCATTGGCGTGATGCACTTGAAGCAATGATGGCAGGACAAGAACTTAAAGTCATGATTGCCTCAAATCCAGATGATCCTGATTTTGAAAATTGATTGCTAGACACTGATGCTTTTCACATGTTGAAGTCCTTCTTTAATATGTGATTGAAAAGGCCAAGAAATTCTGAAGTCAGAATTTCTTGGCCTTTGTCTTTGAAATAGAGACTTTGAACACTGGCTCTTGTCGAGTGAAAAAATGTAAATTGTTTTGTGAAAAGGGTTTCAATTATTGCCATTTGTGGTACTATGGTTTTGGAAACTAATGCAAAGAAATGCAAAGGAGATTGCCAATTATGGACCAAACAATTGAAAAAACCACCGACTATTCATCAAAAGAATATCTGGCTGAAGTCGATAAGTATTGGCGGGCGGCTAACTATCTGTCAGTCGGTCAGCTTTACTTGAAAGACAACCCGCTGTTGAAGCGGCCATTGAAGGCATCAGATGTTAAAGTGCATCCGATTGGTCACTGGGGAACGATTTCGGGTCAAAACTTTATTTACGCCCATTTGAATAGGGTCATTAACAAGTACAATCTGAACATGTTTTACATTGAAGGTCCGGGGCATGGCGGTCAGGTGATGGTCTCCAATTCCTATTTGGATGGCAGCTATTCGGAACTGTATCCGAAGATTGAACAGAACGCCCAAGGTTTACAACGACTGTTCAAACAGTTCTCGTTCCCTGGTGGGGTGGCGTCACATGCCGATCCAAAGACACCAGGTTCCATTCATGAAGGT
Source organism: Lacticaseibacillus zeae subsp. silagei (assembly GCF_030770335.1). Lineage (NCBI taxonomy): Bacteria > Bacillati > Bacillota > Bacilli > Lactobacillales > Lactobacillaceae > Lacticaseibacillus > Lacticaseibacillus zeae. Next base: position 2,837,970 of record NZ_CP132484.1, on the reverse strand, counting down.
GGCGAGCTGGGATACTCTATCCTTCATGGGGCCGGTGCCGTGCTGGACAACCCAGGTTTGATTGCGGCGGTTGTCGTGGGTGATGGCGAGTCGGAAACTGGTCCGTTGGCAACTTCTTGGCAAGTCAATAAGTTTCTCAATCCAGTAACCGATGGGACAGTTTTGCCGATCTTGAACCTGAATGGTTTCAAGATTGCCAACCCAACCGTTTTGTCACGTGAATCACATGAAGAGCTGGAAGACTACTTCAAGGGCTTGGGCTGGGATCCGCATTTTGTCGAAGGCAAGGATCCTGCTAAAATGCATGTGCTCATGGCAGCCGAAATGGACAAGATCATCGAAGAGATCAAGGCGATTCGGAAGAACGCTAAGGACAACGATGATGAAAGCCGTCCGGCATGGCCGATGCTGGTCTTCCGCGCCCCTAAAGGTTGGACGGGTCCGAAAGAATGGGACGGCGAACCGATCGAAGGTTCCTTCCGTGCCCATCAGATTCCAATTCCGGTGGACCAAGGCGATATGCAACATGCCGATCAACTCGTTGACTGGTTGAAGTCCTACCGTCCGGAAGAATTGTTTAATGACGATGGCACCCTGAAAGCTGACATTAAGGCAATCATTCCTAAGGGTGACAAACGCATGGCGATGAATCCGGTGACGAATGGTGGTCAGTTGGCCAAGCATCTGGAGAAGCCAAATCCATCGGATTACGCCCTGGATAACAAGGATCATGGCGCCATCGAAGGTCAGGACATGATGGTGCTCGGCGCTTACATTCGTGATCTGATCAAACTCAATGATAAGAACAAGAACTTCCGCGGCTTTGGACCGGATGAAACCTTGTCCAATCGGTTGAATAAGGTCTTTGAAGCCACGAAGCGGCAGTGGATGGAACCGACCGACCCGCCATATGATGCCCTGCTGGCATCACATGGCCGCATTATTGATTCGATGCTTTCCGAGCACATGGACGAAGGTATGTTAGAGGCCTACACCCTGACCGGCCGCTATGGCTTCTTTGCCAGCTACGAGTCCTTCCTGCGGGTGGTTGATTCCATGCTCACTCAGCACTTCAAGTGGTTACGCAATGCCCATGAAGAAGCTGACTGGCGTGCTGATGTGCCATCTTTGAACGTCATCGCTTCTTCCACGGCGTTCCAGCAGGATCACAATGGCTACTCGCATCAAGATCCTGGTGTCATCAACCATCTGGCGGAAAAGAAGACTAAGTACATCCGCGCTTATCTACCGGCCGATGCCAATACGTTGGTACGGGTCTTCGACAAGGCCGTTGATTCCAAACAACTGATTAACCTGATCGTTTCCAGCAAGCATCCGCGTCCGCAGTGGTTTACGGACACCGAAGCCAAGGATCTGGTTGAAAAAGGACTGGGGATCATTGATTGGGCCAGCACCGATCAAGGCACTGAGCCGGATCTGGTCATTGCGGCTGCCGGTTCGGAACCAACGCTGGAAAGTCTGGCCGCCATCTCCATCCTGCACAAGGCCTTGCCGGACCTCAAGATTCGCTTCATCAATGTCGTTGATCTGCTTAAGCTGAAGAAAGACGATCCACGTGGCTTGTCCGATGACGAATTCGATATGTACTTCACCAAAGACAAACCGGTCATCTTCGCTTATCACGGCTATGACGACCTGATCAAAGACATCTTCTTCGATCGGCATAACCACAACCTGCATGTTCACGGCTATCGTGAAGAAGGCGACATCACGACCCCATTTGATATGCGGGTACGGAACGACTTGGATCGCTTCCACTTAGTTAAGGAAGCGGTCCTGGATATGCCGGACTTCACTGAAAAAGGCGCTCATCTGATGCAGGAAATGGATGATCTCCTGCAGAAGCACCACGACTACATTCGTGAAGCCGGGACCGATCTGCCGGAAGTCGAAGAATGGCAATGGGAACCGTTGAAGTAAGTTTTATCCTCCTTGGGAAATAAGTAAGTATTCAAAAGGACGTCCTCTTGCGGAAGGGGACGCTCTTTATTCAAAAAACTTTAAAAACCTTTGTGCGGACTTTTCAGCACTTACCGGTTACAACACTTTACTTGACAAACCCAAATTTCCGCGTAAGCTGACAATTAAATTAATATTTCATGACAAGATGAGTAATCGTCTAACCGAAATACAGAGAATTGTCAGTTGGTGGAAGGCAGTGTGAAGTTGGCGATGAATATGGTCTTGGTATTGTAAGTGTGATTGCGGTCGAACGTTGGTAAGGCGGCAACGGAAACTTTCGTTAACAAGTAAGGATATTGATTTTGATGTATCCGGAGTGAGACATTTTGTCTAATCAAGGTGGTAACGCGGCTTATGGTCGTCCTTGTCGAGTGATCGGCAAGGATAACATAGGCCGCTTTTTTGTTTGGTTGATGATGGTGTTGTCGCAAGAGGCTATAGGAGGAGATTTTCATGAAACGAACGCAGCGGGTGGTTCATCTTTTCATTGTTTTGGCGGGATTATTTTTGGTTCTGGTCGGCTGCCAGAAGACCAGCAGTCAGCAAGCTTCAAGTAGCACGAGTAACGTTAAGCAGGAGCTTTTGGATCATAAGACGTTAACGGTGGGACTTGAAGGGACTTATGCGCCATTTTCGTATCGAAAGAATGGCGAGCTTGCAGGTTTTGAAGTCGATCTCAGCCGCGATATTGCCAAGAAACTTGGGGTCAAGGTGAAGTTTGTGCCAACCAAGTGGGATTCACTGATTGCCGGTTTGGGGGCGAACAAGTTCGATGTCGTTTTGAACAACATCACTAAGACACCGGAACGGGAGAAGGTTTACGACTTTTCAACGCCGTATATTTATTCGCGCTATGCGTTGATTACGCCCACGGCAAAGGCCGGCACGATTACAAAGTTGGCGGATATTAAGGGGAAGACGGTTGTGGAAGGTACTGGCACGAGTAATGAAGTTTTGGCCAAGAAGTTGGGCGCCGCTAAAATTCTTCCGTCAGGCGACTTTGCGACAACACTGGGACTTTTACGCCAGAATCGGGCGGACGCGACGATCAACTCCACGGCTGCTTGGTATTCGTTTGCTAAGAGCAATAGCACCAAGGGGTTGAAGTTCAGAGCGGTGCCTGATGCTCAGCAGAAGCCAGATGAAGTTTCGGCTTTGCTGACGAAGAAAACGCCTAAGCTTCGTAAAGCGATTAATCAAGCGATTCACGATTTACGTGCGGATGGCACGCTTAAGAAACTTTCCGAGAAATATTTTGGCGGGGACGTTACGACCAAGTAGTCGCCGTTCTTGAAATTAGAGCTTCTTTTATAGTCAGGAGGATCACGATGACAGATTTTAATACCAAGCTTGTCCATGGCATACCCGTTGGCGATAACCAAACCGGGGCAGTGGTGCCGCCGATTTATCAAAGTACCACCTTTGCTTATCCGCAAGCAGACGCTAAGGTGCGCTGGGATTATACCCGAAGCGGCAATCCGACCCGTGAATATTTGGAAAAGGAAATTGCTTATTTGGAAGATGGCGATGCCGGGTTTGCGTTTTCAAGTGGATTAGCGGCGATCTCAACCGTCTTTTCGATTTTTGACCGCGACGATCATATTATCATTGGTGATTCGGTTTACGGCGGGACTTATCGTCTGTTGAACGATTATTTTACCAAGCATGGCTTGTCGTTTACGACGGTGGATACGCGTGATCTGGATGCGATTGAAGTGGCTATTCAACCGAATACCCGCGCGATTTATTTTGAAACGCTGTCGAATCCGCTGCTAAAGATGACGAGCGTTAAAAAAGTGAGCGCGTTGGCTAAGGAGCACGGCCTTTTGACGATTGTAGATAATACCTTTTTGACGCCGTATCTTCAGCAGCCGCTTAACTTGGGTGCGGATATCGTGATTCACAGTGCCACTAAATATTTAGGTGGGCATAGCGACGTTTTGGCGGGCTTGGTGGTGACCAAAACGCCGGCGTTGAGTCAACAAGTCGGTTATTTGCAGAATGCGTTGGGGCCAACGTTGGCGCCTGAAGCGGCTAACTTGGTGCGGCGCGGGATCGAAACCCTTAGTTTGCGCATGGATCGGGAACAGCAAAATGCGCTGGCCATCGCCGAACACCTGGAGGCATCGCCGCTGGTTTCAAGCGTTCATTATCCTGGTTTGAAACAGGATCCAAATTATCAGATAGCGCAGGAAGAACTCAACGGAGCAGGAGGCGTCTTGTCCTTTGAATTGGCCGATAACGTTGATGCCGATCGCTTTGTGAACCAGCTGAAATTATTTACGTTGGCGGTTTCGTTGGGATCGGTGGCCAGTTTAGCAGAGTTGCCTTGGACAATGCCCCACGCCGAGCTGCCGGTTGCTGCGCGCAAGGCAAGTGGGCTTTCGCCGCAACTTATTCGGTTGGCGATTGGCGTGGAAAGTGTGCGGGATCTTATTGAGGATCTTGATCAGGCGTTGGCACAGGTGGGGTGAGGCGTGTTGGCTGATGGCAGGTGTAACGTTAGGAAAAAATCTTGATACAGTATAATTGCAAAGTAATCATCTTCATGTAAAAATGAGTAAGTCAGAGTTCGATGTTCCGTCACCAGGCCGTGATTGACTGCAAGCATCACGGCCTTTTTAAATACATTTGAACTTCGCCTGAAAAAGCTTGTGCAAGCGGTGTCGGTTTTGACATCATATGATCGGTCGAAAAAGTCAGCATGATAGCACAATGGTCACTTCCTCTGCTAGGGAAGTGGCTGTTTTTTCGCCCAATCACGCTTGGTCAGTGGGAATGATTGACCTGCAAAGTTTGTGGATAAGGCTTGTATAGAGCGTGTTGACTATGATATTATACAGGTAATCAAAGAAATCGCCATAACGGCACAATAGCCGCTTCCCCGGCCAGGGAAGCGGCTATTTTTTTCGCCCGGGCAGCGAGCCCCAACTGACCAGACGTGTGGGTTGACGACAACCGCGAGATTATCGCTGATCATTCAACCAATGATCAAGTAACAAGAGTATTACTCCCACAATGAGCGGGGCGATAATCAAATCAAAGAAATCACGCATAACGGCACCTCCCTTTTAGGCGGTTGCCTGTTACCAGTATATCAGAAATCAAAACTAAATAGGAATGGGTTTGTAGAAAAAGCAGCCAATATAACCCCCATATTTATTTTTAAAAGACCTCCAACTGAACTATATGCGCTTTATTAATCTTTTTAATAAAAATATTATTACTTTTGACAATGGTATGTGCAATAAAATAAAAAATATGAAAATGGAACAAATTTTGTGATCCACTTTTTATGCTGGCCTAATCAGAGAGCTGATTAAAGATACTGATAATGTGAGATTAGTTTTGAGACTGTGCGCAACTTTTTAATAATTGTGATCGCTCTATACTATGACCGGTACCAGTGGAGTGAGGGAACAAAAAACTCTGGACTGAATCACAAAAAAACAGGTAACGCACCAGCTGCAAAATGCCTGCCGGTACAATACCTGTTTCTTTGTATACATAAACGTTATATCTAGAAATGCCGAAATGAGAACCCGCCATCACCCAAGTTCATGAACGGTGCTTCTCATGCAAAACCTCAAGCTGATACCCATGCTGTTTGAGAGCCTCCGCATAGTTGTCAGGCAATTGCTGATCAAACCGAAAGCGGATGAGCGGTTTGAATTCACCGTTGTCTGTGCGGGTGCCGAAGATGTGGTCGGCGCCTGGTTCGCTAGGCACGCGTTCAACAACGGTTTGTTGGAGTTCGCCGCGTTGACGCGCCTGAATCAAGGCGGTTAAGAGCCGATCGAGATTCGTAATGGTCACTGGCTGCATCGGGCTCATCTCCTTCGATAGACAACATACTCTGTACTTCTAGCATTAGTCTAGACGCGTTTCTTCCGGGATGCAAAGCCCATGAAACTAAAGATGCTGACGATGGCGAGACCGATGACAGCTAACGGGCTCTGGGATTCACCGGCTTGTGGCATGGTTTTGCCGGTTGCAGCTTGTTTGGTGCCGTTGGCTGTCGTGCCATTCTTGGCAGCAGGCGTCTTGGTTTGGTCCTTAAGCTTGTTGTCAAGCGTCACTAACTCTGGACTCTGCTGACGGTTGTTGCCGTTACCGCCGTTAGTACCAGTGCCGGTTGTTGGCGTCGTCGGTGTGCCGTTGCCGGTAGCCGGGGTTTGGCCGCTACCGTTTCCACCTTGAGTACCACCGTTGTTGCCTTGATTGCCAGCATTGCCGCCCTGATTACCGGCGTTACCACCAGTTCCTTGCTGATTCGGGTTACCATTGCCTGAGTTGTCGGTACCCGAGGTGTTGCCATTATCACCAGGCGTTGGTGTTGGCGTTTTAACCTTAACGACATGGAAGACTTTGGTGACTTTATTGCCGACCATATCGACGGCTGTCACTGTGAAGTAGTTATCGCCGTCTTTGAGGGTGTAAGTCTGGTTGAAATCAGCGGCACCGTATGGGTTAGAGGTTGTCGATTGCGGATCGAGATGGTTGTTGAAGCCAGCCAGATTCTTTTGGTGGACAACGTTATCGCCATTGGTGTAAAGCCGGTAGCCGTTGATGTTGTCGTTAACCGTGCCGGAAACCGTGAACGTGTCACTGGTTGTCGTGATATCGTAGTTGCCTTGATCATCAACTTTCAACGTATCGGCTTGTGGCAGGTCGAGTGTCGGGAAGATGGTGTCGAGGTAGATTTGCAGTTCGCCATAAGCGGTTTTCGTTGATTTCGAGCCATCCGTGGCTGGTTCGGTCAGCCGGTAGCCAACCGATTGCTGTTCGGCGGCTTTGAATGGTACGGTGAAGCTGAACTTGCCATCTGCGCCGATTGCAACGGTTTTAGCCGGTTCGGTGGCATCCGTGACAGTTAACGTTTTACCAGCCGGGTTGTCAACGTGGCCGGTAATAGTTAGCTGGCCGGTTTGGGCATTGTAGATATCGGCGACTTGGTCAGCGCCAACCAGCGTGAAGGAATTGTCGTTGAATTTATCAAACTTCAGACCGGCAGTTGGCTGGGCGTGCGTCGTGATTTGGGAAAAGGCGCGGCCACCCAGTACTGGCGCACCACTAGTTTTGGTCGCGTTAGCCGCAGCCTTGGCGTTGTCTTGCAACGGAACGACAACGTGCACGTTCTTTTGGCTGAAGTGGCCGTAGCCAGCAGTGCCGTTAGCATCCAAAAAGACAATCATTTCATCGCCGTCTGCACGACCGGCTTCTTCATAAGTCCCGAAGTCTGCGGTCGGTGACAGGACGGTGCCGACAAAGTCTCCATATGGTGCGGATTCAGTCAAGTTGAAGGTGACTGTCCCGGTTTTGGTGTCGACCGTGCCTGGGAAGACTTTGCCGGTTTGCGCATCCGTGGCATAGACGATCCAGTCCACGCCAGCCGGTACCTGAGCGTATGCGGTAAAGCTGGTTTGGTCGGAAACCGCTTGGACGAAGCCTTCAGAACGCCAGAAGTTGTGCGGGCCATCGCCGACTTTCCAGGTGAATTGCGGGGCAACATCGGATGTTGGCGTGGTTGTATCGGTTTGATGTGTGCCAGCGGTTGCTTGTAGGCTGGCGCTGGTTTTATTACCGGCGACATCGGTTAACGTCAGGGTCAGGCTGCCGTCACTATTTTCCAGTGCGGCTTTTTGGGCGGCGGTTAATTCAAAGCTTAACGTGCCGTCGTTATTTTGGCCGTTGTTGTTTAAGTTGACGCCGTATGCCTTGTTACCGATTTTCAATGCCAAATCGCTGAACTTGGTGAAGCCAGCGCCTTGATCATCGTAATGAACGGAGACGCGGCCGTCTTGATAGCTTAGGCCGGTTAGCGTTGGCGCAACGGTGTCGACGGTGACCGGTAAGTCATAATCCTGATTCTGTTGGGCGCCTGTGTTGTATTGCTCGGTCACCAGTCGGTACGTGTACTTGCCATCCGGTGCGGTGACGTATTTGCCGGTTGCCTGATCGTAAACCTTGCCGTCCCAAGTGAAGGCATTTGGATCAAGGCGCATGTCGGTACTTAAGCCGAGATCGGAGTTAAAGCTGTTGCCATTTTGCAAGTAGGACTTGGAGGTGTTGTTTTCCTTATCCAGGATCCGAACAACATGGCCTTGAGCGTCAAGAATCTGGATGGTGACCGACTTCAGGTTTTGCTTAGAAAAGACGTATGGGAAAACCGTGTCGCTGGCGCCATCGCCGTTGGGTGAGAATGAGACTTTTTTGTTGTCGACGTAAGTGGGTACCAACGTCCATGTGTATTTACCGGTCGTGTCCGTGTTGACCAAGTTACTCAGCGATGCGGCGTCGGTGACACCAAGCGGATTGTTATTGTTATCCACCAGATAGCCGCCATTGAAAATGGACTCGCCGCTGTTGGCCGGGGCGTCGATGACCTGTTCATCAGTGAGATCACCATAGTAGCCGAGATACGGAACGCTGATGGTTTGCGCGGCATCGGTTGCTTTAAAGGTGAGGTAGCCTTCAACTAGTTGGTTGGCAGCAACGGAATCATCGAGTGAGAGTTTGAAGGTGACTTTCTTGGTCTCACCGGCTGCTAAAGTGAAGTTGGCGGTATCGGTGTTGACGGTTGCTCCGACAAGCGTTTCATCATGGACGGTGTTGCCGTTACTTGCATCGCGAACCTGGGTGAGCGGGCCACCATTGGTATCAACGGTATAGTTTTGCGCGGTTTTGCCGTGGTTCGTCAGGGTCACGGTGAATGTCGTGGTTTTGCCGATTTTTCCGAGTGAAACGGAACCGGCGTCGTTGCTGCCTTCAGCAGTGACGGTCAAATCGCCGGCTTTGGCGACATCGATTTGGCCAGCGCCTTGACGCCGTGGGGAAATGTAGGTGTCTGGATAATTGATATCTTTCATCGGTTCAGCCGCGTTCATGAGGGCTAACTTAACGGCTTTGACGAGATCAGCCCCAGTTAAGTCAGGCTGGGTTGCTTTGATTTTTTGCATAACGAGCAACGCCGCACCAGCGTTGAACGGGCCGGCCATGGACGTGCCGGACTCGACGGCATATGTTTGTGTGTTGGTGGCGGGGTCGATCGCGGTGGACGTGACGTTGTCGCCAGGCGCAGAAATGTCTGGCTTTAAGGTGTAATCGGCCATCGGTCCCCAAGATGAAAAGCCGTCCATCTGGGAATCCGCACCAGTGGCACTGGTTTCTGCGGCGACGGTCATGGCTGATGCAGCGGCACCGGGATCACCAATCGTTGAGTCGTTTTTGGGTGCATAGGCGGTGGAGATATCATTCGGCGTTTTAGACCCTATGATGCTACCGGCGATGGCGTTGTTACCGGCGGAAATCGAGACGAAAACGCCGTGCTCCGTGGCGTATTGCACCGCTGCTTGCTCTTCATCGGTTAAATCCTGTTCGGTAACACCGATGCCCAGTGACATTTGAATGGCATTGGCGCCGAGTGCCACCGCATCGCGAATCGCCCGAGAGATGTCGTTGGCATTTTCATCCGGAAATTCATCGATGACCTGCATGGCGAGAATCTGGGCTTCAGGCGCGACGCCTTTGACGTAAGTGGATGCTTTTTCTTTGCCGGTTGCGCCGTCTGCGGTGGTACCGTTAGCGGCAATGATCCCGGCAACGTGTTCGCCGTGGGTCGATCCGGCAACCGTTGTGCCAGTGTTCACACTGTCGTTGTTTACATAATCATAGGCAAATGGAATTTTACTGTTGACGTAGGTGCCATAGCCTAGTTTGGCGATGGCTGCTTCGGCTTTTTCTTTGGTCAGCGTAGCGGTGCTATCGTCACTAAGGCGCAAATCGGCATGCGGTTGCACCCCGGAGTCAATGACGGCCACGACCATGCCCTGGCCTTGGTAGCCTTCGTCCCATAGCCCTTTGACGTTGCCCTTGGTCAGGGTATCTTGGTTAGCTGGCCCGGGATCGGTTGTGGCAGCAGAACTGGCTTGGCTTTGATTGTCAGCTGTAGCCGTGCTGGTTGCAGTCGCCGCGGCGCTTGCTTGGCTAGTAGCCGTTGTTGCCGTACTTGTTGTTGCTTGGCTGGCAACGCTGCTGGTGTTTGTTTGCGTGGTTGCACCAGATGCCGGTGCGGTTGTTTTTGCTGTTGCAGATGAGGCTTGCTGGGTCGCGGCTTGCGGTTGACTAGCACTGCTTTGCGTATTCTGAGCAGGGGCTGCCTGTGTCTGCGCCGTGCTGCTTTTGGCGCTATTAGCCGCTGCAGTTTGCGTTGCGCTGCTAGTAGCATCGCTGGCTGTCGCCTGACTGGTCGTCGTTTGTGCGGCAGGCTGCGATTGCGCACTAGTTGACTGAGCCGTTTGACTCGTCTTTTCTGTCGGTGTTGTCGTTGTATCGGCGGCAACGGACTGGGTGGCGGTGCCGCCCAAGACAATCAAACTCGTACCAAAAGTAATGATCGCGGCAGTCATCCACTTGGAGCCTGCCTTATACATCTTGTAATGTCGCTTCATTTCGGTCGTCGAATTTTTATTCATGTACGCCCGTCCCCCTTAGATTTTGTATTAAGAAAAATGAGACTTAAAAGAAATGTCCAAAATACCCAAATTTTTCACATTTTAAAAACAATTTCTTCTCATTTATTCTTAATAGCAAAAAGCTTATAACCCGAGGTGGCTTCTGTCAAGACACTAGCCAGGTTTTTGGCAATGAAGCCATAGATTTTTCCGGCGTTTTTATTCTATGGAAGATTATTTTTCTTTTACTGACAGCAAGCAGAAGGAGAACATTTGTGGCTTTGTTAAACGCTTAAAAGGCCCGATATTGCGTGGTTTGAACGCAAGAATATCGGGCCTTTCAGAGGTGAACCATTCAGAAAAAATATTTTTTAAGCATTCCTAAATCATGAAGAAGAAACAAGATGCGTGAAACGACTACAGCTTGAACTGTTAACCCAATCTATTCTTATAACCGAATCGCGGTTGGACTGATCTGGAAGTAATCGACTAAGTAACTTGCAACCCCATCATCATCGTTGGATGGCACGGTAATATCGGCAATCTTCTTGATGGACGGGATGGCATTGCCCATGGCGACACCGATGCCGGCGTATTCGATCATATCCTTATCGTTTTCCTCATCGCCAAAAGCAGCAAGCTGTTCACGCGGAATTCGATAGAAGTTGAGCGCTGCTTTTAAGCCATTCATTTTGTTGACGTTTTCCGGCATGATTTCCAGCAACGTCCGGCGTGAACGGGCCACGTTGAGATTCTTCAGCGATTTTGCAGCAGTCGCGGCGGCGTCAACCATGTCAGGGTCACCGGCGATCACGACTTTGAAAATCGGCAACTTAGCCGGAACCTTATCAAAGGTCGTGTCTGTAAAAGGCATCAGCTTAGGAATTAGCGTTTGGTAACTTGATTTACCAAACTCGGTCAGTGAATAAACTTTATCTTCGCCGACAATATCCAGTTTGAAGCCATTTTCTTTAACCAGATCATAAACCGGTTCGACTTGTTCCTTGGTCAGGGCCGTTTCCTTAATCACGGTATGCTCGCGCACCAGTCGGACTAAGCCGCCATTGAAGCAGACGCAGACATCGTCATTTTTGGTGACATGCAGTTCCTCCAGAAATGGTTTCAAGGTGGCAAAAGGCCTGCCTGAACAAAGAATGATGCGGATACCTTTACGATTCAGGTAACGAAGCACGTCGCGATTTGTGACGCTGAGTTCCTTCTTGCTGTTAAGTAACGTGTTATCCATATCAAGTGCGATGGCTTTAAGCATAATTAACTCCCTTTCCAACTTTACGTGGTTAATCCTTATTATATCAGAGTTTCAAGTTCTAAAAGCGGTTTCAGAACTGACTAGGGGAAAATTACTTCTGGCCGGTTCTTTTGTTTACGCAAAAATGGTATGGCAATAGATTTTAGCCGATGCGTTGTGAATTTTTGACAAGTTGAAAAGTCCTTATACTAGTGTTCCTACATAACCTAACACACAATGTCTCCTACCATGGTGCACGATTTTTCATCCACAACGGAAAATCACTGGATTAAGATGCGTTCAAGTAACCGCTACCATGAGTATCGAAAGATGAAAAGGAGCGATATTTATGACTGATTGGTTAGGCTTGGACGGTAAGACGGTTATTGTGACAGGCGGTTCATCAGGAATTGGCGCTGCCATTGTTGAAGAGTTGATTCACAACGGGGCTAACGTCGTCAATGGCGACCTCAAGGAAGGCGACTTCAAAGATCCAAAACTGACTTATGTTGCGACCGACGTGACTGACCCGGATGAAGTTGAGAAGCTGGCAGCAACTGCCGAAAAGATCAACGGTGAGATTTGGGGCGTTGTCAATAATGCCGGCATTAATAAACCGCGGGTATTGGTTGATCCTAAAGCGCCGCATGGCAAATACGAGTTGGATGTGCCGACATTTGAACAAATTTTCAGCGTCAATGTCAAAAGTGTGTTTCTGGTCTCACAGGCAGTGGTGCGGCGGATGATCAAACAAGGTCATGGTGTGGTGGTCAACATGTCATCTGAAGCTGGCTTGGAAGGTTCTGTTGGCCAAAGTGTTTATGCTGCCAGCAAGGGTGCAATTAACGGATTTACCCGTTCTTGGGCCAAAGAGCTAGGCAAGTATCACATTCGGGTGGTCGGCGTTGCGCCAGGCATTATGGAAGCAACTGGCTTACGAACCCCTAGTTATGAGGAAGCCTTGGCCTACACCCGAGACACAACGGTGGAAGCAATTCGGGCAGGTTATAGTTCCACTACAACCACCCCACTTGGGCGCAGTGGCAAACTGAGTGAAGTAGCTGATTTGGTTAATTACTTCTTGTCGAACCGCGCCAGCTACATCACCGGCGTAACGACCAATGTTGCAGGAGGCAAATCCAGAGGGTAAGCATTTGTTAGGAGGAGGTAAACCTGATTGAATAGTTTGGATTATCGACTTTTGCGCTATCTTCTGGCAAATGGCACCTCCAGTTTGGATGAATTGGCTGAAAGCGAAAATGTTTCAACCCGAACGATGCAAAAATATATTCATGAACTCGGCGAGTCACTAGGAGACGCAGCGGAAATCCGCATCAACAAAAGCGGCTATTTTCTGCATATCCTGAATTATCGCAAATTTTCGCTCATTCAATCAGGCGTCTTCAAACAAAATATTGACAATAACGACAAGCAAAAGCGGCAGGCAGAAATCTTGTTTCGGCTGATTCAAGAGCGCGAGTTTGTACCAATGGACGACATTGCCGATCAACTAACGGTAAGCCGCGGGACTCTGCTGAAGGATTTAACGGCATGTCGTATGTGGTTGAAGCCTTATGATCTCAGCATCGAAAGCGCTACCAGTCGTGGAATTAAGCTTCGGGTTGGTTCGACCGTTGATTTAACGATGCTGATTTATAATCGGTTGTTTGACTATGTGCAGGCGCGGCTGTTCAGTGATCAAACGCTGGTGGCAGTCGTCATTGATCGTTTGAACGCAGCCAAAATCAAAACAAGTACCACCCAGATCTTTGAAAAGGTGATGCAAATTGTTGTGTTTCTTAAACAACATCATTATAAACTCAGCGGTATCAGTCCATACTATACGAACTTAATGGAAGCATCGCCGTTGTTCATTAATATCCTTGAAGATATCGAAGATCGTTGTCACGTGACGTTTACCCAAGAAGAATACAATTTTCTGGCTTTCCCATTTAACCTTTATGCCAACAAATTGCTGTCAGCGGAAAAGTTAAAGCAAAAAGTTGAGGCTAACAAAGTGATTTTCGATCAGGTTGCTGACGAGATCCGCAATTTGGTCGATGCCAAGATCGATTATGAGCAGTTTTATCAAGCAACCAAGTATCATCTAATCTTTTTGATTAATCGCGGCATTTTCCATATTTCTCCGTCTGACTATTTAACCAATAAAATGTTGCAGCGGTTTCAACTAGCGGCGGATATGGCGATGGTGATGATTGATAAGCTGGAAGAAATTCTAGGGATTCATATTGCCGATGTCGAGATTAATTATCTGACGGTTTACTTTGAAATGGCGTTGCAGCATGCGGATAATGTGTCGCCGGATCAGCCACAGGTCGGATTCTTTTCCAGTATGGGGCAAAGTGTTTTGCGCTATTTACAAAATCAACTGGATACGATGTTTGAATCCAAGGTGCGCATTCGCACTTTTCAGGATGAAACCGATATTTTGACGCATCAGGATCAACTGATCATGGTTTTTACCGATCGACCGCTGGCATTCCGGCTGAAGATTCCGGTGGTGATGATGGGCGATATTTTCCGCGATCGAGTGTTGGAAACGAAGGTGCGGGCTTCGGCGGTGCAACATGAAATTGATGCCGGGCGGATTATCTGGCGAGCGCAGACGTATGCGAACCAACAGAATCAATCCTATGAAGCGGTCTTACGCGCGACGTTGAAGGCTGACAGTGAAGCTGGTTTGGTCGACGCCGGGTTTATTGATCGTTTGATTCAACATGAATCCACAACGAAATTTGTGTTGGATAATGGTGCGGCTATTCCACATGCCATCGCTGACATTGATCAAAATCGCCTGTTTTTGCATCTGAGTGTGTTGACGCATGCGATGACGATTGGCGGAAAGTCTGTGAGTTACATTTTTGTAATTGGTATTCCCCGCGTGTTAGGCAAGAAGGCTTTGGAAGATTTATCGATGCTTTATGATTTACTTTTTTTGCTGGCAGTCAATGAAACCGCAATGGCAAATCTACGCAAGATTTCCGATAGCCACGATCCTTTAACCGTTGTGACGGAGGGCTTATAAAATGAATATTTTAATACTTGGTATTTTCGTTGCCGCAGCGTTCTTGTTGCAAGCTTTGATGGGTTATTTTCAAATTCGCAACTTTGCCCATAACTATCATGAGGTGCGCCAAGGCGGTCGCGTGTTGATCGGCAAAAATCCGCGGCGGTTTCGGCAAGGCAGCTTGATGTTAATCGGACTGGATCCTGATGATCGGATTCAGGAAATTCGGATTATGAAGGGGCTCACGGTTTTCAGTCGATTTCGCGAGGTCGATCGGTTCGATGGCGAATCGGTTGCTGAAGTCGGTGCCGATTACGCGACGTTGCATAAGCTGAGCCGCACCGAACGAGAATGCTTTCTAAACGCGTATCGCAATTATGTGAACTATAAAACGAATAATCTCAGTTTTGAAGACTTTGACACGAGTCGCGTCAGCATGTTTTCGTTGCCGATTTTTAGCGAAATCAGCATGAAAATGAAAGCGATTCCGCAGACGCTGACGCATGTATTCAAGAAAAAGATAATTTAGGGGGATGACATCATGCAATATATTTCTGATTTTGCCGCTGGCTTCATGAAACTGTTTCAAACTGGTGGGAAGACGTTTATTAGCTGGATGACCAGCATTGTGCCAGTGGTTTTGCTGCTGTTGGTTCTGATGAACACGATTATTGCGTTTATCGGGGAAGCACGTATCGAACGATTTGCGCAAAAGGCTAGCCGTAATGTGTTGATGCGCTATCTGGTTTTACCGTTTCTGGCGGCGTTTATGTTGGGCAATCCGATGTGCTTTACACTGGCCCGTTTCTTGCCGGAATATTACAAGCCAAGTTATTACGCAGCCCAAGCACAGTTTTGCCATACCAGTAATGGCGTCTTTCCCCACATCAATCCAGGTGAATTATTTGTTTGGTTGGGGATTGCGCAAGGCGTGCAGAAACTTGGCTTGAATCAAATGGACCTTGCCATTCGCTACATGTTGGTCGGCATTGTCATGAACTTCATCGGCGGTTGGGTCACTGATTTCACAACAGCCTATGTATCCAAGCAAACCGGAATTACGCTCAGCAAGACGGTTGACTTGTCAACGAGAGCATAAACGCGGCAATTACAATAGCACTTTCAAATCAAGGAGGCTTTATGAATTATGGCCGAACAAAAATGGCATAGCATTCAAGTAGTCAAAGGATCAGGTGGTTATGGCGGTCCATTGACGATCACACCGACTGAACAAAAGCATAAATTTATCTATGTAACCGGTGGCAACCGCCCCGCCATCGTCGATAAGATTGCGGAATTAACCGGGATGGAGGCCGTGGACGGATTCAAAACGTCCATCCCTGAAGACGAAACAGCATTAGCAATCATTGACTGCGGCGGTACATTACGTTGCGGTATTTATCCAAAGAAAAATATTTTAACGATTAATGTTTTACCGACTGGGAAATCCGGTCCGTTGGCAAAGTATATTGTGCCGAAATTGTATGTTTCAAACGTTGATGTCGATCAGATTACGGCATTGCCTGATGATGCTGTTCCTGATCAGTCCCTGAACGGCGTGCCGCTTGATCAACGCGCCGAAGCAGGTAAGCAACAGGAAGCCGCTGCTGAATCAATCGCCTCACCTTCTTCGACGAATACCACGTCAGAAGCAAAGGCAAACGAAGCGGCCGCTGAAGCCCGCGAAGCCAAGTTTGATACGGACAAGACGATTACGGCGCAAATGAAAAAGCCTAATTTCATCGCGCGAATCGGCATTGGCGCTGGGAAAGTAATCGCAACTTTTAACCAAGCCGCTAAAGATTCAGTTCAGACGATGTTGAACACGGTTATTCCATTCATGGCCTTTGTTGCCTTGCTTATTGGGATTATTCAAGGATCAGGCTTAGGTAACTGGTTTGCTAAGCTGATGACACCGCTAGCTGGCAATATTTTTGGATTGATTGCGATTGGCTTTATCTGCTCATTGCCATTTTTATCACCGATTCTCGGTCCGGGCGCAGTTATTGCCCAAGTTATCGGAACGCTTATCGGGGTCGAAATTGGCCGCGGTAACATCCAACCGCAATATGCGCTGCCAGCTTTGTTTGCGATTAATACGCAGAACGCGGCGGACTTTATTCCCGTTGGACTGGGACTTGAAGAAGCAGATTCAAAAACGGTTGAAGTTGGCGTTGTTTCCGTTTTGTATTCACGCTTCCTAAACGGCGTGCCACGTGTTGTTGTTGCGTGGCTAGCAAGTTTCGGGCTGTATGCAAAGTAAGCAGTATTTTTGAGAGGTGAGGATAGTGTCGTCAGTAGCAGAAAAAACAAAATATGAAACAAAGATTCTAGAGGTTGGTTCAGACGCGCGGGGGTTCAAAGATATAAACATGGCTATTCTTTTCGGTGATGAGGCGCCGGATGCGTTGCGCTCGTCTTGCTTCATCATTCAAGTCACCAAAATTCTAGAACCGATCCAGACGGGAGACGTGATGGTATTTGGTGATCAGGCTTATACTATTACGGCAGTTGGTGATGAGGTGAATACAAATCTAGGCAACCTTGGTCACACAGCAGTGGTATTTGATGGCTCAACCACCCCTGAGCTTGCCGGGTCGCTTTATTTGGAATCCAAACCGTATCCACAACTAGACGTGGGCACTGTCATCAAAATTATGAAGGGGGCCTAGGCCATGTTCATTGATACAGCCAATCTCGCACAAATTAAGGAAATGTTGAGCTTTAATCAGTTTGAGGGCGTTACCACAAATCCCAAGCTACTTCTAAAAGAAGGCAATCCACGATTTGAACAATTGACTCAGATTCGAGCGTTAAAACCGGGTGTTCTTTTTGTCCAGTTGGTAGGAGATACTGAAGCAGAATTATTGGCAGATTATCACGAATTACGTAAACGTTTTCCAGACACTGACGACACGCGAATGGCGTTTAAGGTGCCATTATTTGAACCGGGATACAGAGCGATTTCGACAATCCGCTCTGAAAAACCGGATGAGTGTCTATTAGGCACGGCCGTTTATTCCGTTCGCCAAGGTTTCATGGCATGCGTGGTTGACTGCGATTACATTGCCCCGTACGTGAACCGCATGGAGCAGTTGGACATCGATCCATATCGCATGATTGCCGAGACTCACGCTTTTTATCAGAAAACCGACACGCACATTAAGATTATGGGTGCAAGTTTTAAAAATGCGTCACAGGTGATGGCGGCAATTAAAGCTGGTGCAGAGAATGTTACAATCAGCTATGATATTTTCCAACAGTTGATGACCAATGCTGCAGCAGATGATGCCATCAGGGTCTTCAATGAAGAAGGCCGGCAGCTTGATCAAAAAGCAGGTGTCTAAAGCATAGACAGATGCGCTAAAAGAAAAAGGATTAAGCACCTGCAAGCATAAGAAAGCGCCGTGAAGTTC
Organism: Lacticaseibacillus zeae subsp. silagei; assembly: GCF_030770335.1. NCBI lineage: Bacteria > Bacillati > Bacillota > Bacilli > Lactobacillales > Lactobacillaceae > Lacticaseibacillus > Lacticaseibacillus zeae. The sequence goes on along the minus strand of NZ_CP132484.1, from coordinate 2,819,841 downwards.
CGAGTAGTTGGGACTGCATGGCGCTTTTTGCGTGCCAGCATCAAGTTTAAATGGTCGGATCATATGGGAAGCGAATGGCGTTACCACCTTTGATAAACCAAATATTGACAACTACTCGATGGATTATAATTGTTATTTTATAAAATTAAAGCAAAAATTTTGCACGAATTGAACGGTCGCATTGTGAAACCGACAAAGCTGCCAATTTTTAATGTCCCAAAACAAAGACAATTCCGCCAACCTGTTATACGCCGGTTAAATGCCTATTTATAAGCATCTTAATAATAAACTACCGAACCATAATCAGACAGCTACTTTCATAAATGGAACAGACCAATCAATTTCTTGTTGACCCGATCACATATTCTTGCACGATTAATCGTGCAAACATTTCCTGTTGTTTCGTTTGAGAAAGCGCTTTACAGTAATGATAGACATTAACAACGAAGGGGGTGAACAGATGCCATTAAGTAACCGGCAGCGACAACTTGTTTTGCAGTTGTTGAATGCCGAAGGGGCGGTGACCGCTAAGCAACTAGCTGAATCGGCGGGGGTCAGCGTCCGGACCGTGAAGTATGATTTGGCCGACATTCGCGAGTGGCTGGCGGCGAAGGGCTCGGCGTTAAAGAGTGCGCCACGCAAAGGGATTTGGATTGAAGCCGGTGATGCTGCCAGAGTGGCCTTGCGTGAGAAAATCGATGAACAAATTGCCGATCATTATTTAGCGCCGAATGAACGTATCATCCGCATGGTTTTGATTCTTGCGCAAACCGGTGATTACACGACTCAGCAGCAGTTTCAAGCGCGGGTGAACGTCAGCCAGACAACGGTTAACAACGATCTTAAGAAACTGGCGGTTTATCTCCAACACTTTAACGTGAAGCTGACCAGTAAGAACTACTATGGCTACAGACTTAATGGCACCGAATTGGACATTCGCCGCTTGTTGGAGCAGTTGATCACCCAGCAGCTGAATCGGAAGACACTCATGGCGGAACTGGTTGATAGCCTGAGCACGCAAACCGAACCGAAACGGGCGATAATTTTGACCGGCGAGGCGACGTTTGACCACGCATTTAACACGATTTTGAAAGAAGCCATTCGTTTAGGCAAAACGGAAACACACATGCCTGATCCGAGCGAGCTGATTGCGACGATCATTCGGTTGACGATCGGTGTGATTCGTCAAGGTTTTAATCAACTGGTGAATAGTTATCACCGCGTTGCCCAGTCCCAAGCTGAGCAAGACTTCACTGGCAAGTTGATGATGAGCACGCTAGCCTTTTATAATCTACCGGCACTGACAGATGATATCGCGTATTACCTTGGCCAACGCGATCACGATCAGCCGGCTGCTCAGGATCACAACCTAGTGGCGATGACGCATCGCATCATTTTGGCGGTTGGCGCGTTGGTCGATCATGATTTCAGTCATGATAGCCAGTTGCAGGAGAATTTGTACCTGCACCTGAGCCAGTCGTTAGGCAAGCATAGTCAGCTTCTGGAATACAGTCCGTTCACGCAAGACATTAAGCAAGAATATCCGGATTTGTTTGCGGCCATTGAAAAGACCGTCAATAAGGAATTGGCCAATGATCAAGCCGTGTTGAGTGAGGCGTTTGTTTCTTTCGTTGCCTTGCATTTCATGGTTTCGCTTAATCGCGACAGCCAAATGCGGACGGTGCGGGTTGCGTATGTCTGTGCGACAGGTATCGGGATTACCAATCTGATTCAGCAGCGGATTGCTTCGGCCATTCCGAACATCGAGCTGGTCGGCTTTGCTTCCATTGATGATGCGCGGGCCTTGATTGCACGCGAACAACCGGAATTGGTCATCAGCGTTTTTCCGCTTAAGAATGTAGATGTTCAGGTGATCGAAGTGCAGCCGTTGCCTAATGCCACCGACATTGCGGCGATTCGCCAGGCAGTCGCCAAAAAGTTACAGGTACCGCTGGCACAAATCAAATCGCAGCATCCCGTCGTACCGATCAAACCGAAGCCAAACTTGGAGCAGCAAACGCAACAGACGATTTTGACCATGTTCAGCATCTATTCGGAACTCAAGCTGCAATTGCCGACCAAAATTGATCCGTATTACGGCGATGCGTTCATGATGCACGTTTTTCTAGCGGTGCAACGCATCATGTTTAACAAACAGTATCAAGGCAAGCCGAATCATGATGATCTAAGACTGGTCGGAACCGTTGAGCATGTCTTTTCGGATCATGGGCTGGCGATTAATCGGGCTGAGGTGCATGCGATTCTGGAATATTTGAGCTTAAGTCACGCAACATCAGAGAAAGGGGATGACACCACTGGAAGCCAACGATGAATTACCGGAAGAAGTTCAAACGATGATCCAACAAAGCAGTGATGCTCAGGCGGCAGAAGCGCTCGTTCGTTATGTTATTGGACTCGCGGCAGCCGCTGAGATTCGCTTTACCGATGTTCAGCTACAGGTGCTCACGAATCACTTAATCGAAATGCTGAACCGTTCTCAGTCTGGTGAACAACTCCCAGCGGTCGATCCGCAAATGTTTGCCGACGTTTCCCAAAAGTCGCTTGACTTGGCGGATCAGGTTGTTCGGCACATCGGGCATTTGGCCGTCGCCGAGAAGTATATTTTATCGATTCATTTTGAAGCAGCACAAAACAAAATTTGAAGACAGCAAGTTAACTTATTAGGAGGAATTTACAATGGTTAAAGTCGTTATTGCAGATCGAATGGGCAAAGGTCAAAACGTTGCTAAAGGTGTTGAAGCCGCTGGCGGTACTGCTGTTGTCGTACCGGGCATGGGCGCTGATATGCGTTTGGGGCAGGTCATGGACAAAGAAAAAGCGGATATGGGCATTAGTTTCTGCGGTTCCGGTGGTGCCGGTGCGATCACCGCGCATACACAATATGGCTGGCCGGAACGTCATGGCATGCGCTCGATTCAAGAAGGCGTGACCGCGATTGAAGAAGGCACCAAGGTTCTCGGCTTTGGGTTTATGGATCAGGAAGCATTGGGGAAGGCCTTGGTCGAGGCGTGGAACAAGAAGTATCCGGAAGCTTAAGGAGTGAGTAAGATGACGGTCGTGAATGAAACCAAACGTCAGGTGGTCACCGTTTCCGGCAAAGGCGAAACCAAACAACAGGCGTTTGCCGCCGCTTTTAGCAGCATCCAAAAGCAACTGGTTGGCAACGGCGATGAAGCCATTTTACGGATTATTCCGGAAAAAGTTGAGCCGCTTAAGTTAGTTAAATCCAGTTATACCGAGAAGTTCCTGTTCTTCTTTTTCAAGCGAACGCGAACGACTCATGCTGTTACGCTGGCCGTGACGGTTGCCGTGAGTGCGATTGATCTTGACGCTTTGACGTTTGAAGACATCACGACGCCGTCACCGGATGCACTTTCATTGCCAAACTTGAAAAATATGTTGAAGGGTGTGAAATGAATTGCCAATATTAACAATCTTATTCCAGTCGATCATTATTGGTGGACTGGTAGGTTTTGCGGCAGGCGTTGGGGCAGCGCGAATGTTTACGGCACCGAAAACCCAAGCCTTGGGCGCATTCCGTACCTTGGGGGAAATGAATGCGGCAGAAGGCGATCCGGCTTCGCATTTTAGCTTTGGACTTGGATTCTTCTTCAATGCGTGGGCATCAACGGTTGGTGCCGGCGCGTTTACCCAGGATATTACCCACCGTGTGATTCCGAACTGGGCAGCGGCGGGCTTGTTGTTGAAGAATCGCAATGTCGAGCAGACCATGCATAACCCGAAGAAAATGGGGATTGCCGGGGCGATTGTCGGCGCAGTGGTTGTGGTGTTCCTGAATGTCACTTCCAGCTCGATTCCGGAATCGTTGCAGGTGACGGCGGTTAAGGTGCTGGTACCGGCCGCCAACCAGCTGATTAATCTGATCATGCCAATTCTTTTCTGGCTGGCTGCAATTGATGCCGGCCGCCGCTCCGGATTATTCGGGACGGTCTTTGGCGGACTGTCCGCAATGATCATGGGCAATGCGGTGCCAGGCGTGGTGCTGGGCATTTTAATTGGAAAAGGGGTCGACGAACTCGGCTGGACGCGGATTACGAAGTCCATTTTGGCAGCGGCGATTCTGCTGTTCGTCTTGTCCGGCTTCTTCCGCGGCTTTGATCTTAACTTGTTGAAGTCGTTTAACCTGAATGCGCCAGGCTGGTTGTCGAATGTCCATCAAATGATAGGCGGAAAGTAGAGGTGTTGACGTATGGCGGATAAACAAACCACCGCAACTGCGGATGAAGAATTGAAGGCAGTTGCCAACGAACATGACTTTTGGCACGCAGACTGGGGCTTCGTTGTGATTGTCGCGTTGATGTCGGCAGGGGTCTTTGCCGGGACGTCCATGTATTACAACTATGGGGTCGGTGCCTTCAACGAAGTGGCGATCGTGGCGATGTTGAAGGCGGGGATGACAGGCGGTTCTTACGGTGCCGCCGCGGCGTTTGGCGCCAGCTTCCTGTTCGCCCGGATTCTGGAAGGCTCGCTGGTCGGAATTCTGGATCTCGGCGGCTCGATTCTAACTGGGGTCGGCATCGGGATTCCGGCCATCCTGCTTTCCGTTGGGGCTAAGCCTTTGGTTGCCAACTTCGGACTGGCGCTTTTAACCGGCGCTGTGTTGGGCATTATCATCGGGGTCATCATTTTCCTGGTTCGGAAATTTACCATTAATCAAAGTAATGCCACATTTGGCGCGGATGTCATGATGGGCGCAGGGAACCAAACCGGTCGTTTTCTCGGTCCGCTGATCATCCTGAGTGCCGTCACCGCCAGCATTCCGATCGGGATCGGCAGCACAATCGGCGCAGCACTTTTCTACGCGTGGAAAAAGCCAATTCCGGGCGGTGCGATTATTGGGGCTATGATTATGGGATTCTTTTTTCCGGTCAAACTTTAGAAAAAGTTTTAGAAAGGCAGGTCTTCACTTGTGTTTGATGTTTTAATCAAGAACGGCAAAACAGAACGCGAACAGCCGATTGAAGTCGGCATTAACGGCAATCGCATCGCGGCGATCGCGCCAAAGCTCGCAGGCGCCAGCGGGCAGAAAGAAATTGACTTGCATGGTCAGTCGTATGTCAGTGCAGGCTGGATTGACGATCATGTGCATTGTTACGAAAAACTGACCTTGTATTATGACGATCCCGATGCCGATGGTTACAAATCCGGGGTGACAACGGTTATCGACGCCGGGTCAACCGGTGCGGACAATATTCGCGATTTTTACAACATTACCCGCGACAAAAAGACCAACGTTTACGCTTTGATTAATATCGGGCGGACCGGCATTTTAGCGCAAGACGAATTAGGCGATATGGAGAAGGTCAGCAAAGAAGCCTTGTTTGATGCAGTGGTTGATCTGCCTGATTTTATCGTCGGGATCAAGGCACGGGAAAGCCATTCGGTGGTGATTGACAACGACATCAAACCGTTGCTGGCGGCACGGTCGTACGCGGCACTGCTCGGGCATCTGCCAATTATGGTGCATGTCGGTGCGAATCCGCCAGAGCTTCAGGACATTTTGCAGGCGATGGGTGCAGGCGATGTCTTGACCCACGCATACAATGGCAAGCCGAACGGGATGATTGACGAAAACGGCGAGATCAAGGATTTTGTCTACGATGCCTACGATCGCGGCATAGTCTTCGATGTCGGCCACGGAACCGATTCGTTTAATTTTAAAACCATGAAAATTGCCCGCGACCATGGGCTGGATCCAAAGTCGCTGAGCACCGATATTTATCACCGCAATCGGGAAAATGGGCCGGTTTATGACATGGCAACCACCATGGAAAAAATGCTTCAAGTTGGCTACACCTTGCCGGAAGTGATTCGGATGGTCACGTTTGCGCCGGCTGATACTTTCCACCTGCTGAACAAAGGGCGCCTGCGTCCGGGCAAAGATGCTGACATCACCATTTACAATGTCACGCCGGGTGATAAAGTATTAACGGATTCTAATGGCAATACGGAAACCGGCCATCAATTGATCACCCCGATCTGCACCATTGTTGGCGGGACAGTATATGACTTGGAGGCACAGCGAGCATGACAGATTATTACAGCACTTATGATTTAAAACACGTGATTAACGCCAGTGGCAAAATGACCATTTTAGGCGTTTCCAAAGTTCCGGAAGCCGCGATTCAGGCGCAGCAATTTGGCGACACCCACTTTTTTGAAATGAAGGATCTGACCGACAAAACCGGCGCCTTCATTGCCAAAAAGTTAGGGACAGAAGGCGCACTGGTGGTGAACTCGGCGTCTGCGGGGATTGCGGAAGCTGTGGCCGGGATCATCGGCCAAGGCAGCAAGTATCACGCCTACCATCCGTTTTCACCGCGTTATACCAAGCGCGAGATTATTCTGCCAAAAGGCCAAAATGTCGACTACGGCACGCCGGAAGAAGTCATGATCGAACTCGGTGGTGGCCAGGTGGTTGAAGCTGGCTATGCCAACATGTGCACGCCAGAACACGTGGAAATGATGATCAATGAAAACACCGCGGCTATTTTTTACGTGAAGAGTCACCACGCTGTGCAAAAGAGCATGTTGACGATTCAAGAAGCACTTGAAGTGGCGCATAAGCATGAGCTGCCGTTAATTCTTGATGCGGCGGCGGAAGAGGATCTGAAGAAGTACGTCGACATGGGCGTTGATGTGGTTCTGTTTTCCGGTGCCAAAGCGATTGAAGGCCCCGCCTCCGGTCTCGTTTTCGGCAAGGAACCGTACATTAGCTGGACCAAGTTGCAAGGACTGGGGATTGGCTGTGCGATGAAGATCGGCAAGGAAAACATTCTCAGCTTCACCACCGCACTCATTCAGTATCTTGACAATGGTCCGGAAGCCGGCGAAGCGATGAAAGCCCGGTTGCACCCATTTGTGGCGGCGCTTAATGACGTGCCACATCTGAACGTTAAGGAAGTGCAAGACGGTGCCGGACGGCCAATTTTCCGCGCGGCAGTGACCGTCGAAGCCTCCAGCCCGAAAGATGCCAAGCAAGTCACTGCCGAACTCAAAGCCGGTAATCCAGCAATTTACACCCGCGAATATCGCGCCAATGAAGGCATCATCGAGTTCGACATTCGTGCCGTCGATCAAGCCGAAATGGACTTGATTGTCAATCGCCTCAAGGAAATTCTCGCCTAGAAAGGATCGTTCCCATGAATCTAATCCCAAACTATTACAAAAATCGTGTTGCCCTGAACGTTTTAGCCGGCTCCGTTGAAAACGCCAAAGCGATCTACGAAGCCGCAGAAGGCCATGTGGTCGTCGGCGTTTTGACCAAAAACTACGACACCGACGAAGCCGCGATTGAAGACATGAAAAAATACCAGGAAGTCACCGCCAATGGCTTGTCAGTTGGCCTCGGCGCCGGCGACCCAAACCAAAGTGCCATGGTCAGCCGTGTTTCTAAGGTCTTGCAGCCGCAGCACGTCAACCAAGTCTTCACCGGCGTCGGCACCAGCCGGGCACTTTTGGGCCAAGCCGACACCGTGATTAACGGGTTGGTTTCGCCAACCGGCAAAGTCGGCGTGGTCAACATCGCCACCGGCCCAAAGAGCAGCCAAAAAGCGGCAGCCGAAGTGCCGGTTGAAACCGCCATCGCCTTGTTACAAGACATGGGCGGCACCAGTTTCAAGTTCTTCCCCATGGGCGGCTTGAAACATGAAGCCGAATTCCGCGCCGTTGCCAAAGCCTGTGCGGCGGAAGGCTTCAACCTCGAACCGACCGGTGGTATTGATTTGGACAATTTTGAAGCGATTCTTCAAATCGCGCTGGATGCTGGTGTTAAGCAGATCATTCCGCATGTTTATAGTTCGATTATCGATAAGGCGACTGGTTTGACGCGTCCGGGGGATGTCGTTGCGTTGTGGCGGATTACCAAGCGGTTGGTGGATGCGAGTGAGTTGGTGGCAGCGGAGTAGGAAGTTTTTATTTAATCATTAGAGAAAGTTAAAAGCCTACAGACCAAAAAAGCGGTCGGTAGGCTTTTTATCATGTTGATTTTTGAACATTGTCAGCTCACCTGTGAATGGACGGTGTGGTATCGATACCACACTGGCTGGAAAGTTTTAAGCAAGGCGACATTTTGTTCCATATCTGCTAAGGACAAATCCGGCACTTTACGAAGTGATGGAAATTTTCAATTTGAGCCCGAGTCCCTCTGCATAACGATTAAGGGGCGTAAACGAGGGCACAGAGTCAAGCAATTCAATCTTGGCTAATTGGGGTTGCGTCATACCAATCTTTTTTTTGCAAGCTCGCGTTGAGAAATGCCACGACGGATGCGTTCACTGTGCAACTTGGTGAGTGTATTGAGGATGAGTGATTCCTGTGGAGGTAGTGTTGCGTTCATTTTCTTTTCGAAGTCGGTCCAGGTTGGCATGGTTTGCGCTCCTTTCAGGGTAACTGATTGATACAAAGACAGTTTTAGTCATGGGGTGCATGCTTATCTTACCAATATCCGACGCCAAAGCACATTGATTTTCTGCATAAAAAAAAGCCGCCCCGCAAACGGCTAGCTTCCTTGGTGATGGCTTGTCCGCCTTCAACAAGTTAATTTTAACCTGTCAGCGAGCTCTTTGACAAATGGTTTGCTGGAGCGGAAGAACAGAACAGGCAGCTACAAATCCTCGTTTAGAGAAATTAGATCAATAAAAAACAATCGTTTCTATAAGAATTATACCATGTATAGCATGCTATCTGGTAGACTTAAAGGCGGTAGCGGCTCCGCTACTGCGTCCGCTGCCGGTGACCCATAATGGTACGCGACACAATTTCATCTTGGATTGCCGAGGTCATCACCAAGGCAATCATTACCGTTGCTGCCGCAGCAATTATCGCGACAGTTAAATATGCTTATAAGCGCGCTGCAAGGCGTTTGCGCAAGCGTAAAAAGCGGTAAGCTGTGCAGAGTTCTAGTGCTGACTACATTAGAACTCTGTTTTTATGAAATAAAAAAACGGCTCCCTTTCAGGGAAGCCGCCACCGTTCGAACGATCTTTTAACATGCGGTTGACTAGTCCGCGATGACCGTTAAATGGTACGCTTCAATTTCATCCTACAAAAAACTTATCACGTCTCAGCACTCTTGTCAATTACAAAGGAATTGACGTATTTGTCAAAAAGAACGGCTCCCTTTCAAGGAAGCCGCCACCGTTCGAACGATCTTTTAACATGCGGTTGACTAGTCCGCGATGACCGTTAAATGGTACGCTTCAATTTCATCCTACAAAAAACTTATCACGTCTCAGCACTCTTGTCAATTACAAAGGAATTGACGTATTTGTCAAAAAGAACGGCTCCCTTTCAAGGAAGCCGCCAACCGTTCGAACGATCTTACTTAATGCAGGTGGTTAATCTGCGGTGACCGTCAAATGGCGCATTTCATTCTCATCCTATAAAGAACGTATCATTTGCAACGCTTATTGGCAACCATAACTTAAGAATGGTATGTGGTGGTGTTAAATATATATGTGGTAGGTAAGCAGAAGAAAAAAGAAGCCGCCCCGCACGGCAGACTTCTTTAGGTGATTATAATGAGTGAGTTCGACCAAAAAAATCATAGCCTGTTTGCCGTCTTTTTGCAATAACATAATCTCGGAGATATGTGCTTTGAACATAGAATTAGGCGATGCAAAAGCAATGTAGCCACTTGGACTTTTCGTTGAGAAATCACCTATTAGCGTTTTTTGGGTCGCACTCAGATGTTAGTTGTTAGTAAGTTCTCATCATTAAAGTCATTTGGTTTTGCGTTCTCCATTCGGTTCATGACAACGGCCAACGCGTCTGTTCGGTGTAAGAAGTCCAATTCTTCCAGTTTTCTGTAACGATCTTTGCTGATCAAAATGACACCCTTATTGGAGTCGGAAAATCGATTGAGAGGCACCTCTATCTTCTCGTCGTCATTTGCCACTTTGTTCAGTAATTCAAATAAATTTTTTCGCAGAGCTTAGGGGGTATAATTCTTCATAATAATCCTCCTGGTTTGTCGACTTAGGGAGCTAGTATGGCATCAATGTTACGGGAATGTGAGCTGATCATCAATTTAAATGTACTGTAAACCGAAAAATTCTGATAAGATTAAAGAGGCAGGTAGCTCGATGTTGCACTATTACATTGACAGAGTGGAGAGAACCGGCGTATTCTACCTATTGTAGAGAGTAATGGTTACTATTTAATTGCTCAGAGTTGAACGCTTTGAAGACGCCCAACTCTAATGGTTGTTTCTGGCGTAAAAGCAGCTAACAAAGCGAGGGTGTTAAAAATGAAGGACTTATTAATCAGGCACCAACTGGAAGAAAGTCACCCGATTCGTGAATATAAGGCACAGATGATTCTTAAGGCATTAACAGCAACTGCAACAGTGTCCGAACCCAATGCAAAACTCGAAGCATTGCGTCAAGCCAATCAACGCACTAATGCGGTCATCGAGAGAGTTGTAGACGAAGTTAAAAAGGACCGCACCGTATTTTGTCGTGAACAATGTGGCCTTTATCAGCTGCGGGAACAGAAGGTTAATCGTATTCTTGATGACCTTACGGCGGAATCAAAGTAACCTGCATTGAGTGCGTTGTGTATTCTAGACGAGGAAAAGCAGCAGTCGTGCATACTTACATACACTGCTAGCTGGATCCAATTTAGAATTAAGTACTTAAATAGTTGCATTGAGGTGAACTTTATGGCGACTGCGAAACAGACTGCCATGACCATCCGACTTGACGCGACAACGAGAGACGCAGCTGAACAGGTGTTTGACGCGTTAGGCATGGACTTGAACACAGGCATCAATATTTTCTTGAAGCAAGTTGTTCACGATCAGGCTTTGCCTTTCACGCCGACAATGGGAGACTCGCTTGATCGAGCGACGGAGCAGTCGATTCAGGATTTAAAGGTTGGCAGATATCAGGACTTTGACAACTTGGGGGATCTTTTTGAAGATCTACACAATGAGAATTAACGAACGGATTAGCGGAGTTGTGCGAAATGCGCGACTCTTTTTTTTAAAATTCTGAATTAACTGAATCAAAATAGCGGCGAATCATTCCGGCGGTCGGCAGGGGCTATTTGAGCGTAGTGACAATGAAAGGGAAAAGACGATCGACTATTTTTTGCCAGTCAGCTGTTGAATGGAGGCGCGTTCGACAATTTTGGGCGGAAATTCAATGCTGTCAACTTTTTGATGGGCAATTTGCTTCAACAGCATTTCAGCCGCGGTACCTCCCATTTTACGTCTAGGGTGACTAGCTGTCGTCAGCTTGGGGGTAATATACGCTGACATGGTGTAATTGTCGAAACCGACAATTGAGATATCTTTTGGAATCGCATAGCCCTGGTCTTGCAACCAAGCGATCAATTGAATGGCTAATTGGTCGTTATAAGCGGCAATGGCCGTGGGTGGGTTGGTAGCATTGAGGAAACCCTGCAACTTGAGGGTGAGGTTTTCAAATGATTCTTCTGACTGGTAAAGAATCAGGTTGCTGAAGGTGGCTAACTCAGGATGGTCTTGATAGGCTCGGACAAAGCCGTGCATGCGGTCAACTCCTTGTTGATCATCAATTTGGAACATGCCGAGAATGTATCTGTGGTTGGCGTTAAAAAGCAGTTGTAATAGATCATACTCAGACTGTTCGTCAGCCGTTTTGATGACTGGCACATCTAGCTCGGGATATTTTGCATGAATAAAGATGATGGGGATGCGACGACGTAACAGTTCTCGATAGATATCGAGATTCGGACTTGGCGTCGCACTTTTGGTTGGTTCAACGATCAGGCCATTAATCGGACTATCCAGAAAAGTCATTAAACTTTGACGTTCACGGGCAACGTCATTATGGGTGTTGCTCAAGATAATCGAATAATCTTGTTTAGATAGAACCTGATCGATCCCGGAAATGATTTTAGGAAAGATATAATCGGCTAAATGTGTGGTCAAAACACCAATGAGCTTTTGGCTACTGGGCGGGACAATCGGTTGACTAGGATCTCCAACATAGAATCCACTCCCTTGACGGGAAACAATGTAACCTTCAGCTCTCATTTTCTTTAAGGCTTGTCGTAATGAATAGCGCGTCACTTTGAACATGCTTAACAGCTCATGTTCAGTTGGCAATTTGTCTCCAACTTGATAGTCACCAGAAAGAAGTTTTGCTTTTAGCGCTTTTTCGACCTTTGTGATATCTGATTTCATGATTTGATCCTTTCGGAAAAGGTTTATTTTTTGATTAATTCGAATTAATTTTAACACAATAAAATAATTCAATAAAGTTGTTGGGCTTTGTAAACGGTTACGTAAAATGTTTATATGAGAACGATGTTTCCTGAAGAGAAATAGGGGGATCTATTTGATTGAGATGGTGGGAATCGACGAGCGACTTGTTTACGGTCAGGTGGCGCTTGTCTGGAGTCGCAATTTGGGCGTTGACCGTATCTTGGTGGTTAACGATAAAGCGGCAGCCGCTCGGGTTCAAACTGCTACTTTCAATCACTTGGCCATGATCTGGCAGTCTGCCAGTGTCCGGAAGTTACACGATTGACTTTGCAAGGCTTTCAGTGGGCTGCGCGGTAATTACCTCGCAGCTACACTTAAGTTTTTGTTTTTGCAAATTTATTCGAATTAATATTAAAAATTATATTTGATTCGAACAAAAAGCTGCGTTAGGATAAATGAAAGTGCTTCAATATTTTTAGTGATGTAGCAGAACCATTGAGTATAGTTGCACTTTGATGAACACTGTCGAACGTTTTTCAGGCAAGTTCCGGTATACAGATGTCAATGACTAACGGCAACAATTTTCACGTTGACTGGAAATGTGTACGGCAGCTTGCAAAGGCTCGCGTGTAAAGGCTAACTGACCAAAGATCCACCATAAAATTGCCGAGTTACATACATTCCGTTACCTAAACATCCTGATTTGCGTTCTAAAAAATGGAGGTTTTCAGTATGATGACATTATCGCAAAACTATGAATTCTGGTTCGTTGTTGGCAGTCAGTCGCTTTATGGCGAAGAGACCTTGCGTGAAGTTCAATCTGATGGTCAAACGATTACAGATCGGTTAAACAGTGAAGGCAAATTGCCTTATCCGGTAGTCTTTAAAGGTGTCATGACAACGGCTGACGGCATTACCAAGTTTATGAAAGAAGCTAATTATCACGATGAGGTGGCCGGTGTGATCACGTGGATGCACACGTTCTCTCCTGCAAAAAACTGGATTCGCGGTACGGAGTTACTTCAAAAGCCGCTTTTGCACTTAGCGACGCAGTTTCGTAACAACATTCCTTATAGCACGATTGATTTTGATTATATGAATCTTAACCAAAGTGCTCACGGTGATCGGGAATACGGCTATATTAATGCTCGTCTCGGTGTTCATAACAAAATTGTTTATGGTTATTGGGATGATCCTGAAGTTCAGGAAGAAATCGGTCAATGGCAAGACGTTGCCGTGGCTTATGATGAAAGCTTCCATACTTCAGTTGCCCGATTTGGCGATAACATGCGTCACGTCGCTGTCACTGATGGCGATCGGGTTGAAGCCCAGATCAAGTTGGGATGGACCGTTGACTATTATGGAGTCGGTGATTTGGTTCAGGTTGTGAATGCGGTGAGCGACAAAGATATTGATGATGCTTATACCAAGTTGGCTGCTGAATATGACTTTGTACAAGGCGATAACAGTGCTGACAAGTTTACGCATTCGATTAAATATCAGTTGCGGGAATATCTGGGGATTAAAAAATTCCTGGATGACCGCGGCTATAACGCATTTACAACGAACTTTGAAGATTTGTGGGGTCTGGAACAGCTGCCGGGGCTTGCTGCACAGTTATTGATGCGAGATGGTTATGGTTTTGGCGCAGAAGGTGATTGGAAAACTGCCGCTTTAAGTCGCATTATCAAGGTCATGGCCCATAATGAGAAGACATCGTTTATGGAAGACTACACGCTTGATCTGCGCAAAGGTCATGAAGCTATCTTAGGCTCGCATATGCTGGAAGTTGATCCGACGATTGCCAGCACTAAGCCGCGAGTTGAGGTTCATCCGCTCGATATTGGCGGTAAAGCTGATCCGGCACGTTTGGTCTTTGATGGTTCTGAAGGGGACGCCATTGATGTGACGCTATCTGATTTTCGTAGTGGCTTCAAGCTAATCAGTTACCCCGTCAATGCACACAAGCCTGAAGCTGAAACTCCACACCTGCCAGTGGCAAAACAGTTATGGACACCCAAAGTCGGGTTGAAAAAAGGCGCCACGGACTGGATTCAAAATGGTGGTGGTCACCACACAGTTTTCTCGTTTGGCATTAATGAACAACAGATTCAGGATCTAGCAACATTGTATGGTATTGATTCGGCTGCCATTGATTAAGCCCAGAGCTTTTGCAACGTTTGTTGGATAGGCGTGTCGACGGCAACATGGAGCGGTTTAATGATGTTGAAGATAAAACCATCCACTAACATGCGGTGGCAGTCCACGCACATTGTAAGCGTCACATAGCACCGGTACCTATAACTGTTGGAATCCTCCATCTATACTTGGTTTATCAAGAAGATTGGAGGATTTTTTATGACCTAACCCAACGATATGGTGCCGATCCAAATGGTGAACCGCGATGGTGTCTCGGTTGTCGTAAAGCCAAAACTTGGCGCTAAGGTTAAACTCAAAGAAGCTGAGGTTCTTTTTTAAAACGGCATTAATAAGGTGATGGCACGCATTATTCTGCAGGAGTTGATGACCCATGATTCCCGCCCTGTCCAAAGCTAATAGCTACATCGTTTGTGGTCGCACTGGCTTACGCAAAGGCATTAACGGTTTGGCGGCGTTGATTACAGAAGAGTACAACATGTATGCTGCGGAGTTGTGCGAAATGCACGACTCTTTTTTCATTTCCAATATGATGTGTGGAAAAAACTCCGAATCTTTTCAAGGCAGCCGATAACCGTGAGAAGTGAACTATCCATCAAGTAATTTGTAAATTAATCAAGCAAATAAAAAAATTGATTTATATTTTCGCCAGCCGATGCAATATTAAAGGGGTTTTAAATCAACACTAGCATCCATATTGTTTGCGCTTTCAACATCTGCATGTTAACCTCACAAAGGTTATTTCATGACGCTCTCGGTGAATTCAACAGGTGATTCTTACCCCGAGATTGTCGTGAAGTAAGATGCTTTTGAAGGACAATAGGTGGGGAGAGGGCTATGAGAAGATACATATTGAGCATAAGTGTGGTGGCACTTACGCTGGGTTTGATTGGAATGCAACCTAGCCAAGCCAGCGCCAGTGACACGCTTGATCAGCAGTCTGCGGTGAATGTTAGCGACGACAATGGCCAGGGCACGAAAAAACTGGATCCGAATGTGGCAACTGAATTGCCAAAGCAGACAACAGTTACCACGAGCGATGAGCAGACTACGCGACCAGAATATGCTTTGATGCGGACACGTTGGCGGGATCGATTGATGGCGGCACATCCGGATTTGAACAATCCTAATGTTACTGCCTATTTGACCGATTTGGCGAAGCAAAGCCAAACCTTATGGGACACGATGGATCGCAGCACCAGCCGAACACGGTTGTGGCCCAAAAAGGCTGCCGATACAACGTCGGCGGATTACACAACGACGTTTACTAACCTCAAATTGTTGACGCTGGGGTACTATAATCCGTTGAGTGCCCAGTACCAAAAGCCGGAAGTTTACCAAGCCATTCTTGATGGTATCGATTTTATGATCACGGTTAAGAAGTACAATGGCGTATATTCAACCGGCAATTGGTGGGATTGGCAGATTGGCGCGGCTCAACAACTGGATGATACGTTGATCTTGTTATATGACGACCTGCATCAACAAGATCAACAAAAATTAGTCAAATTTGTGCAACCGTTGCTAGGCTATGCCAAAGATCCCAATATTCAATGGCCAAAATATACCGCAACCGGTGCGAATCTTACCGATATTTCAATCTCAGTGTTAGCTAGTGGCTTGCTTTTGGAAGATGATACGCGCGTTGCATTGGTCCAAAAGAATTTGCCTAAAGCGATGGGGTTAGTGACGTCTAAAGATGGTATTTATGCAGACGGTTCTTTTATTCAACATACTTTTTTCCCATACAACGGCAGTTACGGGAATGAAATGATTAAAGGCATTGCCCGTATCTCGTCCACACTTGTCGATACGCCTTGGGCCATTAGTGAAGTTCAATTTGCCAATGTTTTTAATTTGATTGACAAAGGCTTTTTGCAGCTAATGGTTAATGGGCGGATGCCGTCGATGGTTTCCGGCCGGAGCATTTCGCGAGCACCCGGAACCAATTCGGAAACAACTGAGTTAGAGACCGGTAAGGAGACGCTGGCGAATCTAACATTAATTGCCGATGCCGCACCAGCCACACTAAAGCAGAAAATTTATCAGGCAGTCGCAACGTGGGTAGGGCAAGTTGGAAAACAGTATAATTTTTATCACAATCCGCGTGATTACGCTGCCCTTAACGGGTTGCAGACAGCACTGAGTCATGCCTCTGCGCAACCTGACGATGTGAGTTCGTTGAATGTTTATGGCTCGATGGATCGCGTGATGCAGAAAACGCCAACCCACTCAGTCGGCATCGCGATGTACTCCCAGCGGATCGCCAATTTTGAGTTTGGCAATACTGAAAACGGTCACGCTTGGCACACAGCTGACGGGATGCTTTATCTATACAATCGCGATTTGAATCAATTTGGTGAAGGCTATTGGACAACAGTCGATCCTTATCGATTGCCGGGAACTACAGTTGACACCATCAAGCTTGCAGACGGAGCCAAGTCATCGTCGCGGAGTCCGGAATCCTGGGTTGGCGGCGCGACGGATGGACATACCGCCAGCATCGGCATGTCCTTGAACAAAGTAAATGAAGGCCAAAATCTCAAGGCTAAAAAATCTTGGTTCTTACTGAATGATCAAGTGGTGAACCTGGGTGCCAATATTACCGGCACCACCACAGCCGATATTGAAACAATTCTTGATCAGCGACAAATTGATCCGGCGACCACGAAGATAACGGTAGACGGTCGCAGCTATACGAACCAAAAAACAGTGGGGCAGTGGGCCAATTTGAATACAGCCGATCCTGCCAATAATGTCGGGTATATCGTGGCGTCCGGTAATAGTCCGGTTAACATCAGCCAGGCAACACGCACCGGAACGTATAAGGACATTAACGGCTATTTTCCATCCGACACCGTTTATCGACATCATTATGTCACATTGGCCGCCATGCACGGCTCAGTTGTTAATAACGGCCATTACGAATATGTCACAGTACCTGGTGCGAGTGATGCCAAAATCGCAGCCCTAGCCAAAGACCCAACCTATCAAGTCCTGGCCAACACCGGCGATGTTCAAGCCATTAAAACGGGAAATCAACTGATGGCTAACATCTGGACCAAAGTTTCACAACTGGATGGCTTGGTTTCTGTTGAGCAACCGGCTGCACTTGTCATTAAGAATCTTGGATCAAATCGTTATCAACTCACGATTGCGGATCCGCAACAAACCAATCAGCCGATTCACCTTGATTTCAATTATCCTGTACAAATTGACGGAAATGATGCAGTTAACTTTTTTACGAATGGACATCGGCTCGTTTTTGAAACATCAGGTTTGGCCGGTGCGAGTCGTACCGTGACATTCACGCTGGATGTGCCTGCCGATAAAACCGATCTGGATAACGTGATTAAGCAGGCTGAACAGATGAAAGCGGCCGATTACACGAAAACCAGCTTTGCAGCGTTCGCATCGGCATTAACAGCGGCCAAAGAGGTTCAGTCATCAGACAATGTTTCCCAAAAAGTCGTGGATGCGGCAAAGGCAAAACTAGTCGATGCCATGAACGCATTGGTCGAGGCTGCTGATAAGCACGCACTTGCAGCAGCTTTGGCAGATGCCGCGAAGTTGAATGAGAAAGACTATACCGACGATACATGGCAAAACCTAAAAATTGCTATTGCTGCTGCCAAACAGGTGCTGAGTCAGTATGAGCCGACGCAAACTGAAGTAGATAAGGTCACCCAACAGCTGAGGGATGCACAGGCCAACTTGGTGAAAATTGGAAAAGCCCCTGATATTGAACAAGAGCCTGGAGGGCAGGCAACATCAGCAAAATCGCATGCCTCTCAAAAGGGCCAACATCAACCGAAGAATGGCGATGAAATGCCGGAGACAGGGGAAACAAGTAGCGTGAATATGAGCTTTGTCGGCGTGGCAATTCTCGGGTTGATTGCCGGTGCGATGCTATGGCAAAAGCAGCGACGGGTATGAGCGGGTCAATATTGTTTGAATATCGGAACATTTCCGCATAACTGGTTAAAGAAAATTAGTACGCTCACGCGAGACAATCCTTGTGAGTGAAAAAACAGACGGTGCCACTTCATAAAAATGGAGGGTGCCGTTTTTTAATGCCAAATAATGCTGAATAGCCTATTATAACGGATCTTAGCGAAAACGTTGGTGCTCAACCAATAAGATTAAAAATAAAGATAGAAAGACGCAATTAGCACTCGTAAAAGTCGGCACATAATGTGTGTTGTTTCCTAATAAGAAATCCCATTACTAGATTAGACCAGTTCAACTTAACACGAAAACAGAAAAATGTAAGTGCCAAAATTTAGCATGAATTTGCCCTTGACATTATGTATGCGTTTGCAATAATATCAAGATGTTTGATAAATAAAAAACGTTATTTCTTTTTAGGAAATAAAGGCTCCTGCATTTTTAAAAATAAAAGGGGGCGTTTAGCTTTACTTGTGAAAAAATTATCAAATCAACACTGGCCAGTGTGTCGATAGACAGCTAAAGGAGGTTCCAAAACAGATGGGTGCATATACCAAGAATCAGCTAGAGACAAAGATTGATTTACTAATTGACAACGAGATCCATCTAAGCGACCCAACAGGTGAGTTCTTTGTGAAGGTTGCGGATGGTTCCCTAATTGACAACAAGAGCTTTAACTTCTGGGAATGGACGTCAGGAGTTGGATTGTACGGCATGATGAAATACTACCAGCTTAGTCGCAAACCAGAGGTGCTTAAAGTCATTAAAGACTGGTTTGACAGCCACTTTAAAGAAGCACCTGTTGAAAAGAATATCAATACCATGGTTCAAATGTTGACATTGGCATACTTATACGAAGAAACCGGAGATCGAGCCTATTTGCCTCATTTAGAAGCTTGGGGTGATTGGCTGTATTACCGACTGCCGCGAACAGAAAAAGGCGGGTTTCAACATGTCACATATGGCGACTTAAATCCGGGAGAAATGTGGGCAGACACTTTAATGATGAGTGTTTTAACACTTACGAAACTCGGAAAGGTGTTGGAGAAGCCCGAGTACATTCAAGAAGCCAAAAAACAAGTTTTATTGCACATTCAGTTTTTGCAGGATAAGCGGACAGGGCTTTGGTATCACGGCTGGTCATTCAAACGGCGTGATAACTTTTCTGGAGCTTTTTGGGGACGAGGTAATTCATGGATTACGATTGCTTTTCCGGAAATCTTGGAGCTACTGAATTTGCCTGAAGGTGATGCTTTCCGTGAGTTTGTCCGAATGAATCTTCAATATCAAATTGATGCATTGAAGAAGTATCAAGACAAAAGCGGACTTTGGCACACGCTGATTGACGATCCGACTAGCTATCTGGAAGGGTCAGCAACAGCAGGCTTCACTTACGGTATTTTGAAAGCGGTTCATAATCATCTGATCGATAACAGTTATCGAGAAGTGGCGCTTAAGGGTATTGATGCACTTTTCGCTAACATTGACGAAAATGGTGCGCTTGCGATGACGTCTGGCGGAACACCGATGGGCGAAACAAAGGATTTCTATAAGCAGGTCAAAACTTCAGTAATGCCTTACGGACAGTCGATGGCGGAGTTGGCACTGACTGAATATCTGAAGGAATTCTACTAAAAATTTAAAAGTGAGTTTTGCCTGATCTATTCATAATGACCAGACAAAACGGATGGTAAAGGAGCGTTTAATGATGAAAGCATCTTCGATTGACACACCGGCTGATGCGGCGTCTGGGCTTGAAATGGTGCAAACGCATGCCCACAGCTTTGATTGGCGCGACAAGATCGGCTACGCATTTGGTGATTTAGGCAATTGTTTTATTCTTGGCTTGGTTAACAGTTTTTTGACCATCTATTATACGAATGCACTCGGTATTTCTGGTGCGATCGTGGGTGGCTTATTTCTTTCGGCGCGTTTTATTGATGCCTTTGCCGATGTTACAGTTGGGCGCATAGCTGATATTACGCCGTTGACCAAAAATGGCCGGTTCCGTCCCTGGATTAAGTGGGTTAAATATCCGTTTTGCGCGATTACTGTCATCCTTTTCCTCCCGTTTGTCTCGAACTGGCCGATGATTTGGCGGGTCGTTTATATTTTCGTCACGTACCTAGTTTATGGGATCTTAAATTCTTGCATCAACATTCCTTATGGCTCAATGGCCAGCGCTATTTCGGAAAACCCTGATCATCGGGCATCATTGTCTACTTCTCGTTCAGTGGGTGCAGCGATTGGAGGCGCAGCAACTGGATTCATCATTCCGTTACTGGTTTATCAAACGGCTGCAAATGGCCAAAAAGTAGTTTCAGCGAATCGCTTCTTTATGGTTTCAATCATGTGTGCCGTCATTGCGTTCGCTTGCTACAACGTGATTTATCGGATGACCACGGAAAGGGTTCAGGTCAAGAAAACCGAGCGTGTTTCTGCTTCTAAGCTCATCAAAGGCTTGTTTACAAATAAAGCTTTGATGGCGTTGGTCTTCGCCGATTTCTTCCTAGTCATTAACCAAAACTTGTCCGGCACGTTGGCAACCTATCTCTTTACTGATTATTTCCAGAACAGCACGGCACTTTCGATTGCTTTGCTCTTCACTTATGGCACAGTGGTTGTACTGGCACCGTTTGCGACAAAGCTTATTAAGAGTTTTGGTAAAAAAGAGGCAAGTATCGCCTGCTTAGCGTTTGGTACCTTCATGTACCTACTGATGTATTTCTTACACCTCACGAATCCTTGGATCTATCTCATCCTTTTGTTCTTGGCAACACTTGGTTCCGGGATGTTCAACTTAATGGTTTGGGCTTTTATTACTGATGTTATCGACTATCATCAATACTTAACCGGCTTTCGTGAAGATGGTACCGTTTATGGCGTTAATTCATTTGCGCGAAAGTGTGCGCAAGCTGTCGGTGGCGGTCTTGGCGGATTCATGCTGACGGCAATCGGGTATATTTCTTCAACAACCGGCGGAGCAACCCAAAGTGCTGTGGTTATTAATCGTATATACGCGATCGGTAACTTGATTCCCGCTGCCTGCATGTTACTTGGCATGCTGACATTGATTTTCTTCTACCCACTTAACAAGAAAAAGATTGATGCTGTCGATGCAAAATTAGCCGCACGGCGCGCTGAGGAATTGAACGCTCAAGACCAAGAAGCTTAAT
Source organism: Lacticaseibacillus zeae subsp. silagei (assembly GCF_030770335.1). Taxonomy (NCBI): domain Bacteria; kingdom Bacillati; phylum Bacillota; class Bacilli; order Lactobacillales; family Lactobacillaceae; genus Lacticaseibacillus; species Lacticaseibacillus zeae. The sequence goes on along the minus strand of NZ_CP132484.1, from coordinate 2,798,325 downwards.
GAGCTCAAGGAAAGAGGAACTGATGACGATGGCAAAAGATAAACTACAAATTGATCGAGAAAAATTTGCCTACGCGGTTGTTGCAAATTATCAACCGAATGAAAAGACTGATTTGAAGGCTTCAAAGGCTGTCCTTAGACGCTTTTTGATCGCATATTATTTGGCAGACCAGTTCAACACTTTGGAAAGTAATCATTTTGATCAGGATAAAGGCTGGGATTTCAGCTTACTGGCAAAAGGATTAGACCAAATCAGTTTACATTGATATTTAGAAATCAGAGGATAAGCTCCGATTTCTTTGCGTTAGGAAGGAGTTTATCATGCGAAAAGATTTTGCAGTTCGTGCTCACGACATTCCCGGAACAGATGATCTTGAATTGCTAACCCGAAATGTTAAAAAACGTCACATTCACACCTTGGCGTTTGCTCCGGCCATTAGTTTAGCGGCGACCACTCAAGGAGGTGATAAAGTCAGTACAGGGCTGGCTAATTACGTCCGGCGCTCATTTGCTGCAGACGATATTGAGATTGGCACCTTGAGTTGTTATGTGAACCTGATTGATCCTGACATTAATAAACGTACCAAGGTTATTAATCGATTCCAACATTACTTACAGTTGGCGCCGAGTTTTGGTACAAACATTGTTGCGACCGAAACCGGCTCCGTGGATCCCGCGTTTGCGTTCACCAAAGCGAATTTTGAACCAGGGCCGTTTGAAACGTTACTTGATACGGTTTCTCAACTATTGCCGGTTGCCCACGAATTCGGCACCTTGATTGCTTTAGAACCAGGCGTCAATCATCCACTGTATTCGTTGACGCGAACGGAGCAGCTATTGTCGCATTTCAACCACGATCCGGCATTAACGCTGATAATTGACCCGATTAACCTGATTTTGCCAGACAAAGATAATGTCAAGGCAATTTTAAAGGAAGCATTTGAACGGTTTAATTCGAGAATTGTTGCTGTTCATTTAAAAGATTACGCATGGACACCTGATGCTCCCCGTCTGCTTAAAACGGTTGTTCCTGGTACGGGTCAGGTTGACTTCCGGCAGTTGCTTGAGATAGCCGAGCACTATCAGCCATTCGGATTAAAATGTTTAGACGAATTACCAAACAGGCACCGGAGATGAGGATTATCTCCGATGCCTGTTGTCTATTTGTAATAAGGAACCAATCAAGTTGTGTGTTTACTTTGAAAGGCTGAAAGTTAACGGGTCAGATAACCACCATCAACTGGAATGATCGCACCGTTGATATAATTAGCAGCGTCACTCGCCAAGAAGACGGACACACCCATTAATTCATAAGGCTCAGCCCAGTGTCCAGCCGGGATGCGGTCGAGGATTTCTTGATCGCGGGCTTTGTCGGCGCGGATTGGGGCGGTGTTTTCGGTCTTAATGTAGCCTGGGGCAATGGCGTTGACCTGAACGTTGTAGGCACCCATTTCGGAAGCAAAGGCTTTGGTTAAGCCGGCCACACCGTGTTTACTTGCTGTGTAGGACGGAATGTATTTGCCGCCTTGGAAGGAGAGCATGGAGCCGATGTTGATGATTTTGCCGGATTTTTGCTTGGCGAAGACTTTTGAAGCGGCTAAAGACATGTGATAAACGGCGCTGAGGTTGATTGCAATGACTTGATCCCAGTCTTTATCTTTGGATTCGAGAAGGGGATTGCGCCGAATCATCCCGGCGTTGTTGACCAAGATATCGATGTGGCCCATTTTGTCGACGGCCTCGGCAACGACTTTGTCGGCGATGCCCGGCTCGGTTAAGTTGACCTGCATGAATTCAACTTTGTGGCCGCGTTTTTCGATTAGGCGGCGGGTGTTGTCCCACTCTGCTGTGCCGAACGTCGGGATGAAAATATCGGCGCCGGCTTCGGCCATCGCAACAGCGTAACCTTGGCCAAGGCCGGTATTGCCGCCGGTGACAATGGCAACTTTGCCGGTCAGGTCGAATTGCTTCATTTTAAAATGATCGAGTTCGGCTTCGTGTCGTTTGATTTCTTCTTCGGTTTGATGAATTTCTGCCATTTTTTAAACGCTCCTTTAATGAGTTTAAATGTTAACGTAATTCTGACATTGGTACCTGATCCATATCATCGTAGGTTTGGTTTTCACCGCACATTGCCCAAATGAAGGCATAGTTGGTGGTGCCGACGCCGCAATGAATGGACCAGCTTGGGTTGACCACTGCTTGTTCGTTAAATAGTGCGATGTGCCGCGTTTCGTCAGGTTCGCCCAGGAAGTGGAAAACGCGGGTATCAGGCTCAGCGAATTCAAAGTACATATAAGTTTCCATCCGTCGTGCGTGGGTATGTGCCGGCATCGTGTTCCAGGAAGATCCGGGTTCGAGGACGGTGTAGCCCATCTGCAACTGGCAGGTATCCATTTGCGAAGCGTCAATGTATTTGTAAATCGTGCGCTTATTCATGTGCGCCTGATCGCCCATCGGTTTTGCCAACGCATCGGCAAACGGCAATTTTTTATTCGGATAGGTTTTGTGTGCCGGAGTCGAAACGACATAGAACTTAGCTGGGTTAGCCGGATCGTTTGATTTGAAAATAACATGCTTGGTACCCATGCCCACATAGTAACCGTCGTGAGTCGTCATTGGCTCTTCGGTTCCGTCGATGGTGATGCTACCTTCACCGCCAATGTTGATGAGCCCTAGTTCGCGGCGTTGTAAGAAGAAATCAACCCCTAATTCTTTTGATAGCGCAATCTCCAGTGGCTGATCAGTTGGGGTTACTCCGCCAAAAATCATCCGATCGTTGTAAGTATAGGTGAGTAAAATATCGCCAGGCGCAAAGATCTTTGGCATCAAAAATTCCTCACGCAGCTTATCAGTATCGTAATGTTTAATGTCTTCAGGGCTATGCGCGTAACGCGTGACCATATTGAATGACAATGAAAAAGCCTCCATTTCTTTTAAAGAAACAATGTTTATTGTTTTGCACAAGTCCAATATAGCATGACTGGTTTAAAATGCAAGCGCTATTATGAAATTTCGGGCAACGTTTGACAGCGCATATTCACTTGCCATACGATACAGTTGCCTTTTGGTAAAAATGATCTTTCTTAATCGGAAATGTCGAGATGGCAAAAGGACGTGGCTTGCTGGACTTAACGTTCGGTTGCCCAGTTAACGGTTAATAACTTTGAGGAGGATACTATGACTGAAATAACCTTGCAATTAAGGCACGAAGATCAAACACTTAAAACTGCAACAAGTGAGGCTAGAACCTATTTGGCTTATCACAAACAATACGCATTGGGCGATTACTATCAGGTTCGGGTTGGGAAGGCACCCGCTTATGTCTGGGTGCAACTGGATGCGAGTGTGGCACCATCGCTGGTGTATCTGAAGCAGGCCACGTGGGATTTTCGGATTCCGTTTAACTTGCAGAAGGAATGGCCATATCCGGATGGAACATTTTTAGGAACAAACCACTATGCTTGGGTGCGAGTGGCTAATGAAGATGAGCTAACTGTTTCACGCAATTTGGCACTGAACACCTATGACCAGCATGAAGCAAGCGGTGCCTATCCCCATGCATCAGCCAATGCGGAGACGCGGGATGAACTCGTTTTTTATGCCAAGAATGTAATTGATGGGGTGATTGCTAACGAAAAGCATGGCAGTTATCCGTTTCAGTCGTGGGGAATTGCCGAGCGCCCTGACGCTGAATTGACATTGGACTTTGGTCGGGAAGTTTCGGTGAATCGCTTGGTGCTGATCTTACGGGCCGATTATCCGCATGATAGTTATTGGCAGGAAGTTACCGTCGAATTTTCCGATGGCAGCAGCGAAAAGCTTGAACTTAAGAAGACGGCAGCACCGCAGCAGTTTAACATCACGCCGCGTAAAGTGACGTGGCTGAAACTTACGCACTTGGTGAAGGATCAGGATAGCTCGACTTTTCCGGCGCTTACTGAGTTGGAGGCTTGGGGTAAAGAGGCGTTTGCAAAATAGTGGCGATCCAGAATATTCGGCATGAAAAATGGCAGTCGCTTTGCTTATGGTGATAAGCAAGGCGACTGCCATTTTTGCATCTTTAAAGTTCTTAGCTGAAATCTACAGCGTTTGTTCAATTGCATGCTGCGTATTCAGCAACAACCGAATGAAATTGGATTGGCGTTCTTTGTTAACCCGGTATTTAGGTGAGCTGATACTGAAAGCACCGTAAATGCGACCGGCTTTCATGATCGAGGCGCCGAGGCAAAGGACTTCCGGCTGATTTTCCTCGTTGTCGATGGACACGCCCATTTCCTGAATGGTTTTCAGGTTCTGACGGAGTTTCGGCAGGCTGGTGATTGTATTGGGCGTTAGCGGCTTGAGTTTATGCGTCTCAAGATAATCGTCTAAATGCTCGCGCGAATAGTTGGCCAGTAGCGCCTTGCCCATCGCGGAAGAATACATGTTCATGGTACCACCGATGATGGATTCTAGCTTGATGCTATTAGGACTTTCGAGTTTTTCAACCAAGACAATTTTGTCATTGCGCACAATGCCGAGATTAATGGTCTCGTTAGTTTCGTCGCGCAGATTCTCAAGAAACGGGCGCGCGACTTTGGCAATATCAAAACTGTCGAGTGCCTTTTGCGCATACGGGATCAGTTCGGTACCGAGATAATAGCGTTTGGTGCTTTCATCGCGGCGAACGAAGCCAATCATGTCAAGCGTGTTGAGAATTTTCAAAATCGTGGGCTTCGACGAACTTAACGCCGCGCTCATGTCTGCCAGTGACGGCGGATCGTCAGCTTTCATGAGATAGTCTAAAATATCTTTAGCTTTGATAAGCACCGTGCCATAAGGTTTTTGCTGTTTTGATTTTACTTGTTCCAATGCAAGGCCTCCAAACGAAATTTTTGCGAAGTTTATTATATAGAAATATACAATGATGAAAATGGTTTGTCCAGTTTTGATCCCGCGTAACTCAGACGAAATTGTGTAAAGTTGTGACCACCAATCACTGACATGCTGGCGCTTACATGATAAGTTAACAAAACCACGGGACTTTTTAAAATATTTTGTTTCATTTTTGGAAATCGGTAGACTGTTATAGGAAAAAGCCCTCAAGAAAAGCAAAAAATAATCGTTCAATTTGCCGACAAGTCTTGTGACCACCCGCTCATCTTCAGGGGAATCAGATATAATAGAGTTATTAAGCGAAAAGGATGGTTGGCCATGGATCAGAACAAGTTGAAGCAGGAAGCCGCTCAAAAAGCAGCTGAGTTTGTTGAAGATGGCATGACGATTGGCTTGGGCACCGGTTCAACGGTGTATTACCTGGTTGAAGCGATTGCGCAGCGGGTCAAAGAAGAGCATTTGAATCTGACTGGCGTTGCGACCAGTGTGCGGACACGCAAGCAAGCAGAATCACTCGGCATTCCTATGAAGGATCTGGATGAAGTTGCCCAGATCGATTTGACGATTGACGGCGCCGATGAAGTGGATAAGCATTTTCAAGGCATCAAAGGCGGCGGGCGTGCGCATTTGATCGAGAAGATCGTAGCGATTAATTCTGCGCGGAATATCTGGATTGTGGACGAGACCAAGTTGGTGGATACACTAGGTAAATTTCCGTTGCCGCTTGAAGTCATTCCGTTCGGCAGCGGCAAGTTGTTGCAACGGCTAAGGGATGAAGGCCTGAAGCCGGCTTACCGCTTAAATGACGATGGCACCAAGGCACTGACGGATTCAAAGAATTACATTATCGACCTGCATCTTGGCCGGATCGAGCATCCGCATTTGCTAGCAGAATGGTTGAATAAGCAGGTAGGCGTGGTCGAACATGGCCTGTTCCTTGATCTTGTCAAAACCGTGGTGGTCGGCACCACGCATGGTCCGGAGATCCTGGATGCGCACCGCGGCTGATTATTAGCTAAAGTAAGAAGTTGACAAGTTGAATAATCTAAATAGCGTCAATGCAAAACCTTCAAAGTTGCAACCTGACTTTGAGGGTTTTTCGTTGGCGTTTTTTGCTGGCATCATCAGTTTGCCTAAAGGGCGAACATCGATAACTGGCTTAAAAGTGATTATGAATGTTTATATTTGTCGCTTGTAAATCCCTATAAAAATAGCGTTTACAAGCCCTTATCGGTTTTTGAAGCTGTTAATTTGGGGAAAATTGTTCGTAAATGATTTACATTAAAGCGCTTGCATGTTATGGTCTCTTTGTAAATAAAAAGAAAGGACGTTTATTATAAAGAAATAAATGAACGGTTCAACAATGTCCTTTGCTTTTAACAATTTTATGAAAAAGGTTAGGTTTCCTTTGGTGACGCACGATTGATACATAGAATGAGTTTTTATGAATTTGGCGTTTCCTTGAGCCCTTATTTCTTAGAAACCCAATTTCCAAAAAGTACACTTTTCTTATACGTAGCTACGAGCCAAGGACAACTAACTAAAAGGCACCAGGGAGGCAAATATTGAAAATTGAAAATTTAACGAGTGCCCAGCGATTTTTCAACGCCGGGATTGTCGACAAGCGCATGGTGACCACGGCGTTGGATAATGCCGTTGCGCATCTTGATTTAAACATCAAGGTGTTCGGCGAGAATTTTCCCGAGCCGTCAACGGTCAACAATCGCTATGCACCGATGAAAAACACGGAATGGACCAATGGCTTTTGGACCGGGATGTTGTGGTTAGCTTATGAGTACACAGGCGAGCAAAAGTATCGCGCACTGGCCGAAAAGAATGTCGCCAGTTTTGCCGATCGGATTGACCGCAAGATTTCCGTTGATCATCACGATTTAGGCTTTCTGTATTCGCCGTCAGTGGTTAGCGCGTATCGACTAACGAACAGCCAGCTGGCAAAAGACACCGGGATCAAAGCGGCGGATCAATTGTTAACCCGTTTCCATGAAAAAGGCGGCTTTATCCAAGCCTGGGGTGCAAAAGGCGCTAAAGATGAAAATCGGCTCATCATTGATGCGTTGCTGAACATTCCGTTGTTGTACTGGGCAACGTCTGTGACTGGGGATGCCAAGTATCGGCAAGTTGCCGATCAACATTATCAAACGGTATTGAAAACGGTATTTCGTCCGGACGGCTCCACTTTTCATACTTATTTCTTTGACGATACCGGCAAACCATTGCGCGGGGCGACAAAGCAAGGGTACGCCGACGATTCCGACTGGGCGCGCGGGCAGGCATGGGCAATCTACGGAACAGCCTTGCATTACTATGACACGCATGATGCGGCCGCTTTTGACAGTTTCAAAGCCGTGACCAACTTTTTCCTGAATCGGTTGCCGCAAGATGATGTGCCGTATTGGGATCTTATTTTTCAAGAAGGCAGCGATCAAAGTCGTGATTCTTCTTCGGCGGCGATCGCGGTGTGCGGGTTGCATGAGATGCTGAAATATTTGCCGGAGTCAGATCCGGATAAGCCGGTTTATCGCGCGGCCATGCATGCTCAGCTGAAATCGCTGATTCAACATTATGCGACGCCGGTGGATGGCAAAACCGCCGAGCCGCTATTGCTTCACGGTGTTTATTCATGGCATTCCGGTCATGGCGTGGATGAAGGCAATCTATGGGGCGACTATTTCTACATGGAAGCGTTGATCAGGTTTTATAAAGATTGGCAATTATATTGGTAGGGGGCTTTTAAAATGACGGAACCAAATATTAAGGCAGTACGTCTGGATGAGCGGTTGATTCATGGACAAGGACGATTGTGGATTTCCAACCTTGGCGTCAACTTGGTGATTGTTGCCAACGATGAGGTCGCGAAAAGCCATATTCAGCAACAGTTGATGTCATCGTTAATGCCGGAGTCGGTGGGTATTCGTTTCTTTTCACTTCAAGAGACGATCGATAAGATTTTCAAGGCTTCGCCGCGGCAGACGATTTTCATCATTGTGAAAACGGCACAGGATGCGTTGACGTTGGCAGAAGGCGGCGTGCCGATCAAGGAACTGAATGTGGGCAACATTCATATGAAGGAAGGCAAAACGCGGCTGACGAATTTTATTGCGGTGGATGCTGACGACCTGCACGCGTTGAAGACGTTGCATGAAAAGTATCACGTGGATCTGAACACGCGCACGACGCCGTTGGGTAACGATGTTGGTTCGGATTTTGATCTGAATGATTATGTTGCTAAGCACTAACTGACACTAACGATAACGCGTTCGCCGGCGCAGAAGCTTGCGTGTAAGCACGCCGGTTCACGCTCAAAGGGGAGGAAAAGCATGACCTATTCTATAGTTCAAGCACTCTTGGTGGGTCTCTGGGCGGCATTTTGTTTTGCCGGTCAACAATGGGGCATTTATACCAACCGGGCATTATTTATTTCATTTGGTATCGGTTTGATTTTGGGTGATTTGCAAACGGCGGTTGTCTTTGGGGCAACGGCTGAACTGGCCTTCATGGGCTTTGGTGTTGGTCCTGGTGGCTCAACACCGCCTAATCCGTTGGGCCCCGGCGTGGTCGGCACGATTATGGCCATTTCGATTCATGGATTGAAACCAGCTGCAGCCTTGTCGCTATCTTATCCATTTGCGATTTTGATTCCATTCGTCATTACCTTTATCTTCTCCGTGAATGCCAATAACCTGGCTTGGTCACGAAAAGCGATTGAAGAAGGCAAGTATCGGCGGTTCCATTTCTTGGCAAACACGACCTTGTTAGGCTTCATTTTATTCGCCTTTTGCTTCGGTTTCGCCGCGACCTTGAGTACTTCGGCGTTGAAAGTGTTCGTTCAGGCGATTCCGCAATGGCTGATCAGTGGTTTGACCGTTGCCGGCGGGTTGCTGCCAGCAGTCGGGTTTGCGTTGATCATGAGCACGATGGTCAAGAAGGAATATATTCCAGCGCTGATTTTAGGTTACGTCTGCGTTGCCTATCTGAAGATGCCAGTCATCGGGTTAGCCTTCGCCGGCGCCGTACTGGCGTTCAACAATTACTACAATGGTCGCCGTGCCGATAAGAAGGATCATGGCACCAACGGCAATGATGACGGCAGTAACCAGGATGAAGGGGGTATTGAAGATGGCATCTAGTCGCAAACCGGTTTTAACCAAAAAAGATTATTTAAACTCCATTCTCCGTTCGTATGTTCTGCAAAATGCCCAAAACTACGGCACGATGCAGGGAACCGGGATGGCTAACAGCATCATGCCGCAGTTGCGGAAAATTTATAAAGACGATGACGCAGAATTTAAACGGGTCACAACATCTAACCTGGAATTCTACAATACGAATCCGCAACCATATCCATTTGTGACCAGCATCATGCTGGCGATGTACGACAGTGGTCAGGATGAAGACGATGTCCGGGCGATCAAGTTTGCTTTGATGGGACCTTTGGCCGGGATTGGCGATGCCCTTTCGCAATTCGGCTTGGCGCCGTTGTTCAGTTCGATTTTTGCCTCCTTGGCACTTCAAGGGATGACTTGGGCACCGATTCCATTCATTCTCTGCCTGTTCGGAATCACGTTTGGCGTCCGGATGCTGATGGGGTACTTAGGCTGGAAAGTTGGCACGAGCATCATCGATACGTTGTCGGATCGGATGGCAGCGATTGCCGATGTCGCCAGTATGTTGGGTTTGACTGTAATCGCCGGGCTGTCGGTTTCCTTTGTGAAAGTCAACCTTGCATGGCAGTATACGCAGGTCATTAAAGGCAAAACCCAAGTCGTCGCGATTCAGACGATCCTGGACAAGATCATGCCATACATGCTGCCGATTGCACTCACGTATTTTGTTTATTGGCTGATCACCAAGAAAAAATGGACCATTTACAAGATTGTTATTTTGCTTTTTGTCGCCGGGGTACTGCTATCAGTGCTGGGGATCTTAAAGTAATCAGATGATGAATTCGGCCGTCGCAAACCTTTGTCGACGGCTGTTTTAGAAATAAGCATGGCAAAAAATGGAGGATTTGAACACATGAATTATGCAATGGCAGTTGTTGGTCACGGGCGTTATCCAGAAGGGGTATTGTCCGCCTTGAAGTTGTTGATCGGAACCACAGATGGCATGACTGCGTTTAATCTGGATGAAACGACGACCCACGAGCAATTCGAGCAACGATTAAAAACTTTTCTTGATGAAAATGACCATGTTTTAGTCTTTGCCGACATGACCGGTGGCGCGCCGCATCAAATCGTTGCGCGGTTGATGCTGGAACAAAATCGGCCGCACCAATACATTATCTCCAGTGCGCCGTTGAACTTGATTTTGGATCTGTATGCCAAAAACATGGGCGGCTTTGACGATGCCAGCGTTGATGAAACACTCCGGCATACGGTTACCTTGTCAAAAGACTTGATTGAAATTTTGCCAGACAGGATGAAGACCAACTCTGACGAAGTGCCGGTGCCGGATATTAAGCACGAAGATGAAGGAGATGGCATCTGATGACAATATGGCAAATTGCATTGATTGTTCTGTTAGTCATCGTGTGTGCACTGTACCTGGTCGCAATTCCGTTGGCTAAGCGGTCGGCGATGCGCAAACAGGCCAAGATGGTTGATCAGATGCACGCAAACCTGAAACCCGGCGATCAGATTGTTTTGATTGATGGCATTATCGGTAAAATCAAACATTTGAATCAGGAAGACGTTCAAGTTGAAATTGCGGCGAATACCGTGATTACGGTCAAGCGGATGGGAATTGCTGGTGTTGTGAAGGAGGCGGCGACAGGTGACAGAAACGAGTTGGAGCACGTACATTCAGCAGTTGAGTCAGCAACAGCATCTCACGGATGATGCCCGCAAAAATGCCGACCGATTATTAAAGAACCAATTTTTATTTGATAGCCCCTATGCGATGGAGCCGACGCAGGTGAGTTACACCATGAATCCGATCACGTGGCAGCAGACGCCGAATGGTGATCCGGAGTGGTTGTACATGTTGAAACGTCAGGAATATTTGCTGGATCTTTTGGAAGCTTATTACGAAACCGGTCGAAGTGACTATCAGGCTAAAATGAAAGCTTTGCTGTTCAGCTGGATTGATGAAAATCTGGCAGTGCCGGCGACATGGCGGACGATTGATACCGGCATTCGGTTGCTGAACTGGACGGCCGTTGTGGCAAATCTGCTGGAAGATCAGCAGTTAAGCCGGGAAGAGCAAGCCCGCATTGAAGAAGCGGTCAATGTTCAGGCGACGTACTTGCAGCAGAACTATACGGAAAAGTTTGATATCAGTAACTGGGGCGTGTTAATCACCACGGGCATCTTGGTATATGCGGCACGCTTTTCCAAGGTTTTGCCCCCAGCAATTGTCCAGTGGGCGCAGCAAAAGTTTGAGACCGAATTGGATTTGCAGGTTGATGCGCAAGGGATGCAGTGGGAGCAGTCGCCGCTTTATCTGCTTGAAGTTTGGCGAAGCACCCTAGCTGTGATTGCCGCGCAACAGCGAGCCGAGGTGGCAGTTGCGCCGATTGTACTGACAAAAGCCCGCGCCATGCAGCAGATGATCACGCAGTATGTGAAGCCGGATTTATTGTTACTGCAGCAAGGCGACACTGATGCCATTCGGATTGACAGTCTGTACAATGCGTCAGCGGCTATTTTGCAGCAGGCGTCGCCGTTGGAGCAACGATTAGCGCCGATTGTTGATTTTGGATTATTGGAACTCGCTCATCAGCAGTGGCAGCTGCCAGCCAAAACCGAAACTAAAACACCGCTGCCGAAAGAGTTTGCCGCACCTACCAGTGGTAATTACTTTTGGCGCTCTGATTGGGGCGAGCATGCGGATTATTGGCATGTCTTTAATGGCGATTTAGGCAGCGGTCATGGACATGCGGCGCTGGGACATGTGGATTTGACGATCGGCGGTCAGGATGTCTTAGTTGATCCGGGTCGCTACACATACGTCGATGGCACTGAGCGGCGGCAGCTCAAGTCGGTGGCCGCGCATAATACGGTGATGCTTGACCATCGGGCGTTTAGCTTGCCTAATGATTCGTGGAAGTATCGGTACGTTGCAACACCGTTGAATCATGCGCTAGTGGATTTTGCCGGTGGTCAGGCGGTTAAGCTAACGTTTCTTGATCACTCGCAGACAGTTCCGGCGGTGGTCACCCGCTTGTTTATTAGCTTAAGTCAGGAGCGGCTGTGGCTGATAGTTGATATGATTCATCATCCCGGTCAGCATTCCCTCAAGCGTTTTTGGCAAGTAGCCCCGCAGTTAACCGTGACACAGTCCGACACTGTGTATCAATTAGGCGATATCGCGAATTTTGCGCTGACAGATGATCAGGTTTGGGCCAGTCAGCAATTATTTTCACCGCGGTACAACACGCTCGAACATTTGACGCGGCTGGAAAGTGAAACGATTTTTACTGATTTCACGGTTCAAGCAGCGGTTTTGTCACCACGGCAACAGCCTGTCACCATCACGCCGATCGCGGCACAGCAGTCTGGTGATCGCGATGCCGTGGTACCGCAGCGGTTGGCGACTGGGTTCCGGGTAGATTTGGACAGCGAGCGTAACTTTTTAGTGACGTTACAGCCGGAAAACACGATCGTCGGCCGCAAGCTTTACTGGTTCGACGGGACCGAAGCCTATGGTAGTTTGAACATTTTGGAACGGCAGGGGCAGCAGGTAGCACAACATTTTCAGGTGTTTTAGCAATGAAAAAGATGAAAGCGAAGCGATGGAAGTGGGTGCCGCTTTTTCTACTCGGCATCCTTGCCAGTTTAATTGGTGGTTGCCAGGCGCTTAAACCAGCCGACGCGCTATCCGTAGCGGGCACACCGATGTCGGCAAAAGTTTACCGCCTCTTTTTACAGAATGAAAAAGCGCTGACGGTCAATCGTTATGTGACGAAATATCACGCTAAGTACAACGCACAATTTTGGCAGACTAAGTACGGACGCCAGACGCCGCAGCAGGCCGCGCAAGCACAAGCGATGAATAAACTGAAGCAGTTTGTGATTGAGGATCAGGCGCTGGTGAAAGCCAAACTGCTGACGAAACCGTTGGCGGAGTTTGATGGCTTGAAGAAGACGCAAGGCACCGGTGCCGATCTGACGGGGATGGCGGCAGCGCAGAAACAACATCGCGAGTTGATGCTCAAGCTGCAGGCGCAATACGTCAAGACGCATCGCAAGTCGGTGACGAGTCAGCAGCAAACTGCTTTTTATCGGCAGCATAAAAGAAAGTACTGGGCGCGGCCTGATCTGATTCATTATGAGACGCTGACTTTTGAGCCCGGGAAGATCAGCGACCTTAGTGAGTTCACGGAATTGGTTCAGCGGTTTAACGGGCAGCAAACCGATTTGGCTAGTGTGCAAAAAGCGTTTGGCACAGCAGGTTTTCATGGCCAGCTTGGGCAAAATGACTCGCTGCATGATGCTGACCAATACTATGGTGCCTACTTAAGGGCCACCAATGATCAGACCGGTCATGTCGGGCAGATTTTTGCGGCGTGGTTGTCGGATCAAAAAATGAGTTTGGTGCGGGTCACAGCCTCAGCAAAGGGTGGATTTGTTCCTTTTTCTGATGTGAAAGAAGATGTGACGGCTAAGATTTTACAAGCGCAACTGGCGAAGACGTTAGAAAAGCGAGCTAAACAAGCCGAAGTGCAAGGCGATCCGGCGCAGCTTGCCAAGGAAACCTTTGCCTGAAATGGAGGGACATCATGAAACGATGGCGGGTGACACAAGGAAAAATTTTGGCTTTTTTGCTGGCGTTGCTGGGGTTGGCGGTGATGATCAACGGGCAGGCGCCGCAACGTTCGTTAGCTGCCGGGCCGCGAACATTTTATGTGGCCAACAACGGCAGTGACAGTCATGACGGGCTATCTGCCGATCAGCCGTGGCAATCGCTAGAGAAGGTAGCGGCGACGAAATTTCAACCGGGCGATCGCATTCTTTTTGATGCCAATGGTGTTTGGAATGGCCAGTTGATCCTGGATGGCGCCAAGAACGGTGATGGCACTAGCACAGCGCCGATTACCATTGGTAGTTACAACCAAGGCAGCACAGGCAAAAAGGCGATTATCAATGGCTTAGGGACAACAGCCAACAAAAATCCCTATCACGAGCGTAAGTTGAGTAATCTTAATTTAATGACCGGAACCGTTGAGCTGTGGAATGCGAATCACTGGACGATTTCTGACTTGGAGGTGACGAATGCTGCGGGCGACGGAAATCGGCAAGGAATGCGGATCGGTATTTTGGTTGCGTCAGATATTCAGACCGCATATCCGAGTGGAAACGATGCGGCGGCAGTTCAGCAAAAGTTGGCGATTTTTAAAGCATCACACCGCACGGGCATTACGATTACCAATAATAATGTGCACAACGTCGATGGCGCTTATCAAAGTGACTTGATTCCTGATCAGACGGGGAAAATGGTGGCGGCCGGTAAAAATTCCGGGGGTATTATTATAGTCGGCAATACCGATGCGACCGCAACCCATAACGTGATCACGGACGTTGCCAATGAAGGTTTACGTAACGATGCCAATGCCTCGGTCTTACCCGGCGGTTGGGATCAATACTCTTTTCAGGCCAGCGCCAAAACCATTTTTAGACATAATTACATCCGCAACAGTGCCGGTGACGGAATTGTCATTAGTTCCAGTGAAAATGGGACCGCCGAGTATAATACGGTGCAAGCTGCCAATAGTATGCCGAACTCCAAAAACGCAGCCGGTGCCAGCAAAAACTTTGCCGGATTGTGGTTCATGGGCGGGGAATACAATTTAGCCCAATATAATGAAGTGTTTGACATTCCCAACCATTACCTCGATGGTGCAGCGTTTGATTTTGATGGGTTTGCATCCAAAGGGGTCTATCAGTACAATTACTCGCATGACAATTCTGGTGGGTTCACGCTCTTTATGGGCGACCACCAAACGGACAATGTTTTTCGTTATAACCTCAGTGTGAACGATGTGAAGGACGTGCCATCGCCTGCATTGAATCATCTGATTTTCGTAGTTTCAGGTAAGGCTGATGGCATCAATGGCTTCCCGCTGTTCAACAACAACACGTTTATTGTCGGCAAAGCCGTGAAGAACCTGATGATTTCCAACAATGGCCAGACCGGAATTCGATTCGTTAATAATCTGGTTTACGCACCGGGTGGCAATGTGCCGCGCTTTGTGGTGAACCAAAATGGCACCAAACGACCGGTCTTTACCGAAGGACGTTTGGATCACAACCTGTTTTACCCACAGGCGCTGATGGACGAGAGCCATGCCGGAACCGTTGATGTGAGTGGCAATATTTTTGCCGATCCGCAGTTGGTGGATGCCGCGGCTAAGCCAAGCGGGGTGATTCAGCAGGTAGACGGCACTTTTGATCGCACTGGGTTGGCAGCTTTTGTTCCACAAGCCAAATCGCCGGCCGCCAATGCCGGGATCAATGTCGATGAACTGACGCCAGCGGCAGTGAAGGAGAAATTCCCGATTCGCCAAGACTTTGCCAGCAAAGCGATTGATTTCCAACACCCGACAATCGGTGCGTTTGAAGCAACAAAGGCGGTTCCAGTGGTGCAAAAAGATGATTTAAAAACGCTAATCGATCAGGCGCTTGATGCTAAGAAGACCGATCGTTATTCGTTGGCAAGCGTGGCCAAAAAGCAGGCGTTCGATCAGGCGTTACAGGAAGCTCAGCGGATTTTAGCCGATTCGCAGGCCAACCAGTCGGCTGTTGATCAGGCAGTAGACGCATTGCAAACCGCCTTTGATCAGCTTGACGGTCACAAAGCTGCGGAAACTTCGTCAGCCTCTCAGGAAGTGCCTTCTGGGCGGAAAACGGACGATGATAAAAAGTCGAAGCAGGATCACGAAGACCAAGTGTTACCGCGAGCTGGCGACTTGATCTTTGGGAGCCTACCGATCATTGGTGGCGTGATCCTCATGAGCGTCGTGATCGGCGGCCTGTATTTTAAGCATGTTAGAGAAAAGTAAAACCGCAAAATTGCGGTGAATAAAAAACGCCTGTAACCTTTGCGGCTGTAGGCGTTTTTGCAATTCATATGATATGATGGCTGTAACAGAGAAGTTAATATGACGGTTTGGCAAATCCAACGTATTGTGAGGTGGTCGCCTATGCGCGATGATCAAAATCTATACGGAAGGAGGTGCCCTGTTGTCCGTTGCTGACGCATTAATGCTGATGCTAACCTTTGCTATGTTTACGCTAGCACTGGCTGCATTCATCATTGATGTTGTGAAAGCGATTTTAGGCGATCAAAAAGACCGTCACTAAAACTTTTGGCGAAGTTTAACGGTCTTAATGGATTGTTCAACTAAATGCCAACCGTCGAAACGGCTCTGCCAGAGGAGTACCGGGTGGAAACCGGTGCTCCTCGTCTTTTTTATTTTAGCATGAAAAACAATTTAGTCACAACAATTTTTGACCATGATGTTGTAAAAGCAATTTTAGGCAATCAAAAAGACACTTCGATTTCTTAGCGCTCCTACTCACGCTCACACAAAAGCCCGCTGTCTCAGCAAACAGCGGGCTCTGTTATGTATTGGCCGACCGGCTGGGAGACCGGTCGGCGATTTCTACTTTGGAGGAGTAAAAATGAAAAAGTTGGGTTGGGGTTTGTAGGAATGAGTGGGTGGCTCATTTCTATGTTGTTAATACTACCGAGCAGTTGTGACGAAATTGTGACGTTGTTATGTTGTTTATGTTATTCATGTGGGGTGAAAGCGTGACGTTATGTGAGACAGCTTGTCGCGCCCGTGTTTTCGCCTTCAAGATCATTTTTTGCCCAGATATGCCTTAACTTCATAAGGCCGTAACGTATCACCGGCGTCATCAGCATAATTGCTTAGTAACAACTGGGCAGCTTGCGGCTGGCGGTCGGTGATGTTCCGCGTGAGTGTCTGGTCAGTGAAGTTGCTGACAACCAACAATTCCTGATCAGCGGCGTGACGTTGATACATATACACCTCGGCGTCATCCGGATCGAGTAAGGTGTAGTCGCCATAAACGATCAAATCCGGATACTGTTTGCGCAGACGATTGAGTTTTTGGTAAAAGAAGAACACCGAGTCTGGATCGGCTAAGGCCGCAGCAGCATTGATCGTGGTGTGATTCGGATTGACTGCTAGCCACGGGGTGCCGCGGGTGAAACCGGCCTGATTTTCCGCCGTCCATTGCATTGGCGTACGGGTATTATCCCGCGAACGGCGGTGGATTCTTTTCAGCATGTCGTCCGGCGCCAAGGCGTGTTGCTGTTCAACGAGTTCATGCCAGGCATTCAGTGTGTCAAGGTCGTGATAATCGTGAATGGACGGAAAAGCAACATTGGTCATGCCGAGCTCTTCGCCTTGATAAATGTAAGGGGTGCCTTCGAGAAAATGTAATGTGGCGGCGAGCATTTTGGCGGAATGTACTCGAAAAGCCGGGCGATCATCGCCGAAGCGGGAAACGGCGCGGGCTTGATCGTGATTGTCCCAGTAGAGGCTATTCCAGGCTTTCCCATGCAAGGCGGTTTGCCAATCGGACAAGACGCGCTTGAGGTCAGTCAACTTTGGCCGATGCAGCGACCACTTACCGAACTGCGGATCATTATCGAGGCCGACATGTTTGAATTGGAAGACCATCTCCAGTTCGTGGCGGTCAAAACCGGTATACTTGAGCGCCAGTGCCGGGGTGACACCAGGCGCTTCGCCAACTGTCATGAGGTCATACTTGCTCAGCACCTTTTGATTCATCGCCCGCAAATAATCGTGTACGTGTGGGCCGTTGGCAATCAGGCCGAGCGAGTTGCCATTGGGCTGTTCAAAGAGGTGCGGATCGTCTTCGAATACGTCAGGTTTGGAGATCAGATTAATGACGTCCATCCGAAAACCGTCAATGCCTTGTTGGCACCACCACGTCATCATATTGAACACGGCGTCACGGACGGCTGGATTTTGCCAGTTGAGGTCGGGCTGTTTGACGGCGAAAAGATGGAGGTAATACTGACCGACCTCCGGCACATAGGTCCATGCTGAGCCGCCGAAATCCGCGCGCCAATTGGTTGGGGCATGCCCATCAACCGGATCGCGCCAGATATACCAATCGTGGTGGGGATCCGTGCGGCTTTGTTTGGCCGCTTGAAACCAGGGGTGTTCGTCGGACGTGTGGTTGACAACCAAGTCCATCATGATTTTCAAGCCGCGCGCATGGGCTTCTTTCAGCAACCGCTTAAAGTCCGCCATCGTTCCAAACTCCGGCATGATCTGCTGGTAATCCGCAATGTCATAACCATTATCGGCATTGGGTGATTTGTAAATCGGGTTAAGCCAGATCACATCGGCACCGAGCTGTTTGATGTAATCCAGATGTTGAATGATCCCCGGCAAATCGCCGATACCATCACCGTTGCTATCCTGAAAACTACGCGGATACACCTGATAAACCACGGCTTCCTGCCACCAACTTTTATGCATGTAAGAGTACCTCCTGAGCGTGAGCCAGTCCGGTTAGAAACCGGAGTGTAAGCGGCCTTGGACGTGATGACCCGGTTTTGGTCATTGCGACCAAGGTCCTTACACGCAGGTTTCTGGACTGGCGAACGCGTTAATGTGAGCGTGAGCGTGAAACGGCGCGGTTAGAAGTCGGCGTGTAAGTGGCCTCAGGCGTGATGGCCCGTTCTTGGCCATTGCGCCTGAGGTCCTTACACGCAGACTTCTGCGCCGTTGAACGCGTTAATATGTTCTCAATTTCAGTATAAGGGTTTCATTCACCAACGCAGGTAAAAATGGTGTAAAACCAGCAGACTCAAGGAAGTTGCGCCCAGTCCCGTCCAAATCTTTTCAAAAAAAATCCGGCAAGCAACTGGTTAAAACCAGTCCTTGCCGGAACGTTACTTTGATAATTGAGGGGGGCATGCGGCGGGGCGTGACTTGACCGGGCTGAAACAAACAGATAAAACAGTCGGCACCGTCTTAATCACAGGTCTGCGCAGTTTGCATGCTAGCAGGTTTTTGTTTCAGCCACCGATCTTAGTGTTTAAGGAGCGCTTGATCAGATTATCCTTGATCGTTATGGAGATGCGGATCAGCCGGTTTGAATGTCGGCACACCGCCCATGGCTTCAGGATCTTCTTGGTAGGTGAACTTTTCGCCGTCTTTGGCGACTTGACCTTCAAAGGCCTTTGAGCCGTCACCGTCCGAGAAGTTCATCAACACGTGTGAGTACTTGGTGTGTTCGATGTCTTTCATGTCACCTGGTACGACGACACCGTACTTGTCCTCCAGCTCTTCCTGTGCCTTCATAAATTGCAGCTGATGCTGGGTTTCGCGGGCCAAAAGGAACTTGAGCATGTCGCGGATCCCTTCATCGCGGGTCATGTAATACAGGCGGCTGACTTGCAGGCGGGCTTCGGATTCACGGACAACGTTGAACCGCATATCCGCCACCAAGTTACCGCTGGAAGTGGCGTAACCCGCATTCCACGCAGCACCATTGGGGTTGTTCAAACTAGCGGTCATCCCATGCACAATGGCGTGCTCAGGATCCATGCCACCCATGACCGCAGCCAATGCGGGATCAGACTTGTACGCATCGGCTTCCGCATAAATCGGGGCGCCTTCCAGCAGCCGCGCGATCATTGTCGAAATCATTTCGACGTGGGCGATTTCTTCGGTACCGGTATCCAGCAGCAGATCCTTATACTTTTCACTGCCGGTAGACGACCAGCCCTGCGACAGGTACGACATCATCCCTGTCACTTCGCCCCACTGGCCACCGAGTGATTCCTGCAGCCGGCGAGCCATCAATGGATCCGGACGATCTGGTTTCGCGTTGTATTGCAACTTTCGAGTGTGCTTAAACATGAAATACCCTCTTTCTTGAAAGACCAAGGCAAATGTGAAAAATGTTTTGCACGACATCACGCGCATGCGATTTTTCATTGCCAAGATGACAGTTGCGTTCAAAAGAAAGCGAAAATTTCCCCGCCACATCATGCACAACGTTTACGCCATTAACATTGTACACAATTAAATATAGCACGTCATATTATGATGTCAATAAGGAAATTATTCATGGAAAGCTGAAAAAAGGCGGTGAAGCTTGTCAATTCGGCATCGGTTTGAAAAAGTTAAAAATATCTAAGGAAGCTAGAGAGACGAAAAAAGGCGAAGACATTTTTTGCCTTCGCCTTGTGTGTTCTCTTGAATATTTCGGAAACTTACCCCTCAGCATAATAGTCAAGCACTTTCTTTGTGCTGAGAAACATAGGATATTGTTGTAAGTCTGGGCCATTCTCAAAATCTATGCCATTAAGCACCCTAAAACCGGACTTTTGGTAAAAAATTACCGCATCTGGTAAAGCATATAAAAACACTCCACTAAAACCTAATCCATGATCGAGATACGCAGCTGCAATTTCGGATAAAAAGGTCCGCATCATTATTCTACCTAGACCGTTCCTCTGTCGATTTTGATTAATTGCAAAATACTGCAAATTAATTGCTGGATAGGAAAGCTCGTCGCCAGTCTCCATTGCGTCTAACTCTTCAGGTCTAAGCATTTCCTCACGAACAAAATCTTTAAAATCAGGGTATCTGATTTCAAAGGTTCTAACGCTGGATGAGTAGAATCCAACCAAATTGTGGTCAGCAAACATTAACGTTGTTTGTGTGTGGAACTCAGCATCAGACTGTTCTGCTTTTTCGTGAAAAAAAGCATCAATCACTGGCTCGCCGCTTGAAAACTTACGGTTATCAGCAATCGATGATAAAAGTGCGTTTGTCTCAAATTTACAATGATCAGCATCCAATTATTTGCTCCTGCCTCGGCGGTTGACCACAGTTACCTTAGGTCCAGCATTTAGAAAAGCTCGCATGCTTTTCACGGATTCCTTGTATTCGCGAGTTTCAGTTGGGTGAATTATTTTAATTGCATCTTCAAAAGACTGCCTGTCTTTGAACTTTAAAACGTGATTCACTGGTGTTCCTGCCATAGTCAAAACCTCCTTTGCAAACATTATACCATTTCAGATGTCAAGCATGTGGATAAGCCCTGTTGATAAGTCACATTGGTGCCAGTTTAACGGCATTTACACGATAGAGCTATTTTTATGGACATTGTTCTAAAACATTGATGCGATAAGGTTCTTCGATAATCTGCCAAAAACAGCAAAATGAGAGCATTCTAATGATAAGGGTGCTATGCTTTTGTAATTAGGCGAATGTTTTATTTGAAGTCGCACACAAATACCAGATCGTACTATACATCTAAGACCGTCCACATAGCGTCAGAAGTGCTATACTTCTCTAGTTTATCTGGGGTCTTCGCTTCTTTAAATGCCTGCAGAGTTTCGGCTGGTAAGCTGGTTGGCGTAAATGGCAAGGCGTGGTCTTTGACCATTTTGGCAAGAAACATATTAACGGCAGTGGATAAATCCATGCCCTTATCGTTCGCGACGTTTTGGGCAGCTTCCTTTAATGCCGGATCAATTCGGATGCTTAATCGAGTTTCTCTTTTTTCGGTCGACATAGGTGGTTGCCCCTTTCTGCCTGGTAGTCGTATTGCATCATCCGCATATGCCATCGCAAAGCAATTAGATGTGACAACTTCGCAATTATCAGGGAAGATTAATTCATCTGTGCAACATGGTGCTATCCCAAAAGGCGAAGATTTAGCGAAACCCAGGTCGCCACTACTTATTAACAAACTTGCTAACATAAGCCGTCACAAACAACAAAACCAAAAAAATCAAACCTAGCACCAAATCCCGCTTCAGATTAATCTTTTTCCCTGGTGTAAAGACGTGCGCGTCATAAGCAAAATAAGCGACGAAAGCCAGTCCTGAAATCACTAGTAATCGATATATGTATTGCAACATGGTTAAGCACCTATACCAGTTTTGTGCGAGGCGGCAAAACTGGTCTTCTCAGTGAACAATTGGTGAACTTCGAGCCTTACATTAGTTAACATAAATCATTGCCTCCGTTAATAAACAAAATTAAAATATTGAACCGATACTAACAAACGAAAATTATAAATGTCAACCGAATCCGTTAAATAAAAAAGGAAATCGAGTCACTTAAATTGACAAAATGAAAGCGCTGTTATAAGCTTCAATTGGTTAGAGAGAAGAAGAGAGATAACCGCTGGTATTTCGTGTATACCAGTTTTGGTTACCTCTCTTTTTTAATGAGCGCGAACCGGCGCGGTTAGGAGCCGGAGTGTAAGTGGCCTTGGGCGTGATGGCCCGGGCTTAGACCATTGCGACCAGGGTCCTTACACGTAGGCTCCTGCGCCGGTGAGCGCGTTAATGCCAAAGGTTTAAGAAAGAGGAGGATGTTAACCATGGCTAAGTTCAGTAAGGATACCAAGCTGTCGGAACTGTTGGCTGATAAGCGGTACATGAAGGTTGTCGATAAGTATGTTGCCGGCGCATCAACCAACCCTGGTGTTGTAATGGTGAAGAATCTGTCGCTGGAGCAATTGATTGCCATTCCGCAAGTGCACAGTGACGAAGCAAGCATGAACAAATTGATTGATGAACTCAACGAGACGTTTGGCTGATTCAGGAGGCGCGGATGATGCAAATCGATTTGCCGAAGATTTTTATCAGTCCATCGAATTATATTCAGGCTAAGAACATTTTGTTTAACGCGGATCCGTATTTAAGCCGGTACGGTTCCAAAGCGGTGATTGTCGGTGATGAGAATGTATACGGCTTGGTCGGCGATCGGTTCATTGACTATCTGAAGGACAATGACTATACCGTGACCAAGTTGATGTTCGGCGGTGAGGCTTCACCGGAAGAGATCCAAAAGGCGATTGATGAAATCAAGGATCCACCGGACTTTGTGATTGGCATTGGCGGTGGCAAAACGCTCGATACTGCCAAAGAGATTGGCCAGCATTTGAACATTTACACCGTGATTATCCCGACACTGGCGTCAACGGATGCGCCGATTTCCCGATTGTCAGTGCTGTACAACGAAGATGGTACGTTTAATGCCTACCAGTTCCACACCAAGAGTCCGGATTTGGTGTTGGTTGATCCGGCCGTTATCAGTCAGGCGCCTCCGCGGTTCTTGGCTTCCGGCTTTGGCGATGCGCTGTCGACTTATGTTGAAGCTAAGGCAGTTGGCGACATCCACGGCTTTACCAATGCGCAAGGCATCGGCACGATCACGGCGATGAAAATTGCCCAGGCGTCAACGGATACGATTTTTGAGTTTGGCGCCCAAGCCTTTGAAGCCAACAAAGCCAAGGTGGTCACACCGGCGCTGGAAGCGGTCATTGAAGCCAACATTTTAATGAGCGGCTTAGGCTTTGAAAGCGGCGGTACCAGCCTGGCACATGCTTTGCAAAACTCATTCCCGGCATTGAAGAAGGGCAAGCATTTGATGCACGGGGAAAAAGTGGCGTATTCACTACTGACGCAACTGCTGATGGAAAATGCCGAGACCGCTGTGATTAATCATTATTTGCACTTCTTCTTGCAGGTTGGCCTGCCAACCACGTTAGAAGATCTTGGTTGGGAAGATGCGACCGATGATGAGTTGATGCTGGTGGCCAACGACGCCGCAGCAGCTTGGACTGGCATTGATCAATTGCGGTTTGATACGTCACCGGAAGCAATCGTTGCGGCCATGCGTGCGGTGGATCAGTATTCCAAGGATTATCAGGCCCACGCATTAGCAGAGTAACCGCAGTCAGTCATGGGGGAAAGTTTAGCAACGTGGGGTATGCCATTTGGTGGCTTGAAGAAGGAGTAAAAGATGCAACTGCAAGATGTTGTCGCGGCTAATCCGGTGATTGCCGGGATTCAGGATGATAAAGGCTTAAACGCTGCCTTGACCGCAGATGTCAAAGTTGTCTTTACCTTGTATGGGTCAATTCTTAACATTGGGGATATCGTGGCGCAGCTAAAAGCAGCCAAGAAGATCGTGTTTGTCGATGTGGATCTGGTTGAAGGGCTGGCCAGCCGCCCCAGTGCCGTTGAATTCATTGCCAAAACAACCGATGCAGATGGCATTTTGAGCTCCAAGGGCCACTTGCTGGCCGTGGCGCGGCAGAAGAAAATGTTGACCGTTCACCGTTTCTTTTTAATCGATTCGCGGACGCTGTATACGATGCAGCGGCAGTATGATGTCGGGCATGCCGATATGATTGACGTGATGCCGGGCATTATGCCTCAGGCGGTTTCCTGGATTACCCATGAAACCGACGTGCCGCTCATCAGCAGTGGTTTGATCAGCACAAAAGAAGCGATTATGGCCGACTTGGCTGCTGGAGCAACGGGCATTTCCACCACGAATACCACCTTATGGCAAAATTAGCGCAGAGCAAAAAGAGCGCGCAATCCTTGAAAATAGGGAGGCGCGCTCTTTTTACGATTAAAAGCCGAAACGGACTGGCGGATTTGGTAATTTTTACGAGGCGTTTGCTACCGACCGAACATGTTTCGGCTATATCCGAAAGGGGCGAGTTGAATGGATCGCTATATACTGGCCATTGATCAAGGAACGCAGAGTAACAAATTGACGATTTTTGATTTGCAGGGAAATGCATTGTGGCAGGAACATCAGCCGCTAAAACCGTTGCATACCGCAGCTGGCGGGGTAGTTGAGCATCCTGATGATGATTTGTGGACGTCGCTGCAAGCCGCCAGTAAAGCATTGATGGCGAAGTTTGACGGGGACGTGAATGAAATTCTGGCGATTGGCTTAGGCAGCATTCGCTTTAATCGGTTGGTTTTAAAGGCAAATGGCGATTTGGCGCAACCGGCCATTAGCTGGATGGACGACCGGGCACATCAGATCTATGAAAAGACGACCGACGATGCGGTGTATGTAACCGCAAGTACCGGCTATCTGGCTTACCGACTGACCGGAAATCGCATTGATACGGCGGCCAGTTATATTGGCACGTGGCCAATTGATATGGACAAGTGGGACTGGACCGATGAGGACATGATGTTTGATTTCCTTAATCTACCGCGGTCTTCTTTGTTCAAACTGGTTAAGCCCGGCGGCATTTTAGGCAATGTGACGGAAGAAGCAGCCGCGGCAACCGGTTTGCCAAAAGGCTTACCGGTGATCGCCACCGCCAATGATAAGGCGGTGGAAGCACTTGGCGCAGGGCTAAAGACCGGTCCGGATCTCTTGCTGTCACTAGGCACCTATACCACTTCCATGTTGCAAGGCAATGAGAACCATCCGTTCGGGACAACCCGCTACTACTGGACCAATTTTGCGGATGTGCCAAATGAATATTTGTATGAAAGCAACGGCGTTTATCGCGGCATGTGGACGGTCAGCTGGTTTGCCAAGCAATTTCAGGGGATTGGGGATGCAACCCATGAATCTACCTTGGACGTGCTGACGCGCGAGGCGGCCACGGTTCCGCCTGGCAGTGACGGGTTGTTGACCATTTTGGACTGGCAGCCGGCTGCGGATCGCCCGTTTAGAAAAGGCGCGTTTATCGGCTTGGATGAACGCCATAACCGGGGGCACATGTTCCGTTCGATTCTTGAAGGACTTGCCTTTAATCTACTGGATTACTCAACGGCAATGCTGAAGGAATTGGATCGCAAAGTTGATCGGCTGGTAGTCACAGGCGGTGGCGCGCAGAATGACATTTTCATGCAGCTCATTGCCGACATTTTCAACTTACCAGCGCAGCGCAACGTGATTACTGACGCTGCTGGCCTAGGAGCGGCGATCAATGCGGCGGTCGGCATTGGCGAATATCGCACGTATGACGATGCCATTGCGGTGATGGTGAAGCCGGCCGACAGCTTTGTACCGCAAGCAGATGCAGTCGCACAATATGCCAAAGTATACGAAAAGTACAAGAATCTGCATCAATTAACCGATCCGGTGTTTAAAGACCTTCAAACCATTAACGGCGTTGCCGAACGCGGCAAGGTCGGCGAACCGTTGATTGCCAGTTGGGATTGAAAGTAGACGAGGTGAATCTAATGGATACCGTTACAAAAGATGCAATTGTGCAACAACTGATCCAGTTAACCAGCCGTGATCAGGTCAATGTGGATCCAGACCAGCTAAACTATGCCAGCCTTGACTTTTACCGGAAATATCCCCGGGCCCGAAAAATTTACCAGGCACCGATCCCGGTCGCGATTGTTTATCCGGAAAATGTTGCGCAGGTGGCGGCGGTGTTGAAATATGCCAACGACACAGGCGTCAACGTGATTCCGCGTACAGGCGGGTCAGAGATTGAGCGCGGATTGGAAAGTGCCCGCGAACCCCACATCATTGTGGATGGATCGCGCTTAAATCAAATTTTGAAGTTCGACCCGGAAGATATGCAACTAACCGTTCAGGCAGGAGTACCCTTAAAGCAGGCCGAAGATTGGCTGAACGAAAAAGGCTACACCACCGGCCACTTGCCGCAGTCGCAGCCGTTAGCCGATTTTGGCGGTTTGGTTGCCACCCGCAGCATTGGGCAACTATCGACCTTGTATGGCGGGATCGAAGACATGGTGGTCGGTTTGGAAGCCGTCATGCCAGATGGCCGCATCGTGCGGATTAAAAATGTCCCACGTCGGTCAGTCGGTCCCGACATTCGCCACGTGTTTATCGGCAACGAAGGCAGCATTGCGTTCATCACTGAAGTCACCGTCAAGCTGTTCCCGTATTTACCGGACACGTATCATTATCTGGCCTATACCGTCGACACCATGCGCGAAGGTTTTCGCTTGTTGCGCGACATTGTAGCAGCCGGCTATCGGCCATCGGTCATTCGCCTTTATGATGCGCAGGATTGGAGTCAATTTTATCCAAAACACGCCGAAAAGCCGGTGTTGATTTTCCGAACAGAAGGCCCACAACCACTCAGCGACGCCACGGCTGGCGCTATCAAGGCAATGGTCGAAGCATCCAGTCAGACGCAGCCATACGAACCGCTTGATGAGATCATTGACTGGTTCAAACATTTAACCTGGACGCAAAAAGAAGTCGACGCTGAAGTCAACCAGCTTGAAAAAACGCCATTCGTCGGCTTCACGACCGAAGTTGCTGCTAACTGGCATGAAATTGCCAACATTTTTGAAGCCGTGACAGCGCGAGTGAAAAAAGAAATCCCGAACCTATACGGCATCGGCGGTCACTCGTCGCACAGCTACGTCAACGGCACGAACCTGTACTTTGTCTATGCCTTCATCGATGCAGAAGACGACCCCGCCGGCGAAATGGCCCGCTACCACGATCCGATCAACAAAATCATCGTGGAAGAAACCCTCAAACGCGGTGGCACCATGTCCCACCACCACGGCGTCGGCAAAGCCCGCGCCCCATTCATCAAAGAAGAATACGGCAGCTCCTACTGGGTTCTTAAAACACTCCTAAAGAGCTTCGACCCCAAAAATACCATGAACGCCGGCAACATCATTCCACTAGAATTCTGGGATGAGCCGGATTAAGTTCATAACTAGAAAAATTAGAACAAAAAGCCTGTCATCTCGCAAAAGAAGATTTGCGAACATGACAGGTTTTTTGATTGGATTTGGATGAGGGGTAAAAATACAAGGATTAAATGTCTTCGCAGAAAGCTAAGAAACTTATCTAAAAGCCCAAGCGCCAAAGCGTAGCAATCGGAGGCGGGGCGGGCTCAGTGGTGAGATTGTACTAGCCGGGCGCTCTTCCCGGCGTAGTACAAGGCCGAGCTTAGAGCCTCTGCCGGTTTTGCAGAGGCTCTAAGTCGTGCCCACCACTCTAGCTTCGCGGTCGCCAGCCCTAGGCCCCGCCGGAGATTGCGGAGTTTGGCGCGATGATAGAACTCATAGCCTGATTTTTTACAGATTGGAGCGAGCCTTACTTCCCAGGCACATAATCCTTATCAATAATCAGCACTGGCTTGATCGTCTTACCAGAACGAGAATCCGCATTAGCTTCGTTGATCTGATCGAATGAATAGAACTTCTCGGTCTTGTCAAAGTCAAACATGCCTTGCTTGTAGAATTCAATCAACCGCGGCACATCAATTTGCGGAATCGAATCACCCATGTTAACGCCGACAATCTTCTTGTCATTAACGCACAGATCGTTCCAGGTATCCACATCAATATGGTGCGGCGTAACCGCAATCGTTGCTGTGGTACCACCTTGAGCCAGCATCTGGATCGTATCTTCCATAACCGCCTTAACACCAGTCGTATCAACAGCCCAGTCAACCCCGAGGCCGCCAGTCAGCTTCTTAACGGCTTCAACCGGATCTTCTTCTTTACTGTTAACAACATCCGTCGCACCCAGCTCTTTAGCCAGCTGCAACCGCGAATCAACAATATCGATCGCAATAACCTTGGTGCAGCCGGAAATCTTACCGGCCATCATCGCAGCCAAGCCAACCGCACCAGTACCGGTAACCGCAATCGTATCACCAGGCTTTGGTTTCAACGTGTTCAAAACGGTACCGGAACCAGTCACATAGCCGCAGCCCAACGGTCCAAGCTTACGTAAATCAAGATCCTTGTCGACTTTAACAGCGTTCCGTTCGCGAACAACGGTCGTGGTGGTGAAGGAGCTTTGGTCGAACATGTCAGCCACCGGTTTGCCATTTTCCGTAAAGTGCGCCGAACCGTCCGGACGGGTACCGGAAAGGTTGTTATGCGCATAATTCAAGCACTGCGTTGGAATGCCGCGTAAACAGTTCTTGCAGTTACCGCAAGCGTAGAAACTCAAGACAACGTGATCGCCCGGTTTAAACTGGGTGACTTCCGGGCCGACTTTCTCGACAATACCGGAACCTTCATGGCCTAGGACGATCGGATAGCCGATGACCGCGTCACCAATTCGCAACGCTTCGTCAGAATGGCAAATGCCAGTCGCAACCATGTGGACTTGCAAATCGTCGGGACCCATCGGCGCTAATTCGACATCATCCCGAATTTCAAAATCGGCACCTTTTTTATCAACAACAGCTGCTGTGATCTTCATAAAAATCGCTCCTTCAATCGCTATAAATTGATTACACGTTCATTCTTTCACAATTCATTTTTTTATCAAGAGCAACATCTAAACATATGAGAATATGTTCCGGAATTTAGTTGACTTTTTTCGTTTCACGGTGAAAACGGTTTATTTCAGGCTTTGTGGTGCCAAAATGTGAAACATTTCGGAACATATTTACAGAATGGTTAACGGTGGGTTGGTGTGGCTAGGTGAGATGTAGCCGTTGGTGTGCTGCCGATCATCTTTAGGCGTATTCCCGAAAAGATCATGGTACTTGTGATAAAAGAAGCTCTTGTTGCTGATGCCGACTTCGAGGCAGATTTCACTGATCGGCTTCTTGGTATTTTGAATAAGGCGCCGAGCATTGATTAGCCGTTCTTGAGTCAAGGCTTCGGAAAAAGTTTTACCGACTTCTTTGGAGAATAAGTTGCCTAAATAGTTTTTGTTATAGGCATATTTATTGGCAAGATCTTCTAGCGACAAGTCGCGGTAATGCTTGTGGATGTCATTAAGCAGCTTAACCGCTAGCTTTTGGGCCGGCGATGGGTCATCGATGGTCGGTTCATTGCCGCGAATCAATTCGGCAATCAGCACGGTTAATTCTGCTTGAATAATGGTGTCGGAAAATGGTCGCGGACGGAAGTATTCCTCGATGATGCGTTCCAGTGACGTGCGAATATCATGCATGCCGCTGCGGAAAACCATGTAGCGTTTCTCGGTTTTCTCTTTTCGTAAATGGTTAATCATGAAGTCATAAAGGACACTTTGCTGACTTTGGATTTGGTTAAGAAAGTCGAGCGAGATGTTGCGGTCACGGAAAAGGACGTTGATGAGGATGTCATTTTCCCCAAGCGCATCAATCGAGTGCTCGCTACCGATATCCAATAGGAGCAAATCACCTTGTGACAAGTGAACCCGATCGCCGTTGACGGTTTCGTTGGCGTTACCTTGCAACATATAATTCATTTCAAAAAATTGATGGGTGTGCATCGGATATGGGGCAAAGCGATTGTGCTTGCTGACGTAAATGGCGTGGTTGCGAAAAAAATAATCGTTTAAAACCGGAACATTAAACTCTTTTGACTCCTGCAGGTCGATGGCAGTCGGCGGGATATCGTCACTGAAGATCTGCCGGTTTTTTTGCTGCTTTTCGATTGTCGTTAGGCTTTCCAGTTGCTTTAAGACTGATAGTTCCATGATGGCCTCCTGTGTTTATGTTCCACTCCTGATATTTATCTGACATTGTGACCATACCATGTAAGCGGTTAAATGTTAACTGTAAGCGATGACAAAATTATAAATGTTCAGGAGGTAACACAATGGCTTCAGAGAAAAGCTCGTTAAAATCCACGGTTCGTGTTTCGATTACGAACTTCCTGGATTCTGGCAGCATCGTGGCCGGCGCCAGTGGCTTGACACTGTGGACCCAACATTTTGGGCTAAGCAGTTTTCAAGTCGGCTTGCTCGGGGCACTCTCGGCGAATGCGTTCGGGGCGGCACTAGGCGCGCTGATCGGCGGTCCGCTGTCAGATAAGTTTGGGCGTAAATTAATTTACACCTATGACATGTTGGTTTACATGCTTGGAACGATTTTAGTGATGTTTGCAGTTAGTTTTCCAATGTTGCTCACTGGATTTCTGATTACTGGTTTAGCAGTTGGTGCCGGTGTTCCTGCTAGTTGGACGTATATTTCCGAAACATCGCAAAATGATAATCGTGCTAAGAACATCGGGGTATCACAGTTTGCTTGGTCGTTAGGACCAGCCGTTATTTTCATTCTTGGAACCATTCTTGCACCAATGGGTCTTTTAGGTAACCGGATATTGTTTGGCTTGCTAACGGTGATTGCATTTGTTGCTTGGTTATTACAGCGTGGTCTTGGCGAATCCAAGGCATGGCAGGATCGCAAGGCATTTGAAAAGTCTTCCGGTCAAAAATCACATCCATATCGGACCTTGTTCTCCAATAAAACTTCGCTTAAGTGGTTGTTCTTCTTAATCGGTGTTTACATGTTCTGGAACTTGGTTGCCGGCGCGATGGGCTTCTTCATGCCGTATGTTTACGAAACGGCTGGCGGCTTGTCTAACCAGGAAGCCAACATGTTACAGGCAGTTCTATGGATCCTGACCGCGGTAGCAACCTACTTCGGCTTTGCTAAGTATGGCGACCGCGCTAACCACCGAATCTTCTTCTTCGTTGGTGCGGCAATGGCTGCCGCTTCATGGATTATCCTGACTTATGCCGGCATGGCACAGTCATGGAGCTTATGGGCATTCGTTGCTTTATGGGGCATCAGTGCCGGCATTGGTGCTCAGGCATGGTACGCACTGTGGGCAACCGAGCTCTTCCCGACCCAGTTCCGGGCAGGTTCACAAGGTGTGATGTTCTTCGTTGTTCGGGCGAGCGCCGGTGTCTGGTCCATTATTTTCCCGGCCATTCTCAGCAGCTTAGGCTTCACCGTCGCTGGTACTTTCATGATCGGTCTGTTGCTCGTCTCCTTGGTCATCGGGACGATCTGGACGCCCAAGACGCGGGGCAAGAGCCTTGAAGAAATCACCCGTGAACAATACGGTGATAAGTTCCTCACCGATGACGAGAAGTCCAAGGCTGATCGCGATACCGCAGCCAAAAATAAAGCTGCCGGCAACTCGGTCGCTCAGCAGATAATGAATCCAGACAAATAGTTTTGAAAAATGAACGCGTGCCGTATCAAGAAACGCGGTCGTCAATGTTGTTGGTAAGAGAGGTGCAATTTTATGAAAGCATACGTCGCAGTTGACATCGGTGCTTCAAGCGGACGCCTGATGCTCGGTGCTGTCGTTGACGGACAATTACAAATTAAAGAGGTCCACCGCTTCAAGAACGGTTTTAAAAAAGAAAACGGGCATGACCGGTGGCAAATTGATCACATTATCGATGAAATCTTTGCTGGCTTGGAGAAAGTCAAAAAGATGGGTTACACGCTGATTGATATGGGCATTGATACCTGGGCCGTTGATTACGTCTTGGTTGGTGCTGATGGTAAGAAGATGCACGATCCGGTAAGCTACCGGGATGCACGCACCAATAGCGCCATCAGTAAGCTCACGTCAGAATTGCCAAAGTCGTATATTTACGAAAAAACCGGCATTCAGTTCCAGAATTTCAATACGCTCTATCAGCTATACACCGAAGAACGTGATGATCTGGCCAAAGCCGACAAGATTTTGATGATTCCGGATTATATCGGGTACGTGTTAACCGGTAATGCGGTCACTGAAGTCACCAATGCGTCAACCACGCAGATGCTCAACTTGCGCCAAGGCCTGTTCGACAAGGATTTGCTAAAAGAAGTCAACGTCGCGCAAGATCAGTTCCCTGAATTGGTCGAATCCGGCACCCCGCTGGGCAAGATCAGTCACAAGTGGCACATGAAGTATGACATTCCAGACACGGATGTTATTACGGTTGCCACTCATGACACCGCCAGTGCCGTTGTTGGTACGCCAGGTCTTGGTGATCACTGGGCATTCTTGAGTTCCGGCACTTGGTCCTTACTCGGGGCGGAACTAAACACCCCAGAAAATGGTCAGGATGCCTTCAAAGAAAATTACACCAACGAATGGGGCGCCTATGGGACGTACCGATTCTTGAAGAACATCATGGGCTTGTGGATCGTGCAGTGCATTAAGCGTGAACTCAAGGATCAATATAGCTTCAATGAATTGGCGGAAATGGCTGATAAAGTCGCGCCATTCCGGGTCTTCATTGATGTCAACGACAAGCGCTTTGAGAATCCGAAGAGCATGATCAAAGAACTGCAGCAATACGTTGCCGAAACCGGTCAGGCTAAGCTTGAAACCCCTGGCGAACTCACCCGGGCGGTTTATGAAAACCTGGCACTGTACTATGCCAACGAGATTCAAAAACTCAGCACCATCATTGCCGATCCGATCGATACCCTCAACATTGTCGGCGGCGGCTCAAATGTCACCTTGATGAATCAACTGACGGCTGATCTTGCCGGCATCAAAGTAGTCGCCGGCCCTAGTGAAGCAACTGCGATCGGTAACTTGCTGGTTCAGATGATTACAACCGGTGCGGTTAAGGACGTGGTCGCAGGTCGCAAGTTAATCAGAGAATCCTTTGACTTGAAGACTTATCAGCCGAATGCGACTGCCTATCCTGATGTGTTGACGAAGTACAAAGCGTTTATGAAGACAGCAAAGCCGACAAAGGCAGCTGAAAAATCTAAGGAGGCGGTTTGATCATGGCACGCATTGGCCAAGTCATGTATGTCTATCCTGACAAGTACGATGAATACGAAAAGCGGCACCATGAGTTGTGGCCGGAAATGAAGGCAGCACTCAAGGAATACGGCGCCACCAACTATTCCATCTACCTGAACAAAGCAAACGGTGAATTGTTTGCTTATCTGGAAGTACCGGATGTTGATAAGTACAACCAGATTGCCAACACCGATATTTGCAAAAAGTGGTGGGCTTACATGGAGCCACTCATGAAGACCAATCCGGATAACAGTCCGGTAGCCGTTGATCTGCATGAAGTTTTCCACTTGGATTAACTCGGTTTTTCATTTTGGTAACAAGTAGTTTCAAATTATTTTCAAAAAAGGAGCGTTTATCACATGGTTAAACCAGAAGAAGTCGATAAGGCATATGAAGTTGCCAAGCAACGTTACGCAGAAATCGGTGTCGACACAGACGCCGCTATGAAGGAATTGGAAAAGGTACCTTTGTCAGTCCATTGCTGGCAAGGCGATGATATTCATGGTTTCTTGTTCCCGAACCAGGCACTGACCGGTGGCATCGGGGTTTCCGGTAACTATCCTGGCATCGCCCGCACCCCGGATGAACTGTCCGGCGACTTACACGAAGCTCTGAGCCTGATCCCAGGCAAGCACCGGGTTCAATTGCACGCTATCTATGCCGTTACCGACAAGAAGCGTGACTTGGATACTTTGGAGCCTGAAGACTTCGATTATTGGATTGACTGGGCAAAGCAAGAAGGCATCGGCCTTGACTTTAACGGCACCTTCTTCTCCCACCCAATGGTTAAAGACAACATGACCGTTTCATCCCCGGATCCTAAAGTTCGTGATTTCTGGATCCGTCATGGCAAGATCAGCCGGGAAATTTCAAACTACATCGGTGAAAAATTAGGCAGCCAGGTTGTCAACAACTTCTGGTTCCCAGATGGCTTCAAAGATAACCCAATTGACAAGAAGACTCCTCGTCTGCGCTTGATGAAAGCTTTGGATGAAATTATCAAGGACCCACTTCCGGAAAAGAATACGATTGAATCCTTCGAAGGTAAGCTGTTTGGTACCGGGATTGAATCCTACACCACCGGCTCACATGAGTTCTATCAAAACTACGCGATCAGCCGCAACAAACTCTGGACCATCGATGCCGGACACTTCCACCCAACAGAAGATGTGTCTGACAAGTTCAGCGCATTCTTCCCATTCGGCAAAGGTTTGTTCATGCACGTTTCGCGTCCGGTTCGTTGGGACTCTGACCACGTTGTTATCATGGACGACGCTTTGATTCGGATTACCCGTTCCTTGGTTCGTGACGGTTATCTGGATCGCACCCACATCGGTCTTGACTTCTTTGATGCAACGATCAACCGGGTTGCTGCTTGGGTTGTCGGCGCTCGCGCAACGCAAAAGAGCTTGCTGCAGGCAATGTTGGCACCAATCGATCAGTTGAAGAAGGACGAACTCAATGCGGACTTCACCACCCGTTTGATTGAAACCGAAGAATTGAAGTCCTTCCCATTCGGTGCTGTTTGGGACAAGTTCTGCCAGGATCACAACACCCCGGTTGGCTTCGACTGGATGAACAACATCCATCAGTATGAAAAGGACGTTCAGTTCAAGCGCGACACCAAGTTGGTTCACTAATTCAGCAGATTCTGAAAGGAATACCTCTAATGGATAATAAGAAACAATTTCTGAATCCGGAATATACCCAAAGTTTTACAGAATCCCCTTATGTGACACAGATGCGTAAAGTGACTTGGAATCTCTACCAACACGGCTGGGACGAACGCAATGGCGGTAACGTCAGCTATCGTCTAACTGAGGCCGAGATTGCTCCTTATGGCGATGTTCACGAGGTCAAGCGCAACATTCCGATCAAGTTTGATGCCAGCAAACTTGCCGGCCAGTATTTTCTGGTTACCGGAACCGGACGCTACTTCAAGAACGTGAAGGACTTCCCGGCACGTGATACCGGACTCGTTCAGATCGCCCAAGATGGTCACAGCGTTAATCTGTTGTGGGGTTTCAATGACGGCGGGCAACCAACCAGTGAGTTCCCGGCACACTTGATGACGCATATTCAGCGCCTCAAGAATGATCCTAACCAGCGCATCGTGATGCACTG
This sequence comes from Lacticaseibacillus zeae subsp. silagei, assembly GCF_030770335.1. Taxonomy (NCBI): domain Bacteria; kingdom Bacillati; phylum Bacillota; class Bacilli; order Lactobacillales; family Lactobacillaceae; genus Lacticaseibacillus; species Lacticaseibacillus zeae. The sequence goes on along the minus strand of NZ_CP132484.1, from coordinate 2,763,061 downwards.
CCACCCAACCAATCTTGTGGCCATGTCCTTTACCCTGCCGCTAGAAGAGAAACTGTTCTCCCGCATTCTGTGGAAGATGCAAGCCGAATCCATCGTTGTGTTCCCCGAAGGCATTGGCGTCTTGCCGTACATGACCCCGGGAACCAATGAAATCGGGCAGGCTACGGCTGATAAAATGGCCAAATTCCGCCTCGTGATGTGGCCACAGCACGGCATCTTCGGTGCTGGCGACTCCATCGACGAAACCTATGGCCTGATCGAAACTGTTGAAAAAGCGGCAACCATCTACACCGCCATTCAGGCACAAGGCGGCCGCATCATCAACGAAATCACGGACGAAAATCTGGAACAGTTGGCCAAACGTTTTGACCTTACACCAAATCCAGAATTTCTCCATGGTGATACCTTGATCAGCAAGGTGACACTCAAAGTCTGAACCAACAAGTTTATTTGCGATACCTCCCATGATCGTAAAAGGAAAGCACCTCGTAACCGCCATTTTAGGCGTGGTTGCGGGGTGCTTTTTTGTTGAGCGTGAACTGGCGCGGTTAGAAGTCGAAGTGTGAGTGGCCATTACGCCTGAGGCCCTTACACGCAGACTTCTGCGCCAGTGATTACTAATGATCGACGCTTAATGATGCTGCTCCGAATAGGTGAGCTGAATATGGTAGTTTTCAAACAAAGTTCGATAGGCGGCTGACGGCTGCTTGTCGGTGACGATTTCGTTGATTTGATCCATGTTGGTAATGCGGATGTAATCACTTTGGTCGAATTTGGTTGAATCGATGCCAAAAATCACACACTTGGCAGCATCAATCATGGCTTCTTTGACTGCTGCCTGTTCCGGATCGGCGACGTAAATGCCCTCTGCATCAATTGAACTGGTTGATAGCAGGGCAAAATCAGGGTGAAAACTTTGAATTTCGCGAACAGTGGTCGAGCCAAGTGTTGTGGCCGTTCGTGGCACCATTTTACCGCCAGCAATGATAGTCTCGACATTATTCAGCGAATTGAATTGGAGACCCATGTTGACGTTATTAGTGATGACGTGAAGACCAACCTGTTCATGGAGTAACTCGGGCAGACTGAAGAAGGTTGAACTGCCATCAATGAAAAAAGCGGCATTGCTGGGGATTCTGGCAGCAATCTGCCGACTAATCGTTCGTTTAAGACGCGCGTTTTCGTTGCGTCTTTTTTCATACGTAAATTCAAGGTTATTGCCTTGCAGCAGTTGAATCATCCCGTACTGCCGGCGAATGATGTTGCTTCTTTCAAGCTCGATCAGATCGCGGCGCAGTGTTGATTTGCTGGTGAACATTTGCTTGCTGAGATCAGCAATGCTAATTTGCGGCGTATCACGCAAAATTTGAATAATTTCGTTTAACCGCTCAAATTTAGCTGGAGTTTGTGACATGGTAAACGCTTCCCTCAATTGATTTTTGTTGAATCATTTTGGACCAGTTTGGCTGAGTTTCGTGAACGATTCTCAACCTCAGTGAACCTTGCTAAATACCGTAGACATAGGCCTGTAAGCGCTTTAGCATTAATAATGTGATGAGGGGAAAGATTCAAGAAGGTTCAAAACAATTGATTCAATTTTTCATATTGAGGGGAGCTAGTTATGGATTATAGCACAATGATTCACAAAGACTTGATTTTTTTGAATGAGGATGCTGCTGATCGCAAAAGATTGTTCAGAGATGTGGCGAAAAAGATTCAAGCCGCTGGTTACGTCAAGGATACGTATGAAGCGGCCTTGAACCGACGGGAGGACGCTTTTCCGACCGGCATTGTTTTTCCGGAAATATCCGTGATGTTGCCACATGCCGATCCCGAAAACGTCAACCGGCCGTTCATGGCGATTGTCAAAAATGCCCAGCCGGTGCGAGTTTTACAGATGGGCTATAACAAGCCGGAAGATGCGACGGCGATGTTCTTTCTAGGTATCACGGATTCAAGCCAGCAAGTCGGACTCTTGCAGATCTTCATGGATTTGTTACAGAACGGAAAATTTGTCGCCAAGTTCAAGGCGATCAATGATCCGGAAGCAATGTACGAGTTCTTTGTTAACACGTTTAAAGCACAAGTCGCAGGAAAATAATTTAAAAAGGAGCGTAATTATTATGGCAAAGATTGTTGTTGCATGTGGATCAGGCGTTGCATCAAGTGAGGCTACGGCCAGTCGAATCAAGGACTTCTTTGAATCGCATAATGTCAAAGGTGTGTCAGTTGACGCAACCGATTTTAAGCAGTTACCTGAAGTGTTGCACAACTATGACGTTTACGTTTGGATCGCCAAGCCGAATCAGCAATTAGAGGACTTAGCTAAAGAAAACCATATTGCAGTGGTTAATGGCATGCCGATCTTTATGAATATGAATCCGGAGAAGTCGTACAAACAAATCATTCAGGCTTTGAAGAATATGCAAAATGCTGGCAAGTGACGTCTTATGTCACGCACACCGGTGCAGCAGGTTTTGGCCTTTTAAGTGAAACCGTTACCTGCATCGCGGGTTAAGTTCTGAGGAGGTAAAAATCGTGACGATTCTAAAAGACGTCGTTAATTATATCCTGAACCTTGGGGGACCGGTGTTTGTTCCCTTAATCATGCTGATTCTGGGATTGATTGCTGGGTTGAAGTTCAAAAAGTCGATTGTGGCTGCGTTGACATTAGGGGTTGCCTTTTCCGGGATGACCTTGGTTGTGAACTACATGATGGATGCCATCTCGCCAGCTGCTAAATCCATGTCCAAGCTTTTCCACCTGAGTCTTAATGCGATTGATGCAGGGTGGACAGGCGTAGCGGCGATCACATGGTCGTATAAATCAGCTTTTCTGTTTTTCCCGTTATTATTAGCAATTAATTTTGTCATGTTGACCTTTAACTGGACCAAAACGTTAAACGTTGATATGTGGAATGTCTGGAACAAAATTTTCACTTATGTTGTCGTATTGTACTTTACGCATAATGCCTTCTTTGGTTTCCTGGTTGCTGGGATTCAGATCGTATTTGAATTGAAAGCCGGCGACATGTGGCATCGGCATATCGAGGATCTGACAGGGATGCCGGGAGTCACGGTGCCACATTTCATCACATTGTTTGCGGTGATCTTACAGCCGCTGAATAAATTGCTTGATTTTATTCCGATTATGAACAAGCCGTTTGATGCTGATGCTCTGCAGAAAAGAATCGGTGTCTGGGGCGACAACACCGTGATGGGTGCGTTGATTGGGGTGCTGCTTGGATTTGGTGCTGGGTATTCCATTTCCGGCTCACTCAACTTAGCGGTTAAAGCGGCAACCGCCATGACACTGTTCCCGATGATTTCCAAACTTTTCATGACGGCGTTGCAACCCATTGCCGATGCGATGAGTGGCTTCATGCAAAAGCATTTTAAAGGCCGTGAAGTTTATATCGGGCTTGATTGGCCGATTCTTGCCGGGCGCAATGAGCTTTGGGTCACCGTGATTATCCTGGTGCCGATTATGTTGATTTTCGCCATGATCTTACCGCATAACACAGTGTTACCATTTGCCGGCATCATCAATCTATCCTTTGTCAATGCGGCGCTGTTACTGACAGGGGCGAATCTGTTACGCATGATTACGCTGGGCATCATTACAACACCGATTTTCCTGTATGGCGCCACCTATTTTGCCCCGGTAATCACGAACCTAGCGAAGACAACCGGAACAGTTAAGGTTCAAGCTGGACAGCAGTTGTCATGGTCGACTTTTGAAGGGCCTGATTTCCGGCTCTTCTTTGCCCAAGCCTTTAATGGCAAATGGTGGGCGATCGCATTAGCAATTCTGTGGACACTCGGTTTCATCTGGTTGTATCGCGATCAAAATAAAATCAAATTGCCTAGTCAACGTTATGGCACCTTGGCCCCGGCTACTGCAGCGGCAGCGCCAGCAGGGTCAGATACGAATGACAATGCCGATGATGTTGATTTGAATGACTTGAGCGGCTTGGACTTCAGCGATGCCAAAGCTTCTAACGAAAGCAAGAAAACGTCATCCCCGCAAAATAATGAAGCAGACGATGTTGATTTAAATGATCTTAGCGGTTTGGATTTCAGTCAAACCAGTCACGAGAAGAATAAGGGTGATAAGCATGAGTAAAACCTCTGCGTCATTACTTGTTTTCCTAGATACAATTGGCGTCTCAATTGCCCTGTTAGGCGGCAATACCGTGTTATGTCTCTTGATGGGCCTCATTACTTTGATTCTGTACAGAAAAGTCAATCCAATCCTGTTCGGTGATTATGATCGAAAACGGGAAAAACGGTTGGCACAGCGCCGCAAAGTTTTGTTGGCGCAACGTACGAATAATGGAGGAAATACAAAATGACGGAACAATATGTATTTGAAGAAGAACGCAAGGATTTAGCGGCAGTTGCGCGGGAAATGTTTGTCCGCAAAAACACTAATGTGGCTGGTGGCAATATTAGTGTCCGGATTACTGCCGACAAGGATTTTGATTATGGCCAAATTCATATTAAAGCAGGCAAGAATTATCTGATCATGACGCCAACAATGATGTCAGAAGCTTGGTACGCAAAGCTTCAACCGACTCAGATTTTGGTGGTAGATCTTGAAACCGGCCAGCAAATTGATGGCGTTGGTCGCTTAACCCGCGAAATCAATATGCATGAAGAAGCTTATCGGGCTAATGACAAAATCCGCTGCGTGTATCATTCACACGCTGAAGAATCGATGTTCTGGGCAACGGCTGGATTGGACATGCCGAACGTTACCGAGGTCACCGGAGAAGTCGGGCCGATCCGCGTATTACCGTACGCGCCGGCCTGCTCCAAGGAACTTGCCGATACCGTTTACAATGGACTCAAAGAGATTGGAGATGCGGCAAAAGAGCATATTTTCCTGCTAAATAGCCATGGTGTCCTGATTACCTCTGAAGACTTGCATCACGCCACCGAAATCTTGGAGACCGTCGAATGGAACGCAAAGATTGCGTATCAACAAACCGTCTTCATGAAGTTGGGCTTGCTGGATAGCTATCAATCCTGCGGTAAGCCAACTGATGGGATGCTGAAGCAGCCGTTAAAGGCTTAGCTTTTTAAAATAAATTGGATAAATTAAAAAAAGCGCAGTCACAATACAGAAGCGGACATACTCTCTAACAAACTGGAGTATGTCCGTTTTTAGTTTTCCTAGAAAAATTGGCTAGAAGTATTCAGATGATAGTGCCAAAGCGGAGCAATCGGAGGCCAGATGGGGCTCAGGGGTGAAATCATTGTTGGCGGTTTACCGCCTACAATGAGGCCGATCTTTGAGACTCAGCCGGTTTTGCTGAGGCTCAAAGTCGTGCCCACCCCGTTCCAGCCGCAGCTGGCCGGAGATTGCGGAGTTTGGCACGGCTTGGAACTAATTGCCTAAGGTTTTTTATCGTTCGGAATTTATTAGTATATGAGCGTTATTACCGAATTATGGCTCAGATTGTTTTTGGCTTCTTTGAAGTGGCGTCATAATGGGACACCTATTCGACAAACTGTGACCTCAAACAACAGTATCACCCCAAAAAATCCGGCAATTTTCGGTGAATGTTTAAAACAAACCGGGAGTGATCGTGAATGAACCGCGAAACCGAGTATTCGAATGCGTGGCCTTTTTGGTCGTATGCTGTTTGTTCAATGACGAGTACCGGGCTGCCTTTTTTGATATCAAGGGCGTCGGCGGTTTCGGTGTCGGCTTCGGTGGCGTATAGAATGCGGCGGGCATCGGTTAGCTGGATGCCGCGGTTGCCGAGATAGTCGTAAATAGAACCCTTTAGGATATCCTCGTCTAACGGCGCGATGCTGGCGGGCATGATCGTGTGTTCAAGACTATAGTATCGGTCATTGATGAGGCGAACCCGTTTGATGTCATAAACGGGTTCATTACTTTTAATGGCAAGATTTTTCTGCTCGGTTTCATTGGGCAAGCGCGCATCAAAATACAGCAGTTTGCTGGAAATATTTTGATCGCGGTGGGAATAGGTCGCCCCAATTGGCGCATCGAGCGGCAGCAGTTCCTTGTCGTCTTCAGTTGTCCGGGCGCGCACAAAACTGCCTGATCCTTGTTGACTGTAAATCAGGCCTTCATCCTGTAAGAGTTTTAGCGCTTTTTTAATGGTTAACCGGCTGGTGTGGTAAGTTTCCGCCAGCTTTTTTTGCGTGGGCAGCGGCTTACCGGCGCGATAGTGGTTGGTTAAAATGTCTTTTTTAATGTCGGAATAAATTTCTGAATATAGATACAACACCGTCACCTCAATGGCTTACTTGTTAAGCGATTATAACATAAGCGAATGATTTGATAAGCCATATTTTCAAGCTAGTCAAGATTGAGCTAGCGTTATCTGACAACATCGTAAAATTTGTATATACAAAATATAAATAAGGCTTTACAAAAATTAGGGAAACCGGTAAACTGACGATGTTGGAAAACGTTTTCTTTTCAAAACTACTTAGGGGTGATGCATGATGAAGTTCAATGTGGATAAGCTTCAGGAGCCGTTACTGAAGGCTTCGATGTGGGTGCAGAACAACACGATTCTCCAAGCTGTTAAGAATGCTTTTGTTCGGACGATTCCATTCACGGTGATTGGATCGTTTTCGAACCTGATCAAGATGCAACTGGATGCGTTGATTAAGTCACAACATTTAAATTGGGGTTGGTTGACGAGCCTGAGTCAACTTTTTGGTTATCTCGGCGTCGCCACACTGGGGATTGTCGGCTTGATTGTGGTGGTTTCCAGCGCCTATTCCTACGCAGTTGAGTTAAAGCGGCGTGATGAAAACAAAGGTATGAATGTCATTATTGCCACCTTGTTGGCCTTTTCCGCCTATTTTGTCATGGTACCGAACAACGTCAACTTTGCCGATCCTAAAGCTAAAGTCATTGAAGGATTCGCGGCGTCGCTGTTCAGTTATGAAGGAATGTTTACCGGCTTGATTGTCGGGATGTTAGCTGTTGCGCTGTTTGCTTCCTTTAGCCGGTCCAAGTTCACCATCAGGATGCCGGGAAGTGTCCCGCAAAATGTGTTTGACTCGTTTTTTGCCTTAATTCCAATGTCCGAAGTGTTGCTATTGTTTGGATTGGCCCGGATCGGTCTTCAGGCGATGGGCTACACCAGTTTAATTCAGCTGATTTCAACGGTCATCATTAAGCCGTTACTGACTGTCGGCACCGGATTACCAGCTATTATTGTCGTCATTTTATTAGAACAGATCCTGTGGTTCCTTGGGTTACACGGTTTCAACATTGTTTGGGGGATTGTTTCCGCGTTCTGGCTACCGTTATTCCTGCAGAATGTGGCTAAGTTTGCGGAAACCAAAAGTTTTGCCGGTATCTCGATTGCGCCGAACACGATGACCAACGTTTACGCGATGATCGGCGGTTCAGGGGCAACATTTGGCCTCATCATCGCCATGCTGATTTTTACCAAAAAAGGTGAGAAAGAACGGGAAGTGGCCAAGTTAGCCTTGGTGCCGGGGTGCTTTGGTATCAACGAACCGGTTATCTTTGGCTTGCCGATTGTCTTGAATCCGATCATGTTCATTCCGTGGATTTTCGTGCCGCTATTTAACGCGATTGTGGCTTATGTGGTGACTTCGATTGGCTGGGTAGCGCCGCTCGTGGTTTTAAACTCGGGCAATGAGCCGATTTTTGTCAGAACTTGGATCCTTGGTGGGTTGCATATGAGTCCGGTGATTCTGACGGCCGTTTTGGTTGTCATCGATATTTTCCTTTACGCACCGTTTGTCATTATGAATCAACGCAGTGAACGACGACTAGCTGCGGCATAGTTGGTAGACACGGCATGAAGACAGAAAGAAGAATTTGATTAATGCAAAAAGTTCACGTGATTGCGCACACACATTGGGATTTTGAATGGTATTTCACGCGGCAGCAGGCCCGGGTTCAGTTTGCTTATCACATGGCAGAAGTGTTTCAGGCGCTCGAGACGAATCAACTGGATGCCTATTTACTGGATGGTCAGATGGCGATTGTCGATGATTATTTGCAGACCAATCCTGAACAACGCGCTCAGATGCGCAAATTTATTCAGGCGCGGCGGCTGTTCGTCGGTCCCTGGTATACGCAAATTGACGAGATGGTCACCAGTGGCGAATCGATTGTGCGGAATCTGCAACTTGGCCACAAACTGGCTGCTGATTTAGGCGGCGTGATGAAAGTCGGCTATCTGCCTGATTCGTTCGGGCAGGGGCAGGACATGCCGAAGATTTATCACGGCTTTGACATCAGGTCGACTGTCTTTTGGCGCGGCATGCCGCATGAAAAGAATGCGCGTTACTTTTACTGGACCGCCAATGATGGCTCCAAAGTGTTGGCGGCGAATATTAAAAACGGTTACTACGCTGGCGTTGAGCTGATTGAAAATGACGATGTGGCGAGTTTGCTCCACCGCATTGCCACGGATACGCAGGCACATGATTTGGTTTTGCCAGTGGGCGGTGATCAGCGCGCGGTTGATTTCAATTTGAAAGATCGGCTGCAAATCGCCAATGCGCAACAGGATGACTTTGACTTAGTGGAAGACAACTACCCGGACTTTTTCAAGGACTTGGCCAAAACGCCGGACTTACCAACTTATCAAGGTGAGTTTGTGGATCCGTCCGCCTCAAAAATTCATCGCGGCATTTACTCGTCACGAGCTGATTTGAAGACGCTGTATGATCGGCTCGAACATCTGATGGTTGATGTCGTTGAACCGCTGATGGTTGTTGCGGCGCACCACGGGATTGAAGCCCAGTCCGGCATCGTTGAGACCATCTGGAAAAGCATTGCCCGCGGTCAGGCGCATGATTCTTCCGGCGGTTGCAATTCGGATGAGACAAATCGCGACATTGCCCAGCGTGGCGCCGATGCCTTACAGTTGGCGGAATCGCTTCGTGACTATTTATTACGCAAGTTGGCTAGCAATGCCCCGGATTCATTGAATGTTTTCTTTTGGAACCCGACGATTCAACCGGTTCACCAGACTGGCCAGATCACGGTGGCAACGCGCGAACCGCATTTTAACCTGAAAAATGAAGCCGGCGAACCGGTGGCGTTTGAGGTGCTGAAGCAAGAGCAAGTCGATAATGCCGTTTTGCGCGGCGATCCCGCTCAAGAGACGCCGGACATCTATTATCGCACGACCATTGCGGTATCAGTGACCATTGACGCGCTAGACTGGGTGGGCTTGACGCTTGAGCCGGCGCACCAGCCGCTGCTGTTGCGAACCAAAAGTACCACGATTAGCAACGGTGTTTACACGCTGACTTTTGAGGATGGCAAGCTCTTGTTGACGGATCACCGTACGCAGCAAACCTTTGTTGATCCGCTTCACTTCGATGATGGCGGCGATGCCGGGGATACGTATGATTACTCGCCACCTGATCAAGACTGGCTGCTTGACTTGTCACTTGCGCAGGCCGAGGTGACCGGTCATCAAGGCAAGCTGATGAGTGAGCTAGTATTCCACGGAAGCTGGCAGTTGCCAGGCAAATTGGCCGATCGCAAGGCGCACAAGGCCGACGTCGTGATGCCATATACGCTGGTGTTGCAACTGGCCGCTGATGATCCCGTAATCCGATTTGATTTGACGGTCGAGAATACGGTACGCGATCACCGGCTGCGGCTGGTGCTTAAGACGCCGGTTAAGGCAAAAGATAGCTATGCCGATACGCCCTTTGGAGTCGCCAAGCGTCCGGTTGTTGATCCACATCTGAAGGACTGGCAAGCCATCGGTTATCACGAAGAGCCCACTGCGCTACGACCGCTGATTCATTTTGCCAATAGCCATGACCAAAAGACCAGCTGGACCTTCCTTGGCTTAGGTGAAAAAGAGTGCCAAATTGTCGGCGAGCAGTTTGATCAGTTAGCAGTGACGATGTTTCGTGGTGTCGGTTACCTCGGTCGGCCAGATTTGAAGCGCCGACCGGGGGATGCGTCTGGCTTGCAAACCCGGTATGTGCCAACGCCAGACAGCCAGCTGTTAGGAACACGACACATGTGCGGCGGTATTTGTCTGGACGCCACCTTTGATCCGGCTGAATTGCAACGCCGAGTGCAGGCACTGGCCATTGGCAGCCTGGCTTACCAAAACCAGACAATTGATCGCTTTACCACGCCGTTGCAATACTTCCCGATTAACGCGAATCAAACGTCACTGCGGCATCATTCAGCGATTGAGTTAAGCGGTTCGGGATTGGTTGTGTCCAGCGTGAGCGCCACTGCGGATGGAACCGGGTATTTCGTCCGACTTTACAATCCAACCGATCAAACTGACACGGAAGCAGCGACGCTTCATTTTGCCCAACCCGCCAGTGTTCGCTTGTTGAATCTCAATAACGAGGTTCGGCAAACAGTCGCAACCGATGCAACGATATTCGAATTGACTGCATTTAAGCCTGGTGAGATTCGGACTTATGGTATCTACCCGCGCCAATCGCCATCAGTGGCAGAAAGGGAGCACGCATAATATGGAAGAAAAGTCAGCGTTGGCAACAGCATTAATGGAATATGCTCAAGCCCATCCATTACCGGATGCCGCAACCCAGACAATGTTTCGGACATTATTACCCGATGCGCTGGTTAAAGCGACCCGCCGTCAGCCTGATGGTACGTATTTTGTTGCGACTGGCGATATTCCGGCAATGTGGCTGCGGGATGCAACGTTTCAGGTGCTGCCGTATGTGCGGCTCATCAAGGACATTCCTGACTTGAAGCCGATACTTGAAGGGGTGCTGCGTCGTGAACTGGCTTTTGTGCGGCTTGATCCTTATGCGAACGCCTTTAATGAAACGGCTAGTGGGGCGCATTGGCGGGCAGATGACGAAAGCGATCGGCCGATGTCGCCACAAGTTTGGGAACGAAAATTTGAAATCGATACTTTATGTGCGCCATTGCTGTTGGCGGTGAATCTTTACGCCGAAACCGGCGATGCCAGCATTTTTGACATCGACTTTTGGGCTACGTTCACGTTGATCCTGACGATTTTTGAACAGGAACAGCATCATGAGCGGTCGCCATATTTCTTTCGGCGGTCGGACACAGATGAAAACGATACGCTGCCCAACAACGGATTAGGCAATCCGATTGGCGATACCGGCCTGATCTGGGACGGTTTTCGGCCCAGTGATAATCGGTGTGAATATGGGTTTCATATTCCGGCCAACCTGTTAGCCAAAACGGTTTTGAACCACTTATTGCCGTTAATGCCAGTTGATGAGCGGTTACTGGCCAAGCGGACACAGACGTTGGTGGCAGCGATTGAGCAAGGCGTCATGACTTACGCGATTCAAACCTTGCCGAGCGGGGAACAGGGCTTGGCCTATGAAGTCGATGGTCTTGGACACGCTCGTTTCATGGATGATGCCAATGTACCAAGCTTGTTGAGTCTGCCATTTTTAGGTGCCATCGCCGCAGATGATCCGCTTTATCTGGCTACAAAGGCGTTCGTCCTCAGTCCGCAGAATCCTTATTACTATGAAGGAAAAATGTTGTCCGGCATCGGTAGCGAGCATACGCCGCCAGAATATGTCTGGCCAATCGCCGTGGCAATGGAAGGCTTGGTTGCAACGACAGCCGCGGATAAAATGGCCAAGCTGTTATTGCTGGTTGCGACAACTGGCGGAACCGGTCAATGTCACGAAGGTGTTCAAAAGGATGATCCGCTGCAATATACCCGCACGTGGTTTTCGTGGGCGAATATGACCTTTTGCCAATTGGCGCTTGATGTGATTCAGCAACAGGAACAGGAAGGATTGCGATGAGTTTAGCAGTGATCGATATTGGCGGGACCACGATTAAGTTTGGTGGCTACAGTGCCGAAACCGGCCTTTTTCAGCAAACCAAAGTTGCAACGCCGAAAACGTTGGCAGCTTTTTATCAATGCCTGCAACAACAGGTGGCGGCGTTGCAGCAGACGAGCGAAGTGACTGGCGTGGCGATCAGTAGTCCCGGCGTCGTGGATCAAGCGGCCGGCATCATTCAGGGTGCTAGTGCCGTGCCTTATATTCATCATTTTCCGATCGTGGCCGAGTTAACCAACCGCTTGAAGCTGCCGGTCACAATCGAAAATGATGCGAACTGCGCAGCGTTAGCCGAAGTGCAGGCAGGTGCGGCTGCCGATGTGCGCGATGCGATTTTTCTGGTGCTTGGAACCGGCGTTGGCGGGGCGGTAATTCTGAATGGTCAGCTGCATCGCGGCCGCCATCTGATGGGTGGGGAATTCGGTTATATGTGGCACGGCGATGACGATACTGTCAGCCATCTTGGCACGCTGGTGAACACGGTGGCGCGTTACAATCGGCGCCACGGGACCCACCTGGATGGCAAAACGCTATATGAGCAGGCGCGAAAAGGTGGCCAAGAAGCCAAAAAAGCCGTTCAGCGGATGTTTCATGTCCTAGCTACGACCATTTTCAATTTGCAGTATAGTTTTGATCCGGACTGTTTCGTCATTGGCGGCGGGATTTCCCAAAATCCACATTTATTGGCCGATTTGGAAGCAGCGCTGGATACCGTGATGGCGCAAACCGAATTGACGCCGGTGCGGCCGGTTATTCGGATCGCCAAGTTTCAAGCCGATGCCAATCTGTATGGCGCGGCGGTTCATTTTCAACAACAAAGTCAAGCCGGTTTGAGCCGCTTAGAAAGGAAGTGATGGTTATCCAATTTGCAGCTGATTTTACCTGGGGTGCAGCTACAAGCGGTCCCCAAGCAGAAGGCACGTTTCACAAAAAGCATGAAAATATCTTCGATTATCATTACCACACGCGGCCACAGGATTTTTATCACAATGTCGGCCCGGATGTGGCGTCAAACTTTTATAACGATTATGAACAGGATCTGAAATTGTTGAAGCAGGCGGGGGTTCAGGCGCTGCGGATTTCGATTCAATGGACGCGGTTGATTGATGATCTTGAAACGGGCACAGTGGATCCGGCAGGCGCTGATTATTATCGGCGCGTATTTGACGCGATGCGAGCGCTGGGGATCACGCCGTATGTGAACCTGCATCATTTCGATCTACCTATTACCTTGCAGCGGCGTTATGGCGGCTGGCAGTCCAAGCACGTTGTCGATCTGTATGTGAAATTTGCCCGGCGGTGTTTTGAGCTTTACGGCGACCAGGTGACGCACTGGTTTACGTTTAATGAGCCCAAGGTGATTGTGGATGGACAGTATTTATATCAATTTCACTATCCCAATCTGGTTGATGGTAAGGCGGCGGTTCAGGTTGCGTATAACCTCAATTTGGCCAGTGCCAAGGCGGTAGCGGCATTTCGCGAGATCAATCAGCATCCGGATGCGATCATCGGCACGATCATCAACTTGACGCCGGTTTATCCGGCTACCCAGTCTGATGGCGATCGGGAAGCGGCCCGGTTTGCGGAGCTGTGGGCCAATGACCTGTATTTGGAACCGGCCATTCATGGGCGTTTCCCGGAGGCGCTGGTCGAACGATTGAGGCAGGATCACGTTTTGTGGGCGTCAACGCCTGAGGAATTAGCGGTCATTGCGGCCAATCACATTGATGTGCTCGGCGTGAATTATTACCACCCCTGTCGTGTGCAGGCGCCCGATGTGGCACCTGACAGCCTGCAGCCGTGGTTGCCGGACATTTATTTTGACGAATACGATATGCCGGGACGCAAAATGAATCTCGATAAAGGCTGGGAAATTTATCCCGATGCACTTTATGACATTGCGATGACCATTAAAAATCGTTATGGCAACATCGACTGGTTTGTGGCGGAAAATGGCATCGGCGTTGCTGACGAGGAGCGCTTTTTGCAAGACGAGGTGGTGCAGGATGATTACCGGATTCAATTTATGACCGATCACCTACGCTTCCTGCACCAGGCGATTGAAGCCGGCGCCAACTGCCATGGCTATTTTGTCTGGACCGGCATTGATTGCTGGTCGTGGCTCAACGCCTATAAAAATCGGTACGGCTTGATCCGCAATAATTTGCGCAATCAAACGAAGTCGTTGAAGAAATCTGGCTACTGGTTCCGCCAAGTTTCCGCCACCGGTCATGTGCCGGATGCTGATTCCTGCTCGGTGCACGTTGAAAAATCAACCCAATAGAAAAGAGGAACTTGATCATGGCTGAAGATCCGAAAACCATCATGCTGGTTTGTGCGGCAGGGATGTCGACCAGTATGTTGGTTAGAAAAATGATGGATGCTGCTGAACAAACCAAGGCGAACGTCAAAATCTTCGCAGCCTCGGCAGCAGATGCGAAAGACAAGCTGACAGCCGAGCATCCTGACGTTTTACTGCTCGGTCCCCAGGTACGCTATTTGGAAGGCGACTTTAAAGCAGCCTTGTCGATACCAGTCGCTGTCATCAATATGTCTGACTACGGCCTAATGAAAGGTGATCGGGTCTTGCAGACAGCGCTTGATTTAATGGCTTAAGTGGACTGAGAAAGTTCCGAGCCGTGCCAAACTCCGCAATCTCCGGCGGTTTGGGGCTGGAACGCTGTGGGCACGACTTTGAACCCGCAAAGTGCGCGGTTTCAAAGCTCGGCCTTGTTGTAGGCGGGGCAAAAAGCGCCCCACCAACAACAATTCCACGGCTGAGCCCCAAACCGCCTCCGATTGCTCCGCATTGGCACTAAGATCTTAAGAGATTCGATCAATTATTCATGAAGAAAGAAACGAGAATTAAATCCATAGACCTGTGACCTATGCTTGTCGATGTTTTGATCATAAATTTTGAGCCATTAATGTTCAATAAAATAAAAGTAGTTATCTAGGGAAGAGGGGGACGAGGCTCATGGACGAACAACAACAACTGGTCGTGATGCAGCTGATTATGGCTGGTGGCAATGCGAAGAATGCCGCATTTGAAGCAATTAGAGCCGCGAAAATTAGCGACTTTAAACAGGCAAAGGCCAAACTTAAAGAAGCCGATCACTTCTTAGCCGACGCACATCAAGCCCAGACAAGCATGTTGACTGCGGAAGCAAACGGGCAGCATCAACCCGTGTCACTTTTGATGGTTCACGGCCAAGATCACGTCATGACAGCCATTACGTTTCGCGACTTGGCTGAGGAAATCGTGGCGTTGTATGAACGGTTGGGTGAGAAGTCAGCAAGCTGATTTTGCTTGATTGGAGGGTCATGACAATGAAAAAGGGTTTTAAGCTACGGTGGGTAGGCTGGCTGATCATCGCCAGCGGGATCTTTTTAAGTATGATGGTGAAGCCGCAGTCAGTGAGTGCCTCAGCGGAAACGCCGCAAAAGACGTTTATGGTTTATTATCGCGCGTGGCGGGACCAAGCCATGCACGGGGTTAATACAACAATTTTGGATCCAAATCCGCAAAGTATGCTGGACTTGCCATACGGGATTGATATTATCAACGTGTTCAGCTATGTTCCGGCCGGTCAAGAGGCCAAGGCGCAACCGTTTTTCGATAAGTTGAAAACCGTCTATGCACCGGAAATGCATCGTCGGGGCGCAAAACTGGTTCGTGCTTTGGATTATGGGCGCATGGTCGATGGCTTAATTCAGCAATATGGCAAAAATCCAACCGCAAGCGAGATTGATGATTATGTGCAGACATTGATCTATGAATTGTCCGGTCAATGGGGACTGGACGGCATCGATATTGATATGGAACAGTACCCTGACGCCGAAAAAGTTGCGTTGTCAGACCGTATTATTCAGACAATGGGGCAGTATTTAGGACCAAAAGCGGAAAATGGTACCTTATTGATTTATGACACCAATGGCAGTTATCTTGCTCCATTTGAAAATGTGATGGGTTACTTTTCCAATCTCGGTTATCAACAATATGGCAGTGGGCCAAATCGAACCGAGAAAATGCGTCAAACGTATACAGCAGCTGGCTTTCCACAAAATCGGTTGCTGGCAGGCTTAACCTTTCCGGAAGAGGGCGATCAGAATCGCTGGTATGACACCGATCCCAATCATTTTCTACGCTCAAATATGCATACTGTTGCAACGTTTGCGCGTGAAAATTTAGGCGGCATGTTTGTCTATGCCGTTGATCGCGATGGCCGAACTTATGAGGAGCCGGATTTCAGCCACATTCGCAAGACGACCTATCGCTGGACGAAAACCGCCATTCTAGAAACAAAGGGCTATCCGTTAAATGAGATTAAGGCAGCGGCATATCGCCACTTGAGAAAGATAGCGCCACAAATATCACCGATACAATATCAATTGCTTCACCGGCAAATTAACCAAGCAACCAATGCTTTTGAAGTCAACAGCGTCTTCATGAAAGATGACTTTAATGGTGCGGTTGATCCTACCTTTGATGCTGTGAAGGAGATGCAGACGGGCATGTGAATGCTTAGATAACTGTATCCAAGATTACATTTTCAATAGCGCAGAGTTATTGACGAGAATAGCGTTACATTTGCGTTGGATCAATAAGACGAGTGAATTTTCTGTAGATCGGAAAATTCACTCGTCTTTTGTTGTCTTAGAGGATATTTGGTCAACTTTTTTAAAGCAGTAAGTGCCAAGGCGGAGTAATCGTAGGCCAGATGGGGCTCAGGAGTGAAATTGTTGTTAGTGGGGCGTCTTTTGCCCCACCTACAACAAGGCCGAGCTTAGAGACTCTGCCGGTTTTGCAGAGGCTCTAAGTCGTGCCCACTCCGTTCCAGCCCCAGCTGGCCGGAGATTGCGAAGTTTGGCATGGCAATTCACATTCTCTGTCTCTTTTTCCACCCAAGCAAAAACCGATAACCACGCGCTTGATGCAGGCATAAGTTCACCTTGAACATTCCGGATCCGAATAGGGTGGACAAAAGCCGGAATGAAAGCGCCGTCATACGGGCGTTTTGTCCCGTACAATTGACATTGGACCTGGAGGTGAGGGTTGAGTGAAAAAACGCAACTTGCAAATCCTTTCAGAAATTATTCGGCATCCTAATTTGAAAAGTGGTGATTTGGAAAAACAATTTAAAATTACGCGGCGCCAACTTGCTTACGCCTTGGCTCAAATTAATCAGGAGCTAGTGGATCATCAGCTGCCGAAAATTACCCGGACCCCGCGCGGTGAGTTTGTCACTCCGAGCGAAGTAGCTGACTTTTTCAATGTCCAGGCAACTGAAGCGCCGCAACCTTATGTATATCGCGAAGAAGACGAGCGCATCTTGCTCATTTGCCTGTATTTACTGGTCAGCGACGAGTTGTTATCGCTGGTGCACATCTATGATTTCAGCGGCGTGAGTCGGACAACCACGTCAGCTGATTTAAAAGCAGTTGGCCGATTCCTCGAAGAGCGCCAATTGACGCTGAAGTACACGCGGCAAGCAGGCTATTTTATTGCCGGTTCCGAACAGGTGATGCGTAACTTGCTGAATTATCTGGTCACCCAGCTGCTGACCTATGACGATGGCCGCAGTTCAGTCGAGCAGCTAGGCAAGGTGCCCACAGAGCAAGTCATTCATTTTATTCACAAAATCGAAAATGTCCGGAATGTCACGTACTCTGATGAGTCGTTTAGCTTTTTAATGCTGGCGGTGTTGATGAACGTCACGCGCAACCTGTCGCACCGCGCCAAAGATACACCATACTTTGAGCATCAGATCAGCGATACGCAGGAGTTTGCCCAGCTAAAACCGCTGATTCCCCAGTCGTGGCTAACGAGTGATTCGGATGCGGAGTGGTTGGTGATTCTGCTGTTATCGGCCAACACAATTCGCGGGGATGTCGGGGTCGCGGATCAAGCGTTGGTTGCGGCGATTCGCACGATGGTTGCCAAGTTTGAACAGCAGACGTTCATCAAAGTGGCGGATCAGGATGACTTTGTGAAACGGCTCCTCGCCCACTTGCGACCGGCGATCTTCCGCGTGCGCTATGGCTTGCATCTGCGCGACATCGGCATCGGGCAGGTGATGGCCGCCGATCCCCGTCACCGGTTTCTGGTCGACACCATTGACGCGATTATCGAACCGCTCGAGAAGTTGACGGGTAAAACTATTCCCGAAGATGAACGCAACCTCATTGCCTTTTATTTCGACGGTGAACTGGAAAAGTCAGCCGATCTACATGTCAGCAAGGAGCGCGCCGCAGTGGTTTGTACCAACGGCCTGATTGTTTCCAAATTGATGATTCAGAATCTGCGCCGGCTTTTTCCGGAAATTAGCTTTTTATCCGCCACCTCGGCGCGCGAATTTGAACACTTTTCCGGTGACTACGATCTGGTTTTCACCACGGTACCGTTAAAAACGTCGGCGCGGCAATATATCATCCACCCGTTGTTAAGCGAAGATGAGCAAGTTCAGTTGCGGTACCGCGTGTTGAATGATATCGGCGTGAAAAATATCCAAACAGGCATTTCGGCGTTGACCGCAATTGTGCGCAAACATGCCAAAATTACGGATTCCGCCGGTCTGGATCATGCGTTGCGCCGGTTTTTAGCCGATCAAGGGGTTGAGGATCTGCCGGAAGTCCACCAGCCGCGCTTGTCAGCGTTGACGGCGCCGAATCTGATTCAGATCGGTCAAAGCCGTGATTGGCAAAACGCCTTGCAGCAAGCAATTGAGCCGTTGGAACGATTGGATTATGTGACCGATCCGTTTCGCCAAACGTTAATTGACGAGACGGCAGCTGCGGATAATTACAGCTTCATTGGAACGGAGGTCGCCATTCCCCACACAGTTCCGGAAAACGGGGTGCTCAACAATGGCTTTGCCTTTTATATTCTGAAACAGCCGGTGATTTATCCAAACGGGTTTCACATTCGCATGATCGTGCCGATTGCCGTTAAAGATACTGATCAGCATTTGCAAGCGATTCAGGAACTATCGGAGATCATTGCCGACACTACCACTTTGAAGCAGTTGTTGAACGCTAAAAGTGGCCAACAGGCTTACGAAATCTTGCAACGTTACGAAAGCAAATCAGGCGCAAACCTGAAATAAAAAATCAAGCAGCACGTTACGAAACACAAGGAGGGCACCATGGAATTATCTGAATATCCAACTTTTACCGTGATTATGCGCGGTTACACGCCGGAGCAGGCCGATGCGATCATGCAGGCCATGGCCGGTTTTGAAAATCAGTTCGGTGTTGAAGTCACGATGAATACGCCACATGCGCTCGACATTATTGAAAACGGCAATGCTGAGTATGGCGATCGTATCCACATCGGGGCAGGAACCGTCACAACGCTGGATGAAGCAAAGGCAGCGATTGCCAAAGGCGCCAAGTTTATGCTGAGTCCGATCAAATTCACGGATGACATTTTCGCTTACGCCAAAGCGCATGACGTCATCACGGTGCCGGCAGCGATGACCCCGACCGAAGTACACGACATGTTTGAAAAAGGCGCCGACATTGTCAAAATTTTCCCGGCAACCACGGTCGGGTCAGACTTTTTCAAAGCGATTCAAGCCCCACTCGGCAAGTTGCCATTAATGGCGGTTGGCGGTGTATCGCTGGCAAATGCCAAAGACCTGTTGACGCATGGGACTAGTTACCTGGGCATTGGGTCCAAGATGTTCAACGCTGAAGATTTGGCTAACCGGAATGTGGACGGGTTGGCGGCTTCTATGCAAGCCTTTGTCGATATCAAATACGCACTTTAGAAAGGGGCTTGGATCTGTGGCAGTTGATTTAGTCATTGATAAAAAATTATTACTGCCTCACTTGGAGGCAACGGACAATCTGGACGCTTTGAGTCAGATTGCCGACAACTTGTTTGCGCAAGGTTATGTCAAGGAAGGGTATAAACAGGCGATTCTTGATCGGAAAGCGACATATCCGACCGGCCTGCCATCACCGCGACCGACCGTAGCGATTCCCCACGCGAATTATCAGCTGGTGAAAAAGACCACCATTTCGGTCGCCACCTTGGCGCATCCGGTTAAGTTTCACGATATGGGGGATGTCGACAACGTCTTGGACGTGGACGTCATCATCATGATGGCCATTGGCGAACCGCATGGGCAAGTCGAGATGTTGCAGAAAATTGTCGATGTCATTCAAGACGATCAGTTACGCCACGCCATTGCAGACGCAGCGGATGTGGATGGTTTGTATCAATTATTGGCGAAAACATTTGAATAAAAAATGGAGGTACGGAAATTATGGCTGCTCATATTTTAGTTGCATGTGGTAATGGTATCGCGACGTCAACGGTGGTTGCGTCGAAGATTAAGAGTTTTTTGGCAGAAAAAGGGGTCGACGTTGAAACGACCCAGACAAAGTTAATGGAAGTGCCCGGCAAAGTCGAAAACTACGACTTGCTGGTGACGACTGGCCAGTTTGAAGGGCAAACACACGGGGTTCCGTATATTCATGGCCTGCCACTGTTAACCGGTGTTGGGGCGCAAGAGACCCTCAACCAGATTTACGAAACGGTTAAAGACAAGTGAGTAGGTGCGTCAACAAGGTCAGGGGAGCCTGACCGAATTGGAGGGATAACGTTTTATGAATATCGTAATGGACGTCTTTAACTGGTTGATTGCCGCCGGTCCAACGGTGTTATTGCCAGTTATCATCACGATTATCGGCATGATTTTTGGCCTGCGCATCGACAAAGCGTTTAAATCCGGGCTGACGTTGGGAATTGGTTTTGCCGGGATCAAATTGATTCTGGACTTCATGACTACCAATGTCGGACCGGCTGCCAAAGCCATGGTTGAGCGAACCGGTGCCCATCTGACCGCACTTGATGTCGGCTGGGGTTCCATTGCCGCTGTGACTTGGGCATCACCGATTATCGCGATTCTTATTTTTGCTATTTTGGCCGTCAATATTGTGCTTTTGATCATCAAGCGCACGCATACGCTTGACGTTGATATTTGGAACTATCACCACATGGCCATTGTCGGCGTCATGGTTTACTTCGTCACGAAGAACATCGCGCTTGGCGTGGGTTCATCGATTGTCATGGCACTGGTCACTTTCAAGCTGGCTGACTGGTCACAGCCGATGACCGAAAAGTTCTTCGGTATGCCTGGCGTGTCCTTGCCGACCGTCTCGGCGCTGTCGTCATTGGTGATCGCGTGGCCGTTGAATTGGTTACTGGATCGTATCCCATTTATGCGGCGCAATAAGTTTTCCATTCGTGATGCCCAGAAGTATTTAGGTTTCTTCGGTGATTCGATGATCATGGGGCTGTTAATCGGGATGGCCATTGGCTTTTTCGCCGGGTATAACCTCATGAAGATTATGCAATTAGGTGTGTCAATGGCGGCGGTTTTGGTCCTGATTCCAAAAATGACCTCGCTGTTCATGGAAGGCTTGATGCCAATTTCCGACTCCGCGCAAAAATGGTCAGAAAAGCGGTTCAAAGGCCGCAAGCTGTTCATCGGCTTAGACGCCGCCGTGGTTGTCGGCAATGCCGACGTTATCACGACCGCGTTGATCATCATTCCATTGACCATCCTGATGGCATTGGTTTTGCCAGGCAACCAGGTCTTGCCATTTGCTGACTTGGCAGTTGTGCCATTCCGAGTGGCCTTGGTTGTGGCACTGACAAACGGCAATTTGCTGAAAAACATCATCATCGGCTTGGTCGTCACCGCTTCGCTTTTGTGGTGCGGGACTTCGACAGCGCCGGTTTTGACGGAAATTGCCAAATCAGTCGGCATTAAACTTGGTGCCAACTCGCTGTATATTTCATCATTTGCGGCCACTTCGATGATTCAAAGCTTTGCGGTTTACTTCGCATTCACTTGGCATCCGCTGATTTCGATTCCGGTATTGTTAATTATTTTCGCCGGTGTCTGGTACTTCTTTGACGGGATCAAACATGTCAATGCGGCGATGGACGCCCAGAATCAGAAAAGTGCCCAAGCTTAATCGTTAACGTCGCTGAAACTGTTTTGAAGGGAGCATTTTTGAATTGAAACTGTCAGATATTAAAGTTTACAAAGTTAAGCCACGATGGATTTTTGTTAAATTGTCAACCGATGAAGGCATCACGGGCTGGGGTGAAATGATTTCCGGAACCAAAACGGAAACCGTTGTCGCGGGCGCCTATGAAATGGGGAAAAAGTTGATCGGCCGCGATCCGTTCGAGATTGAACGGCTGTGGCAGGAGATGCACCGCTCCTTCTTCCGCGGTGGCCCGATTAACGGCACCATTATTTCCGGTCTGGAGATGGCGCTTTGGGATATCAAAGGCAAAGCGCTTAATCTGCCGGTGTATGAACTGCTTGGCGGGGCGGCGCGCGATCGCATTCGGGTGTACTCCTGGATCGGCGGCGATCGCCCATCCGATGTTGCCGAACAGGCGCAAGCACGGGTCGACAAAGGCTTCACCGCGATTAAAATGAACGCAACCTCAGAACTACACTACATTGATTCCTACAACAAGGTTCAGGCCGTCGTTGATCGCGTCGCTTCCATCCGTGATCAGGTCGGCGATAAGCTGGAAATCGGCATCGACTTCCACGGACGGGTTCACCGGCCAATGGCAAAAGTGCTGGCGCATGCGCTGGAACCGTATCACCCGATGTTTCTCGAAGAAGTCGTGTTACCGGAAAACTGGGATTCTTTTGATGACATTGCTCGCGAAGTTTCCATTCCGCTGGCAACCGGCGAACGGCTTTACACGCGCTGGGACTTTAAGAATCTATTCCGCCAAGGGGCCATTGATATCGTGCAGCCGGATGTGGCGCTGTGTGGCGGCATTTTGGAAACCCGCAAAATTGCCGCGATGGCCGAAGCCTTCGACATGGGCGTCGCGCCGCATGCACCGTATGGACCGGTGTCACTTGCCGCAACCCTGCAAGTCGACGCCTGCACGCCAAATGTGTTCATTCAGGAACAAAGCCTAGGGATTCACTACAATCAAGGCTTTGACCTGCTCGACTTTGTGAAAAATAAAGAAATTTTCCAATACAAAGACAGTTATGTTCAACTACCAAAAGGCCCGGGTCTCGGCATTGATATGGACGAAGACAAGATCAAAGAAGTTGCCCAGGAAGGCTTGGTTTGGAATAATCCGTCTTGGAAGAATTATGACGGCACGATTGCCGAATGGTAGAAGTCGCGGATTGAAAGCTAGGGGGCATGTGAGATGACAGATGTAACGGCAACGGCACTCTTGTTAGGCGGATTGCTTTACCTTGAGTGGCAGCAGCAACGACAGCTGCAAATCAAAACCAAGTCCTCTTGGCTTAAAGTCGTGGTCGCCATCGTCGCAGCGCTGTTAATCGTTGCGCTGTTCTGGTCGGCAAACACCATCAGTAACCTCCGCCTCGTGATCTTGGCGATTCTGGTGGCCAGCGTCGGGCTGTATCGCCAAGGGTTAGGCAAAACCAAAGTCATCACGTATGGCTCGGTCGCGCATGCAAGTGACTACCAACGCTACGATCGGGTTATCACTGAAACCATCAAGCAAGGTACCATGGTCACCTTTTGGTCCAAAAAAGGCGGCAGCTATTCCTTGATGTTTGATCAGCCCGAGGCCGACATTCGCGAGTTCTTCAAGGAAAACTTGCCGCAAAACGTGGCACTGTTAACTGCAGAAGAATGGGCCACGTTGGAAAACCGCGACGCTCAAGATGATCGCCAGCGTCAGGCAGACATGTTGGCCGCGATTCGTAATCGGCCACAGCGCAATCGTTTGCCGTGGCAGAAACGAGGACGGCGGTCTGAGGTAACGCGTAAAGGTTAATAAACAAAGAAAGTCCTGAGCGATCGGGGCTTTTTGCTACGTTCAGTTTTCTTTACTTTACATTCAAAATGTTATATTGTCAGTGCATAAAAATCCGCCGATTAATGGTTTTTCCCCAGTAAAAAGCGAGACTTGTGGTCTGAAGTCAAGGGAGTGATTCAAATTATCTAGACTTGTTTCATTTTTCAGAGGGTATACTTCCCCCAGCCCAGGGATTTAGTAATTTCTCTAGGTGAATCTAAAGCCCTAACTTGACGCTTGGCGCGCTAGACCGCTTTGGCTGGTTTATACAACTCGTGGTTTTTAAGTAATGCATAGATCACGCGTACCAGCTTTCTTGCAGTCATGACACAAGCACGTCGGTGTTGATATTTTGGCACCTCCCGGTATTTCTTGTCGTAAAATCTGGCAAATGTGGGATCATGCGCTCTTACCGAGTTGGCAGCTTCAATTAGGTAATAGCGTAAGTACTGATCGCCGTTATGCGTGCGCGGCGTTAGTTGCCGCTCACCGTTTCCGGATTGACTTCTGCGCCAAACCAGTCCGGCATAGCTTGCCAAACTAGCTTCACTCGGAAACCGTTCAATCTGACCAATTTCAGCCAGTAGTCCAGCCGAGTAGACTGGGCCAACGCCTGGAATACTTTGCGTTGACTGTGAGCCATCAATGACGGCACACAGGTCGGTGATGCTCTTGTCTAGGGCTTTTAGTTGCTTTTGTAACATCCGGATCTGGTTGATGTAAATCGCCATGACCTGGTCAACAGAATCGGCAACCGTCTTGCTCAAGCGATAAGAGCTACGGATGGCTTTTTGTAAGGCCTTAGCGATCGCCTCTGGGTCACCAAAGCGACCGTGGGACAATTGGTTAAGATCTTGAGTAAGCGTCTGTAAGGGCATCTGAGCGATTTCGTCCAGTGTGTACTTTTCACCGCTAAGCACCGTCATCATCGTGTTTCCGAACACAGAAGTCGGTAGCTCAGCTTCCAGTGTGTTCAATCGGAAGTACAGATTGTTGAGGAAGTGGTTTTTGCCATCTGTAATTTGTTTGACGATGTGATACCGTTCGCGGGTGAGCCGCTGTAAGGCAATGTGTTTCTCGTCGCGGGTCACTGGCACTTGATACCGGCCAATGCGCAGAAAGTCTGCGATGTGGAAGGCATCAATGGTATCAGTCTTGTCGTCATCAAACAATTGGCTGTAACGATGAGTCATCTTGGGGTTCAACGTGACGACAGTGGCATCCAACGCACTGAGCGCTGAGCTTTGTTCAAAGTAAAGTGTGGGGTGGATGTTGTACACCGAGGTGGCTTCCATGCCAATCACGATCTTTAGTGAATCATCTTGGCGTTTAGCCCATTCCAGGATTAATTTCTCAATTTGGCCGGCCCCGTCAGGGGTATTCGTGGTCTTGTCCTGGAAAATAACCTTCTTGGCAGAATCCAAGCCACAGTAATCAAGCTTTGCTTTTGAAACATCAATACCAACATTCAAGTTCATCGAATTGGACCTCCTTTCTGTTCTGATTTATGGATAGGCTTGGGCGCTGCGCGATATTCCCTAATTATGAACCTACAGTACTTCCTCGCAGTATGAGCAGTCTGTCTGAGGATCAGTAGCTGCTCGGTGAAACGCGAGTCACCGAACTGATCTCCAGCCCCCGCAGCTTGTGGTTTGTGCTTGTTCGATTCATCTGGGCGGCAGTCTCGGGGTGAAGTCTAGCAATAGCTAGCAACAGGAGGGAAAAGCCTATACCAGTTGGACCCAAATCCAATGAACAACTAGAGAATATCACGCAACATCCAAGTACGGAGCTATCCAAGAACTTGGTTGTAATTTAAATATACGAGGAGGATGTAGCATGACGCTGCTTAGAAAAGTCATTTGGGTAGTCGTGTTTGTTATTTACGGTTTCGTGCTTTTTGCGGCTTCTTATTATGGCAACAGCGCTTTTCTTTTACCGGTGATCGTCGTTCCCGCTATTTTTTCGGGGATTTTTTGGCTGATTGAAAATGCTAAGAAAAATAAGAAGTAAGGATTGTGAGCTGCTGAAAAACGCAATAAAAGCAGGTATCATATCAGCAAGCTAATTCTTGAATTGGTATGATGCCTACTTTTTGATATTTTTGAAACTAGCTTAAATACCGTTGGAATGAAAAATCTTTTTATCGCCTTTTTAATGCCATCCATGTACAATTAAACTGCAAATGTTTTTCAGTTGGCTTCATTTTAGTGACACTCGATCAATTTTTGTAAGAGCTAACAGTGCAGACCTTGTCGATTAAGGAAGCTGTTGTTTCTATGCTTGGGTGACGACTTGGAATGTCCATGAATGATGTCGGAATTTGAACTGAGCTTTCGATCTAATAAACTGGAGAGGGATGGGGTCCTTGAAGAAACTTTTTATTGCCGTGTTTGCTTATATTGTTGTCATTGCGCTGAGTGTGCTTGTACAGGTCGTCATTAAAGTTCCTAACTTGCTGTTCTACATTGTCCTTGTTGCTACCTTCGTGCTGTTTACGTACATCACACGAAACGTAACTAAGGCGAAAAATGCCGTGAAATAAATGACATGCTGGATTCATACATAATGCATGAGCAGTTTGATCGGCGAATTTAAGGGCTCTGAAATTCCGGATCTAACGGGCTTTCGGGGCCTGTTTTGGTGGGAAACTTATTCCAGCAACAGCGAATATTTCACATAATGATTCGATTCCGGCACTAAAAAACTGAATCTCATCTTCTGATTGCGTAACGCATAATTTTCTTGCCTTGTCGTGAAATGCAACGTAATGGGTTGCTTAGCAGCTAAAAGATGCTCGGTTTTATGAATACGTTGGTTGTCTTTATCCGTGACATCAGCCGTTGCAGTGCTGATGCTATAGGGGGTGTTCAGCCACATGTTTTCCAAAAAATTGGGGTTATTTTTCTTATACCCATAATCGGCCGGGCCGGTTTGTTTGATTGTCAGTTCAACCGGTACCAAGATTTGGTCTTTGCTTCTTGAGACATGGGCGCTGCGAATCATGAAGTCGACGTTCTTGGCATGGACGAGTTGATTTTGATGAATGAAGACTTCTTTGGTAACGCCGAGTGATTTGGGGTTTGCATTGACTTCGTGGTAACGGAAAATACCGATTGACATCACTAAGATTAAGACCAGAAAAGTAATTATCAAAAGTTTATGTTTAGTGCGCATCACTGATCGTCCCTTCCTTCACCAAAAGCTTTTGCGTCGCCACCTCCTCCACAAAATCGTGGTCATGCGAGGCGATGATGAAAGTGGCACCTTTGGCATGATAATCATGAATGAGCTGGACTAACTTACCGATGGCGTCATGATCTAACGCATTGGTGGGTTCGTCCAAGACGATCAGCGGATAGCCGCCTAAAAACGCCTCCGCAATGCCCAGTTTCTGCTTCATACCTAAAGAAAACTTGCGTACTTTTTGCTTGGGAAATCTTGCGAGGTCAAAATAAGTCAGCAAATCCTGAATTTGCGATGATTGGATATTGGGATCCAGTCTAGCCAGTAGTTCCAGGTTTTTAGCCGCTGTGAAGTCCTCGATCAGGCTGGGGTTTTCGATTAAGATACCGGCTTTAATCGGGTAAGCATCTTGCGTCCGCACGGTTTTACCGGCGACTGTTACATTGCCGGTAACGGAAATGAGGCCCAGCAACGCTTTTAAAATCAACGTTTTGCCAGAGCCGTTGATGCCTTCAAGTGTTGCAATGTTGCCGCGGTCAATTTTGGCATTGACTTGGTGCAAGAGTTGCCGATGCTTGATGACTTTAGCTACCTGATGTAATTCGATAAATGTCATAAGGCCCTCCTCAAGCTAACTTGATGTTGCGGTCAATGATGATGTAACTTAGCGTCATTACAATGGCGATGCCGAGCCAAATTAGGATAGCGTTCCAAGTTCCTGTGGTTGGGGGTCGGCTGAGCATCAGGAAACTGAATGGGTTAAACCGATTTTCTGTATAGGCTGTCGCGATTAAGATGGTGGCAGGAACGACCAAGGCGAGTGGCGGATTGAATCGATTGCCAATGGCTTGAATCAACAGGAGCATGAAAACACCTAGCCAAGTGAGGCAAAGAAGTTCGCTGAAGGCCACTGGGGTGGTGGCATGCGCCGCTCGCGATGTTGCGATTGAGGCTAGAAACATTGAGGTCATTGTCGACGCACAATAGGACGTTGTGATGAAACCCAGCAATAGCAAATTGACATTGGCAAACTGCCGCGGGGGTATTTGTAATCCACGCAGGTGTATCGTGCGCGCCTGCCACAGCTGCTTGAAGCTGTTGAGCGAAATTAAAAGCGGGGCAAAGAAATAAACAAACCACAAGACCGGCAAGACAACATGATGGGTTTCAACCATGGCGTAACTGGTACCATCAAAAAACAGGTTGATGACGGATGTGTGGGGATTGTCAGCGATCTGGAAAGTGAGCGTGATGATGGCGAGATTCATAAAGATTAGCCAGAAAAGCAAGCGAATCCGAATAATGTGCCAGTAAAAGAGAAACTGATTTTGGAACAGTCGCCACACTATAAATCCCTCCTCCCGATAATCTGCGTCATGACCGTGACGAACAGCAAAGTAGCGCCTAACATGATGGCTTCTTTGCCAATCAAGACGATGTTTGTATCTGCACTGCCAAAGTCGAAGAGCAAAGAAGGTATATGGGCGGTGGCAAGGTAAAAAGATAACGCGCTAATGGAAAAGCTAATGAAAAATGCGATTAACTTGCTTTTGGTTGCGAATGTGAGTGTGGTCGCAATCAGTCCCAGTAGAAAACATGCCGTTCACAAGCAAACTGCGCGTACTAAGATTGCGAACCAGGTTGCCACTAAAAAGTAAAAGTGGTGGTTGATGGTAATTGTTAAAACGGTGCCAACAGTCCAAACGCCAGCCATGATGATGGTGATTAAGCAAAGCCGATAAATCACTTGAAGAACGACCACTTTTCGCGATTGATAAATCAGAATATCTTGCGAACGAATCTGAGTGGTGGCAAGTAATGCGAGCAGGTAGGTCGGAATCAGTCCGCAAAAGATTAAGTAGCGAGGGAAAATAATTACGATCAGATTCTCTGTTGACATGAGTTCTTGTTTTAAGCTGTTGCCATCGATTAAGCTGATGATGAATATGATCACCGCACAGACAACATAAATTTTGAGAAATGCATACGTGAGTAGATTCTGTTGACGGATGACATTACGGTACAAGATGCTTCACCCCGATTTGGGAAACGACAATGCAATAGATCAGCATCAGCAAAGTGACAATGCCAGTGACCGCGAGACTGACATTGGTTGGGGCCATTTCATGTAAAAAGTCAGCGGGAGAGTAACTGACAGAATTAGGTAACTTGATGAAGCTATTGAGCATCAACACAACAATTTGCGCAACCAGTCCTAGACTCATGGCAACAAAGGCGTTTTTGATCCAAATCGCCGTCACCGTAACAAAGACAGAAAAAAGGCCCGCCCAAGCGCTTGCAAAAAGAATCGAAATGGCAACGTGTAATAATGGGTGGGCATAATAAAGGCTGACCAACATCGTGTTTTGGTTAATTAACAGGATGTTACTGTTCAACAGGTTGTCTGGTTTTATGTTGGGTAAAACGGTAAAGTAGAACGCAAAATTAAGCAACAATGCCAATGCAATGATGGCAAAACCGGTTAAAAAGGCAATGCCGATATAGGACCACATAACTTTGTGCAACGAAGATTGCAATTTGACTTTTGCAAATAAACCGGAATCAACATCGTTTTTCAACAAGGTTCCGGCGGGGATGCTAGCGATCAAAGGCAACAAAATGAAAAAGATGATCGGTAAAAAACTGAAGGGGTCAATTGACAGCCAACGGGTATAAGGAGAATTGCCGACCGGGATCGGTTTTAGTAGTTGAATCATCTGTAATACACAGATCGATAAAGCGATGACAACGGCTAAAACCACTCGTTTCTTGGGTAAACGCAGCCATAAAAATGCCAATGTATAAACACCTCGTTAGGAACAAACAACGCTCGGCCGAACATTTTGATGAGATCTTGTCCGAGTGCCACTTGCCTAGGTTTTAGATTCACTTGTCGCGGTCTTTCTGCTCGCAAATTTCTTCATTGAAGCGTACGTTTATTGTGAAACGGGTAAATTTTCACTTATCATCAACACGTCCGCGATGCTAAAAGCATACGATGGGGCAATGACGATGACAATTTTTTTGGAGCTTCACTTGCATATATGAAAATCTGAAGAGGTGAATGCCGTGATAGATACATTTGCAAATTTGGGATTGTTGCTGGCAGCTATGCGCAAACGGCGACAGCTGCGGATGGCAGACATTGCCGACACCACCAGTTTGAGCACGATTTCGCGATTTGAACGAGGCAGTCAGACCATTTCGATTAAGCTTGCCAGCGACTTGTTCCGACGCGTTCATGCTTCATTGCCGGAAACTGCAGAACTTGTGGATGGTTCAACCGAAATTCCCGAGATGTGGCAAACATTAGCTGAGACTGCGCTTACCGAAGACACTCGCGAGTTAGACAAAGTGATTGTTGCGTTTGAAGAAAAGCCGGATACTATCAATGCAATGATCGTCACCGTTCTCAAAACTTATCGCAGCATGTTCAAACACGAAAAGTCGGATCGCGGTCACGCAATTGCGCCGGTGATTCATTATTTGCTCGGCAATGGCCGGTGGTTCCTGCTGGAGTTTCAACTGTTTGCGGCTTCAATTTACTTAGCCAATCCTGAAGACAGCAGGCATTGTCTGATCAGGGCCATTCATGAAATTGAACATGCTCATGCCCATATTTTTCTCGAACCATTCACCAGCGGCTTGTTCTACGCGGCAGTTGCAGCCATTGAGAAGCATGATGTACCAACGGCAAACGTCTTGTTAGGTAACTTGCGCGGACTGGTTGCCACCGCCGATACGATTTTCCTCAAATACCGCATCAGGATGATTGAGGCAGCATTACGGTGTTCACTCCGCAACGAACCGCACGAGTATCAACACATCGTGGAGATGCTCACTTTTCTACATACCATCGGCGCCGATAACTATTGTGTGGCCGATCGCCATTGGCTACGAAAGATGGGGATTGAGGTTCATTTGAGCTTTGATTAGTGGGTTGGCTTGGTTTAACGGCTTGTACCTAGCTGTTTCGGCATGCAGCACTGCTGACGCTAATCAATCGATTAAGTTCGACAAAAAAGGACACATGCACAATCCGAATGGGAGTGGATGCATGTGTCCTTTCATTGTTTTCAGCTCTACGATCAGCGAGAAACAACTGATAAATAAATTTTTTTCCGAGCCTTGTTACGAGATTGAGAGTCACCGATGTGGTTCTCAATCTGATGAGGACGCTTGGTCAGGCCGTTCTCTGTCTTTTCTTTGCAGAATGACGAACGCAAGCACAATAACTGCAACAAGATGAGCGATGATTGAAACGCTACTTCGCTCGATGCCAAAAAGTCCTCCTGTCAGCATCTGGGCAGTTGTCGTATTGTCAGATTTGATGATCAGTCCCACATTCGGTAAGCCCGAAACGACAGTGCCAAAGATTGTTCCTTCGGCAAAATTCCAAGCAGCATGTACAGCACCGCTTAGCCAAATATTATGGCTAAGGAGGCGTAGTTCAGACATCAAAATCCCAAATAAGAAAAGACCAATGGCAGCATACCAATCAAAATGCGGGTTGGCGATATGTAAGAAAGCGAAAAAAGCCGAATTGATGACAACTGCCAACAAAGGCCGCTTCTCTTTCAGAAAGTAGCCCATAACATAGCCGCGACACAGTAGTTCTTCAAACATTGACTGCACGCCATAGCCAAAAAGAAATAAAAGAACCAGAACGATGCTATTGTTACTGAAAACAAAATGAAGCTGATATCCACCTAGACCGGTAATCACTCCCCAGATCGCTGAAAAGAAGAGCAGACCGAGCAGCCAACCCAAGAGATAGCTTTTCAAGGGCCTTGCACTAAGTAACGGGATTAAGGCGTTGTCTTTGTGATAGTAAAGGTACATGCCGGAAATTCCAATCGCTTCAGCATATAAAAATAATACTTGATACCAGGGATTTCCAAGCAAAGCATCATTGTCCATACCGAACATGACCATAAGCGTTGGGACAATTTGTGCTAGGAATGACCAGCCGAATGCAATGACCAATACAACAAAGACTTGTGAGGCTAAGGGTTCTTTTTTCATTTGCACTCCTATGCTTTTGTGCTGACGATTATGTGCTCTGTGAAAGTTTGAATGTTCGCCGAGTTCCTTAGATTTGTTTGCAGCAATTGTTAGTTAAAGAAGTATGGCTAACACCGCGACCAGATTAGTGAGCGCATGCAACGCCATCGAATTTTGCAGTTTGCCACTTTTCCAATAGACAAATCCAAGGATGATGCCTATAAATGCATAGGTCAAGAAACTGAAAATTGTATTGCTTTGATGCGCGGATGAAAATAAGACGGCACTCAGTAGTATCTTTAGCCAGACTTGGTTCGAATTGAAAAATAAGTTAAAGGCCATTCCTCGATAGATCAACTCTTCCACGATGGGAGTTACAACAATCAGATTGATGATAAGAACAGCAACCATTAGCTGATGGTGGTTGAGTAAAGATTTCTCAATGGCCAGATTGTTTGGTGATTGTACCCGGTTATATATTGCATGATTCAAAAAGGTTAAAATGCCATTACTTATCAGAATCGTTGCATAGCCCCCGAAGACATATAGAAGGTCGCTGAGGTTTGCTTTTTGTAGAATGGGCTTTTGCGTGTATCTACAAACGAGTCGATATGCAATATATATAACGGCAGCATTTGCTAAAACCCAGGCTACTGTGAGTGCAATTAGTGTCACGATATTCTTTTTATAAGACATGATTAATACAAAGGACAGCGGGAGCGGTCCTATAAAGTACATTATTGCCATATAAACAATTCGCTTAATCAAAGAATCTTTTTTAATAGTCACAGGGTATCACCTTTCCTCATGTTTAATTGATTCTTTGGAAATGAACACCGATTAAATAAAGTTAACACTCTTGAAAGGCAAAGGAAAGGGTGGACTTATGGCTTTTCACCGTAAACGTTCCCTTTGGTATACCCACCTTAACGAAGAAATATTCACAAGCTTGATGAACTATGACGAAAATTGGCGCTTTTTTTGACGAAGTTTCAATCATTTTGCCAACCCTTGGCGCGTGGAATGAAAGCGCTTATCATAAAAGCCGTAGTCAGCTGATGAAATTAACGAGATGGTAACTAGACAAGCAGCACATTTGGAGGCAAGACAAATGACAAACATGACATTCCCGAAGATTGGTATTCGTCCGACGATTGATGGTCGGCGGCGTGGCATTCGTGAATCATTGGAAGATCAAACGATGAAGATGGCGCATTCGGTGGCGGATCTTTTGGCGGCGACGCTTAAATATCCTGATGGCTCGCCGGTGCAGACGGTGATTTCCGACACGACCATTGGCGGCGTTAAAGAAGCCGCAATGTCGAAAGAAAAATTCGATCGCGCCGGAGTTTGTGGCACGATTACGGTGACCCCATGCTGGTGCTATGGCAGTGAAACGATGGATATGTCACCGGATCTGCCGCATGCGATTTGGGGCTTCAATGGTACCGAGCGTCCAGGCGCCGTTTATCTGGCGGCCGTGTTAGCGGCGCATGCCCAGAAAGGGATCCCGGCGTTCGGTATTTATGGCCATGATGTTCAAGATGCCGATGATACCAGCATTCCGGACGATGTCAAAACCAAACTGATTCGGTTTGCCAAAGGTGCGCTGGCGACCGGCATCATGCGCAACAAGAGCTATCTGTCGATCGGTAGTGTTGCGATGGGAATTGCCGGTTCGACCGTTGACCCTGATTTCTTCCAGGAATACTTAGGGATGCGCAACGAATATGTGGACATGACGGAAATTGTTCGCCGCTGGGACGAAGGCATTTACGATAAGGAAGAATTTGAAAAGGCCTTGGCCTGGGCCGAAAAGAATACCCCGATTGGCCCGGATCTATACAACGAAGACGATCCGAACAAATTTACCGACGAGCAAAAACATGAGCAACTCGTTGCCTGTGTGAAAATGACCATGATTGCCCGTGACCTGATGGATGGCAATAAGAAACTTGCCGACATGGGCTTTAAGGAAGAAGCAGAAGGGCACAACGCGATTGCGGCTGGGTTCCAAGGGCAGCGGCAGTGGACAGATCATTTTCCAAATGGTGACTACATGGAAGCCTTCATGAATTCCCAGTACGACTGGAATGGCATTCATCAGCCACATGTTTTTGCAACTGAAAATGATTCGTTGAATGCGACCTCCATGTTGTTCAACTACCTGTTGACGAACACACCACAGATTTTTGCCGATGTGCGGACATACTGGAGTCCTGAAGCTGTTGAGCGCGTCACTGGCACCAAACTTGAAGGGTTAGCCAAGAACGGCTTCTTGCATCTTTCTAACTCTGGTGCCCAAACGCTTGATGCCACCGGTCAGGAGACGATTGACGGCCAGCCGGCGATTAAACCGTTCTATGACTTAAGCGAAGAAGAAGCCCAAGCCAATCTTGACCATACCCGCTGGATTCCGGCTAACATTGGCTACTTCCGTGGCGGCGGCTTCTCATCCAACTATGTGA
The DNA here is from genome assembly GCF_030770335.1 of Lacticaseibacillus zeae subsp. silagei. Taxonomy (NCBI): domain Bacteria; kingdom Bacillati; phylum Bacillota; class Bacilli; order Lactobacillales; family Lactobacillaceae; genus Lacticaseibacillus; species Lacticaseibacillus zeae. The sequence goes on along the minus strand of NZ_CP132484.1, from coordinate 2,728,742 downwards.
CCCGCGGCGGTGAAAAGGGCATGCCAGTCACCATGGCCCGCCTGAATCTGGTCAAAGGTGTGGGTCCGGAATTACAGGTGGCAGAAGGATATGCCGTTGATTTGCCGGAAAATGTTTTCGATATCATCAACAAACGGACCGATCCGGGTTGGCCATCAACATTCTTTGTCCCGATTTTGACCGGACATGGCGCGTTCAAATCGGTTTATGACGTGATGGACAACTGGGGTGCCAATCATGGAGCCATCAGTTATGGGCATATCGGTGCTGATTTGATCACCTTGGCTTCGATTTTGCGGATTCCGGTAAATATGCACAATGTTCCTGAAGCCGACATTTTCCGGCCACGGGCATGGTCGTCACTAGGCACGGAGAATCTCGAAGCGGCAGACTTCAATGCCTGCAAGAACTTTGGCCCGTTGTACAAATAGCTGGGAAATGAGTGATAACCATGGCAATAACAAATTTAATTGCCGTCGATCTGGGCGCGAGTTCCGGTCGCTTGATTTCCGGCCAGTTTGATGGTGACCAAATTCACTTAAAAGAGCAGTTTCGCTTTTCCAATCAGCCAGTGGCGGTGAATGGCCATCTGTATTGGGATTATTTGAAAATTTTCCAGGAAATCAAGTATGGCCTGGCCATTGCGCGGCGGGATCTCGGGCGGATCGACGGCATGAGTATTGATACCTGGGGCGTTGATTATGGCATTCTGAGTCAGCGCGGTGAGCTGTTATTTGCCCCGCACAGTTACCGAGATTCGCGAACCGACGCCGTCAAAAAGGCATTTTACCAGCGCATGAGTCCGTGCAAGCTGTTTTTGGAAACAGGCAATCAGGCGGCCATGATCAACACCAATGTGCAACTTTTTGCCGATGTGACCCGTTATCCGTTTTTGCTGACGGAAGGCGCGGATGTGTTGATGATGCCGAATCTGATTGGGTATTTCTTTACCGGTGTCAAACAGACTGATTTTACGATTGCCAGCACCAGTGGTTTGCTTGATGTTGCCAATCGTGACTGGGATGAAGCGGTTTTGCACAAACTGGGTATTCCGCGGAGCTGGTTTGGTCAGCTGGTGACAGGCGGCGCCGTTCTGGGACCATTGCGGCCGGAGATTCAGGCGGAGTTGCAGCTGAATGAGGAGATGCAGGTCATCAATGGTGTCGGGCATGATACCGCCGCGGCGGTGTTAGCACTGCCGTTGACGCCGGAAGATTGGCAACAAACCGCATTTATCAGTTGCGGTACCTGGTCCATCATTGGCCGCAAAACCGTCAAGCCGATTGTGTCACTGGCAGCAGCCGATGCCGGCTTGACCAATGAGGGCTGCTTTGACGGCAGCAATCGCCTCCTGCAAAATGTGACCGGCCTGTGGATCGTGCAGGAGTTACAACGGGAATGGTCGTATCAAGGTGAGATGGTTGATTTTGGCAAAATGACGGCAGAAGCGCAGGCGGCTCAATCCCTGCACAGCTACATTGACCCGAATCATCCGTTGTTCACCGGCCCGAGTCGGATGGAAGAAAAGATTGAAGCTTTCCTGCACCAAACCGGTCAGCCGGTGCCGCAAAGTCGCGGTCAGCTGGTGCGTACCGTTTTGGAAAGTCTAGCCATGACGTATCGGCAAACTATTTTCAACTTGGAACAGGGTGCGGAAATGCCACTGACGAAGATCCATATGTTTGGCGGCGGGATCCAGAATCAGTTGTTAGTGCAGCTAACGGCGGATCTGACCCAAATGCCGGTCAGCGCCGGGCCGATCGAAGCCAGTGTGACCGGGAATATTGTGTCACAGCTGCTGGTGCTGAAAAAATTAGCGCCGGAGGACGTGGCCGCAACCATGAAGCAGTCGTACACCGTTGCGACGATCCAGCCGCAAGTAGTGCCGGATCTTGACGCCCAATTCAAGGCGTTTCAACAGATGGTGGAAAAAGGCAAGGCAGTAGCGGCTGAGTTACCACCAAAAATGGAGGCGAAGTGATATGGGGACGACATCGAAGCAACCTGTTACCAAACCGGCAACGAAACCGATTGTGTACCTGTTTGCCATTCTGGGCGGTTTTGCCGGGCTGTTATATGGTTACGATTCAGGCGCCATTTCGCTGGCCTTGCCGTCGATTACCACCGCATTCGGCTTAAATTCAGCAGAAAAAGGCCTAGTTGTTTCGTTTCTGCTGTTCGGCGCGTTGCCGTCGATCGTTGTTTTTACCGCGATGGAAAAGAAAATTGAACGCCGCAATGTTTTAGTCCTCGGCGGGATCATTTTCATTGCCGGAAGCATTTTCAGCGCGTTATCAACGGATACGGTGATGTTGATGATTGCCCGCTTTGTCCTCGGGGTTGCGGCCGGGATCGCCAATATGTATGGTTTGATCTATCTTTCCGAATTGGCACCGGCGCATATTCGCGGATTAATGTCGTCGCTTTATCAACTAAGCGTCAACGTCGGGATTCTGGCGGCTTATGCTGTTGGTGCCTATAACCTGCCGACTGATAGTTGGCGGTGGACGCTGGGACTCGGGGCAGTACCGGCAGCGGTTTTTGCGATTGGTATGATGTTATCGCCGCAAAGTCCGCGTTGGTTGATTCGGGATCAGCAGGTTGGCAAAGCGCGTCAGGTTTTAAAACGGGTCCGTGCCACTGACGATGAAGTCGAATCGGAAATTCAGGATATTCAAGATAGCTTGAAGTCCCAAGAAGCGGGGATGCGTGAACTGTTTGGGGCTTTTAGACCGGCGATGTTGTTGCTGTTTACCTTGACCTTTTTCCAAGTGTTTACCGGTATCAACGCCGCGGTGTATTATGCCCCTGAGATTTTCCACAACTTAGGGATGGCCAATGCTAGTATCATTGCCGATTTTGCAGTCGGCAGCGCATTGGTGATTTCAACGTTGATGTCGCTACCGTTTATTGATCGGTTGGGGCGGAAGAAGTTGCTGGAAATCAGTCTCGCCGGTCAAGTGCCGCCTGCCATTGTGTTGTGTCTGTGGTCTAACGATGCCACGATTGCGATCATTGCGATCTTCGTGTATGTCTTTGCTTTCGGGTTCGGATTAGGACCGGTCTTTTGGTCATATGTGCCGGAGATTCTTCCATTAAAAGCACGGGCGTTGGGGATGGGGGTCATTACGTTTACGCAGTATTTGTTTAATGGCCTACTGTCGTTGATTTTCCCGATGATGCTGGAAGCGTTAGGGATTAACGTCTTTTACATTTTTGCGGCGTTGTCGGCGCTGGCGGTAGTTTATATTCATCGGAACGTCTTGGAGACCAAGGGGCGGACGTTGGAAGATATCGAACATTATTGGGAAACGAAGCATGCGTGAGAGGGTGAAGTGATGCTGAAGCATATTCCAAAACAGTTGTCACCGGCGCTGGTTGAGGCGTTGATGGAGATGGGGCATGGCGACGAGATTTTGTTGGCGGATGCTAATTATCCGGCGCGAACGAATAATGCGCGGGTGATTCGGGCTGATGGCTTGACGATTCCGACGCTGTTGCAGGGCATTTTGACGCTGATGCCACTGGATCCGTACGCGGATTATCAGGCGGTGGTGCAAGCGGTTGTGCCGGGTGACAAGAATGTTCCGGAAGGTGAGCCGCCGATCTGGCACGACTATCGCGCCGAGCTCGCCAAGGCGTTTCCGGACTTTCACCTGAAGTCGCTGGAGCGGTTTGACTTTTACGATCATTCCAAGCAGTGCTTCGCCATTGTGCAGACTGGTGAGCAGGCATTGTACGGGAATTTGATTTTGAAAAAGGGTGTCATTGCGTAGCACAAAAGTGGTGTACTGAAAAGTGTAGGCTATGGATTGCTTGCCGTGCCAAACTCCGCGATCTCCGGCCAGCTTGGGCTGGAACGTGGTGGGCACGACTTTGAGCCTCAGCAAAAATCGCTGAGTCTCAAAGCTCGGCCTTGTTGTAGGCGGGGCAAAGATCGCCCCACCAACAACAATTTCACCACTGAGCCCATCTGGCCTCCGATCGCTTCGCCTTGGCACTGCTTGATCTTTCTAGCTTCTTGAATTAGCAAGTGAAACTTTTGATAGATAATCAAAATAGCCGAACATTTCCATCTGGGAGTGTTCGGTCTTTTTGCGGCTTAGCCTAACTGAAGTATTAACCGTGAACAACAAAAAAGCCGCTTCATCCTAGTTGTCTTTTGATACAACTGGGATAAAGCGACGTTGGGTCTGGATCACAGCCTATTTTACGGTGCTGGCTGGTGCGACTTCGCCTGGCTGCATTTCGTTGGCTGGGCGTTGGGGATTTTTGGGTAATGGGACTTGCTTGGCTTTGATTGGGATGCCGGGGACGGCGATGGGTGGGACTTCTTTGTAGGGTTTTTGATAATTTTGGCCGCAGGAGTGGTAGTCGTCGAGTAGGCCTAGTTTGATGAAGATGGCTTGCTGATAGGCGATGCGGGCGTTCCATTCCAAGGTTTCCATGATGCGGGCCGCAATGTGGAGATCGGTGCTGGTGATGAGGATGCCGTGGCTGTCTAATAGAAAGACATTTTCCATTGCCTTATCGCCGATTTCTTTCAACGCCGTGTAGACGGTGTTGGCGAGTTCCATGGACGTTGCCGGGGCAAATGGTAGCACGCGGATACGGCCTAGCTCGCGGGTGGCTTCGGTGACGTTGGGCATATCGAGTCCGGCAGTGGCCCAAAACATGGACTCTTCTGCGTGCGAGTGATAGACGCAGCGAATGCCCGGGTGTGCGTTGTAGGCTTTTTCGTGCATGTTGACTTCGCGCGTCACATCGCCGACACCATCGATTTTTTGGCCGGTCTCGGCATCGATGACCAGAATCTGCGCCGGATGTAGTTCGGAGTAGTAAGTTTCGGACATAAATGTCGGGGTCATGAGGATGTAGGGATGTTCCTGTTCGTCAAAAACCTTGACCGACATGTTGCCGCCTGCGACGTTGGTATCTTTGCGATCGAACATGACTCTGACTGTATGGGCAAGATCGTCACGTTCCGCCTGAAACATCATTTCCATTTTGATTAACTTCCTTCCATGATTGATTACCGTCATTATAGTTGAAAACGCTGTCGTAGCGGCGCTTGGCGAACATTCTGGCTAAAGCGCGGGAAACGCGGCAAAGAAGCTTCATAATTCGCCACAAAGCGTCATTTCTTGCAACCGCTTTCTCAGCCCTTTAAACTGTGTAAGGGTGAATAGGGGGACGATATTGTGTTTAAAAATGAAAGGCTCAATCGGATCATGACGATTCTGGAGCATAAAAAAGTGGTCAGTACGACGGATTTGGAGAAAACGTTATTTGTCAGCAATTCCACATTGCGCCGGGATTTAATGACTTTAGAGCGACTGGATAAGGTGCACCGCAGTTTTGGTTATGTTGAGTTGGTGAAGGCAGACAATCTGGAATTGCCGTATCTGTTTCGGGGACAGGAGCGAGCGCCGGAGAAGCACCGAATTGCCGCCACGGCGAGCGTGTTTCTCGGCGATAATCAGGCTATTTTCATTGATTCAAGTTCAACGGCTTCTTTTCTGGCACCATTCCTTGCCAAGCTGAACCATGTCATCGTGATTACCAATGGATTGCGGATTGCGGTTGAACTTGACGGCTTGCCGAGTATCAAGACCTTTGTCACTGGCGGCCGGTTGCGCAATGGTGCCGGTTCGATTATCGGGGATGATGCGATTGGGTTTCTCAATAATTTTCGGGCGAACCTGTTCTTCATGTCGTGTGTCGGCTTAACCAACGATGGCGTCTTCATGTCCAGCCAGGAGCAGTCCAGCGTGAAGCGCGCCATGATGCAACATGCGGAAAAAACGATCCTGCTGTGCGACCACTCAAAATATAATGTGAAAAGTTATTACCGCCTGTGTCACGAAGATGAGCTGGAGGCCGTTGTTTCTGACGCGCGACCGGATCAACCACTGGCGACGAGTTTGGAAAAAGCAGGCGTTGAGGTGTTGGTTTAAAGGCGCGTTAAAATGGCTGCCAAGCGAGCTGTTTGCTTGAATAATCCTTATCATTGAATAACAATGATTGTGCACAATCTAATGACTGAATAATAGCGTCTAACCGGTTTCTAACCGGGCTGGTTCACGCTCAGGAGGGATTTTCATCATGACAGATAAATTAACCACAGGCGAAGGTCAGGCGTGGGCGGATAACAATCATAGTTTGACCGCTGGCGAACGCGGGCCAGTGTTGTTGCAGGATTATCAATTGCTAGAGAAACTGGCCCATTTTAACCGGGAACGCATTCCGGAACGTGTTGTGCATGCGAAAGGTGCAGGTGCCAAGGGTGTGTTTAAGCTGACACATAACATGAAGGCGTACACAAAGGCGGACCTGTTTAATGGCGTTGGCAAAGAAACGCCGATTTTATTGCGGTTCTCGCAGGTTGCCGGTGAAAGCGGGTATCCCGACACGATTCGTGATGTTCGCGGGTTTGCGCTGAAGTTTTACACGCAAGCTGGTAATTATGACATCGTCGGCAACAACACGCCGGTCTTTTTCGTGAACGATCCGTTGAAGTTTCCTGATTTCATTCATTCGCAAAAGCGGGATCCGCGCACACATCGGCGGGATAATAACATGCAGTGGGATTTCTGGGCGCATTCACCGGAAAGTACCCATCAAGTGACTTATCTGATGGGCGACCGCGGCAATCCCGCGAGCTATCGCACCATGAATGGTTATGGCAGCCACACTTTTAAGTGGGTCAATGCGCAAGGCGAGGCTTACTGGGTTAAGTATCACTTCATCAGCCAACAAGGGGTTCAGAATATGACCGATGAAGTAGCTGCAAAAATAGCCGGAACCGATACTGATTATCTGCAAAATGACTTGTTTAGCGCCATTGAAACGGGCAACTTCCCCAAGTGGACAGTCTACGTCCAGATTTTGCCGTATCAGGAAGGCTTGGATTATAAGTACGATATTTTTGATGTCACCAAAGTGGTTTCTCATCACGACTATCCGCTGATTGAAGTTGGTGAGTTTACTTTGAATGAAAATCCGGAAAACTATTTTACCGATGTCGAAGAAGCGGCTTTTTCGCCAGCTAACTTTGTTCCGGGGATTGAAGCATCTCCGGATAAGTTGCTGCAAGGGCGATTGTTTGGCTATAAGGATGCGGAGCGCTATCGACTCGGCGCCAATTACGAGCAGCTGCCGGTCAATCGGCCATTGAATCCGGTGCACAATTATGCGCGTGATGGTTTCATGGCTGCCAAGCAGGATCGGTCAGTTAACTACGAGCCTAATTCACACGGCGGCCCTGAAGAAGACCACAGCGCTCGAATCCATCAAGATGCTGTCAATGGCAAAATCGGCAACTATAAACCTTACGACGAAGATAACTTCTCGGCAGCCGGTCGTCTGTATCGGGTCATGAGCGAAGACGAGCGCACCCGGCTGGTCACCACGATTGTCAATAACCTCAATCAGGTAACGAGCCAGGAAGTTCGCATCCTCGCTGCGCATAATTTCTACCAAGCTGATCCTGAATATGGCAGTCGCATTGCGGAACAGCTCGGGCTGCGGATTGAAGACGTGAAGGCGGGAAAAGCCGAAGCCTAAAGCCAGGATTTACGCAACCAAGTGTCAGCGAATGATAGCAAAAGAAAAAGCTGAGATAAAAAGTCACACCTGCTCAGTTTCGACAGGGAGACTTTTCATCTCAGCTTTCTTTAGGTTTCGAGATTAGCCGCTATGACGATTAAGCATCGTGACTTGCGACCTGGTTTTGGGCATGTCTGGTTTTTAAGCCGATCGCAATTGCAATATCGCCCATGATGGCTAAGATCAGCAGGAACCAAAAGGCGTGCTGGGCGCCAATAGCTGTACTATGGGCAGTGGCTGTCGGAACCTGCGCCAGCGCAACGATTAAAGAAACGCAGGCCGTGCCTAATGCAGCGGAAAACTGCTGCATGGTGTTGAAAATCGCATTGCCATCGGTTGTTTCCGTTTGAGTTAGCTGGGCCTGGCCGCTTGTCATGATGTTCCCCATGGCAAAGCCAGTGCCTAGCATGACCGCTGCATAACCTAACATCAAGATGACCGGCGTTGCGGTTAAGGCGGTGGCCAGTAACAACAGAATACCGACCAGTTGTAAGGCTAAGCCAATAAAAATCGGCTTGCCGGGGCCTAGATTGTCATACAACTTGCCGCTCATCGGTGCCATACAAGCGCCTAATGCCGCACCGGGTAGCAGTAGCAAGCCTGCCGTAAATGAACTCGTATGGTTGACGAGTTGCAGATAGTTCGGCAAGACAAAGGCAAAGCCGACGTTGATGATCTGAATGATAAGGAACGTGACAACGTGCCAGTCAAATGACCAGTTTTTCAACAAACGCAGATTGATTAAAGGCTCTTTGACATGCAATGACCGCCATGCATAGCCAACGAGCCCCAAGACGGCAACCACACCGTAAATTGCAGCCTGGCCTGGCGCGTTTTCGATGCGATTAAGGCCTAAAATGGCGCCGGCAAAAAAGATCGCGATCAAGAGCCATGCGATAACGTCTAGATGAACATGGACCGGCTTGGTGACTTGCGTAATCGAAAACAGCCCGAGAAACAAGGCAATCACCATGACGACTAGCAGGAAAATAAAGATGAGATGCCAATTTAGATCCACCAAAACCCCGCCATAAGTTGGCCCGAGTGCTGGCGCAATGGCCGTTACCAACGTGCCAATGCCCATCAAAAACCCGATTTTATCCAGCGGTGCCTGTTCCAGAATAATGTTGAACATTAACGGCAAGGTAATTCCGGTGCCGCAGCCTTGAATCAACCGACCAATCAGTAAAAGCGCAAAATCATTTGCGACACTACAAATGGCTAGACCGAGGATGAAAAAAGCTGTTGCGGTTAAGAAAAGCTGCTTGGTGGTGAAGCGGCGTTTTAAGAATCCGGAAATAGGGACGATGATTGACACGACTAACAAATACCCAGTGGTTAGCCATTGAATCGTGCCTGTATTGACCTGAAATTGTTTCATTAAAGTCGGGAAGGTGACATTCATGGCGGTTTCGATGAGGACACCGCAAAACGCCATGAGGCCAGTGGCGAGAATCGAGAGATACAATTTAGCTGATACTTTTCTTGTCATAAAAACCTCCGTTGTGTATAGTTCTATATAGAACTATATGCTACTATAGCGACTTATTTTTCTGAAAGCAAGTTATTTAAGCAGATGGCTGGTTTTGGACCAGCAGTAATTCAGATAATGGAGGATATAATGACTGATTCGATAGGTATCTTGGTCAAGAAACTGAATAACGATCTGCAACGATATGCAGATCGCGAGGCCAAGCAAATGGGATTGACGCAGGTACAGATGAGCATCATCGATTTTTTGGCACGCAACGATTCGCACCGCAGTCTTTACCAAACCGATGTTGAGCGGGAATTCAATATTCAAAAGTCATCGGCGACGGCACTGCTACAGCTCATGGAACGTAAGGCGCTGATCGTTCGAACGCCTTCAAAAGAGGACGCTCGGTATAAAGCGATTCAGCTTACCCCTAAGGCGCAACATGATGCGGCGCATATTCGTGCGTACTTTGAACAGAATGATGCTTTTTTGCGGGAAGCTTTGGGTGAGAATGCGGATGTCGTGATGACGGCGCTAGTGCAACTGCAGCAGGTGATGGCAGGCAAGCTTGCGCAGGGGGACGGGTGATAACCTGAGAGCAGCAGGTGAAAGTTATCAAAAGGCTAGTTCACGGCAGATGCTTTTGTCGTATTTTCATCTATGCAAATAACGGGTCAAAAAATTGCAATTATCAATCAGCCATCATAGAATTTTAACAATAAGAAACTGAACCAAGTTTACGGACATGGTGGTATTTTGCGATGGTTACTGATTGGAAAAGGGGGACAATGAATCATGACGCGTACGAAGAAAATGCTAGTCGTTGTTGGCGCACTCATTGTTATGGGTGTGGTAGGGCTGCTTTCAGTCCACAATGAATGGACGGACCGAATCAATCCGTTTATCAGTGAAGAAACAAGTTATGCTAGGGTACCCGAAGACCCAGACCTATCAGGACGTTAAGATTTACTCGAAAACGGGCCAAAAGCTTTCTTATACGCTGAAGCATGTCAAAGGCTATGATGCCACGCAGCAATATGCTGCCATCCAACACAAAGGCCAGTATGTGAAGCATCTTTCGTACGTTGCTAAAGCGCCGTTCGTCGAGTGATTAAAGCAGCCACCTTGAAATGAAACAAGCCCCTTGGTCGAGTGCCGTTACGGCATCTCGATCAAGGGGCTTGTTGCGTTACTTATGGAGAATTTTCAGTTGGCCTGACTTTACACTTTAAGAACGTTTGCGTTTTTTGCCTGTCAGCGTAAAGCCGAACATGCTTAGGATAAACGCACCCAGGGCAGCTAAGCCGGTTGCTGGTTTATCGCCGGTTCTTGGCAATGAGGAGGTTGGCATTTGCGATGTTGACAGTGAGTGGGTTGTTGTTGGCCGTGGCGAAGTACTCATTGGATCTGGTTTAGGAGTGGGGGTTGGTGATTTTATTGTACCTGGCACGTACTGGGCGTCGATTTTCTTGATACCGTCAGCTAGTGCTGCATTTAAAGCGTCGGCGTTAACCGCTTTTGCTAGGGCTTCTTTAGCCAGTGTTGCTTCGTGATCCACCTTAGCTTTCTGGTCGGTTTTTTCCGTATCGGTCAGCAACGGGTCGTTGTCGATTTGCTGTTTGACTTTAGCCGCTTCTTTGTCAACTTTGGTAGTGGCAGTCGAGCGTTGATCGGCTAAAGATTTGCCAGGTTGGTGCTGGGCGTCGATGTTAGCTTTGCCAGTTTCAAAAGCCTGATTAACTTCATCAGGGGTTGTGGCAGCGTCAATGGCGGCCTGGCCGTCTTTGCGCGCCTTGTCAACGTTGTCGGCTTGTTGTTGTTTTTCAGTAGTCGTCAGCGTTGGGTCATTTTGGATGTCCTGCTTAACTTTGGCTGCTTCCTCATCCAGTGATTTCTTTTGGACGGTTTTTTGCTCATCAAGCGTTTTGCCCGGTTGATGGGCGTTATCGATGTTCACTTTGCCGGTTTCAAAAGCCTGGTTGATGTCGTCGGCATTGGTCGCGGCATCAATGGCAGCTTGACCATCTTTGTGGGCTTTATCAACGTTTGCGGTTTGCTGCTGCTTTTCAGCGGTTGTCAGGGTCGGGTCGTCTTGGATATCCTGTTTAACTTTGGTCGCTTCCTCATCCAGTGATTTCTTTTGGGCAGCTTTTTGCTCATCGAGCGTTTTGCCCGGCTGATGAGCGTTGTCGATGTTGATTTTGCCGGTATCAAACGCCTGGTTGATATCATCGACACTAGTAGCGGCATCAATGGCAGCTTGGCCATCTTTGCGCGCCTTGTCAACGTTATCGGCTTGTTGCTGCTTTTCAGTAGTCGTCAGCGTTGGGTCATTTTGGATGTCCTGCTTGACTTTGGCGGCTTCTTCATCAAGTGATTTCTTCTGGGCGGTCTTTTGATCATCAATCAGTTTGCCCGGCTGATGAGCGTTGTCGATGTTGGTTTTACCAGTGTCAAAGGCTTTGTTAATGTCGTCGGCGGTCGTGGCGGCGTCAATGGCGGCCTTGCCATCTGTTAATGCCTTGTCGACATTGGCACTTTGTTGCGTCTTTTCCGCGGCCATGAGTGTCGGATCATTTTGAATGTCCTGATTAACTTTGGCTGCTTCTTCATCGAGCGCTTTCTTGCGAGCGGCCTGCTGCTCATCAATCGCGGTGCCCGGTTGATGAGCGTTGTCAATGTTGACTTTGCCGGTGTCAAACGCCTGGTTGATTTCGTCAGTATTCGTAGCGGCGTCAATGGCTGCTTCACCGTCCTTGAATGCCTTATCGACATTTTCGGACTGTTGCTGCTTTTCGGCAGTCGTTAGCGTTGGATCATCTTTGATGTCCTGCTTCACTTTAGCAGCTTCATCGGCTAGTGACTTCTTTTGAGTAGCTTTTTGATCATCGATACTGGTGCCTGGTTGATGGGCGTTGTCGATGTTGATTTTGCCAGTGTCAAAGGCCTTGTTGATGTCATCGGCATTGGTGGCGGCGTCAATGGCGGCCTCGCCGTCTTTGAGTGCTTGATCAACATTGACGGCTTGCTGGTTCTTTTCCGCTGTCGTTAGGGTAGGGTCGTCTTGAATATCCTTTTTGACTTTGGTGGCTTCATCGACCAGTGACTTCTTTTGAGCGGCTTTTTGATCATCGAGACTGGTACCCGGTTGGTGAGCGTTGTCAATGTTCACTTTGCCGGTGTCGAAGGCTTGATTGATTTCGTCAGCAGTCTTAGCCGCATCAATGGCCGCTTCACCATCTTTCAGCGCTTGATCAACGTTTTCGCTTTGCTGCTGCTTTTCAGCGGTGGTCAGCGTCGGATCATCTTGAATGCCCTTTTTGACCTTAGCAGCTTCATCGACCAGTGACTTCTTTTGAGCGGTTTTTTGATCATCGATACTTGTTCCTGGTTGGTGGGCGTTATCAATATTGGTTTTGCCGGTGTCGAAGGCTTGATTGATGTCGTCGGCATTCTTGGCGGCGTCAATCGCAGCCTTACCATCTTTGAGCGCTTTATCGGCATTTTCGGTTTGTTGTTTCTTCTCAGCAGTGGTCAAGGTTGGATCGTCTTGAATCGCTTGCTTGACTTTAGTTGCTTCATCATCGAGTAGCTTCTTCTTAGCGTCTTTTTGGTCATTGATGTCCGTGCCGGATTTGTGGGCCTGATCAACATTGTTCTTAGCATCCGTGAACGCTTTGTTGATCTCGTCCGTGTTGGTTCCGGCGTCAATCGCAACGCCGCCATCCTTGACTGCTTTATCCACCTCAGCAATTTGCTGGTTTTTCTCGGCTGTCGTCAACGTCGGGTCACTTTGAATCGCCTGTTTGACTTTCTCGCCTTCTTCTTCGAGCGCCTTCTTTTGATCCTTCTTTTGCTCGTCAAGCGTTCGGCCCGGCTGATAGGCATTGTCGATATTCGTTTTGCCGTCTGAAAATGCCTGGTTGATGCTGTCGGCATCTTTGGCAGCGTCAATGGCGGCTTTGCCATCCTTCAGCGCCTTGTCAACGTCAGCGGTTTGTAGCTTTTTCTCGGCAGTGGTCAAGGTCGGATCGCCTTGAATATCCTTTTTAACTTTGGCGGCTTCATTGTCCAGCGCCGTTTTCTTGGCGTCCTTTTGGTCATCAAGCGTTTTGCCGGACTGATGGATCTTACCGATGGCGGTGATCGCGGTGTCCGCGGCAGTGTTGATGGCATCCGCATTGGTCGCGGTGTCAACAGCCCTTTTGCCGCTTTCGGCAGCTTTATCAACTGCATCAGATTGCTGCTGTTTTTCAGCAGTTGTTAAAGTTGGGTCGTCTTGAATGGCCTTTTTTGCATCGGTTGCAGCATTGTCAATGGCCGTTTTCTTATCCTTTTTTTGGTCATCAAGCGATTTGCCCGGCTGATGCGCGTTATTGATGTTGGTAATCGCGGTTTCAGCCGCAGTGTTCACGTCATCGGCGTTGGTTGCGGCATCGATAGCATCTTTGCCGACCGTGGCGGCCTTATCAACCGCATCAATTTGCTGCTGCTTTTCGGCGTTGGTTAAGGTTGGGTCATCTTGAATGTCTTTTTTAACTTTAGTCGCGGCATTGTCAATAGCCGTCTTCATGGCGGCTTTTTGCGCATCAAGCGGGGTGCCGGGTTGGTAGGCCTTATCAATATCAGTGATACCAGCGTCAGCAGCGGTGATAATGGCATCAGCGGTTTTAGCGTCATTGATATTTTTTAAGCCGTCTGTCAGGGCCTTATCAACTGCCACAGTTTGTGCGGTCTTTTGCGCTTTTGTCAGCGTGACATCATCTTGAATCTTTTTCTTGACTGCAGTGGCTTCATCCGTCAGCCGTTTTCGTTGGGCGTTTTTTTGATCCTCAAGTGGTTTGCCGGCTTGATGGGCGTTGTCGATGTTAGCTTGACTGGTTGTGGCTGCCTGATTAATTGCATCAGCTGTAGCGGCGTTATCAATATCTTGGTTACCTTGATTAAACGCATCAGTGGCATTCTTAATTTGTGGTTTTTTCTGTGCGGTCGTCAAAGTAGGGTCATTATTAATGTCATTAACAACTTGATCGTACTTGTCCTTCAAGGCTTTCTTTTGAGCCTTTTTCTGTTCTTCCAAGGAGAGGCCAGGCTGATGCGCTTTTTGAATATTGTCCAAGCCAGTGTCGGCAGCGGTATTGATGGCGTCAGCGGTATCGGCCTTATCAATCGCGTCTTTACCAGTGGTTAAGGCTGTGTCAACGTTATCGGTTTGGTCCTTCTTCTTGGCAGTCGTTAAGGTTGGATCGTTCTGAATGTCTTGTTTAACTTTTGTTGCCGCGGCTTCTAATGCCTGCTTTTTTGCGGTTTTTTGCTCATCAAGCGTGGCGCCGGGTTGATGGGCGTCGTCAATCGCTTTTTTGCCATTTAAAAATGCTTGGTCAATTTGGTCCGCATCAGTTGCAGCATCAATCGTAGTGTTAGCGTTGGCTAGCGCTGTGTCTGCGTCGCCAACTTGCTTCGTCTTTTGTGCAGTGGTTAGTGTTGGATCTTTGTTGATGTCAGCTACGATTTTGTCGTGCTCATCCTGTAACTGTTTCTTTTTATCAGCTTTTCGTTGATCTAGTGGTTGTCCGGGTTTATGCACGGCCTGGATCAGAGGTTTGTTGGTATCAAAAGCGTGAACTGCATCAGGCGTCGTGGGGGCGGCATCAATCGCATCCTGTCCGGTTTTGAGAGCAGTGTTAATGTCGGTGACTTGTTTTTCGCGTTCCGGAGTCGTTAACGTCGGGTCGGTATTTACTGCTGTTTTTTGAGTATCTGCTTCAGTTACTAATCGGTTTTTCAAATCAGTTTTAACCGCGTCCAGTCCTGGAGTGTACGTGAATGATTCAAAGTCGAACAGATGCTGATTGGACTTTTCGCCGGTTGAACCAATAATAAACATGGAGAGCTGATCGTTTTGAATATATGGCTTAGCATCAAATGAAAGTGATTTGTTACCATAAGCAACCGTCAACCGCTTAGAATCGCCATCGTAAGCGACGAGCAATGGTAAATATTGGCCCTTTGGATCCTCGAGTTTTTGATAAAATTCGCCTTCTGCTCCTTCGATGCTTTTAACTTTACCTAGTGTGCCTACTGTTTGAATAACGCGCATCTGAGGATAGTCCGTTTCAACACCTGGGTCTTTGAAATAAGCGCCGGTGTCTTCCTGGCCATTGTAATACTCGTCGAACTTGACCCCAAATGCGTTCTTCAATGTGCCGATGCCAAATGCGTTCCCGGCCTTACCGGTTACACCCGGGTCTGCATCAGCAAAGCCGAATGCAACGCCATCTGCCGCGTTAGCTTTGGTGCCAAGGAAAAGTCTGCCTTGAAATTTAAAACTTTTATTCATATCGATTCTCGTCTTTAACGCGGCAACTCCTATTTGGCCTGGTGCATCAGGGGTTAACTGAACCTGAAAACCTAATTGACCTGATGGATAGGCAATGGCGGAGCCTTGGCTTGGATCCGTGCCTCCTCCCAATTGGAAAAAGTTCAAGAACTCATCAGGTTTAACAGTAGCGGTAATATCAGTCGGTGTGGTATCCGCGTACACCGGTACAGCTTCAAAAATCTGCGGAATGGTGATAACCCCAAACGTTCCGAGTGAAATCGAAATCAAAGCGGTAGCCCAGAACTTACCACTCTTGTAGCGTTTATAGTGCACTTTACTTTCCATTTTTTCTACCCCTCATTAAAATTGTGATAATGCGTTGCTGTCTGTTTTTATACAAGTAGAATAGCACACATTATTTTTATATGGAAGCGCTTTATAATATAAAATATTATTAAGTAGTATATTTAGGAAACTATATTATGTGCTAATTTTCAATTAGATTATTTTGAAAACTGATATATTATAAAATACTCACAAGGGATTCTATTAATGTATATAATGAATAACTATAATTGAATACTGATTAACTGAGTTGCTATAAAATAGCTACAAGAATTTGGATAATAGGCGAGGTAAAGTTTTCAGAGTTGTTGGTGAAAATTTGCAGTCATTCACGATAATGGCCAGTATGCGAGGCATATTTCGTACGTTGCTAACGCGCCGTTTGTCGAATGATTGAGGCAGCAACTTGGAATGAAACAAACCCTCTGGTCGAGCGCCGATACGGCATCTCGATCAGGGGGCTTGTTGCGTTACTTATGGAGGATTTTCAGGTTACCTGACTTTTCTTAAGAACGTTTGCGTTTTTTTCCGGTCAGCGCGAAGCCGAACATGCTTAGGATGAACGCACCCAGTGCAGCTAAGCCGGTTGCTGGTTTATCGCCGGTTCGCGGCAATGGGGAGGTTGGTGCTTGCGAGGTTGACAGTGGCTGGGTCGGTGTCGGGCGTGGGTCGACTGTCATTGGCCCCGGCGCTGGATCGGGTGCTTGGGCTGTGCCCGGCACGTACTGGGCGTCAATTTTCTTGATGCCGTCAGCGAGTGCAGCATTTAAAGCGTCCGCATTCGTTGCTTTTGCCAATGCATCCTTCGCCAGTGCTGCTTCGCGATCCACGTTGGCTTTTTGCTCGGCCTTCTGTGTATCGGTCAGCAGCGGATCGTTGTCGATTTGCTGTTTGACTTTGGCCGCTTCTTTGTCAATTTCGGCTGCTGATGCCAAGCGTTGATCAGTTAACGATTTACCCGGTTGGTGCTGCGCATCGATATTGGCTTTGCCGGTTGCAAATGCCGTGTTGACGCTATCGGCATCCTGAGCTTGATCGATTGCCTTTTGGCCGTCTACCAGTGCTTTGTCAACATTCTCTGACTGTTGCTGTTTTTCCGCGGTCGTGAGGGTTGGATCAGCTTGGATTTCCTTTTTAACTTTGGCAGCTTCATCGGCCAGCGATTGTTTCTGGGCGGCCTTTTGTTCATCAAGCTTAGTTCCCGGTTGGTGCGCCTTGTCGATGTTGATTTTTCCGGTAGCGAACGCTTGGTTGGCTTCATCGGCATTGGTGGCGGCGTCAATGGCAGCAGTGCCATCTTTGAGCGCCCTATCGACGTTTACGGTTTGCTGTTTCTTTTCCGCGGCGGTCAGGGTTGGGTCATTTTGAATGTCCTGCTTAACTTTAGCGGCTTCTTCATTAAGTGACTGTTTCTGCGCGGCTTTTTGGTCATCGATCGTTTTGCCTGGTTGATGAGCGTTGTCGATGTTGATTTTACCGGTATCAAACGCTTTGTTGATGTCATCAGCGTTTGTCGCCGCATCAATGGCTACCTTGCCGTCCTTGAGCGCCTTGTCAACATCGGCGGTTTGTTTCTGCTTTTCAGCGGTCGTGAGTGTTGGGTCGTCAAGGATCGCCTGTTTAACTTTGGCAGCTTCCTCATCAAGGGCTTTCTTCCGGGCGGCTTGCTGATCGCTCACAGCGGTGCCTGGCTGGTGGGCGTTGTCGATGTTGATCTTGCCGGTGTCAAAAGCTTTGTTGATGTCATCGGCGTTCGTTGCCGCATCAATCGCCGCTTCGCCATCTTTGAGGGCTTTATCGACATTCTCTGACTGCTGTTGTTTCTCCACAGTTGTGAGCGTTGCGTCATCTTGGATATCCTGCTTAACCTTAGCGGCTTCATCGGCCAGTGACTTCTTTTGGGCTTCTTTTTGGCCATCGAGACTCGTGCCTGGTTGATGGGCGTTGTCGATGTTGGTTTTGCCAGTGTCAAAGGCCTTGTTGATGTCATCAGCATTGGTGGCGGCGTCGATCGCAGCGTTGCCGTCTTTGAGTGCCTTGTCGACGTTTTCGGTCTGTTGCTGTTTCTCGATAGCGGTTAAGGTTGGATCGTTTTGAATGTCTTGCTTAACTTTGGCAGCTTCTTCATCTAAAAGCTTCTTCTGGGCATTCTTTTGATCATCGATAGACTTACCCGGTTGATGAGCGTTGTCAATGTTGATTTTGCCGGTCTCAAACGCCTTGTTGATGTCATCGGCATTGGTCGCAGCGTCAATGGCGGCTTCACCATCTTTGAACGCCTGGTCAACGTTGGCAGTTTGCTGGTTCTTCTCCGCTGTGGTCAAGGTTGGATCATCTTGAATCGCTTGTTTAACTTTGGCTGCTTCTTCAGCAAGTGACTTCTTCTGGGCTTCTTTTTGGTCATTGACTGCTGTGCCTGGCTTGTGAGCATTGTCGATGTTGATTTTGCCGGTGTTAAAGGCCTGGTTGACTTCATCAGCGGTGGTAGCCGCGTCGATAGCAGCCTCGCCAGCTTTGAGAGCGTCAGCAACATCCTGTATCTGCTTTTGCTTTTCAGCAGTTGTCAAAGTTGGGTCGTTTTGAATTTCCTGGGTCACCTTGGCGGCCTCGTCGTTCAACGACTTCTTCTGAAGGGTTTGTTGTTCATCAATCGTTTTGCCTGGTTGGTGGGCATTATCGATATTGATCTTACCCGTGTTGAAGGCGTCATTGACTTCATCGGCGTTAGAAGCCGCGTCAATGGCCGCTTCACCATCTTTGAGCGCTTGGTCAACATTGGCAGATTGCTGATTCTTCTCCGCCGTGGTCAGGGTCGGATCGTCTTGGATTTCCTTTTTAACCTTGGCAGCTTCATCGGCCAGTGACTTCTTCTGGGCGGCCTTTTGATCATCGAGACTGGTACCCGGTTGGTGAGCGTTGTCAATGTTCACTTTGCCGGTATCGAAAGCTTGATTGATTTCGTCCGCATTCTTGGCCGCATCAATGGCCGCTTCGCCATCTTTGAGCGCCTTGTCCACATTGTCGCTTTGCTGCTGCTTTTCAGCGGTGGTGAGCGTCGGATCGTCTTGAATCGCTTGTTTAACCTTGGCAGCTTCATCGGCCAGCGACTTCTTCTGGGCGGCTTTCTGATCATCGATACTTGCGCCTGGTTGATGGGCGTTGTCGATGTTGGTTTTGCCATCAGAAAATGCCTGGTTGACGCCATCCGCATTCGTCGCGGCATCAATCGTATCTTCAGCATCCTTTAGCGCCTTGTCAACGTCTGCTGTCTGTTGTTGTTTTTCGGCCGTTGTCAGGGTTGGGTCATCTTGAATCGCTTTTTTGACGGCGTCAGCTTCGTCTTCAAGGGCTTTCTTTTGCGCAGCCTTTTGGTCTTCGAGCTTTTGGCCAGGCTGGTGGGTCGCATCAATGGCGGTTTTGCCATCAGAAAATGCCTGGTTGATGCTATCGGCATCTTTGGCGGCGTCAATCGCATCCTTTGCATCCTTTAAAGCCTTATCAACATTGTCCGTCTGCTGTTTCTTCTGAGCAGTCGTCAAAGTTGGGTCATCCTGAATGGCTTTTTTGACAGCAGCAGCCTCGTCTTCAAGTTTCTTCTTTTGATCAGCCTTTTGGTCGTCAAGCGAGATGCCCGGCTTGTGGGCGTTGTCGATGTTGGTTTTACCGGTGGCAGTGGCGGTGTTGATCTCGTCAGCGGTCGTGGCCTTATCAATGGCAGCTTCAGCGTCTTTTAGCGCGTTATCGACGTTATCGGTCTGCTGTTGCTTTTCGACCGTCGTCAAAGTCGGGTCATTTTGAATGGCCTCTTTGACGGTCTGGGCTTCCTTTTCAAGTGCTTCTTTCTGTGCCTTTTTCTGGTCGTCAATTGAAGTGCCAGGTTGATAGGCATTGTCAATGTTGGTTTTAGCAGTGTCAGTGGCCGTGTTGATGTCATCGGCGTTAGTGGCAGCGTCGATCGCCTTTTTACCAGCATCGAGAGCCTTATCAACCGCATCGAGTTGCTTGTTCTTTTCATCGGTGGTCAACGTCGGGTCGCCTTGAATCGTGGTTTTGATCTTGGCAGCTTCATTGTCAAGTTCCGTCTTCTTGGCGTCCTTTTGTTCATCGATGGATTTCCCAGGCTGGTGGATTTTGCCGATATTGGTAATGGCGGTGTCGCCAGCCGTGTTGATGTCATCCGCGTTGGTAGCGGCGTCGACAGCCTTTTTACCGGCATCAGCAGCGTTATCAACGGCATCGTTTTGCTGTTGCTTTTCAGCCGTCGTTAAGGTTGGGTCGTCTTGAATGGCTTTTTTGGCATCGGTAGCAGCTTTATCAATGGCCGTCTTCTTGGCGTCTTTTTGTTCATCGATGGATTTACCCGGCTGATGAGCCTGATTGATGGTGGTGATCGCCGTATCGGCCGCTTTGTTGACGTCATCCGCATTGGTAGCGGCGTCGATAGCTTTTTTACCGTCTGTGACAGCTTTGTCAACCACGGTGAGTTGCTGTTGCTTTTCGGCCGTTGTTAAAGTTGGATCGTCTTGAATGGCTTTTTTGGCAATGGCGGCCGCGTTATCAATCGCCGTTTTCTTGGCGGTTTTTTGGTCATCAAGGGGTGTGCCGGTTTGATAGACCTTATCAATAGCAGCAATTCCGTCATCGCCGGCTGCAATGATGCTGTCAGCGGTGGTCGCGTCATTGACGGCGTTTAAACCGTCTGTCAGTGCTTTATCAACGTTAGCGGTTTGTTGGTTTTTTTCCGCAGTTGTCAATGTGACATCATCTTGAATCTTTTTCTTAACCGCAGCTGCTTCATTGTTCAGACGTTGTCTCTGCGCGTTTTTTTGATCCTCGAGCGGTTTTCCGACTTTATGCGCATTGTCGATGTTTGCTTGGCTAACAGTCGCTGCCTGGTTGATCGCATCAGCTGTGGCGGCAGTGTCAATAGCGGCATTGCCATCGGTGAGGGCCTGATCCGCTTTAGTGATCTGCGTTTTCTTCTCGACCGCCGTCAATGTTGGATCTAGGGTAATGTCATTGACAACCTGATCGTGTTTAGCTTTTAACGCCTGCTTTTGGATGGTGCGCTGGTCAGCCAAGGACGGACCCGATTTGTGCGCATTTCTAATATTGGCTAAACCAGTATCCGCAGCGGCGTTGATCGTGTCAGCTGTTGTGGCATTGTCGATGGCGGATTTGGCATCGGTCAAGGCCTTATCAACGGCGTCTGACTGTGTTTTCTTTTCGGCTGAGGTTAGGGTGGCGTCGTCTTGAATGGCTTTTTTTACTGTCGCTGCCTCGGTATCTAGTACTGCCTTTTTAGCGGTTCGTTGCGCATCAAGAGTAGCACCTGGCTTATGGGCGGCATCAATCGCAGCTTTTCCATTCGAAAATGCTGAGTCAACATTATCCGCATCGGTAGCAGCATCAACTTTTGTGTTGGCATCGATTAACGCTGCATCAGCATTTTGGATTTGCTGAGTCTTTTCTGCAGAGGTCAAAGTTGGATCTTTGTTGATGTCAGCTACAATTTTGTCATGCTCGGCCTGTAACTTTGTCTTTCTGTCCGCTTTTCGATCCGCTAATGGTTGACCGGGCGTGTGTATAGCCTGGATGAGGGGCTTGTTGGTATCAAAAGCGGCGATTGCATCGGGGGTCTTGGTTGCTGCGTCAATTGCAGCTTGTCCAGTATTAAGCGCATTGGTGATCGCGGTGACCTGATCCTGACGTTCCTTTGCCGTTAAGGTCGGGTCAGCGTTAACCGCCGTTTTCTGTGTGTCTGCTTCAATGGCTAGGCGGTTTTTAAGGTCGGCTTTGACTGCTCTTAGTCCTGGTGTATATTCAAACGATTCAAAATCAAAGACATGTTGATTGAACGAGCCACCGGTAGAGCCAGTAAGGAACATGGCTAATTGACTGTTTTTAATGTACGGTTTTGCATCAAACGAGATAGTTTTATTGCCGCCGTAGGTTATTGTCATCTGATTGTTTTCGCCATTATAAACAATAACCAGATCTGAAAATGTACCATTCGGCTTGGGTAAAGTTTCATAAACTTCGCCTTTGTTTCCGTCCACACTCGTAACTTTACCCACTTGATCATCAGATGTTTGAACGAGTCGCATTTGAGGATAGTCGTTTTTAGTTCCAAGATCGGGTCCAGCAACGCCGTCTCCAGTGCCATTGTAATATTCATCGAATTTGACGCCAAATGATCTCGGCAATCCACCTATACCGAATGCATTACCAGATTGCCCCATCTTTCCAGGCTCGGCATCAGCGAAACCGAAAGCAACGCCATCTGCCCCAAACCCGTTTCTGCCGAGGTAGAGACGGCCTTTGAGCGTGAAACTTTGAGTCATGTCAATTTTTGTGAGTAATGCGACACTCCCTGTTTTAGATGCCACATTAGGTGTCAGTTCAACCTGAACACCCTTTGCTGGTTGCCCATCTGGTGAGTTGGTGAGGACTTTTGCGACACCGAACAAGCCGAAATATTTTGTGAGCTCATTCGGTCTGACCATGACGGTGACGTCAGTCGGACTGGAATCCGCATAGACCGGTACGGCGTCAAAAATCTGTGGAATGGTGATAACCCCAACCGTTCCGAGCGACACTGAAATGAGGGCGGCAACCCAAAACTTGCCACTCTTGTAGCTTTTATAGTGTACTTTTTTCTCCATTTTTCTTCTCCTTGTTTAAAGCGAGGGACAATGTTCATCTATTCACTTTCTCACAAGAAGAGTATCATGTTTCATTCTTTTGGGTAAAGTAATTTGCATCATAAACGATCTAAAATAGTACTATACAGAAACGCATTGGTATCCTAGGTTAATCAAAGTGGTAATTGTTAATAATGTAGCAGCCTAATTGTTCTAAAAGCTCATCATATTATTAGTTAACTATAAAAACAAGAGTGCCCATTGTTAGAAAACTTGACATTGACACATAAAAACGATTCCACGCATTTTGGCTAATCGTGCAAAGTGAGTAGAATCGTTTTTAGAAATTTGATGATTTACGGCTAATATTCGAGAATTTAAGACTTACCAATAATCCCGAAAGCACCTAAAACGATACCGAGAATCAATACCAAAACAATAAGACGCGTCGAGTTCATTTTTTTCTTGCCAAGCAACCAGTAACTTAACGCAACCAACGCCACCGGAACCAGCGACGGCATGATTTGGTTGAGTACCGTCTGTGCCTTCAAAACGACTTTGCCGGTTTTGAAAACAAGTGGCACGTTGGCGGAGACGACGGTGGGGATTAAGGCCCCGACAACGGTGACACCGAGGAGGATCGCTGCATCGGTGATGCGATTGAGCTTATCGCCAGCTGCGTAAATTAATTTTTCACCTTGCGAATAGCCCAGCGGCAGTAGAAAGAAACGGAGGATCAGAACGGCGAAGTTAACCAGTAACCATAAGATCGCACCGGTCGGGTTGCCTTTTAGACCCATGTAAGCACCGATGGAACCGAAAATGGTTGGTAGAATGACGCCGACAATGGTATCACCCACGCCAGCGAACGGACCCATGAGTCCAGCTTTCAGCCCGGCGACAGTTTCTTCGGCTTTGCGGCCTTTCTTTTCCTCAATGGCCATGTCCATGCCAACAATGAAGCCGCCAACATAAGCATTTGTGTTGAAAAATTGATTGTGCATCTTCATCATTTCGATGAGATCCTGATCATTTTTGTACAACTTCTTCAGCGTTGGCAGCATGGTAAACAGATAACCGGTTGACATCATCCGTTCGTAATTCCAACAAATCTGGCTGCTCCATAGCCAGCGCCAGTTCGCCTGAAAGAGATCGTGTTTGGTTAGTTTGACAGGCTGATCAGTCTTCGTATTCGCCGATGGCATTTTCAAAACCTCCTTTGTGTGTATCGTGTTGATCGTGATCGTTGCTCGCTGAATGACCGCTTTGCTTGTAGTAAATAATCGCTAACGCCAAACCGAGCAAGGCCACGCCGAGCATTGGAATTTTGAGATAGGCTGCGGCAAGGAAGCCGATCACTAAGTATGAAATGAATCTTTTTGTCGGCAAGAATCGTAGAAGAATGGCAATGCCGACCACCGGTAAAATACCGCCCGCAGCGGTTAGACCTTTAGAAAGCCACTCCGGCATGGCATTGACCACTTTTTGGACGACACTGTTGCCAACCAGCAACATCACGAAGACCGGAATCGCACGCGACAAGCCCCAAGGGAAAACCCCGTAGACAATATTCCGGGCAACGCGTTTCGTGTCGCCTTTTTCAATGTAGCGATCCACACGGTGCAGGAAGAAAGTGTTCGTGAATCGGGCAAGAACGTCTAGTTGAACCATTAATAAGCCAACCGGAATAGCGAGGCCGATGGCAAAGTTGATTCCTTTGCCGGAAATGACGGCGTAGGCGGTACCGATGATGGCGCCAGTCATGAAGTCTGGCATGCTGGCACCACCATATGTACCGACGCCTAACACCATCAATTGCAACGTTGCCCCGACAACGAGGCCGGTTTTGACATCTCCCATGATGATACCGGCAACAAAACCATAAAGTAGGGGATAGTTAGTTAAAATCCCAACCGTTATCTGATCAATGATCATCCAAAACGCGAGCATTGTCAGTAATAGAATTTGCCACCATGCGATTGCCATGTGGCTCACACTCCTTTTTTAAGTAATGGCATGAAATCAACTTTTGGATCATTGGGAACCATTTGGTGATAGAGTTTGACGCCATGAGCAGCCAGGTAATCGAATACGGTTGTATCTTCAGCAGTCACTGCGACACTTTTGGCAATTTGCTTGGCACCTGCAGCCATAGAGAGATTGCCAACATTGACGCTATCGAGCTTGACACCGGCCGCCACCATTTCTTGTAGAGCCTTGGGGTTGCGCACGATTAGAAAGACGCGTTGTCCTTGATATTGATCCGCCAAAATGCGTTTTGCAGCTCCGGCTGGCGTCAGGATGCTGAGATGAACGCCGCCGGGAACTGCGGTTTTCAGAGTCATCTTTTGGACCTCACTTTTGACGATCTGGTCATCAACGACCATGAT
This sequence comes from Lacticaseibacillus zeae subsp. silagei, assembly GCF_030770335.1. Taxonomy (NCBI): domain Bacteria; kingdom Bacillati; phylum Bacillota; class Bacilli; order Lactobacillales; family Lactobacillaceae; genus Lacticaseibacillus; species Lacticaseibacillus zeae. The sequence goes on along the minus strand of NZ_CP132484.1, from coordinate 2,703,956 downwards.
GCGCGTGGCGTTGAGTGTTCGCGTCCACATTGTTGCAACCTGCCCGTGAATGAGTCGAGCATCGACGCGAATATTGATTAATGGGTTGACGGTCTCGTTGGCTACTTCGGCCGGATTGGCGGGCGTTTGCTTCAAAACATCGGCGCGATCGTTGTGCAGCGAAAGTTCTTTGATAATTGCCCTGGACTGTTCAAGTGCTTCTGCAATAGGCGTTCCAGTTGCCAGTGCCAGCAAAAGTCCTAACGATAATCCTGAAAAAACATGAATTTCAGGGTGCTGGTGCTTGAACTGTAAAGCGGCGTTCGCAGGCGAGCCGTTTGGAATATCTGTCACGATAATAAAGTCAGCAGGATCTTTTACTTTGGAAAAAGCGTTAGCGTATGCCGCGATTAGATCTGCTACACCCATTGGATCGTGAAAAGAAATGGTTGTGAAATTAGGCAGTTTGCCTGCAATTAGTTCACAACTTGCTAAAGTGGCTTCAGCGTAATTGCCATGACTCACAAGAACATACATATTGATCACCTCGTTTTACTTAATGTGTTAAGTCTGACTTACGCGCAAATCGTAGCATATTAATTTGCCGACTTCAATACTTTGGACTTGCAGTTAAAATACTAAATTTTAGGCAATGCAAGCGATTAACCCTAACAAAGGCATAATAGAACAAAAGCATTAAAAAATTCAACCTAATGTGTTAGGATATGTACCAAGGAAGACAAATGAGGTGACAAAATGACAGAACCATTACCACGAATCAAACGTTATGAAGATCTTGGTTTAGGGCTGTTTATCCACTGGGGGCTCTATTCTCAATTGGCAGTTGGCGAATGGACTGAATTCATTCATCAACGGCCGCAACCCGACTACGAAAAATTGAAAAGCAGTTTTACAGCAAATGAGTTTGACCCAGAAAAGATTGCCCACGCCGCCAAAATGATGGGGGCGAAATACATTGTTTTGACAACAAAACACCATGAAGGCTTTTTCCTATATGACACTAGAGGCTTGAGCGATTTTGATGTCATGCATACGCCAACAAAGCGAGATTTAATCGGTGAGTTCGTGACAGCGTGTCGAAAAGAAGGGCTATTGCCATTTTTCTACATGGCAACGTATGACTGGCATTCACCTTTATACGAAAAGGATTTTTCGGCGTATTTGCAGTACTTACAGTCTTCTGTCGAATTGCTTTGCCAAAACTATGGACTGGTTGGCGGCTTTTGGTTTGACGGCAACTGGAATAAGAAAGATGCAGACTGGCACTTACCCGAACTTTATGGCATGATTCGCAAATATCAGCCAGATGCCATTATCGTCAACAACACCGGACTCAAAAATCGTGGGCAAGTAAGCGATCCCGAAATTGACGTGGTGACGTATGAACGGCGAACGCCTGATGAGATTTATCATGGTGCGCCTAACGAAAAATATGTCGCGGGGGAGATTTCAATCACGTTAAATCAACACTGGGGCATTGCCGCGAATGATCTGAATTACAAATCACCGGCGGAAATCATTGAAACAGTCGCCCACGCACGACACATCGAGGCTAACATTCTGGTTAATATCGGATTGACCGGTCAGGGTGCCATACCAATGACTGCCAAAACATACATGGCGTTGTTGGGACGCTGGACAGCGATGGCGGCACCGGTTTTATACCGGGGACGTCCCACTGAAATTACCTCGGGACATGGCACACGAGATTTTGTTTTGAGAACGCATCAGCATGACTATCTTTGCGTTTTTGATTTGCAGGTTGTGGGGAACGACAATGTGGTTCTTGGTGGCGAAGGCGTTAATCCGCGGTCATTTGTTGGCGTTACACGACCTATCAAAGCCATTCACTGGCTGGATAACCAAGAAAAATTGACATTTACGCAGGATCTAAACAAAAAGGTTCTCACCGTTGATGCGACAGGGTATCCTTATGGCAGTGACTGGGTTATTAGAATAGCGCAAATCGATTATGCCGACAGATAGGTAAATTGAAGTGATTAGCAGGCAATGGGTTGGTCATTCTTTGCGTTCTAATTAATTTTCAAATCACTCAGTCCGAAACTGATAGGTTGAAAGGATGCTTATGTGTGGCTAAACCAAAGTATCAGGAAATTGTGGACGAATTGATCAAAGAACTTAATCGCGGCCGGTTGAATCAAGGCGATCGGTTTTATAGCGAAGCGGAAATTAAAGAGCGTTTTGGAGTCAGTTCAACAACTGCCGTTAAGGTGCTTAATCTGCTTCAATCGGAGAACTGGGTTACCCGAATTAAGGGACGTGGGACTTTTGTCGCCAAAGAGAACCATCGCCGCGTTGTTTATTTAATTGATCTCAATATGGCCAAAACGCAGCCAGAATGGACCAAGGTTTTAAGTGTCGAACTCGGGGACGACCCAGTGGTAAGAAAAAAGATGCAACTTGGTGACGATGACGCTTATATCGTGATTCAGCGGCTGCGGATGATTGGTGATCAACCGGTTCAATACACGATTAATAACATCAATGCTGCCTATCTTAAACAAGAATGGCTGCAGAAACTTGATGCGTTTGTATCGGTATATCAACGAATCCGCGATGACAGTGGACTGGATCCGTATAAGTTGCCGTATGCACAACGTAACTTGGCGGGCCCGGTTGATGCGGCGTTGGTGAAGCAATATTTTCCTCAACGTCCGATGAACCAAACCTTCATTCAGCAATTTCGATTAACGTATTTGCCTTTTGATCGCCCGGGTTTGTTAGAATACGCTGTTAGTTACAAACTACCGGAGTTTTGGGGGTTACAGACGGATTCGACTTATGGGTTTGTTGGTCTGGATGAGTAGTTGGCAGATCGTAAGCTATACAGTATTTTAGAAGGTGTAACAAGGTCAACGCACGCAAACAAAAGAAGCCTTCAGTCACGAACTGTTGCCAGTTCCGATTGAAGGCTTCTTTGTTTGGATGAAAAATGTTGACCGACCTTATGCTGTCACAATTTACACACGTTTGCGCTTTTTGCCGGAGGTTGTCATGCCTGCAATGCCTAAGATTAGGGCACCCATGACTGCTAACCCATGGGACTTGTTGTCGCCGGTTTGTGGTAAGGACGCGTCCTGATTTGTTGGTTTGGCCGGATTAACAAGTTCTGGGGATTCTTGAACAGGGAGCCGTTTAAGCTTCGAAAGGTTACGTGCTTTGTCGGTCTCAATCTCGGTTTTATGGTGCTTGGTGCTTTTGGGGATGTCTGTTTTCTGGTTTGTTTGACGTTCTTTTATTTCTTCTTGTACCTCTGTCAGCAACGGATTGGTTTTGAGCTGTTTCTTCTTATTGTCTGTTTCAGAATCAACTGTTTCTCCAGGATCGTGTTGTTTATCAGTTGAGGTCTTATCTAGTGAAGACTGATTAGCAAGCAAGATTTTAGCGGATGTTTGATTTTCGTGGTTCTGAACCGTATCATCTGTGATCCGTTCAGTGACTTGATCGTGTTCGGACTGTGTTACCTTTTCTTCAGCGGTTTTTTCAGGGGTTGATGATGCGTTCGGCTGATGCGGCTTATCCGGTGACGCTTCACTGACTGCTAGTGCTTTGTTGATGGCATCGGCTGGCGGTGTTGCGTCGATAGCGGCTTCAGCTTGTTGGACGGTTTGATCAACAGCACTAGGCTGTTCTGACTTCTCTGAAGCCACTAAAGTAGCGTTATCTGCAATGGCTTGATTGTCTGTGGCGATCGTTGCCACATCAGGCGCCGATGGTTGTGCCACTTTTTGATCGGCGATCGGCGTGCCGGCTTGGTGGATATTGTTAATGGCGATGATGCCAGCATTGGCTGCAGTTTTGATTGTGTCGGCGGAGGTGGCTGTGTCGATCGCATTTGCAGCAAGTGTTGCTGCATCGCCAACAGCCGCAATTTGTTGCTTTTTATCTGCAGTCGTGAGCGTTGGATCGCTTTGGATGGTTTGTTCAGCGTTATTCGCGGCATTTGCTACTGCTTGCTTTTGATGCGTCTTTTGGCTCTCCAACGGCTGGCCAACTCGGTGCGTGCTGTTAATACCGATTTTACCGATCGCAAAAGCTGCGTTGATGGCGTCGGCTTTCCTTGCTGCGTCGATGGCTGCTACGGCTATTTGAGTAACCTTATTAACATCGTCGGTTTGTGCTTTTTTCTCCGTTATGGTTAAAGTAACGTCGGCTTGGATGGTCTGAACGGCTTTTGCTGTCACAGCGTCTAGCTCTCGTTTGCGTTGCACTTTTTGATCGGTAAGAGAGAGACCAGCTTGATAGGCGTTAGTGCAGTTGGTTATACCGGCGGTGGTTGCTGTGTGCACGGCATCGGCTGTAGCGGCAGTAGTGAGAATGGCTTCAATGACGTGATCAATATTGTCAACAGCCGCGGTTTGTTGCCGTTTGTCCACCATTGTTAAGGTGGCGTCGTTTTCGATGCTTCGTTTGATGCGATCCACCTTTGAAACCAGCAGTCGTTTCATGGCCGTTTTCTGATCGGCGAGCGGGGTGCCAGTCTGGTAACTATTGGTGATCGCAACCTTGCCGGCAGCAAAAGCGGCCTTGATAGTATCTGCTGACTTGGCAGCATTGATAGCAAAAAGAGCCGTTGCCACCGCTTTGTCGACAGCAGTCAGCTGCTGCTGCTTCTCCGATGTGGTTAGTGTCGAATCAGCTTGAATGGTCTTTTTGACTTTAGAAGCTACGACACTGATGGCCTTCTTTTGGGCTGTCCTTTGCCCGTCAATGGAAGGTCCACTTTGATGTACCTTGGCTGCAGCGGCTGTTCCGGTTGTAGCGGCAGTGTTGATTTCGTCCGCGGTGGTTGCGACCTTGATGGCGGCCTGCGCTTTCTTTTCAATCTGATTGATTGCCGCTGTTTGCTGGCGTTTTTCCACAGCTGTGAGGGTGACGTCTGCTTGAATGGCTTGTTTGATAGTTGCGGCTTTATCAGCGAGTGCCTGCATCTGGGTGGTTTGCTGCTGGTCAACCGCAGTGCCGATTTGATGGGCATTGTTGATGGCGGTACGGCCAGCAACGGTTGCTGCATTGATCGCATCGGCGGTTTTGGCGCCCATGATGGTGGTTTGCGCCGTTTTCTGAGCATTGGCGACTGCAGCAATTTGCTGGTGCTTTTCTGCAGTTGTCAAAGTAGGATCTGCTTGAATGGCCTGCACAGTTTTGGCGGCTACCTGAGCCAGCGCTTGGATTTGCGCGGCTTGTTGATCGGCGATGGCGGTACCAGGTTGATGAGTTTTGGCGATGGCCATTTTGCCAGCAGCAAATGCGGTATTGATGGCATCGGCAGTTTTGGCCGCCTCAATGGTCTTTTTGGCCGTTTCTCCGGCTTTGGCAGCGGCATTGGCTTGCTGGCTTTTCTCGGTAGCCGTCAAGGTTGGGTCGTTTTGAATGGTTTGGGTAACTTTAAGAACCTCACTGGCTAGTGAGTACTTGCGGGTTACTTTTTGGTCAGCTATGGGTTTACCGGGTTGATGCGCTTGGGCAATGGCCGTCTTGCCGGTGGTAAACGTGTTGTTAATATCATCAGCGGTTTTGGCGGCATCAATGTTAGCTTGGGCAGCTTTATTGGCCGTGGTAACTGCCGCGGCTTGCTGCTTCTTTTCAGCAGCCGTTAATGTGGCATCATGCTGAATGGCTCGACGCGTGTTGGTCGCTTCATGATCTAACGTTTGCTTATGGGTGGCTTGTTGCGCGGCAATCGGGCTGCCAGATTGATGAACCCGGGTGACGGTAGCTTGGCCTGCAACGAACGCTGCCTTGATATCATCAGCGGATTTTGCCGCGTCAATGGTAGCTGCCGTTGTTTGTGCGGCCTTGGACGCGGCATTGGTTTGTTGTTGCTTTTGGGCAGCCGTTAACGTGGCGTCGCCTTGGATCGCTTGGATGACTTTAGCAGCTGCGTTATCTAGCGCTTGCTTTTGCGCCGCTTTTTGATCGTCCATGGCTTTGCCCGGTTGATGCGTCTTTTTAATGGCAGCTTGGCCACCGTTAAACGCAGCGCTGATTGTGTCGGCTGTTGTGGCAGCATTGAGGCTTGTTGTCGCGATTTTGCCGGCGTTATCAGCTGCGGCGGTTTGCTGCTGTTTTTCGGCAGCAGTTAGGGTAGGGTCATGCTGAATGGCTTGCTTGATTTTGGCGAGCTCACGATCCAGTGCCTGCTTTTTGGCTGCCTGCTGATCGGCAATTGCGGCGCCGGGTTGGTGAGTGGTGACTAGGTTGGCTTTGCCGGCGTCAAACGCGGCGTTGATCGTGTCGGCGGACTTGGCATTGTTAATGGCAGTTGCAGCTGTCGTTTTAGCTGCCTCTGCATGATCGCTTTGCTGCTGTTTATCGGCAGTGGTTAAGGTCGGGTCGGCTTGAATGGCTTGCTTAACCTTGGCGAGTTCATTAGCAAGTGCCTGCTTTTGGGCATTTTTTTGATCAGCTAACGGCGTGCCGGATTGGTGGACTTTTTCAATGTTAACTTTGCCAGTGTCAAAAGCGGCGTTGATAGCATCCGCGGTTTTAGCGCTATCGATTGCATCGCCAACCGTTTTGGCGGCATGGTCAACCTTGTCGAGTTGGTGCTGCTTTTCAGCAGACGTCAACGTCACGTCAGCCTGGATGGTTTGTCCCGCTTGGGTGACGGTGTCGTTGAGCTGCTTCTTTTTGTCGTCTTTTTGAGTATTCAAAGGGAGGCCGACTTGATACGCTGCTGCGATGTTGTTCTTGCCAGTCGCGGTCGCAGCGTTGATCTGGTCGGCGGTGGTGGCAGCATCGATGGTGTTCAGTCCGCTCGTTAAGGCTTTGGCAACTGCGTCAAGTTGGGTAAACTTTTCGGCAGTGGTCAAAGTAGGCGCATCTTTGATGGCTTGTTCAATTTGCTTGGCATGGGTAGTAAGCTGGGTCTTTTGTGCCGCTTTCTGATCGTCGATTGCCGCGCCGGATTGATGGGCTTTGTCGATGTTATCCTGACTGACGGTGGCGGCTTGCTGGATCGCATCAGCGGTCACCGCCGCGTCAATGGCATGCTTGCCAGTTAAAAGAGCCTGATCAACGAGCGCGGTCTGAGTTTTCTTTTCCGTGGCTGTCAATGTTGGATCGTGAATGATGCGATCGATCACGGCAGTTTGTTTGGCTTGTAGTGCCTGTTTTTGGCGTGCTTGTTGAGCAGCAATGGCAGCTCCAGATTGGTGGGCGTTGGTGATGTTGGCCTGACCTGCCGCTGCAGCTGTGTTGATAGTATCAGCGCTGCTTGCAGCGTCAATGTTGGCTTCGCCAGTAGCTAGGGCAGCGTCGAGGTTAGTAAGCTGTTGTTGTTTTTGCGTCGCGGTCAAGGTCGGGTCATTTTGAAGGCTTTGTTTGGTTTTATCGGCTACATTAACCAGCATCTTCTTTTGCGCCGCTTTTTGATCAGCCAGTGGCGTGCCCGGTTGATGAGCGAAAGTAATCTTTTTGCGTCCACTATCAGTCACTTGGTTAATGGCATCTGCATCGACAGCAGCATCAATGGCTGCGTTGGCATCGGTTAGCGTTTGATCGGCTTTGCTTATTTGACGCTTCCTTTCTTTGTTCGTTAATGTGAGATCTTTGTTGATAATGTCAGTAATTTCAGCATGTTTGGCGGTTAACGCCTGCTTCTGCGTCGTTTTTTGATCAGTGATGGGGGTGCTGGATTGGTGTGCATGACTGATCGTCGTTTTGCCAGCAGCCACGGCCTTATTGATGGCATCGGCTGTTTTCGCTGCGTCAACCGCGGTTGCGCTATCAGCCAAGGCGGTGTCAACGTTGGCGGCTTGCTGGTTCTTTTGCGCGGTTGTCAACGTTGGGTCGTTTTGAATAGCTTGCTTAATATTGGCGGCGGCGTTTGCCAATGTTTTTTTTTGCGCAGCTTTTTGGTCGGTCAACGGAACGCCGGGTTGATAGGCCGCGGCAATTTTTTGGAGGCCGTCTGCGGTTGCTTGGTTGATTGCGTCCGCACTCGCCGCGGCATCAACGATTGTGCTGGCATCGGTCAACGCTTGATCGGCGACACTGATTTGGTGATTCGTTTCGGTCATGGTTAATGTGAGATCCTTGTTGCTGACATCGGCGATCCGATCGCGTTCAGCTTTGAGTGCTTGTTTCTGCGCAACTTTTTGGTCAGCTAACGGTTTGCCCGGTTGATAGGCTGCGGCAATCGTCTTTAAGCCATTCTCGGCAGCTTGATTGATAGCATCTGCATCGGCAGCTGTATCAATGGCCGCAGTGGCATCAGCAAAAGCCTGATCAGCTTGGCTAATCTGGTGCTTCATGGCGTCACTTGTTAGCGTTAGATCCTGATTGATGACATCAGTGATTTTATCGTGCTTGGCTTGCAATGCTTTTTTCTGCGCCGCTTTTTGATCGGCAACGGCAATCCCGGATTGAGGGACTTTGTTGATCTTGGCTTTGGCGGCTGCTGCAGCTTTGTTGATCTTGTCGGCATTACCGACTGCATCAATGCTCGCTTCACCGTCTGCCAGAGTGGTATCAACGCTCGCAAGTTGGGTTTGCTTTTCAGCGGTTGTCAAAGTCGGATCGGCTTGAATCGTTTGCTTCGCGTTGGCGGCTTCGGTTGCCAGCATTTTTTTCTGTGCGGCTCTTTGATCGGCTAACGGGATGCCAGGTTGGTAGGCCGCCGTGATTTTTTGTAAGCCGTCATCGGCTGCTTGTGCGATACCATCCGCATCATTGGCAGCATCAATGGCCGTTTCGGCAGTTGCCAATGCCTGATCGGCCGTATCCGTTTGGCGGGTGGTTTCGGCCATCGTTAACGTCAAGTCTTTAAAGCTGATGTCCGCAATCTTATCACGCTCGGTTTTCAATGCCTGTTTTCGGGCGGTTTTTTGGTCGGCGAGGTCGGTTCCGCGTTGATGAACATTTAAAATAGCAGACGCACTGGTTGCTTCGGCTTTGTTGATTTTATCAGCAGTATTGGCTGCGTCAATGGCAGCTTCTCCATCTGTCAACTTGGTATCAACGCCAGCAAGTTGGGTCTTCTTTTCGGCCGTTGTCAAAGTTTGATCACTTTGAATGAATTGCTTGGCCTTGGTAGCTGTGTCTGCTAATGCTTGCTTTTTCTTGACTCTTTGGTCTGCTAAGGGAACGCCAGGTTGATAGGCAGCAGCGATTTGCTTCAACCCACTTGCCGCCGCTTTGTTGATCGCATCTGCGCTTGCTGCTGCATCAACGGCCGCACTGGCATCGGCTAATGCTTGATCGGCAACGCTGGTTTGTTGCTTCGTTTCCGCAAGCGTTAGCGCATAATCGTTATAACTCACATCCGCAATTCGGTCGCGTTCGGTTTTTAGCGCTTTTTTCTGCGCCGCCTTTTGGTCAGCTAAAGGAGCTCCCGGTTGATAAGCAGCGGTAATCTGTTGCAGCCCATCTGCGGCCGCTTGATTGACGACATCTGCTTCGGTCGCGGCATCAATGGCAGCATTAGCCGCTGATAGTGCTTTGTCGGCTTTGGCAATTTGATCGTTTGTTTCTTGAATCGTTAATGTCAGATCTTTAGTGCTAGCCTCGGCAATTTCATCGCGCTTGGTTTTCAATGTTTGCTTCTGAGCGGCTTTTTGGTCGGCTAGGGGTACGCCGGATTGATGCACTTAATTGACACTGGTTTTTCCGGCAGCAAGGGCTTTGTTGATTTTGTCGGCAGTATTGGCGGCATCAATGGCGGTTTCACCATCAGTCACGGCATTGTCAACCAGGCCGAATTGCTTCTTCCTCTGTGTAGTTGTCAAAGTCGGGTCATTTTGAATGGTTCGCTTAGCGCTAGCTGCTGCATTTGCGAGTGCTTTCTTTTGGGCAGTTTTTTGGTCAGCTAAAGGCACGCCTGGTTGATAGGCCGCAGCAATTTTTTTCAAACCGTTTTCCGCAGCCTGACTAATGCCGTTTGCATCGCTGGCCGCATCAACCGCCGCTGTTGCGTCTGCCAAGGCCTGATCAGCAGCGAGCGTTTGTTGCTTCGTTTCAGCCATCGTTAACGCATAATCTTTATAACTCACATCGGCAATCTGATCGCGTTTGGCTTTTAACGCCTGCTTTTGGGTTGCCTTTTGATCGGCCAGTGGCGGACCGGACTTGTGAATATCGTCAATTTTGGCTTTTGCCGTATCAAACGCCGCGATGGCATCGCCGGTTTTAGTCGTTTGATCAATTCGGGACCGTCCTTTCTGAAGGGCCTGATCAACCGCATCACATAATTGCTGGCGTTGCGCAGTCGTTAATGTCGGGTCTTGATTAATGGCATTTTTCGGCGCAGCGATTGTGGCGCCAAGATCGTTTTTTAACTTGTCTTTCACTGTGTCCAATCCCGGCGTAAAGCTAAACGATTCAAAGTCAAACATGTGTTGGTTCATTTTGCCACCGGTTGACCCAGAGATGAACATTGATAGTTGTCCGTTTTTGATATAAGGGGCCGCATTGAATTTAATTGTTGCGCCGCTTCCGGTGACGGTCATGAAATGATTGTCGCCATTGTAACTGACAATCAATTCGGAGTACTGACCGTTTGCGCCCTGAATTTTAGCGTGGGTGACCCCTTCGCCACCGTCAACGCCGACTACTTGATCACCTTTGGCAGGATCCGTGTAGATAACGCTCATTTCGTTGGCACGATAGACATCCGGTAAAGCGCTCTCTGTATGCACGCCGTTATAATACACATCGAACTTAACCCCAAAAGCACTTTTAAGTCCGCCTAGGCCAAAAGCATTTCCGGCACCACCAAGTACACCGGGTTTCGTATCGGCGAATCCAAAAGCCACGCCGTCAGCACCGTCCGGGTCGTCGCCCAGATACAACCGGCCCTTGAGTGTGAAGCTTTGACTCATATCAATCTTGGTGTTTAAGGCAACGCTCCCTGTCCGATCGGGTAAGTTAGGCGTGAGTTGCACTTGGGTCTTTGAATCTTTGGGATAAAAAGAGGCTGAACCACTGAGTTTAAAATACTGGGCAAACTCATTGGGTCCAACCTTAATTGAAACATCTGTTATTGAAGTTGCGTAAACGGGAACGGCTTCGCAAAGCTGCGGAACGGCTAAGCTGCCGATGATGCCAAACGAGACTGAGATCAGTGCGGTTATCCAGAACTTACCGCTTTTGTAGCGTTTGTAATGTACTTTCGAGTCCAACTTTTCTTCTCCTGAATGGTATTTAGGTCTGCCACATTTTCGCGTTACAACCTGATTTAGAAATTAGCATAGCATATATTATCAGTTGAACAAGACAAATTTTGCAATTGGTCGAGGATTGTTGATTAACAAACTTATGTTATTTTAAAACGGTTCGCATGTCTGGTATAAAAAGTGGTCCAACCGAATTTTTAGTCTGTAAAATGTTCAGTTCTTAACGCGACAAGATGTGATTAACGCGCCTCCTTACGCTTACGTACCACATAACTATCCAGTAAAATCCGACTCATCACCTGCAGTGGCAGACGCGAAGCTACCTCATATTTGTCGAAATAGGCGGCTTTGGATTTATAGCCCACAAATAATTCATCAGCGTATTTGACGATGGGCGCTTCGGCGTTGGTTGTCAAAATAATTTGCGGAATGTCGCGTGCTGCCAGTGTTTTAGCAGCGGCGACGAGTTCAGGCGTTTCACCATTCAACGTGATTGTGAGTGCGACTGCTTTCGGACTGATTTGGCCGGCAATGGTTTGAATAATGTTGGGATCGCTGAAAAATTCGGCGTACTTGCCAAGCAGCTGAAGCTTTAGCGTGATCTCGGAAGCGATTGTTTCTGACAAGCCGCGGGCGAGCACCAGGACGATCTCGGCTTTGGCGAGCAATTGCACCGAATCTTCAATCACGGAAACTTTTAAGTTGTCGAGGGTGTTGTGAACCTCGATTTGATTTTGCATGATCACTTTTTTAATTTGATCGTCCACCTGATCAAGAATGCCAAAAGGTTCAGCGTCGCCAATGCGTTTCAACAAGTCATGCCGAAATTCGGTGTAGCCGTTGAAGCCTTTTTTCTTCATCGTGCGGACAATGGTGGCAGGCGATACATTAGCAGCGGCGCTTAATTGCGTGATTGAGGCGTTGACGACTGTCTGCTGGTGGTTTTCGATGTAATCCCAAAGATACGCTTCTGTTGGACTGAGTGTAGCCATAAACAACCTCCTGAAAAACATTTTCGATCAGGTGACAAAATCGCTGAAAGCAGAAAACTCTTTTCAAATGAAAGCGGTTAACATGGAGATAAGCAAAAACGAATGACATGAAGGAGCGGTTAATTTGATTTATACCCTGACGTTAAATCCGGCCATTGATCTTTTTATTAAAACCCAGACAATGGCGCCCAATACGGTGAATCGGACAGATAGCTATGATATTCAGGCAAATGGGAAAGGCGTCAATGTCAGCTGTATCTTGAAGCGGCGCGGTGTAGATAACGTCGCGCTCGGCGTGGGTGGTGGTTTTACGCTGGATTATATCGCCGATTTTTTGACGCAGCAGGGCATTCGCAATCATTTTTATAAAGATGCGGGATTTACCCGGATTAATGTGTTTACGCGGGTTGTGAGTGACAACACCGAATACAAACTGGTCAATCCCGGTCCCGAAATTAGCCCGACAACATTAAAACAATTATATCAACAACTGACCACGCTTGGCGGCGAAGATTGGCTCTGCGTCTCGGGCAGTTTTGCGCAGGGCATTGAACCGAGCTTTTTGCTGAAGCTGGGTGCCTTGAGTCAGGAGCGAGGTTTTCAGCTGATCATCGATAGTGCCTATCCTGAAGCCGTCAAAGCTTTGGCGTATCGGCCACTGTTAGTGAAACCAAATGATGAAGAGTTGATGAGCTGGTTTGATCAATCCGGCGCGGCTGATCTATCGACCATGGTGGCCTTGGGTCATCGCGCACTGGACGCCGGTGCACAGAATATTCTGGTTTCATTGGGTGCTGCCGGAGCTTTGTTCATGAATCATGAAGTTACGCTGGTCGGTAACGCCCCTAAAATTGACGTGCTCAACACGGCAGGCGCTGGTGACACCATGCTCGGCACCTTTTTAGCCGGGTTGTATCAAAAGCAGGATTTGGCCGCCACTTTGAAATTAGCGATTGCGGCTGGCAGCGACACGGCCCGGCGCGCGTGGATTACGGATTTTACCCAGACAGATGAATTATTGACGCAAATTGAAATCAAGCAACTGGAGGGCTAGAGAATGGCAAAATATGATTTGATTGCGGCAACCGGCTGTGCGACCGGCATCGCGCATACTTATATGGCGCAAGAAGCGTTGGAACAGGCTGCCAAAAAGATGGGCCTAACAATCAAAGTGGAAACACACGGGCAGACTGGCGTGGATGACCCGTTGACGCCGGCTGAGATCTCAGGGGCCAAAGGGGTTGTCATCGCTTCGGACATTGATGTCGACGCCGATCGGTTTGCCGGTAAGCCGCTGGTCAATGTTCCGGTGGCAGCGGGCATCCGCGAGCCGGACAAACTCATCAAGGAAGCTTTAAGTGACAGTACACCGGTTTATATGCCAAAAGGCGGGACAGCCAAGGCTAGTGCCGATGAAAATGTTGAAACCAGCACTGCCGGCATTGGCAATAAGATTTATACCAGCTTAATGAACGGGGTTTCGCATATGCTGCCGCTGGTGGTAGCCGGTGGGGTGTTGATCGCCGTTTCATTTTTCTGGGGGATTTACTCGGCTGACCCGAAGAATGCCGAATACAACCAATTCGCGGCCATGCTCAATGCGGTCGGTAGTGCGGCGATGGGTTTGATGGTGCCAGTCTTAGCGGCATACATCGGTGAAGCCGTGGCGAAGCGGTCTGGCTTGATTGTCGGCATGGCAGTCGGCATGATTGCGTACAACGGCGGCAATGGGTCCGGATTCCTAGGCGCGATTGTCGGTGGCTACATGGCCGGACTGGTTATTCTAATGTTACAAAAAGTGTTTGCCTTTATGCCTGACAAGGAATTTCGCGGCCTAAAAGCAATTTTCCTTTATCCAGTATTAGGGGTCTTCATCGCCGGTTCGATTATGTATCTGATCAACACGCCAATGAAGGCGATGAATCTCGGCTTGATGGCGTGGTTAAAAGGGCTTGAGAGTTCCAGCCCGATTATTTTAGGCGTTGTGGTCGGCGTCATGTGTGCTGCCGACTTTGGCGGTCCGATTAACAAAGCTGCGTATCTGACAGGCACCGCGCTGCTGGCCCAAGGTAATTACTTTTTCATGGCGGGTGTGTCAGCCGCCTGCATCGCACCGCCACTGGCAACCACGATTTCGGTTTTGCTGAATCCTAAAGCTTATAATCGGGATGAGCGCAGTGCCGGTTACGTCAATGCTTTGTTAGGATCGACGCATATTACCGAAGGCGCGATTCCGTTCGCTGCCAAAAATCCACTGATGAACATTCCTGCCTTTATGGTTGGCTCGGCGATCGCGGCAGTGTTGACGTACATGTCGCGTATCCAGGTGCCAGCACCCCACGGCGGGTTCATCGTTTTGCCACTGGTGAACAAACCGTTTCTCTGGGTCGCCTGGATTCTGGTTGGTGCGGCTGCATCAGGCGTTCTTTTAGCCATGATTGCCGGCCGTTCTTCTAGAAAACGCGGCGTGAAAACCGGCGTGGTTGAAGCGGCTTTGGCAACAGAAGGCGCTGCAGACGATGCGACGGCGGCACCGGTGAAGGTTGATTCGGCACGCAACCAGCCGGCGCCGGTCGATGATCAGGCTGATCAGACTTTTGATCCGAGCGATATTTTGAGTAAGGAAAATATTGAAGTTGATGTACCTGCTAAAACGCGTGACGATGTCTTACACTATTTGGCGGACATGGCGGTTAAGAACGGCCTTGCCACAGATGCCGATGCGATTTTCAAGAAGTATGTTGCGCGGGAGGTGGAAGGTTCGACTGGGATGGAAAAAGGCATCGCCATTCCACATGCACAGGATGCCACGATTAAGCAGTCGGCAATGCTGGTGTTGCACTTGGCGCAGCCGGTTGACTGGAAGACCTTTGATGGTAAGCCGGTGACAGCCGTGATTTCGTTTTTGATTCCGGAACATGATAGTGGCGGTCATTTGAAGTATTTGTCGAATACGGCGAAGTTGCTGACGCATGAAGATTTTGTCAAGGCGTTTCAGGCGGCACGGACGCCGGATGCTTTGTATGCGTTGTTTAAACGCTAGGGTATGTTTGTAGGCGTGAGAAGTCTCCCGGTGTGGGGGCTTTTTTTTGCGTTAGAGGATGTTCTATTTGAGGCAAATGTGAGGGGCGGGCTTTCGTGTTCTATAACGCGTTCGCCAGCCTAGAAACCTGCAAATAAGGACCTCGAGCCTGAATGGCCAACACTGACTGAAGATCGTTCTATTGGAGGCAAAAAGCCAATTTATTTCCGCTTTCTATAACGCGTTCGCCAGCCCAGAAACCTGCACATAAGGACCTCGAGCCTGAATGGCCAAAGCCCAGCCATTCAGGCTCGAGGCCACTTATGCTCCGGTTTCTAACCGGGCTGGCTCACGCTCACACAAAAAAAGCAGACCGCTGGGTGGGCGGTCTGCTGGGGGTGTCTGATCGTTTGGGGGACGATCGACGATTTCTACTTTGGAGGAGTAAAAATGAAAAAGTTGGGTTGGGGTTTTAGGAATGAGTGGGTAGCTCATTTCTATGTTTCTTATACTACAGACAGGGTGTGAATGAAATGTGAAGGCAAATGCAATATTCTATTATATCTTTGTGGTGATTGTGTTCACATTTGAATTCACCGCTTGCGTCGCCGAGGTTGGTTAGTTTGGCGGAGGGTTAATTAACGAAACAAACGTTCTTTATGCAAATCCGAACATTTCGTGTTAAACTTTTTTCAGCAGTACAAGTCGCCTTAGGGGCCAAGGTAAGTGGGGTGGTAACATGAAGAAGCAACATATCGTTGTACGGGTTCGCCGTCCGGATGGGTTGGTTTTGGACTTCCGGTTACCAAAAGATGTTACGCATGCAATTAAGGTAAGTCCGCAAACTGACTGGTTTGAGCGGCTTCGCGGTGGACTGATTGTCGCACCAATGGCGCCATATGTCGGCAAAGGGCATACCGCGTTTTTCATCGGTCGGATTGAACGGGTTTATTATTCAGGACGGCAGTTAAAACGCTTTACGCGAAGCCAGTTTCTGTTGCCAGATGTCTGGCGCGAGCAGGATTTACTTGAGAGCTTCACATTCTTACGGCACGATCATGCATGGTTGAATCGTTTGTACATTAAAGACGATCTGCGCTATTGGTATCACGATGCGAATTCGCGCATTTTGACCAAAATCCGTGATTGGCATTGTAAAGTGGTTTATCGGCGTTTTCAAAGCGGCCGGCAAGGATTGATTCCTAATTTCTGATCGGAGCGCAAAAATAGTAATAGGTAACAGACTATTAAAAAGCAGGTCAAGGCGCGGCCTGCTTTTTAGATGCCTAATTTATAGAAAATACTGACCAGTCAGAATTGCCAGGAGAACGAGTAACCCTGGCAAAAGATTGGAGATCCGAATTTTGGTGATGTCCATGAGATTCAAGCCGATGCCCAGAATCATCAAGCCGCCAATTGCGCCGATTTCGCGCAAGGACGTCGCCAACAAGGTTTTGGGAATGAACTGGACTAGGAAACTGGCTAACAATGTGATGGTACCTTGATATAAAACCACGGGGATGGCGGAGAACATAACGCCGACGCCAAGTGAAGCGGTCATCATGATGGCCATGAAGCCATCCATGACTGCTTTCGTGTAAAGTGTGGCGTTATCACCGGACACGCCGGCCTGGATCGCGCCCAGAATGCTCATGGCACCGATGACGGCGATTAACGTCGCGGTGACGAAACCCTCTGCAAAGTGGCTGTTGCCTTTTGCAAAGCGTTCCTGCAGTTTGAGGCCGAGATGATTCATGCCGTCTTCGATATGCAGCCACTCACCCAACAGGCCACCAAGACACAGGCTAATGATGATGACAATGAAGCTTTTGGTCTGCAACGCCATCTGAATGCCTAGCGCAAACGTGCCAAGCCCTAGACTTTTGGTGATCGTATCCTTGGCGTTATCGCTAATATTGTGCAAGACCAGCCCAAGCAGACCGCCGCCGATAATGGTTAAGCCGTTGACAATGGAACCCATGAACATCATTGTTTTTCTCCACCTTGTGTGTATGATTGCCATCACTGACCGAACCATCATAGCATGTTTTCAACAGAGCGTGAGCAGGCCCGCTTAGAAACCGGAGCATAAGTGGCCTCGAACCTAAATGGCTGGGCTTTGGCCATTTAGGTTCGAGGTCCTTATGCGTAGGTTTCTGGGCCTGCGAGCGCGTTTCAGAGACGCAGTAGAGAACTTTTGTCTAGAGGCCTTTACACGCAAACTCCTGCGCCAGCGACCGCGTTTTCAGCCCATCAATAACAGCAGGTTTTTCCCAATCGCCCGGTTGCTTCAGGTAAAATAGAAGGGAAAACAATTTGGCACGCAGAAAAATCCGTTTTGTTGAACGAAAAGCTTGCAAAAAACAAACGCATGTTCGATAATGTAACTAGTGTATTTTAAGCGCTGTGTGCGCGTAATTAAGGAGACAAATATGGCGAAAAAAACGACCACAAAGAATGCTAATACAAAATCTGATACCACAGATCGCGAAACCGAATTAGAAAAGGCGCTGCAGAAAATCAAGAAGGCGTTTGGTGAAGGCGCCGTGATGAAAATGGGTGATCGGCCGGAACTGAAGGTTGATGTTGTTTCGACTGGCATTCTTTCATTAGATTTGGCACTTGGTGTCGGCGGGTTGCCACGCGGCCGGATTGTGGAAATCTATGGTCCTGAAAGTACCGGGAAAACCACAATTGCGTTACAGACGATCGCCGAGTTGCAAAAATCCGGCGGCAAGGCAGCTTATATTGATGCCGAAAACGCGATGGATCCAAAATATGCGGCTGAATTGGGGGTTAACATTGACGACCTTCTGTTATCCCAGCCAAACTCGGGTGAACAGGGATTGGAAATTGCCGAAATGCTGATCGAATCCGCCGCCGTTGATATTGTCGTGATTGATTCCGTTGCCGCTTTGGTTCCCAAGGCTGAAATCGAAGGCGCCATTGGTGACAGTCATGTCGGTTTGCAGGCGCGGCTAATGTCGCAAGCGCTGCGTAAAATGGCCGGGTCGATTAACAATACCAATACATTGGTCATCTTTATCAATCAGTTGCGGGAAAAAGTCGGCGTGATGTTTGGTAATCCGGAAGTTACGCCGGGTGGACGCGCCTTGAAGTTTTATGCCTCGGTTCGTATTGAGGTCAAAAAAGGCCAGCAAGTCAAAGATGGTAAAGACGTAATCGGTTTTGCCAGCAAACTGAAGGTTACCAAGAACAAGGTGGCACCACCATTTAAGACGGTTGAAACCACGATGTCATTTGGCCATGGGATTGAGCACAACACCGACATGATCAACTTAGTGACGGAAAAAGACAGTAAGTTTGATGTCATCACTAAGTCAGGATCCTGGTACAACTATGGCAAAGAGCGTCTGGGCCAAGGCCTTGTGAACGCCTCCCATTATCTGGACGAACATCCGGAAATTTCCAAGGAAATTGAAGCCAAAATCCGCGAACAGGCTGCACCTAAGAAGCCGGAAGAAACGGACGACGACAAGAAGGACGCTAAAAAAGACGTCAAGTCAACCGACGAAGCTAAGACTGAAAAGCCAGCTGAGGCCGATGACAAGCAAGAGGACAAGAAAGACGATCCGTCAAGCTTTGGTGTTGACCGCTTAGTTTAAGCAGCGCCGACATTAGTTTTCAATAGTTTATAAGTCCACAACAAAAGGCTCGCTGCCAAACGCAGCGGGCCTTTTTTGGGGTGATGATCGGATGGGGGCCAATCATCTTTTTTTTGGAGGAGAAAAATGAAAATTAGGTTGGGGTTTAGGAATGAGTGGGTGGCTCATTTCTATGGTGCCAATACTACTGGCAAAGTTTGACGAAAATGTGATGGTTACTTTGTCATTTTGTAAAGTTTACCACCTAAGCAATACGGTTCGTCAGGGAACTAAGCCCGCTCGGCAACCAAGGTAGGTTGGTGCAATGCCATCTTCAAAGCATCGCCTAATGCTTTGATACCGGTGTCGATCTGATCCAAGGTCGGACCGGTGAAGTTGAGGCGGGCGCCGTTGACCTGTGCGGAGGTCGCATATAGATTGGCCGATGGCACATAGGAGATGTTGTTTTCCGGCAATAGATGTTGCTTCATGAAGGCACCCATGTCAAAACCGGCGGGCATGGTGAGCCACAGGAAGAAGCCGCCGTCAGGATTGTTGAAGTGGGCTTCGGCTGGCATGTAGCGGGTCATGGCGTCAACCATCGCGTCTTTCTTCTCACGGTAACGATCCTGAATCTGCTTGATGTGCGCATCCAGATCGTTTTCTTCCATGTAATCATTGATCCCGTGCATGGTCAGGTTGCTGGATTCCAGGTCACTGCCGCCTTTTAATGCAATCAGCTCTTTTAAAAGCTCCGGCGCAGCAACTAACCAGCCCATCCGCAAACTAGGCGAGAGGATCTTGCTGAAACTGCCGAGATAGATGACCCGACCTTCTGTATCCAAAGACTTAATGGTTGGCAACGGCTTGCCGTCGTAGCGAAGGTCACGGTAAGGATTGTCTTCAAGAATCATCACATCGTATTGATTGGCCAGGCGAATCAGGGCTTTCCGTTTGGCGAGCGACATCACGATGCCGGTTGGATTTTGAAAATCCGGAACCGTGTAGATGAACTTGACGGAGCGGCTCATCAAAACCCGTTGCAAAGCGTTGATGTCAATGCCGTCGTCCTGCATCGGCACCTCGTAGTAAGTTGGCTGATAAGCATTAAATGCAGCCAAGGCGCCTAAGTAAGTTGGCGCTTCAACCACCAGGCCGTCGCCAGGATCAAGCATTAACCGCGCAACCAGATCGATGCCTTGCTGGGCACCTTGCGTCATCATGATATCGGCCGCACGTGTCGGCATACCGGTGGCTCGCAGCCGCGCCGCAATCTTTTCCCGGAGTGGCAGGTAACCTTGCGTGCTGGCGTATTGCAGCAACTCGGTATCGCCACTGGTGAAGCTGTGCTTAAAAGCGCGGTTGAGCTGCTGTGTCGGGAACAGGCTGCGATCCGGATAACCGCCGGCAAAGGAAATGACATTCGGGCCGGAAGCCGCGAACAGATCCTCTAAGCCTGATTTACCGGTTTTTTGTGTACGTTTTGCGAATTTCATGATGAAAATCCCCCTTTGGTATCGATGCAAGAAGCGGCGCGATACCTTCGTCGCGCTGGTTCGAAAATCCGATCAACGCTTTCTTATTGACACTAGTGTAAAACGGCTCGTATGATTGAGTAAAGCTCAACTATTTCAGGTTAAGTTGAATACTGTTCATGTTAAAAAGAACGAACACACTTAGTGACTGATGTGACGGGATTTGTCTTGCTGAAGTGACAAGCGCTGTCACTTCAACTTCGCGGTGAAAGGGAAGAAAAAATATCATGGGTAATTTTTCGTATGAAGTTTTTAGCAAAGTCGTCGAACGCGGGACACTGGCACAAGCGGCGGCGGAATTGAATGTCACACCGAGTGCGGTCAGTCATAGCATCAGCCAGCTGGAGAGCGAGCTAGGCTTTCCGCTGCTGATTCGCAATCGGACCGGCGTGACCCTGACCGAAGACGGTGCGCAGGTGCTGCCAATTATTCAGAGTATTCAGAATCTTGAGGAGCAACTGTCACAAGTGGCCGATAACATCAATGGTGTCAATACCGGCCGTATTCGCATCGGCGCGTTTTCGTCGGTGTCGACGAACTGGCTGCCCACGATTATTCAGCGGTTTAAGAAGCGATATCCGCACATTGAAATCAGCGTGGTTCAAGGGACTTTCAATCGCATTGTGGACGCTGTGCGATTGGGAACGGCTGATTTAGGGTTTTCATCACTGCCAGTTGGCCCGGGCGTGGTCGTGGAGCCGTTGTTGAAGGATCCGATTTACTGTATCACGCCGAAAAGCTTCAAGCCCAAGAATGGTAAAACGGTGACGCAGGCGGATGTCGAAAAGCGGAACTTTATTCTTCAACAAATCGACTATGATCGCGACACCAAGCGCGCATTGGACCGTTATCATGTGTCAACGAACACCATTAATTACTCAATTGACGACCAAAGCATTTTGTCGATGGTCGAGTCGGGCCTAGGGCTTGGCATTTTACCGAAACTGGCCTTGCAGAAGCTGGTGGGTGATGTTAATGTTTATCCGTTTTCTGAACCATTTTCCCGGACGTTATGTTTGGTGATTAATCCGACCATTAAAAAATCACCTTCTGTCCAAAAGATGCAGCAGGTGATTAATGGGTTCTTGGCTGAGACCTATGGAGAAGCTTTTTTAGGCCATCAAGGGTAAAATAATCAGGAGCGATCATCGAGCCGATCCATGGTTTGGTTCAACGCCTCATCGACGCGATTGTTGTTATGATTGGTGGCGTGGCCTTTCACTTTATGAAACGTCACGTGATCGAAGCGGTTAACTTGATGTAGCAGTGCCTGCCACAGCTCGGCGTTTTTAACCGGCTTGCCGTGGTTGCGCCAGCCGTTTTGTTGCCACTTGATCCACCAGCGCTGTTGCATGGTGTTGATCACGTATGCAGAATCGGAATAGACGTCCACCGGAATATCCGTGCGTTTGATCGCTTTTAATCCTTGAATCACCGCCATAATTTCCATATAATTATTGGTTCGGCCGTAATCGCCTTCAGAGAGCATTTTCTCATGCTCCCCGTAGATCAGTAACGCGGCCCACGCGCTTTTATCGGTGGGCCGGACTGAGCCGCCAGCGTGATTGCCGGTGTTGCGATTGCCGCCGTCTGTATAAAGTACAATTGATTCAGCCATCTTGTCCTCGCTTTCTAACTACCTATTGTAGGGGAATGGGTTGCAGATGGCTATCCTTGATCGCTTTCGAAAAAAATTGAAAAGAGGCTGCTGCATGAATCGTTATCTTATCGCACTGGATCTGGATGGTACGACCTTGAACGCTGATGGCCAGTTGAGCGCTGGCACGATCGCTGTTTTGCAGGCGGCGCAGGCAGCAGGCCATTTGGTGGTCATTGCAACCGGCCGTCCGGATGCTATTTCAGAACAATTTTATGATGCTTTAAAGCTACAAGGGCCGATGATCAATTTTAATGGTGCCTTGATTCACATGCCGCACCGCCACTGGCAATATGAAAAGGAAGTCACGATTCCGATTCCGGTGGCCTTATCCTTGCGCCAGTTGAAGCAGGCGTTTGCGTTTAAAGTGATGGTGGCAGAAGGCAAGCGCTTGTTGGTGGCGGATCGGCCGTACGCCAACATTCCGTTTTTGCCGGATCGCTTACACCCCGATGCGTTGTTAGATGAGCAGGGGCTGCGGCAGGCACCGATTTCGGTCACCATGTTTATGGAAGCCAAGATCTTCAAGCCGGTTGCCAGGCAGGTCGCGGCATTGTATCCGCATCTGGCTGCCAAAACTTGGGGCGCCTGGAGCGGGGAATACACGGCGCTGGAAGTCACAAGCCGCAATACAAGTAAATCCCGGGCATTGGCTTATGTGGCGGGATGTTACGGCATTGATCAGTCGCATATCATTGCATTTGGGGATGATATGAACGACTTGGATATGCTGCAATTTGCCGGCCATGGGGTGGCCATGAAAAATGCGCGTCCGGCCATTCTTGCAGCAGCCGACGCGCATACGCCAAGCGATAACGAGCACGATGGCGTTGCGGATTATTTAGCGGATTACCTGAAACTGGCTTAGTGACAAGTCAACAATGAAAATAACGCGTTCGCCAGCCCAGAAACCTGCGTGTAAGGACCTTGGTCGCAATGGTCAAAGCCCGACCATCACGCCCAAGGCCACTTACACTCCGGTTTCTAACCGGGCTGACTCACGCTCACAGAAAATAGGGGATTGTAATCATGACAACGCTTTATCTTGTCCGTCACGGGCAAACTGAATTTAATGTTCAAAAACGGGTTCAGGGAATGGCTGATTCTGCCTTAACTCCCAAAGGCATTGCAGATGCCAAAGCATTGGGATTGGGGTTTAAGACAGCAGATATTCGATTTGATGCAGCATTTGCGAGTGATTTGACCCGCGCGATCGACACGGCGCATTTTATTTTAAGTGGACTAGGTGAACCGTTGCCGGTCACAACGCTGATGGGCTTACGTGAAGAAAATTATGGCAAGTTTGAAGGGCAGCTGGCAAATGATTTTTCATTAGCGACCATGGGCGTTGCCAATTTTCACAAAGCCTTGGCCAATCGCGAAATTACCTTGGCGCAAACGGCTGATGCGGCGTTTGCGGCTAATATGGATCAACATCCGAATACTGCCGAGACGAATCGCATGGTTCAGGAACGGCTCAATCGGACTTTGCGCGCAATTGCAGTGGAAGCCGAGACGAAAGATTGGCAGCGAGTTTTGGTGGTGACCCACGGAACTGCTGCGTTGATGTGGTTGAACTACATCCACTACAACATTGATGGACGGGAAATGCTCGACAATGCCAGTGTGACCAAACTGTCGTGGACTAACGAGCGTTTTCGGGTCACCGATTTTAATGACTTAGGCTTCCTGCATCAGGGCCAGAAAGTGGCTGGGGAAGCCAGCGCTTAATGCAGTTTAATCTGGTCTTGCCAGAAAATGCCGTCAATGGCGATTAGGCATAGTGCCGCGCCGGCCAAAGCATAGGTACCGATATAGTGAGTCAGGATGCTGGTGATACCAGCGCCGGCCGCAAAGCTCAAAATAATGGTACCGATCACAGCTGCGGATTCGCGGCTTTTTTGCTGGCCGCGAATGAAGCCATCATAGAGATTCTGAGCAGCTGTCCGGAGATTGCCGGTCATCATTAATGAAGTAAACGGACCCCCGCGTAACCGGCGGAACTCCTGAAGTTGAGCGGCAGCAATGAGCGAGACCATGGCGCTGGCGACTAAGTCAGGTAGCCAGCGGCCTAGCAGACTGACGAGCAAAATTAATCCGATTTCGTAGCGAACGATCCAGCGTTGTTCGCTTAAGGGATGCTGACGTTTATCGGCTTGCAGCTGAATGGCCCGTGCCGCCATCGTGCCGAACATGAAGGCCAGGATCGGTACGACATAGCGAATCGCCGTATACCATTGCGCCTGACTAAGATGCACACCTAATAGAATGACATTCCCGGTCTGCAAGCCAGCAAAAACTTCGCCATGCAGCAAATAGGTAAACGCATCAAAGCTGCCAGCAGCGCCGGTCAGCAACGTGCCGATTAATAGACTTTCGTGGATGGGTTGATTTTTGGTTTGCATATGGATTGCCGCCTTTTAATGATAATGTGTGAACCGCGCAACTTATTGTACCCAAATTCGCCATCTTGACAACGAAAATGCCTCGTTGGCCTAGCTATTGGTGAGAATTGCAGGTGTTTCTTAAATCAGACATGTTGGGGGTTACGCCACTAAAAACCCCGGCTAGCCGAGTTTGCTGGCTGCCGGGGGTAGTTTGTTCTATTGGGATGCGACTAAGTAAATAATAACAACCGGCATGACAACAGTGTTAGTGAGCCATGCTTGGTTGATCATTATCGGATGATTATTTTTTATGGTCCTCGGCGGATTCTGGGGGGAATGCCAGGACAGTGCCACCACCAAGGTTTTTAGTCATGGCGTGGAAATTTGTAACAATTTTAAAATTCAGCTCCGAAGCATTCTGTCGGTCTTGCTCTGCATAGTCAGTAATGGTCAGTAGCGCAGAGTTTTCGTAAACTTTTTCGATTTTCCCGGTGAAAGGCGCTTCCATGTCTTCCTTAACCTGACAAACAACAGCGTCTCCGAGATGTAATTTTTCTTTTTCCATAATGCCTCCAGCCTTTCAAAAATTCCCAACATAAGTGGCATATTATAACATTCGTTCTCCAATAGCAAGGTACTAGAGGCGGAAAGTTTCAAAATCCTAAAAATATTTCTTGATTTTTTGAAAATGACCGCGCCGCCAGCAGAGGGCTTTTCAAAAACGGCCTAAAAGTGGTTATAATGGAATAAAATAGAAAGGACGAAATTAGTCATGGCAGCTAGCAACACAACGATCGATCAACTGAATGAGGCGGCACAACAAACCGCATTGGAAACTTTTGCAAAATTTTACCTTAACCGGTTCTTTGGAGCGGGGTTAGACGTTTTCTCCCAGCTTGATAAGCAAGGTGATTTGGCCGATATTAACCATTATCTCCTCGACAACCGTACTTTGACGCGGGAGGAATTGACGAGCGGCTTGTTGACGCATCGGTCAGGTAATCTGCTGGATCTTCTGAAGCAAGTTAAGGTTAAGTACAATGCACAAGGCGCTCCGGAAACACCATGGCAAGAATGGTATGCTGCGCAGATTGATAAGCTGCCGCAGGGACTTTAGGCAACGATTGCGATAAGCGCTAATGAGAATCGGTCATAGAAACTTGTGATGTTTCTATGGCCGATTTCATGTAAGAGCAGTGGAGTTGCGCTCGCGATAACGCGTTCGCAGTCGTAGAGGAAAGGAACGATTATGTCTAAATACTTAATCGTAAGTGATATTGACGGGACGTTAACGGCCAATCATCATGATGTCACAGTAAACACAGCTCAGGCATTAGAAAATGCAGTGGCGGCCGGCGCGGCTTTTTATGTTGCGACCGGGCGCATGCATGCGCTGGCGGAAGTTGTCGCCAAACAGTTTCAGCCCGACGCCAGCATTATCGCTTCTAATGGTGCTGTGTATGATTTTTCCGGTGAACGGGTGCATCACACACTTGGCGAAGACGCATTGACGGCAGTTGAAGAAGTCAGTGCCGATTTGAATCTTAACGCCTTGTACTTTAGCGATGATACCGTTTATTTCACCGGAACACTGCCGCCCGCCATTGAAGCAGCCGCCCGCAAGTTTGCGCCTAAATCGGTTGAAATTAAGGTGGTCGGCGTGCCATCGATAAAGGAACTATTGACCCACGCCGCGGTGATTACGAATGGCATTATTTTTGGACCCAATGATACGAAAGCTTTGGATGCCGGAAAAACGGCCTTGGAGGCGCGTGATGTTTTGCATGTCTCGGCCTCTGAGCATACTAACTTGGAATTAATTCCCAAGCATGTCGACAAAGCCAATGCTGTGCGCGAATTACAGGAAAAGACCGGCATTGCGCCGGACCACACAATTGCTTTTGGCGACGGCCTTAATGATTTAGGAATGTTGCAGGCCGCTGGTGTGAGTGTGGCGATGGGCAATGCCGTGCCCGAAGTCAAGCGCGTTGCCCGATATGTGACCGATACCAATGTCGATGACGGCGTGGCGCATTTTTTGACGGAATTTTTTGAAAAATAAATTTTTATGGAGAAAACAGGGTTTCCAGTTGCTTGTTTGTTGAACGTTTGCCACGATAGAGATAGTGGCAAACGTTTTTATTTTGTAACTGTCTATCATTAACGCGTTCGTCGGCGCAGGAGCCGGCGCACGCTCACTATAACGCGTTCGCCAGCCCAGAAACCTGCGTGTAAGGACCTTGGTCGCAATGGTCAAAGCCCGACCATCACGCCCAAGGCCACTTACACTCCGGTTTCTAACCGGGCTGGCTCACGCTCACTAACAACTAGGGGGGCTTTGTTCATGTATCATGCAGCGACTGATCGTTATGCGAAGATGCCGGTTCGTCATGCCGGTAAGACAGGTTTGATGTTGCCGGCAATTTCTTTAGGATTGTGGCAGCATTATGGCAATCTGGATCCGTTTGATTCGCGGCGTTCGGTGATTCTGGATGCGTTTGATCATGGTGTTTTTCATTTTGATGTTGCCAATCATTATGGTAACGGCGATGTTGATCCGGGATACGGTTCGAGCGAAACGCTGTTGGGACAGATTCTGGCAACTGATTTGAAGGATTATCGCGATGAACTGGTGATTAGCACGAAGGTCGGCTATGAAATCCACCCAGGCCCGTATGGCATCGGCACTTCACGCAAAGCCGTCATTCAAGGCCTGAATGACTCCCTCAAACGGTTGCGTCTGGATTATGTCGACATTTATTATGCACATCGTTTCGATGACACGGTGGCGTTGGAAGAGACTGTCAATGCGCTTGATCAAACCGTGCGGGATGGCAAGGCTTTGTATATCGGGATTTCCAATTATGATACGGAGCAGACCAAAGAGGCCATTGCGATGTTTAAAGACCTGCATACCCCGTTTGTCTTGAACCAGTTCAGTTACAACATGTTCAATCGCGAGGCCGAAACTTCCGGCCTGACGGATGCCTTGAAGGCGAATGGCGCCGGGTTGATTGCGTATGGTCCATTGTCAGAAGGGTTATTGTCCGATCGTTATTTGAACGGCATTCCGGATAGCTTCCAGATCCATCGCACCAACAAAGGCACTTTTGCAAAAGGTAAGGATGCCGTGGTTAAGAAGCTCAATGACTTGAACAAGATTGCCCAAGGACGTGGCCAGACGTTGTCTCAGATGGCGTTGGCATGGCTTTTGCGTGATCCGGTCGTGACGAGTGTGATTATCGGTACGACATCGGTTGAGCATCTGGAAGATAACCTCAAGGCGACAGAACATCTGACGTTCACGGCTGAAGAGGTTCAGCAAATTGATGATATTTTGAACGCATAAGGCGCGAGCAGGTTGCGCTGGATATAAAAAATCGGCTCTAGAGATGATCTCCGGAGCCGATTTTGTTTCTTCTCATTTAACCTGAAAAGCCGCCAGATGTGCCGCTAAGTATTTGGCGGTTTCGCCGTGGCCTTGGCGGGCGATGGCTTGTGGCGTGCCGGCTGCCATGACTTGGCCGCCTTCAGCCCCGCCTTTTGGTCCTAAGTCCAAGACGTAATCGGCATTGGCAATAACATCTAGGTCGTGTTCAATGGCAATGACGGTTGCGCCGGTTTTTAAAAGGCGCTGGAAAACTGCCACTAATGTTTGAACATCAAGGGGATGCAGCCCAACGGAAGGTTCATCGAAGACGAATAGCGTATCTTTTTGGGACCGGCCCATGTGTGCGACCAGCTTAAGTCGTTGGGCCTCGCCGCCGGATAGCGTCGGTGTGCTTTCGCCTAAATGCAGATAGCCCAGTCCCATGTCGTGGAGTGTCTGCAAGGTATGGGCGATTGCCTGTTCGTCCTTGAACACCTTGAGTGCGGTATCGACGTCGAGATCCAGCAGGTCGGCAATGCTGCGGTCGTGCCACTTGATTTTTAAGACTTCGGGGTTGTAGCGGCGACCATGACAGGTAGGGCAGGTTTGCTGCATATCCGGCAAATACTGAATGTCCAGATTAATCACACCAGTACCGCCACAGGTCGGGCAAGCACCCGCCTTGACGTTATAGGAGAAGTGACTGCTGGTATAGTGCTTGGCTTTGGCGTCTGGCAAAGCTGCGAACAGATGGCGCAGGTGATCGAGAATATCAGTGTAAGTGGCAACGGTTGAACGGACGTTTTTGCCAACCGGCGTCGCATCAATGGCAACCACATGCCGAATGCCGCCATTTTTGAGATCGCGGACAAAAGTCGGGCCGGGTTGATCTTTCGTTGCCGACAGTGCCGGGACTAATGCATCGAAAATGAGCGTCGACTTGCCAGCGCCGGAGAAGCCGGATACGACGGAGAAGCAATTAATCGGGAAGGCGACATGCAAATTGTGCAGGTTGAAGCGATCCGTCACGGTTAGCTGCAATTGCTTGGCCTTGGCAACTGCTTCGGCACCAGCTTGCGGGCGGACAATGAGTTTGGTTTTGCCGGTTAAAAATGGGGCAATTAACGAATGCGGATTGCGGCTAACGGTGGCGGGATCCCCCTGATCGAGAATGCGACCCCCGTCAACGCCGGCACCCGGGCCGATTTCGACAATTTGATCCGCTGCGTTGATGATCGCCGTGTTGTGATCCACGACCACCAGTGAGTTGCCTTGATCAACCAAGCCGTGCATCACTTCCAATAAACCGGCAACATTGGCTGCATGTAACCCGATAGAAGGTTCGTCGAGGACATACAGAACGCCGGTTGTTTCGGTGCGTAGTGTTCGACTGAGCTGAATCCGTTGCAATTCACCGGTGGACAACGATGCAGCAGCCCGGCTTAACGTCAGGTAGCTCAGGCCCAAATCCATGATCGGCTTAAGCAGCTGCGTCAATTCTTTAATGATGTCGTGCGCCAATGCCTGCATATTTTCCGGCAACCACTGGTAGATTTTCGGGATAAAGGCAGAAAGCTGCGTCAGGGTCATGTCGCTGACTTGCGCGATGTTTTGATCAACCAAAAGTTGTGACAACAGTTTTGGTGCGAACCGGCTGCCATGACAGGTCGGGCAAACGCCGAACTCATAGAACCGATTCAGACGCTGGATCGCGCGTTCATTCTTGGTGGTGGCTAAAGAGTCTTCGACCGCATTGAAGGCATTTTCGTATTGTGCGTGATCCATATGGAAAACTCTGCCTGTTTTGCTGGGGATGTTGATGGCGTATTTTTTCCATTGACCATGCCAAACTTGTTCCTGTTGGTCCTTGGGCAGATCCTGGAAAGGGGTATCGATGTCAATGCCAATTGCCTGGGCAACGTACGGCATGAAGTTACGTCCGGGCAGCCGCCATGAGGCAACCGCCCCTTGACGAATCGTCAGCGTTTGATCGGGGATGAGGCGATTGGCCGCCAGCGTCCGCGCTTGACCCGTGCCGCCACAGGTTGGGCAGGCGCCAGTCGAATTGAAGGCAAAATCTTCTGCCGCAAAGGCCATAAAGTGAACCCCACAAGTCGGACAGGTAATCATGCCCATCCCGCTTTCGCCGTCATTTGGTAGATCCATGGCCTTGGCAATATCAAGTGTCGGCGGAACGCGGTGGCCATTTGGACAAACCGGTGAGCCGAGACGCGAAAACATCAGGCGAATCACATTTAAGGCTTCCGTGGCGGTGCCAACGGTTGAGCGAATGCCAGGCACAACCGGCCGCTGTCTGAGGGCGATCGCACTGGGAATATGCTTGACTGAATCGGCCGCCGCCGGACTCGTTTGCCCTAATCGCCGGCGCGTATAAGTCGACAAAGCGCTCATATACCGCCGCATGCCTTCCGCGTACAAAACGCCCATCGCCAGCGAACTTTTACCGGAGCCTGAACGACCGGTAATCGCCACGAGTTTGTTTAAGGGGATATCCACGTTAAGGTGTTTCAAATTATTGACATAGGCACCGCGAACACTGATATGATCTGGAATTGCCATCGAATCGAACTCCTTTGCCAAAATTAGTAAACTGTTTAAGGTTGAGTGATATGTCACTATGGGTTTATTGTAACGCAGTTGAGAAAATACGAAAAAGGCCTCACGCAAGCACTGCGTAAGGCGGATTGCCGAACATGACCGATTGGCTTATTCTTCGACTGCGACACCGGTGGCCTGGCTGAGCAGTTTAATGAGCTTGAGGTATTTCTTTTCACCCAATTCGTTGTACAGGCGCTCAAGGTTCCCCATATATTCAGGCCCCAGATCCTCGACGGCGTCTTGTCCCGGTTCGCTGAGGACGAGTTTGAAGCTGCGGTAGTCGTCCGGGTCAGGCTGCTTGTCAAGCAACCCGCGGTCAAGCAACGGCCCGCTGGCTTTGGTGATGGCAGCTTTGGTGACATGCATCTCCTTGGCAAGACTCGTCGGCGTTTTTGGTGTCAGATCCGTGGCCATCCAGAATAGTAGATTTTGCTGATTCAATGGGATGTCCGAAGATGACACTGGCGAGAAAAGTCGGTGGAATTGGTTAACCGATTGACTCGCCGACAAACAATGCTTTTTCATTTTAAAGTTCCCCCTTTTACATAACCTCTTTATACTTTAAGTATGAACTCTCGAGGTTAAGCCATGCAACAAATAGGGTAGCTTATCGGTTA
Organism: Lacticaseibacillus zeae subsp. silagei; assembly: GCF_030770335.1. NCBI lineage: Bacteria > Bacillati > Bacillota > Bacilli > Lactobacillales > Lactobacillaceae > Lacticaseibacillus > Lacticaseibacillus zeae. The sequence goes on along the minus strand of NZ_CP132484.1, from coordinate 2,673,014 downwards.
ATTAGTTCAGGTAATCACATTTGAAAGATTGGAAGGTACGTTACATGATTGATTGGCAGGCGTTGACAGCCTATGCGCGCTCCGTCTCCGCACAGGATCACAGCGGTCACGGCTTCGACCATATTGAGCGGGTGGTCGCGATGGCCAAGCGATTGGCCGCCAAAACTTCAGGCGTTGATTCGGCTGTCGTTGTCGCGGCAGCAACGATGCATGACACTTATGACGACAAACTGGTTAACGATGTTGCAGCGGCAAAATCAGCGGCACGTCATGCGATGGCTGCGGCTGGATTGACGGACGAACAGATTCAAGCAGTTATCGCAATTATTGACCACATGTCCTTTAAAGCTAATTTAGGGAAGCGCCAGCCTTTGTCCCTGGAAGGTCAGCTGGTGCAGGACGCAGACCGATTAGATGCCATTGGGGCAATCGGCATTGGCCGCGCCTTCATGTACGGCGGTGCGCATGGTGGTCGCATGTATGATCCGGCACTGGCGCCGCGTACAGTATTAACCTCAAGCTCCTATCGCGCCAAAGAAGGCACCGTCATCAATCATTTTTATGAAAAGTTGCTGAAGCTAAAAGATCAATTGAATACCCCAGCTGCCAAGCAACTTGCTGAACATCGGCAGCGGGTGATGGAAGATTTTTTGGCGGAATTTAAGGCCGAGTGGGACGGCGAGCGGTGAGCAAAGGGATGTAGTGTGAACAAGTAACCAAATAATAGGTTGGCAAGAAATAAAACGTGGCAGAGGACTAAGAAGACCTACTTCCTGACCACAGCATATAAAAATCCTCCAAATATAATGGAAAATCATATTTGGAGGAACATCTTTGCTTTTCAGTTCTTATTTCTTTCCCATTTCGGCCAAAAGACTCAACGTTCCGAACGAGTATTGAACGGTCTTTTTACGAGAAAGCATGGCAATACACCTAGTTATTACTGAACTTTCTGACTTTCTTGTTGTAATAAATGAACCAGACAACGGTTAGCAGAGAAAAAAGGGCAGATAACAGAGCAAGTAGCTTATTACTGCTGTTAAGTAGATCCAATCCAAGAAAAAGGATGGTCATCACTAAAATGATAAAGCCGGTGACTCGATATTTTATCAACAAATATTCCTCCTTTGGTAACAGCATCTGAATGTCACAATAAACGGCACAGTTTTCGTGGTAATTGCAACGATTAGTCTTATAAGATGGGACTCATTTTATGTAAGGGGGCAGACTTAAACTTAGAACCGTGATGAGGCTACCTGATTGATTGCTAGTGACTGATAAAAGTGCCCTTATACCTTATAACGATCGTTGCTAACCGACAATAATGGCATTATGTACCTCATGCAGGTATAGGTCAAGGCAGGATTTCTACATATAAACTAAAACGTTAAAGTCGAATATCCGCTAAAATCCCCATACATTGGGATCCTTTAGTATCAAAACAAACACAAACTGAACCGCGGCGCATAGTTGAGCCGACCCAAAATATACGAAGAAATGTTTATGTTCACGTCAAATCTACAACAGATGCGTCATGACATTCACCTAAAAACCCAACACCCTTTAAAATTGGTTCATCGTTCTAACGCCCAACGTCAGGCAAATGCGCAAAAACACAATAGCATACGGAAATAATGAGCAGCGATTGTTATTATGAGAATTCGATGCTATTATTTGTTTATTCTAATATTACGACGAGCTGATTGCGACACTGCTCGGTGTGCCAATTAGTATTTCTGACATAGACGGATAGTGTCACATATGAAAAGAGGCCTTTTCAGTGACTTTTCGACAGTATCTTTTCCGACTAAAATGGCGGTTTGGTTTGTTTATCTTAATGTATGGCGTCATGATTGCTGCACTGACTGCGGTATCGGTTTTTACCGGGAACATGATCACGGCCTTGACGCAATTTAAGGTCAATGCGTTCGTGACTGCGGCAATCGTGATGGTCGTAGCGACTATTTTGCAACTGGTGATGCAGACGTTGGTCAACATTTACCAGATCTCGCTCCAACGTCGACTGAACAATGACATTCGCACGGAGATCACCAAGAGCATTGCGACGATGCCGTTTGAGCAGTACCATTCCCGGTCAGATGCGGTTTATACTTCGTGGATGACCAATGATGTCAACACCATTAATACGCAGGGGCTGCGCAATGTTGGGTATCTCATTCAAGCCAGTTGGCAGGTGGTTCTCAGTATCTTCGTCTTGTTGACGTATCATGCCTCGCTGTTTGTCACGACACTGGTTTGCGCCGTGCTCTTAATTACGGTGCCGATGATTTACCGCAAAAAGCTAAGCGCCGCAGCGGCAACGTGGAGTCAGGAAAACGAGAAGTTGACCAATCGTCTGACCGATATCCTTGAAGGGTTCAATACCCTATTCATGGCCAATCGGCGCCACGTCATGGTGGAGCGGGTGCAGCAAGCTTCGGATGACGCGGGCCATGCGCAGGTCGGCTACATTCAGTTCAATATGGCCACTCAGTTTTTGATCAATTTGGTTAACTTGGGGAGCCAGCTATTTTTACTGATTCAGGCCGGGTTACTTGCTTACAATCACATCATTCCGGTTGGCGCGGTGGTGACGATTCATTCTGTCGCAGGAACGACTTTTAGCGGCTTGACGTTGATGAGTTTTGCCCTGACCACCGTCAAGTCAGTTGCCCCGATTTTCGATAAGTTTGCCAAGGCAGCGCCGGCTCCGCAAAAGGCGAAAGCACCTGTGACACCGTTGACCGACGCAATCAAGCTGCAAAACGTGACTTTTACATATCCGCATAAAAAAGAACCGGTCATTAACGATCTGAGCATGACGCTGCAGGCTAATCAAAAAGTGGCGCTTGTCGGGCCATCCGGGCGGGGGAAAACCACGTTGTTGCGACTTATTAGCGATGTGCTGGCCGATTATCGCGGTGAGATCACCTGGGATGGGCAGGATTACCGGCAGCTGGATTCGCATTCTTTACGGGATCAGATTACTTACATCGAGCAGGCTCCGTACATTTTTAACGACACGCTGCGGTTTAATTTAACCCTGGGACGACAAGTGGATGACAACGTGTTACAACAGGCCATCAAAGGTGCGCAATTGACTGAATTTATGAAACACCAAGCGCAAGGGCTAGATACGGTGTTGGAACACAATGGCGGTGATTTGTCAGGCGGGCAGAAACAGCGCATTGCCTTGGCGCGGGGACTGATCAGGCACAGCCGACTCATCATCAGTGATGAAGGCACTGCAGCACTGGACGCCAAAGCCGGGATCTCCATTGAAAAGCTGCTGGTATCACTGCCGAAAACCACATTGATCATGGTGACCCATAATCTGCGTCGTGAAATTAAAGATCAACTTGACCGTGTGATTACGGTTTGAGGTGAGTGTGTCGGGGTGGGAATTAAGGTGTGTCCGTGCCCATTGCGATGCTCAACGAGTTCATTTAGGAATTTCAGCCATCCGCCAAGTATTGCTTACATGCACATTTAATTGCACAATTAATTCAGCAAGTTCTCACGCAATGAATTCCAGAAAGGGGGCTGATCTCGTGGATGCTGTTTCCTACTCAGTTTTCCGCCGCAATCTCAAGCACTACCTTCAAGTAGTCAATGACACCTCCACGCCACTCTTGATTACTAGCCGTGATAATGCGGCTGATACTGCCGTCTTGATGAATAAACGTGATTTTGATGCCATGCAAGAAACGATGAGGATTTTGTCGAATCCTGAACTCATGGCCAAAATCCGCCGTGGACAAGCCCAGATCGCCGCTGGAAAACCCGCCAACATGATTTGAAAGATGCCGGGGATGGGGATAATTGAGCGCTAGACTGACGATGCCTGGCGCGACTACATCAGTTGGTTTGAGCAAGGTGATAAAGCCACGGTCAGAAAAATCAATCGACTTATCGCGTCGATCGATCGGACACCGTTTGATGGCCCAGGTAAACCAGAACCATTGAAACACGGCTTGTCTGGCATGTGGTCGCGCCGAATTACGCAAGAACACCGCCTGATTTACGAAATTGAGGCAAACACAATGACAATCATTTCTTGTCGCGATCTTTACAGAAAGCAGATGGCATTCGGATGACTTACGGGAAGGTCTATGGTTACACGGATACGGATGACGTCCCGATCGAAGGGAAAGCAATCGTCTGTTTATTTTCAACATGGAGATCACCTGATTCCTGACTGCAACAAAAGCGCTGGCGGCCGACAATCCAGACGACTTTTTCCAAAAAAGGCTTGCGAGTGCTGGAGATTTAGTGTACATTAATTAGGCAGTTGTTTTTAAACAACCGAAACATTTGCCGTCTTAGCTCAGTCGGTAGAGCGCATCCATGGTAAGGATGAGGTCGTCGGTTCAAGCCCGATAGACGGCTGCAAATGACGTTGCCTGACAGGTCAGTTGATCTGTTGGGCTTTTTTTTCTGCATTTAAACGGGTGGAACGCGAACGAGCCTTATAACAATCTGTGTGACCAACGAAAGCCCAAGATTTTGGTGCTCGAGAAATTATTGGTATGATGAAACAGTAACGACTCTCCCTTGAAAGGACGTTAACTTTGAAAATATTCCATTCTTTTTTACAGGTATTAGGTGTCGGCATTGGGTTTATCTTATACTCGTTTGCTGAGTTGGCACTGGTTCGTGGGGAAGCGGCTTGGGGTGCTTATGGCGCGATTGGCGCGTTTGTCATTTCGTTTGGGGTATTGATCGGGTTGTTAATGCTGGTCTATCGCCGGTTGTATCGGCAGCAAGGTCCCTTGACGGTGAAGCATCCGGCAGCCGTTATTTGGCAGGGAATCGGCTTGCTTTTCGTCATTCAGTTAACCAATTCGTTACTGATGCATTTGTTACATACCCCGCAAGCAGCGAATCAGAGCAATTTACTTCATCTGGTGAAAACTTATCCTTGGGGCATTAAGTTACTGGCCGTGGTCGGAGGTCCGATTGTTGAAGAGTACCTTTTTCGCGGCTTGTTGATGAACAGTTTCGGCTCATTACGACAGCGCAAGTGGCAGTGGGTCAGCATTTTAGTCAGTGCTTTTACGTTCGGCTTTGCCCACGTTGTCGGGTCACGGATTGACTACAACCTCTTCATTTACGCCGCGCTTGGTGGCGTCTTGGCCTGGACCTATCTGCGAACCCGCGACATGCGCTATTCGATTGGGTTGCACATGCTTAACAATGCCACGATCCTGTTAGTTTAAATCGTGTGCGGACTGAAAAACGTTGACGGTCGGCTTTGCGGCTGACTGTCAACGTTTTTTAAGTCTCATTCAATTTCTGAATATTATCGATGCAATACATTCATTTAGCTATTGCCAATCATTCTTGTTAGACTCAATGGCATGCGAAGGAGGCTGACATGACAACATTTTTGAAAAAAGTACCGTTACCAATGGCCGGCTTGACACTGGGTCTGGCATCGTTAGGGAACTTATATAAATTAGCCGGATGGCAACTGGCGGGAGATGTCACCGGCATTGTGGCGCTTTTGCTGTTTGCGGTGATCTTACTGAAGCTTTGCCTGACCCCTCTTCATGCTGCCAAGAGTTTACAGGATCCGATCATCGCTTCGGTGTCGCCGACATTTTCGATGACGCTCATGATTTTGTGCACCTACTTCACCGCTTGGGGGATGCCGGTGCAAGTGGCGACCGTTGTGTGGGTGATGGCGGTGCTCATTCACTTTGGCCTGATGGCATTCTTCCTTTCCCGGCACTTGCTCACGCAACAAAAAATCTGGCACATGATTTACCCAAGTTGGTTCGTCACGTTTGTCGGATTAGGTGTTATTCCGGTGACCAATGCCCAGTTTGTGCCTGCTTTGGGGCAGCCGCTTTTCTGGATCGCATTTGTCTTGTATGCCGCGTTGTTTCCCGTGGTCGTGCATCGCGTGCGGGTGGTGCCATTACCAGAGGCCACCCAGCTACTGCTGACCATCATGGCAGCACCGGCCTCGCTGTGCCTGACCGGTTATCTCGCCAGCTTCAATCAGCCTAATTTCTGGTTTGCGCTTGGTATGTTGATCTTTGCCCAGAGTTTATATTTTGGCACGTTGTTCAGCATCCGCCAGTACACCCGGTTGTCGTTTTATCCAAGCTTTGCGGCGTTTACGTTTCCGCTGGTCATCTCCGCAACGGCGTTAACGCGCTTTATCGGCATTTTTGCCAAAACCGGTGTTGCCCATAACCTGTTAAGCGTGGTGCAGTGGAGCGAATGGTTGGTTGCCACGTTGATGTTGATATTCGTCACGGGTCATTACCTGCGCTTTTTGCATCTGAATGTTCGCGCCAGTTGGCAGACCCAGCAAGCGCCGAGTGATACGGCTGATTAATTAGCTGATGGTGATGTTGATGATTTAGTCGGCTTTGTTGGCTAAATGCTGGATCGTGTCCACCATGGCTTGCTTGTGCGGCCAGTGAACATCGGGATTTTGCAACAGGTAAAAATGCCGACGAAACTTTGCGCCGATGGTTTGCTGTGGCACTTCTTGGGGGACGATTCGATCCGAAAGCAACGCCTGACCGACCTTGTTTTGCACCAGCGCTCGGAGCATGCTGTTGTTGTTAACGGTCATGAGATGATCGGGGGTGATGCCGGCTTCTTGTAGATAGGCAGTTGTGTAGTAGCGCATGCCGGAGCCTTCCTCGCGCGTGAGCCAGGTACCGGTAGGCCAGCCTGCCACCACCAGTTGATCGGCGCAAAGCGTGGTTCTAACCGCACCTTTTAGCGTCAACGGTTGTTCGATGAATCCTAGATCAAGCCGCCGCGCCTCCATCTGCTTCACCACCTGGAGCGAATTCAAAACGGCAACATTGAATTCCAGAAAAGGAAAGGCTGCTTTCAATCCGCGTGCCAAACTCGGGAACAAAACAACGGCAACACTTTGCGAAATGCCGATATTCAATTCGACCGATGCAGCTGCAGCGGTGTTTTGCATCGCCTGTTTGGTTTTATCCCAGTCAGCAAGCATGTTGGTGCTAAACTCATAGAGAATATCAGCCGCTGCTGTTGGAATAGTGGCACTGCGTTTGTTCCGCTCAAAAAGGGAAACATTCAGCTCATGTTCCAGTTGGTGAATGTGATGCGAAACAGTCGGCTGACTGGAAAACAGCTGCTCGGCGGCCAAGGAAAAGCTGCGGGTTTCATAAACCGCCATGAAGGTTCGAAGGAGATTGAACAAGGTTTTGCCTCCAGGTCTTTCATTTAGAAAGTTGATTAAAAATACTTAGCTGATAAACTATCACAATATTAATAACAAAATCAAATCGGCACTAACGAAGTATGATGCGTATCGTTAGTGCCGATTTTTGTGAGTATTACAGAATTGGTGTAACAAGAGAATAGTGCCAAAGCGGAGCAATCGTAGGCCAGATGGGGCTCAGCTCGTGCCCACAGCGTTCCAGCACCATCTGGCCGGAGATTGCGGAGTTTGGCGCGACATGGGACTAATTGCAGTCGAAGCAACTAAACCCTTGCCTCCGAAGCATCGCCAGCGTGCCGATAGAGATTAGTCGGCAATGCCGTGATCAGCGGACTAGGCTCGTCCAGCGCAACCAGATTCAAATGGTGTAACGCGCGGGAGCACAGGGTGTAGAGAATATCGCGATCAGCTTCATTTTGGTAGGTTGACGCGGAGACATCCCAACCCACGACCGCATCGAATTCAAGTCCCTTGGCCAGGTAAACCGGCAGAATGACACAACCGCTTTTGAGACTGTGATCGTTAGCGGACAATAACGTGACCGGAGTGTCGAGCTTGAGCGTCGCGTAAAGCTGATCCGCAGTCTGGGCATCTTTGGTTAAAATCGCCACTGTGCCATCAGCCGTCAACAGCCGCGTGACCAGCTTGGACAGGGCCGCGGCCGCATTCGCGCGCGGAACCGTTAGAACTTCCGGCTTGTCGCCAGCGCGATTGAAGGCTTGGATATGGTCGTGTTCAGGCAACAGGGCTTTGGCAAAATTCGTAATCGGCTGCGTCGAACGATAGCTCTTGTTTAACGTAATAAGCCGAATTTTGTACCCCGCAAAGACGTCTTTGATTTCATGAATGAAGTCACTAGGCTGATAGTTGCTAGTAAAAACGTCCTGCTTGGCATCCCCGAGCAAGGTTAACTTGGCTTTAGGGAACGCGTGCTTCAGGTACAACAATTGCGCCATGCTGAAATCCTGCATTTCATCGACAAAAACGTACTGAATCAGGCTGTTTTGCCCGCTGCCCGTACTCAGATCGCGTAGATACAGCAGTGGCGCGGCATCCTCCAGACGCAGGTGATGCGATTCAATCCCGTCGGAAAAGGCGGTGATCATAGTCTGCCAAATCGAGTCGCTGACCGGGGCATCTGCTTGAGCCATGAAGTGTTGGTAATCCTGGAACACATCATAGAAGTGATCATTGTAAAGCGCGTCGTAAATCGGGGCAAACGCCTTGGAGACAATGGCCTCTGAGACGAATTGCTGCTCGTCTTCACCGGTCGCAAATTCATGATCGGCGGTTAAGGTTTCCAATTCACTTTGCGATAAATCCGAAACCTGCAATTGGGCCCAGTCCTGCTTGGCTTCCATATGAATGCGGGCATTCAAGCGCTTGATCAAAGCATTTTTAGTGGCTGTAAACTTGTCGACTGGCTGCATTAGCGCTGGTTGCGACTGGTAAATCTTGGCAATATTAGCAGCGGAAAAGAAGGTTTCACCATTAAATTCAACATCGATGAAATGCGGCGTGCGGTCCGGGTTTTTGGCAAAGTCATAGATGGCTTCCAAGTAACTTGGGGCTTCTTTGAATCGGCGAATGGTTTCGGCAGCTTTTGGCAAGCCCGCCGCGTCGTGTTCATAGCGTTCGAACAGGGTTTCTACGTGGAGGCCAGTGAAGCGGTTGGCCAAAAATTCAAATAACGTGGCCTGCCGCATGTTCTTTTCACCAAGACTTGGCAACACTTGGGAAATGTAATTGGCAAAAAGTCTATTTGGCGAAAAGAGCACCATCTGATCGGCATCTAGATCGCTGCGGCTGTGATACAGCAGGTAGGCAACGCGCTGGAGCACGGCACTGGTTTTACCGGAACCGGCAACCCCTTGCACCACCAGCAAATCACTGGACGTGTCACGGATAATGTCGTTTTGTTCCCGCTGAATCGTCGCGACGATGTTTTTCATGTATTCGTCGGATTGATCGCCAAGAACCGACTGCAGGATTTCATCGCCCACAGTTTCGTTGGTATCAAACATGGTTTTGATATGACCATGTTCAATTTGGAATTGGCGCTTATTTTTCAAAACCGCGTGTTGTTCTCCGGCCGGCGTTTCATAGGTGACGTCACCCAGCGTGCCATTGTAGTAAATGGAACTAATCGGCGCGCGCCAGTCATACACCAGAAAATCGCCATTTTCATCAATGAACGTCGCCGTCCCGATATAAAGGGTATCTGGCTCACCATCTTCATCGATGTCAATACGGCCAAAATAAGGATTGTCCGCCAGTAGCGTCAGGCGATCACCTTCGTGTTTGAGGATCGTTTCGTTTTCAACGGCCCGCGCGACCATGACTTTCTGTTGCTGAACGGCGGCGTTGGTTTCCATTTGGTCATCGACTTCGGTGACGTTGACTTTCGTGTTTTCACCGTAAGCCCGTTCAATGCGGCTGGTTTCGCGGTGCGCCGCTTCGATTTGCTCATGAATAGCCGCTAACCTTGCCTTCAGCTTCTCGATAACCGCCGTGACGCGTGCTTGTTCTTCTGCTTTGGTTGCATTCTCCATAATAGCGGCGCTCCTCTCGTGTTTAAAATAGTGTCAACAATCTTAAGCCCAGCGGCCTGAAAAGTAAAGCAATGCGACATAACGCTTGTTGTTGCATCGGAAATCAAGGTGGTACACTTATGAATAATTAAAGTAAATGGAGGTTTGACATGGCTGATTTATGGCGGACGGTTTCCGAGCGCCACGTTGAATTGCTCAATGCCTTAGGACAACATATTGAAATATCGCTGATTGCGCTTGTTTTGGCAGTTATCATTGCCATTCCGCTTGCTGTTTGGGTACAGACGCATCCCAAAGTAGCGGCAGTTTTACTTCAGGTAACCGGCGTTTTGCAAACAATTCCTTCATTAGCCTTGTTAGGGTTGTTGATTCCATTCGTCGGTATCGGCACGGTGCCGGCGATCATTGCGTTGGTTGTTTACGCACTGCTGCCGATTTTTCAAAATACTTATATCGGACTGCAGGATATCGATCCGTCGTATGAAGAAGCCGCCGATGCATTTGGCATGAGCCGACTGCGCAAATTGTTCAAAGTCGAATTGCCGATTGCGTTGCCGGTCATTTTATCCGGTGTGCGCACCGCGATGGTTTTGATTATCGGGACCGCCACTTTGGCAGCGTTGATTGGCGCCGGCGGACTGGGGACGTTTATCCTGCTAGGCATTGATCGCAACGATGCTTCATTGACCTTGATGGGTGCGCTGGCGGCGGCGTTGTTGGCGATTGTCTTTTCGTGGCTACTGAATTTATTGCAAAAAGTCAATTGGAAGCTGAGTGTCAGCGTGGTTGGTATTGTATTACTGGGCTTTGCTGGCACCCAGGTTTACAACTGGGCGACCGCACCTAAAGAAACGATCACGATTGCCGGCAAATTAGGTAGTGAGCCGGACATTTTAATTAGCATGTATAAGGAATTAATCCAAAAAGCCGACCCTGATGTGAAGGTGACGCTGAAACCGAATTTTGGTCAGACGAGCTTCTTGTACAATGCGCTGCGAACCGATAAGATCAACATATACCCTGAGTTTTCCGGAACCGTGCTGGAAAGCTTGACGAAGCCGACTGCCGCCCAACAGAAACAAGTGGCGGCAGGCAAAAACAACTATCCGCTGGCCCAGCAACTACTGGCGAAGCAAGGACTGCGTTATCTGAAACCCATGGCGTACAACAATACTTACGCGCTGGTTGTCAAAGCCAGTTTCGCCAAGCGCTACCAGTTGAAGACAATCAGTGATTTGGCCAAAATTGCCCCGTCGATTCGCGCCGGCTTCGACTTGGAATTCATTGATCGCCAGGATGGGTATAAAGGCATCAAGCAGAAATATGGTTTGCAGTTCAAGGTCGACTCGATGGATCCGTCGCTGCGGTATCAGGCATTGGATCGGGGACAGATTAACCTGACTGACGGCTATACGACAGACGCGCAACTGCGGCAGTATCACCTTGTCGCTTTGAAGGATGACAAAGGCTTGTTCCCGATTTATCGCGGCGCGCCACTCATGCGCAACAGTTTTGCCAAGCACCATCCGCATTTGGTCACGGCGTTAAATAAGCTGGCGAACCACATCACCGAAAAACAGATGCAGGATATGAACTATGCGGTCAGTGTCCGCCGCGAAAAAGCCGCAACAGTGGCGCATCGTTACCTTGTCCGGCATGGTCTGCTAAAGGAGGCGCGCTGATGGCACTGATTAGCTTGGAAAATGTGACCAAAGCCTATGATGGCAAGCCAGTGGTTGACGACTTGAGCCTGAATGTGGAGCAAGGCGAATTGTTTGTTTTAGTCGGGACATCCGGCAGCGGCAAAACCACGACGCTGAAAATGATTAATCGCTTGGTTGAACCAACTAGTGGCACCATTAAATTTGCCGGTAAGCCGCTCACCAGTTACCGAGTTCGTGATTTGCGGTGGAATCTCGGCTATGTGTTGCAACAAATTGCGTTGTTTCCGACCATGACCGTTGCGCAAAACATTGCCGTGATTCCGGAAATGAAAGGCTGGTCGCGGCAAAAAATTCGTCAGGCAACTGATAAGCTGTTGACAATGGTTGATTTACCGCCGGCCGAATACCGTGATCGCATGCCTAGTGAACTTTCAGGCGGCCAGCAGCAGCGGATCGGCATTTTACGTGCGTTGGCATCACGGCCTAAAGTCGTGTTGATGGATGAACCTTTTTCCGCCCTTGATCCGATTTCGCGAACCCAACTGCAGGATATGTTGCTGCAACTGCATCGTGCTATGAAAACAACCGTGATTTTTGTCACGCATGACATGGCGGAGGCAATGAAGCTAGGCGATCGGATCGGCGTGATGCACAGTGGAAAGCTTTTGCAGGTCGACACACCGGAAGCGATTGCGACTCAGCCGGCGAATGATTTTGTGGCCGATCTTTTCAAGGGCGCACAGGCCAATCAAGGGTTGCAGGTGACCTTAAGCCAGCTGGCCCCGTTTGCGGTTGCCGAGTCAGCGCGGCATGCGGTGGGTGGCAACTTGACGCTGGCGGAAGCATTGCCGCTGTTAGACGCACATGAAACGTTGCAGGTGAATAGTGACCATGGCACGTTTGTGGTTAATACTCATAGTGTGGTTGCTTATCTGGCAAGTGCATTTGTTGATCAAAATACAGAAACGGAGTGATCGTGATGGCATATGATTATGACACGATTGTGATCGGTGGCGGCCCCGGTGGCTTAGCTGCTGCTTATGGTCTCGCGGCGCAACAGAAGGTATTGGTCATTGAAGGCGATCTGTGGGGCGGCACCTGTCCCAACTACGGCTGTGATCCGAAAAAGATGCTGTATCGCGGTGTCGAAGTGAAAAATGCCGCCTTGCGGATGAATGGTTTTGGCATTAGTGGAACGGCTAAAATCGATTGGCCGTCCTTGATGGCATTTAAACGTGGTTACACCAGCGGCATTCCGGCGGGGACATTGAACGGTTTGACCCGTACCGGTATTAAAACGTTATATGGCCGGGCACAGTTGCTCGGCGAACACGCGGTTAAAGTCGGTTCGCAAAATGTCACAGGTGAACATATTGTCATCGCGACGGGTCATACACCGCGCTTTCCGGATATCCCCGGCGCCAATTTGTTGAAAACGAGCCGTGATTTTCTGGATTTAGATGAACTGCCGACCAGTATCGCGTTTATCGGTGCCGGCTACGTCAGCGTCGAGCTCGCCAATATTGCGGCCGCTGCCGGCGCAGAAGTGCATATCATTGGCCACTCCGATCGCTTGTTGCGAGCCTTTCCAAAAGTTGCCACCGAAGCATTGAAGCAGTTGTTGATTAAGTCCGGCATTCATTTCCACCCTAATGTTGAACTCACGAAAATCAGTCCGCTCGGTACGATGACGCATCTGCATGCAGATGATTTTGACATAAATGTCGATATGGCGATTACGGCTATGGGTCGCATTGCCAATGTCGCCGACCTCGGTCTCGCTAATGCCGGGATTAAGGCGGACACCCGCGGGATTCCGGTGGATGATCATTTGCGCACGGTCGTTCCTAATATCTATGCGCTGGGTGACGTGAACTTGAAGCCGCAACCGAAACTAACACCGGTTGCCGGATTTGAAGGGCGCTATGTGGCCAGTCAGATTCTGGGCGATCAGGAGCCGATTCATTATCCGGCGATTCCCACGATTGTCTTTGGACCGACTGAGCTTGCCAAAGTCGGCGTGGCACTGGAAGACGCAGAAGCTGCGCCTGATCGCTACAAGGTGGTCCATAACGATACCACCGAATGGTACACCTATCACCGCCTGCAGGATCCGGACGCACAAGTGTGGACGATTGTCGACAAAACATCCGGTAAACTGGCCGGTGCCGTTGTACTCGCCAGTTTGGCCGAAGACCTGATCAATACTTTCGCAGCAGCCATTGATGCAGGTAAAAAGCCAGCCGAGCTTAATCAAATCTATGCGTATCCGAGTGCGCAGAGTGATTTGCAGTATTTGTTTTAAACTGAGTGAAGGTTAGCAAGTTGGATTGCGCGCTGAAGGTTGACATCACTTCGTTAGTTAGCTAACCTAAACTCATATTCACCCAAGCGATGAGTAGTCTATCCAAGTGGTCGCAAGAGAGCCGGTGGCGCTGTGAAGCCGGTGGCCGGGATAGGTGAAGTTGGGTCGTTTGGGTTATGTTCGGTGGGTGCGCCTTAAGCCAAGAGTGGTCCGCAAGTCGGACAAATTAGGTGGTACCGCGCGCAGGCGTCCTATGTTGCAATGACATAGGGCGCTTTTTTAATTAGGAGGGAAATAAGCATGGCAAAAAAAATAATTTTAACCGGTGATCGGCCAACAGGACGGTTGCATATTGGCCATTACATTGGCTCATTGAAGAATCGGGTTGAATTGCAGAATTCAGGCGATTACGAGACTTTTGTGATGATTGCGGATACACAGGCATTGACCGACAACGCGAATGATCCAGAGAAGATCCGGCATTCACTGCTGGAAGTGGCGTTGGATTATCTGGCGGTCGGGATTGATCCTGACAAAACAACGATTCTGGTCCAGAGCCAGATTCCGGCACTGTTTGAGTTGACCGCTTACTATCTTGACTTGGTGACCGTCAATCGCTTGGAACGCAATCCGACGGTGAAAGCAGAAATTAAGCAAAAGGCGTTTGGTGACAGTGTTCCGGCCGGCTTCTTCATTTATCCGGTCAGTCAGGCAGCCGATATCACGGCGTTCAAGGCGACAACCGTGCCAGTCGGCGATGACCAGGAACCGATGCTGGAACAAACCCGCGAAATCGTGCGTACGTTTAACCGCACTTATCACAAAGACGTGTTAGTCGAACCAGAAGGCTATTTCCCGCCAAAAGGTTTAGGGCGCCTTCCCGGCATTGACGGTAATGCCAAAATGAGCAAGAGCCTCAACAACGGTATTTATTTGGCGGATGATGCCGATACCGTTAAGAAGAAGATCATGTCAATGTATACCGACCCTAACCACATTCATGTGGAAGATCCAGGCAAGGTTGAAGGCAATGTCGTGTTTACTTATCTGGACATTTTTGATCCGGATAAGGCGCAGGTGGCCAAGTTGAAGGAGCAGTACCAACACGGCGGCTTAGGGGATGTCAAAATCAAACGCTACCTGATCGATGTTATGGAGGCTGTGCTTGAACCGATTCGCACGCGGCGGGCCCATTACGCAGAAGATATGGGGGCGGTTGCGGAAATGCTCAAACAGGGTTCGGCCAAGGCCAATGTGGTCGCCAATCAAACCCTGCAGGAAGTTCGCGATGCCATCGGGTTCAACTACTTCAAATAATCAGATCCGTCTTTAGCCGGATGCTGATTGGTACCGGCATGGTAAAATAAAAAGGAAGTGAAAAACTTGATTACGGACGCGAATTGGCCTAGCAACGATTTTTGCTGCCGAGGTGCGTCCCAGAGGAGAATTGATGATGAAAACGAAACGACTAAGTCCAGTTGCAGTTACAAGCATTGTGCTCGGCGTGATTGTGGCGATCTGCCTGATTTTTGGCATTGGCACCTATAACTCATTAGCGAAGCAGAATCAGGCAGTCGAAGCACAATGGAGCCAGGTTGAAAACGTCATGCAGCGCCGGGCTGATTTGGTACCTAACCTGGTCAATGCCGTTAAAGGCCAGATGGGTCAGGAACAAAAGGTTTTTGGTGAAATTGCCGAAGCCCGCAAGTCCTATGCGAATGCGAACACAACGACTGGCAAGGCTAAAGCCGATGATCAGTTGAATAAGAGTGTGGGTACCTTGATTAACGTCATCAAGGAAAACTATCCGAGTTTGCAAAGCAGCAATCAGGTGAACACATTGATGACGCAGCTTGAAGGCAGTGAAAATCGGATTGCGGTTGAACGCAAGCGCTATATTGACCAAGTGCGTGATTACAATCAAAGCGTTGTGACGTTCCCGAAGAACATTTTTGCCAGCATGATGGGCTTGGGCAAGAAGGATACCTTTAAAGCCACCCCGTCAGCCCAGACAGTACCAAGCGTTGATTTTTCAAGTAATAGCTCCAGCTCCGGGAAGTAGGTGGCGCCATGCGCAGGCATTTAGCGTGGTTATTCGCCGCGCTGACGGGCTTGCTGCTGTTTGCCGGTGCAACCCATCCGGTGGCAGCGGCCGAGGATCTGCCGGCCCGACCGACTGACCATTACTACCTGGATCAGGATCAATATCTTGACAATGCTACCAAGCAATTAGTCGACCAAAAGAATCGCTACTATCAGGGAACCAAGCAGCAGCCGCAAATTGCAGTCGCTGCTTTGAAGTCCACCCACGGCGATCCGTTGTCAGATTATGCCCCAGACTTATTTCAAAAGTGGGGCATTGGTAAAAAAGGCACCGATAATGGCGTCCTGATTCTGTATGCCGACAATAATGGTAAGCAAAATCTGCGAATCGAAGTGGGTTATGGTCTTGAAGGCGATTTGCCGGATGCCTTGGCCGGACAGATTCTAGACAGCAATCTGAAATCGATTAAGTCACACAACAAGGCGGATTTAAACCGAGCGTTGCGCAAGGTGTTTAATGCCGTTGCGACCGTGATTGATAAGAAATATAAGTTTCCTAAGGACCAGAACACGGTGCCTGATGAAACCATGAATCAGTATCGCAGCACAGGCCACAGCCAAGGTGGCAGCTTATTAGGAAAAATCATTTTAATTTTCCTGGCGGTTGTCGTCGTTGCAGTCATCTTCGGTGGCCGTGGCGGTGGTGGCCGCGGTGGTCGCCGCCGTGATGGCGATAGCGGTTTCTGGCTATGGCTGATCATTGATGCCTTGCTTTCCGCAGGCCGAAGAGGCGGCGGAGGCGGTTTCGGCGGTGGCTTTGGCGGCGGATCCGGAGGCGGCTCAAGCTGGGGCGGCGGCAGCTCCGGTGGCGGTGGCGCCGACGTTTGATTGCAAATATGTTTCATTTACCAGACAGTTATTCAGCTGTCTGGTTTTTTGTGCTATGGTGGTGGAATTGTTGAGCGCGAACCGGCGCGGTTAGAAGCCGGAGCATAAGCGGCCTCGAGCCTAAATGGCTGGTCTTTGGCCATTTAGGCTCGAGGTCCTTATGTGCAGGCTTCTGCGCCGGTGAGCGCGTTATGGGAGTAAGAAAGAAGCTTTGCCTTCCCCACCCGCAATCACACAAACATTACAAATTTTGGAGGTTAGATATGCGCAATTTAACAATTGGCAAACCATTAAAACTCATCGTGTTGTTTACGATCCCACTATTAATCGGGAATCTTTTTCAACAACTCTACAGTTTTATGGATGCGCTGATTGTTGGCCGGACGATTGGCAAAGATGCTTTGGCAGCTGTCGGTGCAACATCTAGTATTGTTTTTTTAATTATCGGCTTTGCCCAAGGAACAACGGCAGGATTGTCGATCTTAACGGCGCAAGCTTATGGTGCCCATGATTATCGGCGGGTGCGGCGGAGTTTTGGGACGAGTGTCTGGATTACGCTTGGCATTTCCCTGATTCTGACCGTTGGCGCGGTCACTATGACCCGGCCGTTACTTGTGGTGATGCAGACACCACCGGATATCATGGATGATTCGATTGCCTTCGTGCGCGTCATTTACTTTGGCATTATTGCGTCAATGCTGTTTAATTTGCTGAGCAATATGTTACGGGCATTAGGTGATTCGCGCACACCGCTGATTTTCCTGATTATCGCGACCATCATCAATATTGCGTTGGACTTCTGGTTCATCCTTGGTTTTCATTCAGGGGTCGCGGGTGCCGGCTACGCAACTGTCAGCGCTCAAGTCATTGCGGCATTGCTGTGCTGGGTGTATATTCGCATGCGGATCCCGCTGCTGGTGATCCGGCGTCGGGACTTGCGAATCGATTGGCAGGATATTTTGCGCCATCTAAAAGTGGGCCTGCCAATGGGCTTTCAAATGTCCATCATTGCCATTGGGGCGGTGATCTTACAGGTCATGCTCAATACGCTTGGAACCAACGCGGTTGCGGCGTACACGGCAGCCGGGCGGATTGACCAGCTGGCGACGTTGCCTTCTGCTTCTTTCGGAGTGGCCATGGCCACGTTTGCAGCCCAGAATCTGGGGGCAAAAGCCTATGGCCGCATCCGCCGTGGCGTTTATCAAACGCTGATTGTCAATGTCGGTTTGTCACTTGTTCTAGGTGCCTTGATTATTGTCTTCAGCAAGCCGCTTGTTAACTTGTTTCTAGGCCCAAATCAACCAGCCGTCACGGCTTTGGCCCAGACGTATTTCCATTACAATGCCAGCATGTATTGGTTGTTGGCGATCCTGTTCACGATTCGCAATTTGCTGCAAGGATTAGGCCAGACACTGGTACCGACCGTTGCCGGATTCTTTGAACTCGGCATGCGGGCGTTTGCGGCAATTTTCCTAGTCGTCCCATTCGGTTTTGCCGGTGCGTCCGCCGCCAATCCCTTGGCATGGTTCGGCAGCGTGTTAGTGCTGGTCAGCTCATACGTCCGCACCATGCGGCGTATCAGGCAACAGGAAGACACCCTTGCCGGTGAGCAAGAGTGAGTTGCCGCTATTCAAGGTTACAAAAAAACAGACAAATGAGTTTCGCAAATACTGCGGCGGAAACTCATTTGTCTGTTTCTATTTACTGGCCTATATCCCAAAATGCTTACCATAAACTTCCAGATCCGCGTGGCCTTCTGGCAAGGTTGCGATCGCCGGTAAGTGGCCCCAGTGGTCGTAGCCAAATTTTTGAAATAAGTGGCGGCTTGCTTGGTTGTGGCCGAAGATGCGGGCAATAACGGTGGTCAGGCCGTGGGCAGGGGCTTCGTGATCAACGAAAGCCAGCGCGGCGGTGCCGACGTGATGGCCGCGGGCGGCTTGGTCAAGGTACAAGCTGATTTCAGCTGTCTGGTCATACGCCGCACGATCGCTATAGGCCGAGAGCGTCAGCCAGCCGACTGTCTCGTGGTGGTTTTGGATCACCCACGCCGGAAAATGAGCATTGTGCGCGGCAAGCCACGCGGATTTCTGCGCCACGGTTTGCGGTTGTAAATCCGCGGTTGCACGATGCGTCGGAATGGTTTCGTTGTAAATCGCGACTATTTTTGGCAAGTCGGCGGCAGTTGCCGGTTTAAATTCGATCATTGATCATCATCGACTTTCTTGGCAGTTAAAACGTGATGCGGCCGGTAAAAGTTGGCAGAGTAGCGGTCCCGTTGTGGTGCATCGCTTCCAGCTGCGGCTTGACGCGATCACGCAAATTGGTACTTAACTTCAGCTCTGTCAGCAAGGCATTGGTAGTCGCGATTTCCCAGCGGGCATCATCCAAATCCGGATCCTCAATGAGTTGCCCGGGGGTGTACGTCCAAGTATGATCGTGAGCTATTTGGGTCAGGGTGTCCGGCGTGATCAACGTGCGAATATTGGCGACATCACTGGGCGCGATCGCATACAGCAATCCCTGAATCATCGCCGCCTGCAAGTGACCGATTTGATTAAGCGCCGTGGGCTGAAGTGACCATTCGGCAACATCCACAAAATCACCAATCGCACGCAAATTGTTTAACATCAGCGCCAAAGCATTGGCCGATTCAAAATACCAAAGGCTATGAGCCATAACGATCCGGTCAAAATGCTGATCCGCCAGCGTGCCGAGACTGTTCGTAAGATCTGTATTAAAATGCACCGTTAACCGACTGGCGAGCGGACCATTCAACAAGTGATCCCAAGCCTGTCCCAGTGTCAGTGGTGCCCCATAATCGCGGGAGGCAATATCGACACCGGTAACGTGGCCGCTGGAACCAACACGATCAGCCAAAACCGCACTCAAGTCGCCTTGGCCGCAACCGATTTCCAGAATATTTTCACCGGCTTGAACTTGCCACGCGTCGGCAATGGCAATGCGATGAGCAGTTTGGCGACGTTGAACGGCATAACTATCAGCGGTAGGTCCAAGCGCCATAAGTTTGGTGATGTCATCAAGGTGATTCTTCATGAGAGACTCCCTTTATGTAAAGTTAAATGTGGACAATGCAGTCAGTCCCTTTTTATAAGGAAAAAGTACGGCCGATATTGCCTTTTCCAGAGTGGCGAAGGTTGATCAGCGGAAAAAGTGAGACTTCCTTCAGCGTCGCTTCATGATGGTCTAAGATTATCACAAAAATATTGGCGATTGCGCAAAAAGATGGCGGCAATCGCATATTTTTATATAAACCGTGGTCATGCTGGGTCGCATTGGCCTAGCTTCCATATGGTAGCGAAATAATTGGAAGAAGTTGTGAATCTACGCCAAATTCGGCGAAGTATCGGCTAAATATTTGGTAAACTTAAATTGGAGTGGCTGAGCAGATAAATAAGGCTTGACTAAAAACTCATGCAACCAAAATATGCCGTGCTATGATGGCATTAGGATGAACGGTTCGGTTTTGGTGAATTTAAAAAGAATGGACGGAACGGACATGGCAAATAATATACAGGGATTCGCGATGATCGGTGCACAATCCATCGTTTTTAGCATCACGAATTTAAGGACACTTAAAACAATTGAACGTGGTAAATATCCAGTTGCCATCGGGGATGATTTTTATGCCGAACACGAAATTCTCCCTGAAACCGTTGATACCATTGTGCAGGCGTTTGATGCCATTAATCAGATTTTCAAGGACTATGGCGTGACGACGGTTAATGTTTATGCCAGTACCAGCTGGGCTGAAGCAGATAATGCCGAGTTTGTTCGAGACCAACTTTACACCCGGACCGGCTGGTTGATTCAAACGACCTCATTATCAGAAGAAGCCTTTTTCCGGACGCAGGCGATTATGGTTAAGTTCCCGCAATTTGCCACGATTACCCAAAAAGGAACGGTGTTAATCGATATCAGCTCGGGATCGGTCGAATTGACGACGTTTTGCCATGGGACGTTCGGTTTTTCCCGTAATCTGTCGTTAGGGCCGTTGCGGGTGTATGAGATTATGAGCGATGTTCAACGCTCGGTGACGAATTATGTCGAAGTCATGCGTGATTATATCGACAGTCGGCTACTTGATTTCATGCGGTTGCTGCCGCAAGGGGTTAAGTATACCAACATGATTTTGATGGGCAGCAGTTTGTCGATTTTTCAAAATTTGATTCCAGAAGGCAAACGGCAGGTCGAAACCGATCGGCCAGGCTTTGACATGCTTTACGATGAAGTGACGAAAGCGTCCGACCAGTACCTAGCCGATACTTATGATCTGACCTCAAATCAAACATCGTTGGTGTTGCCAACGGTTTTGCTTGTGTATCGTCTGATCGAAACACTGAATAGCCAATCAATCTGGATTTCGGATCTCAAAGCCATTGACGGTCTCGAAGTCCACGCGGCGCATGCTGGCGGGTTTAAAAAACTCGGATTCGATCCTGATGAGGAAATTGTCATCAGTGCTAATAATTTAGCCAAACGTTATCAGGTTGACGACAAACATATGGAGGCGACGCGCACGTTTGCGTTGCAGCTTTTTGATCGGCTCAAGAAACTGCATGGGATGGGCAAACGCGAACGCCTGTTGCTGGAAGTAGCGGCGACCGTGAGCGATATTGGCAGTTACATTGAAACCCACAAGCATTATGCCCACTCGAACTATATTATTATGGCTTCGGAAATTATGGGCTTAAACGAGTTAGAAGTGACGATGGTGGCAACGATTACCCGCTTCCACAGCTCGGTGACGCCACAGTCAGACTTGAAGAATTTTCCGATGATGTCAACCGAAAACCGCTTAGTTGTCGCCAAGCTATCCGCCATTTTACGCGTGGCCGACAGCCTCGATGCCTCCCGCCAGCAGAAAATTCAACAACTGCGCGTCTCAGTGAAGCCAAACAAAGTCTTGTTGTCGGCTAAAGTAAACGATGACATTGAGTTGGAACGATGGACATTGGCACGAAAAGGCAAATTTTTCTCAGAAGTTTTCGGAGTAGGGCTTGAGTTGAAAGGACGAAACACGCTATGAAAAAGCTCGATTTTTCCAAACCACGCTATTTTAATAACCGCGAGCTAAGTTGGCTTGCGTTTAACGATCGAGTGTTAGAAGAAGCTCGGGATAAAAATAATCCGCTTCTGGAACGCGTCCGCTTTCTGGGCATCACCCAAAGTAATCTGGACGAGTTCTTCAACATTCGGGTTGCTTCATTAAAGAAAATGGTGACAGTCAATTATGATAAACCTGACGCAGCCGGCATGAAGCCGCAGGAACAACTCGATGCGATTTCCAAAAGGGCGCACGCGATGGTTGAAAAGCAATACAATACGTTGGTGCGATCGTTGACCCCAAAATTAGCGGCAGTAGATATTCAGTTACTGCATCCTAGCGATTTGAATCAGAAGCAGCGGGATTTTGTGTCGGATTATTTTCACTATGAACTTTATCCGGTTCTGACGCCGATGGGAGTCGACCCGACTCGGCCGTTCCCATTCTTGGGTAACAACAGCCTAAACTTGGCGATTCGCCTGGTTCGGCCAGAAGATAGCGAAGACGATAAGTCACGTTCGTTTGCCATGGTTCAGGTACCGGATGTGTTCCCGCGCGTTTTGCGGCTGCCCGGCGGCGACAACGTGTTTATTCTGCTCGAGGAAGTTATCCGAATGTTCGTCGGTGAGTTGTTCGTCGGCGCCGATATCAAGGAAACCGCGACGTTCCGCGTGACCCGCGATATGGATATGGATGTGGCTGAAGAAGATGCTTCCGACTTGATGAAAGAGATTCAGTCACAACTTAAAAAGCGTCAGCGCGGCAAGGTAATGCGCCTGGAAATTGAGGCAGGTATGGGCAAACACTTGCGGAAGCGGCTGACCAAGGCGATGAATGTCAAAGATGAAGATATTTACGAAATTCATGGGCCGATCGATCTGAATTTTCTCAGCAAGCTTGTGAAGCAGGTTCACGGCCATAAAGAGCTTTTGTTCAAGCCATTCACGCCGTATATGGATCCGGCATTTGAGCGCGAATCAATTTTTGACGTCATCAAGGAACGCGATGTGTTCATGCAGCATCCTTATGACAGCTTCCAGCCGGTCATTGATTTTATCCGCGAAGCTGCCCAGGATCCGCAAGTCTTAGCGGTGAAAATGACCTTGTATCGCGTGTCGAGCAAATCGCCGATTATTCGTTACCTCAAGCAAGCTGCCGAAAATGGTAAGCAAGTCACCGTCTTGGTCGAATTGAAGGCCAGGTTTGATGAAGAAAATAACGTACACTGGGCGCAAGAACTCGAACACGCCGGCTGCCACGTCATTTATGGTTTGGTTGGCCTCAAGACCCACTGTAAATTGGCCTTGGTTGTGCGGCGTGAAGAAGAAGGCATCAAACGTTACATGCACATGGCGACCGGGAATTACAACGACGTTACTGCCCGGCTTTATACCGACATGGGATTGTTCACCTGCAACAACGAAATCGGGGAAGATGCTTCGAACATTTTCAACATGCTGTCCGGCTTTTCGGAGCCACCGTACTTCCACAAACTGGTGATCGCGCCACTGGGCATTCGCGACTATTTGATGGATCGGATCGATGAGGAAATTACCGCTGCCAAGGCCGGTCGCAAAGCCTTAATTCAGATGAAGATGAATTCGCTGTCTGACACTGCCATGATCGAGAAACTTTATGAAGCCTCGCATGCCGGGGTCGAAATCCATCTGCTGGTTCGCGGCATTTGCAACTTGAAGGTCGGGATACCCGGCGTTTCGGATAACATCACGGTTCATTCGATTGTTGGCCAGTTGCTGGAACACATCCGAATTTATTACTTTTATGCTGATGGTCAAGAAAATGTCTATCTTTCCTCAGCCGATTTGATGAATCGCAATTTAAGTCGCCGCGTGGAGCTGCTTTTCCCGATTCTGCAAGACGATATTCGCGAACGCATCATCAAAATCTTCGGGATTATGTGGGATGATAATGTTAAAACCCGCGTTCTCCAGCCAGATAGTACCTGGACCCGCGTGCAATTGCGCGGCGTGACCAAGCTCAATGCACAGGCTTATTTCATTAAACACGCAGTCGCCATGGGTGAAGCGTTGCGCCGTGAAGAAATCGATCAGGCACCAGAGGATTTGCACGCGACCCACACGTTTATTCCTATGACGGCACCAAAGGAGGATGATGATGCATGACGCATCACTTCGCAGTAATTGACCTTGGTAGTAACTCTGCCCGCATGACGATCTGGTCAATTGATCAGGAAGTCGTGAAGCCGGTCAAGCGACTCAAGGAAATGGTGCGCTTGTCTGAAGATATGGGAACGTCGCGAACCCTTCAGCCAGCAGCCATGGATCGAACATTGAAGGCGTTACAAGGGTTCAAAGCCGAGCTTGATAAGTATGACGATATTTCCTTAAAAGCCGTTGCCACAGCAGCAGTTCGTCAAGCCAAGAACCAAAAGGCCTTCCTTAAGCGGGTCAAAAACGAGGCCGGCTTGACGATTAGTGTGATTCCCGGCACCCGCGAAGCCGAGTATGACTTTTTAGGGGTGGTCAATACGCTGCCGATTCAAAATGCCTTAATCATGGATACCGGCGGCGCATCGACTGAACTGGTTTTGGTGCAGAATCGTAAGCTTCAGCATCTGGTATCGATTCCATTCGGGTCGGTCAATTTATCCGAACGCTTTTTGAGCCCGGATGTTATTTCAGCTGCAGAATATTTTTATTTGAGCACATTCATTCACCAGACCTTCAACAGCGTGTGGTGGCTGCGGCGGGCCCAGAATTTGCCGATTGTGGCGCTGGGCGGAAGCAATCGGACACTGGCCAAAATCGAGCGCCGCAAAGAAAAGCTTGCAGATTTCGAAGCAATTCACGGGTATCGGATGCCTACCCAGCAAGCGAACAATATTTTTAAAGAGATTCTGAGTTCTGACCTAGCAACCCGGGAAGCCATTCCCGGATTAGCGAAGTATCGGGCGGACATTATTGTGGGCGGCTTAGTGCCAGTGATTTCCATGATTCGGTATCTTGATTCCGATCGGTTGACCTTTTCCCAGTTTGGGCTACGTGAAGGGGCACTTTATGATCACCTCAACAGCCGGGCCGTGGCCCAGCGAGAGCATTAATTAATCATTGCTTAAAAAGCATGCTGATTTGCTGACGGAACGCGTCCAAACAGCGATAATGAAAGTACCAATCTAAAGGATGGTTTTGAGCTATGAAAAAATTGATCAAATGGCTGGGGTTGGCTGCAGCCGGTTTGGCACTATTAACGACAACGCCGCGAGTCGTGCGGGCGGATAGCTGGTCGCGACCGGTGGCCACGCTCGGCGCCTCGTTGACGAGTGATCAAAAAAGCGGCACGCTGAGCACGCTGCAAAATGCCGCGGGGGTTTCCAACGCCAGTCAACTGACGGTCAATGGCGCGACTTTAGTGAAGTATCTCAATCCTTCGGGCAGCTCGTTTACCGAGAACTCCGGCGTCTGGTCCAGTGCGTTAGTGCAGAAAACCAATAACGGTGGGATTAATGTCACCATTGTGCCGTATAACGGTACGAATAACATTACGACCATTACGGCTGACCAATATCGCAATGCTGCGTTAACGGCTGGCGTCAGCAACGCCAACCTGTATATTACCAGTGCCGTTAAAATCGACGGCTCCGGTGCGTTAGCTGGCGTCTATGCGGCATTTGCCCAAAATGGCGACAACCTCAATAATCAACAAATCAATGCTGCCCAGCAGGAAGTTAACACGCTCAGTTCGATTACCCAAGCCAACAAAGACAAAGACGGCTATTCGGACAAGCAGCTCAATAATGCCGTTGCCGGCGCCAAGCAGCAAATGGCGACCCAAAGTAACAATGGTCAGCAAACCTTATCCCAGAACCAAATCGGCAATATCGTGGACAGTCAGCTCAAGCAGAACAACTTAACGACCATCATCAACAATAACCAACGTCAATTGATTATTAACTTGCTGGTGAATGTGCAAAAAGCCGGTTCCTTGAAGAATACCGATTTTAAGGCACAAGCAAGTAAGCTGGCAAATTCGATTCAAGATTCGGCAAAAGGGCTATTTGATAAGCTGAATAAAAGCCTGAACACTGAAGAAAACCGGAATTTCCTGCAGAAAATCTGGGATGGCATCGTTAGTTTCTTTAACGGCATCGCCCAGTGGATTCGGAATCAGTTTTAATAATTGCAACTTGGTAAGTTAGAAACGAGGTGGCCTCATGTTGCCTAGTATCTTAGTAAGTGATCAAACCGGACAAAGCAGTCACTCGTTGACAGGCGCCATCACAATCGGCGCTATTGTAGCGGTGATCATCATCTTATTTTTAGTGATCAAATTATTGGGTGCAATTTTGCGCCACCCGTTTATCAGCTTGGCACTCTTTGCACTCGGCGGCTTCGCCATTTTCAAATTTGCGTTAGTCGGCATCATCGGCATCGGCCTGCTGGCTGCAGTTGGCGCCGGTGCGTTGTGGATGAATACTGGTGACGGCGGGTGAAAAAACGACTTATTCGGCTGGAATTCACTTGTTCAAAAAGAAAATGAGACAAAGTTTTGATAGAGTAGCTTTACTTTACTGAACTCTGTACAATACAGAAACTTACTCATTGAGTTCAGGGCCGTGCCAAACTCCGCAATCTCCGGCCAGCTGGGGTGGCGACGCGAAGCTAGAGCGGAGGGCACGACTTCGAACCCGCAAAGCCCGCGGTTTCGAAGCTCGGCCTTGTTGTAGGTGGGGCAAAGAGCGCCCCACCAACAACAATTTCACGGCTGAGCCCCATCTGGCCTACGATTGCTCCGCTTTGCCACTACAATATTAGCCATAGCCACTAATTATCCATGATGACACAAAAAACGGGCATACTTTCCACACGCGATTTGCAGTGCAGAAAGTATGCCCGTTTTTATATTGTGTTTGTGAATGGTGTCTTAGCATCTGAACACGGTTGCCACAGGCAGTCACTTAAACCCGTGACGGCAAATCAATTTCGGCTTTAGCCAAAACATGACCTTTCATTGCATGGCGGGCTTCATTCAACCAGAAACCGGGCTGCAGTGGTAACTTGGTGTCTAAAGCAAAGATCATCAGCGTATAATCATGATTCTTGTCGGGCGGTTGCGGCCCCACGTAACCTTGCTGGGTGAATGGATCAGTATTGCCAACCAAGTGGCCTGCAGAAGCATTTTTGCCTTCAACCATTGGAATCTGATCGCTGTGACTCGCGCCAACCGGGATCGACGTGACATTGGCAGGAATGTTTGCCGCATTCCAGTGAATCCACGGCAGTCCGCCGACTGGAACCGCGTCATAGTCGAGGAGCCAAAGTGCGAAACTGACGGTGCCTTCCGGAGCATCTTCAATCGTAAATGGAAAACTCGTGATCGGATAGCCATTCTTGACGTCGGCACCAGTGGCATACTTGCCATAACGATCGGCCAGCATTCCATTGACAAGTGGAACGGATAGTTTCATTTGAATTTCCTCCCTTTTATCGCTACCTTTATGATAGTAGATTGAAATTACGAAAGCCAATTTCGGATTAAAAATATTTTTATTGCCACAAGAAGATCAAGCAGATCGAATTGAGCATAACAAGGAGTTTTGAATAAACATGCAAAAGGATGTCCAGGCATTACTTGATGAAGTGAAAAGTCACTACGATCACCCGCTGGAAGTGGCGATTAACGGTGAAGCAAGCGGCGTGCTGACCCATGATCAAAGCCATCAGCGCCTGAAAAAAGATGGTACGCTAGAGGTGGTTGTGACTGATACAACAGACGTGGCGTATACATTAAGTCACGAACTGCTGCACTTATTGTTCCAGATGAAAGGCTATCCCCAGTTGCAATTTCATTTACTGAGCGGCGATCCGCAGGTGGATGATCAGCTTTATGCTACCAGTACGGCCTTGTATAACGCTGCAGTGCACATGCTGGTGGTGGCTTGGCAACGCGAACATGGCCTGCTGACAGACAAGGTAGTTGCGCAAGTGTTGGCAGGCTTCAAGCAGAATGTGCCGGCCGAGGCGGACGATCAGCTGGTGATTTACCGCATTCTGTCGTTGCTGGATCTTTTAGGCTTTTTGGAAGGGCAGCTACCCGATGAGTTGGCAAGCGCCTATCCACAAGCGTTGCCGTATGCCCAAGAACTATTCAGCTTACTAGATGACCAGAAACTTGCCTCACCATTTGGCCTGCGCCGGGCGATTGTGCACCTGTTTGAGCGTTTCGATGCCCAAATTGAGAAGTTAGGCTACCAGCCGACCAACGACCATGAGTTTGCCACGGTGTCGCCGGTTTTATCCAAGCGGCAATTGCGGCTCACACTCGATCAGGTTTACCTCATCAAACACAGTAGCTATCGCGATCGGGACACGAAACAACCTGCCTATGTCGCAATGGGGCGCAGCGACGACCAAAATGCCTTCGTGCTACCACTACCTGAAAAAGAAACAACGCCAGAAGCTTTCCAACAGCTGTATCAACAGCCGCTGGACAGCGTTCTGACGAAGTATGGTCTCGATTTTACCATCCGTTAATGCCGG
Organism: Lacticaseibacillus zeae subsp. silagei; assembly: GCF_030770335.1. Taxonomy (NCBI): domain Bacteria; kingdom Bacillati; phylum Bacillota; class Bacilli; order Lactobacillales; family Lactobacillaceae; genus Lacticaseibacillus; species Lacticaseibacillus zeae. Next base: position 2,644,760 of record NZ_CP132484.1, on the reverse strand, counting down.
CCAAAATTAATGAAGAAGCCGTTCGTCACGGACTGAATACCAAGCATCACAACCTGGTAGAAGACGAAAAGGAAGAAAATGAGGACTAGGACCATAAACAAATAACTAAAAAAGTGCGACCACCGAAAGGACTTCATGGTATTAAGACCCCTTTCTACAATGTTTCTTATAAATAATATTACACCTTTTACGCCTAGGGTGACGAATTTGTTCCAAATCATCCAGCGCGATAGTGACAGTTTCACTAATTGGTGACTGGCGGGCAAGCTAAGCGTTTTGCCTAGTGTGAGGTGAATTTTTCTTTAAGAATGTTGCGCTGTTCAGCGTGTTAGGAGATGGAAGCAATGTTTGATTTGCAAACCGCGATTGATCAAGCCAAACGGATCACGTTTATGACCGGGGCTGGCGTTTCAACGGCTTCGGGAATTCCGGATTATCGATCAAAAGGCGGCTTATATGCCGATAAGGTTGACCCAGAGTATGCATTATCAATTGACAATCTGCAGGCCCATCACGAGGACTTTCATAAGTTTGTCGTCGAGAACATGTACTATCCCGATGCCAAGCCGAATGTCATTCATGAAAAAATGGCGGCCATCACCAACCAAAAAGGTACGATTGTCACGCAAAATGTTGACGGACTTGATCGTAAGGCCGGCGCCAAACATGTGGTGGAATTTCATGGCAATCTTTATCGGATTTATTGTCAAATCTGTCGCAAACAATTTGACTATCAGACGTATTTGAAAAGTGACGTACATGCAGCAGACGGTGGTGTTTTACGGCCGGATATTGTCTTATACGGTGAACCGATTAATCCGGATACGGTTAATGCTGCCATTAATGCAATTGCGCAGGCAGACTTGCTGATTGTCGTGGGGACAAGTTTTGTCGTGTATCCATTTGCCGGGCTTATCGGCTATGCGCAGCCGGATGCAACGATTGTGGCCGTGAACCGCGAACGGATTGCTTTGCCGGAAGGGGCGCAAATGGTCTTGGGGGATGCGGTTGACGTTTTTGCCAAGTTGCACGTCTAGTTACGGACAATCATGACGAAAAGGGGATTTGACGGTGAGTAAAGGACGCTTGGAGGCATTTACCGATGCGGTCATCGCGATTATTTTAACGATCTTGGTGTTGGAATTAAATCCACCTCACAGTGGCTCACTGGCGTCGCTTTGGGCGTTACGAGGAAGGTTTGGAATTTATTTAGTTTCATTTCTGACGCTGATTGTTTATTGGAACAATCACCACCATTTGTTCCAGTTGGTGAATCGGATCGACTGGCGCGTGATGTGGGCGAATTCGTTTTTCATGCTGGCTATTTCGATGTTCCCGTTTGCCACCAGTTGGGTCGGTGAAGGACATGTGGACGCGTTCGGGCCGGAGCTGATTTATGGTTTTGTTGTGTTCATGTCGAATGTCAGTTACCTTCTTTTGGTCGTCACCCTGCGGCATGTTAACGGTCCGACCTCGGCGTTGGTGAAGCTATACGGCCATCAGCATGACTGGAAAGCGGTCGGTTCGATTGCCATGGCGTTTGTCGCGATGATTTTGGCTTTGCTTTGGCCGCCATTAACGATCATACTGGACTTGTTAATGTTATTGTTGTGGGCAATTCCGGACCAACGCGTTGAGCGACATCTATTACGTGGTCCAAAAGAGTGAGTGAGCGTGAGCAGGAGCGCTTAGAAATCGGAGTGTAAGTGGCCTTGAAGCCTCAATGGCTGGGCTTTGGCCATTGAGGCTTCAAGGTCCTTACACGTAGATTTCTGCGACTGCGAACGCGTTATGATGAAAGGAGATTTTTTAATATGGCAAGAACGATTGGTATCATTGGCATCGGCCATGTCGGTGTGACGACGGCATTCAATTTGGTTAGCAAAGGTGTTGCGGACAAACTGGTGTTAATTGACCAGAAAGCCGAATTGGCGGAAGGCGAAAGTTATGATTTGAAAGATGCGTTAGGCGGCTTGCCAACGTATACGGAGATTGTGGTCAATGATTACGATGCGTTGAAAGACGCGGACGTGGTGATTTCTGCAGTCGGCAATATTGGCGCGATTTCAAATGGTGATCGGATCGGCGAGACCAAAACGTCCAAGGCGGCGTTGGATGATGTTGCACCGAAGCTGAAGGCGTCCGGGTTCCATGGTGTTTTGCTGGATATTACGAATCCTTGCGATGCGGTAACCAGCTACTGGCAGTATTTGCTTGATTTGTCGAAGTCCCAGATTATCGGCACGGGCACATCGTTGGATACTTATCGGATGCGGCGCGCGGTTGCCGAGACGCTGCATGTGAATGTTGCGGATGTTCGCGGTTATAACATGGGTGAACACGGTGAGTCTCAGTTCACGGCATGGTCAACGGTTCGGGTCAATAATGAACCGATCGCGGAGTATGCCAAAGTGGATTATGATCAGTTGGCTGATGCGGCGCGGGCTGGCGGCTGGAAGATTTACAATGCGAAGCACTACACCAGTTATGGCATTGCAACCATCGCAACTGAAATGACCCAGGCCATCATCAGCGATGCCAAGCGGATTTTCCCATGCGCCAATTACGATCCCGAATTCGGCATTGCGATCGGCCATCCCGCAACGATCGGCAAACTCGGTGTCGTCAACACCCCGGAATTGAAATTGACCGATGACGAGCGGGCGAAGTACGTCCATTCGGCAGGCATCATCAAGGACACGCTTGAAAAAATGAAATAACTCATTTCGGTAGCAATACCGAAGTCTGTAAAAAGACGCCGTTTCGGCGCCTTTTTGCTTCAACTGCCTTAAGCAGATCATTTTTGAAAAGGGGATGCACATGGTCAAGAAATATACATTGGTGACGGTCGAGACGCCAACGGGGTGGCTGTTGATCAACCGCACGAATCCGCCTTATCGCGGCATGTGGAATACACTCGGTGGTAAGTTTTTGCCTGACGAGACGCCGGCTGCCTGTGCTGCGCGTGAGTTGCAGGAAGAAAGCCATATTATTATCCCGGCGCACGAATTATGTGGCGTGGGGCGGGTATTTTGGCATGTTGACGGCAAACTTCGCGGTGAGCTTTATGCCTTTCTTGGAAAAACGCCTGACCGACTTCAGATGCCGCAAGCCACTCGTGAAGGCATTCTGGCGACCTTTTCCAAGGAGTGGTTGTTGGCGGATAATCCGGGGTTGGTACCGGATTTACAGCCGCTGTTGCGATACGCTTTAAAAGGCGAAAAGCACGATTACGCGTCGTATTTTACCGGCGATGTGCTGCAGAAATTTCAGATTACGGACGGTGAGGACCATGATTAACGTCGGCTTAACCAGTGTGGCCGATCATCCTAGCATTGCGGCAAATGGCAAGCGCAGTACCTTTGCGGATTATGCGCAGTATTTTCCGGTGATTGAGCTGGATACGACTTTTTATGGGCTGAAAACGGTGGACCAGATTCGGCGATGGCAGGCGCAGGTGCCGGCGAGCTTCCAGTTTATTGTGAAGGCCAGTAAGCTCATGACTAAACACGAAGCCACGCAGGATTTGGTGGCGGAATTTTCGCGGTTTAATGATATGGTGGCGCCGTTGGTTGCCGCACATCAGCTGCAGGCAGTGCTGTGCCAGTTCCCGCCTTATTTTGGTGTTACCGCAGAAAATGTCCGGTATCTGCAAAACCTCAATCAGTGGCTGCCGGATTTGCCGATTGCGGTTGAATTCCGGCATGCGAGTTGGTATCTGCCGGCCTATCGTGATGCCACGATCAGCTTGTTGCAGGCGGCAGGCGATATTCATGTCGTGGTGGATGAAGCTCAGACGGTCGGGGGATCGGTGCCGCTGGTGCCAATTGCCACGAATCCTGACTTAACGATTTTGCGCCTGCATGGCCGTAATCAGGCATGGGGTCAGAGCGGTGCCAAAACCACAGAACGGACGAATTATCGCTATAGCCAAGCAGAATTGCAACAGTTTGCCACCACTGTGCATCATCTCAAAAGTAAAAATGTGACCGTTATTTTCAACAACAATGGCGGACATGATGCCGCCGCAAATGCCCAAGCGTTCATTGACATACTGGGATTGGATTTTCCCGGATTGGCGCCGCGGCAGCTGGATTTGTTTTAGATTTTGTGAGGTAGCGTCGAATTCGGTCTGACAGTCTGGTAATGGTGTAGTACAATCACGGTAAACACATTGTTTTCACCAAAAAAGTTCAGCATTTTTTAATCGCTGACTTTGGTGCATCGTTGTTTCGAAAGGCGGATTGCTATGAAGATTAAAGAAGGCTACATGCCGTTTCATGAGTACAAAACGTATTATCGGATTGTGGGTGAACCCAGTGCGGATAAGGCGCCGCTGTTGTTAATTCATGGCGGGCCCGGTTCCTCGCATAATTATTTTGAACTCATGGACGATTACGCTGCGACCGGTCGACAACTGATTATGTATGATCAAGTCGGTTGCGGTAAGTCGTCGCTGCCAGAGGATCCGGCAGTTTACGTCAAAGAGACATGGGCCGAAGAACTCATCGCGCTGCGCAAATTTTTGCACTTGGACGAGATTCATATGTTGGGGCAGTCATGGGGCGGCATGTTAGAGATGTACTATCTGACAAGCTTTGACCCGCAAGGCATTAAGAGTGTCATGATTGACGGTTCGCCAGCATCGATTAAACTGTGGGTGCAGGAGCAGCATCGGCTGATCAAGTATCTGAGTTATGAAGACCGGGAAGCGATTGCCGAAGCTGAACGGACCGGAGACTTTAGCAACGTCAAATATCTGGCCGCCAATGACCGCTACATGGAAAAGTATTGCTGGGATGACCCGGACGAGAACTCGCCTGAGCCACTGCGGCGCCCAACTAACGGCAAGCGCGCCAGTTTGATTGCTGAAGGGCCGAATGAGTTTACCGAAAACGGGACGATCAGCGATTTTGATGATCACTGATCAACTTCACAAAATTCACGTTCCGGTCTTGGTCACCAGCGGCACGGATGATCTTTGCACACCGTTAATTGCAAAAACAGTGGTGGATCACATTCCAGGGGCAAAGTGGCATCTGTTTGCGAACAGTCGGCATTTGGCGCTGCTGGATCAACACGATGAGTTTATTGATGTGCTGGATCATTGGCTGGCGGCGAATGATTGATGGTGGTTGTGAGACAGCCACTTATTCGCCATTTTTGAGCAAGTCTGCTCATACTCTGTTATACTGGAATCATTCTGAATTAAAGTACGGGAGGCACTTGCATGGCAAGCAAACCAACTTTTTATGTGACGACACCGATTTATTATCCATCTGGCAAACTACATATCGGCAATGCGTATACCACGATTGCGGCGGACGTTTTGGCGCGTTATAAGCGATTGATGGGTTATGATGTTTTCTTCCTCACCGGGACAGATGAGCATGGCCTCAAGATTGAGCAAAAAGCCGATAAGCTGGGTGTGACACCGCAAGCTTATGTCGATGGCATGGCGGCGCAGATCAAACAGTTGTGGAAGACTCTTGAGATCACCAATGACAAATTCATTCGGACAACAGATAAAGCCCACGTTGAGGCGGTTCAGGCAATTGTCGAACGGCTTATTAAGCAGGGCGACGTTTACCTTGGCGAATATACGGGCTGGTACTCGGTTGAAGACGAGGAATATTTCACCGAATCGCAACTGTCAGAAGTCTATCGGGATAAAGACGGCAAGGTTGTTGGCGGGAAGGCGCCATCCGGTCATGAGGTTCAGCTGGTTCATGAGCCAAGCTACTTCTTCAAGATGAGCAAATATACGGATCGCTTGCTGAAGTATTATGATGAGCATCCTGATTTTGTGCAGCCGGCTTCGCGTAAAACGGAAATGATCAACAACTTCATTAAGCCGGGCCTTGAGGATCTGGCAATGAGCCGGACGAGCTTCAACTGGGGCGTTCAGATTCCGTCTGATCCGAAACACGTGGTTTATGTTTGGGTTGACGCCTTGCTGAACTATATCACGGCACTTGGCTATGGCAGCAACGACCACGCCTTGTTTGACAAGTATTGGCCGGCCAATGTGCAGCTGATCGGTAAGGAAATTGTTCGCTTCCACATCATCTACTGGCCGATCATTTTGATGGCCTTGGGCCTGCCTTTGCCGAAGAAAATTTACGCCCATGGCTGGCTGGTCATGCGCGATGGGAAAATGAGCAAGTCAAAAGGCAATGCCGTTTATCCGGATATGATTGTGGAACGTTATGGCTTGGATGCGTTGCGGTATTACCTGATGCGGGCGATTCCGTTTGGCAACGATGGTCTGTTCACGCCTGAAGACTTCATTGACCGCATCAACTATGATCTGGCCAATGACCTCGGCAACTTGCTGAATCGCACCATCGCGATGATCAATAAATACGAAGACGGTATTTTGCCAGCCTTCAAGCCGGACGTGACGCCATTCGACAAAGAGCTTGGTGATGTGGCCGAAGCGGCTTTGACCGAGTATCACAAGCTGATGGACGAATTGCGCTTCTCGGATGCGTTGGATCAGGTGTGGAAGATCGTTTCCCGCGCCAACAAGTACATTGACGAAACCGAACCTTGGAAGTTGGCTAAGGATCCGGCCAAAAAGGATCAACTTGATTCCGTCATGGCACATCTGGCCGAAAGCTTGCGGCTGATTGCCTTATTGATTCAGCCGGTCATGACCCATGCACCACTGCAGATTTTTGGCCAACTGGGCTTAGATCACGAAAACGATGATCATAAAATCGTCAAGTGGGGTGCACTGCCTGCTGGCGCCAAAGTGGTTGAACAAGGTACACCGATCTTCCCACGGCTGGATGCTGAAGAAGAAGTTGCCTATATCAAGAGTCAAATGACACTAGGCACGGCAAAAGCAGCAGTCGATGAAAAGAGCCGCAAGCCGGAAATCGAGTTCAAACAATTCGATAAGAGTGAAATCCGAGTTGCAGAAATCCTCGATGTTGAACCGGTCAAGGGTGCAGATAAGTTGCTGAAGTTCACCCTCGATGCCGGCGATAAGGGCACGCGCCAGATCCTATCAGGCATTCGTGAATTCTACCCTGATTACGAGAAGTTGAAGGGCAAGAAAGTCATGGCGGTGGTGAACCTGAAGCCGCGGAAAATGAAGGGTGAGATTTCCGAGGGGATGTTGTTATCAGCTGAAAGCTTGGATGGTAAGAAAATCACCTTGCTGGAAGTTTCCGAGAATTTACAAAACGGCAGCTTGGTTGGTTAGACAAGATAATTTAAAAAGGGCACGCGGCAATTTTTTGCCGGTGTCCTTTTTGCATGCTTTGCTAATCCGCCACTGCCGTCGTAGTAGCGGCAACCTTCTTCCGAGCCGCTTTGATGCGGTCTTCCGTGTAATATTGCGCCTGGGCGTTGAATAGGTCCCGGTAAATGCCCGGATGCGCCATGAGGCTGGCGTGGGTGCCGTCTTGGACGATTTGACCGTGATCAAGGACCACGATGCGTTGTGAGAAGCGGGTGGAGCTCATCCGGTGTGAGACATAGATGGCGGTTTTGCCTTCGATGAGTTCGTCAAAGCGCTGGTAGATTTCATATTCGGAAATCGGGTCAAGCGCTGCCGTGGGCTCATCCAGAATCATGATTGGCGCATCTTTGTACCAAGCGCGGGCGATGGCGATTTTCTGCGCTTCGCCACCGGAAACGGTCACACCATCATCGCTTAAGGCTGTGGTGATCGGCGTATCGATAGTTTTCGGCATCCGCTTGACGCGATCGGCGACATCCGCAACCTTCAAGGCTTCCCAAACGCGTGCCCGATCTGGATCGGTCGTGGCGGCCACATTTTCCGCGATGCTGTAAGCAAAAAGGCGGAAGTCCTGGAAAACGACGCCTAACAGACTGCGGTATTCGTCTTCGTCGTATTTCTGGATGTCAATGTCGTTTAACGTGATGGTGCCTTCAGTGGGCTTAAACAGGCGCACCAGTAGTTTGATTAACGTCGTCTTGCCGCTGCCGTTGCGGCCGACCAACGCGAGTCGTTCGCCGATGTTCAGCGTTAGGTTGACGTGACGCAAGGCCCACTGGTCGCTGCCGGGATACTTGAAACTGACATCGTGAAATTGAATGGCAAATTCGTTGTCGTTGCGCTTTTCAACCGGAAGTGTTCCGGATTTATCGTGATCCGGCAAGGCGAGAAAATCAGCGTAAAATTGCAGGTAATCGACCATGTTGACGTACATGCCGACTTGCTGCAGAAATTGATAGGCGGCGGTCATCAGTTGCTGAAAGTACCCGACGGCGATCATCACGCTGCCAATGGCGATAATGCCCATTAACGCTTTAGCGCCAACCAGGATGTACAAGCCAATGACCGACAGCGCTATGGCTAGGTTTGGCCAGTGACCGAACTTGGCCATTTGCCAATAACCTTGGCTAAGTTGTCCAAAGAATTCGTTGTTGTCATTGCGTTCATTGTTCATGACTAAGTGGCTTGCTTGATAAAGGCGAATCATTTCATGATTATCCATATTTTCTGTGAAGTGGTAAAAGTACGTAAATCGGCGATTGCTTGGGATGATTTTTCTGATCAGTTCTTGTTGAATCTGATTACTGTGGTGAATACTCCAGCTGCCAACGACAATTGGGAAGATTAGTAGCGCCAAAATCAATAGTGGATAGCGAAAGTCGTTCAGCCAGGTTGTTGCGTGGTTAGTTGCCCGTGCCAGACTGATCAAAGTGGCAACACCGAAGCCAATCGCAATGATTAGCGAAAAGAAATCCTGCATGCCGTCTTTCATGAGCGATGTCATACCGCCATTAAAAGTTTGCCCGGCTTGAGCACCGGCATACTGTTTACGCATATCGGGATCCTGAAGGGTGGTATAACTCACCGTCAACAATTTCTCGGTTGTTGCGCGGGTGAGCCGCCTGTTTACGCCGCTTTCATGATCTTCGGCTAATTTAGCAAACCATTGACTCGACAGTTGAAGCAGGTAACGAATGGCTAGAAACAGACCGACAAGGAGCACCATTTGCGGGAGCGTTGCATGTTGCTGTAACTGATTAAGCACCAAGCCGAGGAAGGCGATGTTTAGGTAAGGGATGCCGACAGTCGTCAACGCGCGGAGAAATTCGACCGGAATCGCAAGTGGATCGAGACTTTGAATCACGTGAACCACCCGCAAGGCCCGATGAACGGTTTGTTTTGGCATGGCTTTTTCTGAACTTTTAGAAGTTGCCATCAGCAATGACCTCCTTTGCGTCCGGTTGATAATACTTACTTTGGATTTGATACATTTGGGCATAACGGCCGCCTTTGGCCATGAGCTGTTCATGAGTTCCGGATTCGAGTACCTGCCCATGATCCATAAACAAGATGCTGTCACAAAAGCGGGTCGAGGCTAGTCGATGGGAGATGAACAGTGACGTTTTACCAGCCGCCAGCTGCGCATAGTCTTGGTAAATCTCATTTTCGGCAATCGCATCCAGTGCGGCGGTTGGTTCGTCCAAAATCAAAACGGGTGCGTCTTTATACAGTGCCCTTGCCAACATGAGCTTTTGTGCCTGACCACCGGATAATTCAACGCCGTCATCTCTGGTATAACGGGTCATGGGCGTGGCAGTTGTTTGCGGTAGCGTTTTGACGAAGGTTCCCAAGCAAGCCTCGGCTAATGCAGTTGTGACCCGGTTTAGATCCGGATGTTCGGTCATCGCAACGTTGTTGGCTAAACTCTGGGCCAGGATAATGGTTTCCTGAAAGACGGGGGCAAATAAGGCAAAACGTTCTGCTAGTGGTAAAAGATTGGCATTTAGCCCGTTGATGGTGATGGTGCCGCTGGTTGGATGCAATAGGCCCATCATGAGGCGGGCGAGCGTTGATTTGCCGGCGCCGTTAATGCCGACGATCGCCAATTTCTGTCCAGCCTTTAGTGTGAAGCTGACGTCTTTAAGACTGGCACTTTTAGCTCCTGGATATTGATAGGTGACGTGCGAAAACGTGATGGTGACAGGGCGTTTTGCTAACTGCTTCTGCTCCGTTTCCGTGAGTGTGCGGGTTGGCGTTTGCGGTTGAAGATTCATAAACTCGCGAACTTCCTGCAAGTCGATGCTGGCATTTTGCAGCTTGCCGAAGTCGTCCAAAAGTTGATCCAATAAGATGACGAAACTATTGGTCATCCCGAACATTAAGGTGAACTGAGTGATGGAAAGACTGCCGCGCATGACTGCCACAATCAAGGTGCCGTAAACAATGGCGTCACGTAACAAGCCGGCAAGTTGACCGATTTGCTCTCCGAGAAACCGGCGCAGCGAGTTACGGCGCTGCCAGGCATCTTGTAACTGAATTAAGCGATCAAGGTGGCGATGGTACCAGTTCGCCATGCCGAACATGCGAATGTCTTTACCATTTTCCAAGGCATAGGCATTGCGGGTGATGTAATCTTGCTGACGGCCTAACTTGTTCCATTTGACGTTGTTTTGTAGATACCAATGGCGGTACCAACTCATGCCGGCGTAACTGATGGCGGCACTGACTAAGACCAGTGCAAAGACCCACGGAACGGCAAATGATAGTGTCGCTAGGAACACGATCAGCGTTGTGAGGTCTACTAGTGTTCCACGGCCATACAGATAGATAGCTTCGGCGCCGGCATATGTGTTGCTCAGCCCTTTTTCGAATGCGGTGTGGGCAAGGCCCTGGAGTTCGCCGCTACTGATCTGATCGTAGTCAAGATCCCATTGCTTTTGGTGAAAATCCATTTCGATAGCGCCACGTAATATGGAGCTGGCAACGTTGTCATGAGTTAGCAACAGATAATTAACTTCACTGGTCAGCGCGAGCCCCAGTCCGGTTAATGTTGCCACCCAAGCAAATTGGCCTAATGTCGCGTGTCCGGTAATGGCCCCGACCAACAGTGCCGGCGTAAAAACGCCTAGCAAAGCGGCTGCGGCCTTATCAATGGCTAGGCCGCTTGCTGTCCAGGCTAAGGAAGGTTTGTCTTTACGCAGATACTTGATGTACCAGCGGAGATTGTTCCATAAACTATATTTTTTCATCCCACTCACCTCGTTGATCTTAACCTACCAAAAAACCGACGCGCTGACGCAAATTATGCGTGAGTGGTCGGTTTGACTGCGTGAATGGGAATCGCAATTTCGGTGACGAATACTTCATCCTCATATTGGCGGTTGATCATCCCGTCGTACTTGGCGACGAGCTTATTCACCCGCCGAATCCCGAGGCCGCGTTTATCGCTTTTGGTGGAGGCGTATTGATAGTCAATGACTTGGTCAGCCGGCCGGGTATTGGTGACGGAAATGTAAAACTGTTGCTTCACAATGCCGATATAAAGTCGTAGCTGGCGCTTTTCATCAGCTGGTTGTTCACTGATGGCTTCAATGGCATTATCCAGCAAGTTGCCTAAAATCACCACCAAGTCCACGTCTTTGATAAGCGGCGTGTTACCTACGATCACTTTTTCATTAACCGGGATCTGCAGGCGTTCTGCTAGTGTGAGTTTCGCGTTGACAATGGCATCGAGCATGGCATTGCCGGAGTGGACGAGCGGATCGACGGCGTCCAATTTATCTTCCAGTTCATTCAAATATTGACGCGCACCGGTCGTGTCTTGATTGTCTAGATAAGCTTTTAGTGCCTGTAGGTGGTCATGATAATCGTGCCGCCAGCCGCGCATGTTAGCGTACAGCTCCTGCACTTCCTGTGAGTACTGAGCCATCATTTTATCCAGACTGCGCGCAAACACCGCGTCCTGATCACTTAGAAACTGGCGAATCAAGACAAACTCTAAGCTACCTGCCAGAACCGTGCCGACGAAAAGCAAGATGCGCACGATTGGCTGCGGCCAAAGCCACCAGCTGCCGAGTGCAACGGCGACGATAGCGAGATTCAACCAGCGGACTGGCCAATTTTGCTGGCGGCGAAAGATCCACCATAGCTGCCAGCAACAGCTCACTGTCAGTAACAGAAACGCGACGAGGCCGATCCAATCATTCACTGTCATCTGTCAGCCCCCGGAAATGTTTGAAAAAGGCTTGCTTAACCACCGGCGCCTGTTGTCGGGAAACCGGATAAGACGTCCCATCGGCCATCACAACGGTGTGGTGATCGAGCTGGGATAAAAAGTTAAGGTTGATGACGATGGACCGGTAGATTTGAATAAAGTTGTCGTCCAACTGGGGCAATAAGTCTTTTAACTGGCCGCTCACGGTGTACGTCGTTTTTTGGGTATGGACCTGCAGCCGATGGTCGGTCACTTCGATAGCGCTAATGTCGTAAAGCGGCACCCGGGTGAGACCGGTGGACGTTTGCAGCGGCAGCAATTTAGGCTGTGTCCGAGCCGCAGTTTTGTCGATCAGATGCTGCAGCTTCTCTTTGGTGAGCGGTTTGATGATGTAGTCAATGGCGTTGACATCATAGCCGTCAAAAACGAACTCGTCATAGTTACTGACAAAAGCGATGGCGGTGTCGGGATCGTGTTGGCGGATTCTTTTGGCAAGCGTCATGCCGTCCATCCCCGAGCCAAGCTTGATGTCCAGCAAAAGAAGATCCGGCGTCTGTTCGGCGAAAAGAAACTGTTCCGCACTTGCATAAGCCGCCACTTGCAACGGCTGCGATGGCTGAGCCAATTGTTGAATCAATTTAACGGTTGCTTTGCGGGTCGCCGCTTGATCATCAATAAGTGCAATGTGCATCTGGAATCATCCCTTTCGCCAGTATGCTTTTATTTTACCGCAACTGTGCTAATGTTCTGGTGCATTTGGCTAAATTTCGACAGCGGTGGTGGAAATAGCGGAAAGTGTGAAACTTGAAAGAAGTTCGGTCACGATCCACATCCATAAGAAAAGGGCGAACAAAATTCCGTTATCAGAATTTCGTTCGCCCTTTGTCTCTTCATGGGCAATTCGTCAGAAATTTTAAGATATGAGTGCCAAAGCGGAGCAATCGTAGGCCAGAGGGGCTCAGTGGTGAGATTGTACTAGCCGGGCGATCTTCCCGGCGTAGTACAAGGCCGAGCTTTAAGACTCAGCCGGTTTTGCTGAGGCTTAAAGTCGTGCCCACCACTCTAGCTTCGCGGTCGCCAGCCCTTGCTCTGGCCGGAGATTGCGGAGTTTGGCACGACATGGAACTAATCGCCTAAAGCTGGGGTATCGGTTAGAGCTCAGTGAATCAAAAGCATTCAACAAGCATGATAACTCGAACGCTAAAAATAGATGTTTACTTTAAAGCAATCTTCAACGCCAGCTGCTTATTGGCACCTGCCGACAGCGTGGTGTTGCCAAGCTTGGTGTACCAGTCGGATGGTTCGCCGGCTTGGTCAGGCAGACCGTCAAATGGCTCAACGGCGATGAACGGTGCCTTTTTATGTTCAGGGCTCCAGATGGTGAGGTAAGGGAAGTCGTTGATATCAAGCGTGACGCTGTGATCATGGTGCGGAGATGCTAAGGTTGCTTTCATGATTTCGCTGTTGGCCAGAATGACCAAGCCGCCATCTAGCAACTCGTGCGTCAATGGCAACTTATTGCCTTCTGCGCCGGGGATATCCTCGACGTCGCCATTTCGGAACGGCACTGGGCCGATGCCGAACCGCTGCAAGGGACTATTCAGCGGTTCAACCGTGAGATCATAATCATCAAAGCTGCCATCGGCCTTCAACGCCACATTGAAGGCCGGATGGAAGCCAAGTGCGAACGGCATTGAATCCTTGTCGTCATTGGTCACGGTGTAATGAATACTGAGCCCGTCTTTGGTCAACATGTAAGTCACCGTTAACGTATATTTAAACGGAAACTTTTTCAACGTCTCGGCGTTTTGATGTTGCGTAAAGGTCACTGCTGAATCACTTTGATCGCTGACGTCAAAATCGTAATCCCGGGCAAAGCCATGTTGGCTCATCGGGAATGTTTTTGCGCCCAGCCGATACTGATCCTCATTTGATTTGCCAATTGCGGGGAAAAGAATCGGGGCATGGCGATTCCAAAAAGTTTTGTCACCATTCCAGATGTATTCGTAATTGTCACTTTTGTTGACTAATGACTGCAACTCGGCACCGCGCTCGGCAATGCCTGCTTTGAATTGATTATTTTCAATTGTGATCAAACCATATTACCTCCTAGTATAAGAAACCGCATTCATTATCAGTCTACCACTGTGTCAATGGGCTGCAATGGTTAGTGAAAATTTTCGTAAATGTGATCGTTCTTTTGCAATGAAAAAGGCTGACCTCAATGCGGCCAGCCTTCTCGCTTACTTATTTATCAGAACTAACCTTCAACCTTGTCCGTCCAAGGAGTGGCAGTTTCAGCCAAAACCTTGTTCAAACGATCAATGTTAGCTTTGCCATCGGTTTCCAGCCACTTCTTGCCGGCAGCTTCGCCTTCAGCAGCAAATGGCTTAACACCTGGCTTCCAGGTTGCCCGGCCGCAAAGGACACCGTTAAAGGTTGAACCTGCTTCCTTGGCAAATTTGAGTTCTTCAAGGAACAATTCGTTGGAAACACCGGCAGACAAGAAGATGAATGGCAGATCCGTTGCATCGGATTGTGCCTTGTAGTACTTAGCAGCTTCTTCTTTGCTGTAAACCGGGGTCACACCTTCGTCGGTATAGCCTTCAACAAACTTCTGGTCAACCGGAACTTCAAGCTTCAAAACGGAAACGTTGTATTGCGGCTTGCTGAATTCCTTGGTGATCTTGATAACTTTTTCCGGCTTAGCCTTAGCCCATGCAGCGGTTCCGGTTTCGTTGGTCTTACCATCGTAAGAAACCAATTCAAGGAACAACGGCAGGTCGTTGGCTTTAGCTTCGGCACCGACACGTTCAACAAAGGCGTACTTGCGATCGTTGATGCTGTCAGGTTCGTCTGGATCAATGTACAGCAAGAACTTAACCGCGTCGCCGCCTTCGTTCTTGATGCGCAGTGCACTCTGGTTGTCGATCAAATCAGGGAAGCGGCCAGGTTCGGTGGCATCGTAGCCGGTCTTTTCATAAGAAAGTAACAGACCAGACTTAGGATCGCGCACCTTGGCAGCCGGTAAGCCATATTCTGGATCGAGCAGAATGGCACTGGCATACTTGGTTAATTCTTCAGAAACAGCCTTTTTGAAATCAACGATGGTGGTTTCGTCAGCCGGCTTGTTGGCAGCGGCCGCAAGCATCTTCTTCAGGGAACCGCGTTGGTCGATGGCCAAAGCGGAAATCACATTGTCATCATTGGACAATTGCTTCAAATGTGCTAACTGACCAGCAGTAAGTTTAACAGACATGTAAAAATACCTCCTAGGTAATCCTTAAATGTTCAGTACAAACTCAGTATAGAACAAAATGACAACAATAAACATTTTTCGCCGAGGATTTTCATGAAACTCCAAGAAAATGGGTGAATAATAGAAACTTTAACCAAAAGTGGAACCGATCATGAGGTGCGGCAAGCGGCGTGCTATACTCTAACCATATCGAGTTTATGAAAAGATAGGTGAAAGGCTTGGCTGAATTTAGCACAACCCCGTTGGTTTATTTTTTAAACACGCCGACGCAAGAAGATTTTTTTAATGTCATCAGTCACGAGCTCGTGGCCCAAAAGGTGATGCTGCCAGCAGGCAAAGCGGCGCTGATCGCCCGGGAGCAGACGTTTCCATCCGGCATGCAGCTGAATCAGATTGCCGATCGGCTGCCTAACATTGCGATTCCGCATCTGGAAGGCGATTTAGTGCAGCAAGAGCGATTGGTCGTGGCTCATTTTGAAATTCCTATTGCGTTTAAAGATCTGGCAGACGTTAGCCGCATACTGCCGGTTGAGTGGGCCTTTATGTTGATGAATCCCGTCGCTAAGGAGCAGCCAATGCGCATCGCCCAGTTGATTCGCGCGTTGACCCAGTCACCGGTGGCACAGTTGCAACACTTGTTTGCCGCTAAGAAGCCGAGTCAGGTGATCCGTTTGTTGCCGCCATTAATGGCAGAAGCAGAAAGAAAGCAGTGATTGCATGGATATTTTTGATTCACATACCCACTTAAATGACACGCCATATCGCGGCAAGGAAGCCGACTATATTGAAGCGGCGCGGCAGCTAGGCGTGAAAAAGATGGAGATTGTCGGCTCCGACACAGCGTTAAATGCCGGCGCTTTGAAGTTAGCCCATGAGTATCCCAATTTATACGCCATTGTCGGTTGGCATCCCGAGTCGAGTCAAGATTACGATGAGGCGAAAGAAGCGCTGCTGCTAAAGCAGTTGGCGGATCCTAAAGTGGTGGCGTTAGGGGAAATCGGACTAGATTATCACTGGGACACCTCCCCGCGCGAGATTCAACGCCGCGTGTTTCGCCGTCAGCTAGAATTGGCTCGTTCCCTGCACATGCCGGTGTCGATTCATAGCCGCGATGCGTTTGAAGATACTTATGCGATTTTGAAAACAGCGCATGTCGACCAATTTGGCGCGATCATGCATAGCTTCACCGGTGACGCGGAATGGGCGCACCGCTTTTTGGACTTGGGATTGTATATTTCTTACTCCGGCATTGTCAGCTTCAAGAACGCGCCGGAAGAGCATGCCAGTGCCAAAATCATTCCCAGTGACCGCTTATTGGTAGAAACCGATGCGCCATACTTGACGCCGACACCGTACCGCGGCCGGCAGAATCAACCGGGCTACACGCGGTATGTGGTTGAAGCTTTGGCAAAATTACGTGGCACCACCCCAGATGTGATTGCCCAACAGACTTGGGACAATGCCCACCGAATTTTCAGATTAAAGGAAGACGCATGACAACCATTAAACAAATTGTGGTCGTAGAAGGCCGCGATGATACGAAAAGATTAAAGGAAACTTTTGGCGATATTGATACCATTGAAACCCGCGGGAGTGCGATTGATGACGCCACTTTGGTGCGCATTCGGCAGGCTCAGGCTAAACGCGGGGTGATTGTCCTTACCGATCCGGATTTTCCGGGTGAGAAGATTCGCAAAACGATTTCCCGGGCCGTTCCCGGCGTGACCCATGCTTTCCTGCCGCGGGCGGAAGGCATCCCGGCACATAAAGGGTCGCTGGGCATCGAACATGCAACGCCGGCAGCATTGCGGGCAGCGCTTCAGCATTTATTTACCGAAGTACCGGATGCACCGCAAGTCATCAGCCAGCATGACTTACTAGCCGCGCATTTGATCGGTGGCGCAGGTTCGCGGCACCGTCGTGAGCAGTTGGGCGAGTTGTTGCACATCGGCTATACAAATGGCAAACAGCTATTACGCCGCTTGACGGAGTTTCGTATCAGTCGGGCTGCCTTTTTTGCTGCGCTGGATCAAGTGAATGGAGGCCAGGATGACCATGCATGAAAAAGTCGCACAACCAGCAGTGACCAATGCCATTTTAAAGCGCCACGGGTTTCGCATGCGCAAAGGCTTAGGCCAGAACTTTCTGACCGATCCGCATATTTTGCAAAAGATTGTCGCGGCCGCCGATTTGTCGCCACAGGATGATGTGATCGAGATCGGCCCAGGGATCGGCGCCTTGACCCAGTTTCTTGCCGACAGCGCCCATCAGGTGGTGGCGTTGGAAATTGACGAGCGCCTGCTGCCGATTTTGGCCGAAACGCTGGCCGATTATCCTAATACCGCCGTGGTGAATGAAGATGTTTTGAAAACTGATTTGAGCGCATTGGTGGCTGAACATTTTGACGGGAAGCATACCCTGAAGGTGGTTGCCAATTTACCGTATTACATCACGACACCTATTTTACTGCACCTGCTGCGGGCACGGTTGCCGCTGCACAGCATGACCGTGATGATGCAAAAAGAAGTAGCAGCGCGGCTGAGTGCGACGCCAGGGTCAAAAGATTACGGCAGCTTGAGCATTGCCGTGCAGCTGGTGGCAGATGTGGCGACGGCGTTCACGGTCAGCCGTCATGCCTTTGTCCCGGCCCCTAACGTCGATTCGGCGATTGTGACGTTGACCCAACGATCCGAGCCATTGGCAGCCGTCACGAACCCGGACAGTTTCGAGCGCTTGGTACGCGGCGCCTTTGCGTCCCGCCGGAAAACGCTTTGGAACAACCTTGTTGCCTTATTTGGCAAGGAAAACAAGCCGGCGATTCGCACAGCGCTGGCAGCTGCAAATATTGCGCCGGAAACGCGGGCCGAACAGTTGGAAATTGTCGACTTTGCACGGCTGGATACGGTGTTGCGAGGAGAAGGGCTCGGCGTGCGCGCTGACGCCTGACGCGCCGCATTTGCTAGCGTCTATTATTGCTTGCGATTAATAAGAGTGCGTGGTATAATTGCAAATTTCTTGCTTTCGTGATAGAATGATACTTAAGAGGTGAAGTGCATGCCAATCACACTAGCAAGCATCAAACGGAAGCTCGATGGGAAAATCGGTGAGAACTTAACGGTCGTTGCACAAGCTGGACGCAAAAAAGTGACGCGGCGGCGGGGGACCTTGAAGGAAACCTATCCGGCTATTTTTGTGGTCGATCTTGACCAAAGTGAGAATGCGTTCGAGCGTGTCTCTTACAGTTACGCAGATCTTTTGACCAAGTCAATCAAGATCACTTTCGAAGGCGAAGAGAAAGCGTCATAATTTCAGATAGTAACCGACGATTAAATCGTTTATTTCGGGAGGCCGCGATGCAAACTGCATCGCGGCCTTTTGTTTGGTGTTAACTTCTAACGGCGTTTTTACAATCTGGCAATGAAAATCACAACGCAAAACAGTATACTAAAAATAACTATACGGTGGATGCATGCAACGGCGCTTGTAGCTAGACTTTGGTAGCTATAAAGGTATGCATCACCAAAGACTGGTGGTTAGCATGGAACTAATCGAAAAAGCACCCGCCAAGATTAATCTCAGTTTGGATGCCTTGTATCGCCATGCTGACGGCGAACATGAGTGGCAGATGGTGATGACATCAGTCGACTTGGCTGATTATGTGACGATTCAGCCGAGCCGCACGATCAAGGTTTCTACGGACAGCGGCTTTTTACCGGAGGATCCGCGCAATCTGGCGTATAAAGCGGCACTGGCGTTACAACGTCATGCCAATATCCGCCAAGGTGCGCGGATTCATATCGAAAAACATATTCCGGTTGCGGCTGGACTGGGTGGCGGATCGAGTGATGCGGCAGCTGTGTTGCGCGGTCTGAATTCACTTTGGGAGTTAGGCTATAGTCGTTCGCAATTGGCACGTATCGGGTTGAGCGTCGATAGCGATGTCCCGTACTGTGTTTATTCAGAGACGTCGCTGGTTACGGGACGCGGGGATGTTGTGACGCCATTGGGAAGTCTGCCCAACTTTTGGGTCGTGTTAGCCAAGCCACGCGTATCAGTGTCAACCCCAACTATCCTCAATGCCATTGACTATCAAGCCGGACTTGAACATCCGGACACGCAGCGTGTTGTGGCTGGGATTCAGAATCATGATTTTAATCAAATGATCAGCGGTATGGGGAATACTCTGGAGAAGATTACGGCTAGTCGGTACCCCGAGATGACGGCGCTTAAACATCGGTTAGAGAAGTATGGTGCCGAGATTGCCCAGATGTCCGGCAGCGGCCCGACCGTGTTTGGCCTTTGCCAGAAGCATTCGCGGGCGATGCGCGTTTACAACAGCATGAAAGGCTTCTGCCGCGAGGTTTATTTGTTGCGGCCGTTTTGTCTGCCCGCAAATGGTCGTGGGCTTAGGGGTTGATTTTTAGGGATCACTAAACCATGATGGATGAAGAAATGAGGCATTGACGATATGGAACAGGTTCAGCCAAACAAGGCGTTTTTTTGGGGCATTCTGCTTAATCTGATTTATATTATTGCTGAAATTGCTTTTGGGATCGGGATCGGCTCGGTTGCGTTGGTCGCGGATGCGATTCACAATATGAGCGATGTTTTAGGCTTAGGGTTGGCGTGGTTTGCCGAGTGGCTGTCGAATCGCCATCCGACGGTACAGCGTACATACGGTTACAAAAGTTCATCGATTCTGGCCGCTTTGGCAAATGCCGCCTTTTTGTTAGTCGCAATGGGCGCGATCATTGTCGAAGCGATTACCCGGCTGTCGCAAAATGCACCGGTTGAAGGCGGCTGGATGATGCTGGTTGCCGGTGTGGGGATTTTGGTCAACGGCGCAACCGCAGGACTTTTCCACAGTGGCTCGCAGCACGATTTGAATATTCGCGGTGCGTTCATGCACATGGCAGCTGATGCCGGCGTTTCGCTAGGTGTTGTGTTAGCCGGGGGTTTGATTATGCTGACAGGCTGGGAATGGCTTGATCCGGTCATGTCGATTCTGGTTGCCATTGTGGTGTTGATTGGCACTTGGAACCTGTTGCGGGATGCGGTCAACCTGGCCATGGCGGCTGTTCCCAAGGAAATCGATCCGATTGCCGTCAAGACACTGGTCGATGCGTACCCGACCGTTGCTTCGTGTCACGACCTGCACATCTGGGCACTTAGCACAACCGATGTGGCGCTGACGGTCCATGTGGTTCGGACGACACCGGAAGGCAACGACGCCTTTCTGGACGCCTTGAGCCTGTCGTTGCGGGAGAGCTTTGACATCGCGCACACGACCATTCAAGTCGAATACGGTCCGTACTTGCCGGATAACAAGATGGAAAATCCTTACTGAGAGCTCAGCATTTTGGAATTAAAAAAGTTGCTGCAGAAGTAATTTGACTTTACTTCTACAGCAACTTTTTACGCTGATTCTACGCGAACTAGCTGATGACTATCGTAACTGCTTTTGCTCATTATAAAAGCGCGAATAACTGCGATAAACGGCAATGAAGCTGCCGAGGCTTGTGGCACCCAGTAACATGAAGGTGACCATGATCTGGTACATGATGGCTTTTGTTGGATCAATGCCGGCAAAGATCAGACCGGACATCATGCCGGGTAAGCTGACGAGTCCGACTGTTTTTGCCGAGTCGATGGTAGGCGCCATTCCGGTTTTGATCGCATTGACGATGAGCTTTTGACTGGCCTGTTTGAGGGTGGCGCCTAAAGCCAGGCGTTCAAGGACTTGCGGGCGCAAATCCGTGAATTCGGTGTTCAGACTGCGATATGCCAAGCCGGTTGCCACCATGACATTACTGGCAATCATGCCGCTAATCGGCACGATCTGGGCGGGAATGAAGCGGATGGCGCGGACGGAGACTAGCATGATCAGCGTGAGCCCGGTTGCGGTGGTGACGGCGAGCAAGCTGGTGACAAAGGCCTCGGGAATAGTGCCTGCACGCTTTTTGGCGTTCCACGCGGCGTTGAAAATAATGATGGCAACCATAGCTAACGTTAACCAAACCGTGTTGACTTTAATAATATAGGTCAAAACAAAGCCGACAACGGTTAGCTGGATGACGGCGCGCACGACACCAACGATTAAGTCTTTGGTCATCCCCAACTCTTCTTTTAAGTTGATCGTTAACGCAATGACCACCAGGATAAGCGCCAGTAGCAGTGCCAGAGGTGATACAATTAACTGACTATTCATGCGGTCGGCACCTCCTCAAATTGGCCGTCTACCAGCGTCATGAGGTTCTTTGCCATGTGCAGTTCGCCTTCGTCATGGGTCACGCTAACGAGGGTGATCCCCTTTTTGTTTTGGCGGTCCAACAGGTCGTGAATCACGGCTTTTGTGTCCGGATCCAATCCGGTCGTGACTTCATCCAGCAGCAGAACTTTAGGCGGAAAGAACAGATGGCGCAATAAGGCAACGCGCTGACGTTCACCGCCGGACAGGTTTTGCGTCGGTGCGTCAAGCATGGTTTTAGCCAGATCGACGCTTTCCAGGGCGGCTTCAGCCTGTTCACGTGGCATCTCGGTGTTACGAATCGCAAACGGAAAACGCAGATCGTCGGCAACGGTGGCGCCAAACAAGGCAGGTTGCTGGGCGCAATAAGATACTTCCCGTCGATACAGAATTGGATCGTAATCAGACTGAGGCTTGCCATTATACAAAATCGTGCCGCTTGTCGGCGTCAGTAACGTGGCAAGCAGGCGCAGCAAGGTACTTTTACCCGACCCGGAGTGCCCGGCAATGGTAAGATCAATCCCCCAAGGAATGTCTAGATTGATATCATTCAGGATAGCCGTTTTTGTCGGCGCAAAAGTCATGTGGTGTAATTCAAAAGCATTCATACTTTTCCCTACCCTTCTTTGTAACCATTCTAATATAGAATTGGGTGGGAGGCCACTGATACGACTCGTGAGGCGGCAGGGGTAAAAATGAACAAATGCGAACGTTCGGTGAGAAAATCGAGTTAAAGGGTCGAAATTTTCGGCAAAAGCATTTATACTGGGTAAGATTATCACGGAATGTTAGCATAAGGCTAAATATTCGGAGTTAGGAGCGGAATAAATGAAAGTAAGACGCAGTGATCGCTTGATCGATATGACCCGGTACTTGTTAGAACGGCCGCATACGCTGATACCGCTGACTTTTTTTTCTAAACGGTATGAAAGTGCCAAATCCTCGATTAGTGAAGATCTGGCAATTGTAAGACGGACCTTTGCGCAACGGCAAACCGGGATTCTTGAAACGGTTCCGGGAGCGGCAGGCGGTGTGCGGTACATCCCGATTATGGGGGAAGATGAGGCAGAGAAGTTTATTGCTGCTATGGCTAAGCGGCTGTCGGAAACCGATCGCCTTTTGCCAGGTGGCTATGTTTATCTTTCGGACTTGCTCGGGACGCCAAGTGTGTTGCGGCAAATTGGCCGGTTGATTGCCACTCAATATCGCGATGCTAAGGTCGACGCGGTGATGACCGTTGCCACCAAAGGCATTCCCATCGCCCAAAGTGTCAGCCAGTATCTGAATGTGCCGTTCGTCATCGTACGGCGCGATTCCAAGATTACTGAAGGCTCGACAGTCTCGGTCAACTATGTCTCCGGATCATCGGCGCGGATCGAGAAAATGGAGCTGAGCAAGCGTAGTCTTCCGGCAAATTCGCGGGTACTGATTGTCGACGACTTCATGAAAGGCGGTGGCACGGTCAATGGCATGAAGGCGTTGATTGACGAATTCAATGCTGAAATGGTTGGCATTACTGTCTTTGCGGAAGGCAAGTTTGATGGCGATCGGATGGTCAATGAATATACATCACTGATTCGGGTTGATAAGGTCGACACCAAGGCAAACACCCTTCATGCCACTGCCGGGAACTTTCTTAGTCAGAATCAGCAGCTGCTTGAGGTGAGCCATCAATGAGTGCTTACCTCGGGCCGGTTAAAACGGCACTGGTCACGTTTCCGTTTTTAGCATTGGTGCTTGCGCTACCGTTTCTGGTGATTGTTTATCGGCGCTACGGTGCGTTTAGCTGGTGGCGGGCGATTGTGATCTATTCGTTCATATTTTACCTGCTATCGGCTTATTTCCTGATTATCTTACCGCTCCCGTCGCGCGAGGCAGTTGCGCAGTTTACCGGGCCAAAATATAATCTGACCCCGTTGATGGCGTTACGCTACTTTATTCACACGACGGTCTTTTCCCCGACCAACCCGTACACGTGGTTGGCGGCGTTGAAACAATCCGCGTTTATCCAACCCTTCTTTAACGTCGTTTTGACGATCCCATTTGGCTTTTACCTGCGCTATTATTTCAAGCGCAGTGTACCGCAGATCATCATGATGAGTTTTGGCTTGAGTCTTTTCTTTGAACTGACTCAATTGTCAGGGCTATATGGCATCTATGTGCGGCCGTATCGACTGTTTGATGTGGACGATTTGATTCTTAACACCACCGGCGGCTTGATCGGCGGCGTTTTGGCCCCGATTCTCATGCGGGCGTTACCGTCTCGGGATACGATTGATGCCAAAAGCCAGGTGCGCGGCGTTCGAGTGACATTGATGCGCCGCCTGGTGGCTTTTTTCATTGATTTTATGATATTAAGCACCATCGTTGGCTTGATGATCAGGTTCTTATTCCATTTGCTGGGGCTAGCGCAGTTACCGGATTTCTTGAGCGAAATGGTGTTGCCACTGCTTTTTGTTTTCGTTATCTGGCCTGCCTTTAATGACGGGCAGACCCTCGGCAAGAGCCTGGTTCGGATTAAAATTGTTCGCACAGATGGCCGCCCAGTTGGTTTTTGGCGGCTACTGTTGCGGGAAGGCTTGCTATATGGTGTGGCCTATTCAAGTTTAATTGGGTTCAGCAACTTTCTCATCGAGTATTTTGGAGAGGGACAGCGAACCGAAATCAATCTTGCTGCGCTGGGATTTTTCGGCATTTTGGCAATATTGTTTATTCTCAACTTCATTTGGGAAACGATCACTCGGCATTATCGGTTCTTCTATGATGCTTGGGCGGATACGACCCAGATTAGTACGTTAAAAGTGTCGGATGATGTTAAGCAACGTGCGGCTGAGAATGAGCAGTAAGGGTAGTTTTTTAGACAGATTCGTCGTGAGGCGGGTCTGTTTTTGTTTGGGCTTTGAGGGTGTGGAAGGGGGGCAGTTGCAAAACAGTGTTCACTGGGTTTGGGTAACCTTGCAGAAACATTACGTTAAAGGTTACTCGCGTTCTCTGCGGCTCTCTCAAACGCGTTCGCAGGCGCAGAAGTCTGCGTGTAAGGACCTCAGGCGCAATGGTCAAGCCCAGGCCTGAGTTTTCCGATACAAAACGCGCTCGCAGTCGCAGAAATCTCCACATAAGTGGCCTCAAGCCTAAATGGCTGGTCTTTGGCCATTTAGGCTTGAGGCCACTTATGCTCCGATTTCTAAGCGCTCCTGCTCGCGCTCTCCCCCAAACGCGCTCACCGGCGCAGAAGTCTGCGTATAAGGACCTTGGGCGCGATTGCCTAAGCCCGGGCCATCACGCCCAAGGCCACTTATACTCCGACTTCTAACCGCGCCGGTTCACGCTCTACATGTTGTCTCCCTTGCCGCGCTGGTCTATTATGAAATAAGACAATTAGGAATGGAGCTTTAGCATGTCAAAGAAATTCACCATCATTCTTGCGGCCGGTAAAGGGACGCGGATGAAGTCGAAGTATTATAAAGTTTTACAGCCGGTTTGTGGTAAGAGCATGGTTGAACATGTGGTGAGTCAGGTTGAGGCGATTCATCCGGACGCCATTGTGACGATCGTGGGCCACGGTGCCGAAGCAGTTGAAAAAACGCTTGGTGACCGGACTAAATTCGTTTTACAAGAAGAGCAACTTGGTACTGGCCATGCGGTTTTGCAGGCTGAGCCTTTGCTAGGGCAAAAAGACGGTGCCACACTGATTATCAGTGGGGACACGCCATTGTTTACCGCGAAGACGTTAAATGATTTATTTGCCTATCATGAAGCCAAAGGGGCTAAGGCCACTATTTTGACGGCCAATGCTCCTGATCCGACGGGTTATGGCCGGATTATTCGCGACGCTGACGGCAATGTCATCAAGAACGTCGAGCAAAAAGACGCCACCCCGGAAGAGGCGCTTATTTCCGAAATCAACACAGGCGTTTACGTTTTTGATAATCAGGCGCTGTTTAAGGCTTTGCATCAGGTCAAGAACGACAATGCCCAAGGCGAATATTATCTGCCGGACGTCCTCGGTATTTTGCGTGAAGCCGGTGAAAAGGTGGCCGCTTATCAAATGCCGGATTACACCGAATCGTTAGGCGTTAATGATCGCGTTGCATTGGCCAAAGCGACACGCATCATGCAACAACGGATCAACGAACAGCATATGCGCAATGGGGTTACCTTAATCGATCCGGCAACCACCTACATTGACACGGATGTGCAAATTGGTGCCGACACGGTCATTGAACCCGGCGTCTATCTCAAAGGTAAAACCGTCATCGGCGAAGATTGCCACATTGGTACGCATTCCGAGCTCGTCGATGCCACTTTGGAAAATAATGTGACCGTCACGAGTTCGACGATCGAACATGCCATCATGCGTGCCCACAGTGACATCGGCCCTAACTCGCATTTGCGGCCAGATGCCGATATCGGCGAATATGTTCACCTAGGCAATTTTGTGGAAATCAAGAAAGCCAAAATCGGGGCGCGCACTAAGGTCGGCCATCTCACGTATGTCGGCAACGCAACGCTCGGTACTGACATTAACGTGGGATGCGGCGTGGTATTTGTCAACTATGACGGCGTGAAAAAGTGGGAAAGTACCATCGGCGATCATGCGTTCATCGGTTCTAACTCGAATATTGTTGCCCCGGTTGAAGTGGCAGACCACAGCTTTATCGCGGCTGGATCCACCATTACCAAAGACGTACCGTTTCACGCTATGGCCATCGCCCGTGCCCGGCAAACGACCAAAGCGGATTACTGGAAACGCTTGCCGGTCGCGAACGATCCAGATTGGAATTAGGTTATAATTCGTCTCATGTGCTTGCTTTTTTTCGTCAATCCGCTAAGCTTTTTGTGGAACAATTTTTCGCAGCCTATAATATTTCGTGGAGGAACATATGTCTGAGCAATACGGTGACCCGAGATTAAAGATTTTTGCCTTGAATTCGAACAAGCCGTTAGCAGAAAAAATTGCTGCTGAGGTTGGTGTCAAGCTGGGGAAGTCCTCAGTGAAACGTTTTAGCGATGGTGAGATTCAGATCAACATCGAAGAAAGTATTCGTGGGGATGATGTTTATCTGATCCAGTCGACATCCAGCCCAGTGAATGATAACTTGATGGAATTGCTGATTATGATTGATGCGTTGCGGCGGGCATCTGCCCACACCATCAATGTCGTGATGCCTTATTACGGTTACGCGCGGCAGGATCGCAAAGCCCGTTCACGTGAACCGATTACGGCAAAACTGGTAGCCAACATGCTTGAACGCGCGGGCGCAACCCGTGTGCTGGCACTTGACTTGCACGCTGCCCAAATTCAAGGCTTCTTCGATATTCCGGTGGATCACCTTGTGGGCGCGCCTTTGTTGGCTGACTACTTCTTGCGTAATCATTATGACGGTGCCGACACCGTTGTGGTTTCACCTGATCATGGCGGGGTGACGCGCGCTCGCAAGCTAGCAGAATTCCTTAAAGCACCTATCGCCATTATCGACAAGCGGCGTCCGCGGCCAAACGTTGCCGAGGTTATGAACATTGTCGGTAATGTAACCGGGAAGCAATGCATCATCATCGACGATATGATCGATACTGCCGGTACCATCACGCTGGCGGCTCAAGCCTTAAAAGATGCCGGTGCAACTGAAGTTCTGGTTGCTGCAACCCACGCCATTTTCTCTGGCCCGGCGGTTGAACGCTTGACCCACTCGGCCATTGAAAAGGTCGTTGTCACTGACTCAATCAATTTGCCAGCTGACAAGCACATGGACAAACTCGACGTTGTTTCCGTGGGACCGTTGATGGGCCGCGCCATCATGCGGATTCAGGAGAACCGTTCCGTTACGCCGTTGTTTGAGAATCGGTTTACGAAATAGTCTAAAAGATTTGATGCTTGTCGAGGCATCCGTTTCGACAAGCGGGATATTCAGTAAAATAAGCATTTTAAAAGTGGTCGGCACAACCTTAATTTTGGTTGTGTCGGCCACTTTTGCTATCTTCAGCTAAAGTCGTCGTTTATATATGTGTCATCAATCTTCAAAGTGCCGGCGTTAAAGCAACTTTAGGAAGATCGTCGCGATAATGACGGATGCGACCGAGACCGTGGCGAATCCGCCAACTAACATCTTTGGCATCATTTGTTGTGTTAAGTATTCTTCCTCATCTTCAGTAGTGGCAACCGCGCTGGCCACTTCGGAAGTCAAGATATAATCGGCAGGAAACCCGAACAGCGCCGTCAACGAGCATGAAAAGGCCATCTGCCACGACATACCGAATGGCTTAGCCAATACTCGGGATGCTAAGAACATGCCTAGAACGCCTAAGACAATGAGCACTGCGATTTGCAGCACAATGCTGGCCAGAACAGCGGGGGTGGTTGCGCTGAGTTGACCGAAGACATAAGCAAGCAGGCCGTACATCAGCCAATTAAAGACGCCCGCTTTATTTAACGCATTATCTTCCAGAAAACCGATTTGGTGGGCAATGACGCCAAAGATCAGGCAAACCACATTTGAATTAATGACATTGTGGGTTAAAGTGCCAAAGCCCATCGCCAGTAAGCCGACAAGGGCAACCCGCGCCATGATGAAAGCACTGGTTTGATATGGGGTAGGTAGTTTCATCATTTTCGGACGGTTATCCCCTTTTTCTTCAGCACCGCGGCGCATTTTGGGAATGGATGGATCCAGCTTGCTACCGTTAGCGCGGAATTGCTTAAGGAGTCGGTGACTTTCCTGCTTCAACAGCACGGAGGTTAAAGGATAACCAACGACCGAATGGATGACGAACATCGCAACCGGTAAGGCGACCAACGTTGTCAAGCCTTGAGCCTTCAAGCCACTGGACATAAGTAAAGCAGAAACGAGTCCGCCGGTTAACGGTGGTACCGCAGCGACAACGGTTTTCCAGTTAAAAATAAGTGTTCCCAATGTTAACGTCAGCAGTAAAGTTCCGCAAACACCGAGCAACGCAATGCAAACGGCCTTCCATTGGGCAAGAAGCTCGCGCAGATTCATCAGTGTTCCGAGATGAACCAACAAGAGTGCGATGCAGATGGTGATGAATCCCGAGCCAAAAGAAGCCGTTGCCACAACATTTTTAGGTAAAACGGTCCAAAAACCGATGACGAACAGAACCGCAGTGATGAAGACAGATGGAATGAAGGCTCTAGTGGCGGCGGCAACCCACTCGCCAACTGTCATAAAGACCATGACAACTGTAAACGCAATTAAGAAATTCATAAGCATCCTCCATTCGATTTATAGATTATAAAAAGATTATAATATGGGGAATACTTTAACCTTAATTGTGCTGATGTCAATAACTTCTTGTGTGTGGCTCTCATTTTTGCATAAACAAAAACGCCGACACACTGCTTTATTTGCCGATATTCAACTTTTTTAAATGTGATTAAAATTATAAAACGATGTTGACGTCTTTATGAATGAGAACTATATTGAAAATTAATAACATCATAAGGAGGCGGCTTGATGAACGAACAAAAATCGATCGAAGAATTTGCGTTAGCTTATTTGCCATCGTTGGAGGACTATTTACGCATTCCAACGATTTCAGCCCAAAACAAAGGCATCCGCAAAACAGTCGATTGGGTGAAACAGGTATTTAAAGATTTAAATGCCGACACGGTTGAGGAGTGGACTGACCAAGGTGGCAATCCAGTCGTCTTTGCGGAACTAAAGGGGAACTCTAACCAAACAGTCCTGTTTTATAATCACTATGATGTTCAGCCGCCAGAACCCTTGGCAGAATGGCGAACCGAACCGTTTGAGCCGACTGTCGTGGACGGAAAACTCATTGCGCGCGGTGTGGCGGATGATAAAGGCGAGTTGATGTATCGACTGACAGCACTGCGTTGGCTGAAAGATCATGGTGGTTTTCCGGTGAACATTAAGTTTTTCATCGAGGGTGGCGAAGAAGTCGGCAGTCCGCACGTTGGGGATTATGTCAAGGCTCATCGCGACCGGTTGACGGCGGATGCGTGCATCTGGGAAACCGGCGGCAAGAACGAAGCTGATCATTTTCAGGTTATTGCTGGTCTGAAAGGGATTGTTTCGTTTGATCTGCATGTCAAAACGGCTGATGCTGACATTCATTCTTCACTGGCTGCCTATATTGACAACGCTGCTTGGCGCTTGGTTCGTGCCTTGTCATCGTTAACGGATGACAAGCACCGCGTCCTCGTCGATGGCTTTTACGACGGCATCGAGCCGTTGGACGAAGCGTCGGAGAATGCGATTGCCGACATGGATTTTGATGGTGACAAGATTAAAAAAACATATGGCCTCAAACGACCGTTTACAAGTGATGATCCCAAACGCGCTGTTGTCACGGCACCAACCATTACAATTAATGGCCTTTCCGCCGGCTATGAAGGTGAAGGGGTTAAAACAATTATCCCGAAGGAAGCTAAGGCTAAGCTTGATTGTCGGTTATTGCCAGGACAGGATCCCAAGGAAATTGCCCAGCTCATCCAGGCGCAGTTGGATAAAAACGGCTTTTCCGATGTGCAGTTACACTATAATCTTGGCGAGGATGCGTTCCACTCCGATCTCAATGACACGCATTTGCAACTGGCAAAAAGTGTCGCCGAGCAGGTATACGGTGCCGGCAAAGTCCGCTTCGTCCCAATGATGCCTGGCGGTGGTCCGGCTAAATTTTTTGTTGATGCGTTGCATTTACCGGTTATTTTAATTGGGGTGAATTACGCCGGATCGGGACCACATGCGCCTAACGAGAATATTCGGTTACATGATTATCAGCAAGGCGTGGCTTACTTAATTCAACTTTTACGGGCGTATGCACAGCCAAAGGCACAATAGTCCAGGTACGCTGGACAATCAGAATTAACGAATGGAGGTTTTATGATGGCAACAACTTTTACAAATTGTTCCTTATTTACTGGCACTTCAGAAAAAATTCTTAAAGATGCCTGGTTCACGGTTGATGACACTGGTAAAGTTGCTGAAGTAGGGAGTGGACAGGCTCCTTCGACAAACAAAACGGTAGATCTCGGTGGTCAATACGTGACGCCCGGACTAACTAATGTCCATACACATATCACCATGGATCCTTTAACCGGCGATGGCGGTACCAGTCGCGGTGTCGTAGCTTCAACAGTTGGTGCTGTTGATCATTTACATCAGCTATTAAAGTCCGGTGTTACTTATGTTCGTGAATGTGGCAGTAGCTTTGACATCGACATTGCGCTAAAGGCATTGAAAGACCAGGGTCAACTAAAACAGGTACCGCAAATCATGCCATCTGGTAAATTTTTTTCAATGACAGGTGGTCATGGCGACATGCCAAATGCAGCCTATGTTGTTGATTCGCCGGATGAGATGCGCAAGGCGGTTCGGACCGCATTGAAAAAAGGTGCTAAGGCCATTAAGGTGATTGCAACCGGCGGGGTTATGACCCCTAACGACTTTATGGATGATCCGCAGCTGAGTGTGGCAGAAATGCATGTTGCGGTTGAAGAGGCGCATCATAAAGGTCAGATTGTTGCGGCGCATGCTGAAGGCAATCCCGGCATTATGAATGCCATTCAGGCCGGGGTTGATTCAGTTGAACATGGTTTTTATGTAAATGATGAAGAAATCGATCTCATGTTAAAGCAAGGCACATACTTAACCCCAACGCTTGTGGCCGACTGGGCAATTCCAACATTTGCCAAGGGTAAGATTCCGGATTGGGAAGTTAAAAAAGCTGCAGATGCGTTAGATGACCTGTACAAGAACATCATGCATGCCTTTCATCGTGGGGTACCGTTGACATTAGGCACCGATGCCGGCACGCCATTCAATGACTTCACCATGGCGCCGGTTGAACTGCAATTAATGGTTGAGCAAGGTATGACACCGTTTGAAGCCTTTTCGACGTCGGTTAATGGCACCAAGTTGATGGGCGTTGACGACCAATATGGTACGCTTGAAAAGGGGAAGTTCGCGGACTTCTTGGTCTTGGAAAACGATCCAATGGCCGATGTGAAGGCTTTCCAACAAAAAGATAAGCAGGTTTATCAAGGTGGTAAGCGGCAGTATTAATTGTAAGCCGTTAAGTGAACACTATTGTCTGAATTCAAAAGGTGGGCGTACGCGTAATGGCGTGCGACCATTTTTTAAAATGAAGGAGCACTGGGGATATGAAAATGGGGCTCACGCATGAACAATTTGAGCTGGTACGAGAAGGTAGTAAAACTATCGAAATCAGATTGAATGACCAAAAACGCCAACAGTTACGGGTGGGCGACCCGATTGTATTTGAAGATTTGACGACACAACAGCGATTAAGCAAACAGGTTGCTAAACTTGAAAAATTCGCCAGTTTCGTGCAGTTGTATGATCATTATCAAGGAATCGTCGTAGGCAGCGCCCCAACTGACTCGGTGGCTAAGATGGTTAGCGATACTTACCGGATTTATTCGAAACAGCAGGAAGCCGAACATGGTGTTTTAGCGATCCACTTGGAATAAGCAGCATGATGATGTCTTTTGGCGTATGCTAATAGCAAAAATATGGACCTGTGCAGCCTTGATGTCAGAGATAGGATTGTTGCCTATGCAAAAACGGATCAGATTATTTGCGGCATATGCCTTATTAACGCTATTTTTCCACTTGAAAAAGACGAGTGGACTTAATTTCGGATTGACACTCGGCGACGTTTATTTATTAGTAAGCTGGTTAGGCGCGGTTCCGAATTTTCTCGATAAAATCGAACGTAATGCGCAACGATTGGCGGCGACTGGCCGATCGACCAAAGATTACGTCGCAGAAATGAAAAAGGACATGAATGTCTATCAGAATTTCATTTACAGTACCACGCCTGTCATGGCATCAATACTAGAAAGCGGCGGTATGGATCGTGTCGGTGCAGTCATCGTTAGATTTGCTTTTCAGTTATTTCTGGTTTTGACTGCCCCGGTGATTTGGATCGGAGTGCTGCTCATCAAATGGTTTAAGTACGTTTGGCAGCGACTCAATTGAGACACTTTTTGCAGAATAATAGTGAAGATCAAAAAACCGATTCAAGTGAGCTTTTTTGTAACTCACCTGAACCGGTTTTTGTTTTACTAACGAATGCTCATATGATCAGCCGTTAATCTTTAGTCTTAGCATCCTGGTCTTTCAAGAGATCACGAATTTCTTCAAGCAATTCGGTTTGTGTCGGGCCAACTGGTTTTACCGGCTTGGCCGGGAGGAAGCGATTGACGCTGCGCACGATTAAGAAGACGACAAACGCAATGATCAAAAAGTTGATCACATCGTTCAGAAAATTGCCGTATGTAAACTTGGCACCTAATAGCGTGAACGACAAACCGCTCAAATCGGTTTTGCCGGCAAACATGGACAGAATCGGGTTAATCAGATTCTTTGTCAAAGACTTGACTAAGCCGGTAAAAGCACTCCCGATGATAACCCCGACAGCAAGATCCAAGACGTTACCGCGCATGATGAATTTCTGGAATTCTTTTAACATCGCTCACACTCCTCATGGTTTGAAACATGTTACGGTCAAGTTCAGTATATCGAAATGACCCGCCTTTCTGCACGTGAATGGCTCGCAGTGGTTACCATGCCCTCAGTAGCTGAGCAAGGGCCATGATCACAATAATGCCAAACGCAATGGCATGCCGCCGTTTGTACAGCACAACCAAGGCGAGATATTCGCGGATGACTGCGTTAGGCAGAAAATAAAAGGAGGTGTTACCGCCAACACCATTGGCATCAATGCCCGCCATGCGCGCGTAAATACCGGCACGGAAAAGGTGATAGTTGTTGGTAAAGAAGCTAGCTTTATACGGCGCTTCGCCGACTTCCTGCGTAATCAGGCGTTTGGAGAAGGTCATATTTTCCAGCGTCGTCGTTGACTTGTCTTCTAACAAGGTATCTTTTTCAGGGATGCCTTTTCCTAAAGCATAGCGCTGCATGGCCAGTGCTTCGGAGATTGTCTCATCGCCACCTTTGCCGCCGGAAAAAATAATCCGCGGCGCCGGGCGGCCTTTTTTAATCTGCTTATGATAAAACTTGATGGCTGTGTCGATGCGGCTGGCGAGCAATGGCGAAACCTGGTCACCATGCAGCAGGCCAGCGCCCAACACAATGAGAAATGTGCGATTGTGCGGCTGGGGACGCAGATTGTACAGGACTAGTACTGTCAGGAAGTTATAAAGTGTCAATAAGACATACAGGCCGCCGAAGCTGAAGAAAACAGCTAAAGTGATGTAGATCGGCTCTGGAATAAAACGGCGCCCGAATGAAGCGGCGATTTCCAGCAAAAGTAATCCGATGGCGATGTAAAGCGTTAGCATGTTGCTCAATGAATGGCCTTCACGCCGCCAAACCAAGATGGCGTTCCACAACAGCCAGAACAAGTGTAAGGTGAATATGAGAATAACGATCAACACTGTGATGATAAAGAGGGTACCCGTAACCGAAATCAACAGTAAATTGCTGGATCCTAAAATAGCTAAGGCGAGCGCGAATAGAAAGGCAACAGCAAACAGATTGAACAGCCAGCCATTAATCAGGCGGCGCGGCTCAACCGTAAAGCTGATGGCGAAGATGATTCCCAGCACGATGGGGATTGAAAAAACAAATAATGTTTCCTGAACAGTCATCGAAAGGACTCCTTGTGTAGAGGTTAGAAATTGATTAGGGTATAATGTGATCAAGAGCGGAGGGATGCCATATGATTGATCCAGTGTTTGGTCGAAAAGATCCTAAGTTAGATTATCACACCCGAATTGGCGCGTATGGCGTGATTCCGGACCACAGCGGTGCACGATTGCTGATTTTACAAGCCCCGAACCATGCGTTGTTTTTACCTGGTGGCGGGGTTGAAAAAGGCGAAACGCCTGAAGCAACTTTGGCGCGCGAGTTGCTTGAGGAATTTGGTGCAACGGTTCACGTGACTAAAGAACTGGGCAAGTCGTCGGAATATTTTTATTCCCACCATCGGCAAACTGCGTATTATCATCCGGCAACCTTTTTTGCCTGTGATGAGCTGGCATTTGTCCAAGACCCCTTGGAAACGTTCAATACGTTGATGCTGATGCCCATCGATCTGGCACTGGCGGAACTCAAGCGCCCCACGCATCGCTGGGCCGTTGCCAAGTGGTTGGCACAACAGCCCAAACGCTGAAGGCGAAAAGACTAGTCGTGCAAGTGGGGGTCAATAACGCCGCCATTTAGTAGGTAACGTTGAAATTTTTCATAAATCGATGAAAAGAGATTGCTGTCTTCAGTGGCAAGCATTTCTTTTGGAAAATAGAATCGTTTATCACCGGTAGCCCGACCACTAAGCGCCGCCACCAACGGGGATAAAGTCGACAACTCCTCGAGGGTGCCGTCTTTTTGCATGATTTCGATTTGGGTTTTGGGATTGGCAGAGGCAGGATCGTATTGATCGTATGGTAAATCGAAGCTGTCATTTTCCGCCGTGTAGTATTGGGCATCAAAGCCGGCTTCTGTCACTAGGTGGCGCAGTTTCGGCAGCAGTTCAGCCGTTTGATCGGTGAAGGTGACTGACTTAAGCGGCCGCCGGTTCAGAAAGCGATCGGCAAAGTCGCTTAAAATGCTGTCTGGATAATCAAGCCAGTAAGTGAAATAGGTATTGAGCACGCCGTCATCCAACTTGAGGTAATCGCTTAAGGTAAATGACTGTTCAAAGAATGGCACTAATAATCGTGGCGAAAAACCCGGTTCGAACTGGCCAGACTCATAAAGAAACTTGGCGCGTTTCAGCAAGTGGGACAAGATAACTTCCATCCCGCGCGATACCGGGTGGAAATAGACTTGCTGATACATTTGAAAGCGACTGACAACATAGTCTTCAACCGCATGCATCCCATTAGCTTCGTAAGCAATTCCGTCTGAATAAGGCCGCATGACCCGCAAAATGCGAGATAAATCGAACAAACCATATTTAGTTCCGGTATAGTAAGCATCATGCAACAGATAATCCATCCGGTCGGCATCGATTTGACTGGAAATCATCTGGACGACTTGCGGATTCGGATAAGTATGGTTGATGACCGAAGCCACGCGCTCTGGAAAATCGGAACTAACACTGCGCAAAATACGGTTGACGTTGGTATGCGGATCCGTAAGAATGGCGCGGGTAATGGCTTCGTGATCAGTATTGAAGATATGCTCAAAAGTGTGGGAATAGGCGCCGTGGCCGATATCATGCAACAACGCGGCACACAGAACCACTGGGCGTTCTTGATCATCCCAAAGACCGTCTCCCGGAATTTTGCTAGGGTAATTCGTGACAAAATTGTCGCACATTTCCCGAGCAATCTCATAAACCCCTAACGAATGCGCAAACCGAGTATGCTCGGCACCTTGAAACACATAGTCCGAAACGCCTAGCTGCTTAATCCGGCGCAGACGCTGAAACTCCGGCGTATTGATTAGGTCAAGAATCACGCGATGCTGCACGTGAATATAATTATGAACCGGATCGCGAAAGACTTTTTCACGCGGTAATTTTTCAAATTGCATGGTATTCCCCCATTTTCCTTAAATGAGCGTGAGCCGGCGCGGTTAGAAGTCGGAGTGTAAGTGGCCTTGGGCGTGATGACCCGGGTTTAGGCCATTGCGACCAAGGTACTTCTGCGCCGGGGAGCGCGTTATGATAAATGACGATTGCGATTGCGCAGATCCGCAGTGGCCGCAGCGAGTGCCTTGTGGTAGGCAGGATCACGTAAAATCGCCGGCATTGAGTTCATATCGGCAGCAATGCCATTAGCAGCCAAAGCATTTAACAGTGCTAAAATGGCTTCGTTGCGGGTCAGCGGACGACCCAGCAAATCGCTGAGCGTGGTCATGGTTTCAGAACGAATAATTGGAAACTTGAAGTGCGGACTGGCGCTGGCATGTCCTGCCCGATAGAAGCGGCGTAATAAGTCGCATCGGGCGTTTTGATCACCGAAGATGCTGCAATACAGCATGACCACCACACCGGCATGATTGCGCCGCTGAGCCATGCCGGCGAATTTTCGCCCGTGAACACTGAGGTCGTATTTGCCAGGACAATAAGAATGAAAAATTTCGCTAGTGGCAATGGGCAGGCTCGGAAACGCCGTTCGAAAAAGGGCGGTCATCATATCGTAGGCAGTATCGATGGAGAGATTGTCTTCATTAGGTAAAAAAAGCGAGACATTCAAGACGCCGCTGTCAGCAATCACTGCCAAGCCGCCGGAATTACGAACAAAGACGCCGTAATGATCGCTGGCCAGAACCGGCAAGGCATGTCCGAATTGCGGTAATTTTAAATCCTGCATCCCAAGAATCACGGTCTGTTCTGCCGTCCAAAAGTGCAACATTAACGGTGGGTGCAACTCAGGATGTGCTAACAGGGCGTTGGTATGGGCAAAGCTGAGCGGAGCTTCTTCTTTGGTGAAATCCTGTTGGAAAATGGCGGCTTGTTGTCCAGCCAGCGACGTCAGGTCCATCGTGCGCCCTCTTTCTTAATAGTAGATTACTTATATTATAGCGAAGGTGGCAGGGCGCGTCAGTCACAAAGACATTTTCCCTGCTTAAACTCGACCGGGTTGACCCGTGAGCGTACAATACGTTATAGAAAGGATTGACATTATGGATCTTTCACAAGGAGTGCCGATTCAAATTCACCTTGAGACGTTTGTCACACAAGGTGATGACACTGAGACACATGTTTTTGACGAACCCGGGACGTTGGTTCAAATGGGCAACGCACTTTACATTCGGTATCAAGAAGTCGATGAAGATGCTGGAACCAGTATGCCAGTGACCATGAAACTGCGCGATGACGGCGATATTCAGCTTTCACGCGGCAGCAGCAATGGCGATACGCAATTGAAGCTTTTCTTTGCCAACGAAAAACGGGTTTTGACGCGCTATCGAACACCATACGGCATTATTCCGGTGGAAACAGTCACCCCGCGTATTGATGCCCGCATGACAACCGATCCGGTGGCAGGGGAGATTTACGTTGAGTATGAGTTATTCGCGAACCATCAACATCTGGGAAATTATCGGTTAAGATTGCAATTCAAGGCATGAGCGTGTACTATAAGAAACAGACTGTAAAGACTTGGAAAGGGCGTGTATCGGTTGAAACTCAAAGCATTTGCCAATGCCGATAAATCAGAATTATCAATGATCGAAGTAGCCCATGAGATCCTCGAAGAAAAAGGGGATACCATGGCGTTCGTTGATCTGGCCAACGAGATCCAGACTTATCTCGGCAAGAGTGACGAAGAAATTCGTGAACGTTTGCCGCAATTTTACACGGATCTGAACGTGGATGGCAGTTTCATTTCTTTAGGCGATAACGTTTGGGGCCTGCGCGCTTGGTATCCATACGATTCCGTCGATGAAGAAGTTAACCATCCGGAAGATGAAGAAGAAGTACCACGTCGCAAGAAGCGCAAGAAGGTTAATGCCTTCTTGGCTGACGTAGCCGATGACGATGATGTCATTGATTACAACGACGATGATCCCGAAGATGAAGATCTCGACGCCGATAGCGATGACGATGATTTTGACGACGATGATCATACCGGCTTTCATGATAAAATCGGCAAAGCTGCCGCAACTGACGATGACAGCGATGATGACCCTGACGACGGGTTGCCAGATGGCATTGAAGGCCAGCTAGCCGAGTTCGGAGACAATGACAGCGACGATGATGACGATAACGACGACATCACGGCTGACTTCTCCGGCGATGATGACAGCGATGACGATGATAGTGATGATGACGACAGTGACAGCGACAAGCACTAGTCGTTTTGGCCGTGCCTTTTTAAGAAGGTGCGGCTTTTTGTTTCGGTGAGCGTGAACCGGCGCGCTTACACGCAGACTCCTGCGCTGGCAAACACGTTATAGATCGATCGCGCCAACCTTGATTTTACTCAATTCACTTTAATGCTTGACGAACCTCTTACAATTGGTTAATATACGTTTTGGGCGCTTTACAAAAGTGTAAAGCCAATACGGTTCAAGCTCCCTATTCGCATGAATAGGGAGCTTGTTTTTGTTTTTTCCCGATTATTAAAAAAGGAGATTGACTATGACCAAGTATATTTTTGTTACCGGTGGGGTCGTATCGTCATTAGGTAAAGGGATCGTTGCTGCATCCCTAGGTCGTTTGTTGAAGAATCGTGGTTTGAAGATCACCATTCAAAAATTCGATCCGTACATCAATGTTGACCCAGGCACCATGAATCCTTATCAGCATGGTGAAGTGTTCGTCACCGATGATGGCGCCGAGACTGACCTCGACCTTGGCCATTATGAACGGTTTATCGATATTAACCTGAATAAGTACAGCAACGTCACAACCGGGAAAATTTATTCTGAAGTCTTGCAACGTGAACGCCGCGGTGAATACCTTGGTGCGACCGTTCAGGTAATCCCCCACATCACCAACATGATTAAAGAAAAAATCATGCGTGCCGCTAAACACAGTGACTCCGATGTGATCATCACGGAAATCGGCGGAACGGTTGGCGATATCGAATCCTTGCCGTTCCTCGAAGCGATTCGGCAGATGAAGCGCGATGTCGGCTCGGATAATGTTTTCTACATCCATGCCAGTCTGGTGCCTTATTTGCGGGCAGCCGACGAAATGAAGACCAAGCCGACCCAGCACAGTGTTAAAGAGCTGCGCAGCATCGGCATCCAGCCAAACATGCTCGTTGTTCGGACCGAAAAGCCAATCACGGAAGACATGAAGAAGAAAATCGCGTTGTTTACCGATGTGCCGGAAAATGCCGTGATTGAATCGCGTGACGCCAAGACACTTTACTCCGTTCCGTTAGCATTGCAGGCGCAAAAAATGGATCAGATCGTCGTTGACCATTTTGGCTTTGATGTGCCGGTCGCTGATATGACCGAGTGGATGAAGCTTGAGCATAAGGTTCAGCATTTGACCCACCACACTAAAATTGCGTTGGTCGGTAAATATGTCGCCTTAAAGGATGCCTATATTTCCGTTGCCGAAGCGCTTAAACATGCTGGCTATTACTGGGATTCCGATATTGATTTGGAAATGTTTCAAGCAGAAGATGTCAATGATGATAACGTCGAAAGCTTGTTGCAAGGCTTTGATGGCATCTTGGTTCCTGGCGGCTTCGGTGATCGCGGCTTAGAAGGCAAAATTGCAGCCATTCGTTACGCACGCGAAAATGATATTCCATTCTTGGGCATTTGCCTTGGCATGCAGATGGCGTCAATCGAATTTGCCCGGAACGTTTTGGGACTTAAAGATGCCGGTACGACTGAAACCCATCCTGATGTCAAGGATCCGGTTATTGACTTGATGCGTGACCAGGTTGGCGTGAAGAACCTCGGCGGGACGTTGCGGCTTGGCCTTTATCCATGTGTGTTGAAACCTGGCTCCGTTGCAGCGAAGGCGTACGACAATGTTCATGAAATTCAGAAGCGTCATCGTCATCGTTATGAGTTCAACACCAAGTATCGCAAGCCGATGGAAGACAAAGGCTTGGTATTTTCCGGTGTTAGCCCTGACAACCGCTTGATGGAAATCATCGAATATCCGAAGAACAAATTCTTTGTTGCTTCCCAGTATCACCCGGAATTCCAATCACGTCCGAATAAACCTGAAGGCTTGTTTAAAGCCTTTATCCAATCGGCTGGGGATTTTAAAAATTAATGGTTGATCGTTGCTGCCTTGAAGCGGGATGCTTTGGGGCGGCTTTTTTGTTGTGGGGGATTGGTCAAATCCTAGCGCAGAAGTCTGCGTGTAAGGGCCTCAAGCCTAAATGACCAAAGACCCTGGCTGTAACGTTGAGAGTCACTAACATTCTCTGCAGCGTCTTCAAAACGCGTTCGCAGTCGCAGGAATCTACGTGTAAGGACCCCAAGCCTAAATGGCCAAAGACCGGCCATTTAGGCTTGGGGCCACTTACACTCCGATTCCTAAGCGCTCCTGCTCACGCTCTCTCCAAACGCGTTCACTGGCGCAGAAGTCTGCGTGTAAGGACCTCAGTCGCATTGGCCAAGACCGGGCCATCACGCCTGAGGACACTTACACTCCGACTTCTAACCGCGCCAGTTCACGCTCTCATCTTTTTACTCAGTTCACGCTCTCATCTTTTTACTCCTTGTTTTTTCCTCTGGGATTCATTAAACTTGTATATTGAGTGCATGGCGGATGGGTCATGGCTTGCCTACCAGAAATCGCGTTTTATATTTGAAGCATAAGATGCAGGTCAGCTTCAGCCTACTTGAAATGAACGACCTTAAGCGAGGATTTAAGTCAAATGGAAAAAATGCTGATCCACGGCGGAAAGAAATTGTCCGGTGAAGTTGTGATCGGCGGTGCGAAGAACAGCACGGTTGCTTTAATTCCGGCTGCAATTTTGTCGCGCACCCCGGTGACACTCGATTCAGTGCCGCACATCCAGGATGTCTATAATTTGATGGCCATTTTGGATGATATGAACGTCAAATCTGATTTTACCGAAAATGTTTTGACGATTGATCCAACAGAAATTCACGATGTACCGTTGCCAAACGGTAAGATTAAGAGTCTGCGCGCTTCCTATTATTTTATGGGGGCGTTATTAGGGCGGTTTGGAAAAGCCATTGTTGGATTGCCCGGCGGCGATGATATCGGTCCGCGGCCGATTGATCAACATATTAAGGGGTTTGAAGCGTTAGGTGCTTCCGTGAGTAATGAACATGGTGCCATGGCGATTAAAGCACCTGCTGAAGGCTTACACGGCGCCCGGATTTTCTTGGATATGGTTTCTGTCGGCGCCACGATTAACGTGATTTTGGCGGCAGTGACGGCGAAAGGTCGCACAGTGATTGAAAATGCTGCCAAAGAGCCGGAAATCATTGACTTAGCGACTTACTTAAACAACATGGGCGCCAAGGTACGGGGTGCCGGTACGGATGTGATCCGGATTAGCGGCGTGCCAACACTTGAAGCGCATAACTCGCACACCATCATTCCTGATCGCATCGAAGCCGGTACTTATTTGGCCATGGCCGCAGCAGTTGGCGAAGGCGTGAAAGTCAAGAACATCATTTCGGAGCATTTAGATGCCTTTTTGGCTAAGCTGGAGGAAATGGGTGTCGTCATGGACGTGGGCGAGGATAGTATTTTCGTCTATCCGTCAGGCGATTTGAAAATGGTTCAAATCAAAACGATGCCCTATCCCGGCTTTGCGACCGACTTGCAACAGCCAATTACACCATTGATGTTAAAAGCACATGGCGAAGGACTCATCATTGATACGATTTACCCTAAGCGTGTCCGCCATATTCCGGAATTGTTGCGGATGGGCGCGGACATTACGATTGAAAATGATGTGATCATCTTGCATCATTGCGATCATCTGCAGGGAACCGAGGTCGCAGCTGAGGAAATTCGTGCCGGGGCCTGTCTCATGATTGCCGGGCTGATGGCTGAAGGGACAACGACGATTACCAAAGTTGATAATATCTTGCGTGGCTATGATCGGGTTGTGATGAAACTGCGCGGTTTAGGCGCGGATGTCGAATTGATTGATTGAGATGTCAAGCGATTTTCGACTTTGACAGTAAATTCCATAAAACATGCGTCCGAAAACTGGACGCGAGATGATCCTGATTAGACTTGAATCGCTTGTGAATTCTTGTATGGATATCGTTCGGCGACCAACTGTTTAACCCTTGTACTGTTAATGCCAAGAGAATCAAGGTAATCGCGATAGTTAGCACGGCGCCACGGATGCGTAATTGCCGGGATTTTCTTGGTTCGTTTAGGAGTTGGTGCCGCGGCTGGCGTAAGATCGAATTTAGCTGACATGAACTGTTCTTTTGGCACACAGGAAAGGTCGTACACCTGGTCGTCATCAGTGGTCATATAAAGTCTGCCAGTGAAGCTTTTGATGACTAAGACCTTTGTATGCGGCGGTAAGTAAACCAATTCGCCATTTCGATGTGGCAGATAGCGCTTGTTGTCAAAGCGAACACAGTGTCCGTGGCCGATGCTGCGTTCATTGGCAATGATCAAAATATTGTCAATTTCCTTGGGTGTTAGTTGCTTATCAAACACCGACATGCTACTTTTGATGGTAGATGCGAAGCGGTCATTGTAACGCTTGATAAAGCCGACCAAAAACCGATTGGCATCTGCGATTGTGGTGATGTTATGCAACCGCAGTTCACTTGTGAGCCGATCTTGAAAAGTCTCCAGAAGACGTTCTATGCGGCCTTTGGCTTGCGGAATACTGGTGACCGAAAGTTCTGTTCCAAGTGTCTGGCAGGCATAACCGAAACGTGTGAGAGGGTTCTCGGTCGAAGGTGAGCCCTCTTTTTTGTTGCTATTAAACACGGTGCGCCGATCCGTTAGGAATTCTGCTGGAGCGCCATAATCGCGAAGGACTTGGGCAAACACGTGATAATAGCCGCTGAGTGTTTCCTGTTTGGCAAAGTAGCCGCCGACAACGTTCCCGGACTGATCATCAATGGCTGCGTGTAAGGTGGTTTTTTGAGTACCAAACCAATACTCCCATGAAGCATCCATTTGTACCTGTTCACCAGAATAATGTTTCCGAGGACGTTCTGGATGGGCTTTGATGTTTTCAACGACTTCGATGGCTGACAAGGTGGCTTCATCACGTTTGGATAGGAGCTTGGCCTTCTTTTCTTTTTCTTTTAACTCACGCTTGACCCGACGCTTGGTGGCTTTATGGGCTTTGGGTGACAGAATGTGGTGGTGTCTGAATAAGAGCCGAAGTGAGGATTCGGAGATAGCGATTTGTTCGGCAGTGGTTAAGAACTCGTGGAAATGA
Source organism: Lacticaseibacillus zeae subsp. silagei (assembly GCF_030770335.1). Lineage (NCBI taxonomy): Bacteria > Bacillati > Bacillota > Bacilli > Lactobacillales > Lactobacillaceae > Lacticaseibacillus > Lacticaseibacillus zeae. Next base: position 2,601,489 of record NZ_CP132484.1, on the reverse strand, counting down.
GCGATGTTGAAACCGGCATACTTGTTGGTGTACAGATGAATGATCCGACGTTCGAGTTGCGCGTTGCGTTTGTTGGCAGGCTCACGGCCGGCATTACCATGGATAAAGCCGTCTTTGCCTTGTTGCTTGTAAAGCTTGATCAGTCGGTAGATGGTTCGTTCGGAGCGCTTGAGCTTAACGGCTGCGCGTTGCACGGAGGTCTTACCATTGACCACTGCTTTGATGACTCGGTAACGTTCTTCTTCTTTCATTGTTAAGACAACCTTCTTCATGTGATTCCTCCTAGATGTATCTTCTAAGAGGTTACAGTTTTTGTGACACTTTGGCTAACTGCTTACTTAAGACAATATCGCTTGCGGTCGACAGCGCGGATGTCGAATTGATTGATTGAGATTGCGTTTATGGGTTGCGCGTGATAGACTATTAGAGTTGTAGTCATAGTATCTCTAGATCAGGCAATGATTTAGGGCAAAAGGAGTAATTGATTATGAAGCAAGGCATCCATCCAGATTATCATCCAGTTGTTTTCATGGATTCAGCAACTGGTTTTAAATTTATTTCCGGTTCCACCAAAACTTCCAAAGAAACCATCAAGTGGGAAGACGGCAAAGAATACCCGTTGGTTCGGGTAGAAATTTCGTCCGATTCTCATCCGTTCTACACCGGCAAGCAGAAGTTCACGCAGGCCGATGGACGGGTTGATCGCTTCAACAAGAAATACGGCTTGGATAAGAAATAATAACAAAAAGCAGTCCGCTTGGGCTGCTTTTTTGTTAGCTATAACTTATAATAATATAAGTCGATTTATTAATTAAAGGGATAACTTGTCGAAAATGGAATCACGGAGTCGTTAAGAAGTTGTTATACTGATGTCAATGAGGCGGAGGTATTTCTGCCTTAGGCTTACACATTAACTTACACTCCCAAAAAAGTTCCCCCAAACTTTTCCACCGTTATGGTGGTTTTTTTATTGGAAAAAATGGCGCCAACCCATGTCTGGTCTTGTGCTAGCGGTGCCTCGGGCTGCCAATATTAGTAAGCAATAATAAAAAGCAGCCAGACTTGGCCACTTTCGATTTTGTCTTCTTAGACTTATTTGGCGTTGGGAATGACGTGCTCGATCAAGTCCTCGACTTCAGGGCCTGATAGAATTTGTTGTTCTAGCTTGAGGTTTTGAACGACTTTGCCATCGTGAATAATAATGAGATAAGAATCTTTATATCCGTCATTCAGATAAATAAATGTGATGCCGGCTGCTACAACGACTTGCGCCGATGCGGCACCACCCATAATCGGGTCAGCATCCGCATCACTGTAAAAACTAATCGTGCGATCAGGGTCGGAATCATTTAGCAGCGTGAGTTCGAATTCGAGCTTGGTTGCAGTGTGATCGGTGTCAAAATTTGCGTCATGCGTTAAATCATTGACATAATAAGGGAAGGCAAACGCTTTGGCGACTTCTTTGACGACGGTCTGACTCATGGCGACCAGTTGATCTTCAGGCAACGTTTTGATTGGCATGGGACCACCTCCTAAAACTGAGTCTACACCAAGCGCTTACAAAAATATAATAATTGCATCGATGCCTAGAACCCTTGAGGAAAAGAGGAAACATCATGACTAAACGATCGAATTTTTTATATTGGTTAAATATTGGTGGCGATCTGCTTTACCTGCTGATTGTCGGCGGGCTTTTCATAAGTGGGCGGCCCTTATTCCATGGACAGGCAATGTTGCTGGCCCAAGTTGCGTCAGGAATCTTAATTGTCAGTCTGCCTAGGTTAATGGAACACTGGTGGCATTTTCGCTTTCCGCCGCTTTTGATTTACTTATTTGAAATCTTTATTTTGTTGAGCGTTTTGTTAGGCACGGGGTTGCAGTGCTACAGCGTGCCATATTGGGACAAGTTCGAGCATCTCTTCAGTGCAGCCATGTTAGCGGGATTGGGCTTTGCCATTTTTGCTGCGTTGACACCGGCAAAACGCTTAGCGACGACGAGCCCATTGTTGATGGCGTTATTTGCACTCGCATTTGGTACAACCATCGGCGTTTTGTGGGAATTTTACGAATTTACGTTTGACGGCTTGCTGGGCATGAATATGCAACGGTATATGGCTGCAGGCGGCGTGTTGCTGCGCGGGCGGGCCGCGTTGATGGATACCATGGGCGATTTGTTCATGGACTTCTTTGGCTCGCTAGGCTTGGCTTTGTTTGGGTATTTTGGGATTAAACGCGACTTGCGGTGGTTAGATACGTTTACATTCCTACCTGAAGATCGCGGCACGCGAGAATGAGGGAAAATAACTCAGGACAACAATTTTCGCAATTCGATTGTTGTATTCGGCGTCAGAAAGTTTGGCTGATAACGGCTGAGAAAATGATATTCTTCGGCGGCGGCTTGACGTTTGGCTGAGTCAGCGGAAGTTGCCAGCCAAATGAGCCACGGGCCGATTTCCGCGCCGGTCATGAACGTCCGCGCATGGTCGAATAAAGCCGGCCAGTCATCGGCGGTAGCAATGACCGCCATGTGGCCAAAGACTTGTGGCTCGACGGGCAGTTCAGGCAAACGGACAGGGTGTGGCTGCAACTGTTTGAGGAACGTATCAAAATCCGGTGCAACGGTGAGCCATTGGTCGACTTCGGTATCAATGTAACGAATCCGTCGCGGGTCATGACTCAGATCAAAGCCGAAGTATTGATGACCGGTATGAGCGAAAGGCAAAAAGTCTGCTGGTAGATCGTCTGCAGTGATGGCGGCTCCCGGTGTTGCGAAGGCGTGAATACCAACACCGTCCAGGCCATCACTGGTTGGTTCCGAAGTTGGCAACCACCATCTTTTTGGCAGGCAACCGGTTTTAATCGTGGAAAAATAAGTCGAAGGTATGAGGTCAGTATGCGGAATTGTTGGTAAATTAGGTTGTGGGATCTTGTTTGGCCAGGGTAACATGTGCAGAACTCCTTTTTTGATTGGAAGGTCAAGAATGCCGCTGAAAGTCGTATAATGGTTGTGGGAGTTATAAGGGGTTTTAATCATGCGAAACGCAATGATTTATGTTCATCACGAACCGTTGGCACATTTATTTTTGACTTATGGTATTTCGGCAAGTGATTTGCTGAACAGTCAGCAAAAAATCCCAAGTCATTTGCTGTTATTGCCACCGATTAACGAACAGGAACAGATTGATCCACATACTTGGTTTAATATTATTAACGGACGGGATCAAGTGCGTGAGTTTCTGCGAAGTAAAGAGGGTCAGACTCGTTGCTGGTTAGATTATGCCCGTCCGCGTTTTTTGCAGGAACTGACCCCTAACGAGATTGCAGAACTGCTATACTTAGGCCATGTCAAAACGCATCTCAGTTCACCTTTTTATTATAAACTACAAAATGAATTGGTTTACTTGCCGTTGCGTAATGGCATGGTGAACATGTATTTGCGGCATGAGGCGTTGTTTGAAGCCTTTTTGGCCGCAGCGATTAACAAATATTTGCGACGCATTGCCAACGAGCAGCCGTTTTGGTTACGGTTGAGGCAGCAACACTTTTCGCCTTTGTCAGATGAAGCCTATACCCAGCTATTCCCATTAATGGAGGATGGGGTGCTTTTTGATTTTCGCAATGTGCGGTTTTCCCGTGAACAAATCAGGATTCCGTTACTGGAGCCAAGCAATCGGTTTATTCCGGATAACGCGTTTCCTGACAATGCCGTTCGGAAGCTTGGTAAATTGGTCTTGATGCGCCAGAAAAATCAGTGGCAGATGGTGCCGACTGAAACTGCTAAAAAAGCGTAACTTTGAGAAACTGCCTGCAAAAGGGCAGTTTCGTGCTTATAATGAATATGTTTGACTGGAAAAAGGTAGATTTGGCCTTTTTTCTGTATGTTGAAACGCGTTCGCTGGGCCAGAAACCTGCACATAAGGACCTTGGTCGCAATGGCCAAAGTCGGGCCATTACGCCCAAGGCCACTTATGCTCCGGTTTCTAACCGGCCCAGCTCACGCTCTTGTTGAAACGCGTTCGCTGGGCCAGAAACCTGCACATAAGGACCTTGGTCGCAATGGCCAAAGTCGGGCCATTACGCCCAAGGCCACTTATGCTCCGGTTTCTAACCGGCCCAGCTCACGCTCTTGTTGAAACGCGTTCGCTGGGCCAGAAACCTGCACATAAGGACCTTGGTCGCAATGGCCAAAGTCGGGCCATTACGCCCAAGGCCACTTATGCTCCGGTTTCTAACCGGCCCAGCTCACGCTCTTGTTGAAACGCGTTCGCTGGCGCAGGAGTCTGTGTGTAAGGACCTTGATCGCAATGGCCTAAGCCCGAGCCATCACGCTCAAGGCCACTTACACTCCGACTCCTAAGCGCGCCAGCTCACGCTCTATGTTTAAGAATTGGAGTCGAGTTAATGATGAAAATGACATTGGCAGAGGTTGCGCGTGTCGTTAAAGCACAGCCGCTTTCTGAAGCGGATGGTTCGCGCGTGGTCACCGGACTGACCTTTGATTCGCGTCGATTGAAGCCAGGGATGTTATTTGTTCCCTTACAAGGTGAACGTGACGGTCACGAGTTTATTCCGGCTGCCGCTGCTGCGGGGGCGGTGGCGACGTTTGTTGCGGCGGATCATGCACCGATCAAAACTAAATTGGCCGCCTTGGTTGTTCCGGATCCGCTGACGGCCATGCAACAGCTGGCCCAGTATTACTTGTTGATGAAGGTCAATCCCAAAGTTGTTGCCATTACCGGTAGCAACGGGAAAACAACGACTAAAGATATGACGGCGGCGATTTTGGCGACACAATATCATGTTGTGAAAACGCCAGACAATTATAATAACGAAATTGGCGTACCGATGACGATTTTGAGTATGGAGCCTAATACCGAAGTGCTGGTCCTTGAGATGGGCATGGATCATCCGGGCCAGTTGCACGCGTTGTCATCTTTGGCCGAACCGGATGTTGCAGTTATCACCATGATTGGCGAAGCACATATCGAGTTTTTCAAAACCCGCGCTAAAATTGCCGATGCCAAAATGGAAATCACCGATGGACTGAAAGAAGACGGTACTTTTATCTATAACGGGGATGAGCCATTGCTTGTGGAACGTGCCAAAAAGATTACTCAAAAGCAGGAGACTTTTGGGTTGCATCCGGAAAATACCTTGTTTGCACATTCCATTAACGGCCATCGCAATCATACCGAGTTTACGGTTGAACAGTGGCCGGATCTGACTTTTTCGATTCCGATTATGGGCGAGTATAACGTAGTGAATGCATTGGCCGCGCTGCTTGTCGGTCGGCAATTTCATGTGAAGCCCGAGGTCATGCAAAAAGCACTCGCGCATTTTCAGGTGACTGCCAATCGGACGCAGTGGCTGATCGGCGATGCCGGCGAACAAATTCTCAGTGATGTTTATAACGCCAATCCAACAGCGATGCGGGCTGTGATCCGCGATTTTAGTGAATTTACGGCAACCGGCCGCCACATCGCAGTGTTAGGCGACATGCTGGAACTTGGTGAACAAAGTAAGGCACTACATGCAGGCTTGGCCGATGCGCTTGATCCTCATGAAGTGCAAGTTGTTTACCTATATGGGTCAGAGATGCACGCACTGGCCGATGCTTTAGCCGATAAATATTCGCCCGATAACCTGCATTATTACCCGCTGTCAGCCAAAGACCAGATGATTCGCGATTTGCAAAATGACGTCGGCCATGATGACATGGTGCTGTTAAAAGCAAGTCATGGCTTGCATCTGGAAACGGTTTTGGCCGCGCTGATCGCTGGAGGTCACGCTTAGAACAGGTCCTTTTTTAAAAGAAAATTTAATTGCGTTGGATTGAGGCGAACACCAGCTAAGATGTTCGTCTTTTATTATCTTGTAAATTTTCATGAAATAAGCAGTCGCACCTCAGTATCAAAGCGCTATCATCGCGACACCCCCGCATTTGACCGGAGATTGTAAGCTCATCACCGCCACCATCCTGCAATGACACTTGTTCTTGTTTTTCGATTGTGTTCGTGCTATTGTTGTTGAGATATGTTTTTTTGTCATTTACTGAAAATGCACGTGATGCCCGCGGATTCCTTGAAAACACGCTTGGGTAAACGCGTGCAGGAATTCTCAAGGAGGAACTCATTTGAAGTTTAAAGAACTAGGTTTGGATCATGATCTCTTAAAGGCAATCGCACAGTCAGGTTTTGAAGAAGCGACCCCGATTCAAGCAGAGACGATCCCACTGGTTCTGGAAGGCAAAGATGTGATCGGTCAAGCACAGACCGGTACCGGGAAAACGGCAGCATTTGGCTTGCCGATTCTGCAACACATCGATAAAGCTGACCGGAGTATCCAAGCACTGGTCATTTCCCCAACCCGGGAATTGGCGATTCAGACCCAAGAAGAACTTTATCGTTTAGGTCGCGACAAGAAGATCAAGGTGCAAGCAGTTTATGGTGGTGCTGATATTCGCCGCCAGATTCGTCAGCTTGCTGACCACCCACAAATCGTGGTCGGAACCCCAGGACGGATTCTTGATCATATCGGGCGTCACACCTTGAAACTGGAACATCTTGATACCTTGGTATTGGATGAAGCCGACGAAATGCTCGACATGGGCTTTATTGACGATATTGAAAAGATCGTTGAACAGATGCCGACAGAACGGCAGACATTGCTGTTTTCTGCCACCATGCCGGCAGCCATCATGCGCTTGACCAACAAGTTCATGAAGAGCCCGGTCGTTGTTAAGATTAAGGCTAAAGAGCTGACCGCTGACACCGTTGAACAATATTATGTTCGGGCAAAGGACTATGAAAAGTTTGATGTCATGACGCGCTTGTTTGACGTTCAGGATCCGGATCTGGCATTGATTTTTGGCCGGACAAAACGGCGCGTTGATGAATTAACCCGCGGCTTGAAAGCTCGTGGTTATCGGGCTGAAGGGATTCATGGTGATTTGACGCAGCAAAAGCGCATGAGCGTTTTGCGCCAATTCAAGAGCGGCCAATTGGACTTTTTGGTAGCGACGGATGTTGCGGCGCGTGGATTGGACATTTCCGGCGTGACGCATGTTTATAACTATGACATTCCGCAAGATCCTGATTCATATGTGCACCGTATCGGTCGGACCGGTCGTGCGGGCCACAAAGGGGTTTCGGTAACATTTGTCACACCAAATGAAATTGAATACCTGCACACGATCGAAGACTTGACGAAGAAGCGGATGTTGCCGATGAAGCCGCCAACCGCTGAAGAAGCGTTGATGGGCCAGATTTCCAGCGGCTTATCCACGATCAAAGAACAAGTCGAAGCCAACGACACTGAAAAGTATGAAGCCATGGCGGAAACGCTTTTGGAAAACTACACCCCGCTGCAATTGGTTTCTGCATACCTCAAAGCAGTCAGCCCGGATGATGCCAGCGCGGTTCCGGTCAAAATCACACCAGAACGGCCACTGCCACATCGCGGTCGCAACAATCATGGTCACGGCAATCGTGGCGGCGGTTATAAAGGCGGCTACAAAGGTAAGCGGCGCGAAGGCGGCTATCAAGGTAATCGCGACGGCCGGCGCAGCTATGACAAGAAGCGCAACTTCGGCGACAAGCGTAAGAATGTTAAGCGCAACTTCAAAATTCGTTCAGGCGAATAAGTTTCCACCCGCCAAAAGTAGTCGCACGAAATTTGACGGTTAAAATAAAACAAGCACTGGGGCTGATCGAGTCCCAGTGCTTTTTTAATAGAAAGAAAATTGGTAGCACCAAAGGGACAAACCATCTGCAGCTAACCAAGCCAAAATAAGCAGATGAACTCGGCAATTTGCCGAACATGGCCGATTTTTAATCAAAGCATGCTAAAATGACTTTATCAAATGTATTGGAGGCCAAGTATGATTTATGGTATCGGGGTTGATGTGACAGATTTAGACCGAATTCAAGCCGCTCAGGAAAAGAACCATGGATTCGCCGCGAAGATTCTGACACCCGTAGAATTAGCAAACTATCAACAATTGGATGGCCGCCGTGCTGTTGAGTATCTTTCTGGCCGGTTTTCGGCTAAGGAATCTTATTCCAAAGCTTTTGGCACCGGATTGGGCAAAGTCGCTTTGCAGGATGTTGAAATTCTGAATAACGAACTTGGCAAGCCGATTCTGACGAAACACCCATTTGCCGGCAATGCATTTGTTTCCATTTCCCATAGTGAAACTTTGGTGTTCACCGAGGTAATTTTAGAAAAAGAAGGTCCTGAACGTGACGATCGGTAACTTCCGACCAGCAACAGTTTTGATTGATGAAACAGCTATTTTGCATAATGTCCAGCATGAGGTGGCGCGGTTAAAAAAGAAGACCCAACTTTTTGCCGTCGTCAAAGCGGATGCCTATGGCCACGGCATGTTGCGCGTGGCACGGGTTGCGAAGGCCGCTGGCGCAAGCGGCTTTTGTGTGGCGTTACTTGACGAAGCGTTAGATTTACGGGATGCGAATTTTGTTGAGCCGATTCTGGTTTTAGGCATTGTGCCAAGCCAGTATGCTGCGATTGCTGCGGCACAAACGATTTCGTTACCGATTAGCAGTGTCGAATGGCTCGAGCAGGCGTTACCGGTGTTGGAAGCCCAACCGGAGTTGCCGCGTCTACGCATTCATCTTGCGTTGGATACCGGCATGGGGCGGATTGGTTTCACGGAGGATCAGGCACTTTTGGATGCTCTTAAATTCATTCAGGCGCATCCGAAGCAACTTATGGTTGAGGGCATTTTCACCCATTTTGCCACAGCGGATGATCCAGACGATGCTTATTTCAAACAGCAAGTGGCCAAGTTTAATCACATGGTGGACTTATTGCCAACCCGGCCCCGGTACGTGCACGTCTCGAACTCGGCGACCAGTCTGTGGCATGCAGCATGTAATGGCAACATGATTCGCTATGGTGTGGCGATTTATGGCCTGAATCCATCTGGTGATGCGATTCCGACAACACCTTTCCCGCTGGAACCTGCCTTGTCACTGGAAAGTGAATTGACTTACTGCAAGCAGGTTCATGCCGGTGACGGTATTTCCTATGGTGTCACCTATCGCGCTAAAGGTGACGAGTTTATCGGTACCGTTCCAATTGGGTATGCTGATGGATGGCTGCGGCGGCTGCAAGGGTTCCATGTGTTGGTTGACGGCCATGCGTGCGAAATCGTCGGCCGAATCTGCATGGATCAGTTCATGATACGTCTGCCAAAAGCCTATCCGGCAGGCACTAAAGTCGTTTTAATCGGGCAAAGCGGCGATCAGGAAATCACGCTCTTAGATGTCGCCAAGTATAGCGACACGATTCATTACGAAATTGCCTGCAATTTGACGCCGCGGTTAAAACGGCAAAGCATCAATCCGATCGGCAAATAACAAGGCAGTTTTTCAGATGATTGGCTAAGTGCGGTAGCTCCTGAATCGATTTTGTGATAAAGTAGCAACATGAACTTGGGAAGTTGGAGGAAGTTGTCATGAAGAAGCAAACGTCAGTAACGGTAACGTTTGATGCTGCTATTAAGGCGCGGTTAGATGCCTATTGTGAGTTGAATGACACGGATACTCAAGATGTGATCACGACAGCAGTGGCCAAATTTTTGCAGTCACAAGCACCCGATATCAACCAGCTGATTTCCGGCTACGTTGCCATGGGACAGATCAATACAGAGATCAGTCATGCTTTCTCCGCCTGCGAAAGTGAGGCATACGCCCATATTCGATAAGCAACGGGGGGCAAAAGCATGGATGTAACCGTAAAACGCGGAGATGTATTCTTCGCCGATTTATCGCCGGTTGTCGGATCCGAACAGGGTGGCAATCGACCTGTACTTATTATTCAAAATAACGTTGGTAACCACTACAGCCCTACGGTTATTGTGGCGGCCATTACCTCCAAGATTCAGAAACCCAAGATGCCCACTCATGTTGGCTTACGGGCAAAACAAGATGGGGTTGAACGTAACTCGGTGATTTTGCTAGAACAGATTCGCACCATCGATAAGCAGCGATTACAGGCGCGCGTGACGGCTTTATCAAGCGCAAAAATGGCGGCCGTTGATCGTGCGTTAGCAATTTCAGTAGGGCTGGTTAGTTTGCCCAAGCCAAAAACATACAATAAAAATTAACGCAATATTTTGGCAAAAAACCGCACCCATCTCAGTGATAATTTGACTGAGATAGATGCGGTTTTTGGTTTATTCGATAACAACTGGCGTACCAGTTGGAACAGTTTCAAAAATCCATTTGGCATCCGGAATACTGAGGCGTACACAGCCATGTGAACCGGGTTTCTGGCCCAACTTGGCCGCTTCAGCTTCAATATATTGACCGTTGATGTCAGTCGGCACGGTGTGGAACAAATAGGTGCCGTGTAAGTAAAAGCTCGTGTAATAATGCGCGCCCATTTGCTCTTCAGGATTGAAAAAGTCATAGCCGCGTTCAGACTGAATCTTAAAGTGCCCATGCGGTGTCGAGTCGTCGATACCGGTTGAAGCATACATGGTGTAAAGGGTTTTAGCACCATCTTTAACAAATACCCGTTGCTTGTTCAAACTGACAACCAAGGAAAGATTAGGGTGTTGCGTCAAGTCGGGATAAGGCTGATCTTCAGACGGAGCTTGCCAGTCGATTTTCTTTGTAACGTTAAGCGCGACTTTGCTAGTAGGCTGATGTGAAGACTGGTTAACCTTCGCGAGTGTTGTTCCGGTGCGAAAAATGGTAGCAGCAGGAACCGGTTTTTCTACATGTTGGCCGGTGATGATGGTGACCAAACACACTGGCACCAAGACGGCGAAGAAAAACAGCTGCTTGCGAAATTTTGATTTGAAATGATGGCTACGAAGGAAACGAACAGTGAAGACGATTCGATCCCAAAAATGCGTCAGAGTTTTCATGCGAGGTTTTCCTCCCCCGTGTCACGATCATTAGACCTGGATACTTATGCCAACGTATTATAAAGGATCTGCACTGCTTAAACCAGTAAACCGAATTGGCGCCAATGCTAATAGGCGATCTAAGCAGCGAGAAATGCGCGCCATACGCGTTCACCGGCACAGAAGCTTGCGTGTGTAAGGACCTTGAAGCCTAGATGGCCAAAGCCCAGCCATTTAAGCTTCAAGGCCACTTACGTTCCAGCTTCTGACCGCGCCGGTTCACGCTCACCATATAAAAAAGCTCGGCAGTGGTCAAAACGTTGCCGGGCTTTTTAAAATCAGATTACAGTTCTTCATCTACCCGAATCGGCTGTCCGGATTGCAGATCGTCGATTTCAACCACGCGGAAACTCTTTTTCTCCAGGCGTGAGACAATTTCATTTAACGTGTTTTCATCGGTCCCTGCAGGTAATGTGAACAAGGTACGGCGGACGAATTCGTCGCGTTTGGCATCCAAGGTGATACAACCGGAAATGGACACATACTTAGCCAAAATCTTGCTCATTTTTGCCAGGTCGCCGCGTTCGCCGGTGGACATCACGGTCAGAACATAGGAGCCAACGTCAACGTTCCAAGCTTCAGACAGCATCCCAAGCAATTTGGCATGTGTGAGAATCCCGTAAAAGTTGGCATTTTCGTCCAAGACCGCGATGTAAGGCAGATCCTTGATGTTGAAGAAGACTTTGAAGAATGGGGCGTTCACCGGAATCGTCTTGGTTGCATTCTTCAGCAGATAAGTAACCGGCAGACTCATATCGCCGCCTTGGGACTTATGGCGATAGATATGCATCTTGTAAATATTGCCGCGGAAGATCGTGCCGCTTTCATCCAAGATCGGCACACAACGAAAGCCGGAGTCTTCAAGGATCTTCAATGCTTCTTCAAGGGTGACTGTTTCCTTGACAGTGGTCAGGAATTCCTTTTTTAATACTAACGACTTAATTAACATTCGTTTTCCTCCATCAAAGGTGCACACTTTATTAAAATGTTCTAATCTTGTCCTATGATACCATAGTTTTTTGACGGTGTAACGGTCTTTCCGAGTAAAAAGTCACCGCCGGATGCTGCTTCACAATTGGGTACAAAAAATCGGCTCAGCAGACGGGTGCGTCGCATGAGCCGATGTTAATTGTTGCTGACTAAGATGATACAGAGTAGAAATCTTAATAAACGATAACCGGCGTTCCTTCATCAACTGCGGCGTATAACTTCGCCATGAAATCAGGCGGGTTGTTGACACAGCCGTGAGAGCCGTGTTCCTTGTACCAGTCGCCACCGTATTTAGGTTGCCACGGGCTGTCGTGAAGACCGACACCCGTGTAATCGATTGGCATCCAGTAAGAAACCGGGCTGGCATAGGAGCTGCCGTCATCATTTTTACCGCGCAACGTTGCATTACGTTGCTTCGACCAAACATAGAAGACACCGGATGGGGTTTCCTGGCTCGGCTTACCGGTTACGATATCGGAATCCATGACGACCTTGCCATCTTTAATGAACCATTCGTGTTGTTTCTCTTTTGAAACTTCAACGTAGGTATTGCCGATGTCACCGTCAGTCGCATAACCAGAACCGCTGTGGATGATTTCTTTGTTAAGATCTTGCCCGGCTTTTACGCTGGCAAGAATCATCGCTGCAGTGGCGCTGACATTAATGCTCCAGCCATACGTGCCAGCGGGAACCGAAACTGTCCCTTGCTGTTGCGAGTTAAACTGACGGGTCTTATTAATGGTGCTGTACTGCTGTGATAGCGTCGAGACATAATTGGTAATGGCCTGACTGGAGACTGTTGCCTTGCCGTTGTCGTTGGTAACCCAGCTCATCACGGTTGCTTGAGGAACTGTGACGGTCTTGGACTGAATCTGCAAGGATACTTTGGTTCCGGCAAGCTTATTCATATCCCGTTCTGTCGTTTGCAGACTACTGTCAGACGCCTTAACGGTCGGCTTTTTGTACGTATCCGTTAAATTAACGGTTTGCCGATGATTATCCAAGGCGGTCGTTACCGTCTTGGCGAGCTTATCGGCGTCAATCTGATTACCGTTGACTTCTTTTTGAATCTTGAACTGGGTGCCATCTGCAACGAGTTTGGCATTGACCGGTTCCTGGCGTCCTTGGTTCAGTTTATTGGCAGTGGTGTCCGCAAACTGTTTTAGGGCAACACTGTTAATCGAAGGATCCTCATCAGCATGGGCTTTTTGACCCGCAAAAATCGAAGTGGTCCACAACCACGGATTTTGCTTATTCAGTGCCTGATTGAGACCCTTTTTGAAATCCTGGCTTAGCCCCAAGGCGCGGCCTTTGACCTTCATGACTTTTTTATTGCCTTCAACAAACGTATATTGGCGCTCATTGAACTGTTGTACCAGCTTCTTATTGGCCGCATTAACCGATTGACCTGACACATCAATTCCCAGAATTTCCGTGTTAGGTAAAAAATGATCGCGATAGTGCATGCTCCGGACGATATAAAAACCGCCTAGAAGAACGACTAGCGCGCCGACAACGAGGAGCCACCGTTTATTCTTATTCACTGATCGCTGCCTCCTGCTCCTTGTGTGTTCCTGTTTCGTAGCAAGCACTTCCTCAAAAAATGACATTGTTTCTGCTTATTATAAGGTAACAAGCCAAGAATTAAAAGCGGCACGCCTCGTTCAGCTACAGGCATTGTGGGGGCACCGCCCTTTAATGAAGCGGCATCTGGGAACTTAAAAAAAACATTATACTTTTACGTTGCTGCCAAGTGAAAGGAATCCCCAAAAGTTCTTAATTGTTTTTCGAGATTAAAAAAGAACAACCGGGCAGTTGCCCGGCTGTTCTAGACTCAGTCATGATGATGATTACTGACGGGTTTCGATGTCGTTCTTCGCGAAGGCATCAGTCAGAACCTTCTTCAATTGTGAAGCAGATTTCTGCATGGATTCCTCTTCGTGGTCGGTCAATGGGATTTCCAGAATGTTCTGGATACCATTGCGGTTGATCACAGCTGGGGTACCGATGTAGATGTCGTTCAAGCCATATTGACCATCCATGTAAACGGACAGTGGCAGAACAGCATTTTCATCGTTCAGGATAGCCTTGGAGATACGTGCCAAAGCAGTTGCGATACCATAGAAGGTTGCGCCCTTGAGTTTGATGATTTCGTAAGCAGCGTCACGAACGTCTTCAAACATCTTAACAAGCTTGTCTTCCTTGATTTCCGGATGTGCTTTAACCCATTCAGCAATGGTAACGCCACCGATGTTAGCGTGTGACCATACAGGGAATTCAGTGTCACCATGTTCACCCATGATGTAAGCGTGGACCGAACGTGCATCAACGTTAACCATTTCAGCAATGGACTGACGGAAACGTGCGGTATCCAATGAAGTACCTGAACCAACAACCCGGTTCTTCGGGAAGCCGGAAAGTTTCCAAGTTGCATAGGTCAAGATATCAACTGGGTTGGCAGCAACCAAGAAGATACCGTTAAAGCCGGAATCCACAATCGGATCAACAATGGACTTCAAGATCTTCAAGTTCTTGTTAACCAGATCCAAGCGGGTTTCGCCTGGCTTCTGAGGAGCACCAGCAGTGATAACAACCAGATCAGCATCCTTGGCATCGCTGTATTCAGCAGAATAAATCTTCTTTGGGCTGGTGAATGGCAGCGCGTTGCTTAAGTCAATCGCGTCACCCTTCGTCTTGTCCTTAAAAATGTCAACGATCCCGATTTCTTGTGCAATACCTTGCAATACCATTGCATAGGCATAACTTGAACCAACGGCGCCGTCACCAACGAGAATAACTTTTTGGTGATCCTTATCCGTAATACTTGCCACGGTGATATCATCCTTTCTTATGTGCATGCAAACTGCATTTCATTGTGAGTATAACACATTATCAATTCACCGAAACAAAATTGACAGACTTTTTCATAATTTTGCCATGGTTAAAAAGTCGCGCTCAGCCTTACAATAGCAAGGATTGTGAATCCTGCGACAAGCTCGCTTTCAGGAACGAAAACGCTTGCATGATCGATTTTCACGAGGGCCAAAAGCTTAACAGTTCACAAAAGAAATGTGCACAGTTAATCAGTTCTGATGTGTTATACTGCATACTAATAGAAATTCACGTCCCAGTATGTGGATGACGGCGTATAGCGAAGTGACACCAAGCACTTAACCTTGTGATGTTGGTTAGTGTTTGGTGTCCTTTGCTTGGCTTGGTTACGCAAGAATTGGCGCGTGAAAAAAGGCGGTAGCTTGCTGGTGTTGCAAAAAAGGTGCCAGTCGCGCGTAACCGGTAGCCGTTGAGAGAAAAGCTTTAATTTAAGGAGACAAAATGAAAATGATCGTTGGTCTGGGTAATCCCGGACGAAAATATGCAGGAACCAAACACAACATGGGTTTTATGGTCGTTGACGAATTGGCTAAACGTTTGGGACTCAAACTTGATAAGCTCGAATTTGATGCTGCCACGGCGACTACGCGGATTCATGATGAAAAAGTGTTTTTGGTGAAACCCCAGACTTATATGAACGCTTCAGGGCGAGCCGTACGCGAACTGATGATGTTTTATCAAATTCGGTTAGACGAAATCCTGGTGGTTCATGATGACATGGATCTGACGCTAGGCAAATTGCGGTTGCGGCAACGTGGTTCAGCTGGTGGCCATAATGGGATCAAGGATATTATCAGCGCGACTGGCAGCGACGAATTTTACCGGTTGAAAATCGGCATTCAACACCCTCAACGTCAGCGGGTTGTTGACTGGGTGCTCACGCCCTTTTCCCACGCCGATCAGCAAACGATCGATGAGGCCATTACCAGAGCAGATGATGCGTTGGAAGACTGGCTAAATGGCATGCCGTTTCCGCAACTGATGAATAAGTTTAATTAAAAGTCGGTGGCTTGATCGTGATCGCACGCGGCTGATTAGGTAAACTTAGTAGAAGAAAGAAGTAGGTGAAGCGATGAATTTGATCGACATGGTGCAGGCAGATCCAGAACTGTCGGCATTATGGCCTAAACTCAAAACCGGCCGTCATTTGGTGACAGGGCTTTCGGGTTCCGCCAAGACGGTCTTTTTTGGCGCGCTCTTGCAACAACGTCAACAACAGCTTCTGATTGTCGAGAATAATCGTTTTCACGCTGACGAATTAGCGGCAGACTTGAGCAGTTTGTTAGGCGATGCGCTGGTTTATGATTTTCCGGTTGAAGACGTGCTGGCTGCCGAAGTTGCAGTGAGCTCACCGGAGACCCGCAATGATCGGATTAATGCACTAACTTTCTTGCAAAGCGGTAAGCCTGGCATTATTGTGACCAGCCTGGCTGGGTACAAGCGTATTTTGCCGGCGCCAGCGGTTTGGGCGGCTAGTGAGCTGGTCATCGATATGGATTCAGAGCTTGAGCCACAAAATGTTGCCAAGCAACTGATTGCGATGGGGTATCGCCGCGATTCACTGGTTAGCGCGCCGGGGCAATTTGCCATTCGCGGTGGTATTATTGATACCTATCCACTCAATCAGGATGATCCGATTCGCATTGAATTATTTGATACGGCCATCGATTCGATTCGTACGTTTGACATTGCCACGCAACGTAGTTTGAAAAAGCTAACGCGCATCGTGATTTCACCGGCGACCGATATGATCGCATCAGATCAGGTACTGAGTGCGACTGGTGAGCGTCTTGTCAAGCAGGCAACGGCTTACAAGGCCAAGGTTAAAGATGCTGATACCAAGCAAGCGATTACCGACGGACTGTTAACCACTGGCCAGCAGTTGCAGGCACTGGAGCGGCCGGAGAATCTGGCTCTGTATGCACCGGAACTTTATCCGGAACATCAGCGCATCACTGACTACCTCACATCGGATGCACTCGTTGCTTTTGACGATTACAGCAGGTTACTGGATAGCGATACCCATTTAGTTCAGGAAACTGCAGAGTGGTACGCGCAATTGCAAACAGAAGGCCGACTGCTGCCCAAGACACCGAATCCTAAAATTCAAGAACTCAACCAGCACGAACCGCATCCGCGACTGTATTTGAGTCTTTTTCAAAAGGGAATGGGACAATTGCGGCTGGATAGCCTGACTAATGTTCCGAGTCGCAATGTCCAACAGTTCTTTAGTCAGATGCCATTGCTTAAAACAGAAACCGATCGCTGGGTGAAGCAAAAACAAACCGTGGTTTTCCTGATCGCAGACAAGAATCGGCTAGATAAGCTGAGCGGGACGTTGAAAGATTTTGAAATTAGCAATGTTCTGACCGAACCCAACCATTTGCTTCCGGGTCAAGTTCAATTGACGGAAGGCAGTTTGAAGAATGGCTTCGAGCTGCCGGACATGAAACTGGTCGTCGTCACTGAGCACGAGTTATTCAATGCACGGCAGCGACGGCGGGCACGGCACCAGACATTGGCCAATACGGAGCGGTTACGCAGCTACAATGAGCTGAAGCC
This sequence comes from Lacticaseibacillus zeae subsp. silagei, assembly GCF_030770335.1. Taxonomy (NCBI): domain Bacteria; kingdom Bacillati; phylum Bacillota; class Bacilli; order Lactobacillales; family Lactobacillaceae; genus Lacticaseibacillus; species Lacticaseibacillus zeae. The sequence continues at coordinate 2,584,109 of NZ_CP132484.1, read as the reverse complement.
TGGCGATTATGTGGTGCACGTTAATCATGGGATTGGGCAGTATACCGGGATGGAAACGATGGAAGTCGACGGGGTTCACCGCGACTACATCACCATCGTTTATCGGAATAACGACAAGCTCTTTATTCCGGTTGATCAGCTGAATCTGGTGCAAAAATATGTCTCCGCTGACGGCAAGGCGCCAAGCGTCAATAAGTTAGGCGGCACCGAATGGCAGAAGACCAAACGCAAAGTGGCGGCTCGCATTGAAGACATTGCGGATGAGTTGATTGATTTATACGCCAAGCGTGAAGCGGAAAAAGGCTATGCATTTGGGCCGGATGATGATTTGCAGCAGAAATTTGAAGACGAGTTTCCTTATCCGGAGACCCCGGATCAGTTGCGATCGGCCAAAGAAATCAAACGCGACATGGAAAAACCGAAGCCAATGGATCGCTTACTCGTGGGTGATGTCGGCTTTGGTAAAACCGAAGTTGCGTTGCGGGCGGCATTTAAAGCGATTGATTATGGCAAACAGGTAGCCATTTTGGTGCCCACGACGATTTTAGCGCAGCAACATTTTGACACCATGAAAGAGCGCTTTGCCGATTTTCCGATTAAAGTCGGGCTACTGTCCCGTTTCCAGACGCCGCATCAAAATAAAGAGACCATCAAAGGCCTGAAAAATGGCACGATTGACATTGTCGTCGGCACGCACCGGCTGTTGTCAAAAGATGTGGCTTTTCGTGATCTTGGTTTGCTGGTCATCGATGAAGAGCAGCGTTTTGGTGTTAAGCATAAGGAGCGTATCAAGCAGCTGAAAAGCAATGTGGACGTCTTAACGTTAACGGCGACTCCCATTCCGCGTACCTTGAATATGTCGATGCTGGGCGTGCGCGATCTGAGTGTCATCGAGACACCGCCGACCAATCGTTACCCGATTCAGACGTTTGTCATGGAGCAAAATCCCGGGGTGATTCGTGAGGCAATTGAACGCGAAATGGAGCGCGGCGGCCAGGTCTTTTACCTGCATAATCGGGTGGAAGATATGGAGCGCACCGTGAGTCAGTTGGAAGAGCTGGTGCCAGATGCCAGTATCGGCTACGCGCATGGGCAGATGACCGAAACGCAGCTGGAAAACGTCATTTATGATTTTCTGCACGGTGCCTATGATGTGCTGGTCACAACGACGATCATCGAAACCGGCGTTGATATGCCAAATGCAAATACGTTAATTATCGAAAATGCCGATCATTACGGCCTATCTCAGTTGTATCAACTGCGGGGACGGATCGGCCGATCGAGTCGGGTAGCGTATGCCTACTTCATGTATCAGCCGATGAAGGTGCTTAATGAGGAGGCGGAAAAACGACTGCAGGCGATTAAAGATTTTACGGAATTAGGCAGTGGCTTCAAAATTGCGATGCGTGACCTGTCGATTCGCGGTGCCGGTAATCTGTTGGGCAAGCAGCAACATGGCTTCATCGATTCGGTTGGCTATGATCTGTACACCCAGATGCTTCAAGAAGCGGTGAATAAACGGCGCGGGATTAAAACGGCACAGAAAACCGATGCTGAAATCGATCTGGGCTTGGAAGCTTATTTGCCGACCGACTATGTAGCTGATTCGCGGCAAAAAATCGAATTGTACAAGCGCATTCGTGAAGCGGATAGTGATGAAGCTGAAACGGAAATCAGCGAAGACTTGATTGATCGCTTCGGTGATTATCCGCAACCGGTGACTAACTTGCTTGCGATCGCGCACCTCAAACGGTTTGCCGACTTGGCTTGGGTCAATAGCGTACAAAAGACGGATCAAAAAATCGCAGTTGTGTTATCGCCGCAAGCCACCACTAAAGCGCAAGGCGAGCCGATTTTTAAGGCGTTGGCTGCAACGACGCTTAAAGCTCAGGTTGCGATTGCTGATGGTAAGCTGACCGTGACGTTGACAGTTCCTAAAACCATGCAGGCCGAGACCTGGTTGGCGCAACTGACAGCCTTTATGCAGGGATTGGTCAACGTTGTCAATCCCCAGCCGGAGAAAAAGCCGGCAGCTTAATGCCTCATGATTGGCCAGCCGGGTTTCGCGAATCGAGCGGTCAGCTGTGACCATGTTAACAGGAGACCACCATGCATAATCAACAAATGAAGTATTTAATGCGCGGTGCGTGGATCTTGAGCCTCAGCTCACTGATTGCCAAGATCCTCAGCGCAGTTTACCGGGTGCCATTTCAGAATATGGTTGGCGACACGGGGTTTTATGCTTATCAGCAAATCTACCCTATCTACGGGTTAGGGATGACGTTTGCGTTGTCCGGATTTCCGGTTTATATTTCCAAACTTGTTGCGGAAGCTGACGGTGACGAAGCCAAATTAACGGTGGCTCATCAAAGCAATGTGATTTTGAACTGGGTTTCATGGGCGTTGTTTTTGGGGCTTGAGTTTTTTGGTGAAGAAATTGCCCGCGCGATGGCTGATCCGGAACTATTACCGTTAATCCAAATCGTGGCGTTTATGTTCCTGACGATGCCGGTTTTGGCGACGGGACGCGGTTATTTTCAAGGGACGTTCGATATGGTGAAAACAGCCACGAGTCAGGTTGTTGAGCAGATTGTTCGGGTTGGCGTGATCTTATTGGCCGCGTGGTGGTTCGTCCAATATCATTGGAGCGTCTACCAGATGGGTGCCATTGCCATGAGCGGTGCCTTTTTTGGCGGCTTGGCAGCAGTGCTGACATTGTGGCGGCCGTATCACCGGATTTTTGGACACCGTCGCTTTCGTTTTCCTGGCGTGCAGGCATATGCCCACCTGATTAGTCGCTTCGTCAGGGAAGGCGGCGCGATTACACTGTATGCCGCACTGTTGATTTTGCTACAATTGGTTGACAGTTTCACAGTAACAAAGGGTTTGACCAGTTCCGGTATCGCTATGGCAACGGCCAAAAGTTTAAAAGGGGTCTACGATCGTGGCCAGCCTCTTGTTCAGTTAGGGCTTGTGGTGGCGTCCTCGTTATCCACGACGTTACTCCCTAGTTTGACGCAAGCACGCCAGCTACAGCAACGCCGCCAGTTTATTCAACGGGGTGCAGAATTGGTGCATTTTAATTTGGCCTTTGCCCTTGCAGCGACTTCCGGACTGGCGGTTTTGATGCCGGCAATTGATTTACTGCTGTTTGGCGATACTGCCGGCGCGTTTGTTTTACAACTGTATGCCATTGCGATCGCTGTTGTTGCCATGATCAATGCCTATAATGCCATCTTGCAGAGCCTAGATCGGTACAAGGGTATTAGCGTGGCGCTGCTGATCGGTATTTTGATCAAGGCCGGAATTAACCAGCCGCTGGTTGCTCGGTTTGGGACGGCCGGCGCCAGTGGTGCGACAATTCTTGCATTAGGTGTGATCCTTTGCTTGATTTATTATGCCGTTCCTGAGACGATCAAAGGCAGAAGCGCTCTGCGGCTGTTTGTGCCTAAATTGCTTGTGGTGACGGGGCTCATGGTGTTGACGGTTTACCTGGCAGTGGGGTGGATTCCGTTGAGTTCCCGGCTAGTTGCGCTTGGCGTCACCTTATTGGGCGTGATTCTTGGCGTCATCGTCTTCTTGCTGATAGGCACCTGGTTCAAACTCTTAACATTACGCGAAGTGCTTGACCTGCCTGGCGGTAAAAAGTATTTAAAATTTGTACGAAAAATAAAAGCGAGGTAACGATATGCGGTTAGACAAGTTTCTCAAAGTTTCCCGAATCATCAAACGACGCACTGTGGCAAAAGAGATTGCCGACAAAGGACGCATCACGATTAATGGTAAAGTTGCCAAATCCAGTACCGACGTCAGTGTAGGCGACACGCTGGTCATTAACTTTGGCAACAAAACACTGACGGTGCGCGCCGATGATTTGGTCGAAACAACCAAGAAAAACGATGCGGCAGACATGTACACGGTGCTGAAAGAAAATTATAAAGAAACATTTTAATGCGGATTTGTTGGTCTGTAGCCCCTTTGATTTGTTATACTTGATTTACTGAAGTCGTAACACGTAGCTGGTGAAAACGAGGGTGCGATCAGATGGCGAAGAATAATATCAGTCAATTAAATAATGCGTATACGCGTGAGCACACAGCAAAAAAGCAGCGTGCGCCCAAATCCCGGGCACACGCGGTACATATGAAACGCATTCGGAATTTGCTGATTCTGATGGTGGCAATTCTAGGGCTGGGCGGGTTTAGTTTGGTTCGCACCCAAATGACATTAGGTGAGACCAATCATGCGGTGACAAAGGCCAAAGCCAATTTGAACAAGCTGAAAGCCAACAAAGCGGCACTTAAAGTCCAGGTTGATCAGCTTCACAATGATGACTACACGGCCAAATTGATTCGGGAGAAATATCTGTATTCAAAACCCGGTGAGGTGATTTTTAACTTGCCGGATAAAGCCAATAAGATTCCGAATCTGAACGTCAGTCAATGAGCTTTTTGACCCTGATTGGCGCAGCTTTTGTGTCGACGAATGGATGTTGGCAGGTTTCGGTAGTTTGTTGGTTTGTGATTGAGTGGTATGCTTGATGGGTGCGCGAGTGGCATACAGTTTTGATTGTGACGGGTTCACGCGCTGCTTGCGTGTCTTGTTACCCATGCTATACTTATAGACACATTTAATTAGGAGGACTTCTTTTTTTATGGCAGTTGAAGTTGGTACGAAAGTGACTGGTAAGGTCACCGGGATCACGAAATTCGGTGCATTCGTTGAGTTGGGCGATGGCAAAACCGGATTGGTGCATATCAGCGAGGTCTCTGATGCTTATGTCAAAGATATTCACGATGTGTTGCATGTTGGCGAACCGGTGACGGTTAAAGTTCTTTCGATCCAAGATGGTAAGATTGGCCTGTCTATCCGGAAAGCGGTTGATAAGCCGCAACAGCGTGAACATGAGAATAATCATCATGAGGGTCGGCACGCACCGTCAGCGCATCCGGGCAATAATCGGTTCCAGGGTGGTGCTCGCAATGGCGGCAATCATTTTGGTCATAAAGCGCAACAACCGGCCAAAGGTGATTTTGACGCGATGATGTCTGGTTATTTGAAAGAAAGCGAAGATCGGTTAAGCGTTCTTCGCCGTAATACCGAAGGCAAACGCGGCGGCCGGGGCGGTCGGCGCAGTTAGAAATCGGGTCTGGGACAAATTATGATTTGTTCTGGGCCTATTTTCTTGGATTGCCTTGATTAGCTGATTTAATCGTGAAACGAGGTTAACGTGGAGGAGACTTATGAGCCCGAAACTTTTTCAAACATTCGGTTTTGCACCGCATACCCGGGTGCTTGTGGCCGTTTCCGGTGGCGTTGACTCGATGGTGCTGTTGGATCTGGCGGTTCGGGCACCGGATCTGGATGTGGTTGCGGCCACTTTTGATCATCGCTTGCGGCCGGAAAGTCAGCAGGAACAGGCATTTGTAGCGGCGGCTGCAGCGCAGTATCATGTTCCCGTTGTCACCGGGGTGTGGCACCGCAAGCCAACGGATACCGTGAGCGAAGCGGCAGCACGACAGGCACGCTATGATTTTTTGGCGGCAAGTGCCGAGACGCAACAGGCAGCTGTGGTCATGACTGCCCATCATGTCGATGACCAACTAGAGACAGTCTTATTTCGGCTGGGACGTTCCGGTGATCCGGCCGCGTTGGTTGGTATTCGGGCGGATCAGCCATGGCACGGAAAACGGCTGGTTCGTCCCTTGTTAGGCTATAGTAAGGCTGCGATTCAGGCGTATGCACAGGCGCACGACATTGACTTTCGTGATGATGTCTCAAATAACGATACGCGTTATGCCCGCAACCAGTTGCGCCATGAAGTCATTCCCGCTTATAAAAAGCAAAATCCGCAGTTGTTGGCGCATATACAGCGATTTACGGTGGAGCAAGCAGGGATGTTGGCACTGGCAGATGCTGAAGTCAGTCGATGGCAGCAGCGGTTGCAAGTGGATCCGGTGACGATTGACTGGCAAGCAGCGACGCGTGTGCCAAAAGCGGCACAGCTTGTGCTTTTAAAAAAGATGTTGCGGCAGTGGCAACCGGAAGTTGACGAAAAAATACTGCCAGAGGTTATGCACCATTTGTTTGCTCAAAGTGAACACCACTTTGACCTTGGCGCCGGTGTCACCATTGCCGTTCAGAACGGCCGTATCAGGGAGCTGGTTTTACAACCGGCAATGACCCCGGTGACGTTTACGCACATCGGCCAAACTGTAAAAACCCTGCGAGGAACGTTTAGCTTGCAGGCAGAAGCATCGCGGGATGACGGCGTCCCGGTACGGGTACAGTTGCCGGTGACATTGCGTACCCGTCAAGCCGGTGATCAAGTTCGGCTGCCAAATGGGGTGATCCAGAAATTGCGGCGTTTTTTTATTAATGAAAAAGTGCCGGCAAGTCAACGTGATCAATTACTTTTATTGGCGCAGGACCATCAGGTTTTTTGGATTGAAGGTCAGCCTTTAGAACGATTGTCGCCCCCCGCTCAAACTGATATACTCCATGTTGTACTGGTGCACTCGCCAGATGTTGACAGAAGTGAGGATAGATGATGAACCCCGATATTTTAAAGGTGTTGTACTCTCAAGACGACATCCATGCCATCACGGCGCGGCTCGGCGCTGAACTTAAGCGCGATTACGCAGGGAAGAATCCCTTAGTGGTGTGCATCTTAAAAGGTGCCATTATGTTCATGACTGATCTTGTCCGTGAGATTGATGACTATATGGAACTTGACTTTATGGATGTGTCTAGCTATGGTGACGCGACCGAATCTAGCGGCGAAGTCAAGATTATCAAGGATCTTGACGCAAGTGTGAAGGATCGGAACGTTTTGATCGTAGAAGATATTGTCGATACCGGTCGAACCCTGAAATACTTAACCGATATCTTTAAAACCCGTCAAGCGAAGTCTGTGCGGATTTGCGCCTTGATGGACAAGCCGGAGGGACGCGTGGTCGATGTTCAGGCAGATTACGTGGGAACCACCGTGCCTAACGAGTTTGTGGTCGGTTATGGTTTGGATTACGCAGAACGTTATCGTAATTTGCCTTATATTGGGGTATTAAAACCAGAAGTCTACGCGGCAAAATCTTAATCTGTGCGCCGGGTTTGTGGTAGTATATAAGGTACTAATTGAATGTTGCCGGAGGTTCTAAATGAAGAAAAAACAAAACGGCCTGTTCAGTAGCACACTAACGTATATCATCATTTTTGTGCTGCTGGTCACCGGTTTTGCGTATTATATGCGCGATAATGGGACAACATCGTCCCAAGAAATTGAAACAAGCACCTTCATGTCCGAATTAAAGAAGGACAATGTCAAGAGTTATTCGCTCCAGCCATCTGGCGGTGTTTACAAAGTCAGCGGTGAATATAAGAAGGCCCAGAAGTCTTCCGGTGCGAATAATTCACTGAGTTTATTTGGCAATCAGACGACCAAGGTGACGAAGTTCTCTACCTATATTCCGACGAACGACGCGACTTTGAGTCAGATTCAGAAGATGACCAGTGCTAACAATGTTAAAACGGATACCCAGGAAGAATCACAGTCCGGGGTCTGGTTTAGCCTACTGATCACGGTTGTGCCGATTGTCATCATGATGATCTTCTTCTACATGATGATGAATCAGGCCGGTCAAGGCGGTGGCTCTGGTCGGGTCATGAGTTTCGGCAAGTCACGTGCTAAGCAGGCAGATAAAAATGCCAACAAAGTGCGGTTTTCCGATGTTGCCGGTGCTGAAGAAGAGAAACAGGAACTGGTTGAAGTGGTTGAGTTCCTGAAAGATCCGCGGAAGTTCTCGGCATTGGGTGCCCGCATCCCAGCCGGTGTGCTGCTTGAGGGTCCTCCTGGTACTGGTAAAACCTTGCTAGCCAAGGCGGTTGCCGGTGAAGCCGGTGTACCGTTCTTCTCGATTTCCGGTTCTGACTTCGTTGAAATGTTCGTGGGTGTCGGGGCTTCCCGTGTTCGTGATCTTTTTGACCAAGCCAAGAAAGCAGCGCCTTCGATCATCTTCATCGATGAAATTGATGCGGTTGGTCGTCAGCGTGGTGCCGGAATGGGCGGCGGCCATGACGAACGTGAGCAGACATTGAACCAGTTGCTGGTTGAAATGGACGGGTTTACCGGTAATGAAGGCGTGATTGTCATTGCCGCAACCAACCGTTCCGACGTCTTGGATCCGGCGTTGCTGCGTCCAGGCCGATTTGACCGGAAGATTCTGGTTGGCCGTCCGGATGTTAAAGGCCGTGAAGCAATTTTGAAAGTGCACGCGAAGAACAAGCCGCTTGCACCGAATGTTGACCTTAAAGAAATTGCGCGGCAGACGCCTGGTTTTGTCGGCGCTGATTTGGAAAACCTGCTGAATGAAGCGGCCTTGGTTGCTGCAAGACGAAGCAAGAAAGCCATTGATGCTGCCGATGTGGATGAAGCGGAAGATCGGGTCATTGCCGGCCCAGCGAAGAAAGACCGGGTCATCAGTCCAAAAGAACGCAACATGGTGGCCTTCCACGAAGCCGGACACGCGATTGTCGGTCTGGTCTTAAGCGACTCGCGAACTGTGCGTAAGGTCACGATTATTCCGCGTGGCCGTGCTGGCGGATATGCGATTATGCTGCCAAAAGATGATCAATTCTTGCTGACCAAGAAAGAATTGACCGAACAGATTGTCGGCTTGCTTGGTGGCCGGACCGCCGAAGAAATTATCTTCGGGGTTGAATCCACCGGGGCGTCCAATGACTTCGAACAGGCAACCCAAATTGCCCGGAGCATGGTCACTCAGTACGGGATGTCCGATCGCCTGGGAACGGTTCAACTCGAAACCGAGGGCCAGCCATTCCTTGGTGCTCAGTATGGTCAGACACCACCGTATTCTGAAACCACCGCGACGGCGATTGATGATGAAGTGCGGCGGATCATTGACGAAGCTCATAAGCAGGCTTACGAGATTATTCAGGCCCACCGTCAGCAGCATAAGCTGATTGCTGAAGCTTTACTCAAGTACGAAACCTTAAACGAAAAGGAAATCCTCAGCTTGTTCAACGATGGCAAGATGCCAGAACGCGATCAAGTCGAATTCCCAAGCGAAAAGGCCGCTACTTTCGAAGAATCCAAAGCAGCGCTTGAGCACAAAGATAAAGAAAAGCAAGCGGATGAAGAAGCCAATGCTAAGTCCGAATCTGATTCCCAGGCCAGCCAAGATCAGGCCAGCCAGGATGATGATACAGGCGGTGTCGAAAAGCCAGACGATACGTCGGCTGACAGCGGTTCTTCAGACAACAATGAACATCAGGATCCGCAAGCGTAACAAAAAACACTGCCAATTTGGCGGTGTTTTTTTGTTACGCACCATTAGGACAAATTCCGGTAGTCAGCTATGCTTTGATTCACTTTGGCGCTGAGGTGTTTGGTTAGCTGATGAATCGTTACCTAGTGGTTGGTACGGATGTTCCTTAAGTAAGCGTGTGTAAAAGCCAATATCATGCATCGTCTCGTGCAAGCGTCGAGCAAAATGCTGGCTGTTCTCGGCAGCGGAATTGATCTGCCCGTTTTCGTCAAAACAAGGATCGGCCGACCAAAGTAACGTCGGGGTAGGGAGGACGATCATTTTCAGCATTTGTAAAATCGGCACTAAACTGGCTGCTGCCAGCATCCCGCCATCAGAAAAATGCGAATACCCAATGATTTGAACAGGTTTATGCTCAACTTCCGGACCGATTAGATCCAAGGCATTTTTCAAACCGCCGGGTAGCGCGTGATCGTATTCTGGTGTTAATATCACGTAACCATCCTGGTTGGCAACCGCGGTTAACCATTTTGTCTCAGTTGCCGTTGGCGCTTGAATCGGATCTTCAAGTGGTGTTTCGGGGTGGTCATAAAGCGGTAACGGATAATCCCGGAGATCAAGCCACGTGTAATGAACCTCTGATGTGTCGGGAAATGTTTGTTTTAAATAATTGAAAATGCGGGCACCTAGCGCATTTTTTCGGGTTGTACCTAGGATAACGCCGATATGACTGATCAAAAATACCAAGTCCTTTCAAGGTTAATTAATAATTTTATTTTACGCGTTTTTCGAAATCGAGAAGGCATTCGGCGCAATTTTCGTGATGAAGATTGACATAGTGCGCATAGGCATCGCCAATGGGGAAAAACGTGTAAACCCGAAACCTACTTTGACTTAAATGGTGCCGTTGGGCTTCAATCGGGCAGGCTAATGAGTACACTGACTTTTCAATAGCGCACAATTTTGGTAGAATAGCCACGTTTAACTTTCAGAAAAGAGGATCCAACATGAGTGACTATATCGCGAGCGCATTGTCGCGTGATACCCATTTTCGAATTTTCGCTGTCGATGCGACGGAGACAGTACGCGAGGCGCAACGCCGTCATGATACTTGGAGTGCGGCGTCGGCGGCATTGGGGCGGACCTTGGTCGCAACGGCGTTATTGTCCGCTTCCGGATTAAAAAACCGTGATGACATGCTGACGGTGCGCATTAAGGGAGATGGCCCGGTTGGTTCTATCATCACCGATGGCACAGAGATCGGCACGGTTCGCGGCTATGTGCAAGAGCCCCACGTCAATTTGCCGCTCAACCTTGTCGGAAAAATCGATGTCGCCCGTGCTGTCGGTAAACATGGCATGCTTGCGGTCACCAAAGATATCGGGATTGGTGAACCATTTACCGGCCAAGTGCCGCTGGTATCAGGCGAATTAGCCGAGGACTTCACGTATTATCTGGCAAAATCCGAACAAATTCCTGCTGCAGTAGGATTATCGGTTTTCGTCAACGCCGACAACTCGGTTCAGGTCGCTGGCGGCTTCATGTTGCAGGCATTGCCAGGCGCCGATGACGCAGAACTAGCCGCACTGGAAGCCAACGTCAAAACATTGCCGCTTGTATCAGAACTCTTAAAAAGCGGCCTGACACCGGAGCAAATTATTCAACGTATCGCTGGGGATGCACCGGTGCAATTCCTGGATACCCAGTCACTGCGGTTTGCATGTAATTGTTCCAAAGCCCATTTTGGCGATATCATGGCAACCTTGCCGCATGAACAATTACAGGAAATGATTGATGAAGATGGCGGCGCGGAGACGACCTGCAAGTTTTGTGGTAATCAGTATCATTACAGCGTTGCGGATCTTAAAGCGTTAATCGCCCGACATGAATAGTTGCGATTTTTGCTTATTTTAAGTAAAGTTAGCATCGCGAAAGCAAGAAAGAGGTGGCTTGTATGTGGCATATTGCCAATGTTGAAATTCCCAATCGACTTGTTGTTGCCCCGATGGCCGGGGTTACCAATGCAGCCTTTCGGGTAACCGCCAAAGAATTCGGTGCGGGTCTGGTTGTGTGCGAAATGATCAGTGACCGTGGAATTATGTACAAAAATAAGAAAACGTTGAGTATGATGTTTGTGGATCCACGGGAACATCCAATTTCGATTCAGATTTTTGGCGGCACCAAAGAAACGTTAGTCAATGCGGCAAAATTTATCGACCAAAATACCGCGGCTGATATTATTGACATTAATATGGGTTGCCCGGTTCCAAAAGTCACTAAAACTGACGCAGGTGCCCATTGGTTACTGGATCCAGAAAAAGTTTATGAAATGGTGGCGGCAGTCACTGACGCCGTTTCCAAACCGGTCACCGTCAAAATGCGAACCGGCTGGGATGAAGACCACATTTATGCGGTTCAAAATGCGTTGGCTGCTGAGCGCGGTGGTGCAGCGGCATTGGCGATGCATGGGCGTACGCGTAAACAGCTTTATTCTGGACATGCGGATTGGAATATTTTAAAAGAAGTCAAACAACATCTGACGATTCCATTCATCGGCAATGGCGATGTGCGGACACCGCAAGACGCCAAACGTATGCTTGAAGAAGTTGGCGCCGACGCAGTGATGGTCGGCCGCGCGGCGTTAGGGAATCCGTGGGTCTTGAAACAGATGGCAGCATATCTGGATGACGGCGAGTTAATTCCGGAACCAACGCCTCGAGAGAAAATCGCGACCGCCAAGTTGCAGTTGCAACGGCTGGTTGACTTACACGGTGAACATCAGGCTGTGCGTGAATTTCGAATGCAAGCTGCCTACTACTTGAAAGGTATTCCGCGTTCGGCGAAGACCAAGGCTGCTGTTAACATGGTTGATACGCAGGCTGAAGTAAATCATATTTTTGACGATTTTGTTGAGCAGACCGAAGCGCGCGCCCGCGAGCGTCAGCGCAGTCATTAACTTACTAGAGCTTTAGACGAAAAAGACGTTCTGCGATGATTTGTTGGCCAATCAATCATTGAGAGCGTCTTTTAATGCGTAGAAGGTTGCTTTTTCGCAGTAAAATTGTCATCATCAAAGAGTGCTATAAATTGGAACGGAGGAACATGTGTTGGCTAAGGAAAACGGACAGCAACCAGAAATGAACGATCAGATGATTGCACGGCGGGAAAAGATGGAAGCCTTGCGTGAGGCAGGGATCGATCCATTCGGTCATCGGTTTGATCGAACCCACTCGGCAGCGCAAGTGCGCGAAGATTTCGGTGAAGACGACAAAGAGACATTACTTGAGGAAAAACCGAAAGTCACGATCGCCGGACGCATGATGTCCAAACGTGGCAAAGGAAAAGTCGGATTTGCAGATATCCGTGATCGTAGTGGCAAAATGCAGATCTACGTTCGTAAAGATGTTGTCGGCGATGAGAACTATATGATTTTCAAGAAGGCCGATCTTGGCGATATTCTTGGCATCAGTGGCGAAGTCATGAAAACCGACTCGGGCGAGCTGACGGTCAAAGCCAACCACGTTACCCATTTGGCTAAAGCATTACGCCCATTACCGGACAAGTGGCACGGCTTGACGGACGTTGAGCAGAAATACCGCAAACGTTATTTGGACCTTATTTCCAACCCTGACAGCTTTGACCGGTTTGTTAAGCGCACAAAGATTGTGAGTGCTGTTCGTGAATATCTAGATAACCATGGTTTCCTTGAAGTTGAGACGCCGGTGTTGCATAACCAAGCCGGTGGCGCCAATGCTCGTCCGTTCATCACGCATCATAATGCACTGGATATCGATCTTTATCTACGAATTGCCCTTGAACTGCATCTGAAACGCCTTATTGTCGGCGGTATGGAACGAGTTTACGAAATCGGCCGGGTATTCCGTAATGAAGGCATTGATACCAAACATAATCCGGAATTCACCGAGCTTGAAACCTACGCAGCCTACTGGGATCTGACCGATGTTATGACTGAAACCGAGGGCATTTTCCGTTTTGCTGCCCACAAGGTTCTTGATTCGGGCAAATTAACCTATCAAGGCATGGATATCGATTTGGATGCGCCGTTTGCCCGCATTAACATGGTCGACGCCATTAAAGACAAAACCGGCGTGGACTTTTGGCCTCAAATGAGCGTTGATGATGCGCGCAAGTTGGCAGACGAACATGATGTCCATTACGAACCTTATTGGAAGGTCGGTCACATTATCAGTGCCTTCTTTGACCAGTTCGTTGAATCAACGCTGATTCAGCCGACTTTCATTACCGGGCACCCAATCGAAGTGTCCCCTCTCGCAAAGAAAAACCCTAAGGATCCCCGTTTTGTCGAGCGATTCGAACTTTTCGTTGGCGGTGGGGAATACGCCAATGCCTTCACTGAATTAAACGATCCAATTGATCAGCGCAAGCGTTTTGAAGCCCAGGCCGCAGAAAAGAGCGCAGGCAATGAGGAAGCGCAAGGCATTGATGATGATTATGTTGAAGCATTGGAATACGGCATGCCGCCAACCGGTGGCTTAGGCATCGGAATCGATCGTCTTGTCATGCTGTTGACAGATGCGCCTTCAATTCGCGATGTCCTTTTGTTCCCGACGTTGCGCCCATAACCTAAACTTATGTGTCGCCATTTTGGCGGCACTTTTTGTTTTCCGAAAGATTGCGCCATGAGAAAGTCTATTATGGGCTTATTCACGAATGAAAATGATTAATGGAACATGTAATATCCGGAAGGCATTTTTATTTAAAAAAGTTGTTGACGATGGCGTAAACCGTTGGTATGATAATAAGCGTCGTAAATGAGCAACGCTGATGTGCTTCAAAACATCAGAAAAAGTTATTGACAGGTATTGCTTGCCTGTGATAATATATCAAAGTTGTCTTTTGACAAGGTCGTCCTTTGAAAACTGAACAAAGTTTCGTTTAAATGTGCAGGGTCCTTGATACTTCGGTATCGAGGCAAAAAGTAACATTTGCGAAGTCAATTCGCTAGAACAACAAATCGAGCTATTCGAACAGCTCATATTTATATGAGAGTTTGATCCTGGCTCAGGATGAACGCTGGCGGCGTGCCTAATACATGCAAGTCGAACGAGTTTTGGTCGATGAACGGTGCTTGCATCGTGATTCAACTTAAAACGAGTGGCGGACGGGTGAGTAACACGTGGGTAACCTGCCCTTAAGTGGGGGACAACATTTGGAAACAGATGCTAATACCGCATAAATCCAAGAACCGCATGGTTCTTGGCTGAAAGATGGCGTAAGCTATCGCTTTTGGATGGACCCGCGGCGTATTAGCTAGTTGGTGAGGTAACGGCTCACCAAGGCCATGATACGTAGCCGAACTGAGAGGTTGATCGGCCACATTGGGACTGAGACACGGCCCAAACTCCTACGGGAGGCAGCAGTAGGGAATCTTCCACAATGGACGCAAGTCTGATGGAGCAACGCCGCGTGAGTGAAGAAGGCTTTCGGGTCGTAAAACTCTGTTGTTGGAGAAGAATGGTCGGCAGAGTAACTGTTGTCGGTGTGACGGTATCCAACCAGAAAGCCACGGCTAACTACGTGCCAGCAGCCGCGGTAATACGTAGGTGGCAAGCGTTATCCGGATTTATTGGGCGTAAAGCGAGCGCAGGCGGTTTTTTAAGTCTGATGTGAAAGCCCTCGGCTTAACCGAGGAAGCGCATCGGAAACTGGGAAACTTGAGTGCAGAAGAGGACAGTGGAACTCCATGTGTAGCGGTGAAATGCGTAGATATATGGAAGAACACCAGTGGCGAAGGCGGCTGTCTGGTCTGTAACTGACGCTGAGGCTCGAAAGCATGGGTAGCGAACAGGATTAGATACCCTGGTAGTCCATGCCGTAAACGATGAATGCTAGGTGTTGGAGGGTTTCCGCCCTTCAGTGCCGCAGCTAACGCATTAAGCATTCCGCCTGGGGAGTACGACCGCAAGGTTGAAACTCAAAGGAATTGACGGGGGCCCGCACAAGCGGTGGAGCATGTGGTTTAATTCGAAGCAACGCGAAGAACCTTACCAGGTCTTGACATCTTTTGATTACCTGAGAGATCAGGTTTCCCCTTCGGGGGCAAAATGACAGGTGGTGCATGGTTGTCGTCAGCTCGTGTCGTGAGATGTTGGGTTAAGTCCCGCAACGAGCGCAACCCTTATGACTAGTTGCCAGCATTGAGTTGGGCACTCTAGTAAGACTGCCGGTGACAAACCGGAGGAAGGTGGGGATGACGTCAAATCATCATGCCCCTTATGACCTGGGCTACACACGTGCTACAATGGATGGTACAACGAGTTGCGAGACCGCGAGGTCAAGCTAATCTCTTAAAGCCATTCTCAGTTCGGACTGTAGGCTGCAACTCGCCTACACGAAGTCGGAATCGCTAGTAATCGCGGATCAGCACGCCGCGGTGAATACGTTCCCGGGCCTTGTACACACCGCCCGTCACACCATGAGAGTTTGTAACACCCGAAGCCGGTGGCGTAACCCTTTTAGGGAGCGAGCCGTCTAAGGTGGGACAAATGATTAGGGTGAAGTCGTAACAAGGTAGCCGTAGGAGAACCTGCGGCTGGATCACCTCCTTTCTAAGGAAACAGACATTAAGTCTGACGGAAACCTGCACACACGAAACTTTGTTTAGTTTTGAGAGGATGACCTCTCTTTTTACGCCTATCGGGCCTATAGCTCAGTTGGTTAGAGCGCACGCTTGATAAGCGTGAGGTCGATGGTTCAAGTCCATCTAGGCCCATCAAGCGTTCGCTTGTTAATTGAACAACCCTTATGGGGGATTAGCTCAGCTGGGAGAGCGCCTGCTTTGCAAGCAGGAGGTCATCGGTTCGATCCCGTTATCCTCCATTGGCCGTCAGGCCAGTTCACCGACGCAAGTCGGCGACTTTGTTCTTTGAAAACTGGATATCATTGTTGTAAATGTTTTAAATTGCCGAGAACACAGCGTATTTGTATGAGTTTCTAATATAGAAATTCGCATCGCATAACCGCTGACGCAAGTCAGTACAGGTTAAGTTACAAAGGGCGCACGGTGGATGCCTTGGCACTAGGAGCCGATGAAGGACGGAACTAATACCGATATGCTTCGGGGAGCTATAAGTAAGCTTTGATCCGGAGATTTCCGAATGGGGGAACCCAGTACACATCAGTGTATTGCCTGCAAGTGAATTCATAGCTTGTCGGCGGCAGACGCGGGGAACTGAAACATCTCAGTACCCGCAGGAAGAGAAAGAAAACTCGATTCCCATAGTAGCGGCGAGCGAAGTGGGAAGAGCCCAAACCGAGAAGCTTGCTTCTCGGGGTTGTAGGACTGGACATCGGAGTTACCAAAGTTCGACGTAGTCGAAGTCAGCTGGAAAGCTGCGCCATAGAAGGTGAAAGCCCTGTAAACGAAACGGCGGACCCTCCGTCCAGGATCCTGAGTACGGCGGAACACGTGAAATTCCGTCGGAATCCGGGAGGACCATCTCCCAAGGCTAAATACTCCCTAGTGACCGATAGTGAACCAGTACCGTGAGGGAAAGGTGAAAAGCACCCCGGAAGGGGAGTGAAACAGTTCCTGAAACCGTGTGCCTACAATTAGTCAAAGCCCGTTAAGGGGTAATGGCGTGCCTTTTGTAGAATGAACCGGCGAGTTACGTTTGCCTGCGAGGTTAAGATGAAAAGTCGGAGCCGGAGCGAAAGCGAGTCTGAACAGGGCGAATGAGTAGGCAGATGTAGACCCGAAACCAAGTGACCTACCCATGACCAGGTTGAAGGTGTGGTGAAACACACTGGAGGACCGAACCCATGTATGTTGAAAAATGCTGGGATGAGTTGTGGGTAGCGGTGAAATTCCAAACGAACTTGGAGATAGCTGGTTCTCTCCGAAATAGCTTTAGGGTTAGCCTCGGAGGATGGATCATGGAGGTAGAGCACTGTTTGAACTAGGGGCCCATCAAGGGTTACTGAATTCAGATAAACTCCGAATACCATCGATCTTACTCCGGGAGTCAGACAGTGAGCGATAAGGTCCATTGTCGAAAGGGGAACAGCCCAGATCACCAGTTAAGGTCCCTAAATTTATGCTAAGTGGAAAAGGATGTGGCGTTGCACAGACAACTAGGATGTTGGCTCAGAAGCAGCCACCATTTAAAGAGTGCGTAATAGCTCACTAGTCGAGTGGCACTGCGCCGAAAATATACCGGGGCTAAGCATAATACCGAAACTGTGGGTGCACCCGTAAGGGTGCGCGGTAGGAGAGCGTTCTAAGGGCGTTGAAGGTCGATCGTGAGGACGGCTGGAGCGCTTAGAAGTGAGAATGCCGGCATGAGTAGCGAAAGATCAGTGAGAATCTGATCCACCGTATGACTAAGGTTTCCTGGGGAAGGCTCGTCCTCCCAGGGTTAGTCGGGATCTAAGGCGAGGCCGCAAGGCGTAGTCGATGACAAGCAGGTTGAGATTCCTGCACTAGTTTATTTTGTTTAAGCGATGGAGGGACGCAGGAGGCTAAGGAAAGCGCACGGCTGGAAAAGTGCGTCCAAGCCGCAAGTCTGGTGGCGAGTGAAATGCTTGCGACCATAAGGACAAGCGGTGATGGGGAGCGAAATTAAAGTAGCGAAGTTCCTGATGTCACACTGCCAAGAAAAGCTTCTAGTGAGAAATAAACTACCCGTACCGCAGACCGACACAGGTAGTCGAGGAGAGTATCCTCAGGTGAGCGAGCGAACTCTCGTTAAGGAACTCGGCAAAATGACCCCGTAACTTCGGAAGAAGGGGTGCTGACCGCAAGGTCAGCCGCAGTGAATAGGCCCAAACAACTGTTTATCAAAAACACAGGTCTCTGCTAAATCGAAAGATGATGTATAGGGGCTGACGCCTGCCCGGTGCTGGAAGGTTAAGAGGATGAGTTAGCGCAAGCGAAGCCCAGAATTGAAGCCCCAGTAAACGGCGGCCGTAACTATAACGGTCCTAAGGTAGCGAAATTCCTTGTCGGGTAAGTTCCGACCCGCACGAAAGGCGTAATGATTTGGGCACTGTCTCAACGAGAGACTCGGTGAAATTATAGTACCCGTGAAGATGCGGGTTACCCGCGACAGGACGGAAAGACCCCATGGAGCTTTACTGTAGCTTGATATTGAGTGTTGGTACCGCTTGTACAGGATAGGTAGGAGCCGTAGAGATCGGAACGCTAGTTTCGATGGAGGCGTTGGTGGGATACTACCCTAGCTGTATGAACACTCTAACCCGCGCCACTGATCGTGGCGGGAGACAGTGTCAGGTAGGCAGTTTGACTGGGGCGGTCGCCTCCTAAAATGTAACGGAGGCGCCCAAAGGTTCCCTCAGAATGGTTGGAAATCATTCGCAGAGTGTAAAGGTAGAAGGGAGCTTGACTGCGAGACTGACAAGTCGAGCAGGGACGAAAGTCGGGCTTAGTGATCCGGTGGTTCCGTATGGAAGGGCCATCGCTCAACGGATAAAAGCTACCCTGGGGATAACAGGCTTATCTCCCCCAAGAGTCCACATCGACGGGGAGGTTTGGCACCTCGATGTCGGCTCATCGCATCCTGGGGCTGTAGTCGGTCCCAAGGGTTGGGCTGTTCGCCCATTAAAGCGGTACGCGAGCTGGGTTCAGAACGTCGTGAGACAGTTCGGTCCCTATCCGTCGCGGGCGCAGGAAATTTGAGAGGAGCTGTCCTTAGTACGAGAGGACCGGGATGGACGTTCCGCTGGTGTACCAGTTGTGCCGCCAGGCGCATCGCTGGGTAGCTATGAACGGAAGGGATAAACGCTGAAAGCATCTAAGTGTGAAGCCCCCCTCGAGATGAGATTTCCCATTCCTATATGGAAGTAAGACCCCTGAGAGATGATCAGGTAGATAGGCTGGAAGTGGAAGTGCAGCGATGCATGGAGCGGACCAGTACTAATCGGTCGAGGACTTAACCAAGTAGAGCGTGAGCAGGAGCGCTTAGAAACCGGAGCATAAGCGGGCCTGAGTTCGTTGGCCGGGTTTTGGCCAATGGACTCAGGGTCCTTATGTGGAGGTTTCTGCGACTGCGAACGCGTTTCGATGAAATACGCCGATTCTCAGCAAAGTAAACAACCAACAATGATAGCCAGTTTTGAGAGCGCAAAGTTCTCATAAGTGTGGTGGCGATAGCAAGAAGGATACACCTGTTCCCATGCCGAACACAGAAGTTAAGCTTCTTCACGCCGAGAGTAGTTGGTGGGAAACTGCCTGCGAGGGTAGGAAGCTGCCACGCTTACATATGGAGGATTAGCTCAGTTGGGAGAGCGTCTGCCTTACAAGCAGAGGGTCACAGGTTCGAGCCCTGTATCCTCCATTGAGCCGTTAGCTCAGTTGGTAGAGCAACTGACTTTTAATCAGTGGGTCGACAGTTCGAGCCTGTCACGGCTCATTTAACCCACCTTTTGCGGGTGTGGCGGAACTGGCAGACGCGCTAGATTTAGGTTCTAGTGGTTTTTGACCGTGGGGGTTCGAGTCCCTTCACCCGCATCGTATCTTGAATGGAATGCTCGGGTCTTTGAAGGCCGCTCCTCGGTCATAATTGAATAGGTTTGATATGCGGAAGTAGTTCAGTGGTAGAACATCACCTTGCCATGGTGGGGGTCGCGGGTTCGAATCCCGTCTTCCGCTTTTCACTTTATGCCGGGGTGGCGGAATTGGCAGACGCACAGGACTTAAAATCCTGCGGTCAGTGATGACCGTACCGGTTCGATCCCGGTCCTCGGCATTTTGTTGAAGCACCCATAGCGCAACTGGATAGAGTGTCTGACTACGAATCAGAAGGTTGTAGGTTCGACTCCTACTGGGTGCATCGTCGATCGCCTATGAAGCTAAGCTGGCGCCGATCAATTGAATATGCGGTATGCGGAAGTAGTTCAGTGGTAGAACATCACCTTGCCATGGTGGGGGTCGCGGGTTCGAATCCCGTCTTCCGCTTTACCGGGAAGTAGCTCAGCTTGGTAGAGCACTACGTTCGGGACGTAGGGGTCGCAAGTTCGAATCTTGTCTTCCCGATTCTTGGATCACGAAAAATCGTGGTCCTTTTTTCGTTTTCAAATGCAGAAATTTGTATAAACTGACCAATGCCAGTATAATGTGTAATAGTCAAGATTGGTCAAAGTCAAAAAGGATTGAACGACATGCAGCGTGAGAATATTTCGGACATTATTGAGGCTTATCTAAAAACGATACTGGCACAGGAGGCCGCCGTTGAAATACGGCGAGCCGAGATTGCGCGTCGTTTTAATTGCGTTCCTTCGCAAATCAATTATGTCATTAAGACCCGGTTCACACCGGCTCGCGGCTACATTGTCGAGAGTAAACGTGGTGGCGGGGGCTACATTCGCATCGTGAAGGTCAAATTGACAGATGATCAGGATCTCATTCAAATCATGCGGCAGCACATTCCCAAGCGCTTGCGGTTACGCGATGCACGTGATTTGATTCAGGAACTGTTTGACAATGGCCTTATTTCCCAGCAATCAGGTAATTTGTTGTTGGCGGTCATGAATCATGAGACTTTGGGCATTCTTGATCAAGGGACAGAAGAGCATTTACGGTCGCGCATGTTCCTTGCATTTTTGGATCGTTTGCGGTATGAAAGATAGAACAGTTTATAATTAGTTTTCTAAAAAGGAGCGTGCTTATGGACAACTTATTTACCCCTAGTGCTAAAAATGTTTTGCTTTTAGCCCAGGAACAAGCGAAGTATTTCCATCATCATGCTGTAGGCACTGAACATTTGCTTATGGCGCTGGTTATGGAAAAAGATGGAATCGCTGGTAAGACGCTGCGTCAGTTAGGGGTCACAGAGAATGATGTCCATGACGAGATCGAGCGCTTCACAGGGTATGGAACTGTTGATGCCGCCGGTCAAGCTAGCGATAGTTATTTGCCTTATTCACCTAAAGGTAAGGAAATTCTGGCGTTTGC
The DNA here is from genome assembly GCF_030770335.1 of Lacticaseibacillus zeae subsp. silagei. Taxonomy (NCBI): domain Bacteria; kingdom Bacillati; phylum Bacillota; class Bacilli; order Lactobacillales; family Lactobacillaceae; genus Lacticaseibacillus; species Lacticaseibacillus zeae. The sequence continues at coordinate 2,562,872 of NZ_CP132484.1, read as the reverse complement.
CGGCGACGAAGCAAAGCGCTTAGGTGCTTTGAAGATCGGCACCGAGCATATTCTGCTGGGGTTGCTTCGTGAAGACGATATTTTAGCCGCGCGGATTCTCCAGAATCTGGGGCTTAGTCTTTCGAAGACGCGACAAATGGTGTTTAAGAAGATGGGCATTGCGGACACGGCTGCCAAACGCCGACCAATGGCGCGTGGCGGTGCCCGCCAAGATAGCCAAGGGACCCCGACACTTGACGGCCTTGCGCGCGATTTGACTCAAATGGCGCGGGAAAATCGGATGGATCCGGTGGTCGGCCGCGAAAAGGAAGTTCGGCGTTTGATTCAGATTCTGGCCCGGCGCACCAAGAACAACCCTGTGTTGATTGGTGAACCAGGTGTCGGGAAAACCGCGATTGCGGAAGGCTTTGCCGAAAAGATTGTCGCGGGCAAAGTTCCGGATGACATGCTGAATAAGCGACTGATGATGCTTGATATGGGCTCACTGGTTGCTGGCACGAAGTATCGTGGTGAATTTGAAGATCGCCTGAAGAAAATCATTGATGAGATTTATAAAGATGGCAATGTCATTTTGTTCATTGATGAATTGCATACGCTAATCGGTGCGGGGGGTGCTGAAGGTGCCATTGACGCTTCCAACATTCTCAAGCCGGCCTTAGCTCGTGGCGAGTTGCAGTTGATCGGGGCAACAACCTTAGACGAATATCAAAAGTATATTGAAAAAGATGCTGCTTTGGAACGGCGGTTTGCGACCATCCAAGTCGATGAACCAACGGAGGAAGAAGCAGAACAGATTTTGAAAGGGCTGCGTCCACGGTATGAGGCGCATCATGGCGTCACCATTACTGATGAAGCTTTGCATGAAGCAGTTGTTTTGTCCTCACGTTACATTACAACGCGCTTCCTGCCTGACAAGGCGATCGATTTAGTTGACGAAAGTGCTGCCAAGGTACGATTGGACAAAGCTAATGTCGAAACCAAATCCGACAAGCTTCAGGACGAATTGGCTAAGTTAGTCGCCGACAAAGAAGACGCGATTGATCATCAAGACTTCGAAACAGCGGCGACCATTCGCACCAAGGAAGCGGACGTTAAGGCCAAACTTGCCGATACGCCGGAACCCGTGAACGAAAGCGGCGTTCGGACCGATATCAAAGTGACAGGCGCCGATGTGGCAGAAGTTGTGTCACAATGGACCGGTGTGCCGGTTACCCAGTTGCAGAAGAAGGAATCCGAGCGTTTGGTTAACCTGGAGAAGATTCTCCATCAACGGGTTGTCGGTCAGGATGAAGCTGTTTCCGCAGTTGCACGGGCCATCCGCCGGGCACGTTCCGGTTTGAAAGATCCTACCCGCCCAATTGGGTCCTTCATGTTCCTTGGCCCAACCGGCGTCGGGAAAACCGAGCTGGCGAAAGCCCTAGCTGAAGCGATGTTTGGATCAGAGGATGCCATGATTCGGGTTGATATGTCCGAATACATGGAGAAATTCAGCACCAGTCGTTTGATTGGCGCCGCACCGGGTTATGTCGGCTACGATGAAGGCGGCCAGTTGACGGAAAAGGTTCGCAACAAGCCATATTCTGTTGTGCTGCTGGATGAAGTCGAAAAGGCGCATCCGGATGTCTTTAACATCTTGCTTCAAGTCTTGGATGATGGTTACCTGACCGATGCGAAGGGTCGTCGGGTTGATTTCCGTAATACGATTTTGATCATGACCAGTAACATCGGGGCAACCGCCATTCGTGACGATAAAACGGTTGGCTTTGGTGCCAAGGACCCAACCGCAGACTTCAAAGCGATGAAGAGCCGGATGTTAGATGAATTGAAGAAGAGTTTCCGTCCTGAATTCCTGAACCGAATTGATGAGACGGTTGTCTTCCATAGCCTGAACAAGGAAGAGCTGCACGAGATCGTCAAGATTATGACCAAAACCGTGCTTAGTCGCATTAAGGATCAGGGAATCGACGTCAAAATTACGCCAGCAGGCATTGATGCCATCGCGGCTGCCGGATTCGATCCTGAATACGGGGCACGTCCGATCCGCCGCGCTTTGCAAACGGATGTTGAAGATCAACTGAGCGAACTTTTGTTGACAGGACAAGCTAAGACCGGTGATTTGATCCAAATCGGTGCCAAAAAAGGCAAGCTAACGTTTACTGTCAAGGAAAACAAAGGCAAGCATAAAGAAAATGGCGCATCGAAGGAACCGGTTAAGGCGTAACTTTAGATGATAAAAAGTCGTAATCAACTGTGGTTACGGCTTTTTTGAATGTGCGATATGCGAAAGGATTTGTGAGTCTGAGACGGAAAATTTTGCCGCTTGACTTTCTTGACACCACCGCGTATTATTAAATCAATCGCATTTCGGTTTGGACAGGCTGTCAGGACGATCTATTGTCCGTTCTGGCTAATGGAAAAAGCAAAAACAGCAGGCTGGTTGAAGGCTGATCTGTTTTTGGTTTTTTTTTGCTCAAAATGTCTGCGGGATCGTCATTGTCATGTAAATTTAACAAAATTTACATTATTTTTACAATCGACCAAGCCGGAAAATCTTACAAGGGGTGAATAATTTGGCAGGACACTTAGTGAATTATGGTAAGCACCGGACACGCCGGTCTTATGCCCGGATCAAGGAAGTTTTGGATCTTCCTAATCTGATCGAGATCCAAACGAATTCTTACCAATGGTTCCTCGATGAAGGTCTTAAAGAAATGTTCGACGATATTATGCCGATCGATGACTTTCAAGGGAAACTGTCACTGGAATTTGTCGGCTATCAACTGCTGGAACCGAAATATACTGTCGAGGAAGCACGCCAACACGATGCAAACTACTCTGCACCTTTGCATGTAACCTTACGTTTAACGAATCATGAAACCGGTGAAATCAAGAGCCAGGATGTTTTCTTTGGCGATTTTCCACTGATGACCAAACAAGGGACTTTCATCATCAACGGGGCGGAACGGGTTATTGTTTCGCAGTTGGTTCGTTCACCTGGTGTTTATTTCCATAGCGAAACCGATAAGAACTCACGGGTTACCTATGGCACAACTGTCATTCCTAACCGTGGTGCTTGGCTGGAATATGAAACAGACGCCAAGGATATTGCTTATGTTCGGATCGACCGGACGCGGAAGATTCCATTGACCGAACTGGTTCGTGCTTTGGGCTTCGGGTCTGATCAAGATATCATCAACATGTTCGGCGATAACGATTCGCTGATGCTCACACTTGAAAAAGATGTGCATAAGAACACGGATGATTCCCGTACCGATGAAGCCTTGAAGGATATTTATGAACGCCTACGCCCAGGCGAACCTAAAACCGCTGATTCGTCACGGTCACTTTTGTATGCGCGTTTCTTTGATCCGAAACGTTATGACTTAGCTTCAGTTGGTCGTTATAAGGTTAACAAGAAGTTGAGCTTGAAGACGCGCCTGTTGAATCAGGTCTTGGCTGAAACATTGGCTGACCCGGATACCGGTGAAGTTATTGCCCAAAAAGGGACCAAAGTTGACCGTCAAGTGATGGACAAGTTAGGTGCTTATTTGGATCGGGATGATTTCAAGACCGTCACGTATCAACCTTCCGATCAAGGCGTTGTGACGGATCCGATTGTGCTGCAAAGCATTAAGGTCTACTCACAAGTAACACCGGATAAAGAAATCAACTTAATCGGCAACGGCCACATTGGCAAGAAAGTTAAGCACATTGTTCCGGCTGATGTTTTGGCATCCATGAACTATTTCCTTAACTTGCAAGAAGGCCTTGGCTCAGTCGATGATATCGATCACTTGGGCAATCGCCGGATTCGTTCCGTCGGTGAATTGCTGCAGAACCAGTTCCGGATCGGGCTTTCCCGGATGGAACGGGTTGTGCGTGAGCGGATGTCGATTCAGGACACTGCTACCGTGACGCCGCAACAATTGATCAATATTCGTCCGGTGGTTGCTTCGATCAAGGAATTCTTTGGCAGTTCCCAACTGTCTCAGTTCATGGATCAGACCAACCCGCTTGGTGAATTAACCCACAAGCGTCGGCTTTCTGCCCTTGGACCTGGTGGCTTGACGCGTGATCGTGCGGGTTATGAAGTTCGAGATGTTCATTACACCCATTATGGTCGGATGTGTCCGATTGAGACCCCTGAAGGCCCGAACATCGGGTTGATTAACAGCTTGGCTTCTTATGCGGTGGTTAATCCTTATGGCTTCATCGAAACCCCGTATCGCCGTGTTTCTTGGGATACGCATAAGGTTACCGATAAGATTGACTATCTGACCGCCGATGAAGAAGATAACTACATCGTTGCGCAGGCAAACTCGCCATTGAACGATGATGGTTCTTTCGTTGACGATACCGTTTTGGCGCGTCACAAAGACAACAACATTGAAATTTCTCCGGACAAAGTTGACTACATGGACGTTTCACCTAAGCAGGTTGTTGCGGTTGCGACGGCATGCATTCCATTCTTGGAAAACGATGACTCCAACCGTGCCTTGATGGGTGCGAACATGCAGCGTCAGGCGGTGCCATTGATCAATCCGCATGCCCCACTTGTTGGGACCGGGATGGAATACAAGGCGGCGCATGACTCCGGGACAGCAGTTCTGGCTACAAATGCCGGGACGGTTGAATATGTTGACGCTAAGCAAATTCGGGTTCGCCGTGAAGACGGTGCCTTGGATTCCTACAACTTGATGAAATTCAAGCGTAGTAACGCCGGCAAGAACTACAACCAGCGGCCGATTGTCACGATTGGCGATCACGTTGATGTTGATGAAATCATCGCTGATGGGCCAGCCATGCAAAACGGCGAACTGGCATTGGGCCAAAACCCAATCATCGCCTTCATGACTTGGAACATGTACAACTACGAAGACGCGATTGTGCTGTCTGAACGGTTGGTTAAAGACGATGTTTACACGTCCATTCATATTGAAGAGTATGAATCCGAAGCACGTGATACCAAACTTGGGCCTGAAGAAGTGACTCGCGAAATTCCAAACGTCGGTGAAGAAGCCCTCAAGGATCTTGACGAGTTCGGTGTTGTTCGTGTCGGCGCCGAGGTTCGTGATGGCGACATTTTGGTCGGCAAGGTGACACCTAAAGGGGTTACCGAGCTGTCTGCTGAAGAGCGGTTGTTACACGCTATTTTCGGTGAAAAGGCTCGTGAAGTCCGCGATACTTCATTGCGGGTACCTCATGGCGGCGGTGGGATCATTCAGGACGTCAAGATCTTCACTCGTGAAGCGGGCGATGAATTGTCTCCTGGTGTCAACATGATGGTTCGTGTCTACATCACCCAGAAGCGGAAGATTCAGGTCGGCGATAAGATGGCCGGTCGTCATGGGAACAAAGGGACGGTTTCCGTCGTGGTTCCTGAAGAAGACATGCCATACTTGCCAGATGGGACACCGGTTGACATCTGCCTATCGCCAATGGGTGTGCCAAGTCGTATGAACATTGGCCAGGTGCTTGAACTGCATCTGGGCATGGCCGCACGTAACTTGGGTATTCACGTGGCAACCCCTGTTTTCGATGGTGCCAACGATAAAGATCTGTGGTCAACCGTTAAGGAAGCCGGCATGGCCTCCGATGGTAAGTCAGTTCTGTATGATGGCCGTACCGGTGAACCATTTGAAAACCGCGTATCTGTAGGAGTTATGTACTACATGAAGCTGTCACACATGGTTGATGATAAGATCCATGCTCGTTCAATTGGACCTTACAGTTTGGTTACCCAACAGCCACTTGGTGGTAAAGCACAATTTGGTGGCCAGCGGTTTGGTGAAATGGAAGTTTGGGCCCTTGAAGCTTATGGCGCGGCCTACACCTTGCAGGAAATTCTGACCTATAAGTCAGATGACGTTGTCGGGCGGGTCAAGACCTATGAAGCCATTGTCAAAGGCGAACCGATTCCAAAGCCAGGTGTACCGGAATCCTTCCGAGTGCTTGTTAAGGAATTGCAAGCCTTGGGTCTGGACATGAAGGTGCTTGGCGCGGATAAGAAAGAAATTGAATTGCGGGATATGGATGACGACGAAGACGACGTTGTTTCAGTCGATGCTTTGGCGAAGTTTGCAGCCCAGCAAGAAGAAAAGAAGGCACACGAAGCCGCAGCTCAAGCGAGCGACGGTAAGCCTGCCGATAACAGTACCGACGATAAAAAATAGGAGGTTAGCCCTTTGATTGATGTCAATAAGTTTGAAAGTATGCAAATCGGCTTAGCCTCGCCGGACAAGATTCGCAGTTGGTCGTATGGGGAAGTCAAAAAGCCCGAAACGATCAACTACCGAACCTTAAAGCCTGAGCGGGACGGCTTGTTCGATGAACGCATCTTCGGACCGACTAAGGACTGGGAATGTGCCTGTGGTAAGTACAAGCGGATCCGCTATAAGGGGATTGTTTGTGATCGCTGCGGGGTTGAAGTGACACGTTCCAAGGTTCGGCGTGAGCGGATGGGCCATATCGAATTAGCCGCACCGGTCACCCACATCTGGTACTTCAAGGGCATCCCGAGTCGGATGGGTCTGGTACTGGATATGTCGCCACGGTCACTTGAAGAAATCATCTATTTTGCTTCTTACGTTGTGATTGATCCAGGCGACACGCCAATGGAGAAAAAACAACTTCTGACCGAACGCGAATATCGTGAAAAACGGGAAGAATACGGCAAAACCTTCAATGCCAAGATGGGTGCTGAAGCCATCAAGGAATTGTTGCAGGATGTCGATCTCGACAAAGAAGTTACTGAATTAAAAGACGATCTGAAGTCAGCGCAAGGCCAAAAACGGACGCGCGCGATTCGGCGGTTGGACATTTTGGATGCCTTCAAGGAATCCGGTAATGATCCAGCATGGATGGTCATGGATACCATTCCGGTCATTCCACCGGATCTGCGGCCAATGGTTCAGCTCGAAGGCGGCCGGTTTGCGACGTCTGATCTGAACGACTTGTATCGGCGGGTCATCAACCGTAACAACCGTCTAAAGCGCCTGCTTGACCTGAATGCACCAAGCATCATTGTCCAAAATGAAAAGCGGATGCTGCAGGAAGCGGTTGACGCTTTGATCGATAATGGTCGGCGTGGTCGTCCGGTTACCGGCCCAGGCAATCGTCCGCTTAAGTCCCTGTCACACATGCTGAAAGGGAAACAAGGCCGGTTCCGTCAGAACTTGCTTGGTAAGCGGGTTGACTACTCTGGTCGTTCCGTTATCGATGTCGGCCCATGGCTGAAGTTTTATCAGTGTGGCGTGCCGCGTGAAATGGCTTTGGAGCTCTTTAAGCCATTCGTGATGCGTGAACTGGTTAAGCGGGACATGGCAAGCAACATCAAGAATGCCCGGCGCAAGATCGATCGGCAGGATGATGACGTTTGGGATGTGCTTGAAGATGTTATCAAGGAACGGCCGGTACTCTTAAACCGTGCGCCTACGCTGCATCGACTTGGTATTCAGGCGTTTGAACCTGTTTTGGTTGATGGGAAATCCATTCGGTTGCACCCACTGGTCTGCGAAGCGTATAACGCGGACTTTGACGGTGACCAAATGGCGATCCACGTACCGTTGTCTGATGAAGCGATGGCTGAAGCACGGATGCTCATGCTTGCGGCACATCACATTCTGGCGCCAAAAGACGGCAAGCCAATCGTTACCCCTTCGCAGGACGTTGTGTTAGGTAACTATTACCTGACCATGGAGCAAAAGGGTCGCGAAGGCGAAGGCATGATCTTCAAGGACACCAACGAAATCCTGATGGCACTGCAAAATGGCTACGTTCATTTGCACAGCCGGGTCGGCGTTGCGGCTAACTCCTTCACTGACAAACCATTCACAGATGATCAAAAGAAGAAGATCATGGTGACAAGTGTCGGCAAGGCGATCTTTAACGAGATTATGCCAAAAGACTTCCCGTATCTGAATGAGCCGACGCAAGACAACATCGTCAATGGTGTGCCTGATAAGTACTTCATCGATAAAGGTGAAGACATTCACGCTTATCTCGCGGATGCACCTTTGATCGATCCGTTCAAGAAAGGCTTCCTGTCTGATATTATTGCGCAGGTCTTCAAGGTTTATAAAGTTCAGCGAACCAGTGATTTACTGGATGACATGAAGACTTTGGGCTATACGCAATCCACCAACTCCGGGTTAACTGTCGGGATTGCCGATATCACCAATCTGAAGGAAAAGCCGGAAATTGTGGCTGCTGCCCATAAGAAGGTTGCAACTGTTTCTAAGCAGTTCCGGCGTGGGTTGATCACTGATGATGAACGCCATGATCGGGTTATCCAGATTTGGAACGACGCCAAAGATGAAATTCAGCAAAAGCTGGTTGATTCTTTTGACCCGAATAACCCAATCTCCATGATGTCCGATTCCGGAGCTCGTGGTAATATCTCGAACTTCACTCAGCTTGCCGGTATGCGTGGTCTGATGGCTGCGCCTAACGGTGGGATGATGGAAGTGCCGGTTATCTCGAACTTCCGTGAAGGCCTGACTGTTATGGAAATGTTCATGTCCACTCACGGTGCTCGTAAAGGGATGACCGATACGGCGCTGAAGACGGCTGACTCAGGTTACCTGACGCGGCGGCTGGTTGATGTGGCGCAGGATGTCATTGTTCGTGAAGAAGACTGCGGCACCGATCGTGGTTTGGTCGTTCGCGCTATCCGTGAAGGTAACGAAATGATTGAACCACTGTATGATCGCCTTGTCGGTCGGTTCACCATGAAAGACGTTCTTGATCCTAAGAGCGGCAAAGTCCTGGTTAAGCGCAATACCTTGATGGACGAAGATATGGCACAGAAGATTGTGGATGCCGGTGTTGAAGCCGTCACCATCCGTTCGGTCTTCACCTGCAATACCAAGCACGGTGTTTGCCAGAAGTGCTACGGTTGTAACATGGCAACCGGCGAACAGGTTGAAGTCGGCGAAGCAGTCGGAACTGTTGCTGCTCAGTCAATCGGTGAACCAGGTACCCAGTTGACCATGCGTAACTTCCATACCGGTGGTGTTGCCGGTGGCGAAGATATTACCCAAGGGCTGCCTCGTGTTCAGGAAATTTTTGAAGCACGGAACCCTAAAGGTGAAGCTGTGATCACGGAAGTAACCGGTGAAGTAACCGCTATTGATGAAAATCCGGCTGAGCATACGCGTGAAATTACGGTGAAGGGTGAGACTGATACCCGAACCTATAGCGTGCCGTATGCATCTAGTGTGGCGGTTGCGGAAGGCGACCATGTTAACCGCGGCGAACGACTGACAGGCGGGTCAATTGATCCTAAGCAGTTGATCAAAGTGCGCGATGTGATGGCAACCGAAAACTACCTGCTTTCTGAAGTCCAGAAAGTTTACCGTATGCAGGGTGTTGATATTGGTGATAAGCACGTTGAAGTCATGGTTCGGCAGATGTTACGCAAGATCCGCGTCATGGATCCGGGCGATACAAACATCTTGCCAGGAACATTACTCGACATTGCGGACTTCAAAGAGAAGAACACGCAAGCGATCATCAGTGGCGGCATTCCAGCTACCGGCCGTCCGGTGCTGTTAGGGATTACCAAGGCTTCCTTGGAAACCAACAGCTTCCTGTCAGCTGCATCCTTCCAGGAAACAACGCGGGTTCTGACCGATGCTTCTATTCGCGGCAAGAACGATCCGTTAGTTGGCTTGAAGGAAAATGTCATTATCGGGAAGATTATTCCGGCTGGTACCGGGATGGCAACGTATCGTCACGAAGAACCAAAGAGTGTCGGTACCGTTTCCGACAGTGTCTATTCGATTTCTGACATTGAAAAGCAAATGAAGGAAAAAGACAGCCAGCAAAAAGACGACCAACAAGATGATACTGACAACAAGTAATCATCCTGTTAGCTGCCAAGCTAATTGAATAATCTAGTTACAAACAAGCACGGCGTAAGTGTCCTTTAAGGGCGTTTACGTCGTGCTTTTTTGTTGTGAGCGCGAACCGACTCTTGCGCCGGTTCGCGCGTTATGGATGGTCACGTTTTTACGGCACCCATCAGCGTCTCAAAACAGCCAATGACTTGCTAGCTGCACACAGCCATAACCAACCGCTAAATGACTAATGAGCGGGAGGGACGATGGATGGGCAACTAACCAGTGGATGGCAGCACTGATACATGCCGTTAACGTGATGAAAAGTGCGGTTTCAAGTTGAAGAACGCCACCTAGCACGGCAATGAGGATCACATCGGCACTGCCGAGTCCGTGTGAGACAATTGCAAGCCCACCAACCAAAACAGCTAGCAAAACCAGGTTAAACCACTCGCAAGGAAAGCGGATGAGGAGCAGGGAACACCAGCCACCAAACCAAACGGCAGACACCGCCCGCTCCCGCCAATCAGCCACACTAAAAATCAATAAACCCACACTCAGCAGTAACGTTAGCCAAGTTTGGGCAACTATCCCTAAAAGCACAGCCAAGCAACAGTGGAAATACCGGTTATCTGCCGTCAAGTCCATGGTGAACTTCGCAACACCAAGTAACATTATTCCTGGAATCATAGCGACAATCCTCCTTCATAAGGTAGATTCCGCTTAAAAAAGTAAAAGAACTTAGAAAATAATAATGGCACTAACTTTTAAAAAGTGAGTAAGCCATTTCGATGACGATAAGTAAGCAAAATAACGTACTTATATTTAGTTAAGGGATTATATTGTTTCTTTTTAAGATTATGTACCTTGTTTTAAAAAAAAACCTATAAACACACAAAAAATTAAATGTATATTTGATGAGGATTTTTGTTAACCGCTTCAATATTTATGGCAATGTTATACAATAGCAGTGGGTGTAGTTTTAGTTAATGTATTCATAATTCACAAGTTAATGGTTTCGCTGGGGAGTTGCCATGAAAGTCTTTTAGAAGGAGGAGTGGGAACATCATGAAGGAGTTGGGTGTCAAAAAAGTCAGGCACAAGCTGTTCAAGATTGGCGTTTATTTTACTGTCATTCTTGGCATGATTGTGCAGTTGCTTTCGCCAGCGCTGACCCTTGCCGCCGAGAATCCGACACAAGCAGTGACTGGTACACTGACGATTAAGAACCAGGATGAGCAAGGCAAGTCGCTGAATGGCGCAAAGTATGAGGTTCGTAATGAATCCCATCAGGTTGTGGCTAACAGCGCCATTAGCAAAGACGGCCAGACAACTATACCGAATCTGCCCGTCGGAAATTATACGGCTACCGAAACGCAGTCTGCTTCAGGTTATACGGCCATTGAGCAGACCAAGAATGTGAGTGTCACGGCGTCAGGCACTGAAACGCTGTTGTTTAAGAGTCGTGCATCCGCAACGATCACAAGCAGCAGTAGTAGCAGTCGTGTTGTGGCGTCATCAGCAGCGCAGACAGCCAGTGCGCAGGAACCGGCTAAAAGTGCCACGCCAGCTGCAAAGGCTGACACGACATTGCCAAACATTTTCACGAAGGTCGTATTAAAAGACGGCAACGGACAACCGTTGGGTACCGAAGTTAATCAACAAAGTACCGTGAAAATGGAATTAACGTTCACGTTACCGGAAACCAGCACGCCGTTTCCGGCAGGCGCTTCGTTCACCACGCAGCTGCCAAAAGATCAAATTGATTTTCCACCAAGCAGTACCGGTGTCTTCGATGGCGGTGTTGCAGAGTATCAGTTTGATCAAACAACCGGAAAGTTGACGATCAAGCTTTTGAAGGCCACGGATAATGGCTCATGGCGGGTCAATATTACTGCGAGTTTTAAAGCACTGACCGCCAATGACTCATTGAATCAGACGCTGGTTTTCCATACAAAAGACAATGATACCAAGTTCCCAATTACGTTCCGGTCGAACGCAAAGCCAGTGGTGGTGAATGCGCCAAAAGTCACACCACAGAACTTGAATCCAACCGGTATTTCCGGAAGTGCCAAGTTTAATTTAAACGGTGCCGAAAGTGATAAAACGAACCCGCCTAAGTGGGAAAGCGATCCGGCCGAGCGCTCCAAGAATGCCGACATGGAGTTGACCGTCACTGCGCAAGGTAGCGGGACGACTTATGCGAAGTCACTGACGTTTAGCGACAGTGATCTGGCAAAAATCAAAGTTTCTTCTGCTCCGGTTAATGTCTTAGGCGACTTTTCCGAAGCGTTGAAGCCATTGGTTGCTGGTCGGGATTACCATGCGGTTTTATCAGATGACAAACGCACGGTCAAAATTTATTTGACTGATGGCCTCAAAAAATCAACCGGCTATCAGGTCGATTACACGGCCAGTATTGATCGCTCTTTAGACGATACCGGTAAAGTCGGTAGTGCTTTGGCTGAAGGCTACCGCTTTTTAACTGGCACCAAGAGCAATGATGGCTATGATTACCGCAGCGTGACCATGCGAAATTCCGGGGTCGCGATCACCAAGGCCGGAGACATTACGAATAACTTCCGCGCGTTAAAGTGGAAGATTAATTGGAACTACAGCATGGACACCATGAAGGCCGGGGCGACGTTGACCGACCATTTTGGCAAGCAAGTTGGCGGAACCGACGATCATGATCAGCCGAAAATCGAGGAGGATGCTAATCAGTCACTCGATACCAGCTCGCTGAAAGTTTTCCAAGTTACTTTTGACCAAAATGCATCACCAACAGTTTCTGAAGACAACATTGCCAAATATTTTAAGCTGACAGACAAAGGTAATGGCACCTTCACATTGACGTATCTCGGTGGTGCAAAGCTGCCGGATAATGCGTCATTCCAAGTGCAATACCAAACCAAGCTGAAAACGACGCCAGCTAATGGGACTAAGCTAACCAACATTGTTAATGATCAGAAGAATCATTATGCCAATGCGACTTATCAGGTTAGTTTACCGAATAGCATCGACAAGACAGCTGGGAACATTGATACTTACAATGCCCAAATGATGTGGCGGATCAATGCTAACCAAACGTTCCGTGAGATGCGTAACGGCAAGATTTTTGATTTGTTCCCTGATGGCGTTGATAAATTAGGCAACGATCCAACCGCTGCCGATATCAATACGATCAATGGCGAAAATGCGTCAACAGATGATCAAGATGGCAGCAATGACGGGATTTTGGTTTATGCGCAGGATCCCGATGGCAAGCGCACGCTGCTGAAGTCTGGTACCGATTATGCGATGAGCACAAGTGATAACGATGTTCAGACGGCAGTTAAGCAGTATAACGCTAAAGACAAGGAAAATCCGATTGATGCTGATGGCCAGACCAAAGGCATTCGCGGGTTTGTCGTAACCCTCAAAGGCAAGTATGCAGACACCGATTCCCAGATTGTGATCTACACGCATACCAAACTGGACATGTTAAAACTGGGGCAGGTCGCCAATGATCCGGATGCATTGAAAAAGGCTTTGAACAACCGGACCTTCTTCTTTTTTGATTTACCACCGGGCAGCGATGATACTGCCAGTGGTTCCAGCAGCAATACGCCAACTCCTGAAGAGGGTGCGTTTAGCGGGGCCTTGAAGAATTCGTGGAGTGATACACCAGACACCCAGTATTGGGGCGTTTTGGTGAACCGCTTGGGCATCAAATATGGGCATCTGCATTTGACGGATATTCTGCCGAGATTTGACGGGGTCAATTATGAGCTGATTCCTGATTCGATTAAGTTCTATGAAGTAACCGGATCAGGTGGTATCGATCCCACAAACACTGGCGATCCGACCACATCGGGTGACGTCAAAGAAATTAAGACCAATCCTTATTACGGCACCAGTGGCTGGTCAACAACCGCGCTGAAGGCGAATGACGCCGCGCAGCAAAATCTGTTGCCGACCAACACACCGAATACTTGGTTGACGGACAATAAAGATTTAGCGCAACAGTTAGATTTTGATTTTCCTAATATTGGTAACGGCCGGGTCTGGATTGTCTTTGAAACGAAGCGAGCCAACCAGTGGAGCTATAACGATCCTAACTTCACCAATACGGCGACCGTGACAGACAAGAACCAAGCAACCACCGACATTCCGAAATTCACGCCGTCTGCTTCCAAGTCGGCGCAGAGCTATTGGACGCCAATTAATAAAACTGTTAGTCGGGACTCAAAACTGAAAAATGTCCTAAACTGGCATGTTCAACTGGAGAATATCCAAGACAAGTACCGGCCGATGGTGAACCCGGTTATTGAAGATACGCTTGATCCAGCTGGTACTGGTGCGGAAATCAATGCCACTAGTTTCAAGGTTACCTTGCAGGTTGGATCAGCCAATGAAGTCACGTTGAAACAAGGCAAGGATTACGATCTTGCCTTGAACGGCGATAAATTTACCGTCACGTTCCACCGGACTTTTGGTAATCTGACGCAAACGGATGGCAGTCCGCTAAATAATTATCACGTCAACGTTTACTACGCCACTAGCAGCAAGAATGCCGGTTGGGTTTACAACACCAGCAAAGTTTCATGGAGTGGCGATGAGACCACCCATCAACCTAGCGACGGTGTTCCTGAAAGTGGCCGAACGGCGTCAACGCAGGGCTATCTGTCATCTTGGGACTCTGGCATAAGTGGTGAAACCATCACGCAGCTGGCTAACTTAGTGGTTGAGAAAAAAGATAAAGTCAGCGGCGCACCGATTCCGGGTGTCAAGTTCAGGTTGAGTGACGGTACCCATACTTTTGAAGCAACTACCAAACTCGATGATCAAACGCACAAGGCAACCGCAACGTTCCAAGGCTTGCCAATCGGCGTGGATTATACCTTGACAGAACTCAACACACCTGCTGGCTACAAGCCGTTGGCGCCACAGAAAATTCGACTGAAAGCGACTTCTGATACCGGCACGGCGATTCAGAATGAAGCGGTTGAAAATGAGCCTTATCAAATTACCCTTTCAAAGTATGACAATCGCGCAAAAGGTCAGTCGGAAGCCGACAGTAAGCAATATCGCTTGTCTGGTGCAACCTATGACCTCATCGATACTGATAACCAGCAGAAATTACTGTCAGGGCTGAAGACCAATGATGACGGTCAAATCACGGTTGGTACGGCAACCAGTTTTGCTGGCAGTTACGCTGATGATAAGTTCAAGCCTGATTTGAAAGCCGGGCAATATGTCCTTGAAGGGCTAAAACCCAGTCACTACCGGTTGGTTGAACGCGAAGCACCGACCCATTACCGGGGAGATGCGCATGATCAGGCAACCGTGACAAGCGGGCCGGACAAGCAACTCTGGATTGATAGCCTCAACGCTGGCAGTGTCAATGCCACCATTGATGACAAAACGCCAAACGCGCAAGTCACAGCATACAACCAGAAGAAGCCCGGTCAACTGGCCATCAAGAAGCAGGCAGAAATCATCAGGGACGATCATTTTCCGGATCGCCAGCCAATGACCGGTGCGACCTTCAAGCTTTATCGGTATGGTGATGACGGCAAGCTTGACTATGACAAATCATGGGATGCAACCGTCACGAACAATGACGGAACCGTTTCGTTTTCTGATAATGACTTATATGAAGGCAAGTATCAGCTGATCGAGACGAAAGCACCTGAAGGCTACGTTATTCCTAATAACTTGGCTAAAGGCGTCGACGTTAACATCACCGGCGATCAAACATTGACGTATCCAACGATTGAAGAACCGGTTTTCCGACGCACAGTCGTTTTGAAAAAGAGTGATGGCAACTTTGGCAATCCGATTGCCGGGATTACCTATGCGCTCTATCAAGAAGACGGCACCGAACTTGCCAAAGATCTGGTCACCAATAAGGATGGCGAGGTTGCTTTACCATTTGACTTGCCAGCCGGACAATATTATTTCAAAGAAACTAAGACGCTGCCGCCTTATCGGCTGAATACCGATAAGCATGCGTTTACCATTAAACAAACCGATCAAACGCAAACCGCAGCCGCATTAGCGAGCGACAACAAGCAGAAGCCAGTCACCGTGAACGTTACGAACTGTCAAGTCAAAACCTTGAACGTGAAGAAAGTTGACCGCACTTATGCCAAACATGCATTACCGGGCGCGGTCTTCCGGCTTACGAACAGCACGGGCTACAGTCGCGATGTCACCACGGATGAAAACGGCGTTGCCTCATTCGGCGATTTGCTGTTGGGTCGCTATTCACTGACTGAAGTAAAAGCACCAGCAGGCTACCGACTTGATACCACGATCTATCCGATTACGTTGACATCCGCGGCCACGCCTAGTGCGATCACCGTCAACAAAGAAATCGCCGACGATCCATATCAAGTCACCTTAGCCAAGTACGATAACCGGGTTAAGAAGACCGATGATGCGGCCACACTCAAGAAGTATCTGTTGCCAGGCGCAACGTACAAACTGGTCGATGAAGTTACCGGCAAGACGCTGAAAGCTGACATGAAGACGAACGCGGACGGTCAATTGACCTTTGGTGCCGCAAGTAGTTTTGATACGCCGCTTAAAGCGGGGGAGTATGCAGTTGAAGGCTTGAAGCCGGATAACGCCTATCGTCTGGTTGAAACTGAGGCACCTGAACATTATCGTGGTGATGCCAAGGATCAAGCAAACCTGACAAGCGGTGCGGATCGGCAGTTGTGGGAAGACAGCTTAAAGGCTGGGAGCCTGGACTTTACAATTAAGGCTGATCAGACGCAGTTATCCTTAACTGCAACTAACCAAAAGAAGCCGGGGCAACTGGCGATTAAGAAGCAAGCGGAAACGATCAAGGACGATCATTTTCCAGATCGCCAGCCAATGACCGGAGCTCAATTTAAGCTTTATCGTTATGATGAGGACGGCCAAGTTGATCACGATAAATCGTGGACAGAGACGATCACTAATAACGATGGTGCACTTACTTTCAAGGACAATGACTTGTATGAAGGTAAGTACCAGCTGGTTGAGACTAAAGCGCCAGAAGGTTACGTCATTCCGAATTATTTGGCTAAAGGCGTCGATGTCAATATCACCGGTGGTCAAACACTGACGTTCCCAACAATTACCGAACCGGTTTATCGGCGGACGGTGATGTTGGAAAAGACGGATGGTAATTTTGGCAATCCAATTGCCGGCATTACCTACGCACTTTATCAAGAAGATGGTACCGAACTCGCCAAAGATTTGGTGACAGACAGCAAGGGACAGGTTCATTTACCATTTAGTTTGCCAGCAGGTTCGTATTACTTTAAAGAAACCAAGACATTACCGCCTTACAGACCCAACACGGATAAACATGCCTTTAAGGTCGAACAGGCTGATTTGACGCAGACGGCAAATGCGCTAGCAACAGAAAATAAGCAGAAACCAATTGCTGTCAATGTTACCAACTATCAGATTAAGACTCTGAACGTGACAAAAGTTGACGGCACTTATACGAAACATGTATTACCGGGTGCTGTCTTCCGCCTCACTAATAGTACTGGATACAGCAAGACTGTTACCACAGATGCAAATGGGGTTGCCTCATTCGGTGATCTCTTGTTAGGTAACTATTCCTTAATGGAAGTCAAAGCGCCATCTGGTTATCGGTTGGATACAACGGTTCATCCGATCACCCTATCTTCCGCGGTAACGCCGACGCCAGTCACAGTCAACAAAGAAATCGCCGACGATCCATATCAAGTCACCTTAACCAAGTACGATAACCGAGTTAAGAAGACTGACGATGCCGCCACACTCAAGAAGTATCTGTTGCCAGGCGCAACGTACAAGCTTGTCGATGAAGTTACCGGCAAGACGCTGAAGGCCGACATGAAGACGGATTCTGACGGGCAGTTGACCTTTGGTGCCGCAAGCAGTTTTGATATGCCACTTAAGGCTGGCCAATATGTGGTTGAAGGCTTGAAGCCGGATAACGCCTACCGTTTGGTTGAAACCGAAGCGCCTAAGCACTACGAAGGCGATGCGACTGATCAAGCGCGTGACACAAACGGTACCGCTAAACAATCTTGGCAGCAGAGTCTAGAAGCTGGCAGCGTCGATTTCACGTTGACAGTCAATCAGGCCCAGCTTAAGTTAACGGCCACCAACCAGAAGAAGGCTGGCCAAGTTGTTATTACCAAGAAAGCAGCCACCACGCATGATGACCGCTTCCCAGCCAAAATGACGATGATTGGCGCTCAGTTTGCGCTTTATCGTTATCGCGATGACGGTACGGTTGATCACAGCCGGTCATGGAAGGCAACAATTACCAACCAAAACGGCATTGTGACCTTCAACGATCACGATCTTTACGAAGGTAAATATCAGCTAGTTGAAACCCAAGCGCCACGCGGATATGTCATTCCGGACAACTTGGCTAAGGGGATTGATGTGAGTGTGAAAGGCGACCAAAAGATCGACCTGGATCCGATCATCGAGCCTGAATTCAAGCGTAGTGTTCAGTTACAAAAGACCGATGGCGATTTTGGCAATCGACTAGCCGGGATTACCTTCAACTTGTACGGTAGCAGCGGGAATATCCTGGCCAAGGATCTGGTAACCGACAAGAGTGGGCAGATTGATTTACCATTTAACTTGCCAATCGGTGATTATTACTTTGAAGAGACGAAGACCTTGCCGAAGTATGCATTGACCACCGATAAGATTCGCTTCAAGGTTGAACAAACCAGTTTGACCCAGACAGCCAGCGCCTTAGCTACCCAGAATAAGCAGCAACCGATTACCGTTCAGGTTGCCAATTATCAGATTAATTCGCTTATCATCCAGAAGGTGGACACGGCCGATCAGCAGAAAGTATTGGCCGGCGCAGTCTTCCGGTTGACCAACGATCAAGGCTACAGCAAAGAAATCACGACTGACGCAAAAGGCTTAGCAACCTTTGACAATTTGAGGCTGGGTCGTTACTGGCTCACTGAAATCAAGGCGCCAAGTGGTTATACGATTAATTCGGATTATGCGAAACCGGTCGCTGTTGAAATCAAGAGCGGTGATGCCGTCCGAATGACCATCGCCGATCAACCGCACAAAACATTGCCAGATACAGGCGGTAATGGTGGGAACAACGGTGGTGCGGCTAACCCGAGTGGCACGCCAAGCACGCCAAGTACCCCAAGCAGCCCGAGTACTCACAGCAACAATGTTCGGCACGAACAACCGTCACGACGACTGCTCTTTGGCAGCTTTGGCGATCGGGACGCCATGACGTTGATCCTTGCAGGCGTTTTGATTCTTATCATTGCCGGCAGCACGGTCATTCTGCGGCGGCGTAAGCAGTCGTAATGGGTGAGATGCTAGTCAGTTAGTATCAGATTGAAAAATAGTTCCGCGAAGTAAGCTCTGATGAGGGCTTGCCTTGTGGGACTATTTTTGTGCTGAAACGCGCTCACTGGCGCAGAAGCTTGCGTGTAAGGACCTTGGGCGTGATGGCCTAAGCCCGGGCCATCACGCCCAAGGCCACTTACACTCCAGCTTCTAACCGCGCCAGTTCACGCTCTTGTTCTGAGTCAAGACGCTTGCTTTGTAGAGCAATTTTGTTATGATTAGGAGTTGTTAGTTAACCTGATCTAGTTCAGGTTACGCTTGACACTGATGCGTACAGGATAGTACACTATCAAAGGTGCTTTTTTCCAGTTTATTCGGGTTATCCGGACGTGCTGACTGGGTTAAGAGCCGTCGCCGTTCGGTTGGCCATTTTTTTATCAGAAAAAATGAACCGCCTGGATGTGTGGACTTAAAAATGATGCAAAATAAGGAAGGAGAAGCTTAATGCCTACTATTAATCAATTAGTTCGCCAAGGTCGTAAATCCAAAACAACCAAGTCAGACTCTCCTGCGTTGAACTTCGGTTACAACAGCAAGAAGAAGAGCCTTACCAGTAATCCAGCACCGCAAAAACGTGGGGTTGCTACACGTGTCGGCACCATGACACCTAAGAAACCTAACTCTGCTTTGCGGAAATATGCCCGTGTTCGTCTGTCCAACTTGATCGAAGTGACAGCTTACATTCCGGGGATTGGCCACAACCTGCAGGAACATAGTGTTGTCTTGATCCGTGGCGGCCGTGTTAAGGACTTGCCAGGGGTTCGTTATCACATTGTTCGTGGTGCGCTTGATACTGCCGGTGTTGACGGCCGGATGCAAGGTCGCTCCAAGTATGGTGCAAAGCGCCCTAAGAAGAAGTAAAACATTGATCGCGGTTTAAATCGCAGATGATCATGATAAAAATTTTCTAGTGCCGCTTTGTGCGGTTATAAGGAGAGCGTGATCGGGAAGTTTGTCTTTTCCGAGAACGCGTTTAAAGAGGAGGCCAAAATACATGCCACGTAAAGGCAGTGTTGCAAAACGCGATGTATTACCTGATCCAGTTTACAATTCAAAACTGGTGACTCGCTTGATCAACCACTTGATGATTGACGGCAAGCGCGGTAAGGCATCAACAATTTTATATGATGCATTTGATATGATTAAGAAACAAACCGGGAACGAACCATTAGACGTTTTTGAAGAAGCAATGAAGAACGTTATGCCGGTCTTGGAAGTTAAGGCTCGCCGTATCGGTGGTTCTAACTACCAGGTGCCGATTGAAGTTCGTCCGGATCGTCGGACCACACTTGGTCTTCGCTGGATCGTTCAGTATTCCCGTCAACGCGGTGAACACACGATGGACGAACGGTTGGCTAAGGAAATCATGGACGCCGCTAACAACACCGGCGCCGCAGTGAAGAAGCGTGAAGATACCCACAAGATGGCAGACGCCAACCGGGCATTTGCACATTATCGTTGGTAAGATGATTTGGCTATTATATCCGCGGCTTGGTATATAGTAGCCATTCTTTGTATAAAGCCAGTTGAAACAAGAGAGGAGCAATACGCCACATGGCCAACAAACGTGAATTTCCGTTAGACCGTACCCGTAATATCGGGATCATGGCTCACATCGATGCCGGTAAAACGACCACGACTGAACGGATTTTGTATTATACCGGTAAAATTCATAAAATCGGTGAAACTCATGAAGGAGCTTCACAGATGGACTGGATGCCACAGGAACAGGAACGTGGGATCACCATCACCAGTGCTGCTACTACGGCTTTCTGGAAGGATCACCGGGTCAACATCATCGATACCCCGGGGCACGTTGACTTCACCATTGAAGTTGAACGTTCGCTGCGTGTGTTAGATGGTGCGATCACCGTTTTGGATGCCCAATCCGGTGTTGAGCCGCAGACTGAAAACGTTTGGCGTCAAGCGACAACTTACGGCGTTCCGCGGTTGGTTTTCGTTAACAAGATGGATAAGATCGGTGCGGACTTTAACTATTCCCTGCAGACTTTGCATGACCGTCTGCAAGCCAACGCCCACGCTGTTCAATTACCAATCGGTGCTGAAGATAAGTTCGAAGGGGTCATTGACCTGATCGACATGAAGGCCGATTTGTATGATGAAGATGAACTCGGCACCAAGTGGGATACGGTTGACATTCCTGATGATTACAAGGAAGCAGCCCAAAAGGCTCACAACGAACTGATTGAAGCCGTTGCTGATGTTGATGATGGCATCATGGACAAGTACCTTGAAGGCGAAGAAATTTCCAATGCTGAATTGAAGGCAGCGATTCGTAAAGCTACCATCAACTTGGAATTCTACCCGGTTCTTGCCGGTTCTGCTTTCAAGAACAAAGGTGTTCAGATGCTACTGGATGCCGTTATCGACTACTTGCCATCACCGCTGGATGTTCGGCCGTATCACGCAACCGATCCTGAATCCGGGGATGCTGTTGAGTTAACAGCAGGCGACGACAAGCCGTTTGCAGCCTTGGCCTTTAAAGTTGCGACTGATCCGTTCGTTGGCCGTCTGACCTACATCCGGGTATACAGTGGCACACTGGAAGCCGGTTCGTATGTCTTGAATGCAACTAAGGACAACCGTGAACGTGTCGGCCGTCTGTTGCAGATGCACAGTAATCACCGTGAAGAAATTCCTGAAGTGTTCTCCGGTGATATTGCTGCGGCGATCGGCTTGAAGAATACCACAACCGGGGATTCCTTAACTGATGTTGATCATCCGTTGATTCTTGAATCCTTGGATGTTCCGGATCCGGTTATCCAGGTTTCCATCGAACCTGATTCCAAGGAAGACCAAGACAAGCTTGATGTCGGCTTGCAGAAGCTTTCCGAAGAAGATCCGACCTTCAAGGCGGAAACCAACCCTGAAACCGGTGAAACTTTGATTGCCGGCATGGGCGAACTGCACTTGGATATCATGGTTGATCGTTTGAAGCGTGAATTCAAAGTGGCTGCCAAAGTCGGCGAACCACAAGTTGCTTATCGTGAAACCTTCACGAAGGAAGCATCTGCTCAAGGTAAGTTCGTTCGTCAGTCTGGTGGTAAAGGTCAGTATGGTGATGTTTGGATCCAATTCACACCAAACGACGAAGGCAAAGGCTTTGAATTCGAAAATGCGATTGTCGGTGGGGTTGTTCCGCGTGAATATATCCCAGCCGTTGAGCAAGGTCTGAAAGAAGCCATGGCCAATGGTGTTCTTGCCGGTTATCCATTAATCGACGTTAAAGCCAAGCTTTACGATGGTTCTTACCACGAAGTCGATTCTTCCGAAGCTGCCTTTAAAGTGGCTGCTTCCATGGCGCTGAAGAACGCTTCAAAGAGTGCGGGTGCGGTTATTCTTGAACCAATTATGCACGTTGAAGTCGTTGCACCTGAAGAATACCTTGGCGATGTGATGGGCCAAATCACGGCACGTCGCGGTCGCGTTGAAGGTATGGAAGCTCGTGGGAATGCTCAATTGGTTAACGCCATGGTGCCACTTGCCGAAATGTTCGGTTATGCAACCACCTTGCGTAGTGCGACCCAGGGCCGTGGTACCTTTACCATGACCTTCGACCACTACGAACCAGTACCAAAGAGCATCCAAGCAGAAATCATCAAGAAAAATGGCGGCGGTGTCGCAACCAAGGAATAATCCTTGAATGCCCAGCGTCAACATTGAATAAAAGCACGGCAGACAGTCAACTGATCAGATTGACATGTCTACCGTGTTTTTTTGTTGGCTGACTGATATGATAAAAGCGAATGAGTAGCAGCAGCATTTTCTCTACCACGTTAAAGTAAACTTTGTTAACAGTTCAGAAGGGAAATATGTTTGTGAGGAGGGAGACCATGGATATTGACGAGATATTGAGCGAACTGACAGAATTGCACGATGAAATGCAACAATATCGCCCGCTAGATGCCACCCAGGCTAAAATGTTGCGGCAACAGATTAAAGTTGACCATGTCTGGTCGTCAAATGCGATCGAAGGCAACAGTCTGAGTCAGGCGGAAACCGAGTCGATTCTGGATGACGGGTTGACGATCCATGGCGCACCAGTGAAAGACATTCTTGAAACGCTTGACCTCAGTGAAGCATATGATTTTGTTGAGAAATTGGCGATTGGCAATGAGCCGATTAGTGAACGGGATATTCGCGATATTAACCGCATTGTAACCTTGCAAACAGTCAGACAGCGCAGTGAGGCCGGTCAGTTTCGGACGCTGCTTGTTTGGCCGAGTGGGGCAAAAGATCGACCGTACCTTGAACCGTTCGAAATCAAACCGGCGATGGCGACGTTGATTCAGTGGATGAAGCAAGCTGAAAAAGAGTCGCATCCGGTTTTGTATGCTGCCCAGCTTCATGCCAAGTTTGTCGCGATTCACCCGTTTTTTGATGGCAATGGCAGAACCGCACGCCTGTTGATGAACATGGTCTTGACGCGACACGGCTATCCGGTAATTAATATTCAGCCGGATCCAAAGGCACGATCGGCGTACATGGATGCATTGGAGATAAGCCGCAGCAAGCACGATATGGAACCATTCGCACGACTGGTCGCGGCATATGTCAAAAAGGCTTTGCAGGAGCGGATCGCCATCTTGAAATTGCACGAACAGAATGTCGCCGATGCGAAAACCGCGGAAAGTCAGAGCCCACTGAAAGATTTTTTTAAGCGATTTGAAGATGATTAGGCTACCATCACAAGCATTCATGACTTGCGATGACAGGGATGCCGCCAGTTTCGGATAATCAACCACAAAAATCACCTCCCGCTCTGTGCGGCAGTATAGTATACTCGACGTTATATAATAACCTTTGCATTGGAGGTAGGTTGGGTGTCGAGTCAGGAACGGATTGTCACGATTTTGTTACGCTTGCTGCGCGGGGATGTATTGACCAAACAGGATTTGATGGCGGAATTTGGAAAAGACGAATCAGCCATTCGGCGGGATATTGCCGCAATCAGACGGCTGTTTGACCGGGAGCTGGACGAGCCAGATGCCTTTGCCAAAATGCCGGCCGGGCACTATCGCTTGCAGTCGGACTTGCGTGCTCAAGGGACCAAGTTGACGGACGGCCAGTTAATGGCGGTCGGCTTGATTTTGACGGCTAGTCGTGGCTTGGCAACCGATGAGATGAAATCGTTGTTGCACCAGCTCATGCCAACCGGTGCCGATCATAAAGGCAGCGTTGCAGTGATGCGGAATCCGATCTTTGAATATCGCGGTGTCCCGAAGATGCCGTTGAGTGACCGGTTGGAGCGACTCAGCCAGGCGATTGTCAATCATGAACTGATCAGCTTCGACTTCACGTATCATGGTGAGCAGCATCATTTTGACCATAAACTGCCGACAGGGCTCTTCTTCGGCGACCTGTTCTTCTATCTGATCGTCGATGGCAGCGACGAACAATTTGAAAACCCCGATCACGGTAAGTTTGCCAAGTTTCGCTTGGATGCCATCAGCAACCTGAAATTCTATGGCCATCATCCGACCCACAATCACGATGACCGGTTCCAAGGCGGGCGGCTGCAAGTGCACACTTGGTATCCGTATCTGGGTAAGCCTATCAACCTGGAAATCGAATATGCTTATGACCCGACTTATGTGACCGACCGCTTCCCGCAAGCCAAGGTCGACCCCAAGCCGATTCGTGTGGATCCAGACAACGCCAATCCATACGCGCGGCGAGTTTACCACATTGAAATTGCAGTCAACGATGGCTTCGGTATTCGCATGTGGCTGCTAGGCCAAGGCGGACTGGTCAAAATACTAGCGCCAAAATATCTGCGCGACTACGTGGTTTGGGTTTTTGCTACGTCACTCAAAGAACGCTATGGGATTTCTGACTTATCACATTACAACCTATCAGATGACATGTAGCCATCCGCAACCAGTGAGATAGTTCAAACTGGTTGCGGTATTTTTTTGGCCATTTGGACCACCATTGCCCAAAACGCTCTTGTCAAAAGCCTCACAAACGGCTATCCTTAATACGTAGATGATAATCATTCTAACATTGGAGGCAATATTATGAGCTTTATTGGACAAAAATTACCGGCGTTCAGCTTGACCGCCTATCAAAACGGGGATTTCCACACGGTGACCGATCAAGACATGCGCGGCAAGTGGGCCGTGATCTGTTTCTATCCGGCAGACTTCTCCTTTGTTTGCCCAACCGAATTAGGCGATTTGCAAGATCATTATGACCAGTTCAAATCAGTCGGTGCTGAAGTCTATTCAGTCTCTGAAGATACCGAATTTGTGCATATGGCTTGGGCAGAAGCAAGTCCGACCATCAAGAAGGTTGAATATCCGATGGTTGCCGATCCAGCCGGCACCTTGGCCAGTGCGCTTGACGTACGCGATGCCGCAAGTGGCCAAGCCTTCCGCGGCACTTTCATCGTTGATCCGGATGGCGTCATCCAAACATATTCCGTCAACAACTTCGGCATCGGCCGCAATGCGAATGAAATTCTCCGTACCTTGCAAGCAGCCCAATTTGTTGCAGCCCATGGCGACCAAGTATGCCCCGCAAACTGGCAACCAGGCGAAAAGACATTGAAGCCGGGTGCAGCGCTGGTAGGGAAGATTTAATCACCAGTTAATTGTATTAAGTTAAAAAGCCGTTTATGTCACCAACACCTAAATTGAGGTGTCTGGCGACATAAACGGCTTTTTGTTGTCTTGTAGAAGGTTTTCTGTTATCAATGACAAAATTGAAATGAACAATTTTGAAAGGATGTCGCTAGTAACAGCTTGAGAAAAGCGGAGAGACGCTCAAAAAATGCTAGTTCCCGACTACTGCCATGCTGGGATTTGCATGAAAATGATGGTTGAAAAGCTTCACTAGGTATAACACGCCTAATTGTTTCGTATAATTTTTATTGTTCATGGATCCACGAGTACATACATGAATTGGAGGGGACACAATGTTATACAATCGATTTGCACAACATGTGGTAGATGATAAGAAGAAAATGTATAAACGCGGTAGCCAATGGGTGGTAGCTTCAGCATTTGCGTTGGCGATTGGTGGTTTTGGCGTGACCCAGACACAAACCGTCCGGGCAGCGGAAACACAGCCGCAGTTGACCGTGCAGTCAATCAAAGAGGTTCATAAGACTGACGCCGCAACACCTTCTTCAGCTGCTTCAAGTCAGGCAGCACAGGCTCAGGAAGCAACGGTCTCAACGGCGCAGACTGCAGCGCCGGCGGGACAAAAAGTGGCATCAACAACTTCCGTTCAAGTTGCACAACCGGCCAGTGCTGCGGCAAAGGCTGCTACTGCTGCGGTGCAAACCAATGCACCAGCACCTTCTTCGGCAAGTATGACAGATGAGCAGTGGAAGGCAGCTAAGGCTAAGTATGATCAGGCAAAGGCGGATGCGGCAAAGCAGGAAGCGGATGCGAAAACTAAAACAGAAGCGGCTAAAAGTGCTTATGGGGACAACGTTGTTAGCCAAGCAGAAGCTCAAAAAGAAAAAGACGATGCAGAATTTGAAAAACTTCAATCTGATGGGCCAGTTAGTTTAGCTGCAAAAAAAGCAGCCCAAGCAAATAGTTACGCTGCAGCAAGCCAAGCTGCTGCTAATGAAATTAAAGATTTGAATTCTCAGAGAGTTACGCCAAATATTCAAGTTGGAGATGGTGGCACATTTAATTATGTGGCTCGTACAGGTGCTTGGAGCAACATCGTATCACCAAATGATGAGCAAAATAAGACTTGGAATGGAGGTTACTTAGTACAGAATTTGTCAGTGTTCACAGATGATCAGGTGAACAGTATAGACAAGTTAGATCCCCTTTCAAATCCTGCTGACAGAAAGCCATTTGATAACTATTCGGATAAAGCTGATCTGGAACATATGTCGGATGATGTGAATACGCCGTCATGGGTTCTTTCTGATACAGTTCAAAACGATCAGTTAAGCGCAGCTCAAAAAGCCGAAGTTAATCAGTATGCTATGATGCTGATTAACAATTATCGTAAGGCGCTTGGCATAGCATCATTGGTCTCCACTGAGAGCTTTTTGGCACTGGTTCAAGAGCGTAGTGATTCTATGCGTACAGACACAGACATGCACCATAATGCCGAAGCAATTAAACGCATATTCGCTCAATATGGTGGGGGAGCTTCTGAGTGTATTGCAAATGCTAATCCCAATGGTTATAAAGGGACGCGTAATGGTTCACTGACAATGGTGGAAGTTTTGCAGGCTGTTGCTGATGATATAAATGGCATGCTGAATTGGGATGGCGATTCCAACGAGGGACACCGAGAGATTCTTCTAGGTGAAGACGGTGATGTAACAGGCGGTTTTGCCATTCAAAAAATTGCTGATAATGAATGGGTTCTCAATTTTAATGGGGTTCGCTATTCAGCCGATGGAAAGAATATAGCTACTGTTCCGGAAAAAGATACCTCACTTCCAGTAGATAACAACCACGAAATAGATACAAAGATTGAACAGATAAAAGACAATCTCGCAAAGCTTCAACAGCAACAGGCTAAAGATTATCAATCCGCGCAACAAGCTTATGTTGATGCGCAAAAAGTAATTTATGCGAGGATTGCAAATGATGACGTAATACTGATGAACTTACCTCAAAAAATTAGGAATTATAATGCACAGCAAGATGCTGCATTAGCAGAGTTGATCAATAGTATTGAGGCACGTGTTGCCCAACTGGATCCAGGCCCAGAACCGAACACGCCAGCAAGTGGCGGTAGTTCTTCAACCTCCGGCTCTAATAGTTCCAGTGCATCAAGTGCAGCCAGTTCCGCTACTTCTAGCGCAGCAAGCTCGGCTGCTTCCGGTTCATCAAGTTCTGCGGCATCTAGTGCCAATAATTCTACTGCGTCGAGTGCTGCCAGTTCCGCGACCTCCAGCGCCGCGAATTCAGCTGATTCAAGTGCATCAAGCTCAGCGACGTCTAGTGCTAATAGCTCCAGTGCCTCCAGTGCCTCCAGCGCCGCCAGTTCAGCAACCTCAAGTGCAGCCAGTTCAGCCGCTTCAAGCGCTTCAAGTTCTGCTACCTCCAGCGCGGCGAGTTCAGCGGCCTCTAGCGCAGCCAGTTCCGCTACCTCCAACGCTGCGAGTTCCGCTGCCTCAAGTGCATCGAGTTCTGCTGCTTCCAGCGCCAATAGCTCAGCTGCCTCCAGCGCCACGGGCCCAGCTGCTACTACGCCGGCAGGTTCGAATGCCCCTAAGTCTGCTACCGGCCCCGCTAAAGCTGCAACAGTAACGCCATTAGTCAAGACGGAGCCTGCCAGCGCGCAACCACTTAGTCGCATGATCCAAAAGTATGGGAAACATGCTTACCCAGCAACAGGTGAGAGTCAAAGCGGTATCGTTTTGACCGAAGCTGGCGCGCTGATCATTGCGGTTTTGGGCTTTGCGGGTGTTCGTAAGTATCGCCACGCAAAATAGCGATAGACAATATTGCGGTAATTGAAAATCTTGTTAGTGACGATCGTGGGGATGGCCACTGGCATTGATACATCAGTTAGGTTGGCTAGTTTAATGAGTCGGGTAAACACATCGGATGTTTGGGTGCGAGTCGTACGCGATGATGTGGTTTTGGGGATTGCATCATTCTAGAGATGGCTTTGCGTTCAACATAATGCAAGACAAGCTGTTGAGAAGTTTGTCGTGGGGATAAGGCTCTCAGCGAACGGAAAAGAATCATGGCAGCGTTGTTCTGTCGAAAAGTGAATAACAAAAGAAAGCACGGCAGACCGTCAACTAAGATTAGTTGACGTGTCTGTCATGCTTTTTTAAATAGAGCAAGACTTTCGGGAGATTCTTCAGCAGATCGATCAAAATTAACGGCCAACAGGAGCACTAAGCTCTAAAAATGCTGGTCAATATCCACATCTTTTTCATCGCGCGAATGCTTGAAATCGCCACTGACATACGAGAAAACGGTCAGAACCCCAGCTAGCACGAGAATGGCGAGCGTCAGTAACAAAGTTTCCGTACCGCGATCATGAAGAACCAGCAGTTGACGCAGGATGGCCGTCATCGAAATCAGGATAAGGTAGCGGATGGGAATGTGGTGGCCTTCTTCAATGTAACGAATGAGCATGATCACGAACTCGAACAGCATGAAGAAGCTGGTGACTTCCTGAATGACCTTGCCAAATAGGTCGGCTGAAAGCGGCCGGAGGATCATGCTGCCGATATCGATGATGTAACGGAGCATGAAGACAACGACAACAATAGCAAGCAAGCCGAGTAGAACGTCTAAGGCTGCGTTGACAATTTTTTTATAGTGGTCAAATTTCATGATTGGGCTCCAATCCGTTGTCGAGATTAACGTACTTTCATTGAATGTAGCACAGACGGCTTCGTGAGAAAACAAGTTTGCTTAGATCAGTACGTTACGTGCTGGCGGAGCCAAAAGAGCTTACCGATGAAATGATTGACTTGTATTATAGAAGAAACAGATCGTAGCGCGCATGTTTTTTCTGCAAACCACAAGAAATGCTTGTAATGCCATGAATGTTTTTGTATACTATCAAGAGTGCTGTTTCTCGAAGGGGATAACTGTGCACTTGGTTCCAAAGGTGAACCAGAGTAGCGTGGATGTGAGAGGTTGCGACACGCCCGGCCGCTTTGCCACGGCAGCGAGTTGGTAATTTTCACGGAGCTAGTCTACTAACTGATAATAGACGAAGGAGGTCACACAATGGCAAAACAAAAGATTCGGATCCGGCTGAAGGCTTATGAACACCGGATTCTCGATCAATCCGCAGACAAGATCGTGGACACTGCAAAGCGCACTGGCGCAACAATTTCAGGTCCGATCCCGCTGCCAACAGAACGCACAATCTATACGGTGCTGCGTTCCCCGCATAAGTACAAGGATTCACGTGAACAATTCGAAATGCGGACACATAAACGTCTGATCGATATTGTGAACCCAACACCGAAGACAGTCGATGCTTTGATGAAGCTCGACTTGCCAAGCGGCGTCGATATCGAAATCAAATTATAATCTATAGAAATAGGAGGTGTACCCATGGCACGTAAAGGAATCTTAGGCAAAAAAGTTGGCATGACGCAGGTCTTCACCGAAAACGGCGAACTTGTTCCCGTTACCGTCATCGACGTAACGCCCAACGTTGTAATGCAAGTCAAGACCGTTGAATCTGACGGTTACGAAGCAGTTCAGCTGGGCTACGGCGATATGCGTGAAGTCTTGACGAATAAGCCAAGCGTCGGTCACGCCAAAAAGGCTGACACGACCCCTAAGCGCTTCGTTCGCGAAATCCGCGATGTAGCGCTTAGTGATTATGAAGTCGGCAGCGAAGTGAAAGCTGACGAATTCGCAGCAGGCGACATTGTGGACGTCACCGGTACTTCCAAAGGTCACGGTTATCAAGGTAACATCAAGAAAGATGGTCAGTCCCGCGGTCCTATGGCTCACGGTTCTCGTTACCATCGTCGTCCAGGTTCTCTTGGCGCCATCATCAACAAGGTCTTCAAGGGTAAGAAATTGCCTGGCCGGATGGGTAATCGTACCCGCACCATGCAAAACCTGCAAGTCGTTGCTGCTGACACAGATCACAATGTTCTGTTGATCAAAGGTAATGTCCCAGGGGCAAACAAGTCCTTTGTTACAATCCGTTCTGCTGTTAAAGCAGCTAAATAATACGAAGGGAGGACAATAACTAATGGCTAACGTTACTTTATATAAGCAAGATGGCTCAGAAAACGGCACAGTTGAACTCAACGATGCCATCTGGGCAGTCGAACCAAATGAAAACGTCGTGTTTGACGCAGTCGTGATGCAACGAGCTTCCCTTCGTCAAGGTACTCACGCCGTTAAGAACCGTTCCGCTGTTTCCGGTGGCGGTCGCAAGCCTTGGCGCCAAAAGGGTACCGGTCGTGCCCGCCAAGGTTCAATCCGCAGTCCGCAATGGCGTGGCGGTGGGATCGTCTTTGGACCAACCCCACGCAGCTATGCTTACAAGCTGCCTAAGAAGGTTCGTCGTTTGGCGATCAAATCCGTACTTTCACAGAAGGTTCTTGATAGCGACCTTGTCGTTGTTGATGGCTTGAACTTTGACACACCAAAGACTAAGGCATTCCAAAATGTTTTAGACGGTCTCAAGGTTAACGAAAAGGCATTGGTTGTGCTCGAAGACGGCAATGAAGTTGCTGCCAAAGCGGCACGCAACCTGCCGAATGTGAAAGTTGTTCCTGCAGAGGGTATCAACGTCTTGGACGCTATTGATTACAAGAAATTGATCTTAACCCAATCTGCGCTCCAAAAGATTGAGGAGGTGCTTGCATAATGGAAGCACGCGATATCATTTTACGTCCGATCGTCACCGAGCAATCGATGGCTGAAATGGATAACCGTAAATACACATTCGAAGTTGCGCTCCATGCAACGAAGCAACAGGTTCGCAAGGCTGTTGAAGAAATCTTCGGCGTGAAAGTGGTCAATGTCAACATTGCTAACGTTCGCGGTAAGAAGAAGCGTCAGGGCCGTTACGAAGGCATGACGCGTCGTCGTCGCAAGGCCTTAGTTGCCTTGAGCGCCGATTCTAAAGAAATCAAGATCTTCGCTGATGAAGATAACGATAACAAGTAACAAAAATTCGTTATAGGAGGTAAAACACGTGGCGATTAGAAAATACAAACCAACAAGCAACGGCCGGCGTAACATGTCCGGTTCCGACTTTGCTGAAATCACCAAGACAAAGCCTGAAAAGACTTTGCTGGTCAGCCAAAGCCATACGGCAGGACGTAATGCCCACGGCCATATCACGGTTCGTCATCGTGGCGGCGGCCACAAGCAATTCTACCGTGTGATTGACTTCAAGCGGAATAAAGATGGCATGGCCGCAACGGTTAAAGCCATTGAATACGATCCAAACCGGACCGCAAACATCGCTTTACTGCATTATGAAGACGGGGTTAAGTCCTACATCTTGGCACCAAAAGGTCTCAAGGTTGGCGACAAAGTTTACTCCGGCGAAAATGTTGATATCAAAGTCGGCAATACGCTGCAGTTGAAGAATATCCCGGCAGGTACCACGATTCATAACATTGAATTAAAGCCAGGTAAAGGTGCTCAGCTAGCCCGTTCCGCCGGTGTTTCTGCTCAGTTACTGGGTAAAGACAACGACAAGTACGTGACCATCAAGTTGGCTTCCGGCGAAGTTCGCTTGGTTCTGGGTGAAAACCGTGCCACAATCGGTGCTGTCGGCAACGAACAACACGAATTGATCAGCATTGGTAAAGCTGGCCGTAAGCGCTGGTTAGGCTTCCGTCCGACGGTTCGTGGTTCTGTTATGAACCCTAACGATCACCCGCATGGTGGTGGTGAAGGTAAAGCGCCAATCGGTCGTCCGTCACCATTATCACCATGGGGCAAGAAGACCTTGGGTAAGAAGACCCGGGATCACAAAGCTAAGTCCGAGAAGTTCATCGTTCGTCACCGCAAGACGAAGTAAACACATTAATGTGTTACATCGATTAAAGGAGGTCACACAATGGGTCGCAGTCTTAAAAAAGGACCTTTTGCCGACGCTCATCTCCTGAAGAAGATTGAAGCGCAGGCAGATAACGACAAGAAGACCGTTATTCGTACATGGTCCCGTCGTTCCACTATTTTTCCAAGTTTCATTGGTTACACCATCGCCGTTTACGATGGTCGCAAACATGTCCCGGTTTTCGTGAGTGAAGACATGGTTGGTCACAAGTTGGGCGAGTTTGTTCCTACGCGTACCTTCCGCGGTCACAACACCGATGACAAGAAGACAACAGCACGCTAGAAAGGAGCACAACATTCATGGCTGATCAAATTACGTCTGCAACGGCAACGGCCAAGACAGTTCGGATTGCTGCTCGCAAAGCGCGCTTGGTAATCGACTTGATTCGTGGTCGCGATGTTGCTGAAGCTCTGGCAATTCTTGAGTTTACCCCTCGATCCGGTTCACCGATCATCGAGAAAGTGCTCAAATCTGCTATTGCAAATGCAGAACATAACTATGACTTAGATGCACAAAACCTTTATGTAAGCAAAGCTTATGTCAACGAAGGCCCGACCCTCAAGCGGTTCCGTCCTCGTGCCAAGGGGAGCGCATCACCGATCAATAAACGGACAAGCCACGTCACCGTGGTCGTATCCGAAAAAGAAGCATAAGGAGGGATAACGCGTGGGTCAAAAGATTAATCCAACCGGTTTCCGTGTCGGTGTCATCCGTGACTGGGATGCCAAGTGGTATGCAGACAAAGACTTTGCTGACTACTTGCATGAAGACATTGAAATCCGAAACTTCATCAATAAGAAGCTTTCAGAAGCTTCCGTATCACGTATCGAAATCGAACGTGCCGCAAAGCGCGTCAACATTTCCATTCATACTGCTAAGCCGGGTATGGTTATCGGCAAAGGCGGTTCTGAAGTTGAAAACTTGCGTAAGCAGCTTAACAAGCTGACCGGGCGTCAAGTTCACATCAACATCATTGAAATCAAGAAACCTGATCTGGATGCCAAGCTTGTCGGCGAGAACATCGCTCGTCAGCTTGAACAGCGGATTGCATTCCGTCGTGCAATGCGTCAGGCAATGCAGCGGACCATGCGGGCAGGTGCCAAGGGGATCAAAACCCAGGCTTCCGGTCGTTTGAATGGTGCCGACATTGCTCGTCGCGAACATTACAACGAAGGCTTAGTACCGCTGCACACCTTGCGTGCCGATATCGACTATGCATGGGAAGAAGCAGCAACCACTTATGGCCGGATCGGGATCAAAACCTGGATCAATCGTGGTGAAATTTTACCTGAAAAGCCACAGCAAAATAGTGCGAAAGGAGGGAAATAATCAATGTTAGTACCTAAGCGTGTCAAGCATCGTCGTGAATTCCGTGGGAAGATGCGCGGTGCAGCCAAGGGCGGCAAGAACGTTGACTTCGGCGAATATGGTTTGGAAGCATTGGAATCCCATTGGATCACCAACCGCCAGATCGAAGCAGCGCGTGTTGCGATGACCCGTTATATGAAGCGTGGTGGGAAAGTATGGATCCGCATTTTCCCTCACAAGTCCTACACCAGTAAAGGTGTCGGCGTCCGGATGGGTAATGGTAAAGGTGCACCGACCGGATGGGTTGCAGTCGTTAAACGTGAGAAGATCATGTTTGAAGTCGGTGGCGTATCCGAAGCAGTCGCAAAGGAAGCTTTGCGCTTAGCATCCAACAAACTCCCAATCCGCACCAAGATCGTTTCACGCGAGGAAGTAGGTGGGCAATCAAATGAAGGCTAAAGAAATTACTGCATTAACCACTGCTGAGATGCTCGACAAAGAGAAGCAATATAAAGAAGAACTGTTCAACTTGCGCTTCCAACAGGCGACTGGCCAATTGGAAAACACCGCTCGCTTGAAGCAGGTTCGCAAAAACATTGCACGGATCAAAACGGTCCTTCGACAACAGGAACTCAATAAATAATCGGAAAGGAGACATTTACCTTGGCAGAACGTAATTCTCGTAAAGTTTATCAAGGCCGCGTGGTCTCGGATAAAATGGACAAGACCATCACCGTGGAAGTCAGCACATACAAAACACACCCTGTTTATGGCAAGCGTGTTAAGTATTCCAAGAAGTTTTATGCGCATGACGAAGACAATAGCGCTAAAGTTGGCGATATTGTGCAAATCGCGGAGACTCGTCCTTTATCACGCAATAAGCGTTTCCGTTTATTGAACATTGTCGAAAAGGCAGTTATCATCTAATCATTTTTAGAATGAAAGGAGGACCAAATCCGTGATTCAGCAAGAAAGTCGTCTTAAAGTAGCAGATAACTCAGGCGCACGTGAAATCCTTGTTATCAAGGTACTTGGCGGCTCATACCGCAAGACCGGTAACATCGGTGATATCGTTGTCGCAACTGTAAAACAAGCAACACCAGGTGGCGTTGTCAAGAAGGCTGATGTTGTTAAGGCTGTCATTGTTCGGACCAAGTCCGGTGCTCACCGTGCCGACGGTTCCTACATCAAGTTCGATGAGAACGCAGCTGTCATCATCAACGCTGACAAGAGCCCACGTGGGACTCGTATCTTTGGACCTGTGGCACGTGAATTGCGTGACGGCGATTTCATGAAGATCGTCTCCTTAGCGCCCGAAGTGCTTTAATCATTCTGACCAAATAGGAGGTGCGATACATGAAGTTCAAAACTGGTGACAAAGTGCGGGTTATGCGTGGCAAAGATGCCGGCAAAGAAGGCCAGATCACAAAGGTCCTGAAAGACGCTGATAAAGTTGTCGTTGAAGGTATCAACATGATCAAAAAGCACCAAAAGCCGAACAACGCCAATCCGCAAGGCGGTATCATCGATAAAGAAGCACCTATTCACGTTTCCAACGTGATGCTTCTGGATCCTGAAACCAACAAGCCGACCCGGGTCGGTTCTGAAGTTAAAGATGGCAACAAAGTGCGGATTGCTAAGAAGTCTGGCACCGCAATCGATAAATAATAGGGAAGGAGGACAAACTTTTTCATGGAGAATCGTCTTGAAGAACGTTATAGCAAAGAAATCGCCCCTGCATTGGTAAGCAAGTTCAACTATAAGAGCACCATGCAGGCACCTAAGATCGAAAAGATCGTGTTGAACATGGGTGTTGGTGATGCAACCCAGAATGCTAAGTTGCTGGATGAAGCTGTTGATGAATTGACACTGATCTCTGGCCAGCATCCGCTGATCACCAAGGCCAAGAAGAGTATCGCGGGCTTCCGTCTGCGTGAAGGCATGCCAATCGGCGCAAAGGTGACCCTGCGTGGCGAACGCATGTATGATTTCTTAGATAAGCTGATCAATGTCTCCCTGCCGCGTGTGCGTGACTTCCATGGTATTTCCCCTAAGTCCTTCGACGGCCGCGGGAACTATACGTTGGGTGTTAAGGAACAACTGATTTTTCCAGAAATCGATTACGATAAGGTTAATCGGGTTCGTGGATTGGATGTTGTTATTGTCACAACGGCAAATACTGATGAAGAAGCACTCGAATTGCTTACGCAAGTCGGGATGCCATTCGCCAAATAAGGGAGGTCCGCTACTTGGCTAAGAAGTCAATGATCGCTAAAAACAATCGGCCTGCAAAATTTGCAGTCCAAGAATATACGCGGTGCCAACGGTGTGCCCGTCCGCATTCCGTATATCGTAAATTCAAACTCTGCCGGATTTGCCTTCGTGAGTTAGCACATGCCGGCCAAATTCCAGGCATGCGCAAAGCTAGCTGGTAATCACTAGACAAAGGAGGTTAAATCAATGGTCTTGACCGATCCAATCGCAGATTACTTGACCCGGATCCGTAACGCTAATATGGTGCGTCACGAGTCCTTGGTCGTACCTGCATCAAAGATGAAGAAAGACATTTCTGAGATTCTTAAACGTGAAGGGTTCATCCGTGACTACGAAGTTATCGATGATGACAAGCAAGGCATGATCCGCATTTTCTTGAAGTATGGTAAGAACAATGAACGGGTTATCTCTGGCTTGAAGCGGATCTCCAAACCGGGTCTGCGCTCATACGTTAAGAGCGATGCTGTTCCTAAGGTTCTGAATGGTTTAGGAATTGCAATTATCTCAACTTCCGAAGGTGTTATCACCGATAAGGAAGCTCGCGCCAAGAACGTCGGCGGCGAAGTACTCGCTTACGTTTGGTAATTCATTACATCAAAAAGGAGGTGCCGATAAGTGAGTCGTATTGGTTATAAAGTCATTAAAGTCCCAGCCGGTGTCACTGTCACCAAAGATGGCGACAACATCACGGTTAAGGGTCCTAAAGGCGAATTGACGCGTCATTTTGTCCCGGAAATCGAAATGCATCAAGAAGGCGACGAAATCAGTTTCACCCGTCCTGATGATTCGTATAAGGCTATCCACGGTACCATGCGTGCCAACTTAAACAATATGGTCGTCGGGGTTACCGAAGGCTACAAGAAAGAAATGAAACTGGTCGGTGTTGGTTATCGTGCCCAAAAGCAAGGCGAAAAGCTTGTTTTGAACGTCGGTTACTCACATCCAGTTGAAATGACCGCACCAAAAGGGATTACTGTTGAAGTTCCAAGCACCACTCAGATCATCATCAGTGGGATCTCAAAACAGGTTGTTGGCCAATTCGCAGCCGTTGTTCGTTCCGTCCGTGCACCTGAACCTTATAAGGGTAAAGGGATTCGTTACGTTGACGAACATGTCCGTCATAAGGAAGGTAAGACTGGTAAGTAGTCGTAACCTTCAACAAATTTAACAAGAGGTGAACATTGTGATTTCAAAGCCAGATAAGAACAAGACTCGGCAACGGCGTCACGCCCGCGTACGAGGCAAGATTTCTGGTACGAGCGAGCGCCCACGCTTGAACGTTTTCCGTTCCAATAAAAACATCTACGCGCAATTAATTGATGACGTAGCGGGTGTGACGCTAGCAAGTGCCTCCACTCTTGATAAGGACATTAAAGATCCTGAAAACAAGACCGACGCTGCTGCACAGGTTGGCGCATTGATTGCCAAGCGCGCTGTTGCGGATGGTCATAAAGTTGTGGTCTTTGACCGTGGTGGTTATCTGTACCATGGTCGCGTTGCTGCGTTAGCTGAAGCAGCACGTGAAAATGGCCTCGAATTCTAGTAAAAAGGAGGATAACCAACACATGGCATCATTTATCGATCCAAACCAATTGGACTTAGAAGACCAGGTCGTTGCCATCAACCGTGTTACAAAGGTTGTTAAAGGTGGTCGGCGCCTGCGTTTTGCTGCAATTGCAATTGTCGGTGACAAGAACGGTCACGTCGGCTTTGCAACCGGTAAAGCCCAAGAAGTACCTGAAGCAATCCGTAAAGCTGTTGACGCAGCCAAGAAGAGCCTCATCGAAGTACCGATCGTGGGAACAACCATTCCTCACGAAGTTATTGGTCACTTCGGCGCTGGTGAAGTGCTGTTGAAGCCTGCTGAAGAAGGTTCCGGGGTTGCTGCTGGTGGCGCTATCCGTTCCGTCATGGAACTTGCCGGCATTGCCGATATCACCAGTAAGTCTCTCGGTCGGAATACGCCAATCAACATGATTCGCGCAACTATGGACGGCCTTTCACAATTGCGGACTCGGGAACAAGTTGCTGAATTGCGCGGCGTTTCTGCGTCATCGCTTGAAGACTAGGAGGTAAACACATGGCTCAATTGAAGATTACTTTGACCCGTAGTGCTGCCCACCGTCTTCCTAAGCAACGTAAGATTGTGAAGGAATTAGGTTTAAACCGGGTAAATAGCTCGGTAATTAAGCCAGACAACGCAGCCACTCGCGGTGCGATTTTCCAAATTTCACACTTGGTTTCTGTTGAAGAAATCAAGGATTAATACATTATTTCGACAAGGAGGTGCCCAAGAGTATGCAATTGCACGAATTAAAGCCGAGCGTCGGCTCCCGTCATGCCCGCAAACGTCTGGGCCGCGGTACTTCTAGCGGTCAAGGTAAAACAGCCGGTAAAGGGACAAAGGGTCAATTGGCACGTCAGGGCGGCAAGACGCGTCTTGGCTTCGAAGGTGGCCAGATGCCATTGTTCCGGCGGATGCCTAAACGCGGTTTCAACAACATTAACCGCAAAGAATACGCAATCGTTAACCTTTCCGATCTTAACCGCTTCGACGATGGTGCCGAAGTAACACCAGCAGCCTTGATCGACGCTGGTATTGTTAAGAACGAAAAGAACGGTGTCAAGTTGCTGGCAGACGGCAAACTTGAGAAAAAATTGACCATTAAGGTTGCAAAAGCTTCAACCGCAGCAAAAGCTGCCGTTGAAGCAGCTGGCGGTTCGATTGAGGTGATCTAATGCTGAGGACCCTAAAAAACGCGCTCAAGGTTAAAGACATCCGTAACAAGATCCTCTTCACTTTAGCGGTTTTATTGGTCTATCGATTAGGTACACTGATCGCGGTGCCGGGCATTAACGCAAAGGCACTGCAGTCAATTGGCTCGACAGGCTTGATCTCACTGCTGGATACCGTCAGTGGTGGCGGACTTGCTCAGTACTCCATCTTTTCGATGGGGGTTTCGCCGTATATTACGGCGCAAATTGTGGTTCAGCTGCTGCAAATGGATATCGTTCCGAAATTTGTTGAGTGGAGCAAGCAAGGGGAAGTCGGTCGGCGTAAGCTGAATCAGGTCACCCGTTATCTAACCATCATTTTTGGGTTCTTTCAGGCAATTGGGATCACGGCCGGCTTTCAAACGTTAAGTTCGATGGGCTTGGTCAAGAATCCATCTGTTAGCACCTACATTACGATCGGTATCATCCTTACCGGCGGCACGATGTTGCTGACCTGGATGGGTGAGCAAATCACCGATAAGGGGCTTGGTAATGGTGTTTCGTTGCTGATCTTCTCAGGGATCGTTGCACGCCTGCCTTCAGGTCTTCAAGAGTTATATCGGGACAATGTTCAGGTGTACTCCGGCGCCGAGATCTGGAAAGGAATTGCGTTCTTGGCCGCCTTGGCAGTGATTGTGATTATCGTGATCACTTTCGTTACTTGGGTACAACAAGCAAACTACAAGATTCCGATTCAGTATACCCGCCGCGTTACCAGTGCAGGTAGCAATAGTTACCTGCCACTTAAGGTGAACGTTGCCGGTGTTATTCCGGTTATTTTTGCGAGTTCTTTCATTGTAACCCCGCAGACAATTTTAATGGCTTTTCAGAAGAATCATGGTAGTGATGGCTGGTATCAGGTCATGACCAACATCTTCAATATGCAAAAGCCTGCCGGAACTGCGATCTATACGATTTTGATTATCCTGTTCACATTCTTCTATGCGTTCGTTCAGGTCAATCCCGAAAAGGTCGCAGAAAACCTAACCAAACAAGGCAGCTACATTCCCGGTGTTTGGCCGGGTAAGGAAACCGAGAATTATATCTCGCGACTGCTTATGCGTTTGTCAACAGTCGGGGCATTATTCCTTGGTTTGGTTGCCTTATTACCGCAACTGGCCGCTAACATTTGGGGTTTGCCACAATCAATTGGACTTGGTGGTACCAGCCTGCTGATTGTTGTCATGACTGCGATTGAATTAGTTCGGCAGTTAGACGGCTTGCTCATGAAACGTGAGTATGTCGGCTTTATCCGTGGTGATTTGGTTAAGGATGATCAGAAGAAGTAAACAAAATCGTACGTTAATCGGTTCGATTTTCGAATCGGCTAACGCGGCAAAAGCAGTGTATGGGCTAGTGCACCTGGCAGTCAAAAGATTCAGACATTTAGTTTGAATCTAAGGCTTTGCTGTTGCGCTGGCGTGTATATTTAGAGGAGGATGCAACGTGAATCTCATTTTAATGGGACTTCCCGGTGCAGGGAAAGGCACGCAGGCAGAACGGATTGAGGATACTTATCCGATTGCACATATTTCTACTGGGGATATGTTTCGAGCTGCAATGGCTGCTGGCACGGCATTGGGTAAAGAAGCAAAGGGGTTTATTGATAAGGGACAGTTGGTACCGGATTCCGTGACCAACGGCATTGTCAAAGAACGTCTTGCTGAATCTGATACCGACGCCGGTTATATGCTTGACGGCTTTCCGCGCACCATTCAACAAGCAGAGGCACTCGAAACGATCACAGCTGATCTTAAGAAGCCGTTAGATGCTGTTATCAACATTGATGTTGCGCCTGCAAAATTGGTTGACCGTTTGTCTGGTCGGTTTATCTGCAAGACATGCGGAGCAACTTATCACAAAATCTACAACCCGCCAAAGGTTGCCGGCACTTGTGATCGTTGCGGCGGTCACGAATTTTTCCAACGTGAAGATGACAAGCCGGCAACGGTTAAGAATCGGCTTAAAGTAAACATCGAGATGAACACGCCGTTATTGGACTTCTATAAGAAGAAGGGCCTGCTGCACACGGTTAATGGCGACCAGGACATCGATAAGGTGTTTGCCGATATCAAAGCGATTTTGGCGACTGTGGCAAAATAAGTGCTTGGACGATTGCACGCCCCTCATGACTGTTTTCAAAGTCGAAGAATTATGGTACAATATCGCGGTATGCGGTGAGTGCCAATCGGCCTCACCCTTTTCGCGCGTTAATAGAACCAATAATTTTTAGGAGGAAACACTTCGTGGCAAAAGACGATGTAATTGAGATCCAAGGCACCGTGACGGATACCTTACCCAACGCGATGTTCAAAGTCAAACTTGAAAACGGTGCGGAAATTCTCGCCCATGTTTCCGGTAAAATTCGTATGTACTACATTCGGATCTTACCAGGGGACAAGGTAACGGTTGAATTGTCACCATACGATTTGACCAAAGGCCGGATCACCTACCGTTTCAAGTAGTTGCCAACTCAAGGAGGCTAAATTCTCATGAAAGTACGTCCATCTGTTAAAAAGATGTGCGAGCACTGCAAAGTGGTCCGTCGTAAGGGTCGGGTCATGATTATCTGCTCTGCAAACCCAAAGCATAAACAGCGTCAGGGATAATACAAACTAAAACAATAGGAGGTGTCATTGTACATGGCTCGTATCGCAGGTGTCGACTTACCACGTGGTAAGCAAATCGTCATTGCCTTAACCTATATTTATGGTGTTGGCAAGACAACCGCTCAAAAGGTTCTCAAGACTGCCGGTGTTCCGGAAGACGTTCGTCAAGATGACCTGACCCCAGAACAAGAAGACAAGATTCGTGCAGCTTTGGATTCATACAAAGTTGAAGGCGATCTCCGTCGTGAAGTGAACTTGAACATCAAACGTTTGATGGAAATCGGTTCATATCGCGGCATCCGTCATCGTCGTGGCTTGCCGGTTCGTGGGCAAAACACCAAAAACAATGCTCGCACCCGCAAAGGGAAGAAAGCAAGCATGGCAGGTAAGAAAAAATAATTAAAGGAGGTCATTGATCGATGGCAGGTAGAAAAACTACGCGGAAGCGCCGTGTCCGCAAGAACGTTGAATCTGGCGTGGCTCATATCCACTCAACCTTCAACAACACCTTAGTAATGATCACGGACCCTCGCGGCAATGCGATCGCTTGGTCCTCTGCTGGTGCACTCGGTTTTAAAGGTAGTCGTAAGTCAACGCCGTTTGCTGCGCAGATGGCAGCTGAAGCGGCTGCGAAGGAATCAATGGAACATGGCATGAAGTCGGTTGAAGTTGCGGTTAAGGGCCCTGGCTCTGGTCGTGAAGCTGCAATCCGTTCGCTTCAGGCAACAGGTCTTGAAGTTACTGCGATCCGTGATGTTACACCGGTTCCGCATAACGGTTCTCGTCCTCCAAAGCGTCGTCGTGTTTAATTGTTACCCTTCGACCGTTATGGCGGTCAGGCAGACAAATCTTCACTTCTCGTTTTGAAAGGGGTACAAACTAGATGATCGAATTCGAAAAGCCGAACATTACCAAAGTTGATGAAAGCACCAACTATGGCAAGTTTGTGGTTGAACCGTTGGAACGCGGCTACGGTACTACGTTAGGTAACTCGTTGCGGCGGATCCTTCTTTCTTCATTACCGGGCGCAGCTGTCAGCAGCATCCAGATTGACGGGGTACTTCATGAGTTCTCGACAATTGATGGTGTGTTGGAAGATGTCACCCAAATCATTTTGAATATCAAAAAATTGGCACTCAAGATGAATACCGATGAAGATAAGAACATCGAAATTGATGTCAACGGTCCGGCTAAGGTAACTGCTGCTGATATCGTCACTGATCCTGATGTTGAGGTCTTAAATCCTGAACAGTATATTTGTACTGTTGCAGACGGCGGGCACTTCCATGTACGTATGACTGTTAAAAAGGGTCGCGGGTATGTGGCAGCTGACCAGAACAAGTCTGATGACATGCCAATCGGTGTTTTGCCGATCGACTCGATTTTCACCCCGATCAGCCGGGTTAACTATCAAGTTGAAAGCACCCGTGTTGGCCGTCGGAATGATTTCGACAAGTTAACGCTGGATGTTTGGACTAATGGCTCAATCTCACCACGTGAAGCCATCAGCTTAGCAGCGAAGATCCTGACCGAACACCTGGATATTTTCGTCAATCTGACGGATGAGGCTAAAAACGCCGAGATTATGGTTGAAAAAGAAGAAACGCACAAGGAAAAGATGCTTGAGATGACTATCGAAGAGCTTGACTTGTCGGTTCGTTCTTACAACTGCTTGAAGCGTGCCGGGATCAACACGGTCCAGGAGTTAACCAACAAAACAGAAGCCGATATGATGAAAGTGCGCAACTTAGGCCGGAAGTCACTTGAAGAAGTTAAAAACAAGTTAGCTGATCTTGGCTTAGGTTTGCGTAAAG
Organism: Lacticaseibacillus zeae subsp. silagei; assembly: GCF_030770335.1. Taxonomy (NCBI): domain Bacteria; kingdom Bacillati; phylum Bacillota; class Bacilli; order Lactobacillales; family Lactobacillaceae; genus Lacticaseibacillus; species Lacticaseibacillus zeae. The sequence goes on along the minus strand of NZ_CP132484.1, from coordinate 2,519,357 downwards.
AAGACTAAAATTTCGAAAAGGAGGCCAATCCATGAGTTACCGTAAATTAGGGCGGACCAGCTCACAGCGTAAAGCAATGTTGCGTGATCTGACAACTGATCTGCTGATCAATGAACGGATCGTCACAACCGAAGCCCGCGCTAAGGAAGTTCGTTCGACTGCTGAAAAAATGATCACTTTGGGCAAGCGTGGCGATTTACATGCACGCCGCCAAGCAGCAGCTTATGTCCGCAACGAAATTGCAAGTGTCGAGGAACAAGAAGACAGCGTTATTGTGAAGTCCGCTTTGCAAAAACTGTTCAGTGACCTGGCACCAAAATACGCAGATCGCAACGGCGGCTACACCCGCATCTTGAAGACTGCGCCACGTCGCGGTGACGGTGCCCCAATGGTTATCATTGAGCTCGTCTAAACACAGTTAAAAAACCGGCTGGCCCTTGAAGGTCAACCAACTTTGATCATTTGATCGATGGAGCGTTACGATGGTGGCAGGCCCAGTCCTGCTTAGTCTAGCTTGAGAGCACCGGGCAACCGGTGTCTCCATCATTAAATGATTTTTTTGTGTGAGCGCGAACCAACGCGGTTAGAAGCCGGAATGTAAGTGGCCCCAGACCACGAATGGCTGGGCTTTGGCCATTGTTGGTCTGGGGTCCTTACATGTAGGCTTCTGCGCTGGCGAGCGCGTTATAGAAAGCGGAAGCTAATCCCCCACGAACCCTAAATAGCACAAGTGTCAAAGAATAGGTCTTTGGCCATTTAGGCTTGAGGTCCTTACACGCAGATTTCTGCGACTGCGAGCGTGTTATAGAAATCGGAAGTCAAACCCATACTTTGCCTTCGATAGAATAGACTTTCAGCACGGAGGGCGCGGCTATTTGGCCATTGCGACCAAGGTCCTTACATGCAGGCTCCTGCGCCAGTGAACGCGTTATAGAAGAAATCCACACCTGCCTTCAATAGCACCTCCAGTAAGCCAAATAACACAAACACACCCAAGTGGCAGTAAAAAGCAATCGCCCAGACCTGAAGCGATTCCTTTTTACTGCCACTTTTCTTATTGCCTAGTCGCCCTCGACCTTTCCATATTCACGATACTGTTGGCTTCACGATGCTGTCGGCAAAAAAGTCACTACCGATCCAGCACAGCCGTCATTTTTCCTGTATACTGCACAATATCGGAGGTGAATGGCATGCACAATTGGTTGAAACAACGCGCACCATGGCAGATAGGATTATTGGTGGTCGGCTGTTGGCTGGTACTGTCTTTAACCTTTGTCACTTTGCTAATCAGTATGACGCCCACGGGTGGCATTACCGGTGGGCCATTTGTTCCGAGTGTTTACCGCGCTGCCAATGGCGATGTGACCGTGACGTGGTTAGCCGACGTGTGGATTTTTGCGATTGTTTGCGGCTACTTGACTGGCAGACAGTATCGCAAACGCCAACAGTCGCGACGTCTGATTAGAACATTGATGCCACTTCTTTTCATGTGGGTGATTTTGATTGCTTTGACCCAGTGGCACCCGCTGGCAACTCAAACATTTCCAAATTCAACCGCGGGCTTTTTCTTAGTTGTGATGCTGAGCTTTTTATGCATTTTTCCAGCAGGGATCATGTCTGCCTACATAGGACTATTTCGAAAAGGAAGCCGGTGGATTTGGGCGGTATTCTTTATCTTCTTGATGCAAATGCAGCGTCCGTATCTATGGATTGTGAATGGCAAAAGTCACGTCGGCATGACGTTGATGCATGGGGATCCAGTGAAATGGGAAGCTTGGATTTTGACGGTACTTGGATTGATCTTCGTTGCTTTTTTTGCCTTTATGAGTACAGATCCTGAGATAGTTAAGAAGGAATTTTAACCGAATACTTTTTGCTATGTTTTTCATTAAAAAGGGCTATCTGCAAAGGGGTTATTTGCAAGTGCTTATTCCCAACAACTCAGTAAAATATGGTATTATTGTTCGGTATACAAAGCGTAGGAAGAAGGGTCGTCGTGGGCAACGTCATTCGCGTTCAACATTTGAATTACACTTATCCCGAGGCAAAACATCAAGCACTGACAGATGTTTCTTTTGATGTAGCTAAGGGTGAATGGCTCGCCATTATCGGGCATAATGGTAGCGGCAAAAGTACGCTTGCGAAGAATCTGAATGGGTTGTTGGCGCCCGAATCAGGCACGGTCGAAGTCGCCGGAATGACGCTTAGTGAAGAAACTGTCTGGGATATTCGCGCCAAAGTTGGGATTGTTTTCCAAAATCCCGACAATCAGTTTGTTGGCGCAACGGTGGCTGATGATGTCGCGTTTGGTTTGGAAAATCGGGGGGTTCCCCGTGATGAAATGGTTAAACGCGTGGATGAGTCACTGGAACGGGTTGGCATGACAGCGTTTGCCGATCGGGAACCGGCGCGATTGTCAGGTGGTCAAAAACAGCGGGTCGCAATCGCCGGGATTATTGCCCAGCGGCCGGAGATTATTATTTTGGATGAATCGACATCCATGCTGGATCCGGCTGGTCGCCAGGAGGTATTAGGGGTCATTCGTGAGTTAAAAGACGAACTTAACCTGACTGTCTTGTCGATCACGCACGATATTGACGAAGCCGCGGTTGCTCACCGGATTATTTTGCTTAACGATGGTAAAATCAACGAAATTGGGACGCCAAGCGAGATTTTTGCCCATGGGACAGATTTGTTGCGCCTGGGATTGGACGTTCCGTATTCGGAGAAGCTGAAAGATGCCTTGATTCAGCGCGGGGTGACAATGCCGAAAGCATATTTGGACAATGAAAGGTTGGTAGACTACCTGTGGACATTACATTCGACCATGTGAGCTTCACCTATCAGGCAGGTACACCTTTCGCCGGTGACGGCATTAAAGATGTTTCTGGCACGATTCATGATGGCAGTTATACCGCGATCATTGGCCATACAGGTTCTGGCAAATCAACGATTCTCCAGCATTTGAATGCGTTGCTAAAACCGACATCCGGCACGGTGACGATTGGTGACAAGGTGATCACCAATGAAACGAATAATAAAAACCTGAAACCATTACGGCAAAAAGTCGGCATGGTGTTTCAGTTTGCCGAAAACCAGCTGTTTGAACAAACCGTTGCCAAAGACATTGCGTTTGGTCCGCAGAATTTCGGTGTGAGTGAACAGGACGCTTTGGCATTGGCTGACAAAATGGTCGCCATGGTTGGCTTGCCGCATGATGTGCTGGAAAAGTCGCCTTTTGACTTATCTGGTGGGCAAATGCGGCGGGTTGCCATTGCCGGGGTATTGGCCATGCAGCCTGAAGTCTTGGTTCTGGATGAACCAACGGCTGGATTGGATCCAGCCGGTCGCCACGAGATGATGACGATGTTTGAACGACTGCATCGGGAACAAGGCCAAACCATCGTCCTTGTGACCCATCAAATGGATGACGTGGCTGATTATGCCGACACCGTCTGGGTGATGGCTAAGGGACGTCTGATTAAAACGGGCACGCCGCGGGAAATCTTCAGTGATCCAGAATGGTTGAAAGCCAACCAGCTGGGACTGCCTAAAACCGCCCAGATGGCGCAACAGCTGACAGCAAAAGGATTCCATTTTGATCCGCAGCCGTTAACCGAGACTGAGCTGGCTGATCAGTTGTTGCCGCAGATTGGGGGTGGCCAGCGTGGATAAGCTTTTACTTGGCCGGTATATTCCGGGCCATTCATGGATTCATGAGTTGGATCCGCGGACTAAATTGATGGCGAGTTTCTATTATATTGGCATTGTTTTCCTCGCCAACAACTGGCAGACATATTTAATAATGTTTGTTGCGACCTTATTCATGATCTGGCTATCCGGTATTCGGATTGGTTTTTTCCTGCGTGGGGTACGCCCGTTAATTTGGCTGATTCTGTTTACCGTTGCTCTCCAGGTTTTATTTGTTCGTGGCGGAACGGTTTACTGGCATTGGGGCTGGCTATGGATTACGAAGCTTGGGCTGATCAACGGTGCTTTTATTTTCGTTCGGTTTGTGTTGATCATTTTCATGTCGACCTTATTAACCTTGACGACGCAACCTTTGTCGTTAGCGGATGCGGTTGAAAGTCTGCTCAAACCATTACGCGTGATTCGGGTACCCGTCACCGAATTGGCACTGGTTTTGCAGATTGCCTTGCGTTTCGTACCGACTTTAATGGATCAGACAACTAAAATTATGAATGCGCAGCGTGCACGCGGTGTTGATTTCGGTGAAGGTAACATTTTCCAGCAGATGAAGGCTGTCGTACCATTGCTGATTCCACTGTTTGTTTCCAGTTTTACCACGGCAGATGAACTGGCCACGGCGATGGAGGCACGTGGCTATCAAGGTGGCGATGATCGCACGAAGTATCGGATTTTACGTTACCATCAGCGCGATTGGATTGCTGCTGGCGGGATGGCTGTTTTGACTGGGCTGTTGCTTTTGCTGCGGGCGTATTAGAAAGGAAACATGGTTTTTGACGCATTATAAAGTGACATTGGCTTATGATGGCACCAATTTTGCCGGCTATCAGGTTCAGCCAAAACAACGAACGGTTCAAGGCGTGTTGCAAAAAGCCTTGACCAAAATGACGAAGGGCCAACCGGTGCATGTGGATGGTTCTGGGCGGACCGACTCAGGCGTCCATGCTTTAGGTCAGGTGATTAGCTTTGATTACCCGGGAAATATTCCTGCAGAGTCAATGCTGCGGGCGATGAATTCGTTGATGCCACTGGATATCGAGATTTTGAAGGCAGAAATTGTCGCCGCTGATTTTCATGCGCGTTACTCGGCTAAAGGTAAGCGTTATATGTATCGGGTTGCACGCGGTTATTATACGAATCCGTTTAATCGGCTGTACACCGGCCACTATCCCTATAAGCTGGATGTTGCCCGAATTGAGATTGCCTTAAAGGATCTCGTCGGCACCCACGATTTTACGAGTTTTGCAGCCAGTGGCGGTGTGATTAAGGACAAGGTTCGGACGATTTACGAGGCAACGGTTCGCGAAGATACGACGACAAATGAATTGATTTTTGAGTTTTATGGCAATGGCTTCTTGTACAATATGGTACGGATACTGGTTGCCACGGCGCTTGAGATCGGCAACGGCCGACGTGAAGTTCATGACTTTCAACGGTTGTTTGAAGTTAAGGACCGGCAACAGGCGAGAGGAACAGCGCCGGCTTCAGGATTGTATTTGAAGGAAGTTTACTATTAAGCTTAACAAAAAGGGCGGTGACACTGTGTCACCGCCCTTTTTGTTAAGCTTGATTTCATACTTGCGTTTGATGATTGTCTTCAAATGCAGAAAACATGATTGTCAAACTTTTCCAAACTACCGCGTATAGTGGCGAATAATGGCATTGAGCGTTTCGGCGGCACCTTTTTTGCCGGTGCCATCTTCATAATACTTACTGAAGCGGGGATCCGAGACATACATGGCAGCGAGACCGCGATGGGCTTTTGGTGAGTATTGTTCGGATGGCCAGGTGAGCTGCAAAAATTGTTTATGCAGCTTAAAGAGATGCTTGGCTTCTGGCGTGTTGAAGTCGGTCGTGCCGACAAGCGGTTTTAGTTCGTCGAGGATCTTTTGCTGCAATGCAGTGAGCTGTGCCACCTGTGCTTGCGACATTTTGCGGAATTTCTCGTTACTGGCGTTCACAATGTCCTCACCGTATTGTTCGCGGACTTCTTTGCCGTACGCCTGTTCATTTTTGTTAATGGCTTGATCTTTGAACGCTGCAAATTTTTCATCGTCAGTCATAGTGTCGACTCCTTTTTCTAAAGTTTGATCCAAGGTTTGCAGCAATAAGCTCAGTTGGTCGCGTTTTGCCATGATCAGTTCGCGCTTACACCAAAAGAACCGCGGCCCGGGGCTGCGGTTCGCGGTTCATGATGTTCAGTTTTTGATTACTTCTTGAGAACCTTTTCTGCCAATGCCTTGACTTCATCGTCGGACATGTCGAGGACTGGTTTCATTTCTTCCTCGGTCTTGATGGTGTCGCGGCTGTTCTTTTCCATGTAATAATCCCACAGCGCGTCACGAACAGGTGCTTCGCTGTCGCTCCAGTCAAATACCTTGTTCATTGGTTCATCGAGAAACAATGTCTTTTCAGGATCTACTGATGCCATAATGAATTACCTCCATGATTTAGACTCAATTTTGATACAGGTTCATTATAAGCCTTTTACCGGTTAATGATGCAAATTTTTAGCACTGTTTTTAATTGAGTGCTAAAAATTAAATAATTTTGACTAAATCGCAGTTTCCTGAATTTTTTCCAAGCTGGACTTGGGAAGGGCTTTAAGGTGGCCGTCGCGCATTTCATAAACGGTGTCGACAGGATCAAGCAGGCGGGTATCGTGGGTGATCATGATGACGCCGCGGTCGGTGTTGTGCGCAATGTCGGCGAGTTGTTGCACGACTTGCAGTGCGCGCTTGGTGTCTAGGCTCGCGGTCGGCTCATCGGCCAAGACGATAGGCGGGTCATTGTACAACGCCCGAGCGATGGCCACTCGCTGCCGCTCACCGCCGGAAAGTGCAGCCGGGTAGTTGTCGGCAAGGTCGGTGATGCCCAGCATGTCGAACAACTCGCTTTTCGACATTTTGTGCGGTTTATGGTGATTGAACCGATCGACTAAGGCCAGCTGATCTTTGACAGTTAAAAAGGGAATCAGATTGCTGGCTTGCAAGATGAAGCCGAATGTGTTGAAGCGCAGTTCAGTTCGTTGACGCTCTGTAAAATGTGTGGTGTCTTGATGATTGATGATGACCTTGCCGCCACTAGGACGCTGTAAATTACCGATAATTGTGAGCAGCGTGGTTTTTCCCGAGCCTGAAGGACCGATAATCGCGGCAAATTCACCGGCTTTCAAAACAAAATCGGTTGGTTGCAAGGCTGTGACCGCAGTGCGGCCGCTGCCGTATATTTTCGTTACTTGGGTTAATTCAACGAGATTGGTCATGCTATTCGCCTCCTCCGATGGCAGCTAATGGGTCAACTTTAATAATGCGGCGTAGTGAGAACAGGCCACCGACTAATGACATGACAATTAGGGCAGCGGCAATACTTGAAAAGAGTGCGGGGTTAGCATAGAACGGCATCGTTTTTGGCAGAATAAACTGCGTGAGTCCAAGCAATCCGGCGCCAATGCCAACTCCGACAACGGCAAGGATCAGAATCTGCCAGAACAATGCAGCAATAATAGATCGGGTACGAATACCTTGTGCCCGCATGACACCGTACATCGAGATTTTTTGAATCGTCAAAATATACATAAAAATGCCGATAATCAATAACATAATCCCGATCATGGCGCCAATCATCAGCGCAAAGGTAGACGTTTCGGCGGTATAGCCAGGGATGTTGTTAATCAAGGTCGCCCGATCAATTTGTTGGGTTTTGGCGGGAATCGTCTTAAACGGGCGACTACTGATGACGATTGAAACATTGGCCGCGTTGGCTTGGCCATACTTTAATTGGCGAAAAGTCGTCAAAGTTGTATAAAATACAGGTACAGTGTAGAAGCGGCGATCATGGGTGAAGCCGACAATTCGGTACTTTTGGTCACTACCATTGAGCGTAATGCGGTCACCTTTGTGCAGGCCTTCATTGGTCACACTATCGTCGGCCAGAACCTCATGATTGTTTCTTGGCATGCGGCCACTGGTGACATTCGGCTTCAACTTGCCGGCGAGGTTAATCCCAAAAACGTTGCTATTGACTTTCTTATCCGTGCTAGTATTCTCGGCGACCACTGAAACCTGGCCGAGCACGGCGGTGTGCTTGTTAGCAACTTTATCGACCTGCTGTTTGGTCAGGCTGGAGCTCAGCAGGTTTTTGTTAGCGTATTTGGACATTAACACATAATCACCGGGCAAGGCGTCAATTGCAGTGCGGTTGTTGCGCGCCAGTCCGGTTGCCAGACCCGTCAAGAAGAAGACCAAATAGGCAATGAGGACAAACGTGACGACAACTAAAAGATAGCGCGCTTTGTTGTGCAGAATTTCTTTAATGGCAAGAAACATTTCGATCACCTCCACTTGAATTTTGTAAAATCATTATAGCACTCGTTTATCAATTGATAAATAAAAAGGGCTTGGTAAAAATGAATCAACGAGAACAGCGAAAAAAGGCGACCATTGCACGCATTTTGGCCGCAGCACAGACTTTATTTATGACCAACGGCTATGCCAGCGTTACCACGCGGATGATTGCTGAAGCCAGCAATGTGCAGCAACCGTTGCTGTATCACTACTTTGGCACCAAAGAAAAACTGTACTTGGCAGTGGTGATGCAGGTGAGTGACACCATGGCGGCCAAAATTGCATCGACGCAAACCGGCAGTGGTAGCCTAGCCGCTAAGGTGAACCATTTAGGGCATGTTTTAACCGATGACAATGATATGAACTTGCAGATGGTGATCCACGATATTGCTAACTTGAAGGCTAGTGCGCGGGGACGGGTTTTCAAAGCTTGGCAGGACAGTTTGCTCGCACCATTAGACCGCTTTTTTGCCGGTTTTCAATCTGAATTACTGGAGGTGTATCAGCCTCGGGAAGTCACGTTATACTTTTTAAACGTCTTGGCCGTTTATTTGCGACCGGCTAATACCGCAGAAAACGGCGGCTTCCAGCAACAACTGCCACTTGATCGGGCATTGCAGATGTTTTGCACTGGCGTTAGCCGAACGGAAGAAGAAAAGTGATGTGGGTACATCTTTTGTTTATGAGATTAATGACCTTATCCGTCTTTTAAATAACGAATATTTTAATTTTTGTGATAAGCTTAGTATTAATTAAAGGTTGATCAAGCATAGCAACAAGGGGAGTACACGCATGAGGGTTACCGGGAATTTTTGGGTGAGACACTTCAATCGGTGTGACTATGTGCCACAAGCTGATCCGCGGGAAAGCGGGGTTGCAGCTTTGAACATGGTTTTGAAATTTTATGAGGCAGAGATATCACCGACGCGTTTGCGGGCACTGGCTGAAGTGGACCAGACCGGGACGACATTAGATGACCTGATGCATGCTGCCGAAGCACTTCATTTCACAACGAAAAGTGTTATCAGCATCACCCCGAAGCGTTTAAACGAAACGCCGCTTATTGTGGCAAGCCGAGGGGGACAGGCTGGCCAGCAGCGCTTTGCCGTTGTCTTCAAAATCACCAAACGGCATTTGTTGGTAGCGTATCCTGATGTGACGGTTGGTGTTAAGTGGTTATCGTATCAACAATTCAGCCAAACGTGGGCTGCGGCTGGGGTCAGTGTTAAGCCCAGATTGGATCATGCAGCCGGTAAAATACCTTCATCACATTTACAGACGATTAAAGCGTTGATTTTGCAGCAAAAAGCGGCTTTGGTGCATGTAATACTTGCGATGCTAGCGACAACAGGTATCAGTGTCGCGGGAGCCTTTTTTCTCCAGATCATTGTGGATACTTATCTGCCGAATAGATTAATGACGCCGTTAGCCATCATGGCGCTTGCACTAATGGGGGCAGGTCTTTTTGCAGCGGCGTTGACATGGGGCTGTGAACTTTTGTTAGGCATGTTGGATCAGCGGCTGATGATTGATGTGGCGTTGGCTTATGTCCGCCGGTTATACGCAATGCCCTTGCCTTTCTTGAACCATCAGCGGCAAACGCTCACTGCCCAAGTGGTTGAAATGAATCGGCTCATGGGGGTTGCTGCCAAAACGCTTGTGACTCAGTGGCTTGAAACGTTTGCTGCGACAATATTACTTGTTTTACTGGTCGTTATAAACTGGAAGTTGGCGCTATTAGCCGTTTTGGCTGTATTTGGGGATGCTTTACTGATGTGGCTTTTCCGTGATCGCTTGCAGGCAGCCGGCTACGCTACGAGTCAGTCCAGCGTGGCAGTTAACAGCGAAATTGCTGAAGGTCTTCTGGACGTTGAAGCAATGAAAACATTACGTGCCGAATCGGATCTGTTTCGGCGGGTTGATCAGGCGTTTGCCGATGATTTACATAAAAAGTTTGCCCAGCTGCAGTTTGTGCAACTTCAACGAGCGGTGCAGCACGCGTTTCATTTCATCTTAATAGTCGGTCTTTTATGGTTAGGTGCCAGCATGGTCTTAACGCAACAACTTAGCCTCGGCCAATTGGTAGCATTTGCTGCGTTGTTTGTTTACTTTGTCGGACACTTGACACAAGTAGTGCGATTGCAGCCGCAACGGCAATTGATCGCTGTTGCCGACAGCCGATTGAGCGATCTTCCGTCAAGCAGTGCGGCTGATCAACAACGGCGCGTCAATGAACCGGCACAAATTGCCGGGGAGATTAAATTAAATCAAGTTACATTTGGGTATCAGGTAAAGCTCCCTGTTTTACAAAAGATTGATTTAACGATTCTGCCAAATCATAACATGGCAGTCGTTGGCGCAAGTGGCGCTGGTAAAACGACTTTGGCACGTTTGATTGATGGCTTATGGCCACTCGACAACAGAAGTGGAACGATCACTTTTAACCAAACGAATATTAATGACATTCGCTTGTCGCTACTACGCCAATATGTTGCCTATGTTCCAGAACGGCCGGTGATTTTCTCCGGCTCCATCCTTGACAACCTGCGTCTTGGCAATCGCTCAGACGTGTCCGATGATGATATGGATGCTGCTTGTGAAACGGCCGAAATTGCCGATGACATTACAAACCTGCCAAATCTAGTCTACACACTGGTTGATGCCAATACCGAAACGCTGACAGCAAGTCAAAAGCAGCGGCTGGCAATCGCCCGGGCGTTACTATCGCCAGCAAAAGTGCTTATTTTTGACGGGACTTTTAGCCAGATCGAAAGTGCCATGGCTGAGCGAATTCTTAATCGCCTGTTTGCGATCAAGGACCGAACGATTATTTTAATGACGCAACAACCACAGCTAGCGCGTCATGCCGATAAGATTGTTGTGTTGGTTAATGGTCGCATCGTTGAGCAGGGAAGCTATCCGATTTTGTTTGCCAAGCACGGGTATTATGCCCAAATGCTGAGGAGGTAGTCGCCATGAGTCAAAAAGAAAATCAATGGGTGACGGCTACTGATTTTGCCCGGCGTTTCAAGCATTTTAAGCGTTGGATCGCCTTACCATTCATCGTGTTTGTTTGTCTCCTCGTTCTGTTTTTGGCCTTTACCAAACAAGAAAAAACCATTCAGGCAAATGGCATCATGGCTACCAGTCAGCGAGGGCGGGCGCTTTATGTACAAGGCCCGGCGACTATCACCCGAGTCATGATGCAGGTCGGCCAAAGGGTTCGCAAAAATCAGCGTATTTTGGTTTATCGCGTAACCGCTGACACTGATCGAATTGACGATCTTGCCAGTCAGATAACCGACCTGAAAAAACAGCAAAAGCAGTTGCAAGTGCTCGAACAAAGCGTTGACCAAAATAAAAATCTTTTTTCAAAAGCCGATCAATATGGTTATCAACAGGCGTTACAGACTTATCTGAACCAACGGCAAATGGTGACGCAGACGTTATCTGGAAATGCGGCGGCGAGTGACAACCAGGCGCTTACTAACAAAAGGCAGGAAGTTGACCAGCTGCTGACAACGATGATCGCTCAGACGGCAAACGAGATCGGCCAGATTCAAGTTGCTGAGGCCGCCATTCGTGGTCTGGGGAGTGTGGCCGCCGACAATCCTTATGCTGGCTTTTATCAACATTACCAGCAGGCAGTCGCCACCGCAGATGCAGGGGGGAAGGCGGTCATTCAAACCCAAGATCTTGCCCAACTGCAAGGTCGATTAAATGATCGGCAAAAACAACTTGCTGCCTTGCAAGCACAGCAGCAAGAGAATCAACAAACGACAGGAACTGGCCAGGCCAGCGCAGAAACCTTGCTAACGACTTTGCAAACCATAACTGAGCAAACAGTCGCAGCGGACGCGAAACGCATCCAGCAAACCCTTGGAAAGCTTGAGGCAAAAGACGAGGGCTTAAGGCACGCTAGCCAACCGCAAACCATTAAAGCACCGGTAACAGGGCTGCTCTATTTGCGCCAGTTAGCGGCTACAGATCAGCAAATCGTTGGTAAAAGACAGGTGATCGGCCGGATTTTACCTGAGAAAAATCACCAATCTTCAATCAGCTTCAACTTGAAGGTCGCGAAAAAGGACGTTCCTAACGTTAAACGTGGTCAACCGGTGCGTGTAAAAGTCGAACCAAATGCTGGGGACACACTTATACTTGGCGGAAAAGTCACGCAGATACCGTCAGCAAACCAGTTGCAGCAAGGAAACTTGCAGATAACGGTTCAGAGTCGGGTTAGTCAATCGCAACTTGCCCGGCTTCATGACGGAATAACGGTACATGCTTCGATTGTTGCTGGCTCGCAATCTTCCTGGCAGACATTGGTGCGGAAACTTGGGGTCTAACGGCAGGAGTTTTGTGATGATGCTAAAAACCTACCGACAAGCTCGCTTGTGCTGTAATTTAACATTGACTTGAGCCTGAATCGTTGGTATTCTAGTAGCTGGTATTGTTTGCCCCACGATAAGCCCCGGAAACTTAACGTGTTCAAACAAGCACAGAATTATGGAGGAAACAAATCGTGCGTACAACATTTTTGGCTAAGCCAGGTGAAATCGAACGTAAATGGTATGTGATTGACGCAACTGATATCGCGTTGGGTCGTCTGTCATCTGTCGTTGCTTCGATCTTGCGTGGTAAGAACAAGCCGCAATTCACCCCAAACGTTGATACCGGTGACAATGTGATCGTTATCAATGCTTCCAAGCTAAAGTTGACTGGCAAAAAAGCCTCAGACAAGATTTACTATCGTCACAGTCAGCATCCAGGTGGTTTGAAACATGAAATTGCTGGGGATCTCTTGCGGGATAACCCGGCACGTCTGGTTGAATATTCTGTTAAGAAGATGCTCCCGACCAAGAACACACTTGGCCATCAGCAATTCTTGAAGCTTCATGTCTATGCTGGGGAGGAACACCCGCATTTGGCACAGAAGCCAGAAGTACTCGACATTTCAAACTTAATCTAAGGAGGCAATTACTGTGGCACAAGTACAATACGCAGGTACAGGTCGTCGCAAGAACTCCGTTGCTCGGGTCCGTTTGGTTCCCGGCACCGGCAAGATCACGATGAACGGTAAAGACGTTCGCGACTACCTTCCATATGAAAACCTGATCACCGATTTAACTCAGCCATTTGGCATCACCGAAACCACTGGCAGCTACGACGTTCTTGTTAACGTCAATGGCGGCGGCTTCTCTGGCCAAGCTGGCGCAACTCGTCACGGCATTGCCCGTGCCCTGTTGACCGTTGATCCTGACTTCCGCGGCCCACTTAAGAAGGCCGGCATGCTGACCCGTGACCCTCGTATGAAGGAACGGAAGAAGTATGGTCTGAAGAAGGCTCGTAAAGCTTCACAATTCTCCAAGCGTTAATCATTCGATCAATATTTGGAGTATCGACACTTTCCCGAAGTTTGGGAAGGTGTTTTTTTGTGGCAAAGCACGGTAATAGTATTTTGTCTTTTTACTTTGACGAAAATACATAACTTGTAATTCGATAATTATATTTACCGGAATATACCTTAAGTATGCAGTTAATGACCACGTACAAACATGGTGTTGTGCTGTCACTATGTTTGTACGTGGAAAGAGAATGCATATCAATAAGAGCGTAACAGATGATAACACAATGGACAGGCGAGCTCATTGCTATGACGTAACTTTATTTTCTTCTGGAGAGTTTCAATAAACTGGATCTGGTTGTAACTTGAATATTTGGATATTGCTAAGGTTTAAAAGCATTTATTCACTTATTACACATAGTCTCATGCTATAATTGTGTGTGCTAGGTGAGGTGATATTCATGATTGATGCCGTTAAAGCGTTCATGGAAGAAAATAACGGTCAGGTAACCGTTGCGGATATGAAACGTCTTGGGTTAGATCCACATTCACTCGCTGATTTTGCCAACCGTGGGCAATTAGAGCGGGTAGATCGGGGAGTTTATATTGATCCAGCAATATTTGAAGATGACATGTACATTCTGCAATATCGATTCAGTCGTGGCATTTATTTTAAAGACAGTGCGCTCTTTTTACATCATATGATTGATCGCACGCCTGATCGATATCAAATGAATTTTCCGCTTGGCTACCATTCACCAGCGATCAAACGATATCCGGTTAAGGTTTATAGGCAGAAAAGCGAATGGCACGATCTTGGAGTGGAAATAGTAAAAAGTCCAGGGCAGCATATGGTGCGCGCGTATAACGTTGAGCGGACATTGTGCGATATTATAAGGACACGTGATTCGTCAGACGCAGAAACGATAAAGCAAGCAATGGTATCATTTTCACAGATGAAGCGTAAGGACCTGCATCGTCTGAGTGAGTATGCAGATATTTTTAAGGTGAAAAATAAAATTCGCGCATACATGGATGTACTGCTATGAGATTAAGTTTGCTGCAACATCAGCAGTTCGCCCCAAAAGTTGTTCAGTCGGAAAAGGATTTTATTTTTATTTAAAACAATTGATGCCGTGATTTTACACACTTATTACTACAATGTGTGTAAAATCGCGGCATTAAAACTCGAAGAAAACAATAAGTGCCACTTTACAGAGAGTAGCAAAAAGGCTAGCTTAATTGTCATAAAATTGGCTTTCCGGGTGGACCCCGGGTTTTGGTTAACGCGAGGATTGATAATATGTTTACATTGGTGCTCGGCATTATACTGGTAGTTTATGGCATCGTCTTTATTGTGGCCTTCTTGACCTTACCTGAAAATAGCACACGAACAACACTAGAAGAGGTGTGGCCTGATTCTGTCATTCTTATGGTTCTGATGCTCGGATGGGTTTTAAAGCGTGTTCGAGTTAATGATCCATATCGGCTTGCTTCACTAGTATTAGGTATTTTTATGATGCCTGTATCTTTGCGATTAATCATAACTGGACTGCAACAGGTCCTGCCGTAAAACGTTCCCTATAACGTAACAATCACAAACAAAAGTCCGCCATCCGCTTCATATTCTGAATTTCCAAAGACCATGTTAAAATGGTAACAAGTACGATCTCTCAACTAACCAAAGAAGGCGGAAGTTTGAATCATGATACATTTAAAGAATATGTGATGTCCCATTGCCATGCCGTGCGCGATTTTCGACAGCGCGCGGTTGTCTACCAGCGGCTGAAACATGCGACGGGTAAGCGAGATCCTGTGATGGAAGAAAAGGCCGTTGAGACGATGGTGGAGCGATTTGTGTGCAGCGCTTATTGCAACTTGAAACGCTATATTAAAGAGGAAGATCAAGATTCGCGGCAAGCTTGGATCACTTTCATCCAACAGCAAGACGTCTTGGCTAGCTTGGAGGTAAGTGCCAGCCAGATAGTTTTGCACGACGAGTGAGTGAAGTTTAGTTGTGCTTTGCTGGCGGTCAATGAGCATTCAAGTGGTCAGCATATCCCCGCTGGTGCGCCGCGCTATTGAGCTGCACAGCTTTTTTCCCGTCGAAAAGTCGTAACAGTGAACTTGCTTACAAACCCGTTAGTTACGTCTTGTGATTTGTTAGACAATTCTATTTTCAGTATGGACGCCCGCTTGATAAACTAGCTGAAAGCCTGAGAGCTATGGGAACAAACCTCTCTTTGAATAGCTGGAGGCTGGAAATTAAAAAAGGGGCGAAACGACATTGAAAAAAATGCTAATCGGATTGGTTGTCCTGATTGTGCTGGGATTCGGTGCCATGAAAGCTTATCAACATTTTAGCTACGGCGGGCCGAGCTACTATACGAAGATTACCGAGAATGGTAAAGAATCAAATGACAGCGAAGGCAACAAGGTGTTTGACTATAAGCTGACCGGTTATGATGAAAAGGGTCAAGCCAAGCAACTCAAATTTAAAGTTTATCGTAATCGGCCTTTGAAGATGAATGCGTATCTAAAGATGACTTATAACAATAATCGTGGGGTTACTCGCTGGGAAAGCGTTCCTTCTAAAGACGTACCGAAAGCGGCAAGAGAAAAGTTAAATTAAGCAGCTGCTCTTTGGTCAATAATGCGAGCACGCACAAGTGGCAAGGTTTCGATTGATGGGATTTTAAAAGATCAAGACCTTGTTTTTCTTTTGCCACGATATGCTCAGTTAGACACAACCGCCCGCGCGACGCTGATACCCTTTTTGTCAAGGCAGTCAAAACCAGCGCAGGCGCGAACAAAAATAGAAGTAAAGAAAAGTTAAAGTGGCTTACAAAGACGTTAGGTTCGCGCAGACGTTTGTTAGCCCATTATCAGGAAATGCCGGTGTAGAGCCGGTATGATGACATTATTCAAAAAAGCAAACACGCAAATGGAGGATTATCATGGACAAACAACCAGTCGTAACGGTTGAAAATGTGACCAAGACCTATGGCAAACGCGGTGAAAAGCAGACGCCAGCATTGAAAGGCGTTAATTTCCAGGTTGAACCCGGTGAATTCGTTGGGATTATGGGTGCGTCTGGCTCAGGTAAAACGACCCTGTTGAACATTCTCAGTACACTTGACCGCCCGACTTCTGGCGCGGTTCGCATCAAGGGCCAAGATGTGACGAAGTTAAAAGGCAACGCACTTTCGGATTTTCGGGCAAAGAAAATCGGCTTCATTTTCCAGGACTTCAATTTATTGGAGAATCTGACCGGCCGGGAAAATATTGCCTTGCCGCTGGCGTTACAAAATGTCAGTGCCAAAAAGCAGCAGGCGGCGGTTGATCAAATTGCAGCAACGCTAGGGATTACCGCGGTGTTGGATCATTATCCGACCGAGCTATCCGGCGGCCAAAAACAGCGGGTGGCTGCAGCCCGGGCCTTGGTTCAGCAACCGGACATTTTGTTTGGGGATGAACCGACTGGTGCCTTGGATTCAAAAGCAGCGCGCGAATTGCTCGACACAATGGATGACCTAAATAAAAATCACGGGGTTTCGATTTTACTCGTGACGCACGATCCGTTTTCCGCTAGTTATGCAAGTCGGATTCTTTTCATCAAAGACGGTCAAATCGGATCTGAGTTGGTGCATGGGGATAAAAGCCAGGAAGCGTTCTATCAGGAAATTTTGGAAACGCTTGGCACATTTCAAAAATAAGGAGCGGCATCTATGTTAAGCAAACTTGCACTTGGCGGCTTAAAGAACCGCTTCCGCGACTATGCGGTGTTATTTTCTGGTCTGGTGATTGCCAGTGCTGTCTTTTATATGTTCATGGCGTTGGCAACGAACACCAGCTTCTTAAAACAAAATTCGCCGATTAGCTACACACCGTTTATTTTTGGCTTTGGGGCAGTGTTGTTGGCAATCATCACGTTTGTCTACATTGTTTACGCCAACAGTTTTCTGTTGAGTATGCGGCAACGGGATTATGCAATGTTTATGATGCTCGGGGCAAAAGGGCGTAAGATCGGGCAGCTCATTTTCCTTGAAACGGTTGCGATTGGATTTTTCGCAACATTTGCTGGCGTCTTGATCGGGTTAGTCGGCACCAATTTTATCGGTAAATGGTTGATTAATGCGCTGCATGCCAAAGCAACCGGCTTTTCGGCTTTCTGGTTGCCGGCGATTTTATGGACATTCGGATTTTTCGTTGTTTTGTTCATTTTATCGGCGATTTACAATACGGCTAAGTTGCTAAAAATGCCGATGATGCGGCTATTGCGGCAGGCGCAAACGCCGAATCGGGTTAAGCAAAAAAAGATCTTCTTCGCATTGCAGATTGTTTTAGGCTTGATTTTGCTGGCTGTCGGGTATTACTGCATGGGTAATGCGCTTCATATTGGTATCAAAGCCATCCCGACTGCTTTGGTTACCATTGTGATGGGGACGTACTTCTTATTCAATGCCGTTTTTGTGGCCTTGATTGCTTTGTTGAAGCGCAACCGGTCCTTTGCTTCTAAGCAGCTGCATACCTTTACATTGTCGCAATTGAGTTTTCGGATTCGCGACTATACCCGGATCCTGTCTGTTGTATCCATTTTGGTGGCCTTGGCACTTGGGGCAATTACCGTTGGGCTAGGGTTTACCCACGATATTCCGGTGCTGGCCAGTCAGTACACGGCTTATGATTTAACGGTTGCATCGCCAAATGCACAAACCAAAGCTGAGATGAAAAAATTGCAAGGCGTCACGGAAAAGCAGCAGTATACGCTCAAGTCAGATGCTAAAACGGTTTATCTCAGTCAGCGCGAACTTGACGCGCAGCCTTTGAAGGTGCCGATCCGCGATCAAAGTATGAATGTTAAGTTGCGCTCGGTCACGTTAACCAGTCGCAACTTTAACAAAATTGCCGCGCAATATTCAGGCTCTTTGGGCATTTTTGTTGGTAATAACCGCGGGAAGCAGATGCGAGTCACTGACAATGCAACATTTGCCAAGTTAGGGAATGCGGAGACGTTAACGACTTTTAGAGTCAAAAACTTCAACCAAAATTATGACGTTATCGAAAAGATCGTGACGTTGCAGAAAAAGCAATATCCAAAATTGTGGAACACTGACACTGATCAGAAATTCGTGTCGTATTCCATTCTCAATGGGATGTACTCCGGCCTTGCCTTTATGGGCTTCTTCTTAGGGCTGTCGTTCTTGGCGATGTTGGCTTCAACCTTGATGTTTAAGATTTTGTCCGGCGCCAACTATGACAAGCGCCGCTACCTGATGTTGCAGAAAATCGGTGCTCGTCCTCAAGTGTTACGCCGGTCCATTCGTCAGGAAATCGGGGTGCTGTTCCTGCTGCCAGGCATTGTCGGCATGATCCACGTTTTGTTTGGATTGCAACTCTTCAAAATGATTCTTCAGGCACCTTATGACAACCTAATCGTGCCGTTTGGTGTCTTCATCGTGCTTTACGGTTTATACTATCTGATCACCACTTGGATGTATCAGAGTATCGTGATTAACAAGGATTTGGCGGCTAAGGGCTAAATTTGATACTTGCTGCCAATCAGTCAAATTCACTATTAAGGGCGCTAGTTTTCGAATTAGGAAAACTAGCGCCCTTTTCGCGGCCGTTTTTTTACTTATCAGTAATTTGTTGTAAATTCTGGACTGGTGCTCAGCGGCTTTTGACAGCATGCCGTTGATCGGTTGTGAGCAGTGTCTCCATAAACTTTAAAACGCCTTGTTCTTCATTGCTTGTCGTTGTGGCATCAGCGACAGCGGCCACGCGCGGATCGGCATTGGCCATGGCCACACCTAAGCCGACTTCCTGCAGCATTTCCAAGTCATTTCCGCCGTCACCGAAGGCACACATTTCGGACAAGTCGATCCCGAGCTTTTGCCCCAGCAGCGCAAGTCCTTGTGCTTTGTTCACATTAGGGCGAATCAAATCAATGTCGCCGTGACCGCTGCTAGTCGGAGTTGCAACGCCAGCCAACGCGCTCCGTAATTCAGCAACGATCGCATCCGTACGTTCCGGTGGACAGCCGATGGAGAACTTGAGAATGTTGTCATCGAGTTCATGGTAATCGCGCAGTAGCGTTAGCTTAGGATAATATTTTCGCATGATGGCTAGATGAGCCGGATCCATGGTGTCCAGTGTGTAGGCACCGGCCTGGCCACTGACGGAGACTTTTAAGTCAGGAATCTGTTCAAGTTGCGTTAAAATCGGGTGGATAATCGAAGGCGTGAAGGCATTCAAGGCATAGATGTGATTGGCATCACGAATGTAGGCGCCGTTTTCCGCGACAAAAATGGTTTCGGGATAGTCTTCAAAAAAAGATTGCAACTGAAAGTACTGGTTGCCACTGGCGATGACCCAATAGACGTGGTGCGCCTGTAGTTGGTGATAAAGTCGATTGAACCAGTTGCGATCGTAGCTCATATCATTCCGCAAGAAAGTACCATCCATGTCGGTTGCGATTAGTTTAATCATCATCAATCCTCCGTCAGTCTTGTGCGTTGATTCCGGCAGATGACCGTCGCCAATGCCGGTAGCCAGCCATTTGTCACTGAAAGTTGCGGCAAATCCGCATTCATCCTTCCATGACAATGGTACCTTATTTGAGGATGGTTAATCTAGAGCCGACTTAATTCGAGGCAGCAAAAGATAAACAATCGCATCATTCATTAATCACTTTTTCGACTAAATAAAATTGGCAAACTTGTAATAGACTATATTCAAATGAGATAGGCATACGCAAAACTAAACGCCATCTGGATTGCGGCCTTTTTCCTTAACCGACTGCAACATATACATATCCTCCCCAACGGCCTGCTTAGCGCCTTGTTGCCAAAGCCGCCCGTTGACGTGATGCATCAATATCTTGGCAGTCTGATGATCCACCAGCACTGTGTGTTCATGCTGCGGATCGTCAGCTAACGGTGCGTGGCCTGCGCTGATTCGGGCCAGTTGTTCCGTCACATCCATCAAAAGCCGACTGCCTGCTAGAATTTCTGAAAAATGCGCGGCGTGATAAGTTGTCGGTAAAGTCATTTTCATATTCCCGCAAAATTTGACGGTAATGATCTGCTTGCCTCCGCGGCGCTGAATGGCATGGTCAACTAGGTGATGGGAAGCAACCCAAATGACACTGCGATGATCAGGCGCAGATAGCGGAATAAATGCATAGCCGGGTCCGGCAAGCATCTTCGGCAACTTTTCCGTGTTACCATGATATAATTTCGTCACGATAACTTGATGTACCGATTGCGAATAAATAGATTCGTCTTCGTGATAACGGACAAAGCTTAAAGAGGTATTCGGCAACAGATAGTTGGCAGTTGCTGTTAGCGCCAGCATTTTCCCGGTCAGAAAATTGTCTGGCAAAGGGAGAATCGCAATAATTTCCCTTAGCGGTAATTGTACGCCATCCGAAACCAAAGCCTCCGCGGCAAGTCGTTTAACGAAACATTCATGTTCTTCATTTATGGCTTCGTCCATAGAGCGTTATGTATAGCTTGAATATTATCGTAAACGTTTTCAAAAAGAAAGCCAAACGACTTACCGAGTTAACATATTGATCCGCTTTAGAACGCTATCCATAGGAAAACTATTTGACGCGCGGCATTATCCGATTACTGCCACCTAAAGACAATCAAGCCAAGTTGGTGGTGATCAAGTTATGTATAGGTTGATCCTGCGTGAGCGGTAAACGTGAGACATCAAGTTAGGCAGGGGATAGTTGATCAGGCACAATGATCTTAGGATCGTTGTGTTTTTGTTCGCCGATCGTTTTCCGTGACGCAGATGATGCCGTTAAAATTATCCGACTTAAAAATAAACAGCCGTAACCTCCCGCAGTTTTTGAACTGACGAATAGGTTACGGCTGTTTTATGATTTCCAATCACTAATGTTCAGGCAAAATGCCCTAAACGGTTAAAGGTAAGTACATGATCCGATCCATGTAATGCGGCCGGTGGAAGAACCAGCCTTCTTCACGATAAGCCTTTGCGCCACTTTCGAAAATAAGAAGTAACTCATTTTGATCAGGGTTAAAGCTGATTTCCTCGACAGAGTTCGGCACATTGATCATTTTATCGCCAGCTTTTGGTGCTTTAAAATCTAACTTTTCCCACCCTTTATCCACGGCCATCCGGATCCAAATTTTGCCTGGTGCGCTGCCGTTTGACTGGCTGAACAACGTCACACCGTCTTTGGCAATCGCAACGCCTTGCAATCGATCCCACGCAGGATTGTAAGAGTTGATGATTTTCTTTTTGATGAGGGTTTTGAAAAGAATGTCTAACATTTGGGTCGTGCTTTTATGTTGCGTCTGCGGGGCGAGGTCGGTGACGATCTTGTCAAACTGTTTTTGCGTGATCGCATTTGGCAGGTTCTCGTCATTTAGGGGCAACGCAATCAGCGAACGTCCGGTCGTCTTTTTGCCGTACTTCACCAAGACCAATTGATGGTTGTAAAGGGTCATGGCCGAGGTGCGGTTGGCCAGATGGAATGGAATCCGCGTTGAGGCCAGCGGTGCCTGGTTGACTTGCGGCTGATAGGCGTCAATTTCGCGTTGTGCGGCATAGCTGATGCCAGCGCCGCCCGCTTTTGAGTTATCATCCGACCAAAGCAGTCGCTGCTTGTCGAGATCGTAAGTAATGCCGCCGACATGCGCCTTGGAGCGTAAAATAAGCGTCTTATTGTAACGCCCGGTTTTGGCGTCAATTTCGATAATAATGGAATTTAACCGATGATCACCATCATACATACTGACATAAAGCGCTTTTTTAGACTGCGTAACGCCTTGTGGTACCCAGTTGGTCCCAAAGGCCGCTTGCCGGGTTTTGTTGTCGATTGACCACGCGCCTCGTAACCCCGGGATCACCGCCATCTTCGTCTTTTTTGCCAAGTGCACACCAGACGACGGTTGCCGAATTTCGGTAATGCGTTTTTGTGCTTCACTTTCAGACTGCAATGGCCGCGGATCCGCTTCCCATTTCTTGACGTCAGTCGGCTGATCAACCAGTTGCTGATAATGATAATGGTCAATTAACCACCATCCGCCGATACCAAGTGCCGCCATGCTCACAAGGGTTCCGATTGTCACCCAAATCCATTTTTTCAAAAGGCTATGCTCCTCTGTTTTGTGATTGCTAATAAACATCTTTATTTATTGATGCCATAGTGGCGAAATCAAGTCAAACATTTTGCTATGGCAGGCAACGGTGATTTACATCAATTCTTGATAAGCTACGATGGTCAAAACTGTTGAATAGATTTTCGAAAAAATGATTTTCATTCCTGCGACAAGAATGATTTTTATTTATTGTAGGTGGTTCCGAGCTTTTTGCTAGAACCTCACAATTCCTCTGTGCCATAATGAAGTTGTTGTTGCAAACCATGTGCCAAACACAAGGAGGAATGATTGATGTCTGATGTTAAGTATCCGCAAACCATTGACCAGCTTAATCAATTGATTGCGGATTTGATGCAGCTTCAAACAAATGTGCAACAGATTCACTGGTATATGCGCGGTCATAATTTCTTTCGTCTTCACCCATTGATGGATGATTACAAAGATCAACTAGCCGAAGCATTGGATGCGATTGCAGAACGGCTCATTGCTTTGGGCGGATCACCGTACGCGACCACTCATGAGTTCATCGAACATACCGGTCTGCCTGATGAAAAAGTGGCATTTGGCCAGTACACGTTGGTGGAGCTGATGCAACGTCTCGTCAAGCAGTTTAAGTATTTGGCCGACCAGTATCAGAAAGCTATTGAAATCACTGATCAGGAACGCGACTTCCCGACCCAAGATATGATCAACGGGTACAAGGAAGAAACGGATAAAAACATTTGGATGTTAAATGCTTACCTGGGAAAGGGCCCGCTGGATGACTAATTTGCCATAACGGCTTTTGATAGTGACGACATAAAAACGCCGGCATGCGTTCCACACGTTTATGGTGGAAAGTATGTCGGCGTTTGACGTTATGTGGTTTTATTGGCGTAAATCTGGTTGAATTTGACGAATAGACAACAGCTAACCACGGCAGAAACGCGCAAAGGTTAAATTGTTAACGCTCCCTGTTTCGGCATAATCCGATCCAGCGTCCATTGCATGGTTTGGCGTCGCCGTCCAGTCAGCAACCAAACAGTCAACCCGATCATGACAACTTCCACAATAGTTTGGAATAAATAAACCGTTATTGATCCGGTGATTGAAGCCTCGGTGTTGCTGACGACCATGCTGAGAATATCAATGGTCGCGTGGACAAGCATCGGGATACTAAAGGAACCAACGTAAAGATAAACGGCGGCGATAAACCACCCGAAGACAGCAGCAAACTGAATCTGCGAAAGCGTGTCAAACCAATTTTGTTCACCCAAAACGTTGATCAAGTGGGAGGCGCCGAAGAGCAGACCGGTGATGAAGATGCCGCCTGATAATGCCAACCGATGCCGGCTCAACCAGACTAGCAACAAAGTTAAGACCATATAGCGGTACTCCCATTCCTCGGCAATCCCCGGCTCAAGTCCTTGAGCAAACCAGTTAAAGGTTAGGGGATTTGAATGCCATGACCAGATGAACAGGCTTTGAAACGAATCGTTCGTGCTAAAAGCATTCCAGAGCGTAAAGTAAATGATAAAGACAACCAAAACAATCAAGACACCGGCTTGCATATTCGGGTTGAACCGCCAGCTAGGAAGCGGCAGACCCCACTGACGCATCGCGATGGCGCCGACTAGCACTGAGACAATCGCTGCCAAAACGCCGGCTTCCGCAAAACTCCAAAGCGGCGAAGCAAAAGCTGATTTGGTCAAACCTTCAGTAAAAGTGGTCCCTGCGTAAATAACCATAAACGCGACTAGCATGGTTGTGATAACTCGCGTCAAATAATGCTGGTCTGGCGTGAATAGAACTTTTGCAAAAGGAATATGAGCCAGTAAAATCAACACCGCGATCAGAATCAAACTTAAATTGCCTGGCAAAACACGCAAGAATTGCTGACCGCTGTAGAAAACAATAAGCGGATACACAATAAGTTGAATCAAAACTGCCAGCAGTTTGAATAAGCGGCTGATCCAATGCTTGGGTGCCGAAATGGCGCTTACCAGTAACAAGCCACCTTCGATAATGGTTAAGACAAGCGCCCATAACCAAAACTGTGCGCCTTGAGCCGCTAGAAAATAACCGGCTGTTAATATAAGTCCCTGGACAAAGTACCACCAAAACCAGGGGGAGCTGTATGCTTTCATGTGATTAAATACCTCCCGTTGTTGTTGGTCTACATGTTAGCACAAGTCTATGCAAGGACGGTAAAATTAGACATCGAAATCTTGATATTGGGCTATCAATAAATACTTCATTGACTATTGGTATATGAGCTTTAGTTGATAGGCTCAACAATTCATCTGGTTGGTGGGACAGCCTCATTTATGAATAAAATGATCAAGACGTGCATATCGAACACTTGACACTCATTATAAAATGCCGAATATAATAGCTTTATTAAATGTTATCTTTAGGTTATGCTGTACGCTTATACGACGTGTTTTTGGAGGAGAATGCAAATGATACATTACGGTCTTATTGGCACGAACCAGGCAACTGACGATTTCGTGCAGGCGGCAAATGTGACGAACAAATGGGAGCTCGGCGCTTTGTATGCCAGCGATGTTGATCAAGCAGATCAGTATGCCAAAAAATATGGTACGAATCAGACTTTTTTTGATATTACTGATTTTTTTAAGAACGGCAATTTTGATACGGTTTTCATTGCCTCTCCCAATGGCGATCACTTTAGCCATATTAAGCAGGCAATTCAGGCTGATAAGCATGTCATTGTGCAGCCGCCAGCTTTGACAAATCCCACTGAGTTTGCCGAGGTGGAACAGTTGTTGATCGATCATCCCCGAGCTTTATTTTTTGAAGGGGCTTATCCGATTCACATGCCAAACTTTAAAAATATTGAAGCGGCGGTTGGAAAAATGGCCATGGTTCAAGGGGCTACTTTGGTTGCGATGCGGGAACAACCGGAGTATGACGCCATTTTGGAAGGAGCACAACCTGAAGGCTTTACCTTGGCATCCTTTGGTGGTGCGCTGCAGCAAAAAGGAGTTTATGCCATCTATGCAGCTTTGAAGCTATTTGGCCGGCCGAATTCGGCAACATACTTTGCGACAGCTGTTGAGACGGGAGTTGACGGCACAGGTGTTGCTTTCCTTCAATATGACCATTTTTATGTGACGCTTCACTTTGGGTTTACCACGGATTCATATATGCCCACGGAAGTTAATGGCCACCATGAACTGATTCAGGTTGATGATTTAACCGAAATGCATCTGGTTCAGCATTATGATGCCCAAAAGAAGATCACGCCGCTGATGTCAGCTGATTATACGTATCACTTTACTGGCGAGTTATTGGCTTTTACTGAAGTGCTGGAACACCCGTATACGGCGGAAAATCGTAAAAAATATCGAGAATGGTTGCAGTTAGCAGAAGATGTCAACAATGTGGTGTATCATTTGCGCCAAATGGTGGGGATTAAGTTCCCGACCGATATGCCGCAAAAGTAAGACGGAAGACCGACGTGGTGGGTTTTCAAAACGACCTGATGACAAATTTATTTATAATATCGAGTCTTCATAATTTTGTCATCAGGATGGGTATGTTATATTAAGCTTGCGCTATATGAGAATCGCTATTGTTATATAGCCATGTTCAACTTCGAAATACAGATCAGCGGGTGATGATCTCAGGTTGTTGAGCAGATGATGCTTTGTCAATATTGATTTGGGATGGTGGAGGAGAAAAATGATTTTTTTCTTGGATGAGTATTTATTACAAAAGAATTCGAGCGTTGAACACGCGGCGGTTAAACGCTTGGCTTTATTCAAGCGATTCAACCAACCGGCTGTCATTTTGACCCGGGACTTTGATCGGTTAAGCGTGCGAACGTTGGAGAAAATGAAGATTGCGCAAACGGACGTGTTGAACATGTTTGATTACTTTCAACATATTCCCAGCGATATGCCGGAAAAAACGGTGCTCAACGATGAAATGAATTTGCCAACACTTGACGAGGTATCGGTTGATGCTAATCAGAGTCAAGTGACCGATGGTGATCGGCTTCGTCGGCAAGTAGGGTACATACCGGAAACATATGGGCACGTTTTTTATCAGAATTATTTGGATGATCAGGGCAATGAAATTGAACGTGACTTATGGGATGCGCGCGGTTTTCGGTCTGCTACGCAATATTTTGGTCGTGACGGGCTGCTGACGTTTGAGCGCTACTATGATTTGGATGGCAAGCCGGTCATTGAAACTTATTATGCCGGTAATCAGGCTGATCAAATGCAGCTCACTCGGGTTGTCTTGAAAGGCAAGACGATTCTTGATGATCGGGAGTTTGATGATCTAGACGGCTTGTTTACACATTTCCTAGATGAATTGGCGGATGCAGATCCGGGTGAAACCGTCTTTATCAGCGACCGCCCGGGTGTTGGTGTTTTGCCATTAATGAATATGCAGCAGGCGGCTAAAAAGTTCATTTACGTTCCGATTAACCATGTCGTGAATAACGGCAATCAGCAAACGGATCCTGTAGATGGTTATCTGAAACCTGCTTTTGCCGATCCAGCCAAAATCGATGGCTTCATCGTTCAGACGCCAAGTCAACGCGATGCTATCGTAAAGCGGTTTCCGACGGCAAAAGTGACGGCTATTCCAGCAGTCACAATCGATCCCGATACGTTACCGCAAAAGCCTGATGAAGCCACAACTGATGTTAATAATAAAAAGTTAATGTACGTTGGCCGAATTGCTGAAGAACGGCAGCTTGATCAAATGATCCGAGCGCTGGGTTTGGTCAACAGTAAGATTCCGGGCGTTGAATTGGACTTGTACGGTTATGGGGATGCTGATTACCAAAAGAAGCTTGAAGCGTTAACCAAAGACTTAAAACTTGATAAGCAGGTTCATTTTAAAGATTACGTGACTGATTTGGATCAGCGATATGAGCAGTACACGATGCTGCTGAATACAGCGGCAACTGACGGTGGACCGCTGGCAATTTTGGAAGCACAGACGCATGGGCTTCCAGTTATCAGCTATCGGTTCCATTACGGCCCAAGCGATGAAATTGCCAACAAAGAAGACGGGTATTTGGTTCCGCAAAATGATTTGGCAATCATGGCAAAGCTCATTGTTGATTTATTGCAACATCCGGAAAAGCGCGCGGCGTTTGGGCAAAAAGCGTTGGAAAATGTCAGCCAACGTTTGGATGAAGCCAGCGTCTACAAGCAGTGGCAGCAAGTCTTAGGTCTGTAATGGAGGTTGGGTTATGTATTATTTTTTAAATGAAAATATGCAGTTTGCTAAATCAGGCATTGAAGGCGCGGAAATTCAGCGACTGAACTTATTCAATCAGCATCAGGTTCCGGCGAAAATCGTCACGCGGGTTTTTGCCATGAATTTGCATGATGTGACCGCCGATGCCAAGATCAGCGACGATCATTTTGTAAATCTGTTCGATTATTTTTGCGGTACCACCCATGTCGAAAAGAATGTGACCATAGTTGATGATGTCATTGCTGTTGGAGATGACGTCACACAGAAGGCCGAAGACAACAAAGTCACGTATTTTAAGAACAACAAACTTTATCGGATTGCCTATCTGCGTCAAGGCGCCGCAAATCCACGTGAAATCAGTAATGTTCAATATTTTGATGCAACCGGTCGTACGACGAAGATGAGCTGGTGGAATTCCCGCGGCTTTCTTTGCCTGAACCAGTATTTTGACAATGCCGGTAATATCTTCCAAGAACATTATCTGGACTTGGAAGGGAACGTTAAGATCGAAAAACTCCATTATCTCAATCGGGCAAACAAAGAGAAGTTTTCGTACAAGTTAGATGATTTTGAAGGCGTGGACTATTTGTTCGATGGCCTACATGATTTGACGCGGTTTTTCTACGATCAGCTGAATAAAGTTGATGGTGGGTACAATGTGTTTATTAGCGATCGAACTACGGAGACTGGCTGGGGATTACGACATATGGAGACGACAGCATTTAAAGTGTTGCATTTACACAACAACCATTTGGCTGATGACAAAGATATCATGCATGACCGATTGAACAATTTCTATGCCAGCTCACTGAACAATCTTGATAAGTGGGACGGTATTATTGCGCCATCTTCGCAGCAGAAAAAGGACGTGGAGGCACGATGGGGAACCAAGCCGCCAGTCTTTAATATTCGGGTTGCATTTGTTAAGGCCACAGATGTTGAAGCCAATAAAGTGCCGTTTGCACAACGGGAAAATAATCTCGTCGTTCATGTCGCTCGCCTAGCACCAGAGAAGCAGCAAGACAGTTCAATCAAAGCCTTCGAAAAAGTACTCAAGGTTATTCCTGATGCTAAGCTCGAATTGTGGGGTTACGCTAACGGTGATGTGGGTGATAAGATGCGCGCCTTAGTCAAAGAACTGCATTTAGAAGATAGCGTACTATTCAAAGGGTACACAGGCAACATTGCTGAAGTTTATAATCGTGCACAAGTCGGGTTATTGCCATCAAGAGCTGAGGGTTTTCCACTAACCTTGATCGAAGCTCAATCGCATGGATTACCCATGATTGCAAATGATATTCACTATGGGCCGGCAGACATTCTTGAAGATGGTAAAAGCGGCATTCTGACTAAAAACGGCGATATTGATGGCTTGGCAGACGCCATCATTGATTTGCTTACGCATAAGGACAAGCTGGCAGCCTTCAGTGAAGAAGCTTATCAAAACGCGTTGCGCTTTACGGATGATAATACGTTTGAACAATGGCAGACGCTGTTCGACTACGCCGCGAAAAAGCGCGCGAAAGTGTTAGCTGCAGAAGCACTATAGTTCCAAAATTGAGGAACCTTTAGGATTGAATTGTTAACGCATGGAAGAGATGGCAATGACCATCTCTTTTTTTGACTCAAAATTTGAAGCAAATGAGTAATCAACTAGAATGCGGAATCGGGTAGATCAAATGGCACCAAGAATTCTAGATAGTCAAAAAGTTGAAAAAATAACGATCGAGTAAGATTCTGATATTTCAGATTTTGAGATATTAATAATTACAAAATAGTGACTTTGGTGGATTTTTTAAGGACCTTTGAGAGCGCAAAAAATCGTAAAAGGTTCGTAAATAGCCATATAACGGTCTTTATTGTCATTTTTTGACAATATTTTTTAAAGCAAATAACACGTTATCAAAATACTAAAAAATCTTTTTATAACATTGGAGTTGTGATGTCATGAGAAATGTTATAACATGTGAATGCGTCAAAATAACAGGCATAATATCTGGAGGTGATCGTAATTACAGGCAAATGAATAATGACCTGCCTGTCATCAAATTTTAAACGAAACCACAAATGCAATCATCAAGCTGTCTGACGTACGCCGGCTCTTGGGTGGGTTGCTGTGGCCTTGCTGATCGCCAAATGCTAGCAATATTGGTCATTCTAGAACGCCAATACCTGACTAGCCTTTTTCGGATTTTAAAACATCACTTAAAACTAATGGTGGTCAGCAGGCTTAAGTCAGTATTTCAGCAGCTTTTGTAAAAAATGGTAAATCGAACTTGAGACTCGGTTTTGCCACTGAACCACAGATTTATGCGACATCGTTTTCACATTTTTAATCAGAAATGTGGCTAATGATGTCCCAATTTTTTAATTAAGTGGGGCGAGCAAATGGAAAAGTTCAATAAAAAGCAGAAGCTCGTAAAGAAAAATACGAACTTCAAAATGTATAAGGCAGGAAAGCGTTGGGTATTTGCTTACAGCATTCTCGCATTCTTAGCCGGCGGTGCTGGCGTCGCTATTTCTGAATCGGCGCCCGTTCATGCGGACTCGAATGTTGAGCAGTCCATTGCGGCAGCAGCGGCACTCAGCAATACGTCGACGCCAACATCATCTGTTGCACAACAATCAGTTGCTTCCATCGCGCAGAGCAGTGCGCCGCAAAGTGCTGTTGCCCAACAGAGTCAGGCTAATGATGCCGCGGTTCAGGCAAGCGTTCAGGTTGCTTCCCAGGCACAAGCTGCTGCACCAAGTTCAGCAGCTACTACCAATGTGCAGACACAAAGTACGGCGCCACAAGTGCAAACAGCAACGACTCCGGCATCTGCGTCGGCTTCATCAGCAGCTGCAAGTTCAGCAACTGCAAACCCAGCAGCCGCAAGCTCGGTTACGCTGGCTTCGGGGTCTGTCGCGAGTGATAGCGGTGATTTTCCTAAATCATTGACCATGGATCAAAATGGCGATAAGTCTGTTTTGATGACTGCCAACAACTTGACGATTCATGCGGGGGACGCAGCTTTCAAGAGCGCCTTTCCTGATAATGCAGTCGCCAGTGCTGCAACACAAGGTCAACAACTTGTAACCTTTGAATTAGGTAATGGGGTAACGCTCAGTGCAAGTTTAGCGGAAGGTGTCATTGACTATTCGCAGACTACCGATGTCGGTGATGGCCAGTTTCATGGGCCATTTGCGGCAATCACGCCTTTACCTAAGATCAGCACAGAGCTTGCCAAGCAAGTTGGCCGTCCAGAGACAGATGCCAATATTCCAGTATGGAACAGTGTTGAAGACTACAACAAGCCGGGTACGTATGCAGTTGTTTATACCGTTCAAGCTGCACAGGCAACCGGTGCGACAGAATTTGTCGGAGCCTTTACTGGGTATTTCTTTATTCGGGTTATCCCAGCTGCAGACACAACGAAACCAATGTCTGATGCTTCTACAGCAAGCACTTCAGCAAGCCAAGCAACGGTGACGGCAAATTCCGCCGCTGATATTGCAAACACGGCAAGTACAGCTGCCAGTTCTGCGTACGCCTATACCTCTGGTGCTGCATCAAGACATCCAGATAACAAGGACCTAGCAGATCTCAATAGTGTTGCGTCTGCTGCTAACACTAAGACAGCAGGACTTGCATCAGCAGCAGCTAGTGACGCTGCGGGCGCTAAGGGACTGGCTACTTCGGTTGCGGATGCAAATAAGGCGGTTGAGAGTGCAGTTGCTCAAGTAGATGCGGCAAATAAAGCTGGCAACTATGATGCTGCTGGTTCGTATGCTAACGAAGCAGCAAAAGCAGCAAGTAACGCCTCGTCACTTGCTGCCAAAGCAAACGAACAAGCTGCAAAAGCTTTGCAAGAAGCT
Organism: Lacticaseibacillus zeae subsp. silagei; assembly: GCF_030770335.1. Lineage (NCBI taxonomy): Bacteria > Bacillati > Bacillota > Bacilli > Lactobacillales > Lactobacillaceae > Lacticaseibacillus > Lacticaseibacillus zeae. The sequence continues at coordinate 2,487,735 of NZ_CP132484.1, read as the reverse complement.
AATGATGCATCTGATGCCGCCAAGGTTGCAACTGATGCTATGAACAAAGCTAAGACAATTGCCGCAGCTGCAGATGCAAAAGATTTTGCAAGTAATGCTAAGAAATCTGCAGAAGCGGCATCGGATTCAGCAAGCCAAGCAAGCACTGACGCTAAAAAGTATCCTTCCGATACCTTGATTTCTAATGCGGCAAGCACTGCATCTTCTGCAGCGGCAAAGGCTTCTGATGCTGCAACCCAAGCTTCTGATGCGGCAAAGAACGGCAACGAATCAGCAGCATCTAATGCAGCGAGTGACGCGGCGAGCGACGCAAAAATTGCTTCTGATGCAGCTGCCACGGCCCATAACCAGGCAAATGCCAATGAGGCACGAGGCTATGCCGACAATGCTAAAGCTTCTGCAAATCAAGCCTCGGCATCTGCAAGTCAGGCAGATAATTTTGCCAAAGAGTATCCTTCTGATGCGAAGGTTTCCACAGCTGCTGCCAAAGCAGACACCGCTGCCAAGGCAGCTTCTGATGCAGCAAAGGCTGCAGACGAAGCCGCTTCAAAGACCGATCCGCATACTGCGTTCAGTCAGGCTGCTATTGCTTCCCAAGCGGCTGCAACAGCATCTGATGCGGCGGCTGAAGCGGCAAAAGCAGCGTCTGCAGCATCAGATGCGAATAGCAGTGCTGCCGTTACCGATGCCGGAAAGTTTGCGGATGCGGCTAAGAAGTCTGCCGATGATGCTGCTACTTCCGCCAAACAGGCAGGATCGACGAAAGATAAGTATCCAAGCGATCCACTGATTGTTCATGCTGCGGATACCGCAAGTAGTGCTGCAGCTAAGGCTTCCGATGCTGCTACAGCGGCAGCAACCGCCGCCAAGAACGGCAACGTTTCCGGTGCATCTGACGCGGCTAGTCAGGCTGCTGGGTTTGCAAAAGATGCTTCCGATGCTGCAAACTTGGCTACAAGTGAAGCTAATGTGGTGCGAGCAAAAGAATTGGCTGGTCAGGCAAAGAATTCTGCTGACCAAGCCGCGGCCCCTGCGACTAAAGCAGAAGGTTATGCAAAACAATATCCTTCTGATGCAGCAATTTCTAAAGCCACAAGTACTGCGACCTCTGCTGCCGCTGTTGCATCCACTGCAGCAAGTGATGCAGCGACTGCCGCTGAGAGTGGTGATGTGCCAACCGCTCTTGAGAAAGCTTATGATGCTGCCAATGCTGCTCAGGTAGCTAGTGCAGCTGCTAGTGACGCTGCGAAAGCAGCTGCTGCATACGGTGGTGGTGGCAATGATAGTGGCGGCAGCGGTTCTAATTCGCAGGCAGGTATCTATGCTGATGCTGCTAGAAGGGCTGCCAATGCCGCATCTGATTCTGCAAAACAGGCGGAAGCAAATCACGACAAGTACCCTTCTGATAGCACTGTCTCTACTGCAGCAAGCACAGCAAGTTCAGCGGCTGCCGACGCTGCAAAAGCAGCTGATGCTGCAAGTGATGCTGCCAAAACGGGGGATGTTGCAAAAGCAAGTAATGCCGCAAGTACAGCAGAAAGTGATGCGCGCATTGCTTCCGATGCTGCTAACACAGCGGCTAAAGCTGCAGAAGCTGCTGACCAAGCTGCTTCTAAAGCTGCAATCGATGCCGCAAAAGTAGCGGCAAATGATGCAGTAAAGGCTAGTGACGCTGCAAAGAACGCTGCAAGCGATGCTGCAAACAACCCGTCTGATGCTAATATCCAGAGTGATGCAGACAAAGCAAATGCGGCGGCAAGCCAGGCAAGTACAGCAGCTGCCAAAGCGAGTGACGCGGCAAGCAAGGGCGATAGTGCAACTGCTTCAAAAGCGGCTGCTGACGCTTCAAACGCTGCCAAGACGGCGAGTGAAGCCGCAAACGACGCTGCATCACGTGCAGCAAACAATGCCGCAAAAGCAGCGGCAGATGACGCCGCCAAAGCTAGCGATGCAGCCAAGAAGGCAGCAAGTGACGCGGCGAACAACCCGTCTGATGCTAATATCCAAAGTGACGCAGACAAAGCAAACGCAGCGGCAAGGCAAGCAAGCACTGCGGCAGCCAAGGCAAGTGATGCAGCAAGCAAAGGCGATAGTGCAACTGCTTCAAAAGCGGCCGCGGATGCTTCAAATGCTGCCAAGGCAGCGACTGACGCAGCAAGTGACGCTGCATCACGCGCAGCAAACAATGCCGCAAAAGCAGCGGCAGATGATGCAGCCAAAGCTAGTGATGCAGCTAAGAAGGCTGCGAGTGACGCTGCTAACAACAGGTCTGATGCCAATATCCAAAGTGACGCAGACAAAGCAAGTGCGGCAGCAAGCCAAGCAAGCACTGCGGCGGCCAAAGCAAGTGATGCCGCAAGCAAGGGCGATAGTGCAACTGCGTCAAAAGCAGCTACTGACGCTTCGAACGCTGCCAAGACAGCAAACGACGCAGCTAGCGATGCTGCATCACGCGCGGCAAACAATGCAGCGAAAACAGCGGCAGATGATGCAGCCAAAGCTAGCGATGCAGCCAAGAACGCAGCTAGTGACGCTGCTAACAACAAGTCTGATGCCAATATCCAAAGTGATGCAGACAAAGCAAGTGCGGCAGCAAGCCAAGCAAGCACTGCGGCGGCCAAAGCAAGTGATGCCGCAAGCAAGGGTGATAGTGCTACGGCTTCCAAAGCAGCCAATGACGCTTCAAATGCTGCCAAGACAGCGACTGACGCAGCAAGTGACGCTGCATCACGCGCAGCAAACAATGCAGCAAAAGCAGCGGCAGATGATGCAGCTAAAGCTAGCGATGCAGCTAAGAACGCAGCTAGTGACGCTGCTAACAACAAGTCTGATGCCAATATCCAAAGTGACGCAGATAAAGCAAAAGCAGCGGCAAGCCAGGCAAGCACAGCAGCTGCCAAGGCAAGTGACGCTGCAAGCAAAGGCGATAGCGCAACTGCGTCAAAAGCGGCCGCGGATGCTTCGAATGCTGCCAAGACAGCGACTGACGCAGCCACTGATGCTGCAACCCGCGCTGCAAACAATGCCGCTAAAACTGCAGCCGATGACGCGGCCAAAGCAAGTGATGCTGCTGCTAGTGCCGCTTCAAATGCTTTTGATAATCCGTCAGATGCCAATATCCAAAATGATGCAGACAAAGCAAATGCAGCGGCAAGCCAGGCAAGTACAGCAGCTGCTAAAGCTAGTGATGCCGCCCGTAACGGTGATAGTTCGACAGCTGCCAAAGCAGCCACGGACGCTTCAAACGCAGCTAATGCTGCAGTGAAGGCTGCGAGTGACGCTGCATTGCGTGCGGCAAACAATGCCGCATCCGATGCTCACAAGTCGGCTGACGCAGCCTCTGATTCAGCGAGTCAGGCAAGCGACTTTGCAAATAATTATCCTGACAATGCTGCTGTTTCAAATGCTGCCAAGAAAGCAGCTGATGCTGCAGCCGATGCGGCAAACGCAGCTAAAGATGCCGATAGTGCTGCCAAGAACCATGATGCAGCCAGCGCTTCTGAAGCGGCAAAACGCGCCGCAAATGCTGCCGCGAAAGCAGCAAATGCCGCAAACGACGCCGCAAAAGCAGCACAACGGGCTTCTGAAGCAGCTTCTCAGGCAGCTAAAGAATATGCTGGTGATGCGCATAGTTCGGCAAACGATGCCGCAGCCTCCGCAAGTCAGGCAAGCGATTACGCCAACAAGTATCCAGATGATGCGGCTGTCTCAACTGCTTACAAGAAAGCCTCTGACGCTGCATCTGATGCTGCCAAAGCTGCTCAAGCCGCTGACAAGGCTGCTAAGAGTGGTAATGTTTCGGACGCGTCTGATGCAGCAAGTCGTGCCGCGGACGATGCGTTGAAAGCATCCAATGCAGCAAACGACGCGGCCAAGGCAGCCGCCAAAGCCTCTGAAGCAGCATTGAATGCTGCAAAAGGTTACGCGGATAATGCCCACAGTTCAGCGAATGAGGCTTCCGACTCGGCAACCCAGGCTAACGATTATGCAACCAAGTATCCTGACGATTCTGCTGTTTCGAAGGCTGCCAAGAAAGCATCTGACGCAGCTGCCGATGCCGCCAAGGCTGCTCAAGCTGCTGACACAGCTGCAAAGAATGGCAATGTTTCTGATGCTTCTGAAGCAGCAGATCGTGCCGCGGCTGATGCTGTGAAGGCATCTAATGCTGCAAGCGACGCAGCCAAGGCAGCCGCCAAAGCTTCTGAAGCAGCATTGAACGCGGCCAAAGGTTACGCGGATAATGCCCACAGTTCAGCGAATAATGCTTCCGACTCGGCAACCCAGGCTAACGATTATGCAAGCAAGTACCCTGACGATTCTGCTGTTTCAAATGCTGCCAAGAAAGCATCTGACGCTGCAGCCGATGCGGCCAAGGCTGCTCAAGCCGCTGACACAGCTGCCAAGAGTGGCAATGTGGCGGAAGCATCCGACGCAGCAAGTCGTGCAGCGGATGATGCTGTGAAGGCTTCTAATGCGGCAAATGATGCAGCCAAGGCAGCCGCCAAAGCTTCTGAAGCAGCATCGAACGCAGCAAAAGGTTATGCAACCGATGCTCATAGTTCTGCAGATAAAGCAGCAGATTCAGCAAAACAGGCTGCCAACTACGCGAATGAGTATCCTCAAGATTCGGATGTTTCAACCGCGTATAAGAAAGCTTCAGACGCAGCGACCGATGCCGCCAAAGCTGCTCAAGATGCTGACGTGGCTGCCAAGAGTGGCAACGTTGCTGATGCGTCAAACGCGGCAAGTCGTGCAGCAGATGATGCTGTAAAGGCTTCTAATGCAGCAAATGATGCGGCCAAGGCAGCCGCCAAGGCCTCTCAAGCTGCATTGAACGCGGCTAAGGATTACGCAGCTAACGCCCACAGTTTTGCAAATCAGGCATCTGATTCAGCAAATCAGACAAGTGATTACGCTAATAAGTACCCTGATAATGCAGTTATTGCTGATGCGCTCAAGCAGGCGTCTGCTGCTGCGGCTGATGCTGCCAAAGCAGCGCAGGCCGCTGACACAGCTGCCAAGACCGGCGATGTTTCAGGTGCCTCGAACGCAGCAAGTCGTGCTGAAGCCGATGCCGTGAAAGCCGCCAATGCGGCAAAGGATGCCGCGAAGGCCGCTTCGTCAGCAGGCAATAGTGGCACAAGCACGGCCGCAAATGGCTATGCCGATGCTGCAAGTAAGTCTGCTAAGGATGCATCTGATTCCGCTAAGCAGACTGGTTCATATGCAAATGAGTATCCAAATGACAAGACGATTGCGGACGCAAACAAGACTGCTTCCGATGCTGCCAGTCATGCGGCTGATGCTGCCAAAACTGCTGAACAAGCAGCTAAGGCAGGCGATGCAAGCAAGGCCAGTGATGCAGCGAGTGTAGCAGCTAGTGATGCCAAGACGGCAAGTGATGCGGCACGTACAGCTGCTAAGGAGGCAGCTAACAATGCTGCAAAAGCTGCCGCCAACGATGCCGCGAAAGCCAGTGATGCTGCAAAGAATGCCGCAAATGATGCAAAGAACAACCCGTCCGATGCGGCCATCAATAGTGATGCCGCGAAAGCGAGTGATGCTGCCTCAAATGCAGCCGATGCTGCTGCCAAAGCAAGTGATGCAGCATCTAAGGGTGACGCGTCTGCAGCTTCTCAAGCAGCGAGTGACGCAGCCCAAGCAGCAAGTACGGCAACCAATGCGGCGAATGACGCTGCGGCCAAAGCAGCGAACAATGCTGGCACGACGCAAGATTATGCCAGCGCAGCAGCAAATGCTGCAGAAGCTGCTAAACAGTCCGCAGCCTTGGCTTCTGATGCTGCAGCATCCACTGCTGCAATTGCAAAGACTCGGCCAGGCAATCAGCAGATCTCGTATCTAAATGCTGATGCATCAACAGCTAGTTCAAATGCTGCATCTTATGCAACGGACGCCGCGGTCAATGCTAATTCAGCTAAAATTGCCCAGTCCCTGGCTGGTGTCTTCAAAGAAGCAGGAAAAGCAGATGAAGCGGCTAAGTACACTGCGGCTGCTAAGGGCTATGCGGATACTGCGATTGCTGATGCCAACAACGCCGCAAGTGCTGCAAGTCGTGCTGAAGCTGATCGTGACCTTGCCAAGGATCTTGCTGCCCAAGGCACTAATGGGACGCTTCCTGATACTAATGGCAATGGAACGAGCGGTAACGGTACTAACAACGGTGGCAATGGAAACAATGCCAGCGGCAACGGAACCGACTCAAATGGATCTGGCACTGCTGGAACCGGCGCTAATGGTACGGGTACCAATGCTAATAACAATGGCAGCAATGATGCAAATGGTGGCAATGGTCAAGGAGCTGGTAATAGTGGTACGGGTGCTAATACGACCAACAATGGTGGTAGTGGAACCAATGGTACTGGAACTGGCCTGAATGGCAATGGCACGAATGGTAGTGGTTCAACAACCGGCGCCAAGAGTGTGGGTAAATTGTCGACAACGGGCGCTACGAATGGATCAGTCGCAAACAATGGAAATCAGTTTGGGAATGGTTCTACTAGTGGCGACCATTCACTACCACAAACAGGCGAAGATGAAGCTGCGGGTGCTATTGCATTAGCCGGCGTTGGCTTGATGGCTGCATTATCCCTTTACGGTGCAACCCGTCACCGTCGTCATGACGCGTAATGCAGTTTGAATTCGCTTGAATGGATTAAGGGCAAACTATGAAAAAGTGGGGCCGAATCATATGAAGAAAAATTTACAAAGACAAAGGGGGAGCGAAAAAGCGCAAGTTAAAAATACGCATTTTCGTTCTTGGAAGAAGGGTAAGAAGTGGTTATTCGCTTCTTCGCTGGTGGTTTCAATTATCGGTGCGGGCGCCTTAGAATCAGGGAAAACAGTTAAGGCCGACGTCACAACCGACACGATTCAAGTGGCACAGCAAGTCGACCAAGCTGCAGCAAGTGCTAAAGCTGCTTCATCGGCGGCTGTCCAAAGTGAGGCTTCAGCGGAGACAACTAAAAACGTTGAGCAGCCTTCTGCGCCATCAGTGGCAACAGAGACAGTCAAAGCAGTGGAAAGTTCTGCAGCAGCGCTAGTCGCAACTTCGACACAGGCGCAGAGTGCAGCAGCTTCACAAGCAACTGTTGCAACCGCCGCAACACCTGCACCTGCAAACAGTGGCGCAGCAACCACGACCAATGCGGCATCCTCCGCTGCTGCGGTTGCTGCTACAAAGGCAGGAATGGACTTTGCAGCATCAATTGATGCAACAACAGCAAGTTCCAGTGCACCAACGTCGCAACAATTTGCTGATCTCTTATCATCAGCGGCATCTTACGCGAAAACGCCAGCTGGCAGCGCTGCTTTTGCCCAGCTTGGCGATAAGCTCCAGAGTGCAGCAAGTCTTTTGAGTGAAGCTGGCTCGTTGGCGAATGACCCTGCTGTTTTGGCTTTTAAGAAGCAACTTTCAGATGCAGCTGCTGATCCTGCCAAGCAACGGGCATTAATTGCGGAATTTAACACAACGTCACAAGGCAAGGCGTTAAATTCGTTAGCAGCAGTCAAAGCATCGTTAGAATCACTGGCAAGTACGCCTGAAGCAAAAGCAATGCTGAACTCACTGTCATCGAGTATTTCGGCGGCATCTGCTAACGCTACTAAAAAAGCAGCCGCTAATTCTGCTGCTGTCGCTGAGTTCATGAAAACCGACGCCGGCAAGAAGCTTCTTGATGAAGCTAAGCTGGCAGCCGATTCGGGTGCTGCTCAGAGTTCTGCGGCTGTGACGGCATATCTGCAGACTGCTGATGGTAAGGCATTATTGGAAACCTTGAAGTCGTATGCAGATATTCCTGAGTTTGCCGCGTTCAGCAAAGCCATGACGGCAGCAGAAAAGGCTTCCGATGCGACAGCCATTCAATCCTTAGCTGCATCGTTCTTTGCAACAGATATCGGTAAGGCATTTGCGGATGATTTGCAGAAATACGAAGCCAAGGATTCTTATAAGGCGATGACCAAGCAAATTAATGATGCACAGGATGCAGTTGCCAATGAGCTGAAGTCGTCCATCTCGAAGGCAAGCATGTCAACTTCACTCGCTGGGTTTGATTTAGGCGGGATTGTGAGTGGCATTACCGGAACGATCTGGAATGTCGTTTCATGGCTGGCGACGAATATCAATCCAGTGCGACTGGTTCCGGATCTGACGGGACTTGGTGAAATCGGTAAGTTTGTTGAATCGTTGGTCGGCGGTGCCATTGGTAGCACGTTCTATGGCACAATTGCAACAGGCGTCGGTGGCTTTGGTGCCTTTCTGGTTGCCGGGATCCCTGGAACGATTTTGAACTCGATCCTTGGGTTAATTCCAATCGTCGGGATTGTCGCCAATGCAAGTACCGCTGGTGATATTGGTTGGGCGCCAGGGATTACGGGGTGGTTAGCCGGTTTGATCGGTGCTCCGCTTGGTGCTTACTACGGCGCCACCTCGGGTCCTGGTTTAGCTGATAAAGACGGTAACCTTGACACCGTTGTCAGTGGTACGGCTTTAGGATCTGCAATCGGTGCGCTTGTTGGCGAAACCCTAGGCGACTGGATCATTTCGTTCCCTATTGGCACACTTGTTGATGGGATCGCTGGCTTCATCGGTGGTGTTATTGGTGTCATCGGCCTTGGGATTATTGTCGATCCAATCATGTTCCTCGTAGTCGGCTGGGTTACTGCCTTGACGGATACAATTGCAACGCTGGTTGGTACACCAATTGGATCAGTTATAGGCGGTGCCATTGGTGGCGGTATCGGCGCTGTTGCAAGTCTCCTTGGTTTGAACCTTCATTTGCCAAACCTTCAGTTGCTGATCAAGGATGTTGGCTCATTACCTGGCATTTCTGACTTGATCAACACCGTCCAGAGTCTTGCTTCCAAGGCTGGCAAGCTAAAGACAAAAGACATTAAGTTGTTCCGTGGTGCTCGTTTTAATCCTTTTGATGCGATTGTCAGCGCTCAGGATGGTAATGGTAAGGATATTTCAAAATCTAACATCAAGGTTGAAGGAAATATCTATACTAATTTGCCAGGTAAGTTTTATGTTAAATACTCCTTCGTTAACGAAATGAACGATAACGAGGTGGTTACCGGTTACGCGACAGTCACGGTCGCCTAGGTGATATTTATGCAAGAAGAATTGAAACTAAAACCAATCTCGCTGCCAGTTGGATTGCGGTTTGATCCAAGCGATGTCGTTGTGAATGCTACGTATTCAGATGGTGCCGGTGTACCAGCGGCTAAGCTTGAATACGAAGGTCAGGTTTGGCCTACTAATCCAGGTTTCTATCCTGTTAAAGTTGCGTTTTATGACGAGGTATCTGGTAAGAGAGTTGAAGAAAAGACAGTTGTCACAGTCCACGAAGTTGAGTAAGAAAGTTTTTATGTGAACAGTCACATCAGTTCACTGAAGGCGGGAAAGAAGTTAATCCGAGCTTTTGGGTTGACTTCTTTTTTTAAGTTTCAGTGCAAAAGATCATGATTTGAACAAGGAGACTGTTTTTGCAGTTATGAGTGAATTGCTTAGACATTAACGTTGGCAATTATGGAGAAGGAGATTAAATAATGGGGAATCATAGTGGGCAAAGGTGGCTTAAACAACAAACCAAGATCACTCGGTTTAGAAGATGGAAATCTGGAAAGAAGTGGTTGTATGCTTCGAGTGTGATTGTAACTTTTGCAAGTGGGGTATTTTTGGCGGATACAATCATGACAAATCATGTCAGGGCAGATACGCAATCGGATATTGAAACTGCCATTAAAGTGGCGGATCAGGTCCAGAAAACAGCAATTCAAGTTGCTAATACACAGAATTCTGAAGTACCAAGGGACAGGAATGCTGATTTGCAAGTGACTAGCGACCAAAATAATCAACCAACTGTTGACACTCAAGAAAAAGCAACAATATCGCCGCAGCAAGAGACACAACAAGTTTCGACAACAAAAGAGGCATCACAGGCAAGTGCACCTACCTCGCATCAAAGGAATGAAACGGTTGCAACAACGACAGAAGAGCCGGTTGTTCACTTAGCTTCTACAACTTCCGAAAACGATCCGAGTCGCAGTGCACAAAACGTTTCGCAGCCTGCTGCCACCGCCGAATTAACCAAAAACGATAAATATACTGAAGAAGGGTCTTCAGTGAGTGCTGAACTTCAAAGCATCGCTGAAAGTGAGATCAAGACTAGTTCTAGCGTCAGTCAAGATCCCACATCAATCACTCCCACCGCAACCAGTGACGAAACAGGAAAAAATCAAGAAGCATGGATTCGTCAAGCCATCAATGCCAGTCTTCACATTGATCAGTACGTATCCAATGTCAATCAGAGTCAAAATGAGGTAAAGCTGGAAGAAATCACATCATCATCAGCTGCTAATCACGCGTCAGCAATCATACTAGGCGCAACGAGTACATCAGCAGCAGCGCAACCGTGGCTTACGGCTCCGGACCTGAGTCAGATGGTCAAGCAAATTAGTGACGTCTACAATTTGACACTTGGAGATGCCGTTAAGTGGGCCATCAAAAATGGTGTTAATGGTGCTCTAGATGGGCTTTCCGCAATCGTTTCCGGGTTGCGGTCCGTAGCAGGATCGCTGCCAATTGTTAATGTGATTTTGCCACTTGCTAGTGGTGCAATCAAAGCTGCCCAAGATGCAGTTACTGTTGCCAATTCGCTTGGCATTGACCCAACCGGTTTGGTTTCCGGCGCACTAAACCTTGGCATTAACACGATTGGTAAAGCGATTCAAGGTGTGATCTCACCGGTATTAAAAGCCATTCCATTTATTGGTCAAAATCTGGCAAACTCCATTAACCCACTTTTAGATACTGCGACGAATCTAGGACCCGCTTCGATCGTCAAGGCGGTGGCGGGGGTTGTTGGACTTTCAGGTGTTTTGACCGGCGTTTCAAACATCACGGCCACAGTTGCACCAACAATCATTAACGCACTGCAAGGCGTTTTGAATATCAGTGTGTCAGTGGTCAATGGGATTGCTTCGTTTGCCGGATCGGCAATGACGATGTTTAAAGATGTTCTTGGCGGCATCATGGCACCAATTCAATGGGTGATTAACCAAGTGAAAACAACGATCCAAGGATTGTTTCCGGGTTCATCCAGTACCGGTGCAGCGACAAATAACAATAATGACAAGAACCATCAAAATGGTGACTCAAAGACGCCTGCCCCTGAAACCCCTGATGCCACCAATAGTGATAGTCCAGACACATCGAAGAGCACTACGCTAACACCATACATTAATCTTTTCGATATGAGCATTCCTTTGGGCACGCGTTGGAATCCAACTAAAATGTTAATAGCTGCTGTCGATTCCACTGGGAAAGCAGTTAGCTTGTCAGACATCAGAATTGATGGTACGGTTCCGGTAACATTACCAGGAATTTATTTTCAACGTTTTGAGTTTACCGATCCCAACGGCACTATCGTTACCAAAATGGGAAAAGTTAGAGTGGGAGGTAAAGAATCTTATGCCATCCCTTCTGACAGTGCCACGCTTGCTAGTATAACGAATGCTATCCAAGCCTTGCCGCACACTGACAGCAACCTTGCCTCCAGATTCACTTCCACAACGAATTACCCGAGCAAAGAAGCAGTTTATCTTGCTGCTAATCCGGACTTCAAACCAGACGCCAAAGAAATCGCTGCTGAATTTCTACAGTATGTCAATCAGCTACGCACGCTAAATGGCCAGAAACCGCTGACTTATTCAGCCAGTGAAGAGGCTTTTGCCACGAAGCGGGTTCAAGAAATTATGACGAACTTTAGTCACGATGGTTCTCATGGATCAACTGAGGATATTGGAGCCAGCAAGGGGATTATTGAGGACATGCGCTCTAATCAGGAAATCGCCTATTATCTGGTCATGGATTGGTATGATGAATCGGATAATCCGGAACCGATTGGCAATGGCCATTACGGTCACCGGGCTAATCTGCTGTATGGCGGTCCGACAATGGGGTTGGCATTTGCCCAATCGCCGAGCGAAAAAAATCAGTACAGCTATTATTACGCTTTTGAAGCTCCAACTTACAGTGATAAAAGCCTGTATGATAAGGCCTTGGCAATGGCCAATGCAAAGACAAATCCCCAAACAGTACCGCTCCCAGACACAACTTTTGTTTATGTTGACTCGCCGAAATTTGCAAGTCTTCAAGCACAGTTGAAACAGTTACAAACTGAACAAAAAGCAGTTGCGCCAAACCCGGCCCCAGCAATTAAAACCGTGGCGATCGCGTAATTGGGCTATTGGGTGCAAAAATAATGTTGCGAGATAATCGCACACGTCGTTGTTTTAAAAGTTACTGACAATGAAACGTGTGAGCCGATTTTTAGAAAGGAAGATGAAGATGGGCCTATTTTCCAAGAAAAAACGTCAGATCAGGATGATCTTCTCGGTGCGTTGGAGAAGCAACTGCGTAGGGCTGGGGATGATGGTCTCGCAGGCCTTGCGGAGTTGCTGCCCCGAACGGACACCAACGGTTTACAGACAGGGATCGCAGGGTCAGCGACAGCCGATGAATCAGAGTCATCCGGTAACGAGGGGGAAGCGCAGGCGGATGACGTTCCTGAAAAGTCTGAAGTAGTGAAAAGCAAAAACTGGACGATGAACATTTCCAAAGGTGCGCAACTGAGCTTTGCTAACGATCAGTTAACACTTTATGTTGATTCTGAGCAATCCGCGAGCAATCAAGCGGCATCTTCGGCTTCAGCGGCCGATGCTAATGATGCTGCTGATTTGAAAGTAACTGCTACTGAAAAGGAGAAAAAAGAAGGCGAAGCGTCAACTCCGGCAGCAGGCATGGCTTTTAAAACGGACAATGTGATTGACATTGATCATTTCAATCATAAAAGTCTCTCTGAAGCTGATGCGCAGGCTTCCGATGCTGCGGCCATTGCATCAGCAGGTGATACCCGTACCGAGATAGCCGCAACCGCCTCATCGGATTCGGCAAAAACAACACAACAACTTCAAGATGGAGAGAATGACTCGACCCCGGAAATGAATGTAGCCAAGTCAGCTTCACAAGCCTCAGCTGGAAAGGTTATCGAAGTCCCACCAGAAAAGAATGGAGAATTGAGTTCAACAGCAAACTCAACCCATTCACAGGCTCCAACTGAGGGTAGCTCTGGCGCATCTGCACCTAAACAACAGGCTACGCAAGTTTCGGAGGATCAACCGAGTGTTGAGCATGTAACTACCGAAAAGCCAAGGGTATCTGACCAAGCTTCCGACTCAACTGAAGTGCCTAGTGCCACAGATCGCAGCTCGGAGACGCAGACCGCTGTGATGGTCGCCATCAAAGCACTTCAGCAACAAAGCCAAACGAACCAGGAACAAATAGCGGTCCTGTCCACGAAACTTGCGCAGCACTTGGATGCTTCTACTGAGCTTGAGCGCACACATAGTAAAACGGTTAATAAACTTAGCGAGATTTTGATTAACCTGATTGTGACTAAGAATGAGCTTGAACAAACGAAAAAGGATTTAAATGTTACGAATGAAGCGCTTGGCAAGATTCGCGAACAGGTCAAACAAACACATGAAGAGGTGCTTGATCGCCAAAACGTTCAAAACGAAAGCCAGCATGTGCTTGTGACTGAATTGCAGGCCAAACTCCAAGAGGCACAAAAGTCGATCAAGACATTAACTGACAAGTATGCAGAAAGTCAAGAGCAAACGAAAACACTGCAAGATAAGGTCAACAATCTGCGCTTTGAAAATTTGCAGTTACAACATCAGATTGAGGACAGTAAGATGATTCAAGCTGAATAAACGATCTTTTCGGTCAGTATCAGAAGAGACAACAATAAGAACCCAGCGCGGTGAGCTCATCTAAGTGAGCAAAGCGCTGGGTTCTTATTGTGTGACCGGTTTGCAACCGAGTTCTTTTTCTATAGAAATTTTGGCTAATGATCAATCAGCGGGCATCGAAAGTTGAACCGGTAACGGCGCCTGCTTGAGCACATTAACATAAAGTGGCAGCTTGGCCTTTTTGGCTAAAGTACTTTGCGTGGTGACGTTGTTGGTGATAAATGCCTGTTGCTTGTGATCGGCCATCCAGCGAGTAAAGTCGTCTGTGTCGACAACGGCTTCATCGACAAATGGCACTAACTTGACGCCGGAATTAGCGGTTAAATCACGGTAGGCTTTGGATTTGAAGTTGCCAATCATAGCGCCTTCCTGTGGGAATGACTTTTGTAGCCACCAAACGTTGAGAGCTGCAAGCGAGTCGAAAGAGTTGATTTGCAAACCGGCTTCGTTGAAGACGCTAATGTCGCTCAACTTCTGACCTTGATAAGTTGCTGAAACGACGAGCAAACCATCGCGGCGGTAAAATTCTTTGCGCGTGATACCGTTGGCAGCGTCATAGAACGTGTTGGCCGATAGCACACCATTCTTACGGAAGAAGCTTTCTTTCGTGAGTTTGTCACCTTGACGATAAGCAATTTTTGAAATGAGCTTGGTCGGCTGCTTCTGGGCATCGAGTTGATAGGTGACAAGCATGTTCGTTTGCCCATCTGGCATGGTGATGGTTTCGGCCGTGTGGTTCTCATTCCATTGCCGATTTTTGATATTGGCAGGTAGCGTTGCCGCATTCTCGCTACCCTCACCAGCATTTTGCAATTGATAAAGGCAGTTGATGATTTGGATTTCATCTGGATTGAAGTTGTTAGCCGTTGACCAGGCATCGATGGTCGGGACCAAATCAATGTTGAAATAGGTCGTGAAAATACCGACCTGTTTCTTCGGCATTGATTGCAACATGTCGCTTAATTGGGGTAAAGCTTCAAAGTCATGAGCAGAGAACGAATCAATATCCAGAATTAATGGGGCATAGTCAGCTTCACTCAAAGCATGAACTGGCTGTGAGAAGTTCAACCATGCGGTGATGCCATCAGTGAGCGTATGCAACTGGTCATGTAAGCGTTTGGACTCGTCTGTTAAATCGGCCTGTTGATGCTCAAGTTTGTCTAATTGCGCTTTGTCGTCAGCCTGATCACTGGCCACTTTAGCCTTCAATGTATCGAGCTTGCGTTGAGCATCGGCGATGGCTTGGCCATTGATATTTTGTTCGCTATTGATTTTGCTGATTTCATCTTTAGCTTGGTTAATTTCATTGATAATATCTTCAAGTTGCTTCTTCAAGCTAATCTGCGTTGCGGTCAGCTTTTTTTCACCGGCCTTAATGTCATCAATTTGCTTACGATGAGCATCGGCAAAAGCGAGAACTTTTTCCGGATCTTTGATACCAGAAAAAGCAGACATGATTTCCTCTTCTTCCTGCTTGAATTTCTTACCCTGCTCAAGAGTCATTTGTGCTTGCTTTTCCAGAGATCGGCGCTGGCGGTTGAGATCATCAAGGACGCCTTGTTTGGACTTGAGCTGAGCTGCAATTTTATTGGCTTGGTTCTGTAAATCGCTAATTGTCTTTTGCGCAGGAACTAACTCGCTACCATCATTTTGGGCCATGCGTTTTTGCATGACTTTGATGTCGCGTTGTGTTTGGGCCAACGTCACCTTGTTTTGGGTTAGAGCGGCCTGCAAATCGGCACGTTTAGCAAACATATTCGTTTGAAGCGTTCGCCGTGCTTCATTGTATGTAGAAATCGCTTGTTTCAAGGTGTTCTTGGCATTGTCAATTTTAGCCGAATTTGCGGTGATATTTGTTGCTTCGGTTTGTGCAGCCGGATTTGGTGCAGCTGCCGATTTCTGCTCGTTCTGTGTTGGCTTTGTCATTGCCGGCTTATTGTCTTCTTGTGACTTGGTTGAAGAAGTTGCCACATGGGTACTTGTTGAAGCGGCTGAGGATGACTGAGAGCCTATGTGTGCGTTAGCGGTTGATGCTGAGGCAGATTCCGTCAGCGACGAGGATGTTGATTTAGCAATAGTCGTTGTGGTAGACGCGGTAGCAGAACGCAAATTGGCAACTGGACGATCCGTTACCGCGGTTTTCGTCCCTGTTTCTGGAAGTGAACGCGGTTTGGAAGTGACTTCTTGTTTGGCCTTAACAGATGAAGCAGACGAAAACAGACTAGTACCGCCATTTCCTGCAGCAGCGCTCGAGTTTTGTTCGCTTTCTTGTTGGAGCTTGTTTGGCTGATTGCGTAAAAACTGATTCCGCCCTTTTTTCCCAAAAATACTCATTCTTAAACCACCCCATAAATTAAGTTTTCTTTTTCTACTAAACAATTGAAGCATTATTTCTCACCTGCTAATTGTCTTGTTCTCTTGTGTCAGTTCGTCATCGTTTTTGTCCAGACCGCTGATTCTAGTTGACGCATTGCCTAGCCTCAATCGTATTATAAAGCATAATTACATGGCCGATGCACGTATTATTAAACTTGTCGTCGTTAATCTCAAGAGGTTCTGGCAAAACATCGGCATCAAGCAACAACATTGTTTGGCTAACCGGCGTGATGACAATTAGCCGGATAAAACTGTTTCTTTTAAGTACAATTAAATAATGAGAAACAGGCAGAATCCCATGTGCCTATTTTACAGCAAAGAGCCGATTTAAAAAAGAATTTTATCGTTGAATATTAATTATTCTAAAGCTGAAAATTCTTTTCGATTTTTTGATCTTGACTGGCATTTTAAGAGATATCCACTCCAAAAGTGGGTGTTGAGGTGCGTTCTGAATCACGACCATGTTATAATTATTAGTGTTGTTGGCTTTTGCCATTTACTATGGAAGACGCAAAACATTTCTTTGTTTATAGGCATTAAAAGGTTGCCAAATAATGAGTACATAAGTGACTTTTGACGTTTTTGTTTGCGACGGTGACATTGTTTGGACCATGCGCGTCTGGTTTGTTTCACCAAAGAACACGCATTAAATGAAGGTAGGGTGCAGTCATGGGCTGGTTGTCGAACAGATCAAAAAAGAAACAGGAAACAACGAATACAGCTAAAAAAACAAATGATTTTGTAATAAGCGATGATAAGCAGGACTTTTTTTACTTAGAGACGTTGCCAGAAGATATGTCACAGCAACTGTGGGCAAAAATTGCAACGGTGATGAATCATTTTAAAAACAAAGAATCGGCCCCAGCAATCATTGATGGCGGGTTCGGCTTTGGCAAAGTCTCACGTTTCATGCGTTATCGAGATAAAGAAAAGCTGTTTTTACCACCAACGTCATACCATAATTTTTATACGTTCCTACACCACCGCGGCAGTGTTGGACACGCAACGGCCACATTTGGTAGTGAGTTTACCAAGGAACTGACGCCTAAGCATACTTTGGGGACGCATGCGACACGTTATGTTGATCAAGATGGGCAAACTGCGATTAAAGTCGAACGTGATGACCAGGAGCGGGTGCAGGTTGTTAGTTATTTTCGCGATGGTAAGTTACGTCGCGAGGATAGTTACGATCACCAAGGGCGCCTGATGATGACCGAACGTTTTGCTGAAATGCCGAATATCCATCGGCAAAATGCAACGGATCCGTTTTTTGTGACGACTTCGGTGCAGCGTATGCTGGTTGACATGAGTGGGCGTCCGGTCATCGTAGCATTGCCGACTTTTAATCAGTTTTGGGTAGAGTCGGAAAGTGGGGAGCCGATTAAGGCCTTAGATGATGAGGCTGAGTTAATGGTTTGGTGGTTGTTGCAAAATTTTCAGCATACTAACCGTAAACTTTATATCGATGCTGACAGTGACCTGTTTGCGCAACTTATTGATGAGCCGGCAATACATCCGCATTTGGTGCCGATTGTTTATGACAAGCCTGACACTGCGCTCCTAGCAAATGTGAAGTCACCGGCGTATTTGATCAGCCAGCAATTTGTTGATGAACCGGGTGTTAAGAGATTGGCAGGCGACGTGTTGCCGATCTTAAGTTGGCATGAATATATGCCTCATTGAGTGGGTTGGCATCAGTAGAATGAATGCGGAGGGGAATAATGGTTTATTTTTTAACATATCGCTTTGAAGGCGGTACACCTAGTGGCGAAGAGCAGGTACAACGACTCCAATTATTTGCGGATCACCAAGTGCCAGCAAGTATCATTGTCTTGAGCGCGCAAGAAGATCTGGATGAGCAGGTTCAAAAGGCTCATTTACGGTCGGATCAGGTCATGTCACTTATCGATGTTTTACGTGGCACTGACACCAGTGAGGGAAAACCACTTTACACGATTGGCGACATTATGAAGCTGAACGATTATCAAACCAAGACGGTTGATCACCATTTACAATTTTTGAATGGTGACCATTTGATGTATGCTGTTACAGCTTTTGACGATGAAGCTGAGTTGACCGCACAGCGGATTCATACCATTACGTTCTTTGGCGATAACAACCGTAAAAGTTATGCCGAGTTTTATGATCGTCAAGGCAATAAGGTGAAAACCGTGTATTTCCAGGCAGATGGACAAGTACGATTAGCCGTGTATTTTTATGCGGATGGAACACCCCTCTTGTTTTGCCAGTATGATGGAAATGGTATTTTGCATCATCTGACCGTGTTAGACTTGGCCGGACAATCAGCCGAGTTTACGGATTGGGCGTCGTTTGGCAGATACTGTCTAGCACATGTGATAAAGCAACATCCGGGTAAGCTATTTGTGGATCAACCAAGCCGCGTTTTGCCCATGTTAGGACAAGAAACGGTGACTGATTTTGTGCCAGTTGTCAGAACCGAAGAGGATGTCAGTGCCATCAGGCAAACCGAGCAGTCAAACGGTAGTCGCGCTGCTTTTGGGCAATTGATTGCTGATCCGCAAGCCTCCTTTGCGTCATCTTTAACGCAACATGGGAAGGTAGTACCCATTGCGGCAACAGTGAACCAGCAGTCCACTATTCCGGAAGTTACGCCATGGGAACAGCGCCTGCCTGGCCGAGTAGCGATGGAACTAGACAATCAAAATTTAGCGATTTTTGAGCAGTTACTGAGCACGTTATCAATGGTTAAGATCAAAGAGAAACAGGTGAAGTTGAATCTCTTCGTCCATCATCAAGATCAAGCGTTGGCTCAGCAATTACAAGAAAGCATCGAGACGCTCGGATTGTCTTCAATTCTAGATATTCAAACCCGATCATTAGCAGATTCGGGCGACTTGGCGCGGGTCATAGCATTTATCGTGGCAGATCTAGGCAACTTGGGAGATGCTGATTTGTTGAGCTCGCTCACTTACGGTACGCCGGTCATCACATTTACCAAAGCGGCTGACCAGATGCTCAATGGTGCAACCAATGGCGAGCTTGGCATTGTAAAGCTCAGTGATCAAGTGCTTGACGCGGCGACTGATATGTTGAAATTATTAACGGATCAAACTTGGTGGCAGCAGATCAGCGATCAGGCGGTGGCAGCAGCCAAACCATTACGCGGCCTAACTGGCTGGGAGCTATGGAAAATGGTATTGTAACCATTGACATGGTAAAACTATCAGACGTGCAGAGATGACAACGCATTGGAGGAATGGAACGTGCGAAAATTAATGAGCTTATTGGTTCTAATGGTGACGATTGTCGGCATTGCCGGTTGTCAGTCAAAATCGTCAGATTCGTCAGCAAAAAAATCTTCGACGATGGTCACGACCAATAAGTTTGACCAAAAGGCGCTTCAGAAACGCTATACCAAGATCTCGGATACTGTGATCCAAACCTTAACCAAGATCACGGTGAAAGACGACCAAAAAGACATTATGGCGTCGGCTAAAAAAGGTGTTGACGATTTAGACAAAATCACCTTGGAACTGCAGAATAATCAACCAGCGTCTGGGATTGGCACAAAAAATACCAATGCTGACCTGACCAAGGCGCTGATTACATACAGCCAAACCGCCACCGATGCTCTGAAGAGCCTGCAAGGGAATGATTCGAATGCTTTTCAGTCGGACGTCAAGAACTTCTTCAGTCAAGCTGCCAGCATCGGCAAGCAGTACTTTAACGGCCAATTGCCGGTTTCCATTCAAAACTTTTCCCAGAATCGCCAAGCCGTTACAACGATTCCAAGCAAATAAAGGGCTTCTATGAGACATGGTCAAAGGTTAATTTGTGCTTGACCGGAAAATGGTGCCGTTCAAAAAGTTCCTACTTGGGTCATTGACTTTCCGCAACTTTGACACTAGTATAAAAGCAATTTAATCCTTCAAAAATGCAGAGAAGAGTAGCGGCGATGCAGGTATGCAGCGAGTCCGGAAGATGGGAAAGGATAACCAAGCGAGCCGTGAAGATGAGCTCTGCAATATTGTTAGTTTGTTGACGCAGGCTAGCCGGTCGGAACCGTTAACTTTCCGGACCTCGCAATGGGCGCTGCAACGGCACGCTATTGCGGCGTCGTTGAGGCATTGCTTGTGAAGGCAATGTAAATTTGGGTGGTACCACGTGACAGCACTCGTCCCTTTGATGATAGGGGATGGGTGCTCTTTTTGTGTGAGCGTGAGCGGGCGCGGTTAGAAGTCGGAGTGTAAGTGGCCTTGGGCGTGATGGCCCGGGTTTAGGCCATTGCGCCCAAGGTCCTTACACGCAGACTTCTGCGCCGGGGAGCGCGTTATAGAACACAAAAGTAGCATTTAACCGTCCTCCCAATCTGCGCAAATATCCCCACAACGCAAAAAGAAAGAGGCCATTCATATGAACTTTATTGTAGATCCAAGAGTACTAGCACTTGGTGTCAAAATCCGCGGCGTTGAATTGACCGGCGTGGATAACCACGCGTACCCGCAGGCACTAAAAGAAATGATTGCTAACGAGATTAGACAAGTCCTGACGACGTTGGATCGAGACCAAATTAAAACGGATCCGGTCATTCAAGGCTTTTGGGATTTGCATCGCGCGGTGCATTTGCCAAAACGCAATAACACGCCGGCACCGGCAACGTTGCTGAAGCTCATCCTGAAACGTGGTGAGTTGGCACCGATTAACCCGGTCGTTGACTTATATAATTTAATTTCGATTCAAAGTCATTTAGCCTTTGGTGCCCATGATGTTGACCGCATTGATGGTAATGTCAATTTGCGACTCACGACCGGCACCGAGAAATTCATCCCCATCGGTGCAAATGGTCAACCCGAGCCCGTCAAGGCAGGCGAATATGCTTACATTGACGACAGCAACGAAATCATCTGCCACTTGGAGACGCGCCAGGTGGAAAAGACAAAGGTGACGGCAGAAACAAGTCATCTGTACTACATTGTGCAAGGCAATCAACAGACTAGCCAAGACTTTGTGGATCAGACGGCTGAACAGGTCATCGATTTAACAACGAAGTATTTAGGCGGTAAAGGTAGAATGTTAAATTAAGTTTGGTAATATTGCGTGACCTGAAAATTGTATTGACGAATGTAGCACGGAAAATGATGAAATTAAAATAAGCCACTAAATGAAATGGTGGGAATATACTGTTAAAATGATATCCTTGCCGGCTTCGTTGTGAATGCCTTTAAATCCAAGTTGCATGAAAATAATTGTGAAGATTCACGAGATGACGGATTGACACAGAATATTAATCAACTCATAATCAAGACGATGAAGAGTTCTATAATTCATGTACGCTTGCTAATTTCTTCAGTGTTTCGAGTCAGAGAAGAAACTGATGATTAATGCCAGTGCGCAAGAGTTGCGTTTTCAAATTGAACTTTTTGATCAAGATGGTATCTAGGTTGAGAAATGCTTGGTTGGTACAATGGGGTGAATGATATGAATATGAAGAGCAAGATGATCCTATTTCATGGACACAGCAATTATGCAGAGCCTTTAGTGCATGGTAAAGGAACTGGTTTCATGGGTGACCCTGAAAAAGGGCATAAATTGGTCAGAGTTCTAAAGGGAATCGGACTAGTTCTAGCCTTCTTTTTGACGTCACAAATTTTCTTTGACCAAAACTATGGAATTGAGAATTCTTCACCAAACGTTGTCTATGCGGATGCAGATAAAGTATTTGGAAACGGTCCGGCAATCGAAGATCCTAAAGCGGTAAAAGTTGATTATCCGGCGCAAGTCACTTGGGCATGGGATTTAAAGGGCCAGTCTGGAAGCCAATATGACAACGGTGATCAATCAGTTCCGACGATCGGCAACTTGGGAGACCTGGACGGCAAAAATTATGTTGGTACGATTGTTGAAGTTCACGCAAGAGTTGCTGAACACGATTCCTTCAGTGGCTATGACGATTTGATAACGTTACCCAACGGCAAATCGTATTGGGTTAATGAAGTTGTTATCAAGAAGCTAGCAACTTTTGGAAACGGGCCAGCGGTTGAGGATCCTAACGCAACAAAAGTTGATTATCCGGCGCAAGTCACTTGGGCATGGGATTTAAAGGGCCAGTCTGGAAGCCAATATGACAACGGTGATCAATCAGTCGCAACCATTGGTAATTTAGGTAACTTGGATGGCAAGAATTATGTCAATACAATCGTTCAAGTCAACGCAAGGGTCAAAGAGCATGATGTGTTCAGTGGCTATGACGATTTAATTACGCTGCCAAATGGTAAATCGTATTGGGTTAATGAACTTGTCATTAAGAAATTAGCGACAGTTGGAAACGGCCCTGCGTTCGAGGATCCGACTGCGACCAAAGTGAATTATCAAGTAAAGATTACAGGAGACTGGTTTTTAAAGGGCCAATCTGGAAGCCAATATGATAATGGCGATATGTCAGTACCGACAATTGCAATGCTCAGCGATCTTGATGGCAAGAATTATGTTGGTACGATGGCTCAGGTTAGTGAAAGGGTCAAGGAAAATCTCCCATTTGGCGGTGGCTATGATTCCTTAATCACGCTGTCAAATGGCAAATCATATTGGGTCAATGACACTGCACTCGAAAAAGTCACACCTTCTGACCAATATAAAGTCCTTTCAGTTACAAAGTATGCTGCCGACACGTCTGACATTACCAGTGACCGAGATTTTCGAGCCGATGGCAGCAGATTCTATACCATCAAACCAACAACCGATTCGTATCCTCTTTACGCAGACACGTTTGGTAGTTCAAATGTTGTTGGGCAATCTTCGGATCTAGTGGGTACTTATTACCTGGCCTCTGAAGAAGAGAAAGTTCAAGCGCCAGATGGCACTCAAACTACAGCAGTTCATATCTCTAACGATAATAAGACTTGGTATTGGGTTGACAAGCGTGCATTAAGCACGGGATCTGACGGCTATAAAACAGCTTATGAAGGCATGATTGGCGATGGACCAAATGGAGCTATTAAATACTGGGTTTCCCCCGACGATCCGCTTGCAAGTGAAATTAAGGCAGCTGCTGATAAATGGAATGCCAAAATTCCTAATCTTTTTGTGGAATCGGATTCGCCAACAGATGTGAATCTTAATTTTGAAGAGAAGAACTTACAAAACGATGGTGTATGGGCGTCGACTTATTTCAAGATTTACCAGAATAATGTGACAAAGGCATATTCTTTCGGCAATGAAGCGACCGTTGCACTTAACACTGGCGGTAGTTCAAGTCTGTTAGTTAACAAGGAAAAAGATGATCAGGGAACTGTCAACATTATCGAGCATGAATTAGGACATGTTTTAGGCCTTGGTCATTCTGGAGCAGACGGTGCCTCTTGGTCGTTCTACACGTCACCGACTAACCTGATGTATACAACGACAGACGGTACCTCAAATGATTATAATTCACTTCCGGACACCATGGTCAATGTCATTAAGTTTATTCGTTCGCTTGGCTGGACTTATGTTGGTCAGCCTAATGCAGGTGAAGCAAGTTCTAGCGCAAATCTAACTGTCAAGTGGGTTGGTATACCGTAACTTTCAAAGAATGAAAGTTGAGGAGTTATAAAAGTCCCGGGAAACCGGGACTTTTTGTGATTATTCAGCTTTTCTTTTCTACTCCAGCACCTCATATTCCCTTAAGAACCTTCTGCGCGACACCACACGCTGATTGGTAGCATCCAGAAAATCGCCTGTATACCCATATGCGTAGACGCCAAATCCAGCATCGGTGTCGCCAGCGACCATGTTTGGCTTTTCAGTGATTGGCGGTCTCAACGCTGCCATTAAAATGCGAACACGGTTGTCTAACCAATAGATTTGATTTTTGTCTAAAGCGTCCTTTACCCAATCAGGACGTTCACCGGTTTGACTGATTTCCCAAACAGAGGCTGGTTTGCCTTTATAGAGGACTCTTATGATTGTCACCGTCCTTGTTAAGCGAAAATAGTGATGGAATCGTGGATAACTAAATTGACCCAATCATAATAACACTTCGTCTCTTCGGCAACAGCAGATTTCTTCAGCCTAGCCAGAACAGCTACAACTAATCCTCCGATGACGATCCAATCGCGATCATGCGGGAGCATTCTTTGGCCACAAGGGGATCATGGGTCACGATAATCACGGTTTTTCCTAGCCGATTAATGTTCTTGAGTTCGTTTAAGATGAGGCTGCGATTGTCGCCGTCCAGTGATCCGGTTGGTTCGTCGGCAAGGATGAGTTTGCTTGGCTTGATGAGGCAGCGGGCGACAGCAACGCGTTGTTGTTCGCCACCGGATAATTCAAATGTTTTTCGGTCAGCATAGCCGTTCAATCCGACTGTTTGAAGCGCATCGTCAATTTGTTTTTGCCGTTGCGCTTTATTTAGCTTGAGGTATTTCTGGGCGATTGCCAGGTTTTGCCCGACTGTTTCGTCATCGATCAGGGCAAAATTTTGGAAGATATAGCTTATTTTCTCGCGAATAGTGCGATTGGCTTGGCGGCTGTTGGGCTTAATATTCTTGACGCCATCGAATTCGTAGGTGCCCGAGGAAAAATCGTCAATCAACCCGATGATGTTCAGTAAGGTTGACTTGCCTGAACCACTTGGCCCCATAATAGCAACCATTTCACCTGTATCAATGTGGAGATTGAGGTTATCAAAAATTGTTTTGGAAGCGAACGTCTTGGTGACATTGGTCAAGTCGATCATGGCTTATTCCCCCTTCAGAACCTGGACGATATTTTTATTTTCTTCGTGATAAAGCATGGCAAAAGATACAAGTAGATCACAAGCAGCCAAGATGAGGCCAACCACGATGGCGAGCGCTGATTTCTGAAGCATAAAGGCGACGATGATTTGGGTCACGTACATTAAGAGAAGGAAGCCGATAATCTGTTGGTAGCGGTCAACCAACTTGATGCCTAGCACGCGCAGAACTGATAATTTGAACTTGTGCGTTTCGAAGTACAAAAAGCTGGCAAAGGCAGAGACGATAAGCGAGATCAGGAAGGTGATGATCAACAGGCCAGCAGAAATCTGTAAGCCTAGTCGCGAAGAATCGGTTTCGTTGTTTAAGATCGAGCCGATCGTGGCAAAGCGCAGTTCGATGCCGCCAAGCTTTTGCGCGTTTGTCATGGTCTTGAGTTTTTGCCGGTTTTGTTTGGTGTTCGTGATTCTCAGCGGGTTTGAAACGTCTGCAGTTAGCAATTGATTTTGGCTTTTATAATCAATTTTTTGCGGGTTAATCACTTCGAAAATGGGGTTCGAAGTGGCGTGCCATTTACCATCATTGGAGAAATATTTAGCCTTTTCACTGGTCGGCGTGTAGTACTGAAGCGCGACTTTTAACTGGCCAGGCGTCGTTTTCTTTTGTTCAGCTTCGGACAGTCGATCGTAGGCGAGTAGCTGGCTCAAAAGCTTGATATGCCGATCATTTTTGCGGGAGATTGGAATCAAGAACTGATTAGACAAATGCTTTTTAGTAGAAAGGTTAAGCGAGCGCAGGACATTTTGATTAACTCGAACAACCTGATAGGCGTCTTGCGGTTTGAAGGTACTTGCTGCGGGATAACGGGTCAAATTTCGCCGCGGATATACGGTGCCTCCGGAGATGAATTCGGCGCCAAGTTGCGTATCCAATTGCGAGAAAATGGCGCCGAGCCTAGCCTCATTTTTACCGTTGTTCAATTCGAAGTTTTTCAGTGCTTCGCCTTCAAATCCTAGTGAGTTAATCGTGAGCTTTTTTCCAACTTCAGCCACCTGATTGTAGCGCTTCGTCGCGGTGACAATGTCTTTGATGTTGGCCAGACTGCCGATTAAGAGAACCGTGGTCAAAATGATCATTACGGCTTTCAAAATGGCAAGGAGGCCAGTGCCGAGTTTAAAACTAATCGCATTTTTAAGGAATCGGACGACCTTAATACTGCGGATTAACACGAGGACAATGAGAATAGCAATCACAAAAATCATCAGAACAGCTAACTGTGAGGCACCCAAGAGTGTCCAGAAACCTTTGGGAAAATAGTCAAAGTAGAAATAGCAAGCCGCCAGCACTAGCACACTTGATGCAAGTGTCGTGATGATGGGCAGACGATAGAGTTGAAGTAAAATGTCGCGGGTTGACAGCCCGACAATCTTCCAAACGCCAATCGGTTTGATCCGGCCCATGGCTAAGGCGAGCACGCCTAGTAAAGACAGCAGTGCCAAAACACCAAAAGCAATCGCGTACATTAACAAGTCCCGATTGACATATTCTTTTTCAGATTGTGTTTTTGGTGTCAGCAACTCTGACTCGGGAACGTCGAAAAATGCCGCAAATTCCTTGGTGATGGCATCTTTGGAAGCGCCAGTGGCGGGAATGATAGTGTAAATACCGTTGGCCGATTTGTCACCGTTCTTAAAATAAGCTGCCATGTTTTGGAGGCGAATGTTGATGCTTTTTCCGAAAACCGGAATATGCGGCTGACCTTTAGAAGAAGCAGCTTGAGTATAAGTGGCGTTGGGCTTTTCGAAAAGCTTAACGGGCTGAGGATTCTGGAAGAAGTTGGTGTAAGGAAAACTTGACTGATCAACAACGGCGGATTTTAAAACAGTTTGGTTCGGAAAATCAGTTCGCACAATTGAGGCGTGGTGTTTTTTGGCCAATTGCTCGAAAAAGCTTAGCGTTGCTTGGGAACTTTTAGTAGCGTTGGCCAGATAGATCTTAAACGAGGCCGGCGTTGATTCAATGTTTTCGACTCGGATTTGATCGTTAGTTTGGAAAATGTTGATGACAAATAGCGATGCCAATAGAACCATGAGCGAAAGAAAAACACTGACAATTCGTTTCATGAACGTGCTCCCCCTTAAGTGCAGTTTGACGCTGCCATAAACACAAGTTCGAAGAACAGCGATCGCCCTGATTACCCCAACGACAGGACGTTTGCCTTAGTGTACTTCAGATTTTATGAAAGCGTCTACAAAAACGAACTAACACAAAAACTTTTGGCTTTTCGTGATTTATCAAAATGGCTTTTAAGGGATAAACACGTTATTTTCGTTTTTCCCAATCAGCTCATTCACTGGCCCAACGCCGTTTGACGCCTGAAAAGACATTTTTTCATGACGGTTTGGTCATAAACTTTTCAAATTGACTTAAGTCAGCTTTAAGTCGCTGCCCGTAGTATGAGCATCATCAACTTAAAGGAGATGGCGCTGATGCAAGAAGTAACGACACTGACGCAACAGCCAAAAAGGCGGACGAGACGATCCGTGAATTGGTTGAAGGTACTGCCATGGATCGTGCCGCTGGCGGTGCTGATTGGCTGGCAGGCTGCAGTCAGTTTTAACTGGATCACAAGTTCATTGATTCCGGCTCCGACGACCGTTATCCAAGATGGCATTACGTTGTGGCAAAACGGTGAATTGCCAAAGAACATTGCGATTAGCCTATATCGGGCCACGGCTGGTTTTGCCATTGGCGGCAGTGTCGGCTTTGTGCTTGGCCTCATTAACGGCTTGGTCAAACCGATCCGCGCGCTGCTGGATAGTCCCATTCAGATGTTGCGCAATATTCCGCATCTGTCGTTAATTCCCTTGATGATTATTCTCATGGGGATTGGCGAACCCGCTAAGATCGCGTTGGTGGCGATCGGGGTGATGTTCCCGATGTACATCAATACGTATCAAGGGATTACCGGCGCTGACCCGGAGTTACTGGAAATGGGCCGGGCTTATGGACTTTCCAGAAGAGCATTATTCACCCGCG
Organism: Lacticaseibacillus zeae subsp. silagei; assembly: GCF_030770335.1. NCBI lineage: Bacteria > Bacillati > Bacillota > Bacilli > Lactobacillales > Lactobacillaceae > Lacticaseibacillus > Lacticaseibacillus zeae. The sequence continues at coordinate 2,459,788 of NZ_CP132484.1, read as the reverse complement.
TGATTTTTCCGGGCGCCTTGGCCAACATTCTGATGGGTGTTCGCTACGCACTGGGTGTCATGTGGACGACCCTGATTGTCGCCGAGACGATTTCGGCCACTTCAGGTTTAGGTTACATGGCCACCAACGCCCAAGAATTTATGCGCATGGATAGGGTGCTACTTTGTATTTTGATTTACGCCTTGCTAGGAAAACTTTCCGATGTGATTGCTAAGAATCTGGAACGGCTTTTCCTCAGCTGGCGTCAAGGAGGCGTTGACGCATGACCAATCCAATCGTGCAATTGCAACATGTGGAAAAAGTATACGGTGACAAAACCGTCCTGAATGACATTCAACTTAACTTGTACCCAGGTGAGTTCCTGGCCTTGGTCGGGATGAGCGGCGGCGGAAAAAGCACGATTTTACGCTTGATCGCCGGACTCGAAGCGCCGACAGCCGGTCACTTGAGTCGTGAAAAAGGCTTAGTGATGCGGGTGATGTTTCAAAATGACCGCCTGTTACCGTGGCTGACCAATCTGGATAATGTCTCGTTTAAGAATCGCGATCCGGAAGTCATCAGCGAGGCGAAGAGCCTCTTGCATGCAGTTGGCTTAACCGATAAAAGCACCGGTTATCCGGCTCAACTTTCCGGCGGGCAAAAGCAGCGGCTGGCGTTGGCCCGGGCGTTATTGGCTAAGCCGCAATTGTTGCTCCTCGATGAACCGCTGGGCGCGTTAGATGCGTTGACCCGGCAGCGGATGCAGGATCTCATTTTGAAAATTTTTACCGAGCAAAAGCTGAGTACGTTGCTCATCACGCATGATGTCAACGAAGCAGCCCGCATGGCAGATCGGATTATCGTCGTCAGGGATGGCCAGTTGGTCGCCGAAACGACCGGTGCCCGCGGGCAGTCGCCTGAAGCAGTGGCGCAAACCGCCGCTCGGGTGTTGCAAGCAATCCTGTCAGAAGAGCCGGTGACCTCATGAAAGAGCCAGTATTAACCGCTACTGCTGCCAAGCCCTCTAAGAAGCATCGTTACCTATATGAAATTGACTTGATGCGACTGATTTTCATTGCCGGGGTCTTGTTGAATCATACGACAACCACGTTTGAGCATCAGCTGTCATCCGGATTCGCAAGCACCGCCTTACTTGCCACGCACTTGATGATCCACTTCACGCGGATGGGCTTCATGTTCATGACCGGACTGGTTCTGACCATGGTGTACTTTTCGCGGAAACGTAATTGGCCGTTGTTCTTCAAAAAACGGTTCACAACTGTCGGCATTCCCTATGTTTTGTGGAATACGTTGTTGATGATCGGATCCATCTTGCTTGGTATTGGCGGTTTCACCATTGCCAATTTCTGGCCGGACTACCTCAGCGCCATCCTACACGGCGATCAGTTCTACCTATACTACGTCTTGGTCACGATGCAACTGTATCTGTTGTTTCCGGCGATGCTCTGGTTGTTCAAAAAGACAAAAGGGCATCACCGCGTCTTGGCGCTGGCCAGTTTTGGCTTACAACTGCTGATTGTGGCCGGGATTAAATACGGACTGCCCCACATCGATACCAGTGGTTGGCTATGGTGGTTCCGTGCTTATGGCGTCAATGTCTTCACGTATCAATTCTTCTTCATTGCCGGTGGTCTTTTCAGCTTACATGCCAAGGCAGTCAAGAATTGGTTGCTGGATCATCAACCGCTCATCGGCATCAGCACATTGATACTCAGTTTTGGCACAATTGGGCTTTATGTCTTTAATAAACAGATTTTGGGCATGACCCATAGCGCCGCCGTTTCACCGCATCAGCCCTACATGCTGGTCTACGACGTGGTGATGATTGCCTTTGTGGCGCTGCTTGGCCAAAAGTATGCTACCTGGCATGCCAAGCAGCCTAAGCACTGGTTCGCCCGCTTAGTTGGCAATGGCGCCCAAGTTTCTTTTGGGGTCTATCTTTGCCAAACGATCGCACTGTCGTTATTAAGCGGGGTGCTGGGATTGCTACATCTTAGCAATCTGACCCTGATGTTACTGCTACCGGTTGGTTATCTCGGTATTCTCGGCGGCTCTTTTGGGATCGCCTGGTTCTGTTACAAAGTTTCACCGTTTGGATGGCTGATAGGCCGTCCGCAATCGTTGTCGTTATCTGCGAAAGGAGTCCCGAATCATGAGCAAGCTCACCGATCAGTTATCTCAGAATCTCATCAATCATCGTGATTATCCCTTAGTTAAGTCCGTTGCTGCCAATACGTGGTACACGGGGCGCGACTTAGAAGAAGATGTTGCCGCCTTACGCGAGCAATTTGCCGAACAGAAAATCGGTGCCGGGGATCAGGTTTTGATCGTCTTGCCGAATTCACCGGTTTTCCTGCCGCTTAATCAGGCACTTTGGGAAATTGGTGCGGTCGCCCATCCGATCGCGGCTAAAACGCCGGTGCCAGAATTACTCGACGAGTGGACCACTTATCACTATCAAGCGGTCATCACCCTGCCAGCTCTGGGAGAAGCCATGGAAGCCCCCTTGATCCCATGGGCGCGGGTTCGCTTGCATACCATGCCGGAATTGGCCATCCTAACCGATGCCGGCCAGCTGGCTTATCGCATCAACGCCCCACAAATGGCGCCGCGCGAAGATGATCTGGCCTTAATTCTGAACACCTCAGGTACCACCGGTAAACCGAAACGTGTCGGCCTGACGCACCGAATGCTGGTTAACGCAGCCCACTATGACATTATGAGCCACGCGCTAACGCCGGATGACACGGCAATGGTCGTGATGCCGATGTTTCATATCAATGCGCAGGTGATTTCGGTTTTGGCCACCCGACTATCCGGCGGTAAATTAGTCATTGCGCCCAAGTTTTCGGCAAGTGCCTTTTGGCCGACCATCGAAGACAATCACGTCACCTGGGTGTCGGTGGTTCCGACGATCATTTCGATTCTGCTGATGAACCAAAATGCCTTAAAAGCGTATCACGACAATATCCATTTGCGGTTTGTCCGCAGTTCTTCTTTCGCCTTGCCGGAAGACAAACTCGTGTCGTTTCAATCGCGGTTTCACACGCAGGTTTTGGAAGGTTACGGCATGACGGAAACAGCCAGCCAAAGCACCCTAAATCCGATTCAGGCACCCAAAATCGGGTCAGCGGGCAAACCGGTTGGCACGGACCTCCGTATCAGATTGGCAGACGGCACGTTGACCAAAAAACCTTTTGTCGAAGGCGAGATTGTCCTTCGCGGCGACCACGTGATTCACGATTATCTCGAGCCCCATCCTGATTCATTTGCCGATGGCTGGTTCTTGACCGGTGATATCGGCTATCTGGATCAAGACGGCTACCTGTTTGTCAAAGGCCGCCGCAAAGAGATGATCAATCGTGGCGGTGAAAAGGTGGCACCGGCCAAAGTCGAAAATGTGCTTAATGAATTGGATTGGATCGCACAAGTGGCGGTCATTGGGTTACCGGACAATCTGTACGGAGAGGCCGTCACGGCTGTGGTCATTCGACAGGATCCAACTGCTGATCCGCAAAATGCCAAGGCTGACTTACTCGATTTTGCCCGCCACCACCTTGCTGCTTACGAATGTCCAACCGAAGTCGTGTTTGTTAAAGCTTTTCCAGTGAATACCACTGGCAAGGTTTTGCGACCGAAACTACGCGACCAACTCATGCGAGGCGGGAAACTTTATGAAGCGTAAATTTCGATTCATTTTACTGTTAGTCGGGCTCATTGCGTGGTTTAGCGTTGCGGTGTACGGCTATACCCAAACCACCACCGCTTCGACCAATCAGGAAACCGTCACGATTGGCTACCAAAAAGCCGATCCGGTGGACATCTCACGCCAGCGTGGCGAACTAGCCAAGAAACTGAAGGCAAAAGGCTATCAAGTGGTCTTCAAGGAATTCTCGGATGGCGCGGCACTGATGACCGCGCTTAAAAGCGGCGCCATTGACTACGCGCGAGTTGGCGATACGCCACCAGTCACGGCTAAGGCGTCCGGTACCGATATTGCTTTGATTGCGACAGGTGCCACGAAAGAATACGGCAGCGGCATTCTGGTTGGCAAAAATAGCGGCATCACCAGTCTCAAGCAACTCAAAGGCAAGACGATTGCTTATCAAAAAGGCACTGCTGCTCAGTACCTGATCATGCAGGCGCTCAAGAAAGCCGGCTTATCAACCAGCGATGTCAAGTTGGTGAATATGGATCAGAGTTCGGCGTCGGTTGCTTTTGCCAAAGGTAGTGTGGATGCCTGGGTCACATGGGATCCGTACACGGCAACCGCGCAAGTGAACAACAATGCCAAGCTGCTGACAAACGGCACCGGCCTGTCCAAAAACCGGGACTTCCTGATTTCGACGCAAAGCTATGCCAAGAATCATACGTCATTAAGCAAGTTGTTGACCACAGCGTTGAATGACGACATGACGTGGGCGAATGCGCACCATACCCAACTGATTGCCATGCTAAGCAAGACCCTCAAGCTTTCGAATGAGGTGATCCAAAAGATGGTCGAACGCCGAACCTATTCCATGACGTTGATTAATGGCAACAGCACAATTGTCGCCGAAGAAAACGCCATTGCCAAGGCGCTGTATCAAGCTGGTGTTGTCACCAAGGAAGTGGATATGAAAACAACGTTAGTCGACGAATAGACCTTATGTGTGAAAGTTTACGATAAATCGCAAAATATCGTTAAGCGGCCAATCCCTTTGGTATGAAGGAGTTGGCCGTTTTTTCGTGCTTATAACTGTCAAAGAGTTTGGGCCTTTTTCGCCTAGCTTTCTTGCATATGATATTATATGACGTATAATATAAGCGATGATGTAATAAGGAAGGAGGTTGGGTTCATGAGTATGCCGCTCAGTGCGGAACTATTAGATGGCATTGTGCTCGCCGTGTTGCAACAATCCGATGCATACGGGTACGCACTGACCCAACAGATTCAAGCGGTGATCAGCATTTCCCCTTCCACGTTGTATCCGGTGTTGCGCCGTTTAAAAGCGCAAGGTGCGTTAACCACTTATGATCAACCATACGAAGGGCGCAATCGCCGTTATTATCGGATCACGCCTGCCGGATCCAAGTTGTTACAGGAAACCGAAACCAATTGGCAGACTTTTAAACAGCAGATTGAGCATTTTCTGACCGACGCGGGTAATCAAGCGAAGAAGGAGGACCAGTCATGACGAGTGAAGCTTATTTTCAGGCATTAACACAACTACTGTCACCGCTAACCAGCGATGAACGGGCAGAAGCCGTTGCCTTTTTTCAGGATTATGCCGAAGATGGCGGCTTGACGGATGGTGATGCGATTACCAAGGTACTTGGCACACCGCAGCAGCTTGGTCGCCAGATTTTGGCAGATTATGCGATTAAAAGCAGCACGGCTTCTGGCTCCGCGGCGTCGCCTAAAGCCAACGCTCGACAGATCAAGACCATTGTATTGGCGATTTTGTCGGCGCCGATGACAGTTCCGGTTGCCATTGCGTTGTTTGTCATCGTTTTGGCACTGCTGATTGTGATTGCGGCAGTTAGCTTGGCGATTCTGCTGGTGCTTGCCGGTGCCACTGGTCTGGGCTTGGGCGTTGGCGCCTTCTCGATCTTCGCCGGACTGTTCCTGCTGGCTCATCCCATGGTGGCGTTGAGATACGTGGGTTTAGGGATCGCAGCCATTGGCGTGGGACTTTTCCTGATACCGTTATTGAAATGGACGACGCAAGGCATGTTTAACGTGGTGGCCCGCTTCTTCCGGTGGATTTATCGACACATCCGCAAGCAACATTTGGAGGTGACCCAATTATGATGAAAAGATTACTCGCAATTGGGGCGCTGCTAATTGTGCTTGGCTTGGCTATGCTTGGCATCGGTGCCGCCCATGATGGGTTGCAGCCGATTGCAGTGGTACACGGGCAACCCATTATTGCCAATCCGACGACCAAAACGCAACAGGTCAAACCGTTCTCACGACTCTCGGTGACTGCCAATGATATGGACGTGGTCGTGAAAACCGGCGCGCAATATCGCGTTCAAGTTACATCGGTTGGATCCGGACACGTCAAGCAGACGGTTCGTTCCGGTCAGCTCAACTTGACGCAAAAAGGGAAACCGATTTTCGGCATGATGCTCGGCCAGACGCGCGCGCCGCAAATTACGATTACAGTTCCGCGCGATCAAACCATCACAGCGGCAACGGTCCACACCAGCTCCGGTAACTTGACGTATGCCGTTGCCAAAACGATTCGGCTTAAGCTCGGTGCAACCAGCGGGGATATGACGGTCAGCCATGTTCAGCAGGCACAGTTGCAGTTACAGTCAAATTCCGGCAATGTCCGCGTGACGAACGCAACATTGCGTGAACCAAAAGTCACAACGAAATATGGCGATCTGTTTGTCACCGACAGCACGATCAATCAGGGTCAATTTACTTTGAGCAGTGGCGATTTTCACATGGCACATACCAAGCTGAAAGGGAAGAATCAGGTTAACAATACCTATGGCGATAATGTCGTCACTGGCGCAGATAAGCAGACTGGCTATGAATTACGTACCGGTTCTGGCGATAACAAGGTGTTTACACGTGCCACAACTGAAAATAACGTTACTTATAACCGGCGAGCTGACACGCAGCTTCGCCTAGTGACGCATAATGGCGACAATCAGGTGAAATAACGCGTTCGGAGGTTGATTTTTATGAAACTAACAACGAAAAATTTGACCATGCAATTTCACAATAAAATGGCCTTGAATCATGTTTCAGTGACGATTGAAAGCGGTGGCTTAGTTGGTTTGATTGGGCCAAATGGGGCCGGTAAGTCGACGTTTATGAAAATTTTGGCGACGTTAATGCGCCCCACGGCTGGAGATGTTTTGCTGAACGGGCAAAGCATTTTACGGCATCCTGGCAAAATGCGGCGAGTATTGGGTTATATGCCGCAGACTGTACCGATTATTCCGCAGTTGACCGCAACGGAGTATTTGCAATATTTGTCCGCACTCAAAGGGTTGCCAACGACCAAAGCTAATCGCCAAATTAAGGAATTGTTGCAGCAAATGCATTTGCAGGGTGCCGCCCATGCACGTTTAGGCGGCTTTTCCGGCGGCATGCGGCAACGTGTGGGCTTGGCGGCCGCATTGTTAGGCGATCCGCAGATCATTATTGTCGATGAGCCGTCTGCCGGACTTGATCCAATTGAGCGGATTATGATGCGTAATTTGTTAAGTGAACTGGCCCAAACACGGATTGTCTTGTTGTCAACGCACATTGTTTCAGATGTCGAAGCCGTTGCCAGTCAATTGTTGTTGCTAAAAGGCGGGCAGTTGGTCTTCCAAGGCACTGCGCCGGCACTGATTCAAGCCGCGACGGGTCACGTGTGGGAGTATGTGCTGCCGCAAGGGACGGAACCGCAGACCGATCAGGCGATGAGCGAAATGCGGCAAGCCACTGATGGCATTCATATTCGAACCGTTGCCAAGCAATCACCAACACCTCAGGCAGTAGCGGTGACGCCCACGTTGGAAGACGCAACGTTAAGTGCTTTGGAAAGCCGGTGATCAGCATGTTAACCATGATCAAAACATCGTTCAAAGAAAGAGTCCGGCAGCACTCATTCTGGCTGATGATCGGGACAGTGGTCGTGTTAGCGATTCTGTGTACCCCGCGGTTTAACACCGGTATTAAAGTCCTATCGTTAGATCCTAAGATTTTTCGGCAGGCGGATAATCCGACTTGGTTGCCAATCTGTGCTGCGCTGATTTTCGGCTTCACGTTGCCATTTTTTGGCATAGGCGCGGTTGAAAATGCGCTGCAAACCGATCGCACTAGTGGCGTATGGCCATGGATTGCAACAACGCGGTTTGCGCGGCTATCGTATGGACTGGCTTTATTTGTCGGTAACTTTTTGGTGTTGCTGTCAATGTGGTTCGTAACACTGTTGGCTACCGGTTTGATGGTGGTGATCCGGTTTCCGGGACAAGGTATTAGTTTGGCCACCTTCTTGTCGCCGTTTTTGGCTTTGTTGCCGAGTATGGCCTTGATTGCGGCGCTGGCGTTGCTGGTCGAAAGTATCACAGCTAAACGCAGCAGTGGATTGGTCACAGTCTTTATGTTCGGCCTCTTGTATGTGTATGCCACGCAGCTATCGGAGCCGCACGCATTTTGGCATCGCTTGTTGAGTCTCAGCGGATTGACGTCACTGCAGGATACGGTCAGTCGCGCTAGTGAACGTGTCATCGGTCGCCCGATCGATGGGATTCAAATGTTCAGCAGTTATGCAGGACAGCAAGGCAAGCTGTCGCTACATTTTGGACCCGTGGCGTTTGACCGGACAACCTTGGCCTTTATGCTCGGTGAGATACTGATTGCGGTAGGTATTGCGCTGGTGGCGGCATTGCTGATGCACAAGGCACGGCAAACCGGCAGTCTAAAAGTAAGGCATCAAGTCCAAGCGCCAGCATCTAGCGCTCCAGTACCAGCGGACTATGTTCCCATTCAGCCTAGGCATTTTCAGTGGGCACAACTCCTGCAGGTGGAAGCAAAACGTCAGTGGCATATCGGTTCATGGCGTTATCGTGCGCTTTTGCTAGGCAGTTGGTTGCTTGTCTGGTTTGTTCCCACCGCAGCACAACAAGAAGCGGGCTTGCCGATCGTATGGCTTTTGGCCTTGCCATGGCTGAGTGCGTTAGGCTCATCACCACGCGGCTGGCAGTCGTGGCTGCATACGGTTCCGGCAGCGAATCAGCACCAAAAATGGGCCGAATTGTTGGTCAGCGGCGGATTGGCACTGGTCATCATGTTACCTTTCATCGTCCGGACGCCTAGTGTCGCGCTTCAGCTGGTACTCGTAGCCGTAGCGACAGTTGCATTGGCGCAAGGGATGGGAAGCTTGCTAAACTCAGGGCATTTGCTAGCGTTGCTGATGGCGCTATTCTGGTTTTTCTACATGAATGGTCTTACCGGGATGATCAGCCCAACGCACTTTTCCTTGATCGTTTGCGTCGTCTTTGCAGGGTTGTTCATTGTTGGCTTGGCGTTGACGCAGTTTGCGAACCGCCGGCGAAGCGTGGCTTGATGGTGTGAATATTGGGAAGTGGGGAATGCCTAATATGATGTGCTTGCAAGGTGGAAGCCCTCTCGCCTAAAGCTATCTTCACGCCGACTTCTAATTGCGTCGGTTCACGCTCACCATAACGCGCTCCCCGGCGCAGAAGCCTGCGTGTAAGGACCTTGGTCGCAATCGCCAAATAGTTTCAGTGGAAGATGGTTCTATTTTAGGCAAATGTGAGACCAGACTTCCGCTTTCTATAACGCGTTCACAGTCGCAGAAATCTACGTGTAAGGACCTCAGACCTAAATGGCCAAAGCCCAGCCATTTAGGTCTGAGGCCACTTACACTCCGATTTCTAAGCGCTCCTGTTCACGCTCACCATAACGCGTTCGCCAGCCCAGAAACCTGCGTGTAAGGACCTTGGTCGCAATGGCCTAAACCCGGGCCATCACGCCCAAGGACGCTTACACTCCGGTTTCTAAACGGGCTGGCTCACGCTCACTAAAAAAAGCAACCCCATCCAAAAGGATAAGGTTGCCACTGTGGCTTGTTTATCAAGCCACAGAAATGCCTTTCGCCATCATTACGGCAGGCATCAAGTATCGTTGCCGATACTACGGACTCGAGGTCCAATAAATTTACACGGAGTCTGCGCTCCGGTAACTTTATGATAGCGTTTTCGGAAAAATGGAAGCTATTTTACTTGGCTTTTTTTAGAATTCAAAAAGTTTAAAGCAAGAGCATTAACCTAGTGAGAATCTCGGCGTATAAATAACGAAGAATTTATAGATGCTCTTTTAAATAAATGGTATTTAGATGTTGATAATTCAGCAACAGAAGAACAGGTATAATTTGTTGACTGATATTAATGGATGGGTATAGATTACGTTTATACAAGATCCTTTTCTTTGAAGATCGGTGTCTGACACGACTAATAGGCAGGGAGCTGACGTAAATGACTTTCTGGGATATCGTTCAAATTATGTTCGCCCCAGTCGTGATTATTTGGATTATTGCGACATCGAAGGGCAAAATTGATCGCAGAACTAAGGAACTAATTTGGATTGTTGTTCTCTTAGTGATTGTCGGGAATGTCGCAGGTTATATCATTGCGACTGAACGAAGCCATTGGGCAATTGCCTATAATTACACATTTGCCTTTATCCAGTTAGTCATCATGTGGTCGTTTGCGCGAAACTTCTAAAGATTCATCTTAAAAGTCTGAAGTCACTTTCGGAAGACGCGCGGTGAACGGCATCACTTAGAGGTTAGGGGTGGGCGAATGAATATTGATGATGCAACTCAAATTGTTTTTACTACGATTGTCATCATTTGGATTCTTAAGACATCCAAAGGTAAACTTGATAAAAGGACAAAGGGCTTAATCTGGATTATCAATGTCCTGTTGATCACTGCTAACTTTGCTGCGTATTTCCTTACAACGGAGAATAGTAAGTGGGCATTGGCATATGATCTTTCTTTCTCCTTTATTCAACTTGTCATACTTTGGTATTTTGCACGGAATTTTTGAGGATTTTGTGCAAAAATCCATGTCCTCCTTCAGCGGTCATCCCATGAGCTGCATTTCATCCTTTTTGTACCAAGACCAAAAGACACCAGAACTCAAACTCAATTGAGACTCCGGTGTCTTTTTTTGATTACGTTCCCTTTTTCAAACGCATGCGCATCACTTACCCACAGTACCTTGTTGATAAGTAATCCGATAGCTGCCGGCCGGGATGGTCAAGGTCTGATCATCGTGCTGGACAGCAGTTGTCCAATCTTTGCCGAATTGATCCTGCACGGCCACTTGGTGTGCTTGGGCGGGGAGTTCGACCTGTGCTTTTGCATTCATCGGCACGGCAACGTCTAAGGTTTGGTTGCCTGCGTCTTGCTGATAATGAACGGTGATGGGACCTTTCACGGACGGGGTGGTGAGGTTCAGGTGGGTCAGTTTGCCAGCACGGACTTTGATTCTGAAGGTCGAAAAGCCGGGTTCGATTGGCATGATGCCCGCAATGCCCTGAACAATGGTTAATCCCGGGGTGGCACCCCACGGATGGGACAGCGTTAAGTTTGGCTTGTAGTGATTGCTCCAAGCTTCCGGGGCGATGGTGGCTTTCAGACTGTCGAGAATCGCGGCGAATGATTTGTGATCCTTTTGATCGTTCGGGTCTGTCAGCAACGTAATCGCGTCTGCCGCGTGACCGGATTCGAACAGGCTTTTGAGCATGAAGTAGATAAAGTAAATGCTGCCGACGAATTGGCCATTGTTGGCAACAAACTGGCTTAAGCGATCGGCCATGGCCTGATCGGTATAAACACCATAGCAAAGCGCATAGGCTGAAGCATGGTGTGAGGTATGGCGGTTGATGGTTTGGTCGGCATTCAGTGAATCAAAAAATCGGCCGGTCTGGTCATCGTACAACTTGTCGATCAGATTCTTTTTAATCGTTGCTGCCCGATCTTGATAGTGCGCCGCGTCGTCGTCATGATGCAGAACCTTGGCGATTTTGGCCATGGTCGAGTAAGCACCGTAGAAAATGGCGTTGAACGGGGTATTGTAGGTGCCTTCCACAAAGCCATCGCGTTCCGAAATTGGCCAGTCAACCAGACCGTCGTTAGTGACTAATCCGACTTTTTCATCGAAGTTGTCGACACCTTTGCTATTTTTCAGTGAGCCTTTGAAACTCTGCGATGCGCCGTCAAAACTTTCGGCAGACTTGCCGCGGTTGAGCTTGTATTGCAAGGCTGTGTAACGCGTCTTGAGTAGCGTATCGTCGCCGGTGTAAAGAAAATCAAGCCAAGCCATTTCAATTGCGAACAGCTTGTAATCTTCCGGCCAGGTCGGGTTGTCGATTAAATAATCCAAGGAGTGGCGGGCCAGTGAATAATTTGCAGATACCGTGTAACTTGTATTCGCGTTAACCAACAAGTCGCCTTCATACGGCCGCCGTTCACGAGCCTGCGAGTCAACAAAAACATCCTGATTAGTGGCCTTAATCGTGTACTTAGATAGCTCGTATTCACGGTTTAGCAGGTCGCTATCGCTTTGGAAGTTGCCTTCGTTGTCCGGGAAACGCTGCTGCATGGCCCAACCGTTAATGGCATCGAGGTGTAAGTCACCTTCGAAACCAAGTAGTTCAACATAGCGGAAGTTTTTCATCTGTAAGGTCGTGAAGCGATTTTCACCCTTGACCAGCGTCCAATTTTCAACATAGTCAGGGCCGCAAGCCATGTTGTGACGGACGTGGCCGTTGTCTTCGAGTTGTTCGCCCATCAGCACGGTCACGCGTTGATCCGTGTCACTGGCAAGATCAACAGTCAGGCCGCCGATAATTTCTTTACCTAGATCGATTAACCGATTTTGCGGTGAAAAAGTGATGATGCGTTTATTGGCGTCATGGACCTCAATACGCTCGGTATTTTCACTGCGATAGGGAACCAGCACTTCGTCATCAGCGATCATCGGTTGCGGGTTGCGCCAGGCAGCTGGCCAATCATGGTCATCGAAGGTCTTGCTTGCCCAGTTTTGTGGGTAGTAGCGCATATCGATATTTTCACTGACCATGCCAAAATATTGGGAGCGGATTTTGACCCCGAAGTCGCCAAAAGCACTGCTGCCGTCCAGCGCCCGCCAGCTAGGATCAGCTGTGGTGACGACTTCTTTGGTACCGTCATGTTTGTACACAATCAACTGGCACCAAAAAGCGCGTCGGTCTGAACTGCCGGTTGCCAGCGCTGCTACCGTATTGGTGCCACTTTCCAGGTAATCAGTGGCGTCGTAGACATTATAGTAAACTGCCGTGCGGTCCGTGCCGTGATCGTGTTCCTGCTGGCGCGCGGAACCGACGCCGAGGCAGTGACCATTAACGTACAGGTCAAAGCTTTGGGCAAAAATCGGTTCATTGCCGCGCGCGAAGGCAACCACAACTGCCGTGTCGACATCGTTCGTGTCAATGGTCAACTGCGGACTGCGAAGAAAGACGACGTTACCGATGTGGGCTAGTTCTTCACCAGATTTTGGTTGCGATTGCCGCCAGATGCCTTGCTGAACGGGCAGTGCGGGGTCAGCACAAATGAATTTCGCCGGCTGTGAGAAATCACTGGTGTGGCCAAGATTGTCTTTAATCCGGACCTGCCAGTAATAGAGATCACCAGGATGCAAGCTGTCTGCTAAGTCTGCGACAGTGACGGCTGTGTTTTGTGCTGAATGGACCCAGCCGCTGTCGTATAGGTAGGTTTGGTGATCGCGATCCTGAAGCCGCTTGAAGACAACTAGCTGATAGGCCGTTTGGGCGGCGTCAGAGAAACTACTATGATTCCACCAACTGAAGCGGGGATGTTGCTGAACGTTATAGGCAAAGTGCTGCAAGTTAACGCTTAAATGATCTGGCGCGTACAATGCTGCTGTTATGTTTGACATGATTTAACTTACTCCTTTATAAGTAAAGAACGCTTTTTCTTAGCGTACGTTGTAAATATTGAAAAATCAATATGGCGTTTAAGCGTTTACTAAAAATCAAAGCGACTAGGCGAGCATAAATTGCGTAATATCACCTATTCTCGAGAATAGTAGGATTGGCGAAATGTGTATTTGTTCCAAACTTAGTATTTCATTGTCCCAAAGTGAAAATACGCGACCAAAACAGGCGCTTTTTTTGACGAACAGCGTGAAGAGAAACTTCGAAACAATGGTCGATACCGGTAAATTCCGGGTCATTCTAGTAAAAAGGTCTATGTTTTAAGAAGCACTTGCCGCATGTTTCACAAGTTTTCGCGGCAGGGATTATAAACCCTGCCGATTGGACAGATGGCTATTAGTGAGTAAGTGGTATCGATTTTTTGCTAGTCGTCATTGTTAAACAAATATGAAGACAGATGGCTCAAAATGAACGGACCCTGTAGATTTGTTCCGGTTTTGGGACATATCAATAGCAATCGCGCCTCTTTTACTAAAATCTCCTAATTTTGGTAGCGGTTTTACGAAAACGATGTTAATCTCATTTTTGTAAACGTTTACGAAAAGCGGATTCGGATTCATATTTGTTGTTAATCAAACAGGGAGGTCTTTCATCGTGAAGAGGAAAGTCCGGTGGCGTAATGTTATTGGTTACGGTGCCGCAGATTTATTTGGTAATGGGGCGCTAACGGTTGCCTCAACGTGGATGCTTTTCTTCTACACATCCTTTGGTGGCTTGTCACCAGTCCTTGGTGGTACGATTCTTGCCATTGCTCGTGTAGCTGACTCATTAATTAGTCCACTGATGGGGTATTTAACCGATCATTTTGGCGCAACTAAAATGGGACGGAGATTTGGACGCAGACGATTCTTCCTGCTGATCTCCATTCCGTTAATGTTTATCTACGTTGTTATCTGGGTTTCGCATATGGGCTTCTGGTATTATCTGTTTACCTATCTGCTCATGGAAGCATTCACAGCGCTGGTTATGATTCCTTACGAGACCTTAGCTGCTGAAATGACAGATGATTACGATATGAAGGCTCGTTTGTCCAGTTCCCGGATGCTTTGGTCAGCGCTTGCAACGTTCCTTGCATCATGGTTGCCAGGTCGGATCTTTGCTATTATGGGTAAAAACAATCCCAACGCGTTCTTAACGCTTGGTATTGTCCTAGCCATCATCTTTATTCTTGCGATCGGCTTAACCTACTTCTCCACTTTCGAGCGGGAAACTGACGGTACGCCTGAAGAACGTAAAGCGATCATCGAAGAAAGCCGCAACAAAGGCGAAAATCCGTTGGTATCGCTTTGGAACATGATTAAAGATATGGGTTCGGTTTTCCGAATCAAGTCCTTTGCGCTTCACTTAGTTATTTATCTTAGTTCATTTACCGCCCGCGATATTGTGGGTGCGACTTATGTCTTCTACATTGTTTATGCGATGCAGAGTAACCCAACCGAAGCTTCGAACATCCTGACAGTTGGTTCGATCATCGGTATTCCATGTAACCTGTTCTGGCCGAAGATCATGAGCAAACTTGGCCCGTCTAAGTTATTGCGGATTATGTACTTAATGATGTTCTTTACGGTTGCTTGCTATGCCGGTCTTTATTATGGTTCGGCTGCAGGTACCAGTTGGGGCATCATGACCTTGTACGCACTTCAGGTTACGTGGGGCATTTCAAACTCTGGTACCGGTTATGTTCCGTGGACGGTTTACACCTTCATTCCTGATGTGGATGAAATGGTCACCAAACAACGGCGCGAAGGTATTTTTGCCGGCATCATGACGTTTGCTCGCAAGACCACTTCTGCACTGGCACCGTTCTTAACCGGGATTGTGCTATCAGCATTTGGCTTCAATGAATCAGCCAAAAGCCAAAGTGCAGGTGCGTTAAACGGTTTGATCTTATGGATGCTGCTTGGTACCGCCCTCATGCTGCTCTTGGCATTTGTCACTTCTTACTTCTTCAAATTGGATCGTGAAAGTCACAAGGTTCTGCGTGACGAAATCGATCGTCTGAAGGCCGGTGGTAAGATGTCCGATGTTGATCCGAAGGTTAAAGCGCAAGTTGAAAACCTAACCGGATTTAAGTATGACCATCTTTGGGGTCACAACAACATCGTCTGAGGTGTTCACGCAGCTACTCAAAAAAGGCTTTAGAGAGCGTTGTCATTTGATTCACTCCCAATTCAATCAATTCTGCCGCAACGAGCGGAACAACGCACAACGTAAACCATGGCCACCGGAAACATAAATCCGATGTGCGTGGCAAAATGAAAAACCCGTGTTCAGGTGAATGCGGGTTTTTTCGTGGAGAAAAGTTTGCTATAATTTTTTTGAATTGAATGGCGATGGTGTTCGCCTATACGTTTAGTTGATGACACCTACCTTGGGATATATGACAGGGTGGGTGTCTTTTTATGTATGGCTGGCAGGAGACGCACGAAAAGGAGAATGAACAGTTTATGATACAGCGAGAACAAGTACGGTTTGGCTGGCTGGTAGGTATTTTTGTTGGCGGTTTTTTCGGTGGCGTTTTGCGTTACTGGATTAGCGCAGTAACAACAGATCAAGCAACTATGATGGGAACGACGATCGTGAATTTGCTAGGAAGCTTTTTGTTGGCAGTAACCACTTATGGATTGGACTTGAAGTTTGATTTGCCTGAATGGTTACTGTTAGCGATTGGAACAGGCTTGATCGGGGGGTTCACAACATTTTCCACGCTTATGTTGGACTTCGTAAGTCTGATCAGAACGAATATGCTTGCGGCTATCTTGATGCTAAGTGTGAATCTTCTGGGAGGGATGCTAGCTGTAGCGGGAGGCGTGCTAGTCGCCAAATTCACGGTTGGAGAGGATCATGGCGCTTTATGGTAATACTGATTGGGATCGGAACAGGATTGGGAGCAGTGTGTCGCTACGGGTTGACCGTGTTGGGACGAACTTTATGGCCGGGTAAGCCATTTGCTACGTTGTTGATTAATGTTTTGGGTGCATTTTTAGCTGGCCTTCTGGCGGGATTGCCAGTATTGTCGAATTTCCGACTATTTTTATTGACTGGCTTTTGTGGTGGATTTACAACATTTTCAACTTTCACGACGGACACGTTTATTTTGCTGAGGAACCGTCAATGGCGATTGGCAGCACTTTATGGTCTGAGTAGTGTGCTGCTAGGGATACTGGCAATGGTAACAGGATTGACATTGTCCGGAGCTTAAGTGTGTAACTTTTGCGCATAAAAAAAGCCGCCTCAACCAACGTCGAGACAGCCAGAACCGTGGTAACCATCAATCAAAATCTTGCATTTGTTTTTGGTTGTAGGCTACTGAGATTTGTGTAGAACAAGTCAGCCTGCAAACGGGCTTGTTCTTCTTCGTGGGGATCGCGTGGTGTGGCGATCAGATGCTCAACGCGTTTAAAAGTATGCTTGATCAGTGACATTAGAAACATCTCCCCTTTGGTTGCTCCTGTTTACAACTACATTGTAGGAGCTATGTCAAAGAAATTCAATCGGTCTAGGGCAAATGAAAACGCATTCATTGCAAAAAGTTTACGAAAAGATTGCAGATGTCACAATGTTTCACAAGCGACCAAGAAAAGTTCCTAAAATAAACAGCGAAATCGGAGCGATTGGTGGTCAAAATTACTTAGCAGCTATTTGGTTTTGAATCTTTTCTAACTGCTGATACTGACTGAGCATCCAGCTGCGATAGTTTTTGCCTTTAGGTAAGGTTTCGGTGACATTAAGAACAGGAACCTTATTTTCTTTTGCGAGTTTAATGAAACTATCGACAACTTTAGAACTGGCTTGACTATTGTTAACGAAAAAGGCAATTTTCTTTGTCTTAATGTCTTCTTCGACGCTATGAATATCTTTAGCGCTATAATCGGTACCTTCTTCAGTCGCCTGGGCAAAGTGGCGGTTGTTAATCTGATAGCCGAGGTAATCGAGCGCATAACCGAAGACCGGTTCGGAAACATCTACTTTCTTGCCTTTGGCGTTTTGCCTAAGTTTTCCGATCAGGTCATTGAGTTTATCGAGTGAAGCAATATAGCGCTTGGCGTTAGCTTTAAACGTCGCCTTTTTGTCTGGGTTCTGTTTTGCAAATCTGGCAGCTAGCGCGTTTGCGAGTTTCGGCATGGTTCGCGGATCGTACCAGATGTGCTCATTGTCGCCTTCATGTTTACCCATGATATCTTCCGCGACCCGTAAAGACTGTTTAGACTTGTTCTCGGACTTGATCAATTTGGTCATCCAGCCGTCGTAGCCGATGCCATTAGCAATCACCACATTGGCAGTCGCTATCTGCTTGCCGACTTGGGTGGTTGGTTCATAATCGTGGGGATCAATTGCCGGGTTGTCAATAATCGAAGTGACTTGCACTTGTTTGCCGCCGACAGCTTTGGCGACTTCACCATAAAAATCAACAGAAGCGACGACTT
Organism: Lacticaseibacillus zeae subsp. silagei; assembly: GCF_030770335.1. NCBI lineage: Bacteria > Bacillati > Bacillota > Bacilli > Lactobacillales > Lactobacillaceae > Lacticaseibacillus > Lacticaseibacillus zeae. The sequence continues at coordinate 2,441,842 of NZ_CP132484.1, read as the reverse complement.
GAATTTTATCATTGTCACCGGACTGCTTAGCGGTTGTGCCACAAGCGCCCGCCACAACCGACAATAATAGTAGACTGATGACTGTCAATACTCGTTTCATCATTCGTAAAACCCCTTTAACCGTAATCGTTACGAGCATAAGCGTAGCGTATTGAGGGCTATAGACGCAAGTAAAATATTCGTTTGATCAGCTGTCAGCCTTGAGGGATTCATAATCGAATCAAGGATGACCGCGGTTTTGTTCTAAAGACGAGAAAAAGAATAAGCCCTTGATTTGGCCTATTCTTTTCAGTAAAAGCGTTTGAATTGATGTTTATCGATGATTCTTAAAGAACAGAACGCTACCGACTACAGTTAACACGATACCGATCGCAGTGGACAGGGCGCTTACAAGGCGTTCACCTGTATTGGGTAGGATCATCCATCGCTTGGAGGCGAGCTTGCTGTGGGGATTAATTGTTTCAGTTGAGGGATCGTCTTGCCCGGATTGCGTGTTCGTGTCTGAGTCCGTTGGCAAAGCTGTATCGGAACTGGCTACCGAAGAAGTTACTGCAGATTTGGCTGGCTGAGACGTATGACTTTCAGAGGTCGAACTGGCGGATTCTCTAGTAGGGGCTGATGAAGAAGCGCCCATTGATGGCTTAAGACTTGCTGATGAATCACTTGACCCAGTACTGGAAGCTGATTCAGGAACTGACGAACTCGATTTAGAAGAGGCAATCTGATGGCTTGAGGAAGATGCAGACGACTGCGCGCTTGATGGCATTGACGGCGGGTTAGACGGCTTGGTGCTTGAGGATGGTTTCGACGGTTTGACGCTGCTCGATGCCTGAGATGACGACTCAGATGGCTTGGGGCTGCTGCTCGGTGCTTTAGATGAAGGTTCTGAACTGCTGGATGCCTTAGACGAGGGCTCCGATGGTTTTGAACTTCTTGAGGCTTCAGACGAAGGTTTTGATGGCTTAGAGCTGCTCGATGCTTTAGAAGATGGCTTAGCCGATGATGCAGACGAACTGGAAGTGCTCGATGAATTTGATGATGAAGCAGGTGTTATCGGCATATCCGCTGACTTGATGGCCACCCGCGGATGATCTTTGGTCAAAGTGAATTTAATTGGCTGTCGGTTGAGGCGGTAGCCAGCGAGTGCTTTGGTTTCGAGAAACTGATACTGACCAGCCAGTAGCTGAGAAATTGATAAGCTGCCATTCTTGTCAGTCGTCAGCCCGTTTTTAACAAGTTTGCCATCATTGCGGTAAAGTGCAAAAGTTTCCCCTTTTAATGGTTGCTGCGGTCTTGTCGCACCTACTTTAGTTAGCTTCACCTGACTGACTGAGCCAATACCAACACCAGTGTTATTCCAAGTGATTTTACCCTTGGCAGTTGGATTCAACCCGCTATCTTGCGAGCCTGTTGCCGTGACCTGATTGTTCCAGGTGTTCTTGTCACCGCTAAAACTTCCAAAACTGGTTGAAAGCGGATTGGTCCATAAGCTGACTTCAACGGCTGTGGTAATGGTGCCTAAGGGGATCGTCATTTCCCGATCGTTTACTTGAGGAGTAACTTTAATCGTACCATTTTGATGAAAGGCGTTCTGACTGTATGTGCCAGTGGCTGCGGTCAATGCATGCGAAGTATCAAATGTTTGACCTGCATCCAAAGTATCATGCAGGACAACATCGTGGATAGTTTTGCCTTGAGGGTTTAACGTGATTTGCCATTGAAAGAGTTTTGGTCTGCCCAGTGAATCGACATATTGGTTCGAATCCGCTGCATGATTACCCTTAGGCGGCGTCACCACCCAGCCGGCTTTATTGATATACCAGCTAACCTGCTGGTGATCGGGATCGTTAAAGCGGCCATTGACTTGGAGTTTTAAGGTGCCTTCGCGTTTGACCGTCTTTTGGCTGAAAAAGTCGGTAAAGGTGATGAGCCCTTGGGAGCTGCCTGCTTTAACAAAAACATTGCCAATCGTTTCCTGGGTGCCGGGGTTTAATATTTTGAAGCTAATGTCGGATTGCGGCAACACCGATGATGGCAGTGAAAATTCGGCAGTGTCGCCGGCATTAACGGTGACCCCATCGGAAATTTGCCAATGGTACGTTAAGTAATAAAGCTGGCCTCGTGAAAGACGCGCTGTATGGGTCACATCTTTTTGATTAATGTCGGTAATCGTTGCATCATTGCGATTTAAACCAGAAACCGGGACATTCTTTCCCGCATCAACGACGGTCGGCGGGCTGATTAGCGGGCTGAACAAGAACGTTAGACTTGCAAGCAGCAGCGTTAACAGTAACCAACTCGACGTATATTTTCGGATGCGGTTTTGAATTTGCATAGATACATTCCCTCTTAAAAATTAGATTCCAATTTATTTATATCAGATCGCGGTTTATGGAATTAATAATATAAAAAAATTCGCCGAGTCCTCTTAAAAAGTTGCTACCTACTGAGTAGGCTTCCGGTGAAATCTTTTTTAATTGGCAAAGAACGGGTTTCAATAGAAGGAAGGTTTGTCACCTTGCGTATTCGGTTGGTCAACCCCAAGTGATTGACCAATGTGCTGGCTAGGATCGTTGATTAAATTGACGACTAGATCCGCAATGCTGCGACGTGAAACCTCTGTTCCCTTGAACGGCTCATCTTTTTGGGTGATCTCGTAGCTCACGATATTTTTGTTGGACAGCCATGCCGGACGGATAATCGTATAAGCTAAATCAGACGTCTCAATGACTTTAGCGGCCGCCGCATAAGTTTCCAGATAGCCACCGTCTAACATTTTGTGATTCCAGCGGCCAAATGCACCGGGAACTTCATCATAAATGCCCAGCGTTGAAATCCAGATTAACCGTTTAATGTTGTTGGCATCCATGGCTTGGACCACTGACTTGGCTTGGTTTTCAATGCCTTTGTTGCCTAGATTGGCATAGACAAGATCACTGCCGTTCATGGCTTTTGTCAGAAGGGGAGTGTCGGTGACATCTCCGTCAACAACGGTTTCCCGCTGGTCATTAACGTTTTGCAGCCGCTCAGCGTGACGCAGAAACAAGTTAAGATGATGCTGAGTTTCTTTCAACAGGCGCTGGCGTACCAATGTTGCAATTTGTCCGTGGGCGCCTAGAATCATGACATTTGCCATGGTCATCTTCCTTTCTTGTTCGTAAGTCAATTTCATTGTAACACTGTCGATTTTGGGTGGAAGGCGGCGGAAGGGAGGTGTTGGCTTCTATAACGCGTTCGCCGGCGCAGGGGTCTGCGTGTAAGGACCTCAGTCGCAATGACCAAGCCCGGGTCATCACGCCTGGGGCCACTTATGCTCCGGTTTCTAACCGGGCTGGTTCGCGCTCACCATAACGCGTTCACCGGCGCAGGGGTCTGCGTGTAAGGACCTCAGTCGCAATGACCAAGCCCGGGTCATCGCGCCTGAGGCCGCTTACACTCCGACCCCTAAACGCGCCGACTCACGCTCACACAAAAAAGCACGCCATTTCTGGCGTGCTTTCCTTCTGGCCGGGGTTGTCCGGTGCTTTTGACCCGGAGCTATGGTTTGTCATGTAATCAAAGCTAAGCGATTGACGAATTCGACAGGGGATGTGTCTTGCCGAAATTAAAAGTAAAGGAGAAAAAGTGTGGCAAGCCCTCGTGGCCAGAAAGAGGTTATTTGCTTACCGAAGTGGCGCTGGATGATGACTGATCCTGGATTTTTTCAAGTTGCTCATATTGGCTTGTCATCCAAGTGCGGTAGTTTTTACCTTTTGGCAGCGTTTCGGTAACCTTTAAGACCGGAACATTGTTTTGTTCGGCTAATTTGACCAAACGTGTTACAGTCTTGGAAGATGCCTGGATGTTATTAACGAAGAAGGCAATCTTCTTTTCTTTAATATCGGTTTCGATACCGTGGATATCCTTGGCACTGTAATCGGTACCGTCTTCAGTAGACTTGGAGAAGTGTTCATCGTTGACTTTATAACCCATGTAATCCAAGGCATAGCCGAAGACTGGTTCGGAAACGTCAACGAGTTTGCCATTTGCATTAGCCTTTAGTTTGTTGATTAAAGCGTTGAGATCATCCAAGGAAGCGATATACTTCTTCGCGTTGGCTTTGAACTTAGCCTTGTCAGCCGGGTCCTTCTTGGCGAACTTGTCGGCTAAGGCATTAGCCAACTTCGGCATGGTACGCGGATCATACCAGATATGTTCGTTGTCGCCTTCCTTTTTGCCCATCAGATCGTCAGCAACTTTTAAGTAATTTTTCGACTTGTTTTCGGACTTGACGACTTTGTCCATCCAGCCGTCATAACCGATACCGCTGGCAACCACTAAGTCAGATTTTGCAACTGACTTGCCGACTTTAGTAGTTGGTTCATAATCGTGCGGATCCACGGCCGGATTGTCGATAATCGACTGAACCGAAACTTTATTACCGCCAACCGCTTTGGCGACCTCACCATAAAAATCGACGCTGGCAACAACCTGAATTTTGCTGTTGCTAGTGCTGGATTGCTTTGCGGCACCATTATTACCGCACGCTACGCCGAAAATGGCTAGCAGTACGACACTGATACCTGCAAGTAATCGCTTCATCATAAATACCCGCTTCCTTCCAAAACGTAATCATTACGCTTTAAACCATAAAGCAAGCGGAGCAAATTGACAAGCAAAATTTTTAAATTCTAATCCGAAAACAATTGCTGCCAAAATTTCATTGACAGCAAAAAGGCCGGCATGATAAGGTTAAATCCGTCGTTTAAGCGTAATGATTACGATTAAAAGGAGCTGAAAAATTTTGGGAAAAACCGATTTGGCGAGTGCACGGCGGCGTATGAAAAGCCCAAACATTAAAACCCGTAAGCGCGCCTTGAAGATTTTGCATGAGGCAAAACGCAAACAACAAAAGAATCGATAAAAGGAAGTATACGCTTGTCAATTTGCGAAACCAACAATGACAGTGTGGTCACTTCATAACAGAAAGAGGTAAGCGAATGGCAAAAAAATCAAAGATTGCCAAGGCCAAGCGCCAGGAAAAATTAGTTCAACAGTATGCGGCGAAGCGTGCGGAACTCAAAGCAAAAGGTGATTACATCGGACTTAGCAAATTGCCGCGTGATTCGAGTCCGGTTCGATTACACCATCGTGATGCATTGGATGGCCGACCACATGCGTATATGCGTAAATTCGGTCTTTCCCGACTCAACTTTCGCGAGCTGGCACACAAAGGACAGATTCCAGGTGTCCGCAAAGCTAGTTGGTAGTAGTGGCGTACCGCTGAAAAGATTCATTGCTTTTAGCGAGACATTGAGCCGTGAAAATGCTTAAAATAACATATCCATAAACACGGTCCTATGAACAATCAATGAGATTGCTCATGGGCCTTTTTTTATGGCTAATAGTGATGAATTTATGTATTCGATTTCATTGCTTATTAATTTAGCTTAATTAGCGGTCATCACGAAGAAATTTGGTTAACGAGTTATAACTTTAAATGGGTTACCAATATTTTTTAAGTATGCCTTAAAAAACACTTGTCAGTAGGCGCGGTTTTCTGTAAGCTAAGGATGAAAGCAAATTAGGTCACCCTAAAATTGGAGGTTCTTATGTTAACAGTCAAGAACCTGACCGTTGCCTACGCTGACACACCGGTGTTTGCTGATGTTGCCGTTCATTTTAACGCAGGCAAGATCACCGGGATCATTGGGCCTAACGGAGCAGGTAAATCGACCTTGATCAAAGCCATACTGGGCTTGATCAAGGTCCAATCAGGAACAGTGGACTTTTCTGGCAAAACACTCAAAGAAGTCCAGCAAGCCATTGCTTATGTTGAACAGCGTAAAGATCTGGATCTGACATTTCCGATTAATGTTCTGGATCTGGTGCTGACCGGGACGTATGGGCGCTTGGGTTTATTGAAAAGTCCCGGGAAAAAAGAACGTCAGGCAGCCTATGATGCGCTTGAACAAGTGGGATTGGAGGAATTTACCAAACGTCAAATCAGTCAGTTGTCCGGTGGCCAGCTACAGCGGGTCTTTGTTGCACGGGCGATCGTCCAGCAAGCTGACATCATGATTCTCGACGAACCATTTGTCGGTATTGACATGAAAAGTGAGCAAGAGATCATGACGATTCTGAACCAGTGGCGGGATGCCGGTAAAACATTAATTGTCGTGCATCACGATTTGAATAAGGTATCGAATTATTTTGACGAACTTGTCGTCATGAACCACGGCATTATTGCTGAAGGACCGGTTGAAGAAGTTTATACGGCCCGGAATATTGAACGGGCATTCTCGGCGGACCTTTCCAATGTATTGTTTGCAACTAAGGAGGGGGCGAGCGCATGAACTCATTGATTGAATTTTTTAACGCGTTAGGCAAGTATGACTTTCTGCAAAGCGCATTAGTAACCGCGATTATGGTCGGTATCATGTCCGGATTGATCGGTAGCTTCATTATTTTGCGCGGCATGTCGTTGATGGGCGATGCGATCTCCCATGCGGTGCTGCCGGGTGTGGCGGTTGCCTATATGCTGGGCGTCAACGTGATGATCGGCGCGTCGGTGTTTGGGATTATTGCCGCCTTATTAATCGGTTTTGTAGCCGCTAACAGCAAGATTAAAACCGACACCTCGATCGGCGTTGTGTTCAGTGCGTTTTATGCCTTAGGATTCATTTTGATTTCAATGGCAGAAAGCGCCACGAATTTACACCACATTCTGTTCGGTAACATTTTGGCGGTTAGCGATAGCGACATCATGACCACCGCGATCGTCTTAGGCATCGTCGTCCTGTTCGTGGTTCTGTTCTATAAGGAACTGTTGATCACGTCCTTTGATAATACCTTCGCCAAGACGTATGGGTTAAACACCACGGCCATTCACTATGCCTTGATGCTTGTTTTGACTTTGGTGACAGTTTCAGCCTTGCAGACAGTCGGGATCATTCTGGTGGTTGCGATGCTGATCACTCCAGCAGCAACGGCCTTTCTGTGGACCGACTGTCTCGAAACCATGCTCATCATGGCAGCCAGTGTGGGTGTGATCTCATCCATCACCGGCCTATACTTCAGCTTTACCTTAAACTGGGCATCCGGTCCGGCCATCGTGCTCGTAGCCGCCGTCCTATTCGCTATCTCATTTATTTTCTCGCCGAAGCAGGCATTCTTTAGTTTTAGCAAGCGTCAGCGGACCAAGGAAGCTGCGACAACTCAGACAGCGGAGGAGATTGTTCGATGAAAAAGATTTTAATCACAGTTGGGGCGTTAATTGTCATGATCGGTGGCGTGTTTTGGTTCGTCAACAGTCGCAGCAACGCACAAAAAGATGCAGCCAGTACCGGGCAAAAATTACGCGTCGTAACCACCAACTCGATTCTTGAAGATATGGTGCAAAATGTCGGCGGCGAGCGGATCAAACTTTATAGTATTGTGAAGCGCGGTACCGATCCGCATGAATACGAACCGCGACCGACCGATGTGGCGGCGACAAGCGAAGCCAATCTTGTTTTCCACAATGGCTTGAATCTCGAAACCGGTGGCAATGGCTGGTTCAAGAAATTAGTCAAAACCTCACACAAAGCTTTTGGTAAGGACGTCTTTTCCGCAAGTGCCGAGGTTACGCCGGAGCATTTGACAACCAACGTCAAGGAAGAAGATCCGCATGCGTGGCTGGATTTGGCTAACGGGATTCAATACGTTAAGACCATCACCAAAGTGCTTAAGGAAAAAGATGCCAAGAATGCTGATTACTATCAGAAGAACAGTGATCAGTATGTTGCCAAGTTACAAAAGCTGCATAAAACGGCGCAATCACGATTCCTGGACATTCCGGAAAAACAACGCGTTTTGGTAACATCAGAAGGTGCTTTTAAGTACTTCTCCAAGGCTTATCACGTGACTCCGGCCTACATTTGGGAAATCAACACCGAAGCTCAAGGGACGCCAGAGCAAATGCAAACGGTTTTGGCTAAGATCCGGTCGTCAGAAGTTAAACATTTATTCGTCGAAACGTCGGTATCACCGAAGTCGATGAACAAGGTAGCTAAAGAAACCGGACTTTCGATCTATTCCAAGATCTTCACCGACTCCCTTGCGGCTAAAGGCAAGCAAGGCGACACGTATTATACGATGATGAAGTGGAATCTCGACAAGATCCACGATGGCTTGGCGGGGTAGTGCTCGAAGCCTTTGATAAAGTACAGAGACATGCTCATGTGTGAAGTCGGCTAGTAATTGGCCGGATTCACATCAAAAACAGCGCTGCTCGCGGATTTTCGTAAAGGAATCTGCGAGTGGCGCTGTTTAGTTGGCATATAAGGGGGCCTTGCTACGCGTGTTGTTACTCACCATGTCGTTTACCACGGGCGACGTGGTCGGCGTGGGCGAGCATGGCGTCGATCACCGTGATAATGTGAGGATCGTCCAAGCGGTAGTAATTCGCCTTGCCCACTCGTTTGGCGCTGACCAGCTGATGCTTACGCAGGAGTGCCAGCTGATGGGAGACAATCGATTGTTCGAGCCCCAATAAGTCGCCAAGCTTGCTGACGTTGAGTTCCTGCTGTTCGAGTAACTTCAACATCTGTAGTCGGATCGGGTTGCTCAGCAGCTTAAAAATACGTTCGGCTTCGGCAAGCTTAGCTGATTCGACTAATTTTAACGAGTTGGCAGTCATAAATGTCATCGCTCTTTTCTGAAATGGGTTTCGCGGATTGTTTTTTGAATATAAAACGACCTTAAAGCAAGATGTCTTAACATTCAAGGCATGTTACTTTAAGGTCATTTTGATTCGAGGTGGTAATGAACCATGAATTCAATCACGGTCTAATCCCGTTTGTAGGCTTTCCCAACCTTCACTCGCAACAAAGTAAACCAGAATCAAGGCAGCCACTGAATCAGCCCACCACCAATTAAGCAGCCAAGTTAACAAACTGCCAAGCAAAACCGTAGCGGCCATATACGCACAGGTGATGTTGCACATGCCGTCTTCGACTAATGCTGCAGAAGCCAGCTTTTGGCCAAGATGGCGTTTTTTCGACGTCAGAATCGGCATTAGCAACACAGAGGCAATGGCAATTCCAATCCCGCTAAAGCTGCTTTCAGCGGCAGCATGGGTCACAAGGTTGAAGCCGGAAACACCGACTACATAAAGACTCAGCAGTAGCAAAACGCTGCCGACCACAAGACTCGAGCGCCGTTCAGCCGCGGCTACAACTGCCGCGGGTGCACCGCTGTTTTCTTTTTTAAGTCGCCAGATTAAGGTTGCTCCCGAAATGATTTCAAGAAGACTATCTAGCCCAAACGCGATTAATAGAATCGAACCGGCTTGAAGACCTGACCATAACCCGATGATGAATTCAAAAGCCATCCAAGCCGTCGAGAAGTATTCAACCCGAATGGCTGCGGTCATATCATGTTTTTCAGTAATGGAAAGTGGCTGCATGCTCATCCCCCTTGTTCATCTTGATTGCTAACACATGATACATTTAACATATGTATGTGTCAACATATATAACTGATCGAGGGGTTCATCGATGGCCAAAATCGGACAGCTGGTTGGTCACATTAATGTTGCGGAGCGTGGCCTTGATGATGCGTTTCGCGGTCAGCGTGATAGGCTGAGATTAACCCCGAGATGGCATCAAGCGACATGATAATACCCATTAACCACATCGCAGCCATGTTGTGCATGGTAGCAATTAGCACCAGCAACACGACATTGAGGGCCAGCATGAACCAGCCCATTGACTTTGACATTGTTTGCATGTTCATTTCCTCCTTTTTCAAAAAAGTTCCCCAAACGGCGCTGATGGATACGCGCCTAGTTTAGATTAATTCTAAATTGTATTTATGGCAACCCTAAAAAGTGCTAAAATTCAAATTAAGGGGGGACCGATGATGAAAACCTATACCGACTATTTCTTTGATGAGCCGGCGTTTGACTTGCACGATGGCGGCTATGTGCCGCTTGAGGTAAGCGATGCGCCAGCCAAACCCTTGAACGTACCGCCTTTGTTGAAGCCTGACAAAGAAACAGCAACTGATGTTTATTACACAGTCACGGCAGAAGCGGGCGAGACGCAACTGTTGCCGGGACCCAAGACCAAAACGTGGGGATACAATGCCAGCTTGTTGGGGCAGACCATTGTTTATCGCCGTGGTCAGCACGTTCACGTGACGTTGAAAAATGCGTTGCCAGAAGTGACAACCTTTCATTGGCATGGGGCCGATGTGAGTGGTCCTTATGTGGATGGTGGCTGCCATGCGCCGGTTTATCCAGGTGAAAGTAAGCAAATTGATTTCACACTGAATCAACCAGCTACAACGCTCTGGTTGCACGCCCATCCGTGCCCGGAAACGGCGGAGCAGGTATGGCATGGACTAGCGGCGATGGTCATTGTCAAAGATGACCATGAGGAGAGTCTGCCACTGCCACGGAACTATGGCGTGGATGATATTCCGGTTATTTTACAGGATCGGCGCTTTCATGAGAATAATCAGTGGGATTACCGTGCTGATTATGATCCTGATGGGGTTGCCGGCCCGACTGTTATGATCAACGGGACGGTTAATCCTTATTTTGACGTCACGACGCAAAAAGTTCGGTTACGCTTTTTGAACGGTGCCAATCGTCGTGAATGGCGTCTGCATTTTTCCGATGATCTGCCATTTACCCAAATTGGCGGGGATGGTTCGTTACTGCCCGAGCCAGTTTCATTGACTCATTTGATGATGACGTGTGCCGAGCGAGACGAGGTCATCGTTGATTTTGGTCAGTATCATGAAGGCGACGAGGTGACCCTGTTCACGGATGACGTGCCAATCTTAAAATTCCGGATTCATGCATTTAAGCCGGATCACTCCCAGTTGCCGGATAAGCTATTCACCGTGAATGCACCGGCAGTAGATCCTGCTTTGCCAATTCGGCATGTGGTTATGCAAGGGATGGATGAAAGTGTCGCCATTGACGGCAAGAAATTTGAAATGCAGCGGATTGACGCTACTCAACCGATTGGCAAGGCCCAGTATTGGGATGTCACCAATAGTAATGAGGCGCCTGGCATGGTTCATCCGTTCCATGTGCACGGCACGCAATTTTTGGTTCTGTCACGTAACGGTCATGCACCTTATCCGAATGAGCATGGCTACAAAGATACCATTGGCGTTAACCCGGGTGAAACGGTTCGGCTACTGGTTCGGTTTGACTTGCCCGGGGTTTACATGTATCACTGCCATATCCTCGAACATGAAGATGGCGGCATGATGGCGCAAATCGAAACGTTTGATCCGAATAAACCAAAACAGGAATACAAGTTGATGGACATGGATACGTTAATGAAGGCGTTGGCAAAAGAACGCGGCGTTAAGCCATCTGAATTATGGATGGGCGGTATGCAGTCCTATGAAAAAATGGGCATGAAAATGTGAGGCTCCAACCATACTAAATAGAAATCGATGATGTTATGAGTGTTTCAACGATAAGACATCGCGGTGCGTTTGTGGCAACATTGCTGACAGGAACGTTCTCGATGTCAATTTCGCAGTCTTCTTTGAGTACCGCGTATCCGGCGTTTATGAAAGCATTTGGCTTAGGCGCGGATACGGTCGCGTGGCTGACAACCGGTTTTATGCTGGTGATGACATTGATGATTCCGGTCAGTCCGTGGCTTTTGCATAACGTTCCGTTTCAACGGTTATTTCAGGCGATCGAACTGATCTTTGCAATCGGGACCGGGCTTTGTATCTGGGCGCCGAACTTTACCGTTTTGATGATTGGCCGGTTGCTTGAAGCAGTTGCCGTCGGGATTATTTTTCCTAGCTTCCAGACGGTCTTGTTGACGATTACACCGCATTCGGAACGGGGCAAAGTGATGGGCACCGCCGGCTTGGTAATGGGCTCAGCGTTGGCAGTCGGCCCGATTATTTCCGGGGTACTGCTGACTTGGTTTCCATGGCAGGCACTGTTTTTATTCTTCCTGATCGTGTCGCTGTTGGTGCTGGCAGTTTCGACGGTGACGATTGCTTCGGTGATGCCGATGGCGCCAACTCGATTGGACTGGGTTTCGTTTATTTTGTCTGCCAGTTTTCCAATTTTGCTATACGCCTTGAGCGCTTGGTCAAAGCAAGGCTTGCATGCCGGAGTTGTTGGCCTGTTGATTCTAGGCGTTTTAGCGGCCGGTATTTTCGTGGTTCGGCAGTTGAATCGCCAGCCACCGATGCTGCAAATGCGGGTGTTTGCGACCGGTATGTTTACCAAAGCGGTATTCTTAACCGGCATTTCCTATATCGGGTTAATTGTCACGACGATTTTAATGCCGCTGTACTTTCAGACGCTGTTAGGCTTATCGCCACTGGTTTCAGGACTGTCTTTGGTTCCGGCGGCAGTTTTACTGAGTCTGCTTAACCCGGTTAGCGGTCGGTTACTTGATCGCTTTGGGCCGCGATTGGTTGCGATGATCGGGATGGTTCTGATTACCGGCGGCTTTGGTTTGCTGGCTATTTTTGCCCATCACCTACCACTAATTGGCGCGATCGTGTTGGCGATGGCGACGGAAGCGGGTAATGCATTTGTGATGATGCCATCAGTGACCGCTGGTGCAAACGCCTTGCCGAATGACTTGGTGGCAGATGGCACCGCCGTCACCACAACCGCCCGGCAGCTATTCGGTTCGGCCGGCGTCATGTTTGCAGCGGTCCTGCTGGCTAACATGCAAACGACGCTGCACAGCAATGCTGGCGGGTTCGTTGTCACCTTTGCTGTCTTTGCCGGTGTGGGACTCATCGGCTTGTTACTGGCGTTGACGTTGCCGAAAACGGTCGCAAAAGCGCAATAAGACGATAAAGACGATAAAGGCGGCTTCCCTTGGCAGACAGTAACCGTAAGAAAGTCGTCTTGACGTAATATAGAATCTAGACTTAAAAATCATTTTCATACTTGTATGAACAAAACGCCGCCTAACCCGAAAAAGTTAGGCGGCGTTTTGTTGCAACTAAGCTGCTTGACTGAATGACTTAGCCGCAGTGATCAGGAGAGAAGCCGTGATGCGACTAGGAAAGGAGGTAACGCGGTTGCTTCAGTCAACAAAAACCAACTCGATTTCCGCGTCGGCCGGTTTAATGTTAACTGACAAATGACGGTTGAGGTCGGCAACCAGTTTGCGTGCAAATGCCATTTTTTCATCGAAATCAGTCATATGCGAGGTGAAAGGAACGCCTTGATAATCGAAATTTTCCCCGATGAACGCTGGGTCAGTCACATAACGCAAATTATTTTGGTCATGCCGGCTGCCTGGCCTTAAAACGGTATCCAAATACTGATACAAAATCGTTGGCTCGTAGTTCAGCGGTTTATCAAGGGTCGTGGTAATCTTATAGCCACTTGCTTCACCAGCAAATTCTTCGTTAATTTGGACTTGTGTGAGACCTTGGTACAATTTCAAAACGATCAGCTCCTCTTCTTTTCACTTACAGTATACCAGCTGTATTTTTATTTAAAAGACCGAATTTAGGATTGCCTGAAATATTTTTTGGTGACACGATGCGGATGTGCTCAACCTCGTCACTGGTACTGAAAAGAAAAAAGCACTCAAAAAACCCGTAAAGTCGGGGGATAATTAACCAACTTGGCGGGTTTTCTGAATACGCATAAGGTTTGTTAGGGAAACCTTACTTATATTATTACCATTATTATCGCAAAAAGAAAAGAAAAAGTTTAGGGCGTCCGAACATTATTCATTGGTTTTGGAAACAGAAGGGAAGGTACCGTGTCCGTGCAGCCTGTCCCACCGGATGCGAATGATTTTATCGATTTCCGTGACGATCAGGATGATAGACCCGGCCGCAACTGCCAACCCCCATTCGCGCCAAGACATAGGTGCGGTCTGAAAAATATCCTGCATAAACGGTACGTAAGTTAAGAAGCACTGCAGAGCCAGCATGACCGTGATGATGACAAACGCCATGGGATTACTGAAGAAGTTCTTGGAAAGTACCAAGGTGTTTGTGCGGATGTTGAAAAGGTAAAAGATTTTACCTAAGACAATCATGTTGACCATCATTGTGCTGGCAGTTACGCGGTCGGTCAAATGGTTGGCCGTCAACCAATCAAAGGCCCACAAGCCGATTCCGGCTATCATCATCGCCACGTATGCAATCTGGAAAACATCGTGCTTGTGCATCATCGAAGCGTTTTTCTTTCGCGGCGGGCGATCCATGGTACCGGCTTCGGCGGGTTCGAAGATGAAGGCAAATTGAATGGTAATGGCGCTGACCATGTTAATCCACAATAGTTGGCTGGCACGCAATGGCATGGCTTGTTGCGTCAGAATGGTGAACACGATCACTAAGCCTTCCGCAAATGATGTCGGCAGCAGGAACAAAATACTTTTCTTGATATTTTGGTAAATCCGGCGGCCTTGAGCAATCGCCGTTTCCATGCGGGCAAAGCGATCATCGGTCAAAACCATGTCGGCCGCATCTTTGGCGACATCGGTTCCGGATTGACCCATAGCAACGCCGACATCTGACTTTTTGAGGGCCGGTGCATCATTGACACCGTCGCCGACCATGGCAGTGACGTTCCCGGCATCCTGTAAGGCGGTCACAATCGTTAGTTTATCTTTTGGCGTGGTTCGCGCAAAAACATCGGTGTCCAGAATGGCCTGTTGCCGCTGTTCATCTGATAGTGCGGCTAACTGAGCGCCAGTCATGGCTTTTGGAGAATCGGCCATATCCAGTTTCTGTGCAATTGCCAGCGCCGTTTCTGGATGATCGCCGGTAATCATTTTGACTTTAACGCCAGCACGCCGCATTTGTTTGATCGCGGAGATGACCGATTCACGCGGCGGATCAATGATCGCGGTGAGCCCCAGAAAATCAAGTCCTTGTTCTAAAAGAGCCGGAGTGATCTCGGTGGTGTCAGGCTCGACGGTGCTTTCGGCAACGGCAATGACACGCTGGCCTTGGACACTGAATTGACTGGTTAACTTTAAATAATAGTCGGTGTCGAAATCCGGATGAGCAGTTACGACCAAAGGCAGCAGCTTATCGGGCGATCCTTTGACAAATAAGCGGGTTTTCCCGTCAGCACACTTTGCCAACTTGGCCATATAGCGATTGTTGGAATCAAACGGCATTAAATCGCGTTCGGTGTTGTCCGGATCCTTTTTAAAGACTTTGTAATAGGCAGTGAGAAAAGCGCCATCAGTGGGCTCGCCGTTGATCACATACCGGCCGTCTTCTTGATGCAGCTCGGTGTCGTTCGCTTCAAAACCGGCCGTCAGCAAAGCAATTAAATCCGGATGGGCGGTCGGCTGAATCGGCTTGCCGCCACGTGTAAAGTTTCCCTTTGGCGTGTAACCCGAACCGCTGACCTCATAGGTGGCCTTTGGCGTGACAACGGTGGTAATGGTCATTTCATTTTTGGTCAGCGTGCCGGTCTTATCGGTACAGATGACATCAACGGAGCCCAAAGTCTCGGCGGCTGGTAAGGTTTTGACGATGACGTGCTGCTTTTTGGCCATGTTGGAAACGCCCATAGCCAAGATGACGGAGGTGGTGGCCGGCAAGCCTTCTGGCATCGAGCCGACGACCATCGTGACAATGGCGAGTGCCAATACAGGCAGACTGTACTTGCCGATGATCAGGCCAAAAATGAAGAGCAGAACCGCCGCGGCGATGATCGCATATGAAATGCCTTTCCCGATGCCATCAATTTCACGCATCATCGGGGAGCGGCCCTTGCGAACATCGGAGACGGCTTGGGAAATTTTACCGAATTCCGTGTCGTGGCCAGTGGCGACCACGATCCCGATGCCGCTACCACCTGCAACGGCTGTCGAAGCAAAAGCCATATTGCTTTGATCGGCAAGCGGCGTATCAGCCGGCAGCGTGGCAGTGGTCTTAATGACAGAATTAGCCTCACCGGTCAAGACGGCTTCTTGAATGGTGAGGTTGTCGATATCAACGAGGCGCAAGTCGGCAGGTACATTGTCGCCGGCTTCTAAGAACACAACATCGCCAACCACTAAATCCGCACTGGGGATGTCGAGACGCTCACCGTCCCGATAGACAGTGGCTTCAGGCGCCAGCATTTTTTTGATTTTCTCAAGCGAGTCGCTGGCGTTGCTTTCCTGATAGTAGCCGATGATCGCGTTGACGATAATCACCAAAACAATGACTGAAGTATCGGTGACATCACCAATAATCGTGGTCAAAATTGCGGCAATCATCAGAATATAAATGATCAGGTTGTTAAACTGTCGCAGAAAAATCAGCCATTTTGGCGTCGGATGCGATTCAATGGCGTTCGGACCATTAACTTTTAAACGTTCAGCGGCCTCAGCTTTGGAGAGACCGTGGTCAAGGGATGGGATCTGCAACTGCTGCTGCAGATCCTTGATACTGTGCGCCGTGGCGGGCGGTTGCGCGTCAGGAACTTCTTCCATACGTAATTCCTCATTTCGTGATATAAATTTTCTGTTACTATCCTTATCATATGGGATGCCTAAACCTGATGCAATAAATTTGTATAACTGATTTAATACGCAGGAAAAATTTCACATTTTTCAAATTTTAAAAGGGGGTCACGGTGAAATTGAAAAAAGTTTTCTGAAAGCAAGCTGGGCAAGGGAAAGCCGTGGAATGCCCATAAATCGGCATTCTTGAGGCAGCATTATTAAATTAACTAATCACAATTTGTTCACTGAAAATACAAATTATTTTCATGAAACGGTTGACGATATCAGCTTCAAGGCATATTCTATTAGAGGATTAAGTTAGGGAGACCTAAAAGGCCTTGTTCCCCAGGGACTTAACTTTTTTCAGAGCGTGAACCAGCCCGGTTAGAAACCGGAGTGTAAGTGGCCTCTGGCTTAAATGGCTGGGCTTTGGCCATTTAAGCCAGAGGTCCTTACACGCAGGTTTCTGGGCTGGTGAACGCGTTTAAAAGAGAGCGTGAACTGGGCCGGTTAGAAATCGGAGCATAAGTGGCCTCGACCGTAATGGCTGGGCTTTGGCCATTACGGTCGAGGTCCTTATGCGGAGGTTTCTGGCCCAGTGAACGCGTCTACAAAAAGCACTTACCGGCGCAATCTCCTGCACCAGCAAGCGACTTCAAGAGGGGGAGACATATTGTGAGTGATGATCACAAGAAGAAACATTCCATGAAGCTCATCCAATACGCGAATGGGCCATCATTGGAAGAAATTAACGGTACTGTTGAGGTACCGCACGGGAAAGGCTTTTGGCGCACGCTATTTGCTTATTCCGGGCCAGGGGCGCTGGTTGCCGTTGGTTACATGGATCCAGGTAATTGGTCCACTTCCATTACCGGTGGACAAAACTTCCAGTACTTATTGATTTCCGTTATCCTAATGTCAAGTTTGATTGCGATGTTGCTGCAATACATGGCAGCTAAACTTGGCATTGTGAGTCAAATGGATCTTGCCCAGGCGATTCGGGCAAGAACCTCGAAGACATTAGGGATTGTCTTATGGATTCTGACAGAGTTAGCGATCATGGCGACTGATATTGCCGAAGTTATCGGTGCCGCCATCGCGCTTTATCTTTTGTTCCACATTCCGCTAGTCATTTCGGTACTGATCACGGTGCTTGATGTCTTGGTATTACTGTTACTGACCAAGATCGGGTTCCGCAAAATCGAAGCCATTGTCGTTGCACTTATTCTTGTCATCCTGTTCGTGTTCATTTATCAAGTGGCTTTATCGGACCCGAACATGGGGGCACTGCTAAAAGGTTTCATTCCGACAAGCGAAACTTTCGCCAACTCACCTTCAGTGAATGGCATGAGTCCAATTCAAGGGGCGTTGGGCATTATTGGTGCGACGGTTATGCCGCATAACCTGTATCTGCATAGCGCGATTTCCCAGACACGGAAAATCGATCACCACGACCCAGATGATGTGGCCCAAGCGGTTAAGTTCTCCGCATGGGATTCCAATATCCAGTTATCATTTGCGTTCGTTGTTAACTGCTTGCTGCTGGTCATGGGGGTTGCGGTCTTCAAGAGCGGTGCGGTTAAAGATCCTTCCTTCTTCGGTTTGTTTGAAGCATTGTCAGATTCCTCGACCCTTAGTAATGGGGTTCTGATTGCCGTTGCCAAGTCCGGTATTTTGTCCATCCTGTTTGCGGTTGCGTTGTTGGCATCCGGCCAAAATTCAACCATTACCGGTACGTTAACTGGACAGGTTATCATGGAAGGTTTTATTCACATGAAGATGCCGTTGTGGGCACGCCGCCTGGTGACCCGGATTATCTCCGTCATTCCGGTTATTGTCTGCGTTATGTTGACTGCCAGAGAAACACCGATTCAGCAACATGAGGCACTAAATACATTGATGAATAACTCGCAGGTCTTCCTGGCCTTCGCGCTACCGTTCTCAATGTTGCCACTGTTAATGTTTACCAATAGTAAAGTTGAAATGGGTGAGCGGTTTAAGAACACTGGCTGGGTCAAAGTGCTTGGCTGGATCTCTGTTCTTGGTTTAACCTATCTGAATCTTAAAGGCCTGCCGGATTCAATTGCTGGATTCTTCGGTGATCATCCAACGGCTACGCAAACTACCATTGCGAACGACATTGCGTATGCTCTGATTGTTGCGGTGCTTGCTTTGTTAGCCTGGACTATCTGGGATCTCTATAAAGGTAACAAGCGCTACGAAGCGCATATGGAAGCTGTAGCCGATGCAAAAGAGGCGAAAGCAAGTAATGACGTACAATAATCTCGTTGCATCTTTGGTGATGAGTTGCGATGGAATTGAAGAGTCAGTAGGTTACGATCCGTGGCTATTTGCTATTCTCGAATTGGAACATACGCGAACCCAAGTCCCTTCGCATGAACGTACTTGACTGACCCGATAACGGAACTTGGTCGTCATGGTTAAAGCCCGGCCATCCCGTCCAAGCTCCGCACACTCCGAATTCTAATCGGGTGAGTTGACACGGTGACATCAAAAGATCGTTGAGATAGTTGTTAAGCATTGTTGTATATCAAAAAAGCCGCCTTGATCAGCTCAACGTGATCAGGGCGGCTTTTTGAATGATGCAGGATGAAAGTGGGGATGGAATGGAATCGTCGAAAGAATTAGGGAATGATGTTGAAACAGACGAAGGGACAGCCATGTTGTCGCAACACGCAACGGATTTGCTGATTGGGTTGATGTATGCTGATCATCTCGACGTGGAAAGTAGTCACGAACAGCGCACGATTTTTCGCGGTGGCAAGGATTTCTTTGCCACCTTTGCGCCACTGACAGGGATCAAAAATCGTACGACCTTAAAAAGAGCACGGTGGGAACTTCAGGCTTGTGGGGCATTGCTTTCGGATCAACAACAAACTCACAAGCACTACCACTTAGCGCAAACGCCTTGGCAGATTTTTAAGCAATTTAACGGCATCATGGCGTCGCCGGTGCGGGCAAGCCGAACCTATGATGCTGGCACGTTTGCCGAATTATTGAAGCTTAGCGGCGTTGATCGCAAGAATTTTCCGCTTCATACAGAAGGTGTGGTCATGCTGCAAGCCGCAACATTCGGCAGTGACCAGCCGCTCATTTACGCCGTTTCGCAATTAGCTTATGACCGCCTGTTGAAAGCCGAATTAGCACTCAAAATTGCGGGTTCGACGCCGGATCATCCTGATCGCCGCTTGGTCAGCATCCAAACCTGGTCAACCGACCCAGCCTTGGTCAGCCGCTGGTTGCACGCCGGAATGCCAACGCCGCAAGCTGATCCGCTTCACTATTACTTATCGGTTTTATCCTCGTCTTCCGTTGAATTGAAAAAAGATGCCGCCCAGCTCGTTGCGGCACTATTACACTGAAATTATTTAGAAAAGTACGCCTGAAGTCTGGAAAAATCATCTTCTGCGGCGTACTTTTTTGCTTCCTAGGGTTCGCTTGGCTGGTGGATCGTGTAAAATAAGACTATCAATCTGGCGACAGGCATGGTAACGCCGCAGACGGGGGCAAGGATGACAAAAACACGTACCGAATCAGATACATTAGGACCAGTTGAAATTCCGGAGACTGCTTTGTGGGGGCCGCAAACCGAGCGCAGCCGGCACAATTTTCAAGCGGGTCCGCTGATGCCGCTGGCGGTAATCAAGGCATTGTTACAAATTAAAAAAGCAGCCGCGCGTGCTAACGTCGCCGCGGATGTTTTACCTGCGCCCAAAGGTCAATTGATCACTCGAGCAGTAGATGTGCTGCTGTCCTTGCCAGATGAACAGTTGCGCCATGATTTTCCGTTGCATGTTTACCAAACCGGTTCCGGCACGCAGACGAATATGAATGTGAATGAGGTTGTCAGTCATCAGGCAGCGAAACTCAATCCTGATTTGCCGATTTTGCCTAACGACGATGTAAACCGCAGCCAAAGTTCCAACGATACCTTTCCAACGGCCATGAACATCACGGCAGCGTTGGCTGTGAATGAATTGTTGCAGGCAGTCGCTGATTTACACGAGGTTTTGCAAACAAGGGCCACAGAATATGCCACGACCGTTAAAATCGGACGCACCCATTTGCAAGATGCGACACCAATGACGTTTGGCCAGGAAGTCAGCGGGTGGGCGGCCATGCTTGCTCATGATCAGGCGGCAATCAAGCATCTCCAGCCGGCACTTTTTCGATTAGCCATTGGCGGCACCGCAGTGGGGACCGGACTAAATGCGGCACCAAACTTTGGGCGAATTGTTGCTGGCCGGTTGAGCGATGTTTATGGGTTGCCGTTGACGGCGCAGATCAATAAGTTTGCAGCTTTGGCGGCGCATTCCGAAATCAGTTTGGTTCATGGCGGTATCAGAACCTTGGCTGCTGATCTGTTGAAAATTGCTAACGACATTCGGTTTCTGGCCAGTGGTCCGCGCGCCGGTTATGGCGAATTGACCATCCCTGCCAATGAACCAGGCAGCTCGATTATGCCAGGCAAGGTGAATCCAACCCAGGCCGAAGCACTGACCATGGCGGCTGTGCGCGTGTTAGGCAACGATACCACCATTGCCGTTGCGGCTTCCCAAGGTAACTTCGAACTGAATGTTTATAAACCGGTGATCATCAGCACCTTCCTTGAATCAACCACGCTGCTCACCCAAACCGTGACGAGTTTTACAACTAAGCTGGTAGCTCAGCTGGCCGTGAATGCGCCACGGATGAAAGCACTGGTGGCGCACTCGCTGATGACAGTAACCGCCCTCACGCCACACATTGGGTATGAAAAAAGCGCCAAAATTGCGCAGCTAGCCGAACGCGAAGGAACCGATCTCAAAACCGCCGCGCTTAAATCCGGCTATGTCACCAGCGCCCAGTTTGATGCTTGGGTGGATCCGGCAAAAATGACGGGCATCTGACACGCGTCATGACGATTGCAACGATTATTAGCGGCACATACGGAGGACAATATGAAAAATCAAAAAATGGGTTGCGCAGGTCTTTTTGCCATTCTAGTTGTCATCGCCATTCTGATTCAATTTTGGTATATTGTTTTGGCCATTGTTGTCTTGGGCATCGCGCTTTACTTGTACTACCACCGCAAGCAGCAGGAAGCGGCGGCCCAGGCAGCCAAAACTGCCCAGGAACAAGCAGATGAGCAGGCAACGATCGCTAAGTTGAAAGCGTATAAGGACCTGCTTGACACTGGGGCGATTACGCAAGACGAATACAACAAGAAAAAAGCCGAGCTATTACGGCTCGACTCGCATGATGAACTTAAATTTTAAATTGCAACGGCTTAGTGGTCGTCAGCTAGTGCGGTCGTCAAAGGAACACCCTTGGCGCCGCCGGAAATACTTTCGATGAAGTCAAGGAAAGTCGGGGCAATCCCTAATTCATCAAGATCTTCAGGGGCGATCTGGTAACGGATCGCCTTTTCGTCGTGGGCCAACACTTTTTGAACCCAGTGTGGCTCGCGGATCAGCTCGTGGCCGATAGCGACAAGATCAAATGCCTGCGTAGCTTTTTCGGCATCAGCAGGGGTTTTGACATCGCCGACCACGATGATCGGGAAGGCGCCGGCAACGTGATCCCGAATCACTTCGTTCACAATCGCCGGGTTATTCGGTTGACGCAGCGAAGTTCGCCAGACGTCGGATTGCGAAACATGCAGATAGTCAATCTTGGTGGCTTTCAAGGCGTCAATCAGCGCTAGCGTATCATCCAGCGTAATGCCCGGCTCTTCCAATTCCTCAGGTGAAATCCGGTAACCGAGCAAAAATGGCCGATTAGCGGTTGCCGCAATCACTTTTTCCGCTTCGTGGACAACGGCCAGCGGGAAGCGCATCCGCTTGTCGCGATCGCCGCCCCATTCATCGGTTCGGCGGTTAGAGTGCGGGGAAAAGAATTGCTGAATCAGATACGTATTGGCGCCATGCAATTCCACGCCGTCAAATCCGGCAAGAATCGCGCGCCGCACCGCCTGACCGAAATCATGAATGGTTGCTTCGATCTCGTCGGTCGTGAGTGCGCGCGGGGTTTCATAACCGGGACGCGGGGCGGCGACGGCACTGGCGCTGACAGGTTGTTCACCGCGCAGGATCTTGCTGCTGCTCATGCGGCCGGCACTGAAAATCTGCAGAATCGCCTTGGTGCCCCCGGTTTTCATGGCAGCGGCCAGTTTACTGAGACCGGGGATAAACCGATCGTCCGCAACACTTAATTCACCTTCAAAGCCCTTACCCAGCGGATTAACGTTGGCGGTTCCGGTAATAAAAAGCCCCACACCGCCAGCACGTTCTTGATAGTAGCGAATTTCATCGCTGGTGACCGTGCCATCTTCAAACGACAGACGCGTGGTCATCGGTGGGATCACAATCCGATTTTTCAACTGGATTGCTTGATGTTTAAAAGTGAATGGTTTCAAAAAAGAATACTCTGACATTTAAAGCTCCTTTTGCAAAAGACAAGGGTACAGGTTAACGCTGTTGGGTAACCGGACGCATCAGAACCTCATTAACGGCAACGTTGGCCGGCTGATCAATGGCATACAAGACAGCATTGGCGACATCGGTTGCGCTCAGGCCGTTATTCTTTTCGTCGGATTCAACTGCTTCGCGCCGTTTGGGGTCACTGATGGTGCTGAATAACTCGGTGTTAACAGCACCTGGGGAGATCATCGTGGTTTTGATATGGTTGGCCGCCTGTTCTTGCCGCAAGCCGTCCATAATCGCCTGAATGGCCCACTTGGTCCCGGAATAAACCGCGGTTCCGGGATGAACGATGTGGCCGGCAACCGAATCAGTCGTAATAATCTGGCCGCTATGTTGGGCGATCATATGTGGCAAGACGGCGGCGATCCCGTAAAGGACGCCTTTGATATTGACGTCGATCATCCGCTCCCATTCGTTGACCTTCAACTCAGAAAGTTCCGACAGCGGCATGAGGCCGGCGTTGTTATACAGCACATCAACGTGGCCGAAGGTGTTGATGGCCAAATCAACTAAGGCTTTAACTTGTTGCTGATCGGTGACATCGGTTGCTTGATAACGAACCTGATCGCCAAAAGGCTTAGCTAATTCGGCGAGCCGCTCCGTGCGCCGTGCCCCAATCACCAATTTGGCACCGGCTTGCGCCAATACTTGAGTGGTCGCGGCACCAATACCGCTGGATGCACCGGTAATAACAACGACTTTATCTTTAACAGTCATGAAATTAACCTCCTAATAAGGAACTTTTGCTGATAAAAAATAAGTGACTATATATTTAAATTACCGCGTGAAAAAGATGATGACAAGTCGTTATATTGAAATTCTAATAATGGCTTGACCTCAAGTGGACTTTAGGGGCTAAACTAGAGGCGGTTCTGGTTGTGATGGATGATATCACAATGGTTAAGTTTGCATTGAAAGGGGTTTTTAAGACATGAAACAAGTGCGATTAGGCGGTTCTAACTGGCAGGCTTCAAGCGTGGCGCTGGGTATCATGCGCATGAATGTACTTTCGCCGGAAAAAGCTGCGGTCGTTTTAGACAGTGCGTACAATGACGGCATCAACTTTATTGATTCCGCGGATATTTATGGTCAAGGCAAGTCGGAAGAAGTTTTCGGTGAAGCCTTGAAGCAATCCGGCGTTAACCGCGATCAACTATATATTCAGTCGAAGATCGGTATCGTGGTTGACCCAGACCGTTCACATGGCAGTCTTGTCTTTGGCCGGCGCTATGACTTTTCAAAGGAACACTTGCTGGGCGCAGTTGATAAGATCTTAGAGCGCCTGCAAATCGACTATCTCGATTCAGTGTTGTTGCACCGGCCGGATCCGTTAATGGAAGTGGACGATGTTGCGGCAGCATTTGACGAGTTGCAGCAAAGCGGCAAAGTTCGTCATTTCGGCGTTTCAAACTTTAATCCCGAGCAAATTGCCTTACTACAAAGCGGCATTCACCAGCATCTATTAATCGACCAAGTGCAATTCTCGGTCGCCCATACTGGCATGGTCAACGCAGGCATGCATACGAATATGGAAGACGACCGGTCCATCGACCATGATGGCAGTCTGTTGCCTTATCTCCAGCGCAAACAGATGACCTTGCAGGCATGGTCACCGTTCCAATACAGGATGTTTGAAGGCACCTTCATCGACAGTCCGAAGTTCAAGGATCTGAACGATGAACTGCAAAAAGTCGCTGACCACTACCACACCAATAAAAATGCCATCGCCGTTGCCTGGCTCTTGCGCCATCCAGTCGGTGTCCAGGTTATCCTCGGCTCCATGAACCCTGAGCATATTAAGGAAAGTGCAGCCGGCGCGGATATTACACTGACGCGGCAGGAGTGGTACAACATTTACTTTGCGGCAGGCAATGATTTGCCGTAAGCATCAGCCAGCGTGTCAAGGCGCGTAACTGAAGTATTTTAATTTTATGTGGCTTGTTAAAAAGTCCGACAAGATTTGACTGAGTGTCAAAATCTTGTCGGACTTTTTGGTTCGTTGGAATCCCTTAGCAAAAAGAAAACTTGCAGCCGTACACCAATTTTTAAACGTCAAGTAACTGTGTGCTGATTTTTATCATTCTTCATCGATTGATGAGGCAAAATACGAAATCAGGGTCGATAACGATAGCATCGGGACGACCAACTCAGCTGAAGGCAACAATTTGAAGGCAGCAGCAACAATATACAGAACCAAGGCAATGGCGCTGATCCATGTAATCACTCTTAGTACCATATCTGCGGTTATGATCATTTTAAAGTTCCTCCAGACTTCTTTACACCCAGTATACGATGTCAGCTTGATTTCGGGGATCAAAAAATTTTAACGTAGGTAATTTGGCAATTTTCGTCGTGTGAAGTCTTTAAAATGTCAATTGACGACGAAA
Source organism: Lacticaseibacillus zeae subsp. silagei (assembly GCF_030770335.1). Taxonomy (NCBI): domain Bacteria; kingdom Bacillati; phylum Bacillota; class Bacilli; order Lactobacillales; family Lactobacillaceae; genus Lacticaseibacillus; species Lacticaseibacillus zeae. Next base: position 2,416,528 of record NZ_CP132484.1, on the reverse strand, counting down.
AAAGAAGATTTTGCTGCGTTTAAAATTAATATCTCGCGCCTGTTTAACAACGCTGAGTTTGTACTTGCAATTATTAACCTCTCGGCGCATCCTATGAGTACTTGGAAAGTATACAAGATTTCAGAAAAGTGAAACTACGCAAGCCGATTTTCGTGAGGAAGTGCAAGATGCCAGACAAACGTGAAACCTTATTAGACTTGTTAAGCAAGGCCTATTCGAGTCCAACGATCAAAGCACAGGCAGATTTACAGGCGCTAATCAAAATCAATGCCAAGAAACTTGATGAAGGCGATGATGACAAAGCTTATGTGACTGCGGTGACCCAGTTGTCCCACGATATTTCAAAGTATTATCTCGTTCATCATAAGATGCCAAAAGAGCTGGTGGACATTTTCAACTTCATTAAGAAAGATGTCGCCATAAGCGAGGTTGATGCCGCCCGTTATCGAAAACAGGCGCTAGCAGCGGGATTAGGTGCCATGCCAATTGTTTGGGGTGGCCATTAGTATCGACACGAAATGATGGAGTGCGATCGGCCAAACCCGCTGATCTGGCTAAGGATTCAGACCACGTTTAATCGAAACAAATCGTTACAAATAACCACTTTATTCAAACCCAGCGCACAGGTTGGGTTTGGATGAAGTGGCTTTTTGATCTTATGGTAAATTTATGAATTGAAGATGGTGAATCTACTTTTCAATGAAGGCTGTTTAGGCGGAATTTGATGAACCGCTTAGAAGCCGAGTTTCAGGAAAGAGGGTGCCTTAACAGCGGACGAGGCAAAACAGTTAAAAGAAAAAACGTGGCGTGATACAATGGTAGTCCAAGTAGTTAACCCCATTGCCTAAGTAGACAAGGAGTAAGGCCATGAAGTTTTTCGCTAAAATCGCACTGATTTTTTTCATGATGACGGCTGGTTGGTTTGGACTTCAAATAAATCGCCAATCTTCAGTCGCACAAGGTCAAACAGGTAAGACCAATCAAGTGCCGACTTTATTTGTCCATGGTTTTGGCGGCAGCTATGCCTCGGAAAAAGGAATGATTGACGGGCTTAGTCAGTATGCCGGCTATCAGGAAGTGCTTTATTATCTGATTAAGAGAGATGGCAGGTTGGCGGTCAAGGGAAAATGGCGGCCAAACGTGAAGCATCCATTAATTGCGGTTGTTTTTGAGAGTGGCAATCCGGAAGATGCCTCTGCACTAGGCAAAATTCTCAAACAACTGAAGGCTCGTTATGGTGTCAGGCAGTTTAACGCGGTTGGCCATTCTGCCGGTTCATTGGCATGGACATACTGGGCAACGCAAGCGAATAAGACGGGTATGCCGAAATTGAAAAGATTCGCGGCCGTAGGTGGCCCGTTCAATGCCATTCCGGGAATGGGAGCCAATAGCGGTAAGACAGTTACCAAAAATTCGAAGGGGCAGCTTCAAAAGATGTCGAAGCAGTACGCAGATTTTTACCGCAACCGCCAGTTTTTCCCAAAAACAGCCAAGGTGCTCAATCTCTTTGGCAATCTTGGTGACGGCTCCGATGGCCGAGTGCCAATTGGCTCGGCCAAGTCACTAAGGTACCTTGTGGCTGATCGGGTCAGAGAATACACGGAACATGAAATAGGATATCGAGCGCAGCATAGTCAGTTGCATCAGCGGAATAAAGTTGTGAATGGGCATCTTTATGAATTTTTAAGTCAGAAATAGTGTTATGGTTTGTGTTTTGAGTTGAGCTGTTAATGCGACATGAAGGGTCAAGCTTTTCATGCTGTGTTTATTATTTTCGAAGCCGGTTGTTAACCAACTGCAACAAAGAGAAGTCAATAGTTTTGGGCAAGATTTCAAGAGACTGACACCGGTCAAAAATAAACGTAGTAAAAATCGCTTTTTTCGTCGTATTTTGGGCTTTTTTTAAAAAAAGAACTACGAAAAGTTGGAATTTTCTATCGTTTAAAATTTAAAAACCTATAGGTACTTATGGTGCATTATATTGTGTGTAGGGTAGCTAGCACCCATATGTTTTAACTAAGGTAAAGGAAGCAGTGGCTTTGGTGAAGAAAGGAGTTTCGTGATGAAACAATTAACAACGGAAGAGCTCTCAAATGTAACGGGTGGAGGCAACATTTTTTATGAGGCTGGCAAGATTATCGGAACAGGACTGTACTGGTTTTGCAAAGGTGCTTCTGCCATCAAGGGATAGGAGAAAAAGATGAACAATTTTCAGAGTATTGACACACAGGAGTTAATGGAAATTTCCGGGGGTGGGAAGCTTCCTGGTTGGCTTGGCTTGCTTCAACCTGCCGCTGATTTGGTTGGTGGCATTGCAAAGGGTTTTACAGACGGAATTAAGAACCACGGCTAGTTACAATATCCGTCAATTAAGTTACGGAAAAGCGTTCTGCATGTGGGCATGTAGACGCTTTTTTATAGAAGGGGAAGTTTCGTTGAATTCAAGAATAGATTATCATGGCGCGGTATACAGTTTAAAATTCCCAATATATTTTGGGGTAATTATGCCTCAAATAGCGCTGGGGTTCATTGGATTTATTCGTCCGAATAATCAGATCTTTTTGGTTATTTGGTATGTGCTCACTTTCTTTTATATGGTCGTTTCATTTAAGTATCTCACTGCAGCATCTTATTTAAGGCCTTCGCTCTCGAAAATATTCATCGGATTGCTTAGCGGTATACTCGTCTTAATCCTGGAGGTGATCTTTGCTGAACTTTTTCCGAATATCCAAGGCTCGCAACTGGATCCCAACATGACACCGTTTATTCCGCTGTTTGCATGTATTTGTGGACCGGTTTGGGAAGAAGTTCTGTTTAGAGGTATTTTGAACAAAAGGATCTTTCACGGATCAATTTTTGGACTGGTCGTGTCATCGCTTGGCTTTTCCCTGCTACATGGCTATCTTTCTCCGCTCATCATCTTGTATTTTTTAATGGCTTTGATTTTCAGTTTCTGTAATCGCGGTAAGACAGATGTCAGCGCATCGATTGTTGCCCACATAGTTGTCAACACAGTCGTATTTTTCCTTAATTTTTAGGCATATATAGGAGTTGCCTACCTGAAAAAGTTAAGTGAATCGTTATTGCCATGGCAAACTTGGCTGTCGATAGTGTCTAATTCCTGATGGTTCTGTTGTGCTACGGCGCATTATACCAACAGCATATTCGTTGAAAGTGGCGATTAATTCCAGCAAGGCGTTATCTGGTTGTCGAATTAATCGCCGCTTTTTTTAATACTCTGGTGGCGACTAAAGATGATCCAGCCAAAAAATAAACGTCGCAAAATCGGCTTTTTTCGTTGAATTTTGTCGTCTTTGGTTAAAGTCATTACGAAAGGTTCAAAAATACCGACGTTTAAAATTAATTAATCAGATGACCTCAAACCTATCGTATATTGTGTTTAGGGAAGCTAGTACCCTAAAAAGTTTAAATATATCGGCTGTGAATAAGTCGCAGAAATGGAGGAAACGCCATGCAACAATTCGTGACGTTGGATGATAGCCGCTTGGAACGGATCAGTGGTGGCAGCACTGATAATTTTTGGACTTACATTGGCATGGGACTTGGCGCGATCGCTCGAAGCTGGGCTCAAGGTGGTTTTGTGGCACCTGCAATGAGCCTTAGCATCGATGTTCTCAACGAGCTCAAACGAAAAGAAAACCTGCCATAGGATGAGTCAAAAGAAAGGATGAGCGTCATGACCAACTTAAAAGATTCCGAACTTTGCCAGATTACAGGTGGCTTCTTACCGTTCGCGATTCCGGTAGCAACGATTCTAGGTATTCTGGCAACAGATGCATTTAATCATGCTGACCAGCTGATTGACGGGTTTAAAAAAGGATGGGAGAGACCATAGCAAGCTCATGATAAATGTGCTTTTCAGGGAGACAGGGTGTAGCCGTTTAGGAAAACGTAGCTCTACCACTGCAGAAGCAGTAGCTGTTAGCTTTTCCCTTCCGGTGAATCTCTCGGTCTCTCTTTAGGTTTGTGGGCACTGTTGCACGAGCAGTTATTGGCGAAATCGAAGGTGAATTCACTTATATGCGAGAAATGGCTGTATTTGATCATAAGCGACTTAGACAGCCGCTTTTTATGTGGATAGTCCAGATTTGTTTGTTCACACTACTGTGGATCATGTCTGATGATGCGAGTTGGCAGGTGCATGCGATTATCCTCATTGCAATTCTATCCAATTCGTACGATTTTTTGAGAAAACTGTTCACATTGACAAGCGCGTATGATCGACAACGAAACGACAAGGAATGACCATATTTAAAAGTGTGTTTATAAAGGCAGAAGAATCACGCAACTGCGTGTAGGAGCAGAAAAATGCCATCTAAAGATGAGATAATTGTTGCAATGGAGAAGCTGGCCATTAAGTTGAGTATGTGTCACAAAAAACTCTGAAACAGCACTGTTTGTTAACCGAGAATTAGAAGTGTTGAAAACGTGCGATGGTCTTGCATTCCACAACAAGCTCCAATACTTCTTTAACACCGCACCGGTTATCAAATTGTCTGACGGTATTTCTTTCAGTGAGGCAGAAAAAACACTTTGGGATGCTGTCTTTGAGTACAAACAATTAGGCAACTATAATTGGATCGCAAGTGAATGAACGGCTGTTGCATTCCTTAATATGCTTTTTCAGCTGTTCTTTGAATCAGCGACCAATAGCCCGAGAATCAGCGAAAAGTCAGCTTAAATCAACAAGCTTTCTAAAGGCCCAGAAATTCCTTCTAAAACGGGAAAACTTTTGGGCCTTTTTTGCACTTGCTGCGAGGGTGACGGGCGTTTTTTAAGCGTCATCCGCCAGATTGTTAGCCTCAGCATGTGAACGATTAGCCGCTCCCATGAGTCTACGTAAAGCTGAAACCTTACGAATGCTGACGTCAAGCTTATCCTGATTGTCCATGTAAACAAACCGACCAGAGGCGTTTAATTTGTGAACGTGAAGGGGGTTAAGCAGGAAACTTCGATGGCATCGAAATAAGGTTGGATATCGACTTGTAACTTCTTTTAAGTTCCCCGGGAAAGTCGTGGTTTCATGTTTGGCGTGCAATTCGAGCGTGCTAGGTGTGCCAAGCACGGTTTGAATGTACAGCACGTCGTCTAGCGGAAGTGAAAAGAGATTGGCTCCGATCTGGTAGCTGAATAGCCGTGGAGATTCGAGTTGACGTGACCGTAATCGCTTTATCCCTTGAACAAGATTGGTACGCAGTCGCGTTTCAACTTCTGCAGGCACACTTTTATCCACTAAGTCTAAAGGCAGAATCTTCTGGGACAGAATGGTCAGTGCTTGTTCGGTGTGGCTGGTAATGAACATGATGTCTGCATATAGGGAATGTTTCCGGACAATGTTGGCAATATCAATACTATTGATAGAGGATCCGGGAATATCAATGTCCAGCAGAAAGAAGCTGTCATTAATTTGCTGCAGATCAATGGCGTTTAACAGATCCGTAGCAGATTGGGTAGCGATTTTAATTTCCGCATGCAATTCTTCAATCATGATGTAGTTGATTAGTGTCTTTTCGATGAACCTCAGGAAAGTAGCATCGTCTTCCAAGATGAAGATTTTCAAGGTCGTACGGTTAGTGATCATATTATGAGTCTCCTATGAATAAAGTGATTTTCAGCTGTTGGTTAATAACAGATTTTTTGATAAGGATATTTTTGTTTTGTTGCATGAGCTCATTGATGATGGACAAGCCATTGCCATGTCCGTCGCCCTTAGTCGTAAAGTCCTTCTTTTCGAGATTTGCCAGATTGAAATCAGAACCGACGTCGTTCATGACACTGACTTCTAGACCTTGCTCCAAGGCAATTAACGTGACGTTGAAGCGATGATGTTTAATTCTGACCGTTTCCTCTAGAGCATTGTCGATCAGAATGCCAAGCGCCCTGATAATGGCAAAGCCAAGACTGCTTTCTAGGGGATGAATGATTCCTTCAGTTTGGACATTCATGATGACATTGTGGTTCATTGATTCGGCCCATTTTAAATAAAGCAAGCTTCTTAAGGGATCACTTTTAATTGATGTAAAGGAACTTTTGCCTAATTCTGCCTGATTTAGCGATGCCTGGGCTCGCGAAAGGATGGCTTGGGTATCCGGTGAAATGGCCGCAGATGATTGCTGCAGAGACAGTTGAAGCGATGCTAACAGATTTTTGTAGTCGTGTAGAAGTTTGTTCGTGTTTTTTTGCTGTTGGCTCAACGTGGTGTAGTACGCCCGCTGAGAGGCCTCGGCCCGCTTGATCCAGGTGAGTTCGACGTAGTAGCTAAACGACTTCAGAATCAAGAAAAGTGAATATAGGTTGATGATGACTGACAGTGTAAAGATACCAAGAATAAGCAAGTCTAACATGATGCCTATGTTGACTAGATTAGATATCGCCTCAAAACAATATAGCGAGACACAGGTCGCACCTGTATAGATAATAATTGATTTCTGGAGATGGTTTTGCTCCTTGATGAGCGTTCGCAGCTGATCAAGTTGACTTCGCTTTTTTACTAGTAGCGAGATTACAATCGCTGCTAATGTTGAAGTGAGAATAAGTGTGGTGCCTACACTAATTAAAGTCAGTTGTTTCGTACCTGCCGCGGCAAAAATTCTTATGATACAGGTTTGAATCGTGATGATGATAAGGTTAACTTGCATAAAAATAAAGACCCAAAACTTGTCAGAACTCGCATTGGTTCTGGATATATACCAAGCGTATATTAAACAAAAACCAATTTCTCCGTAAGTCGACAGGAACAAAGAAAGTGATGTTCCAATAATTGACCATGAAGCAACGTGCAGCGGACGGATGAGGCCAAAGAAGATATACGAAAGAAATCCAACGCCAAAAAAGAAGATTGGCCAATTTATAAAAAAGTATATATGACTCGGCAGACTAACCATATCAAAAACTCCCACTTTCTTGAGGATGGGCCAAGTTATTTCTTGCATTTGTGTTATCACACGACGTTAATTGGCCAAAACACGACGTTAATTTTTTGTTGAACAACAATTGTGCCATACATGCTAGGCTGGTGGTATCAAATAAATTGTCTAGGAGGAATTTACCATGAATGACAAAATGAGTGGTCAGAAAGAGGCAATCATATCGGATTACAGCCTTTCACAAGTACGTGCAGGTGCTAATCGTGTCATAAGCCAACCATTTGAAGGTTTAAAAAACTGGATAGGCGAACTTTTTCGAGGAAGACATTAGGAAGTGCAAGAAAGAGAATTGCGTGAAGACATAATATCCTTGGAAGAGATGTGTGAATTAGGTAGTGGATAAATAAGCCTTTATTAAATAAAAAGTAAGCTTGAACTTTTATTTAATATTAAATTCTCTATTTTAAGATGCTGTTAACTCTCAACAGAGTCATATTACCATAGATTTGTTTTCACGGCAGTTAAGATGCTTAACCTTAATATCTATGATAAAAGGCTAAGCTCCGGGCCAACTTGTCGCGCCTGCTTCTGCGAAATGTTGACGTTGCATGCTTTACAATCTGAAATCCAATAAGGGGAGGCCGTGGATGTTCAAATACAAATTCAAACTAGGTCAAGCAACATACTACAAACGCTATTACACGCCTCAGGTAGATGAGCGTGATTGCGGCGTTGCGGCGCTTAATATGTTACTGAAGTTTCATAAGTCCGACTATTCCCTTGCGCATTTACGGCAATTAGCCAAGACGGATCAGGAAGGGACAACAGCGTTAGGCATTGTCCGCGCTGCCCAGGAACTTCACTTCGAAACCAAGGCAGTTAAGGCGGATATGACGTTGTTTGATTTGGATGATGCGCCATATCCGATCTTGGTACATGTTTTGAAGCGCGGTGAGTTGCTGCATTATTATGTCGTATTTAAGGCAACGAAGGATCATATCTTAATTGGTGATCCTGACCCTTCAGTCGCAATGACCTGGCTTTCAAAAGAGGAGTTTGCCAAGGAGTGGTCGGGGGTGGCTATCTTTATTGCTCCTGAACCGCAATATCAACCGCGCAAAGAGGACAAAGGCAGCTTGTTTGCCTTCGTGCCGTTGCTGGCGCGGCAAAAAGTGATCATTGCCAATATTATTGTTGCGGCTTTGTTGATCACCGTGATTAGCATTGTTGGGTCGTATTTTCTGCAATCGATCATTGATACCTATATTCCCAGTGCCATGCGGACAACGTTAGGGATGATCGCCAGTGGGCTGATTCTCGCTTACATCCTTCAATCTGTTTTGACGTATGGCCAGAATTTCTTGATGGCGGTTTTAGGGCAGCGGTTGTCGATTGACGTTATTTTGGGTTACGTTCGGCATCTGTATGAATTGCCTATGTCTTTTTTTGCAACACGCCGAACCGGGGAGATCGTGTCGCGGTTTTCGGACGCCAATAAAATTATCGATGCCTTGGCGAATACGATCATGACCCTGTTTCTTGATGTTTGGATCGTGCTTATTTTAGGCATTGTGTTGGGCATTCAAAATACTACATTGTTCCTGGTATCCTTAATTGCGGTGCCTTGTTACTTGGTGATTGTTTTCGCGTTTCAACGTCCTTTCAATCGGCTGAATCAAGAGACGATGGAAAGCAATGCCATTTTGAGTTCATCGATTATTGAGGATCTGAACGGTATTGAGACCATTAAGTTGCTGACAGGTGAAAAGGTCAGTTATGAGCGGGTTGACCGTGAATTTGTCACGTATTTAAAAAAGTCATTCAATTACACGAAAGCCGACCAGCTTCAACAAGCCACCAAGGGGTTGCTGAAGCTTATCTTGAATGTGGTGGTGTTGTGGATTGGGGCGAGTCTGGTGATGGCTAACAAGATGAGCTTGGGGCAGATGCTGACGTTCAATGCCTTGCTGTCATACTTCACCAATCCGTTAGAAAGTATCATTAACTTGCAACCAAAATTACAAATGGCCAAGGTGGCGAATAATCGGCTGAATGAGGTTTATTTGGTTGAATCTGAGTTTAAAGAACAGCGCCATCTGACCGATCGCCGCCTGATCGATGGTGCCATCAACGTGCATGACGTTTCCTTTAAATATGGGTTTGGGCAGGATATTTTAAAGCATGTCCATCTTGAGGTGCCCGCAAATGCTAAATACACGATTGTCGGCATGAGTGGCTCGGGTAAATCAACTTTGGCTAAATTATTGGTCGGCTTTTACCCGGTTGAAATAGGCAAGGGAAAAATTACCTTTAATGGCGCGCAGATCAGTGATGTGGCGCTCACGACGCTGCGGCAATATATCGAGTATGTGCCGCAAGAGCCGTTTATTTTTTCCGGATCGGTGATGGAAAACTTAACGTTAGGCAGTCGTGCCGATTTGACGCAGGCGCAACTTGAAGACGCATGTGCCGTTGCGGAGATTGCCACGGATATTATGAATCTGCCGCAAATGTGGCAGACCAAGCTCACGGAAAGCGGGAGCATTTTATCAGGCGGGCAGAAGCAGCGCTTGGCGATTGCTCGGGCGTTGTTGTCGCCAGCCAAAGTGCTGATTTTTGATGAGTCGACTAGCAGTTTGGATACCATCACGGAGCGGCGGATTGTGGATCGGTTGTTGGCAATGAAGGATCGAACGATTATTTTTGTCGCTCACCGGCTCACCATCGCGGCTAAAACCGAACAGATTGTGGTGATGGATCATGGAGAAATTGTTGAGCAGGGCAATCATGCCGAACTGCTGGCGAAGCAGGGATATTATGCGCGGTTGGTGAGTGAATAAGGAGGTTGACGATGATTGATCTTAAGAAATTAGAGACCACCGAGTTTTATAACCATCGTTACCGCAATTTTTCGACCATGATTATCTTGCCGACAGCGATTCTGTTTATAGGCCTGTTGCTCTTTTTAATTTTTGCTAAACGCGAGGTGACCGTGACAACGGCGGCGGAAATTACCCCAGTTAAAACTGCCGTAACCATTCAGGGGACAGCGGCAAATCGGATTGTGACAAATCATATGAAGGAGGGAAAGCGGGTCAAAAAAGGCGAGACGCTGCTGGTGTATCACGATGTAGCCAATCCTGCGCAATTAAAGGTGTTGAACCAACAGTTGGCCACGCTAAAAGATCAAAAAGGCCAGTTGGACACGTTCAACCGGAGTATTGCCGCCAATAAGGATCTTTTTACCAGTGCCGATAAGTTCGGCTATCAGCAACAAGTGCGCGACTATCTCAATCAGCGCCGGGTTTACGAACTGGAAAACGAAGCCGTGAATGCAACCCAAAACGTGGCAAATGCCAAGAACAAAGAAATTGATCAATTGTTACGGACCAGTATGCAAGCCAGTGAGGATAAAATAGAAGCGATTCGCGAAGCCCAAAACGCCATCCGAACCGATCAGCCGCTAAAAGCCGAGCATGCTTACGGTTATCTTTATGGGCAATATCAAGCCGAAGCGAAAAACACGGAGTCGGCGAATCTCGCCAACTTAAAAGGCCAATACCAGTCACAGCTGCAAAATCTGCTGACAAGTGAAAAAGAGGCGCTCGCTGCACTGAAAACCCAACGCGCCAACCAAAAGCAAGCTGATCTTTCTGCGCAACAAACAGGACAGAATGAGGCGAAGGTGGCTTCTTTACAAAATAAAATGCAGCAAACCATCGCGGCGGAGCAACTGAAGGTGCAACAGGCCATTCAGGAAGGCGAGGCAAAACAGACGGCACTCAAAGATCAGCGCAACAATTACCAAGTTAAAGCACCAGCCGCTGGTATTTTGCATCTTGAAGCAGCTTTAAGTGGCAACAAGTACATTCCTACTGGCACTGTCTTAGCACAGATTTTACCGGACCTGGCTAAGCAAAAAGAAGCTGATTTGAAGCTGGCAATTTCGCCAGCCGAGGTTATGAGCCTGAAACGCGGTCAAAACGTTCGCTTACGAATTGCTCGGAACGTTCCGACGCCTATGACGGTCACCGGCCGAATTTATGCAGTTGACGTTGCGCCGACCGTGAATCCCAAAACCTGCAACTACTTTAAAGCCCAGGCTAGGGTGCACTTGTCTAAAACACATCAACAGTCGCTCTACTATGGCATCGCTGGAGAGGCAACCTTGATTACCGGTACAAAGACGTATTGGCAGTATTTTGTTGATAAAATGTTCAATCGCCAGTGACAAGTGCGGCGATATTTTTAAAATAAGCCAGCAAAAGTTGTGCTAAAATAGTGAATGTTTCTTTTCATTTTTCAAAACGAATATTCCTATAAGAAGAAGGATTGGCACAAGTTATGACGTCAAAAAGTAATCAGGCGGCGCAGGGGAATCCACCGCTTTCAGAAAAACACCATATGCAGATTCCTTGGTATGACGTCATCGTTAGCGAAGAGCGTCAGGCGGATCATGCAACGCTTGAAGAACGGGCATCACTTGTTGGCCGGGTTGGCATTATGCTGCTGGCGTGCGGCACAGGAGCGTGGCGGGTTCGGGAAGCCATGAACACGGTGGCGCGAGCTTTGCGGATGTCGTGTTCGGCTGACATTGGTTTGATTTCATTGTCGTATACCTGCTTCAGCAATAACCACGCTTATTCCGAAGTGTTGTCGTTGCCGCAAAGTGGTGTGAACACGGACAAGTTGGATGCGCTGGAACGATTTGTGCGCGAATTTGATACGCAGTATGCCAAAGAGACGGTGCGGGATATTCATCACCGGCTCGATCAGATTCAGAAAATGTCTGGCAACTATGATCCGCTTCGTGCAGGTCTTGCTGCGGCATTGGCCTGCTGTGCCTTCGTTTTTCTGCTTGGTGGCGGTCCGATTGAGATGATTTGTTGTTTTGTCGGTGCGGGTATCGGTAACTGGCTGCGTGGAATCATGATTCGGCGCAATTGGACCTTGCTGGCGTGCATCGGGGTCAGTGTCGCGGTGGCCTGTCTGGTTTACTTTATGGTTTTCCGCGGCTTGGAAATGAGCTTGGGAATTGCTGCACGGCATGAGGATGGGTATATCGGTGCTATGTTGTTTGTGATCCCGGGCTTTCCGTTCATCACCAGTATGTTGGATATTTCCAAGCAGGATATGCGCTCAGGCATGGAGCGGCTGTTATATGCCTTGATGATCACGATTGTTGCTTCATTGGTTGGCTGGTTAGTGGCCATGCTGGTGCACTTGCGCCCAGAGAATTTTGCCGATTTAGGCCTTAATCCGGTACTTTTACTGGTTTTCCGACTCATGGCCAGTTTTTGCGGGGTTTTCGGTTTCTCCGTAATGTTCAACAGCCCGCGGCGCATGGCAGTTCAGGCTGGCTTGATCGGGGCCGTCGCCAATACGCTGCGGCTTGAACTGGTGGACTTAAATACGATTCCGCCAGCTGCGGCAGCGTTTATCGGCGCCTTGGTGGCGGGCTTGATTGCCTCGGCGATTAATCGTGTCGATGGCTATCCGCGAATTTCACTGACCGTGCCATCAATTGTAATCATGGTTCCGGGCCTTTATATTTATCGGGCTGTGTATAATATCGGTCTTAACAACATTGGCGTTGGCGCGGAATGGATGACCCGCGCGGCACTGATTATTATGTTCTTGCCGCTGGGCTTATTTACTGCCCGCCTGATTATGGATTCACGGTGGCGGAAAAGCGATTGAGTCTCTCATAATCCGAAGCACACAAACAACCCCACTTTGCCTGGCAAAGTGGGGTTGTTACGTTGTTTGTTTGAATGATTTGATTTGTCAGCAATGAAACAAATCGTTATGTCGCAACAGCGCTGTTGCCAAAGAAAGCTGCCGGCAGCGATGAGTGGTGCATAAATCCTGATGCCACCTAGCTAACACGTGAGCTGGCCTTGATCACACTTGGGTGGCGTGTAAAAGTACCCTTACATCGATATAAATCGGTGAGCGGCAGCTTTTGACAACAGTGATTAAGCTGTTACCATTCGTATCCAACCGGATTTTTGATCAGGCGGTCATACACATCTTTAACCACTGCCATTTGTTCAGGCGTCAGCGGCGGTACATCCGCAGCATCGGTGTTGCGTTCGATTTGGGTAGGGTTGCTGGCACCGGGGATGACGGCTGAGACGGCATCGTACATTAGGATAAATCGAAGTGCCGTTGCGGCGAGGTTGTCTGAACCGAGACGTTCTTTAAGTTCACGGGCAGCTTTAACCCCGGTTAGATAATCAACGCCGGAGAAGGTTTCGCCTTTGCTAAAGTGTTCGCCGTGGCGATTGTTGGCCCGTTGATCAGTCGGTGCAAACTTAGTATTCTCATCAAACTTGCCTGTCAGCAGACCACTCGCCAAAGGGACACGGGCGAGAATGCCAACATCATGCTGCTTAGCCAGCGGGAAGAAGGTTTCAGCCGGGCGCAGGCGGAACATGTTGAAAATCACTTCAACGACCGCTGTGTCATAATCCAAAGCTTTAATGCCTTCTTCGGCGCGTTCGATGCTGACGCCATAATGCCGAATCTTGCCGGCTTTTTGCAAGGCATCCAATGCGAAGAAGGTCTCAGGTTGGTAGTAGACCTGCATTGGCGGGCAGTGCAACAAGACAATGTCCAGACTGTCCAAGCCCATATTTTGTAATGATTCATCGACATAGCGGCGTACATGATCAGGATCAAAATGCTCTGCAGTCAACGGTTCTTCTTTACGGCCGATTTTGGTCGTGAAATGAACGTCAGGATGCTGTTTGACAAAAGCGCCGACCATTTTTTCGCTTTCACCGCCTTGATAACCATCGGCAGTATCAAAGAAGTTGACGCCATGAGCGTATGCTTCTTCCAAAGTTTCGCGCGCAACCTTGGCATCAAACGGTGCACCCCACTTGCCGCCCAGTTGCCAAGTACCAAGGGAAACTTCACTGACTTTGTAGCCGGTTTTGCCTAATAAACGATATTTCACTTGAAAGATCCTTTCTTAACCTGAATGCGATTTCCAATTTTTGTTACAGCAGGCGCGACACTGATTAAAAGCGGATCGCGCTGTCTTGGTGGCTATCCAATACACTAAGGTTCGTTCCCCAAAAACTTAACGAAGCGAGACATAACACCATCTCAACTTTACAAATAATTTTGTGTCGATGCAATACGGATTTAATAGGATTGGCTGTACGAGGATTAGGGAGTTTCGGGCAGACACCAGAACTGGACATTCAAAAACCCATCGCAATAAAATCCGCGATGGGCTCAGGCTCGAACAAGATTTACGCCTCCTTATGGAATAGGTATCCCGAGATCCAGACGATCAAAAAGAACACGACTCCAGTAAACAGATTTCTGAAGACCTGAAAGTGGCCACCTAAAAATAAATCAACGCCAAAAAGGAAAACCGTGAAAACACAGGTACTGATAAGCGCTTCTTTTGCGTTCATGATGAGTGGCCACCTCGTAAATTTTGCCCTAGGGTTGGTTCGACAGCGAATTTGTAGGTTGAATCGGTCATATGCGCCCTCCCGTTGCTTTGCAATGAATGCTTTTACTAACCCTCAGTTTGCGACAAAACCGCCGCGTTGTGACAAAATTTAAATAAACGTTGGGTTTTCCCAAATAAACGTTGCGTTATTTTTCAAGTTGTCAAAACGACACGTTCTTCTAGACAAAAAGCGATGTAACATTGCATCAAGTACAGTAACGCGCTAAACTGCATTCATCCTGGAGGTGCCCAAAATGAATAAAAAAGAAACCCAGTTATTTCAGGCGATCGACACAGCTTACAACGATCCTGAAATGACGGCCTACCCACAAATTCGGCGTGACTTATTAATGGCGGCCCAAGAATTGCAAAACGGGACAGCTTATCAGATAGTTGCCGTCAAGTTGAAGCGGACGATTTCGCGGTACGTTTTGCTGAACCATTTGCAAATGCCGGCTGCTGTGCATCGGTTATATATGGCGATTGGGCCGATGGGCGAACGGTATGATGGCGAGGCGAGTGTTTTCAGCCTATTTTTTAGATAGGATTGGAAGCTAGCAACTAAGGGTGGATGCCTGTGCTTTTTGTTGACGAATGCAACGGATCGGGCCGGTAGAAAAGCAAGCCAAGCGCGCAAACGATTCCGGCGATGCCCAAGATGACCGTTAATTCAGAAGACGGCAAAGCAAGGCCGAGCACGGCGATTAGCCACACGCCGGTCCAGCCGAGGAAGATGAGAAAAATCGGCCGTAACCACAGTGCGCAAGCTAGATTAATAGCACAAAGAATCGCAGAAAATCTGATGAGTGTCGGACTGGAAATAGCAAAGGGTGCCACGCCACGGAACAGATATCCCGTCAAAAAAGGCACCACAAACATAAGCACTAATAATATCCATAATCCAGCGATTGTCTTGCGCGAAAGTTTGTTAAAGAAAATGCCACGGGCAAACGAGGCGCCAATCATGAGTAAGGCAAAGAAATTAATGCCGATCACATCGCTTAGGCTAAAACGCAAACTGGGGCTAATCAACATGATTAATATATTTTGAATGAGCAGAAACATGAGGAGTGGCCAGTACATCGAAAAAAGGTAAGTGACTGAGATGTGCGGCAACTCTTTTAGAATATTGTCGGCTGCCGCCTGAGGATCGTCACTAAAGAAGGATGCTACTTTATGGCCATTCTGTTGTGCGTCAATCAACGTTGCCAATAAGTCGCTAATAGCCTGTTCAATGGCATAAGGATCCTTGCGCAGATCACCGCGTAAATATTGGATGACTGTTTCGGTGTAGGTATAGTCCGTACCGTGAATCTTTTTGAGTTGTTGATCATTGGCGGCTCGGAGTTGGGTTAATTTTTTCATGACGATTCGCCTCCTTGGTTGAGATTGGCCATGGCTTGAACCAGTTGATGCCATTGTTGTTGAAAAATGGTGAGCGTCTTTTCTCCGTCATCAGTGAGATGGTAGTATTTGCGATCGGGACCATTGCCGGTTGGTCGCCTTACTCCGATGATGAGTTTATTTCTTTGAAGCTTCAACAGCAAGGGATAGATGGTGCCTTCAGGAATGTCGCCAAACCCAAGCGCGGCCAGCTTTTCGTGTAAAGCGTAGCCGTAAATATCGCCTTGCTGAATAATCTTCAAGATGGCGCCTTCTAGAATGCCCTTCAGCATTTGCGATGAAGGTTGCATGGCCTCGCCTCCCTTGATACCTTGTTAAGCATAGTATAATCATGGTGGGATACCTTGTAAAGCAAGATATCTCATTTTAAAAAAGCCAGCGCAATTGGCTGGCTTTGGGATGGGCTGTGAATGCGGGGGTTAAGGCTTTTCTTTGAGTTCGGCGAAGCCAAAGATCATAAAACAGATGCTGAAGACCCATAACAGGCTTGCTATTAGTGTTCCTATATAAAATCCGGCAAGAGAGGCTAGGTGATTCGTTCCAGGATACAGCCGTGGAATGAATCCGGATATACAGATTTGCATTATTAAAGAAATGATGCCCAATGCGAGGAAGATTCCCAACAACATTCTATGACTTTTGCCTTCGATCCAAGCGTGGTAGTTTGGATAGTGGGTCGCTAAGACCATTAAATTGATAATTGATGCGAGTAGAACCCACCTTGATACAGTCTCTAGGTTATTCGGAACGGTTTTTAAAGCCAAGGTGCTTAAAACAAAGATGACATTTAGATAATATGTAATTTTGAAATACCATTTGTCTCGTTGCGCCTGTTTGCTGATTGTCTCGTAATGATCCATCATTGTACGATCCTCCCTAAGTAATCGATCCAAAGAAATGTTATAAAAGTCACTGATGCTGACCAAAGTTCCGACGTCGGGGAAGCTACGCGCATTCTCCCAGCTGGAAATTGTTTTTGCTGAAACATGTAGTTGCTTGGCAACTTGGGTTTGGGTCAAGTGCTGTTGTTGCCGAGCCAATTTCAGCTTGTCGCTAAGTTGCATATTCTTCACCACCTGTTGCTATTGTTAAGGTGTGACTAAAAATGCACAAGTCTTTTTGTGAAATAGTGGCTCTAAGAATCGTAGAGTTGTTGGTGTGACGCGGATTGTGGCATCTTTTCTTCGGATTATTCAAAACCGTGAAGAACTAAAAAAAAGCCCGGTCAATGCCGAGCCTAAGAGACGTCTGTGTGTAAACTAGTCAAATGTCATTGTGTTTAACGGCTAATTCTTGTCTAGAATTTCTTCGAAACCGAAGATGGCAAAAATGGTACTCAAGGTTTGTATGATAGGAAGTGTGACCATTCGTAGTTGTGCCCCAGCTATATAACCAGTTTGGTAATAGCTGTCACCCGAAGAAACGGTTATTGGCTCTTGAATAAGAAGAAAGAAGATTGTAGCAAAGCTCAAAGCAAGAATGATTAGCAAAATTCGCCGCGGCCATGAACGAATCCATAGCCGGTAATCTGGATAATGCGTTGCCAGGACAATTAGATTAACAATAAATACCAAACCTACCCAACCACTATATTGACGCAATAGGGGTGATGTGTTGCCGAGCATTTTAAAAATCACAAATCCCAATAGAAGCACAAGGTTAACAAAGTAAGTGACTTGAAAAATCCGCTTGTCGCGTAGTGCATGTTTGTCGATAGCTTCATAATGATCCATCATGGTTTGATCCTCCCTCAATAGACGATCCAATGAGATGTCATAGAGATCGCTGATTCTGACAAGTGTGCCGATGTCCGGGAAACTGCGCGCATTTTCCCAGCTGGAAACGGTCTTGGATGACACGTGTAATTGCTCGGCGACTTGTGTTTGCGTGTACTGATGTTGTTGGCGCGCCAATTTGAGTTTGTCGCTGAACTGCATACTTTTTACCCCCTTGTCACTATTGTCAAAGCGTTATTGATTTTGCACAAGTATTTTTAGCTGAGAGCTTGTCTAAGAATCATAGAGTGCCGGCGTGACGCGGTTTTGGAACTTGTCTCGGGTGGTTGACGAGAGCATATCGTTCAAAAATTGGTTCGGCGTCGAGTACAAAAAACGTTCCGCAAGACAGCTCTTTGTCTCACGGAACGTTTTGGCTTAGTATCATCGGCGGGTTTCAATACGCACGTTGCAACCAAATCATGGCATTTAATGGGTTTGCACCAACGATCCCGCCATTGCACCAAGCAGACCGCGGAATGAACGGCCTAGCTGTTTGCGATGATGCTTGTCCAAACTGCGGAAGGCGTGGAAATAGTGGCGCCAATGGTTTTTGGTTTTCGCCAGATCATCAAGTGTAATGGCATTGCCGCTGCGAAGGATTCGGTACAAAGCGTCGACCGTGATGGCAGTTGCCTTAGCATCAAGGCCGGCTAACCACAGGGCGAAGGTTTTTTGAAAATAGCGCGAAACCCAAGTCGTTGTCGGCAAGTGCGTGAAGGTATCGTCTGCAATGCTCCAGGTGAGCACATCATGCTGACCGAATAATTTGACGCGGCTTTTAACGACTTCAAAGTTGGTTGCCGGATCCAAACTGACGCCGATGAGCGAACTTTGCGGCACAAGCTTGGTCACGCGGTCACGATGGCTGGGGTCGAGTGGGACACCACTTGGCCCATCAAAACTATAAACATGCGCAACTTGATCGGCGAGCGGTTCTGGCAGATGGTCGAACGCGTAAGTGGCGAGGCTGCCGCCCTTGGAGTGCCCAGTCAGATAATAAGTGCCAGGGTGGCGGCTGATTTGCTTAGTCAGATAGCTCAACGCCCGTCGCTGTGCCGGAATGGTTGGCATGAAGCTCATATTGAGATCTTCTTTCCAGCCGACCAGTTTATTCGTCGTGCCGCGGAAACTAACGCAATACACATCCGGTGCCAGCGTAAAGGTGATGGCCGCAAAATCTTCTTCATTGCGGTGGCTGCAGGTTTCAAGCCAGTTGGTCCATGCAACGCGGGCAAATCGCTTACTCTGATGCATCGCATGCAGCATGGCTTGATGTGTCGGGATGGCCCATGTCGTTAAGGTCGCTTTATGCAGCCGCATACTGTCAT
The DNA here is from genome assembly GCF_030770335.1 of Lacticaseibacillus zeae subsp. silagei. NCBI lineage: Bacteria > Bacillati > Bacillota > Bacilli > Lactobacillales > Lactobacillaceae > Lacticaseibacillus > Lacticaseibacillus zeae. The sequence goes on along the minus strand of NZ_CP132484.1, from coordinate 2,397,657 downwards.
TTAAATCGGCAAACCGGGCATACGGCTGGCCAATGAGGTAATTAAAATTCAAATAACCAAGCTGCGCAAATAAACCGGCATCAAGCTCAGTCAGCGGAGCCTGTTGAAATGACGCCAAACTCGGGCGTTGTGGGTAATCAGCAATTGAAGGCATATGAAGTACTCCTAGTTCTTGAATAACAGTTCAAACTCGTTACTTATAGTTTAACCACTTTATATGAATAAAGTATGTGATTTGCTTTACAGATAGGTTTCTTTTAGTGTTCTTTTTAAAAAGTTACCTCATTCAACTAACTGGCGAAGACGTGTGGCAACTTAATTTGAAAATGCTATATTAATTTCGGAGGTGCTCATATGCCGGACTTAGCGCAATCAACGTTTATTTTGCCCCAGGACGCGGCTTTGACTTCAGCACAGGCTGCCTTGAAGCAACACATTCACGACTTCATTACCACCAATTATCCAGCGAATCAGACGCATCTGCTGATCATTTCAGGCGACGCGGGATCTGGCAAAAGTGTGGTACTGGACGCGGCGTTTGCCCAGTTGCAACAAGCCGCGCGTACAGATAGTGGGCCACTTGCAGGAACAGACAATAAGCTGTTGGTGAATCACAATGAAATGTTGAAGATTTACAAAGAAATTGCCGGGACCAAAGCGTACTTCCATAAAAAGGACTTCATGAAGCCCACTCCTTTTATTAACGCTTATCGAAAAGCAGGCAAAATGGCTGATATTGTGTTCATTGACGAAGGCCATCTGCTTTTGACCGCGCCAGATCCATATAACAATTTTCGAGACACCAATCAGCTGGCAGACATCCTTCACCTGGCGAAGCTGGTGGTGCTGGTCTTTGATTTTCATCAATTGGTAAAATTGAAAAGCTTTTGGACCCCAGCGCTGCTCAAACGGATTACTCGCGATTATCCCGTGACGCATTATCGGCTAACCGAGCAAATGCGGGTAGGGGATGCGGCGGTGAATCGCTGGATTGATCAGTTTGTTCGTGGCCGGATCGCGCCACTTCCGCAACCGGCAACTTTTGACTTCCGGATTTTCGCGGATGGCCAGCCAATGTATCAACTGATTCAGCAACGCGATGCCGCGGTGGGATTGTCACGCATGATTGCGACTGCGGACTACCCGTTTACGGTATTGGACAACAAGACCTGGTATGTCACTGCCGGATCCTTGCGCCTGCCGTGGGACAAAATCAACTTCACCGATCGGCCATGGGCGCAACGGCCGGAAACGCTCCATGAGGTTGGCTCGATTTATACCATACAGGGGTTTGACTTAAATTATGCCGGCGTGATTTTGGGACCCAGTCTCGGTTACGATAAGCAACGCGATCGGCTGACTGTCAACTTAGCACAGTACCAAGATAAAGAAGCGTTCAAAAAGCGGCCGGATCTAGCAGACACGCAGGATGCCAAGGCCGCGATTATGATGAATGCCGTCAACATTTTGCTAAAAAGGGCAAAGCATGGCTTGTACCTATATGCGGCCGATCCGGCACTGCGGGAACGACTGTTGGCGGCAGCAAAGCGATAAGTTGGTAAAAGAATTTTAGTCGATCAATTACCCAAGACAAATGCCGAGGGAAGCAGTCCTTAAAAATTTTCTTTTAAAATTTGAGCAATTAAAAAATAAACGTTATTCTAAAGGTGTTCCAAAAATCATAACAGGAGCTGATTTATATGGCTGAGAAATACACGGCAGAGATTGTACCGTTGAATGCAGAGAAAATCGGTACAAAGCCGCATGGCACCGCTGAATTTACGGTTGATGGTGCGCAACTGCGGATCCATATTGAGATGTTTGATACACCAGCAAACGTCCAGCATTGGGAACACTTCCATGGTTTTCCTGATGGGAAGCCGGCAGAAATTGCTACGGCGGCGCAAGATGCTAACGGTGATGGTTTCGTTGATTTGCCAGAAACAGAGCCAGTTTCCGGTACGACCATGGTGCCGTTTGATGCTGAACCTGCCAAGATGCATGTGCCAAATGACAGTTATCCGGTTGCTGATGCGGAAGGGCATTACGCCTATGAGAAGCTCGTTGATTTGAAGGAACTCCAACAGGCTTTCAAAGCCGCATTTGGCAGCGAAGATTTGCAACTCGACAAACGTGTGATTTATATTCACGGTGTTCCGGATTCACTGAAGTTGCCTGATACGGTCAAGGGCACAGTCATGAACTACGACGCGCACGTGACCCTGCCAATTGCGGTTGGTAAAATTGTCCGCGCCTAGTTACGATTTATAAATAAACAACCCAGTCCTGATTCATCATTGCTATAAAGGCTTTGACGGATCGGGATTTTTTAATGTCGTTAAAAGGTGACAAATTCACAGAATGGCACGGTAAGAATGCGATCCTACTTGTTTTCAAGTTACTGCGCTGCACTATTTTGTGGGTTGCAGAATCATTTTTAATAACATGTGTATTATTAGCGGATCATCTAGCCAAACTGATAAGCTTATTGTTAATATATTTAAAAATTAATACATGGAGGCGGGGAAATGCGGGGGAAACACATCATCATTAAAATTTTGATTGCGGGGGCAGCCATTTTAGCCGTCATGGGGTTACAAGGCGGTGGCGTCAAGACCAAACCAATATCACTCACGGCACAGCAAACAGTTGTGGCGCAGCAGTCGCAAAAGTCGGTGCCGCTATTCCAACAAATGGCGGTTTTCCCGGATGGGTGTCAGCGACCGCTTGCCGGCGGAATTTTTGCTTTTTACCGCTTCGACATTAAAGGACGCAAACAGTACCGAATGAAAAACGGCGATTGGCAGCTTGTCGGCAACCCACTAACGGCTAATGGGGTTTACCTAGCCCAGGCGGATCAACTAGGTGTTGTCGGCATTACCCGGAAGCTGAATGATGGTAGGTTTTACGTTGAAAGACTAAAACTACCGGAGCGTTATGCAGTGAGGCTACCTTCACCAGTAAAAGTATCCGTGAAGCAGGGGGCGTTAACAGTCAATGGCCAACCGGTACGTGGCCGCGACTCATTACCGCGAATTTATGCATTGCGCGTGCCGGTGACACGGCAGTAAGTGTGAAATATATAAAAGCAACTTCTCTGGGTTGACAGACAGCGATGTTAACGTATAATCAACAAACATAAGATATATAAATTTACTTATAAGTATAAAAGGCTGAGGTGCTTTTTAGTTTTTTTGTAAGGAGCATCACGTTTGGGGTATCAGCGGCTACACTGACGCCAGGTTTAATACAATCATAACTGGATTACCGCGGCTTACACCCAAACAACGATCTTATTAGCTTTCAGTTCTCCGAAGAGGTGATGGATACTTGAAACATTATAATTTTACAGGATCTCTTGTCGCTGGCGTAAGGACAGGATATAACTTTCTGCGTTACCTTGTCGTTGTTTTAGCGATAGGTTATTCGCTAGCGTCAATTTTCCGTGTGCCTTTCCGCTGGTGGGTTTTGGTTGCTTGCGTATGCGGTACCTTTTTTAGTCAGTGGTGGTTCGGCACGCGAAAAGCGAAGCACAAACATTCCACGTGAACAATTGGAGCAAAGCGCTCGATAAAGATACATAATGGGTAATAACAAAGCTGTCAAGCGATTTTCGACTTTGACAGTAAATTCCATAAAACATGCGTCCGAAAACTGGACGCGAGATGATCCTGATTAGACTTGAATCGCTTGTGAATTCTTGTATGGATATCGTTCGGCGACCAACTGTTTAACCCTTGTACTGTTAATGCCAAGAGAATCAAGGTAATCGCGATAGTTAGCACGGCGCCACGGATGCGTAATTGCCGGGATTTTCTTGGTTCGTTTAGGAGTTGGTGCCGCGGCTGGCGTAAGATCGAATTTAGCTGACATGAACTGTTCTTTTGGCACACAGAAAAGGTCGTACACCTGGTCGTCATCAGTGGTCATATAAAGTCTGCCAGTGAAGCTTTTGATGACTAAGACCTTTGTATGCGGCGGTAAGTAAACCAATTCGCCATTTCGATGTGGCAGATAGCGCTTGTTGTCAAAGCGAACACAGTGTCCGTGGCCGATGCTGCGTTCATTGGCAATGATCAAAATATTGTCAATTTCCTTGGGTGTTAGTTGCTTATCAAACACCGACATGCTACTTTTGATGGTAGATGCGAAGCGGTCATTGTAACGCTTGATAAAGCCGACCAAAAACCGATTGGCATCTGCGATTGTGGTGATGTTATGCAACCGCAGTTCACTTGTGAGCCGATCTTGAAAAGTCTCCAGAAGACGTTCTATGCGGCCTTTGGCTTGCGGAATACTGGTGACCGAAAGTTCTGTTCCAAGTGTCTGGCAGGCATAACCGAAACGTGTGAGAGGGTTCTCGGTCGAAGGTGAGCCCTCTTTTTTGTTGCTATTAAACACGGTGCGCCGATCCGTTAGGAATTCTGCTGGAGCGCCATAATCGCGAAGGACTTGGGCAAACACGTGATAATAGCCGCTGAGTGTTTCCTGTTTGGCAAAGTAGCCGCCGACAACGTTCCCGGACTGATCATCAATGGCTGCGTGTAAGGTGGTTTTTTGAGTACCAAACCAATACTCCCATGAAGCATCCATTTGTACCTGTTCACCAGAATAATGTTTCCGAGGACGTTCTGGATGGGCTTTGATGTTTTCAACGACTTCGATGGCTGACAAGGTGGCTTCATCACGTTTGGATAGGAGCTTGGCCTTCTTTTCTTTTTCTTTTAACTCACGCTTGACCCGACGCTTGGTGGCTTTATGGGCTTTGGGTGACAGAATGTGGTGGTGTCTGAATAAGAGCCGAAGTGAGGATTCGGAGATAGCGATTTGTTCGGCAGTGGTTAAGAACTCGTGGAAATGAGCGATGTTGAAACCGGCATACTTGTTGGTGTACAGATGAATGATCCGACGTTCGAGTTGCGCGTTGCGTTTGTTGGCAGGCTCACGGCCGGCATTACCATGGATAAAGCCGTCTTTGCCTTGTTGCTTGTAAAGCTTGATCAGTCGGTAGATGGTTCGTTCGGAGCGCTTGAGCTTAACGGCTGCGCGTTGCACGGAGGTCTTACCATTGACCACTGCTTTGATGACTCGGTAACGTTCTTCTTCTTTCATTGTTAAGACAACCTTCTTCATGTGATTCCTCCTAGATGTATCTTCTAAGAGGTTACAGTTTTTGTGACACTTTGGCTAACTGCTTACTTAAGACAATATCGCTTGCGGTCGACAAAAGATACATAATGGGTAATAACAAAGCTTGACTTTTCCTGGTGCGCCGCATACAATTCACTTCATCAAGTCATAGTAGCGGCTCACAGAGATCAGAACACTAGCTGAAAGTTCTGAATGGTTCGCGAATCCAAGCTTGAGGTTGATGCTCAAATTAATTAAATCATGAAAAAGCGCAAAGCACTGCTTTGAACGAGAATGGTACCGCCTTAACGGGTGTCTCGATCAAAACGGTGCTTTTTTGAATGCTGAGAAAGTTGTAGCGTGCGGAGGTAACGATGGTAAAACGGGCAATGCATTGTAAACGAATCGTGGTCAAAATCGGAACAAGTAGTTTGATTCATCGAAATGGCAAAGTGAATTTACAGACGATTGATCGGCTGGCGTATGCCTTAACTGCGTTGAATAATCAAGGCTATGAATTGGTTTTGGTCACTTCTGGGGCGATTGGCGTCGGAATGGCGAAGCTTGGGGTGAGTATGCGACCTGCCGCGATCGCCCATCAACAGGCGCTTGCGGCAATCGGCCAGTCAGAGCTGATGACCTTGTACACGCAACGGTTTAGCGATTACGGCGCCAAAATCGGACAGTTGTTGCTCACGCATGATGTGTTTGATTATCCGCAAACGCGCCAGCATGTGCTTGATACGATTGATGCTTTGCTTGCCCAACAGGTCATTCCGATCATCAACGAGAATGATAGTGTGGCTGTGGATGAGTTGGATCATCGGACAACCTTTGGCGATAACGATCAGCTTTCGGCCTTGGTCGCAAAGCAGATTGATGCGGATTTGCTGATGGTACTTTCCGACATTGACGGGCTTTATGATCAGGATCCTAACCGGCATCCGGGTGCGACGCTGATTCCGGAAATAACCCACTTGTCTGCCAAGGTTTTAGCTGGCGCCGGTGGCAGTTCAACGCGTTTTGGAACCGGCGGAATGGTGACCAAACTAAAAGCCGCGCAAACGATGATGCGTGCCGGCAAACAGATGGTGCTGGCAAGCGGCCGTGATCCGCGGATCATCCTGCGCATCGTCGCTGGTGAGCCAGTCGGAACTTGGTTTGGCAACGTTTTGGAGCAGGTATCACCTGATAACCAAGCTTCAAATAGTTGAATTTAAAACCACACGTATAAGATGACACGAGGAAAAAGGCAGCCATTTTGTCAGCCGCTGCGGCTCGCAATCGGTAAAGGAGACGACTTAAATGGATACAACGACGATCGATCTTGAACAAATGGGGAAAGCGGCTAAGGCGGCCGCGGCAATTCTTGGCCAATTAACCACGGCGCAGAAAAATGCCGGCTTACTGGCCATGGCTGATGCGCTGGAGATGCACACGGGAACCATTTTGGCAGCTAATCAGGAGGATCTGAAAGCTGCCAGCATGATGCCGAGCAAATTCAAGGACCGGCTGGTGTTGACGGAAGCACGGATTGCTGACATGGCGGCGGGCGTGCGGCAGGTGGCGGTCCTAGACGACCCCACTGCCCAAACCGATCGCGCATGGGTGAATTATGCTGGGCTGACGATTGCTCAAAAACGGGTTCCTTTAGGCGTTGTCGGGATGATTTATGAAGCGCGGCCGAACGTGACGGTGGATGCTGCGGCGTTGACATTTAAAAGTGGTAATGCCGTCATTCTACGCGGCGGCAAGGAAGCCTTGCATAGCAATATGGCATTGGCAACGGTTTTGCAAGATGTATTGGCGACGCATGGCTTGCCGAGCGATGCGGTTCAGCTGGTGACAGATACGCGGCATGAAGTGGCCAATCAATTAATGCATCTCAACGATTACCTCGACGTGTTGATTCCGCGAGGCGGGCGTGGCCTGATTAAAGCAGTTGTGGAGCAGGCAACGGTCCCGGTGATTGAGACGGGTGCTGGCAATTGCCACATTTATGTTGATGCCCAGGCGCAGCTGGACATGGCGGTGGCGATTGTGGTCAACGCCAAGGTTCAGCGGCCATCTGTTTGCAATGCTGCCGAGAAGCTCTTGATTCATGCAGATGTGGCTGACGAGCAGCTGCCGGTGATTGCCAAAGCGTTGCAGGAACACGGCGTTGAGCTGCGCGGCGATCAGCGAGCGCGCGCCATCGTGCCGAGCATGCACGCGGCGACAGACGAAGATTGGGACACGGAGTATAACGACCTCATCATGGCAGTCAAAGTCGTGGATTCCGAAGAAGCGGCCATCGCGCATATCAACGCGCACAACACGAAGCACAGCGAAGCCATCATCACGGATAATTATCAAAACAGTCAGCGATTTCTCCAACAGGTTGATGCTGCGGTGGTGTATGTGAATGCTTCGACGCGGTTCACGGATGGCTTTGAGTTCGGTTTCGGCGCCGAGATCGGCATCAGCACTCAAAAGCTGCACGCCCGCGGACCGATGGGCTTAGCCGCGTTGACGACGATTAAGTACCAGGTGCTGGGCAATGGCCAGGTACGTGAAGATTAGTATATTGTTTTACCATTAAAAATGTTGTCATCAAGTGGCGTTTTTACAAGCAAATGAGCTTCCAACACGCGGAAGCTCATTTGCTTTTTATGCTTCAGCATCAGTTGGCTGTTTTGACGTGCAACCAGCGCTTAACGGTCGTGCGATGGCTAAGCAAGGTTGGGATGACTAACACCAGTGCCAGCAAGCCACAGGAAGGAAAGCCCCATAAGCCGCCGGCAACATCCATCAAGCCACCGACATACAAACTGCCAATTGGCGTCGAGCCTTGGTTGAGCAATACGTAGACACTCATGATGCGACCGCGCAGCTCGTTGGGAATCGAGAACTGAAATGCCGCATTGGATTGATTCAGAAAAACCATATTGCAAAAGCCGATGACGATCATAAAAATCATGGCTAACCAGTAAACATGGACAAAAATCATTAACGTTTGAATCAAGGCAGTTCCCAGTGCGACTAGGAGATATAAATCGCGCCGCAGACCGAATCGCGCGAGGTAACTCATGAGAAATGCCGCGATGAGCGAACCGATGCCGGTGGCCGACAACAGGTTGGCATAGCCTTGGGCACCGCGGCCCAGAACTTCCTGGGCATAAATGGGGATGATGACATTATTGTTGAAATTTAACGTGCAGATAATCAGCATGAGTTCGGCACTCAGTTTGACATTGTCATGATGCACAATATAAACGAGGCCCTCTTTGACATCGGCAATGATGTGGCGCGGCGTATGCCGGGCAACCGGATGCTCCTGGTGAATCATGAACAAGCCAATAATAATCGCAATATAACTCAAGGTGTCGATCAGAAAACACGGCGCCACGCCGATGGTCACCATGAGGATCCCGGCCAAAGACGGACCGGCAATTTTGGCCAGATTGAAAATGGACGAATTCAGCGAGATGCCATTCATAAGATCTTTTCTGCCGACAAGTTCGATCACATAAGATTGCCTGGTGGGCGTGTCAAAACTTTGAAGAATCCCATAGCCTAACGCGATCGCAAGGATCTGCCAGTATTGAATGATTTTCAAAAAAGTCAGCGTTGTCATGATGGCGCCCAGCACCAAAAAGCCAAACTGTGTCAGCAAAAGAATCTGACGTTTGGGATAGCGGTCAATCAGCGTACCGGCAACTAAAGTGAGTGCCATAATCGGAACAAATTGGGCCGCAGCCAGTAAGCCAACCAGAAAAGCGGACTTGGTCATCTGGTAAGCCAGCCAAGTTTGGGTGGTCCGTTGAATCCAAGTCCCCATGACCGAAATACACTGACCGATCCAAAATCGGCGGAAGTTGGTTGAACGTAGTGAAGAAAAAGTTGCTCCAAAAACGTGCCTGTCCACAAAAATCATCGCCTTGCCAAGAGTTTACTGCACATCATCGTTGGCTTTTTTAGTGCGAATGTCAATATTGAAAATGGCAGATTAGGTGATCTATCTTTTGCTTGGCATTCTTAAAAAAAGGTTTGTTGTCAAGATGAATCTGGGACAAAAAGGGCCTAATTGACGTCAAAAGAACGTCACAATCACCTGCTACTGCGGCTATTTGTGACGAAAACATGAATATTTATATATAAATTAATAACTATATTGACAATAAGATATTTGTGTTGATAATCTTAACTAAATTCATTAACGCGTGCGCTGGCGCAGGAGCCAGCACACGCTCACAAGGAGGCAATTAAGATGAAACACGCAAAAGCAGGAATGACCGTTTTGTGCCAAGCCAATGGCAATATGGAACATGCTTTCATCGGCCAAATCGAAAAATGTTACGAAAACTCGGCGCTCGTGAAGATTCTGGATTATGACAGACGCGATCGCTTCAACGTGCAGGATTTGATTGGCCGGACCGTCATTGCGTTCAATAAAATGAAGCAGAGTAAAAGTGATCGTCTGGAAACAACATATGATAAGCCGTTTCAAAGAGATGTCGGGTAGCAGTCGACGTTTAAAAGAGGAAAAATTGAAATCGCTAAACCATTGGTGTTACTGGTGTCTCGTGAGCTGCGGACAACTGTAACATCTTTTTTTGCCGAAGTGGTTGAAACGGAACCGATTAGGGTGTATAAATGCATTTTGTGATACAAATACGCGTACCGAATCATGGTACAATTAGAAAAGGTGGTTAGGGGAATCATGTTATTTGCAGCGCATCTTCGTGATTATGCAGTTGTAGGTCAATACACGGACAAGTGGGGTCATCGGCACGATTCTTCGCGGATCTGTCATCAGATGACCAAGAAGGAAGCACGTGAAGCCATGCAACGCTACTTGTTGCAACATTACAGTGATTCGGTTGATCTGAACGCACCGATTAAGGTCAAGGTGCAGGCAACTAAGTGAATCTCCCCACCTTAACTTGGTTTATTTAAGTTTTTGTCCCAGTGCGATGTTTCGCAGCCAGTTGATGGTTTCAAAACACCGCGTTCAAGAGGAGGTTTTTGTGTGTCACAAGATATCGTTGTAGGCGACAAAGTTTCAGTGCGCAAGACCAAGGATGTGCCATTGAGTTTCAAAGGAACCGTTGAAAAGCTATACGCCAATGCAGCGATGCTGACCATTGACAGTTTTTCGCCTGATGATGCTTCGTTAGTTGAAGATATGAAGAACAAAACGGTTGTGAACTATAAGCATATTAAAAAAGGCGGTAAGGCGGTAATTCCGCCAGCGCCTGAAGAAAAACGGCCGGGTGCACGGCACTAATGATTAGAGGCTCTCTGTGTGTGATATACAGAGGGTCTTTTTTTGAATTCAAAATTGAATGAATTACATTTACATAGATTTAATCCGTTCATTGGTCTATACCGTTATGGCCTAATGCTTTCCTTGCTTAAGTGTCTGTATAATCACAGCAACGTATAGTCTGAATTTGTCATCGGTTTTTCGATAATCAAGGCCTGTGCGAGTGGTGATCTCTTTCAATCGATAGCGAACGGTATTTGGATGAGTATATAGTTGCCGGCTGGTCTCTTTAATGGATTCATTGTTTTGAAAATAAGCTGCTAAAGTGTCGAACATTTCGGAACTTTTAAAAATACCTTGGATTTCTTGTGATAATAATTCGGACTTTTTCGATTGGAGACTACTGTTGATGAGTGACCATAATGCAATGGTGTTAAAAGAAGTGACTTGATTTTGCTGGTTAAAAATTTTAGCAATTTTGATACTGAAGACTGCTTCTTGATAGGATTCATGTAATTGCTTAGCGGGGTGCAAATTTGAAAGGCCAATGTATAAAGCTTTGTGCGGAATACGAATCTGAGATGTTACCTGGGAGTAACGAGCTTTAGTATCCTCATAGCTAATCCCTTCACTGGTAAATAAGACAACATTTGCGCCAGTGGAAGTTGGTAGGATGAAGTGGCTAAGTAACAATCCATTGTGGATGAAGACATCAAAGACGGATTGCAACTGTGTGGTTAGCGCGAACAAATCGCGAAGACGCTTATCAGGGCTTGATTGCGTCATGAGAACAAACTGCATGACGCATACTTGTTGTTTATAGAGATCAATATTTTTCAAACTTGAAATATAATCAAAGTCGCTGTCGTGCGGATGATCCGTTTTCAGAAGATGGTTGAGATCTAATTCCGCTAGACGAACACTTTGCCGGTCTTTAAAGAGCATTGTGTTCACATCGTTCATTAATTCTAAGTAGGTTACATTTGTGGCTAGTTGAAAGACAGGTAAATCAATTTTTTCGGAAAAATGGATTAAGAACTCCTGATTAGCAGTGAATGGAACAACATGTTTGATTATTAGACAACATGCTTGGTTTATCTTGAGCTGAGACAAAAGCTCTTTTAACTTATTTTGGTCATTTGGTAACGTGTGTGATCCTACGAGTACGATTTCGCCACCTCTTAGCCATTGTTCAACCGCAATGTTGTCCATAATTGTGATAGCGCTAACCAGTCTGCTTGCAGGATTTGTTCGATTAATTGGAGTTATTTGCTGATGCTGGCTATTTAAAACCGATTTGAGATCAATCATATTAATTTGGCTCCTTTGTAGGGATGGACATAAAATCGAGAAGACTTTTGTAGCATACCACAAAATGAAGCGCTTACAAATATGATAAGCTTTTTCTGTCAAAGAACATGAGGAGGTTTTAAAGGTGGAAGAACGTTTAAGTTCAGTTAATCGTGAACAACGACGAGCATTATTTGTAGGAGGGAGTGGCCTTTTTTCTCAGTCTGCTAGCACGATGCTCTTGTCATTTGTTTTGGCAAGCATGATGACAAGCTTTCACATTAGTGGAACAGCGGGCGGTTTTATTTCAACAATCACTAATCTTGGTATGCTGGTTGGTGGCTTGGTTTTTGGACCGATGGCGGACCGGAACGGACGGGTGAAGATTTACGCCGTAACAACGATCATTTACGCAGCTGCTACGGGAATGATGGCATTCGCTAATAGCATTGCTGTAGTTTATTTCTTCCGCTTCCTAGTTGGCGTCGGTGGTGGCGGTGTTTATGGTGTTATTATGTCAATGGTCGCGGATGTTTTTAATAGCGAACAAAGAGGTCGCGTTACATCGTACGTGACGATTCTGGGCCAAGTTGGTAGTATCGTTGCCGCTTTGGCCGCGGCGATCATTATTCCGATTTCGGGGTGGCGTGGGTTATTCATTTTTGGCGCTTTACCTATTTTCTTGGGTGTCTATGTTTACTTTAAGATGCCGGAGTCAGCAGAATGGCTGAAAGTAAACAAAGAAACCTCAAAGCAGGAGGATGATAAGCCAGGTTTGCTAGATTTGTTTAGAAACGGTAATGCTAGCAACACTATTAAGTTAACAATTATGGCAACCGTTCAGATAGCTGGCTATTTTGGTTTGATGAACTGGTTACCCTCAATTTTACAAAAGAAATCCGGCTTGTCAGTTTCCAGTTCATCAATTTGGATGATTGCAACGATTGTTGGGATGTCATTAGGCATGTTAGTCTTCGGACAGATTATGGACAGAATTGGTAGTAAAGTTGCTTACTCTATTTTTTTACTTGCATCTGCAGTTTCGGTTTTTCTGTACAGCTTTGCAGATACACAGGCTGCGTTACTAATTGGTGGAACGGTGGTTGGCTTCTTTGCTAACGGGATGAATGCCGGATATGGTGCTATTGTGGGTAATCTTTACGAGACAAAAATCCGTGCAACCGCCAATAATCTGATTTTTAATATTGGACGGGCAATTGGAGGATTCTCATCAGTGGTGATTGGCTTCTTGCTTGATCATTCAAGTTTAGTTGTGACCATGGGCTTTTTATCAGTTCTCTATATTGTCTCTCTGTTAACAGTTCTCACATTAAAAGGTAAAGAAGGTCGAGCCGCATGAGCAGTGAACATTTAACACACCTTCAAAAAGGTGACTTAGGAGAGGTAACCTTGATAGTTGGCGATCCTGGTAGAGTTGATTTGATCTCTAAAGATTGGGAGTCGAAACGTAAAATAGAAGATAGCCGCGAATTTGTTTTGGTTGCAGGGAAATTTAAAAGTCATCAAGTCTCCATCTGTTCGACGGGAATGGGTGTTGGATCGACAGAAATATGTATTATTGAGCTTATCGAAAATGGTGCCAAACAAATTATTCGCTGTGGCGGCTGTGGCTCATGGCGTGATGATATTCATCCTGGAGACATCATTATTAATCGTGCAATGGCGCGTACAGCTGGGCTGATGGGGGACTATGTGCCTGATAATTATCCTGCTGTTGCTGATCCTCTGCTTGTCAATAAGATTTATCAAGGCGCTCTAAAAAGTGGGTTTAGGGTTTATACCGGGATTGGTTTAACCACCGAGACTTATTTTTTTGGTCAGTATCGACAGCCCAATATCGCAGGAAGTCAACTTAAGGCAGATAAAACCAAAATGCAGTTCTGGCAGGAACGAAACATTATTAACGCAGAGATGGAATCCGCAGTTCTGTTTTTATTAGGGTCTCTTTACAATATTCCTGTGGCTAACTGTCTTGTTGTTCATTTGAGTCGTGCAACATATCAGTGGGAGGAGCCCGAAGATTATAACCGAATTCATCAGAAGTCTGCAGAATCTGTTTTAAATTCTGTCTTAATATGATTCTTTAGAGAGGGGCATTGTAATGCACGAAACCGGATCATATCAGAAGAAAATATTGGTTTCATCTATGCTAGGGCTGGGTCTTGAAGGTATGGATGTTCTATTGTTATCCTTTGCACTTAGTTCGATCATCAATGAATTCCATATTTCTTCTGCAGCAGGAGGAGTTTTACCTTCAGTCACAAATATTGGCATGATGGTAGGCGGTGTGATTTTTGGGTATTGGGCAGATAAGAAAGGCAGAATTAAAGTCTTTACCTATACGATCTTTGTCTTTGCGATCGCGACCTTATTGATGGCTTTTGCCCGAAATATTTTTGAAATCTATATATTAAGGTTTTTAGTTGGATTAGGCGCGGGTGGAGAATATGGAATAGGTATGGCATTAGTTGCAGAAGCCTTTCCAAAAGATCGTCGAGGTCAAATGTCATCTTGGATTACCGTTGGCGGACAAATGGGAACTCTGATTGCTGCGTTAATAGCAGCAATTGTTATTCCGCTAGCAGGATGGCGTGCTGCTTTTATATTTGGCGTTATTCCTGTATTTTTAGCTTATTTTGTTCGTCGCCATCTTCCGGAAACTAAGGTCTGGCAACATGCACATGCGGAGGATCTAGAGAAAACAACGAGTCCACGAATAAGCTTGCTTTTTAACCGGCCTAAAGTTGCGTTAATTACGCTGGGATTGACGATTATGTCAGCCATTCAAGTCGCGGGATATTACGGTTTAATGAATTGGCTACCTTCATTGCTTGAAAAGAAGCAGGGCTTGTCAGTTTCCGGGTCGTCTTTATGGATGATTTCAACCATTATTGGGATGTCACTCGGCATGCTGTCTTTCGGCAAATTGTACGATAAATTTGGATCCAAGTTGACTTATTCAGCTTTCTTGATTATGTCTGGTTTGTCAGTGACCTTATATATATTTGTACACAGTTCTTTTCTAATGCTAATTATCGGAGCAGTTGTTGGATTTTTTGCCAACGGTATGAATGCCGGCTATGGGGCGCTTATCAGTAGCTTTTATCCAACGGAAATAAGAAGTTTTGCCAATAATGCCATTTTTAACACTGGCAGGGCGATTGGCGGGCTTTCGCCAATTCTTATTGGATACATGATCGATCGAAGCGGATTTTCAGCAGCATTATTATTGCTAGGATCCTTGTATTTTGTTTCGCTCATTGTTGTTAATCTCATCCCTAATCCGCTAAAAAAAATTAAACCTGAAAGTCGGGAGCGTGTTGCTGAGTGAGAAAATTTGAACGAATTATTACAATTGTATTGGATTCAGTTGGGATTGGTTCAGCACCGGATGCCACAGCATTTGGTGATCAAGGAGCAGATACACTGGGACATCTTTGCTCGTATTGGGAAGGTGAATTAGCGCTGCCTCAATTAACGGAATTGGGGCTTGGCCGTATTTGTCGTGATGAACCACTAAAAGGCGTTAAAGCGCGAAGTAAATTATCAAGTGCAGTTGGAAAGATGCGTGAAATTTCGGCTGGAAAGGATAGCATGGATGGACACTGGGAAATGATGGGAGTTCCTGTTAAAGAGCCTCTGGATACTTTTCCCAATGGATTTCCATATGAATTAGTCGATAAAATTGAAAAGTTCTCAAATCGTAAGGTGCTCTTGAACCAACCCTATTCCGGAACTCAGGCTATTAAAGATTACGGTGAGAAACAGATTGCTGAAGGTGGTTTGATCGTATATACGTCAGGGGATTCGGTGATCCAAGTGGCGGCTCACGAAGCTGTTGTGCCGGTCGACGAACTATATCGAATTTGCCGCTTTATACGATTTACGCTTGATGATAGTAGTTGGAACGTTGGCAGAGTCATTGCACGTCCATTTGTTGGCCAGAATCCTGATGATTTTGAGCGGACAGCCAATCGACACGACTTTTCAATGGTACCTAAACAAGCGACAGTGTTAGATCTATTAAATGCAAATGGAGTTTCCGTCTGCGGCATCGGGAAGATTAACGATATTTTTTCCGGCAGAGGCATTGATTCTCAAGTTCATACAACAAGTAATCTGGATGGACTAAATCAAATCCTGGCTGCTCTTGACAATCAAAAATATAAGTTTGTTTTTGCTAATCTGGTTGATTTTGATTCTAATTATGGACATCGTCGTGATGCAAAGGGGTACGGTATAGAACTAGAACAAGTCGATCAAAAATTACGTGACGTGGTCTCCAATATATCAGAAACGGATTTACTGATTGTGACAGCAGACCATGGCAACGATCCGACATTTAGAGGCAATGATCATACACGTGAGTACGTGCCTTTGCTTGTGTATTCCACGAATTTATCTAACGCTGATCTTGGAATCAGAGAGACCTTCAGTGATCTTGGTGCGACGATTCTTGACAATTTTGGAATAGAAGATAACTTGATAAATGCTACTAGCTTCCTTAATCAGTTGAGATGAATCTTGCTTGATCTTTTGGGATGCAAGCCAATCGGCCCGCGTCGTCATTAAAATAGCGGATCAAAAATAAGTTATTTGTTGATGAGCTTAATAGTGGAACAATGATCAGTCAACTTGGTACACTTAAAGTAAGTAAAAAAGAAGGGACTGATCATATGGCGGATTTTGATGCAGCAAAAGACAAAGTTAGCGGTAAAGTAAAGGAAACTGCTGGCAAGGTGACTGGTGACGAATCAACCGAGGCTAAGGGCAAGACCGAACAAATGGTAGGCGAAGCGAAAGAAAAGCTTAGCGATGCCAAGGACAAGATTGCCGAAAAGTTCAATGACGCGGTTGATAAGGCCAAAGGGAAAAAAGAAGATTAACGGCTGAAACAAGACGGCCGATAGTTACTTAAGGAGAAGACGCAGTAGCGGGCTTCTCCTTTTTGCTTCTCATTAGGCGCCTGCACGTTGATTTTTAAGCCTTTGCACCTTCACTTACAAAAAATCAGCAAAACGCATTTACTTACTAATTATAAGTGTTACACTAATAAGTGTTCTAATAAGTAAGCAATTTGGGAGGCTTTTTGACACATGACAGTTGTTAATGGTTACGAACAGAGCGATGCAGAGAAAAAACTGAATATTTTGAATTTGCCGTCATTGGCGGATGAAGCAAAGAAGATTATTCCAACAGGCGGATTCGGGTACATTGTTGGCGGATCCGAGGATGAATGGACTTTAGCCGAGAACACCAAGGCTTTCAATCATGCACAGATTGTTCCAAAGGCGTTGTCGAATATTGACTCACCGGACTTGTCGACCAGTTTCTTGGGCATTGACTTGAAGACTCCGGTCATGATGGCGCCGACAGCGGCTCAAGGACTGGCACACAGTCAGGGTGAAAAAGATACCGCCCGCGGTGTGGCTGCAGTTGGTGGCTTGATGGCACAAAGCACCTACAGTTCAACATCAATTGCTGACACAGCAGCAGCCGGCAACGGCGCACCGCAACTGTTCCAGCTTTACATGAGCAAGGATTGGGACTTTAACAAGAGCTTGCTTGATGAAGCCAAAAAGGCCGGTGTCAAGGGGATTATCCTCACCGTTGATGCGACCGTTGATGGGTATCGCGAAGAAGATATCATTAATAACTTCCAATTCCCAATCCCAATGCCGAACCTGGAAAAGTATTCCGAAGGCGACGGCAAAGGTAAGGGTATCGGCGAAATTTATGCTTCTGCCGCACAGAAGATCGGTGAAGACGACGTACGCCGCATTGCGGAGTACACGGACTTGCCGGTGATCGTTAAGGGCATTCAGTCACCAGAAGATGCTTTGCGGGCAATTGGCGCAGGTGCAGCTGCTGTCTATGTTTCTAACCATGGCGGCCGGCAGTTGAATGGTGGCCCGGCTTCCTTTGATGTTTTGCCGGCCATCGCCAAGGCTGTCAACAAGCGCGTTCCGATCATCTTTGATTCCGGAATTCGCCGCGGCAGCCACGCTTTCAAGGCGTTAGCAGCCGGTGCTGATCTGGTCGCATTTGGTCGTCCGGTTATTTATGGCTTGGCTTTAGGCGGTGCTCAAGGGGTTCAAAGCGTGTTCGAACAAATTGATCACGAACTTGAAATCATCATGCAGCTTGCCGGAACCAAGACCATTGAGGACGTCAAGCATGCACCATTAACCCATTTTAACTACGCTGACTAGTTTCGGTGTCAGTAGAGCCTTAAGACGCAAAAAAGAATCCGCTTTGGCTTTGAGCCGAGGCGGATTCTTTTTTTGGCGTGCTTGTGAATTAAGCGAGTCAGCCATATGTTCATTCATCATAGAAACCGCGTCACTGTATGATTGGGTTTCGATAATCCATCTACAGGCCGATTTGACTCAGTGTGTACATGGCATTACGGAACTCATCGCGTCGATTAGCGCGTTTTTCGATATCACTTGGCAGTTCCGTCATATCGATTCTGACAACGGCTCGCCGCAGTAGGCTGACCATTGTCTTATCATTCATTTTGATGTAAAGGTGATCAGCGTCAAACCGTTCCACCGCGTCTTCCCAAACTCGGGCATTTTCGTGGTCGCTTTCGACGTTACGCTTGATCAGTGATTTGCCATCAACTGTGTTGAAGGTGACATCATAGGTTGTCATGTTGAATTCCCCTTTCTTTGATGCATTGACCAGTTCAGATTGGACTGGTTTACACTTTTTAATTATACATCCTAATAGGTCGGTCCATTGGGATGTAAGATGAATTGCCAAAGATAAAGCGTGTCGGCGAGGAGATAGGCGGTTAAGCCGAGCAGGAAGGGCAGGGGCATGACAGATGTCATCAAGCTGTAGACACCAAAGATCAAAAGCGAGAAGCCTAAGTAGAACCAGCGTTTGAAGCCAATATCAATCCGCTTGACCGGGTAAGCACTTAGGTAACCGATGAGACTAAAATAGTAGACAGCCAAAGTGAGGGTGATGGCAAAAGCAAACCACTGGGGATCAAGCGAATGCGCCAACCATAAGTGGATCAATGTGCTGAGACTGAGAATCGCGGCCATGAGCGGATAATGCAGATGGATCACCGCTAAACCGCCATTTTTCTGCCGGCGATTGAGGCCGTTATCATAAACAAGTTGATAAGCCACAAGCAACAGCATGACGACCAGGAAGAAAAGTGCTGCCGGCAAGGAAAGACCGGAATAGACCGTGTCCGCCACGCCAATAATTGATTCACCGAAGATTAACAAAACCAGCAACGCGTACCGTTCACTTAAATGGGCGAGATCGGTTAATGGTGCCTTGTTTGAGCGCCAAACCAGCGATGGCATCAGGCCAGCACCTACAATCCCCACAAAAAAGACAACGAACGAGAGGGTGTAAGGTTTTAGAAAAAGCGATATCAAGGCGATTGCGCTACCGGTCGCAAGTGTCAGTCCGGATATTTTGGCGAAAGTCGCATGATTTTTTCGCCAGGCCAAGCCATATTCGCTTGCTAGGCTCAAAAATAAAACTGCTGTGCTCAGTTGACACGGCCACTTGGTTGTGGCGAGGTCGCTGGTGATCGCGGTGCTCAAAACAATGACCCAGAACATGTTGAACAGGCTAAAAAGGTTGTGGCGCCATTGGGGATGGGAAAACTGATTCGTTAAGACGGTCTGGTAGGTCCAAATCACCCAAAATACCAGCAGCATCAATAAAAATTCTCCGATTATTTGCGGTGCGATCCTGCCATGCACCGGCAATGCCAGGGTTTGCGCCATGCGACCAACGGCATAGGCAAAAATCAAATCATAAAAAAGCTCGACCATCGTGACCGATCGAAGCGACTTGGCCATGAGCATCCTTCTTTCTAAAAGCTAAGGCAGTACTCGCCTTGCTTGTCTCAATATATAGTAGCCTATCATTTTCGTGACTTGGCGGCAAAGCAGTTGCTGCCAAGCCAGGCTACACTAATTCAGCTGAGATTGTTATACTAGTTTAAATAGGGAGGTCGAGATTTGGTCAAACTAGTCCTTTTACGCCATGGCGAAAGCATTGCCAATCAACAAAATACTTATACCGGCTGGTCCGATGTGGGGTTAACCGCGCATGGTAAGGCTCAAGCAGCCGAGGCCGGCAGCAAGATCGCGACAACCGGGATCCTGTTTGATCATGTCCACACCAGTGTGCTGTCGCGCGCGATCATGACTGCTTACATTGTGCAGGATAAGATCGGGCAGAATTACCTGCCGATTACCAAAAGTTGGCGACTGAATGAACGGCATTATGGGGCACTGCGCGGGATCAACAAAGACCTGACCCGCAAACTTTTTGGCCCGGATCAGGTTGCCAGCTGGCGGCGTAGTTTTTACGCGCATCCGCCGTTGCTGGCGCATCCCAGTCGTTCGCGCCGTTACCACCAGTACCCGGCCACCATTATTCCGCGGGGTGAAAGTCTTGCGGATGCGAGTGAACGCTTGCTGCCGTACTGGAGTGCCGAGTTGGCGCCGCGGCTCATGGCAGGCAAGAATCAGCTCATCGTGGCACATGGATCAACGCTACGGGCGCTGGTTAAGTACATGGAAGACATCAGCGACGCCGGTATCAACAAAGTCGAGATCGGCAATGCGCAGCCGATTGTCTATACACTTGATGATCACTTGAAGATTCTTAAAAAACAAACGCTTTGAAAATAATTCCGGCCAGGTCGGCTTACCCGATGTGCCGGATTTCTTTTGGCATATTCCAACTTTTTAAGGTTGAATATCACGTCATATATCTCAAAAATGTTATACTGTTGATTATAAAAAGGAGGGGGCACCTACGCAACTTACCAAACGTCAACGTAAAATTGTTCAGCTGTTGAAAGCTGACAGCCCCATGACCGGGGAAACATTAGCGGCCAAGTTAAAAATCAGTTTGGCCACGATTCGGGCCGATTTGCGTCTGCTGACAACGATTGGCATTCTGGATGCCCGGCCTAAAGTAGGTTACGCTTACCAGGGCGCCAGCATTTTACCGGCCGGTAATGAGGCGTTGTTTAAAACGGCCATTGCCAAAATCCTGCTTCCACCAACGGAAATCAAGCTCACGACCTCGATGGAAGAAGCGGTGACCAAGCTTTTTATCGCCGATGTTGGCTCCTTGTATGTGCTGGATGATGACGGCGCCTTGGTTGGCTTGATTTCGCGTAAAGATTTGCTGCGAGCCAGCTTTACCGATCGCGACACGACACTGCCCGCCAGTATCGTGATGACTCGGATGCCCAATGTTGTCACCGTGACGGCTGATACCACGATTATGGACGCCAGCAAGTTGCTGCTGAAACACAACGTTGATTCATTGCCAGTAGTCCAAAACCGTGGTGACACGCATGTCATTGGAAAAATTACCAAGAATCGCATTTTTAAATATCTGATCGAAACTCTTGCCCCATAAGCTGTTTGGCGAATACTGCCAGCAGCTTTTTTCGTGCTGTCATAACGCGTTCACCGGCGCAGAAGTCTGCGTGTAAGGACCTTGGTCGCAATGGTCAAACCCGGACCATCACGCCCAAGGCCGCTTACACTCCGACTTCTAAGCGCGCCGGCTCACGCTCAAAAAAACTTAAAACAAATAGGCCATTTTTAAGTGTAAACGCTTGCAATTTTCAGGGCTAAATAATACATTATATAGCGAACATATATAACGTCATATTTAACGAATGGGAGGATTTGTGATGAAACAAATCTATGCGTTTGCAGAAGGCAACATGGAGATGCGGGCTTTATTGGGTGGCAAGGGGGCTAATCTTGCCGAAATGACGAATCTTGGTTTACCGGTTCCTCCGGGATTCACCATGACAACAGCGGCCTGCCATGACTATCAGCAGCAACATGCTCTGTCAGATGCCTTGTTGGCCGAGCTGGATCAGCATTTGCAGGCATTGGAACAGGCTACCGGGAAGCGTTTTGATGATCCGACCGCGCCACTGCTGGTTTCGGTTCGTTCCGGCGCACCGATTTCGATGCCGGGCATGATGGACACGATTTTGAATATCGGGTTAAACGACCAAACCGTGCAGGCGCTGGCAACACTGACGGCGGATACGCGTTTCGCCTATGATAGTTATCGCCGGCTGCTGGCCATGTTCGGGAATGTCGTCTACGGTCTATCGGAAAGTGCGTTTGATGATGTTTTGACCGCGATCAAACAGGAAAAAGGGTACACGTCTGATCTGGCCTTAACCACAGATGACCTGAAGCAGATTATCCAGGCCTTCAAACAGCTGTACACAGATGCAGGCAAATCGTTCCCTCAATCGCCCAAAGCTCAGATCTTAGCGGCGATTGTTGCAGTGTTTGAATCGTGGAACAATCGGCGCGCAGTGATTTATCGGCGGGAAAATCATATTCCCGAAGACTTGGGCACGGCCGTTAATGTGCAGACCATGGTTTTCGGCAACGCTGGTGAAGATTCCGGTACCGGGGTGGCCTTTACCCGCGATCCGGCGACCGGCGAACGCGCCTTGTTTGGTGAGTATCTTTTAAATGCTCAAGGTGAGGATGTTGTCTCCGGCGTGCGGACGCCGCAACCGGTGGCGGTCTTGCATGAGCAGATGCCGGAAGTCTACGATCAGCTGGCTGCGATCGCCACGACTTTGGAGCAGCATTATCGTGACATGCAGGATCTCGAATTCACGATCGAACATGGCGAACTCTATCTATTGCAGGCGCGTAACGGAAAACGGACGCCAGCTGCTGCGGTTAAAATTGCCGTTGATTTGGTCAATGAAGGACTAATTGATCGGCAGGAAGCCTTAATGCGGATTGATCCGAAATCGCTCAGCGACATGTTGCATCCGGAGTTTGATCCGCAGGCATTGGCCGCCCATGACGTTTTGGCCACTGGGTTGCCGGCATCTCCCGGCGCAGCAACCGGCGAAGTTTACTTCACGGCTGCGGAGGCCAAAGCCGCGCACGAAGCCGGTCATCAGGTCATTTTGATGCGGCAGGACACCTCACCGGAGGATATTGAAGGGATGATCGTCAGTCAGGCAATTGTCACCGCGCGCGGCGGCATGACCTCGCACGCAGCAGTGGTTGCCCGCGGCATGGGAGCCACCGGCGTCGTGGGGATGCACGCGCTGAGTGTCGATGAACACGCTAAAACAGCCACGGTCGGTGACATTGTGCTCCATGAAGGCGATTGGGTATCGGTCGATGGCACAACCGGGCATCTTTATCGCGGGCGCATCACAACCACCGCCGCCATGGTTAAGGAAAGTCTGGCAACCTTGCTGGATTGGGCCAAAGCAGCAAGTCGGATGGGCGTTTACACCAATGCCGACACGCCTAAGGATCTGCAGCAGGCGCTCACTTTTGGTGCAGATGGCATCGGACTAACCCGAACCGAGCACATGTTTTTCCAGCCAGAGCGGTTGTTGCAAATGCGGCGGCTGATTTTGGCAAAAGATGCGGAAGGCCGTAAAGCACCGCTGGCTGCCTTAGAGAAAATGCAGGAACAGGATTTCTACGATTTATATCGTCTGGCAGCAGGTAAAAGTGTCACAATTCGCTTACTGGATCCACCATTACATGAATTTCTCCCGCATGACTTACGCGAAATTAACGAAGTGGCGAATGAACTGGGCTTAGAACAGAACCAGTTACGCGAGCGGATGGCGGCGCTGAAAGAAGTCAATCCGATGTTGGGCCATCGCGGCGATCGGTTGGCCGTTACTTTCCCCGATATCTACGCGATGCAGGTTCGCGCGATGATGCATGCGGTCTTCCGGTTAGCCGATGAAGGCGTCACGGTGGCCCCGCATATTATGATTCCGCTTACTAACTCGGAAACCGAATTGCGTTGGGTACGCCGACTGGTGGTCAATGAAATCGAACAGATGGCCTCCGCTAAAGGCATTCAGGTGACGTATGAAGTCGGAACGATGATCGAAACACCGCGCGCATGCGTCACCGCTGATGCTATCGCCAACGTCGCCGATTTCTTCAGCTTCGGCACCAACGATCTCACCCAGTTGACCTTCGGCTACTCGCGTGATGATGTCGGCTCATTCCTGCCAGCTTACCTTGAAAAGAAAATCCTGCCAGCCGATCCGTTCCAAACGGTTGATACAGAAGGTGTTGGCACGTTGATGAAGATGGCAATCGACAAAGGCCGCGCGACAAAATCGCAGTTGCTGATCGGTGTCTGCGGTGAAGTCGGTGGCGATCCGGATTCAGTTGCCTTCTTTGACAGCATCGGCGTCAGCTACGTTTCCTGCTCACCATACCGCGTCCCCGTTGCGCGACTGGCCGCAGCCCAGGCAACGCTGCGAGCCACGAAAAAGGCAAAGGCCCGTTCGTAATCCGCAATGACCGATGTAAAAATAATCGCAGTCAAATGATCGCGATTCAGACCATATAAAAAGATGCACCCAAGTCAGCAGCAAAATTTGCTTCATGACTTGTGGTGCACCTTTTTAATTAATTTGATTTTCGACTTAATCGTCTTCGTCTTCAGCCTGAGCATTAACCTGCGACCGGCTTAGGCGCGTTAACTTGGTTATCGGAATCTTACCAAGCACAAGCGGTACGGTCTCATCTAAAGTGTCGGCATATTCCAGGCCGAACCACTGAGCCGGCGAAACGGTGACGCGCTGGAGCCACAGCCGCGCCTGAATGATGGTTTTCTGGAAGCCTTTGATCTGAGTCTGCGGTGACAATTCTTCATGCAAAAGTACAAACGTCCAGTCACCGACCTGCCGATCCGGGATGGTGGTGTATTTCTGCGGCTGGGTTGGCAGTTCGCCTTCGCGCATCATGTCATTGACAATCTGCCGCAGGAAAACGTTGACCTGTTGCTCCATCCGGAAGCCTAGGAACAGCTGGACATTGACCATGTAGTCGGTGCCGTAAGTGTCAGTCGTGTATTCGGCTGTGTAGGGTTCATCGGTAACGTTGACCGTTACAAACCAATAAACTTGGGCACGTTTCGGCCGTTTGTCCAGAATCGAGTACAGGATTTCTTTTTTAATGTAGTGGTCATTGGCAATCTGGGTCATATACACCAAATTAGTGGTATAAGTCGGATAGTTCGGATCGCTACGTAATTCGGAAAGCTGTTTTTTATAAGCGAACAGTGAAGCCATTTCTGCCCGGTACGTGTTGTCGTCGCGAATCCGACCGCCGTATTGCCAGACAAACATAATCGCTAGGATCACAAAGGCAATCATTGCGGTGACATAGCCACCATGGAGAAACTTAACGGCACTGGAAATGAAGAAGACCGTTTCGATGGCACCAAAGAAGATCAAGGTGCCCAATGCGATCACAGTCGGCGCGTGGTGTACCCGTAAGTATTGATACAGCAGCAAGGTGGTCATCAACATGGTAATCGTGATGGCCAATCCGTAGGCGCCTTCCATTTCAGCGCTGGTCTTGAAGTAGGCGATGATTGCCAGGCACGCCACCCACAAAATGGTGTTGACAACCGGGATATACAGCTGACCTTTAAGCCGGGTTGGATAAACAATGTGCAACCGCGGCAAGAAGCGCAGTTTGATGGCTTCGGAAACCAATGTGTAAGAACCGGAAATCAAGGCCTGTGACGCAATAATCGCAGCTAAGGTTGCCAAAATAATCGCACCCAGCCGGATACTTTCCGGCAGCATCTGAAAGAATGGGTTGAAATCACTGATTTTGTTAAACGCCGTCACATGCGAATTGCGGTCCAGCCACACTGCCTGGCCAAAGTAGTTCAACACTAGACAGATATTAACATAAGGCCAACTTAAGTAAATATTGCCACGCCCCACATGGCCCATGTCCGAATACAGCGCTTCGGCCCCGGTGGTCGCCAGGAAAATGCTGCCTAAAATAAACAGACCCATTTTATTATCCGGGCTAACCAGCAAACGCAGCGCGTAGTATGGATTCAAGGCGCGTAACATTGACCAGTCTTTTGACAAAGCCAAAAAGCCGGCAACGCCTAAAAAGGTGAACCACACAAACATAATGGGGCCGAATGCCTTGCCGATGAGATCGGTGCCAAAGCGCTGGATGAAGAACAAAAAGGTGATGATAAAAATCGTGACCCAAATGACTTGTTGCTGATTGTCAATCAGAATATTGCCATTGATGTGGACACCTTTGAGCCCTTCAATTGCCGTTGTCACCGTCACAGCCGGCGTTAACATGCCATCAGCCAATAAAGCAGCCCCGCCAATCATGGCTGGTAAGACTAACCAGCGAGCGCGCTGACGAACAAGCGTGTACAAGGCAAATATACCACCTTCACCGTTGTTATCAGCTCGTAACGCGATCAACACATACTTGATCGTGGTAATGATGAGCAAGGTCCAGAAGATCAACGAAACAGAACCGACCAAAAAATCGGTATCAAAATGTCCCATGCCGCCGTTTCCGGCAACGATTGACTTCATAACATAAAGCGGTGATGTTCCGATATCTCCGTAAACAACACCGAGTGTTACAAGTAAAGCCGCGGCAGAAATTTTATGCTTCAGCTTCTTATTAGCAGCCAAGCCTGACGCCATTCGTGCACCCCCTGAAAAGTAATAACGCCATTGTAGCAGAAACATGCGCCAATGTAAGGTACATATGCTTAATTCATTTTACGAAATTCCACGTGATCGCCGTCATTAAACAAGAAAAGCCGCCGATGAGCGGTTTTCGGTGGTTAAGACGGACTGAACATTAACGTTCGGCTTCGTAAAACTCGTTGAAATAAGTGTCGAGATCCAGCGGTGCCAATTTAAAGGCAATGTGATGTGCAGCAAGTCCCAGCAACAACTGATTGAAATGTTGGCCGGGAAGTTCATTAACCGGCAAAACCAATAGGCCATTCGGGTAATGTTGCCACGGCATCCGCGGCAGACGGTTGGCGTTGTCGGCTGCCACTTGGATGTATAGCGGCTGCTGTTCATGCTGATCGATCGTTTTGATGATTTTACCATCACGCATAAAGTAGATCAGGTCAGCATAACCCTGAAGATTGTTCAACAAGTGCGACACGGTGATGATCAGCTTGCCTTCCGCCCGTAAGCCACGCAGAATTCGCGACATGCGCGCAACATTGATGGTGTCCAGACCGTTCATGAACTCGTCCAGTAGCATAATCGGCGTATTTGCCGCCATGACCATGCCAAAACAAAGCCGCTGTTTCATCCCCATCGAGTAAGTCCGCACTGGCTGATTGACATAATCATGCATATCCAGTGCCGTGATGATTTGCTTGATGCTTTTTTTCCGGTTATGCCAAAGTCGCGCGTAATAGTCAAGATGGGCTTTACCTGACAAGTCGGGATACAGGTCGTCTTGAACCGGAAAAAGACACATTTGGCGATGCATTGCAAGGCTTTGCTTTTGACTGCCATAGGTTTGCCCGTCTAAGACAACTTTACCGGACTGCGGCTTGAGGTCATTGAGGATCAGGCGCAACAAGGTGGTTTTACCTGTCCCATTAGGCGCCACGATGCCCACAATCGAGCCACTGCTCATGGTGAGACTGATGTTGTCAATGACGTGCGGCTTATTTTTAAAACTCAAGGCGAGACTTTGTAATTGCAGTTCCATTGTGAGACCTCCGTTTACTTGATAATGGCGGCGCGCCGACGATGCGTGACGATGAACAGCACGACTTCAAGAATGAGAATCACGCTGCCAACAACGACCGCGGCAGCCAGCGGACTCATGCGACTGGTATCGTAGCGAAAATTCTGTAAGCCGCTAACGATTGCTGCCGGATTCATGTAACCCGGCAGATAATATGCCGTTTGCGGAACTGAAAAGGCAATGCCGTGCATGAAATAAAGTGGCTCCCCAAATAGTAAAAAGGCACTGACGACCAGTCCGACCAACTCGTTATGGAAAAGCAGCTGGCACAATAGGTTAAGGCGAATGAACAGCCACATTAATAAGAGGGTTAGGCCCAGAATCGTCGGCAGCGCAATGCCAAGTGCTAAGGGATCCAATTTAATCGACATGCCGTCTTTCGCATAATACGCAATCGTAGCTGATAATGAACCTAGGCCGTGTTGCGGGATGACAAAAGCCGCAATGATGGCGACTGCCAGCACTAAAAAGCCGGATAATGCTGTGAAAACCGTGAATGTTTTGGTATTGACAGCGTGCCAGGGACTGACCGGCAATAAGCGGGCAATGCTGCGGTGGCGTTGTTCGCTCGTCAGCAAGTCGTTGGCAAACAAAATCGTGACGATCAATAAAGCTGTCAGCCAGCCGCCTGCCGCACCGCGAAACAGCGTTTGCCAAAAAGTCTGTTGCTGAACCGTGGCCGTGTCGGGATGGGCTTGTTTGGCTAGCGGTTCCAGCGAACGGTACATGGTCGCATTGGCAAAGGCCGCATCGGCATCAGGATACTGGCGATTTTCAAAATAATAGGAAAGCGGATAGTGAAACGGGCTGGATTGGGCATCGGGATTGGCGGCATTTTGACCTAAAAATGCCAGATAATGCAGGGTTGCCTTCACATACGCCTGAGTGTGCTGTTGCTTTTGGGCGTTTAACATGCGCGTTTCGATGTTGGCAAACTCACGGGTAGCTGGTACCCACTTGGCTGTCATGAAACCATGAGGCTCATTGACGAAAGCCACATTTTTATCGCGATCGCGGGTCAGCGCATTTCTTGTCGGCAGCTCGGCAGGTGCTTTGTTGGGCGGGAAAAAGATAAATTGACACAGTAGCGCAACCAAGGCAATGCCGATGACGGCTAAGTTTTTGCGGTTAGTGAGTAGTTGGTGGAGTTGAAACCGAAAATAGCGCATTATGCCACCTCCTTCTTGACCCGATAAC
Source organism: Lacticaseibacillus zeae subsp. silagei (assembly GCF_030770335.1). Classification (NCBI taxonomy): domain Bacteria; kingdom Bacillati; phylum Bacillota; class Bacilli; order Lactobacillales; family Lactobacillaceae; genus Lacticaseibacillus; species Lacticaseibacillus zeae. Next base: position 2,369,175 of record NZ_CP132484.1, on the reverse strand, counting down.
CGAAGAGTCCAAGATTGACAATAACCCAGACAAGTAGCAGGCCGGCACCGATCCACGTGCTGGCAAGCGGCTGATTGAGGCGGTCAATCAATGTACCGCTCACGGTGGCGTAACTATCAAGGTAAGGAAATGGCAAGAACCAAAGAAAGCGGAAGACTTGCGGCAACATCAGTGGCGAGATGGCAACTGCCGCCGCAATGAAGGTCGTCAGATAGGCATTTGTGACCCATGTGTTAAGCAGCATACAGAAACTAATGATCCAGATGCCGGCTAGTAGGGTTAGGCCGCCGAACAGAAGGAGATATTGCCATAACGGTAATAATGTTTTCCCCATGACGGCCAGTGGATAGGCAGTATCACCGATGCCGTTGAATAATGCCGGCAATGCAACGATCGCCAGCAAGCCGGCCGCCAGAATGAGCAGATAAAATCCGGTTAACGTCAGGAGCCGACTGCTGCCGGCCACGCCAGCCGTTAACGGACGTGCGGTCATCAGTGTTTGGTGGCGCCGCCGTTCGACCCAACTATCGCAGGCAAGCAAAATAGCCGCTGCGCCGGTGAGCCAACTGAGATAAGGCAAGATAGTGACTATGTAAGAACTGCTGGTTGTCACCCCGGTAACGGCAGGTTTGTCAGTATTCTTTAGTTTTGTGAGCGTCAAAACGTCGCCTTTTAGCTGATGAAGCGGCGGCAATGGCATCGTGTTGATCGCTTTAAAATGTCGCTGCCGCATCTCCAGCTGCGCATTGCGTAAGCTCAGCAAGCCGTTCCGCGTTGTATCGAGCTCGCCAAGCTTAATCCCCAAGCCAATCACGCCGGTTGCTGAATTCTGCGCGTCCAGATTCGCCAACAACGGCTTCTGCGACTTACTCAACGTGTCCAGATTATATTCGGCGTAATTAGCCACCGCCGCATTTGCTGTCGCCTGCGCCGTCTGCCCGACATCCAAGCGATGCGTCCACATCAAAGCAAAAAAGCCAATGATAAAAGCCGCAACAAACAACCCTGCCAAGGCAAGATTCTTCCGCGAATGAACCATTTGACGCCAATCAAAACCCAACTGCGTCCCCATACCCAGCCTCCATTTCGAAAATGACTTTAATTCGGTTGCCATCAGAATACCACAATTCAGGCAGAGCGCGAACAGGCCCGCTTAGAAAGCGGAGTGTACGTGGCGGAGGACAAAAAGCTCTGTGATTGTATGTCTAGTGATGGAGAATCTCAGCTAGATAATACAAGTGGAAAAATTTCCGTTTAGAATGTATACTGTGTGTATACGAGGAGGCGATCCTAGTGACTATTAAAGCAAGAAAAGTTGGGAACTCAATCACATTGACAGTTCCCAAAGAAATCAAAGTGGCTGATGGAACCGAATTCACGGTTGAACAGCGACGCGATGGTGCGATTCTCTATCTACCTAAGCATCGCAATCCATTTGAAGGTAATTGGTATCAGCACGATTTAAAACAGAAGGATATTACTCTGGACAACGAGGTATTGCCTAATGAGTGGGACTAACAGTTACCTGCCACACAAAGGGGAAGTTGTAAGTATTGATTTCATGCCGAGTCGCGGCAAAGAGATTCAAAAAAGACGTCCGGCAATGGTTATCAGTAATCAGCAATATACTAAAATGACGGGATTAGCGTTGGTTTGTCCGATTACTCATGCAACCAGGAATCGACTGACACACACGGGGCTAATGGTTCCGATAAAGACTGACAAAACCTCAGGATATGTTAATCCGCTTCAGTTCCATACTTTTGATTTTATCCAAAGACGTATGCAATACATCGAGCAGGCACCGGAAGATGTGTTAAGTCAGGTATTGCAGACAGTTAATGACGTCATTAATGCAAAAGAAACCTGACGAAGTTAAAAATGTTTTTTGAAAAATTGGTGCACTCTTTGGCACCAGAAAAAAGGACAAAAGCCTTTCGAGCATCAATGCCGAAAAACTTTTGTCCCTATTTTTATCGCCTCCAGTTCAAATGACTGACACTATCTTGATGCCAAAGCACCCATTGGATCCCATGGTGCCAGAACCGTTGGCTTAGTGTATTCGTTTTTGATGACATCCTGTAATTCAGTTGGCAGGTACTTTTTGGAGATGACAACTTGGTAGACAAATTGATCGAACCAGTCATCGCTTGCCACGAAGTAACCTTTTTCGCCGACCTTGTCACCCCAAGAGTTTTCGACCTTCCACTTGGTTGGTTTGCCGTCAACAATGTCAACGCCAGTCAGAACCATGGCGTGGGTCATGAGGCTTTCACCATAGTCAAGGCGTTCTGCTTTTGTCATGGTGAAGTCGGTGTTGAAGAGGTCATCTTTCTTGTAGATGTTGGTGTCCAGAATACCGAGTTGACGATCAGAACTTTGACCGACATCGGAACCGAACCAGACAGACTCGCCGGCCTTTAACTGCTTGATAGCTAAAGCTTTGAAGGTATCGATGTCGAGGTTCAGATGGCGGACTTCGCGACCGCCGACCACGTTACCAAGCATTTCAACGGTATAGAGGTGGTTGTATGGCTTGTCGGCCGTTGGTGCGTTGATAATACTTTGATAGTCATCAAGGTTCCAACCAACGTACTTCTTGAAGAAAGTTTGTGGGGTCAGTTCACGATCGATGTGGTAGTTCTTGTCATCGTCGCGATACTCAAAGTCGAATTTAGTTGGCGGGTTGCCTAAGGCGTAAGCCAAAATCCGGTAGTCTTCCGCTAACATCTTTTGCTTAGCAGCTTCAATATCAGCATCGCTGGCTTTGTCAGCCACTAACTTGCGCAGTTTAACCGCGTCTTTGCGCAGCTTCAGGTTGAGCAAGCCGTTTAATTCGTTACTCTTACTTGAGTTGTAGGTTTCCGGCATCACTGACTTCGGCACGATGCCGTATTTTTCAATCAATGCTGACAACATGTCCCATTGGCCGCCGTCTTGTTGCGGGGTGGCCAAGAGGAACGCAACTTTACGGCTGTCCAGTGGTTGATCAGCGGTTTTCAAAACATTTTCATAAAAATAATTGGACTTTTCAAATTTATCCCAGAAGTTGGTATAGTTTTGGGAAAGTTCAAAGTCTTTGATCTTGAACTGGGCCTGGATGCCGTGGCGCATCGTATTGAGCGCGGCAAACATCCAGCAGCGGCCGCTTTGCTTTTGGTTGGCAACAGCGCCGGTCTCAAGTTCGATCGAGAAAGTCGGCGTCATGGCCACTTTGCTGTCGGTGTTTTCGGCAGTGGCGTTGATGCCATTGTTCATAACCGCTTTTTGTAAAGCAGCGGCACCGGGTGTGGCTTGCAGATCCTGTTTGAACTGATCCAAATCGCTGGAAGTAATTTCTGCAGACATTGAAATAAGCACTCCTTTTTATTAAACATTTGATGATGAAGCAGTCGGCAGTCAAAAGGTTGCAATATCCCGTTGGCCGCCCATGTCGCCTGAATGAAGCGACAAGCATAGTCTAGCATATAACCCGTGTTTAATTCAGAAAATCCCACACAGGCAGGTTGATTGGCGTGGTTTGAAGGGCGGCTTGCTCGGCTTCGGTCAGGAGGCTCTTGCGAACGACGACCTCGTAGACGTACTGGTCAAACCAACTCGCATCGGCAACAAAGTAACCGTCATGGCCGTTGTCTTTGCCCCACGAATTTTCGACCTTCCATTTTGTTACCTTGCCATCAACGACATCTGCAACGGTGAACGTCATGGCATGTGACATTTCGGCTTCGGTAGTCACGATTCGATCCGCTTTGTCCACGTGAAAATCAACGTCGAACAAGTCGTTGTAATTGAAAAGACCACCTTTGAGCGTACCGGATTTTCGGTCCATATCGGCCAAGACATCATTACCGAACCATACGACTTCACCGGCTTGCAACTGTGCCAATGCCAGTTGCTCCAGGCGCTCAGGCGGGAGGTTCAGGATCGTTAAAGGATGCCCTTCAACCACGGTGTTGGCCGCTTTGATGGTATAGAGCTGTTGATATTTTTTGCTTGGCTCAGGATCGCTGGCAACCACGATGTAATCATCAAAATGCCACTTGACGTACTTTTTGAAGAAAGTTTGCGGGGTCAAACCGGTATCGCGGTGATATTGTTTTTTGTCATCGCGATATTCGAAATCGAACGTTGTCGGTGGGTTGCCGAAAGTATAAGCGAGGATACGATAGACCACACTGAGTAGTTCACGTTTTTTAGCGGCAATCGCGTCGTCACTGGGATGTTGCTGCTTCTGCGTGCGTAATACTTTGGCGTCTTTGCGCAACTTCTCGTTCAAGACGCTGTTTAATTCAGCCGTTTTGTTGCTGTTGTAGGTTTCCGGCATAACGGACTTTGGAACCAAGCCATACTTTTCAATGAGTGCAGCGGCTTGATCATAATGGCCGCCGTCTTGATCCGGTCCGCTGAGGTAAGTAGCGACTTCGCGATCATCGAGTGGCTTGTCGGCCGTTGCCAAAATATTTTCATAGAATAAGTTGGCTTTCTCCAGCCGGTCGAAAAAGGCATTGTAGTTTTGTGAGAATTCGAAATCTTTCAGGCCGAATTCATCCGCAATGCCGTGGCGAACCGTGTTTAATGTGGCAAATAGCCAGCAGCGGCCGCTTTTCTTCTGGTTGGCAACACTGCCGGTGTCAAGGTCGAGCGAGAATACCGGCTTCATGTCCTCGCCGTCGATGGCTTCGCGACTAGCCGCCTGTGGTCCGACATTTTGGACAGCGCGACTGCGGGCAGCGGCGGCGGGATGGTGCGCGAGCTGCTCTTGAAACGCCTTAATCTGATCAAATGTAATTTCTGACATAGCGAGCCCCTTTTCTTGTGCATTAAAGAAACCTTACCTCAATTTAATTAGAATTTAAAGGTGATCAAAGGCATGACTTAAATTGATTTCCGCCAAAAGTTGCTACTTCAAAAGTTCCATGCCGTGCCAAACTCCGCAATCTCCGGCGGGGGCAAGGGCTGGCGACCGCGAAGCTAGAGGGGTGGGCACGACTTAGAGCCTCTGCAAAACCGGCAGAGTCTCTAAGCTCGGCCTTGTTGTAGGCGGGGCAAAAAGCGCCCCACCAACAACAATGTCACCCCTGAGCCCATCTGGCCTCCGATTGCTCCGCTTTGGCACTAAGATTTTTAAAGTTTAAACCAAACTATTTACCCGAAACGAAAAGAAAACGCACTTCCAATTTTTAACAATCGGAAGCACGTTCGCTTCTGTAAGCTTGACGTTTTGACCGTGAGTTACGCTCTGGCCTCACTCAGCATTCAGTTATCCTTCACCGGCCGCAAGACATCAGCATATTCCGGATGGTTGTGAAAGGCATGAACCGCGTATGAGCAAAGTGGTTCAATGGTTTTGCCTTCTTTCCGGGCGGCAGCAACGACTGCTTCGATGAGTTGGCCGGCGATGCCTTGGCCACGCAAACTTTCGTCAACAAAAGTATGATCGACCGCCCATGCTTGGCCGTCGTCAATTGATTGATACGTTAATTCGGCCAGCAGTCGGCCATCCCAGTCGGTATTGAAAATCCGGCCCGGTTTGTGTTGAAATTCCATCTTAACCTCCTTGGTAAAAGTGCGTGAGCGTGAACTGGCGCGTTCAGGAACCGGAGTATAAGTGGCCATTGCGACCAAGGTCTTTATACGCAGGTTCCTGCGCCAGTGAACGCGTTATGGTTGAGCATCCAACGCATCGCACTGTCAGCGCCGCTTTTACCGAATCCAGTCACCATGACGTTCGGGTCAATTTTGTTAATGCGATTGACCAGCCGCGTCCGCACTCCAAATTTAGCAAGAAAACGGTATAATTACAAGAAGGAAAGCCTTTTCAGCATGGTTGTCAGCTGGTGCCACGTGTTATGATACCTTGGACACTACTTATATGGAGGTTCATTATGAAGACCCGTGGTTTTGAAATTGTTTCAAAGTATCAGGATGACGACCTGACCTTGCCCACACGCCAAACCAAGCAGGCGGCAGGGTATGATTTTTACGCGCGTGAGGATTTCTTACTGAAAAGCATCTGGCGGTATGATTTTATTCGGCTTTTCCGGCTGATTAAGAATGAACGTCCGCTGACCAACAAGGATTTCGAACGGGCTGAGCAGATCTTGAAACCGTATTTGGTGCCAACTGGGATAAAGGCGTATATGCAACCTAATGAAGTGCTAGTTCTGGCTAATCGCTCCAGCAATCCGCTCAAGCACGGCTTGACGTTGCCCAATGGGATTGGCGTGATTGATGCCGACTATTATAACAATCCGGACAACGAAGGCGAAATCTATATTCAGCTACTGAATTTCTTTCCCCGCGACGTGATGATTAAAAAAGGCGACCGCATCGGCCAGGGCATCTTCATGCCATTTTTACTGGCCGATGGCGATCAAGGCGGGCTGGCTCAGCGGCAAAGCGGTTTTGGGTCAACCGATCACTAGTTAATATTGAAGGGATAATATGGCTAAAGCAAAAACACAGTACGTATGTCAAAATTGCGGTTATATTTCGGCCACTTATTTAGGGCGTTGTCCGAATTGTGGCGGCTGGAATACCTTAGTTGAAGAAACCGTCAGTTCAACCAAGTCGGCACCGCGGCAAACGCGGGCAGGCAGTAAAGTCAAGCCGATGCGGATGGATGAAGTGACGGTTGCCAAGGAAACGCGGGTTAAGACCGGTTTGGCGGAATTAAACCGTGTGCTTGGTGGCGGCGTGGTGCCGGGATCGCTGGTGTTGATTGGCGGGGATCCTGGCATCGGTAAATCGACCCTGTTGTTGCAGGTGTCCGGGCAGTTGGCAAGCACTGGCGGCACCGTTTTATACGTGTCCGGCGAAGAAAGTGCCAGTCAGATCAAAATGCGTGCCGGCCGCTTAGGGGTTGCCAATTCGGGGATGTACCTGTATCCGGAAACCGACATGCCCAGCATTGAAGGCGTTATTGACCAGATGCAGCCGGATTATGTCGTGATTGATTCGGTGCAAACCATGAATGTACCGGATATGAACTCGGCAGTCGGTTCGGTTGCCCAGATTCGCGAAGTTACAGCCGAACTGATGCGCATTGCCAAATCTAAAGGCGTGACGATCTTCATCGTTGGTCACGTGACTAAGGAAGGTGCCATTGCCGGCCCTAAGATTCTTGAGCATATGGTCGACACTGTGCTTTATTTTGAAGGCGATATGCACCACACTTACCGGATTTTACGGTCGGTTAAGAATCGGTTCGGCTCTACCAATGAAATCGGCATTTTTGAGATGCACCAAAATGGCCTGCAGGAAGTTGCCAATCCCTCGGAAATCTTCTTAGAAGAACGGCTGGCTGGGGCAACCGGTTCGGCGGTGGTGGTGTCGATGGAAGGTACGCGGCCGATTTTGGTGGAAATTCAGGCATTGATCAGTCCCACGATGTACGGCAATGCCAAACGCACCAGCAGCGGATTGGATCACAATCGCGTCAGCTTGATCATGGCAGTGCTGGAAAAACGGGCCAATCTCATGCTGCAGAATCAGGACGCTTACCTGAAAGCCACTGGCGGCGTTAAGTTGGATGAACCGGCGATTGACTTAGCAATGGCCGTTGCGATTGCCTCGTCATATCGCGACAAAGAGATTCCGCCGACGGATTGTTTTGTCGGTGAAATCGGCCTGACCGGTGAAGTGCGGCGGGTGAACCGCATTGAAGATCGGGTCAAAGAGGCGGCCAAGCTGGGTTTTAAGCGGATTTTCGTACCGCGCAACAACCTGCAAGGCTGGCACGCACCCAAAGATATTCAAGTCATTGGGGTTACAAGCATTGCCGAAGCGTTGCATAAGGTTTTTAATTAGAAGAAGAGAGGAGGCAAACCATGAAGAAACGAATTGTTTATTTGATTTTCGGCTTGATCGGCATCGGGGTCGGCATGGGCGCATTACCGGCACTTTGGGAAGCCATCGGTTGGCAACATCACCTGATTGTCAATAACCTGCTGACGAACGGGTTAATCGGCGCCATCATTTTCCTGCTGCTAGCCAGTCTCAGCGTCAACTGGATTCTGGGACGGTTAAAAGTTCTGGAAAAGACGCTGAACACCAAATCACCAAGCTATTTACTGTTCGGTAGCTTGTCGACCACGATCGGCTTGATTCTGGCCGCGATTATTTCAATTCCGTTGTATCGGTTCATCGCACCGCTGAATATCTTCCTACCACTCATCATCATGCTATTATTCGGTTACTTGGGTTTTCGGGTGGGTACGACACGCAGCGAAGAATGGCGGCGGCTATTGAATTTCCGCAACCGCCGGACAGCAGATACGGACAACGACCAGGTACTCGAGCGTAAAGTCGGCGATCATTTTCGCAAATACAAGCTGCTCGACACCAGTGTCATCATTGACGGCCGGGTTCAGGCCATTGCCAAGACCGGGTTTATCGAAGGTACGATGCTGGTTCCGAACTTTGTTTTGCATGAACTGCAACTGATTTCAGACTCAGCGGATTCGATGAAAAGAATGCGCGGCCGCCGCGGATTGGACATTTTGAATGCCATGCAAAAAGATAAAGACATTCATATTGAGATGTACGAAGGCGATTTTGACGATTTAACCGAAGTCGACAGCAAGCTGCTCAAGCTCGCTAAATTGCTCGATGGCATCGTCATGACGAATGACTTTAACCTCAACAAGGTCGCACAATTTCAAAATGTACCGGTGCTCAACATCAACGCGTTAGCCAATGCCCTGAAGCCCGACGTGATCCCCGGAGAAAACATGACGGTCACCGTCATCAAATCCGGCTCCGAACGGCAACAAGGCGTCGCTTATCTCGACGATGGCACGATGGTGGTGGTCGAAGACGGCAAGTTCTACATGAACAAACCGCTGGAAGTCATCGTCACCAGCGCGCTGCAAACGGCCGCGGGGCGCATGATCTTCGCAAAGCCGGCACACCAGCAAAAGGCGATCCGGGATAAGGAAAAGTAAATATTGTGGATGTGAAAAGGCGTTGTCCCGAGTTGGGGCAGCGCCTTTTGAGTATGCACTTTTTTCAGAGTATATGCTTTTGCTTACTTCGCAAATGAACAAGGCTAACGCTCATCGGTGATTGGCTCCTGAAAAGAAAAATCAACCTTCCACCTACGGCCAAACGCTGGGCTTATTTTGGAGATCACTTTAACCAAGGCATTCAGTTCATTAGCAGCGTTTGAATTACCGGTAAGCTTGTAGGTACATAAAAGTTTGAGCAGGCGCAACTGAATGCGAAGAAAAAAGAGGTTATCCGGGACGCTTTGTTCCTGTAATCGGTTGAGTGTTTGAATGGCTTTTGCATATTCACACCTGTAATACAGCGAAACACCGACATTATAGAATGCAGAGAAAAACAAATCGAGATAGTTATGAGGTTGATGAAAATCAAAGTGAATGGCCAAAAATTTGGCGTATAGCCGATTAAAGTCATCAGGCTGTAAAAATGGCACACAATCGCCATACAACGCATATTCCAAGGCGTACCAGGTATCACGCCCCATTAAATAATCGTTGATGGTTTTAGAATCGGTTTTAGAGAGGAGAGCGTGAACATCTTGGGTGTCGAGAATAATGGCGGAGACCATAATTTCTCTCAGCTTATACAGACGGGCGTGGGTCTTTTTAAATTTCGACAAGAAAGATTGCCGGAATTGTTTGAGACCGTCAACATCTTGCTCCATCGCGTATCTGAGCAAACGTTTGTCCATCGCTCTTTGCGAAAGATCGGCTGGCGAGGCATTTGTATCATGATTTTGGTTGAGAATTTCAAAAAATTCGGTTGTATCCATTCCCACGTTATCCAATAGAAGGCACAACTTCTCTACGGAAATATCAGTATGGCCATTTTCGAATTTTGACACAGTGCTAGCACTCAAAGAACCTGCCACATCTGAGATCCTTAAACCGCGTTCAAGGCGAATTTTCTTAAACATATACCCAGCATCGCGTGTGCCCATAGTGTCTGACTCCTTGTTTTCTTAAAATCAACTACCGATTCATTATGACCTAAAAAATTCGCTTTTGTCAAAAAGCACAGTTTGTTTCTTTTGCTGTGGTAAGTTAACACCATTAAAAGATGTCAAAATCAAGTCTGGCAATTAAGGCAAAGTGTCAGATAAATTTTGTGCGTATCTCCAAAGTTGATGGCATTTTATATTCCTTATATCTAGAGTGGATGTTTAAAGCAAATGAAGCTGACAATCACCAATCTCATCAAGAAAGTTGTGGTATGACTTAATGCTAACAGTTAATAACCTCGATAAATGGTTCGGGAAGAAACAAGCGTTGCACCAAATTTCATTTAAAATCAAACCGGGACGGGTTGTCGGCCTGATTGGGGCAAATGGCGCAGGTAAAACAACCATTATGAAAACCATTTTGGGCATTTCGAGTTTTACCGGTGACATTCGGCTAAATGATCAAAAGATCACCGTTGACAATCATGATGCGTTAAAAGATGTGGGCGCCTTGATTGAGTATCCCGGTTTGTATCCTTATTTAACCGGCCGGGAACAGCTGCACCTTTTTACGAGAGGCACTGATCGGCGCGCTAAAGTGGACAAGGTGATTGAAGAAATGCATTTGACCCCCTATGCCGATTCAAAAGCCAAGCATTATTCGCTAGGGATGAAACAGAAGCTGGGGATTGCGCTGGCGTTGGTGAACCAGCCAAGTCTGGTGATCCTTGACGAGCCAATGAATGGGCTTGATCCCAAGGCAACAAGAGAACTGCGCGAATTGATCCTTAAGAAGAAGGCAGAAGGCATTTCATTCCTTATATCAAGTCATATCCTGAGCGAGTTGCAAAAAGTGGCTGACGATGTTGTGATCATTAATCACGGTCATCTCGTCACAAGCAATACCATGAGCGCCGTGTTGGCCAGAAATGAAAGTTATCTCTTGCTCCGAACCGATCAGAACGACCGCGCGGCGCAACTTTTAGTGCAGAAAAGTTATCAAGCTGCGGTCGAAGAAGGCAGCGTTAAGATTGCCAGAAACTCAATTCAAAATATGACATCTTTGTTGCATGAGGTGTTGGATCAGAATATTGCGATCCACGACATTCACGAACAACAGGATGACTTGGAAAACTCACTTTTAGGCATCATTGAGTGATTGAGACGATACGGAGGATTTTATTTTGTTCACATTGCTTAAACAGGAAACCTACAAACTCTTAAAAAGACCATCCTTTACAATTTTCTGGTTATTTCTCATTGTGTTTCAACTGGCAATGGCGATTTTCGGAAAAGTTTATCCACAGACGTTTCAGCCTGAGAACTTGTTCCTCAACGATTTTTATGCGCCGGTGATGATTGTCTTTTATATTATTGCAGTCGGTAGTACCCAGCTGTCATCGGAAAATCAGTATGGCACGCTGAAGGCCTTGCTGTATCGACAGTATTCAAGTAGCAAAGTTTTGGTTAGTAAGTGGCTAACCCTGCTAGGCTGTGCACTTTGCTTCTATGGCAGCAGCCTCGTGATGACTTTTCTTTTAAAAGTGATCTTTTTCCAAAATAAATTTAGTCTGACTTTGCAAGTTAGCACGCATCAGCCGATTTGGCAGGCCATGTTGATGAATACTGTCAGCGAGTTTTTGACCTTACTTTTTCTGGCTGCTTTTGTGTTGCTACTGGCCACCTTATTTGATAACTCAACGCCTGCAATCATCGTCGGCATTAGTGCCTACTTTGTTGTCTCGGTCTTTAACCAACTGATGTTTATGCTGATTGATCAGCACGAATGGCTCAAATGGAACCCGGTGAATATGTTGAACTTCGGTGCACAACTGAATTCCCCAAAGCTTTCGAGTCTGACCCACCTAGGCATCAACCAGATGATGATCGGCTACATTGCTTATGGGAGTATCTTCTTGATTCTTGGCCTGATTGTCTTCCGCAGACGCAATTTGCGGTAGATGATGGTATTCACGAAAAATAAAACGCCTGTTTAGGTGTCATTTTCTGCGCCCAAGTCAGTTATCCAAGTGCTTCAAAGTGGATCTTTTCTCAGCCCGAGAATCCATTCGAAAGTTTTTATACCAATACCGCGTGTTATAATTTGTGTGTAAATTAAAATACTTATTTTAACAAGGTCTGGTTGAAGGGCTTTTGGCTTGGTTTCTGAAGGGAGCAATTGCATTGAGACCAATTGGAGAAGAAAAAGTTCATAGCAAACTGTATAAAAATGGCAAGTTGTGGGTGGTGATGCTGATCGGCTTCTTCTTGATGGGCGGTACGAGTTCCGCGCATAAAGTGGCGGCCAAGTCCATCAATGAAACCTCTCAATTGGCACAACGATCGAGAGTCAAGGCAGCATTGACTCGTCAACAAAAAAAGCATTTGAGTAATCCCGTCGTCTCACCAATTACAGAGACAGGAAAAGCTGCTGAAGATCCTGCTACACAAGGAACCGTTGATATCAAATTTGTCGATGACCAAGGCAATCAACTTGCCCCGGATCATACGTTTAGTGGCAAAGTCGGCGATCCGTATACCATCTCGCCAATCAGCATCAAAGATTACCAATACGCCCATTTAGCCACGAATAGCGCACCGGCAACCGGCACGTACACTGATGGCACCGTCACTGTCACCATGGTTTACACCAAGACGCCAATTCCTCAAGGTAGCGTTACCGTGAAGTACGTCGATGATGCAGGTAACACGCTTGCACCTGATAAAGTGCTCACCGGCCAGCCTGGCGATCCTTATGAAGCCCGTCCGATCGATATTGCAAATTACCAATTCACCAGTCTTGCGCCAGACAGCGCACCGGAAAACGGGACCTTTAATACCGGCACTTTGACTGTGACGTTTGTTTACAGCAAGAATCCAACGGCCCAAGGAACCATTAACGTTCATTATGTTGACGAAAATGGGCACGCACTCGCGCCCGACAAAGTTTTGACTGGAAACGCAGGAACACCTTATACCACAACGCCAACAACCATTGCAGGATATCAGTATCTGCGCATGGCGCCAAACAGCGCGGCTGATTCAGGCACATTCACCAATGGAACGTTAAATGTCACCTTTGTTTATGCAAAGACGAGCGCGCCGGTCACGCCAAGTACGCCAGTCACACCAAGCACGCCGACAAATCCATCCACGCCAAATCCGCCAAGCAACGTTTTACCATCAACAGGTGGCAGCAATGGCGCGACAACAACGATCATAACGCCAACTAATAAAGCTAAGCACACACTCCCACGGACACACGAAGAAGAACAGATCGGCTTGACGGCTCTTGGCGTTGTTCTTCTAGCTTTGGCAGGCTTTTTAGGTATTCGTTGGCGCCGGCAAACGAAAAAAGTAAGTCATAAAAATTAAATCGTACCATTTTCAATTGTGTAAATTGAGTTGAAAAATGGAATGGAAAAGAGCATCATTCACTTTAAATGATGCTCTTTTTATACCTAAAGAATTGAAAACGACCACAACAGATCGTTTTCTGAACAATCGAATGTGAGGTCGCGCGTATGTCAAAAATTGTGAACAGCACTGTCAGTCAAGCAGCCATCGTGATGATGGTCATCGAGATCATTATTTGTTTGGTTTTGCCGGTGGCTTTAGCCGTGTGGATCATTCAACGGCGAAGTCATCCGAAAAAAGGAGCAACGCCAGTGTTCTTTATCGGTATGGCCATTTTCATTCTTTTTGCCGGCATTCTAGAAGGACCGTTTCGCGGCATTGCCCGGCAATTTCAACATACGCCGTGGCTTTACGCACTTTATGGCGCACTGCTGGCAGGCGCTTTTGAAGAAGTCGGTCGCTGGTTCGGGTTCAGATGGATTCAGCGGCGGATCCCGCAAAAAGCCAAGACGCCGGAAACCCCGTTTTTGTATGGTTTAGGTCATGGCGGCCTTGAAATGATGCTGGGTGGGGGCTTGGCAATGTTCAGTAATGTGCTTTTTGCAACGACCATCAACAGTGGCGCGTTGGCTAAATTAATGACCAAAACCCCGGCAAGCGCACGTGCTGGCATTATCACCGCGGTGAAGCAGTTGACTGGGATGAGCGGCTGGACGGTGTCACTAAGCTTGCTTGAGCGACTGTTAGCCTTGACCATTCAGATTGCCCTTTCGCTGGTTGTTTGGTTGATTGTGGTCAACCGCAAGCAGTGGTTTTGGATGTTACTGCCGGTTGGGTTGCATGCTTTTATTGATTTTCCGGCTGGATTGAGTCAGGCAGGAGCTTTAAGCCTCACTGTGACAGAGCTGCTGTTGGTCGTGCAAACGGTGATCGTTGTGGCGTTTGTTTATTGGCTCTGGCATCGGGAAAAACCGAGCAGCACTGTCAGCGCATAATGGTTCAATAAACAGATTGTTTCATTAAAGGGATGGCACTTTTCCCGTCGAAACGAAAAACCTGATGACCTTGAGGCGTTGCCGTCCATCGCTTGCCCTTCTGTGGTACACTAGCATTGCATGTTTACAGAAAATGGAGGCTAAGACATTGGCAGATCGACCAATTCGGGTGCGTTATGCACCAAGTCCGACCGGGCATTTGCATATTGGCAATGCACGGACGGCACTGTTCAATTATTTGTTCGCACGGCACAACAAGGGAACGTTGGTGCTGCGGATTGAAGATACCGATACAAAGCGGAACGTTGCAGATGGCGAGAAGAGTCAGATGGAGAATCTCCACTGGCTCGGGATTGATTGGGATGAAGGTCCTGATAAAGGTGGGGACTTTGGCCCTTACCGCCAGTCTGAACGTAAAGACATTTATGACAAGCTGATCAAGCAACTTGTCGATAAGGGCTTTGCTTATGAATCTTATCGGACCGAAGAGGAACTGAAAGCCGATCGCGAAGCCCAAAAAGCCCGTCACGAAATGCCCCATTATGAATACGAATATGAAGGCATGAGTGAAGCCGAAAAGGCAGAGGCCATTGCTGCGGCGAAAGCCAAGGGATTACAGCCGGTCATCCGGTTCCACATCCCGACCGATAAGACTTACGAATGGGATGACATTGTCAAAGGCAAGATTTCGATTGATGCCAACACACTTGGCGGCGATTTTGTCATTCAGAAGCGCGACGGCATGCCGACATATAACTTTGCGGTGGTGGTTGATGACCACCTCATGGAAATCAGCCACGTGCTGCGCGGCGACGATCACATTGCCAACACACCAAAGCAGCTGGCAATTTATGACGCTTTTGGCTGGGAGCCACCGATTTTTGGCCATATGACTTTGATCATCAATGGCGCAACCGGCAAAAAGCTGTCCAAACGTGATGAAACCGTCTTGCAGTTTATCGAACAATATCGTGAACTCGGCTACTTGCCAGAAGCGATGTTTAACTTCATCACCCTGTTAGGCTGGTCACCGGTTGGCGAAGATGAGATTTTCACCAAGAAGGAATTCATCAAGCAGTTCGATCCGAAGCGTTTATCCAAGAGCCCGGCACGCTTCGACCAGAAGAAGCTGGAATGGGTTAACAACCAGTATATTAAGGCGAAGCAAAAGACGAATCCGAACGAGCTCATGAGCATGTCGCTGGCAAACCTGATTGAAGATGGCCTGATTCATAGTGATCCGGATCCGAAAACCATCGAATGGGCCCGTCAACTGATCAGCCTGTACACCGATCAGATGAGTTACACCGCGCAGATTAGCAAACTTGCCGATATTTTCTTCGACAAGGCAACCGATCTGACGGATGACGAGCGCAAGGAGCTGGCTGACGACAATGCCAAGCCAGTTATCGAAGCGTTCGCTAAAAAGATTCGGGCACTGGACACCTTCGACGCGTATTCCGTTGGCCGCATTGTCAACGAAGTCAAGCAAGAAACCCAGGTCAAGGGTCGCAAGTTGTACATGCCGATCCGCATTGCCGCAACGCTGCGGATGCATGGTCCGCAACTGGCTGAAACGATTGAGCTCATGGGCCGCGATCAGGTGTTGAAGAACGTTGATTTGGTCACATCGCAGCTTTAAACAGCAGCAAAAATCCGCGCAATGTCGCGGATTTTTTGTATGCCGGCGCAATGGACGATGTCAGATCGCGTTTTCCAGACTAAATCAACCCAGCCTTTTGGAAATAGGTTCATAATGAGGATAAGGATTTTTATAATGAACCCAGCAATCAAAGCAATGGAGGTCTGGATAATGGCAATTTTTACTGCTTATGACAACGCGGAAATACTTGCAGCTTTGCGTGCCGCCGCACCGCATGCGGAGATTCATACAGATGATCAGGTTGCCCGCGAACATAGCGCCAATGGCAATGCTCAGCTGGAAATTGACGGCAGAATTTTGGCTTATGTGGCAGTTGGCGATGTTGCGGATATTCAAGGTGTTTTGAAAATAGCGCGGCAATATCACATTCCGGTCGTTCCTCAAGGCGCGGATACCAGTACCGTCATCGGGGCGGATGGCCTGAATGGCAGCATTATCCTCTCAACGGTGCGGATGAATCGGATTAAGGAAATCAGTAAGGGCGACTTGTTGGCGGTTGTGGAACCGGGCGTGATTAATGGGGATTTGGATAAGGAAGCCCGCAAGCAGGGACTGTTCTATGCGCCTGATCCGGGTTCTAAGCCGATTTCCAGTATCGGCGGTAACGCAGCGACCAATGCCGGTGGGATGAGTACGGTCAAGTACGGCGCAACAACGGACAATGTGCTTGGTTTGAAAGTCGTGCTCGCAGATGGTAGGGAAATCAAACTCGGCGGCCGCACTTATAAGCATGCCTTTAGCTATGACTTGACCCATCTTTTTGTGGGATCTGAAGGCACCTTGGGTATTATTACGGAAATCACCGTTAAGTTGAACCCAATTCCGATCGGGACGCCTGTAGTCGGGGTGGCCTATTTTGATAACATGACGGCCTTGGCCAAAGGGGTCGAGGATTTGCGGTTGTCAGGAATTTATCCGGTAACGCTCGAAGCACTGGACGGCTTGACCGTTGCGGCATTGGATCGGTATGAAGGCACGCACTATGCAGAAGGTGCCGAGGCAATGCTAATTTTCCGGCTGGATGCAGGCGGTGAAGCCAGTCTGAAAATGGCGGAACAGATTTTAACGGCTGATCACGCCAAGAATATCAAGGTAACCAGCGATCCTGATGAAGCAGGTGCCATCATCAAATTGCGGCAGGACATGTTGCCAGCGGTTTTTGCGAACGGTCAGCACATTATGGAAGATATGGCCGTGCCGTTATCCAAGCTGCCGGAGATGATGGACTACATTGCCGAGGTTGCCAAAGACTTGAATGTTGAAATTTACACCGCCGGCCATGCGGGTGACGGCAATGTGCATCCAACGGTTATCTGGCCAGCTGACCAGACGGAACCGCCAAAAGAAGCGCTCCAGGCCATTCGCATGATGTTCCGCAAAGCACTGGCATTGGGCGGCACAATTTCCGGCGAGCACGCTGTAGGGATGAGCAAGAATCAATGGAACAACGAGGAGCTCGGCTTTGATGTCGATGAAATTCAGCACCAGATCAAGGACTTGTTTGATCCGCTGAATATCTTGAATCCGAAGCGGAAGATTGATTAACGGTTAAAAAGAAGGGGGCAGTTCTGTGTCCACTTGGAATGAAGTTAAGGGTAAAATTGATTCTATTCCTGACGAAACATTAACCATCATCGATGCACTGACTGAACTTGAAGCGGAACGGATTCGCCGTGGGATCTCACAAAAGTAATTCGCTGAAACAATTGGCATGAAGCAGCCGCAGCTTGCAAAGATTGAGCGCTTGGACTCTGTTCCGTCGCTGATGACATTGTCACGGTATGCTAAAGGACTGGGAAAAGAGATTCGTCTATCGATCGTGACGCGTTAACAATGAGTAGAAATTTTGGGCTTCCTTGCTGGTATGTAAGGGAGCTTTTTTGGTTCTATGCAGCGAGTAAACTGGGGTCGGAAGTCGGCGGGTAAGAACCTTAGCGTGATGGCCAAAGACCAGCCATTGGGGGAATAAGAATTGTAACGCAATCCGGTTCCGAAACGCGTTCGCTGGCGCAGAAGTCGGCGTGTAAGTGGCCTTAGGCGTGATGGCCGGGCTTTGGCCATCACGCCCAAGGCCCTTACACGCCGACTTCTGCGCCAGCTCACGCTCTTTCCTTTATAATCCTCCCATTTTCCTGTAGAATGCAGGTAAGACGCTACAGGAAGGAAATGAGCCGATGTTAACGTTATATAATACGATGTCCCGGCAAAAAGAGCCGTTCACGCCACTGCACCCTGGAGAAATTCGGATGTATGTCTGCGGACCGACTGTCTATAATTATATCCACATCGGTAATGCGCGCAGTGCGATCGCGTTTGATACGATTCGCCACTATTTTGAATACCGCGGTTATCATGTCACTTATGTCTCGAATTTCACGGATGTTGACGATAAAATTATCAATGCCGCGCATGAAACCGGCGAAGCACCGCTTGATTTGGCGCAGCGGTTTATTGATGCCTTCATGGAAGACACCACGGCGCTGGGAATCGAACCGGCGACTGCCCATCCACGCGCGAGTCAAATGATTCCGGACATTATTGATTTTGTCCAGGATCTGGTCACAAAAGGCTATGCTTACGCCGTCGACGGGGACGTGTATTATCGGGCGCGCAAGTTCAACCATTATGGCGAGTTAAGCCATCAAAATGTCGACGAACTCGAAGAAGGCGCCAGTCAGCACATCACGCAAGAAGAGCTGGCTAAAAAAGAAGATCCGATCGATTTTGCATTGTGGAAGGCCGCCAAGCCCGGTGAAATCAGCTGGGACTCTCCTTGGGGCAAGGGTCGACCGGGATGGCACATCGAATGCTCGGTCATGAGTACCCAACTTCTCGGTGACACATTTGACATTCACGGCGGCGGTCAGGATCTTGAATTTCCGCATCACGAAAATGAAATCGCCCAGAGTGAAGCCAAAACCGGCAAGCAGTTCGTCCGCTACTGGATGCACAATGGCTTTGTAACCATTGGCGAAGATGATGAAAAAATGAGCAAGTCGCTTGGCAACTTCATTACGGTTCATGACATTTTAAAAACAGTCGATCCGCAAGTTCTGCGGTTCTTCATGGCCGGCACTCAATACCGGATGCCAATCCGTTACTCCGATGCCAACCTCAAGAACGCAGCGAACAGCCTTAATCGCCTAAAAATCGCCCGTGAAAATCTGGTTTATCGCCGCGACAATGCTGTCCCAGGCGTTGATCCCAAGATCACCGAACAACTGCAAACGTTGAAAGACCAATTTATCACCGCCATGGATGATGATGTAAATGTCCAAAACGGGTTGACCGTCCTTTTTGACTTGGCTAAATTGCTGAACGAATATGCCAATGAAGATACGGTTAAACGTGAAAGCCTCGACGACTTACTGAATCTTTATGATGCGTGGCTGCAGATTTTCGGCGTGGTTTTTGCCGATCAGACCAATCTCGATGCCGATATTGATGCGTTGGTGAAAGCGCGCGATGTTGCCCGGGCAGCGAAAGACTTTGCCAAGAGTGACCAGATTCGTGATCAGCTGGCAGCACAAGGCATTATTTTGGAAGATACTCCTCAAGGAACGCGGTGGCGCAGAAAATGACATTTGATCCAAAACAATTGAACGGCATCGCATTGGCCTATATGGGCGATGCGGTGTATGAAGTCTACGTTCGGGAACATCTCCTCAAACGCGGCTTGGTGCGCCCGGCTGCCTTACAGCGCGCCGCCAAAGATTTTGTCTCAGCCAAAGCGCAGGCGGCCTTAATCGCGGGGATGGAAGACGAGCACTTGCTTAACGACGAAGAGGTCGCGATTTTCAAACATGGGCGTAATGCCAAAAGTTACACGCATGCCAAGAATACCGATGTCGTCACTTATCGCGTTTCGACCGGCTTTGAGGCCTTGTTTGGCTATCTGCATCTCGAGAAGCACGACAAGCGAGTTGCCGAATTAGCCGCATGGTGTATTCAGTACGTTGAAGAAGGGAAGACGGGTCATGGCAAAACAGCCGCAAGCAGCACCAAATGAACACGATCCAGATGAGTTTGTCTTTGGCCGTCATGCCGTTGAAGCTGCACTCAAAGCCGGTACCGCCGCAACTATTAACAAACTTTTCGTTCAAACCGATCTAAAAAGCGAGCCGATTCAGCATTTAATCGGCATCGCGCAAAAAAAGAAAATTCTGGTCGCTACCGCACCGAAGCAAAAACTCGATCTCATGAGTGACCATGGCAATCATCAAGGCGTTTTACTGGCAATGACGCCCTATGCCTACGCAAGTGTGGATGATCTTTTTCAACATGCAGCAGATAAAGGCGAAGATCCGTTCTTCTTGTTGTTGGACAACTTAGAAGATCCGCACAATCTAGGCTCGATTCTGCGAACTGCCGATGCTAGCGGTGTGCATGGCATTATCATTCCCAAGCATCGCGCCGTGGGTCTCACCAGTGCGGTCGCCAAAGTCAGCACCGGTGCGATCGAATACGTTCCGGTTGCCCGCGTCACCAATCTGGCGCAAACCATCAAACAGTTAAAAGACCGCGGTATGTGGGTCTTCGGCACCGCGATGGATGGTCAGGATTATCGCCAGTGGGATGCAAAAGGTAGTACGGCGCTTGTGATTGGTAACGAAGGCAAAGGGATCTCGCCCGGAATCGCCAAACTCATGGACGCCACGATTGCCATTCCAATGGTCGGCCACGTTCAAAGCTTAAATGCCAGTGTTGCGGCCGGCATCTTGATGTATCAAGCATTTGCCAGCCGCCATGAGGGCAAGTAACCATGCGCGAACACATTTTGATTGTCGACGGCTATAACGTCATTGGAAACTGGCCGGAGCTGGCCAAATTGAAAGCGGAAGACCACTTCGATGTTGCCCGCGATCGACTGTTGGACATCCTGGCAGAATACCGCAGCCACGAAAACGCCAAAATTATTGTTGTCTTCGATGCCATGTATGTACCTGGTATCGGCAAAAGCTATGCGAAGTGGGATCTGCAAGTGGTCTTCACCAAAGAAGATGAAACTGCGGATAGTTACATCGAACGGTTAGCCCAGGAAATGAACTCGCCCCTCGTGCAACTCGTGGTCGTCACCAGCGATCAGGCGGAACAGTGGACCGTGTTCTCCCGCGGCGCCCTCCGGATTAGTTCGCGCGATTTCCTCAAAGAGGTTCAGCGTTCCGATCGCGAATTCAACCATGATACTGCCAACTATGCTGCTCATCTCGCCCGCCGCAATAGTCCATGGAATAATGATCAGTTATTTCTACTGGATAAAATGCGGCGGCATCTGGAACGGCGGCCGAAGCCGAAGGAGTAAGATATTTTGGCTGCCGGCACTAGATTTATTTTGGAATGAAAAATTCATATTAAAGAGTGGAGAAACTTTGAAGCGTTCTAGATTGCTGTACCAGTATTCGCTTATCTCGTTATGAAACCTGCCAGCTCTGATCGAGCATTTGGCAGGTTTTTTTTGCGGTCGAAATTAGTAGCTGATATGATCGTTGACAAAAAAAGGTAGAGAATAATCTACCTGCAGCCATTTTCGTGAT
The DNA here is from genome assembly GCF_030770335.1 of Lacticaseibacillus zeae subsp. silagei. Taxonomy (NCBI): domain Bacteria; kingdom Bacillati; phylum Bacillota; class Bacilli; order Lactobacillales; family Lactobacillaceae; genus Lacticaseibacillus; species Lacticaseibacillus zeae. The sequence continues at coordinate 2,347,680 of NZ_CP132484.1, read as the reverse complement.
ATTAGGTGTAAGTTGGATATATGATGTCGAAAGGAGAAGGACATAAATTCATGTTCATAGACTAGTAGAGAAGGGTGTCCTCATATTGTTAGTTGGCATGTTAACAATGCTTTATTCATTTATTTCGTTAATCGCCATTCTATTGATACTAGTCATGCGGCGCTTTAAATACCCCAAGACAGTTCTGAAGATTTATATACCGATATCTGTAGCTTTTTTCATTTTCAGAATTCTGTATATCTCTCAGGGATGGCTAAGCGCAATTTTGCTTGATTTGACGATATCATTTTTGACTGTGCGTGGCTACAAAACAATACATGAGAGAAATCAATAAACGAGGTGAGCAATATGATGATGGCAGTTGTCTGTATACTGATTATCATGTTGGCGTGGATTATTGGCAAAGTATATCATGATACTTTGGTTATCAAATGGCTAAGGAAACACCGCGGTCCGCTAACAATAGTTGCAACTTTGTTAGTCATATTTAGTCAAAGCCGTGATCTCCGCTATACGGTATTCATGATGTGGACTATTCTCGTGCTCCTGATGGGTATTGTGATGACAGTTTACGACTTTCAGAAACGACGAGCGGCTTTAAAATGATTTCGTAGCCCAACGAGCCTTAAAATGGTTCCAGAAACAGATCTTACTGGAAAAACAACCTTTTTCAAGCAATCTGCTATAAAAAGCTCGAAAAATAGTTTTGGGTCAAGTAGTGTGGAAGAACATATTCATCATTTTGGGCGGCTCTCCTCCTGAGAGCCGTCTTTGTTATGCTTTGCCACGATCTGACAGATGCGTTTGAGAAAGGTAGCTTAATGCCGAAGAAAGAACATTTTAAGGACTTAATCGGCCAACTAATATCTTGAGTCGTTGGAAAGTGGGTCGTGAAAGCCTCCGCCAACTAGCAATACCTGGGTTTGATATTTCTTGAGTGGTCACCATAGCGATATCTATGTGGAGTGAGCATGGAATGTGATAGCGGTCGACAATGCTTACCAGATTTTGATACGGTTTAGGCTGAAAAGTTGATATGTTGCTATATACAACATATAATGCACTTAAAGGCGTAGTTACAAACAGACCTTAAAGCGGAGGAATTTCATGGGCAAAAACAAAGGACTTGATTCGTTACTGGCTGACTATCACACCTTTATTAGCGGAACCGCGGCTCAGTACGGTGTTTCTTCTTCAATGTTAACTAACGCTATTAGAGAGGGACGAATTTCACGCGAAGCACGTGGCGTCTATGTCGAAAATGGCTATACATGGGACGACTTTGCAATTCTCTCGCAACGTTACAGCAGAGGTGTGTTTGCCCTTGATACTGCTTTATTCTTATATGGGCTAACTGACCAGATCCCAGACCGGTTTATTATGGCCTTTCCCCGTGGGTATCGTAATCCTCGGTTATCAGAGCACTGGATTGTGCCAATTTATTATGTGCCTAGTCGATACTCTCCAGGCATTACCACAGTAGAAACGCCCAATATGAACTTTGTACGAACCTATTCAGTTGAACGAACTTTATTAGATGTATGGGAACGGCCTGATGTTGCTCCTTACACTCGGAATGAAGCATTCAAGAACTACTTTGATGAGTATGGACAAAACAATGCGTCGTTTGAGCGCCTTTTAAAGCTTAAAGAGCAACTGTATCCACACAGCGACTTAACAAAACTTTTAGAGGTACTTGTCTAATGAATCCTTATGCCAATCTTTCGCCGCACAAAATTGCTAATCGAATTAATAAAGCAGCTGACTCTCTTGGCGTCCCGCGACAAAATATGCAGCTGCTTTTCAGATTGCAAGAATTATTACGGCAAATTTCCGAATCGGATTACCAAGATAACTTCATCTTCAAAGGCGGGTTTGAAATAGCCATGATTGTTGGCGCGTCAAGACGAACTACGATAGATCTTGATATGACAATGAATAACCAAGAATTAAATCCGGACAATCTCAAAAAAGTGTTGACGACTATTTTTGATCATGCGCAAAGCCCTATTCATTTCACCGTGACACGCATTAAATCAGAAATGAATGAGCATGAATATCCTGGTTTCCGTGTCGGCGTTCTCGGTACTATGGGGAAAACACACTCTAAATTAAACATTGATGTATCAACGGGAGATGTGGTATATCCCAAACCTATAAGACTGACACATACGAATTTTATTGATTCTACCGACAAAATTTTGATGAACGCCTTTCCACAAGAACAAATTATGGCCGACAAGTTGGTAACCATTTATCAAAAAGGCATTAGAAATACTCGAGCAAAAGACTTTTATGATATTTGGGTGCTCAGCCTGACAACATTAGCAGACTTGAATCACCACACACTGGTTGAGGCGTTTTTTAAAACGGCAAAAGCAAAAGGAATCACTGACATTAGTCTGAAGCAGGGTAAAGAAATCATTGAACAGTTAAAAGCCAGACCTGACATGGTGCGTTCTTGGCAAGGCTACCAAGAAACTAAGGAATTTGCGCGTGGTATTGAATTGAATCAGGCTTTAGACAATGCAAGCGAACAGCTAAAAAACATTTTTGATGATAACACTCCTAATTCAATTCACAAGTAAATTGGGCTGAAAAGACATGCATGGATTCAAAGGCAATATGGTCTTTAAAGTTAATCGGCACAACCCGTTTACTAAAAAGCTCCAAATTCGGAGCTTTTTTGCATGCAAAGACAAATCACGCCAAAGAAAATGAGATAGTTCCGGTACTTATTCTGACAAGGTCTTACCCACGCTCCAAATCAAGCGACTCCGGATCAATATGCAACGACTCTAACCAGTTGATATTCACAGCATACAAAGTCGGATCAATAATCTTCGTTCCCTTTAGCAGCAACGACAGCTCCTCGCGCGCCTGCTTGGCACCCTTGTTGGATAAGATGGCGGTAGCTAGGCGGACGAATGCGATGTGGTGGCGCATGTAAAGAACGTTGGCTTTGAGCTTGTCCATATTGACCAGATTCAACATGGACAACGCTTCTTGGTAATCACCGCGCTGAAGGTATTTGGTCGATAGATTATAGAACGCACCGAAGAATAGCTCATCGTAACTACTCAGATGAAAGGTGTCATACTGACGAATCATTTGCTGCACAAGGCGGTCATTAACCCTCTTTGACAAGGAAAAGCAGACATTCGAGTAGACATAGTATTCAAAGAAAAACCAAGGGCCGGCCTTCAGCAAATAATCTTGCAGGTAGTCTTCTTCTTCGTTGGAGAAAACTGGCTGCTGATGTTTCAAGTCAGATAGAAAGCTTTTTATGACCAGTTTCAGCAGATACCTGGGAGGATTATCCTTTTTTGCATTGGCGTACCTGTCTGCGAGTTGCGTCAGCGTGGCTGTGTCCATCTGCTGATAGGCGTTGCTGATCTTAATGCTTAACGCGCGCAAACGGTTGTTGGTGTGATCAATCAGCTCAAAGAATTCTTGCGGCATGGTGTATGTCGGCTTCAGGATGGTCATAAGATTGGTCATCCGGATATCCGAACCGTTATTTTCAAAATGGGAAACCGCTGTTTTATGCAGATTGCCGTGGACCTGACGGATAGTTAAGCCGCGCCGGTTGCGAATGGTACGGAAAAGTTCACCAGCATCATCATACGTATCATCAGTCATCATGGTCACTTCCTTTAATTTGAGCATACGCTAATTGCGATGGAATGAATAATTTTAAGCAAGTGGGGTTTCACTAGGCGTTGATGCTGGTCTGCTTGGGTAGGTGCATTGATTACGGTGATTTCGTCCTGCGTCAAAGATGTCATGCTACTTGTTCTTCAAGTAGTCCAGGCCGATTCTGTACTGCTTTTGTAAGCGCCGAATTGTCTTGATCAATTTTTCTTCGTTGGCTCCATCCTTTTCATGAACGACACGCACGGATAAATCACCATCCGTCTGCACACTGAATTCTAGTTGAGTGTTTTTCTTGATGCCACTAAGCCGACGTATCTCTGAAGGAATTGTGACTTGTCCCTTGCTAGACATGGTTGCGCGAAAAGAATTCCGTTTTGATTCTCGCATATCCATTTTCCTCCTTAGTTCCTTACACATAAAAGCCTATCACATTGTCATGAAAAACCGATTTTGTACAATACCTTTGCAATAGTTACTGCGATTTTTTCATAGCAGTCTGACGCTCACAACGCAAATTCAACCACAGCATGGCTGATTAAGCTCCAAGTCTGTGTGGTACAACAGCCCATCGAACAATAATCATCAAGATTCGGCGACGACGTAACTTAACATTAGATGATGTTCGGGTTAATGCTCTTGAAGCGACTGAAGCTGATGCAGTCAAAATTTATCGTAACAAAATCGCCTTTTTTCGTCGTGTTTTGCCTTTTTTCCCCAAAACCACTACGAAAAGTGCCAAATTACCAACGTTTAAATTTAAATTGACCACGCGGACTTGAACTCATCGTATATTGTGTTTAGGGAAGCTAGCACCCTAAAAGTTTAAATATATCGGCTACGAATGAGTCGAAGAAAACGGAGGTAGCGCCATGCAACAATTCGTGACGTTGGATGATAGCCATTTGGAACGGATCAGTGGTGGCAGCACTGATAATTTTTGGACCTACATTGGTATGGGACTCGGAGCGATTGCACGAAGCTGGGCTCAAGGTGGTTTTTTGGCACCCGCAATGAGCCTTAGCATTGATGTTCTCAACGAGCTCAAACGAAAAGAAAACTTGCCATAGGATGAGTCAAAAGAAAGGATGAGCGTCATGACCAATTTAAAAGATTCCGAACTTTGCCAGATTACAGGTGGCTTCTTACCGTTCGCAATTCCGGTAGCAACGATTCTAGGCATTCTGGCGACAGATGCATTTAATCATGCTGACCAGCTGATTGATGGGTTTAAACAAGGCTGGCAGAGGCCGTAATAAACCTATGATGGCGTGCCATTCACAAGAGGCAGGGCGAAAGCTGTCAAAGATGTTTAACAGCTTTGGCGATGAGACCATGGTCTATCAGACTTCCGTGACTTTACTGCCATTGTTCCGATTGAAGGCTACTATCTCGATTTACAAAGGTCCGGTCTAAACATAAAAGGAGAAAAATATGAGTCATATGGTTTTGCGTCATCGCAAAGCAGCGATTGTCTTGGCAGTGGCTGCGTTTGCTATCGTGCTTGTGGCTGCAGTTAGGTACAACGCAATTGTCGCTGATATTGCTGCAGCAGTTCCTTTGAGTCGAGAGACTAGGAAGACTATTGAAATGTTTTTGGATGCCGGTATGGGTGCAGCAGCGATTATTACGTTATTAGGTGGCGGTGGCCTAATCGCGTATATTGTGCAGCAAGCGTTTAAAAGTGGGGGCAAGAAGTTAATTCTTGCAGCTTAATTAGTTGTGAAAAAGTCCAAAGTGTTTCTGATAAAGAAAACGGCAATTTTGTGTCCGCTTTCTTTATTTATATTCACCGCAATTACTATTTCAATTGCAATCAGCCTTTTTCTATCATCATATCACTTCCTCCAAAACTTGCCTGTTGATTTGAAAAGTCAGGTTATTGAATTTAGCTTTTTTAAAATCCTAGTAAAAAATATTTTTGTTTCATTCTTATTAATAAGTGGGTTCTTCTTGTATAAAGTATCGACAGTGATTGTATTGTTAGCAAACGCAGTGTCCATTTCCTTCGTGCTAACGCTGAATATCTATACAACTGGTGAAGTCTGGTACTTTCTCGGTCTGATAAGTATTCACGGATTAGTTGAACTTAGTGCGCTAATGATTGCGGCAAATATAGGATTTCAGCGAATTAATCTCAAGATTCGGACGCAGAGGTCGACATTTAGAAATACAATAGTGCTCATACTGATATTACTCATTATTTCAGCCAGCCTGGAAACGTTTGTAACGCCCTTGTTTTGGAGATGACTTAAGATGATTGAAGTATTGGCGGTTTCGTTAAAAAGAGGTCTTTCTGGCGTTCCTTTTGTTGATACACTCTCCGCTAGAAAGACAGTTTGGCTTTGGGGAATGATCAACTTATCCGGCTTGGCCGCTTCAATAATGATTCTTAGAGAAATCTTGATATCAGGAGTCCTTCTTGACGATATCAAGAAAATTATGATGGTGTGGTCTGGGTTCACTTTAAATGTTCCTGAAGTACTTGGAATTCTTGTTGCGGCCAACGCCGTCATTTATTATCAGGATTTAAAGTCGCTTTGCCTCATGTCCTTGAATCAACCAATAATAAGATTCGGAGTGCGTTCGGGCATTTCCTCAAGTTTGTTGAAGGCTGCATTTTGTATAAGAGCAATTATCTCCATTACGCGAATACCTTTTTTGCTCTTTCTTATAACGCTGACGATAGAAAATCTTCGCGGCGTTTGTTGGCTTTCTGGCAGTCTCTTTCTGGCGACATTGGGCATTGCACGCATTACTTTTATGCACTTTTCATTGGAGAAGTGGCTGAGGAACGAGCTTGTAAAGAATGTACTTGTACTTATTTTTGCATTTGTATTCACAGCAAGTGTGGGGAAAAGTTTATGCGTCGAGTTTATAAGAATTTTTTTAAACGAAAACATTTTAACTGCTGCATCCTTTTTCAGTTTTGAACCGCAGTATGTGCTATTTTTAGTATTGATTTTGATAGTCTTTTTTGGACTTTACAAATATCGTAAGCCAATCAGTTTCAAGTGGTCATACATGAAGGTTCCAGTGAAAAGTGCCATTTTCTTAGCGATCAAAGATACTGGACAGATTGGCACATGGTTTTACTTTATCAGCAGTAGTGGGCTTGCACTTCTAATGAGCAGCGTAGATGAAAGATACTCGTTGTTGGTCGTGTTTGTCACAATTTATTACAGCACCATGGTTCTGTATCAGACGATTATTAATAATCTTCCAGGTTATTTTGAAATAAATGTTCATAAACAAATATTTATTTGGAATAATCACTTAGAGATGCTTGTACATCGGTGTCTATGCTCCTTTCTGGTGTACCTCACCGTTAAATTAATGCCTTTAGTCTTTTTGATCCTACTTTTCAGCTGGATTAAAGGACTTTCATTTTTGGAAGTGGGATTACAAATTCTGGCCACCCTTAGTATCTCTTACTTAATGGCAGTGGTTTATCAATTGAAGGGTTTACTGGGATATACGAGAAATCATGATACCAATGCTTTTGAAATTAGAGAGCAGCTTCGTGTAAAATCTTTCAGAACGATTATTGAGGGTATCTCTTTGGCTTTTGTTGCGCCTTGTAGTGCTTTGCCGTTGACGCTACTTGTTGTCGACAGAATCAATATACAACTATTCATCATTTTGGAAACTGCAATGACGCTCACTGCAACGCTGAGTGTATTAGCTCTGCTAACAGTGGTCTCATTATGTATAAAGAGGGGAAGATATGGGCAATCAGGTTCGGGTAAAGAACGTTAGCTTTTCTTACGATGATAATGTACTATTTCGAGACCTTTCTTTGCATTTTTCCTCGGGAAGCATCTATAGAATCATGGGGTCGAACGGGGTTGGAAAGACAACGCTCCTTAAGTTACTCGCGTTTGACCTATTACCAAACGAAGGGGTAATCGACACTGATTTAATGCGAGAGGAGATCGTTTATCTTCATGACGGGAATATACTGGATCCCAACTTAAGCGCCAAAGAACATGTGGATTTTTTGATTTCCTTTGATAAAATCAATCGACAAAGGCTGGCAAAATTGCCGTATTTACTGGAAAAGATGAAACTTGGAGCATATTACAACGAACTAACGTCGGCGCTGTCGCTAGGCACAGTCATGAAATTAACATTTCTCTTGTTTTGGCTTCAAGAACCCAAAATGTTGATGCTTGATGAGTTCTTTTCTGGAATTGATACGAGTGGCATGCGATGTATTGCAGACTTGATAAATGAAATGGCTACAGAAGGTGCGGTTATTCTTTTCGTTACCCATGTTGACCAGAATGCTGATTTATTGGCTTATCGTTCAGTGCAAATAGCAAAGTGAAAATTGATTTGACAAGTTGATCATGTCCTTTCCTATATTCAAAGTCTTGTGGTTGCTTTCTCGCCCAAAATATTCTATGATGTCGTTACTAGCTTACAAAAAGTAAGTAACACGCATGGGAGGCATTTTCGATGGTAGACATTGAGCATTTACAGTTTGGACTTGAAACTTTTGGTGACATTGTGGCAAATGAAGACGGCAGTTTACAGACCGCCGCTGCATCCATTCGTCAGATTGTGCGCGAAGGTGAGCTGGCCGATGACTTGGGCATTCAGGTCTTTGGGGTTGGCGAACATCACCGGCCGGACTATAGCGTTTCGAGTCCGGAAACGGTTTTGGCGGCGATTTCAGCAGTGACCAAGCAGATCAAGTTGGCAACGGCGGTCACCGTGCTCAGCTCTGATGATCCTGTGCGGGTTTATGAGCGATTCGCAACTTTGGATGCGCTGTCCAATGGGCGGGCGCAGGTCATGCTGGGACGCGGCTCGTTCACCGAGTCTTTTCCCTTATTCGGCTATGACTTAACCGATTATGACGACCTATTTAATGAGAAACTGGGGCTATACGACGCGTTGCGCAATGAAAAGGCAGTGACCTGGTCGGGTAAGTTCCGTGCTGCTTTGAAAAATCAGGAAGTTTATCCGAAGACCGAAAACGGTAAACTTGAGACTTACATTGGCATTGGCGGCTCGCCGGAATCCGTGATTCGCGCGGTTAAGTTCGGTTACAAAGTGATCATTGCGATCATTGGCGGGCAAGCCAGCCGGTTCAAACCGTATATTGAGCTATATCACGCAGCTGCCAAAGAACTCGGCAAGCCGGAGTTTCCAATTGCCGTGCACTCGCATGGGTTCATTGCTGATGACGAGAATGAAGCTGTCGAAGTGGCGTTTAAAAATATCAAAGCCAACTTTGATCGCATTGGGTTGACCAGTGGCTGGGCACCGATGAGTCGTGAACAGTTTGACGGTGAGACTAAGGTAGGTTCGTTCTACGTCGGCAACCCCGAGACCGTCGCGCGGCGCATGGCCGAAACAATTGACCTGCTCGATCTCGGCCGCTTCGATCTCGTTTATGGTGCCGGCAACCAGACCGCAGCTCAGCGCGAGCGTATGATTGAGTTGTATGGTACGAAAGTCATTCCGCGGGTTAAAGAGATTTTGGCAGAAAAGGCGGCGGTGAAATAATGGCCATTCAACGCGTAGGCATTCTTGGCGCAGGAAAAGTCGGCATCGTACTGGCCGGTTTGGCGCTGGACGCCGGCTACACAGTGCGGATTTCCGGTTCAGGCTCCGTCAAGAAAATCGCCTTAACCATCAAAACCTTAGTACCCGGCGCCATTGCGTCAGAGAATGCGGATGTCGTTGCCAACAGTGACATCATCCTGCTGGCGATCCCGCTCAGTCGCTACAAGAACATCGATGCAGACTTATTGAAAGGCAAACTGGTCATTGATGCCATGAATTACTGGTGGGAAACGGACGGCATTCGCGAAGAAGTCTTAGATCCGGACACGACTTCCAGCGAACAGGTTCAGGCTTATTTCAAAGATGCCAAAATCGTCAAAACGTTCAATCACATGGGCTACCACAATCTGCAAGAAGAGGCGCGACCAAAAGGCGACCCGAGACGGAAGGCGCTCTTCGTCACCGGCAACGATCCTGACGCTGTTGCCACAGTGGCTGCCTTTGTTGATACAATGGGCTTCGACACGGTTGTCCACAACAATCTGGCAGATGGCATCATGACCGAACCGGGCAGTCCGCTATTCGGCGCCAGCCTGCGTTACGCTGAAGTCAAGGACATCATTGATCATTTTGATCAGACCGAGTTCGGTAAGCGGATAGCGGCAAAGGTTCATAGTCATTAATGGGTGACGGGGATTTGGTATAAAAGCAAGGCATACAGCTTTTTGAAAGCTGAGATACCTTGCTTTTTTGCTTCTATAATTGATTGTTTAAATGAAATGAAATTGTTAGACTGACAATAACAAACAAGCTCTTTAGGTACCCGGGCTATCTATTGTGTTGGGGGTTAATGAATGAAAAGCAGGAGAACAATAAGCAGGAAGGCTGCTTATATTTTGATTTTCTTGGGCGGTATTGTTGTTGGTTTGATAACTTCGCCGGTGATCCAAGCCTTGTTCTGGATAATTTTCCAGTAAACGATTTTATATTTAAAGAGCGTGCAGACTCATACCTATGTCGCAGCAATTCAGTATAGGTATAAGCCTGTGCGCTTTTTGATCCGTGATTTCCAATGCCAAGAACATCAAATATATTGAGCGGAACATTGAGATGTTTCTAAAAGAGATTCACTTAACCGTTAAATTTACACCCCACACCTCACTGTTAGTGCCATTGTCAAAAGTCGTGTTGTATCTAAACCGAAGCCCCTTCTTTTGAGCAATAGCAGCATTAATCGTGGCTTTGAAATGTTTGAAACGCTTCTCCATTGTTGAACGTGAAGCGCGCACTTGCGGAGCAGTGTAATCGACATAAACGGTATAGTTGCCCAACTCATATGGTGTGATGGTAAGCTTTGTCGGGGTGGGCGTTAAGGAGGATAGAGGGATAGCGTTATTATCGTTGTTAAATGCCTGATAAATAAACGATCCAGGTGTAGATAGTCCGACAACGATTGCCAAAGTAAGAGGAAAAACGGCGTAGTTGATGATTTTTTTGCTGATGGTCAAAATCTTATTGTCTTTTACCATAATGTTTACCCGCTATATTAAAAAGATGCCTGACCGATGTTTGAAATCTGAGTTCACGTGGATTATATAGGATTACGATGTATTTTGCATTTATTTAGTCAGGCCATCTTAGATCGAGGACAAGCCCAAATTGAGTTCAAGTATTCGTTGGGGCACTGATGCACGTTAACCACTGTGTTTTTGATCCTCATCTCGGTATCGACTCATGAGCATGTAGCATCATGTCAATTTAAGATGAGTCTCTTCAATCGGAATAACAAGCGTTTTATAGCACATAAGCAACGTTAATTTTTAATTTGGCTATTCTTGCAGTTCATGTAGTAGCCTACTTGTAGAGACGTTAAGCCCTGCATGGAGGAAGAAACTAATGCCCTTACCCGTTAGAATTGTCCTTTTCACCTTAATTATGGTGATTGTGTTTATAATTCTCGGGGTTATTGACGCAGCTTGGTTAAAGTATCGGAGACGCCCGGAGATGATCAAACAGCGAAGGATTGGTCTTATTAGTCTGGGAATTGTTTGTGTCATAAGCGGCATCGGTCAAATCTTGGGTCTGTGGCCTTAAATGGTCCCATGGAAAAAGCTGTTAGTCTCTTAAGCTTTGCTAGCTAAACGAAATCCTACCTGATAGCCTACCTCTGCGTTACCAATTGCCTAACGTTCTAACCGGTTACAATCTTACTAGTAGATTGATCGAAGCTTCAAACAAAAACCCACGGCGTTTCCTCATCTGCCAATTGGCATGGTGAGAAAGCACCGTGGGTTTTCTTTTTTGCGTTCAATCAAACATGTCTAGGCTTTCCGGTTCAGTAAGCTGCTCGTCAAGCGGATCAGATCGTCCTGCGCCGGCCCGGCCGGCAACTTCTTTAAACCGGCGATGGCTTGTTCGGTATGTTGTCGGGCCATGGCGTAGGCTTGCTTGACACCTTCATATTGGATGACCAAATCACGAAGCGTATCCATTTCCGCATCGGAGATTTGGTCCTTTTTGGCAAGCAACGGCAAAAAGGCTTGGCGATCGCGCTGCATGGCTAGAATCAACGGGGCGGAATAGACCCCGCTGCGGACGTCTTCGCAAACCGGCTTGCCGAGGGTGTCGCCGTTGCTTGTATAGTCGAGGATGTCATCGAGCAACTGGAAGGCAATGCCGATGTCCATGCCGATTTTTTCGGCAGCTTTGGCGAAATTGTTGTTACCGCCGCTTTCGTAGGCACCGACAAAACAACTTAAGGCAAAAAGCTGACCGGTTTTGCCGGAAACCTGTTTGAGGTAGTCGTCAATGGTGATGTCGGTTTGGTAGCGGGTGGCCATTTGGTCCAGTTCGCCTTTGAGGATTTTTTCCATGCTGCCGCTGTCTTGTTGAATGCTGCGGAGGCTTGAGGCGTAATGGGCCAGGAGCTTGAAGCAGACTACGAAGAGATAGTCGCCGGCATAAACCGCGGTCTCCGGGCCAAATTGTTTTTGAATCGTGATCTGGTTGCGACGGGTTGGCGATTTGTCGATGATGTCATCGTGAATGAGCGTTGCCGTGTGCAAGGTCTCGATCGCTGCTGCCAAGGCAATCATTTTCTCCCGATCCGTATCCTGAAAACGCGAAAAGAGCAGACAATAGGCCGGACGCAACAGCTTGCCGCCGCCGTTGATCATCTCCAGGATAGCTTCAGCCACTGGCGTATTGTTGGTGGTAATCTGTTTTTCAATTAACGTTAGTGCTGAGGACAATTCAGGCGCCAACGTCGGGTATTCATGCCACATGGGATGAATTTTCATTGTGTCGCTGTTATATAAAACGTGGAAGAATGTCTCTTTGACACCAATAAAGGTTTTATATATTTCCTTTCTTGATTGACAATCTTACATTTCATTTAGTCCCGTCAACAACGGTATTCCCACTCTGAAATAATTCATCATGACAGTGACCGCCTCCTGAACTTTAAGGGTATAGCCTACCCCGTAACCTTCGATTTCGCATAAGCCACAAGATTTTCAACGGCATTTTCGTCTCGCCGCAACTTCACGCCACATTGATAACAATGATAGTCATCGTGACCCGTACGATGTTTCAAGTTGCCACTCAGCGTGATGCGTTCATCAGCGGTTTTCACATAACCGCATCGTGAACAACGCTGAGTACTAGGGTAAAACCGATCCGCCAGCACTAACGTATTCCCATACCAGTCAGCCTTGTACTGCATGATCACTTTAAACTTGCCAAACAGTGATCGATGCAGGTTCTTGGCGAGACGTTTATTCATGCGCATGTGGCGATTATCCAGATCCTCAATCCCAATTAGGTCATAATCAGTGACGAGCATCGTCGTAAACTTTTGCAGCAAATCCGTTTGAATCCGTTCAACTCGTTGGTATTGACGCTTCAACTTGGTTCTCGTTGTGCGATAAGCCGCGGAGTTAAAATGCTTGGGATTTACTTTCCGTTTGCGGGCTAATTGGCGCTGATAATGAGCAATGCGGGCGTAAAGTGGTGGCAGACGTTCAGGCAAGGTGGGTTGAGTGGCATAGCCGGTTGACGTTTGATAGTCAAACTTGCCGATATTGGCATCAATCCCAGTGACAGTTAGAACCGGTCGCTTTTCAACAGAAGTTTGAACCTCAATTGAAAAGGAGGCATAGTAACCGTCAGCGTCTTGAACGACACATACCTGTTTAAGCTGACCTTGCCAGCGCGGTTGCTCAGCTAGTTTGATGTCATACCAGGCACCAGCACCATGAGGTTTATCTAAACGTAACTTGCCATTCACAAGTTGTGCCCGATCCGTTTTGAACGTTTTGCGGGATCGTTTCTTAGATTTCCAGTTGGGCTTATCGTGATCTGGCATCTTTGGATTGAAGTAGTTCTTCCATGCCTTACCTAGATCCTTTACAGCAAGCTGCAAAACTCGGGCTGACTGTTCGTACTGCCAATCGGCTTTGTTCCAGACCAGTTCGTCCCGCACTTTGCGTTCATTAGGACGCAAAGTTTTATCGGCCATCACTAGGGACGCATCGTACATGGCATTCCACGTTTCGAGGGCTTGATTCCAGCAAAACCGGCGATAGTTAAACAACCGCTCCAGTTCACGCCGCATGGTTGCATTGGGATAGAGTTTAATCTTATGCATTTTAATCAAAAGTTGTCACCTCCTCTCAATTAGCTGGTTAAACGCCACTTGAGAGGAAGCTCAGAGTAAGCCGTTCAACCCAAGGCTAGCTAGCGGAACTTTGGTAAGAACCATCATACAGTACCGATTCAGGCTCTTGTCAATACATTTCGCTAGTTAACTTGGTTTGAACACACGGACAGCTTCCACTTAATTATTCTGTCCATGTTGTACCGCCTAATTCCATATGGTTCGTCATATTTGAGTGCTGTTAACATCCTCCTTTTTTACGTCGCTTGCTTCGGTCGTAGCGCAGGCGGCGTAAGATATCAATGTGTTCAAAAAGGAAATTAGCCGCAATGCCGACTGCGATGCCGGCGAGAATGCCCATAAAGGCTAAGATCGGCAGGTAGAGCATCACCGTCCAGCTTTGGGCGATCAATGATGCGACTAGTAGTTGGCCGACGTTGTGCAAAATGCCGCCAGCGGCCGAGATACCGATCATGCTGACGCGTTTTTCCCCCAGTTGTTTGATGAGCAGCATCCCCAGCCAAGACAGGAGTGCCCCGGCTCCGCTGTATAGGAACGTTGAGAGGGTGCCGCCTAGCAAGGTGGTGAGCAAAAGGCGCAACCACAGCAAGACGAAGCTATCCGAAATGGACATCGTGAACAGCGAGATGATGGTGATGAGGTTGGCTAAGCCTAGTTTGGCACCGGGCGCAAACGCAAACGGGAAGGGAATCATGCGCTCCAGTAAGCCGATAATGACGCCTTGGGCACAGAGCAAGGCAATATAAATATATTGCCGGGTGCGGTCGGCTTTATAAATGCTCATTCGGTCACCATGCCTCCCGTATTGTTACTGCCGCCTTTGTTCGATTTAATTTCAATCAACAATTTGTGCGGCAGGCAGACAATGGTTTGTCCGGGTTTGGTGATTCGGCCGCGGCGGACGCAAACCTGATCCTGACAGTTGGCTTCGGTAATCGCAATGCCGGCACCTTGAACTTCGATCTTATTCCAGTCGCCGTCTTTGGCGCGATAAGTGAATTGGGTCGTGCCAGTGTGGCCGGTTAACCTTTTTCGATAAACCTCGTGGCCATCATGGGTCACTACGGCTGTTAAAACGCGCTGCGAGGCTTCTTGTTGCTGCTGATTTTCCTGAATGCCGAAGATGAGGTAGGGGATGAAGGCTGCAAGAAACAGGCCGCCGACAATGATCCAGTCAAAAGGGCGAATCATTTTAAGATAGCGTTTGAATGTATTCGGCCGTTTCATGGTCAAGCTCCAATCTAACAAAAATCAGTCGTTCGCATCGGTCAATGAAAAGAGGGACGTGAACGTCAAGGACGGGGAGCACTGCACGCCACAGAACATGGCCGCAGCAGCTTCCCGCTCTTGAAAAAAGACTCTAGGCAAAATCCACCCAGAGTCTTCTGCGCCGTTAAACGCGTTATCGTGACAATTATTTGAGTGCATCGGTACCGTAAAGTGATTGCGGTGTTCCATAGCGCCATTTGCCAAAGACTTTCTGGAGATAAGGGACAACCCATTTATCAAGCCCGAACGCGCGGCCGGAGCCGTTCATGCAGGCAAGGGCCATCGGAATCATCCAAATGTTGACCCAGTAGAACATGCCACTTAGGCAGAACACACCGACAAAAGCAATGGTGGCTGCCGAGGTTAACCAAGTGAACAGACCTGCAATCAAGGCGAGGCCAATCAGAATTTCCATGATCGTCATCGCTTTTTGCATGAAGAACGCCACTTGCTGGTTAGGAATCAAGGTCTTGGTAATGCTGTAATACCAGTTCGGCATTTTATCAAAGACCATCATCGGATCATTCCCATACTGATAGGAAAGTGAAAAGACAGTCTTGGTAGCCTTGGCCGCGCCGGCTGCCGCACCGGAAGCGGCGCTGGTGGCATCGGCACCGGCGGCAGAAGCACCGCTGGTAGCAGCTGGTTGTAGCCAACTAAATGGCAGGCGCAGCTTATCAATGAACCATGACTCCTTGCCTTGAATCTTCGGCCAGCAATCAATCAGCCACATCGCGCCTAACGTGAGCCGGGCAGGCACCGTCCATAGTACGTTGCCTTGACGGGAAAGGTGGCCGCGGAACATATTACGTTCGTTGCGGGTCCGGAAGAATTCGTGCATGAAGTATTGGAATAAATAATAACCGGAATAAATTTGGATGAAGTAGAGCATGTTGACTAAGTGCTTCATCAACATCGCAAAGAAGCCGGAGAGATGCAACCAACCCATGATGTTGGCAACACCATATTTGGAACCTAAGCTGACCATGAATCCGGAATAGTTAGCTTTGTATTCAATCTGCTCCTTATTTTCCAGCTTGGCTTCAATGTTGGTCAAGGCAGTATGCGCGGTTGCTTCGGCGCCTTGAACGATTTGCGGTTGGCCGCGGCCGGTGCCGTCTTGATCAACCAGTGAGACATCGCCGACAACGTAAATACTTGGATCGTCTTGCGATTCCATGTTGTTCTTAACCAGGATTCGGCCAGCCCGTCCTTGTTTCAGGCCAAAGTCTTTGGCCTGATCCGTTGCCTTGACCCCTGCTGTCCAAACCAGCGTGCAGGTTGGGAAAGTGGAACCGTCTTTCAGATCGACATGGTCTTCATGAACGCCGACAACGCCGGTATTCTTCATGACCTTGATGCCGCGTTTTTCCATGTAACGTTCGGCTTTGTTCGCGTCTGAACGATCCAGCATATTCATGATCGTCGGCGCCATTTCCATCAGGCTAAATTGGATTTCGTTCGGATCTAGCTTGTACTGTTTGGCGAGGGTATCGCGCCAGTCACGCAGCTCGCCGATTGTTTCGGTACCGGTAAAGCCGGAACCGACAATGACGATTGACAAAAGAGCTTTGCGCTTAGCCGGATCGTGTTCTTCGGAACCGCGCCGCACGACATCTTCAATGTGGCGTTTCAACCGAATCGCGTCTTCCCACTTACCCAAAGTGAAACCGTGTTCGGCAACGCCTGGTGTTCCGAAATCATTTGGTTGTGATCCGATCCCCAAGATCACATAGTCGTAAGGGAAGCGGCCGTTTTCCGTGACCACTTCCTTCTTGTCGCGGTCAATACCTGTCACGTTATCGGTGACAATCTTGACGTTCTTACGTCGATTGAATAGCCGCTGCAAATCGTATTGAATCGCATCTTCCGGGACACGATCCGCTGCGATTTCGTGCAGTTCGGTGACATAAGTGAAGTACGAGTGGCGATCGATCAGCGTGATCGTCACGTCTTTGTTGCGTTTGTAGTGCTTGGCCAGGTGCTTTGTCGCATAAACCCCGGCAAACCCCGCGCCAACCACGACGATATTGGTTTTCGCCATGCATAACACTCCTTACCATTTGCAATATCCATACTTTTGTGAAGTATGTATCCAAGTCATTATAGCCTTTAATTTTGCTTAATGTCTAACGTTCTAGCTCTCTTTTTCCAAATCCGGACATTTTTGTGTAAAAAGACACAAAAATACGCTTTCGAAACAAATCTAAGAAAATGAGAAAGCGCTTATAATACCCGAGTTTAGTTGATTTTTTTGATTTGACTGGCTAAACTAAATATGTGATTGAGAACACAATATCGCAGTAATGAACTGCAAAAGGGGTAAATGTCATGAAGTTAAGTAAAGTTGTGACGGGGACAGCCGTTGTTGCACTGTCCACTTTGGTTTTAAGTGCATGCAGCAGTAGTTCAAGCAGCAAAAATTCGTCCAGCAGTAAGGCTTCCAGCAGCAAAGTGGTGAAGAAGTCATCAGCCCAAAAGCAAGTTGCCGGCGGTCCGCTGAAGGATGGTACTTACAAGCTGAATGAAACCGGCTATGACCATGGCTATAAAGTTGAAATGGCCATGACAGTCAAAGACGGGAAGATTACTTCTACTAAGTATGACTACGTTGACAAGAATGGTAAATCCAAGACCAAGGACGCTGCCTATGAAAAATCAATGAAGTCCAAGGTTAAGGTTGGGCCAAAAGAATATATTCCTGAATTGAACAAGTCGTTCCAGAAGAACGGGACAAATGTTGGGGCAATTGATGTGATCTCAGGTGCGACTGACTCCAGCCTGACCTTCAAGAACTATGCACAACAATTGATTCAGGCTGCCCAAGCCGGTGACACCAAGCCGATTGAAGTGAACAATACCGGCAAGATGAAAGACGGCACCTATACACTTGAAGAAAAGAACTACTTCAATGGTTATCGGGTTACCTTCTCCATCACCGTCAAGGACGGCAAGATTACGCAAAGTAACTATGACAACGTCAATAAAGATGGCAAGTCCAAGACACTTGACACCAAGTACGAAGCTAATATGAAGAAAGTCAACAAGGTTGGCCCGAAGGAATACATTCCGGAACTGAATAAGTCGTTGGTTGCTAAGCAGTCACCAGCCAAGGTTGATGTGGTTTCCGGCGCGACCCACAGTTCCGATACCTTCATCTTATATGCTGATCAACTGGTCAATGCTGCACAAAATGGCAACACGAACAAGATCGAAGTTGACAACATTGTTTACAACAACTAATTTGTTGGTTTCACGATCGAAGCGGTTGGACTGATTGTTAGTCTAGTAGCTTAAGTAAGGACTTGTTCGGAATACTTCTTCTGAGCAGGTTCTTTTCTTATGCCTACAAAACCCCGTATAATGGCTCTGCAGCCGGATGATTGTGCCGGTTCACGCTCACTTTTGGAGGAATATTTAGATGAAGAAAAGAGTTGTCGTCGTTTTACTGATGCTGCTGGCATTGGTAGCGACTGCCTGTTCCGGCAAGCCTGCAGCTAAACGCACGTTGGTCGAAGGCGACCCTTATTCGGATACCCAGTTTTTGATGGGCACGGTTGTCACGGTTAAAATATACGACAAGGGCAAGCAAGAGGCGTTAGATGCTGCTTTTTCCCGGATCCAACAGCTGGCCGATCAGCTGACCGTCAATCAAAAGGGGTCGGAAGTCGATAAGATTAACCAAAACGCTGGGATTAAGCCGGTTCACGTGACGCCGAGTGTTTATCGCGTGATCGCGGCGGCCAAACACTACAGCGAGAATTCCAATGGCTCGTTTGATTTGGCGATTGGACCGATCACCAGCCTGTGGCACATTGGCTTTGCCGATGCCCGCAAACCGGCACAAAGCGAAATTGATGCCAAGCTGCCGTTGGTGCATTACCAAGATGTCCTTCTTAATAAGAAGCAACAGACCGTTTACCTGAAGAAAAAAGGCATGGCCATTGATCTTGGCGGCATCGCGAAGGGGTTCATCACCGATGAAGTCGTTAAGACACTCAAGAAACAACATGTTACCACCGCTATTATTGACTTAGGCGGTAATATTTTCGTCATGGGCAAGAGCCCCAAAGATGCGAAAAAAGACTGGAATGTCGGCATTCAGGATCCGAAAAAGCCACGAGGGACGGCCATTGGCACTTTGCCTGCCAGTAACAAAACCGTTGTAACTTCCGGAATCTACGAGCGCTATCTCAAAGTTAATGGTAAAGTTTATATGCACCTTATGAATCCCAAAACCGGCTACCCGTTTGACAATGAACTGATGGGCGTTTCGATCGTCACCAACAAAAGTGTCGACGGCGACGCCTTGTCAACGGCAACGTTCGATAAAGGGTTAGTCGATGGGATGGCATATATCGAAAAGCTGAAATATGCCGATGCCATTTTTGTCACCAAGGACAAAAAAGTTTACGTCAGCTCGGGATTGAAAGACAGTTTCAAACTGTTCAAACATTCCGGCTACACGCTGGCGAAAATCGCTAAATGAGAGCGTGAAATGGCGCGGTTTAAAGAGGGGGAAGTTGATGACGCTACCGATTTTCTTGGAATTGGTGGAAATTCGCACGAAGCTGGCAAGTATTTTGCCGTTTGCGATTGGGACGTTATTTGCAGTGAGTTACTTTCACGGCTTTGATGCTGTGAACACGGGGTTATTCCTGGTGGCGATGTTGCTTTTTGACATGATGACCACGGCGCTAAACAACTTGATGGATTATCGTAAAGCCAAAGATGAACATTATCAGCAAGCCGTTAATGTGATCGGCCGGGAGCAGTTAAATCCGAAGCTAGTTAGCCGAATCATTATCGGGATGCTGGCAGGCGCCTCGTTGCTTGGGATTGTTTTGGTTGTGCGGACTGACTGGCTTGTGTTGTTGATGGGGATGGCCTGTTTTGCAATCGGCATCTTATATACTTGGGGACCGTTGCCATTGTCGCGGTTGCCATTGGGAGAAATTTTTTCCGGTGTCGTGATGGGCTTGGGCATTCCGGTGATTGCCACTTATATTAATATTGCCCCCGGAAAATTGATCGCACTGGACTGGGGATGGCCGACGATTGTCTTGCGTGGCGATTTTATTGCCATTATCGCTTTAGGCTTGACCTGCATTACGCCAATGGCCACCATTGCCAACGTCATGCTAGCCAACAACATGGCTGACTTGGAGGAAGATGAGCGGAATCATCGGCATACGTTGCCCATGTACTTAGGTCACTGGTGGGCACCGCGGGTTTACGCCTTGTTAGCCTATGTTGGTTTCCTCGCGGTCTTGTTAGCAGTTGTGTTTGGCGCCTTGCCGAGCTGGGCATTGCTGATTGAATTGGCGTGGCCACTGGTCATTCGCAACGTCCATCGTTTTATTCGGGACCCAAGCAAGCCACGAACGTTCCACACCGCCGTCGTGAACCTGGTTTTGGAAAATGGCTTATTAACCCTCGGCCTGGGAATGGGGGTCTTGTTATGACGCAACCATACAAACACCTAACTTGGCCGTTGTTTCTTGAATTTATTCGCTTACCGGCAAAAGCAGCGAGCATGCTCCCGTATGCGCTAGGCATTAGTTACGCCGCATGGGCTTTTCAACAATTTTCCTGGGTCAACAGCCTGCTTTACGGTCTGGCCCAGCTCGCCATTGCTTTGTTTGTCACTGGTTTCAACAACGTGCAAGACTACTTCAAAGCCAAGGACCGTAGTTATCAGCAACAACAAAATATCATCGGTCGCGAGCATCTGTCACCTTGGGGGATGTTGGCGTTGACGATTCTGATGCTATTAGTGAGTGTCGTTCTTGGCCTGCTTCTTGTGATGCGCACGAATCTCAGCCTTCTGGTCATCGGTGCCATTGGCGTTGGCATCGCCATTCTATATACGTTTGGTCCAATCCCCTTATCTCGGCTCCCACTTGGCGAATTACTGGCCGGAATCGTCGAAGGCTTCGGCACATTCACGATTGCCGTGCTGATCAACATGCAGGCACCGCAACCCTTAGATCTCGTCTTGGGCCGCCGCACATTTGCATTTTCACTGAATCTCGGGTGGTTGCTGCAGTTATTCATCGCCGTTCTCCCGATTGTCATCCTGAACGCAGCGGTCATGTTTGCCGACAACATCGCCGATCTGGAACAAGACGTGAAAAATGAACGCTACACATTGCCCTATTACCTCGGGAAAAAGCGTGCCTTGCGTTGGTACCGGCTGATTCCGTTTACCACCTTTGTCACCTTATTACTCGGCATCGTTACTGGCATCCTGCCGATTTGGAGTTTGCTGGTACTGGCGACATGGCCACTGGTGCTCCACAACACAAGGGCCTATACCAATTCACCTAGTAAAGACAAAACTTTTATTTTCACCATTCGTTCGCTCTTGAGCTTTGGTGGGGTGTTGTTGGTGACGTTGTGGTTGGGGATACTTTTTTAAAAATGACCTCAGATACTTATAATAACGAAATATTAATGGCACTAAAGATGGTGCCGTCTTTGTTTGCTGACGCTTGCTATTCATGGACAACCTTGGTATCATATTGGACGTGACTGGAGGGAACAAGATGTCAGTAAAGAAAGTTGCTTTAGCTTGTTCGGTTTGTGGGCAACGGAATTATTTTGTTCCCGAAAACCCGAAGCGAACGGAACGGTTAACTTTAAGAAAATTTTGTAAACATTGTGGCCGGGTAACGGTTCACCAAGAAACCAAGTAATAATGGAAGGAGCAGACTGATGAAATTTATCAAAAGTGTTTTTGCGGAAATGAAGGCTGTTACGTGGCCGACCGCGAAACAGACACGGCGTGATACGTTTACCGTCATCATGACTTCCATTATCTTTGCCATTTATTTTGCGGCGGTAGATTGGGTCATTAACATGATCTTTCAGGCGTTCTTGTATTAAAGCCTGACAAACCGCTTCATCTTTGCTATACTATGAGCAGCGCAAAACCGCCTTCGATGACGGTTTTTTATTTTGACTCAAAACACAAAAAGGAGACGCATTATGGCTGAAACAGTAACATCGGCAGAGAAACATTGGTACGTGTTGCACACTTATTCCGGTTATGAGAATAAGGTGAAGACGAACCTTGAACAGCGGACGACCAGCATGAATATGGATGATTATATTTTTCGGGTGGTCGTTCCTGAAGAAGAGGAACATGAACAAAAGAATGGTAAGGATAAAGTCGAGATGAAGAAGACTTTTCCTGGCTATGTGTTGGTTGAAATGGTCATGACTGACCAGTCTTGGTTTGTGGTCCGGAATACGCCGGGAGTTACGGGGTTTGTCGGTTCACATGGTGCCGGTTCAAAGCCAGCGCCTTTGCTGCCGGAAGAAGTTGCCAGTGTCCTGCATTCGATGGGCATGAGCACGCGTCATCAGAATGTTGAGTTTGATGTGGGCGAGCCAGTGACGATTATCGACGGTGCCTTTACCGGCATGCATGGTAAAGTGACGGCAGTTGATAAGGATAAGATGAAGTTGAAAGTTGTTACGGAAATGTTTGACCGTGAAGTGACAGCTGAATTGGACTTTGATCAAGTCGACAAGCTGTAGGTAACGCGTATGAGCGGCTGGTTCTGGATTCTTGTGACGCTGGGCGTGATTATCGTTGTCGGTGGCCTTGCAGACTATCTTTTGTTGGCCCGGACTGGCTACGCGCCGGTTCCGCTCGTGATGGATCCAACGCCGACGTTGTTTATTCCCGGGCATCTGGGGACGCGGTATTCGTTTGGCCATATGTTGTGGCGTATGCAGCGGCGTTATGGCTTAAGTAAGGATGTCGTGGCGATTGTCGCCCCGGATAGCAGCGTTCATTTGCGCGGACAGTTGAATCTGAATCACCACGCTGCCGTTCAGGTGTTGTATACGGACAAAACGGTGCGGCCCGCTGCCCAGTTGCGCGGGTTAAAGCATGTGATCGCCGCTTTGCAGGAGCAGCAGGCGTTTACGCGGGTTAATTTGGTCGCGCATTCGATGGGCGGGGTGACGGCGGTGCTGTATTTATTGAGCCAACCTGCCGTTCCGGTTGCTAATTTGGTGACGATTGCCGCACCGATGAATGATGTGGAGGTTGCGCGGCGTTCGCCGATTCTTAATTGGCCGTTGACTCGTCAAGGACCGGAGCACACGGCGCCGATCTATCAGTACTTTCAACGTTCGATTACCAACTTGCCGCCAGATTTGCGGTGGTTGAATATTGCCGGCGATTTGATGTTGGGTGGGCGCCACGATGGCGAAGTGGCGATCAGCAGCAGCTTTGCCGTGCGGTATTTAGTGAAGGATCGGATTAAAGATTATACCGAAGTTGTGATTCGCGGACCGCGGGCAGCCCATAGTCTACTACACGAGAATCGGTTGGTGGATCATGATATCGCCGAATATTTATGGCAGCGGCAACGCGACTTTTAAGTGCTGCTGAATTAAAGTTTTGCGGACAGAAGCCGCTCAAGGAGTAAACAAATATGGCAGAAGTATATTTGGCTGCACCGTTTTTTGATCCTGCTCAGATTGAGCGGCTTGATCAGGTTTTGGCAGCTTTGCATGCAAATGAATCGGTCACCGCTATTTTTTCACCGCGCGATGACACGAATAAGGCGGGGTTAACGCCGAACTCACCAGGGTGGCAGCGGCAGGTGTTTGGTGAAGACATTCAGGGTCTGCACCGCTCGACGGTCTTAGTCGCCATTCTGGATTATGTCGGTGAAAACCCCGATCCGGGAACGGCATTTGAGATCGGGTACGCCTATGCGCACCACATGCCAATCGTGGCGCTTCAGCTTGGCGAGATGAAAATGAATCTGATGTTGGCAGGATCGATTACCTGCTTTGTGAATGATTTGGCCGAGCTTAAAAGTCTTGATTTGGACCATGTGTTAGTGCGGCCGTATGTCGGACCAGTCTTTTAAATCCACAAATAGATCAGATGTCGCCAGCGTTTTCTTGCGCTGGCGATTTTTTAATTTCGCCTGTATTTTTAAAAAGCCGTGCAGCCCGCGTTGAGCAGGTGGTTGCCAACATTGACAATTTGTTATTGATTAATCTATATCTTGATATTAGGTTCGTTTGGCTATACCATATCTTGTATACGGGAGGGACAGCTATGCAAGTTATGATGAAACCGATCACCTTGGCACCTGATTTTATTGCCGAGGTCAAGAAAGAAATTAAGCCACACTGGGGTGAACTGGGGTGGGTCACGTATAAGCGGACCTATGCCCGGTGGTTGCCGGATCAACAACGTACCGAGAATTGGGATGAAACCGTCAAACGAGTGGTTGAGGGGAATATTAACCTTGATCCGCGGTTACATACAGCCAATCCCGATTCAGAAGTCGTGGACGAACTGCAAAAAGAGGCACGGAATCTTTTCAAGCTTATTTACGGGCTGGCCGGCACGCCATCTGGCCGTAACCTGTGGATTTCCGGAACCGATTATCAAAAGCGCAATGGCGATGCCTTGAATAATTGTTGGTTTATCGCCATTCGCCCGCAGCCATATGGTGAGTCGCATATCGTCCCGACAGATTTTTCGGCTGACCAGCCTGCTGTCTCGATGCCGTATTCCTTTATGTTTGACGAATTGATGAAAGGCGGCGGCATCGGTTTTTCCGTCACCAAAGACAACATTGCCAAATTGCCGCCAGTCGCAAACGCCGTTGACCTGACGATTGTGATTGATCGCAGCAGTGCCAGCTATGCGGAATCACTGAAAATGGGTGCGGTTGATCGGGAAGCTTGGGAACAGGCGCATGCAGCCGAGCATAATGATCGCTACGTTTTGCCTGATACCCGTGAAGGCTGGGTTTTAGCCAACGCAAAGGTGATTGATCATCATTTTGCAACGACCAATCCTAGTGGTCAGACCAAACTGGTACTGGATATCAGTCGGATTCGGCCAAAAGGCGCCCGGATTCATGGCTTTGGCGGCACGGCTTCCGGCCCGATGCCATTAGTCGAGATGTTGCTGGATATTAACAAGGTGCTTAATGCCCGGGTTGGCCAGCGGTTGACTGCGGTTGACGCCACGGATATTGGCAACTTGATCGGCAAGACGGTCGTGGCCGGCAATGTGCGGCGTTCCGCGGAAATGTCGTTAGGCTCGGCCGATGATGACGCGTTCATCACGATGAAGCAGGATCAAAAAAAGCTTTATCATCACCGCTGGGCATCTAATAACAGTGTCGCGATTGATACGCAGTTTGACGCTTATGCACCGATTGCGACAGCCATTGCCAAAAACGGTGAACCGGGTGTTGTGAACCTCGATTTATCACGCCGCTTCGGCCGGATTGTCGATGGTGAAAACGCGGCTAACGATCCGGATGTGGAAGGCACCAACCCATGTGGCGAGATTTCGTTAGCCAATGGTGAACCGTGCAATCTGTTTGAACTCTTTCCGGTCGTTGCAGTGCAACAAGGCTGGAAGCTGAAGCAGGCCTTCGCACTGGCAACGCGGTATGCCAAGCGGGTAACCTTCAGCAATTACGACTGGCAGGTTTCCCGTGATATTATTAGGAAGAATCGCCGCATCGGCATTTCGATGTCCGGAATTCAGGATTGGTTCCTGGATGATTTCGGTCATCGCGTCGTATCCGGATTTGAACCGGTTGTGGATCCGCACACCGGTAAAATGCTTGAGAAGCCGATTTATAACCCGGAAATCAAGCAAGCAGTGGATGGCTTGTATCACGCGGTGGTTGATGCGGATCAGGCTTATTCCGATGCATTGGGCTGTGAGCCTTCCCGCAAACACACCACGGTTAAGCCATCGGGAACCGTTGCTAAGCTGGCAGGGGTTTCAGAAGGTATGCACTTCCATTATGCTGGTTATTTGATTCAGCGTATTCGTTTCCAGGCCAACGATCCGTTGCTGCCGGCTTTGAAAGCATGCGGTTATCATATTGAGCCGGATGTTTACACCAAGAACACGATGGTTGTCGAGTTCCCGATTCGCGCGGCGCATGCCGATGATCCGGCATTTGCTTCGGCCGGGACGGTTTCAATTGCCGAACAGATCGCGACCCAGGCGTTCTTGCAGACATACTGGTCGGATAATGCGGTCAGCTGCACGGTCACCTTCCAGCCGGAAGAAGCCGATCAGATTGCCGGCTTGTTGTCACAGTATCGGCACGTGATCAAGTCAACATCCATGTTGCCGTACGTTGGCTCAGGCTTCAAGCAGGCACCAAAAGAGCCGATTGATGCAGACACCTATCAGCAAAAGTGCGCCAAGATTCACGGATCGGTCGCAGCTGTTTTTGCCGCCCAAAATGCCAATCATGATCAAAAAGATCTGGAATTAGTTGACCAGACGGATTGTGCTGGCGGCGCTTGCCCAATTAAGTAAAAATGCGGAGGAAAATGAAGGTTATGTTGAAGAAAGCTTTACGTTCACTGGTTGTCTTTTTTGCAGCAATATTTGTGCTAGCTGGGTGCAGCAACAGTTCGAGCAGCGCTGCCAAATCCAGCAGCAAGCCGAACCAAATTGTGGTCACTTACCAGTTGAAGCAAAATGGCAAGGCGTTTGCCAAGAAAAAGATTACCCAGCCGAAAAAGTCAGTGGTGATGACCGGTCTGAAAAAAGGTTGGTCGGTCAAGGCTTCGAAAGGGTTTATCACTGAGATTGCCGGCAAGAAGCAAAATGTTGCCAAGAAGACCTACTGGCTGTACACCATCAATGGCAAGATGGCGAAAAAAGGTGCCACAACGCAACCGGTCAAGAACCACGATAAAGTCGTTTTTGACCTGAGTGTTACCAAATGAAGCTGCCAGCGTCAGCCAAAAAGCCATCGCCTGTTCGGGCGGTGGCTTTGCTTGGTCTATTGACGGCTTTGTGCACGGTTTTGCGGATCGTTAAAGTGCCGATTCCCAACGTTCAGCCGGTGACAGATATTTTGATGGTCGTGACGTTGTTACTTGGGCTGCGCTGGGGACTCGGCTTGACCGTCAGTACGCTGGTGGTCTCCAACCTTGTTTTAGGATTTGGCTTGTGGACGCTTCCGCAAATCGCGGCCTATATGATCTGTATGCTCGTGTTACAGGCGATTGTGCTGATGTTGCCGATTGTCCGGCGCCTGCTCTGGCTCCAAATCGGCTTAGCCGGGTTACTTGGGTATCTTTACGGGTTTGTTGTCAGTCTGGGGATGGCGGTCATCGGCAGTTTGAATGGGCTGGGCTTTTGGGCGTATTATATCAGTGGTTTGTTGTTTGATACTTATCATGCGATCGGAAATCTTGTTTTTTATCCGATTGTACTGTTGGTGTTGCAACAAGGACTGAAACGGTTCAATCGCGGATAAAGCACTTACGGAAAAGAGGACTCGGCATGAAACTTTACACAAAAGTCGGTGATCACGGTGCCACGAAACAGATTAATGGTAAGAAAGTGCCGAAATATGATCCCCAAATTATTGCGCTGGGCGATTTGGACGAGCTTGATTCATGGCTCGGCTATGTCGCGTCGCAAGCAACTGCGACGCCGGGATTTGATTGGCTTGCGCAGGCGTTGGAGGATCGGCAGCGGGAGCTTTATGAGTTGCTGGCTGACGTCGCGGTGCCGCGGCACCACACCATTACCGAAGCGCATGTCAAGGCACTGGAAGATGCGATTGATGACATGATGGCCCAGGTGCCGCGCATCACCGCTTTTGTGTTACCCGGTGGCCATCCGCTGGCAGCGGCGTTGCAATATGGCCGCGCCGTGGCACGTCGGGCAGAGCGCTCGCTGGATCTGCTGGCTGAGGGAGATAAGACTGTTACTGCGGTGGTTTTGCAATACAGTAATCGGCTGTCTGATTACCTTTTTGCATTGGCACGTTACGTCAATTTCAAGGCAGGCGTTCCTGAAGTGAAAAGTAAGAAAGCACATAAGGGATAGAAAAGGCCTTAATCCGGTTTTGCTGGACTAAGGCTTTTCGTTTGCACGCAAATTGTCATTGAGAATGGTTTATTCTGCCTGTGAAATATCATCCGACTCGCTTAGTGGATACATTTGTAACAGGTTGTGCTGCTCGAACCAATAACCAAGTCGCAGTAACTGATCTTCGCGACCCTTCGCAGCCACAAACTGAATGCCTAGTGGTAGACCATCCGGTGATATCGCGGTGGGTAAGCTAATGGCCGGGGCGCCGGTTAAGTTGGCTTGTTGGGTGAACGGCGAGTATGCGAGGCTGGGCTCAAATAAATCCCAGACGAGCTGCTTTTGTTCTTCAAGCGCAAGCTCGGCTGCATGTTTCATTTTATCGACGATGGCAGGTGATTGTAACTCGGCATCAATGCGCGGCGCCGTTTTGGCTGTCGTTGGCGTCAACAGCAGATCATAGCTGTCGTGGAAATGACTGTAAGCTTCGGCTGCCTGATCCCAGACTCCCAACGAGCGGCTATAGTCAGCGGCCGTCGTGTGCAGTCCGGCTTGATAAATGGCCCACGTGACGGGTTCGACGTCTTCCGCAGTGACCGCGCGGCCGGTTTGCTCGGTATAGGCTTGGAACATGGCCGCCGTCTCGCCGCCGTTCATCAAATAATAAGCCTTCATCAATGCCGTGCCATCCACATCGGGTTGTGCTTCAACAACCGTGTGCCCAGCCGCGCGCAACGCATCCACGGCTAACGCGACTGCCTTGACTGCCGTTGCGCTAACCGGTGTTCCGACAGGCGATTGCGTGGTGTAGGCGATTTTTAACGGCCGCGGGTCATTGACGTCTTCGAGATGCAGCGGTGGCGCAATAAACGGTGCGGCTAATTGGGTAGTTGCCAGTCCGCGCAACAAGGCCTCAGTGTCAGCCATAGTGCGGGTCAAGGCAAAATTAATGGAAGCACCTTGCCACCCGCGCCACTCACCAGGCCCGGTCGGCACCCGGCCGCGGGTAGGTTTTAAGCCGATTAAGCCGGAAAAAGAAGCGGGGATCCGAATCGAACCGCCACCGTCAGATCCGGCAGCAAGCAGACTGATGCCAGCCGCGACCAACGCCGCCGCCCCGCCGGAAGAGCCACCTGGCGAATAGTCCAGATTCCACGGATTGCGTGCCGGACCGTAAAGCGTGGCATCAGTGATATTTTTAAAGCCGAACTCCGGGACATTACTTTGACCGATGATCACAAAACCCAGTGCCTGTAATGCCTTGACAAAGTTGTTGGTGCTGGTAGCTTTGGCATCTTTGAATAGTCGACTGCCCGCTGTGGCCGGTGCGCCGGCGAAGTTTTGCCCCAGGCCTTTCAAGACCAGCGGCACACCCAAGAATGGTTGGCCGGTGTCTTTCAGTTGCGCGGCATCGTGTTTGGCAGCCGCAAACCTTGTCCAGGTGATGGCATTCAGTTTGGGATTGAGCTTGGCAATTTTATCGGCCGCCGCATCGATTAAGTCGGCGCTGGTAATGGCGCCGGCACGAATCGCGGCAGCTTGGGCTAATGCTGAAGAAATCATTAATTTTTCCTCCAAGAAGGTCTTCCTGACAACAATGCTACTTTAGTTATCTTTGACAACCATCTTACTGTCAAGTTATTCTTTGAGTAAAACTAATTGCTTACAATTATTCGTAACTTTTCGGCAGATTTACAGGAAGGAGTGAACAAAGGACTTAATGGAACAAGATAATAGCGACGAAGCACCCACGAAGACATGAACGCAATAATTAAGTGGAAGGTGCTCATGTGGCTTCAGTGGAAAAATTGCGAAATGTATTCATGACCGGCTGACAAGTGATTTTCTTTGGAAGTTATCTGTCAGGTGGCCGGCCTTGCGTCATCACGAGGCTTAATGAAGACAGCCACTCAAATAAGAAAGGAACTATATAAAAGTTTATTGATGCCAAAATGGCATGCTTCCACATTTTATATAACAAGAGATGATGTTCAAGAAAACCATAACAAGGCATAACGCTTCTACCCAGGAAAAAACGGCGGCGTTGATGCAGTATAGCCAGCAGCAGCCACAGGAGGTTCTGGCGACACTGAAAACCCGTGAAGCAGGTCTGAAGCCTGCCGAGGCCGCCGATCGTCTGGAAGAAACGGGATCCAATACCGTCGTGACCCAACATCCGCGGCCGTGGTATTTAATTTTGTTTGCCGCTTTTAATGAACCTTTTGTCTGGGTCCTGCTTTTATTATGCATCGTTTCCATTATGACGGCGGATTATGATGGTGCCCGAATGATGGGGCTGATGATTACGCTCTCTGTTTCGATTCACTTTTGGCAGGAATATCGGTCGCAAAAAGAAAGCCATGCGCTGGCTGCCTTGATTGCCAATACGACAGCGGTGACGCGTGACGGGCAAACGCAGGAGCGGCCGATGGATGAAGTCGTGCCGGGCGACATTGTCCAGCTGGCAACCGGTGATATGATTCCGGCCGATGCTTATTTGATTGCGACGCACGATTTGTTCGTCAATCAATCGTCTTTTACCGGTGAAGCGATGCCGGTGGAGAAAACGGCCGGCAAAGCCACTTTAGAACCGGAGCAAAGTCTCTTTGATGCGCCGAATCTGGTCTTCATGGGAACAGACGTGATTTCCGGTTCTGGCACCGCGGTCATTTTGAAAACCGGGGATGCCACTTATTTTGGCGATATGGCGAATCAAATCGGCCATAAACCCGCGCCGACAAGCTTCGAACAAGGGATGCGGGCCATCAGCCGGGTGTTGATCAGCATGATGCTGGTATTGGTGCCGGTGGTGTTCGTAATCAACGGCATTACCAAGCAGGATTGGTCCCAGGCGTTCTTTTTTGCGATTGCGGTCGCGGTGGGGTTGACCCCAGAAATGTTGCCGATGATCGTCAATAGCAATCTGGCAAAAGGCGCGCTTGCCATGTCGAAACGAAAAGTCATTGTGAAACGGCTGCATGCGATCCAAAATCTTGGGGCCATCGATACCCTTTTTACTGACAAAACCGGCACGATTACCGAAGATCGCGTGGTCGTGATGCGGTATGTTGACGCGACTGGGGCCACCGATCCGGCGGTGCTGCGGATGGCGTATATGAATGCCAATTATCAGACCGGCTGGCATAACTTGATGGATACGGCAGTGGTGAATTACGCGCATGAGCACGAGGCAATTTTGGCGGACTTGCCCTCGGGATTAACCAAAATCGATGAAATTCCGTTTGATTTTGAGCGGCGGCGGCTGACGGTCGTCGTCGCCAATGAGGACCACCAGTGGATGATCACCAAAGGGGCATTTGAGGAAATGCTGGCGGTGTGTGATCGGGTCGAACTGCATGGCGAAGTGCTGCCGATTACTCCAGAGCGGCTCAAGCAACTTCAACATACAAACGCGGCCATGAGTGGTCAGGGGATGCGGATGATTGTGGTGGCTTACCGGCAAGACGTCCATCAACAGGAAATTTATACGACCGCTGACGAACAGCATATGGTGATCGCCGGTTTTCTGGGTTTTCTGGATCCAGCCAAGCCAGATGCCAAAGAGGCGGTTGGCTTATTGCGGAACCACGGCGTTCGCGTGAAAGTTTTGACCGGTGATAACGCCATTATTACGCAACATGTTGCCGAAGAGGTGGGTATTGCCAATCAGCTTGTTGTCACGGGAAATGATGTCGAAGCCATGGACGACCAGGCATTACGGCAGGCTGTCGAGTCGACGGATCTGTTCGTGAAGCTCAGCCCGTTGCAAAAAGCGCGGATTATTAAAACCATGCGGGCAGCCGGACATACGGTTGGGTACATGGGTGATGGCATCAATGACACCGCCGCACTGCGCGAAGCCGACGTCAGTATCAGTGTCGATACGGCTGCGGACATCACCAAAGACGCGAGCGGCATTATTTTGCTGGAAAAGAGTCTGCTGGTGCTTGAAGATGGCATTCTTGAGGGACGACGGGTCTATGCCAACGCCATGAAGTACATTAAAATGACGATCGCCTCGAATTTTGGGAATGCCTTTTCGGTTTTGGTTGCCAGCATTTTTCTACCGTTCCTGCCGATGCTGGCGATTCAGCTGCTGGTGCAAAATTTGATTTATGATACGTCGCAAATGACCATTCCCTGGGATAATGTGGATGACGCAACGTTAGCCAAGCCGACCCCGTGGCGCGCTAAGGGGTTGTTGCGGTATACGTTGACATTTGGGCCGTTAAGTTCGCTTTTTGACATCACAACGTTCCTATTCTTATGGTTTGGGCTCGGAATCGGGGCTCATGCGGCCAGTTTGCCGGCACAGCATGTTTTTCAGGCAGGCTGGTTTGTTGTCGGTCTGTTCACCCAATCGTTAGTCGTGCACGTTTTGCGGACGCGGGTGACACCATTTTGGCGGGCGCCGGCATCGGCCATCGTCATTCTGTCGACCATGTTGGCCTTGTTGGTGGGCTTGTTCCTCATCCTCTCGCCGCTGCATCGTGCCTTTGACTTTGCGGTGTTGCCACTTAGCTATTGGCCGGGTGCAGCGCTCATCGTGTTGACTTACCTGATCGTTGTTGAATGCGTTAAGCGGTTGTATTTAAAGCACGGCTGGCCATGGTTATGAACACGGTTTGCTTGTCGGAAAGAGTTCATGATCTGCAGGGATTCTTTTTCAACGCTCTTGCCTTTTATACATGGGCGTGCTACGCTACTTAAGTATGTTTTCAGCATACGCGTGGGAGGCCAAAACTTCTGGCCATCATAACCACATCACGGACTTAAGGAGGTATGTCTCGTGGCTAAAAAAGTAGCAAACATTGTCAAACTCCAAATTCCTGCTGGGAAAGCAACCCCAGCTCCT
Organism: Lacticaseibacillus zeae subsp. silagei; assembly: GCF_030770335.1. Taxonomy (NCBI): domain Bacteria; kingdom Bacillati; phylum Bacillota; class Bacilli; order Lactobacillales; family Lactobacillaceae; genus Lacticaseibacillus; species Lacticaseibacillus zeae. The sequence goes on along the minus strand of NZ_CP132484.1, from coordinate 2,314,857 downwards.
CCGGTTGGCCCTGCACTTGGGCAAGCCGGTATCAATATTATGGGGTTCACCAAGGATTTCAATGCACGTACGGCTGATCAAGCCGGCATGATTATCCCGGTTGTCATCACGGTTTATGAAGATCGTTCATTTGATTTCGTAACCAAGACCCCGCCGGCTGCAATTCTTTTGAAGAAAGCTGCTGGTGTTGAACATGGTTCCGGCGAACCGAATACCAAGAAGGTTGCTAAGGTAACCAAGGCTCAGGTCAAGGAAATCGCCGAAACAAAGATGCAAGACCTTAACGCTGCCGATGTTGAAGCGGCTATGCGCATGGTTGAAGGAACGGCTCGTTCGATGGGCTTCGAAGTCGAAGACTAAGACGCACTGTTCGGATTCTCAGTGAAAACTGAGGTAATCAGGTGGAAGGGAGAAAACTGATCTCCCAGTGACCACATTTGCAAGGAGGAAAACCCAGAATGGCTAAAAAAGGTAAAAAGTATTTAGAGGCTGCTAAAGCGGTTGATTCAAACAAGCAGTACACCCCTGAAGAAGCGGTTAATCTGCTGAAGAAAATCGACTATGCCAAGTTCGACGAAACCGTTGAAGTTGCCTATCGTTTAAACGTTGACCCAAAGCAGGCTGACCAACAGATCCGTGGCGCAGTTGTGCTGCCAAACGGAACCGGTAAGACGTCGAAGGTCATCGTTTTTGCCCAAGGCGACCAAGCCAAGGCTGCTGAAGACGCCGGTGCTGACATTGTTGGTGCCGAAGATTTGGTACAAAAGATTCAAGATGGCTGGTTGGACTTTGATGTTGCCGTTGCAACACCACCGATGATGGCTCAGGTTGGTCGTTTAGGCCGGGTTCTTGGCCCGAAAGGCTTGATGCCTAACCCGAAGACCGGCACCGTTACCATGGACACTGCCAAAGCTGTCAATGATATCAAAGCCGGCCAAGTTGCTTATCGTGTTGACAAGGCAGGTATTATCCATGCCCCAATCGGCAAGAAGAGCTTCGATGCTGACAAGCTGCTTGAAAACTTCAAAGCCATGAACGACATCGTTTTGAAGGCACGCCCAGCAAGTACAAAGGGTATTTACATTAAGAGCCTGACATTGACGTCTACCATGGCGCCTGGTATCAAGGTTAACCCGACTGACTTCTCAAAATAATGATTATTTTGAGACTCGCAGAAACTGGCGGGTCTTTTTCTTTTGCGTTAAATTTAAAATGGCGTATGCCCTTGGGCTGCAAGGAATTTGCCGATTTTGCCGGCCGCGGGAACGGTACGCAGTTGGCATCTATCGGGGGAATACGCTATGATTAAGTAAGGACACGAAGGGAGCGTTTACAACAATGGCTTATCAAACCGTTGATCCGAACACGAACACTTTAGAGAAGACCTATTCAAACACGACGCCTGCGCAAATCGGCGAAATGCTGACAACCGGGCATGCGTTTTATAAGGCACAGCGTAATCTTGATCCGGCAACGCGCGCCGCAACGTTACACGCAGTTGCCGCTTATTTCCGAGATAATGCAGATGAAATGGCTGCGATTATCACTAAAGAAATGGGCAAACGCACGGAAGAAGCTTTAGGTGAAGTCGAACTTTGTGCTGAAATTGCTGACATGTACGCTGACCTGGCGCCGGCACTGTTGAAACCGCAGCCGATTAACAGCACGGCTGGCGCTGCAGTGACGAATCACGTTGCTACCGGAATCGTGTTTGGTGTCGAACCCTGGAACTTTCCGTATTATCAGTTGATGCGGGTTTTTGCACCGAACTTCATGGTTGGCAATGCCGTCATTATCAAACCGGCAAGCAACGTACCGGCCAGCGGACTCGAATTTGAAAAGGCGGTACTGGCAGGCGGTGCGGACAAAGGTGCCTTCCAAATTGCCTTAATCGGCCATGATGATACTGAAACCTTCATCAAGGATCCGCGGGTTGCCGGTGTATGTCTAACTGGTTCTGAAGGCGCCGGTTCGCATGTTGCGGCGTTGGCAGGTAAATACTTAAAGAAGTCGTTAATGGAATTAGGCGGGATGGATGCCTTTCTGGTTTTAGACGGCGCCGATCTTAGCAGCGTCATTCCGGAAGCGGTCAAGACGCGACTGATGAACTGTGGCCAGGTCTGCACCAGTTCCAAACGGTTTATTGTGTTAGATAAGTACTATGACGATTTTGTAGCCGGGTTGAAGAAGGGCTTTGAAAGTGTCAAAATCGGCGATCCAAGCGATCCTTCAGTCGACGTTGGCCCATTGAACAGTCAAAAGGCCAAGGACAAGCTCCAAGGTCAAGTTGATACGGCAATCGAGCACGGTGCCAAGGTCGTTTATGGCAATACGCCAGTTGATCTGCCGGGCGCCTTCTTCCAGCCGACCATTTTGACAGACATCGACAAGGATAACCCTGCTTACCACACCGAATTATTTGGCCCGGTTGCCTGTGTCTACAAGGTACACTCTGAAAAGGAGGCTATTGAGCTTGCCAATGATGTACCTTATGGCCTTGGCGGTGCAGTTTTTGCCGGCGATACCAATCACGCTGCAGAAGTTGCCGCGCAGATTGAAACCGGTATGGTCGGTGCTAACCAAAGTCAGAGTTACAATGCCGAATTGCCATTTGGCGGCGTTAAGAACTCCGGTTACGGCCGTGAACTTGGCGACTTAGGACTATTTACATTTGTTAATGAACAAACCGTTACCCGGGCACTGCGCAAGTAACGGGTGTTCAAGCGTGTGTTAAGTGGTCATTGCTACCATGACAGATTGAACGAAGAAACTTTTTAATAGTGAAAGAAAGACGCCATCGCGATTTTGCCGCGATGGCGTCTTTGTTTGTGAACGTGACCTAAATTCTGGCCTACAACGCGTGAAAAGCCACATGAAATTTAAAAAGTCAAAAATTGTAACCGTTTTCTTGACGTTGGCGTATTAATATTTTTGCTGATAATAGTATTATATAAATGTAACCTAAGTTATGATATTTAAATATTTATACAAGAGAAGTCCTTTGGAACGTTAACCTGGTAGCTTTCAAAGGACTTTGATTGCCTTTAGGAGGAGTGAATATAATCGCTGTTTTGACAATATTTTGCGAGTATTCGAACTTTTAACTTTTGGGAGATTTTAACAACGAGGAGTGGTTGTGAGTGAACTATTTCATCAACTTCGGTATGCCCGCTAGTAAATCCGGGATTGAGCATGCTGAACTTAAGCGCAAGAGTCTTTTTGATAAGCACAAGGAGCCATACTGCTTTTTGTTGCGGGACTGGTCGCGGGATTTACATACAAATACAGCTAACGCAGGCATTACAGACGAGCATCTGATTAACATGTTTGATTATTACCAGAACACCTGTCATGTTGATCAGGCTCAGCTTTTGCCTGAAGAGGTCGACTTGGGGCTTAAGGATCTTAAGTACGACGACGAGTATAAGCGTAATCGGGTTTTGGTCTCTCGAGCCGATGGTCGGTTGGCAGCGCGAATTAACTATGTCCGTGAAACCAGACAGGTTGTTTCGACGGAACTTTTTGATGGCGTTGAAAACCTGTATCAGGTTGCATTTTATGATTCACGCGGCTTCAAGTCCTTAATCCAGTGGTATACGCCGGACAACAAGATTGGCAACGAAGAGTGGCTGACACTAGATGGCCGCCCGGTGGTTAAGGCATTTAATAAGAAAGGTGAAGACGGCAAGATTAAACAAACCGGTTGGATACTGACCGATCGGAAAGGCAAACGTTTCCAGTTTGACACGATTGATGCGTTCTTTGAGCACTTCATCAATGATGTCAATGAAAGCGGCAAGAATGTCTTTATTTTGGATCGCTCGTTACTTGCTGATGAAGCCCTCATTCACTTAGACAAGCCGGCATACACAGTCATGCATCTGCACAATTCACATGCAGGCGATGCCCAGCGGCCGATGGATTCGGTCATGAATAACAACTATGAATACGCCTTAGTCAATGGCGCTAAGTATTCGGCATTTGTATCGGCAACTAAGAAACAAGCCGTTGATGTTACGAAACGTTTCCCATATATTACGAAGTCCTTTGATATTCCGGTTGGTATCGTCCCTGATGACGTTCTCAATCGGCAACGCATTTTGTCCAAGAATCGTATTTTTGGGAAGGTCATTGCCGTTGCCAGAATTGCCCCGGAAAAGAATCTGGATAACTTAGTCCGGGCGATTGCGATTGTGCATAAACAAACGCCAGAAGTGACGCTTGACCTGTATGGTTATCCCGACGCAACGAATAACTATGCGGAGAAGAAAAAGATCGAAAAGACGATTAAGGAACTGTCACTAGAAGATGTCGTCACTTTCAAAGGTTATACGGAGAATCTGGAGAGCGCCTATAACACGGCACAGATTTTCGGTTTGACCTCGATCATGGAAGGCTTTGATCTCTCCCTGCTGGAAGCCATTTCGCACGGTGTTGTTGGCGTCACTTACGATGTCAATTATGGCCCGAACGAAATTGTCGAGGACGGGGTGAACGGTTATGTCACTCCTTATGGCGATATCAAGGCATTAGCCGAGAAGATTCAGTCATTATTTGCTGACAAGGACAAAATGCAACAAATGAGCACCAATGCTTACGAGTCGGCCAAACGCTATTCGGAAGAAAACGTCTGGCACAAATGGCAAAATCTCCTACAAGACGCAGAAAAGACGGAAGGAGGTGTCGCGAAATGATTTACATGGTTGGCGAAAATGTCTTCACTTTTAACTCCGGCACTGAATTCTCACAGATGCAGCGGCTCAAGGCTTTTAAACGCAACGGGATTGAAGCAAAGCTGTTGGTGCGGAACTATAACCGATTCTTATATCGCGATGCTTCCCGAGCTGGCTTGGCCAAAGATGACTACATCAATATGTATGACTATTTTCAAGGGGTTGTCGGCCTTGAACGCAAAAAGCAGGAGCTCCGCTTGCTGGATTCCATTCCGTTGACGAAATACCACGTGGTCGGCATTGACAACAATTTGACAACGATTGATCTTCTGGGTCGAACCATTGCCAAGATTGCTGTTATGCCGGAAACCGTGGGCTTGGTTGGCAGCATCGATTATTTTGATTGGTTTGGTAATAAAGAACTGACCGAGTTCTGGGATTGGCGCGGGTTCAAATCGATGGAACAGAATTACAATCCTGACGAAACAGTTGCTGCCCAGAAGTTCTTCGATCGGCAGGGCCATGTGGTGCTGGAAATCGTGCACATGAACAAAAATGGCAAGCTTGCGCCGACGCTCTGGAAATTAATGAACTATCACGGCCATGACTACGCGTTTGATTCTGAAGACAGCTTGTTCCTGTTCTTCATGAACGAAATTACCAAGACAACGCCGGGACTTATGATTTCGGATCGGCGGACGCTTGATGCACCTGTGAAGCAGGTGGCGCATGCAACAGGGACCATCGCTTATATTCACGAAGGTGATCTGTTTATTGAAGGTGAAGGCAAGAAGAAAGTACCTAACCCTATTTACGACGAAGCATTGGACGAACAAAAGCCATTCACTGCCGTCTTCTTCGCCACCCGCGAACAGGCTAAGAGCCTTAGTGGCAAGTGGCCGCACTTAACGATCAAGTCATCACCGGACACATTTGCTGAAGCGCAAGCAGATAATCATTCGGAGCCTGAGCATCCACATTTAACCTATATCGGTCGGCTTTTCCCGGATAAACATATTGCTGACTTGATTGATGCATTCGAACAGGTCCACCAAGCCCGTCCGGACGCCGAATTGTTCCTTAAAGGTTATTTTTCCGATGATGATTACCATCACGAGATTACCGATAAGATTCACAAGAAAAAGCTCGATGATGCCGTTCACTTGGTCAATTACAGCAATGACAATCACGACATTTTGGCGAAAACCACCGTGTTTATTTCAGCGGCAAAGTCGGAGGCTTTTGGGATGAACAGTCTTGAAGCGATGGCAGCCGGAGTACCGGTTGTCGCGTATGGCTGCCTCTTTCTGAAGAACAACCTTTTGATCAATGACCAGAACGGATTGGCCGTCGACAACATGACGCCAAGCAATTTGGGCAAGGCGGCACTTTCGGTATTGCAAGATGATCAGCTGTATCAACGGTTACAGGCTGGCGCATTGAAGACCGCAACCCAACACTCAGAAAAAGCATTTGTTGATGAATGGAAATCAGGGCTTTCTGAATTTCTTTAAGTCAATGTTCAGGTAGTTGTGAGCAGCATATTCCGGAAAGGTGATGGTGCCACGGGGGAACTGCTTTGAGGAGAATGGGTCGGAAACTAAGCATTTTTAGCTTACTCAATTATTTTTGAGAGGATCTTGAGTATGAAAAAGGTAAAGAGAACGAATGTTTTGGTCGAGAAGAAACGATACAAGATGTTCAAGTCGAAGAAAAAGTGGTTAATTGCACCACTTTTCTTCCTTGGCGTCGGGTTGGGAACAGCCTTCGAACCAAACGAAGTTAAAGCTGATGTTCAAACGCCCAGCAGTTCCGTCTATACTGAAGCGTCTTCATCGGGAGCTAGTAGCGGCCAAAGTAGCGCCAGTAGCAGCGCTGCCGCAACTGCACAAAGCAGCGCAACTAGTGCTAGTCAAAGTAAAGTAGCTGCTGCCAGTACAGACAGCAGTAACAGTGCTGCCAGTAGCAGCCAAACCAGTAGCGTTGCAAGTTCTAGCCAAGGCAGTGCAAGCGTTGCGAGCGCCAGCCAAGGTAGCAGCAGCGTAGCCAGCGCAAGCCAGGGCAGTAAGAGCGATGCTAGCGCCAGTGCTTCAAGCAACAGTAAGAGCAACGCCAGCGATGGCAGTGCTAGTCAAGGTAGCAGCAGTTCTGCCAGCGATAGCAAGAGCAGTGATAGCGCGAACAGCAGCAGTGCCAGTCTGACAAGTGCTGCTGAGAGTGCTGCCAGTGCATCGAGTGCCAGCGCAAGCAGTGCCAGTGCTGCAAAAGCTGCAAAGAGCACACTTGCAGCCAGCTCAGACGCGACTGATTCTGGTTCCAGCGTTGACGTAAGCACGGCTTCTGATTTTAATGCGGCCATGGCGAACTCAGCTGTCAGCCAGATTAATGTTAAGTCCAGTTTCGTTGATGACGTATCAGGTGCTGATCGACAGTCATATGCTTATCGCCCAAACCTTGTCATCAATGGTAACGGAAACACGATTGATTTTCGCAAACACTGGTACCAGCTAGATGCAAAGGCCAATGAGAGTGAAAGTCTTACGATCAATGATTTGACCATGTACGGCTACAGTTACTGGGGCCCGGTTACAATTATGGGTGTTGCACCTAACTCAGGCTATGATCATTCAGTGACCTTTAATAACGTAACCTATACTGGGGCCCAATTAATGTATGGGCGAACTACGAAGGTTTACATTGACGGAAAGACAACTGTTAATTCCGTAAAATCCTATACTTCACCGTTCGATCAATCGAACCAATCAACTCAGCCCGGTGATGGTGGCCAGCAAAACTTTGAAGTTAGCTACATGGAAGTCAAAAGCGGTGCTACTTATACGGGTACTACTTATAGTGGCACGGCTGTTCAAGTTCACAACGGTGGCTCGTTTATTGTCGATAAAGGTGCGACCGTTGACCTACAGAGAACCAGTGCGGTTGGCGCTAACGAAGACGGTTTTAATGCACTGATTTATACAAGTGGATCGGTTGAGTTTAAAGAAGGATCGAAGGTTACTCTTAATAAGAATAAGCTTCAAGAAAGTAACTTTTCACCGATTTATATCGATACTGGCGCTAATTTAACTGTCGACAAAGACGCGGTTGTTAATATTGATGGTGCGACTGGTAACACGCCGATTAAGATTGTCGGTAATGGTACTGTCAACCTCAATGAAGGTTCATCAATGACCATTAACCAAACCGGGGATACGTTCGGCACTAATGGTGTCATTAATATCGCCGGTAGTGGCGGCTTTTATGTTGCGAGCGGCAGCACCCTTGCCGTTAATGTGACGGGGACAGATGCAGCTTCGATTAATGTCATCAAGACGACGGGTAGTAGCCAATTGAGTTTTGCCCAGGATGCAACTGCCAAGCTGACTATTAATGGTGGCACAGGTATTGCCCATGTACTCAACATCGGCAATAACTCAAAGATCAATATCTATATGCCGAAGTCAATTCTTTTCAGCATTGAAGGTAATACGAATAGTGCGTCTAGTATCTTCGATGTTACTGGCAGTGGTGCATTAACTGGCCAATATGTCAAGATTATCCCTGACAATGGTAAGAATCCTTTTGGCCCATATAAATCTGTTTCATATGCATTGAGTGGTAAGGGTTCTACATCAACGAAAGCGACGGTTAAGGGCTTAACTCAAGCCGCCGAAGCTTCAGGTGAAGATCTTGCAAATGATTTTGCAACTGATACTAGTCTTGAATTTGTCACAGCTGCAGATAATTTTGTTACCGTTGATCCAGTTACCAACGAAACCACGGAACTCACGGGTAAAACCGGTGCGGATGGTTATGTAACGATTACCGGATTAAAGGGACTTCCTGCTGGCACTTTGACTGCAGACCCATATGATTCAACCAAGTATTTGGTACAAGCTGATGACAATGGGAACTGGAGTTATAAACTACCTGCCGGTGTCACGTTGACAGCAAATACATCCTTTAAAGTGGTTTCAAGCGATGCCTTCATCGTTAAAATCGCAACGGTGGTTGTTAATGATGCCGAAACACCAAAACAGGCTTCTAGTGCTGCTAATAGTTCAAAGACGACCGCTAGTGCCGCTGACGGAACCAGTTCACAAGAAGCGGCAACCAACAGTTTTGCAAGTGCTGCAGGAAGTTATGCAAGTGAAGCGGAGACGATTGCCAAGAGCCAGGCTTCCAATGCGACGATTCAGTCACTAGCAAGCGATGCGCAGAAGCAGGCAAGCTTAGCATCTGACGCCGAAGCTGCGGCAAGCAAGAACTCAACTGCCGCTGCTGCAGCAGCTAAATCTGCAGCCAGTGCCGCCAGTGAAGCATCATCCGCGGCTGCTGCTGTAGCCAGTGACGATGCCTTAGCAAGTTCTGCTGCCGCTGCATATGATTCATACGCAGCCGAAGCCAGTGCTGCCTCTGCAGTCAATGACTCGGCAGGCCTTGCAACAGCGTCATCTGCCGCAAGTGCTGCCGCTGCGCAAATGAATGGGGCATTGTCTGACGCGCAAACAGCCGCAAAAGTGGCCGCAAGCGATGCAATCGTTGCAAGTAGTGCAGCCGTTACAGCCGCAGCTGCTCAAAGCGAAGCCGTCAAGAGTGCGGCAGCTGCATCAGCTGCAAGTAAGCAGGCACTTGATGACTTGAATAAGATCAAGGATGCATTAAACAGTGATGCCAGTGGTGCCAGTTCCAGCGCGAGTCAAGCTGATAGTGCTTCAACCGCGACGCATGAGTATGCGAGTGCTGCAAGTTCAAGCGCCAGTGAAGCTGGTTCCTATGCAGATAATGCCAAGTCCAGTGCCAGTGACGCAACGGGTCAGTCAAGCACAGCCGACAAACATGCAAGCACCGCTGCCTCAGCTGCCTCCAGTTATCCGAAGGATAGCGGGATCCAGTCCTATGCGAATGCGGCCAAGAGTGCTGCTGCTGAAGCAGATAGCAATGCAAGCATGGCTAATAGTGCTTCAAAGGCTGGATCAACTGCTGCCAGTGATGCCAGTGACCAAGCTAAGACAGCTGCCAGTGCTGACACAGATGCAAGTACTGCTGCAAGTACTGCAAGCAGTGCCGCGAGTGCCGCAGCAAGCTCAGCAGCAAGCTCAGCAGCAAGCCATCATGTCCTACCAAATACTGGTGGCAATGGCTCATCATCGAGTTCATCATCTAGCGCAGCTGGCAATGGTGGCAGTGGCGCAGCTTCAGGCTCGTCATCAAGCTCATCCTCGAGTGCAGCTGGTGCCGGTGGCAACGGCAGTGGCACGCAGCCAGGCAATGGTGGCAATGGTGGCAACTCCGCGAATGGTGGAGGTTCATCATCGCAAACCGGCAATGGTGGTAGCAACACGTTACCAGCAACCGGTGGCACAACGGGTCAGGCAGGCTCATCATCGGAAAACGGTAACAGTGGCAAACACACGTTGCCGCAAACCGGTGAGGCAAGCGATCAAGATGCTCCTGTTCTTGGTCTGCTTATGGTCAGTCTGATGGGATTGTTCGGCCTTGCAGGAACCAGACGTCGCAAGGATGACAAAACATCAAAGTAAAGCTGAGTGACGACGATCATTAAATGTTGTTACGCAACTAAGCTTTGACACAAATAGAGAGTGGTGTGAGAAACGTTTAGACGTTTCTTGCACCACTCTTTTTGCTTGGCATTAAAAAAGAGGGCAGCCAGCGAATGGTTGTCCTCTTTTTTAAATTATTCTAGACGCCGGTATGCGTAAAGGCATTTATTATGACTTTGACGGCGCTGTCTCAATCGAATCAACCAACTTAACACCCATGGTTTCTTGTCCCAAAAAGACGATTGCGACGATAGCGATGAGGATGGATGCAGTGAAAATAGCAAAGATGCTGGTGACAGACCAGTTGGCGCCTAACAGGTGGCCGACAAGCAGTGGACCGACAATACCGCCAATGCGACCGATGCCGGCTGCCATGCCAGAACCGCTGCTGCGGACGATGGTTGGGTATTGTTCCGGTGAGTAGGCGTAGAGGGCACCCCATGCACCAAGGTTGAAGAATGAGAGCAACATGCCGGCAGTTAATAGCATTGGCAGACTCGTTGCCATTCCGAAGGCCAGTGCACTGGCGGCGGTGCCGAGGAGGAACAGGCTTAAGACGAGCTTTCGGCCCCATTTTTCAATCAACCAGGCAGCAACGAAATAACCAGGTAATTGGGCTAACGTCATAATCAGCACATACCCAAAACTGTTGATGAGGCTGAAGCCTTTAAGCACCATCACACTTGGCAGCCACAGGAACATGCCATAATAGGAGAAGACGACCATGAACCAGACGATCCACAGCATGATGGTTGAGCGTACGTAAGGCGGATGCCAGAGTGTCGTGAGCGTTTTGATCAAGCCTGGGCGGGCGACCCTTTTGAAGGCGCGTGATTCGTTGATGCCTTCGCGGAAGTAGAAGGCGTATAAGCCGGCTAAACCGGTTGCGAAAACGGCAACGCGCCAGCCCCAGACCGGCATGATGAAGTAGGAAATAATAGCCGCGAGCAACCAGCCAGCTGCCCAGAAGCTTTCTAACAACACAACGCTGCGGCCGCGTTTTTCAACCGGCACACTTTCGGAGACCAGCGTAGAAGCCACTGGTAGTTCGCCGCCCAGTCCAGCGCCGATGATAAAGCGTAAAACAAGAAAAATACCATAACCCGTTGCAAAAGCGGAAATGCCGCTTCCAATCGAAAAGACCAATAGTGTGAGAATGAGAATTGCTTTGCGGCCAAAACGATCGGCCATCATCCCGAACAAAATGGCGCCAACCGCCATGCCGATCGAGCTGACGCTGCCGATCCACCCCATTTCAACAGTACTTAGTTGCCATTCCTTATGTAAGGCTGCGATAACGAAACTCAGCATCCCCACATCCATCGCGTCAAACAGCCAGGCAATGCCAATGCCGACGATCAACCGCGCATGACTCGGTGCTTTCTTTGTCATTTTTCTCCTCCTTGATGAATTCCTCACAAGTTGGGTGTCTTGACACCCGTTTGCATGATCTTAATTTCATCAAAAAAGCGGGTCGCTGTCAATAAGAATTTTCATGAGATGCATCACAAGCGGATAAGACCTCAATGATTTCAAGTGTTTAGAAAGCAAAATAATTTTCAAAACTTGTATCAGCCTTGAGGAATGAACGGTGCTGCATGTTAAGATGGAACAACATAGCAAAAAAGCGAGGAAGGCAAAGTTTTATGAAGAAAATCACGGAATGGTATTACGGTATTTCACTTAAAGATCGCTTCAAGCAACGCACTTATGACGCGATCATGGGCCGCAACATGCTGACGGCAGAGCTCATGCTGCTGATTGCCAGTGCGACGGCCATTTTTATTGATGCCAACAGTTTGAAAATGATAACAGCCAGCACATGGATTCTGTTGCTGGTGACGGTGATCATTGGCTTGATGAACACGGTCAGCTTACATTACTACCGATTGCAGGTGATTGAAGTTGACACCCCTGAAGCTTATCACCAGTATGTTTGGCTAGCAGTTGCCCGTGGCGTTTTATCTGCGCTGATGCTAGCGGTGGCGATTTTTGCGATTGAAATGGCATATGAAGCCGCGATGGACATGAACCCGCTCCCGCAGTATTACCTGACGAATCATTTCTGGATCGGCGTGATGTTGCCAATCGCTTACGGCATTTGCCGGTTTGGTTACGGGTACCTGCATTTGCATGGCACTTGGGAGCATAAAAAGGATACTGAGGACAATGATTAATTGGCAGCCGGGAGCAGGGCGAAATGTCTCGTCGGCGGAATTACAACCTTTGTTAAAAGGCGAAGATCAATGGACGAAGCAGCTTTTTGGTAACAAAGCAGCAATCATCCGTGGCTTTCCTCAGGTAGGGCCTCTACAATATGCGGTGGCTGTGTGGCAAAATACTTATCATAAGCGTGCGCTCTATTTCAATGTGGTCGGCCGAAACATCCGGTTAGCTGAGCTGATCCCGATGCTTAAGCAATTAGCGGGTCAACACGATCGGTTGCAATTTAGCAGCTATGATTTTCCGTCAGAGACGACGCAACAATTGCGTCAGGCAGGTTTTCAGGTCATTCGCCACACCGCCATGGGTACTTATCGAACGTTGCAACCGACAGCGACGATCCGTGGCATTAAATCACGTTCTCAGTTAACGGCAACCCAGTGGCAGGCTGTGGTTCAGCTAAGCTATCAAAATTACGTAAGTGCACACACAGTTAATCCTGCCACAATGACGCAAGCTCAATTTGAAAAGGCGTTAAGTGATGCCGATCCGCAGCAGCCCGGTTTTTGGGTTGTGGGCAACAGTGTCCGGGCTTATGTGTTTTGGTTTGAAGATGAGCCCGGCGAATTGACAAGTGCCTGGCTCGGCGGGGTCAAGCAGGCTGACACCTTGCGACTGATGCGGGCCGTTTTGCCGCTGGTTCAAGCAAACTACCGAGTGGTTAACGGTGAATTTGATGATACCAATCCGCATGCTTGGGCAGTTTATCGCCGATTAGCGATCCCTGATCCGCATCCACTTGTTACGTGGCAGCTGTTGTTGCGCTAACACTTATTGGCAGGCACAATTCAAAAAGGTTCCGCAGACAAATTCAACGTCTACGGAACCTTTTTGAATACAAATATGCTGTTACCACTTATCACAGCAGACGATTATTCCTGCTGCTGCGGCCGGCTGGACCAGATGTGCGGAATGAACGTCCAAACCATTGCAAGATCAAGCGCCAGGCACAAAGCAGTGAAAATGAAAACGCCGTTGTAGTCGAAAATATTGGAGATGAAACCACCAGCCAGTGATCCGGCCATGGAACCAAATGCCTGAGCGCTTTGATTCCAACTGAAAACCGTTCCGGTGTAGCTCACCGGCGTCAGTTTGGAAAGCAGGGTTTGGATGGTCGGGAAAAGCGCGCCATCCGAAACGCCGATCATGAGCCGAAGAAATCCTAGTGCCCAGATGCTGCCGACAATGCCTTGAGGAATATACATAATGACGGCAAAGATCAGGCCGCTGACCAGAATTTTACCGGAACCGATCCGATCACCTAACTGACCTAAACGCGGGGCCGCCATTAAATTCGAGATCCCGGGTAGTGCCGCGATAATGCCGGCGACAACTGTGATTGGCCCGACGTTGTGCATTAACTCTTTAACGTAAAGACTGATAATCGGGTAAATCGACATGTTGCCCAGCTGAATGATTGCCGTCGAGATGAGAAGCACCATAATTGCTTTAGGGTTGCTGACTTGGGTAAGCAGTCCCGGCCGCTTTTCCTTTTTTAACAGGCGCGGATCAGGCGTATAGTGTTCGTGAACCATTGTGAGACTTAGGACAAACACGATCAGTAGCAAGGCACCGGTAATGATGAAGGTCAGCCGAATCGAGAATGTCTGGGCGAGAAAACCGCCGAGAATCGGACCGATTAAATTACCGGAAACATAACCGGTTGTGAGAATGCCAATCGCCGTACCACTTTTGGCTTTCGGTGTTTCGGTCGCAATTAACGCACTGGCATTAGGGATGTAGCCTGCCGCCAGCCCTTGCAGAAAACGCAGCGCGATCAAGACGTAGACATTGTGCACGAATCCGCAGGCGCCAATGATAATCGCCATCCCAAAACTGGAACGCAATAACATGAGCTTACGGCCGCGGCGATCAGCCAATCGACCCCAAAGCGGACTGACAATGGCAACGACCATGAAAGTGACCCCGAAGGTAATCCCGGAATAAATGCTGAGTTGGCCTTTGGTAAAATCGCCGAGTTGGTCGACATATAATGAGATAAACGGCGAGACCTCACTGAAGCCCATGCCGGCGATGAAGGTACCAAGCCATAAGACAGCCAGATTTTGCTGCCATGGTTCGAGACTTTTAAGTTTACTTGGCAAAATCGCCAACTTCCTTTCAGAAAAATAGTTACCCAACTAATATAACGCAATCAAAAAGGGGATACAATTGGGGGGACTGCTGAAAATCAGACTTGAAAATTTGACATTAACGCTAAATAATTTTGACATGCCTTGGTTACCATGGTATTCTACTCGTTGTGATTAGTCACTCTGCCTAAGACTCAGGGGGCGTAAAAGCCTTAATCATCCTGCCGAGGTGGTATCGGAAACATAAGATACCTCTATGTCTTGGTAGGCATGGAGTTTTTTTATTGCTAAAAACTTCAACCAAACTAATGGAGGTGAAAAACATGAGTGAACAAGCTATCGCAAAAAAAGCTGAACTCGTTAAGACGATTTCTGAACAATTCAAGAATGCTACCAGTGCTGTCGTTGTTGACTATCTGGGCTTAACAGTTGAGCAAGTAACCGCATTACGTAAGGAACTGCGCGAGGCCGGTGTCAAGATGGAAGTCTTGAAGAACACTTACCTGCGTCGGGCCGCTGATGCCAACGGTTACGAAGCATTGGACGATGTTTTCAAGGGCCCTACAGCCGTTGCCTTCTCCAATGACGATCCTGTTGCTCCGGCACGCATTATGGCCAAGTACGCTGACCAATTTGATGCACTGCAGATCAAGGGCGGCATTATCGAAAATAAAGTTGCTTCTTTGGACACCATTATGGAAATGGCCAAGATGCCAGATCGCGAAGGTCTGTTGTCGCAACTTGCTTCTGTCTTGCAGGCACCTGTCCGCGACTTTGCACTTGTTGTTAAAGCAGTTGCAGAAGCCAAAGACGAAGAACCTGCTGCATAATATGACGTTACAAACTATTTAAAAAACGGAGGAAACAAACATGGCTTTAGATGTAGATGGCATCATTGCACAACTTAAAGATGCTTCCATTTTGGAACTCAATGACTTAGTTAAGTCAATCGAAGATGAATTCGGTGTTAAGGCAGCTGCTCCTGTTGCTGCCGGTGCCGCTGCTGGTGGCGACGCTGCAGCTACCAAGGATACCTATGACGTTGAATTGACCGAAGCCGGCCAAGAAAAGGTTAAGGTTATCAAGGCTGTTCGTGAAATCACTGGCCAAGGTCTGAAGGATGCCAAGGGTCTGGTTGACGCCGCTCCTAAGGTTATCAAGGAAGGCTTGTCCGAAGACGACGCTAACAAGATCAAGGAACAGCTTGAAGAAGTTGGCGCAACGGTAACCCTCAAATAATTAAGCTTCATTTTCGAAAAGGCACCTCACTCAACACAGTCGTTAAGGCTATGGTTGAGCGAGGTGCTTTTTTGATGTGTATAAATTGATTGGTTTTGTGGAATCGATACCATAAACTTGGAAGCAAAGGAACCCTGCTTTAACAGGATCCATATAAAACTAATCCTTCGCGACGCTTTGCTTGTAACTATCCAGCGCATCTGACAGATCCTTATCTTTAATCGTCACATGTTGGTCTTTTAACACCTGACTAATAACCCGCTGCATGACGCTGGAATTACGCGACCATTTTGCGTAAACGTTGGCTGTCAGCGCTTCTTTATTGCTTTCAAAAGAGCCTTTAGCGGGGTGGTTGACCATCTTGATCACTTCATAGCCGTTGGTCACTTTAACCGGTGATTGGGTATAATCGCCATTTTTTAACTTGTATGCTGCGTCTTTAAAGGTCGAATCGAAACTTTTGCTGGTGGCTTCAAAGCTGGTTTTGCCACCGTTGTCTTTGGTTGCGGTATCGATTGAATATGTTTTGGCTAATGTCGTGAAATCCTTGCCGGCTGCTAAATCGCTGATGACTTGCTTGGCCGTCGCTTCATCGCTGGTCAGAATATGTTGCACGGTGACTTTGGGCTGATAGGTTTTCCACGCTTCTTTAAGTTGGCTGTTCGTGACCTTCTTCAGCTTTTTAAGTGCCACTTCGCTTAGCAGGTTCGTGCGGATGCTTTGCCGGAAGCTGGCCTTGCTGAAGCCGTTTTGGGTTAAGAAGCTGGTGAAGTTTTCACCGTATTGTTTTTGATAGCTGTCATAAGTGGTGTTAACAGCTTTGGTGCTGACGGATTTGCCGTATGCATGGTCTAGTGCGCGATAAATCAATAGGTTAGCCAGAACGGTTTTTGTTGTTGGTGATTGTTTGAGTTCTTTATATAAACTCGCCTGGGTGACCTGGCCACCTGAATAAGTTGCAACAGTCGAACTATTTGCCTGCTTGGTTTGGCAACCGCTTAGTAGCACAAGTAAGGCGGCCAGCGTGGTTAACAAGCCCTGAATGCGCAGTTTATTTTTCATTGCATCAATCCCCCTATGACAAGCTGACGGCATAACGTGGCTACATTTTAACGTTTAAAATTAAAAAACTCAATATATTTCCTCATAATCACATAATCTAATTTTTGAACCGAAAAAATGAATTCTGATTCCTTGATACGACAAGAATGGATGAAAATTTACAGATAAGAAAATTAAGTTAAGATTAAGAAAATTGTTGAAAGTCTTTTTTAATCGTATATAATCCTAACTATATCGAGCAGGGTTTTGATTGGTTGTGGAACTACCGGGAATTGGAGGGTATTGGATGCAAACGAAAAAGAAAGGGCTATCTATTCTCTTAGCCAGCACTGTTGCATTGGGCGCGCTGGCGGTTTTACCGGTCGGCGAGGTTCAGGCTAAGGCAGCGATCTCGCAACAGACCAAGGAAAAATCACTGGCAAAGACCGTTGCGGCCGGACAAACGGCGACCGATACAACAAGTGCCGTCACGAGTCAGGCCATTGCAACCCAGTTAGCGGCAAAAGGCATTGATTATCACAAGCTGAACAAGGTGCAACAGCAGGATACTTATGTGGATGTTATTGTTCAGATGAGTGCAGCACCTGCATCTGAAAATGGCACCTTGAAGACGGATTACTCCAGCACCGCCGAGATTCAACAAGAGACGAACAAGGTCATTGCCGCGCAAGCAAGCGTGAAAGCCGCGGTCGAACAGGTGACCCACCAGGCAGCTGGGGAAAGTTATGGTTATGTGGTCAATGGCTTTACCACGAAGGTCAGAGTGGCGGACATTCCGCAGTTGAAGCAAATCGCCGGCGTCAAAACCGTCACACTCGCCAAAGTTTATTATCCGACCGATGCCAAGGCCAATTCGATGGCGAATGTCCAGGCGGTTTGGTCCAATTACAAATACAAAGGTGAAGGAACCGTTGTTTCAGTCATCGATACTGGCATTGACCCGACGCACAAGGATATGCGGCTGAGTGATGGCAAAAAGGCCAAGCTAAAGCGTGCGGATGTCGAACAATTTACCAAAACCGCTAAGCATGGCCGGTATTTTACCGACAAAGTGCCTTATGGGTTTAACTATGCCGATAATAATGACACGATTACCGATGATACTGTTGACGAACAGCACGGGATGCACGTGGCAGGGATCATTGGCGCAAACGGTACCGGGAGTGACCCGACCAAATCGGTTGTTGGCGTGGCTCCGGAATCGCAATTGCTGGCGATGAAGGTGTTCACCAATTCGGATACTTCCGCAACGACGGGATCATCGACGTTGGTTTCGGCAATTGAAGATTCGGCCAAATTAGGGGCGGATGTGTTGAACATGTCGCTTGGTTCGGTTTCCGGCAACCAAACGCTTGCGGATCCGGAAATTGCCGCGGTCCAAAATGCCAATGAATCCGGTACGGCAGCGGTTATTTCTGCTGGTAACTCCGGGACTTCCGGTTCGGCAACCGAAGGCGTCAACAAAGATTATTATGGTTTGCAGGATAACGAAACGGTGGGCAGTCCGGGGACGGCGCGT
This sequence comes from Lacticaseibacillus zeae subsp. silagei, assembly GCF_030770335.1. Lineage (NCBI taxonomy): Bacteria > Bacillati > Bacillota > Bacilli > Lactobacillales > Lactobacillaceae > Lacticaseibacillus > Lacticaseibacillus zeae. Next base: position 2,296,487 of record NZ_CP132484.1, on the reverse strand, counting down.
GGCGCAACCACTGTGGCGTCGGCCGAGAATACCGATGTGATCGGGCAAAGCGCGACAATTACCGATGGCAGCGGTCTGAAACTCGGACCGGAGACCATTCAACTTTCAAGCAACGATTTTATCGATAGTTTTGACAAGAAGAAGTTCTACGTGGTGAAAGATGCCACTGGTAAACTCAGCATCGGCGGCGCCAGCGATTACACGGCCGACGCCAAAGGAAAGATTGCCATTGTCAAGCGTGGCGACATTGCATTCACCGACAAGCAAAAGTATGCCGAAGAAGCAGGCGCATCCGGCTTAATCATCGTCAACAATGATGGGACAGCTACTGCGCTAACCTCGATCAAACTCGATGCAACCTTCCCGACATTTGGTTTGTCCAGTGTCACCGGCCAGAAGCTGGTTGATTGGGTAACGGCTCACCCGAATGATGAATTGGGTGTCAAAATCGGGTTGGCCTTGTTACCTAACCAGAAATATAACGCCGATCGGATGTCAGATTTCACTTCATATGGTCCGGTTTCTAATCTGGCCTTTAAGCCGGATATCACGGCGCCAGGCGGTAATATCTGGTCCACACAAAATAACAATGGTTACACTAACTTATCCGGAACCTCGATGGCATCACCGTTCATCGCTGGCTCACAAGCCTTGTTGAAGCAAGCACTTAATAACAAGGATAACGAGTTCTACGCTGACTACCAGAAGCTAAAAGGCACGGCGTTGACCGATTTCCTTAAAACGATCGAGATGAACACCGCTCAGCCGGTCAATGACATCAATTACAACAACGTCATCGTCTCGCCGCGGCGGCAAGGGGCAGGATTTGTCGATGTTAAGGCTGCCATCGATGCGCTGGAAAAGAACCCGTCGACGGTTGTTTCCGAAAATGGCTATCCGGCAGTTGAATTAAAAGATTTTACCAGCACTGACAAGACCTTCAAGCTGACCTTTACGAACCGCACGAAGCACGAGCTGACCTATCAAATGGACAGTAACGAAGATACTAACGCGGTGTATACCTCAGCAACCGATTTAAACTCAGGTGTACTTTATGACAAGAAAATTAACGGTGCGACGATTAAGCCCGATGGTGAAATTGTGGTACCGGCAGGCCAGTCAGTTCAGGTTGGCTTCACGTTATCATTGCCTAAATCTTTTGACCAACAACAATTTGTTGAAGGTTTCCTGAATTTCAAAGGCAGTGACGGTTCGCGATTGAATCTGCCATATATGGGCTTCTTTGGTGATTGGAATGACGGCAAGATTGTCGACGGCATTAATGGCCAGACTTATGCGCCTGCCAGTGGTAACTATGGAACTGTACCGGTCATTACCAGTCGGCGAACAAAGAATCAGTTTATTGGCGGCCTGGTGAACGATGCCAGTGGTAACCCGACGATTGATGAGAAGGCCATTGCTATTTCCAGCAGCAAGGATGCTATTTATAACGGAATTAGCATGCAGTACTATCTCCTGCGCAACATCAGCAATGTTCAAGTTGACGTGTTAGATGGTCAGGGTAATAAGCTAACAACGCTCAGTAGCTCGACCAATCAGACGAAGACTTATTATGATGCGCGCGCAGGTATGTATATTTATTACCAGGCACCGACCTGGGATGGTACTTACTACGATCAGCGTGATGGCAACATTAAGACTGCTCAAGATGGAAGCTACACGTATCGACTTTCAGGTGTTCCTGAAGGCGGCAACAAGCGGCAGACCTACGATGTGCCGTTCAAGCTTGACTCCAAAGCGCCGGATGTTCGCAACCTGTCGTTAACCTCCAAAAATGAAAACGGGAAAACGGCGTACTATCTTAAAGTCGAAGCCAAGGATGAGCTCAGTGGATTGGATGCAGCAAAGGATATCAAAACATCCATCAATGACGTCACCAATCTGGAAGGCACGTTTGCAACCACCGGCACAACTGCTGACGGTTACACACAACTCGAAGTGCCTTTGACGGATAAACAGGCGCAGGCTTTAGGCGAAGGTGATAATCAGGTTGAAGTTTACCTCACTGATAACGCGTCGAACCCGACGTATCAATCGGCCGCGGTTCAGAAACCGGGATCAACGACCTTCAGTCTGATTGTCAATGGCGGCGGATTACCGAATAAAATTTCAAGCACAACCGAGAACTATGAAGCAGGCAAGCAAGGTGGCAAGTATACCTTTAGTGGCACGTATCCTGCACCGGTTTATGGCACTTATACTGATGCGCAAGGTAAAAAGCACGACTTGACGACCACGTATGATGCCGCAACTAACAGCTTCACCGCTTCCATGGCATTGACGGCGGATGATTATGCGACCAAGGTTGATCTGTATGCCGACAAGGCGCACACCCAGTTGCTCAAGCATTTTGACACCGACGTTCGCCTGACCGCCCCGACTTTCCGTGACTTGAAGATCAACAACAACCAAGACCAGACCTCTGAAAATTCGGTTAAAGTCACCGGGACTGCCAGTGCGGATACGACGAAGGTAACGATCACGAATGGCAGCACGAAAACGCCAGTAACGTTGGATAACAAGCATCAATTTAGTGTCGATGTGCCGGTCAACTATGGTGACAACACGCTGAAAGTGACGGCTGAAGATGAAGATGGCAACACCGCAGTTCAGGAGCAAAAAGTAAGCTCGACCTATGATGCCGATGTGCTAAAGGATGCAGTAACCTTTGATCAAGGCGTTCACTTCGGGGCAAACGATCTGTCGAACATTAATCAGATCAAATACTATAATCCAAAGACAGGAATCGCGACCATCACCGGCAAAGTCAAGCATCCAACCACGACATTGCAGGTTGATGGCAAGCAGGTACCGATCAAGAGTGACCTGACCTTTAGTTTCACGTTAAACTTAGGCACCGCGGGGCAAAAACCGTTCGGTGTTGTTGTGGGTGATACGACCCAAAACAAGACCTTCCAAGAGGCCCTAACGTTCACCTTGGACGCTATTCCACCGACGTTGTCATTGGATCAGCCAACCGACAAACCGGTTTACACCAACGATCCTAATTTTCGGATTACCGGAACGGCGACTGACAACGTGAATTACCTGGAACTTGCGATCAACGGCAGCAATGTTGCCAGCCAGTATGCCGATGTCGACATGAACAGCGGCAAACCGGGACACATGGCAATTGATCAGGCCGTCAAACTCCTCGAAGGCAAAAATGTTTTAACTGTGGCCGTCACTGACAGTGAGAAGAATGTTACAACCAAGAAACTGACAGTGTACTACGAACCAAAGAAAACATTAGCGGCACCGACCGTCACGCCAAGCACAACTGATCCGGCTAAGCAGGTGACGTTGACCGTCAAAAACGTAGCAGCAGGTGAAACTGTTCAATACAGTGCGGATGACGGTAAAACGTATCAGGATCTTCCGGCAAACGGTCTAAATGTGACGGCTAATGGAAGCTTTAAGTTTAAAGCCGTTGATTTGTATGGTAATGAATCGCCGGCGGTAGACTACGTTGTTAAGAATATCAAGACGGATGATCCGGCTCAGTTGCAGCAGGCTAAAACAGCCTTGCAGGATCTGATCGCCAAGGCAAAAACGACAGCAGCAACCGGCAAGTATCTTGATGCTTCGGTTACAGCGCTAAATACGGCGGTTGCGGCGGCACAAGCGGCACTGGATCAAAGTGATGCAACGGTCGATTCATTGACTGCTGCTAATAATCAGTTAACGACGGCACTCAACCAGCTGGTGCTTAAACTGCCAGCCGATCAGCAAGACGCACTGCTTAATAAACTGCAGTCAGCAAAAGATGTTTTAGGGACAACGTTTGGCGGTCAGACAAATCCAGCTACTGGAATGACGTTCACTGCCGAGCTAGACGCATTGGCCGCTGAAACCAAGGCCGGCACGAGCACTGCCGACCAGCTTGATGCCAATTTCAATAAGATGTTGGATGCAGCCTTAACACAATTGGCGAAAGCAGTTAAAGACGACACTCCGGCAACGGTTGGCGATGCCAAGGACACCACCACCGGTCAGACCTGGTATGCGCAGATCGACGCTGCATTGACAGCTGGGACAGCGGCAACGGCTGACACGCAAAAGATTGCGCAACTACAAGGTTTGTTTAGCTTAAAGGCCAAAATCGCGGCGGCAGTTGAAGCCGCCAAGCAAGCCGGTGGCAACGGTAGCGATTCGAATAAGGGCGGCTCAACCAACAAAGGTAACGGTAGCGACTCGAATAACGGTGGTAGCGACAAAGACTCCAATAATGGTGGCTCAACCAACGATGACAAAGGAAATGATTTGAACAAAGGTGGAAGCGGCAGTGGCGCGAATAAAGATGGCACTGGTAACGATCCAAACAACAACGGTGGGACACCAGCACCGGAGCCAAATCCGGGAAGCGGAAAGGATCAAAAGCCAGGTGAAGGTGGTGGCAGTTCAGCTGACACCAAACAACAACCATTGACACCAACTGGCGCCGGGACGCAACCACTGGGAACGGCTGGCAAAGATGACACAACACCGCAACCGCCTGTATCAACCGGTCAAGGTGATGGCACTTCCACACATGATACAAATCAACAAACTTCCAAGAAAGACATTCTGCCGAGAACAGCCGAAGTTGGCCAGGCAGCGGCATTGGCATTCCTTGGTGCTTTCATCACAAGCATCGTTGGGTTTCTTGGGGTTCATCGTCGGCGCAAAGAGCATTAACAACCGCCGTTAAGTCCAGTGACCATCGGAACTGGCCGGCGATCACCAAGCTCAGATTCACGGTTCTATTTTCAATAAAAGCGGCACGCAATCAGGGTGATTCCTGTCATTGCGTGCCGCTTTTAAATTGATTTATGTGCTGATGAACGCTGATAACTAAAAGTTAATCACGAAGAATTAAATCCGACTGAATCACCGTTTGCGCGACTTCTGCCCGCAATGCCAGCTTTAATGCTGCTGCGCCGATTGCCGTGACGTGGTGATCGATGGTGCTCATGTTCAGCAGGTGACTGGAAAGCTGATTTTCCTGGCCCATCAGTGGTGGGACGGGGAGGTGGTGATCAACAAAATATTGACGTACACCAGCGGCAATATCATCCCCGTTGCCGAGAATAAAATCAGGATGTTGCGGCGCCAACTTAGCGCCAGCTTGGTAGCCATCCTGAAAAGTCCGCATTTGATAAACGACCAGCGAATGTGGGGGACGTTGCCCGAAAACGTCCACGTAGCTGTTGATGGTCAGTTTACTGGTAGCACTTTGCGCGTAGGACCGACTTAGCAGCAAAGCAATTTTGGTATAGCCTTGCGCTTGCATCCATTCAAACGCTTTTCGATAAGCAGGTGTCCGCTCGGCATAGGCGGCTGCCAATTTGACACGGCCAGGGTCTTCACAAACGACAATGGGACCATATTTTTGGTAAGCGGCAATAGTTGTCAAGCTGAGTCCATGGGAGGTGAAGATAAGGCCATCAAAAGCGTGGCGGCGTAAGGCTTCCAGATAGGCTTCTTCGAGTTTCTGGTCGTAACGCGAAGGCAAAATAACGGCGTGATAGTTGCCAGCCATGGCGGCATTGAGTATGCCAGTGACCAATTGTTGAAAATAGGGATGGTCGGTGTGCGGCAGAATAACACCGATTGTGCGCGTTTTGCCAGCGCTCAGGTTTTGCGCCATAGTGCTGGGCACATAGTCTAGCTGATCAATGACGGCCTGTATTTTGGCGCGTGCCGAAGCCGAGACGTAGGGATGGCGATTCAAGACACGGGAAACCGTTGCCGTTGAATAGCCTGAAAGCCGCGCAATATCGTGAATATTTGCCATGTTATCATCTCCCCATTCAGTATAACAGAGCCCGTTTTTGCAACAGGCAAAAGCCGGCATGCGCATGGTGGATAACGCCACCCGGCATGTCGGCTTATGGCAATGCACACATTTTAGGCAATCGCGGCAGTCGCACTTTGGGTCATGCTTTCTAGGCTTTGATCGGGATCATTAGCTGCTGCAATGGTTGCCAGCCACTCGTGGATAGTCACATCATCGGTTGCCACCGGGACGAGCAAGACCACAGCACCGCTGATCTGATGGTTACCGGCCCATGGTAAGGACTTGCCAAAGTCAAAACCGATGACAATCGGTTCAGTCAACTTGCTGACATGACCATACGTCAGCACCACTTGATCGCCCATCGTCTGCGTCGGCTCCGCGGCACTGGCGAGCAACGAACTCAATACTTCTTGATAGTCAAAATCATAATCATTGGTTAGTTTCAGTGCAATACCTTTCAAAGCACCGATTTGCGTGTCTTGATAAACGGAAAGTTCTGGGTAAAAGTGTGTTTGCATTAACATGGTGCAACCTCCTTTAGTGAAACGTTCAGGGACCCTCATTAACAAGTGTGATTTGTATCGGCGGAACAGTCGCGAAAACAACTGATGTAACAATTGATTTCTTAATGGCGATCACACATATTTGTTATTTCCTAACTGCAAACACAGTGTAATTTGTGTAACGCGTTTCAGGTCAAGCGTTTTTATTCAAAAATTTTGGAAGAGCTTTCAGATGTCAGTGCAACCTTACACCGTCTTACAAAAAAGTCAGAATGAGTGCGACCGAGGCGGGTTTTCCCTATAATGAATGAGAATACAGGCACGGAGGACACAAGTAATGAAGAGACTCTTTCGAGAAGTCGGAGCTTTTTTTAAAAAACATCTCACAACGCTAAAAGTGCTATTTGTGTTGGCAGTCCTAGTGTTTGTGATTGTTCAAGTCGGACGGATCAGTCAGGATCTCAGTGGCGAGCAAATGCGAGCCAGCCTGGCGACCCAAAGCCCGGTTTCTTTGTTGATTTTGTTGGTGGTGGGCTTGATCGCCGTCACACCAATGCTGACTTATGATTTTGTAATCACAGAACTGCTGCCGGGTCATTATAAACGCAGGTATGTTGTGAAGTCCGGTTGGATCGTCAATACCTTTACTAATATTGCCGGTTTTGGCGGCTTATTGGGTGCTAGCTTGCGCGCCAATTTCTACCACGAAAAGGCGACCCAAAAGCAGGTTCTATTTGCCATTTCGAAAATAGCATTGTTTTTGTTGGCGGGACTGTCATTGTGGTCGATGATTGGCATCGTGGTTATTTTCGTGTTCGGGATTGGTCAGGAATTCTCGAATTACTGGATTTGGCTAGTTGGCGGCGCCGCTTATTTTCCGTTGTTGATGTTGGTCACCCATTTACGAAATAGCGAATTTTTTGCGGATATGCCGTTGAAACGGCAACTGCGCTTGACCTTGGGCTCGTTTCTTGAGTGGGGCAGTTGTGCTGCGTTCTTCTTGTTGATCGGTTACTTTCTTGAAGTGCATGTGCCGTTGCTGTCGATTTTGCCATTGTTCATGGTGGCGAATGTTATCGGGGTCGTTTCGATGGTGCCCGGCGGTTTGGGTTCGTTTGATGTCCTGATGATTGTTGAACTCGGCCAAATGGGGCTTGATAGCAACATTGCCGTTGTTTGGCTCCTGTTTTATCGACTGTTTTACTATGTGATTCCGTTTCTGATCGGCGCTGGTCTGTTCGCACAGGATGCAGGAAAACGACTGAATGCTTTTCTTGAAGGGTTGCCGGTTCAACTCATTCGGAAGGCAGCCTTTGGTTTTCTGGTCGTATTCCTGTACTTTTCAGGGATTATGCTGTTATTGCGTGGCGTTGCGCCGGATCTTGCTTTTCGCAACACGCTTTATCAGCGACTGTACCCATACACTTTCCTGTTCCTGGATCGCGTCACCAATGTGGTTGTCGCCTTTTTGATTCTGGGATTCGGGCGCGGCATTGCCAGTCGAGTGAAGCGGGCTTATTGGCCGACGGTGATCGTCTTGATCGTCGCGATGGTGGCCTCCTTGCGCGAAGATAATCATTTGCGGTTTGTCCTTTTCCTGGTACTGGTCGTTGTGGCGCTGATTCTGACACGGCGCGAGTTGACGCGCGAACGTCTCGCCTTATCGTGGGGTAACAAGCTGATCGACGGCGCGGTATTCGGCATGACGTTTATCTTTTATGCGTTTGCCGCGTTTTACAATGCGCCGGCAATTCATCATCGCCGGGTGCCGGATGTGTTTCTTTTCCCATCCGAGCGCATGTTTTTTACAACGCTGATTGGTGTGATGCTGGCAGCGTTGACGGTTTATTTGATCTTCCGATATCTATCGGCGCCGTCCAAAGATTTGGCTGATCCTTATGACGAGGAGCGGTTGAAGGCGGTGGTTGAAAAATACGGCGGCAATGAGGTTAGTCACCTGGCCTTGATGCGCGACAAATCATTGCGGTTTTATCAAGTCGACGGCGAAGATCGGGTTTTCTTCCAGTTCAAGAAAAAGGCGGACAAGCTGATTATCATGGGCGAGCCGATTGGGGATGAGACGCAGATGGCTGCTGCGATCGGCGATTTCATGAAAGAAGCCGATAAGCAGGATATGTCGCTCGTGTTCTATGAAATCAATGAAAATCTGACGATGAAGCTGCATGAGTTCGGGTTTGATTTTATGAAGTTCGGTGAAGAAGGCTATGTCGATGTAACGACCTTCACGTTGGCTGGCACGAAGCGCAAAGGCGAGCGGGCCTTGATGCATAAGTTTGAGCGGGAAGGTTATACCGTCGAATTGGTTAAGCCGCCGTTTGATGACACCTTAATGCACGAATTAAAGGCCGTGTCTGACTCTTGGTTAGACGGGCGCAGTGAGAAAGGCTTTAGTCTGGGATTTTTTGACGAGCATTATTTGAATGAGGCCCCGATAGCCGTGGTGCATAGCCCGGAAGGTAAAATTGTGGCATTCGCGTCAGATATGCCAAGTGGTAATCACGAGGTCACGAGCATTGATTTGATGCGGTCAAGTGCCGATGCACCATCTGGCATTATGGACGAGGTCTTTATCAATCTGTTCCGGTTGGCAAAGGATCGCGGCTATAAGTACTTCAATATGGGAATGGCGCCCTTGGCGAATGTCGGAACGTCGACTTATTCCTTTGTTGAAGAAAAAATTGCCCATCTGGTGTACGAGTATGGCTATCGGTTTTACGGATTCCAGGGGTTACGTTCCTATAAAAATAAATATGTGACGGAATGGGTACCAAAATACGTTGCTTATCGTAAGCGAACGTCATTACTTTTCACGCTGTTGCAGATCATGATGGTCGTGAACCAGAAGGTGTCTTTGACCACTTCTAACAGTTGGTGGCCGAAACGATTGGCGTGGGTCAGCCGCCTTGGTCAGGGAATCGATAAGTAGCCGGTTGATACGAATAAGATGCGAAAAAGTAGTATCAACGTGTAAAATACTGGTAGTGCCAGGTAGATAGGAAGGCGGCTTATCCATGCAGCATTATTATACGAACGATCCTGATTTAGCCCATGACGAGCACAGCTTTGATTTTGAACTCGGCGGCCGCGTTTTGCACTTGACGACCGATAATGGCGTGTTTTCAAAACACACGGTTGACTTTGGCAGTCGCGTCTTGATTGCCAGCGTTTTAGCGGCATCTTTGCCTGAAGGGCCGATACTGGATGTGGGCGCGGGCTATGGGCCAATTGGGCTTGCACTGGCCAAACATTTTCCCGAGCGGCAGATTACCATGAGCGACGTGAATGAACGGGCGCTTGCGTTGGCCAAGAAAAATGCTGCCGACAATGGGATTACCAATGTGACTATCCTCGAAAGCTCGATGTACGACCAAATTGATGGACAGTTTGGCGTCATCGTGACTAATCCGCCGATTCGAGCCGGCAAAGCAATTGTTTCCGGTATCCTAGCCGGAGCAGCCGAGCATTTATTGCCTGGTGGCCAGTTGTATGCGGTGATCCAAAAGAAACAAGGCGCCCCATCAGCCTTGAAATTGATGAAAGCGACTTATAAAACGGCGGAAGTCATTAAAAAAGAGCACGGTTATTACATTCTCAAGGCGAGTCAATAACAGTTTTAATACTTGACGTGGTAAACTCGTAGTAAGGATAGAAAGGAGCAGATTTAGATGACAAAATCGAAGTACTTAGCAGCAGGTGCCATTGCGGCGGCTGTCCTTGCAACCGGTGCGTTTGTTTGTGCCAAAAATCTGACGGAATATTTTGAACGCAGGCAACAACGCAAGCAGGTTGAAGGCTTTGTGAAGAAGATTTTTGGCGACAGCGATCGGGTTCAGAGCATTCTGGATAAACTGAGTGACGAAGACGTTGCCAGTCTGCTCCGGGTAAGCGACAAGCTACGCAGCCTCAAAGACAGCGCCAGCGAATACGCGGGATCGGCACGCGAACAAGGCATGGCCACGCTTGATCGGTTGAAGAGCGCTTTGAATCGCTAAACAATTGAATGGCGATTAGAAAAGCGTGGGCAATAATATGTTCCGTGCCGTGCCAAACTCCGCAATCTCCGGCCAGCTGGGGTGGCGACGCGAAGCTAGAGCGGAGGGCACGACTTTGAACCCGCAAAGTGCGCGGTTTCAAAGCTCGGCCTTGTTGTAGGCGGGGCAAAGACCGCCCCACCAACAACAATTTCACCACTAAGCCTCATCTGGCCTCCGATTGCTACGCTTTGGCACTGGAATCTTAACTTTCTGACAAATTGACCACGGACACAGGATATAAAGCGAGCGATGTTTTTCGTTCGCTTTTATATTTGTCTATGACTCGTTCAACAGCTATATTCTTACGATTTAAAATAGGGGGATTTTCCGTGGCCGAGACCGAAAAAACAACCATCAACCAATATATGGAAGCCGCACTGGCCGAGGCCAGAAAAGCCGCTGCGATTGGCGAGGTGCCAATTGGTGCTGTGGTTGTTCATGATGGCCAGATTGTCGGCCGGGGCCATAACCTACGCGAGACTTCCCAGGATGCAACGCAACACGCCGAAATCATCGCCATTCAGGCAGCCTGTCGCAAACTCGGCACCTGGCGTCTGGAGGATTGCCAATTGTTTGTCACACTGGAGCCTTGCCCCATGTGTGCCGGCGCGATGATCAATGCGCGGGTTGCCACATGCTATTTTGGTGCAACCGATCCCAAGGCAGGTGTCGCCGGGACCTTCTACAATTTGTTGGAAGATTCGCGGTTTAACCACCAAGTTGCCGTGGTTGGCGGAATCAAAGCCGCGGCCAGTGCCGAACTGCTGCAAAGTTTTTTCCGGACCATTCGCGCAAAACGAAAAGCAGCCAAACAGGTGTCAAGCGATTTTCGACTTTGACAGTAAATTCCATAAAACATGCGTCCGAAAACTGGACGCGAGATGATCCTGATTAGACTTGAATCGCTTGTGAATTCTTGTATGGATATCGTTCGGCGACCAACTGTTTAACCCTTGTACTGTTAATGCCAAGAGAATCAAGGTAATCGCGATAGTTAGCACGGCGCCACGGATGCGTAATTGCCGGGATTTTCTTGGTTCGTTTAGGAGTTGGTGCCGCGGCTGGCGTAAGATCGAATTTAGCTGACATGAACTGTTCTTTTGGCACACAGAAAAGGTCGTACACCTGGTCGTCATCAGTGGTCATATAAAGTCTGCCAGTGAAGCTTTTGATGACTAAGACCTTTGTATGCGGCGGTAAGTAAACCAATTCGCCATTTCGATGTGGCAGATAGCGCTTGTTGTCAAAGCGAACACAGTGTCCGTGGCCGATGCTGCGTTCATTGGCAATGATCAAAATATTGTCAATTTCCTTGGGTGTTAGTTGCTTATCAAACACCGACATGCTACTTTTGATGGTAGATGCGAAGCGGTCATTGTAACGCTTGATAAAGCCGACCAAAAACCGATTGGCATCTGCGATTGTGGTGATGTTATGCAACCGCAGTTCACTTGTGAGCCGATCTTGAAAAGTCTCCAGAAGACGTTCTATGCGGCCTTTGGCTTGCGGAATACTGGTGACCGAAAGTTCTGTTCCAAGTGTCTGGCAGGCATAACCGAAACGTGTGAGAGGGTTCTCGGTCGAAGGTGAGCCCTCTTTTTTGTTGCTATTAAACACGGTGCGCCGATCCGTTAGGAATTCTGCTGGAGCGCCATAATCGCGAAGGACTTGGGCAAACACGTGATAATAGCCGCTGAGTGTTTCCTGTTTGGCAAAGTAGCCGCCGACAACGTTCCCGGACTGATCATCAATGGCTGCGTGTAAGGTGGTTTTTTGAGTACCAAACCAATACTCCCATGAAGCATCCATTTGTACCTGTTCACCAGAATAATGTTTCCGAGGACGTTCTGGATGGGCTTTGATGTTTTCAACGACTTCGATGGCTGACAAGGTGGCTTCATCACGTTTGGATAGGAGCTTGGCCTTCTTTTCTTTTTCTTTTAACTCACGCTTGACCCGACGCTTGGTGGCTTTATGGGCTTTGGGTGACAGAATGTGGTGGTGTCTGAATAAGAGCCGAAGTGAGGATTCGGAGATAGCGATTTGTTCGGCAGTGGTTAAGAACTCGTGGAAATGAGCGATGTTGAAACCGGCATACTTGTTGGTGTACAGATGAATGATCCGACGTTCGAGTTGCGCGTTGCGTTTGTTGGCAGGCTCACGGCCGGCATTACCATGGATAAAGCCGTCTTTGCCTTGTTGCTTGTAAAGCTTGATCAGTCGGTAGATGGTTCGTTCGGAGCGCTTGAGCTTAACGGCTGCGCGTTGCACGGAGGTCTTACCATTGACCACTGCTTTGATGACTCGGTAACGTTCTTCTTCTTTCATTGTTAAGACAACCTTCTTCATGTGATTCCTCCTAGATGTATCTTCTAAGAGGTTACAGTTTTTGTGACACTTTGGCTAACTGCTTACTTAAGACAATATCGCTTGCGGTCGACACGCAAAACGAAAAGCAGCCAAACAGGCTAGTCAAACGCGTAAAAATCAGGTATAATAGTTTTTGCCGCAAGGCCTTAAGGCAATGGTGACTTTCCAAATTGTGTCAGGTCCGGAAGGAAGCAGCACTAAGGTAAGTTCGTCATGTGCCTTTTGTTATTGAGAAATTGACCGGTCGCTTTCATCACGAAGCGACCGTTTTTGTTGTCATCATGTCAGGCAAATTTGTTCCAAGCTATGGTAAACTAGAACGAGGTTTTGCCGTCCGCTACGCTGAGTGGTGGACGGCAACATCAAACAAATCGTTGTTTGATAGCATTCAAGTGAACCTGGGGCATCCGCAACAGGTTGAAAGGGGCGTTAAGGTGAGTTATCAAGCGTTGTATCGGGTCTGGCGCCCGCAACAGTTTAAAGATGTCATTGGCCAAGATGCGATTACCAAGACGCTGAAGAATGCGTTGATCACCGGACAGACAAGTCACGCCTATCTTTTTACCGGCCCGCGCGGAACCGGGAAAACGTCCGTTGCCAAGATCTTGGCGAAGGCATTAAACTGCCTGAACCTGAAAGATGGTGAGCCGGATAATACCTGTGAAATCTGTCAGGCGATTAATGATGGCAGTCTGACTGATGTGATTGAAATCGATGCGGCCTCTAATAACGGGGTCGATGAAATTCGCGATATTCGCGACAAGGCGAAGTATGCCCCGACGCGTGCACGCGTTAAGGTTTATATCATTGATGAAGTACACATGCTTTCAAGCGGCGCCTTCAATGCTTTGCTGAAAACGTTAGAGGAACCACCGGCACACGTGGTCTTCATTCTGGCGACCACCGAACCGCATAAAATTCCGGCAACGATTATTTCCCGAACGCAGCGCTTTGATTTTCGCCGCATTACGCCGGAAGACATTGTCAAACGGATGCGCTTCATCTTGGATGACAAAAAAATCACCTATGATGACGCCGCGCTCAAGGTCATTGCCAAGGCGGCTGAAGGCGGGATGCGCGATGCCTTGTCCATTTTGGATCAGGTACTGAGTTTTGGCGATAATCATGTCACCACCGAGGATGCCCTGGATGTTACCGGTGGCGTCACAACCGCGGTGCTCGGCAAGTATCTGGCGGCGGTCCTTGCCAAAGATCATGCCCAAGCGTTGAAAATGATCGAGGACTTGCTGGCGGCCGGTAAAGATGCTGGTCGACTCATTGAAGACCTCATCGAATATTTACGCGACTTGCTGGTCAATCAACAAGCATCATCATTATTAGGGGACTTGGAAAAGAGTCTGTTAGACGATCAGTTCAAAATTTTAAGTGAAAATTTCAAGCCGGCGCAGATTTATCACATGATTGATGTGTTGAACAATACGCAGCAACAGCTACGAATGACCAATCATCCGGAAATTTATCTGGAAGTGGCCACGGTGCGGCTAAGTGAAACCGCCGCGCCTGCTGCTGCCCCTGTGGCTGCGGAGCCGGCAGACACGCAGAAACTGGACCAGCTTTCGGCTAAAGTCAAACAGTTGAGTGACCAACTCAAACGGGTTGAGGCAAATGGTGGCACAGTGCCGCCACCAACCCGGACGCGGAAGCATGTGAAGGCCAAAGCCAGCCATGTCAACCGCAAGGCGATTTATCCGATTCTTGGCGCGGCCACGAAGCAAGATTTAACCAATCTGAAGGATGTCTGGCCGGATTTGTTGGGGATGTTGAGCATCACCAAACGGGCCATGATGAAAGTCAGCGAGCCGGTTGCCGCCAGTCCTGACGGTGTGATTGTCAGCTTTGATTATGATATTTTGGTCGAACGGGCCATGAATGATGCCGCACTGATGACTGAACTGGAAAACGGCTTGCAGAAGCTGACCGGCAAACAGCCTAAGATCGTGCTGGTTCAAAGCGATGTCTGGCCAACGATCCGTAAAGATTATATTCAAGAACTTAAAGCGCCAGCGACCAAAGGAAAAAGCGCCGACACCAAGCCAAAAACGCCACCGGTTGTCAACAAGATGACTGAACTTTTTGGCAAAGATGCGCCTAATGTGACGATTAAAAACGATTAGAAAAGGATGATCAAATATGCGTGGAATGGGCAATATGCAAGGTATGATGCGCCAAATGCAAAAGATGCAAAAGGAAATGCAGGCGGCACAGAAGGAACTTTATGCAACGGAATTCGAGGGCAAGTCAGCGTCTGATATGGTCATCGTTAAATTCACCGGTGAAAAGGTTATGAAAGATATTCAGATCAAGCCGGAAGCCATTGATCCTGACGATCCTGATATGTTGCAGGATTTGATCCTCGAGGCAGTTAATCATGCGATGAGTGAAATTGATAAGCAAACTCAGGATAAGTTAGGTAAATATACCCGCGGCTTGCCGATGTAGCGTGCCGCGCCAGTCTATCCAACCTGGTAGGATGACGACTGCAGCCACATAATGTTTTGAACGTTTTCAGCAAGAGGGATGACTATGCAATATCCGGAACCAATCAGTAAATTGATTGACAGTTACATGCGTTTGCCCGGCATCGGAGCGAAGACAGCCACCCGACTGGCTTTTTACACGATTGATATGGACAAGGATGATGTGACGGCTTTTGCCAAAAGTCTGGTGGCAGCTAAAGAAGACCTGCATTATTGCTCGATTTGCGGCAATATTACCGATGAAGATCCTTGTTCGATCTGTCGGGATAAAAGCCGCGATCAAAGTACGATTCTGGTCGTTGAGCAGCCTAAAGATGTGATGAGCATTGATCGGGCTCAGGATTATCACGGCCTCTACCACGTTCTTCATGGGGTGCTTTCGCCGATTGAAGGCCGGGGACCGGAAGACCTGAACATCGAAAGTCTGTTGAAGCGCTTGAAGACGAACACGGCTGTCAAAGAAGTGATTATTGCGACGAATGCAACGCCTGAAGGGGAAGCTACGGCGCAGTACCTTGCGCGACTCATCAAACCGGCCGGCATTAAGGTGACCCGGCTTGCCCACGGGCTGGCAGTCGGCAGTGACATTGAATATGCCGATCAAATGACGTTAATGAAGGCCGTTGAAGGAAGGACTGAACTGTAATGTTTGGACGCAAGCGGATCAAGGTCAAAGAGGAAAAAGACGAAGAACTCATGATGCTTGTTTACCGAGTTCGTGACCAGATGGCAGCTCAGCGCAAACTTGTTGCGACTTTCCGCGAAGTCGACGAAGAGACGAAATCACAGGTGGCGCTTGAAGCTGCCTTGTTTGATTTTCTCTACCGCGAGGCGCGCACTCGTAAGATCAAAGGTGAGGTCGTTGCTAAGGTCGCTGCCGAGCAGATTGCGGAGTTTAGGGATTTGTAAAAGCGCCGACTTAGTTATGGACCGCGTACCATGTTAAATAGACCATAAGATGATTCTAATTCACTGAATATAGCTTTTCGATTGACGGCAAATGGTGATGATCGCACGATAAGATCGGCCATGGCCGTTTTTCTTTTTTCAGCATCGTTGTTGGGGCGTTTTAAAAGTTCATCGGCGCAGATAAATTTTTAATTGTGAAACATATCAAGTAAAATAGACTTAATTCTAAAAAAGGAGCAGCATATCGTGACAGGGACGTTTATCACATTTGAAGGCCCGGATGGTGCAGGAAAAACCAGTGTCTTGCAAGCGTTAATTCCAAGACTTAAGGCGCAATCACAGGTCGCCTTGAATCTCACCAGAGAACCCGGAGGCGCCAAGATTTCCGAAAAGATTCGTGACGTGATCCTCGATCCAGCTAATACAGAGATGGATGCGCGTACCGAAGCATTACTCTATGCGGCTTCTAGACGACAGCATTTGGTCGAGGTGATCAAACCGGCGCTTGCACAAGGTGATATTGTTATCTGTGACCGGTTTGTCGATAGTTCTGTTGCCTATCAAGGCGGTGGTCGGCAAATCGGTACACAGGCGGTTTTGCAAATGAATCAGTTTGCAACAGCCGGGCTTGAGCCGGATTTAACGATTTACTTAGACGTGCCGGTGCAGGTCGGTTTGGATCGGATTGCGGCCCATCAACATGAGCGCCAATATGATCGACTCGATCAGGAAAGCCTAGCCTTTCACGAACGCGTTCATTCAGCCTATATGAAGTTGGTGGCGGATAATCCAATGCGAATTGTCACGGTTGATGCCACTCAGCCGCTTGGGTCCGTCGTCACGGCAGCAGAGGCAGCGATTACGAAGCGGTTCCCGTCGTTGTTCGGATAATAGTGCTGAGGATGGCTCACGCTCACACTCATAGGAGGACATACCATGAAACTCATTCTCGCAATTGTTCAAGATAAAGATAGTAACTTACTCAGCAGTCAATTTATTGATGCCAACATTCAGGCGACCAAGTTGTCCACCACGGGCGGCTTTCTGAAGGCGGGGAATACGACGTTTATCATCGGGGTTGCGGATGAACGGGTCGATGACGTGTTGAAGATTATCAAGGAAACCTCGCAGACCCGGCAACAGTTTATGACGCCGCCGGTTAATCTTGATGCGACATCAGACAGTTCCATGGCTTATCCAGTTGAGGTTCAAGTCGGCGGCGCCACCGTCTTTGTCTTGCCGATTGAATCTTTTCACCGCTTCTAATGGCTAAGTTTTTGATTGATTCGTTGCAGCCTAAGTTAGTCGCCCAATTTGCCCGAATCATTGACCGCAAGCAACTGGCCCAATCCTATTTGTTTGTGGGGCCAAAAGGTGCCGGTAAGTTGGAACTGGCTGAATGGATTGCCTTGCGCCTATTTTGCCAAAATGTCCAAGACGGTGCTCCTTGTGGCGAATGTCCTGAGTGTGAACGTATTTTGAATCACAATCATCCGGATGTGATGGTGCTCAAAACCAGTACCCAGAGCATTAAGGTGGATGATATTCGCAACTTGAAACAGGAAATGAGCAAAACCGGTGTGGAAGGCAACCGCCGCGTGTTTATCGTTGAAGATGCTGATAAAATGACGGCAGGAGCGGCTAATTCACTACTGAAGTTTTTTGAAGAACCGGTTCCGGGCATGACGGTGATTCTCACTGCTTCATCGAAAAATCAACTTTTGCCAACGATTTTATCGCGGGCGCAGGTGATTACGTTCCAAAGCCCTGATCGGCAAGCGGTGATTGCCAAATTAGAAGAAGACGGTGCCAATCCGCAATTGGCGCGGGTGGCTGGCCGGTTAACCGGTAATGTCAGCGAAGCTCAGGAATTATTGACTGCCGAGGACTTCCAGGATCGGGTCAATCGCGTGTTTCAGTTGTTGGACCGTTTGGCTGACCATGATCCTGAAAGCTTTGTGCGGGTGCAGACCCAATTATTACCGGTTGCCAAGGATGCTGCGGCACAACGTCAGGTTTTAGCGCTGATCGGCTTGGCGTATGCCGATGCCTTGAATCGCCATTTTGAAATTGCGGCGACGCAACAGCTGGATATCCCGGCGGTTGCTGCGTTGGCGAAGTTATCGAGTCGGCAACTGACCGATGATTTGCAGGCCATTTTAACGGCCCAGGTGCGCTTGAGCCAGAATGTGACGTTTCAGTCGGCAACAGAACAGTTAATGCTTAAACTCTTAGAAGGGTGATCTTGTGGAAAAGAAAGAACTGTACGATGGTTTCTTAGTCCTTGAGAAACACGCCCAGCAGATGCTCAAGGAAATTGCGGCGATGAAAGACGACATGGCGGAGACGCTAGAACGTAACGCGGAACTTGAAATCGAGAATAAGCATCTGCGTCAGCACCTGGCAGAGCTGGAAAAAGATGACAACAAAACCAGCGATGGCGGCGTTGAGTTATCCAAGTCGAAGCAGAACCTGGAAAGCCTCTACAATGAAGGATTCCACGTTTGCCCGATGTTTTATGGCCAGCGCCGGGTTAATGACGAGCCATGCGCCTTTTGTCTTGATATTATTTATGGGGAGAATTGATTTGGAGCAGCAACGAAGCTTTGGGTCGCATACAACGGGGACTTTGTATTTGGTGCCGACGCCGATCGGAAATTTGGATGATATGACCTTTCGGGCGGTTGAGATTTTGAAAACGGCTGATTTAATTGCCGCGGAAGATACGCGCCATACGCAGATGTTGTTGAATCATTTTGCGATTACGACCAAAACCATTTCATTTCACGAACATAATACCCAAATGCGCATTCCGGAGTTGTTGACGAAACTGGAAGCCGGGCAGACGATTGCTCAGGTGAGTGACGCGGGGATGCCGTCGATTTCCGATCCTGGCAAGGAATTGGTCCATGCGGCGATTGAACGTGGTGTGCCGGTTGTTCCGCTGCCAGGGGCCAATGCGGCGACAACGGCCTTGATTGCCTCCGGATTGTCACCGCAGCCATTTCTGTTTTATGGGTTTCTACCGCGCAAAACCGGCGAAAGGCAACGCATTTTGGCCAAGTTGGCGACTGAACCGGCAACGCTTTTGTTCTATGAAAGTCCACATCGGGTCGGGAAAACCCTTGCCGCGATGTTAGAAGCGTTCGGTGATCGCCAGGCCGTTTTGGCGCGGGAATTGACCAAAAAGTTCGAAACCTTTATCCGCGGGACGATCACGGAACTGCAGACGTATGCTGAGAATGAGTTGAAAGGCGAATTTGTGATCATGGTAGCAGGAGCACCGGATAAGCCAGTTGTTAAAAGCGCGGCGCCGTTCAAAGACCAAGTGGCCGCCATCGTTGCCACCGGCGCCAAACCGAATGCGGCGATCAAGCTGGTCGCCAAGCAAAACGGGGTTGCTAAACAAGTGGTCTATGATGCATATCATGACCTAGACAGAGCGTGAACCGGTGCCAGTACGCGCTCGAACACTGACTAACAGGAACAAGTCGAAACGAAAGAGAAGGGATTTTCATGGGAAAAGTCTATGAAGAAGATTATCGCATTCCAGGCTTTCTGGGTGATCGGTTTGGCCGTGCGGGCTTAGCCAATATGATGAATGTGATGCTAGAAGTGTCTGAGCGTCAGTTGGAGAAGCTGCATGCCGGGATTGATGCCATCAGTGAATTCCACGCAGGTTGGGTGATCACCCAGTATCACATGGAAATCCAACGTATGCCAAAAATCGAAGAACTGTTGCGGGTCGGGACCGAAGCTACGACTTACAATAAATATTTTACTTACCGTGATTACTGGATTGACGATGCGCAAGGTAACCGGCTTGTTTCCGTCAGCAGCAATTGGGTTATTATGGATTTGCGCACGCGTAAAATCGTGGACGTCATTCCTGAACTCGTTGAGCGGGTTGGTGCGGTTTCCGATCGCAAAATCAAACGGTTCCCCCGATTCAAAAAGGTTGATCAACCGGATGGCGAAGAGACGTTTCATGTGCGCTATTTTGACATTGACAGCAATGGCCATGTAAATAATGCCCATTATCTGGAGTGGATGGAAAATAGCCTTGGATATGACTTTTTGAGCTCGCATACTTTGCGTGGTGCCGATATTCGTTACGAGCGCGAAGTGGCGTATGGAACGAGTCCGAAAGCCCAATTTCAGGCCGATCCGGATGACGCAACCCGCACGTTACACCGCGTGACGACCGATGGCGAAGTGAACGCCGAGGCCCAGATGATTTGGGATGACTTTAAGGCGTAAGTTTTGTATAACTCATATTAAAGCGTCAAAAAAGCAGTTCTAGGGACAAAATCTGTCGCGCCTAGAACTGCTTTTTTCCTAGTCTTAGATCGATTAACTCACGGCATTATCAACGAAGTCAGCGAGTGCCTGGCCGCGTTTGCCATCACTCAGACCAACTTGCAGCTTGATGCGCGCTTTCTGGCCGTTGAGTCCCTGACAGAAGATGATACCCATTTTTTTGAGCTGGACACCGCCGCCTTCGTAATTGTAGACAGCTTGGGCAACCCCGTTGAAGCAGCGGGAGACCAGTACGATCGGCACATGCCGGTCTAGCAGTCGCTGGATAGCCGGCAAGGTGGCTGGTGGGAGATTACCGGCGCCGAGCGCTTCAATGGTCAGACCGTGGATATTTTCCGGGAGTGCGTCAAACAGCGTGCCGTCCATCCCTGCGTATGCCTTGATCAAGAAGACGTGGTCGACAAGGTGGTCAATAGCACAGACTTCCTGGTTGATCAATTCCTGGAAGAAACGCACACCATCTTTTGTCACGAGACCAACCGGCCCGAACGTTGGCGTACGGAAAGTTGCGACATTAGTGGTGTGGGTTTTGGTAACAAAACGGGCGGTATGGATTTCATCATTCATCACGACCAAGGTGCCCTTGTTCCGCGACTCGTCGCTGGCAGCGGTTTTAATCGCGCTTTGCAGATTTTCCAGCCCATCGCTGCCAATTTCGTTACTGGAACGCATGGCGCCGGTGACAACGACCGGCATGGCGGAATCCAGGGTGAGATCCAAAAAATAGGCGGTTTCTTCTAAAGTGTCTGTGCCGTGGGTGACGACCACCCCGTCAGCACCGTCTTTTTCGGCCTGGCGGATGCGTTTGACTAAGGTGAGCATTCGCTCGGGGGTCATGTGCGGCGATGGTAGATTAAAAATCTCCTCACTGGTCAGTTCGACGCCGGCAGGGACAAAGCTATCGGCGCCGAGCAACGGATTATGCTTGCTGGGCATGATGTCGCCGTCCCTGGTTTCGGTCATGGAGATGGTGCCGCCAGTATGTAAAACGAGAATGTGTTTAGTCACGGTCAAAGCTTCCTTTCAACGGTTATTGAAACTTATTATACGGAGTTTTGAGTGCAAGTCTATGCGGGAAGTGAGATTGTTGCAGTATTTGGTGAATTAGGGTGTTCTTACGCCCATAACGCGTTCGCAGTCGCAGAAATCTACGTGTAAGGACCTTAAAGCCTAAATGGCCAAAGCCCAGCCATTTAGGCTTTAAGGCCACTTACACTCCGATTTCTAAGCGCTCCTGCTCACGCTCACACAAAACTAGCGGTGCACTCATAGTTCTGAGTACACCGCTTTTGAGGGAATCCCTTTTTCAGGGAGTTTTGAGCAACTAAGAAAAATTTGCTTACGAGGCATCATTTTAGCGGACCAATCTGGTAGCAGACTTGGTGTAGCGCTAAAAAATACCGAGAAAGTCGTGAGATAATTTTCACGATGATGTCAAGAGTTGAGCATGCCTTTAAGTGATGATGCGAACGTTTAAGGGGTTCCCTTTGGTTAACTTTCGGTGTACGATAGAACTCGTGACAAAATCTAGGAGTAGGTATCTGCGCGTTAAGTGCTGCTGGAACGGAATGTGAACGGCAGACGAAGACGAAAGTCGCGGTGCAGATGCCGCATTCGCCTGATATTTAGGCGTCTCCGCAAAAAAGGAGATTGCAGCTTATGCAAGTTTTATCGTTTAGTAGTCCCAAGCTTTCCACTCGAAACATCGTGTATATGGCCATGTTGATGGCGATGCAGATTGTTTTGGGTCGTTTTTCTTTTGGTACACCATGGTTGAAGATTAGTCCGGCATTTTTCGCCACCATTTTGATGGGGTATTATTTCGGACCATGGCTGGCCGCGGGTGCCGCTGCCTTGAATGACCAGCTGTCGATTATGGTCTTCAACCCGGGCGCCAATTTTCCTGGGTTCACGCTTAGTGCCGCAATTGCTGCGATGATTTACGGCATGTTCTTCCACGGCAAGAAGGTAACGGTTATGCGGACGTTACTTGGTGTCGGGTTGGTGTTGCTGATCAGTAATGTCATTTTGACAACGCTGTGGCTGAACATGATGGGGACGCCTTGGCAGGGAATTATTTGGCCACGAACGATTAAGAACGTGGTCATGTTACCGATCCAGACGGCACTGTCTTATGGGACGTTAAAAGCCGTCGAACGGATTCGGCCGCATCTTTAATTGAAAAAGTCGTTTTAACGCCGACTCAATAAGTGGCAGCAAGGTTCTCGGTCATCTTCGCAGTGACTTGGAAGCTTGCTGCTGCTTTTTGCATGCTGGCGTGAACCCGCTGGCACAACCTAGCACCCAGTTCATCTAACTGGTCACTCACCGGATTAATTGCTAAAATAGGCGAATCAAAGTTTCTGGAAAGGAAGGCGGACGATGGATCTTTTATTGCTTGGTCTGGTCGCGGTCGCATTGGCCGGAACCGGTTTATGGGCGTGGTCCTTGGAGCGTAAAATTGTCGCTATGCAGCTGACGACGCACAAGATGATGTACCCGAATCAGATACGTACTGGCCGGAAAACGTATGTCCGCAACTTATATCGTGAAAATGTTTTGGCGCAGCAGATCCGCCGTGTCGGACTGACAGGCAGTTGGATCAGCGGCTTAGCGTTCGCTTTTGCGATTGGGAATCAGTTTTACAACGAACTGAGTCACTTGCCGCTTATTAGGCGATTATATATTTTTACGGCAGATTATTTAACCACGCGCAATCAGGCGTTGTGGGTACTGGCCATCAGTGCGGTCGTTGCCGGGTTTGCCTGGATGTGGCTGGCAAAATGGTTGCACGATCAGCTGCTTGCTGCCAACGAGGCGACCGGGATCCAGAGTGCCGCGGACTTGTACTGGACGCCGGAAAATATCATTCATCAACGCTTATGGCTTAAGATTCTATTACAGATTCTTTTAATGATTGGTAGCATTCTCATTTTGCTTGCGGCGTTGAACGGGGAACTGCCTAATCCCGGCGAAGCGTGGTTATCCTTGTAGTTGAGGGTCATGCTTGGGGTTCGTTTGGTTCGGTGAGAGGCGGGCTGCTTAGCGGCCTGTATGCAGCCGCACGAATATACCACTCACGCTCTAAGCCCATTTGTGATAAACTATTGCCATGATTGTATCGCCGAAGGGAGGCCTGAATTATGCGATTATTAGCACTTGATACCTCAAATGAGGCGATGTCGGTTGCCGTGTTGGACAATGATCGGTTATTGGCGCAGACGACCATTAATCATGAGCGGACTCATAGTGAACAGTTATTACCAACGATTGACGATTTGGTTGCGGCAAGTGGCCTGCAACCCGAAGATCTTGACAAAATTATTGTTGCGGACGGTCCGGGTTCCTACACGGGCATTCGCATTGCCGTGACTACCGGAAAAACTCTGGCATACACGCTGAACATCGCATTGGTCGGTGTCTCCAGTCTAGAAGTGTTAGCGGCTAATATCACAGACACCAAAGCCATGATTGTGCCGATTATGAATGCGCGGCGCAACAATGTCTTCACAGGTGTTTACCAGTGGGACAAAGGCCAACTAATCAATGTGGTCACGGATCGTCACGTTCCGCTGACGCTTTTACTCACCGAGTTGACAACGTTGCGGCAACCGGTTATCTTTGTCGGATCCGATGCTGCGATGTTTCGCGGACAGATTATCGAGGCATTGGGCGGTTTGGCTCATTTTGCCCCGGATTGGTTAAATCTGCCGCAAGCGTTGCGACTGGGGCAGCTAGGTAAAGATTTACCACCGGTTTCTGTCTATGATTTTGTGCCGCGCTATTTACGCTTAACGGAAGCCGAAAACAACTGGCTTAAGGCGCATCCCGGCAAAGGACATGATGTTTATGTTGAGAAAGTTTAGGTCGTGGTTTGACCGCACGACGCCTGATGAACTGCAGTTTGAACCGCGGACGATCACTGTCCGGAATAAGGAATATTTATTACGACGCATGACGGAGGCTGATGTTGACGCAGCGTTGGCAATCGAGCGGCGGATTTATCACGATACGCCGTGGGATCGCTATGCGTTTTTCTCTGAATTACGCAAAGTGCGCCATTCGTTGTATCTTGCCGTTGAAGACGCCGGTCAGATGGTTGCGTTGATTGGCACGTGGTTTACAATGAGTGAGGCTCACGTTACCAATATTGCCGTTGATCCAGCTTACCAGCATATGGGGCTGGGTCGCTTTTTGATGCAGTTTATGATTGGCCGGGCCATTGAATACGGCAGTGAAAAGGTCACGCTTGAGGTTAGAACAAATAATGACATTGCCAAGCGGCTTTATCACTCGCTGGGATTTCAAGATGGCAAAGTTAAAAAAGGTTATTATGTCAGCAATCATGATGATGCACTGGATATGTATCGGCCTTTGCCGTAACATCTGGAACCATCATGTTTGTAGAGGAGAACAATGTGGCAGCAAGGGAATTGATCTTAGCATTTGAAAGCAGCTGCGACGAAACCAGTGTGGCTGTCGTTGAAAATGGTAACAAAATTTTATCGAATATTATCGCGACGCAAATCAAGAGCCACCAACGTTTTGGCGGCGTCGTTCCGGAAGTCGCCAGTCGGCACCATGTCGAACAGATTACGCTGGTAACAGACGCAGCACTAAAAGAAGCCGGGGTGACCTATACCGACTTAACGGCCGTAGCAGTCACATACGGCCCGGGTCTGGTTGGTGCACTGCTGATCGGTGTGACGGCTGCCAAAACGATTGCTTATGCCCATCACTTGCCGCTCATTCCGGTCAATCATATGGCTGGTCATATCTACGCCGCCCGCTTTGTTAAGCCGCTAACCTATCCATTGTTGGCGTTGGCGGTTTCCGGTGGCCATACCGAGCTGGTTTACATGAAAGCCGCCGGTGAGTTCGAGATTATTGGTGATACCCGGGATGATGCCGCTGGTGAAGCCTATGATAAAGTGGGACGGATTCTGGGCATCCCATATCCGGCAGGGAAAGAAGTCGATCGTTTGGCACACTTGGGTCACGATACCTTCCATTTTCCGCGTGCCATGGATAAAGAGGATAACCTGGACTTTAGTTTCAGCGGCTTGAAGTCTGCTGTAATCAATACGGTGCACCATGCCGATCAAATCGGTGAAACGCTTAGTCGCGAAGATCTTGCGGCTAGTTTCCAGGCTGCGGTGGTGGATGTGCTGGTTCACAAAACCCAGAAAGCTCTGACAAACTATCCGGTTAAACAGCTGATCGTAGCTGGCGGAGTAGCAGCCAATCAGGGGCTTAAAGAAGCCATGAACGAAGCGCTTGCTGTGCATTTTCCGGATGTGGACGTGATTGTTCCGCCGTTGCGCTTAACCGGCGATAACGGTGCCATGATCGGGGCAGCCGCGCATATTGAATTAGCCAAGCGCCATCTTGCCTCCGAGAATCTTAATGCGGATCCAGGCTTGAGCTTTGCCCATGCTTAGGGTCACGAGCAAACTATTAGCACTTTCGTTGACGCGGGTTCGTTGATTTAGTTAAACTTAACTTATCGATAAGTTTGTTAACGAAAGGATGATTCCCATGGCTGAAAAAACAATTATGTTAGTGTGCTCCGCCGGTATGTCCACTTCAATGTTGGTGCAGCGAATGAAAAAAGCAGCTGCAGCAGACGGTATGGACGTTGATGTTTTTGCCACTGCAGCGGCAGATGCCGACAATAAACTGGCATCGGAGCCAGTTTCGGTACTGATGCTCGGCCCACAAGTCCGTTTCATGGAAAGTCAGTTCAAAGCCAAAGCCGACGCTAAAAAAATTCCGATGGCCGTTATTGACATGAAAGCCTATGGGATGATGGACGGCGAGAAAGTTTTACAGCAAGCAATCGGGTTGCTGGATCAAAAGGTTTAAGTAAATGAATATAACAGTGTCTTGTCAAAAAACACGACAGGGCCGTCATTCTGTATGGACGTTCATGGTTTAGTGAATTCCAAACAATTCGAAAAAGCTTGGGCAATAAGTTCCAGGCCGTGCCAAACTCCACAATCTCCGGCCAGCTGGGGATGGAACGCTGTGGGCACGACTTTGAACCCGCAAAAACCGCGGTTTCAAAGCTCGGCCTTGTTGTAGGCGGGGCAAAGACCGCCCCACCAACAACAATTCCACGGCTGATCCCCATCTGGCCTACGATTGCTCCGCTTTGGCACTAATAGCTTAATAACCTTAATGAATTACCCTTGAGATAATAAAAGGTGAGCACTCCAAGCAATGGATGCTCACCTTTTTATATTGCCGCCATAAGTTACGATGCCACCTACTTGTCAGCAGTTTCCATGTCTTCAAGCTGAATGCTTTTTTCTTCCCAAGCATTCTCAACGTCCGTGGTTTGTTTTTGAACTTCTTCGAGCTTGGTTTGCAGCTTTTGCATTTTGACATAGTCGCTCAAAACATCAGGGGCGGTCATTTCTTTTTGGATCGTGGTCGCTTGGTCGCCAAGCTTCTGCAGTTGTGCCTCTAAGTCAGCAACTTCCCGCTGTAACTTACGGGTTGCGCGGGCATCTTCTTTGGACTGTTGATACGAGGTGGCGCCCGCGGTTTCGGTTTTGGCGGTGGGCTGTTCAGCAGCCGCAGCTTCGGCCTCTGCCTTGGTCTCGGCCAGCTTTTCCTGATAATAGTCCCAGTTGCCGAGGTAAGTGGTGCTGCCGGTCGGGGCGATCGCAATGACGTTGGTTGCCAGTTCGTTGATGAAGTAACGGTCATGGGACACGAACAAAACGGTGCCATTAAAATCTTTTAATGCCTGCTCAAGGACTTCCTTACTGTTGATGTCCAAGTGGTTGGTCGGTTCATCAAGCACCAGAAAATTATCATGTTTGAGCGCCAATTTAGTTAACTCCAACCGGGCTTTTTGGCCGCCGGATAAGGCACTGACCGGCTTTTGAATATCGTCTGGGCCGAACAAAAAGGCAGCCAGAACGGAACGGACGTCTTTTTCCGGCATCATTGGGTGCTCATCCCAGATTTCGTCAATCACGGTATTTTTGGGATTGAGTTGTTGGATCTCCTGGTCGTAGTAGCCGACATCAACGTTAGCGCCGAATTTTGCCGATCCAGCCAGAAACGGGATTTTGCCTAAAATACTTTTGAGTAAAGTCGATTTACCGACCCCGTTTGGTCCGATAATGGCAATCCGATCGAATTTATTGACTTGAAAATCGATAGGACCGGCCATCGGGTGATCAGCTTCGTACCCCACCGTTGCTTGGTTGACTTTGAGCACTTCATTGCCGCTGGGACGATTGGGAGTGAAGTTAAAATGCACACTTTTGTCGTCACCAGTCGGTTTTTCCAGAACATCCATTTTTTCCAATTGTTTCCGGCGCGCTTGGGCCTGCTTGGTGGTGCTGGCGCGGACAATATTCTTGTCCACGAAATCCTGGAGCTTGGCGATTTCTTCTTGCTGCTTGGTGTAGGCTTTCCAAGCCTGCGCCTGGCGCTCGGCCTTTTGCTTGAGATATCCGCTGTAATTGGTTTTGTAATGGGTCGCGTGGTGGTGATCCAGTTCGTAAATTTCGTTGACCACGTGATCAAGAAAATATTGATCGTGGCTGACCGTTAAAATGGCGCCGGGGTAAGTTTTGAGATAGCCTTCCAACCAGCTGAGTGTTTCGATATCAAGGTGGTTGGTTGGCTCGTCGAGGATGATCAGGTCATGCTTTTCCAGCAAGAGCTTGGCCAAAGCCAGACGGGAACGTTCGCCGCCGGACAAGGTGCCAACCGGCTTGTCGTAAGTGTCTTCACCGAACTGGAAGCCATGGAGGACGGAGCGGATTTCGGCTTCATAGCCATAACCGTTTTGCTCGTTAAAATCGTGTTGCAGCTGATCGTACTGTCTCATGGTTGCGGCAAACGCCGGCTTGTCCGCAATGAGTTTAGGATCGCCGAGTTTGGCCTCTAAAGTATGGATTTGTCGCGCCATTGCTTGCAGCGGGGCGAAGACCGTCAACATTTCTTTGAAAATCGTTTTATCCGAATCAAGGCCAGAGTTTTGGGCCAAATAGCCAATGGATAGATTCTTCATGGTCGTCACCTGACCGCTATCCGGAGGCGCGATCCCAGTCAGGATTTCCAGCAGGGTGGTTTTACCAATCCCGTTGGGGCCAACAAGGCCGATGCGCGCGCCGTCTTGGACTTCAAGGTTCACATTGGCAAATAATTCGTTGCCGTTGAAGCTGCGGCTAACTTGTTGTGCCTGCAAAATGATCACAGGAATACCTTCTTTCACAATAATCGTTAAGACCTAATATACCATAGTTTTGTTCCTGGGCGTGCGTTCCCTGATGATGCATTCGCACAATAAAATATGCTTGTGAAGATGTATCCGCTTGCGTTCAGGCCATAAACCAGCTAATATTAGCAGAAGATACTATGTTGGACAGTTCACATGTTCTGCATGGGAATACTTCTACAGGAGGCTTGCTTACATGGCGGAAACAATCATCCCCAAAGCAACGGCGAAACGCCTACCCGTGTACTACCGATATTTGAATTTCTTGGCGAATTCCGGGACAACCAAGATCAGTTCAACTGAACTGTCGGACGCGGTGAAAGTTGACTCGGCAACCATTCGGCGTGATTTTTCTTATTTCGGTGCATTGGGCAAACGCGGCTACGGCTATGACGTCAACGATTTGCTGAAATTCTTTAAAAAGATTCTGAATCAGGATCGGCTAACTAATGTCGGTCTGGTTGGTGTCGGCAATCTTGGCCATGCCTTGTTGAATTATAATTTTCGACAGGCTAACAACATTCGGATTAGTGCCGGATTCGATATCAACCCTGATTTAGCCGGAACCATTCAAAGTGGGGTACCAATTTATCCCATGGATGAAATGATTAAGCAAATTAAAGATCAGCAGATTGAAATCGTGATTTTGACGGTGCCAATTGATGCCGCCCAGCATATCACCGATGATTTGGTTAAAGCCGGGATTAAGGGGATCATGAACTTCACCCCGATTCGCATTTCGGTGCCTAGCTACGTGCGGGTACAAAATGTCGATTTGGCAACGGAACTACAGACCTTGATTTACTTCCTAGAACATTATGGGCCAACGCTCAACGAACCGGAAGCTTAACTGAAAAAAGAAAATGCGTCGCCCATGACAGATGGACGGCGTTTTTTCTTGCGTTGTTGAGTGTACTATGTATAATAGTACACGTAGTACGAAAGGGGGCGCCGGAATGGCAACCGAGTCATATACTCATTTGGCGTACTATGAACGCTTGGTGTTGCAGATTAAGACCCGGATTCTACAAGGCATTATGCAGCCGGGCGATAAACTGCCATCGGTGCGGGAAATGGCGAAGCAAGAACATCTGAATCCCAATACCGTCGCCAAAGCCTACAAGCAACTGGAGGCGGACGGCGTGATTTACGTTGAACCTGGGCGCGGCACATTTGTGGCTGAGCCATTAAAACATGCGAATTCAAGAGCAGTGGCGGCGTTCCGCCCAAAATTTGATGCACTCGTCGTGGAAGCGCAAAGTCTAGGCATCAGTCTGGCGACGTTGCAAGCATGGCTGACCGAAAAGGAGGACTAAGGATATGAGTTTAACTGTGACCAAGTTGCAAAAAAAGATCGCCAATCAGGAAGTCCTGCGCGATATCACGTTTTCGCTGGATCGCGGCCAGGTTGTCGGGTTAGTCGGCCCGAATGGCATCGGCAAAACCACGCTTTTTCGCACCATTACGCGCCAGTATATCGCTGACGGCGGGACGGTCACGTTGGATCAGCATGATCTGACAAAAGAATCGCCGCAACAAGCAGCCATTTTTTACTTAGATCAGCAACATTTATTTTTTCGCAAGTATGCATTAACCAAGATTGCGACAACCTATGCGCTGCTTTATCCCTCATTCGACCAGGCGGCGTTTCTGCATCTGATCGAAAAATTCGGGTTAACTGGCGGCCAGCGGTTTCAGGGGCTATCCAAAGGGTATCAGGCATTGGTCATGGTGGCGATGGCTTTGGCGAGCCAATCCCCGTATGTTTTTCTCGATGAACCATTCGACGGGCTGGATGTCCTGATTCGTGAGCGCATTGTCAATTTGGTGGTGGATGCGGTAGCCGATGGTCAGCGGACTTTTCTGATTGCGTCCCACAATCTCGCCGAATTAGACGGTTTATCCGATCGTGTTTTATTCGTCAAAGATGGCCGCATCAGCCGCGATCTTACGTTGGAAAATGTCCGTCAGCAAGCGGTGAAACTGCAGCTGGTATTCCGAACCAAGGAAATTCCGGCGGTGATCAAACAGCATGGCCGCATTTTGAATATCCGTGGGCGCGTCATCGAAGTCGTTTTCCCTGATTTCACGCCAGATGTGCAAGCGGCACTGCAAGCTGAGCAGCCGGTTTTGAACGAAAGCCTGCCATTGTCGTTGTCGGATTTGTTTAAAGTTGAATTTCGAAAAAAACATGCGGAGGTGGGCTAGATGGGTGATCATCAGTTGTTGAAACTTGTCCGGATGAGGCATAAGGCGCTTGTTCGTGTGATGTTTGTTTTTGTTGTGTTATTAGCGCTGCTTAATACGGGTGAGTCGTTAAACACGTATCACGAGCAACAAAAAAATACTATGACGTTCACACAGTTTATTGAGGAGAAAAAAAGAGCGGCTAAATATCATGATACAAGCCTTTTAAATGAAAGTTATGCAACTTACCTTAAGTAACAGCGTTATTTTGTTATGCCGCAACGCGATAAGCTTTATTCGTCTTTAGTGGTCGGACAAATCATAACGATCATCCATTACGCAATCCCATTACTGCTCGGATTAGCTATGGCTGGGATGGATCAGGCAAGCAGTTTTAATGTGGCCATGTTTAAAAGCCGATTTAAGCGAAGACAATTTTTTGCTGCCCGTTACTGGTATGGGCTGACGTGTTTACTCGGAACTACAACACTTGGCATCGGCATTCTTCTGCTTGGTATTTTCGCTGGCGTGCCGACCGAGTATGTTGGCATTAGCGGCTTGAATATTTTGGGCTTATTGATGATGAATCTGGCCATTGACAGCTTTTTGTTCACCGTTGGCATTGGCGTTGGCAGTATTTTTTCCACGTTGTTCGGCATGTTTGTCTTTGGGCTTTTTGGCGGGTGGCTTGGTGCCAGTGCGATTCAACGGTTCATGGTTTATAACGCTATGAACCACCGTTCTTATTGGTCACTTTTACCGCGTGGCGATCAGTTATTCCTGCTCTTGTTTATACTGGCGTTAACGATTAGCGTGGCTGGGTACTGGCTCACCCGCTGGCTATTTGACCGGATTTCACTGGAAAACGAGGGCGACATCCTATTGTTGCCAAAACTCCGCTGGGTCATTTTTGTCTATACTTTGATTGTTGTCCCTTACAATTTTGGTGATTGGCTGTTACAAAATGAATTGTTGTCCTACAGTGTCTCCATTATCGGTGTTCTCGCGCTCGGCCTCTGGTGGCTGCATCGTGAGCGCGTGCAAGAACGGCTGATGGTTCGATAGCGCTGAGCAGGCAGAAGCAGATTTTTACGCCACTAAAAAAACCGCCGCCGACGTCATAAGTCGGCAGGCGGTTTTTACTTGCAAGGAGGTTAACGATCATACGGTGTGAAGATAATGTAATTCTGATCGGTCGTTGCCTTGAAATCAAACTGGGTGTTCTTGGCATTTTGTTTGGTTTCTTCGTTGCTGATGGTTTCGGTTTGCAGGCCCAGTGCTTTGCGCAGCTTATCGGAAACCCGCTGCATTTCGGCATCTGAGGCAATTTGATAAGCACCGTCGCCGACCCATGCATTAACCCCTTTGAGATGATCGTTTGTGATGGTTTTGGCAGCGCCGCGATAGTTCATGAAAATGCTTTGCATATCGGCAAAACTCAGATTAGTGGCAATGTTTTTGGAAATCGTATCCATGAGTTTAGTGAAGTTACCGAGCGATCCGACAGAAACGGCTTTTTTCAAAATTGCTTTGATGACTTGTTGCTGGCGCTTTTGCCGGCCATAGTCGCCTTCCGGATCAGCGTGGCGCATCCGTGAGTAGGCAAGTGCCATGTTGCCATTTAAATGCATGCGGCCCTTTTTGAATTTCTGGTTGCCAGTGTATGGATCCTGGAATGAAAATGGAACATCAACGTCAATCCCACCGACCGCATTGACGACTTTTTCCAGCGCGCCCATGTTGATCGTCAGATAATAAGAAATCGGCACATTCACAAGTTTAGAGACTGTGTTGATGGCCATATCAGAACCGCCGACATTGTATGCAGCGTTGATTTTCTGCATATTGAACTCTTTGGTGCCAATCAATTCAGCAGCCGTATCGCGGGGAATGCTGACCATGGTGGTTTTGTTGGTCTTCGGATTGACGACGGCCACAATCATGGTATCGGAGTTGCCCTTTTCAACGCGTCCTTCAGCACCGGTGTCGACCCCGAGCAGGAGTACTGCAAATGGCTTCTTTTGGGCGATGTCCGTACTGACGTGTTTGGTGGCATGGTATGTATTATCGATGGCATATTTTGCCTGGCTATAGAGGCGCAGGGCATAGGCGCCAACCGTAAACAGGCCGACAATGACGATTAAGCCGATGAGGCGTCCCCAGCGAAAACGTTTAGGCGGTTGACGGTGGCGGTGATTTGAACGGGTCTCCATTTTTGAACGGCTCCTTTATAAAAACATTATTTCCATTATAGAAGATTGAATGCGCCAGCGAGATTAATATTCGATTACGTTTACAGCGCGTGGGCAATGTAATATAGCCAGACCACCCATAGTGCACCGACATGGGCGATGATGGCAGTGCTGATGGCGCCGGTGTGACGGTAATCATAGGCCAGAACCAATCCGACCAAGGTCGCGCTGAGCCAGTGGCCGCCTGGTTGAGTCACGGCAAATAACAGACTGGCGATCAAAGCGCCACCGAAAACGCCAGTGACATTAACCAGATTACCGAACAATACTTTACGAAAAGCCAGCTCCTCCAGAACGGGAATGGCGAGGCCGATTGCCAAAAAGTACCAGGGATTGGTGGTCATACTGGAAAGCTGCTGATGAATCTGGCTATTAGTTTGCGGCATTTTAAAAAGGAACATTTCAAGCCATGAGCCGACTAACTGAGCAGCCAAGACGCCGGCAATGCCGATGACACCCCAGAAAACGCGCTGTTGTGGTGCGAGGACGCCAGGGGCTTCAACCGCGTTGGCAATGACCAGTTGCCGTTCGCTATACGCCGCAGCAATCATTGCGATGACACTGATTAAGGTCACAATACCAAGGCTGAGCCGCCCAACCGGCATGAATTGGAAAATCAAAAGGTTAGCGATAAACGTGACGAGGTAAGCACCGACAACGGAAAAGGCATGTTTTTGCAGTGACATATAGGGGACTCCTTTGAAAAAATATCTGAAATTAGTATAACATTCCCGGGTTTTGGGGTTGCATTCACCCGGAAAACTCGTTATAGTTACTTTTGTAGTTAGCACTTAGACATAGCGAGTGCTAAATCAAAAAATGTAATGTGGAGGGATTGCCTTGTTAAAACCATTAGGAGATCGCGTGATTGTCGAGGTCGTTGAAGAAGAGGAACAGACTGTTGGCGGCATTGTCTTAGCCAATAATGCCAAGCAAAAGCCGCAAACCGGCAAAGTTGTCGCAGTAGGTGAAGGCGCCTTGACACCGGAAGGCAAGCGTCTGCCAATGGCTGTCAAAGTTGGTGATACTGTATTATACGACAAATACGCCGGCTCTGAAGTAAAGTATGAAGGTCAAGACTACCTCGTACTGCACGAAAAAGACATTATGGCAATTGCGTAAAAAATAATCGATCAATTTTGAGGTGAATAAAAACAATGGCAAAAGAAATTAAATTCTCTGAGGATGCACGTACCGCAATGCTGCGTGGCGTGGATCAGTTAGCAAACACGGTAAAAACAACTTTAGGACCAAAAGGCCGTAACGTTGTTTTGGATAAGAGCTATGGCGCACCGGAAATCACCAACGACGGTGTTACGATCGCCAAGTCAATTGACTTAGAAGACCATTACGAAAACATGGGCGCTAAGTTGGTAGCGGAAGTTGCATCCAAGACAAACGATATCGCCGGTGATGGTACCACAACCGCAACGGTTCTGGCACAAAGCATCATTCGTGAAGGTATGAAGAACGTAACTGCCGGTGCTAACCCAGTTGGCATTCGGACTGGTATCGAAAAGGCGACCAAGGCAGCGGTTGATGAACTGCACAAGATCAGCCACAAGGTTAACGGCAAGAAGGAAATCGCCCAGGTTGCTTCGGTTTCATCTTCCAATGAAGAAGTCGGCAATCTGATTGCGGACGCCATGGAAAAAGTTGGCCATGATGGTGTTATTACCATCGAAGAAAGCAAAGGGATCGACACTGAACTTTCCGTTGTTGAAGGGATGCAGTTTGATCGCGGCTATCTGAGTCAATACATGGTAACCGACAATGATAAAATGGAAGCTGATCTGGACGATCCATATATCCTGATTACCGATAAGAAGATTTCCAACATCCAGGACATTCTTCCACTATTACAAGAAATCGTTCAACAAGGTAAGGCACTGTTAATCATTGCTGACGATGTTGCCGGCGAAGCATTGCCAACCCTGGTTCTTAACAAGATTCGTGGTACCTTCAATGTTGTTGCAGTTAAGGCGCCTGGCTTTGGCGATCGGCGCAAGGCACAACTGGAAGACATTGCAACCTTGACCGGTGGCACCGTGATCAGTTCCGATCTTGGCTTGGATCTGAAGGATACCAAGATTGAACAATTAGGCCGCGCAGGCAAGGTTACCGTTACCAAGGACAACACCACGATTGTTGATGGTGCAGGTTCCAAGGATGCCATTGCTGAACGGGTTAACATTATCAAGAAGCAAATTGATGACACAACAAGCGACTTCGATCGTGAGAAGTTGCAAGAACGTCTGGCTAAGTTAGCCGGCGGGGTTGCGGTTGTCAAGGTCGGTGCTGCAACCGAAACCGAATTGAAGGAACGTAAGTATCGGATCGAAGATGCTTTGAACGCGACCCGTGCTGCCGTTGAAGAAGGTTACGTTGCCGGCGGTGGTACTGCCTTGGTTGACGTCATCCCTGCAGTCGCTGCTTTGAAAGAAGAAGGCGACGTTCAGACCGGGATCAACATTGTTCTGCGTGCCCTTGAAGAACCTGTTCGCCAGATTGCCGAAAACGCTGGCCGCGAAGGTTCTGTCATCGTTGAACAATTGAAGAAGGAAAAGCAGGGCATTGGTTACAATGCTTCAACCGGTGAATGGGAAGACATGGCTAAGTCAGGTATCATCGACCCAACCAAGGTTACCCGTTCCGCATTGCAAAATGCTGCATCAGTTGCTGCTTTGATGCTGACCACTGAAGCGGTTGTTGCTGACAAGCCAGAACCAAAGGATAACAACGCGGGTGCTGCAGGTGCAAACCCGGCAGCCGGTGGCATGGGCGGCATGATGTAATTTCGTCCTATCCTTAAAAAGAAGAACACAAATAAAACACCAGCGAACTTTGCTGGTGTTTTTTTGTGCACCGCGATCAGGAGTGCGTTGCAACATGTATATTGTGCCTCACAAGCACGTTCCAAGCGTTATCATAGGCATTGACCACGTTTCCCTGATAAAATAAAATTGGTAAACAGTTAAAGTCACTTTTTCAATGTCAGACAGAAGGGACGATTTATATGAAATTAGTTCAAAATCCCATTCGGCTTAATGCCAGTTTACACAAAATGCTTCCGCACACCATGCGCTTTTTATATAGTCGCAAGCCGGTCAAGTATTTTGAACTTTACACGTTAGGATCGGTACATGTTTATTATGTGGAAGGATTCGACCAAATCGATATTGTCCTGACTCATGACAAGCGCACCATCAAAGATGCCGAAATTGATTTTGTCCTCGAGAAACTATTGCCAGACACACCAAAAACCGAGCTAAAAATCGACCACGCCGCCAAAAGCGAGATCGAACATGAAGTCCATCGTAAATTGAAAGTGCATGATGTTGTTATTATCGAGAAGTGAGCGTGAACCGGCGCGGTTAGAAGTCGGAGTGTAAGTGGCCTTGGGCGTGATGGTCGGGCTTTGACCATTGCGACCAAGGTCCTTACACGCAGACTTCTGCGCCGGTGAGCGCGTTATGGTCGAGCGTGAACCGACTTCTGCGCCGGCGAACGCGTTAAAGTGAGCGTGAACCGGCGCGGTTAAATAAAGCGTAAGTAGTCTCAACCCCAATGGCGGTTTTTGCCATTGGGGTTGAGGTTCTTGCACCTGAATTTCTGGGCTATCAAACGCGCTACAGAACTTAGCAGTCAACGGAACCCCTTAGCTTCTTTATAGAGCAGTGCCTGATCGTGGCTTTTTCCGAACCATACCCGCTGACAAATATCAATCCAACCGGTGTTTCTGGCGGCACATATAAGTTAAGATGAAACAAGGTAGGCGTAAGCCGAAATTTAGAGTACACTAATGCATGTTTGTTTACGATTCATTAAAATTTTTGAACCGGTGTGGGTTAATAGGAGTTTAGAAAATGATGCACTTGAAACGGCTGTTCATTGGGCGGCCTTTGAAATCTTCCGAGGAAGGTGGTCAACAGCTTAACATCTTCAAAGCATTGGCGATGCTGTCGTCAGATGCTTTGTCCAGTGTGGCTTATGGGACCGAGCAGATTGTCTTGGTCCTCACGACACTGTCGGCTGCGGCAATTTGGTATTCGTTACCGATTGCGGCGTTCGTTTTAGTCTTACTGATTTCGCTGACACTTTCATATCGGCAGATTATCCATGCTTACCCTAGTGGTGGCGGGGCCTATGTTGTTGCCAGCGAAAATTTGGGCCGCAATGCCGGTTTAACGGCCGGTGCTTCGTTGCTGATTGATTACATGCTGACGGTGTCGGTTTCGGTTTCGGCCGGCGCCGAGGCGATCACTAGTGCGATTCCTGCGCTGTATGGCCATCAGGTGGCGATTTCGCTGATTATCATTTTTATCTTGATGGGCATGAACTTACGTGGCATGAGCGAATCGGCTAATTTTCTGATGATTCCGGTTTATCTGTTTGTACTCGTGATGACTGTGATGATCGTCTGGGGACTTTATCAGGTTGTCAGTGGTGCCATTCCGTATAAGGCAACTTCATTGGTCGGCGCAGCGATTCCCGGCGTGTCGATGGCGTTGATTTTCCGGGCGTTTTCCAGCGGATCCAGTTCACTGACCGGGGTTGAAGCGATCAGTAATGCGGTGCCGTTTTTCAAGTTGCCCAAGGAAAAGAATGCAGCCAAAACGTTAGCGATTATGGCTGGCATTCTAGGGTTCTTCTTTGCCGGGATCACGTTCTTGAACTACTGGTATGGTTTAGTGCCGATGGCGAAGGTGACGGTACTTTCACAGGTTGCCAAAGAAACATTTGGTGGCACCGGCATCATGTATTATGTCGTTCAATTTGCGACCGCGTTAATTTTGGCGGTTGCTGTCAACACAGGGTTTTCGGCTTTCCCGGTCTTAGCGTTTAACTTGGCTAAGGACAAGTTTATGCCGCATATGTACCTGGATCGCGGCGATCGGTTGGGTTATTCCAATGGGATTTTGACCTTGGCGCTGGGCTCGGCGGCGTTGATCACCATTTTCCAAGGCTCCACGGAGCGCCTGATTCCGTTGTATGCGGTAGGCGTGTTCATTCCGTTTACGTTGTCGCAAACCGGGATGATCATTCACTGGTTCCGGCACCGCGGCAAGGGCTGGATTGGCAAAACGGTCGCCAACCTTTCTGGTGCATTGATTTCGTTCGCGATTCTGGTCATCTTATTTGCTTACCGGCTGTTTGATATCTGGCCGTTCTTCATCGTCATGCCGCTCGCCATCTTTATGTTTTACAAGATTCATGATCATTATCGTAAAGTGGCCGCGCAGTTACGATTGCCGGCAGATGTTGAGGAGCATGAGTACGATGGCAGCACCGTCATTGTGCTTGTCGGCAATGTGACGCGGGTGACCCGTGCAGCGCTGAATTACGCCCAATCTATTGGCGATTATGTCATTGCGATGCACGTCTCGATGGATGAGAATCCGAACAAGGAAAAAGAAACGCAAAGCGAATTTCGGGCTGATTTTCCGGATGTCCGGTTTGTCGATATTCACTCGTCATATCGTTCGATTGAAGCACCGACAATTCGCTTCGTCGACATCGTGGCGCGGAATGCTGCTAAACGCAACTTTACGACCACGGTGCTGATTCCGCAATTCGTACCGCGCAAAAAGTGGCAAAATATTCTCCATAACCAAACCAACTTCCGTCTACGCGCTGCGTTTGCAAGCCGCGAGAACGTGATTATTGCCACTTACAGTTATCATTTGAAGAAGTGACCGTTTAGGCAGGTTGGAGAGACATGCAATAGAGGCGGATGAATTCCATAGGTGTGGGTTCATTCGCTTTTTTTGGTTTCTAACCGTGTCTATTTGCGCTCTGAAAACGCGCTCACTGGGCCAGAAACCTCCACATAAGGACCTTGGTCGCAATGGCCTAAGCCCGGGCCATCACGCCCAAGGCCACTTATGTTCCGGTTTCTAACCGGCCCTGTTCGCGCTCTGTTGACTTACCTGTTAAAATATAGGTTATAGAACGTCAGAGATAGTCAAAGACAAAGGGTGAAGTTTGTGCCGCAAAAAACCAGTGATACGCCAATGATGCAACAGTATAATGCGATTAAGGCGCAGTATCCGGATGCATTTTTATTTTATCGAATTGGCGATTTTTACGAATTGTTCAACGATGATGCCATTAAAGGCGCACAGTTGCTTGAGCTGACCTTGACGGCACGAAATAAGAGTGCGGATGATCCGATTCCGATGGCAGGGGTGCCGCATCATGCGGTGCAGAGTTATGTTGATATTCTGATTGATCATGGGTATAAAGTCGCTATCTGTGAGCAAATGGAAGATCCTAAAAAAGCCGTGGGGATGGTCAAGCGCGCCGTGATCCAGCTGATCACCCCGGGGACCAATGTCGACATCAAAGCCGGCGCCGCAAAGACAAATAATTACATTACTGCTGTTTTGCCACACGCAGGCGGTTATGCCTTTGCTTATGGCGATGTTTCCACCGGCGAGCTGAAGGTGACCGATCTCAAAAGTAAATTTGCCTTGGAAAACGAATTGAGTGCCCTCGCGACCAAAGAAATCGTGGTGCCAGAAGACCTGACTGATGATGACGCAGCCATGTTGAAAAAAGGCGAGCGTTTGTTGTCGGTTCAGCCTGACAGTCAGCCAACGAGTGAAGGCAGTTATGTGTCGCAAGATCTGACCGATCCCGCCGAAGCCGCCGTTGTGCAAATGCTGATGGCTTATTTGTTGAACACGCAGAAACGGAGCTTGGCCCATATCCAAAAAGCCGTGGCCTACCAACCGTCAGCGTATCTAGAAATGGATCAGGATGCCCGCAGCAATCTAGATATTCTGCAAAACAGTCGTACCGGGCGCAAAGGCGATACGTTATTGTCTTTGCTGGACGCAACGAAAACCGCAATGGGCGGCCGCTTGCTGAAGCAATGGTTGGAACGGCCGCTGTTGGATATTGGCGCAATCAGCGTGCGGCAAAATCAAGTTCAGGACTTGCTGGATCACTTTTTTGAACGCAGCGAGCTTCAGGAGCGACTAACCAAAGTTTATGATCTGGAGCGGTTAGCCGGTCGCGTGGCTTTTGGCACGGTTAACGGACGCGACTTGATTCAATTGCAAACCTCACTTGATCAGGTGCCGGCGATTCAGGATGTCCTAAGTAAGCTTGATGATGGCAGTTTTAAAGCACTTCGCGGTAAAATCGATCCAGTCAGCGATGTTGCTGGGTTGATTCGCCGAGCGATTGAGCCGGAGCCTCCAATTTCGGTGACTGATGGCGGTTTGATTTTACGCGGTTACAATAAGAAGTTAGACGAGTATCGCGATGCCATGAAGAATTCCAAGCAGTGGATTGCGGAACTGGAAGCATCAGAACGCAAGGCCACCGGTATCCACAATTTGAAAATCCGGTATAACAAGGTGTTTGGCTACTTTATCGAGGTTACTAAGTCCAATTTGGACAAGGTACCGGAAGGCCGCTACGAACGCAAACAGACGCTGACAAATGCCGAACGGTTTATCACGCCTGAGCTGAAGGAAAAAGAAACCTTGATTCTTGAAGCACAGGAAAGTTCAACCGCGCTGGAGTATGATCTTTTTCAGGATATTCGCGATCAGGTCAAAGCTCAGATTAAACGACTCCAAGCGTTAGCCGCCCAGATTTCGGCATTGGATGTCTTGCAAAGTTTTGCGACAGTGGCTGAAAACAATCACTATGTCCGGCCGACGATGCATGCCGGCACCCACGACATTAATGTTAAAGGCGGCCGACATCCGGTTGTCGAACACGTTTTGGGGCAAGACAGCTATATTCCTAACGATGTTATCATGGACCAGGATACGGATATGCTGCTGATTACCGGCCCTAACATGTCCGGGAAAAGTACCTACATGCGGCAGTTGGCGTTAATTGTGATCATGGCGCAGGCCGGATCATTTGTTCCAGCTGATGCTGCGGATTTACCGATTTTTGATCAAATCTTCACCCGCATTGGCGCGGCGGACGACTTGGCGAATGGGGAAAGCACCTTTATGGTCGAAATGCTAGAGGCCAACGCGGCACTGAGTCATGCAACGGCTTCGAGTCTGATTCTCTTTGATGAAATTGGACGCGGAACGGCGACTTATGACGGCATGGCGCTGGCACAGGCGATCATCGAATATCTGCATGATCATGTGCACGCCAAGACGCTATTTTCCACCCATTATCATGAACTGACCAGTCTGTCCGATTCATTGGCGAAGCTCAAGAATGTGCATGTCGGTGCGGTTGAAGAGCATGGCAACCTGGTTTTCCTGCACAAAATGATGCCGGGACCGGCAGATAAAAGTTACGGGATTCATGTGGCCAAATTGGCTGGTCTGCCGTCAGACTTATTGAATCGTGCCGATGCGATTCTGAAGCAGCTTGAAGCCGCCACGCCGGAGAAAACCGTGCCTGCAGCCCCAAGCCAGGTGACGGACCAACAATTGTCGCTTTTCGAGGAACCTAAACCGCAACCGAAGAACAGTCCGATTTTGGCGAAACTAGCTAAGTTTGA
The DNA here is from genome assembly GCF_030770335.1 of Lacticaseibacillus zeae subsp. silagei. Taxonomy (NCBI): domain Bacteria; kingdom Bacillati; phylum Bacillota; class Bacilli; order Lactobacillales; family Lactobacillaceae; genus Lacticaseibacillus; species Lacticaseibacillus zeae. Next base: position 2,254,863 of record NZ_CP132484.1, on the reverse strand, counting down.
TTTGATGGATGCGACGCCAATGGACGCCATGAATTTGATTTTCGACCTTCAGAAACGTTTAAAGAAGAAGTGATTTTATGCCAAAAATTCATCAGCTATCCGCCACGTTAAGTAATCAGATTGCTGCCGGGGAAGTCATTGAACGCCCAGCCAGCGTGGTCAAAGAATTAGTGGAAAACAGCATCGATGCCCAGGCAACCCAGATTGACGTGAAGGTATCGGCGGCTGGCTTACAGAAAATTCAAGTGAGCGATAACGGGGTCGGGATTGATCCTGACGATGTTGCGACCGCCTTTTTGCGCCATGCGACGAGCAAAATTCTGACGACGCGGGATTTGTTTAATGTGCATTCGTTAGGGTTTCGCGGTGAAGCTTTGGCCAGTATTGCGGCGGTTGCCGATGTCACGTTAACGACGGCGACAGATTCTGGCATCGGCGCCAAGATTCACGTGAAGGGTGGCAAAGTCGAGGATCAAACTACGGCGGCGCATCGCCGGGGCACGGATGTTGAAGTGTCTGATCTGTTCTTCAATACACCAGCGCGCCTGAAGTACATGAAGTCACAGCAGACCGAGCTGGGGAAAATTGTCGATATCGTTAGTCGGCTGGCCTTGGCTAATCCCAGCATTGCCTTTACTGTTTCGCATGATGGCAATATGGTCGTTCGAACTGCCGGTCAAGGTGATCTGCGACAGACACTTGCGGGAATCTATGGCTTGCCGGTTGCGCGGTCGATGGTTGACTTTCAGGCGCAGGATCTTGATTTTCAGGTGAGCGGGTTAACCAGTTTGCCGGAGACTACGCGGGCCTCGCGCAATTACTTGAGCATGGTCGTCAACGGCCGTTATATCAAGAATTTTCAGCTCACCAAAGCCGTGATTGCCGGTTACGGCTCCAAGCTCATGGTTGGGCGGTATCCGATGGGTGTCATCACGATTCAGATGGATGCAGCCTTGGTCGATGTCAACGTGCATCCGACGAAAGCGGAAGTGCGTCTGAGCAAGGAAGATCAGCTCAGCCATCTGCTGAGTGAAGCGATTCGGAGTCGGTTAGCAAAAGAAAATCTCATTCCAGACGCGTTGGATAACCTGCCTAAACGTGAGCACTATGACCTGGATCAGCCGGAATTAACGCTCAATAAAATCAGCCCGAAAACAGCTGCACCAACGCCGCCGCAGGGAACTGAACTACGCGAAGAAACCCATGACCAGCCTGTAAATACGCCTCAAGCTGGATCAACGCCGTCTGCCGAGACAGCGCCGGACTTAACCATGGATGATTTGGATGATCGGCCAATCTTTAGCGAACCGCAACGGCTGGCTGCGTGGGATCAGCGTTATCAGCAGTTGGATGCCAATGTAGCGCCAGCGCTGGTGGAAGACTTGCCAGCGCAAGATCTGAAGCGGAACGAACCAGCTGAGCGATTTCCGGATTTAACGTATTTGGCGCAGGTTCACGGCACTTACTTGCTAGCTGAGTCCAGCGACGGTCTGTATATTTTGGATCAGCACGCCGCGCAGGAGCGGGTCAACTACGAATTTTATCGTCAGGAAATCGGCAAAGTCAGCACCGATCAGCAACATTTGTTAGTGCCGATTGTCCTGGATTACTCCGCCGCCGATGCGATTGATATTCGGACGCACCGCGATGTTTTGGAATCGGTCGGCCTGTATCTGGAAGACTTCGGCCAAAATAGTTTTGTAGTTGAACATCACCCGACTTGGTTTAAAGCCGGCCAAGAAGAGGATACGATCAAGGAAATGGTGGATTGGGTGCTGCGGGACGGTAAAATAACGGTGGCGGCGTTTCGGGAAAAAACCGCCATCATGATGAGCTGTAAACGCGCCATCAAGGCTAATCATCATTTGGATGACAAGCAGGCACGGGCACTGATTCAAAAACTGCCGCAATGCGAGAACCCATTTAATTGCCCCCATGGTCGGCCGGTTCTGGTGCACTTTTCCAATACGGATCTGGAGAAAATGTTCAAACGGATTCAAGATAGTCATGAAAGTGGGGAAATGCAGGCATGATCATATTGGCAAGTCACTCACCGCGGCGGCAGGAATTGCTCAAGCGAATTATTCCCAGTTTTGAGAGCCATCCGGCCGCGATTAATGAGCGGGCGCTGCCGGTTTTAGCGCCGCCGGAATATGTCCAGAGTCTCGCGAAGGCAAAAGGCGAATCGTTGGTGCCCAGCTATCCGGGTGCTACGATTATCGCGGCAGATACGATGGTGGCGTTTCAGGGCAAATTGCTGGGCAAGCCGCATAGCCGGCAAGAAGCCAAGCAGATGATCACCGCACTTGGCGGCCAAACCCATCAAGTGTATACCGGCTTATGGGTACGTTTGGATAATGGCACGGTGCGCCAACAAGTCGTAGGCACCGATGTTACGTTCTGGCCACTTGAGGAAGCAGAAGTCGAGTCCTATTTGCAGGAAGATGCTTACCAAGACAAGGCCGGTGCTTACGGAATTCAAGATGCCGGGGCTTTGCTGGTTAAGTCCATTCACGGCGACTTTTACAATGTGATGGGTCTACCGATCAGCACGTTGTATCGCATGTTGTTGGCTTAATCCAAATGGGTTAGACAGATCGAAAATACAAAATGACCGAGTTGCCAGATTCTTTTATGGCAGACTCGGTCATTTTTGATTCATTCAGTTAAATTGTTACATCGTGAATAAATAGCTGAGCAGGTTTGACACGCCAAGAATCCACGACACCTTAACTCTTAGGCGATTTAACAACCTGCCAGTTGCTTGGTAGGGTGAAGGTGTAGACCTTGCCGATGGTTTTGCCTTGTTCCCCAGAGCCGGCAAACATGATGGCGGCAAAGACGTTGCTGTATTTGAGTTTCTGCTCGGTGACAGCGACTTGCGGAATGGTGCCGTGTTTCAGTTTCGTCTTGATGGTGGCACTTGGCTTGACTGTGTGATCGATTGCGTCGCCGGAAATCCGGTAGCGGTAAGCAATATGTTTTTTAGCCGTACCGATGGGCTGGCTGATAATCTGCAATTGGTCATTCATGGGTGCCAGTGGTTGCAACTCGGTGGTTTCGTCAATCGTAAAACCAACATGGTAAAGATCATTCACACTCAACAAAGCAATCGGGCCTAAAACCAGCAAGCCACTCACAATGATGGCTAATGGCCGCTGGCGGCTGGGTTTCATTAACACGACAGCCCAGAAAAAGGCGATGGCACCGATGATCAACAATAAGATAATCATGAGGCGTCCCTCCGATCCATGGCGTCATTTTTTAAGAAAAAGCTCAGTATCAAGCCTAGCGCTGCCATGACCAACGAAACGGCAAAAGCCGCCCGATAGCCAGCCAAGGTGGCCTGATGTAGCGCGTTGGCGTAATCAATTGGATCAAGGGCCTTGCCGCTAGCTGCCGGCGTTGCGCCCTTGGTGACGACCGACAAAACAGAGACCAGGATCGCAGTCCCGATCGATGCCGCCACTTGCCGAATCGTGTTGTTCACGGCCGTTCCGTGGTTGATTAAATGCGTTGGTAAGGCGTTCATCCCTGCAGTCGTGACCGGCATGGTGACCATGGTGATCCCGAACATCCGCACGGTATAAACTGTCGTGATATAAATCAGCGGCGTGGTTTCAGTTAACGTCATCAACGGCAAGGTGCCGGCGACCAGCAGAAACAGGCCAGCGACAGCCAAACGTTTGGCGCCAATTCGATCGAAAATCCGGCCGGTGATCGGACTCATGATCCCCATCATAATTGCCCCCGGGAACAAAATCATCCCGGAATGAAAGGCACTTTCGCCACGAATTGTCTGAATATACATCGGCAGCACCATTTCAACCCCGACCATCGACATAAAGGCGACCGCGGTCAAAATGACACTTAACGTGAAGGTCTTGGATTTAAAGACTCGCAATTCCAGTAGCGGTGTTTTGAGATGCAGTTGCCGCCAGCAGAACAAGGCGACAAAAATAATGCCAATCGCGAGACTGATCAGAACCTGAGTGTCCGTCCAGCCGGCATCGCCGACTGTTGAGAAGCCATACAATAAGCCGCCAAACCCAAGCGTCGAAGCAATAATCGATGGTACGTCGATCTTGGGATGTGACGTCGGCAAAACTTTCCGCATGCTGTAAGTGGCCAGTAGCACAACCCCGGCAGCAATTGGCATGATGACGGCGAATAACGCACGCCAGGTATGATGCAGCAAAATCCAGCCGGAAAGCGTCGGACCGATTGCCGGCGCCAAGCCAATGACGATGCCCGCTAAGCCCATGGCGCTGCCGCGTTTTTCCGGTGGGAAGATGGTGAACATCACGGTCTGAAAGGTGGGCATGGACATGCCGACACCAATCGCCTGGATGAGGCGGCCGGCCAGCAGCATCTGAAAATCGCCGGCAAGCCAGCAAATCAGCGAACCTAAGAAGAAAATGGTCATGGCCGTCAAATAAAGGTTTTTGACGTTGAATTTGTCCAACAGCCACGCGGAAACCGGAATCATGATACCCATAATTAACATGAAGCCGGTTGTCAGCCACTGAACCGCGCTGGTGCTAATATGAAAATCAGCCATCAGTGTCGGATAAGCCGTGGTGAGAATGGTTTGAGTTAAGAAGGTCGTAAACGTGCCGATCAATAGGGTGATGACAAGTAGCAAACGATTATATGGATGCCCATTAACATCAGTTGGTGTCAACAAAATCGTGTCCTTTCTAAAAACGTTATAATCCAGTCTAGCACGTCAACAGCAGGTTTGGGTGAATGGCCTTCACAAAATCTTTAAAAAGGTATCAAAAAAACATCGTTGCGACTTGTTAGCCTAAAAGTAAGTTAATGAATACGGAAGGGGCGTTTCAAAACGTGAAAGTCCAATCGACGCATCAACGCATTGAATGGATTGATGTTGCCAAAGGCCTCGGAATCATTGCAGTTGTGTTGGGGCATTTCTATCCGCGCAATACAACGTTTTATGAAAGCTTATATTGGTGGCATATGCCATTGTTCTTTATGATTGGCGGTTTCTTCGTCAAGCCGACAACGTTGCCGACTTTAAGAGATTATCTGAGGCGGCGGTTCTGGCCAATGTTCAAGCAGTATTTTGGATACGGCGTGGGGCTGATTTTGCTGAATTTTGTGGTTGAGCAACGCACGCCTGCATTTACCCTGGATTATTTGCGGCGACTGGTTTATGGCGGAACCGAACTGAATGGTTATTTATCGGTCTTTTGGTTTATGACAGTTTATGCCTTCAGTAGTTTGCTGTTTAGTCTATTACGTGGCTATATGCCAAAAGTCTGGCAAGAGGCGGTTTTAATGGCCGGACTTTTCTGGTTAGGGTTCAGTTATCCTAACGCTGAGGCAGCTTTAGGATTTCCGATTCCAGGCAACCTTGATTTAGTACTGGTTGCTTTGCCGTATATGTTTGTCGGCTGGTGGTTATTCCATTATGCCCGGCAAATTGTCACCAAGCCGTGGTTTATGGTGGTCGCTGTCGGCCTTTTCGCAGTGCTGTTTACTGCCCAGTCGCGTGGCCAAATCGACTTTTTGCTTTATATGAAATCCCATCACTTAACTGATCCACTTCTGGCGGGATGGGCGCCAGTCATCATCTGCGGTGGTTTATTTGCTGGAGCCAAAATAGTGTCAGGAACTTTTGCAGGAAACTGGTTAGATCGCATTGGCCGTAGTACACTACCTATAATGTATGGTCATAAAGCGGTCGGCTATGTTTTGGAGAAGTTCGGTGATCCTAATATACTTGTGCTGGTGATTGCCGGTGTCACGATTCCTCTTTTCCTTGCTTATGCGGGCCGCTGCGTTCGGGAACGTTGGCAAGGCGGGGGATTATATGCGTTTAATTAAACGGTTATTGCTGGTCGTGGTGATTTTACTCGTTGGGCTGGCGCCAGGCACGCAATTGGTGGAAGCGGACACGACACCGACCATTTTCGTTCATGGTTATCGGGGTACGGCTTTTTCAACCAATCAGCTGATTGAAGGCGCCGAAGCTGCGGGGGTAGCTAAACGCAGTATGGTGATTACGGTAAGTCCAACGGGTCAGTTAGATGTTCGTGGTACGTTACACACCACTGCTGCGCCGATTATTCAAGTGATTTTTCAAAACAACACTGCTGGCGAGGAAGTAGATAGTCAGTGGCTGGCTAAAATTTTTACGATGCTGCATGAGCGCTATGGCGTGGTGAAGTTAAACGCCGTGGGTCATAGTATGGGTGCCTATGCCGTCATTGCGGCGGCGATGGCGCAAACACCGATTGAATTGGAAAAAGTCGTTGCGATTGCCGGCCCGTACGACGGCTTGCTCGGCTGGAATGACCAGCCACATCAGTTACAGCTTGCAGCAGATGGGCGGCCGAACCTGATTCGGCCTGAGTATGCGCGGTTATTGAAGAACCGCACGCATTTCCGCGCTAAGTCGGTGTTGAATATTTATGGCAATGTTCAAGACGGTACGGATACCGATACTGTTGTGAGCGTCAACTCCGCCTTGAGCTTAGGCTATCTGCTTCGTGGCCTCACCAAGTATCAGACACTTGAAGTCACTGGCCCCCATGCCCAACACAGCCAGCTCCATGAACACAATGTGACGGTCGACCGCGCGATGTTGCAGTTTATCTGGGGAAAGTGACTTTGGTCGTGCCAAACTCCGCAATCTCCGGCCAGCTGGGGTGGCGACGCGAAGCTAGAGCGGTGGGCACAACTGAGCCCCATCTGGCCTACGATTGCTCCGCTTTGGCACTAAGATCTCAATCCCTATACAAACAAGAATCGTTCATGAAAAAAAGACCATTCGACTGCATTGTACGGTCAATTGGTCTTTTTTACACTTTGATCATGAATATTAGGCTTTTTAAACACACATTAGTTGAAGTTTGTGAGCTTAACGTTGCTGCTAATCCTGCTTCTTATCTTTTGCCTCTTTAACTTCCTCAGCAACGGTTTGCTTGACCGGCTTTGGATCCTGGGTGACGTCAAACCAGTTGGCGAAGCCGCGGGAGAAATCAGCAACGGTGAAGTTGAAGTGATCAATTTTGACTTTGTCATGCAACTTCAGATCGGGATGCGTTTCCATGATAAAGCCGGCAATGGTGATGATCTCGGAATCCGTGAACGCTTTGATATTAGTGTGGAAGAAACGTTCAAAGTCCCAGAGTGTCGTCTTGCCGCTGACCCGAAAGACTTTGGGATCGTCGGTTTTCCGAATGTACTCGTCGGAGACATCGTCGATTTCATCTTTAACCGTACCAAACAGCTCTTCATAAATATCTTTATCAGTGACGATGCCGCTAGTGCCACCGTATTCATCGACGACCACAACAATTGGCGTTTGTTTCTTGATCATTTGCGTCAAAATATTGTGAATCGGGGTAACTTCAGGCACATTGATAATCGAACGCAGCAGCTTGGAGACTTTCACAGATGGATCGACTTGCCCTTGCTTGACGAGATCATAGATGTAGACATACCCCAGAATCTTATCTTTGTCACCGTTTGCCACAACCGGGAACCGGCTATAGCCTTGAGTTAGATAGTCGCGCAAGGCTTCCTTAACGGTGGTATTAATATCGATCACAAACAGGCTGGTACGGTCAACCATGATGTCTTTGGCCGTTTTGTCATTGAGCTCAAATGCCCGCTGCATATAAATGACATCATTTTGTTCCATGTCGCCGGAAGTAACAGCATTCTTACTAAGGTTCAGAATTTCGGCTTGGGAGAAGGCCTCGTTACCTTCATCGGCTGGCTTCATGCCCATCATTTTGACAATGCCGGTGGCGCTGACGTTCAGCAACCAGACAAATGGGAAGAACAAGATATGGAAGTAATGTAGCGGCGTCACAACCAGCATTAACGTTTTAATTGGATAATCAATAGAAATGTTTTTCGGAACAATTTCGGTGAGCACCACTTCCAAGTAGGTTAAAATAATAACCCCCAAAATAGCGCCGACCGCATGCAGGCTGCCATTTGGCAAACTTAAGTGGGTCAGGCCAAACAGATCAACCAGCAAGAATTCAACGGTGGTTTCCCCGATCCACCCTAAAATGATGCCGGCCAGTGAAACACCAACCTGGGTCGTTGACAGATACTCATTTAAGTTGTGAACCATGCGCAAGGCGCGCTCAATTTTCGCTTTGCGCCCAGTGCCTTTGTCGATCATTTCCTCCAAGGCACTTGGACGACTTTGAACCAGTGCAAATTCACAGGCAACAAAAAACGCTGCGAAGAAAAAGGTGACAAGCATCACCAATAAATTGGGGACGATTTGGCCACTTTCCATGTATTCCATTCCTCATTTCATGTAGCTTTACAAACTTAATTTTAACATTGAATAAGCCAAATGAACGATAATTCATCGATTGCCTCTATATTATGCGTTATGCTGGTATCAACGAGTATGCGATTCGAGGGGAGAAGCCGAAATGGAACAAGTCAAAATGTATTGGGAAACAATGAAGGTTTTTAAAGCCGAGCCGGAAATGCCCAAAACCCAGCTGATTAGCAAACCGCTGCCACGGACACCGGCAACAGGGACGGAAATGCCGCAGATTGCGATTCGCAACGTGGATGTTTTTCAACTAATGAGTGAGTTAACTGGCAAAGTCGGCGTGATGAACTTTGCCAGTCCGGTTCATCCAGGCGGTGGTGTGGCGTTTGGCGCGCGGGCGCAGGAAGAAGCGATTGCGAAGGGAACATTTTTGGTGCCGGCGCTGGAACAGCACATGGCGGATTATTATGATCAGAACTGCAAACAGCCTAATCGCGGCCTGTTTAGCTCAAAGCTCATTTATGCGGAACACGTACGGCAGGTTTTTGACGATCAGGGACGCCGCTTGTCAAAAAAATATGTCGATATCGTCACTGTCGCGGCACCTGATCGCCGCGTTGATCCGCAGCTGGATGACGCGACGGCTATGAATGACATTGCGTTTAAGGTTTTACAGACGCTGCGGGCGTTTAAGGCGCATGACGTTGATCAGTTAATTCTGGGCGCATTCGGTACCGGCGTTTTTGGTAATCCAATCAAGCCAGTTGCCCGCGTTTTTCGGAAGGCGTTGTTGTTACCGGAGTTTGCCGGCGCATTCAAACGCGTTTATTTTGCAATTTACGACCCGCAGATGAGGTCGATTAAGTCGTTTGCTGCTGCTTTAAAAGGTGACGATGAATAAAGAAAGGAATTAACCGATGAAACTCACAGTCATGCAACACGCAGATGCTGAAGGCTTAGGGGTCATTCAAGACTGGGTCGATAAGCATTCAATCGAAACTGTCACTTACCGGCCTGATCAAGGTGATCCGATTGCGCAATTGAATCCGGCAGACATTGATGGCTTGATTGTGCTTGGTGGCCCCATGAGCGTCAATGACGATCCCGCTTGGCTAGCAGCCGAACGGATTTTGATTCGCAGTTTGAACAAACTGAATCGACCGGTTCTTGGCATATGCTTGGGGGCTCAGCAGATCACCAAGGCTTTTGGTGCCAACGTCTACCCGATGGAAAAACCGGAAGAAGGAATCGGCACGGTCAGGACCAGTGATGGGACGCTGCTTAACGTTTTCCATTGGCATGGGGAAGCGATGAGCCGATTGCCGGGCAGCCAAGTGTTATACGAAAATGACCAAGCACTTCAAGGGTTTAAATATCACGATCGGATCGTCGGGTTGCAGTTTCATCTGGAAGTGACGCCGACCATGATTACAGCGATGGGGACCGCTGCCGGTAAACCGCAAGGCCCGGTTAATGAAGCCATTTTGGCACCCGGACACAAGGTTCTTAATGGGATACTTGAGCAACTTTTTGGCTAAAAATGCGTAAAAACAACTTTTTATTGACGATTGACGCGAAAAATCAAGGTTATTCGCAAAGATTTTTTGAAGTTACGCTGAAAGAAAAACCGCGCTACAGCAGGGGTTTGCGGTTTTTAATGTTAAGGATGTAACCTAATGTAATCTTTTGTCATAGAACTTAACGTAACCGCAACACCGCGAATACATGTTCGTAATACTCACTGACTATACTAAGCCACAGTTAGTTAAGTCACCACATGAAATCAGGAGGAACTACGAACATGAAAAAGCTCTTAAGTACAGTATTATTCTCAGCCGTTGCATTATCCGCCGTTGCTTTGTCCAAACCTAGTCACGTTAGCGCAGCAACGAAAGATACTGAATCGACAACCGTCACTGCACCGGCTAGTGATAAGACGGAAGCCGACGTCACTTATAACGGCGGCGCAACAACTGTTTGGACTTCACCGACAGTGGGACAACAAGCAAAACGTTACGTTACAACTGGCGAACATCTTCAATTTGTTAACAGTAAAAAAGTTTATTCGGAAATTTGGTATGAAACTGCCGATCATGGCTGGGTTCCAGAACGCTACTTGAGCATCAATACCTTGCAGCAACTGGCACCGTTAACCCAGAAGGCTGACGCAAGCGCCGCACCGACGCAGACAACGTCACCAGCTGAACAGGCCGCTCAGTCAACTTCTAATAATGCTCAGGCTTCATCAAGTGCTGCTGCTCAAGATGCTGCAGCATCAAGTGCGGCCGCATCAAGTGCAGCTCAGGCAGCTGCCCAGCAACAGGCACAACAACAGGCTCAGCAAGCTGCTGCCGCTTCGCAAGCCGCTGCTCAGCAACAAGCTCAGCAATCGGCCGCTGCCCAACAGCAAGCACAACAAGCAGCCGCTGCTTCGCAAGCTGCGCTCCAGCAACAACAAGCTGCTGCATCTAAGGCTGCCGCTCAACAACAGCAGGCACAACAACCTGCCAGCCAGGCAACCGTTCAGACAACGCAGACAGCGGTTCAGACAGCTCAACCTCAACAGGCAACCCAACAACAAGCAACTAGCAACCAAGGCACCTTCAAGATCAGTTTCTATGATCCGTCTGTTTTAGGTAGCAACATGGGCTACAACGGTGTTGCCGCTAACTTAAGCGTCTTCCCTAAAGGCGCCAAGTTACGCATCACCATGTCAAATGGTCAGGTCTTAGAACGGACCGTCAATGACACAGGTTCATTTGCAGCAGGCAACCCACGTCAGCTTGACGTTGCAATGCCAAACAACCAGATTCCTTCAGCAGGGGTTCTCTCTGCAACGGTTGAAGTGATTGGCTAAAGCGATTTGCCATTAACTTGATTCAAAAATAAACGCACTCGCAGTTTCCCAATACAGGGAAGCAACGAGTGCGTTTTTTTGCAGAGCGTGAACTGGCGCGGTTAGAAGTCGGAGTATAAGTGGCCTTGGGCGTGATGGCCCGGGTTTAGGCCATCGCGACCAAGGTCCTTATACGCAGACTTCTGCGCCGGAGAACGCGTTTAAGCCAGAGCGTGAACTGGCGCGGTTAGAAGCTGGAGTGTAAGCGGCCTTGGCGTGATGGCCTGGGCTTAGGCCATTGCGAAGGTCCTTATACGCAGACTTCTGCGCCGGAGAACGCGTTTATGGTCGTTCATGGACTATCTGGGTCTCTGTCACGCTTTTGCGAAGAGTCACCGCACACGGGAACTCAGTAGCAAATAAAGTTGCGCAGCCTGAGTCAGCCGTTTATCGGTGACCTGAAACCAGCGATTAATCACCAGCTGGGAACTAATCAGTTCATCAACGGCAAGCTGGTCGCCAGTTGGCTGTTTAGGCGGCGCCACCGCTGCAATGAGCTGCCCTTTAGCGCTAAGTAATTGACTAAGTACATGGGTGATAGTGCGCAACTCGGCAGGGGATTGGTTAAACGCGCCGACAATCAGATCGTAAGGGCCGGTCAGCAGTTTTAACCAATGATCAGGCATGATGCGATAGCGCAGCCGATCGGAACTGGCCACTGCACGGGCACTTTGGATGGCAGCGGTATCGGTATCAATGCCCAGTACGGCAGCCGCACCATGGTTCAAGGCATAGCGGCAAAACCAGCCGTCACCACAATGAATCACAAGCACACGCAGATCCGTTACTGGCGGCATTTTCTTAACGAGCGCCTGCCACACTGGTTGATCGTCACCTGATTCGAATGGCATGTTGGGATTATCTTGCATATTAGGATATGGCGTGTCCATAGGTTCACAACCTTTCACATTCATTATAGAGGAAAATGACCCAAGATGTCGGTTGATCTTGCAGGTTTGTCGGCGATGAGTTAACAGCTTAACGAGGCCTGATTTAACACAGCGGGGAGCTTGTCTAAGGAAACACTGAAAAAAGTTCGGAAAAGTTAAACAAAAGTATTGCATTCTGCTAAGAAACATGAGAATATAATAGACATGTTAATTGCCCAGTAGTTCAGTGGTAGAATGCTTGACTGTTAATCAAAGGGTCGCTGGTTCGAATCCAGCCTGGGCAGGACTGAGCTGTGAACGATATAAAGTTCACAGCTATTTTTTTGCAGATTTTCATAAAGATTTATCACTGCTGATTGTGTTCAGACTGGGTCCGGATTTAATGAAATGGGTTCTATTTTTTGAAGCTGACTAAGACTGGCGTTCGCTCGAAAGAAAATATGATAACTATTGTTGCCTTGGAGTTCAGACAAAGGTTTATCATAAAGGTGTTGTTGAAGAACAGCGTCTGAATATTGATATTTCTTACAATTTTTAAGTTATTGATGATGAGTTCAAGTATGCCTAGTGAAACATCCAAATCGGAATGCATGACATTTTTCTGTATATCATTTGGGAATCGCAGGTTATTTAACAGTAGAAAAGGACTGAACTTATCTGGTACGTCCACAACATCAGTCAACATTACAGTCGTTGACAGAAACTGAAAGTTCGGTTCCACCGGTTTACCAAAAAATAAGGAGCAAGCTTTTATGGAAACAGTTAAATTAAACAACGGTGTCGATATGCCGATCCTCGGCTTTGGCGTCTTTCAGGTTACAGATCTCAATGTTGCTGAACAGGCAGTTTTGGATGCGATTGAATCAGGTTATCGGTTGATCGACACTGCTCAAGCATACGGTAATGAAGAAGCAGTTGGCCGAGCGATCAAACGTAGTGGTGTTGATCGTCAGGATCTTTTTATTACAACCAAGCTTTGGTTGACTGATACGGGATACGCGGCAACCAAGAAGGCGTTTCAAGCCTCGCTTGATCGACTGCAGCTGGATTATCTTGACTTGTATTTAATCCATCAACCTTGGGGAGACGTTCACGGATCGTGGCGCGCCATGGAGGAGTTGTATAAAGAAGGCAAAATTCGAGCAATTGGTGTGTCTAATTTTGAGCCGGATCAATTGACTGATATTGCAATTTTCAACGATGTGACGCCTGCGCTGAATCAAATTGAGGTTAATCCTTGGGATCAGCAACTTGAACCTGTCAAATTTATGCAAAACAACGACATCCAACCAGAGGCATGGGCACCCTTTGCGGAGGGGAAGCACGATATCTTCAAAAATCCGACATTAGCGGCAATTGGCGCCAAATACAACAAGTCAGTTGGGCAAGTCATTTTACGATGGCTGACTCAACGTGGTATTGTGGCAATCCCTAAATCCGTTCATAAAAATCGGATGATCGAGAACTTTAACATTTTCGATTTTAAATTGAACGATGATGATATGGGGAAAATTGCCGGCTTAGACATGAAGGAAAGTCAGTTCTTCGATCACCGTGACCCTGAGGCGCAAATGAAGATTGTTGGTAGGCGCATTAAATAAGACGAGGTGAGCTTGTTATGACGATTGATGAGGTTAGTAAGAAGTTTGACCTGACGAAAGACACGTTGCGTTATTGGGAGCGTATCGGGTTATTGCCCGATATTGCGCGTAACGCAAGTGGGTATCGTGAGTATGATGAACATGCGCTGAATTGGGTTTATTACATCATGATTCTTCGTAAAGCAGGGATGTCGATTGAGGCGCTTTCTGAATTTGTTAAACTTTTACGTGAAGGCGACCAGACGATTGCTGCTAGAAAGTCTTTGTTCATCGAACAGCGCGATCATTTAATGGCGCAGCGTGACAATATTAACAAGACACTTCGGTACCTAGACTACAAGATCGATCACTTTGAAGATCACATGCTTAGCTATGAAAACGAGAAATTGGCTTATGAAGGCAATTTGGCCGATGAAAAGTAGCACGGATTATTTTAGCTAAAAAACAGCTTTTCTTGAAAAAGAACACAAAAGAGACATGCTCTGAACGAATTTTGATGCTGCATGCCGTTACGGTATGGTATTCTAAGTAAAATATAGAACGGGAATGGTGACTTCATGCAAACAAAAATTCTAACACGTATGGGGCTATTATTGGCAGTCTTAATCGGATTGGCATTTGCGCCACCGATCACAGTTGGTTTTCTAGGTGTGCCGATTGTTTTGCAGAACATGGGCGTCATGTTGGTGGCCATGTTGTTACCGAAACGGTCGGCAACGATCACAATTGGCATGCTGCTGGCTTTGGCCGCGCTTGGCTTGCCCGTATTAACAGGTGGGCGTGGCGGCATCGCCGTTTTCATGGGGCCGACTGCCGGCTTCATGTATGGCTGGTTGCTGACACCGCTGGCCTATGCCGGCATTACCCATTACCTTAAGCAAGATTCTTGGGTGACCAAAGCCCTTGGGATGACGTTGGGCGGCGTGCTGCTGACGGAATTGTTGGGCGCCGCGTGGTTGGCTGCGACGACGAATATGACATTTGTTCCGGCGCTTTTGAGTGTTTTGATCTATATTCCAGGTGATCTGCTTAAAATGGCGCTCAGCGTTTTGGTGGTTCAACAATTAACGGCTGTGATGCCTGCGTTGAATTCAAAGTAAGCTAGTACAAAAAAGTATCTTGATTACCACCGTGTCAATGCATGGTGGGGAATCAGGGTACTTTTTTCGAACGGAGCTATGTTTTTGCAGGCTTTTAATCAACGAACAACAGTTCAAAAGCATGATCTTTTGTATTAATATTAACCGAAACGTGGCGATTGAGGTCACTCACGAGATTTCGGGCAAACGCCATTTTGGATTCAAAATCCTTCAACTTGGCCGTAAAAGGCACCGAATTGAAATCAAAGTTTTCGCCGATGAACGCGGCATCCGTGACATATTTAAGATTATTTTGATCGTGACGGCTGCCGGGTTTTAGAACAGCATCTAAATAACGGTACAATTCCGATGGCGAATAGTGTAACGGTTTAACCAGATCGGTTGTAATGTTGAAGTCTGGCGCATCATCGGCCATCTCTTCGTTGACCTGCACCTGTGTCAGTCCTTGATATAATTTCAATGTGGGCACCTCTCATCCTTATACTTTATTATAACATGCTCAGCGTTGGACGATTCGATCAATTGCGTTTTGAAACTCGGTGCGAGCTTCTTCGGTGGTTTCCTTAGCCTGGGCATTTTTCAAAAATGTCGTGAGTTCAGCTGTGGGAGCCGCGGCCAGTTCGCTAATAGCCCACGCGGCCGTTGCCCTGATCATGGGGCGGGGGTCGTTTTCAATGACCTCAAGTAGGTGCGGAACAGCACTGCGATCATGAAGGTTAACTAATGCAATGATGGCGTTACGCTGCAGCGGCTTTTTCCCGCGCCATGCCCCGGCCAGTTTACCGAAGCGGGTCTTAAAGCCTTTATTGCTTAGCGTTAGCATGGGAATCAATTCCGGCATCACGGTGTCGGGATCAGGTTCCATTTCGGGATGTATATGAAAATCTTTGCCTTTATTAAACGGGCAGACCTGTTGGCAGATATCACAGCCGTACAAGACATTGCGAATCATCGGCCGAAATTCCGGATCCATGTAACCCTTTGTTTGAGTTTGGTAAGACAGGCACCGCTGACCGTTCATCCGCCCATCGCCTAGCAGTGCCTTGGGCGGACAAAAGTCAATACAGCGGGTACACGTCCCACATTGACAAGCCATCGGTTCATCCGGTGCGAATTTAATATTCGTGATGATTTCGCCTAAATAGACATAGGAACCAAATTCAGGCGTGATTAGCAGGCCATTTTTGCCGATAAAACCAAGCCCGGCGCGCTGGGCGACGGCGACATCGATTAATTCTCCAGTGTCGACCATGGGTTTGAAGCGGATGGCTGTATCCGTCGCAGCCGTGTCTTTGATAAATTGCATTAATGCGTCCATCTTGCGATCCAAAACGGTGTGATAATCAATGCCCCAACTAGCCCGCGCAAAGCGACCGCGTTTAGGACCGGTGCGAGGTGGACGGTCATGAATTTTGGATGGATAAGCCAGCGCAATGGCAATGATACTCTGAGGCTGGTCAAAGATCTTGTCAGGATATAACCGTTCATCCAGATTTTGGTGTTCGAATCCGGTTGTATGGCCAGCGGCTTTTTGAGCCAGCAAACTGGGTTTTAATGCAGCAAAATCATCGGCTGTGGTAAAGCCGATTTTATCGATCCCCAAATCCTTCGCGTGGCTTTTGATCGTTTCCTTAAGATCCATGCCGCCAACCTCCTAACATTGATGATGTCATTATTTTAGCGAAACGGTAGCGGGAAAGCAAAATTGCAGAACGCTCCGACGCCTATTAACGCGGTTACTGGCGCAGGAGCCTGTGTGTAAAGACTTCGGGCGTGATGGACAAAGACCATTCTTTGCCATTTGGGCTTCAAGGCCACTTACACTCCGATTTCTAAACGCTCCTGTTCACGCTCACAAAAAAACGTTATCCAGCCATTGCCAGACAACGTTTTTCGTTAAAAGAACAGGAGGCGGAACATCGCTTTTTCACGACGCTGCTAACATATCGGAAAAATGTGAACAGATTGTGACGAATTTATCGCTAATTACTGAAGATAGAGTTCCCGGAGGTCGCGCTTTTCCGCCGGCGTGAGTTGCAGAGCGTCTTGCAGATAATTTTTCATGCCGCCGTACTCTTCGTCGATGGTCGCCAGTGCACTGTCGAGAAAGGCACCCGAAACGGTACCTAGGTCACGAATGTTAGCGAGCAACGCATCCGTTGCGCCGCGTTTGCGTGCCGCAGCAAGATTCTTTTCGACCATCGGCTGAATCAGGTCGTTGGTTGCCAAATAATCTTGCCGAATCGTATGACCATCGACCCCCAAAGCCGATAGCAGATAAACGGCGCCCATACCGGTACGGTCTTTACCTGCTGTGCAGTGGAACAGCACAGCGCCGTTTTCGCTGTCGTTACTTAACAGAATATCGAAAAATTGACGATAGGCTTTTTGGGCGGACGGCATTTTGACAATATCGGCGTAAGTTTTGACCATATTCTCGAAACCAGCGTGCGGATCGCGGGAGAAACTCTTTTGCAGGGCATCAGCCTGTTCGCTGCTTTTGGTTTCGTCGGTTGGGAAGACAGGGACGAAGTGGTATTCAGCGACGTTCGGATAGCGATCGGGCTCGGCCGCTTGTTCCTCGGGCGAGCGAAAGTCCACATCGGAAATCAGTCCATAATCGGCCAAATAATCCAAATCCTCATCAGATAATTCACTTAGTTTTGCCGAGCGGATAATTTTGTGAGATTTAATCACCTGGCCGGATTTGGTCCGATACCCGCCAAGCTCGCGAAAATTTAAGCCGTGTTTAATATTAAGAACATAAGGTGCCAAATTTAATTCCTCCATCGTGAAAACGTTTGACCCTAGTATACGCGACATTGATGGTGACCGGCAACGGGCCGAAGCGTTTTCATAATGACTAGATAAAAAGAGCCGCCCGCAGACGACTCCTAGTGTAACGCAAAGAAACTATTCTTCCGGTTGAGAAATAATTAAACCGGTAATGAAGGCTGCCACAAGGGACTTGGTTCCGGAACTAAGCGGGGAACCATTGTAGGTCAAAACGGAATTATTACCGATCAGATCTTCAATCCGAATGGTCGAACCCTCTGCAGCTGCTTTTTCCTGCTCTTTTTGTTTCGCGTACTTGTCAGGATATGCAACGCCTAACAAATCAAGCGGATCGACATCATAGTATTCAGCAAGCTTTCGAATACTGCGTTCGCTTGGAATTGTCTGATCGTTCTCCCACTTGGTAAAGCTTGCAGGGGACGTGTGCGTCGCCTTGGCAACTTCAACAATTGATTCGCCACGACTCTTACGGATTTGCCGCAAGACACTGCCAACACCATTTGTAATCATAAATTTCACCACGCTTCTTTTTTTCTTGTGCGACGCCGAATTCTTAAAAATTAAGAATACAAGCTTACTCACTATAATATAGCATCATTACGTATTAAATCAATCATTGAACCGCAAAATCAAAATTTATTTAAATATATTTTGATTGACGGTTCCTTGACCTGCCACGTTGACGCCTCAAGGTTGGTACTGATGTATATTTTACATGGTATGGTGATCGATTACCATGTTAAGACCAAATTTATTTCTTGTATTCGTTTCCTCACCGTTCTATGCTTAAGTTAATAAGAAAGTTAGGATGTGAGCGGAATGGACCAAGAATATGATCGCTTACTTGTACCCGTAGATGGGTCAAAGGAAGCCGAGTTAGCTTTCAGTAAGGCTGTTAAAGTTGCAATGGCCAACCAAGCCCACTTGGATGTTTTGAATGTGCTTGACACCAAGCAGTTTATCGGCAGCTATGGCGGTATGATATCCGGTGATGCGGTTTATCAGCTGACGCAAGATGCGCAGGAATACTTAGAGAATTTGAAAGAAGAAGCTAAAAGTACAGGACTGACCGATATTGACATCCACATTCGTTTTGGCAATCCCAAGACGGTTATCGCCACTGACTTTCCACATGACCACCACAACGATCTGATCGTCATTGGCGCCACTGGGCTGAACGCAGTCGAGCGGGTGCTGGTCGGTTCGGTAACCGAATACGTGAACCGCACCGCGCCATGCGATGTGCTCATCGTTAAAACTAAATAAGCTTTTGGTAAGGTAGGCATCGGCGACGTTGAATCGCTGATGCTTACCTTTTTTTTGGTGAGCGTGAACCAGCCCGGTAGAAACCGGAGTGTAAGTGGCCTTGGGCGTGATGGCGTTCTTTGCCATTGCGACCGAGGTCCTTACATGCAGGTTTCTGGGCTGGCGAACGCGTTATGCCAATCATAAAGTTGAAAGCGTTACAAACAAATCCAATAACTTGAGGGTGACTGCTGGCATTCTGACAGATCGCGGCGTAATGTATCTATAACCAATTAGCAAAGATTTGGAGGTCATTTGAAATGGCAGATACAAGCGATCGAACTGCAGAGGCTAAAACGGAAGCAGCATTGCGTCGCTACCAGGAACGCAAACGCTATACGGATTGGGTTGCCAAAATGTCACCGGAATTACGCGCTTATCATGATCATGAATGGGGCGTGCCGGTTCACGATGATCAAAAACTATTTGAGTTGTTATCGTTGGAAATTTTTCAGGCAGGTTTAAACTGGGAACTCGTGTTACGCAAGCGGGCTGCCTTCAAGGATGCTTTCCATCATTTTGATATTAAACAAGTGGCAGCGATGGATGAACCAGATGTGGATGCTTTGTTAAAACGTGCCGACATCATTCGCAACCGCATGAAAATTGAAGCGACGATTACCAACGCGCGCGCTATTTTAAAAATTCAGGCCGAGTATGGCAGCTTAAATGATTATTTGTGGGCCTTTGTTGACGGCAAGCCATTGGTTAACCGCCCCAAATCACTAGCGGAGATACCGACTAAAAGCGCACTGTCGGTAAAGATTGCCAAAGATATGAAAAAACACGGCTTTGCCTTCGTCGGCCCGGTAATCGTGTATAATTATTTGCAAGGCGCAGGATTAATTGATGATCATGTTGTTATGGAAGACTGATCCAATCAGCGCAAGAAGGGGCAAGGGCGTTGAAACGCATCCGCTTGTGGGGGATTTTTCTAGCCATCATGGGGTCAAGTTTTTGGGGTATTTCCGGCCCGGTAAGCGAGTCCCTGTTTGATAAAGGCATCAAGGTGTCTTGGCTAATTAGCTCGAAAATGCTGATTGCCGGTGGTGTGTTGATGGCGGTGGCCTTTTGGAAAGATCGGTCGGCCATCATGGCACCGTGGCGCAATCGGCGTGATGCGTTGCAGCTGATTATTTTTGTGTTATTTGGCATGATCGGCATGCAGTATATTTATTTTAAGGCCGTTGCCGTGGCGAATGCCGCAACCGCGACGATTTTGCAGTATCTTTCACCGGTCGTGGTCTTGGTTTTTCTTGCACTTCGATTGCGGGAAAAACCGCGTCGGATTGATTTACTGACGATTGGCATGGCTATGCTGGGGACAGCACTAGTTGTGACTAAGGGCCGGCTGACACATTTGGCGATTTCCCCGTCAGCTTTCTTTTGGGGCATCATGGCCGCCTTGGCTGCAGCCGCGTATACGTTATTGCCGGCAGGACTTTTAAAACGGCACTCACCAATTGTGGTGACAGCCTGGGCGCAATTGTTAGGCGGATTCCTGGTTGATGCGTTTGATCCCTTTTGGAAACAAATACCGCATCTTGATGCCGCTGGCTGGGCCGGTTACTGGTTTATTGTGATTTTCGGAACGATTATCGCTTATTCGGTGTACCTTGCCAGCCTACAGTTTATTTCGCCAACAGCAGCAACCTTACTGGATGCGTTCGAGCCGTTGGGCGCAACACTTGTATCGGTAGCCTTCCTGCATATGCATCTAGGGTTTGCCGAAGTGCTGGGCGGGGTGCTGATTATTTTGACAGTTGCCATGATGGCAATTGTGACACCACGTGGACCTAAGCTGGAAAAACGACCCGATGAATGAACTATTTTGGTTTGAGAGTCAGTTGGTGATCAACAGCGGCTAAAACGTAAACGACCCTAGAGACTTGTTTTGCCTCTAGGGTCGTTTGATCTGAAGGCGATTGGACGAATCGATATCGCCAGTCGACAACTTTAACTTGCGTGTTTGACTAGGAGATTCGGCAGTGCCTGTTGGTGTTGGTTACGCCGTAATGCCAGGATATAGCCATTTTTTATGAGTAATCGGTACGTGACAAATAATTGCAGTCGGATAGGGCGGCCTAAATAATCAATGATCGGATACGGTTTTTGATTGCTTAGCATCGTGCTCATCTCCCGACTCCATTATATAACTTGAAATGTCACAGGTTTATGACAATCACCTACATTAGATGGCGCGTCCATGCTATACTGGCGTATGAATCAGCAATGAAGATGGAGGCACAGTATGGATCAGTTTAGTATTAGTAATTTAGCAGACTGGCTTGAAGCGCATAGCGATGAGTTGATGGCCAAAACCACCCAACTGGATCCCACGAAGGTATATGCCATTGTGGATTATTTGAAAGTGCTCAAAAAGCCGGCTGAGAAATACCTGCACATGAAACAGACCGACTATTACACAACTGAGTCAGATCACAAATTGAATCTACCAGACGATCAGGCACCCCTGACGGCTACTCACGATCGCATTATGGTCAATCACGTTGATGGCTCCATTAAAGATGATCAACTGAATTTTACATATAACCACGAACCGGTTTTCGATGGTGGTTATGCACCTCAACGCGATCTCAACATCGTGAAGTATGGTCTGGAGGTCATCGGAGCAGTGGCAACCAGCGGCCACATTGAGACGGTCAGCAAGGCCTTATCCCCAGACGCCGTTCTCACACTTGTGCTGGCGGCCACCGCATTCGCTAACCACCAGTCTTAAGACTACGCAGGCGTTGCCAGCCAGTCATGGTCGGTTAACTCATGATATTTTTTCGAAACCGGAACCCAGAGATGGGCTCTTAAAATAGCGCTGATGCTTTGCCAAAATGCAGGGTCGTCGCGCTGTTTTTTATTCGTTGTAATCGTAATGGGGACGCCGGTTTCAGTGATGGCGTTAATGTTAGGGTAAACAATTTGCTGCAACTGGGTTGCAATAAAGTCAGTTTGGTTAATCAACATAAGAATCATCCTTTCATTTGTTGATAAAACCAGCATAACCAGACCATGTGGTGATATCACGAATCAACCGGGATGAATCTGGGGAAAATTGATGATGAAGTTGTGGCTTTTCCCTTAAGTAATGGTTAAGGGCTTTAAGGAACAGACTGGCGGAGTTTGCGGTCTTAACCCAAATGCCTATCAACCTACAGAAAAGCCGCATAATCCTGCTGCAACCGATTGCGCAATGTTTGCTTAGCCGGTTCGGAAATGAACGCGGCGTTAATGGCGTTTAAATTGAAGGCCAAGAAGTCTGCAGCGGTGGTTTTAAAATAGGTTTGATACAGCTCGTACTCGTGGGTCAGAGTCGTATTGGAAACAGTGCGGTTGTCGGTGTTGATGGTGATAGCAGCACCGGCAGCTTTGAGCGCTTGATACGGGAACTCATCTAGTGACCGGGCCGCTTTGGTTTGCAGGTTGCTGGTCAGGCACAGTTCGATCGTGGTATGGGTCTGGACGATCTTTTGAATGAGGTCTGGTTGATCAAAGCAGGCAGTGGCATGACCGATTCGCGGAATGCCAAGGAAAATGGCTTCGGCAATATTTTGCGGACAGTGACATTCGCCGGCGTGAAAAGTTAATGGAACGCCGAGCGCTTGCGCAGTTTTGATCGCAGGAGCGCACACGCTGGTGGGAAAATCAGCCTCGTTGCCGGCAAAATCGCCGCCGACCAACCCGTTACCTAGCAGCGCAGCATTGGCACGAAACATGGCTTGATTATCAGCATTGGGCAACTGGCGCATGCCACAGACGAGCGCTTTAGCAACAATGTCGAACTTGGTCATGGCCTGGTGCAGACCTTCGATGACAGCCTCGGTTGCTTCACTTAAAGACAAGCCGCCGCTGATTGAGAACGCTGGGGCAAATCTGATTTCGATATACCGAACATTTTCTTCCGCCGCCTGGGCGACAACATCGAAAGCCGCCAATTGTAAAGCTTTTTTGGTCTGGAGCAGTGGGGCAACAAAGTCAAAAGTTTTGAGATAATCAGCCAGATTTTCAGAATCGGCCGGCGCCTGAACGAGTTGGCGCAAGGCGTCATCGGAGGCCGGCAAAGGGCGATTGATCATTTTGGCGAGTTGG
This sequence comes from Lacticaseibacillus zeae subsp. silagei, assembly GCF_030770335.1. Taxonomy (NCBI): domain Bacteria; kingdom Bacillati; phylum Bacillota; class Bacilli; order Lactobacillales; family Lactobacillaceae; genus Lacticaseibacillus; species Lacticaseibacillus zeae. The sequence goes on along the minus strand of NZ_CP132484.1, from coordinate 2,231,899 downwards.
CGAATGCATCTTAGCGATAATGAGCCGTCAAGATGGCAGTGCAGTTCCGTTTTACCTAAAGCATGTAGCGTGTCGAAGTCCATCGGTTTCTCCTTTGTTAAAGCCTAGAATGACTTGAGTTTAACATAGGCAGCAGCTAACGCGTTACAATAGTTATAGGAACCGAATTAAAGGTAAGGGTGATAAAAGATGCGCATGGTCGATTTGATCACGAAGAAACGCGATCGAGGTGAGCTGACAAATGATGAGCTGACCTGGATGATTGAACAATATACCGCTGGCAAGATTCCTGACTATCAGATGAGTGCCTTTTTAATGGCGGTTTACTTCAATGGCATGACGGATGCCGAACGCAACCATTTTGCGTTTGCAATGCTGCACTCCGGCGATGTTCTTGATCTCAGCGAAATTCCTGGCATTAAGGTCGATAAGCACAGCACCGGTGGGGTAGGCGACAAGATCAGTATTCCGTTGGCGCCGCTGGTTGCGTGCTTAGGCGTGCCGGTGCCGATGATTTCCGGTCGCGGGCTTGGCCATACAGGGGGGACGCTTGATAAGCTCGAGAGTATCCCCGGTTTCAACGTCACCGAAACCGAGGCAGAGTTTAAAAAGCAGGTGCAGACGATCCACGAAGCGATTGTCAGCGCTAGCCGCGAAGTTGCCCCAGCGGATCGCCGGATTTATGCGTTGCGTGATGTGACGGGCACTGTGGAATCGATACCACTTATTGCCGGCTCCATCATGAGCAAAAAACTGGCCAGCGGCACCAATGCCTTAGTCTTCGATGTCAAAGTCGGCAATGGTGCGTTCATGAAAACGATCAAAGATGCACGGGCCTTAGCCAAGGCTTTGGTTAGCATCAGCAAGAGTGCTGGCGTCAAAAGCGTTGCCTTATTGACTGACATGAATCAGCCACTTGGGATTACGATCGGGAATAGTCTGGAAATTGCCGAATCCATTGCGGTACTGAAAAATCGCGGGCCGCGTGATGTGCATGATCTGACCGTCGCTTTAGCAGCGCAAATGTTGGTACTAGGCGGCAAGGCGCCTAACTTGGAAATTGCCAGCGGCTTAGCCGAAGACGCTTTGCGGGATGGGCGCGCTTTGAGTGCATTTAAGCAATTAATTCAAGCACAAGGCGGCGATCCCGCTGTCGTTGACGATCCGCGAAAATTACCGCAAGCCAAGTATCGGATTCCCGTGACTGCCGATGAAAGCGGCGTTGTCGATCAAATTGATACGAATGCGCTTGGCCTAGCAGCGATGCAGCTCGGTGGTGGGCGGGCCAAAAAAGATGACGTTTTGGATTTAGCAGTCGGATTGGTTTTGCACAAGAAACTGGGAACACCGGTGTCGAAAGGCGATACGCTTGTGATGTTGCACACGGATACGAAAAATGTCGCCGATATTGTTGGACTAGTCCAAAAAGCCTATCACATTGGCTCCTCAACGCCGAAAAAGTCACCGCTCATTCATGAAATTATTCGCCCGTGACGTTTATTTTCACAAACAGATGGATTATTTCTATAGTCGTGAAAAAGATAGAAAACAGAACGTCCGGGAAGCGTTTGCGGACGGGCGTGTCGGCCAATATCATAACACCCTTGTGATTTGAAAAAATGTGAGAAGCATGATTTCCATCTTGTTTTTTGGGTTTTTGGTTTTTAAAAAATAAATATCGGGGTATACTTAGATTGTAATGAATCTATTGAAGGAGGAGAAACATATGCTAATGGCAATGGACGTATTATCGCTTGCACGTTTTCAGTTTGCGATGACGACCGTTTTCCATTTCTTTTTCGTACCGTTTTCAATTGGTATGGGTCTTGTGACCGCCATTATGGAAACGCTATATGTGCGTAAAAAGAATGAGACATATAAGAAGATGGCCAAGTTCTGGGGCAAGATCTTCTTGCTCAGCTTTGCCGTAGGGGTCGTTACCGGCATTATTCAAGAATTTCAGTTCGGCATGAATTGGTCGAACTATTCACGATTCATGGGGGACATCTTCGGGGTGCCACTGGCGATTGAAGCGCTGCTGGCATTCTTTATGGAATCGACGTTCATCGGTTTGTGGATGTTTACTTGGGATCGCTTCAAGCCAGCTGTACATGCTATCTTTATTTGGATGACTTGGTTAGGTACCACGTTATCGGCTATTTGGATTCTTTCAGCGAATGCCTTTATGCAGCACCCAACTGGCTTTGCGATCAGTCAAACCACAGGACGGGTCAAGTTGGTTGACTTTGGTGCCGTGATCACGAATCCGCAGTTGTGGGTTGAATTTCCGCATGTTATCTTTGGTGCCTTCACTACAGCCGGGTTTGCCGTTGCCGGCATGGCTGCTTGGCGGTTACTGAAGAAGGATCAGGTCGACTTTTACAAGAAGTCACTTAAAGTCGGTTTGGTAGTCGGCACCATCGCTTCTGCGTGCGCGATCGGCTTTGGCGACTTGCAGACGCAATTCATTATCAAAGATCAGCCCATGAAGTTTGCGGCTACCGAAGGGATTTACAAAGATACCAGTGATCCGGCACCGTGGACGTTGGTTGAGTTGATCAATACCAAAGATCACACGACGAGTGGCAATATTGAAGTGCCATATTTGCTGAGCCTGTTGTCCTACCACAAAATGAACGGTTCGGTTAAGGGCATGGAGACGGCTAACAAAGAACTTCAAGCTAAGTATGGTAAAGACAAAGATTACTATGTACCGGTTAAGACCTTGTTCTGGAGCTTCCGGGTCATGGCCGGTGGCGGTGTTCTGCTATTCCTGCTTGGTGTCTTAGGTCTTTGGTTCGGTCGCAAGAAGAAGGATACGTTGTTGAATCAACGTTGGCTGCTATACATTCTCGGCTTTGCACTATGGCTGCCATTTATCATTAACACGGCTGGCTGGTTCATCACTGAGTTAGGTCGTTATCCGTGGGTTGTTTACGGATTGTACACGATTGCCGATGCGGTTTCGCCAACCACGACAGCCGGTCAATTGCTGTTCACCAACATTTGCTACTTCCTGATCTTCACCTTACTCGGCGGTGTCATGATTTACTATTCGCACCGCGTTTTGAAGAAAGGACCAGAAGGCGATTTGAACACCGATTATGGGGTCAACAGCGATCCGTTAGCTAAGGAGGCGTTCGCAAAATGAGCTGGTTACAGATTTTATGGTTCTTTTTATTGTTCGTCCTGTTCAGCGGTTTCTTCGTACTTGAAGGCTTCGACTTTGGCGTTGGCATGTCAACCAAACTGTTAGCTCGCAACACGAGCGAAGAAGATCAGTTGGTGGCAACGATCGGTCCGCATTGGGATGGTAATGAAGTTTGGCTGATCACCGCTGGCGGTGCGATGTTTGCTTCCTATCCAATGTGGTACGCAAGCTTGTTCTCCGGCTTTTACATCATGTTCTTCATCGTTTTGTTTGGGCTGATTGTTCGTGGTGTATCCTTTGAGTTTGCGGCACACGCCGAGACCAAAACCGGTCGCAATATCTGGCGCTGGGCGCTGGCTTGCGGCAGTTTGATTCCGCCGTTTGTGTTAGGGATGATTTTCACTGCGATTATCCAGCCGCTACCAATTACCAAGGCTGGCGATGTTTATCCGACGTTGGGCAATCAGATTAATCTTCTGACCATCGTTGGTGGTGTCGCGGTTACGTTGATGATGCTGATGCACGGGTTGAACTTCATTCGCCTGAAGACAACCGGTGATTTACGCAAGCGTGCGCGCGATTGGAATAGCAAGCTGTATTATCTGCTATATGCCGGTGAAGTTGTATTCGCAGTTCTGCTGTTCTTTATGACCGACTTCTTCAAGGAACGCCCTATCAGCACGTTACTGATTTTGGTTGTGATTGTCGGCTCAACTGTTGCTGCGCATATCGGCGTTTTGAAAGATAATGAAGTGCTTTCCTTTGTCGGAAGTGCGATTGGACTGGTTGGCGTCGTTGGCGTCATCTTCAATGGCTTATTCCCACGTGTCATGATCGGGCAGGATGCAGCAATGTCCATTCTTGCAAAAGATGCCAGTGCCAGCTCGTTGACCCTGACCATCATGACCATCGTGGCAGTTATCCTGTTGCCAATTGCCTTAATCTACTTCATCTGGAGTTACGTTGTCTTCCACAAACGTATTCAAGCAAAAGGGGCGGTTAGTGAATGATCGATAAGACGCTCATGCGCTTATCGGGAATGAGGAAAACAATGACAATGCTTGCCGGGTTTGCGCTCGTGCAAGCTTTTGTTATTTTATTGCAAGGAAAGTTTCTTGCAGAAGGGATCGTCCATTCCTGGAATCGTCAAAGTTTAGCTGGGTTATGGATGCCTTTGGGGCTGTTTGCACTGGCATTTACCGTGCGGCAGCTCATTGTGTGGGTGCGTAATCGTATCGGTGCTCGCTTTGCCATGAACGGATCTGCGTGGTTGCAAGAACAATTGCTGAAGCACTTGTATGCATTAGGACCAGCGGCAGTGGCAAAAGAAGGTACCGGTAATCTGGTCACCATGGCGCTCGACGGCATTCCCGAAGCCGAAAATTATATTGAACTGATCTTAAACAAAATTCTCAACATGAGCATTATTCCATGGGTTTTGGTCGCCTATATCTGGTATGAAAATTGGTTGACCGGCTTTACTCTGCTGATTATGTTTCCGATCATCATCTTGTTCATGGTGATTTTGGGACTGGCAGCGCGTGACAAGTCGGAAAGTCAGTATGCCGGTTTTCAGAAAATGAGCAACCATTTCATTGATTCGCTGCGGGGACTCAAAACGCTGCAATTGATGGGCATTAGTCGCCAGTACGCCAATAACGTTTATGAGGTTTCGGAAGATTACCGGAAGCAGACCATGGGCGTTTTACGCATTGCCATGTTGTCGACCTTTGCGTTGGATTTCTTTACGACGTTATCGATTGCGGTTGTCGCGGTTTTTCTTGGGATTAAGCTGATGGATGGCGGCATTCCTTTATACCCCGCGATGGTCGCGCTGATTCTGGCGCCGGAGTATTTTATGCCGATTCGTGATTTCGGCACGGATTACCACGCAACGTTAAATGGCAAAAACGCGATGGCCGCGATCTGGAAGGTGATCGACCAGCCGTTGCCGACTGACACCAAGGTGTTGCCGGCGTTTGACGGTTGGCAGAATCAAGATACATTAATCATGAAGCATCTTGATTTCATGTACGACGATAAACGTGCAGGAATTCATGACGCCAATCTGCAGTTTACCGGCCCGGAAAAGGTAGCAATCATTGGCGCCAGCGGTTCCGGCAAGTCGACATTGTTAAATTTGATTGGCGGCTTTTTGCAACCGCAATCCGCAACGATCACTGTCCGGGGAACCAAGGTGTCGCATCTGACGCAGGCCGCCTGGCAGGATCATTTGAGTTATATTCCTCAGGATCCGTATTTGTTTGCGGATACCATTGCCGCTAACATTCGCTTTTATCGCCCCAGTGCTTCGGATGACGAAGTTCGGCAAGCAGCAGCGGCGGCAGGTTTGAGTCACTGGATCGAGACGTTGCCGGATGGGTATGCCACCCGCATCGGTGAAGGTGGCCGGGGAATTTCTGGCGGCCAGGCCCAGCGAATCGCGTTGGCCAGAACACTGGTTGACACCAACCGGTCGATCTGGTTATTCGACGAGCCGACTGCCCATTTGGATATTGAAACCGAAGCCGAGCTAAAGGAGACTTTGGTGCCGCTATTTAAAAATCGCCTGGTCATCTTCGCCACGCACCGACTGCACTGGCTCAATCAAATGGATCGCGTGATTGTCGTGGATGGCGGGCGGATCGTTGCTGAAGGAACACCGAGCGAGCTAGCGGCCCACTCTAAGCCATATCAGGCACTGGTACACGAAATGCGAGGTGAATTCAATGCATTGGTGGAAAAATGAACACTGGGTCCGGCCTGATCTAAAACGCTACCGGTGGCTACTGTTTTGGTCGCTGGTTCTTGGGGTCATGACGTTCGTGTTTGCTGGCGCGTTGATGTTCACTTCAGGCTTTTTAATTGATAAAAGTGCCACTAAACCCTTATTTGCGGCGATTTATGTGACCGTTGTCCTGACCCGTGCCTTTGGGGTTGGCCGCCCGGTTTTCCAATATGTTGAGCGTTTAACCAGTCACAACTGGGTGCTGCGGATTACCAGCCATATGCGCCGTAAGTTATACAAAGTGCTGGAAACCGATGCGGCATTTGTCTCGGAACACCACCAGACCGGTGATATTTTGGGATTACTGGCAGATGACATCGGCCACATTCAGAACCTCTATTTGCGGATGATTTTTCCGACCGTGGTTGGCGCTGGCTTAACGGTGATTGCCACGTTACTATTGGGCTGGTTCAACTGGGGTTTTGCGTTATGGATCTGCTTGTTACTACTGTTCCAGATCCTGATTCTTCCTTGGTGGGGGCTAGTGGTTGAACGCTTCCGCAAGGCTGAGCAAAAGCAACTGAACCATGATGCCTATGTCTCACTGACAGACTCTGTGCTTGGTCTATCCGATTGGGTCATCACCCATCGTGGTCAGGAGTTTTTGGATCAAAGCTTGGCAGCACCGAAAAAACTGGCTGCTTCGACTGCAAAATCCAAACGTTTCCAATGGAGACGGGACTTTGTCGGCCAGTTACTCTTCGTGTTGATTACCATCAGTATGCTAATTTGGACCAACCTTGAATGGACTGGCAGTCAGGCAAGTGCCAACTGGGTCGGCGCTTTCGTACTGGTTGTTTTTCCGCTTGATCAAGCCTTTTCCGGCATTGCCCAAGGCGTCGGTGAGTGGCCGACTTATCGAGATGCGATCCGGCACCTCAATGATCTGCACCCCGTGACGCGGGCATTGCCCAAACAGCAACCGGTACCGACTAGTTTTAAAACCGTTCAGCTGAAGCAGGTTAGCTTCCGCTATACGCCAACCGATCCTGAATTGATCACCGATATCGATTTAACCGTTCACGCCGGCGAAAAAATGGCGATTCTCGGTCCCAGTGGCATGGGAAAAACAACCTTGTTGCAACTGGTCTTGGGTGACTTAACGCCGACAACCGGCCAAGTGCTGATTGACGGGCAGGATGTGCTGACCTATCAGGAACACCGCACGAATTTGTTCGCGGTGCTAGATCAAAGTCCATTTCTGTTCAGTACGTCGATTATTAATAACGTCCGTTTGGGAAATGAAAATGCCAGCGATGAAGAAGTCGCTGCGGCGTTGAAAGCCGTCAAGCTGGACAAGCTCATTGCCCAACTGCCCAATGGTATGGACAGCAGTGTCGAAGAAGCCGGCTTTGCCTTTTCCGGTGGTGAGCGTCAGCGGTTATCGTTAGCGCGGATTCTTTTACAGGATGCGCCTATCGTACTGCTGGACGAACCTACCGTTGGCTTGGACCCGATTACCGAACAGGCGCTGCTGGATACGATGTTCTCCGTTCTAAAAGGGAAGACCATTCTATGGGTCACCCATCATCTGCAAGGTGTTAGTCAAACCGACCGCGTTGTCTTCCTGGAAGATGGCAAGTTGACGATGAATGACACGCCGCAGCATTTGGCTGAGCAGAATCAGCGGTATCAGAATCTGTATGCGCTCGATGCGGGGTTGCGGTGAGGTGTTAAAAAAGTTCTAATTTTAAATTTAGTAGCGTCGCCAATAAAACAACTGATAAGTGTGGTGGCGTTAGAAAATTGTTTTATTTTCGATCCAAGTTCTGTATGCAATCAGAATTTGGATCGTTTTTATTTTGTTACAACTTAAAAAAGTTGAGGCTGCAAAAAGAAAAATCACGAATAACGTTTAAATTGTTGAAACCGGTTACGTAAAGCCCTATACTGTAGATATTATTAGAAATGTGGAGGAGAAAGATGACAAAACTTAATCAACCATACGGAATTGGCCTCGATATAGGATCAAGTTCGATCGGTTTTGCTGTTGTGGACGCAAATAGTCATTTGCTTCGTTTAAAAGGTGAAACGGCTATTGGGGCAAGATTATTCAGGGAAGGTGAATCCGCGGCGGGTAGGCGAGCAAGTCGAACAACGCGGCGACGTTTGAGTCACAATCGTTGGCGACTGCGCTTTTTGCAGGACTTTTTTGAGCCTCATATATCTTCAATAGATCCTGATTTCTTTTTACGGCAAAAGTATTCAGAGATCTCTCCTAAAGACAAAGAGCGGTTTAAATATGAAAAACGGCTTTTTAATGATCGAACAGATGCTCAGTTTTATAAACAATATCCAACTATGTATCACTTGCGCCTTCATCTAATGAATGATGCTAGTAAAGCTGATCCACGCGAGATTTTTTTTGCAATCCACCATATTTTAAAAAGTCGTGGGCATTTTTTGACGCCAGGTGATGCTAAAAACTTTAACACTGATGATGTGGACCTAAAACGCATCTTTCCAGCATTGACCGAAGCGTATGCACAAGCTTATCCTGACTTGACCTTAAGTTTTGAAGCGAGTAAGGCCGAGAAGTTCAAATCCATTTTATTAGACGAAGATGCTACGTCGAACGATACCCAAAAAGCATTGGTAAAGTTATTGCTGGTTGATGACGGTGACAAAGAATTATTAAAGCAACAGAAGAAAGTACTGACTGAGTTCGCAAAGGCCGTGGCTGGTCTTAAAGCTAAATTTGATGTTGCACTAGGAATAGAAGTTGCAAATGCCGAGAACTGGCATTTTGGAATGGCACAATTGGAAGATAAATGGAGTGACATTGAACCGTCCTTGACAGATCAAGGGATGGAAATCTTTGAGCAGATTCAGGATCTTTATCGCGCGCGGTTGCTTAATGGTATCGTTCCAGCAGGAAAAACCCTTTCGCAGGCAAAGGTTGACGACTACGATCAGCATTGCAAAGATCTTAAGCTATTTAAGGAATATTTGAAACAGCTTAATGATCACGATTTAGCCAAGCGCATTCGGTTGCTTTATGATCGTTATATTGATGGCGATGACGCTAAGCCCTTTTTAAGAGACGATTTTGTTAAGGCGTTAAAAAAAGAGGTCACAGCGCATCCAACCGAACTGGCTGAGTCGTTATTAGAGCGGATGGAACAAGATAACTTTATGCTCAAGCAAAGGACAAAAGCGAACGGATCAATTCCAGTCCAAATGCAGCAGCGTGAGCTTGATCAGATTATCGCTAACCAAGCCGAATATTATAGCTGGCTGGCTGCCGAGAATCCTGTTAAGGAGCATCGGGATAGCAAGCCTTATCAACTAGATGAATTGTTGAATTTCCGTATTCCCTATTATGTTGGTCCGATGATCACCAAAAAACAACAGGAAAAGTCAGGCCAAAATGTTTTCGCCTGGATGGTGCGTAGAGATCCTTCAGGCAACATTACGCCTTATAACTTTGATGAAAAGGTGGATCGGGAAGCGTCAGCGAATGCCTTCATTCAACGCATGAAAACCACTGATACCTACTTGATCGGTGAAGATGTGCTCCCTAAACAGAGCCTGCTTTATCAGAAGTATGAAGTCTTAAATGAGCTAAACAATGTTCGGGTTAATGGCGAGAGTTTGAGCACGGATAAGAAGAAGCGGCTTATACGCGAGTTATTCGAACGACATAGCAGCGTTACGCTCAAGCAATTTGTTGAAAATCTGGTCGCTCATGGCGATGTAGCAAAGCGACCAGATGTTCGTGGCTTGGCAGATGAAAAGCGGTTTTTAAGTTCACTTTCTACCTACCATCAGTTAAAGGCCATCTTGGGTGATGCTATTGATGACAGAGATAAGTTAACTGATATAGAGGCCATCATTACCTGGTCCACAGTCTTTGAAGATGCTGCCATTTTTAAAACGAAATTAAATGAGGTTAGCTGGCTGGATTCAAAAACCCGTACATCATTAAGCAATATTCGTTATCGCGGTTGGGGACAGTTCTCACATAAACTGCTTGATGGGTTGAAACTGGGTAACGGACATACGATTATTCAGGAACTGGTGCTATCAAGTAGAAACTTAATGCAGATTTTGACCGATACAACGTTAAAGGAAGAAATAGCAGCGTTAAATCAGGAGCGATTAAAGCCTGACAGCATCAACGAGGCTATCGATGATGCCTATACGTCACCGAGTAATAAGAAAGCCATACGCCAAGTGCTAAAAGTCATTGAAGATATCAAGCACGCAGCAAATGATCAAGCTCCGAGCTGGCTGTACATTGAAACTGCTGATGGAGGAGGCCGTCCGGGCAAAAGAACGTTGTCTCGTCAAAAACAAATTCAAGCAATTTATGAAAACACAGCCAAGGAATTGATTGATAGTGCAGTCCGTGGTGAGCTAAAAGATAAGATCGCAGATAAAACGAATTTTTCTGACCGACTTGTACTTTACTTCATGCAAGGTGGACATGATATATACACTGGGACGGCCTTGAACATTGATCAGCTGAGCAGTTATGACATCGACCATATTTTGCCGCAGTCATTGATTAAAGATGACTCTTTAGATAACCGGGTTCTTGTTCATGCTAAAATCAATCGTGAAAAGAATGCTGAGTTTGCATCAACCTTGTTTGCGGCTAAAATGGCATCTACTTGGCATCGTTGGCGTGATGCCGGTTTAATCAGTGGGCGCAAACTTAAAAATTTGCTGATGCGTCCTGATGAAGTCGATAAATATGCGAAGGGATTTGTTGCGCGTCAGTTAGTGGAAACGCGACAGATTATTAAGCTTACCGAGCAAATTGTTGCTGCTCAATATCCTGATACAAAAATCATTGCGGTCAAGGCTGGACTTTCGCATCAGTTACGGCAAGAACTTGATTTCCCGAAAAATCGTGATGTTAACCATTATCATCATGCTTTTGATGCGTTCTTAGCGGCTCGCATAGGAACGTACCTCCTTAAACGTTATCCGAATTTGGCTCCATTCTTTACGTATGGCGAATTCACAAAAACCAATCTCAAAAAATTACAAAGCTTCAACTTTATTGGTGCGCTGACGCATGCAGATAAAAAAATAACGTCCAAAGACACTGGTGAGGTTTTGTGGGACAATCAGCGAGATATCGAAGAACTCGATCAAATTTATAACTTTAAACGTATGCTTATAACTCATGAAGTTTATTTCGAGACCGCGGGTTTGTTTAAACAAACAGTCTATGCTGCTAAGGATTCGAAGGAACGCGGGGGCAGCAGGCAACTGATTCCGAAGAAGAAGGGTTATTCGACTGAGGTCTATGGTGGTTATTCAGGAGAAAATACAGCATATCTAGCAGTAGTACGTTTGGTGAAAAAATCAGGGGTGACTTATAAGGTTATTAAGATTGCTTCATCACAAGCAGCCTTTTTGGGAAAGGCTAGGGAAAAATCGTTATTAGAAGAGAAGAAGCTTCTCGAGAAAATGTTGATCTCAAAATTCTCGAAAAGTGGAAAGAGCAATTCCACACAGCTTGAAATTGTTTTGCCACGTGTCCCCAGAGAACAACTTTTCCATAATAAAAAATATGGACTCTTTTTGGTAAACTCTGATACTATGTTTCATAATTTTCAAGAATTATGGCTCTCACGTTCGGATCAGAAACTGCTGCAAAAGATTTTACGTGATTCCAAGGTAGATGAAGCAAGAGGCGAAGAAATAGATTATCTTTTTTCTAGTATAGTGCAACAGGTCACTCAATATTTTGCGTTATACAATATTGCTGGGTTCCGTAAAAAACTACAGCAAAGTCTCGAAAAATTTAAAAGCTTAAAAGTCTCCGATGTGGATGCGACATCTGGGAAAATCTCGACAATTAAGGAGCTACTAAAGGGAACACAGGCTAATGGAGTTACTGGAAATTTAAAAAATTTAAATATTGCTACCCCATTTGGGTTTACACAAGACAAGAGTGGCATCCTGACAGAAGACACTTCAATAATTTATCAATCTCCAACGGGGTTATTTAAGAGAGTCATTCGCTTAGCCGATTTATAGGGAACAAAAAAAGCCATCCGATAAAATTTCAGATGGCAGTATGTAGAGGCCCTACATGGGCTCAGTAATTGAAACTCAGCCGAAGCTTTGTTTGATCTCAACGTGTAGATGTCAGATCAATCAATTCAAGTTGTTGAGGATGTCGTCTCAACAACTGTATTAAATCATATTACGCAAGCGATTACAAGAGGTGATTTTATGGGATGGCGATCGTTGATTATAACCCAGCATTGTAAGGTAACAACAAAGCAACATTCCTTGGTTGTTCAAACAAACGGCGATATTCATACGATGCCAATAGATGATCTGAATCAGGTCATTTTTGCGACGACGCGGGCTTTTATTTCCGCGGATGCTATTACATCGTTGGCGGAAGCAAATGCAAAGGTCGTTTTTTCCGGCCGAGATGGGCAACCGGTAACGGAAACTGCAAACTTATACTCCGATCGGCGGAAAGCTGAACAGATCCGTCGACAAGCTAATTGGCCGGAGGATTTGGTCGAAACAATGTGGACAAAGATTGTTGCCGCAAAAATAAACAACCAGGCCCAAGTTGTCAAACTTTGTGGGCATGATGAGCAACCACTGCTAGATGACCTTGACGCTCTAGAATTAAATGATGTATCAAATCGTGAGGCCAGTGCAGCTCGACGTTATTTTAAGATAATGTTTGGAGAGGACTTTTCGCGATCAGATCTATGTGCGACCAATTCGACCTTAAACTACGGTTATTCGATTTTGCTGTCAAGTACGAATCGTGCGATTGTGAGCACTGGTCATATAACAGAACTGGGGATGCATCACCACAGTGCGTCCAATCCATATAATCTTGGCTCAGATTTAATGGAACCGTTCAGACCTGCAATCGATTACTGGGTTGTGCAACACTCAATCAAAGATCTTACGCCGGATGTTAAATACGCTTTGATTGGTTTACTTAACTTAGAGTTGACGTTTAATGGCAAAAAGGCCTTACTTCAAAATGCATTAGCAGATCATGTTGAGAATTGTATGGCATTTTTGGATGGGCGTGCTAAGAAGTGTCGAATTGAGGTGACTTTTCCCGATGAGGTATCGAGTTATGCGATTAATGATCATGTTTGATTTACCCGTCGAAACATCAGAAGACCGCCGAAATTATCGTAAATTCCGACGAGCGCTTATTGATGAAGGCTTTTTGATGATGCAATATTCCATTTATGTACGTGTTTGCAAAACAAAAAAGTCAGCTACGTACATGGAGCAGAGAATCGCAACTGTCAAGCCACCCGTTGGAACTGTCCAAACCTTAATGATTACAGAAGCACAATATCAAGCTATGCATTTCATGGTTGGGACAGAAAAGCAAGACATTCGGAACTTAGCGGACAGGACGGTGATTATTTGAATTTAACCTACTATCCTTTTCAGGTGATTACAACCAGGCCTTCGCTAATAACGGTGATAGACACAGCTGTACCTAAAGTGTTTCTTGATCTGCTAAGAACGCTTCGAGACGATAATGGAGAAATTGTCGTAAGTGATGACAAAATGCAGATTCAAGAGGCTCATAAAGCGTGTCTGTGGGTTGGTGATCCTGCTCTGGAACTCGATTTGGATAAGCTACTGCAACGTTGGATTTACAAAAAGATTGCACAAATGATTGACGATCAGCGGCTGGTTAAATTAATCGATCAATCACAACATATGGCCATGGACTTGCTGAAGGATCCCCTCTTGAATGATCTTCCTCTTACAGTTGAGCCCGGTGGGAAGCTGGAACAAATTATGAAATATTGCAATCTTCATTTTGATGAAGGGGTAACTGTAGAACCAGTTTCTAAAATTGAAGCCGCGATTCAAACCTTAACAAAGCTTGAAGAAAAGCGCCTTGTAATTTTGACTAATGTCAGTCATTATTTAGGTGCTAAGGAGTGGAAACATTTGGTAGATCAAGTTAGTGACACCACACTGGAATTGGCTCTCATTGAATTTTCAGATGTCGAGCGAAAGAACTTCTTTGAGAACTGCCAGTATGTGTACATTGACGAAGATTTTATGGATAGCCGGGAGCTGATTGATTAAGAGGCCATGTGAAAACACCGGTCTCAGGTAGATGTCAGATCAATCAGTTCAAGAGCCTGCATGTACTCATTGAACTCTTTAAGTGTGTCTCAGGTAGATGTCAGATCAATCAGTTCAAGAGCCAGGTGCGAAGATGATAGACTTGCCAGCCAGTCTCAGGTAGATGTCAGATCAATCAGTTCAAGAGCTCGATTGCTGGTGTTAGTCGCATCACAGTTGTCTCAGGTAGATGTCAGATCAATCAGTTCAAGAGCAAGGAAGCGGACGCTAATGACGCAGCCATCGTCTCAGGTAGATGTCAGATCAATCAGTTCAAGAGCACTTCTTGTGTGTAGGCCAGCCCTGTATCAGTCTCAGGTAGATGTCAGATCAATCAGTTCAAGAGCAAGTGGGCACTGATTAAGGGAGCGGATGGTGTCTCAGGTAGATGTCAGATCAATCAGTTCAAGAGCCTCGGTTAGGATTACTCGATTGGAAGACCAGTCTCAGGTAGATGTCAGATCAATCAGTTCAAGAGCCAGTGATTCCACTGTTACCAAGGACGGCAAGTCTCAGGTAGATGTCAGATCAATCAGTTCAAGAGCTGATCTTCTGTGGCTTGTTGCGTATCAGCAGTCTCAGGTAGATGTCAGATCAATCAGTTCAAGAGCTCAAAGCAACAAAATTAGCCCTCCACACGCGTCTCAGGTAGATGTCAGATCAATCAGTTCAAGAGCCAAACAACGTTTATGGTTGAGTATGGCCGGGTCTCAGGTAGATGTCAGATCAATCAGTTCAAGAGCTTAGTGGATAGTTAAGGGTTCGTTACCCTTGTCTCAGGTAGATGTCAGATCAATCAGTTCAAGAGCCAAATTGAGTGTCAACAAGTTTGAAACGATGTCTCAGGTAGATGTCAGATCAATCAGTTCAAGAGCTTTCGTCGGGCGTCATCAGAGAACGGCTCGGTCTCAGGTAGATGTCAGATCAATCAGTTCAAGAGCTTGCTTGGTGGCATCATGAGCTGGATCAACGTCTCAGGTAGATGTCAGATCAATCAGTTCAAGAGCCGGTGGCGATGGCAAAAAGTACATTGGCACGGTCTCAGGTAGATGTCAGATCAATCAGTTCAAGAGCGATGAATCATTTCAGCGAATGTCTGTTGATGTCTCAGGTAGATGTCAGATCAATCAGTTCAAGAGCCAGAACCGCGAACTTTTCACTGGTCACCTTGTCTCAGGTAGATGTCAGATCAATCAGTTCAAGAGCAGAGACGATTATAGTTGGCACTCAAGATGGGTCTCAGGTAGATGTCAGATCAATCAGTTCAAGAGCCATGATGTCGATCATTGCGTGTTACTCATAGTCTCAGGTAGATGTCAGATCAATCAGTTCAAGAGCTGCAGTTTTAGCTGACGATTAATTGTCTCTGTCTCAGGTAGATGTCAGATCAATCAGTTCAAGAGCCAGATGATTGCGAGAAAGCATAGAAGTAGTGTCTCAGGTAGATGTCAGATCAATCAGTTCAAGAGCTATACAGGCTTTCGCCTGGATAAATCAGGCGTCTCAGGTAGATGTCAGATCAATCAGTTCAAGAGCACTGTTCCCGGTTGTAATCAATGATGCGTTGTCTCAGGTAGATGTCAGATCAATCAGTTCAAGAGCTGCCACGATCATCTTTAAACCGCTCGCTATGTCTCAGGTAGATGTCAGATCAATCAGTTCAAGAGCTAACGTTGTATTTCTTTTCCTTTGCCACGGGTCTCAGGTAGATGTCAGATCAATCAGTTCAAGAGCACTGTGATTTTCATAAGCGACGGTGTTCAAGTCTCAGGTAGATGTCAGATCAATCAGTTCAAGAGCATGCAATGGCTTTGTGTGCTACCGTGTCATGTCTCAGGTAGATGTCAGATCAATCAGTTCAAGAGCTTGAATAAGGCTCCAAATACCGGAGAAATAGTCTCAGGTAGATGTCAGATCAATCAGTTCAAGAGCATGGTCAGGCTTTACCGGCATGGTAAACGGGTCTCAGGTAGATGTCAGATCAATCAGTTCAAGAGCATTAATAGTCCAGGTGGTGATGTATTTGCTGTCTCAGGTAGATGTCAGATCAATCAGTTCAAGAGCTTGGGACGGTGTTAAAGACGCTAGCTCGTGGTCTCAGGTAGATGTCAGATCAATCAGTTCAAGAGCTCCGCATCAACGGCAGCGGCCAAGGAACGCGTCTCAGGTAGATGTCAGATCAATCAGTTCAAGAGCTCGGTTCGTTGCGATCGTCATTAAAGGCACGTCTCAGGTAGATGTCAGATCAATCAGTTCAAGAGCTAAGTTGTCTTGACAACAAACTAAAACGCAGTCTCAGGTAGATGTCAGATCAATCAGTTCAAGAGCTATGACCGTGTTGTTATTGGTGATGGTGTGGTCTCAGGTAGATGTCAGATCAATCAGTTCAAGAGCCAGCAACGTGCCGCACGGGTATCCGTTTATGTCTCAGGTAGATGTCAGATCAATCAGTTCAAGAGCCGTCATAAATAACCACTGTACCACTATTAGGTCTCAGGTAGATGTCAGATCAATCAGTTCAAGAGCCGACTTTGGTGTCATCGTAGAGATAAGCAGGTCTCAGGTAGATGTCAGATCAATCAGTTCAAGAGCACATGCTGCCCTACACTGACTTTGATCGCGTCTCAGGTAGATGTCAGATCAATCAGTTCAAGAGCGTGTGCACGTACGCGTTGACATATTCAGGCGTCTCAGGTAGATGTCAGATCAATCAGTTCAAGAGCCCTTGATTACGAAGACGGCGCGAGTGCGAGGTCTCAGGTAGATGTCAGATCAATCAGTTCAAGAGCGCAGTATTGTTGAAGCCTGAACAGATTCCAGTCTCAGGTAGATGTCAGATCAATCAGTTCAATAGCGCTGGAATAAGATGACCCTAAAAGAGGCAGAGTGTGGAAAGAAAATCAGTACAAGAAAGGAAGTTTTAAAAGTGACAACCAAGGTTTACAGACACGCACTTGACCTATTATTAGATGGATATGCACCTGATAATGTAGAAACTTTGAAAACAATGAAGACAAGGGAAGTTTACAGTCGCATTACTCGTAATGGCATGGTTGCCGAGCAACTGGGTGTTTACTTTCCATTAAGGCTTATTGGAAGGAAAGAATTAAGGGAACTACGTGAGGCCGTTCCTCCGGACAAGACACCTTTAGAGATCTCATTAGATGTAGCCACCATTAAAGGTCAAGCAAAACCTTTACACCATTATGCACCGGATTCAGACGTATGGCTTGATAGACTTATCGGGTCTTTATACTTTAGAGGTAGTGATGGTTTAAAATAATTAAAAAAAGCCTTGACAGGTCTCAAATAGAGATCGGAACACCAAGTTCAAAAGTTCTTAAACATGATCGGCACAGTAGTCAAGTTTTATTAGATAAATGGTGTTGATGAAGTTGTTTATTAGCTACAGTATGGATTTAACAGGACCATAATTTTTCAAAGCCTGCGAATGATATTCGCGGCTTTTTGTTTGGCCAGGTAAAGAGTTCAGCAAACTGTTAGTCAATCACCATATTCTTAGTCGTTAACGCGTACAATAAGAAACTGATAAACCGATTCGAGGTGACCTAACATGCACTGGTTAAAAAAATATGTACGACCACTGGATTATGTCATTGTGGTCTTACTGTTCATTGCATGCTTCATTCCGCTGGGCATTTTTTCAATGACCGAAGCGCATGTGAACACGAATCAAAAAGTGGCGGTTATTTCGATTAATGGCCATGTCAAACGGCGCATTAAGCTGGATGCTCATGCGGGCCACCAGCAGTTTACGCTGTATCCGGCAAAAGGACAGTATAATGTCATCGAAGTTGATGGCACACGCATTCGCGACAAGGAAGATAATTCGCCAGATCAGATTGCGGTGCATACGGGCTGGATTAGCCAAATTGGGCAGCAAAGCATCTGCCTACCGCATAAATTGCTGATTGAAATCAAGCCAGCGCAAGGAAATAAAGGCAATAGCGGCGATGATGGCGGACTGGTACACCTTTAATCAGTTGGCTTAAACGTTTACAAGCTGTTAAATGTAGTGCAGTATTTCAAAAATAGCTGCTTAAATATGTTTTTCTCATGGTAAACTGGAAAAACAATCTGTTGTTTAGCAAGTCGTTTGCGACACCGATGGCAGTCACAATGCTGCAGACTGATTGAAAGAAAAGAGGCAAGCCTTTAATGCTGGGATTACTGAAATACGGACGTGACAAGCTTGGGGCTGGGGTTATTGAAACAATTTTTGATTGGTTGCCGACAGTCCTGCCGGTCATCATTGCGCTTGAATTGGCGGCAAATCGTGCGATGGAAGCAATCGTGGTGGCCGGGGTACTGGGGATATTCTGGCTTCTTTATATTACGATTTACGAACGGCATCACCGTCATGACTGGGCCATGAGTGCCAAGCGTGAGCTGCGTGATCGTTATTTCGAGGCGCTTTACCAACGCAATGATGCAAGTGCCGCAACCGGTGCAGACAATGCGGTGATTCAGCGTGATTTGGGTGGACTTAACAATTTGGATATGTTTTATAGCACGTTGTTTCCCACTTCCTTGCAGGCCATGATGACTTACCTGCTGTTAATCGGGCTGTCGATTTGGTATTGCTCATGGCTGGCTTTACTGCCGCTGGCCTGTGTTTTGTTGATTGGCTTTGCCATGATGTTTCTTGGCAAGCAAATGTCAGCACAAAATAAGACCCATCTGGCCGGATTTTTAAAAATGGGTGGGCGCTTTATTAACGATCTGCGCGGGATGAATACCTTGGTGATGTACAATGCTGCCGACCGTTACGGGCAAAAGTTTGCGGACGATAGCGAATATTTTCGGCAGGCCACGATGAATCTTTTGAAAACCCAGTTGCAAGTGCTGTTCGTCATCAACGGTTTTGTTTATCTGACAGTATTCGTTGGTGGTTTTGTGACCGCACTTCAGCTCATTGGCGGCCAGTTACCAGCGGCCGGGGCGTTTGCCACTTGGTTTACGTTGGCCATGATGATGGTCAATGCCCGGCAACTCGGCTATTTCGTGCATGTTGTCAAATCAAACGGCCCGTCACTGGCCGCGATCCTAGGAACGATTGCTAAGGCCAAGGCGGCGCCGGCGACAGTTCGGATTACCGATAACCGTCCGCTTAAACAAATCACGCTTGATCAGGTGACGATCGGTTATGCGCCCGATAAACCACTTGTGACGGCCATCGATGCCACGCTGGAACCGGGCAAGTTATACGGCTTAGCAGGGGAAAATGGCACCGGTAAGAGTACGCTCATTCAAGCCATTTTAGGCCGCTTGGAACCTTTATCCGGAACGATTATGGCTGATAACACGGCTGTCACTGCGTTGAGCAACGCGCAGAAAGCGGCCGTGTTTGGGTACGTCACGGCAGATGAATACCTTTTTTCCGGCACCGTTCAGGAAAATCTGTTGTTAGGAAATCGATTTGGCGACACATGGCAACGGAAACTTGATGATTTGGGACTGATGCAGTTTGTCCCTAAGCTGGAAAAAGGGTACGACACGCAGGTGGGCGAAGGCGGTCGGCTGCTTTCGCCGGGGCAGCGGCAACAGTTGGCGTTTGCGCGGATGTTACTGGCGGACAAGACCGTTTACCTGTTGGATGAAATTACGTCCAGCATTGATAAAGTCAACGCTGCGGCGATTTTGGCGGCTGTTAAAAAGTTGAGCCAGGAGAAAATTGTTTTGTTCATTTCTCACAACCTCTCCGCCATGGCGCAGGCTGATGTAGTGTGGTTTATTCATGATCAACATTTGATCGTTGCTAATCATGAGCGGCTTTACCAGCAGCAGCCGACGTATCGGCGACTGGTGGATAATCCGGAGACGATGCAGAAAGAGGGTGCACGCTGATGATCAGAGGGTTATTAAAGTACACCCATCATTTAACCGGCGCCATTGTGATCAGTTTTTTGATCGGCATGGTCGCCGAACTGGCCAAGGCAGTTGTCTTGATTCTTGCGGCGATGATGCTGTTTGATCCGCAACACGCGTCAGAGTTGCTGTTGCCAGGCGTCATCGCGGTCATTCTCTTGGGTCTCGGAAGTTTCGGCGAGCAATATGCCGGACATTTTGTAGCTTTTCATGTCCTAGCTGACTTACGCGGCGCGGTTTATCGGCAATTGGTACGATTGGCACCGACAAAACTGGATACGCAATCGAGCGGTAAGTTACTCAAGTTAATTGGCAGCGACATCGAAGCGATGGAAATCTTTTATGCCCATACCATTGTGCCAGTCGCAATCGGGTTAACATACGGTCTTTTGATGACGGCAGTTTATAGTCGCGTCAGTATTTTGGCAGCAGTGGTTGCGCTGGTCGGTTATGCGGCAGTGGGCGGGTTGATTCCGTATGCGCGGCATCGGCAATTGACTGCTAAGACTCAGGCTGCCGATCAGCTGAAGGCGGCCAACCAGCAGTACTTACTAGAATCAGTCCGCGGGATGGGGGCAGTGCGTCAGCTGGGCATTGCAAAAGAACGCATGGATCAAGGCAATGTCGGGTTTGACCGTGAAGCCGCTGCGTTTCAACAAGCGCAATTCAGTCAATTATTAAAAAATGTCGCTGCAACGTTTGCCATGGTCGCAACGTGGTTGTTCATGGTCTGGCTAAGCGGCTGGCAGCAGGCAAACGCCTTGCAGCAAGCGGTTCTTGCAGTCTTCCCGTTGACGTTTGGTCCATTGCTCGCATTAAACAATCTTCCTGGATCCCTACTTAACGGGTTTGCGGCGGCCAAAAATCTATTCAATCTATTGCAGGAACAGCCGCTAACAGCAGCACCAGCAACCGCAAGTCAAACAGTTGGTGCTATTAAGCAGATTCAGGTGAAGCAGGTTTCATTTAGTTATCCAGCGCGTCCTGAAGAAGTTCTAAACGACGTGACGCTGACCTTAAAGGCTGGCGAGATCACCGGCTTTGTAGGTGCCAGTGGGTCGGGTAAAAGTACGTTAGCTAAACTGATCATGGGTTGGTATCCGGTCACGAGCGGTCAGATTCTGATCAATGACACGGATCTTGCGACCATCAACCCCCAATTGCTGCGGGCACAAATTAATTATTTGCCGCAGACCGCGGTATTTTTCTCCGAAACGGTCCGTGATAATCTGACGTTACATGATTCGACGATTACGGATGATCAAATTTGGACGGTATTGGCGCAAGTTAAACTGAGTGACCGGTTAAAACAGGTTGCCAATGGACTGGATACGCAGATTGCTGCCGGACACGTGCCTTTTTCTAGTGGCGAACAGCAACGGCTCGAATTGGCCCGCGCCTTATTGCATCCTAGCAGCGTCTTGGTCTTAGATGAACCCACCAGTAATCTTGACACTGAAAATGAGCGGCTGATTCTGGATACGATCAAAGCCTATTATCACGGCATCGTCATTTTGATTTCACACCGCGCAGAATCGGCAGCCTATGCGGACCGGATTTATCGCTTCAGTAATCGGCAGGTTGTGGAAGAAAAGTAATTTGTTGGCACTTCAGGTTGTTATTTTCGATAAAAAGAGCACGCGAAAACATTTCCGTTGTCATTTTCCCCAAAGATTGTTAGCCTGAATTTGAACACGGATCAGCAAATGGTCTGACCGTCTTGGAGGAGGGCACGCGCCATGATCATTGAAACGATTCTTAACAATAATGCGGTTGTGGTTCGGCATGAGCAGCGTGAGACGATTATCGTTGAACGCGGTATCGGGTTTCATGCCAAAAAAGGGGAAACACTGACGTTGCGGGACAGCATGAAGGTGTATGTTCCGGAAGACCAAGCCAAGCTGAAAATTGCGGCAGAAACGATTGCCAGCTTACCGAGCGAGTATTTGACGCTGGCGGCGCGGATTGTGCAAGAGGCAGAAGTTCAGTTGCAGACAACATTTAACAGTTATTTGCTGATTGAATTGGCTGATCATCTGCACTTCGCGGTAATGCGGTTGCATGACAATTTGTTATTGCATAACCGACTGTTGTGGGAAATTCAGATGGCCTATGAGCAGGAATATCGAATGGGCAAGTGGGCGTTAGAAGCTGTGGCTGAGCAGTTAGGCGAAACATTGCCGGAAGATGAGGCTGGGTTCATCGCATTGAAGTTTGTTAGCAACGACCTCAATCATCAGCAGCCGGTTGATTCGTTGGCGTTTACGCAGATGCTGGCGAATGTTACGAAAATTATTTTCTATCGGCTGGGACTGGACATGAACACCAAAACACCGGAGTACCAGCGATTAGCGATTCATCTTAAGTTTTTCCTTCAACGGGTTTACGCGCACACAGATAAACAGGAAGCGAGTTACGACCACGCCCTGTTAGCACATTTGCAAGAAGATTATGTACAGGCTTATCAGTGTATGGAGGATGTTGTTCAGTTCATCGAGCAGAAGGTCAACGTACCCGTTTCCAAAAACGAGCAGATCTATTTAACCTTGCATATTTCCCGATTAGCTGCCAGTCATGCGCAAAATTTAAAAAGTAGTTGACGACGGCTAATGAATCAGATAAGATGTGGTTATTGAAAGCGAATACAGTACCATCTGGCTTGTTACTATTGAATTAGGCAAAACCAGAAAGACTTGACTTAGGCACGCCCTAGGTTTCGTCTTTCTGGTTTTTTTATTGCCCAAGGTCTGGAGGAAAAGAAAATGGGAGAAGCAACACTGGCGAAGCAACTGTTGCAGTTGGTTGGCGGCAAGCAGAATATTGAACAGGTTTGGCATTGTGCGACGCGGCTGCGTTTCACATTGAAGGATCCGCAAAAAGCGACCGCGGCTAAACAGAAAGTCGAGGTGTTGGACGGGGTCATCACGGTCGTGGAAGCAAGCGGCCAGTATCAAGTGGTCATCGGCAATAACGTGAGTGATGTTTATCAGGCAATTATCAAACTTGAACCGAGTTTAGGTGACAGTGCGCAGGCGGCCAATGACCGACCGCGTGAAAAAATGACATTCAAACGTGCTTTCAATGGCTTGTTAACCTTTATTTCCGGCGTTTTCACGCCATTTCTAGGTGCGATGGCCGGTGCCGGGATTCTAAAAGGCTTACTGTCGCTGGCCGTGGCGGTTGGCTGGTTAACGACCAAAAGCGGCGCCTATCAGATTTGGTGGGCAGCAGCAGACGGCATTTTCTACTTTTTACCGATTGCGTTAGCGTTTACGGCCGCGAAACATCTGAAGGTGAATCCATTTGTGGCGATGGCAATTGCTGCCGCGATGGTTTATCCCAACATCGTCGGACTCGTTGGCAAACCGAGTATTGATTTCTTTGGTATTCCGGTGGTGGCGGCTAATTACACGGCCACGGTCTTGCCGATTTTGCTGGTCGTCGTGGTTCAGAAGTTTCTGGAACCATTTTTCAACAAAATTTGGCATCCGTCGGTTCGGAACATTTTGGCACCGTTATGTCTGTTAGTGATCATCGTGCCGCTGACCATGTTGGTGGTTGGACCGGTCAGCTCCATTCTCAGTAATGGTCTTGCTACGGCGATTGTGTCATTGAACAAGAGCGTGCCGGCTTTAGCGGGGATGGTTCTTGGCGGCTTCTGGCAGGTGTTTGTAATTTTCGGCGTTCATTGGGCCTTGGTGCCGGTCATGATGAACAACATTGCCCAGTATGGGACAGATCCGATGATGCCGATTCTTTTGCCGGCAGTTTTGGCACAGGCCGGCGCGGCGTTTGCGGTGTTCCTTAAAACCCGCGACGCTAAAATGAAAAGTCTGGCTGGTTCAAGCACGATTACGGCACTTTTCGGGGTCACAGAACCAACTATTTACGGGATCACCTTAAAATTGAAAAAGCCGTTTTATTGCGCGTGTGTTGCCGGAGCAGTTGGCGGGATTATCGTGGCCATGTCCGGCGCCGGTTCGAATGTAGCATCATTGGCCAGCATCTTATCGTTGCCGACTTATCTCGGTAAAGGGTTCGGCGTTTCGGTGATCGGCGATATTGTAGCCTTTGTTCTCGGCGTTGCCCTCACCTTGGTGTTTGGCGGGATTAACGCTGGCGTCAAAGAAGACAAGACGCAAGCAGCACAGGTGACAGCGGATCATGCAGAAACATTGGCAGCGCCGGTGAAAGGAACCCTGGTGCCGCTCAGCGAAGTGCCGGATGAAGTCTTTTCTTCGGGCACCATGGGACAAGGCATCGCGATTGAACCGGAGGATAACTTGGTCAAGGCACCAGTCGCAGGGACGATCAGTCTGGTGTATCCAACCGCGCATGCTATTGGCATCACGTCTGATAAAGGCGCAGAGATTCTGATTCACATTGGTGTCGACACCGTGAATTTAAAAGGCAAGTATTTTAAACCTTTGATTGAACAAGGACAGAAGGTGGCTGTCGGTACGCCGTTGGTTGAATTTGATTATCAAGCGATTAAAGCTGCAGGGTATGCGCCAACCGTGCTGATGATTGTGACGAACTCCGACCGTTATCAGGTTGAAACTCGAGCGGACGGGGCAACAGAAGACGATGCGTTAATGACGCTAGCTTAGAAAGGATGGACATTTGACCATGACTTATTTGAATTTTCCTAAACAATTTATGTGGGGCGGTGCGACCGCAGCCAATCAGCTGGAAGGCGCCTATCGTGAAGATGGCAAAGGCTTATCGATTGCCGATGCCCTTCCCCAAGGAAAAGCACGGTTTGATCTGGTGAATGAGCCGGATTTTGACTGGACCATCGATGAAAGCAACTATCGGTACCCGAATCATCGGGGGATCGATCATTACCACCATTTTAAAGAAGACATCAAGCTGTTTAGTGAAATGGGCTTTAAATGTTATCGCTTTTCGATTGCCTGGTCACGAATTTTTCCGGAAGGTGATGAAAAGACACCTAACATGGCTGGCCTGGCGTTCTATGATGCAGTGATCGCGGAGTGTTTGAAATATGGGATTGAACCGATTATCACGATTTCCCATTACGAGATGCCACTGCACCTGGTTACCAAGTATGGCGGCTGGAAGAACAAGCAGCTCATTGGCTTTTACAAGCGATTTGCCGAAACCGTCTTGACCCGTTATTTCAAACAGGTGAAGTACTGGATGACCTTTAACGAAATCAACAGTGCGCTGGCATTTCCGGTGATGAGCCAAGGCTTGGTGAAAAGTAACGGTGCGGCTGATAAGCGCAACATTTTCCAAGCCTGGCACAATCAGTTTGTGGCAGGTGCCGAGGCGGTTAAAATCGGCCACCAGCTGGATCAGAATCTTCAGATTGGCTGCATGTTGTTATACGCCACCACTTACAGCTATGACGCGAATCCGGTCAATCAGCTGGCAACGCTGCAACAAAATCAAGCGTTCAATTTCTTCTGCGGCGATGTTCAGGTGCGCGGTGAGTATCCGGCATACACGGATGCTTTGCTGGATCAATATGGCATCAAGTTGACCGATCTAGACTTTTCGGCTGCTGAGTTGGCACTGTTGAAGCAGCATCCGGTTGATTATATTGGCTTCAGTTATTACATGTCTGCTGTTGTCGAAACGATTCAAAAGGATCATGCCGAGGTCGGCGGGAACTTGTTAAGCGGCATTAAGAATCCTTTCCTGGAAGCAAGTGAATGGGGCTGGCAGATCGACCCGATCGGCTTACGTATTGCTTTAAATCAGTTATACGACCGTTATCGCAAGCCCCTGTTCATCGTTGAAAATGGCCTCGGCGCCGTGGACCAGCCGGATTCAAACGGCGAGATTCACGACGATTACCGGATTGACTATCTGAAGCAGCACATCGAACAAATCGGTGCGGCCATTCATGATGGCGTTGATGTCATGGGCTATACGCCATGGGGATGCATCGACTTGGTCAGCGCGTCAACCGGCCAGATGTCGAAGCGTTATGGATTCATTTATGTTGATCTCGATGATGCCGGGCAGGGAACCCTCAAACGCTCCAAGAAGAAATCTTTCGACTGGTATCGGCAGGTGATTGCGTCTAACGGGGCTGATTTAGATTCCTAACTGACGGCTTGCGTTAGGATGCCTGAGTCCAACTTGACAAGGTTAATGGTGTTATGTTTTAATATTAGCTATAGTGAATAGCAACGAATCGGTTGAGCGTATGCTTCAAGATGCCTTTCCTGGGGAAGAAAGGGCGTCGAGGCGTGCGCTCTTTTTGTGAGCGTGAGCCGGCGCGTTTAGGAGTCGGAGTGTAAGTGGCCTTGGGCGTGATGACCCGGGCTTGGTCATTGCGACCAAGGTCCTTACACGCAGACTCCTGCGCCGGCGAACGCGTTATGGAAAGGAGCACGTTTTAAGTGGCCTTGGGCGTGATGGCGGGTTTTGCCATTGCGGCCAAGGTCCTTACACGCAGACTCCTGCGCCGGCGAACGCGTTATGGAGAGGCACGTTTCAAACAGCTTAAGTAAGCAAAAAAGCGCCACCAACCGAATTCGAGAACTTATATCAAGAAAGGGATGACCATGAACAAAGTTTATTTAAAACACAAAGAAGAAGTTTTAACGGCACTGACGACGAATCGGACACATGGATTAACGAGCGCAGAGGCTGAGGCGAGATTGGCCAAGTTCGGCCCGAACGCATTGAAAGCAGCACCGACGATTCCAGCGTGGCGTCAATTTCTACTGACACTCAAGGAACCACTTGTCATTATTTTATTTGTTGCGGTCGGCTTGGCGTTGCTGAGTGCGGCGTATGATTTTTTTGTCACCGGTAATCATGGTCACGGGATGGCGGCGATTTATGAAAGTATTGCGATCTTAATTCTTATCGGCGTTAATTCCGGCTTGGGCTACTGGCAGGCGCAATCGGCTAAAAAGTCGATGGACGCACTCCGTAATATGGCCGATCATCAGGCGCGGGTGTTACGCGATGGCGTTTGGGAAGATGTACCGGTTGCCGAGTTGGTACCAGGCGATATTGTTCGAGTGCAGACCGGCGACTTTTTGGAAGCCGATGTGCGGTGGCTGCGGGTGGCCAATTTGCAAACATCCGAGGCGCACTTAACCGGTGAAGCGGAACCTGTGAGCAAGCAATCCCATGCCTTGACTGAGGAAGTCGAACTAGGCGATCAGACCAACATGGGCTTTTCCGGTTCGATGATAACTGCCGGGAACGGATATGGCGTTGTGGTTGCTACCGGGATGGAAACCGAACTTGGCAAAATCGCCAAGTTAATGAATGACGTGCAAACACAAAAGACGCCGATTGAGCGGGTCGTTCACAGTTTGAGCAAAAAGCTGATGATCGTTGCGATCGGGATTGTTTTCGTGACGTTAGGTTTGGCCTTGTTTAAAGCCTATCAGCAAACCGGTAACCTTTCCTTTGAAATACTGGCAGCGTCACTGTCCACTGCGATTGCGCTTGCCGTGGCGGCGATACCCGATGCACTGCCGGCCGTTTTGTCGATTGTTTTAACCATTGGTGCGACCAAGTTGGCCAAGAATCAAGGCTTGATCAAATCATTGAATTCGGTTGAAACCTTAGGCGCCACGAATTATATTGCGTCCGACAAAACCGGCACGCTGACGAAAAACGAAATGACGGTGACGCGCTTTTTTGCTAATGGCGCGCATTATGAAGTCGAAGGCAATGGGTATGACACGACCGGGGACTTTTTACCGGTAGATGAACAGGACACCCCTGCATTTCAACGATTTTTGCAGGCAGCGGTTTTAAACAACGAAGCCAATGTGACGCAAGATGAAGATGGTCGCTTCCAGCCGTTTGGCAATCCGACCGACGTGGCGTTGGTCGTGGCTGGCGCAAAAGGCGACATTGACCGGGCGACTTTGCTGGAAAAAACCGATCAGCGCGATATCGACATTTTACGGGTGTTACCGTTTGATTCAACGCGGAAAATGATGAGCGTTGTGATTAAAGCAAACGGTCAGTTCAAAGTCTTAACCAAAGGCGCGCCGGATGTTATTTTGCAGAAAACGGACCAGGTGGTGGATCATGATCAGCTGGTGCCGATTGCAGATGCGCGGGCGGACATGGAAAAAGTGATTCTGGACTTTGCCAATGATGCGTTGCGAACCATTGCGATCACGGAACGCGCCATTGATGAATCGCTGGCGTTGCACGGTGAGACGGCCGAGCTGGAGCAACATCTGACATTGCTTGGGATCGCCGGCATCATCGATCCACCACGCCCGGAAGTGAAGCGCTCGATCCAGACGTTACACATGGCTGGGGTAAATGTCGTCATGATTACCGGCGACCACGCTGCCACTGCGCGCGCCATCGCGTACAAGTTGGGGATTGTTCAGCAAAAAGACGCCCAAGTTATTGAAGGCGCCATGTTAGACAAGCTGCCTGATGCAGAGTTAGATGATGTGGTCTTGGAAGCGCGGGTTTATGCGCGCGTGTCCCCGGAGCACAAGCAACGGATCGTTAAAGCTTTGCAACGGCGCGGCCAGGTGGTTGCCATGACTGGTGACGGGATTAATGATGCACCGGCGTTACGCGCCGCGGATATTGGCATCGCCATGGGCATCAATGGCACTGAGGTCACCAAAGACGCGGCTGATTTGATTTTGCTCGATGATAAATTCACTACCATCGAAAAGTCAGTGGCGGCTGGCAGGACGATCTTCGGAAACATTAAGAACTTCATGCGTCATGAATTGACGACCAACGTTGCGGAAGTGCTGGCGTTATTGTTAGGCGTCATCTTGATGACCGGTCCCATTGGTCACGTCAGCGTAACCACACCAACGCTGACCGCACTCATGGTTTTGTGGGTGAATATGATTTCGGACGCGTTGCCAAGCTTTGCCTTAGCGTATGATAAACCGCAAGCAGACCAGATGAAGCAAAAACCGCGCGATACTGATGTTTCGATTCTAAAAGGCATGGTGGGCCGCATCTTCGTTCGCGGGACCGTCATGGGCGGTACGGTGTATGTTGCGTTTATCTGGGCAGCCAGTGCCGGCTTACCAGCTGCTGCAGCCCAGACGATCGCGTTCCTGACACTGGTGTTTGGCCAACTGTGGCATGTCTTTGATGCCCGGAGCATGACAACATTATATCGACGCAATCCATTTAGCAATATCAAGTTGCTTGCTGCAGTGAGTTTCGCTGCCGTGAGTTCACTATTGGTCACAACCTTGCCGTTTTTCAACGTGGTAATGGGGACCCAAATGCTGACATGGCAACAATATTTGCTAGTCACTGTGCTGCCGGCGATTCCTACGCTTGTACTTTCGGGGATTAAAGAACTTTGGTTGGCAGTGTCTAAGAAAAAATGATGTCTTTTCAAATAAACCGGTGCTGATTGCGTTAAGCTGCTCATTCAATGGGCGGCTTTTTCGTTAGCGCTCGCGGCTTCTACACCGGCGAACAGCCTATGGTGCAGAATTCAACACGTGATTGATTTTCATATTTCTAAAAATAAAATTGACTTTTTCCAGAAAACAGCAGTATTATATAGACCGGTTGTTATAATCTGGAGGTTAGCAATGAACACACGTGAAAAGTTAGTCGCGACAGCTGCGGATCTTTTTCAGGAGGAAGGGGTCAGGGCAACAGGATTATCAAAAATTCTAGCCGTTAGCGGGACCCCGAAAGGATCACTTTATTATTATTTCCCAGAAGGCAAAGAGCAGCTAATTAAAGCCGCGATTCAGTATGCGGGTGCGCAAATTTTGGCGCGGGTTAAACAAGCACTTGAACGGGATGCGGCGCCGGAAATTGCCTTGACCGGACAGCTGGCGGAAATGGCGGAGGAGATGCAACAGCATGGTCGGCTCAGCAGCCATTCAATCAGCCTGATCGCACTAGAAACACGCGATGATCCGAAACTGCAGGCAGCCTGCAGTGCGGTTTATACGCAACTTGAAGATTTATACACCGACAAACTGGTTTCAGCGGGGATGTCAGTGGTCCCGGCGCGGCAACTGGGACAATTCGTTCAGGCAACGATCGAAGGCACCATTATGATCGCGACTACCAAAGCGAATCCTGACTTGTTACGGCAAACCGCGGCTCACCTGTCTTACCTGATTAAACAGGCACTGACGTCTTGAAAATGCCTGCCAATTGTTGATTGATTCGAAAGTAGAAAAGGAAGTTATTCATGCAATTATCACAAACAAAAGCAATGCCACAAGCACGCGTTCATATCGCGCATCCGGCCTTGGCCATGATTGGGCTGATGATCGGGGCATTTGTCGGCATGTTTTCAGAAACATCGCTTAATATCGCCTTACCTAGTCTGATGACGGCGCTGAACGTCTCACAAGGCACGATTCAATGGCTCGTCACCGGGTATATGCTGGTCATCGGGATCTGCATGCCGATTTCCAGTCTTTTGTCCAAATGGTTTAATACGAAAAGAATTATTTTATTTGCATTAGGCGCCTTTATTCTTGGCTCCGTTATTTCCGCGATGGGCGCCAGTTTTGCCGTTGTCTTAATCGGTCGCCTTATTCAGGGCATTGGAACCGGCTTGATTCTGCCGCTGATGTTTTCGGTGGCGATGCAGATTTTCCCGCCGTATAAACTGGGAACAGTGATGGGATTGGCAGCACTGGTGATCATGTTTGCGCCTGCGATCGGCCCGACCATTACCGGACTCATCCTGGCCAAGTTTACCTGGCATGATATTTTTTGGTTATTTGTCCCGTTCTTGGTATTGGCATTTATTTTCACCTTAACGTCAATGGAAAATGTCTATCACCAAACTAAAACACCGGTTGACTGGATCTCGATTGTTGCCTCTTCGATCGGTTTTGCCGGGATTGTCGTTGGCACAACCATGGCGAGTGATTCGGGTTGGTTATCCCTCACAGTAGCGGTTTCACTGCTGATCGGTATTGCCGGTTTGGCGTTTTATACCCGGCGACAGTTGACGTTGAAAAAACCGATGTTGAACTTGCGAGTCTTCGCCAATAAACAGTTTACGGTTGGTACCTTACTGGTCATGCTGGATTTTGGCGTGATTCTGGCTTCGATGTATTTGTTGCCGATGTACCTGCAACGCGTTATTGGCCTACCAGTCGCGATGACCGGTCTCGTGATGTTGCCAGGCGGGATTGTCAACGCCGCGGTTTCAGCGATTGCCGGCCGGATGTATGACAGTCATGGCGCGAAGTGGTTAGCCCGTGGCGGATTTGTGATTGCCATTCTCGGGATCCTGATATTGCTCAGCAGTGGGGCGCAAAGTCCGCTTTGGTGGATCATTTTGGGACATGTGACCTTAATGATTGGGGCGCCGCTTGCGATGTCCCCAGCGCAGACGTATGGGTTGAACAGTTTGAGCGGCGCCGAAAGTGCAGATGGCAGCGCCTTGCTGAACACCTTGCAGCAAATTGTCGGTGCAGTTTCAACGGCGGTTGCCACAAGCATGCTCGCCTTGGGTTCCGCTCAAGCAGCCGGACAATCAGGACTGACAATCGGCTCGCACTATGGGTTCGTGTTCGTCTTAATCCTTGCGGTGGTTGGTCTGATCGTTGCCTTCCAAGTTAAAAAGCCCCAAGTGAGTCGCGATCTTTAGTTTCATAAAAGCATTTAAGAGTTCCGGTAAGTGATTGCGAAAACAGTCGCCCTTACCGGAACTTTTTTACTATCAAGTCAACATGTTGTGAAGAGTGCTATGTCTAAAGGCTTCAAAAAATGTGTCCACCGCTAAGCATTGTCCGTGACTAATTTGTATACCATCTGTTATGCTTACTTCGTTGTTAGTAGACAGTGTCATAAGGAGGTCGATGTTTTGAAGAATCCATATGATTTTGATGTCTTGTACTTAGGTAGTGGGCATGGCGCGTTTGACGGGGCCGGCCCATTGGCAGCTTCGGGGAAAAAAGTTGCGGTGGTTGAAGGCGACATGATCGGCGGCACTTGCCCGAATTATGGCTGTAACGCGAAAATTACGCTTGATACGCCGGTGGCTTTGCAGCGGTTGGCAGAACGGATGCAGGGTGTTGTGTCTGGCAATATCAAGATCAACTGGTCGGCATTAGTAGCCCACAAACAAGCTGTGATTAAGCCATTACCGAATGCTATCGGTACGGGATTAACCCAAAACGGCGTGACGATCATCCATGGCTATGGAAAATTTCAGGACGCGCACACGATTGTTGTGGGTGAAAAGACTTATACCGCTGACAAAATTGTCATTGCGACTGGCCAGCGCCCGCATCGCATCGATGTTCCGGGGACCGATTTAGCCCATGACAGTCGGGCCTTCATGGACCTGGACGTCTTGCCGAAGCGAATCGGTATTTTGGGATCTGGCTATATCAGTATGGAATTTGCGACGATTGCCAATGCGGCAGGCGCCGATGTCCATGTGTTGATGCATCATGATCGTGCTTTGCGGGAATTCCACCAGCCGTTTGTCGAAGATGTGATGGCCGACATGACGAAACGGGGCATTCAATTCACGCCGAACGCGGCGGTGACGGCGCTTGAGAAGACCGCTGATGGCATTGTGATTCATTATGGCGACAAGGAACAGTTAGTTGTCGATTGGGTGCTGGATGCAACTGGCCGAATCCCGAATGTTGAGCAACTGGGATTAGAAAACGTCGGCGTCAAGTTTAACCAGCACGGGATTCTTGTGGACGACTATCTGAGAACCAATGTGGCCAATATTTATGCATCGGGCGATGTTTTAGACAAACCGCAACCGAAATTAACACCAACGGCCACGTTTGAGTCCTATTACCTTTACAAGTTGTTGAGTGGCCAAACGAGTGCGCCGATTGATTATCCGGCGATTCCGTCGACGGTTTACACCTCGCCAAGAATTGCCAAAGTCGGTGTGGCACCGGAAGCGGTCAAGGGTGATACTTACAAAGTCGTGCACAACCACATTCCTGATGACTGGTATCATCAAACCGATCAGGAAACGGTAGGTGATAGTCTTTTGGTGTTCGATCAGGAACATCATCTTGTCGGCGCCACGGAGTACAGTGCTCAGGCCGAAGACGCAATCAACACGTTATTGCCGGCAATTGTCTACCATCTGAGTCGTGATCAGATGTGGCGAATGGCGCATATTTTCCCGGCTGAGGGTGCAGCAGCATGGCATAAGATTCGGTGATTTCGAGAGAAGCATTAAGTAAAATCCACAACTGTAATATAAAAACGAGCTTACTATAATAATCGCGCGCAGCAGAAGTTACGATAACGCGATAATAGTAAGTTCGTTTTTGATTTTGCGTTGCTGAATTTTAAAACTACCAGAATCTTAGTGCCAAGGCGGAGCAATCGTAGGCCAGATGGGGCTCAGTGGTGCCCACCACTCTAGCTTCGCGGTCGCCAGCCCAGCTGGCCGGAGATTGCGGAGTTTGGCACGGTATGGAACTTTTAGCCTAGATTTTTCCTCTATATCGTTCGTAAAATTTCAGTGTACAGCATCAAAATTCAAACACAGAACAACAACACTAGAGATTCGGATCCATTTTGAAAGTCAGCTTCGATAAGCCGGTTCCCGTCGTGATTAGCTTAAACAACAACTCGCGGGTGGCGTTGTTGTAATGTTGCGCAATCAGATGGTTTTGCTCGGTGAGATATTGGGTTAGATCCGAGCCGCTCATTTTGGCGGTGGCGGCGTCGACCGCGGCGATTTTGCGGCGGGCCCATTCGTTGAGCTCTTTTTGGTAGGCTAAGTCGTCTTCGATAAAATCGGCGTAATGGGACTCGACGACCATCGCTAGCGCTTCGTAAAGCCAGTATGCGGCGTTGAGATCCATTTTGGCCGGTAGCTCGCGGTAACTTTCATCGGTGTCATTGGCGTCGGTGAAGAAAGGAACATGTGGGCAGAAGGCGGGGATGCCAAAGCCGACCCACTGGACACCGGCAGCGTGGTGCTGATCGGCCGGACGCATTTGCAGAATGTGAGAGTTGGCGGTGCGGGATAGCGAAATGGCGCGATATGTTTTGCGGTCATGTTCGCTGCCGCTTCCTAATGGGTCGAACTGGGTTTCATTGAAGTGTGACTTGAGCACATACTGAATATCTTCAATCGAAATCTTGCGGTTGGCTTTGCGGATAAAAGGCAGCTCAGGCGATTCCGGATCTTGGATAATTTCGGGATTGAGGTAACGTTGGGCGAACCAGACCCGCGGCGTGTTGTAGTGATGATCCTTCTCGGTGTCGGTGCCGAAGATGTGGCGGAAGTTCCATTGATCAGCATCAGGATTCAAGTTATGACGATCAACAAAATCCTGGATGCCGTCTGCCCACATGTAGTTGTCAGGATCGTTGAAATCGATCGTTTGAATGGCAACCTGATTGGCGGCAACTGCATAACAATCGTCGGGGATGCGGACGGCGACCCATTGATGGCCGGTCACGATTTCCATGTACCAGACTTCGTTTTGATCATTAAACTGCACGCCGTTACCTTCAGCCGATCCATATTGTTTCACGAGATCACCGAGATACCGGACGCCTTCGCGCGCACTGTTGATAAAAGGCAGGACTAGGGTCGTCATGGAATCCTCGGCTAAGCCATTTTTGACAAACGGATCATAGGCGAGAACGCGTTCATTGGCATAAACACTTTCAGTGGCACTTTCGCCGACGTTTTTCTCGTTAAAGCCGTCTTCTTCGTTAGGGCCGGCACTTTGATCGGCATCAGGCGTTGCGGTGTAGCGGTAGCCGGTTTCCGGCCAAGGGACCGTTAATTGATTGTAGGGTGAGACATAAGTTTCTTTGCGTCCAGTGACGGCTGGCTGGACAATGAAGCGCTTGGGATAGATGGCAACAAGCCGATCTTCGTTGCGGGAGATATAAGTGGCACCGTCAAGTGAAGCTTTTTTGCCGACCATCATTGAGGTACAAGCAGACATTTCGATTCGATCAATCATTTTATTTTCCTCCATTTTTATGAGTGAGCGTGAACCGGCGCGCTTAGGGGTCGGAGTGTAAGCGGCCTTGGGCGTAATGGCCCGGGCTTAGGCCATTGCGACCAAGGTCCTTACATGCAGGTTCCTGCGCCAGGGAACGCGTTAATGTGAGCGTGAGCTGGCGCGGTCAGGAGCCGGAGTGTAAGTGGCCATCGCGACCAAGGTCCTTATACGCAGGCTTTTGCGCCGGCGAATGTGCTATAGAAAGTTTGGGTTGTGATCCAGCCGTTGAATTAAATGGTCCTTTTCAGCAATTTGATTGAGATAAAGGGCTAACCGCGCGTCACGCTGATCGTCGGCTTCTGGGAATTTCTGGGCGAGTTCTTTGCCAATCATGGCGGCAGTTCGGCGGCCATTGATTTTGCTAAAAACGAAGCTGCCATAAGCATCGAGGTGCAGGTAGCTGACTTCGGGAATTTTCATGTGCAGTACTTTCCGGCAAAACCGCTGAATGGGGTGGTTCTGCGGTCGGATAATGGTGACTTGGCCATTCTTTTTGGTGTACTGCACCCGCGGATTTTTTCGGTAAATGACCGTGGTGATCATGTCAGTCTTTGTCATTGTCTAAACGCCTCCTACTCAGCTTGCTTCTTGGCTGCAGGGTGTTTGATGGCCATTAATGGCACGATAATCGCTGCTGCCATGATGATCAGCAACACGACGGCCATGGCGTTGCTGCCGGCAAAACCAGCAGGAACCCGGTTTTGCAAGACACCGGTGACGTGTAAAATGATGCCGATTAAACCGATGATGGAACCGCCGGCAATCAGGCCGCTAGAAAGAGAGACCCCAGCGGATAGGCGCGTTTCGCGAAGCTCCTTGTTTTGCGTGGTTTTTTGGATGAAAAGCTTTAACAACGCACCAACCAGAATAATCGAAGTCGTGGAAATCGGTAGATAGAATCCTAGGGCAACGGTCATGATCGGCAGATTCAGCATCCAGCAAACAAGCGCCATGATGATGCCGACAATGATCATGATCCATGGCAGGTTACCCGATAAAATGCCCGTGGTCAGCGTGGCAATGAGGTTCGCTTGCGGCAGACCGAATGGTGGATCGGCACTTTTAACGGCCAGTTGCGGGGAGAGGATTACCGTAGTGCCGACAACAACGACGACACCGATGAGTGCGGCGAGAAGAAAATACTTCATCATTTCGGAGCGTCGACCGCCGACAAGGTAATTGACTTTTTGGGTTTGCATATAGGCACCGCCGACAGAAATTGCGGTGACAATGAAAACGCCGAACAACAGGAGAATTTCGTTGTGGGTATTGGACGTCCAGCCCATGAGTGCGAACACCAGCGTCATGACAACCAGACTAGCGATAGTCATGCCGGAAACCGGGGCGTTCGAGCAGCCGATCGTACCGGCGAGTCGGGCTGAAACAATAACAAACAACAGGGCCAAGACGAGAGACATGATGCCGGCCAAGATGGTGATCACCATGTTGCCGGTCAGAAAAGCACTGACGATGAAGATTGCGATTGTGGCAACCAAAAGCGCCATGATGCCCAGTGAATTCTTTTCTTCGCCACTGTTATTGCGGGCGTTGAGCGTTTTCTTGATCGACGTTCCGATAACCGGGATTAACTTGATAGCACCGATAATCCCGCCGCAGAGCATCATCCCGGCGCCGATATATTTGGTATAGGAACCGGCCACGGTATCGATGTTCATCTGCGACATCAACATGTTGGCGTCGTTCCAGACATGGGCGTGGCCGCCAGCCATCTGCGTGAAGTAAGCAATTAATGGCGTGATCCCAAAGTTAGCCAGTATCGAACCAGCAAACATGGTTAAGGACACATCCAAACCAACAACAAAGCCAATGCCGGCCAACATCGGATTGACTTCGGTCGAAATTTTCCAGCGGTATGATGCACTACCCACAAACGTCATCACACTGTTGACCCACCCAAAAACCTGCGTGGTGAGCAACGTGATCACGCCGCCAATGCCAAAACCGATGCCCATATGTTTCAGCGCGTCGCCACCGGCTTCACTGGCATCCAGCGCTTCGGAAATGGCAGTCGATTCCGGATACATGAGTTTACCGTCTTCTTCAACTAACAAATAATTCTCAACAAGGCTGGCCATGCCGACTGCGAATAAAACGGCCAGCGCACCGACGGCAATGCCGGCAAAAAAGTTGACCCGGCCGCCAATGATGATAATGGCTGGCAAGACATAAATCATCCCGCTGGCTATCGATTCACCGCCTGAACTCATCCCTTGGAGCAGATTCTTGCCAAACAGTCCTTTTTTCTTGGCGAAAACGCCGACCAATCCTGATCCGATAATTGATCCGGGAATTCCGGCGGCAACGGTCAAGCCAGCCTTCATGCCTGAATAAGCCGTAGAAGCAGCAAAGATGGTCGCCAAAACGGCACCGATGATGAAAATAGCCGTGCTTCCGCCGCTATTTTCCTGTGTGCGTTCCGTGGCATACGGCACATATTTCGTCTTGGCCGCGGTTCGCTTCGAGATCGTCTTTTCCATTGTGTTACCCCCAATTAACGCGTGTTCTGGCGCCACAACATTTGCCCATTAGCCGTGATGAAAAGTTCTCCTTTCTGTCGGAGGCTAATTTTTGACAGACGGTTGCTGGCGCCTTGACAAAAACATTAGCCGACAAAATGGCCGGTTGGATCATGGTCGAAGAAATGTTCGATATTTTGGGCGACCCGTTCCAAATCAACATTGCCGCCTGATACCAAAGCGACGACTTTTTTGTCGGTGAGCCATTTGGCAGCGATTTTGTGGGCTTCGAGCGCAGCGGTTGGCAACGCGCCCGCTCCCTCGGCAACCGTTTTAGCGCGTTGCAAGAGATCCTTCATGGCTTCAGCAATTTCTTCTTCCGAAACCAATACCATCTCATCGACGAGATCGCTTGCGAGGCCGAAAGTGATATCACCGGGCATTGCCACGGCTGTTCCATCGGCCAATGTCGAGCCAGCGCACTGCCGCGTCAGGTGACCGGCTTGCAAGGAAGCAGTCATGCCGTGAACGTTTTCGGATTGCACCCCGATGATGTGAATCTGCGGATGGGCATGCTTGAGCGCCACGGCGATGCCAGAGATTAGTCCGCCGCCACCGACTGGCACAATGACGGTATCGATGGTAGGTAGTTGCGTCAAAAGCTCCAGACCAATTGAGCCTTGGCCAGCAATGACGAGCGGATCGTTATAGGGATCGACAATCGTGAGGCCGTCAGCGGTCGCCTTTTTTTCCATAAAAGCGCGCGCTTCATCAAACGTTTGGCCAGCCAGGATCACGCGGGCACCATAGCCGCTGGTTGCCTGCTGTTTGGCGAGCGGTGCGGTTTCCGGCATCACGACGGTGGCGTTGATCCCCAATAAATGTGCGGTTAATGCAACACCTTGGGCATGATTACCAGCGCTGGCGGTGATGACGCCTCGCTGTTTTTCGCTATCGGTGAGGTGGTGGATCTTGTTGTAGGCGCCGCGAAACTTGAATGAGCCGGTCAACTGCATATTCTCAAGTTTGAGATAAACATCGCCGTGCGTGACAGTGCGGCTGAGGAACATAGATTGAATCAGCGGCGTCACGCGGCCGACCTTGTGAATGAGCTGACTTGCCTCCTGAATATCTTTTATCGTGACGGGTGGGGTCATCGTTAGCATCAAAACCACCTCCTAATTTCTGACCAGTACTTCTGTCAACGGTGTGAAAGGCTGCGACAACGAGTTGGCAAGACTCTGATTCGTGATCTTGCCATGGTAAAGATTGACGCCGGATGCCAAGGCAGGATCCGTCGCAATTGCCTGGTCAATACCCTGAGTCGCAATCGCCAGTAGGTAAGGGATGTTCCCACTTGCCAGCGCCAGCGTTGCAGTTCGTGGCACCGCACCGGGCTGATTCGGAACAGCGTAGTGGATGACGCCGTATTTGGTAAACACCGGTGCTTCAATCGTTGTCGGCGCAGCAATAGTTTCAACTGTGCCACCCTGATCAATGGCAACATCAACCAAGACGCTACCTGGTTTCATGGACTGAACCATCGCCGTTGTCACAAGCTTGGGTGGTTTAGCCCCCGGAATCAAAATCGTCGAAATGAACACATCGGCCGTTTTGATCGCAGCGGCAAGGGTTTCTGGGGTGGAGGCCAATACAGTCAGGTCTTGACCCGCAAACTTTTGCTCAAGCCATGTGCGCCGCTCTGGCTTCAATTCGATAATGGTGACGTGGCAACCCATGGCCAACGCTAAGGTAGCCGCATTGAACGCTGCCGTGCCGCCGCCAAAAATCACGACAGTACCAGCTGCTACTTCTGGGGTGCCCGGTAGCAAAATACCTTTGCCGCCATGTTGTGCTTCAAGATAATAGGCCCCCATGATCACTGAACGCCGCCCGGCAATCGCACTCATCGGCTTTAGCAAAACCAGTTCACCATCTTTGACAATCGTCTCGCCGCCAATCGCCGTGACGCCAGCAGCTTGCATGGCGTGGACGGTTTCCGGCGCAGATGCTAAGTGCTGAAAACCCCAAATCACCTGACCGGACTTGAAATACTGATACTCTTCAGCATCCGGTTCTTTTACCTTAACCACCAAGTCGGCATCCCAGCTGGCCGCATGGCTGACTAACTTACCGCCAGCGACTTCATAATCCGCATCCGCAAATCCGGCCCCGATCCCCGCAGCATGTTCAACCCAAACCTCTGCACCGGCCGCAGTCAATTTCTTCACATTGGCAGGCGTCACGGCAACACGGCCTTCGCCAGCCTTTTGTTCCTTAACAACCCCAACACGCATGATGATCCTTCCTTTCTCTTACACCCATATGTTAAATACTTCACAGTTGCCAAAACAACAGCTATGTGACAACTCTCACAAAACAAATGTTAGCGCTTACGAATTTCCGCGGAGAATCTCATGGATCACTTAATTGGGATTTTGATAAGTGCTCATAAAAGAACAGGAAATAAGGGTAATGTTTGCTAAATGTAGTGTTGATATTAAGCAGGAAAGTAAGAGACCTTGATGACTAATAACTTTAATTGATATTGAAGTAATTTAAAGTGAGGCAAGGGTGGCAAAATGAGACAGCAATATGATGACATTTAAAACGGAAAGAAGACGGAGATATGAAATTCAAGCATATTGTGAATATTCGAATAAATGAAAACAGCTATCACGTGCCGATTTTATTTTCAATCTTGAAAAGACACTTGTTTACAAATGTTGAACCATTCTCATAATGTTCTTTTGACTCGTTTTTAGGTTTTATAAGTGCACATCTACAAAGCCCCGTTTAGAATGCCGCGTGGATGCAAGCATCAAAAAAGTACCGGTGTCTCCAGTGAAATCGGAGATCTCGGTACTTTTGGAAAAGGCGGCAGTTTGTCAATAATATTGAGACATTAAAACTCTCTTTTGTCGTACAGCACAGTGCTTATCCACCAAGAGAGTGCAAACAGAAGTACTAGAACAACGGCCATTAACCCAAGCCATGGGCGCATCGAAGTTAAGGTGAGGTTCAGGCTTCTTTCCAGGAAAATGACGATGACCAAAATTAATGTGACAGGCAAATAGGCGGCGAGTGGTGCTCGTTGGTAACCTAAGAAGATCATGATCGGGAATGATAACATTATTTGAAACAAGACGAGACCGGTCCCGAAAAGTAGTATCCCCCAAAAGGATTGAGCGTCGCGAACAGGATTGAATCGAGCTATGGTGCCAACGCCGATGATTAACATGGCTATTCCATCAATCAGAATGGTAACGATTAAGCCAAAGAGATAATGACTTGCGACTATCGTATGGCGCTGAATCGGCAGCATTGCATATAACTTTTCCAAGCCACTGCGGTCAGTGCTGATAAATGGCAAGATCAAAATACCAATGCTGGCGCCAATAATGCCTCCAGCTAGTGGCGTGGACAAGTCAACGTTTAAAAAAACCAGTCCCAATGTGATGACTAGGGCGAGCATCGACCCCCACCGATATCGACTGTTACCTGCAAACAACGAGCTCAAATCCAAGCTGA
Organism: Lacticaseibacillus zeae subsp. silagei; assembly: GCF_030770335.1. Lineage (NCBI taxonomy): Bacteria > Bacillati > Bacillota > Bacilli > Lactobacillales > Lactobacillaceae > Lacticaseibacillus > Lacticaseibacillus zeae. Next base: position 2,191,021 of record NZ_CP132484.1, on the reverse strand, counting down.
CAAGTTTAACAAGGTCATGCATGCGGCCGACCTCCTTTACCAAAAGCAATCATCAAAGACTCCAAGTCAACTGGTTCCTGAACGATGCTGGCTGGCAGAGTAGCTATCTGATCGGTAGGCCAGATACCGGCAAAACCGACCACGCTGCGTTGAAGGCCGATAATATTAGCTTGAATGGCCGGCGTTAAGTCATTAGGCCCGCCTTTAATCATGACATACCGGTCGAGTAGTTCGTCTAGTGAACCGGTAAAGGTGACTTTACCCGCTAATAAATAAGTGACATAGTCCGCCACCTTCGCCAGCTCAAGGACATCATGAGTCGAGATCAGAACACTTCGTTGCCCATCACTAATGAAATCCTGCAAAATGCCGATTAATTCATCGCGAGCAATCGGATCCAGGCCCGAAGTCGGCTCATCTAGAATCAGTAAGCGAGGATGATGAGCGAAGGCTGCTGCTAATTGGAGTTTGATTTTGGCACCCGTGGATAAATCACGATATTTGGGTTTGGTAGGAATCGCAAAATCTTGGAGGAGTTTCTTAAACTTGTCTGGGTCCCAACTGGGGAAAAAAGGACCGACGTAACGACTCACGGTTTCTGCGCGCCATGAATCAGGATAAACCGGACCGTCTAAAACGATCCCGATTTGATCCCGAACGGATTCCCGGCCTTGCAGTGTTGTCTGACCAAGTAATTCAATCTGGCCGGTATCCGGACGAATCATATCCAGAATGGCTTTGATGGTCGTTGTTTTCCCCGCACCATTGGGACCGATGAACCCCATGATATAACCGGCAGGAAGCTGAAAGCTAACATCGGCCAGCTGAAATTCTGCATATTGTTTGTTCAGATTTGTGACGGTAAGTAAATCAGCGCCCATGATCGTTCTCCTCCGCTTGTAATAAGGTATCCAGCATGGTGTGTAGCTCGCTGGGGGCAATATGCGCCATGTTGGCAGTACCAATTGCCTGATTGAGTGAAGCTTCAATATCTCGTAGGGCATTTTCCCGAACCAGCGCACTGTCTTGGCCTAATACATAAGCACCTTTTCCTTGGACATTGGTGATAAAGCCGGCTGCCTCAAGTTCGTGATAAGCCCGCGTGGTGGTGATGACGCTGATACGTAAATCCCGTGCAAGGCTGCGAATGGATGGCAGCTGCTCATTGACTTTTAACTGACCAGAAAGGATCGCGGCTTTAACCTGATCTTCGATTTGCTCATAGATCGGTTTGCCCGATTGATTTGAGATGACGATCCGCATGGCTGACCTCGTTTCATGACTTGATCGGATTATTTTTGCGGGCGGTTCGTTGCAATTGCAGCGAGCGCTTGAACGCTTTTAAAATGCCGCCATCTGAATAGCTTAACACATTCGTCTGATAAAGCTTGACCGTCAGCCAGGTGAAGATGATTAAAAAGATCAGATTAATACCGAATGCCGACCATGCAGCGAGCGCACTAACCTGGCCCGCGCCAAGGCGTACCGGCATCATCATGGTCGAAAGAAACGGGACGTAGCTGGCGATATTAAGGATAGGCGAGGTGCCGGAACTTACAATTAAGGCACCGAAGTAACCAACCATACCAAGCATCACAATTGGCGTTGTTGCCTGGCCAATCTGTTCCTGATTTGCGACCAGTGAACCGGTGAGTGCAGCTAAGACGGTATACGTCAGCGTGCCCACAAAGAAGAAGGCAAGACTGAAAATCAGCATGTTCGGGGTAATACTACTTAGGTTCATTTGACCGATCAGTGAAGACAGCGGGTTTGAAGGCAACTGGCGCATGATGGCCATGCTGGCGAGTCCCACCACTGCATAAATTGCGATTTGCGTTGCCATTAACGCCAAGATTCCCAGCAACTTACCAAAGAATTGTGCTTGCGGCGTAATGGCCGTTAAAATCGACTCTTCAATTCGCGAGCCTTTTTCAGTGCCGATTTCCTGGGCCATCATGGAGGCGTAGCTGATCACGAACGTATAAATTAAGAGACCGACAATAAATCCGGCTGCCGAGCCTGATGCCTGGCTCTTGGCGGAGCGGGTCACCAATTTGCCGTTGTCAACCGTGACATTGTTAGTGGTGAACTTCGGTGTGGCAAAAAGCTGCTGCAGCTGGGCAGGCGTTAGGTTCAGCTGGGTCGCGACTTCCTTGGTATGTGCCTGGGCAAGGATCGACTGCAACTGGTTACGATCGATACTTTCACCGTCTGTCCGTTTCATTAGGCTGGCTTCCAAAATCGGATGGTTGGTGATGGTTAACACCCCGTCAAGTTTTTCAGTGGCTAAGGCACTTTTGGCCGCGCTGGGGGTCTTGTAACTGATGTATTTTTGATCGTCATTGCTGTTGGCTTTAAAAGTCTGTGTCAGCGCAGGACTGGACGTTACCACGCCGATACGGGTCGTTTGGTTGGTTTGGTTCATAAGCCAGAAAACGCCGCCAAAAACTGCTGCCAGCACTAGCGGACCAAGAACGATCCAGAGCCAGGTTTTACTTTTGAGATTTTTGAAGAAAACTTGACGGAAAATGACATCCATTTTTTTCATGGCTTAGGCCTCAACTTTCATGCGGAAAATTTCGTCTAGAGAAGGTGCTTGTTGGCTAAACTCGGGAATGTAACCTTGATGGGTTGCCGCGGCGAAAATATCGCGGCCAACGTGCGGATCAGTGAGTTTCACCAAGAAGCCGCGCGATTGCGGGGTGACAGACACAACGCCCGGGAATGCTTGGAGTTCTTGCTGCGTCAGAGGCGACTGGATGTGTAGTCGGGGTTGGCCGAATTGTTCGCGAATGGCGTCAAGTTTGCCGGATAAGACGACTTCACCATTTTTTAACATGACTAGCTGATCGGAAATGGCCTCAACATTGCCCATATCATGACTTGAATAAATAATGGCACTCCCGGCATCCCGCAGCCGCCGAATCCCGGCTTCGAGTAAGCTTGCATTCACGGGGTCCAATCCTGAAAACGGTTCGTCTAAAATGATGAACTTTGGCATGTGGATCATGGCAGCAATGAGTTGGACCTTTTGCTGATTCCCCTTAGACAGATCTTTGATGAGGTCGGTCGGTTTTCCCTTGACCTGAAACTGTTCAAGCCACTGATCAAGGCTAGCCATTGCTTCAGTACGTTTCATGCCATGCAGTTCGGCGAAGAAGCTAATCTGATCAGCCACTGTCATTTTCGGATAAAGCCCGCGTTCCTCAGGGAGATAGCCGATCATTTCCCTGTTGAGTTGCGTCAGTGGCCGATCTTGCCAGGTCACCGTACCGCTATCTGGCTGCAATAAATTTAGCAGCATTCGAAAAGTGGTCGTTTTGCCGGCTCCGTTTTGACCGATCAGACCCAGGATTTCCCCTGGGCGAACGGACAGTGAAACGTTGCGAACGGCTGTTGTTTTGCCAAAATGTTTGGTTAAGTTCGTGACAGTGAGCATGGCGCGCATCTCCTTTAATGTGTCTATACTGTATATGTATGATATGCACAGTATAGGCAGTGGGTTGATAAAATGCAAGCTCTTATTAGTTTTGATACAAAAATGTCCCCAAAAGCTGAGACTCAACTTTTGGGGACAGGTTTATTTAGGCGAAAATCATTGACACTTGGTTAGCAGAGGCCTTGAATCACTATTCAGCTTGCTGTGCCGCATGCGATAGTGACATAACATCACGGACGATCATCAGTTCTTCATTAGTCGGAATGACCAACGTTTTAACTCGGGCGCCTGGCGCCGTGATGTCGCCGGCCTGATGGCAAGTTTGCTCATTGCGTTGCAGGTCAATGCGGGCGCCGAGATAGTCGAGTGATTGCATGACCCGAGCGCGAACGGCACTGCTGTGTTCGCCAATGCCGGCAGTGAAGACCAGCGTATCAACGCCGTCCATCAAAGCAGCATAGGCACCGACATATTTGACGATGCGATTGACAAAAATATCCAGTGCAAGTTTGGCGCGGGGATGTTGCGGTGCCGCTTCTTCCAGATCGCGCACGTCATGGCTGATGCCGGAAATACCACGCAGGCCAGATTGGGTATTCAAAATGTCAATCATTTGATCAACATCGGTAATGGCCAGTTTTTTCATCAGGTAGGCGATCAGCGAAACATCAACGTCGCCGGAGCGGGTGCCCATTGTGACGCCGGAGACCGGAGTGAAGCCCATTGACGTGTCGATGGATTTTCCATTTTGAATGGCGGTAATGCTCGAGCCGGCGCCAAGGTGCATGACGATCATGCGCATTGATTCAAGCGGCTTGCCAAGCATTTTGGCTGCATGAGCGCTGACATAGCGAACACTGGTACCATGCGCGCCGTATTTGCGAACGCCGAATTTTTGATAGTATTCGTAAGGAATGCTGTAGAGATAATTAACGGGTTTCATGGTTTGATGGAAGGCCGTGTCAAAAACGGCCACTTCAAGCGCCCAAGGCATCATGGTGCGGAAAATCTCGATGCAGTCCGCTTCGACCGGGTTATGCAACGGCGCATAATCGCGCAAGGCCCGAATCTGTGCCAGCACCCGGTTATCAATCACAATTGGTGCGGAAAATAGTTCGCCACCAGCCACAACTCGGTGACCGATGCCGGTAATTTCATTGAGGTGATGCACGAGGCCAAGCGATTGAAGGTCGGCCAGGGTGTTTGCGACCGCTTCTCGGTAATTGTGGATAGGGGTCGTGCTTTCATATACTTGATCAGTGCCATACTTAATTTTGACAGTAGAGTTTCTTAAAATATCAGTCGCGCCTTCTGCAAGTTGGCGTTCACTTGGCATGTCAAACAGTTTCCATTTAAGGGACGAGCTGCCGGCATTGATAGAGAGGATTTTTACCATGTTTGATCACTCTTTCACGATTGCTATATCAGTATCATACCACTGAACGGGGGTTATGTTTGTGAAATATTATGCAAATTTGTTTTTTTTAGATACATCTTAGTTTCATATCACATTTTAAAAAGACTAAATAATGAGCTGCAACCCATCCCAAAAGTGTCTCTCAACCTTGGCGGGTTACAGCTCATTTTCTGTTTTAATGGTCAACTTTTTAAAATTGGCTAGGCATCAATGTTGGCATGGACGATCCAAAAGTACAACTTAGTCAACGAAGACTTAATGCTTTTTGAAAACTTGGATGTGATATCCGGTGCTCGGAGAAATCCCACTGCCGCAAAAACTAATGGCTTCGCTTCAACATTTGCTGGGTCAGTTTGACCAGCGCCGATTTAGTGGCTGATGTTGGGAAAGGTGCCAGTGCCGCAACAGCACGATTGGTATAAGTAGCCGCCATTTGTTGGGCGTGCGGCAGGCCGTGGGTGCGCACGATCGCGGCAATTTTCTCCGCATTGGCCGCAATGTGGGCGGCATCTTGGGTTAGCGGTGCCAGTTGATCCGGAACGATCTGGTAGGCATAGATTAATGGCAGCGTGACGATGCCATTATGTAGGTCTTCAAGTGCCGGTTTGTTGAGCGTTGAGCTTGTCTGTGTGTAATCCAACAAGTCATCGATCATCTGAAAAGCCATGCCGAGTTGCCGGCCAAAGCGATAGGCGGCCTTTTTTTGCTCAAGTGACAGATGGCTGATGACAGCACCTGTGTATGTTGATAACGCAAATAAGGCGGCAGTTTTGCCCGCAATGGCACTGAGGTAAGCATCGATGGTGGGAATCAACGGCGCACTTGGCCCATTTTGATCCACTTCGCCCATGAAAATGCGTTTCATAATGCGGGCATTGGCGCCAAGGTCGACAACTTCCGGATTTTGTTCGCTGAGTAGCTGAAAATAAATAGCAAACAAAAAGTCGCCGGCATAGATGGCTTCGCGATTGCCGGATTCAGCTGAGACAGTTGCCATGCCCCGCCGAATATCGGCATGGTCCAAAACATCGTCATGGACAAGCGTGGCCAGATGCAGTGCCTCGATCGCCGCGCCAGCCGTCACAAGATCACCGTTGTCAGGTTGACCGAAACGCGCTAGCATAAGCATTAGCCCGCTGCGCAACATTTTGCCGCCAGCGTTGATTTGTTGCTGAATGAGGGTGTGTACTTGCGGCTCGCGCAAAACGGCGACCTGCTCCAGTCGTTGTTGGATTTGTTCGAGTTGGTGATAGACCGTGGGGAATCGGTGCCACAGGGGATGAATCATGCATTTTCTCTCTTTCCTTAAAGACATATTTACTCTACTGTACCTGATTCTTAAAAGTCAATTATTGGAGGTTGGGTTATGTCATTATCTGTATTTCTTGAGTTGGTTGAGATTAAGGCGAAAACGGCATCGGTGTTCCCGTTTCTTTTAGGGACGTTGTATGCCTGGTATCACTATCATACGTTACATATTCCAGAGTTGCTGGTCTTCTTCGTTGCGATGCTTTTATTCAACATGTCAGTCGATGCCAATGACAATTATCAGGATTATCGGCGAGCGGAGCGGACAGAAGCGTTGCATTTTCGCGAAAAGACCAACATCATCGGGGTGCATCATTTAAATCCTAGCATGATTGGCTGGATGGTGGTTGCTATGATGGCCACCAGTGCCGTTCTGGGTTTGTGGATGGTTAGTCGTACCGGGTGGCCGCTGTTGGTGATGGGGTTGTTTAGCTTTGCGGTCGGTTACGGCTATGCTGGTGGGCCGCGGCCGATTTCGGCGACACCTTATGGCGAGTTTTTCTCCGGATTTACGATGGGTTTTGTGATTTTTCTGATCGCGGTTTATGTCAATGTCTTTAATGTTGCAGATTTTTCATGGTCGTTGGTTTTGTCGGTTTATCTGGCCAGCGGTTTGGCGCAGTGTGCGATTTCGGCGCTGCTACTGGCGAATAATATTGCGGATCGGGAAGAAGACGAGACACTTAAACGCCGAACGATCGTGCATTACCTCGGCCTCGACCGCAGTATTATTTTCTTCTATGGTTTGTACACGGTGGGTTTCCTGATGCTCATTGCGTCGGTACTGCTTGGTCTATTGCCGAAGCTGACGTTGCTCACCTTGATAACCATTCCATTTGTGATTAAAAATGCGCGGGGCTTTGCTGCTAATCCAGTGAAAAAACTGACTTTCCCCAATGCAATCAAAAATTTATTTGTCACCACCTTGGCGCAAGTCATTTTCCTGGCATTAGGCGTCTTTTTAAATATTTGAAGCTCACACTCGGTTCTTGAGGGGAGGCCGTCATGAGTATCACGATTCGTCCATTTGTTAAAAAAGATCTCGGTCGCTTTATTAACGCTGTAGCACCACTATTGCCGGCATCAGCGGTAAGTTTTGCTTTGATCACGGATACGCACGATAAGGCTAAGTTTGCAACCACTTATTATGGGCCGACCGGTTATTGGCACGTGCGGGAACAGGGGTGGCTGAGTACCCAGTTGCCGCTTGCACTGCGGGTTCACTTAGGCGATTTGGTTGATGGTTCGGAATCGCCGTGGCTGACAAAATTGCGGCTGCGTAATATCATGGCCGATTATCGCCGCGGCCAGGTGCCGTTTCTGGTCACCAAAGGCAATCACGATGACAATGACAAGTTTGCCGAAAAGCAGCCGGGTCATCGTGGCAGCTTTTTGCCGGATGTGGCGCAGCAGCTGATTTTTGCTGCCGATGCGACTCAGCGCCATGTTGCGGTTTCGCGTGAAGGTTTGCTTGTACAAGACTTTCCCGGACTGCGCATCATCGTTTTAAATACGGCAGATGTGCCTTTACATGACGGTCGTAAAATCTATGACGTTAAAAAGACATTGGCTGTCTCATTTGCGCAGTTGCGTGATTTTGTTTTAGCGCTAAAAGGTGCCCAAAGCCGTGACGTATTGATCATGAGCCACGCGCCGGCCATGAAGCAAAATGGGCAGCCTGCCCTGAAGTTCAACGGACGCGCGGTGCACGAGTTGCTGCGGGCGTTCAATTTACATGCCAGTGGCTTGCTGAACACAGGTAAGACGCCTGAGTTCGGCGGGCAATTACGGTTTGATTTTACCCAAACAACTGGGAAAATCATTGCTTATCTGGCGGGGCACTACCATCTTGAAGCCGATTATCAAGTGAATGGTATTCATTATAGCTTGCAGAATACCAGTGCCTTGATGGGGCGGCATCATGGACTCACCACTAAATTCAATCGCCGTTATGATCGGCGCTTTGGTACGCCGAGTGAATATGCCGGGTATGTTGTCAGTGTAGATGTAAAGCGGCGGCGGCTGAGTCTTTATGGTTATGGAGCAGCGAGTCGTGTCCGCCGGTTTGTTTACTAAATCTTTAGAAATTTTTGCCGAAAAATCTGGCCATTCCGGTTGCCAAGATAACGCTTACATGATACACTGTATTTGAAGTTAAGGAAGAACCAAAGGTCGATGCAGGAACCGAGAATCACGATCCTTTGTCTAGCAGCACAAAGACGAACCGGCTCGAAAGTGTGTGTCGCAAAGCACGAGAAAAGCGAATAGAGCACTGGTGCAGTAAGTATCTGCGCCACTTATCGTAAGATTCATGTTCCACAAGATCCAAAGATGAACACACATGGAGGTATGAGGCTTGTAAACAGACTCAGTAATCCAAGCGGGACAATGAGCTTCCCATAGATGTTCAATCGGGTGTGTCATAGGACCACCAAACAACGCCAAGTTATCTGGCAACATCATTTCAACACTCGTCGTTCCGTACAAGTGAATAAGTTTTTTGTAGAGGTGTCGCAGTATTAGATTTATTGAAGAGGGTTTTACAATTAGCACCAGTAAATGTAACAAAACTGCTGCATCGGTCAAATCCTTAACTTAGGAGATCCAGGTTCACCTGTAGGAATCTGGGTCTCTATTTTTTTGCCTTTTTCTTAATTTTCAGAAATGACCAGAGACATTGCCTGAAAGATCTGAATTTTACTTGCGACCGCGGTTGCGAGACAGTGGCTGTCTATATGTCCCGATTAAGTCGACCTGACAACGTCGTACAGGCTCCTTTTTACCGGCGCGCTTCAATTGACTTGCGCCGCCAAATCTTTATACTGAAACAAGTAATGATGGTCATTCACGTGAAAAGGGGTTAACTGTATGTGCGGAATCATCGCGTTTGCGGACAAGACAATTTTGAACAAAAAGCCAGTTATTAATGGCATGATGGATATGATCAAGCACCGGGGACCGAATTCCAGCGGTGAATATATCAATGATGATGTCGCTTTAGGGTTCCGCCGGTTGTCCATCATTGATTTAAAGGGTGGCTCACAACCGATTTTAAACGAAGATGGCACGGTTGCTATTATCTTCAATGGCGAAATCTATAACTTCCAAAGCATTCGCAAAGACTTGATCGCTGCCGGACATGTATTTAAGACCCACAGTGACACTGAAGTTCTACTCCATGGCTATGAAGAATATGGCATGGAAGAATTACTCAAGAAGATTCGCGGCATGTTTGCCTTCCTGATTTGGGATGACAATAAAAAAGAAATGTTCGGTGCTCGCGACTTCTTTGGTATCAAACCAATGTATTACTATCACGATGGCGACACGTTCATCGTTGGCAGTGAAATCAAGGCATTTTTGAAGCACCCCAAGTTTAAAAAGCAATTAAACAAAGAAGCGTTGAAGCCGTATTTGACCTTCCAATACTCTGCTTTGGACGAGACCTTCTTCAAGGGCGTCTATCGCATTCCGGAAGGCCATTACTTCACGTTGAAGGATAACAAGCTCACGATCAAGAAGTACTGGGATATGGACTTTAAGGCCAACCATCTCAGTTTCGACGAGACCGTGGCTGCGATTGACAAGAGCGTCTCCGAATCCGTTGAAGCCCACCGGATTTCTGATGTTGAAGTCGGGTCCTTGCTTTCTTCCGGGGTTGACTCTTCGTATATCACGGCACTGTTGCGGCCGGAGCATACTTTCTCGATTGGTTTTGACAACAAGAAATATCACGAAGGAACGGCAGCCAAGGAGCTGAGCGACAAACTTGGCTTAGACAACACCAGCGATATCGTGACCGAAAAAGAAGCGCTCGACAACTTCCCACTCATCCAATATCATCTGGACGAGCCGGATTCCAACCCATCCTGCGTGCCGCTCTATTTCCTGACTCGGATGGCGCATAAAGACGTCACTGTTATCCTGTCTGGTGAAGGTGCCGACGAACTGTTTGCTGGTTACGCCAACTATGGGTTCCACACCCGTAGCCATGCAATCCGCGTGTTTGCGGATGGTTTACGGAAGTTGCCGCGTGGCGTGAAGTACCGAATCGCCTATGGCTTGAAAAAAATGCCTAACTTCCACGGCCGCCTGCATTTGTATGAATCCACAGCTCCGGCCGAAGAATTCTTCATCGGTGAAGCACTCGTGTTCCATGAAGGTCAAGCCGACAAAATTCTGCAGCCTGAATTCCGGCAAAGTAAGAGCGTGCGCGACATTGTCACCGAATCCTACAAGAAGGTTCGCCACTACGACGATGAAGTGAAAAAGATGCAGTACCTCGATATCCATCAGTTCATGCCTAAAGATATTCTCTTGAAGGCTGACAAGCTCTCGATGGCAAACTCGATGGAATTGCGAGTACCGTTCTTGGATAAAGAAGTCGCCAAAGTCGCTGCGGGTATCCCAACCAAGTATCTGATCAACTCCCATAACTCCAAATACGCCCTGCGCGAGGCGGCCAACCGCCACTTGCCAGAAGAATGGGCCAGCCGGGAAAAGCTCGGCTTCCCAGTTCCGGTCAAGCAATGGCTTGAAGACGAACCGTTTTACAAAGAAGTGCGCAAAACCTTTGAACAGGATTGGGTCAAGGAATTCTTCGATCAGGATGCGATTCTGGACATTCTTGACAAGACGTATCGCAAAGAACGGGATGATCGGCGGAAAGTCTGGACCATTTACACCTTCTTGGTTTGGTACAAAGTTTACTTTATCGACACCGAGATTCCGCATTACATTGCCGATTCGAATAAAGATAAGATTGAAGCTTAGTCCGGTTTAATGAATCATAAGCACAAGGCAATTGGCAGCATCATGTTGCCAGTCACCTTGTGCTTATTTTTTCTGGGTGTTTAAGGGAGGAAGCCATCATGCAACACACGAATTGTATCTTTTGCCAGTTCCCTAAGTCTGAGGTAGTCCTCGAGAACAATTTAGCGATTGCTTTTTGGGATATTCATCCCGTGAGTCGAGGTCACCTGCTTGTCATCCCACGGGGGCATCGGCAAGACTACTTTGAACTCAGTCAAGAGGAATTACTAGCCGTTAACGACCTTATTCATGCTGGTAAAAAGCTGATTGATCAGCAATTTCATCCCGATGGTTACAATATTGGGGCTAACGTTGGGCAATATGGCGGCCAAACGGTGATGCATTGTCATATCCATTTGATACCAAGATATCAAGGCGACGACCCTGATCCTGCTGGCGGTGTTCGGAAACTTTTGCCGAGAAGATGCGGATCAGTTTTTTGTCGGAGGTCAGTGACCGAGCTAGAATGGCTTCCAGATAATCGCTTGGGGATGTGCGCTGGAACTTTTGGGAGCGGGTTTGACCTGAATACAGCAGTAAAGGTAAAGAAGCTTGCAGGATCTGCTCAATGCTCTTGCAAATGCGGTAGGACTTGGTCAGGCTGTCATCATTAGCTAAAGTGATTTCTGCTTCGATAATAATATTATTGCCTGAGTAACGACCATCAACAAAAGTAACATCCATCACACCACTGACAGTGAGTATTTTGTCGATGATGTCTGTGCGCAGCTTTGGACTGAAGCCATTGGATAGCTTTTCGGCGCTTGTGCTGAGAATCTGGCACCATTCCAGATGATAAAGCATCCTAAAAGAAGCGCTGCAACCGGGTCAATCCAGTGAATACGGAACAACGACGCGCCGATAATCGCCAACATGGTGCCAGTGGAGGTGAGTGCATCACTTAGAAAGTCCCTGGCGGATGCTGCTAAGAACCTGTCCAGTATCTGCTGAATCTGGTAGAATTGTGGAAAACCGACTGAGGAGTTTGTCATGCCAGATTATCCAAGCAATATTTCTCGAGCGCAATTTGCGTTAATACAACCTGATTTAGAAAACTTCCGCAAGCATACAAGACCGCGTCGTTATGATCTTTATGACGTATTCAATGCCATCCTTTACTCGCTTACTACAGGGTGTCAATGGCGTGAATTACCGCACGATTTCCCGGAATGGCACACTGTCTACCGCTATTACGATATGTGGCGAGATAAACCAGACCCGACAGCTGATTCGCTATTAGAAAGGCTTTTAAAAAAACTGTCGCTTCCTATCGCTTTGCACAGGGCCGATCGGCCCGAACGTCGTTTGTGATTGTTGATGCTCAAAGTGTTAAAACCACTGATTTAACGAAAAATAGTGGCTACGATGGCGGCAAAAAGATTTCAGGGATTAAGCGTCATATGGCGGTTGATATTAATGGTTTACCACAAGCCATTCTCGTGACACGAGCTAATGTATCAGATCGTTCAGGTGCATTGGCTATGTTTAGTTTGGCTAGCCAAAATTTAGAGCTGGTTCAGCATGTCATGGTTGATGGTGGCTACACTGGCAATGACTTTGCGGATCAGGTGAAGCTCATTTTGAATGCTAAGACGACGGTAGCTAAACGCAACGAGTTGCATATGTTCACGGTGTTACCGCAACGATGGATCGTTGAACGTTCATGGAGTTGGCTAGACAAATGTCGGCGACTTTGGAAAAACTGTGAACGTGCCCTTAACAGCAGTCTTCAAATGGTTGTATTGGCCTTCCTGAAGATAGTTCTTAAAAGATGCTAGACAGGTTCTAATGAAGCCAAAAAGACACCGGCTAAAAAGCAGGATGAATCAGCGGATGATATTGATTTGAATGATCTGAGCGGATTAGACTTTAGTCAAACCAGTCATGAAAAGAAGAAGGATGATTCGGATGAGTAAAATCATGGCCTCCTTTCTGGTATTCATCGATACGATCGGTGTCGCCATCGCTTTGTTAGGTGGCAATATGATGTTGTGTCTCCTGATGGGCATTATGACCATTATTTTGTATGTTAAAGTGAATCCAATCTTATTTGGCGACTATGACCGTCGACGTGAAGAACGCATTGAGCAGCGGCGGAAAGCCTTGACGGCACGACGGGAGAACGACAAATAAGAACCGTAAATAAATAGGCGCCTTGATCGCGGGATGTTAATGTCTCGCAATCAGGGCGCCTATTCGTGATAAGAGGTCGACAACGTTAACTTATTTTTCAACTGCCTGAAGCTTTTGATTGTCATCAAGCTGTGAAATGCCCATTTTGTGATAGCGTTGTAGCAAGATCATCGTGATCCAGAGCAACAACAATGAGCCAAGTGCGAAGGCGATGATGACGATGTAACCCAAGGTAACCGTGTTGGACGCAATGCCACTCGTAATCGCATTCCGGAAGTTCATAATCGAATACGACATCGGTAAGAATGGGTGAATGATGTTATAAAACTGGTTGGTAATCTCCATTGGGAAGGTCCCGCCAGAGCCGCCCAGTTGTAACATTAACCCGACCATCGCAAGAAATCGGCCAGGATTATCAAATGCCATTGAAAGGAACATAATGAGATACATCGAGGTTAGCGAGAAAAGAATCGCAGTGAGATAAAATTGCCCGACATGATCGACGTTCAGACCGACTGCCATGATCAGTGTTGCTTCAACAATGGCGGTTGCAACGGCGACAACTGCGCCAATGGTGATTTTGCTGAAGAACCACTGGGTCGCAGTGCCATCGGCTTTAGAAACTTTACGGATTGGATAAGCAAAGTTAAAGACCAAGGCACCGACGTAGAGGGCAAGACTCAAGACGTATGGTGCAAGGGCATGTCCATAATTAGGAACATATGAATAATGTTTATGCGACATCTTGGTTGGTGCGGCAAACATTTTCTTGGTATCACTGGTGACGGTGATGCCGTTGACTTTTTTGGCACTGCTAGAGAGCGTTTTGGCAAACTTTTTATCGCCATTTTTAAGCTGAGTGGAACCGGATTTAAGGGTGCCACTCTGGGCGGTGATTTGGCTAGTGCCATCCGCGAGTTGGTTGACACCGGATACAAGCGTTGGAACATTGGCATTCAATTGACCAACGCCATTGGCAACCTGACCGGCACCATTGGCCAGCTGGCTGACTCCGTTCGTGAGGGTCGGTACTTGACCGTTCAGGGTACTTAAGCCACCAGAGACTTGACTGGAGCCGGAATAGAGTTGACTGACCCCGTTTGTGAGCGTCGGGATTTGACCGTTCAAGCTGGTTAGCCCGCCAGAAACCTGGCTAGAACCGGAGTAGAGTTGGCTGACGCCATTGGTGAGCGTTGGGATTTGACCGTTTAAGGTATTTAAGCCGCCAGAAACCTGTCCAGAGCCGGAATAGAGTTGGCTGACGCCATTGGTGAGCGTTGGGATTTGACCGTTTAAGGTGCTTAAGCCGCCAGAAACTTTGCCAGAGCCGGAATAGAGTTGACTGACGCCATCAACCAGTGAAGGTGCTTTTGTTGCTAGCTGGTTGATGCCACTGTTCAAGCTATTCGTCCCGGTCACAAGTTGATCATTGTTAGAGATGATTTTCGTAGCACCGTTTTGAAGACCAGTAATAGCAGCTGTTAATGTCGGAACCCGCTGGTTAAGTGTCGTCAGACCATCTGAAACCTTTTTTGAGCCAGGAATCAGTTTCTGATTAAGAGTCGTCGACAGCGACGTGCCACTGCTTTCGGTCTGAGTCATTAAAGCATTGATATTTGTCTCGAGTTGTTCAAAACCGGCAACCAAATCCGGATCTTGATTGGTTTTGGCTTTTAAGGTGGCTTCATACTTTGTGAGGCTTTCTTGAAGCTTGGCTGCTGATTCGACTGCTTGCTTATTTTGGCTATCGACAGAGCCACTCAATTGTTGAAGACCGTTGGTTAAATCCGATGAACCGGTTGCCAACGAGTTAGTGTCTGTTGCTAAAGAGCCGGTGCTACCTGCAAGCTGATCAATTCCTTTAGAGAGCGATGTCACACCGTCTGTATAGTTCTTTACCCCTGTTGTTAAGCTTGCCGAACCAGTCTGGAGCTGGGTGATCCCGTTAGCCAGTTGGCCTGATTCGGTTTGCAGGGTTCCCAGTCCATTCGTTACCTGATTAGAGCCGGTTGCTAACTGACCGACACCAGAGCTAAGGGTTCCGGTTTTCGACTGCAAGGTTCCCAATCCACTCGTCACTTGGTTGGATCCGGATGCTAACTGACCGACGCCGGAGCTAAGGGTTCCGGTTTTCGACTGCAAGGTTCCCAATCCACTCGTCACTTGGTTGGATCCGGATGCTAACTGACCGACGCCGGAGCTAAGGGTTCCGGTTTTGGATTGTAAGGTTCCCAAGCCATTGGTTACCTGGTTTGACCCATTGGCTAATTGACCCACACCACTAGCTAATTGGGTGGTGCTGCCATTGAGTGTTTGCAAGCCGCTTGCAACTTGATTGGCGCCGCTTGCGAGTTGGGGAATCTGTGAAGACATCGGCGAGACTTTAACTTTCATGGTCTGAATCCCGTCATTTACCTGTGAAACGGCAACGGTATACTGATCAATCCCATCGTCAAGCTTGACTTGACCTTCGTCGATTTGCGTGGCGGCATCAGCGGCATTTTTCATGCCTTTGCCAATGGTTTTGATTTGATCAAAAACCGCACTGGCGTAAGCATTGGTCACATTTGCCCGAATCTCGCTGTTTAAGGCATTCAGACCGATTCCTGAGATGACTTGGCCGATGTAATTTAGCGAATCATTGGTTTGATATTTAAGATCCATTTTTCGGGGATGCTCGTCCAGAATGGTGGCAGCATTTTTCGAAAAATCTTTAGGTAGGGTAATGACCGTGTAATACTTGTTGGCTTTCATTCCCCTATCAGCTTGGGCTTTAGAAACAAAATGCCAGCCAAGCTTTTTGTTATTCTTGAGTTTATTGACCGTCTGCTCACCAACGTTAAGTTTTTTACCTTGGTAAGTAACCGGCTGATCTAAGTTCACCACGGCTACGGGTAGATTCTGTGTATCACCATAAGGGTCCCAAACAGACTTTAAGAAGAAAATGCTGTAAAGAAAAGGAATTAAAATGATGACAAGCACCGAAACTAAGATCAATTTATTTTTGCCGATGAACTTAAATTCATCTTTGATCATAAGCACTTTACTCCTTTATTTCGTTTAGATACATGTCCAGCAGAGATTCCCCAGTTTACAATTCAAGTGCAACACCCTGACGACTAGACCATAAAGGCCATGAAGACCTATTCTTGTTAGTGCTAGCTAAACAAGAAAGCAGGAATCTTCATGACCCACTCTCAGATTAACACCCACAAGCATTACCAACAACTCAGTTTTAGCGACCGTGCTACAATTCAGGCCCTTCAGGCTGCTGGTGACACCGCAACCGTGATTGCACAGAAGCTTCATCGCAGTAAAGCGACAATCTCACGAGAAATCACGCGTGGATCTGTAACTCAGCTCGACTCGAAGCGTCACTCGCATCAAGTCTATCTTGCGGAAACTGCCCAAGCCATGCACGACCGTAAACGCGATAGAACCGGTCACTACGCCTTTCTTAAGACCGGCCGTGCGTTCTTCAAGGCTCTCTCCAGGGAGCTTACTCGTAAGCCGCGCGTACACAGCGTTGATAGCTTCGTACACTTCTATCGCGACCAGGGCAAGGCTTGCCCTTCAACGACAACTGTGTATCGCTACATCGACGCCGGGCTGCTTGAGCTAGACAACATGACACTTCCCAAGAAGCTCCGACGCCGCATCAAAGGCTATAAGAACGCCCACAAGCGCAAGAATAAGAAGATATACGGCGACTCAATCGAGTTGCGTCCTGCGGCCGTGAATGACCGCACAGGCGTGGGACATTGGGAAGGCGACTTGGTCAAAGGTATTCGCTTAGCTGATGAGCCAGCATTAATGACGCTCACAGAACGGTACAGCCGGACTGAGATCATCGTCAAGATTCCTGACTATCATGCGGGCACCTGCCTTAAAGCCTTGCAGGACACGATCGACGACTACGGGGCCAAGGAATTTGAGAGTATCACTTTTGACAATGGTTCCGAGTTTGCCAAGTTATCAGAGATTGTTGGAACCCAGATTTACTTCGCACATCCGTACTCGCCTTGGGAGCGTGGCACAAACGAGAACGCCAATGGACTGCTTAGGGAATTCTTCCCGAAAGGGAAGTCTCTCAGAGCAGTTACCCTGGTTGAAATTCAAGCAGTTCAATCCGCACTGAACCATCGTCCCAGACGTATTCTGAACTATCTTCGCCCATGCGATTACTACCGATGCATGGCGTAACAGCCTAGACCACTATCAAGAATTCGTTATCATCGTTGCACTTGACTTGAAAATTGAGGGTCCAGCAGAGATTCAAAAGATGTGTCGCGGCTGGCTTTATTGTCAGGTAAAAATCCCATGACTTCCAAAACGGTAAAACCAAGCACACTACTAATGAAATCCTGGACAAAACTTTCTTTTGCCATTTGCTTCAGCTCCGTGTGCACAATCAGACGCTTCAGCAAGTTAATAACATCGCCGGTGCCTTGCACAAATGGACTGCTTTCTGGGAATTGATGGACAAAATAAATAATTTCATCTAACGACTGTTGACGTTCAAAATAGCGATGAGCGACTTCTGCAAAAGCACGGATCGCCTCTTTGCCTGAGATACCGCTGACGTTCTCTATCAACTCTTGGTAAAGGTTATGCATAAATTCGGTCCCCAACGCTTCAATGACTGCCGGTAGATTCGGAAAGTAGTTATATAGCGACTGAGAACAGATATTCAGTTCCTTGGCCAGCGTCTGAAAGGTCAAGTCCCGAATACCGTCTTGGGCGACCATCGTTCTTGCAGCATCTAAAACAATTTCCCGATGTAAAATCTGATGTTTGGTTGTCATGCAAGCCTCCTTAAAGCTAATCTATGTTCCAAAGTACGAATATACGCCTACCGATTGAAGCATGCAATCTACAAAATGTAGATCATGCCCAAAAAATGGCCTAAAAAATTTCGCGGAAATTGATGATAATATCCAGTTATACGGCGCAGTATATTGAGAAAAAGAAAAGTATCTCCGTTTAAGAAAGTTAGGATTCGGTAAAATCAAGTGACGAGTTCAAGCTGATTTTTGCCAGTTGAACCAGTATGATGATTGATAGAAAGAACAAGAGTTTGATATTAGAAAAGAGGGACGGTATGGCACCATACACGATTGAATAAATAAGCGCGCCCAGTCGCGAACAATTGGATCAAATTATGCGGTTATGGTGGCAGGGGAATTTACAGGCCCACCAGTTTATTCACGCTGAATATTGGAAAAGTAATGCTCCTCTGGTGCGCCCTTTAATTCAGAACCTGTCTAGTATCTGCTGAATCTGGTAGAATTGTGGAAAACCGACTGAGGAGTTTGTCATGCCAGATTATCCAAGCAATATTTCTCGAGCGCAATTTGCGTTAATACAACCTGATTTAGAAAACTTCCGCAAGCATACAAGACCGCGTCGTTATGATCTTTATGACGTATTCAATGCCATCCTTTACTCGCTTACTACAGGGTGTCAATGGCGTGAATTACCGCATGATTTCCCGGAATGGCACACTGTCTACCGCTATTACGATATGTGGCGAGATAAACCAGACCCGACAGCTGATTCGCTATTAGAAAGGCTTTTAAAAAAACTGTTGCTTCCTATCGCTTTGCACAGGGCCGATCGGCCCGAACGTCGTTTGTGATTGTTGATGCTCAAAGTGTTAAAACCACTGATTTAACGAAAAATAGTGGCTACGATGGCGGCAAAAAGATTTCAGGGATTAAGCGTCATATGGCGGTTGATATTAATGGTTTACCACAAGCCATTCTCGTGACACGAGCTAATGTATCAGATCGTTCAGGTGCATTGGCTATGTTTAGTTTGGCTAGCCAAAATTTAGAGCTGGTTCAGCATGTCATGGTTGATGGTGGCTACACTGGCAATGACTTTGCGGATCAGGTGAAGCTCATTTTGAATGCTAAGACGACGGTAGCTAAACGCAACGAGTTGCATATGTTCACGGTGTTACCGCAACGATGGATCGTTGAACGTTCATGGAGTTGGCTAGACAAATGTCGGCGACTTTGGAAAAACTGTGAACGTGCCCTTAACAGCAGTCTTCAAATGGTTGTATTGGCCTTCCTGAAGATAGTTCTTAAAAGATACTAGACAGGTTCTAAGGAACTGCTTTGGGTTTTGCGGGCGATAAAATGATTAAACGCACATAGCGATAGCATTGTGACACCGGAGATGGCTGCCATATAAGCTGCCTGGCCTTTAAGTGGCGCCGTGTAGTGGCCAGCCAAAAAACCGAACGTCTGCGTGATGCCTTCCCAGACGCAGACGAGGCCCACTAAGAACATCCCAAGCCCGGCTAGAAAAACAGCCAGACTTTCAAACTGCCAGTGACCTTCAAGATGAAAATCATCGGAGGGTCTCTTTGAAAAGGTTAAACCTACGATTAAAGCTGTTACGGACACAATACCTGTTAGATTGTTTTGACCGTCGGCAAGCAATGCGGTTGAATGATCGGCTGTACCGATCGCTAATTCGGCTCCGGCAATCAGGACATAGACAATAAGATTTAGAAAAAGAACTCTTCGCGAAGTCTCGATTCGTTGATGACTGGCTTTTGTAATCAAATTCGAGATGCTGATGGGTTTGACGTTTTTTAACATGATTCGACACCTTCTTCAGTTATCTTCGGTGGCAGTTTCAATTTCAATAAAGCTTTGATGGAGTCCGATCTGGAAGCGAAGGATCATCGCAAGATTAAAGCCAACGATGAGGGCGATCATAACCCAAATGTTAGTTGTGATGGCTTGGTGGGTTGAAATCAGACTTCTCAAAGCATCAATTAGATAGGTCATTGGCAACCAAGCATTGATGGCTTTAGCAAAACTGTTGACTAAATAAGTCGGATATAAGCCACCGGAGCCGGCCAGTTGCAAAACTAGAACAATAGAAACCAGCCAGGTGCCAAAACCGCCAAGCAGCAAACGAAGACAGAAAATAAGCGATAGAAACAGCACTGATCCAAGCCAAATCGTTCCGAAAAACGCACCTTGCGAAGTGACATGTAAATGATTGCCTGAAGTCAATGTCCAATAAAGCAGGATTGCTTGTAATAAACCAACTGATCCGATAACCGATGCCTTACTAGCCCACCAAGTCAATGCATGGCGAGGCTTTTTGTGTGGTAGAAAGCCTTCGTACATGGTTCCTAGTGCGATGCCACCAACGTAAAGGCCAATTGCAATCGCAAATGGTGCCATGCCAGTACCATTGTTTGGGATTTTGGCAATATCACTTGTGACCTCATGGACTGGTGTTGCCAAAGCCGATGCATTTCCTGCCTTCGTATGAATGACGCCTAGTTTCTGAACTGCGGCAGTGAGGCTCTCTGCAAGTGTTTGGCTGCCTTGATCAAGTTGCTGTGAGCCACTCAACAAGGACGACGCGCCGGTATTCAGTTTTTCAGTGCCGGATTGCAAAGCAGGAAGATTGGTTTGTACGGTCGCAAGTCCTTGGGCAATTGCCTGATTACCAGTTGCGAGTGCACTAACTCCATTCGTGTACACGGTTAGCCCATTGTTCAACGTTGCGGCGCCTGTGGCTAGCTTTGAGCTGCCGCTGTCAATTGCTTGCGAACCACTTGTCATGGATTGAAGGCCACTCGTAAGTGCGGAAGATTCTGCAGCAAGTTGCTTTTGGTCAGTGTTTCCGGATGCTAGCTGCTTTTGCATATTTTGGGCTAATTGCTTCAGTTTGATAGTCCCTTGTGCTAAGGCAGGTGATTTCTGTGCCAACTGATTCAAACCGTTTTGGATTTGATCAAGACCGTTGGTAAGAGTCGCGGCGTGATCTTCTAACTGATTGAAGCCGTTTGTCATCGTTGTGTTGCCGACGATGAGTTTGGTATTACCAGCCGCGAGTTTATCAACGCCGGTAGACAAAGCTGTCGTCCCTGTCAGTAGTTGCGACTCACCTGTGGTTAATTTTTGTGCCCCGCTGGCCAGTGCTTGACTGCCATTTGCTGCTTTCGCCAACCCTTTAGTTGCCTGGTGCAATGCGTTTAGAACAACAGTTGCGTCCAGCTTAGTGACCTGCGCTGAGACCTTTGCCTTAATTGCCGTTGCCGCGCCTGTTGTCATTTTGGAGACAATGAAATTCTGTCCGGAGTTAAAACGAAAATAGAGATTCATCTTTTGGGGCTTATCGGTCAAAATCGTGGTTGCCATTTTCGAGAAATTCTTGGGGATCGTTAAAATCATGTAATATTTTCCTTGCCGTAATCGATGATCAGCTGTTTTGGCTGAAACATGATGAAAGTCAAGTGAGTTTGACTTATCCAAGTTTTTGGTCAAAGTTTTGCCGATAGTGATGTGGTTGCCATGATAAGTCACAGATTGGTCGTGATTAACGATTGCAACTGGTATGTCGTCCATTTTGCCATAGGTGTCCCACATTGAGGATAGGTAGATAAAACAGTAGATTGCTGGAATTAATGCAATTGCAATCAACACAACCAGCATCATCTTGTGTTGAAACAGATAGCGCCATTCGCTTTTGAACATTTTATGACCGCCTTTCAAATTGACATCCTGTTCATTAGCGATCATAGGGGCGTCTTAAACCTCAAGCAAGCGACAATCTGGTGAATTTGTTCAGTCAAAAATCGCCTTGCTGTGGGCAAGTTCTTCTAAAAATGTGACCAGAACAATATTGTTTGTATGAACATTTGAGACGAATTTGTCAATTGTAAATATTTAATATTTATTGTTAAATGAAGTTGGAAATTGACAACCTGTCAATGGAGGCGAGCTAGCTTGGCAACAAATACAAAGATGGTTGAAACAGAGGTTAAGATTCAAAAGGCGTTTATTCAACTATTGCAGCAAGAAGGTTTTGGAAAAATCAGCGTGCAACAATTGGTCAAACTTGCCGGCATCAGTCGCGGCACTTTTTACCTGCATTATTTTGATAAGTATGACTTACTGAATCATTACGAGGATGAAATTGTCAGCCATGTCAACAGCATCTTCGAACGTTTTCCCAAACCGTTTACCCAAAACGACCGGTCAAAAACGACTCATGAAAATGATGCGTTTTTCCAGTTATTTAAATACCTTTATCACCAGCGCGAGTTGGCTGCCTTGCTGTTAAATGAAGGTGGCGCGCGACTGGTCACCAAGGTCAAACAACTGATTGTGGCAGTTTTACGCCAAGGCGCAGGGGAATCAGTTGAACAATCAAAACAGGTGCCGAGTGACTATGCTCAGGAAATTGTAAGTCAGGGAGTCTTAGATATCATTGTCTATTGGTTGAATCAATTACCGGTTTTGCCTCCAGAAGATGCTTATCGTATTTTTCGCCAAACCCGAATGCTAACGCCGGAAGAACTGACACGGCAGATCAAGTAACGATTATTGATAGATTCGGCAACGCAGAACATTCATGTCGTCTATTTGTAGGGCATGGCATTATCAGCTTTCAAATTATGATCTCTAAGGCGGCAAACCGATGAACGGAGGAAAAATATGAAGTATTGGCGGAGTTTCATCTTGACGTTCGGCGTTGCGATGTTACTGGCGTTTATTATCTCTATCTGGCTGAGAGGTCCATTTCGATGGTGGGTCTTTGTTGGAGGCGCGCTTGGAAGCCTGATAGCCGATTACTGGTTCGGAAGACGGCGGAAAAAGCATAAACATTCCGCAGATTGAATCAAGCTACTCCACTAGACGCTTGAGTGAATATTTATATTTAACTGTATTCATCTCTATGAACATGGCATCCACCGAGACACAATAATTGCCTGAAACCTTTAGCGGCCTTAGAATGGCTGTACTGAAATGAATAGGGGATGTGTCATAGTGGCAAAATTGAATCAAGCAATGAAAGACATGATTGCTGGTGAGTTGTCCTATATTTCAACCGTTGATGCGGATGGCAACCCGGATGTTGGGCCTAAGATCTCAATGCGGGTGTTGGACGATGAGCACCTTATTTACAACGAAATGACAGGTGGCCAAACCCAAGCCAACATTAACGACAACGGGAAAGCGATTGTCGCTGTTGCTAATGCCAAGGCTCTGAAAGGCTTCCGCTTTGGCGGCACTGCCAAGCTCTATACGGACGGTCCTTACTATGATCAAGCAGCAAAGTGGGCTGAGGGCAAATTCCCAGTGCCAAAAGGAGCTGGCGTGATTACCATTGACAAGATCTGGACATTAGACCCCGGTCCTAAGGCAGGGAAGCTTTTTGAAGCGTAAGCCAATGTCTTTAATATAAATATGGGATAACATCTGAAGCACCAAAAGACGGCCAATCAGCGAAAAGATTAGCCGTCTTTTGGTGTTTGTATCAAGAAAAAGGAATGGTTCCGCTGCCCAAACCGCTGCCGTCACCATTCCCTTGCTTTTGCTGAGATGCTATTCGGTTATATCGTTCTTTCTCGATTCCTGTATGAACCGGTGATAAGTTTGCATCACCTGATCAGGTGTATCCATCATCAAATTATGCCCGGCGTTTTGAATTAACGTCGTGTGGACATGGTCGTGCCCGTTGGCAAAGTCAAGTTGATCTTGATAGCCGACTTCATTATCATTTTGGCCCAGTAACATGGTGACAGGTTCCTGAAGCATGCTGGCTAGACGAGATTCGAAAGAAAAACGGTAGTCATGCCGCATTTTCATCGCATCCCAGAATGGCCGATCAAAATGGGCCACAGCTGGTCGGATCAGTTGTTGATATTGTTGCCAAGTAGCGTGGCTGATGACCACGTTCATGTTGAGGTAGTCGGCAAAATCCGCGGCGTCACTTGTCACATCATCCTTCACGACATGCTGCAGTTTTGCAACGTGGCGGCTTGCTTTATCCGCAATGACAACCGGCGCGGTTAAAAAAGCACCGAGAAAATCCGTCGGGAAACGCGCGAGCAGGCCTAATGCCAAGTAACCGCCATAAGAATGGCCCACGAGGTAACTTTGACCTTGACTGGCAGCTTGGATGAAATGATGGAGTTGCGCTAACACATCGTCTGCATTGCGCAATGCTGCCGTGGCAGGCGAACCACCCATGCCGGGCAAATCAAGATAAATCCGCGTATAGCCGGTTTTTTCATTCCCCGTTAACCGCGGCTCATAAAAGGCTGCCATGCTGTGACTGTCCAACCCCATGCCGTGTAAAAAGAAAATCGGTTGGCCGCTTCCAAATGTTTGATAGTGCAATCCGAATTTTTCTGGCATCGATGTCTCCTTACTGGTTAATGATCAGTCACTCTTAGTCGGGATAAATGGCTCAATCAGGTTAGCCAAAGCTTGAATGTTCCGTGTCTGGATGTAAACCGTTCCTGTTCCGGTGAAGCGGTTGACCAAACCTTCGCCGGTTGTGAAGCCGATGACGCCGCTGGCCGGCTGAATGTGGTAATCCAGCTGACTATCCCACGCAACCACATGGCTATTGTCAACAACGTATTCGTGGCTCCCGTCGAGTTGGATCGGGATGATATCACCATACGCCGAAACCAGCATGGTGCCTGTGCCGGCCGTTTCCATAATGAAGAAACCGCCAGTGCCGCCGAACAGCGCGCCGCCAACCTTTTGACTGGTCATGTGATAGCTGGCGGAGCTGTCCATGGCCAGAAAAGCGCCGGTATTCAGACGGTACTGGTGGCTGTCATCAAGCGTTAATTCCTTAATCACCCCCGGATTGCCGGGTGCAATGGCCAATTCGGCATTGGGTGCGGTA
The DNA here is from genome assembly GCF_030770335.1 of Lacticaseibacillus zeae subsp. silagei. Taxonomy (NCBI): domain Bacteria; kingdom Bacillati; phylum Bacillota; class Bacilli; order Lactobacillales; family Lactobacillaceae; genus Lacticaseibacillus; species Lacticaseibacillus zeae. Next base: position 2,166,227 of record NZ_CP132484.1, on the reverse strand, counting down.
CCGGTGGCGGTGGTGATGAAAAAGCTTTCGCCGCTTGTCACCGACCGGCCAATCGCGCTCATGAGACCGCCGAGACCTTTCTTGCCGTTGCTGTTCATATGGCCGCTCAACTCGACTAATCCGTTGTGATAAATCATGGAGCCTGATTCAATCTGGATCGTTTCATCCTGTTCCATGGCAATATCCACAACCGGGAAAGTATTGTTGGCCGTGATGGTATATTTCATCGATAAAAACTCCCTTCTTAATTAATTTAATTGTAGCGTACTCAACCGTTGAAGTGCGGCATTTTTCCTCGGAAAAGTTAGTGGAGGCTTGAACCTGACGCCACGTCATCGGCTATTTTTATGTTGAACCGCAAGCCAATCGCATTGATGATCAGTCTCAACTGACAAGATGGGTCGTCGTTGTGAAATATCGCGGTTCGCTTAATTAAAAAAGGACGTGATAATTTTGCCAGAATACTATCCAATGCCGATGTTCGTCAAACTGCCGGTCAAGGATATCGTCAAGGCGGCCAATTGGTACCAAGACAAATTAGGCTTTCAAAAGCTTTATACGTTTAATGATCAATCGGGATCACCCATCATGATGCATATTCGTCGCGAACGGTATCAGGATTTGATGTTGATTCAAGATAAACACGCCTCAGCTGGCAGCAGTGTTGTGATTAACTTATTAGTCAAAGATATTGCGGCGATTGCTGAGAAGACTGAGGAACAATCAATTGTGTCACCACCGGCCCAAAAGCCATGGCAAGCGGTTGAGATGACGCTAAAAGACCTGGATGGGCATAAACTTACTTTGACCGAACCCAAGCCAAATGGGGAATCGTTTCAAGATGTCATGACAAAAGTCAAATAATTTAACTCGAATTAGTTGACAAATGCACAAGTAACCGGTAATCTTTAGCTAATCCAATTCTTAGGAGGTTCTCATGATGACGATGAAGCTGACTCAAAGCGCACAATCATTTTATTTCTGGTTTTTCAGACGCGATCTGTGAGACCAGTTACCTTTGAGTGAGCGGTCACACAGATCAAGCAATTGACTGTGTGGCTGAAATCAGGAGAATCATTCCCAATTCCTTGCCCGCAGTCACATCGACTGCGGGTTTTTGCGTCTGTCGGGTTAATCGCTAAGAATACTGGCAAAAAATATTGGAGGTAGAAGAAATGGCATTAGTTGATCGTATGAATCAGGAAGTTCGGCAGCTCAAGCCGAGCGATATTTTACAGTTTAATGCGGAAATCAGCAAAATTGACGGGATTGTCAAGCTGACATTGGGTGAGCCGGATTTTCCTACGCCGGAACATGTCAAGGCTGCGGGTATCCGCTCGATTGAAAATAATGAAAGCCACTATACCCAAAGCAAGGGGCTGCCGGGATTGCGGGCTGCAGCCAGTCACTATCTGGCGACAAAGTACCACACGAAATATGATCCCGAGAGCCAGATTCTGATCACGGCGGGCGCGACTGGCGGGATTTATTCGAGTTTGACGGCGATGCTGAATAAAGGTGATACCGTGATTATCCCGACACCGATTTTCCCGTTGTATATTCCGATTGTGATGTTGAATGGTGCTAAGCCGATTTTTATTGACACTTCGGCGGACGGCTTCATTTTGAAACCGGAAAAGCTGCAAGCGGCGATTGAAGCGAATAAAGATACGGTAAAAGCCGTTGTGTTGAATTACCCAACGAATCCAACTGGGGTAACTTATAGTCGCGCCGATCTCGAAGCGTTGGCAGCGGTGATTAAACAGTATGAGATTTTTGTGTTGAGCGACGAGATTTATTCCGAATTAACATATACCGGCACCCACGTTTCGCTAGGGGAAGTATTGCCGGAGCAGGCGATCGTTTTAAATGGGGTGTCAAAGTCCCACGCGATGACCGGTTGGCGCGTGGGTATCACGGCGGGGCCGGCGGATATCATTGCCCAAGTCGGAAAAGTCAGCGAATTCACAATCACCAGCGTGACCACGAACGCGCAACGTGCCGCTGAAGAAGCGCTGAAAAATGGTATGAATGATGCCCAGCCGATGAAGGAAGCTTACATGAAGCGACGGGACTTTTTGATCAAAGCCTTGACCGATGCCGGATTGACGGTGCCGCATCCTGATGGGGCCTTCTACATTTTTGCTAAATTACCGGAGCGCATGCATGATAGCTGGAAGTTTGTCTACGCGTTGGCGCGCGAGGCAAAAGTGGCGGTTATTCCGGGTGCCAGTTTTGGTCCTGGCGGTGAAGGTTATGTGCGGATTTCTTATGCGGCGTCAATGGAAGATCTCGAACTAGCGACAGATCGCATTGCTAAGTACATGGCGAGTCATTAATGGCTAAATAGGCAAAGTAACGACAAACAACATGGAGGCAAAGATGACAAAAATTTTGATGTATTCCGTTCGTCCCGATGAGCAAGCTGCCATTGATGACTGGGTGGCCGCTAATCACATTGAGGTAGATACGAACACGGTTGAACTTGGGCCCAAGACGGTTGACTTGGCTAAGGGTTATGACGGCATTGTGATTCAGCAACACGCGGCCATTCCTGATGACGTTGTGTATCAAAAGCTGAAGGCATTTGGTCTTAAGCAGCTGACATTGCGGATTACCGGCTTTGACATTGTGAACCTTGAAGCCGCTACCGCCAACGGATTGGCTGTGACCAACGTGCCAGCGTATTCGCCGCGGTCGGTTTCCGAACTGGTGCTGGCACAAGTGATGCGGCTGATCCGTCACTTAGGAGAAGCAAGTGCCCGCGAAGCGAAGGATGACTACAGCTGGGGTGGCTTGGAAGCTGCGGAAATTCACAATCTGACAGTCGGCATTATTGGCGCCGGCAAAATCGGCAGTGCGGTGGCTAGGATTTTCCGTGCGTTGGGGTCAACGGTGATTGTGAGTGACCCAGTGAAGCGGCCTGAGCTGGCGGATACGGTTAGTTATGTGGATTTGGACACGCTACTGACGACGGCTGATATCGTGACGGTGCATACACCACTGGATGCAATCACCACCCATCTGATTGATGCAGATGCACTGAAAAAAATGAAGCCAAGCGCTTATCTCATTAATGCTGCCCGCGGGCCGATTGTTGATACCGGTGCATTGATTCAGGCGCTGAAGGATCATGTCATTGCCGGTGCGGCGTTGGATACGATTGAAGGGGAAGCCGGTATTTTTGGCGAGGATCGTAGTCAGACTCTGGTGGACAATCCCGAACTCGAGACGTTGAAGGCGATGCCGAACGTTGAGATTACGCCACATATCGGCTTTTACACCGATGCAGCGGTGAAAAACATGATTGATATTTCGTTAGACGATGTCAAGCTCATTTTGGAAGGCGGTCATTCACCGCATCAAGTTAACTAGATTGGAGGAAAATGCATGAAACAAGACGCGAAAACGGTGACGATGAACATTTTGAATGGTTTGTCTGTGGGGATCATCGTGGCGCTGGTGCCTGGCGCTATTTTGAACGCCATTGTGAAGTTGCTTTTGCCGAGCTTTCCGCAACTGGCGGTGGTGACGTATATGACCACGGCCGCCATGACCTTGTTGCCGGCATTGTCGGCGGTTTGTGTGGGCATGATTGCGAAGTTTACGCCGATTCAGACGAGTTCGTTGGCGTTGGCCGCGATTATTGGCGCTGGGAATTACCATTTGACCAAAACAGGCTTAACGGTTGCCGGAACCGGGGATGTCATCAATCTGGCAATTACGCTTGCGATTGGCTATTTGGTGATTTTATTGCTGGGGAATGCGTTGAAAGCCTATACGATCCTGCTGATTCCGTCGCTGGTTTTACTCATTGCCGGCGGTGTGGGAATGTTGACGTTAGGGCCGGTTTCCGGGATTACCAAGTACATCGGGGTGCTCGTGCATGACATTACCGCCTTGCAACCGATCGTCATGGGCGTTTTGATGGGCATCATTTTTGCGGTTTTAATCGTGACTCCGATCAGTACAGTCGGGATTGCCACAGCCATTTCGTTAAGCGGGATCGGCGCCGGATCCGCGAATCTGGGGATTGTCGGGACAAGTTTTGCGCTAGCAGTTTACGGTTGGAAGGCGAATCCGCTTGGCACGTCTTTGGCCCATTTCCTAGGGTCGCCTAAAATGCAGATGGCCAATATTTTGTCTAAGCCGAAGCTGTTCTTACCGATGGCGATCAACGCCGGCATTCTTGGTGGGGTTGGGGCAGCGTTGAACATTCAGGGAACCCCGGCCAGCGCAGGATTCGGGTTTTCTGGACTAGTTGGACCATTGGCGGCGTTAGATGCGATGAAGACCGTGACAGTAGGCAATATTTTGGAGCTGACGCTGCTGTTCTTTGTCTTGCCAATTGGATTAGCTTACATCAGTTATTTATTGTTCACCAAAACGTTACGGTATCAAGTCCCAGAAGATTATGCGCTGCATTATGACTGATCATTTTGATAAAATCGATTGTGCAAAATAAAACGCTCGTTTCGTTTCGATTGGTATAGGCTGGGAATCGTTTGCATGGTAGAATAAAAGAGACGTTTGTACCTGTTGAAAGCGAGGCGATCGGAATGGTTACTTGGTGGACCCAACAAGGATTGGGTTTGCAGTTGGTGGTGGGCGTGGTTGCATTGGTGATCGTTGCCGGTCTTTTATGGATGTTGCTATCGTTGGTGTTGTTGCCGTTGTTGGCGGTTTTACAGCGCGTTTTGTCATCGGTGGAGAACACAACGTCCATGAGCACTCAGGATTATCTGCTGGGCACGTTGACACTGGCGGTTGCCCCTGATCATACGGGCGAAGTCATGGTGACGGGTGGCGGCCGGGCGCGGCAAACTTACCCGGCTAAATTGTGGTCAGGCACGCATCGTCCACTTGAACAGGGCACCAAAGTCGTGATTATCGAACTCACAGAAGGCGTCGCATATGTTGATGAGGTCGCCGCACATAACCAACCCTAAGAGGAGGGGACGAATGGAAATTTTAGCTGATTATATGCCATGGATCATTGTGATCGTTGTCTTACTGTTGCTTTTTATTTTCTTGGCAACGCACCGCAAGACAGCATTGCCTAACGAGGTTCTGATTATTTCCGGTGCCTTGATATCTGGCAAGCATAGCTTTCGGGATATTAACGGGAATCGGGTGAAGCTGATCACGAATGGCGGGTCGTTTATCCTGCCGATTTTACAGCGCTGGGATGTTTTAAGCCTGAACACCCGCACAATCGAGGTGGCAACGCCGGAAGTTTACACGCAGCAAGGCGTTCCGATCATCGTCAACGGAACGGTTATTTTAAAAATCGGTTCCAGTCAGGAAGAAGTCGCAACTGCTGCCGAACAGTTTTTAGGCAAAAATGACGAACAGATCAACGCCGAAGCGACCGAAATTCTTGAAGGCCATTTGCGGGCTATTTTAGGCACGTTAACGGTTGAAGATACTTACCAAAACCGGGATGCGTTTGCCGAGAAAGTTCAGGACGTGGCGAGTTCCGATTTAGCCAAAATGGGTCTGCAGATTATCTCATTTACGATCAAAGATATTGCTGACAAGAACGGCTATCTTGATTCATTAGGTAAGAAGCAGATTGCCGAGGTCAAGAAAAACGCGGCAGTTGCTGAAGCGGCCGCTAACCGTGACACGCGGATTCAGCAAGCCCAAGCCGATCAGGAAGCCAAACAGCAGGAAATCGAGCGACAGACGCAGGTGGCGGATGCCGAACGCGAGCAACAAGTCAAAATGGCCGACTTCAAGAAGCAACAGGAAATTGCCCAGGCCCAGGCCGATCAGGCAGCGATTGTTGAGCAGATGAAGGCCAAGCAGGTTCAAAAGGAAAAAGATATTGAACTGGCCCAGAAGAACGCGGAACTGCAGGAACAGGAACTGAATGCCACCGTGCGTAAACAGGCAGATGCTGACTTGTATAAGGCTCAGCGTGCGGCTGAAGCGCAGAAGGCGACCCAGATTGCTGCAGCCGAAGCGTCAGCCAAGCAAGTTGAATTGGCTGCTGAAGCGAATGCCAATGCTACGAAAGCAATTGGGGAAGCCGAAGCCGGAAAGACCCGGGCAATCGGGCTGGCCCAGGCGGAAGCGATCGCGAAGCAGGCAGAAGCAGCGCGTCAATTGGATGAATCTGGTCGTTTCAAGATGACCATCGAGGCAATGCCGAAGATCATTGAAGCTGCCATGAGTCCTTACGCCAACGTTGATTCGATTAAGCTCTATGGTGACGGCGACCTCACCAAGCAAACCAGTGGCAGTTTGGTGAAGGAACTGGACATGCTTCAGGAAGTGGCAGGCATTGACATTCGCGGGATGTTAAATGGCGCTCTCATGCATCAAGCAGGCAATCAGCCAGTGGTCGATGCCATCAAGGGTCGGCACGCGGACACTGCCGAAAAGGCGCCGCAAAAGCAGTCGGAAGTACCGCAAAAGCAACCGGCAGCACCAGCAGCACCGGCAACCTCCGCCGCCAAGCCGGCCGCAACCAGTCAATCGGCAGCAATTGCACCAACAAAAGAGGCAGATAAGCCGTGGAAGAAATAGTGATGCGCCAGTGTCATTAGCGGCTGCGTAACGTAAAAAGGTCGCTGGGGCATAATTCACATCGGCAATATGAAAACGAACATACTCAGTAATTGTGAGTATGTTCGTTTTTGTTTTCCCAGAAGTAAATCGTTAGGGATGTTGAGATGTTAGTGCCAAAGCGGAGCAATCGTAGGCCGGATGGGGCTCAGCCGTGGAAACAACACAGCGACGGTTTTTGTCGCTGATGTTGTTAGGCGACTTTGAGACAGCGGTTTTCTGGCTCAAAGCGCCGTCACAGCGTTCCAGCACCATCTGGCCGGAGATTGCGTAGTTTGGCACGGCATGGAACCTATTGCCTGAAGCCCTTCTGTATCGTTCGGAATTTATTAAACTGTTGATGCTTTTGCAGAATTATGGCTTCGCTTCATTTTTTGATAGGCCAGCAAACACCATCTACCTCAAGCAATGCCCTCGATATAAGGTGCCGGGCGGTGAAAATTTTGGTGAATGCTGCTGTAAATGACGCGAACGGCTTTATCATAGTCTTTGTCGTTGACGCCGATCAGTAAGTTGATATCGTCGTTGGTTTGACTGACCAACTGGACATTTAACAGGTTGTCATCCAAATACGCAAGCACTTTGCCCGCAATCGCCGGTCGTTTTCGCAATTGACGGGAAACCATCGCAATTAAGGCGACATTTTCAGTGACTTCTAGTTTATCCGGCTGACAGGCGGTTTTAATTGCTGCTGTTAACTCACGAACCGAGATTTGGTGGCGGGGTTCTCGAATCAACAAGCTGAAGCTGTCGATGCCGGTTGGCAGGTAGTCAACGACTAGATGATGGGCAGCAATGACGCCCAATGCGCGTTGAATGACTTCCAAGTGTAAAGCAAGCTGGTATTGACGAATAGTAATGACGAGATAATGTTTTCGCCCAGCAATGCCGGTGATAATGCGCAGTTCGTCGCTGGGGTCGTCATCATGAATGATCAACGTTCCCGGATCCTGTGGTGCATTGATATTGAGAATGCGGGTTGGAATTTTACATTCACGAACCGGCTGGACGGCTTCTTCCTGAAACACACTAAAGCCCATATAGGTCAATTCGCGCAACTCATCATAGCTCATCACATCAATACTGTCGGCATCCTTGATAATGCGCGGATCCGCCATTTTAATGCCAGACACATCAGTCCAGTTTTCATATAAATCTGCCTGAGCCAACCGCGCTAACCATGCGCCGGAGATATCCGATCCGCCACGGGGCATGAGTTGAACATGCCCGGCTTGATTCTGTCCGTAAAATCCGGGGATGACCAAGCCGTGATGCTTAGGAAGCTGGCGATAGGCTGCCTGGGTTTTGGCCTCATCAATGGCGCCGTTTTGATCAAAAAAGAATAAGTCGACGGCGTCCACGAAGGTGTAGCCCAGATACGCTGCCATCAATTGAGCGGTCAAAAATTCGCCGCGGGATACCAGATAATCGCGCGAATAATGCGTGGCAAGCCGATGACGGATCGTGTTCATTAATTTAATTAAAGGCACGTGTAACTGTAATGCGTGATTGATGGCTTCCAATCTGGCCTCTACCTGAGCAAACATCTGCGTCACATCGCGGCCGGCTTCGATGCCGTCTGCAATGAGGTAGAGGATGTCTGTGAGTTTTTGCGTGGCCGGTCCATATTTACCGGCGGCGCTGACGACCACAAGCTGACGCTGGGGATCCTGATCGATAATGGCTTTGACTTTTTGAAATTGATCGGCGGTGGCAACGGAACTGCCGCCAAATTTTGCGACTTTCATCCGATGACCTCCTGATCCAATTGCTGTTTGACATCGCGCGCGACGAGTTCGCTGTCGCCAATCGCCGCCATGAATGCATGGGCATCAATTGCCAAAACGCCACGCATGAGTCGATGCATTTCGCCGACCGGGATTTGTTTAATCAGCAGCCGGTGGTCGATCACTTCAGTTTGCTTGTCGTTAAACATCGCAAAGGTTAACGGATCAGCCCGTAACAGATAATCGGCAACACTGAGGTCAGGATCAAATTGTAAGGTTTGCTTGAAGTCGCGTTTCAGATGGGTGACCTTTTCCAGAATATCGAAAAGATCTTGAACAATCGCGTTGGCCGTCGGGTATTTGCCGGCGCCTTGGCCATAGAACTGTAAATCGCCAATGGTTTGACCATGCAAGCGAATGAGGTTGAAGTTTTCAAAAGTATTTGCGGCCAAGGCGGTGGCTGGATAAAGTCGCGGCTCAACGACCATACTATAATGATCACCGATTCGCTTACTTTTACCGATTAAACGCAGCACTTGGTGGTGTTTGGCGAAAAAGTCGATGTCGGCTTTGCTGACGTGACGGATGCCAAACTTAGGCACATCACGCGGCGGTACCATATTGTAGGCCAAAGCCGCAGAGATTTTGAGCTTGTTGACAATGTCATCGCCGTCAATGTCGGCACTCGGGTCGGCTTCGGCATAGCCCATGTCCTTGGCCGCCAAAAGGACAGGATCGAAATCGAGGTGGGCACGTTGCATCTGGTCTAAAATGTAATTGCTGGTGCCATTAAAGATGCCTTCGATTGTATCGACCTGATCAATCCGCGCAGCCCGTTCCAGATTACGGATCCAGGGAATGCCACCGCCAGTCGTTGCTTCAAAATAGAAGCGAACATGATGCTGTTCGGCAGTGGTAATAAATTCAGGCAGATAACGGGCAACAACCGCTTTATTGGCTGTCACAACATGCTTGCCATGGCGCAAGGCTCGGAGAATATAATCGTAAGCGGGATGCAGCCCGCCGATTGCCTCCACCACCACATCGATAGAAGGATCCGCAAGAATGGCATCGAAATCAGTTGTCATCTCAGGCATGGTGGCAGGGTGAGTTGGGCGAATAAAAATCGCAGTGACCCGCATTCGGCGATCACCATTCGCAACAATATCGTAAACGCCGCTACCGACAGTACCAAAACCTAAGATGGCAATATTCATATTTCTCAGCTCCTTGTTTATAAAATATAGACACTTGTTTTTCTAATGCGAACAGATTATCATATCCATATCGTAAAAACAAGTCGGATCAGATAGGAGAATCGTTCACATGCGATACACGAGCACACGGGATCAACGAGTAACCAAAACGAGTCAGCAAGCCATTAAGCAAGGTATTTCCGAAGAAGGCGGCTTATTCGTTTTGCCGCATTTAACGGATTATCGGATTGCGCTTCAGGATTTACTGGGAGCAGATTATGAAACGATTGCTCAGCATGTTCTCATGACCCTGTTGCCTGATTTTAACACTGCTTCATTGAAAAAAGCGATCCATTTAGCATATCGACAAAATTTTTCCGATAAACGCATCACACCGATTCGAAAAGTCGGCGATTTTCACGTGCTTGAATTATTTCACGGTCCGACCAGTGCCTTCAAAGACGTGGGGCTGCAATTATTACCCCAATTGATGCGATTGGCCCTTGATCTGGAAGATCGCATTATGATTCTGGCGGCGACCAGTGGCGATACCGGCACCGCGGCCCTGCAGGGATTCAAAAATGTGCCGCAAACTGGTATTACGGTTTTTTATCCCGATCATGGGGTTAGCCCGATTCAGGAGCAGCAGATGCTGACAACAACTGGTAAGAATACGCGGGTGTTCCCGATTGCCGGTAATTTTGACCAGGCGCAAAGTGCGGTCAAAGCGTTGTTTACCGATACGGGTTTTGCTGCGCGATTGCAGGCTGAGCAGGTTACGTTGTCGGCAGCCAATTCCATTAATATCGGCCGGCTGATCCCACAAGTGGTTTATTATTTTGCCGCTTATTTGCAACTGGTCAACAGCCATGCAATCCAGTTAGGGGAACCGGTTAATTTCACGGTGCCGACCGGAAACTTTGGCGATGTGCTGGCTGGTTTTTATGCCAAGGCACTGGGCTTGCCGATTCATAAACTGATTGCTGCGGCTAATGCCAATCGCGAGATCGCGGATTTTCTTGATACTGGCATCTATGACCGCAATCGGCCGTTTTTAAAAACCGTTGCCCCAAGTATGGATATTCAGATTTCAAGTAATCTGGAACGCCTGCTGTATTATAAGAGCGGCGAAGATAGTGCCTATGTGGCCATGCTAATGAAAGATCTAGCGAAAACAGGACGCTATCAAGTCCGTTCTGATGTGCTGGCGGCGATTCAAGCTGATTTTGCCGGTGGTTTTGCGACTGACGAACAAGTAGCAGAGGCGATTGCCAAAGTCTGGCAGCAAGATGGCTACTTAATGGATCCACACACAGCAGTCGGCTATAGTGTGATGCAACAATATCGGGCCACGGGTGATACCACGCCGAATGTTTTGTTGGCCACAGCGAGTCCTTACAAGTTCCCGCGTGCGGTAACTAAGGCACTTGACTTGCCGGTTTCAGGCGACGATTTTTCGTTGATGAAGCAACTACAACAGGTGAGTGGCCTTGCGATTCCAGCAAATCTGGCCCGTCTGGCTGGAATGACGCCGCAACCGAAACACGTGATTGCACCAGCAGCAATGGGCACCGCCATTCTCGATGCGGCAAAGGAGGTTTTCGATGATGATTCGCGTGTCCGTTCCGGCAACAACCGCTAATTTAGGTGTTGGTTACGATGTGTTGGGCATGGCCCTTGATCTCAAAGCTCGGTTCACTTTTGAACCGAGCACCCAAAAGCTTGAGATCATCGGTGACGGGAATGATTTTGCTAATCCGGAAAATTTAATTTATCGCGCCTTTGTCACGTTTGCGAATGCGATTCATCAACCGGTTCCCAACTTACGTATCACCGTTGACTCGGATGTTCCCAGTGCGCGTGGGCTGGGCAGTTCGGCGACGTGTGTGGTCGGCGGTCTTGCTGCGGCGAATGCCTGGTTTCACGCCGGCTGGGATGAAGCCGCCCTTTTGAAGTTGGCCACTCAGATGGAAGGACACCCGGATAATGCGGCGCCGGCCATTTATGGACAGGTCTGTGCGACTGTTTTGGCGGGTAATGAACCGATTGTCCGGCAGTACCCCGTCAGCCAACAGCTGCATTTTGTTACCTTGATTCCGCCATACGCGGTTAGCACCGAAGAAGCACGCAATATTTTGCCGGCAACCATGAGTTATGCGGATGCGGCTTATCAAATGGGCCGCTGCGTTTTGATGACCCGTGCATTGGTGGATGGAGATTTATCGCTGTTACGCCAGGTGGCTCAGGATCGGATGCACGAGCCGTATCGCGCAACGTTGATTCCGGATTATCAGGCAGCGCGCGAAGAAACAGCCGCACACGACGGGATCTTATTGATTTCCGGGTCGGGATCGACCATGCTGGCCATTGTTGGCGATGCCGCCGGAGCCGAACAACTGCAAAAGGCAGCCGCGCAACGTTGGCCGGAATGGCAAGTGCGGATCGTGACGCCAAGTGAACAAGGCGTACAGGTGGTAAAAACGGGGGAACTTTCAAAAAAAGTCGAGCATTGAAGCTCGGCTTTTTTTACGCGCCATAATTGAGTTTTCTACGCCAAATAGTGTAATATGGCGAGGAAAGGGAGCGCTTGGCGATGAAATATTTTGACTTTGAAAGCCTCAATGCACTGGTGGTCACCCCTGCCATCATGGCTAAGATGAATCAGATTTATGAATTGCGCGGACAACAACAGGACAGTCTACAGAAGAGTCGGGTTGCTTTAGACAGACTGGTCAACATTGCCAAAGTTGAAAGCACCGATGCGTCCAACCGAATTGAAGGAGTTTATACCAGTGACACGCGTTTACGGGAACTGGTGAACAAAAAGACGACGCCCCACAATCGTAGTGAGGCGGAGATTTCCGGATATCGTGATGTTTTAGAGTTGATCCATGAGCACTATCAAGACATTCCTATTACTAGCAATTCAATCCTTGGCTTACACAAACAGTTATTTAATTACACTGAAAGTACATGGGGTGGTCATTACAAAGACATCAATAACACCATTGTCAATCACTATAAATATGGAAGTCAGGGTGTCAGATTCACCCCACCACCGGCGCACATGACACCTGAGTTGGTCGATTCGTTGTGCCATGCCTACAATCAGGCAATCCATGCCGGCGTTTTATCGCCATTATTGCTGACCGGCGCATTTGTTTTTGACTTTGTATCCATTCACCCGTTCAGAGATGGCAATGGTCGCATGTCGCGGCTTTTAATGCTGCTGACGTTATACCAAAACAACTTTTTGGTAGGAAAATTCGTTAGTATTGAACAACTTATCGAACACACAAAATCTGCTTATTACGAGCGGCTCCAACAGAGTTCGACCGATTGGATGACGAATGGTAATTCATACGCGCCGTTCCTTGATTACTTCTTGAGCATTATTTTGCAGGCTTATCGTGATTTGAATGAGCGCATCAACATCACACAACCTCAAGCTAAGTCGGCGGCAGAATTGGTCTTAAATGCGTTGCAGAGAGAATTACGGCCACTGAGCAAGCGTGATTTATTATCGCTTGTGCCAGAATACAGTCAGCGTTCAATCGAACGGGCCCTTCTCGAACTACAAAATAAACAGCAGATCGAGAAAATCGGCAGAGGGCGAGCAACAAGATATCGTCTCGTTTGACGGCTATTTTCTGGTAATATAAAGGCAGACAACTGTCATGATCCAGATCAGAAAGGACGGAACGGATGGAGCGGATTAAGTCTAACGAACGGGTACTGATCAACATCGGCCAGCACTGGTATTACACGACCGCCAGTCGCCTGTCGCAGGTTATTCATGACACGATTAAAGCGGCGCTGGGTCCTGATCAGCATGAATTGTTATTCGTCTATTCGTTTACCACCAACAGCCGGTACAGCCTGATTACTGACGGCAAACGGCTTTGGCACTTGAGAATTAGCGATCATCGCCAGGCCGGTTACCAAGGTTTCAACTTTGATCTGCGAAATATTGCTAACTTCGGCGGACTCCGTGACATGATTCGAGACTGCCTGGCCAGCCCTAACAATACACTGCGAGTGGGTGGCCTTGCCTACATGCTTTTGCTTGTCAAGCATGCCGAGGTGATGGAAGACGAGCAGCACAACGTTCAAATAGCGGTTGACGACCAAATCATTACCTTGTCGCTGAAGCGTCTGTCTATGCTGCTGGATCAGTTAAACCAACTTAAACTGATAACGACGGAAGAAACGGGGGCCGCTGCTGTCACTGCGCTAGGTGAGGGCGTGATAAAACGGCTGACGACGCCAGAAATTTTGCAACTGTGGCACGGCGACGGGGTGCTTGACTTTTCAGTCCGAACTATCCTGGAAGTGTTTGCAACCGATTTGCCAAAAGAAGAAAAACTCAATATGATCAGTCCTTACAACACAGTGGTTGCGGTGGGTCTAAAAGGCAAACCGCACCGTTTTAGTATTCCGGGGCGGCTTAGAGGTGAATTGAAAGTCGGGCAAATCATCGCTGTAAGGGCCTCGTATCGGCAGCGCGCGCTTGCCTGTATCAAGGAATTAACGACTGTCCCAAAAGAAGAACAGTTAGCCGTTCATATGGGGTGGGTCAGTAAGCATCCACCCACGGAAGAAGAGATCGCTGCGTATCTGGCGGAGAAGGCGGGTCAAGTAGAGATCTCCGATTAAAGGAGTACAGCCATGAAAAAAGAGCCTATCAAATCATCGGTTCTAGTTTATCCAACCATTTTCACCGAATTTAATGATGAAGACGGCCATTACTTTACAGTCACCAGTCCAAATATTAAAGGAATGGTGACTGAAGGAACGACGCGTGAAGAAGCGGCCACAGAGGCTGTGAACGCCATCGCAACCATGCTGGATGGTGAACCTTATCCACCAGTTCAGGATCCGTCGAATTGGTCGTTGGCAGCTAATCAGAGCATTGTGTACATCACGGTCGATATGGCGCAACTGAAACAGTTTTAAACCACACTACCAGTATCTTCATGAATGCATATTGCCAGTATGGTATAATTCGAGAGCGACGAGCGAAAAGTTGAACCGCTTCAACCATCGCTTCGGAAATGTCATATGCAGCCGGCACCAACCACGTCACTGATCGCCGCTGCATTTTCAATGAAAATTTCAAGGCGCAGGTATAACGAACCTGAGCCTATCGAACGAGGAGAATATCATCCAGATGAAAGATGCACCCAGTTTTACCCCCATTCTGCTTGGCAGTGATATGAACGTGTACGGGATGGCGCGTTCGTTCCACGAGATGATCGGCGGCGCAATTGATGTTTATGCCCGTGAGCAGCTTGCGCCGACGCGTTTTTCGCGTATCGTGAATGTCCATCTAATTAAGCAGTTTGATTCCGACCCCACGTTCATCGAAAAAATGCGTGAAATCGCCCACTTGCATGCGGCTTCGGCAGGTCGACTACTCTTGATTGCGTGCGGCGATACATATGCGCAACTGGTATCCAAACATAAAGACGAATTGAGTCAATGGTTCATCTGCCCTTATGTTGACTATGATTTGCTGAAGCGTCTGAATAGCAAGGAAAGCTTCTATCAGGTTTGCGAGGAATATCATCTGCCATATCCGGCGACCAAAATTGTCACCAAGTCGATGTACGAAAGCAACGCCACCATCACCGCACCGTTTGAATTTCCGGTGGCGCTTAAACCGACTGATTCGGTGGAGTGGTTGAACATCCATTTTGAAGGACGTAAGAAGGCGTTCACGATCCACTCACAGGTTGAGCTGACCAACACGATTGCCAAAATTTACGACAATGGCTACACGTCGGATCTGATCTTGCAGGATTTTGTTCCCGGCGATGATAGCAACATGCGTACCATGAACTGTTATGTGGATCAATATCATCACGTTAAAATGATGTGTTTGGGCCACCCGCTGCTGGAAGATCCGACGCCGGCTTCAATCGGTAATTATGTCGCCATTATGCCGGCATTTGATCAGAAGCTATACGATCAGATCAAGGATTTCCTGGAAGCCATCAAGTTTACGGGTTTTGCCAACTTTGATATGAAATATGATCACCGCGACAACACCTTTAAGTTGTTTGAAATCAACATCCGCCAGGGACGCAGCAGTTTCTTTGTCACGTTAAATGGCTACAATCTTGCCAGCTGGCCGGTTCGTGATTATATCGTCGGCGATCTCAAGGATGCTCCAACAGTTTTCGGTAATGCTGACCGCAGCAAATACAAGCTATGGATGGGCGTGCCGGAGCGGGTCTTCAAGCAATATTCCGCCGATAATGAAGCCAAGCGGGAAGCATTGCAGCTTATCAAAGAAAAGCGTTACGGGACGACGGTCTTTTACAAGCCGGATATGACCTTCAAGCGTTGGATATTGCTTAAGTACATGTTTCACAATTATGTCGGCCGGTTTAAGCAGTATTTTTCGGAAAACAAAGGTAATGTGTGATAGAATAGTTTTGTTAGGGATACCTAAACTTGCAAGGGGGCATTTCTGTTGGTTACTGAAAATGATTTAACGATTGAATCCGTGCATTATAATCGACTGCTACTGGCGGTCGATGATGATGACGACGACTCCTCGCGCAAGGCATTGAACTACGCCTGCACGGTCGCCAAGATTTACGATATTCCGCTGGGGATTGTTTCGGTTCTGGAAACCGGCGATTTGAATATTTTCCAGTCATTGACACCTGACGATGTTGATGCAGCACGGGAAAAGATGGCCAAGAATCTGAATACTTATGTTGAAAAGGCCCGCGACTTCGGCGTTCAAAAAGCGCAGCCAATTGTGGCAGAAGGTCGTCCAGCTGCTGCTATCCTTGATGAAGTGATTCCTGCTTTCAAGCCGGACCTGGTTATTATGGGTTCGCACGTGCGCCGTGGTCGGTTACGTCTCGGACACGTGGCAAGTGAAGTGGCACGTGATGCGTCGGTATCTGTCATTATCGTTCGCTAATATTGTAAAAGCATCACAACAAGCAGCCGTCGCGACTCCAAAAAAGAGTTCGGGGCTGCTTTTTGAGCGCAGACTGGCGACGGATAGCAAGCAAACAGTCCAGCGTACGCTCGACGCAATTGCTGGAAGACCACCCCTTAACTAACAGAAACGAGGCATCCCATGCATTATCAAAACGTCAGCGTCGGCAAACTTATTCGCCGCGTTAGCCGTTTCACGGTCGAAGTTGCATTAGACGGCGTGACGACGCCAGTTCACATGAACAATACCGGCCGCAATAAGGAAATTCTGATTCCGGGCTCGCTTGCCAGTGTCCGCCATGTGGCCAATCCTAACCGCAAAACGCACTACGATCTTTTAGCCGTGCAGCGGCAAAATCGCTGGATCAATATTGACAGTCTGGCACCGAACCATGTGGCCAAGGAATGCTTGGAAACAGGAACCTTGATACTGCCGGGGTTGACGTTGCCGTATACGGTTCATCCGGAGACGACTTGGCGGGATTCCCGACTGGATTTTGCCGGCACAGCTGCAGATGGGCAGCCATGGTTTGTCGAAACCAAAGGCGTGACATTAGCCAGTGGTTCGTTGGCGGCATTTCCCGATGCCCCGACGACTCGCGCATTGAAGCATGTCCATACCTTGATGATGGCGCAGGCAGAAGGCTACCAGGCGTTTTTGGTGTTCATCGTACAGTTGCCAGATATTCAGGAGATGACCATTTATCGGGATCGTTTTCCCGAGCTGGTCACCGCGATCACCAACGCTAAGCAAGCCGGCGTTCGGGTGTTGGCATATGATACGGTAACCGGTCCCGATGCCATTACGTTAGGACGCAAAATTGCCTTTGATGAACAGCTTCCGTTTACAGAAATCGACTTGGCGAGTTTGTGAAAAATGAAAACCCGTTCATAAAAATTTCATTTTGACTTGACAATTTTATTTAAGCATTGCTACCGGGTCGTTAATCGTCCCTAGCCCTCAATCCTATGCAGATGAGGGCTTTTTGGATGGCGGGAAAATCATGGGCTCGGAAACGTCAGGATCATGGCGAAAAATGAAAATGAGATTCCGTGATTTGAATCACACACAAATGATCTTTACAATGGTTAGCATTGTTTCAATTCGATGACAACTGTTTTTTAAATAAGACGCCAAGTAACACAATGCATAGCAAATAGCTTTAAGCAAACAGTACTGGGTGCACGCTTGTCAAAAAGCGGTGACCCCGAGAGGAGAAGTGAACGGATGCAACACAAAATTGAAAGTGATGCAGAAACCAAAATCGAAGTCCGCGGGTTGACCAAGATTTTTGGTAAACGAATTAACCGCGCTAAGGAAATGTTGAAAAAAGGTAAAACCAAGCCGGAGATTTTAAAAGCAACCGGTGCAACGGTCGGCGTTGATCGGGCGGACTTTTCGATCAAGACCGGCGAAATCTTCGTGATTATGGGGCTTTCCGGATCCGGCAAATCAACGACCTTGCGGATGCTGAATCGGTTGATTGAACCGACTGCCGGCCAGGTGCTGATTGACGGTGACGATATTTCCAAAATGGACAAACAAGGCATTCGCGAAATTCGGCGCAAGAAACTCAGCATGGTGTTTCAAGGGTTTGCGCTCTTGCCGAATCGAACCGTGTTGCAAAATGCCGCCTTTGGTTTGGAAATTCAGGGTATGGATAAAGATGAACGCGAAACCAAGGCCAATAAAGCGCTCGACTTGGTTGGCCTAAACGGTTTTGCCGATCAATATCCGGACCAACTATCGGGCGGGATGCAGCAACGGGTTGGCTTGGCGCGTGCCTTGGCCAGTGATGCCGAGATCTTGCTGATGGACGAAGCCTTTTCCGCGCTTGATCCGTTGAATCGGCGGGATATGCAAGATGAACTGCTGGATTTGCAGGAAGACATGCATAAGACGATTGTGTTTATTTCGCACGACCTGAACGAGGCGTTGCGGATTGGCGATCACATTATGATCATGAAGGACGGCGAAATCGTCCAGATCGGTACCCCTGAAGAAATCCTGAGTCAGCCAGCTGACGATTACGTTGAGAAATTTATCGAAGGCGTGGACCGCAGTCAGGTTTACACGGCGGCTAATGTCATGATTCGGGCCAATACGGTCAACATTGACAAGGATGGTCCGCGGTTGGCGGCACGGCGCATGCGGGATAACGAGATTTCCAGTTTGTATGTGGTGAATACGCAACGGAAACTGGTCGGCATTCTGGATGCGGATGACGTGCGGGCAGCCATTGATGCCGGCAAGAAGGATCTGAAGGACATTGTTAAAACCGATGTGCCGACAACCAAAATGGATACGCCACTGGCTGATCTGCTTGACGCCGTTTCCACGACTTCGGTTCCGTATGCCGTTATCGACGATCGTGACCGATTACGCGGCATTATCATTCGCGGTGCCGTGTTAGGGGCACTGGCAGGACAGGAGGTCAATGTCAATGTTTAATCTTTTCATGAATATTCCGACTTTACCGTTGGCCCACTGGATCGATTCGTTTGTGGCCTGGTTGACCCAGTTTTCCGGGTTCTTCGGGGTGCTGACGAACTTCATCGGCAGCATTGTGAACGCTTTTCAGGCCGTGTTTGATTTAATTCCGATTTGGCTGTTCATCGTGCTGATTATGGCACTGACATGGTATCTGAAACGGGATCAGAAGTATCGGAGTCTGTTGATTTTTGAACTGCTGGGCTTACTGCTGATCTGGAATCTCGGTTTCTGGCGCGACATGACCCAAACTTTAACTCTAGTGTTAACGGCTAGTCTGTTAGCCATCGTGATCGGCATTCCGCTGGGTATCTGGGCCGCAGAAAGTAAAACCGTGTCCGCCATCGTTAAACCGCTGATGGACTTCATGCAGACCATGCCAGCCTTTGTTTATTTGATTCCAGCGGTTGCGTTTTTCGGCATCGGGATGGTGCCTGGGGTGGTTGCCTCGGTGATCTTTGCCATGCCGCCAACCGTTCGGATGACCCAGCTTGGCATCGATCAGGTACCGGCTGATTTGAACGAAGCAGCCGTTGCTTTTGGTGCGACCAGTTGGCAGCAGCTTATCAAGGTGCAGCTGCCGTTTGCCCGTGGGACGATTATGGCCGGCATCAACCAAAGCATGATGCTGGCGCTGTCGATGGTGGTCATTGCGTCCATGATCGGGGCAATGGGCCTGGGAACCAAAGTCTATTTTGCCGTTGGACGTAACGATGCTGGCGGTGGCTTTGTTGCCGGCTTGGCGATTGTCATTTTGGCGATCATTTTGGACCGGATCACCCAAAGCCTCAACCGCACGCGCTAGGAGGTGACTGTTTGACTTTTTATAAAAAGATCATCGCAACCGTGGCGATGATAGCAAGTGTCTTGCTGCTGGCCGCATGCAGTAGCACCCAACCGAAATACGATGCCAACAAGCCACTAGGGCCGCAGATCAATTACACGATTACGGGGATCGATGCCGGTGCCGGGATTATGACCAGCACGGATAAGGCGCTGAAAGCATACGGACTGGCGGATAAAAATTGGCAACTGCAGCCGAGTTCAACCGCGGCCATGACCAGCACGCTGAAAAAAGCGATTGCCGATAAACGGCCGATTGTGGTCACCGGCTGGACGCCACACTGGATGTTCACGAAGTTTCCGTTGAAGTTTCTGAAGGATCCTAAAAATGTTTATGGTAAAACCGAACAGATCCATACGATTGTGCGGAAGGGGCTCAAGCAGGATGATCCGCAAGCCTATCGGGTGTTGGATCAGTTTCACTGGACGCCAAAAGAAATTTCCAGCGTGATGCTCGCCGTCAACAATGGCCAGGATCCGGCTGATGCTGCCAAAGACTTCGTTAAGAAACACCCTAAGCAAGTTGCCGAATGGACGAAAGGTGCGAGCCATGTCAGCGGGCATCCTAAGTTGACGTTAACGTACATTGCCTGGGATTCGGAAATTGCCTCCACCAATGTCGTAGCAACGGTCTTGCGCCAAGTCGGCTACAAGGTCACGATTCGGGCGATGGAGCCACAGCCGGTCTGGGCATCGGTTGCCACCAAGGCCGCAGATGCGCAGGTCTCCGCATGGTTGCCGAACACGGCGGCTAAGTTATACGCCGATTACAAGAACCAAGTCGTTGATCTTGGCGTCAACATGGACGGTGCCCGCGTTGGGTTGGCTGTGCCTAAGTATATGAAGAACATTAACAGTATTGAAGATTTGAAGAAATAGAAGATCATTAACGCCAAGGAAGTCGTTCGCAAGATTGCGGATGGCCTCCTTTTTTTGTTGGGTGAGTTAATGAGCAGATGGCTTGCCTTCTAGGCGTTTAATGACTACGATAACCGCGAAGAAGAATCTAATGCTATGAAAAGTTAACTTGTTTGTAACGGTTTTTCATGAAGTGTTCACCATAACGCGTTCACCGGCGCAGGCTCCTAAGCGCGCCGGTTCACGCTCACCTAAAGGAGGAGAGTTTTAATGGCTGAGACGATTAAAGCCGGAATTGCTGCCTTGCGGACTTTGGAAAGTTGGGGCGTGACCCATCTTTACGGCATTCCCGGTGGTACGTTTAATAACATGATGTATGCGCTGGATGAAGAGCAGGCGCGGATCAAATATATTCATGTCCGGCATGAAGAGGTCGGGGCGCTGGCAGCCGTTGCCGATGGTAAGCTCACCGGTCATATTGGCGTGGCATTTGGATCAGCCGGTCCCGGAGCAACCCACCTTTTCCAGGGAATCTATGATGCCAAAATGGATAAAGTGCCAACGCTATTCTTGGTGGGGCAGGTCGAACAGCGGTTTATGAATGCCGATTTCTTCCAGGAATTGGACGAGGATCCAATGTTTCAAGACGGCGCCGTTTATGCCCGCACGGTGACCACCGCGCGCAGTCTGCCCCATGTGATCGATGAAGCCATTCGCCGTGCTTATGCCGCTCGTGGTGCTGCCGTGGTGATCATCCCCAACGACTTACCGGCAGAACCGATCCCGGCTGACGGGTATTACAGTGCGGCTGAAACGCATGCAACGCCGGTTTTGGCGGCTGGCAGCGATGAGCAGGT
Source organism: Lacticaseibacillus zeae subsp. silagei (assembly GCF_030770335.1). Lineage (NCBI taxonomy): Bacteria > Bacillati > Bacillota > Bacilli > Lactobacillales > Lactobacillaceae > Lacticaseibacillus > Lacticaseibacillus zeae. Next base: position 2,144,722 of record NZ_CP132484.1, on the reverse strand, counting down.
CGATGCAGCTTTGCGGCTGATCGGTGCGGCCTCCCGACCAGTGTTGTATGTCGGCCAAGGGGTCCGTGGTGCGGCCGATACCGTTATGACACTAGCCAAAAAGTTACAGATGCCGGTCATTACCACCGCGCTTGGTAAACCGATCATTCCGTACGAGTTCGAAGCATTACTGGGTTCGGCTGCCCGGGTTGCCTCGAAACCGGCCAATGAAGCGTTACGGGTCGCGGATCTCATTATGTTCGTCGGGTCAAATTACCCATTTGCCGAAGTCATGTTCTCGCCTAAAGCAAAGTTCATTCAGATCGAATCGGATCCGAAAACCCTTGGCAAGCGTCATCACACCGATGTGGCCATTTTGGCAGATGCGCCGGCAACGCTGGAGAAAATGATTGCTCGCAGCGATGATGCACCAAGCAGCGACTGGTATCAGGCAAATGTCGACAACGTGAAAAACTGGCATCAATACAACGATGACATGATGCAGCGGACCACTGGTGATATGCGGTTTGAGCCAGTCTTCGGTCAAATTAACCGGTTAGCGACGGACGATGCGATTTTTGCCATTGATGTCGGCGATGTAACGCAAAATGCCGTGCGGCTGTTGAAAGTCACCGGCCGCCAAGCATGGACCACCAGTGGCCTGTTTGCCACCATGGGCGCTGGTTTGCGGGCAGCTTTGGCTGGACAGTTGAGTCTCCCTAAACGACAGGTCTTCAATCTGACTGGTGACGGCGCGGCCGCGATGGTCATGCAGGATCTTGATACCGAAGTGCGGTACCATTTGCCGATTATTAACGTTGTGTTTTCCAATAATGCGTTAGGTTATATCGAAGATGAGCAGGAAGATGACGGTCATGAGTGGTTCGGTATCGACATGCCGCCGATCGATTTTGCAACGGTTGCGAAAGGCATGGGGATGACAGGCATCACGGTGACGCAGGTATCGGAACTTGCTGACGCGTTTGATGAAGCCGAGGCTAATCGCATTGCCGGCAAACCGACGCTGATTGATGCCAAAATTACCAACGAACGGCCAATTCCGGTCGAGCACCTGCAACTGGATCCTGATCGCTTCGATGCGCCGACCATTGCAGCATTCAAGAAACGTTACTATGCGGATAAGCTGGTGCCGTTCAGTGAGTTCCTGCAGGCGCATCACGTTCCGATTGGATAATTGTGTGAGTAGGAGAAAAACTCAGGCAATGAGTTCCAAGCCGTGCCAAACTACGCAATCTCCGGCCAGAGGGGGCTGGAACGGGGTGGGCACGACTGAGCCCCCTCTGGCCTACGATTGCTCCGCTTTGGCACTAGTGATTGAGCGGTCTGCCAAATTATCTGTACGGAAATTGCAAATGAACGTGCGCCGCAATGGTTGTGCGTTCATTTTTATTTCCCGACTACTGTTGACGTGTTCAATTTTACAGGTCACGGCGAACGCAAAGCACAATCAATGGTTGCGCAGCCCGAAAATGGTATCATGTGACTTAACCGGGCAATTCGTCTATGGCATGAATTGTCTCGTGACTTAAATGACAGGATGGCCTAACAGGATGTTTGCTGCTGAAATTATTATGAATCCAAGTGCGGGTAATGCACGCTGGAAGAAGGAGTTGCCGGCGTTGTTGGCGCTGCTTAAGTTGCACTTTGCGCCGTTGCGGGTGAACCGAACCCAACAGCCGGGTGATGCGCAGATTGTTACCGAGAAATTGCTTAAAGCCTATCATGATCACCTTGACGAACTGCAACTGATTGTTATCGGTGGCGATGGCACGTTGCATGATGTTGTGAATGGGTTACAACGCCGCGGTCATCCCGAAGTGGCTATTGGCTATGTTCCGACCGGCACAGGCGATGATTTTGCACGGGCTCAGCAGATACCCTTGGATCCGAAAAAGGCCGCAGCGGCATTGGTAACCGCCATGCCGCGACCGGTGCGGATCGGGGTTGCGACTTCCGCCAAATACGGGACCCAGTACTTCATCAATAATTTTGGGATTGGCATGGATGCCCAGATTGTTTACCAAACCAATCATTCGCTGCATAAGGGGACGCTAAATGCCCTCAAGTTGGGCCAATTTGCGTACGGCGCCAGCATTTTGAAGGCGCTGCGGGTGCAAAAAGGCTTCGCAGCAACATGGCAAGCCGCTGGACATCCTGAAGCGCATGCCGCTAACGCCTATCTAAATGTTTTTACCAACCACCCGTTTCTCGGCGGCGGTATTCGCCTTTTTCCGGACGCGATGGATCAGCGGGAACGGTTATCACTGGTTCAGGTGCATCGCGAAAAGCTTGGCACCTTGCTTCAAGTCGCGGTTGCCATTTTAAGCGGCCGATCGGTTCATCGTGCCATCCACCATTTCGAGGCCGATCAATTTGATTTTGTCACGAAGGCCACAGTGCCGATTCAAATGGATGGTGAAGAGTATACGACGCCAATCGCGGTTACTTTGCGGCAGACGACGCAAATGTTTCTATTGCCAACGAATAAGTAAAAAAAGTCCCCATCGACAGACTATGTTTCAGACTGTTGATAGGGACTTGTGATTTTGTTAAAGCGCTGGTGGTGTTGGCTTGCCAGCCGGTTAACGCTTGCGCACGAAAATTAATTTTGAGAACAGATAATTGGCCACCACGATGATGACCTGATCGAGAATTTTGACCAGAATCTCATTGCCATGCAGCCAGTCAACGCCGACAATCATGATAAAGTTGTCCAGCAGCAGCGACACGCCGCGAAGAATCAGAAAGCTAGTCAGTTCGAACCAAAATTTTTTCTTGCTAGAATAATCGCTGTGGAAGACGACACTTTTATTGGCAAAAAACGCAAAGATAACACTCACGATATTCGCGGTGGTATTGGTTAACACCAAGCCGATGCCAAAATAGCGCATCACGAAAAAAGTGACAAAGTTGATGAGGGTTGTGAGGCCGCCAATGAACAGGTAGTTAATGATCATTTCGTAGCGGCGGTAAAGTTGAATCAGGGTTTTCAAGGGAATGTGCTCCTCTAGCATTAAGTTTGGCACGCGTGCCGGCCCGAATAATGGCAACTCGTCACAGTATACCATGCAACGCAGTGGGGCGTCAGCCGGCGAATGATCAAGTGACTTGCACTTTTGCACGCCTTTGTCTTACAATTAGTAAGCAGATTCGAGCGTTATTTTTGTACTATAGGCGCGCTTGAATCTCAGCAAATTTCAGGGTATCCTTTTCCCAAGGAGGGTGACGATGACAAAATCTAGTAAGCAACAACCGCCGCGCAAGCATCGCTGGCTTTGGCGGACGATTTTCACGCTCGGTATCCTTCTTGGCTTAGCGTTGGTCTTCAATGAACCGATTAAGTTATTTGTGGTCGATCATTTAAGTCAGACAACGATGGCGCACATTGATCGGGACACGGTTGACAAAAACGAAAAGAAACACGCAACGTTTGATTTTAAAGGCGTCAAAGCGCTGGACATCAATACGGTCGGTAATGCGGCGATCACGCGTAATCTGCATCCCATCGGCAAAATTGCCATTAGCAGCGTCAACTTAAAGTTACCGATTCTCAAAGGTCTTTCCAATGATAACCTGAGTGCCGGGGCTGGGACGATGAAGGCCGATCAAAAGATGGGCGAAGGAAATTACGCGTTGGCTGGCCATTATATGACCAATCAAGGTATCCTCTTTTCGCCATTAAAGAACGTTAAAAAAGGCGATACGGTTGTTATCACGAATATGAAGCACATCTACACGTATAAGGTGACGACTAAACAGATTGTTAATGAGACCCAAGTCCAATGGATCGATGATGTGGCGGGCAAGAAACTGATCACGTTGGTCACATGTGCGTCACCGACTGAAGGCGAAGTGGATCGAATCATTGTTCAAGGCGAGTTGCAATCGGTTAAAGACGCCAACAGTCAGAATTTGAAAATTTTCTTATAATTTAAGCAAGTGTGAGCGAATGCTTGCACTTTTTTTCTTTTTGCGGCAGGCTAAAGTTTAATGAGTAAAGAATGTTAAATGGGGGAGACTATGTCAGCTTACGAAAAATTTATCAACAACGTGCCGGTTCGGCGTACCGTTGTTTTATTCTCGGTATTTATAGTTTTATGGTTCGCACGCAGTATTATGAGCGATATTTTGCTGACATTTATTTTTGCCTTTTTGGTCAGCCGCTTGGTTCACGCGGTGCAACGGCATGTCCATATTCGCCCGTTTATCATTGTGGTGCCGGTTTACATATTGGTTCTTTTGGGGCTGGTTTATGCGGCTGTGCATTATGTACCGGCGATTGTCCGCCAGACCATCACGCTGTTCAACTCGGTGCAGGACTTTTATAACAGCGATGCGTTTGCGAATAATCAGGTCATGCAATGGATACTGTCAAGCACCAAGAGTCTGAATCTGACCGAGCAGCTTAAAACCGGGCTGTCGACGGTTCTCGAATATGCTGGCAATATTGGTGCCATGGGGTTGACGCTGGTTCTGTCATTTATTTTAAGCTTCTTCTTTACGATCGAACTGGACAGCCTGCCTGAGTTCGGTCAGCTATTCCTGGATTCGCCCTTTGGCTGGTATTTCAAAGACTTGCGCTATTTTGCCATGAAGTTCATCAATACCTTTGGCGTGGTGATGGAAGCCCAGATTTTTATTGCGGTGGTCAACACGGTCATTACGACGATTACCTTGTTATTCCTGAAAATGCCGAACATTCCTAGTCTGGCAATTATGGTCTTTCTGTTGTCACTGATTCCGGTGGCCGGGGCGATCATATCGTTGATTCCGCTGACCATTATCGGCTATACTGTCGGCGGCTGGCAGGATGTGATTACCATTTTGATCATGATTGCCGTGATCCATGTACTGGAAGCATACGTGTTGAATCCGAAGTTTATGAGCAGTCGGACGCAGCTGCCGGTATTTTTCACCTTTGTGGTCTTGCTGGTTGCGGAACGCCTTTTTGGTACCTGGGGCTTAATCGTCGGGATTCCGATCTTTACGTTCTTCCTTGATGTGCTCGGAGTCAAAAAGATTGCCGGAACGAAGGCCAATCATTCAACGTATGCCAGCATCCCGCAGCCAAAGGAGCATGATGGGGATGGCGCATAAAAAACGTTGGTTGATCGTGATCGGGGTGCTCGTGGCGGTAGTGGCAGCAGGTGGCTTGACGATGGCGTGGGTACAACATCAACGCGATGCCACTAAGATTACGGCGCATCCGGTTCCCCAGGCACAGTTAGGCAAAAGTGCCCGTAAGTTAATTCGCGAGACTGATTTCAGAGGTAGTGTCGCATTAATCAAGCAAGGGCGGGTTGTCTATGCCGGTGGTGTTGGCGAAGCGAATCACGATCGCAAGTTGGCCAATACCGGCGACACCATGTTTCCGTTGGCATCGGTCGAAAAGTACCTGACCGCTTTGGTGATCGGCCGGTTAGTGGCCAATCACCAGTTGAAGCTAACGACGAAGCTGGCGAAGTTTTATCCCGAGATTGCCCATAGTAAAGACATCACGATTCGCCAACTGCTTGATCACCGTTCCGGGATTCAGATGGACGAGTTAACGCCGGACAATGTTTTGACATCGGAATCGAAGTCGTTGGACTGGAATCTGAAGCAACTAGGGTCGACCGGTCAGCATGACTTTTTCTATACAAATGCGAACTATGCGCTGTTGGCCGGAATCATTCGCAAGGTGACTGGCAAAAGCTTCGAGACGACACTGCGAGAAACGATCCTGACGCCGTTAAATCTTCAACATACCCGCAATTTTGATGAACTAACTGCAAAAATGCCCGTAGCGCAAGGCTATCTCACCGAAGATGATGACCACTACCAGCCAGATGATCTTAGCCCGGCACTCTTGTCGAGCCTACTTGGCAGCGGTAGCGAGTACATGAGTGTGACCGACTTGGCGAAAGTCATCATTGCTGCAGAAACCGGAAAAATTATTCCGCCGAAAGTTTATCGTGAGCTGATCACCGCTAACTATGCTGATGGTAATCGTTATGCCAGCGGGGTGGCCTGGCTAGATGATCAGCGGTTACTGCAAGGCATGTACAACGACAATCCGGAAAGTTTCAGTACGTTAGCTTATTTCCGCGCTAATGCCGCAAGTGGCGTTGTGCTGTTTGGCAATCACACCATGACTACGGACACCGTGACCTTAGCCCAAAATCTGGAAGCGTTGGTTCGATAGCGCAAGAAAAAAGACGACACTAGAGGAAAAAATCCAGTGTCGTCTTTTTTGCAACGTTAAATAAAACTGTTAGTAGTTGAATGAGCGGCCAATATCGTTGATGCCTTGGTAAAGGCTACTAATGATACTTGAGAGTCCAAGCATGCCAACCACCATGAAGACCAGGAAGAGTAATGCGCTGGCAATTAAGTATGCATAGATTTTATCGAACTGATTTGTTGGTTGCGCGGTGAATAGCATGTAAGGTCCGGCCAAGAGGAAGAGCCCGAGACTTAACGCGACGAGGAAGGTGAGCAGCATCGCCGATCCGACGTTGATAAGGCCCACGATCTGCATCAGCAGCGTGAAAAGTGAGAAGAACACCATCCAGTTAGCGTGGAAGGCATAGGCGGTAGTGAACTCAAGAAAATTGCGGCGCCGATCGCCCAGAATGCCGCGAATCGCCAGATAATAAATCGCAATAATGGCAACTGCAAGAATGGCGACCATGACAAACAGTTTGATGAAGGTGCTCAAAACGATATTGGCAACGCCACCCGGAAGTGACGATAGCGTACTGCTAACCCGCAACGCGATCGTCAAGGCCAGACTGATAATGGTAATGGCCAAACTGGTGAAGCCAAAATAAGGGTGATAAGACTGATCAATCTGTGCCGGATGCTTGATGCTGTCAACTAGATAACGCCAGTAACTGCCAGCGTACTGTTTGCCTGCTTCAACCGTTGGATTCGGCTGTTTGGGTGCTGCTGGTGTCTGTGCGACCGTTTGACTGTTCTCGGCACCAGAATTCGTATTTGTATTGGTTGATGCAGTTGCCGTTGAAGTTGCCGGCTTGTGCGGTGTCTGAGAAGGATCGGCAGCAGCGCTTTGTGTTGTTGAGGTTGAATTAGCCGTTTCATCCTTCACTGCTTCTTTTGCAGCAGAAATTGGTGCGGCAGACTGACTGGCTGAACTTGTGGCCGGCTTTTCAGCAGGTGCAGTATGAGATGCTGTATCAGCTTGTTCTTGCGTTACCGCAACGTCAGCTAAATTAGTACCACATTTGACACAGAAGTTGGCGGTTACCAGGTTATGGGCACCGCAATTAGGACATATTTTGAACATACAATTACCTCCAAAGTAAAAGTGAGCGTGAACCAGCCCGGTTAGAAACCGGAGTGTACGTGGCCTTGGCCTTGGGCGTGATGGCCCGGTCCAGTTCACGAATTGAGCCGAATCCCCAGTTATGAAAACACCCGTCACCTAATCATACCAAATGAATCGGTGAATGCCTTAAGCTACCCCCCAAAAAAAATCACCTGCGATGGAAGAGCCGATAAAGACCACCGGCAACCAAAGCAAAGGTGGTACCGAGTAAAATCAAATCCATGACCCCGTGTACCAAGGACAAGAAGCCGTTTTCATTCACGGCCGCTTGAAAGGTAGCGATGCTTACATAGACCAAAAAATAAATCACACTGATCAGCCAGAAGCCGCCGATCGTTAACCAGATTTTTTTCAAGATAACCTCCAAGTAGTGGGTTATTGTCGCGGTGTGGTGGACGCACTGGATAATGGTCATCACTACCGGAGCGCGACCCAATTTTATATGCCGTTCAGGTAACCTCAATCATTTACTTTTTGCTTATGTTTCCAATATACCAGAGAAAGCGGGTGCGAACTTACTGAAAATGGTGTAACATGAGATTCTGTAAACAGACAGAAGACTGTCAAATCATAAAAGCGAGGTATTCTCTGATATGGCGAAATTAGTATTGATCCGTCACGGGCAAAGTGAATGGAACCTGTCCAACCAATTCACCGGCTGGGTGGATGTTGATCTGAGTGAAAAAGGTGTCGAAGAAGCAAAGCATGCTGGGCAATTGGTCAAGCAAGCCGGCCTTGAATTCGATCAGGCTTACACCTCAGTCTTAACCCGTGCGATCAAGACCCTGCACTACGTCTTGGAGGAATCCGGCCAATTGTGGATTCCGGAAATGAAGACTTGGCGTCTGAACGAACGTCACTATGGCGCATTACAAGGCTTGAACAAGAAGGAAACGGCTGATAAATATGGTGCCGACCAAGTTCACATCTGGCGCCGTTCGTATGACGTTTTGCCACCATTGTTGAAAGCAACTGACGAAGGCTCTGCTGCTAAGGATCGTCGTTATGCTAACCTTGATCCGCGGATCATTCCTGGCGGCGAAAACCTGAAAGTTACGCTGGAACGGGTTATCCCATTCTGGGAAGACCATATCGCACCGGATCTGTTGGATGGCAAGAACGTTGTCATTGCGGCACATGGTAACTCACTGCGCGCTTTGACCAAGTACATCGAAAACATTTCCGACGCTGACATCATGAACTTGGAAATGGCAACTGGCGAACCGGTTGTTTATGACTTTGATGAAAAGTTGAACGTTAACAGCAAGACCAAGTTGGATTAATTCTGGCTTGATTGGCTAAAGAACTCGTATAAGACAGGCATTGTTCGCGCAGATTTTAAATTTGCGCGAGGATGCCTGTCTTTTTTGTCGTTTAATATTTAGCGAACCGAGTTTAAAGCTGATTAAGTTTGTAGTTTGGCAAAGGTGGGTTATAATAGTTGTATGATTATTGAACTAAGTAGCGCGCAAGTTGATGAAATTCAGGTTAAGGTTTTTAAAGCATTGGCTGATCCAGTTAGACTGGCCATTATTCGCTATTTAAAAAAGGTGAACAAGGAGGTCACCTGTGGCGAAGTCGGTGAGGCAATTAAAATGAGCAAGTCGGCGGGATCCTATCATTTTCGCTTGTTACGTGAAGCCGGATTGACGAAGACGCGAAAATCTTCGCGCGAGAAGTACGTTTCGCTTAATGCTGAAAATTTTGATCTCTATGTAACAAATTTTTATAAAAATTTGTAGATGGCCGGTAGATGTCTATCGGCTATTTTTATACAAAATAGTTCAAAAAAATTTGAACTTTGCATTGCAATTTCGGAAAGCAAGCTTTAAGGTTTAATAGTTGAACGATCGTTTAACTATTAAATATTTAGGAGCGTGCTCGTATGTTAAATGCTGAAAAGGCAAAACCAAAGACAGGTTGGATCTTATTTTTGACATCGCTTGGCTTTTTTATGTCAATGATGGATTCAATGATTGTGACGACTGCTTCAACGGCTATTAGAAGTGACTTTTCCATTTCTGTTGATCAGTTGCAGTGGGCTTTAAATGCCTATAATATTGCGATTGCTGCCGTATTACTGGTCGGTGTGGCGCTAGGCGATCGGCTCGGACATCGCAAAGTTTATGAACTGGGGCTACTCATCTTTGTTATTGGATCGATTCTCTGCGCCTTGTCCGGGAATATTATGTCGTTGATTGTTGCCCGGGTTGTTGAAGGTGTTGGCGCATCGGTTATCACGCCGATGTCAATGGCCATCTTAACAGCAAACGTACCAGTGGAAAGCCGCGGCAAGGCGTTAGGTATTTGGAGCGGCATTGGCGGACTGGCGCTTATTGTCGGACCGGCATTAGGTGGGATTATCGTCGCCAAGATTGCGTGGCAGTGGATCTTCTGGATTAATGTGCCAATTGGCTTAATTTGCATCTTATTATCACAACAGAAGCTTCCTGAAACCAAAGCCGGATCCCAAAAGATCAATGTCCTTGACTCACTTTTAGTGGTTTTAACTTCAGCAGGTCTGATTTGGGCGCTTTCGGCAAGTAAATCAGTCAAAATCCCTACAGCAGCTATCATTGTGGCAGTTTTGAGTGTTTTATTTGCGTTGTTACTCGTATGGCGACAAAAACGCGAAGACTTTCCCTTGATTCCTTTAAGTTTTTTCCAGCGGTGGCAATTTACCGGTGCTAATCTTGCAACGGCGCTTCTATATGCCGCAATGTATGGGGTCGTGTTCTTCCTTCCTCAATTTTTCCAGGTAGTTGGACATGTCAATGCGATGATTGCCGGAATGGAAATGCTGCCATGGACGGGCATGCTGGTTCTTGTTGCCCCGTTTGCGGGTCGCGCCGTGGATCGCTTTGGAGAACAGCTCATTGCGATCTTTGGGCTATTTCTGCAAGGGCTTGGTTATTTGCTTATTGGATTAATCGTTCACGATGGTTATACATATAGTCTAACGATCGTGCCGCTTGGTCTGGCAGGTATTGGTCTTTCAATGGCAGGGCCAGCATTGCAAAAAGCAGTCTTGGGTGCTGTCAGCCCAAAGAATCTGGGAAAAGCTTCAGGTTTGTACAATATGTTTCGACTGTTTGGCGGTGCCATTGGGGTCACCATTTCAGTTTTGATTTTCTATGCAATTGGCAGTGCAGACACATCGCTCGAATTTTCCAGAGGGTTTCAAGCGGCTATGATCGGCGCGGGCGGACTTTCGTTAATCGGTATTTTGTCCGCATTAAGATGGCGTCAGAATGCTTAAGCGTCAGTGAAGGTATGTAGCGTGATCTTGCACCTGAAGCTCAACTGTCTGATAATCAGTTTAAATGGTTCATGAAAAGAGGCAGTTAAGTGGCAAACTATATTAAAGAAATTCGCAGCAAGGTCGGGCATATGCCCATTTTTCTCAATGCAGTGGCTGGTGCGGTTGTTAACGATCAGGGCCAGTTATTGTTGCAGCAGCGGACCGATGCCGGTAATTGGAGCGTCCCCGGCGGCATGATGGAATATGGCGAGTCGTTTCTTGAGACGCTGAAACGCGAGATGAAGGAAGATTCCGGTCTGCTGGTTGAGCCGATCAAGGTCCTGCATACCTTCGATCGCGGGTTTACGACTTACCCGAATGGCGATCAGGCGCAGATTGTCTGTCGGTTTTATCTGGTCAATCCGATTGGCGGAAGCTTGGAGGATGCCGACCCTAAGGAAACCTTGGATTTACGATATTTTGACTTTGACGATTTACCGCCGTTGTTTAGTCAGCAAACGCGCGACATGATCGATTGCGTCCGGGAATACTTGAAAACACAAGCTGAATCATAATTGGGTCTTGATTGACACGCTGTTATAGAGAAAGCGAGCTGAGGATGGTGTCTCAGCTCTTTTTTTATGGGCGGTAAATCATTCGTTAGGCTTTATTGACACGAACTAACAAATGGGTTATTATCTACTCAGTTAGTTTTATATTTTAAAAACTAACTATGAAAATTCCAACCATCAAAGGAGCCGAGTAACATGACACAAACATCAGAAGCATTATTAAAAGTATTCGGCCAACTAATCCAAAAACGGCCGTTCATGGGTGCCGTTGCCAGCAGCTTACGGTTTGGCGATCGTCAGCGGCAACCGAACCAGCTGCGATTGTTGCGCTTACTGGATCAAAAAGGTGAGATGACTAACTCGGACTTGGTAGAGGCTTTGGATATTCGTCCTAGCTCGGTTTCTGCGTTAGTGCAGAAGTTAGAGGAACTTGGTCTGATCAGTCGCCACGAGTCGGAAACTGACAAGCGGGTGCAACTGATCGGGCTCACAGATGACGGTCGCAAGTTTATTGAAACTACCGGTAAGCTTCGAACCGATTTGCCCGATCAAATCTTCAGCGGCTTGTCTGAAGAAGAACAGTCTGAATTATTGAAGCTAATCAACAAACTATCGGAAGATCTCGCCAACCGCGATGATTTGAGCTGGCCAGAAGGTAAACAGTTCGACGATATGCGGATTTGGGCAGAACGGTTCCATCACGGTCATCATGGTCCTCGCCGTGGTTATCCGGGCAGTTTTGGCGCTGGCGGTCCGCGGGGTTTTGATCGGCGGTTTTAAAAATCAAATTTTGCAAATGGTAATATCACTGGTTTAAGAAGGATTCCGCTGTTGTATTTTGCTAAGCGTACTGTGCTTGATATTGTATTTCGTTAATTGTGCTGAAGAATCGACTTTAAGGGCGAGTTTTGTCACTAAAGCCGATTTTTTTGTATGCGCATCTACCAATCTTAGCGGACACTACACCTACAAATACTTTAACTGCTTATCAGTGTAAATGTAGAAGCTAAAAGCATCACTTGAAATAATTAGTGTTTTCAATGAGCGAAGTTGTTGTAAGATTGTCTTGCCAAACTTTTTAGGCCGATACATTAAGCTGTAGATATTTACGAAGTCTTCTGGAAGAACGCCAGAAAAGTATTAGCTAAAATAACGGAGGGGTTATTTGAAAATGAAATACTGTCCAAATTGTGGGGTACGAGTTGATTCTGAAGAACTTTTTTGTCATAATTGTGGTTTTAATTTGGCTCAGTTTCGAGCTAGAAGAACTTCGACATCAGTTAATCAACAAAAGCAGCGGCAATCACAGCTGAAGACACGAACTCATCAACAAACAAGCGAGGATTCAGCAAGTCAAATGCTTCCACCACAGCGGTCTAATCGGCCGAACAAGAATCGTCCATGGGTGATGGGTGCTATCGTGATTGGTATTTTTATTTTGCTCTTATTAGGTGTGTTTTATTCGCAAAAACGCCTTGATCGTGTAAGCAACGCAATTGATTCATCTAAAAGCGGCGAGTATTTTGACGTGTCTTCATTCATGAAAGAGGCTAGCAAGGATTCTGCCCAATCACGCTCTGCTGAAAAAGCTTCCACAATGGCGGAGAATTCTCGAAATTCAGAAGTAGAGGCTAATGAATCTGCCATAGATGCTAGTGAATCTGGAAATGCAAATCTAACAGATCACGATCTTGACAACGACCAGATAGCACAAACTATAGCAGAGTATGGCGGCTTCGACTTGCAAGATTACCGGGTTAAATTCAGTGTGCCAGCCAGCAGTATGACAGAAGTTGATGTTTACGATAAAACCAATGGCAGCCTCTATGGCAAATACCGTTATGATGAAATTCATGGTCAGATAAGCCAGTATCGTGATGAAACTGGCAAGTGGGTGTTGATCAAGGACAGTGATGACTGATACTATTCGTTGCGATATCAGGCAACTGTAAGTCACCGGAAACGATAGTTACTTAAGGTAAACATACACTGCCATCAATCTCTCTAATGAAGGACAACCTAATTTTGAGAATGATAAAACTCTGAATCATTCGCGAACGAGGCTCTTATACTTGAACTTTTAATAAACCTTTTGCGGGAACTTTACTATTTCACCCCAAGCAGGCAATATGGAATTAAACATATCAGAATGGAGGTCACCGATTTGGCTGAAAAAATGCGGTACTGTCCAAATTGCGGCTTTAGGATACCGGCAGGGGTGAAGTTTTGCCCGAATTGCGGCATGGACTTGGTGCAATTTGATGCGCGCCTGGCCGCTCAATCGGCAACGCAGCAAACGCAAAGCCGTCCGACAATGCAGCAGACGGCAAGCGATACGACGCGTGCAGCGCAGCGAGAACCGGCAGGCCGATCGCGGCGGCAGCAGGAGAAAACGGCGAATGTTAAGAAAAGTCTTGTGTTGACAGACGATAGCTTCCAGCATTTTCTCGACTGGCTGGCAACGCATATCGTTTATACCTTAATCGGGGCGCTGGTCCTTTTTTGTGTCTTCAGTTTTTCCGTTTGGATTGGTTGGCTGTTGGCGGTCATTAGCACGGTCGCAGTTTATGTCGTAGCCAATCGTCGTGTGGTGGCACCTTATCAAAGTAAATTCAGCAGTGAGTCGCCAGATGATGATGACATTTGGACGATGCCTCAATCTGCTGCGACGGGGCAAGGTGCAAATTATACTGCGTCAGTGGGTGGTCAATCGACATCGTCACCGTGGCCACAGGGGATGACGACGAACGGGCCGCAACACTGGTGGACGCGGCTTGCCGGAAAACCGCGACGAAGCGGTGGCGTGATTTGGATTGCTTATTTACTGGCTGCTTTTGTAGCCTTGATTGCTGCCTATGTGTGGCCATTTGGTGCCAGCGGCGTGGGAACCACTGCAGTTGGCGGGAGTCTGTATGATTTGGTGCGCAGTGCGAATACATTAGCAGAAACCGCCGCAGCTGCCGGTACCGTCAGTTCGGCGAAGGCTAATTTGCCTTATCTGGCCTTGGTGTTAGCAGGCTTGGGTCCGGCATTGGGCTTGTTGTTTGGTTTCTTCCGGTCACGCGGCATGATGCGATTCGGTGGCATGTTGGGCTTGCTTGGCTATGCATCGCTTTACTTTGCGTACGCGCCGTTGATGAGTAGCGGCAGTAATCAAATCCAAGGATTATTGAGTCCAGGTATCGGTTATTCGATTGGGATCGGGGCGGCTTTGATCATGTTTGTGACAGCGCGTCTGCTGCCACGAGACTGACATCCAGAGTTGAAGAGTCCGGGTAGATCAACCAGGCGATTGATCGGTCACCATAACGCGTTCACTGGCACAGAAATCTGCGTGTAAGGAACTTGGTCGCAATGGCCTAAGCCCGGGCCATCACGCCCAAGGCCGCTTACACTCCGATTTCTAACCGTGCCAGTTCACGCTCACAATTAAAAAGGGGAAACAATCATGGCGTTTTGTCCAAATTGCGGCGCGCAAGTTAGCGCCGACGAAACATTTTGTCATCAATGCGGGTTTAATCTTGCCCAGTATCGGGCGCAACATCAGGGAACAACGGGCGCAGAAAATGGCTCATCCAATGCATCTTCAACCGGTCCAACGCCACAGCCAACCGCGCAAGGTGCTGTGCCGCCAAACACAAGACGGCAGCGCAGTAATGGCGGGGCTCCAAATGGGCCGCGCCGCCCGTGGCTGATGGTGAGTTTGGTTCTGGCTGCAGCCGTTATCGTTGTTATCGCAGTATTATTTTTCCAGAATCAAAGTCAGCAAACGCAAGAGGCTGCGGCAAATTCAGCCAGTGCCTCAGCTGCGAATGCTTCGTCAGCTTCATTTGCCTCAGCGTCTGCATCAGCTTCGCAGGCGGCGGCATCGAGTTTACTCGCGGCCTCGCAAGAAGCAGCCAGTGAATCACTTGCCAATGCTAGCGAATCGGCAGCAGCGGAGAGTCACGAAAGTACCACAACAACGGCGGGCGGTAGTGACCTGAGCAATCGCCAAGTTGCCAAAATGGCTGCGGATCTCGACGATTTTGACCTTGATGAGTATCGGGTGGAAGTAACGTCACCTGCGACCAATATGAAAGAAGTCGATGTTTACGACAAAGATGATGGTGAGTTGCATAACAAATACCGTTATGACGAAATTCATGATCAGATGAGCAAGTACGACGATGATTCCGGTAAGTGGGAACTGATTCAAGACGATGATGATTAGTTTTTAAGAAGGTGTTTCGCAAAGTCTTTGTGAAATGCCTTTTTGTTATTTTGAAATAAGGCAGATTTTAAATTGGCTAAAAAGTCGGCTGAAGGAACACTAATGAAACTGTTGCGTTTAAAACCAAAAAGCGTATGTTAGTAGACATGGAGGTTTTGTATGCAAACCGAATCAAATATTTCCGGCTTAATTTATCAGCTGGCCAAGTTACAGAAGTACTTTTTAAACCAGCACCTGAGCGACTTAGACTTAAATAGTGATCAAGCCAAGGTATTGACGTTTGTCGCCGCCCATCCTGGAACAAACCAACGCCAAATCAGTATCGACTTGAGCCGCGGGCCAGCCAGCGTGTCTAACTTGGTGAAACGATTGATCCAACAAGGCTTACTGGAGAAGCAAATGGCGCCGCACAGTGATCGTGAGCGGCAACTCTTTTTAACCGAAACGGGCAAAGCCACGGCGACAGAAGTCCACGAGCTATTTCAGGTGCTCGAAAAGGCTTTTGCAACGAACGTTAGGGATCCTGAAGCGCTGACGCAGACGTTAAAGCAACTTTTAGTAGCCTTACAGTGAGACCGATTAAAGGGCCAATTACAACTATCAGATACGGGCTAAAAGAAGGACTAATGTTTATTTGTGAAGAGATTTGTTGAAGAATTGGCAAGTCTTAACGTATAATTTTAGGAGTTGAAAAGAGGCCACCGGGCTGAGCCCCCGATGACCTCGACACGGCTCAGATGACAAGGGTGGAAGCTAACTTTGACGGTTAGCTTTTTTGATTATCGCGTACGCTTTAGCACTACTGGTAATCAGTATGCTCAGCGCGATGATAATCGACGCCACAGCTGCTAATCGATTTTTTGGATGGTGAAGCTTCTTTCTAAGTCTTTTAACAAAATTAAGAAGCTTCATGCATTTAAAATTCGCCGGATATACCTACGAAAACTCAGCTGTTAGCAGCATGTGATTAACATAAATAACAAAAAAGCCAAATACCCCCTTGGCGCTTGCGCAGAAACATGCTAAACTATGCACAAATTCAGCAAGCAGAAAGGTGTCCCTTATCATTGATTGGCGCGTCGAATGAAGCGTTATTTGCACTATTATTTCCTAAAGACTTTCCGACACTGCTAGTGGCCAAACAGGCACGGCGCATGTTGTGTATTCGTGCCGCGCATGGCAACCAGGAGGCAGCTCGACTATTACGTGTTCGGTCAACGCCGATACATGTGGTTTATGCCGTCAAAGTCAGCCATTAAAACGAGTTTTACCTCTGAGTCCGACTATTTGGTCGGGCTTTTTTGTTGTGAGCGCGTCATAGAAAGTGAAGGGCAGCCCAATTTCCGCCGAAAATAGAACGAGTCGAAATCGTCTAGCTCTGGCAGTCACAAAACTCTGTGTCACTGCACGTGGCAAATAAGATAAATTTAAAAAAGATGGCACACAAACTTTCCTTCGTGCTTGACACGATGAATAATACAGCAGATAATCATATTGTTAGCCGGCTAACAATATAGGAGGATGACTTGTGAGTTTTGACTTTACTGACCGACCGGATGCACATCGGCTTGAGCTTATGCGCAAAGCTTATCCCGATGTAGATACGCAATCGGTTTTAACTTTTTTGAATTTTCGTGCCTGTTTTCGTGCAGTTGCTGCCGATTACCAACGGGTTTTGGATCGCTTTGGTTTGTCTGAATCGCGATTTTTGATTTTAATGTTTCTCTATCACAATCAGCCACAGGCGTTAGGTATTACAACGTTGGCAACCAAACTTGGTGCAACAAAGGCGACGACAAGCAAACTGGTCGGAGGAATGGTCAAAAGCGGCTTGGTTGAGAAGGTATCAACAGCTGCAGACAAACGCGCAACGCTTATACAGATGACATATGCAGGTGCGGAATTGCTCGATCGGTTTTTGCCAGTGAATTATCAAGCTGTCAATCACCTATTCAGACATTTGACTCATGATGAACAGGTTCAACTCAATCACTTATTGGATAAGTTATTGCCAGATGCGCAATAACAGGCAGAAAGGGGCTCATCTCCATGGAACAAGCTAAAATTGATTTACTAAAAACATACCTAAGTCTTTATATCGACCATTTCACCGTCCTTAAAGCCTTGAACGCAGGAGACGACACCTATGAAATCTTGGATGTTCGAAACGCGCCTGCTCAAGCAAAAAAAGTTCAAATTAAAGGGGCACATGCGTTACCTGCAAAAGATCTCGCAAGTCAGGTTGATCAACTCGATCATGACAAAACATATGTCGTTTACGACTGGACAGCCGGGACGACTTTGGGCAAACAAGCCCTGCTTATTTTACTGACGCACGGATTTAAGGCATTTGAACTCGCAGGTGCCTTAGAAGGATGGCGAGGGATGAACTTGCCAGTTGAACCGGTTCAATAAAAGTGAATTTTTAAAGCACCATCAACATTTCTATTTCAATCGCAATAAAGGTACAATTAAATTGATAACAGGTGAAAGAAATGGAGATGGCACTGTGAAGAACTTTCGGTTTAAAAATCCCACTGACATTCGCTTTGGGACAGGGCGGCTTGACGTTGAACTGCACGATGCTGTGAGCCACTTTGGTTCGCGGGTTCTTTTTGTTTATGGCGGACACTCAATCAAAAAATCCGGACTTTACGATACGGTAAAAGGTTTGCTCGCAGACTTGCAACTTACCGAATTGCCGGGGATTGAACCCAATCCTAAAATTGCTTCGATTCGCGAAGGCCAGAAACTGGTTAAAGATAACGACGTCGAAGTGGTGCTTGCCGTTGGCGGTGGCTCGGTAATTGACGCAGCTAAAGTCATCGCCAGTGCCAAGTTTTATGATGGTGATCCATGGGACCTAGTCAAAGATCGCGGCGTGACCCGGCACAAGTTGCCACAGTTACCGGTCGTGGATATTTTGACCTTGGCCGCAACCGGTAGTGAAATGAATAGTGGTTCGGTCATTTCCAATCCGGAAACCCATGAAAAGCTTGGCACCAACGGACCGAATACGCCCGCGGTGTCGTTTCTTGATCCGACGCTGACATATACCGTTCCGCATCGCCAAACCGCAGCCGGTTCGATGGATATTTTCAGCCATTTGCTTGAACAGTATTTTGATCGCTCCAAAAATAATGACGCTAGCAAAGGTATGATGGAAGGCCTCATGCGAACGGTGATTAAGTGGGCGCCGATTGCGGTTAAGGAGCCGGATAACTTCGATGCGCGGGCTAATTTGATGTGGAGTGCGACGATGGCACTTAACGGTGTCATGAGTGTTGCCAACGAAAATGGTTGGACCGTGCACAGCCTTGAACACGAGTTGTCGGCTTACTATGATATTACGCATGGGGTCGGTCTGGGCATTTTAACGCCGCGGTGGATGGAATATGCGTTGACCAAGGACTCGACAACGGCTGAGATGTTTGCCCGCTTTGGCCGCCATGTCTGGGATCTTGAAGGGGATGAAACATATGCCGTTGCGCAAGCGGCAATTGACGAGACTTTTGACTGGATCCAACATTTAGGCTTTCCGATGACGCTTCCGGAAGTCGGTATTGCCGATGAACGCCACTTTGATGCGATGGCAACAGCTGCTGTGGCCAATGCCAGACTCGAGACACGTGCGTATGTGCCGTTGTCGGAAGAAGATGTCAAAGCCATTTATCAAGCTGCGATGACTGACGGCTTAACGGCATAGTTGCCGGTTTTGGGTGAATTTTTGATGATTGACGAGGGGGAAAGTTCGTGACGCAACCGATTCTTGAACATGATTCAGTCGCTTTTCAGGCAGCGCGTAACGCCGAAAACCAGCTATGGGCCGATTTTAACCTGAAACCCAAGGCGCGCTGGTTTAAATTGCCACCAGACGATTTGCGAGTCAGGGTGCTTGAATTCGGCCATGGGGATCCTGTGCTTATCATTCCCGGCAATACCGGCGATCCTTACCCGTTTGCGCCGCTTTTGCCGCAACTGGCCGGTTATCACTTGTTTGTGCTGGCGCGACCAGGTGGCGGTTTAAGCGACGGATTTGACCATGAACAGGTGGATGTGCACCAATTTGCGGTCGATTTAATCGGCCAAATCATGGACAAGCTTGATCTGAAGTCAGCACCGATCATTGCGCATTCCATGGGCGCACATTGGGCAACTTGGTTTGCATTGGCCCATCCAGAACGCGTTGATCAGCTGATTCTTTTAGGCAATCCGGGACGGATGTTAATGACCAAAACGCCTGGTATGCTCAAGATGGCGATGATGCCGGGCTTGGGGCAGTGGTTTATGAAGCGCCAGATCCCAAAATCTGCCAAGCGCGCATGGGGACCGCTTCACCGCATGGGCACTGATCCAGTGGCGGTCAGCAAGTTGCCGCAAAGCTTTGCCGCGTGCGTCTACGCCTTTGACCACTTACCGAATTACGCGGTATCGACCTTGTCCTTGTTGCGCAGCATGAATTCAGAGAAAAACCATAATGGCCTTGGTGAAGACCAACTACGGCACCTTTCCGTACCCACCACCCTTATTTGGGGCACGAATGACGCGCTCGCAAGGCCAGAGTTAGGTCAGGAAATTGCCGCAGTGGTGCAACATGGCGAACTGGTGACCATTAATGGCGCTGGCCATGAGCCGTGGATCGACGACCCCGAAAAAGTGGGCACGATTATTCGATTGAAGTTAAAGGATAGTCGGTTGCGCGCCGAACTTAGCCGCCGGTAATTGATCAGTACAAGTGAATTCTAACCAAAAAAATTATATTTTTAGCGATGATCGGATGTCTTGCAACGGTCATCGCGTTTTTTATTTTGGTCAGAAAAACGGGCCGCAAAAACTCAATTTTTCAAAAATTATTTTTTGTATCCGTTCACAGTTTATGGCATGCCTTAAATCCCACAACAAAGTTATCTGGGACCGCCTTCATTCGCTTGTGCCTATATTCTCACAAAAGAATATAGGCGAAAAAGGTTTGACAATCAAAACAGTTCTGCATATGCTTTGAACATCCAATTAATCTGGTTGGACAAAAGAGCGAAAGCATGTGAGCGCCTGATCCAAGCGGAAGTTTTTGTTTTGTTTGGCGACAAGATAATCTTTTCTGCAAGTGCTCAATTGCGATCGTGGTTAAAGGAGGCGAGGCTATGACAACTTTGGATACCTCAACCATACAGACGCTGATTCCGAATCGTTATCCTTTGTTCTATATCGATCGGGTCTCCGAACTAGTGCCGGATGAATCCATTGTCGCGGAGAAGTATGTCAGCGTGGCAGAGGATCATCTGGTTGCTTATCTGCCGGGCGAGTTAACCATGCCGCCGACGTTGATTATTGAGACGCTGGCCCAAGCGGCATCAATCCTGATTTTGAAATCACCAAAGTTTGCCGGTAAAACCGCTTATCTGGCAAGTATCGGCAAAACAGAATTCCTGAAGCCTGTCCCGACTGGCAGTGTCTTGACGCTGGCAGTCAAAATGGGCAAGATTCGGGCGAACATGGGGGTGGTCACAACGACCGCCAGTATCGGTGATGAGCTCGTCTGCCACGCAGAATTGCATTTTGTGGTAGAAGCAAATGCTTAGTTCACTTGACAGGCTTTTTTTTTCAACTGATACTTTGAATATCAAATCAGTTGTACATGGAGGCACACCAATGTCCCAAAAGCCAAGCGTCAAGCGGATTAATGATAAACTCATTCGCGTTTATTCAGATATCCTACGAATGGAAGAAGAGGAACTGCGCAAAAGTCAGTTCCGGGATTTAGGTATTAAAGAAATGCATACCATTGATGCGATTGGTATTCATGCGACACCCAGCTCAAGTGATGTGGCCAAAAAGCTGCATGTGACGCAAGGAACCCTAAGTGTGGCGATTAACAATCTGGCACGCAAAGGGTATGTCGAACGACTGCATCTTGAGTCGGACAAACGAGTCGTGAATCTGCGACTTAGCCGCAAAGGGCGCTTAATGTATCGCGCCCACCTTGCCTTTCACCAGAAAATGGTTGCAAGTTTTGTTAAAGGATTTACCGAGCCGCAAATCGAGTTGATCGAACGCGCGCTGGATAATCTCAATGAATTTATTGACGAATATCGTCATTAGAAAGAAGGCCCCGTCTTGGAGATTCTGGCCAGTGCTTATTCGGTACCTGCCACGCGTGTTGAAAATGAGCAGTTACGTCAATTTATGGATACATCTGACAGTTGGATCAGAGAACGTACGGGGATTAAAACCCGCCACGTGGTCACCGATCAGCGTAACTTTGATCTAGCGTATGATGTTGCCCAGCAGCTTTTGACGAAGTCGGCGACGAGTGCCGACCAGCTTGATTTCATCATCGTGGCGACCATGAGCCCGGACTATGCAACCCCGGCCGAGGCAAATCGCCTGCAAGCAGCACTTAATGCAGATCATGCATTTGCATTTAATCTCAACGTTGCCTGCGCCGGTTTTGAGTATGCGTTGCACGTTGCCGATCGACTGATGACCAGCCCGACGGTTCATCAAGGTTTGGTCATCGGGAGCGAAGTGCTTTCCCGATTGGTTGATTGGCATGATCGCCGCACAGCAGTGTTATTCGCTGATGGTGCTGGCGGCGTTTTGATCAGTGATCAAGGCGCGCCGGTTCAGGCAGTCGACCTCAAAAGCTTCGGCGATACCGAGATGGTACTGTCAGCTGGGGCTCAAGCCAATCAAAGTCCGTTTGCGGATGCGGTTGAAGAATCTTCAGCTTATTTCAAAATGAACGGCCGGGCGGTTTACCAATTTGCCATCAGTGAAGTTCCGCGATCGATTCAGCGAGCGCTGGATCAAGCGGAGATGACCACAGATGATATCGATTGGTTCCTGCTTCATCAGGCAAATGCCCGCATTGTTCAATCCGTGAACAAGAAGTTGAAAGTTGCTGCGGAAAAGTTTCCCATCAACATTGACGAGTATGGCAACACCAGCGCAGCCAGCGTGCCGATTTTGTTGGCGCAACTGGCTGAAAGCGGTCAGCTGAAACGGGGCCAGAAATTTGTCCTCAGCGGTTTTGGCGGCGGCTTGTCAGTCGGCTCGCTGATTATGACGTATTAATTCGAATATCCCTGTAGACTGACCGAAAAAACGGTCAAACCACTTAATTTAAAGGAGAACATTTTAACATGACAAACGAAGAAGTATTGCCTAAGGTACAAAACATCATTGCTGACCAATTGGACAAAAACGCTGAAGATGTTACGTTGACCACCAACTTCAAGAATGATCTGGATGCAGATAGCTTGGATATTTTCGAAATCATCAACGAAATCGAAGACGAATTCGACGTTAAGATCGAAACCGATGAAAGCATCGAAACGGTTGCTGATCTGGTAAACTTCATCACTGAAAAGACCGAAGCTTAAGACAACTGGAGAGGAGTGGGCCAATGAGTCCATTAATGGAACGCTTAGGCGTTAAGTATCCGCTTTTTCAAGGCGGCATGGCATGGGTTGCTGACGGTAAATTAGCTGCGTCGGTTTCTGAAGCCGGTGGTCTTGGTATCATTGGTTCCGGTCATGCCCCTGCTTCGTGGGTTAAGGAACAGATCGAAGTTGCAAAATCAATGACAGACAAGGCGTTCGGTGTGAACGTGATGCTGTTATCGCCTTTTGTCGAACAGGTTATTGATGTCATTGTTGATGCCAAGGTTGCCTTGGTAACCACAGGCGCCGGCGATCCTAGCCGTTATCTGGAACGGCTCCAGCAAAATGGCACCGTTGTGATGCCGGTCGTGCCGTCTGTTGCCATGGCCAAGCGTATGGCGCGTGATGGCGTGGACGGTGTGATTGCTGAAGGCCTGGAATCTGGCGGTCACATTGGCAGTATCACGACCATGGCCTTGGTGCCACAAGTCGTTGATGCCGTTGATATTCCGGTTGTTGCGGCCGGTGGGATTGCCGATGGTCGCGGTGTTGCGGCCGCACTCAGCCTGGGTGCGATCGGCGTTCAAATGGGCACCCGCTTCCTGACATCAACTTCAAGCCGGATTCACCAAAACTATAAAGATGCGGTGATCAAGGCGAAAGACGTGGATACGCTTGTTACCGGTATGTATGTCGGTCATGCAGCCCGCGTGCTGAAAAACCCGATGAGTCGTAACTACCTGAAACTGGAAAAGGAAATCGCCTTGTCCGGTACGACTGACTTTACCGCTGTTGAAGAATTAGGTAATGGCAGTTTGCGTAAAGCTGTTCTGGAAGGCGATCGCGATCATGGTTCATTCATGGCCGGTCAGATTTCCGGTTTGGTCAAGCGCGAAGAAAGCAGTCAGGACATCG
Source organism: Lacticaseibacillus zeae subsp. silagei (assembly GCF_030770335.1). Lineage (NCBI taxonomy): Bacteria > Bacillati > Bacillota > Bacilli > Lactobacillales > Lactobacillaceae > Lacticaseibacillus > Lacticaseibacillus zeae. The sequence continues at coordinate 2,121,069 of NZ_CP132484.1, read as the reverse complement.
TTGAAGAAGTCATGCAGCAGGCAAAAGAGATTTTGGCCGGCTCAAAAATGGCTGACCTTCTCACAAGTACGACTGCGGATGCATTTCCACGTCAGTAAACACATGACAAGGAGGGTTCCATCTGTTGCAATTTGCTTATGTGTTTAACGGCCAAGGTGCCGAGGTCCCCGGAATGGGGATCGATTTTTACCAGAATACTTTGATATTCAAAGAGATTATTGACCGTGCCGACGCCGTTTTGGACTTTGACTTGCCTGAGTTTTTGGCCAATGGCGATTTTGCCGCGCATCCGGATGACTTGCAGCCGGCGTTGGTGGCTTATAGTGTGGCCATGCATGAAGTCGCATCCGCTGAATTACCACCGGAAACGGCTTTGGCCGGATTGAGTCTGGGCGAGTACAGTGCGCTGATTGCTGGCGGCGGTCTCAGTCTGGAAGACGGACTTAAATTAGTCGCGGCGCGCGGTAAAGCGATGGCGACGGCTTGTCAGAATCGGCCAGGTGGTATGTTGGCGGTCATGAGCGGTGATCAGGCGGTCATTCAGGAAGCCTGCGAACAGGCACCGGATGTTTGGCCGGCCAACTACAACGGCCCCAAGCAAACGGTTTTGGCAGGCACCCATGAAGCCTTGGCAGCCGTTGAAAAATGGCTAAAAGCACAAGGCGTCCGCGCCATTCCGTTGCATGTGACTGGCGGGTTTCACAGCCCCTTGATGGCTAGTGCCCAACCGCAGTTGCAGGCAGCGTTGAAACAGGCCAATGTGTTTGAACCAGTGATTCCGGTGATCAGCACCACTGCGCTCAAACCGTTTACGGCGCGCAATATGCGTTCCGTGCTCGCCGCCCAGGTTGCGGAACCAACCAAATTTGCGGCGGTGATCGCGCAACTGAAGGCTGAAGGCGTTGATACGATCGTTGAATTGGGTCCCAAACCGGTGCTTAGCAAGATGATTAAGCGGATTGACCGTAAGATGACAACGCATCTGATTAGTGATGCAGCGAGCCTCAATGAGGTCGCCGATTTGAATAACGGAGTGAAGGCAGATTGAAATTAACTGATAAAACCGCGATCATCACGGGTGCCTCGCGTGGCATCGGTGAAGCGATTGCCAGAAATTTTGCGCAGGCAGGCGCCAACTTGGTGCTGAATGCACGCCACGAATTTCCGGAAACTTTGATCAAAGAATTAGAAGGCTTTGGCCACGGGGTTGTCACCGTCTTAGGCAGTGTCGATGATCCAGCCACTGGTGAACAGCTGGTAGCTGCAGCCTTGGATCAATTCGGCAGTGTGGATATTTTGGTCAATAATGCCGGTATCAATGATGACATGTTGGCGATGCGGATGAAACCGGCCACTTTTGCCAAGGTCATCCAAGTTAACTTAGATGGCACTTTTTATGTGACCCAACCTGCCTTCAAGAAAATGATGAAGGCGCGTGCCGGGGTCATCATTAACCTCGCCAGTGTGGTCGGATTGACCGGCAACATCGGGCAGGCGAATTACGCTGCCAGCAAGGCCGGCATTATCGGCCTGACCAAAACACTGGCACGTGAAGGGGCAATGCGTGGCGTGCGCGTCAATGCGATTGCGCCGGGAATGATCGCCACGGATATGACCGCAGCATTGAGCCAATCCAGTCAGGACCAGATCTTAGCGGAAATTCCGTTGAAGCGCTTCGGCCAGCCCGAAGAAATCGCGCACACGGCCCGCTTTCTGGTCGAAAATGCCTACATAACCGGACAGACTTTGACAGTCGCCGGCGGGTTAGGTTAAGGACATGAACGGAGGAATGACATTGCAACGAGTAGTCGTAACCGGAATGGGTACCGTGAATCCACTGGGTCATTCAGTCGCTGAAACCGTAGCGACGATGGACGCTGGCAAAGTCGGTATTCAACCTATCACCAAATTTGATGCTGAAAAAACCGGCATCACAGTCGCTGGTGAAGTCAAAGATTTCAAACCTGAAGCACGCATGCAAAAGCGTCTCAGCAAGCGATTGGATCTGTTTACCCAATATGGTCTATACAGCGCCATTGAAGCCTACGAGCAATCCGGGCTGACCAAAGACGCCGTTGATGCTGATCGTATGGCCGTTATTTTCGGATCAGGGATTGGTGGTTTGACAACCATTCAGGAACAAGTGACGAAGATGTATGTAAAAGGCCCGGATCGGGTGAGTCCACTGTTTGTGCCTGAAGCCATTAGTAACATGGTTGCCGGGACCATTTCCCAATATTTTGGTGCCCACGGTCCTAGTTACGTGGTGGTCACAGCTTGTGCCTCTGCCACGAACGCCATTGGCGAAGCAGCGATGCGGATTCAAGCTGGCAAAGCCGATGTTGTGATTACGGGTGGCGCCGAAGCATCCGTCAACGAAATCGGAATTGCCGGATTTGCGGCGCTATCAGCTTTGTCCAAAACCGCAGACCCGACCCAAGCAAGTTTGCCATTTGCGGCCGATCGTAACGGTTTTGTGCTTGGCGAAGGCGGCGGTACGCTGATTCTTGAAAGTCTTGACCATGCCCAGAAACGCGGCGCCAAGATTTTAGGCGAAGTGGTAGGTTATGGTGCAACTAGTGATGCGTATCACATGACTGCTCCTGATCCGAGTGGTGCCCAAGCCGCCCGCGCAATGCAGCTGGCTGTCGAAGAAGCCGGCATTCAGCCTAGTGACGTGGGTTACATCAATGCGCACGGTACAGCCACCAAAGCCAATGATGCCATGGAAAGCAAAGCTATTCATGATCTTTTCGGCGACAACGTGCTGGTCAGTTCGACTAAAGCACTGACAGGTCATCTGTTAGGTGCGGCCGGTGCCATTGAAGCAATTATGACTTTGAGCGCATTGCAGGATGGTCGGTTACCGATGAACGTCGTGGACGCGGCACAAGATGAAGACTGCCCTGTCACCTTGGTCAACCAAGACAATCGTGATACTACAGTTGATTATGCCTTGAGCAATTCCTTTGGCTTTGGCGGCCATAATGCGGTCTTGGCCTTCAAAAGGTGGTGAGTGTCATGGACACCAAAATGATCGAATCCTTGATTAAGCAGTTGGAGCAAAGTTCTTTGAACGAGCTGGAACTGACGCTCGGCGAGGATTCCCTGCATCTCGTCAAAGCGGGTCCGGTCGCACCGGCACCGGCTGCTCCGGCTTCCAATCCAGTGCCAGCCACACCGGTCAACCCGACACCGGCTGCCCAACCTGAACAACCCGCCGGCACCGCCATCAAGGCTCCGCTAGTCGGTATCGTTTACCTGGCACCCAAACCAGGCGCCGATCCGTATGTCAAAGTCGGCGACCACGTCAAAAAAGGCGAGGTTGTCTGCATCATCGAATCGATGAAAATGATGAACGAAATCAAAAGCACCGTAACCGGCACGCTCAAGGCTGTCGAAGTCGACAACGAGAGCTTGGTCGAATACGATCAGCCGTTGTTTACGGTCGAAGAATAAGCGGCGTAGGCTAAGGGGCAATTTATCGTTACGATGCAAGAGTGACCGGTAATTCCTAAAATTGAAGCATCGTTTATTTTTAAGTTCATTGCAGGCAACTAAAGGGATCTTAAGATTCTAGTGTCAAAGCGAAGCAATCGTAGGCGTTTTGGGGCTCAGTGGTGAAATTGTACTAGCCGGGCGATCTTCCCGGCGTAGTACAAGGCCGAGCTTTGAGACTCAGCCGGGTTTGCTGAGGCTCAAAGTCGTGCCCACCACGTTCCAGCTCCAAAACGCCGGAGATTGCGTAGTTTGGCACGGCACAGAACGCATTGCCTAAATCCTTCTGTCTTTGCAAAACTATGGAACGGCCCTAGCTGTGTTTAGAAAAACGCTTAACGATACCGCAAACCTAACAAACGCGTTTTAAGGAGGAATTTTATTCCATGCTCGAAACCAAGAAAACACTTGAAGCACAAGAAATTCAGCAAATTCTACCGCATCGCTATCCGATGCTCATGATCGACCGGGTACTGGATCTTAAACCTGGCGAATCAGTTGTGGCCCAAAAGAATGTTTCCATCAACGAACAGATTTTCCAAGGCCATTTTCCGGGCAATCCGATTTTCCCGGGCGTCTTACAAATTGAAGCCATGGCGCAGGCCGGGGCAATTGCCTTGTTGTCAATGCCGGACTTCAAAGGCAAAACCGCCTATCTTGGCGGCATTAAAAAAGCCAAGTTCCGCCACATGGTTCGTCCAGGCGATGTTTTGCGGATCGAAGTCACCTTGGAAAAACTGATTGACCATGCCGGCTTAGGCAAAGGCAAGGTATACGTCGGCGAAGACATGGCCTGCAGTGCCGAACTCGTTTTTGCCATTGGCTAATATCGCCGGATTCAGACTCGTGTAAGGAAGTGGAACTGTGTTCAAAAAAGTACTCGTTGCCAACCGTGGCGAGATTGCGGTCCGCATCATCCAAACCTTGCGGGAAATGGGCATCACCTCGGTGGCGGTATTTTCGAATGCCGATCGCCACAGCCTACATGTCTCGCTGGCAGATGAAGCGATTTGCATCGGCGGTCCACGGGCAACCGACTCTTATCTGAATATGCGCAATGTCGTCAGCGCCGCCATTTTAAGCGGGGCTGAAGCTGTGCATCCGGGTTTCGGTTTCTTATCCGAAAATGCCGAATTTGCCAAGTTGGTGACCGATGCCGGCCTGGCTTTTATCGGTCCTAAGCCAACCGCGATTGAGCGGATGGGTGATAAAGCGGTCGCCCGGCAAACCATGATTGATCTTGGGGTGCCAGTGATTCCCGGGAGCCGTCCGTTGCAGGATGTCGATACGGCGTTGGCAGCGGCTCAGGCAATCGGGTATCCCTTGATGCTTAAAGCCAGTGCTGGTGGCGGCGGTAAAGGGATCCGTAAGCTGACCGACGCCGATGCGCTGACCGCCGAGTTTGCCGGTGCCCAGGCAGAAGCCCAGGCAGCGTTCGGCGACCCAACGATGTATCTGGAAAAGGTAATTGTGCCAGCGAAACACGTCGAAGTGCAGGTGCTGCGCGATCGGCAAGGCCATGTGAGCGTCTTCCCTGAACGTGATTGCAGCTTACAACGCCACAGTCAAAAAATGATCGAAGAAAGTCCGTGCCCAGTGTTAACATCCGCTGAGCGAGCCAAGCTGTTGCAGTTGGCAGAAACTATTGCCAATGGCGTTGATTATCTCAATGCCGGCACCATTGAATTCTTGATGGACAAGCAACATCATTTTTATTTCATGGAAATGAACACACGGATTCAAGTTGAACATCCGATTACCGAAATGGTGACCGGCGTCGATTTGGTTCGCGCACAGTTGCAGATTGCTGCTGGCGAAGACGTCGAATTGACGACGCCCGAGCCATCTGGCGTTGCAATTGAATGTCGGCTCAATGCCGAAGATCCTGACCATCAATTCATGCCCGATGTCGGCACCCTGAATCAGTTGCGGTTCCCGACCGGCGGCTTAGGTTTGCGGGTTGACACCGGCGTTGCGCCTGGCGATAAAATCAGCCCTTACTATGATGCGATGATTGCTAAGATCATTGTCCATGGGCAAACCCGCCAAGAAGCATTGGCAAAAATGCACCGCGCCTTGACCGAATTGGATGTTCAAGGCGTTAAAACCAACCGTGACTTTGCGCTGGCACTTTTCCGGGCACCCGTTGTATTGGCCGGTAAAGCCGATACCGCTTATCTTAACCGCGACTTTTTGCCGCAATGGCAGGATGAAAGGAAGGATGCTGCATGTTCCAACCACAACTAACCCAAGAAGCGCTTGCTCGTGAAGCGGCCTTGCCCGAAAACCTGTGGATTCAATGTCCATACTGTAAGCAAGGCAGCTATCGGGAAAGTTTAGGCGATGCTCAAGTCTGTCCGCATTGCCACTATGGCTTTCGCATCACGGCCAAGAAGCGGTTAGCGCTGGTGGCAACCGAAACAACTGAATGGGACGCCGATCTGGTCACAACCGATCCGCTTGACTTCCCCGGCTACGACAAGAAACTCGCAGCGGGACGGCAGGCGACCGGCTTAAAAGATAGCGTCTGGACTGGCCAAGCTAACATTGGCGGCCAAGTCTGTGGCCTAGGCATCATGGATCCTAAGTTTATGATGGGCTCTCTGGGGACCGTGACTGGCGAGCGCTTAACGCGTTTATTTGAAAAAGCCACAGAAGCCAGCTTACCGGTTGTCTTGTATTGCGCAAGCGGTGGTGCCCGGATGCAGGAAGGAATTCATTCACTGATGCAGATGGCTAAGGTTAGTGCGGCGGTTAAAAACCACAGCAATGCCAGCCTGCTTTACATCAGCATTCTCACCGACCCAACCATGGGCGGTGTGACTGCCAGCTTTGCCATGCAAGGCGACATCACCTTGGCCGAACCCCACAGCTTAATCGGTTTCGCTGGCCGTCGCGTCATCGAACAGACCATCAACCAAAAACTTCCGCAAAACTTCCAACGCGCCGAAACTTTGCTGCAAAGTGGTTTCATCGACGCCATCGTGCCGCGGAGTGATCAGGAAGCTTATGTAGGGGATTTGTTAAAAATGCATAGAGCGTGAGCTGGCGCGGTTAGGAGCCGGAGTGTAAGTGGCCTTGGGCGTGATGGCCCGGGTTTAGGCCATTGCGACCAAGGTCCTTACACGCAGGCTCCTGCGCCAGTGAACGCGTTTTTGTGCAAGAAAGCCACAGGCAGGGTTTTGGCCATTTAGGCTTGAGGTCCTTACACGTAGATTTCTGCGACTGCGAACGCGTTTGCATCATAGAACGTCCCGTCCCACCCATTTCCACCCAAGCACCAATCGAATCAAGGAGGCCATTTTCGCATGCCAAAAAAAGAAACTTCAGCCTACGCAACCGTTCAGGCGGCCCGTGCACCGCGGCCGTACCAAACCCGTGAGCTCATCAATGGTCTGGTTACCAATTTTCATGAATTCCATGGTGATCGGCAGAGCCATGATGACCCGGCAGTGATCGGCGGCATCGGCTGGCTAGATCAGCAAGCCGTGACCGTCATTGCGACTGACAAGGGCAATGATTTGACGGAGCGGCTGCAGACCCATTTTGGCAGTCCTGAACCTTGGGGATACCGGAAAGCGTTGCGCCTCATGAAACAGGCTGCTAAGTTTCACCGGCCGATTGTCACGCTGATCAATACGCCGGGTGCTTACCCAGGTAAAGAAGCCGAAGCGAACGGGCAAGGAGCAGCGATCGCTGACTTACTTGTGGCCTGTTCGGATCTGCCGACGCCGATTCTGGCTATTTTAGTCGGTGAAGGTGGCTCAGGCGGTGCGCTTGCCTTGGCGTTTGGGGATGAAGTCTGGATGACCGATAAGAGTATGTATAGCATTTTGTCACCGGAAGGCTTTGCCGCAATTTTATGGAAAGATGCCAGTCGCGCCAAAGAAGCAGCTGAAGTGATGCAACTGACACCGCAGGATCTGTTGGCAAAAGGCGTCTGTGACCGTATCGTTCCCGATACCGGTGCGGATTTTCCGGCAGCGCTCAAAGCCGCAGTGAAGCCCAAACTGGCTGAGCTGACGGCCATGGATCCGCAAAGCTTGGTTGCCAAGCGCCAGACGCGGTTCCGGCAATTTTAATGAAAACGGCACCACACCGTCCATTTTTACGGCGGTGTTTTTTCTTTGGTTAAAAAGTTTTATAATTACTTTTGTAACTTTTCGAAACGGAGGCCATCATGCTCGAAAAAAAGTTCTACCATACCATGTTCAGTCAATCTTTTAATATTCCGGTCCGGGTTGAATATTGGGACCATACCGAAGAGACCTTTGGCACCGGCGAACCAACGATCACAATCAAAATGAAAAAAGCTATTCCCGTACGTCAGCTGATCAAAAATGCTTCGCTGGCATTAGGTGAAGGCTATATGCGTGGTGACATTGAGGTGTTGGGTAGCAACCGCCCGCTGCAACGCCTGATTGCGTCGGCTTATGCCAATGCCGGCAGTTTTATGCGCAGCAGCAAACTCAGACACTTTTTGCCAAAACAAAGCCATACCGAGCGTAAGTCGAAGGAAGATATTCATTCGCATTACGATCTCGGCAATGACTTTTATAAATTATGGCTGGATCCGACGCTGACGTATTCCTGCGCCTATTTTGAAAACTGGGATGACGATCTGGAAACCGCTCAGCTGAATAAAATCGATCATATTCTGCGTAAACTGAATCCGCAGCCCGGGCGTACCTTGCTGGATATCGGCTGTGGCTGGGGAACGTTGATGTTGCGGGCGGCTAAGATTTACCACCTGCATGTTGTCGGCATTACCCTGAGCAAGGAACAATTCAAGCTGGTTTCCGATCGCATTGAAGCCGAGCATCTGACGGATGTAGCTGAAGTGCTGTATATGGATTATCGCGAACTCGATCGCGAGCCGTTTGATTACATTACGTCTGTCGGCATGTTTGAACACGTCGGCAAGGAAAACCTTGAAGGCTACTTCAAAGATGTTGCTAAACTACTTAAAAATGATGGTGTTGCCTTGATCCATGGTATTACTCGGCAACAAGGCGGAGCATCAAATGCCTGGATTGATAAGTACATTTTCCCCGATGGCTATATTCCGGGCATGACGGAAAATCTGGGTCATATTATCGATGCGGGGATGCAGCTGGATGATCTGGAACCGTTACGGCGTCATTATCAGCACACGCTCGAACTCTGGGATACGAATTTCAACAATCACCGGAATCCGATTCAGCAAAAATTCGGTTATGAGTTCACCCGGATGTGGGATGTCTACCTGCAGGCCGCAGCTGCCAGTTTTGAGGCCGGCAATATCGACGTCATGCAGTATTTGATTAGTAAAGGCCCGTCAGGCAAGGACTTGCCGGCGACCCGTGACTATATGTACAACTAGTGAGTCAGTTGTGACGACTTTTTGGTCAGATATGGGTGATCTGAAAGCTTGTAAGATGCTTAACACAAAGAACAACTTAGCGTCACAAAATGTTCAAACATGGTCGGTAGTATTAACAGCATAGAAGTGAGCCACCCACTCATTCCTAAACCCCAACCAACTTTTTCATTTCTACTCCTCCAAAGTGAAGTCGCCGATCGGCCTCCATCCGGTCGGCCAAGCCCGAATCCCGTAGCAAGCAGCTGCGGGGTTTTTGTTTGGTGAGCGCGAATTATTGAGTTATATTACGAATGAACTCTTAAAGGGTTAGGCATGATGTTCCAAGCCGTCACATTTTTGCCGCTAAATCCCAGCGCATCAAGCATGAAAGAAAAACTAAAGTTATTTTGTTCACGCTTTCATTGACATTGCCATTAACTCAGATAAGATAAGGGTATTCTTTCAAACACAAGGTGGTAAGTACATGACCGATTCAATTGAGCATATGGCAAAGCGTTATCAGCCGTATTCAGCTTGGACACCGGAATACGTGGCTAGCTTGAAAGCTCAAGTCGCCGCAAGTAAGTGGCGGACCAAAACCCATGTTCAACCAGACACCGGCTTGATCAATGATCCGTGTAGTCTGAACTTTTTCAACGGCAAATGGCATCTTTATTATCAGCAGTTTCCATTTGGTCCGGTGCATGGCCTGAAGTCGTGGGCGCATGTCGTCTCAAAAGATTTATTTAACTGGCGGCGGGTGCCGGGAGATCTTTTGCCGGAGGACGAGCATGATGCGCAAGGGGCTTATACTGGCTCTGCGCTGGTGACGCATGGCACGCTACGGATCATGTACACTGGCAATGTCCGTGACGAACAGTGGCATCGGCATGCGACGCAACTGGGTGCAGTGTTGGGTGCGGATAGTCGGCTGTTTAAGGATCCTAAGCCGTTGATCGCCGCGCCACCAGCTGGGTATACCCAAGAGTTTCGCGATCCGTTTCTTTTCAAATATCAAGACAAAACCTATGTCCTAGTGGGCGGCCAGCGTGCTGACCACACCGGCGCCATTTTGTTATATGAAAAACAACCGGACAAGACTTGGCGTTTCGTGGCGCCGCTCGGGATCCCGGACGAGTTTTGCGGTTACATGGTTGAGTGCCCTAACATCGCCTTCATTAACGGTAAGGTTGTGTTGGTTTATTGTCCGCAAGGGTTGGATCAGGATTTTTTCGAATATGAAAATGCTTTCCCTAACATTGCGCTTGTGGCCGATAGTTTTGATCCCGAAACCGGTGCCTTGACGCATCAGCACTTGCAGAACATTGATAAAGGCTTTGATTTTTACGCGACTCGGCTGGCCAATACCGAAAAGGACGGCACGCTTGCGATTTCGTGGTTAGGCTTGCCGGACACGAGTTATCCAACTGATGACGATGGCTGGGAAGGCGTTTTGAGTTACGTGCGGAAGCTGGATCTCCGCGATGGGCATGTTTGTCTGGTGCCGCATCCAAACGTCGAGACATTGCGTGAGACTGCGGATGATAGCTTGCCAACTGTGACGAAAGCTGATGATAACTGGTCAGTGGCAGACTTAACCGGTGCCTTCGAACTCACGATGACGCTGGCGGCCGGGCAGAAGACGACGCTGCATATTCCTGACGGCGATCATGATCAGTTACTGATTAACCTTGATTCCGATAGCGGGCAAGGCATGGTGCAGCGGGAGAACCGCAACAATGGTGGTAGTCTGCGGCAATTTGGTTTTCCAGCAGGTAAGACCGTGACGATTCGGTTGTTCATTGACGTGTCCGTTTTCGAGCTTTTCATTGACGATGGCTATCGCGTGGTTTCCGGCCGGTTCTTTGGCGATACCTGTCCCAGTGCCGTGCGCGTCACCCCGGCAGCTGCGGTCAGCGCGGTGCAGGCATGGAATTTGCGGAAGGATAACGGCGGGTTGTGAGGCCGGCGAATGCTTGATTAAAAGAAGTCATGTCCTTGCTCCAGTTATGTGGCTTTAATTGGTCATGTGGCTGGAGTTTTTGTTTGCCTCGGCGTGGTGTTTAGTGAGGACAGTCCTGCGCAAAGTGCGCGGAAAATTCCCGGATAACAACTTGACATTCTCTGAAAGCGCTGTATACTCGTTTTATGAAATCGATTCCATAAAAAGGAGAGCAAGTCCATGGTGACGATTCGGGAAATTGCGACAGCAGCGGGGGTCGGCGTGACAACCGTGTCGCGATATTTAAATCATCATCCGTATATTTCCGCGGACAAGAAGGCGCGGATTGAAGCGGCGATTCAAACGCTAGGCTATACACCGAGTGCTGCAGCGACCTCATTGCGGGCCCAAGCAACTGGCAATATCGGGGTTTTGGTCTCGCGGGTGACGAATCCGTTTTTCGCTGGGTTGTTTGATGCAATTGAGCGCACGCTGCATGAGCAAGGGTATCAAGTGATGATTTCGCAGACTTATGATGATCCGGATGCCGAGGAGCGGTTTTTGGATCAATTGAAAAGTCGAAAATTGGATGGCATTATTTTGGCCTCGGTTGAAGCACCGGAGCGGGTTGCGGCCGTTGCCAAAGCTTTTCCCGGCCGCGTTGTGGTGGTGAATGCCGATGTGAAGATTTCACATGCGACTTCCTTGGTGCTGCCGCATTATCAGGCAACGCGGGATGCACTTGATTACCTGTATGAAAAAGGGCACCGCCGATTTGCCTACGTGACAGGCGGTGCCATTCAAAGCGCGCGGCACGGGAAGACCCGTACTCAAGCGTTCTTTGACTTTATGGCGGCACATAAACTGGCAGTTGATCCGACATTACTTTTTGATCACGCGCACACAGCCGCGGACGGCCAGGGGATTGGCAAACAATTGGCCGCATTAGAACCAGTCAAGCGGCCTGACGCCATTTTTACCAACTCGGATGAAGTGGCGGTTGGCGTGCTGGATAGTTTGCTGGCGGCGGATCTGAAGGTACCGGATGACATCGCGGTGATGGGGTATGATGATCAGCCATTTGCGCCGTTCGCCCGCGTGCCGCTGACCACCGTTCATCAACCGGTGACCGAGATGGCCCAGGTTGCCACGGATATGTTGTTGCGCGGACTTGGCCGCGGCGACCACCAAAAGGATCCGGCAACATTAGCGTTATCATTAAAAATCAGGCAAAGCGCCTGAGTTTTATTTTTAGCCAATATGGAATCGATACCACATTTTAAATATCAAAGCGTCATTTAGCAGGGGGATTCAAACATGGTCAATCCAACCAGCCGCACATGGTGGCAACAGGAAATCTTTTATCAAATTTATCCGGCGTCATTCAAGGACAGTAACGACGATGGCATTGGTGACTTGCCTGGCATCATTGAGGAATTGCCAAAACTTAAGGAATTGGGGGTGACGGCGATTTGGCTGTCGCCGATTTACAAAAGTCCGATGGTGGACAACGGCTATGATATTTCGGATTATCAAGCGATTAATCCGCAATTTGGCACCATGGTTGATTTTGACCGGCTCATGGCAACGGCCAAGGCGCTCGGCATTAAAGTCGTGATGGATTTGGTGGTGAATCACACATCGGATCAGCACCCGTGGTTTCAGGCGGCGTTAAAAGATCCAAACTCGCCGTATCGGCAGTTTTATATTTTTCGTCAGGGTCACGACGGCCAGCCGCCGAATAACTGGCGCTCGAACTTCGGCGCCGGCTCGGCCTGGACCGCGGTGCCGGGTGAACCGAACACATACTACCTGCATGTTTTTTCTCCTCAACAACCGGATCTCAATTGGGAAAATCCGAAAATGCGGCAAGCCATTTACCAAATGATCAATTGGTGGCTGGCAAAAGGCTTGGCTGGCTTCCGCATTGATGCCATCACGTTTATTAAAAAGGATCAGGACTTTGCGGCGTTGACCCCTGATGGCAGTGATGGCCTTGGCAAGATCAAGCGTAAGGCCGAAAATCGTCCGGGTCTGGGTCGTTTTCTTAAAGAGCTAAATGATGCGACTTTTCGTCCAGCCAACGCCGTCACAATTGGCGAGGCTTCTGGGGTAAGTTACGATCAGCTAGCTGACTTCATCGGTCCCAACGGCTACTTTTCCATGATTTTTGATTTTCATTATGCCGATATTGATGTGGCTTCCGGTTCCGAATGGTTCAAACAAACGGACTGGACACCCAAAATATTAGGTGACGCGATTGCCAAAAGCCAGCTGGCGATTCAAAAGGTTGGCTGGGGCGCGAACTTTTTGGAAAATCATGACCAGCCGCGGAGTTTGAGCAAGTATATTAAGGATCCGGCCTATCGCAATGCTATCGGAGCCAAAGCGTTGGCGTTGTTGTACTTCTGCTTACGGGGATGTCCGTTCATTTATCAAGGGCAGGAGTTAGGGATGGTCAATGCAACGCGAACCAGGATCGACCAGTTTGACGATCTGCCGACGTATGATAACTATCAGCGGGCGCTTGCGGAAGGCTATTCCCCAGCGGAGGCGCTGGCGTGTGTCAATCGGCGGTCGCGCGACAATGCGCGCACGCCGTATCCCTGGAACGATCAGGTCAATGGCGGCTTCAGCACCCATCAGCCGTGGTTGCCAATCGCCCAGCAGGCCCCTGGTGTGAACTGGCAGGATGAGCATGCGGATCCGAACTCGGTCTGGCACTTTTATCAAAAGCTTTGCCGGTTGCGCAACAATTCGCCATTGCGCAGTGATTTGATCGAAGGCGACTATGCTCCGATCAAGGTCGCAGACGATCATGTTATCGCCTATGCCCGCGGGCAGCATGTGCAGATTTTCGTCAATTTAAGCGCACAACCAGCAACGGTCGCATTACCGACCGGGCGGATCTGGCTCAATAACTATCCGGATGCCGCACCAACGTTGCAACCTTACCAAGCGATTCTCATTGAGGTGAATTAAGATGGCAAAAAATTATGAACAAGAAGCAAAAGCAATTTTGAAGCTGGTCGGGGAGAACAACATTGATTCCGTAACCCACTGCCAAACCCGGCTGCGCTTTGTGGTCAAGGATCGCAAGGCAATTGACGACAAGGCACTGGAAAAACTGCCGGAAGTCAAAGGGGTGTTTTATGGTTCCGGTCAGTATCAGGTCATTATCGGCACCGGCGTTGTCAACGATGTGTATGCGGCGATTGCCAAGCTGGGCACGGTAAATGCCATTTATGGCAAGGATGATGCCGATACGACTGCGGCGGCGACCGGCGAGCACAAAACGCTCGTGCAACGCTTGATGGCGATGCTGTCTGGTATTTTCATTCCGATTATTCCGGTTATTGCTGCAACGGGTCTGTTCTTAGGGTTGAAAAGTGCCGCCACGAACGCTCAGGTCTTGAAACTTTTCGGTGCGGTTCCCAGTGATATTCCGACAAGCTTAACCTCGGTAATTTCCGTTTTGACCGACACGGTTTTCGCGTTCCTACCCGCGCTGATCGTCTGGTCAACGTTCCGGTATTTTAAAGGGACGCCAATTATCGGGATCGTCATCGGCTTGATGCTGGTGTCGCCGATTTTACCGAATGCCTATTCGGTGGCAGATGGCAGTGCCAAGGCGATTATGTTGTTTGGCTGGTTGCCGGTTGAAGGTAGTCAGGGATCGGTGTTAACCGCACTAGTGGCTGGCTTTATCGGGGCAAAATTGGAACTCTTTTTCCGGCGGCATATGCCGAATGTGTTGGAACAGATCCTGACGCCGTTTCTCACCATGCTGGTCACGTTCGCCATTATGATCCTGGGTGTCGGCCCCATTGTTCATGCGATTGAAAGCGGGATGTTGGTCGGCGTTGAAGCGGTGATCCACTTGCCATTTGGGATTGGCGGCTTTCTGATCGGGGCGGCATATCCGTTGATGGTCTTGATCGGGATTCATCAGACCATGATTGCCATCGAGACGTCATTGCTGGCTTCAACTGGCCTGAACCCGTTGATCACGTTGGAAGCTATGTATGGATTTGCAAACTTAGGCGTGGCGCTCGCCATTTTTCTGCGGGCCCGTTCCAATAAGGCAAAAGCCACGTCAATGGGCGCGTTCACTTCGCAACTATTCGGTGTTTCGGAACCGACGTTGTTCGGGGTCTTGATTCGTTACAACTTCCGGCCACTGATCGTTACGGTGCTGACGTCCGGGCTTGGGGCGGCGATTCTCAGCATGCTCAATGTCGCTGCCAACTCATATGGACTCGCAGTGGTGCCGTCTTACCTGATGTACATCTATAACGGCCATGCATTGTTATGGTACACGGTGGTATCGCTAGGGACGGTGGTGGTCGCATTCGTTGCCACCAACGCATTCGCAATCCCTAAAGAAGTTCTGAAGCCTGACGAAAACGTCGAGACGGCCAATGCCTTGATTTCCTCCACCGTCAGCGACGACAAAGTCTACGCACCGGTCAGCGGTGAAACCATGGCTTTGACCAAGGTCAGCGATCCGGTTTTCGCTTCCGGCATGATGGGCGACGGACTGGCGATCCAACCGGCAGAAAAAGGCGTCAATAAGGTCTATGCGCCGCAAACCGGCACATTGTCGGTGGTTGCCGACACTGGTCACGCGTATGGCATGACGACCGATGACGGCATGGAAATTCTGGTCCATCTGGGCATCGACACCGTCAACTTGAAAGGCGCACCGTTCACGGTAGCGGTCAAAGCCGGCCAGCATGTCAACAAAGGCGACTTACTCGGCACCTTTGACCGGGCGGCGATCAAAAAGGCCGGACTTGATCCGACTACGATCGTGCTGATCACGAATAGCAAATCCTACGCGCGTATCGAGCCGGTTGCGGACACAACTGTTCAAGCTGGTGCGGATCTCCTTGCGGTTCAACGGGAAGATGTGAAGGTCGAATCGGTTTCGCCGGCGTCGTTGTAAGAAAAATTGCATTGAAATAAGCCTTAATGCTACCTTGGGTGTTTTGATGCCTGATAAGGTAAGGTTAAGGCTTTTTATGATGTTTTTGATATTCTGAAACGTCAAGCGCTGTCCTTGCAAAACCCAACACATCCCGCATTTTGTCCAATGGCGTAAGCAAACACCTGTGATATAATCGACCAATATTTCAATCTGACATTCGGAGGAAGTTATGCGTAACATTGGTAAACTAGTTGCTTTGGACTGGAAACGGATTGTGAAAAGTCCGTTCGCTTTTCTGCTGATCGCGGCACTGGTCATTATTCCCAGCCTTTATTGCTGGTTTAACGTTTGGGCACTGTGGGATCCTTACAGCAATACCCAGGATCTGACGGTTGCGGTATACTCGGCCGATCAGCCAGCGACTTTTCGCGACCAGAAAATTGCGGTCGGCGATGAGTTGATGGATCAGTTGAAGCACAACAAACAGCTTGGCTGGCGGTTTGTTGATTCTAAAAAGGCCGTCCAAGAAGGCGTCAAAAGCGGCAAATATTACGCTGGCGTCGTGGTGCCGAAGCATTTTTCCACTGATCTGCTGAGCTTTGTTGACGGGAAGATCCATAAGCCTAAGCTAGATTATTATGTAAACGAGAAAATCAATGCGATTGCTCCGAAAATTACCAGCACCGGCGCGAGCACGCTGCAAAACACCATTTCGGATGAATTCGTCGCAACCGTCGCCAAAACGCTAGTCAAAACGTTTAATAAAGCCGGCATCAAGCTGGATCAAAATCTGCCAATGATTCGCCGGTTCGCCAGTCTGGTCACGAATACCAATGATCAGTTGCCAACTATTGAAAAGTACCTAACTGAAGTGGATGACTTGCAAGGAAAAATGCCGGCAATCCGAGCAAAGTTACAAACGGCAAATGAAATCGCCGAGTATCTCCCAGAAGTCAATCAAATGGCGCAGAAGCTAACCGCCGCGAATGGCTATCTGCCGCTGGTGCAAGATTCCGGGGAGCTGGCAACTGATGTGAAGGGCAAGTTGCCGGAAGTTCAGCAAGCCGGCGCCCAGCTGAACACGGTGGTCACCAATTTTGATCAACTGGAAAGCGGCGTCAGTCAAGCGGTCAAGGTGACTGATCAAGGCATCACGGTGATTAATCAGGTCGATGGCACCTTACCAGCACTGACGGATTTTGGTCAAAAGGCGCAGGCAGCCGTGGGGACTACCAAGGATGAGGTACTGCCGAAAATCAGTACCGCTCTGGATGTCGTGCAAAATGCCACTGATGCCGGGCTAACGCTGATTGCGGCGGCCAATACCAGCCTGAGTGCGGATTTAACAACCTTACAGAATCAGCTTCAGCAGCTTGACAATAGTCAGGATACGGCCGCCGTTAAACAGGCCATGGCCGAACGGCTGACGGCTTTGGCGAAGCGGCAAGGCAAGGTGGCAGACAATGCCACCAGTTTGGCCGAAATGCTTGAACGGGTGCAGGCCAGCCTTAACAAACTTACCGGTAAAGACAACCAGATCTTGGCCGGCGCCATTGCCCAGCTGAAAGAAGTTGCGGCAATGGCAACCGCAGTGAAGGATGGTGCCGAAGCGCTGGCCAAGGACGTGCCTAATTTGAGTACCAGTGAGATCCAGGCACGCTTGGGAGCACTAGCCAAAACGGCTGATCAGTTTGCTGCCGCTGCTGATGCACTAAAGGCACTTGATATCGGCACCAGTGTCAAACAAGTGTTAAGCGATTTTAAAGCCGCACTTGAGGACGCCAGCACCACGCTTGCCACCATCAACAATCAGATTCTGCCAGAACTACCATCGCTCCTCAGCGGCACCAAGGATTTACTCACGCAGGCGCACAGCTTTTTGGTCAAGGCTCAACAACAATTACCAGCGCTGAAGCAGGAACTAACCGATGCCAACACCTTACTGAATGGGCACATGAATCTGATCACGAGTGGCGTGACGACCGTTGCGGATTTGTACCAAAACGATTTTCCTAGCCTTAAGGCCAAATTGACGAAAGCGACCGACTTTATTAACCAGGATCTGCCGGGCATTGAAAAGGATCTGACCAACACCTTGGCGCTGGCAAACGAAAAAATGCCGCAGCTGCAGAGTGGGCTGGATGATGCGCATACTTTCATCAAAAACGACTGGCCGACCCTAAAAGATGCCATTCAAAAAGGCGCCGCCGCCATCAAAAAAGGTGAAAAGTCGGTTGACTTATCGCAGCTGATCAAGCTTTTGCGCCGGGATGCGACAAAAGAGGCCGGGTTCTTGGCTAAACCGGTCGAACTCAAGCAACAAAGCTTCTACGCGATTCCGACGTATGGTTCGCAAAGTGCGCCGTTCTATCTGGCCTTGTGTATTTGGGTCGGTGCGTTATTACTTGGCGCGATTTTGATCACCGAATATCAGTTGCCGGCAACACTCAGCGATGCCACCGTCAAACAAATGTACGTTGCGCGCTGGCTGACGTTTGTCGGGCTGGGGATGTTGCAAGGCCTCATTGCGGCACTGGGCAATCTTTTCCTGATTGGCACTTACGTCGTCGACAAGCCGCTTTACCTGCTATTTTCCATGATGCTAAGCGTGGTCTTCGTTTCGATTCTCTACATGCTGATCTCGCTATTCGGCAACATCGGGAAAGGCATCGGCATCATCATTCTGGTCCTATCCATTTCCGGAGCCGGCGGGAACTTCCCGGTCGTGCTTTCGGGCAAATTCTTCCAGATGATCAACCCGTGGCTGCCATTCACCTACGCCGTTAACCTCTTACGGGAAACGGTCGGTGGTATCTACTGGCCTAATCTCTGGCTTGACCTCGCCGTTCTGGCCGCATTCGGCATTAGCTTCTTCTTGGTGGGACTTTTCTTGAAGGAACCCATTCACCCGTGGATTGAGAAAATGCACAGCATTACCCGACGATCGAAAATTATTGAATGATGTTGGAGCACCTGGGATAACTACCTCATAACAACCGATTATCAGATGGCAGACAAAAGGCAACCTGACTGGCGATTTGCTGGTGAGGTTGTTTTTTACATAGACGCCGGTCATGGTATGTTTGGATGCGCCAACGATGGGGTACAGCAGTTCAAGGTGTCAGCGATTGGAGCAAAATAAAATGGCGAACTTCAGTTTATGCGCTGAGGCTCACCATTTGATGTGATTTCTATGCCGATTTTTCAGGTGATTTCTCTTTTCCACTCGTCACCGTCACGACGAAGGTGGATTCATCTTTTTGATAAAGCCGGTGGATGTTTTGCAGCAAGAGCATGATCCATGACATGGCTAGGGCGAAGGCGATCATCTCGAACGCGGTCAGCGATAGGTAGTGCACGAACTGGAACAGGATGGCGGCTAAGATAATGATGCCGCCGATGGTGTAGCTGGTGCTGAGAAATTCGCGCGAGACGCCCGGCAGCAGCCAGCGCACGGCGATGATCATGCCGATCAGGAAGTAGTTCAGGAACCACGCGCTTTGGGTGTGCAGGACATGCAAGATGCCGCGATTATTTGGGAACAGGCCGACCCCCAGCAAGGCAATGGCTGCGACGGTCAGTAAGATGCGGAGCGTGATCAGCCGCCAGTCGGTTTTGCGATGCGCCATCAATGGCACGAATAAATAGTCCACCAAGGCAATCCACAGCAAGGCCGACACCGCGATGGTCAGATTGAACTGCCACGCGTTCAGGGCTTTGCTGGTGCCTAAAAAGCTGACATTGTGCTGCCACCACTGACGCGAACTGTTGGTCACAATCGCGCCCACCACACCGCCGACAAACGTTGACAGAAATAGCGTGGTAATAAACGACGTCGAAATCGACAGCGCCGAATAAATCATCAGGTAGTTCACAATACTGATAAAAATGAAGAACAGCCCGGTCGCCGTGTAAATATCAAAACTGACGCCTTCAAACATATAACCAATCGCCCAGAAAAACACCGATGCCACGAATGCAAGAATAATCGCAAATGACAGCAGCAACGTCGGAAAAATCCGCCAATAGCGCCGGCGATGATCACGTCCATGAATCTGCCGGTGATTGCGAATATACGCCACTGCAAACGTACTCATGCCACTCAGCTCGCCAAGGACAATCACCATCTGCGCAATCGAATTCTTGCCCGTCATCGGCACCTGCAAGATGTTAAAGTAGAAGAAATACGCCAGAAAAATGATCCCTGACAGAATCGATGGAATCAGAAAGAACCGCAGCGAAATCGTCTGCGTCCCCGTATCCGCCTGCTTCGGCCGAATCACCGCTTCCTTATCTTTTAACGTCACCTCGACTTGTTCGCCATCTTTAATATCCAAGTCTTCCATAATGGCGTCAGGGATGACGATGTGATGTGCTTGTTTGGTCAATTTTTTCTGCTCCCCAAAGATGCTTGATGTTACTTCTATACAGAACTTAACTGTAGCACATCCAGCGCAAAGGGGAAAAGGCAACTTACCCATTATCGGCAGTTGAGCAGAACCTTTTCGTTAACCTCGCAATTTAGTGGAATTCCGTTTAAAATCAAATTATGTTGGCACATGTGGCAAAATGGCCAGTCAGCAGGCCACAGTCGCCAACGTTTCTGGCTGGAAAAACGTGTGCCCGATACTTTTTGCAAAGGAGTTACGCTATGGCGCAAATTGATGCGATCAACCAGGTAATCAATCTCGTCAGCTTGGTCGTTTTGTTATTTGCGATCGTCAAGACTTACCGGCAAGTCCGCTCACTGAACCTACTGGACTATATCATCATGTACTTAAAATACCGGCAAACCATCTACGAAGAAATGCAAAAAAATCCGCAAATCCGCCAAAAGCAGCTACTCTCCATCGCCGTCACGCTGCTCATCGCCACCTTCTGGGTCATCAGCAGCCTCCAGCACCTCATGGCACAATGGAACTTCAGCAACCTCTTAAACGCCATTACAACCCTCGGACTGCTAGGCCTTTTCCTGTTCCAAACCTGGCAAACCAAACACCTCAACGAAGACAACCGTTACCTAACCTTCGCCAACAACTACCAACGCCGCCACTTCGACGACGTCCTCCACATCTTCCAGAAAAAGTTAGACGAATGGACCCCACAAGACGACGCCGACCAACGCGAATGGAACAGATTCCACGAACTCCTGGAACGCGTCAAGGCAGAAGCCGAACACAACCGCCGCGCCGCCATGTTCAGCGACGATCTATACGCGCTATTCGACGACAAGCTGCTCCTACACGAAGACAGCGAGCCATTAACTTTCCGCGAAAAAGGCATTCTAAGCTACTATGTCGGTTACTGGGACGCCGGGCCGTATAACGACTACACTCTTGGTATGTTGGAAGACATGGACGAGCGCGAGCGGCGGATCGCGTCGCGGGTGGTTAATGTTTCCATGGGGTTGATGGCTGCTGGGTTGATTTGGGTGGCGGTTAGGCAGGTTGTGGGGTAGTGGGGTAGTGGGACAAAAATAGTTTTATTTTGAAGCAGCATACTGCTGTTTTTCAGTAGCCTATATTAAGATTATGCGTTTAAATAAAGATAATGGTAAAAATAAAGACATCTACGGAGGCTGTACTATGACGACTCAAGAAGTGATAGATGATTTAATTAAATTTCGCAATGACCGTGGTTGGCAAGAATTCCACACGCTTATTGGTTTATCACGGGCATTAGGAATTGAAGCCTCCGAAGTCGAGAAAATCTTTTTGTGGAAAAAGTCTGATAACGATCTTTCTGAAGAAGATAAGAATGCCCTGAAATTCGAACTTGCTGATGTGCTCACTTATGCCTTTTATATGTGCGAGAAGCTAAATGTTGATCCCAACCAAATTGTGGAAGAAAAACTAGCTAAAAACAAGCAACGCCATTGGAAGTTTGAAGAAAAGTAGGTAATAGGCATGGATAAGGTTGATGAGCCAATAGTACGGCAAGTGCCTTACAGTCGTGATGGCTTAACCACATTAAAGGCTGAAGGCAAGGATCCTGTTATTGATAAGTTTCTGTTACAATATCCAACGGTTTACGTCATTCATACAGACAAAAAGTCAGCAAATCAGGTAACGGTTTACGTAGGAGAAACATCAGATATCCACAGGAGAACGATTCAGCATCTTGTTGACGACCCCGCGAAACGAGCCGACTGGGCATCGTTTTCTAATGATCGGAATGCCCAGATGATTGTGATTGGCCATCAGCATTTCAACAAGTCTCTGACTATGGATATTGAAAACAGACTGATGCTTTACCTTTCCGGAGTACCTGCTGTCAAGCAACTAAATAATCGGCGTACTAATCCACAAAACCAATATTATACGGCAAGAGAGAAAAACAACATTTTTGTTCATGTGTGGGAGAAGCTTCATCACATCAACAAAGTTGTATTTCCAGTACAAAAAGTTGTTGAAGATTCAGCAATGTTCAAGGCTTCACCTTTTCATGCTTTGACGGATGAACAGCTGTCCGCAAAAGAACAGATTTTTGATCACGTTAAATCAGCTCTGGGGTCCAAGGAGGTTGGCCAGCTCATCTTAGTTGAAGGAGAGGCCGGTTCCGGTAAGACCGTTTTGCTAAGTAGTTTATTTTATGAATTGGCAACGCAGTTAGATCAAAATGGGACGGAAACGGATGCTCCAGTTAATAAGCTATCGGTGTATACACTTGTTAATCACGAGGAGCAATTAAAAGTTTACCAGCAGATTGCGACAAAATTAGGTATATCATCACCTAAAGACGAACGTGTCATGCGCCCGACCAGATTTATTAATCAACATTTGGCATCTGACACCCCAGTTGACGTTATTTTAGTGGATGAAGCGCATTTGCTTTGGACACAAGGCAAGCAATCGTATCGAGGGAAAAACCAACTCATGGATCTACTACTGAGGGCTCGGGTGGTCATTGCCGTTTTCGACAAACATCAGGTTTTGCGCACAAACGGATACTGGGAAGATCAGCAGCTACAAAAGATAGAGAAGCTGGCAGGGGAAAACATCATTAACCTGAAGCAGCAAATGCGTATGCAGGCGAGCCCCCGAACAATCGCGTGGGTTGATAGTCTTGTTCATGCGCATAAGGTATTACCAATACCAAAGGACAGGCAATATGAGATACGAATATTCAATTCTCCGGCAGAACTTCAGGCTGCTATAAAAAATAAGAAGTCCGATAATGAAAACGGTCTTTCGAGGTTGTTGGCCACATTCGATTGGCCGTATACTCAAAAAGGAAAAGACAAGCCAAAATGGTATGTGAAAATTGGTAGTTGGCGAGCTCCGTGGAATCTTGAACTTCCTAGAACAAAACATCGAGGAAACAAGGACATTCCATGGGCAGAACAGACCGAGTCACTCGAAGAGGTAGGATCCACCTTTACAATTCAGGGCTTTGATCTGAATTTTGCAGGGGTCATCATTGGACCATCTGTCAAGTTTCGGCAAGGAAGAATCGTCTTTGACCCTTCAAAGAGTTGTGATAGTGGTGCCACAAATAAACGCACACTTTCGGACAATAGTAAAGTAAGCGTTGCAAACGAGCTTATCGAAAATGAGCTTAATGTTTTGCTGACCCGTGGTGTACATGGGCTTTATATTTATGCGGTTGATCCGGGGTTGAGGAAGGCTTTGTTGGTAGCACAAAATGTTGATTCTTCGGCAAGAGATTTGCCGCTTGTTGCGGAAGACAGAAGAAAATATAAAACAGATAACAATAATTAGTGGCAGCTGAATAATTATAGAATACTTGTTGCTACAGACTTCTCGACGTTATTATGGTAAAACGAATACGGTTAAAGAATGAAAGTTGAATATCCGCCAAGAATCCCGAGAAATCGGGATTCTTTGGCATAAAAAAGACGCAAGCTGCTCCGTGTTGTATAGTTGAGTCGACAAAAAAACAACATACGGAAGGAATGTTTACGTCCATAATAACCATACAACAATCGAACCATGATATTCATCTCAAAACGCAGTGTTTTTTTCAAATTGATCCATTTTCTTAATGTGTTGCGCCAATCAATGTCCAAAAACACAAAGGCATTAAAATTCCCGCCCTGTTTCAATTTATGATTTTGACTATTTTTCAGCGCTTTTCTCTATACCGGCGGAAGTTGATCCAATTTTCTCTAGGCACACTGTCCGCAACTGGTTAAATGATTCGTGGATTAACTGATGACGACTGGCTCGGCTGGTTTCGGTTTGATTCATCAACTATGTCCGTCAAATTTACCGACAAGCGGCGTGATCAAGCACTTATCATTGACGATTCGTTGTTTAAGCGTGAATTTTCCAAGAAAACCGAACTTCGACACATGGTCTGTGGCATAGCCGAGTATGGTTTTAGATGATATAATTTGTACGAGGTGCACACATGAGACAAAACATCATAGACTTGTTTTCGGGCGCAGGGGGACTTACTGAAGGCTTTCGACGTCCTGAATATAATATCCTAGCGCACGTTGAAATGAGTGCTGATGCCTGTCAGACACTGAGATTACGAGATGACTATTATCAGCTGAAGAAGCGTAACATGCTTCAGCAGTATCGCGATTTCCTGGATGGGAAAATTTCACTTTCTGAATTGGAACTGCAGTGTGGATTAAGCCAAAAAGCCCTAACAATCAATGAAACAATTGATACGGATACTATGGACGGGATCTTGGCGAAGATCGACTCGAAGCTTTCGGGCAGACAAGTACATGGGATTATCGGCGGACCACCGTGTCAGGCATACTCTACAGTGGGAAGAAAGCGTAATGAGGCTAAAAAGGAAACTGACGAGCGAATTTATTTGTATCGCTTCTATATTCAGTTTCTGGAGCATTACAAGCCGGAGTTTTTCTTGTTCGAGAATGTGCGGGGACTCCTTTCTTTCAATGATCTTGATGGTAAGCGACTGTTTCCAAAGATGGAGCAAGAGTTCGAGTCAATCACTGATGAGCTAGGGTATCATATTGATTGGAAGCTAGTTGATTGCTCCGAATTTGGCATCCCTCAAGAACGAAAGCGCATTATTCTTTATGGACAGCGAAATGATCTGCCAAAGTTCTCTTTCTTTAAACGACTTGCAGATTTGAAAGAAATTCCCGGGACTGTTGGCGAATTCTTCAGGGATTTACCAAAGCTGAAGGCCGGGGAGACCTGCAACCAATATTCCAAGGCTCAACCGTGTACTTTTGTTTTGGAAAATCTTCGCACTCCCTTAAGTAAGTTAACTCAGAACGTTGCCCGGCCCAATCGGGAGTTGGATCTAAAAATTTATAAGATTGCAGCGGAAAAGAGAGCAAAACATGAAATTCTTCATTACAACGACCTGCCCGAAGATCTACAGACTCACCATAATAAAGAGGTGTTTTTAGATCGTTTCAAGGCGTTACCGGCAGATGGTGTCTCACAAACAGTTGTAGCTCACATCGCTAAAGATGGACATTACTATATCCATCCAGATGCGGAGCAAAACCGTTCGATTACAGTGAGAGAAGCGGCACGTATTCAGACATTTCCAGATGATTTCTACTTCATGGGCTCCCGAACACAAGCATTTAAGCAAATAGGTAATGCCGTTCCTCCTTATCTAGCTAAGAAAATGGCGCAAACGATACTACTAAACAAGCAATGAGGTCAGCTCAATACAGGCTGACCTCATTGCTTGTTATTCGTTAATGTAAGGCGAGAAGAATCCTAAATCTGGCTCATCTAGGGTGCCAACAAGAATGCCCCGATCTAAGAACACATTACCTATTTCACAACTTGTTTCCGCCACAAGCGCACAGGCATGACAGGCAGCAATGTTTAACGAATCGCGTCCTTGGCCGGAA
This sequence comes from Lacticaseibacillus zeae subsp. silagei, assembly GCF_030770335.1. Classification (NCBI taxonomy): domain Bacteria; kingdom Bacillati; phylum Bacillota; class Bacilli; order Lactobacillales; family Lactobacillaceae; genus Lacticaseibacillus; species Lacticaseibacillus zeae. Next base: position 2,095,538 of record NZ_CP132484.1, on the reverse strand, counting down.
CTATCAATGCAGGTGGGGTCGTAGCTACACCAGCGAGCTTTTTCTAAGGCACTGGCGAGTGTTTTGAAGAAGTTGTCCGGTATACCTTGGCGAACGAGGCCGCCTAACGTGCCTTCAGAGTCTGCGCTTGATGTATAGATCAAGATACCTGCCATATCAGACTTGTCTGCTTGTCCGCTGGAAAAGTACAGTCGCTCTTTTAATGCAGAAGATGAATAGCCGCTGGCGAAGCTGAGCTCACGTAAAAGTATATGAGATAAGGTGTGAAGCATATAGTAGGTGGGATCGATCAACGGTTTACGGTTCTCTGGAACTTGAATCGAAAGTTTACGCACAATGTTGGCGAAGATTTTTGAACCGTCGAGGCTATTTCTCCAAGGGCGTAGAAGTTGACTGTTCAATTCAATGAATATCCCTTCACCTGAGTTTTTCAGAGCGACAAACCGGTTATCTGTACGACGCAACGAAACTTCATTAACAGGAGCCTCGTCTGCTCGGCCATCTACTTCTGCACTTGCACGTTCGATTTGTTCTTGTTCCAGCATCATATCCGACTCGATTGGACGAATTCGACTATAACCTTTAAGAACAGAAATGACCTCAAGTTGATTTAGAAGCGTAATGTTTTGGAAGGCACTTCCGAGTTTCGTATCCCCAAAGTGTTCACGAGGTTGAAGTGTCATGTCGAAGCGATTTGTGTTACGGGCATATTCCTTAGCGCCAGTTAAAACGAGATATTCGTCTCGGCGGTAATCCATCTGGCTTTGTTCTCCTTCTGCATGAGCGGCTTGCCACACACTTGAGAAAACATTGATCAGTTTTTCCGGTGTGGGCGAGTTTTCGATTTCATCAACAAGCGTCTCCAAAAACGGGGCGTATCTTTGAGAAAGCGTCGCTTTCATCTCGTTGAGCGTTGCGGATTTCAACACTTGTTTGAGTAAAGCCTGGTAGCTAGAATTTTGAGTCAACTGCTCCTGAAGCGCAGTGTCTTCCATGGGTATGTTCACTGATCCGACAATATCGGAAAAGTAAAGGTTATTCGCGTTCCGCATGAGTGCGACTGGCTGTCGGCGACATTGTTTAGGGTGTTCGTTCTTCCTCCATCCGTATCGACCGTGACATTTCACACCAATGCGTGAAAGGGTGGCGCCAAATGAATCATCAAATACGCCTTGAAGATTACGTTTAGCCGTACAAGAACACTCGATCACAAGGTCTCCAATCGTGCCAGAAAGAGGGTTATCTTTTAACTTCAGATGATGAGTGCCACGGGGAAAATCATTTTTTTCTTTAGAGTGTGCCCACTCCATCCAGGGAAAGTCTTGGATGTGGCCGTCTCTGCAGGCACAGACGAGTCGGACCGGGATCAATTCCTCCCGATAGCGTTTGTTAGACTTTGACAATTCAAAATGAAACGGTTTGACATCAAAGCGCTTCAGATCCGCATCGTTTCGGAGATCAGCACGCCACTGCGATAGTGTCCGAAGCTCGCGGTTCTTTGGTCCGAAATACCACTGTGGAAATGAAACTCCAGTGATGAATTCTTTGGTGATATCAGTTGGGGGAGCGATGAATCCAGCTGCTCTTAAGCTGGATTGTAGGCGAATGTCGACGATAGGGTCTTCGTTACTTGTAGGCTGCCAGAACTCCGAGTCACAAATCATCACCGATTGATTGTTGATCTGGGTAAGGGCGCCAGTTCCAAAAGGGGTAATCAGCTGTGATTGGCGAATTTGGTTTTCTGGTGAACGGCGCTGACCGTCATTTGAGATTTTGCCATCGTTAAACTTAGTCATCTGTCAGACTCTCCTTTATGGAAATATTCCCAGAATTTTCTATATCGCGCATAGAGTTCATCGCGAAGTAAGCTTCGTGATGAGCTTGTCTCATATCAAAACTTTTTAGGAGGTAAACGGTGTCTGGTGTGGCGTCTTTCTTTGCCGCGAAGTATAAGAGGTTCTTGTTCGCAGTATTGTCACTTAAAACGGCAGATTGCAACCAGTTTTCAGAGATGGCATCAAGCTTTTCACTTGCTTTAGCTGTGTAAAGATTTTCCGAATCGTTTCGTTGTACGCGATCAAGCAAAAATGCTTTTGCACTTTCTAGTTCTGGTTTGAACTCGAGAATTGAACTGGCGTCTTTCTGAGATAAGAGAGCAGGAATCGTGTGTCGTAGCATACCAATCAAAACAGCTGCTAAAGCCTTATCTAAGGCAGGTTGGGAGAATGGTGTTACGCTGCTTGGCTCTACTTGGGCGTACATATTCTGATGATAACTTGTGAATGTCTCATAGTGAGAACGGTCGCGACTTTTGGTCGAGCTGTATAGTGCAAACACCAAACCCAATGTGTCTCGGCCAACTCGACTGGTTGCTTGGATATACTCGGAGGTGAGCTTGGGCTGACCAACAACGATCATGCTGTTCAATCTTGAAATGTCGATGCCTACTGAGAGCATATTGGTAGCGATCATGGTGTCGACAGCACGTTCATCCGAAGTGTGCGTGTGCGTGAGCTTCTTAATTGTGTTGACGATTTCGCTACTAGAAACGTGTGAAGTGAGCTCAAGATTACCGAACGTATTAAGCTGCCGCGAAGAAGCGGAGCCTTCGATTTTGGTGAGACGACGCAGCTCATCGCGCACATCATCCATCAGTAAGGTGGAAGCTTTCCCTAACTCTCTGAGGCTATTGAAATAACCAACGACTGTCCAGAAAAGGTCCTGTTCTTCGAGACTCAGCCCAAGCTCAACAATCGAGTGAAGAAGAGCCGCAAATAGCCGAATTTCTGTTGTCACTTGGGTTTTACCTGTACCCATCACGCCAACATATTGGCGACCATATAGATTGCCATCAGCAGAAGGTTTCCTTGTTTTGACGAAGAAATTGTCGTCAACGTCTAGTCCGTCTGGCGGAAATTGCATAACATCTCGGTCGAAGAGGTTGCGAACTTGTTCTTGAGAATTTCTGATAGTCGCCGTCGAGGCGAGGTATTTAGGCCGTGAAGATCCTGAAGACAAGATGTAATCAAAGCTACTTTCATAAAGCCCGACGATACTACCTAACGGACCGGAGATAAGGTGTAATTCATCCTGAATGATGAGCTGTGGTTTATAGGCTTCGCCAGATTTTCCGTTGGAGCAGGAGAACAAGGCCGCCGTCTTTTCGTTGATCGGCACTTGCGCAAATTTATCAACGGTTCCAAATAAGAGCGTCGGCTGATTTTTGTAGATAGAATCGTCAATAACATAAATCGGCAACTTCTCGTGGAAAGGACAACTGGAATTTTGACATTGGAGATCAAAATCATTGCCATTGACTAGCGGAGCGTACCCCCATGCATCCACGACACGTTTTTCTGTGTCGTCTGGGATGATGCTGTGCTCTCGATGACACCAAGGACATTCAAGTACTTGAAACGGATTTGGGCTATCATGGTTTTTCCGAAGATTAACAAAATCCGTTTTTGCTTCTTTACGATGGTTAGGTGTTGAACCTCCACCAACCCATAAACCCACACTGATTTCGTTACTACCAAGATCGTCACGATGCTGACGCAAGAACTCAAGAGCGCAAATCATTGAAGAGGCACGTTGAAATTGTTGCGCAGTCAGCAAACGCAGTGTATAGCGCATGATAACTGTAACGCCTTTAGCATCGGCGTCACCGAGACGCTGGTAGAGGACTACCAGCGCAATAGCACATAAGTACGCCTCAGTCTTGCCGCCGCCAGTGCTGATCCAAATCAAATCTAAAACGTCACGAAAGTCGCTCTTTTCATTTATCAGTGAATCAATCGTTGTGAGTATAAAGGCCAGTTGAAATGGACGCCAAGCAAAACTTGTGTTTGGATCATCTTCCAGATTTTCATAGGAGCGAGACCGAAAACATTGCATCTTCCGTTCGGGGTTTTTACTTCTTTGCAGTAAGATGGCCTCGTTGGCGAGATCGAAGGCGAGCAGAGCTGCTGGATCCCTGCGCAGGAGTTCAATGCCTTGGTGTATGCGGTTGCTGCAGATTCGACAGTCTTGAAGGTTGCTACTGGCAATCTCGGCGTAACTGGGGTTCTCCATTTTGATCTCAGGTACCTGCAACTCGCGTTCATCAATCCATGCGTCGTATTTCGCAGCAAACTTGGTCAAGGATTGTATTTGTGCCTCTTCAGGGACCTCAGAAAGGTAACTGTCCGGGCGGAGTATGTCCTTACTAAGTCCCTCCAAATCAAAAGACATGGGTGAGAGTTCATAGGTTGGGACATACTCGGTGAAGATGGATTCCACTTCGCCGGCTTGCGGGGACCAGCCAACCGAAATACCATGTCCGATAGCGTACGTTTTCTTGTTGCGGTACTCAAAACGGATTTTTTGGTCTTCTTTGCTAAGCTGTTCCAGATGGGTATCCATGACGTCCTCTGAAGCGCAGAACTTGAGTGAGTGCATCGCATTCAGGATAACTTGGGTTTGGAAAAAGATTGTCGACTTTGAAGTATTCTGGACGACCAACGTGACGGCCTGGACTGCTCTTTTGTTGTCGGGAAGGGGGAGTTCTCGTACCTTCGCAAAAATCGATAATCCCAGTGGCTCGCCGGATTGCATAATTTCTGTAGTTGATCGTGGTTTCGTCAAATCTAAGGTAACCTTGGTGGAAATCGGACGACGCTGATAAATTTTCGGCTTTGCCTTTTTAGATTTTTCAGAGAGGTAATTCAGATTGTAAAGCCGATAAAGAAATGCGGCGGCGTCTTTCATTTCCGGCTTTTCTTTAAGTTGATCAATCAAGTTTTTTAGCCGTTTTTGGAGACTTATCGCCTTTCGAGTATAGCTATCAGCATAGGCAATTTGTTTTTGATCATCAGAAATTTTCAAAATTGGTTCAGTTACTTGAGCATCGGTTACAATGGGTAAAATCGACTCAAGAAGGTCCGCTGGTAAATCGATCCAAGGGTTTTCAGTCATGTTATAAACCGATGTGTTAATCTTGAAATCCAAGGTTGAAGTTTTCAAACAGTAAAACGATAAGCCAATCGAAGTCGGTTTGAAACTATTGTCAACAACGATAGGTTCGCTTTCGGCATCAAAGTCGACATCTTGGTCATCTCCGGAGATGTCATCCGATGAACGGCCCGATGCTTTGCTTTCTACTTTCGGATAAAGGATCCCAGTAATATAGCGATTACGAGGAGGTTCGGAGATGATTTCGACGCTTGAATCTGAGACGAAATGTTCAGACCCTGGTCCTAATATTTTTGAAGTGATCGAATTCAAATAACGACTGCGAACCGCTTCTTGCTTTGACTTTGGAATTCTTTCTGTCATGTTTTACCTCCGTGTCAATCTTCTAGTAATCTGTTCGTTCTGTATCTAGGCAAGTACTCAGATACTGGTGTGATGGTGGCAATTGTCATAAAGCTGATGGGTGTGTCAGTCATGTCGAGCTTTTGTCCTTCTATGCGATCAAGTGCTTGTTGTCGTTGATCTTGATACCAGTCACGAACCGCAATACTCGATTGCCGATACGCTTCGGCGTTCTCTTCGATGTCGAGATTATTGGTGAGCTGTCCGATGATACGGATGAATTCCAGATCTTGAGGAACAAACTTAACGCTACTTGGCTGAGACCAGTACCGGAAATATCCCTGAGTGTGATCGAGACCGTACCGTAAGAATTTCTGTACAAGATCGTTGGGTGTCAAGTGATTAGAGCGGACATATTTGATAAATGCTTGTTTCCATTCGAAGTCTTTCTGATGGTCGGGATGATTTTCGAATAATTTAGTCAAGCTTTCAGCGCTGTTGAAGAGCTTTGAAAAGTCATTTTGGTACCACCGCTCATTTTCTACGCGTTGGACGTAGGCAACTTCATCCATGGGTTTGAAATCTGCAATTGGCTTATGACGAAGAATGCCTTCATGGTCACGCGTGAGAATGGTTGCAGAAGGAGTGACAAACATTTTCGCCCTTTTATTTTCGAGAAAAGCCAACCGATACTTGGCTACGACATGGTTGTCTCGCGTTGCCGCTGGGAAAGTTTTTGAGCGTTGTTCTTCCGCTCCGTCATTCAAAATGGACTCTTCGCGCTCTAAAGAATCAGAGTCCTCCTCGAGAATCAGTTCGGAGTCTTCTTTCGATCTAAGCGTTAAAGAGTTTTTCAATTTAGAAATACTGTTTACAAAAGTGGAGCCAGAATCGACATCAACGAGTTGATCAATCTGAAGAATTTGCTTTAGAAAGAAGAGGTCAATGGAAAGTGAAGTAGCAAGCTGGCGTGCGAAGTTATTTGGCGCGACAATTGTGACTTCTCGTGCGATGCCAGCATACATCCAGCGACGGCGCTCTGAGATCTGTGGAACAATCATGATCAGGCGTTCAGGGGCTTGGCGCCTGTTGATTGAATGAATGGGCTCGCCATAGTCAATCACGCGAGCTTTTTTCTTTCGAACGTAATAATTCGTCTTCATCTCTTCGGCTAATGCTGAGTGTGTTAAAATGACGGTCCGATTATCAATAATTAACCCGGAAAGAAGATTATCTAACTGAACAGCATAATTTTCTTTAACCAAACGAGTAAGATGTTGCAGAAGGTCTTTTGCCGTATCTTCAGCGACAATATTTTGGAGCTGCATCTCAGATTTCACCGATTGAAACGCCTGAGCAACCTTTGAGGAATTTGAATCAATCGAAGAAAACAGGGTTTGCTGAAAACGCTGCAAACTTCTTTCGAGGTCAAAGAGTTGCTGGCCTCTAATACTTGCTAGGAACTCGTCAATTTCGGCCGATTCTGCGTCGATGGTGGCATCAGTCTGAATAAAATTCGCAGAAATAGTGCTTGTCTTGAACTCATCAGCTGTCAGCCAACTGTACAGAGTATCCATCGCACTCATGAAAGTTGCGCCGGCGGCCGACACGGCAGAACTAAGCATAGAGAGAATGTGAGTCTCTACCGAGTGCCTGATGATGAAATCACGGACATTGGCCAACATGTCCTTGTTTGAGTACTTCCACCAAGCATCACCTATCATGTAGAGCGTGAAATGTTTATTGACCCGTTCGTGTAGAAGGGTGTTTAGGGTCTGAAGTTTGGGAACGAAGGTAACCATGGGAACCATCGTTTTCGTCGTACCCTTTAGATGCCTTGTCTTTCCGCCAGCATTGTAATATTCGCTCGGTACAACGGCACCGAAGCTAAGGTCTCGTCCTTCAATTGTAAAGTTCATCTTTTCAAGACTGTCAATGACTGCCTTGTCTGTCAAAATTACAATGTTAGATTCATCCGTTCGGCTGAAGTGAGAAATGTGAAAATGAGCAGCTACTTTTGCTCTTGTGTCAGTAGTTTTCCTTGAAGAAACCGACTTTGCAAGGCTGACTGAGGATAAGAAGGTCTCACGCGGGATCGTTAATAGCAACCCGTCAGAATCTGAGGCCATTTTGCAGATGTCATGGCCATCATGTTTTTCTACTCCGATAAAAGTATAACTTGTTTCCGCATATACTAGCGGGGTCCCAGATTCAATTTTCTCTGGGTAGAGGACTTGGTGATCGGCCATGTTCGACAATAATGTACGTAGAGCAGCCAATGTTACTAACGCGGCAGTGACTTGTTCTGATAGGTGGTAATATAAATAGCCACCGCCTGAGTCCTCAGCGGCCGTGAAGTCGTGCAGAACTTTACTAAACATCGGATCTTTGTTGGACAGTTGTTTTGGTAAAAAGCTAATCATCTTTTCCGTATACTTTTCAAGATCCATGACCCATCCCCCCCAAAAAAAGAAATAAAACGCAACTGTTCAAGTCAAGAACGCTTACCTATGAGTATAAACTTGTTTTAATGTATAAGATATTATAAGCCTGAACTATTCACAAAATTAAGTTTGAACTTTTTTCTTTCTCCACTAGGATCATATTCTTTCAGCTGTTTTAATGGTTTGGTGTTCAGAGAGTCTGATTATACCAAGATTAATTCACTACTTCCATCGCTTTTGGGAGGAACTAGATTTAGTTTCACATTTTTTCTTTTAACGTTTAACGGACAACACCGTAGAATTATTTACCGCAAATCCAGCATATGCAGGTGCCATATTAAACGTCTTGCCATCATCATCTGATGTTGCAATGGCAAAGCGAGCATGTTGACTATCGGTGGTATCAGTCATTGGTTCGGACGTCTGCCAATTTTTCTGTATTTGCGTACCTGCGGGAGCTAGCAACAAGCTGAAATGTACAATCATGGCCTTCTTTTGACTGTGATCTTGAGGATCTGGATAATCGAACTGTCCTGTGACATTAATGATTAGACTGCCATCCGGATGCCGAATAACCTGATCAAAATGGTTTGTATAGGCGCTACCAAGCGCGTTGTGCGTTGTAAAAGTTCCATTCTTGAAGTTGAGGATGTCCGGTAGTGCTGAGCGGGTACTGTTGATGTAGTTTCCGCTTAGGTAGTCGTATTTCTGATAATCTGTGATGATGCTTGTTAAATTTTTTGTTTGCGTGGCGTCATCATTTTTATTAGCTGGCTGGGTGGTAGCATCTTTGGAAGCTGATCGGGAACGCGAATCACTCACTGATGTCGAAGTGATTTGCTTACTGGCGCTGGAGCCACTTTTTGGACCATCAACTTTGTTGCACGCTCCCACGGCAAGCGCAAGTACCAACATGGTAATAATAAACGTTAACCGTCGATACCCGCGAACTGATTGGTTGTCTTTATGATTCCAATGGCACCTGTCTGTTTTCATTTGAAAGCCCCTCCATTCTTATTTGATTATACAATTACTGATGCCTTTTTTGTTGGAGCCAGTAGCTAATGGGCGCATAATATTAGTCAAAGACGACGAGTAATTCCATTCAGACCCTGCCAGTCAATGGAATTGCCCGCCGTCTTTTATGTTCACAGTAGTCCAACAACGGTGAGGTAAAATAGCTCCCTTTATTGAAGCAATTGTTACTACAAAACGCTGTGAACGACTTCTGTTAGAGCTATCTGAATTCATGATTGCCTTTGATGTAGATCAGTAAAGTCCTTTAATATCAGGCTTTTTAGTATCATGATCTAAGCCTTTGAGCGTAAATGACTGGGAACTCGAAATAAGTGCGAAATGTTTTGTTTGACAAAAGGGGGTGATCATTCATGATTTATGACCAATGCAACGGTCAGATTTTTAGAAAGCGCTTTCTTAACTTTGCCATATACTTGAAATCAGGAAGGACAGATTGAATATGCATTTCAGTGACAGAGAACGTAAACTAATGAATCTTCTGTTAAATTCGAAAGGTTATCTGACGGCTGCAGAAATTTCGAATCAACTCTTTATTTCGACTAAGACGGTGTACCGAACCGTTGACCACGTTAATGAAATTGCACCTAATCATGACCTCATCACAGGTAGTAAGGGACAAGGCTTCCGAATCAATTATTCTTCATACCTGCTGTTGAATCGAAAACAGAAACGAGAAAAGGAGGCTTCGAACGCAGAAATTGTCGAACGTCAAGCTGATGTTTTATATGACCTGCTTTGGGAGGCACCGGCATCAGTCAAAGTTCACGACCTATTTGAGCCATATTACGTTAGCGAGTCACAGATCGAAGCTGACGTTAAAGCAATTCGTGCAGACATTCAGACTTATGCTCTGCAGATCAAGCGTCAAAATATGGCTATTCAAGTTGTAGGAAAGGAGGACGAAATCCGAAGAGCGCTTCAAGACCAAATGATGGCACGTGACATCATAGAAGCGAGCAGTGACCAGAGTAGGAGAAAAGATCTAAATGTCAAAACATTGGCTTTTAGTATGTCACTTTTGCATCAAGTTGAAACTGAACTCAATGCTTCAGTACCGTACCCTTACAACCTTAACATTGCCATTCCGCTGTATATCATGATCACACGTAACCGGAAAGGCCGTTCAATTGTCATTGACGAAACTGAATCAGAGAGCACAACGGGTAGTGTGAATTCCTCGTCTAATCAGCGTCTATTCAAATTAGCGGCCAAGACGATTACGCACGTAGAAAGTTATCTCAATAAAAGACTTCCGCCAGGTGAAACAACTTATCTTTTGGAACATCTGCTTTCATCTCGTTTCTTGAAAGACGGATTCAACAGTGTCAAAAATGTCACCACCCATGGTCAAGCTTATGAAGTATCAAGATATTATCTTGAACGGATGGGGGAGGTGACTGGTAAAAAGATTGAAGACTTGGTTTTGCTGGAGGAATTGACTAGCCATATTCAGCCGATGTTAGCACGTCTATCGTCTAATATCCATGTCCATAATGTTTTGCTAGATGACATTGAACGCCTTTACCCACGACACTTTGAAAATGTCAGCCGTATTTCAAAAGAAGTCGAAATGCACTTTCATACCGCAAATATATCGACTGACGAAAATGGCTTCATTGCGTTGTACTTTGCTAAATATTATGAACAAAACGAGAAATCCTTAAAAGCACTGGTCGTATGCACGACTGGAATTGCGACAGCTAAACTATTGGCGGTGAAGATTCGAGCGTCGTTCTCACAACTTGAAATTGTCGATGTCGTAGCACGCGACAAAGTTGAGGAGAGGTTAGCACGGGATCCAAGCATCGAGTTGGTGATATCGACTGTCAGTTTAAACAATATCAACACTATTCCCGTGATTGTTGTGAATGCGTTAATGACAAGTCGGGACCGCGACAAAGTGTCTTCATTTTTAAACCGCATTGAGGGGAGTGAAAAAATGCTGAGCGATGTTACCAACCGTAATCTGATTCAGGTTAATATCAGTGTTCAAAATTGGGAAGAGGCGATCAGAAAGAGTGCCCAACCGTTGATTGATCAAGGTTATGTCCTTCCAAGTTATGTAGACGATATGGTGAATACCACCAAAGAAGCCGGTCCCTATATTGTGATCAGCAAAGGGGTGGCTTTACCACATGCGCGACCCGAAAAAGGTGCACAACGCGTGGGAATTGCCATTTCAACTCTTGAGACGCCAATTTCATTCGGAAATAAAGCAAATGATCCGGTGAGTTATGTATTTGCTTTGAGCGCAACCGATAGTCGGACGCATTTACGAGCACTGTCAGAGTTAGTTGAGCTAATCGGGCAGGAAGCATTTATGCAAGCATTAAGAGATGCTACTACCCCTGAGGCCATATATGGACTGATTACGAAATTTGAAGAAAGATGTGATTTTAATGGCTAAAAAGTTTTCAGCGCTTGTTGCCTGTCGCACAGGTATGGGGTCTTCAATGATGTTGAACATCAAAGTGACTCAAGTCGTTCGTGAGAATAAGTTTCCCATTGAGGTCTCGCACGATGTGATTGATGCAGCCAAGGGCATTGATCCTGATGTTTTGATCACGATGGCTGATTTGGTGCCAGACGTCAAGGATGAAGTGCGCCAAGTTATCGGAATTAAAGATTTAACTGACAAAGAGGAGATTAAAGAAAAGCTCGCTGGGTGGCTTGCTGAGCAAGGGGATGCGAGTTGATATAGAAGGGATGGAAAACCATGACGGGGATTATCGCGATTTTGATTGATCTGCTAAGTTCGGCAGCAATCATGGTGGGTATTATTTCTTTTATTGGGTTGGTGGTGCAAAAGGAAGCACCTTCTAAAGTCATCAACGGCACAATCAAGACAATTGTCGGCTTTCTGGTATTTTCGGTTGGGAGTGCAGCCGCTTCCACCGCTCTGAATGATTTTCAAAAACTGTTTGCTACCGGTTTCCATCTGCAAGGGGTCTTGCCACTAGCCGAAGCCGTAACAGCATTAGCGCAGCAACATTTTGGAACCACAGTGGCTTTGGTTATGACCACAGGCTTCGTTTGGAATTTGCTCATTGCCCGACTGACGCCAATGAAGTATATCTTTCTGACTGGGCAACACAATCTATATTTGGCTGCCTTGTCGACCATTATGCTGAAGTCAGTTGGCATGAGTAATGGCTGGATCATCTTTATAGGTGGCATCATCGTTGGTTTCATGTCTTCTGCAATGCCGGCAATTGCGCAACCTGGGATGCGTAAAGTGACTGGCGGTGATGAGATTGCTTTGGGGCACTATGTTTCGTTGGGTTATGCATTATCGAGTTGGATTGGTAGTAAGGTCGGTAAACCAGAAGAAAGCACCGAGAAACTGAAGCTGCCAGGTTGGCTTAGCATCTTTAAAGACTATGTCATTGGTGTTTCAATTACGATGGTGATTTTCTACTACATTGCGGCGTTTATCGCTGGGCCTGCACAAGTTGAAAAATTATCCGGCGGTATGAGTTGGCTAGTTTATCCATTGCTGCAAGGCTTACAATTTTCAGCAGCATTGTACGTGATTATTACAGGTGTTCGGCTGTTATTGGGAGAAATTGTTGGCGCTTTTGTTGGAATCTCTGAAAAGGTTATTCCAAATGCTAAACCGGCTTTGGATGTCCCTGTTGTCTTCCCATACGCGCCAACAGCAACGGTTGTTGGGTTCATTTCATCCTATGCTGCCGGTTTGTTGATGATGTTTGTTTTTGGTGCACTAAAGATGCCGGTTATCATCCCAGTGGCAGTGCCTTACTTCTTTATTGGCGCAACAGCCGGGGTGTTCGGTAATGCAACTGGTGGTTGGAAAGGCGCAGTTGTGGGTTCATTTGTCATTGGTATCTTGATTGCGGTGGGACCTTCGCTAGTTTACCCAGTTTTACAATCAGTCGGACTAAAAGGCACCGCTTTCCCAGAAACCGATTTTAACGTTGTAGCTTTAATCATTAAATATCTTGGTCAAGCTTGGCATAGTGTCTTCGGAACGATTTTGCTACCACTTTAATCGAGGAGGATTTTCATGAAAAATTTGGATAAGTTAACCATTAATACGATGCGGACCTTAACAGTTGATGCGGTTCAACACGCCCATCATGGTCATATGGGAATGCCACTTGGCACAGCACCGATGGGATATGCTCTGTGGCGGTATTTCCTTAAAGTCAATCCTAAAGATCCTGAATGGTTTAACCGTGATCGCTTTGTGCTGAGCGCAGGCCACGGATCAATGCTTCTATACTCGTTAATGCTTTTGTCAGGATTTCCATTAACGATGGCGGATATTAAACAATTTCGACAGCTGAACAGTAAGACGCCGGGTCACCCTGAAGTACACAAAACGCGCGGCGTTGATCTCAGTACTGGACCGCTGGGACAGGGGTTTGCGATGGCAGTGGGGTTAGCAATTGCTGAAGCGCACTTAGCCGACCGCTTTAACCGACCAAACTTTCCAGTTATTGACCATTACACTTATGTCGTTTCCGGCGATGGGGATTTTGAAGAGGGTATTTCACAAGAGACTGCATCATTGGCGGGGCAATTAGGGTTAAACAAACTGATTGTGTTGTGGGATGCCAATCATGTGACGTCAGATGGTCCGTTAACTGCTTCTAATACGGAGGATGGTTTGGCCCGATTCAGAGCCATGAACTGGAATACGTTGGAAGTCAAAGATGGAAACGATCTCCATGAAATTAATTTAGCGATAGCTGCTGCAAAGCGCTCGGCGAATAAACCGACCCTTATTAAGGTTAATACTGTGATTGGCTATGGTTCAACAATGCAAGGGACACCAGCTATTCACAGTGATCCAGTGTCTGAACAAGAAGCAGATCATATGCGCGCAATGTTTGGCTTTGCTGATAAACCCGCATTTTATATACCGGATGAGGTTACAGAAGGTTTTAAGCCGATGATCGAACGCGGACAGAAGGATGAGGCGTCCTGGAAACTGTTAGTTGCAGAATACAACAAACAATATCCGGAGGAAGCGGCAGAATTAACCGATTTTATTCGGGGAAAATTGGCTGTACCAGATTTAAATGATCTGGAAATCCATGGTGATATGGCCACAAGGCAGGCATCTGGTAAAGTGCTTAATGCGATTTATCCCAAATTGCCAATTCTTGTTGGCGGTAGTGCAGATTTAGGAACCTCTAACAAAACGACCATTATGGATCAATACTTCATGAGCAACCGTCGTTATAGTGGACCAAACATTTATTTTGGGGTACGTGAGTTCGGAATGGCGACGATTGCCAATGGAATCACTTTGCACGGCGGCCTAAGGGGATACACAGGAACGTTCTTGGTGTTCTCTGATTATATGCGGAGCGCAATTCGGCAAGCCGCAATTATGGAAACGCCGACCATCTTTGTATTTACCCATGATAGTGTTCAGGTCGGTCAGGACGGACCAACCCACCAACCAATTGAGCATTTGATGTCACTAAGAGCGATGCCTAATCTCATTGTCTTTCGAGGAGCTGATCAGACTGAAGTTAAAGCGGCGTGGGATATCGCTTTAAAGAACAAGACAGCTCCGACGGCCATCATTTTGAATCGCCAGCCTGTACCAGAATTATCCCGAACGGACATGAAGAAGGCGGAAAAGGGTGCTTACGTGCTGTCTGATCCTAAAGATGGTCAAACGCCAACGGGGATAATCATTGCAACTGGGTCAGAGCTGCAACTAGCCCTAGACGCTCAGGCGCAACTAGCAGATGAAGGAATTGCTGTTCGGGTAGTATCAATGCCATCATGGGAGCTGTTTGAGCAGCAACCTGATGAATACAAGGAATCAATCTTGCCAGATGAAATTCAGAACCGTATGTCCATTGAACTTGGTGCTACCACTGGGTGGCAGCAATATGTGGGAATGCACGGTGTGAGAATGGGATATGATCACTTTGGTGAATCTGCCCCAGCTAAGGATATTCTTCGCATGATTGACTTCACGGCAGACCACGCAAGAAATCTGTATGTTGCCGCTTTTGGGCCTGCGAAAGTTCCGCTATAGAAGTAAGTGGTCAGCGTAGTGAGGTTTATCCAAATGATTAGTGTACCGTGATCTAACAGCAAACAATCTTAATAGTTAAAAAGAGTCGCCAACTCTGCACTAGTTCTTAGTCATCTTGACCGGACGATATGCAGAGGGGGCGGCTCTTTTTTGAGCTTAAGGTGCACTAGAACGATAAACAATGACAATGATTATTGATGGATGTTACGCATTCTAGTCAGACTATACCGGCCGTGAAAGATATTCAGCGTTGTTTAAATATGCTGATCTGCCGGAAAAGATACATACCAGAGACGCGCTTTATATGTTTAACGTCAAAACAAAGTTGTCACCAAAATCTGTAGGAATAATTGTCGGCACTCTCTTTCTGTTGAAGTGGGTCAAAATAATCTTTCTACTATTTCCAAGATATGGCCCTTATAGCACTGATTTTGCCGATTTTAAACGAACTTAATTTCTGAATTACCAAAAGATCAACTATTTTGGGTGTCATAAATGCAGGACAGTTTGGAAATATTTACATAATATATTGAAAATTTGGGAAATGGTGATATTATGACAATGAAAGCGCTGTTATAAGCCGATACTTCATAAACTAACTGGCCAGTTAACTGTTTAAGCTTGTAATGCCGCCAAAAAAAGGAGGTAAGCTTCATGACACTGACAGTCTCGCAAGCGATCATCATTGCACTATGGATAGCCTTAGTAGAGTCGCGTATCTTGCTTGGTGGCGCGACAACAACTTTGCGTTTTACGCCGATGATGACTGGGCTTGTCGTTGGGATCGTTCTTGGCAATGTTGCGCAGGCAATGATGATTGTCGCGGCGATTCAACTGATTTACATGGGTGTTTTTTCTCCGGGAGGACAGATGCCGTCTGAACCGGCAATTGCTGCCGCCGTTGCTGTTCCAGTGGCGTTGCTTGGCGGATTAAAACCCGCAGCTGCCGTTGCTATTGCTGTCCCGGTTGGATTACTCGGAGCGTATTTATACCAATTCCGGTTGTTCCTTAATACCTTCGTTGTTCATTTGACAGATAAATATGCTGCTGCAGGGAATCGAAGGGGGCTCACTTTTTCAATTATTTGGATTCCGGTGATCGTTTCTTTTGCCTTATTCATGCCATTTATGTTTATTACGTTAAAGTTTGGGGTTCCAGTGATTGCATCATTTGTTAAGTCAAATTCCGGAACATTACTCTTCCACATCTTAAGCACCATTGGCGGCGGTTTAGCTTCCATCGGGATTGCTTTAACTGTTTACGTAATCGGGAAGAAGAACTACATTCCATTTTTCCTCTTGGCGTACTTCATGACAGTCATGTTCGCAACCTTAAAGATCTCGATGGTCACATACGCGATCATCGGTTGCATCATTGCTTTTGTCTATATCATGTTACGGAACGAGGCAACCCAATCTGCCTTAGCTGAGTTTAACAAACATCAATCGACACCTCCTAGTGGCGATGATGATGATGACTTTTAGTTAGTGGGTGAATAAAATGGCTGAAAATACAAATGATTTGACGAACCAAGAAAGCAATTCAAGCCCAGAGATTCAACAGAAAAACGTTGAGTTAAAGCCAGAGACCATTTCTAAGAAAGATATTATGCTGGCTTGGCTTCGATTCTACTTTGTTAATGAAATTCCACATTCTTTTGATCGATATATTGCACCGTCCTTGTTATGGGGACTAATTCCAATTCTCAATAAGTTGTATAAGGATCCAACTGAGCTTAAAGCAGCCTATCAACGACACTTGCTTTTCTTCAATACTCAGCTGTCATGGGGTGGTGGCATCTTAACTGGCATTATCGCCTCACTGGAACAAACACGTGCGCAAGAAGTATATGAAAAGCAGCCCATATCCATTTCTGATGACTTGATTTATAACACCAAAGCTGGTCTGATGGGTGCTCTAGCAGGCATCGGGGATTCGATTGACTCAGGTACAATCCAGTATATCTTTATCGCTATTGCACTTCCTTGGGCAAAGCAAGGGTCTGCAATGGGTGCCATCTTCCCATTTGTTGCTTTTTCCGTTTATCAAGTTCTTATTGGCTGGTATTTTGCAAATACCGGATTCAAATTAGGACGTCGAGCAGCGACAGAAGTTGTTGGCGGCACAAAGATGAAGAGCTTAATTGAGGGGCTCTCCATACTAGGGCTATATATGATGGGTATTATCGCTGCAAGTTACGTGAAGGTTTCTTCAACATTAAAGTGGACGCTTTCAGGCAAGAAGTTTGAGTTGCAGAGTATCATTGATGGAATTTTACCAGGATTATTGCCACTGCTGGTAGTTGCTGGGGTCTACTTCTACTTTGTAAAACGCGGGCTTAAAGTTACGCGAGCGTTGATTGGATTGACGGTCATTCTGGGCGTATTAGCTGCAATTGGAATTTTGTAAGGAGGAAACTGTCATGGGAAAAGTAACACTTGCAAGAGTTGATGAGCGTTTGATACATGGACAGGTTATGACCAACTTGTCGCAGAACTCAGATGCCAACTCGATCTTTATCGTTGATGATGAGATTGCCAAAGATGATTTTATGAAACAAGTTTTTGTAAACTCCGGATCACGAACAGGTATGACCATTAAAATTTATTCCGTTAAAAAATGCAGTCGCTACTGGGAGTTAAGAAAATTTGACGACTTCAACTGCATTTTATTGACAAAAACGGTTGATAACATGTACAGACTTGCCAAGAATGGTGTCCCGATTAAAGCGCTAAATATTGGCGGAATTGCAAAAAGGCCGAACACCGAATTTGTAATTAGTTCCGTAGCCATTGATGCCAAGATGGCTGCCCAACTTCGCGAAATTAAAGAGATTACTGGAGCAGATATTTATTTTCAGACAATTCCATCTTCAAAGAAAGTCAGTCTAGAAGATGGTGTTAAAGCATTCGATAAAGTTAAACCTTGAGGGAGCTGAATAGCATGATTGGTGTTTTAGTTGTCACCCATGGAGAATTAGCTGCAGGATTCAAGAACAGTGTTCATTTGATTATGGGTGAACAGGAACATTTTGATACTTTAGGACTTTTTGAAGGTAATGATTTTGGAAAGTTCAAAGAAGAAATTCATGACAAAATTGTGGACCTTGATTCCGGGGATGGTGTTGCTGTTCTGGTTGACTTACTGGGGGCATCTCCATATAACGCCACAGCAATGAACATGTCTAGACTGGATGACGAGCAACATCAAGTTCGGTTGATAACCGGTGTTAATTTGCCAATGTTGATTGAAACACTTTCGACTCGCAATGATCATCAGTCATTAACAGATTTTGTTAAGACGGCGATTGAAAGCGGAAAAAATGGGGTAGAGGAACTGGCAGTTAAGAGAGGAGTTGATCAGAATTGAAAGTGCTTATTACACCTCGCTCTTTTGGTAAATACGATGACGAGCCATTCCGAATTATGAAGGTTCGTGGTGTGAAGATTGTCGAGAATGAAACCGGTTCTGTTTTAAGTGAACGTCAAATGATCGATCGTGTTGCAGATGTTGACGGTATTATTGCTGGCGTTGACCCCTTAAATGAAGAGGTTCTCAAACATGCCAAGAACTTAAGAGCTATTGCGAAATATGGTGTTGGAACTGACAATATAGATTTGGGTTACTGCAAGAAACACGGTATTGCCGTTTCGATCACCAAGAATGCAAATCGAAATGCCGTTGCTGACTATACTTTTGCTTTGATGCTGAACGTGGCTCGACGTGTGACAGAGATTAACAATGGTTGCAAGCAAGGTGATTGGTCTAAAAAGGTAGCGCTGGATGTTTTTGGGAAAAAACTTGGCGTCATCGGTTTAGGAGCGATTGGTCGGGGTGTCATTCACCGAGCTGAAGGATTTGATATGCAAATCTATGGCTATGATGTCTTCCATGATGATGTTTTCGTAGAGGATAACCAAGTCCGTTTTACTGACGTTGAAACGATTTTTAAGGAATGTGACTTCATCACACTTCACGTTCCTTTGATCCCTTCAACAGAAAACTTAGTTAATGCAGAAATGCTTAGTAAAGCCAAGAAGAATTTAGTCATAGTTAATGCTGCTAGAGGGGGCATTATCAACGATGACGATCTTTACAATGCATTGAAGAACAAACAGATTTTTGGCGCAGGGTTAGATGTCTTTCAGACAAAAGATCCCCAACATTCAAAACTTCTGCAGTTGCCAAATTGTATTGTTGGCTCTCATACAGCGGCTAGTTCACAGGGCGCTGTCAATAGTATGAGTCTGCGCGCAGTCTCGAATTTGATGAGAGATTTAAATAGCAGTGTTGAACAAGAAGATAATGTGGCAGTTTAGGAATTAAGAAAGGAGCCAGCGTTTCTACGCGACTATTTATGGAATACGAAGAAATAATTTCAAAAATTAAACAAGAGAAAATCGTTGCGGTTATTCGCGCTAATGATGCAGATGAAGCTCTTAAGATCGCCCAAGCAGTGTCAAAGGGTGGTATTCATCTACTGGAGATGACAATGACGGTTCCGGGGGCCTTAGACATTATTAAAGAACTTTCAAAAGTGGTTCCAAAGAATATTGTAGTTGGAGCAGGTACGGTACTTGATGCCATCACAGCTCGTATGGCTATTCTTAACGGAGCAAAGTTCATTGTAGCGCCCAGTCTTGATCTTGAAGTGATGAAGATTTGTAACTTATATCGTGTACCGTCGATAGCGGGAGCAGCAACACCAAATGAGGTGCTACATTGCTTAGAAGCAGGCAGTGCGATTATCAAACTATTTCCTGGCAATGCTTTTCCAAATCCAAAGATCATTAAGAGCATTCACGGACCGTTTCCTCAGGCCAATATTATGCCAACGGGTGGTGTTTCCTTGGAAAATGTCAAGGCGTGGTTAGATGCCGGCGCAGTTTGTGTTGGCACGGGTGGCTCGCTAACTGCAGGAGCAAAGACTGGCAACTTTGAGGCTGTTACGAAAGAAGCGGAGAAGTTCATTGCTGCAGTGAAGTAATCTTGGTTGGTTTGAATGTCGGAGGGGGCAAATACAATGGATATTCGAGATGATGTTTTGCAATATTCGCTAACCCAAAACAAAAGACGGACGACAAAGCAGAAGATTAGATTCTTAAAATCCTTATCGTCAGAAGTTCGCCATCTTGGATACACAAAAGAAGTGTCAACTAAAGTCGCGAAGATTAATCATCGGGACAATTACAATCTTTATGTTGGTAATATAGAAGAAGCTGACACTATCCTGACGACGTATTTTGACACGCCTCCTCGGTCGTTCTTTGGCTTGCACTATAAAGTTGGTGATGCGCACAATAATTATAAATGGGTCATGATTTCTCAAGTACTTCCGTTTGCTTTATACATTGTTTTTGAACTGCTAGTTTTTATCCTGTTTGTGTTTCCTATGCTGAGAATGTCCAACGTTTGGCAGCAAGTGGCCGGCATGGTATTGGCCGCTGCGTCAATCTGGATCAGTCTTAAGTTAAAAGATGGGATTGCGCAGGCAAGTAATTTGTCTAATAGCACGGCTTCGATCATTCTTATGTTAGAGTTCATGCGGCATCTATCAGCTAAACAACGTAAGCGGATTGCCTTCATCTTTGCAGACAACGGATCAGTAGATAATTTAGGGCTAAAGGTCGCTGCAAATTACATTTCGCATCATTCTAAAAAAATTCCTAGAATTATCTACTTCGACTCCATTGGCGATGCTAGGAACATCCAAATATTCCGTGATAATAAAGTATTAGTTAATAGAGGTCACAACGCATGGAACATTTTCCCGTTAAGCGCTTTAAAGAATGACGAATTTTTGGTAAAATTTACTGACTATATCGTCACGAATGGGACGAAAGTTGGAGGAAGCGTTGTGCCTGACAACGAAACGTCGACACAGCAGCATTTTGATCCTCAGAAACTTAGCCACTTGTCCCAGGACTTAATTAAGGAGCTTAATGTTGCATAGCATTCAGGCTAGAAATGAGCAGTGCCGCTTTGCGGTTATTAATAGTTACCAGAGGAATTGTTATCTTCGGTAACTATTTTTTGCTTTTTCTAGGAAAGCATAAGGGAAAGGATGAGAATGATGGCTAGTAATTTGGCAAACAGAATCAAAAGTACTTTTGGGCAAATGAGTGAAGGCCATAAAAAGATTGCATCAGCGATTCTTGACAACGAGGCTGATCTGGAAAATATGACAATCAGTGAGGTTGCTAAGAGGATTGGTTCTTCTACGGCTAGTTTATCAAGATTTGTAAAGGAACTAGGGTACAACAGCTTCCCTGAATTTCGAAGTGCCATTATGGAAGATGCTGATGGCGATGTTCCTAATGCTCGAGATATCAGTCTGGAGTTGAATGGCGATCGATCCTATCATGCAATGAAGAACTCGATACTCCGTCTCAATCAAGCTTCGTTGCAGTCGACTTTTGATCTAATTGACGATGAGACGCTAGACAAAGCAACAGACTTCATTACACAATCAGCCAATCTTGCGTTCTTTGGGATTGCGGGATCCAGTGTTGTCGCAATGAACGGTTACTTTGAATTTATAAGAACGCCCTTAAACTGCTTGTATACAAGCGATTTCCATTTGCAGCTGATGCAAGCTGTCAAATTAACGAAGCATGATTGTGCCATTTTGATTTCACAAAGTGGTCAAGATAAAGATGCGATTAGGATTGCT
Organism: Lacticaseibacillus zeae subsp. silagei; assembly: GCF_030770335.1. Classification (NCBI taxonomy): domain Bacteria; kingdom Bacillati; phylum Bacillota; class Bacilli; order Lactobacillales; family Lactobacillaceae; genus Lacticaseibacillus; species Lacticaseibacillus zeae. The sequence continues at coordinate 2,074,065 of NZ_CP132484.1, read as the reverse complement.
GAGACCATTAAAGAGGCCGGATGCCCGCTTATTTTGCTGACTAGTTTCAAGAATTCTCGCGTAGCTGGTTATGCCGACCTGACATTGATTTCGCATTCACAAGAAACAAAATTTCGTAAAGAGGCTTTACACACCTTGATCACCCAAATTTCAATTATGGATTTGCTGTTCTTTTTGAGTGCGGTCAAGTTAGGTAGTTCTCTTGATATCAGTATTGCTAAAGCACGACGAATTGTTGCAAAGACAAGATTATAGTGTTCTGCAATTGCCGTAGTGATTGCTGTGAATGGAATCCATATCGTATCCATCACGTTTCAGCTTGAGATGAGCCTTTGTTATCACTTAGAGCATTGACAACCAATATAGTGACATCAAAAAGAAAGGATGACACCCATGCTGGAAACAGTTAAAACACAGCGCCAAGGAAATACGATCATGGTTCCCATCCCCACTGCGTTCAACATTAGCGAAAACGCTGAGTATCAACCAACGATCGATAAAAACGGTGTCATCACTCTAGTCCCAATAAAGCGTCATATTTTTGAGAGCAACCCGGATTATGATCTGCGAAAGGACATCGAGGAAGAAAAGATTGGCGATAATGGTCCGGCGGTGGGGCGCGAAAACATGTGGGATGTATAAGTAATCTTATTTGGATCAATCATGGACCCTCGCGAGCACTGCGACGGCGATCCTTTAATCGACCGATCATTTAAAAATAGTCTGACAGTGGAATCCAAGCCGACACAGCACATCTCCATTTATCTCCATACCAAAATTAAAATTTAACTATCCGAATTTGCAAAATTCATATGCAAATTCGGACTTTTTTAATTTCTGCAGAACCTTTTCGACACAAAGCCTTGGCTCATACAAGATCTATCGGCGATTCCAATCACCATCAGAACACCCTAAACACACGCGCATAAGTCAAAACCTCACCCAAGTTTTAACCTAAAAATCAAATGAACCCATTGACAACTAATCTCATAATTCTATAATCAAACCATTACATTTCAGCTGAATTCCCAAATTATCCTGCGAACTCAGCTGAAAAGTCCGCAATTATTAGAAAAATATGTGAGGTGCCGAGTATGGAAGAAAATAAACGTGATCAAACTTGGTTCGGTTTAGCCATGATTCTTTGTGGGGCGTTGGTCTCGATTCCCAGCTTGATTCTTGGTGGCAGCCTGGTTTCGGGAATGTCGCTTCCGGCCGCGATTTTGACCGGGTTGGCCGGTTATGGGTTCATCGTCTTGATGATGGTGTCGCAAGGGATGCAGAGTGTTGACCAAGGCAAGCCGGCGGTCGTGGTGGCTCAACAGGTGTTTGGAAAAGTTGGGTCGTCGAAAGTGATTTCGATTATCATCGCGATTGCGGCTTTGGGGTGGTTTGGCATTCAGGCGAATGTTGGCGGCTTGGCGGTGGCCAACTTGCTGAAGTATTTGGGTTTGCCGATTCCCGCCTGGCTGGCTTCGCTGTTGACAGGGTTGCTGATGGTGGTGACCGCGATGTATGGCGTGAAGCTGATTCGTCTGCTTGCGTACGTCGCCGTTCCGTATTTGGTGATCGTCATTCTGTATGGCCTGTGGTTCGCGTTTGCTAAGCAGGACGCTGCGGCGACGATTGCGGCGTATCATCCGAGCGGCACGGTGTCGTTTGTCAATGGTTTCTCGTCGACGGTTGGCTCATTCGCGATGGCGGGCGTCATTGTCGGGGATTACGCGCAGTTTTCCAAAAAGCGCAGTGATGTGGTTAAGGCGGCGATTTTCGGTGTCATTCCTGCGGGCGTTTTGATGATTGCGGTGGGCGCGGTGTTGACGATTGCGTTTAAGTCGAATGATATTAGCAGTCTTTTCATGAAAATCGGCTCGCCGGTCATCGGTGGCTTGGCACTGATTTTGGGCACGTGGAAGGTCAACGTGGTGAATGCTTATTCTGGCGGGATTGCCGTGGCGAATATTTTTAACATCCCGGAAAAGTACCGTAAGTTGACCCTGTTTCTGGTCGGTGTAGGCGGCACGATTTTGTCGATTATCGGCATTTTGAATTATTTCGAGCCGGTGATGAACATCTTTTCGGCCATGATTCCGCCGGTGGCTGGTGCGATGGCGGCGTCTTATTGGGTGATTCATCGCGGTGACTTGCATAGCTGGCAGCCGGTGCCTGGCGTGAACTGGCTTGGCCTAGCCGCGTGGGCATTAGGCGCGGTTGTTGGCGTTTTGCCGGTTGTCTGGCTCGTCATCCCGAATATTCCAGTGTTAGGCATCATCCTCGCGTTTGTGCTTTATTACGCCGGGGCGAAGTTGCATCCGGAGTGGGATAAAGCTTCTGAGTTGGACTAAGACGTGTACTGGTGAATGTTAAGGAGGCAATTATGCGGTTATTAGACGAAGAATCAATCGAAAATATCGCGACTGGCGCAGCTTTTTTTGGCGCTGGCGGTGGTGGCAATCCCTTTTTAGGCAAGTTGATGGCGCTGGAAGCCATTAAGAAAAATGGTCCGGTGAAGCTGCTGGATGTATCTGAAATTGATGATGATGATTATTTTTGTCCCGCGGCGATTATGGGGGCGCCGGCTGTGATGATGGAGAAAATTCCCAAGGGTGATGAGTTTGAGCGGGTTTTCACTATGCTGAGTCAGTATACCGGGCACCGGTTCGTCGGCACGTTTCCTATGGAGGCTGGCGGGGTGAACTCGATGGTGCCGATTGCACTGGCGGCGTCGCTAGGCATCCCCTTGGTGGACTGCGACGGCATGGGACGGGCGTTTCCTGAGCTGCAGATGGTGACGTTCTACCTAGGCGGCGTGGCAGCAACGCCCATGGTGATCACGGATGAAAAAGGCAATGCAGGCGTGATCAAAACGATTGATGCGAAGTGGGCCGAACGCCTGGCCCGGGTTGAGACCGTGGAAATGGGCGGCAGTGCAACAGTGGCACTGTATCCCTCAAGTGGCGCGCAGATTAAGCAAAATGGAATTCGCGGCATTGTCACACTGTGCGAACAGGTCGGCTTGCGGATTCGCGATGCTCATTTGAATCCGGCCAAGGCACTGGCGGAAATTCTTGAGGTTACGAATGGGCATTTGATTTTTGAAGGTAAAGTCATCGATGTCGAGCGGCGCACTGAACGCGGGTTTAACGTTGGCGACATTAAAATTGATGGCTTCAACGATTTTCAGGATCAGCATCTCAGTGTCTTGATTCAAAACGAGAATCTTTTGGCATTGCGCAACGGGAAGCCGCTGGTTATGACGCCTGACCTGATTGAAATTGTCGATGCGGATACTTTATTGCCGGTCACGACCGAGGTCATTAAATATGGTAAGCGCGTGAAAGTGCTCGCCACCCCGGCAGATGCGCGCTGGCGGACGGAGGCAGGCATCAAAACGGCCGGGCCGCGTTACTTTGGTTTCGATTACGATTATCGGCCGGTTGAAGAACTGGTGAAGGAGGGGTAAGCATGTATCGATTAGGCATTGACGTTGGCGGCACGAATACGGATGCGATTCTTCTGGACGACCAGCATCACGTGATCAATTCGGTTAAGCGCCACACAACCAAAGATATTCAAACCGGCATTAGCAACGCCATTCAAGCGGTGCTGGCCGATCAACCGCTGGACCGTGATCAAATTAACAAGGCCATGCTTGGAACGACCCAAATTACCAATGCAATTGTGGAGCGCAAGCATATTGCCCGTGTCGGTGTGCTGCGCCTGGCATATCCGGCGACTGAGGCGATTCCGCCATACACGGCATGGCCGGAGGATTTGGTGAACAAATTGTCAGGCAAGTACGCGATCGTCAAAGGCGGTTACGAGTATGATGGACAGATTCTGAATGAAATCGATCCGACTGAAATCAACGCAGTGTTGGAGCAGTGGCGTGGAGAAGTCGACTCGATTGCCATCATCGGGGTGTTTGCTGCTTTACGGGTCGATCAGGAGCGGCAAGCCGCCGATCTGGTGCGCGCAGCTTATGGCGCCGATTTTCCGGTCACGATGTCGCATGAGGTCGGGTCACTCGGCTTAATCGAACGCGAAAATGCCGCGATTCTGAACGCCGGCCTTTTCCGCGTCATCGAAAATACCGTGGACGGCTTCGAGCAGGCGCTGGCGGCATCGGGGATTAAGCATGCTTCGTTATATCTGACCCAAAATGACGGCACCTTGATGACGGCGGCGTATGCCCGGCATTTTCCGATTCTGACGATTGGCTCCGGGCCGACGAACAGTATTCGCGGCGCGGCGTATCTGTCGCACCTGAAGAATGCAATTGTGGTCGACATTGGCGGGACGACGACTGACTTAGGCGTGCTGCAGGCCGGGTTTCCGCGCGAGTCGTCGATTGCGGTGACCGTTGGCGGCGTGGCGACGAACTTCCGGATGCCGGATATTATGTCAATCGGTTTGGGCGGTGGTTCGATCGTCCGCCAGCAGCGCGATGGTAGTGTCACGGTTGGCCCAGACTCGGTCGGCTACCAAATTACCGACAAGGCGCTGACGTTTGGCGGCAATATCATCACAGCGACCGACATTGCGGTGCGCCTCGGCTTGTCCGATGTCGGTGATCCCGAGTTGGTGAAGCAAATTCCGCTTAAGTTTGCGCAAGCTGCGTTAAAGACCATCGGCGAGATGATTGCGGTGGCCATTGATAAAATGAAAACCAGCGCCGAGCCGGCCACCGTCATTTTGGTTGGCGGTGGTGCGATCATTGCGCCGCGGCATCTGGACGGCGTCGGTAAGCTGGTGCGCGATCCGCTCGGCGGCGTGGCCAACGCGATCGGCGCTTCGATCAGCCAGGTCTCCGGCGAATACGGCCGCATTTATCCATACAACCAGATTCCGCGCGATCAAGCCATGGCCGACGCCAAGAAAAAGGCGATTGCCGCGGCCGTCGAATCAGGTGCGGATGAAGCCACGATTGAAGTGGTCGAAGTCGATGAGGTACCGCTGGCCTACCATCCGGAGAATGCAAATCGGGTGAAGATTAAAGTGGTGGGGAATTTGGCGCGGTAAAAAGGGCTATTGTGAATGTAGCACCAAAAATTCGTATTAGAGACTTAATAAGCCTTGTCATTGATTGATTTGCAATTGATCAATGATGGGGCTTTTTAAGACATTAGCCTTTATGAAGGCGCTAATAATACTGACAAGAAAATAAGCGGTTCATTTACACAATCGATATTCAATTTTTGCAAAACCGCCATAGTTCCTTTACAAGCCGCGCGTATAAATAAACTGATAGTCAACAATCAGCGGCTGGCAGTTAGGACGGTGGATGATGGTTAGAAAAAATTGGAAAGTAGCTGGAAGCCTGCTATCGATAGCAACGTTGATACTTGTTCGGTGGTTGACACCTGCCAAAGTCGCGAACAATCTAGCAAGCGGCATCCTTGGCTTCGCGCTCGTCATCGCCAGCGCCGCCACTTATCTCATCAGTGGTTATCGGCGGACGAGGTAGGTTACCACAAAATTCGATAAACCCTTAAAAAGGGTGGCAATGAGCAAGACTGTTAGAAAAGTCTTTTTTTGGATCATAAATCCCCACAATAAACTAATATATACTGCTTATATGGGATTAGTTTTCCACTTTATGGCCAGTATATGCTGAAAAGTGGGATTTAAGCCCACGCAACTTACTCAACTTGAATTTTATCGAGTTCTTCAGAAGCACCCAATGAGCCGTTGTTTTTGTTCTTCACAGAATGTCCACTTTTTTTACATCCCCGAAAATTGATCTATTTGAAATCTCGTGATACTATATTTGTAGCGATAAGACAAAGAATTCTAATAGTCATGAGAGCACAATAGCCGTATCCCGGCCAGGGGACACGGCTATTTTTTTCACCCGCTGCAACTGACGGGCGTGTGGGTGGATGAGGCCACTGCATGGCTTCCGCCTATCGTTTTTGTTATCCCCGAAGCTGACCGCACCTCGCAACAACCTGTGGTAAACTTGCTTTAGTAATACCTTTGTCAGTTATCCTTGCGCTGACACAACTGATGTCGCTTCGTGTGGGAAAGAAGGAAAGACTCTTGAAAATCATCGCGATCGGAGACAATGTCGTTGACCTTTATCCAGCAGACAAGAAGATGTTTCTTGGCGGACATGCTGCCAATACGGCGGTTTTTGCGACTATGATGGGGCTAGAGGCTGCTTATCTTGGTACGTTTGGTAATGATGCCCGCGGTGATTTCGCGCGGCGGACGCTAAGCGAGCTGGGTGTCAATATTAGCCATTCGCTGCAGTACGACGGCCCTAATGCCTTCACGACCATGCGACTCAATGACGGTAAATGCCAGAAAACAGTTGGCGAACCGGTTCAGGAGCTTCAATTGAGTCCTGATGATATCGCGTACATCAACACTTTTGATTTAGTCTACTTAAATAATGAAAGTGGTGCGGATGCCTTTTTGTCAGCCATCACGGCGCCTAAAATTTATGACTTTTCAACGATTGATGACGATCGTGTGTTCAAAAAAATTGCGCCGCAGATTGACCTTGCGTATCTTTCCGGAAAAGCCAAGTCTGACGATGATGTGGAGGCTTTGTGCCGGCGGGTTGCGGCAGCTGGGTGCGATCAGGTTGTCTGCTCGCGGGGACTTCGCGGCTCGGCGGCGCTGGTCAAGGATACGATGTCTTGGCAGCAGGCGCTTGGCGTTAAAGCGGTGGATGCGTTAGGGGCAGGGGATGCTTATATCACTTCGTTTGCGGCTACGCTATATTCCTCGAAAAAGCCGACACTTGATGCGAAAGTTTCGGAGTCGTTGAGTCATGCGACGAAGTTTTCGTCGGCGCAGGTGCGTGTGCCGGGTTCGTTTGGGCATGGGGCGGCTTTGATTGCTTGAGGAAGCGGGACTCGGTTGTTGGCGTGGAGTTGCGTAAGTAAGGGTTCCGAGACTAAATGGACAAAGCTTGACCACATATTCTATTGAAGGCAAGTAAAGAAGTTTTCTTGCGCTTTCTATAACGCGTTCACTGGCGCAGGAGCCTGCATGTAAGGACCTTGGTCGCAATGACCACAGACCGGTCATCACGCCCAAGGCCGCTTACACTCCGGCTCCTAACCGCGCCAGTTCACGCTCACACACAAAAGAGCCGCCGACTTGTTATCGGCGGCTCCTTTGTAGCTTGACGTGGTTAGTCTGTGATCATTTTTTAGATTTGATCAATATAGACTGCGAGCGTCTCAGTCGTGGCCTGACCAAGTTCTGTTGACGGCGCGTTAGTCTTGATCTAACTTTTGTCGCAACTTGGCAGCCACGGAGGAAGGCGGGTGGCCAACCTTAAGCTGAGCATTAACTTAACTATTTAAATCTTGTTCCTAAAACCCCATGGCCATCCTCGGCTCCCCAAAGCCGATTCGGCGGTCCAGAGGAAATGTGAGAAAGTTTACCCTAAACCTTTACCAACAGATAGGTCGATTGCGGTCTCAAAGGCGGGTTTGGCTGATGTGATCAGGATCAGCCCCGCGCCTACATTAAAATATTGATGCATTGCGGTCGCCGGTGACCACCTCCCTTCTGTTCAAGGCAGATCATCGGGGGGATGGGCGTGACTAAACGTCTATCCCTTCATTAATCAGTCGTTGCGGTAGCGTTTTTATGGAGCTGGATTGGACGTTGCGGCTTGTGCCGGCTGGCCGGGCGTCAGCGTAAAGGTGATCAAGCCGCTGTAGTTGCCAGCTTTAACATCATTATCCTCAGGTACGTCCAATGTGACTTTGTTGAGGTCATAACTCGTGATCCCGCCACCATCTTGGCCCGTGCTGGTCGCAAATAGCGGCTGATCGCTTGTTGTCAAATCAACCGACTTTGTCCATGCTGGCGCCGCAGCGTTAGGCGTTACCAAAGTGTCGGGCACCATGTGAACAAAGGCGCCTTTCAGTGTCGCACCACTACCATTCGTAATCGGTGATTCCTTTGCCGAAACCGTGTAACCCGCGCCGGTACCGCGGAAATCGCTCACCGTCAGCAGTGAACTATCAGCAGTGGTAACTGGATCATTCAAATTGCCTTTTACAATACTTTCAACCGTGACACCTGGAAAAGCGAGCGCGCTCGGTGCGGAAAGCCCAATGGTGCCACCGGTTACTGTGACTGACGTATTAGTCGTTCCGGTATCTTCGTCTGCAGCTAAAACGACGGAGCCGGTTGTCAAACTCCCTACAAGAAGGCCAGCGAAAGTGATTCCGCCGATCCAACGTTTCTTTGACATAAAAGTCCCCCCAGACAATGTCAAAATGAAAAACTTTTTAGAACACTTTTAATTGTATGCAAGATACTTGTTAAGTTAATTAATCTGTTTAGTTTATATTGTGAATAATTACCCAAAACCGGTCTAGCAACAATTCGCCGCAAGCGGGGGTTGGGATTAAAACTAAGCAACGCAAAAAAGCCGTCATTTGTCTCAAATTCGGTAAAATAATTACCGAAAATTGCGACTTGCAGTGAGAATCAAGAACAAATTCACGGATTTATTAAAAAAGTGATGGAATACTGGAGGACAGCTAAAGCCTGCCGCTGAGAAACATTGTGTTTACATGTGAACGGGTCAAAAGGAATGTTGCCAAGTCGAGAATTCAGTCTGTTTGAGAAAAGTACACCGGAAAAACACATCTGGAAATTGGTTCAGGCAAAACAGACCGATTTAAAAACGTCATATGGTAGACTGATTTTACGGTTGAAAAGGGAGACGGGAAGAACTCAGATGTTGAAAATAAACGCAGCGGCGTTCGGAACTTTTTGACCGGAGCTGCCCGAATACTTGATCTTGGTGGGACCTTCAATCGACGTGAGTGGGCTGACAAACAAGGACTTAAATTTGTAGAGACTGATAATGAGATTAATGATGCATGGGAAACTGTCGGCAAATTGATGGCCGATCAGTTTGGTGATTCTGAAAATGAATTTTGCGATGAGTTGCACTGCCACAAAAAGTGTTGATAGAGATGGAAAGCTGGCAAAAGTCCGTGGATCGATTCAAGGATCGCTCACTCTGACGATCAACAGCTTATTCAAAAAAAGGGAAGGACTGTGATAATTTGTGAATAGCAGCAAAGATTCTCTGGTTAAACGAATTGCGTACGTTGTATTGCTTTATCTTTTTTGGCAGGTTCCTTCGATCTTCTTAGGGATCATGCCAAACGTACTAAGAATCTCGTCATCAATGATGCTAGCCGCTGCATTTCTTTTGTCGAGTGCGATCGTTATTTACGTCGCGTATCGGATTGCTTTTAAATATACGCGGAGAAGCATGATACAAAAGGTGGGGCTTCGCGACATTTGGTATATTGTTGGTGGATATGTCATTACTGTAATCTCGGACAATGTGCTGATGGCTTTAAACAATTTGATTTACCATCAGTCAGACACGCCTAACAACCAAATGATTAGAGACTCTTTTATGGACGCCAATTGGATGGTCACCGTTCTGCTTATTGTTGAATCAGTTCTAACAGGGCCGATCATGGAAGAGTTGCTTTTCCGTGGTGTTCTTTTCAACTTGTTTTTTAGCCCAAATAAACCAGTTCACAGAACAATATTAAGTGCCACCTTGTTTGGCTTAGCCCATGCGACCGATACTGTCTTTGGGTTTTTGTTATACGCTTTTTCAGGCATTGTATTCGCAACTGTCTATGCAAAAACCGGTAAGCTGCAGAATGCAATGGCGCTTCATGTTGTCATGAATGCTGCCGCAACGGTGACGATTCTTCTTTCCTAAGAAGCCACTTAACTCCAGAGTTGTTGAGGGTTCTTAGATCAATACATACTTTCAAACTTTTAACTCAAAAACTGCCTTGATCCAGTTTGCATCCCACCGCTTGCGCAGGTAAGCTTATTGAGAAGTGAGGCAATGATGACAGAAAAGCATGAACAACAGGATCAAACATCGCCTGAGCACCAGCAGTTGATCAAATTGCCGAATGGCGTGACGGCAAAAGGTGTCTTGCTGCAGCGCGGAATGGCGAATCTTCAAAAAGAAGCCGAGCAGGCGGATTTTCCCGCCCAGACGAAGGCTTATTTGGCGTGGATGAATGATTTGAACGGCAATCGGTTTGGCATCAAGGTAACCGATGCAGCGGACCACGTACTAGTGCGGCATACGCAATTTTTGGATGACGCGATTAAGGAGCTGGCGTATGCCGATGCGCCGGCAAATGCTGAGCTGACGCCGGATGACTACAAGCCGGCCCGCAATTTCTACGTGCCGTCTGCTGGGTTGATTGCTTTGGTAGCGGCGTTACAATGGGCGGCGCAGCATGAACGCCGGGATGTCGTGGTTTACAGTACCCACCGGCGTGACTTAGTGTTCTACCAACCGCGCCATCAAGCCACGTTTCTTCAGCAATGGGCACAGCAACAACTCCAGACACTGCCACCTGACTTTCGGTTTCGCATTGCCACCAAACTGGATCGTGACGCCACCCATGAAACGACCAAGCTTCGAATGCAGTTGTGATATTTGCTGTAAAATTTGACGGAAAGGAGGCTGGTGTACCATGGAGCAAGCCCAAGTTTATGAAAATGTCGACCTGCAGATTATTAAGTTACTGTTTAACAGCGATAGTAGCGATTATAAAGTTTATGCCGTGCGAATTTTAAATCCGAATCCTAAGCTGAAAATGACGCTGACACAGGAAATTACCGTGACCGGTGACATGGGCTATTACAATAGCCGCGCCATTATCACGGCTGACTTGGTTTATGATGACGCGGATTCCCTGCGCTACCGCAAACCTTCCTATAAGGTGGCGCGTCTGCATTTTGGCTTGCCTAAAGAACCGCGGCGGCAGTGGCAGCTGATCGACACGCTGCTGGTACATCAGCCCACGGTTTTGCGCCGGCTGCATGATTATTTTGCGGATGACGCGCCGATTTTGACCATTTTTTCAAAAGATGACATTAAGACGGCGAAAATTCCCGGCGTTGGGCCGGCGACGATTCAAAAAATTGCTACTGCCATTCGCGGTAAGCTTGAAGTCGCGGTGTTAGCGAACCACTGGGGTAAAGCGCTCAGCTCCATGACTTACGAAAAGATTTGGTTAGCCTATAAAGATGCCGAGTTGGCCATGCAACACGTGGATGCCAATCCGTATGTTTTGATGCAGGTGGCCCAACTCGATTTCAAGAAGGTCGATGCCTTTGCGAAAAGTCGGGGAGTGGCGCCAAATGATCCGCACCGACTCGCGGCCGGGCTGCAATATATTTTCCGTACGGCGGTGCTGACGCAGGGGCTGACTTACATTACGATTACTTGGTTCAAGGAGCAGGCAGCTACCTTATTGGGCGTCAGTACAGATGACTTAACCATGTTCGCTGACCCTAAACAAGCGTTGGCGTATGGTTTTCTGCTGAACGAACAGTACGATTTGGTCACCAGCTGCGACATGTTTGCGACAGAAGGCTCGGTTGCTAGGATTATGGCCGTGGCCCAGAAAACGGCTGAACCTTTGATCAAGCCGGCCGAGTTGGACGAAAAATTGGACAAATTTTTGGATCGCCACCAGCTGGTCATCAACGATCAGCAGCGAGCCGCTTTTCAAAACGTGAATCAACATGGGCTAAGCGTGCTCAATGGCAGTGCTGGCACCGGGAAAACCTGGCTGACGAATCTGCTGGTGCACTTTTTCAATGAGCAAGCTAAAGGGAAAAGTGTGCTGCTGGCGCCAACTGGTCGTGCGGCAAAGGTGCTGGCGCGCTATACCCATGAACCAGCTGCCACGATTCATGCGTATCTGCATCTTTTACCGGGCGAAGAACTCGATCGGTTTGATTCTGAAGCTGACTGGGAAACGTTTGGCGATGCGCGGTTGATTATTGTGGATGAAAGTTCGATGCTGACGACGCCGCTTGCGTATACGGTGTTGAAAAATGTGAACTTCAAGAAGGCACACGTTCTGTTTGTGGGTGATGTGTTTCAGTTGCCGCCGATTGGTCCGGGAAACTTTTTGAAGGATTGTCTGGCAGACGATCATGTTGCGGCGACAACGCTGACGCGGGTTTATCGGCAAGACAGCCAGTCAGGCGTTTTGGCACTGGCTAACCGCATTCGTGATCGGTTGGCGTTGCCTTTTGGGCCGGATGATGATCGCTATGTCAGCGGTAATGTGGCGTTGTACAATCAGCGTGATGCGGGGCGGGTTTTTGATGCCGGCATTAAGGCGTATCAAGAAGCGCTCGCCAAGCATGGCCACCAGCCGGATTCGCAGTTGCTGATTGTCAATAAGAACATCGGTGCGACCGGGCGTTTGCGGTTTAATGCGGAACTGCAGGCATTGGTTAACCCAGCCAAGCCAGGCGAGCCCGAGTACGTCAGCAGCTACGTCGATCCGGTGACCAATCAAAAACACCACCTGCGGCTCAACGACCGGGTGATGATTCTGAAAAATGACAAACATGTGGCCTTGGTTGACCCGAAAACCTGGGAACGCCGCGCTGTGTTAGGTGAAAATGGCCTCCAGAAAACCGATGAATTCGGGACAAAGCGCTGGCGCGAGACGATCATGGCCAATGGCGATACAGGTGTTGTTGCCCATATCGACCCTAAGCGGCGGTTTTTGGTGGTTCAAGTCGGTGATCTATATTGCTATTACAGTTTTGGCAGTGTACCGCGTGCCTTGACGCTGGCGTATGCGATTACGGTGCACAAGGCGCAAGGCGGTCAGGCCGATACGGTGATTGCGATCGTCAACGGTGCGGATCGCATGCTGAATGCGCAGAGTTTTTATACGGCGCTGACCCGAACCCAGTCGCAGTTTATCTTTTTTGGCGATTTCCGGGTCTTATTGGCGCGCACCAAAATATACCCGATTGACTCGCGCCATGACCTACTTGGCAGTCTGCTTTCCGGGCAATTAACGGTGGATACTTTCAGCCGCTTCACGTTCGAGCAGATCCTGGCCTGGCTGGATCACCAGCGGCACCAAGGCATTCAGCCCCGCGCCGCCGTCACCGCCGCCAAACCCGAAGCCGCCACCCAGCCATTTGCGGTGCGGTACGCCGAGCAGTTAGATATTCTCAATCAGGTTGTCCGAGAAGTTACTAAGTTGCCGATGAAAAAGGTGACTGGGGAGTAGTGATACTAATTTAAGATGTGCCGTGCCAAACTCCGCAATCTCCGGCCAGATGGGGATGGAACGCTGTGGGCACGACTTTGAACCCGCAAAAACCGCGGTTTCAAAGCTCGGCCTTGTTGTAGGCGGGGCAAAGACCGCCCCACCAACAACAATTCCACGGCTGAGCCCCAAACCGCCTACGATTGCTCCGCCTTGGCACTGCAAGTGTAATCGTGTTCAAAAAATATATATGATACAACAAAGAACTGCCGCATATTGCCAAATTATCTGACAATATACGGCAGTCCTTTAGTTTGTCATCGCATTTTTGTACATTACTAGTCGCCCAAAGGCTCAACCTACTTCGCCACAAAAACCAATTCCGTCCCTGTCGATCGCCCTGGGTCAAAACGATAAGTCGGTGAATCAAACTCGGTCAATTCAGCAACTGTCGAAACTTGATGCATCGCGGCATAGCGGACCATTTCGCCGCGGGCTATTTTGGCATAAGTGGCGCGGGTTTTGAGCTTGCCGTTAACTAGGTGGGCGAAGCGGACGTCGATGAAGGTGTCGTCCGGCTGTAAATACGGGCGGATGGTTTTGGCGTATTCATCGGAGGCTAAGTTAATGATCGGGCCGGGGATGGCTGCCAGTGCTTGATACAATCGCTCACCCCAGAAATCGTATAAATGACGGTAAGGCGGCATGGCCAAGCGCGTTTGCATTTCCAGACGATAAGGGACAATACCGTCGAATGGTTGCAGAATGCCATACAGGCCGGACAAAATGCGCAGATGTTGCTGGATGTAAGCCAAACCCGCATCGTCTAGCAAATCAGGCGCCATGTATTGGTATTGAATGCCAACATAGCTGAAAATGGCCGGTGACTGCTGGTGCGTGACGTCGCTTGTCTGCAACTGCTGATAAGCCGCCTGCGTCAGGCGGTCACTTGTCTGCCACAGCGCCTGCATTTCCGCTTGGGAAAGTTGTTGCATCCGCTTAAGCAATGCTGCCGCCTGATCGCGGAACTGTGGCTGGCTTTGAACCGGAAAATCGTCTTGGGCGACCACCATTTTCTTGGCCGGGGCGATGATGAACTTCATAGAGAAAACCAAACTTTCTAGGTAGGATGCGCCATTTTCAAAAAATGGCAGTAACGAAACTTTTAAAACGGCAACTTAGCAATATCGCCATTCGCTTGCGTCGTTGTTTGCGGCAGATGGCTGACGGCCTGCAATGTCATCAAGGTTGCGGAAAAGTCACCATGCGCCAGCGGCAAGGTCACGCCGGCAAAATTCAGCTCCGCACCGGTTGCGGTCTTTTTGTCGTTAATCTGATACGACATGGTCGGACGCAGATAGTGCAGCAGGACATGCTGATAGTGGGGAATCGGCGCAATGACTCCGGCTGATGTCAGGACGATGGCCTTGGTTTTCGCCTCGTCGGTGATGAGCCAGCAGACCTGATCCTGATTCGGATGGCTGGGGTGGAGACGATAAAGGCTGCCGTTTTGCAATTCGGCACGATTGGCTTTGTAAAAGGCAAAGCTGGCCTTGACCGCTGCGGCCTCGGCGGGACTGAGTTGGCTCGGCGGACACTCAATGCCGGTCACGCCGACCAGACTCAGCAGCGCCCGCGTTCGTAGCGGCGTCACCCGCGAATCCTGTAGGTTAGGCGACATCGTAAAGTGGGAGACGAACGTTTTAAGCGGGAAGAATAACGAAAAACCATTCATAATCTTCATGCGATAAACCGGATCGGTGAAATCGCTGGTCCACGTCTGATCGGTGTACGCCAGCATCCCACCGTCCAATCGGCCACCACCGGAAGAACAATTTTCGATGATGAGCTTGGGAAAAGTGTCACGTAACGTTTTCAAGACGCGATACAAGCCGCGCGTGTACCGGTAACCCACTTCACCTTGTTGATCCGGCGGCAAAACCGGGCTGCCGGGCTGACTGAAGTGGCGATTGTAATCCCATTTTAGATAGTCGATGTGATTTGTGCGGACCAAGTCAGTCAACACGGCAATCAAATGATCCTGCACGATGCGCTGACTGAGGTCCAACACCAATTGATTACGCGACCGCAACGGCTTTTGCCCGACATACTGCATAGCCCAATCCGGGTGTGCCGCATATAGTTCGCTATTTTCGCTGATCATTTCCGGCTCGACCCACAAGCCGAACGCCAGTCCCCGCGCGTGCAAGGCATCGGCAACTGGCCGCAAGCCGCGCGGAAATTTCACCGGATCCGGCACCCAATCGCCAAGTTGCCCGGCATCGTTGGGGCGATTTTTAAACCAGCCGTCATCCACCACGATCAGTTCGACGCCGAGCGCCTCCGCCTTGGGAATTTCCGCCAGCACCTTGGCTTCACTCACGTCAAAATAAGTCGACTCCCACGTGTTATATTCGATCAGATTCCGCCGCGGCACCGGCATGACGTGATTGGCGAAGAATTGATGGAAAATATGGCTCAGATCATTCAGGCCCTTAGTCGTATACGCAACTGCGGCCTCGGGCGTAACAAACGGTTTGCCGGGCTTAAGCTGCCAGGAAAAGAGTTCCGGATTCAACCCCATCACTAGCCGGCTATTGCCAAACTGATCCACTTGCGCCGTGTAATTAAAATTGCCGCTCCACAAAAGCGTGACGCCCAGCGCCTCACCGGCAAAGTCATCGGTTGCCGGTGCTGCCAAAATCGTCGCCGGAACGCCTTGCGGTCCACTCGCCCCATAATTGCTGGCAATCGATTTTTTTCCCGGCGTCAACGGCTGACGGGTCACACTGGCTTCGCTCAGATGCGCCCCGGTCAAGGTAATAAGATCGTACGCATGATCGTCAAAATCAAGCTGAAGACTGGCCGCATGGGTAATCGTCAGAGTGTTGTCACTCAGATTGCGATAAGCCACCTGCTTAAGCAGCACCGGCAAATCGCCAACAATCGTGTACTTCAGGTGAACCGCCAACGTATCGGTCTCATCATGCATGGTAATAATCAGCGTCTGACCATTCGGCGTCCGCGCAGTCGGCAGCGTGCCGTTGAAGTTTTCATTACCAGCCAGAATTTGAAAATCGTGGAACTTAAGATTACCGATTAGCTGGCCATGAGCATTGCGCACAGCATAAGCAGGCGTGCGATAATCGCCACCCATCAGCGTGCTATATTCAAGCGGCAGGGTCGTCAGCGAAAATGGGGCGGCATCATTTTGAATGTTAAACGCATGGCTAAAGTCTTCCAGCTTTGCCGTCCCTGAAAACTGCTCCAGCGCCGGACCGCAATAACGCTTCACAAGGTACCCGCGAATCACCTGAATAATGTAACTAAAAGTCGCGTTATGCAGATGAAAAAGCTGGCGTTGCGGATCATATTCAATATTTGCCATGGTGCGCCTCCTGGAAAATCTCTGGTTTTAATCTATTATAAGCAAACGGCCGGTGATTTGCTTGGGGGACATGTTAGGTGGGGTGGAAATGTTCATCTATTCTAAAAAAGGTTTCCATAAATTATGGTGGAGCTGTGTATGGGAGGAAAGAATAGCTTGAACATTTTATTGGGACCTTAGGATGTCAGTGCCAAGGCGGAGCAATCGTAGGCCAGATGGGGCTCAGCTGTGAAATAGATGTTGGTGGGGCGCTTTTTGCCCCGCCTACATCAAGGCCGAGCTTAGAGACTCTGCCGGTTTTGCAGAGGCTCTAAGTCGTGCCCTCCGCTCTAGCTTCGCGTCGCAAGCCCCAGCTGGCCGGAGATTGCGGAGTTTGGCACGACAACAAACGCAAGCCCCCAAAATCCCCCCGACTGAAGTCAAACATTTTGCTTATAAAAATTATAAACAATAACTACTATAATCTTTGACCCGCCATCTGGCACTCCCGTAGAATTTTAATTGTAGTTAAGCACTAATAACGACATTATAAAATTTTTGAAGGGAGTGCATAGTATGAATGCATTTATTGGTTGGCTGAACCGGCATATCGTCCCGGTCGCAGCAAAGATTGGATCGATTCGCTGGTTAGTCGCATTACGTGACGCGTTTATCGCGATCATGCCGGCGATGATGGCCGGAGCGGTTTCCACCGTCTTGAACGTTTTGATTCGGGACATCCCGACCCAGTTCAAGTGGATGGGCATCGTCGATAGCATGCAATGGCTCATCGTCATCAACGCCATGGTGTGGACCGGAACCCTAGCCATTTTAGGTCTGCTCTTCGCCTTTACGTTCGGGTACCACTTGGCCGTTCAGTACCAAGTAGAACCGGTGACCGGCGGGATTGTTGTGCTCGGCACGTTCATCATGAGCCTGCCACAGAACTTTACCTTGGCGTTAAAAGGCACACTCGGTAAGGGCGCGGCCAAGCTCATCACCGATGCCGGTGGCGTTGTGGACGGCAAGAACGTCAGCATGTGGGGTTTCTTCAACTTCAACAAGTTCTTCGGCTCCTATGGCTTCTTCACCGTCATGATCATGGGCGCCCTTGCCATGACCCTCTACATCTGGTTAATGAAGAAAAACGTCACGATTCGCATGCCAGAATCGGTGCCGCCAGCCATCGCCAAGGCATTCACCGGGATCATTCCCGCCACCGCCGCGCTCTACCTGGCCGGCGTCGTGAATTACCTGTTCAGCGTCAACAAGACCACCGTCATTGAGTTCATCGCCACGATTGTTCAAGAACCGCTTTTGAACATGTCCCAAGGCTTCTGGGCGGTGTTACTGATGACGCTGCTGGTACAGATTTTCTGGTTCTTCGGTCTCCACGGCACCAACGTCTTGGGCCCGGTTTTGGACTCGATCTGGTTAACCGCCCAAATCGCCAATATGAATGCATTCATGAAAGGCGAGGCACTACCGTTTGTTTGGACCCGTAACGCCTTCGATCTGTATGCATGGATCGGTGGGGCCGGCAGTACCTTACTATTATTGATCGCCATCCTCATGTTCTCCAAGCGTGACGACCAGCGTACTGTGGCAAAACTCTCGATCGCGCCCGGTTGCTTTAACGTCAACGAACCGGTGATGTTCGGACTGCCAATTGTGCTCGACCCGATTTACTTCATTCCATTCATCGCGGCACCGGTTGTGATGGTCTCGATCGCGTATGGCGCACACATGCTAGGCTGGGTGTCACCGGTCAAGAACCAGATCGTCTGGTCCATGCCGCCATTTGTCAACTCGATCATCGCCACCATGGATTGGCGCGCACCGATTCTGCAAGCCGTGAACATGGTCATCGGCTTCCTGATTTATGTACCATTCGTCAAAGCCGCCAATAAGCTGGATCCGGAACTGCACATGACCGAACCGCCAGCAGAAAAAACCAAAGAAACAGCCGATGACGATCGCAACCTAGAAGGTGATGCGATTTGAAAACCGCAACCACCGCGCTAATTCTAATTAACATTAGCATGGCGATCATCGTTTTCAGCGCGTTGATGCCGACACCATGGCGCATTGGCGGCTGTCTTCTGGGCGTTATCGCCACTATTTTCTGCACGCGCAGGTACGTCAGTCTGGCCAAAGCAAAATAAACCACCGCAGTCACGACTTGGGTTGATCTACCACACTGCATCGTGCCAAAAGGAGGCCAAGATGAAAATTATTATGAATTTACCGGTGGCACCGAAAGTCTTTTTCAATCAATTGCAACAATCTGCCTTAGCCGATATTCGCCAGCACACCGGGCGCGAACCGCTGCCTAAAAGTCTGCGCGGGTTCAGTTACGCCAAAAATTGGCCGAATGGACGCACGGCGCGGTTGACCATCACCGAGTTCGAGCCCAATTCAGTCTACGCGTATGAATTGGTAACGCCGCAGGATGATTTTAAAGTCCGCTATCAATTAACCCCACTGGAAAACGGTAAAAGTCGGCTCGTCTATGAAGAGTCACTTGTCGCCAAAAGTGCGCGTGGTGCCGCCAACAATCGTGCCAGCGGGTTTTTGCTCGGGTGGTTCCGTAAACGGCGCTTTAAAAAAATGGCCCGCCAGATGTGTGCTACCTGAGAGTCTAACCAGACACTGTAAGAATGAAGCGTGATCTTTTGCGCCATAATCGCTGAAAGATCACGCGCAACAAACGCTAAAAGGAGGAACTATGGGCAAACTTGGCATCAGCCTCTATCCGGAACAAACAACGGTCCCACAGGCAACGGCGTATTTAGAAGCTGCGCAGCAATTTGGTTATCGCCGGCTTTTCACGTCACTTTTGCAACTGTCAGGAGATCACGGTCGCGATCAGCTTGCGGTCTTCAAAGCCGTGGTCGCCAAGGCCAATCAACTCGGTTTTCAAACCATTGTCGATATTGCGCCGCCGCTGTTTAAAGAACTGGGCATTGACTATCATGACCTGAGTTTCTTCCATGACTTAGGCGTTTGGGGCCTGCGTCTTGATGAGGGCTTCACCGGTCAGGAAGAAGCCTTGATGACGCATAACCAATACGGTCTGAAAATCGAACTGAACATGAGCGCCGGGACGAATGCGATCGACGCGATCATGTCCTTTGGTCCGCGGCGGTCGAACTTACTGGGTTGTCACAACTTTTATCCGCAAGAATACACTGGCTTAGGCGATGACCGGATGGTGGCTTATTCCCAGAAGTTTCGGCGGTATGGTCTTCAAACGGCGGCTTTTATCAGTGCGCCGAGTGCAGATCACGGGCCATGGCCGGTCAGCGAAGGTTTGCCGACGTTGGAAAGTGACCGTCATCGCTCGATTGCAAGTCAAGTACATCATCTGCGTTTAACTGAAGTGATTGATGACGTCCTCATTGGCAACGCGTTGGCAAATGAGGCTGATCTAAAAGCAGCGGCACTGGCATTCTTTTGTCCTTATCCGACACTGCGGATGACCACTGAGCCGGCGCTTGCGGATCTCGAAGCCAAAATTGCATTCAGTGAAGCTCACCTGTATCGCGGCGATGCGTCTGATTACCTGATTCGCGATACCCAACCGCGTGTACGTTACGCCGGACAACCGTTGCCGGCACATGATGCCACCGGGACCTTGCATCGCGGGGATGTCGTGGTGGTCAATGAAACTTACAAGCGTTACGCAGGCGAGTTGCAAATCGTGTTGCGTGATCTGCCCAACGATGGGCGCCGCAATAAAATCGGCCAATTGACCGATGAAGATCTGGCGTTGTTGTCATTGTTAAAGCCATGGCGGACGTTTATGCTAAAACGCGTTGCCAACTAGCAACTTACTCAAGATTAATCCGAGGGGAAATTAAATTTATGCATGAAGTAAACGAAGAAACGATTATGGGCTTGATTATGGCCGGTGGTAACGCTAAAAGTGAGGCCTTTGAAGCCATTCAGACAGCGAAAACCGGCAACTTCAGCGAAGCGGATCACCATTTAAAATTGGCTGATGAAGCATTGGTGACGGCTCACAATGTGCAGACTGAATTGTTGACAGCCGAGGCAAGCGGCGAGCATGCGACGATTTCGTTGTTGATGGTGCATGCGCAGGATCATTTAATGAATGCGATCACGTTTCGCGATTTAGCTGGCGAAGTCGTGGCAGTGTATCAGCGCTTGGCGGAAGTAAGCGCGGTTACTGACTAGCAAGCTGCAGTGTTATGGGACATTAGATCACATTAAGCGCAGTACGACAGCTTAAATCAAATCAAAGTTTAGCAAAAGGCTGGGGCAACGCGAACCTGAACTTATCAGGCGCGTTGTCTCAGTCTTTTTAAATTGAGGTGTGGGACACTAAAATGCTTTTCCCGGTTTTTAACCGGTCTGCCTTACGCTCACCCCATGACTTTTCTCAATTTACCTACCGCAATCGGCAAAGTAAGATATGGCTTGCTTTTATCCAGATCACTTGCCACGGTCTTGGGCAGAATGACATCACTTTGCACGCCGTTGACATAGATAACCGTGTTGTCGAGGTTGAGCACGTCGCGGCCATAGCGCTTCCGCAATTGGTCGCGCAGCGCGGATACGACGACGCGCTGTTGGTAAATGTAAAAGCCATTGTCATCAGCTTCAGGATATTTACTGCCGACCAGTTTCAGCTTATCCGGTGCATTGTCGAGCGGCACAAAAACCTTGCCGGAAACTTGCTCGGCTTCTTCTTCGTCAACCACGCCGTCATGATTCTTGTCCTGGGCGCTAGTGGCCGGCACTACCGGCGCATCCGATCCGGTACTTTCCAATACTGCCATATGGTTCATATCCGCTGGCGTATTGAACATTTCGATTCGGATTTGCAAAGCATCATCATCGGTGACCTCAAAATTTGCAAATCCGTGCGCTTGGCGGCCGATGCAATCCGAATTAAGTGCCCGCAACGTTGCCCGATATCGTTTACGCATAAACCCGCCTCCATTTTTGAGTTATTTTAGGTAAACCTAACTCACCTTTAATGTTAGTCCTTTTAGACAAAAAATCAAGGCCGTGAAACATCGAGAAACATTGATATATCAATGTGGAACAGGGAAAATATGCAAGACTGTTCGTCAAAATCGATATTATTGTAAAAGAAACGAATATTACGCGCAAAAAAGTTAGTGATCGTTAACACCCAACATCCCAAGTGTCTTCATGTGGCTCGATCGGAACAACCTGCTATACTCGTCCTGATTTAGAAATGGATGCGAAAGAGGAACAGGGATTTTGACAGAGGAAAAGAGGTCATCAACTTGGCAAAAGTTAAAGTGCTGACCATCCTCGACACGACCAGCGCCATTTAAATAATTGCAATTTTACATCATTGGATTGGCCACAACCGATCATTGCTTATAATTGCATAAGCGTTGTACGATAAAAACAGCTTAAGGTCAGACCCAATCTGGCTTTAAGTTAAGTGGCGCCTGTCACAAAACCGCGATGTTGCCGAGACATTTACCGGTCATCTCGGCAAGGAAACTTGATCACAAAATAACAATTTACCATTTTGTAAGCGTTTTCGGTGTTGCATTTAGCGCCACTGGTGTATAGTTAAATTGGAATCATTGTAATATGGGAGGTGCATTATGAGAGTCGTTATTTTCTCCACCTGTATCGTGGATCTTTTCTTTCCCAATGTTGGGGCGGCGATGACCGAAGTGCTTGAGCGGTTTGGGTGTGAAACGTTTATGCCGGTCAAACAGATTTGTTGCGGTCAGCCAACCTATAACTCTGGCTATGTGAAAGCCAGTCAAAAGGTATTCCGTAACGAGATCGACGCGTTGTTGTCGGTGGACGCCGATTATATTGTCGGGCCAGCCGGTTCTTGCGTGAACATGTTGCGGGAATACCGGATTTTGCTGAAGGATGATCCCGAATATGCGGAAAAGGCCAAGCAAGTCGCGGACAAGACGTACGAATTTTCCCAGTTTCTTTATCGCGTGCTGAATGTTATCGACGCCGGGGCCGAATTGGATGCTAAGGCTACCTATCACCGTTCTTGTCATATGACGCGGTTGCTCGGTGAACGCACGGCGCCATTTAAGCTGCTGGATCATGTGAAGGACTTGCAGATGGAACCGTTGCCGCACATCGAAAACTGTTGCGGTTTTGGCGGGATGTTCTCTGCTAAGGAGCCGGAAATTTCCAAACAAATGGTCGATGAAAAAGTTGATGATGTGTTGAGCACCGGCGCACAAGTTCTGATTTCAGCCGATCCGTCTTGCCTGATGAACATTGCCGGCCGTTTTTCCCGGCGAAATGAAAAGATCAAGATCATGCATATCGCGGAAGTTTTGAACCACAATGTTAATCCGGAGCGGATCAAGTTCCATGAACCGCTTGGGGTCGAACAGGAGGTGCGCCCATGACTATTTCAACCAGTGACAAGCCGTTCTTGGAGCGGGTTAAGGAATCAGAACAAGACAAATTCATGCAAGCCAGTGTCGCCAAGTCGCAAGATGCCCAGTGGGACAAGCGGGAAGCTTCGCGTAAGGAGCTCGGCAACTGGCCGCAATGGCGGGATCTAGGCGAACAGATTCGCCAACATGTTATTAAGTACTTACCGGATTATCTAGAAGAATTTAGCGATAACATCGAAAAGCGTGGCGGTCACGTTTATTTTGCCAAAACCGACAAAGAGGCGGCTGCGTACATTACGAACCTCGCCAAGGAAAAGCAGGCACATAAAATTGTGAAGTCCAAGTCAATGGTGACCACCGAAATCAACCTGGACAAGGAATTATTGAAGATTCCCGGCACCCAGTTGATGGAAACCGATTTGGCGGAGTTTATTTTGCAAGAAGACGATTGGGCTGAGCCGACGCACATTGTCTTTCCGGCATTAGCCAAAAACCGCGATCAAGTCAAAGAGATCTTTGACAAACTCGGTTATGAAGGCGACAACGATCCGGAACATCTGGCGCGGTTTGCCCGGGAATACCTGCGCCGTTACTTCTTACAGGCAGACTTCGGAATTACCGGCTGTAATTTTGCCATCGCCGATTCCGGGTTGATTAATTTGGTAACCAATGAAGGTAACGCCGATCTGACCATGGCCATCCCGAAGACGCAGGTGGTTGTGATGGGGATGGAGCGGATCGTGCCGAGTCTGAAGGAAGCCGAGACGTTGGACAACATGCTTTCCCGCTCGGCGGTTGGCCAGAAGCTAACCAGTTACTGCTCCTTCTCCGGCAAGCAAGTTGAAGGCGAAGCAGACGGTCCCGAAGACTTTCATGTGGTCATTGTCGACAACGGCCGCAGCAATGCGCTCGGCACCCCGTTTGAACCGGTCCTGCAGTGTATTCGTTGCGGGGCCTGTCTCAATGTCTGCCCGGTTTATCGCCACATCGGCGGACATGGCTACGGCTCGATTTACCCCGGACCGATCGGCGCAGTGCTGTCCCCAGTGCTGGACGGCTATGAAAAGTTCGGCGACTTGCCGTTTGCCTCCAGCCTTTGTGCTGCCTGCACCGAAACCTGCCCTGTCCGCATTCCGCTGCATCATCTGCTGATCAAGCACCGCGAAGTCATGATGGATAAACTGAAGACAGATCACAGTTTTAGCGACAAGATTATGAAAATGGTCGGTGTCGGCACCAGCGCACCGGTTTTGTTCAACATGGCACTTGATATGGATCATGCGATGGTGGGCGTTTTATCTACCAAAGACCAAGGCAGCGTTGAAAATGAATACAATAGCGGCCGGATCAAACAAACCGGCATGATGCCGAAGCTGGCGCGCGGTTGGACCGATGTGCGTGACTTGCCACGGCCGCCGAAGAAGAACGAGAACTTCCGCCACTGGTTCAAACAACACAAAGCAGCATTGGAGGCGCAAAAACATGATTGATCACAGTAATCGCGAAGACTTTTTAAATGCTATTGCCGAAAAAGCCGGTCGCCCGCGCCACCAGCTACAGGATCATCCGTTTGAACCGCTGAATGACCTGCCGGAAACCACGTTGTCTGGCCATTCGCAAGACGAGTTGGAAGCGATCGCCAAGAAAAATAGCGAGGCCGTGCATGTGACCTTTTCCACGACGGACAAGGCGGGGCTGGCCGATGCGTTGAATGCCTACATCGAACATGACGCGCCGAAAACGCTGATCCTGCCGACAACGGATCAGTATGAGGACTTTGGCCTGCGTGACTGGACGGAAACAGTTGCACCGAAGCCGATGTATTGGACGCCGGGAAAAGGCCGCGACTTCAACTTGAAGCAGGCGGCTGCGGCTGATGTTGCGATTGGCTTTGCGGATTATCTATTGGCCGAATCCGGCACCATCACCATCGCGACAACGCCAGGGCAGGGCCGTGGGTTCCACTTTTTGCCAACGCATTATCTCGCCATTGTTAAGAAAAGCAACATTTTGCCGCGGTCACGGCAGGCGATGGATCGTTACGATGCCGCCATCAAAGCCGGTGAGCTGCAAACCAGCAACATTAACTTCATTACCGGGCCATCAAACTCGGGTGATATTGAAATGACCTTGGTTGTTGGCGTGCACGGGCCGCTGGATATGACTTATTTGGTGGTTGAAGATATGTAGCAGGTAGCTCGTTAATGTGAGATGCTTGAATGAAACGGTCTTAGGGACAGCAGTTGTCTCTGTGGCCGTTTTTTGGTGCGCCGGGGTTTATGTCACTTTTCGCGGTCAAGCGACCGTTCATACAGATATGGTATACTTGCTAATGAAATGATTTGTACCGGTGCTTAGTGAACGCTTAGGTTGTAAACGTGTTCACACATTTTGCCAGCGCCGGTTTGCTCATAATGAAGGAGATAGCAGAATGACAGAAGCAATCGATTTGAAGGCCGGAATGGTCTTTGTTAAGGACGGCAAGTTGATTAAGGTTTTGGAATCGAATCATCATAAGCCAGGCAAGGGCAATACCGTGATGCAGATGAAGTTGTACGATGTGCGTTCCGGTGCCAACGTGACTACGACGATGCGGCCAAGTGAAAAGGTTGAAATTGCGATCATGGATCGTAAAAAGGCCACTTATCTGTATACGCAAGACGACACGGCTTATTTCATGGACAGCGATACTTATGAGCAGTATGAGGTCCCAACTGCTAGCATTGCGCGTGAGCTTAAGTACATGTTGCCAAATGTGCCGGTTGAAATTGAGTTCTACGGTGATGAAGTGATTGGCCTTGAGCTGCCGGGAACGGTCGAGCTTGAAGTCACCGATACGCAGCCAGCGGTCAAAGGCGGCACGGTGGCAGGCGGTGGCAAGCCAGCCACACTTGAAACTGGCTTGGTCGTTACTGTACCCGACTTTGTTAAATCTGGGGAAAAGATTTTGGTCACCACTGACACTGGTACTTACAAGGGTCGGGCTCAGAAGTAAATAGATTCAAATAACAAAGTGCGTCCAATCAAAATGGACGCTTTTTTGATGATCTGAAATAGTTGAGTTGCTCGCAAATGGGAAGCGTGGTGCGCACGGCAAAGTCGCCGGGCTGATTAATTGTAGCGATTAAACGATGAGCATAGAATACACTCGAAAGGGTGTGGGGACGATGGAGATGTCGCAGGCGCAACGCGTTAAAATTCTGATTGTTTTAGGGATGATGTCGTTACTGACGGCATTATCCGGATCGAGTACCAATCTGGCCATGCCCAGGATTTCCGAAGACTTGATGATTTCCAGTAGTGCGGCGACCTGGATTGTGTCCATTGGCCTCATTACTACGGCGGTTTTGTTGGTGATGTTCGGACATATCGGCGATTTGGTCTCCAAAAACCTGGTCTTCCTGATTGGCGAAGTCGTGTTTATCGTTGGCTCGCTGTTGACGGGCATCGCACCGACCTATCTGACTATTATGGCAGGTCGGGTGGTTCAGGCAGTTGGTTCGGCGATGATTATGGCCAATTCGATGGGTATCATTAGTCAGTATTTTCCCGATGCGAATCGTGCAGAAGCCCTTGCTGTGATCTCGATGTTCGTGTCGCTGGGATCGATTTCCGGCCCGGCATTCGGTGGTATCCTCATTACTTGGGCGAGTTGGCGCTGGATTTATTTATTCAATGTACCGGTGGGAATCCTGATTGTTTTGGCTGGTATGCGTTTGTTGCCATTACGGCGGCCGGCGCATGGTGAGATCAGGCGCGTCTGGCAACAAGCTAACTGGACCGGACAGAATCTGTTCACTGGTGGGATGATTTTGATGTTCGCCAGTGGTTACTGGTTGCAACAGCCAACACAGCTGTGGCTGGGCGCAGGCATTTTGGCAGGCGGGATCCTATTAACGATTCTGGCATTTATTCAGGATCAACGCTCGCGCTCGCCGTGGATTGCGCCGAGCATTATGCACAATCCGGACTATTTGATTTCGGTGAGCGTGTTGCTGATCGTGATGCTGGTCAATTCGGTGTCGAATATTCTTCTCCCATTCTACCTGCAGAGTTACGGCGGCATTTCGGCGTTCGCCAGCGGCCTGTTGATGATGTTGCAGAGTGTCACGATGCTGATGATTACGCCATTTGCCGGCTGGTTGGCCGATCACTGGAATCGCTATTACCTGACGATTCTCGGCTTGTTCGTCCTGATCATCTCGCAGATCGGATATGCCAGTTATCCTGCCAAAATAAGCATGGCGCCGATCATCTGGCCGATTGTTGCCAATGGTGCGGGGATGGCCTTGTTCCTGTCGCCGAATAACGCTTTAACCATGGGCGCCGTGGACAGTAGCCTTTCCGGGGTTGCCGGTTCCATGAACTCACTGGCCCGCACGATCGGGTTGACCATTGGCATCAGCTTCGACGCTACCTTGCTATTTGCTCAGTTGCCCGGCGTGACCCGCATCTCATCGCAGTCCGGAGAACCATTTTTACACGCGCTAGCTACGGTCTTTTGGTTAGCCACTCTGGTTTCGGTCGTCGGCCTGGTGATTGTGGTGTTTCGAAGCATTCGTAGCCGTAAGCAGACTAAGACACTCACTAATAATAAGTGATTACTTTGAAAATAATTAGCAAGAACTGAGCAAACGCCTTGGTTCTTGCTTTTTTTAGTGAGCACATGGCTAGTGGGCTGTTTGACAGAAGCGAAAATTATTCGAGCTAAACGAGTCGTTTCATGAAAATAGGGGGAATTTGCGCTAAAAAGTTCTGTTATTTAATATTGCTGCTATTTTCGCTTTTAGCAAAGTAAACAGTTGCTGACCCTATATCTCACTAGTGATGTTGCCTTTGCTGATTCTTGATTTGATGCACCATCTAAAACGTTCGGAAAAGCTACGTATGATTTGTTATTTGATATCATGCTTAACTTTTTGGTGAGACATTTCCTAACACAGTAGTTTTTTTATTCAAAATTGAGGGTTTACTTATTTACATTAATGAGATTCTAATGTAAGGTAAGTTCAATCATTTTAGGAGGGAACAAGATGAAATTTAGAAAAACAATGGTTGCGGGCACAACAATTGCGCTCGCTGGGGTGTTAGCAGCCTGTGGTTCTAATTCAGCAAGCAGTAAAGGCACCTCCATTACTCGCATGGAAAGCGATGTTATCTCCACAATGGATCCATCAACGAACACTGATGCGATTAGTGGTCAGGCGTTGACGGATACGATGGATGGTTTGTATCGGTATTCCGGCAAGGATCTCACACTGGCAATGGCCAAGAGTCAACCAACTGTATCTAAAGATGGTAAGACATACACCTTCAAACTACGCAATGCCAAGTGGAGCAATGGTGATCCGGTAACGGCTCAAGATTTTGTGTTTGGTTGGCGGCGCACAGTTGAACCTAAGACCAAGTCACAATATGCGTATCTCTTTTCCGGCGTGAAGAATGCCGATGACATTACCGCTGGCAAGAAAGCAGCCAGCACGTTGGGTGTCACTGCGGTTAACAAGACAACGCTAAAGGTAAGCTTGGATCATGCGATTCCTTACTTCAAGACCATGCTAGTTAACCCGGCATTCTTCCCGCAAAATGAGAAGTTTGTTGAGAAAGCTGGCAAGAAGTTTGGTACCACCTCCAAGTACATTCTGTCTAATGGTCCTTACGAGCTGAAGAACTGGAACGGCACCGGTAACACTTGGAAAGAAACCAAGAATAAGACTTATTGGAATGCCAAGAATGTGCATATTGATACGTTGAATGGTCAAGTGGTTAAGGATCCGCAAACTGCGATGAACCTTTATCAATCCAAGAAGTTGGATATTGCGCAGTTGACTGGTGAACAAGCAGCCCAGGCAAAGTCGAATCCTGACTTCAAAGGTTTGAAGCAAACTTCTACATTCTTCCTGGAACTAAACGAACAAAAAGATCCGATCTTTAAGAACACCAAAGTTCGGCAGGCAATTTCCATGGCGATTAACCGGAAAGAGTACATCAAGAAAGTTTTGAATGATTCTTCTATCGCGGCCAAGAACGTTACACCTGAAGGACTATTTACCAAGGACGGTAAAGACTTCTCGGAGACAGCGGCAAAAGCAGAATCGTCAACGGTTACGTATAATCCTACCAAGGCCAAGGAACTTTGGACAGAAGGATTAAAGGAAACCGGTCAGACCGCACCAAAGCTGGAACTGTTAACGGATGATACGACCAATGCCAAGCGTTCGGCTGAGTACTTCCAGAGTACCCTTCAGCAGAATTTGCCAGGATTGAAAGTGACAATTGCCACGGTACCATTTAAGACACGTTTGTCTCGTG
Source organism: Lacticaseibacillus zeae subsp. silagei (assembly GCF_030770335.1). Lineage (NCBI taxonomy): Bacteria > Bacillati > Bacillota > Bacilli > Lactobacillales > Lactobacillaceae > Lacticaseibacillus > Lacticaseibacillus zeae. The sequence continues at coordinate 2,044,933 of NZ_CP132484.1, read as the reverse complement.
CTCAAAATGGCCAGTTCGATATGGTCATCTCAGCCTGGGGTGCTGACTTCCCAGATGCAATTTCCTTCCTCGATTTGTTCACCACTGACAATACGTATAACGATGGCAAGTGGTCAAATGCGCAATATGATGCCTTGATTAAACAGTCCAAGACGACGGACGCTACTAACCCGACTGCTCGTTGGAATACATTGTTAAAGGCACAAGAACTTCTAACAAAGGAACAAGGGGTTGTGCCACTGTATCAACGGGTTCAAACCACACTGCAACGTAAGACCATTACCGGTTTGAAGTACAATCCGACGAATTCTTATGACTTTGTCAATGCAAAGGTTAAGTAATTCGCTGAAATAAAAATAAAGGCTTAACACTTTAATCATTAGTTCTCATGAACGGCGTTGTCACGTGTTTTGCGGCGGGACAACGCCGTTTGAGTAAAAACCCAAAAAACAGGAGTGAATCATGGCTAAATATATTTTAAAACGGATCGGCTTCCTGCTCCTGACGCTGTTTCTTGTTGCCACCATTACTTTTTTCCTAATGAAGTTACTGCCGGGGACCCCGTTTAATAATCCTAAAATTCCGGCAGATCAACTGGCAATTTTAAAGAAACAGTATGGACTGGATAAGCCGGTTTGGATGCAATATCTCACGTATATGGCAGGGATCACGCATGGTGACTTCGGGATGTCGTACCAGTATCCCGGGCAAACCGTGTCCGGCCTGATCGTTTCGCGAATGGGACCGTCACTGCAAATCGGCGCGCAAGCCATGGTTGTGGGCACGCTTGCCGGTATCGTGCTTGGTGCGATTGCGGCGATTCGGAAGAATACCTGGGTGGATGCCACCGCGACGATTTTCGCGATTCTCGGCCGGTCTATTCCTAACTTCGTGTTCGCTGCGTTGTTGCAACTGTTTGCTTATAAAACCGGTGCTTTTCCAGTCGCATTATGGGGCGGGTTTACGTACAGTATTTTACCGACGATTGCCCTTGCCATTGCCCCACTGGCGCAGACGGCGCGGTTTATGCGGACCGAAATGGTGGATGTGCTGAGTTCTGACTATATCGAACTTGCGCGGTCCAAAGGCGAATCACGCTGGCAGGTCGTTGCTAAGCATGCGCTGCGTAACTCCATGATTCCGATTGTTACCATCATCGGGCCAATGGCAGTTGACTTGATGGTTGGCTCACTGGTTGTCGAGAATATTTTTGCGATCCCCGGCATTGGTGAACAATTCGTTAAGTCAATCACGACCAACGACTATCCGGTTATCATGGCCTTAGCAATTCTTTACAGTGCAATGTTGACCGTCATCATCTTAATCGTTGATATTCTCTACGGCTTCATTGATCCACGAATCCGACTGAGCGGGGAGGCAAACTAATGGCAACAACAAAATTAAGTCCAGACGCATTCAAGCATGTCAAAGTGAATACGGCTGAACAGGAACGCATTGCCAAGCCTGCGCTGACGTTCTCACAAGATGCGATGCGGCGACTGAAGAAGAACAAAGCCGCGCTCATCTCACTTTGGGTCTTGATTATTATTGCGGTCATTTCAATTCTATCTTTGTGGCTGTCACCTTCAAATCCTAACAAGCAGAACCTGAACTATTCCAATTTGCCACCAAAATGGCCAGGCGTGGATTTACCGGGATTAAACGGTTACCTGAATGGCCAGAATAAATACGCCGGCATGGGCAAAAATGTTTACTACCTGCTCGGTACGGATTACCTCGGCCGCGATTTGCTATCCCGCATCATGGTCGGCACCCGCGTTTCGCTGTTCATCGGGATTGTCGCAACCTTCTTCGACCTGACCATCGGGGTTTTCTACGGCATCATCTCTGGGTGGCGCGGCGGCATGACCGATACCTTGATGCAGCGTGTTATTGAAATCATCTCCAGTGTGCCAAATCTGGTTGTTGTTATCTTGATGTTGCAGGTATTTAAGCCAGGGATGACGTCCATCATTTTGGCCATTGCGTTGACTGGCTGGGTCACCATGGCCCGCCTGATTCGGGCGCAAACACTGCAGTTAAAAGATCAGGAATTTGTCTTGGCGGCTAGAACGCTTGGCGAGTCGAGTGTCAAAATCGCCTTCAAGCATCTGATTCCGAACCTGAGCTCCATTATCATTATTCAGACCATGTTCACGATTCCAACGGCCATCTTCTTTGAAGCCTTCCTGAGTTACATCGGGATCGGGCTGCCGGCACCAACTGCCAGTCTCGGGACGTTGTTATCCGATGGGCAGAAGAATTTGCAAGTTCTACCATATCAACTACTGTATCCGGCGATTGTCATCGTTGTTCTGATGCTGGCGTTTAACTTGCTAGCTGATGGCTTGCGTGACGCGTTTGATCCGCGTAGTGAACATTAGGAGGTGGCAAAATGACTAAAATTCTGGAAGTTAAAGATTTGGAAATCGACTTTGCCACTTATGCCGGACCGGTGCACGCGATTCGGGATGTCAGTTTTGACCTTAACAAAGGCGAAACGCTGGCGATTGTTGGCGAGTCTGGTTCCGGGAAATCCGTTACCGTACGGACCGTGATGGGCTTGTTGGCGCCCAATGCCAAGATCACCCACGGCGAAGTGCTCTTTGATGGCGTCGATATTCTCAAAAAGTCCGAGAAACAGTTGAATGCCATGCGCGGCAATGATGTTGCCATGATTTTCCAGGATCCGATGACATCGTTGGATCCGACCATGACCATCGGCAAACAGGTGGCCGAGCCGTTAATGCTGCACAACAAGATTAGCGAATCCGACGCTTTGAAAGAAGCCGAGCGGGTGCTGGAACTGGTCGGCATCAAGGACGCAGGTGGCCGATTGAAAGATTACCCGCATCAATTCTCCGGCGGCCAACGCCAACGGATCGTCATTGCGATTGCGATCATCAATCACCCGCAGATTCTGTTAGCCGATGAACCAACAACGGCGCTGGACGTGACGATTCAGGCGCAAATCATCCATTTGTTAAAAGAAATCCAATCCAAAATCGATACGTCAATCATTTTCATTACCCACGACCTCGGCGTTGTTGCCGGGATCGCTGATCGCGTGGCGGTTATGTATGCCGGTAAAATTGTGGAATACGGCACCGTTGACGAAATCTTTTATAATGCTCAGCATCCGTACACTTGGGGGCTGCTGGAAGCAATGCCGACACTGGAAACGAAGAGTGATCGGCTGTACGCAATCCCCGGTACACCACCGGATTTGCTTGATCCGCCAAAAGGAGACGCGTTTGCCCCGCGTAATCCCTATGCGATGGCCATTGATCTTGAACAGGAACCGCCTTTCTTCAAGATCTCGCCAACCCATTCGGCCGCGACCTGGCTATTAGCGCCGGGTGCGCCGAAAGTAGAGCTGCCACCGGAAATCGCGCGGCGACACGCGCTGTGGGCAAGTAAGCATCCAAACGAAAAGGTGGTGAACTGACATGGCTGACGATAAGAAAAAAGTCCTTGTTTCCGTTAAGCATCTGGTTCAGACGTTTAACGCCGGCAAGAAAGACGAAGTCAAAGCAATTCAAGATATCTCGTTTGATATTTACGAAGGCGAAACCCTTGGGCTTGTTGGCGAATCCGGTTCCGGGAAAACCACGACCGGTCGTGCCATCATTCGGCTGTATGATCCAACGAGTGGCGAAATTTTGTACAACGGCCAGGACATCGCCAAGCTCAAAAACGGCTCGAAGCAGATGCTGGCTTTCCGGCGGGATACGCAGATGATTTTCCAGGATCCATATGCGTCGTTGAATCCCCGGATGAAAGTTAAAGACATCATCGCGGAAGGTATCGATATCCACCATCTCGCCAAAGACAAGGCGGATCGCGATCACCAAGTCGAACAGTTGCTAGAAGAAGTTGGCTTAAACGCCGACCATGCGACCCGTTATCCGCATGAATTCTCCGGCGGCCAACGCCAGCGGATCGGAATTGCCCGGGCGCTTGCGGTACAGCCTAAGTTTATTATCGCGGATGAACCGATCAGTGCACTGGACGTATCCATTCAGGCTCAGGTGGTTAACTTGCTGAAGGACATTCAGGATCGCCAAGGGCTGACTTATCTGTTCATTGCCCATGACCTATCCATGGTGAAGTATATTTCCGATCGCATCGCGGTCATGCACTATGGCCGTCTGGTCGAACTGGCCAGTGCCGACGAGGTTTATTCCCATCCACTGCATCCATACACGAAGAGCCTGCTGTCAGCCATTCCTGTTCCTGACCCAGATGTCGAACGGAAGCGTGTTCCGATTCCTTACGATGCCAGCAAAGTCGAAGGCGACAACAAGCAACGTAAAATGGTCGAGGTTTATCCCGATCACTACATCTTCGCCGCTGACGATGAAGTGGCCGCGTATAAGGCTGAAGCCGAAGAGGACCATAAGACGCCAGCTGGGACAGCTGCGGACTAACAAAAGAGGATTCGCTTGCTCCAGTAGCATTTGCGGCAAGTCTTATAGTAGCGTTTGATTTATAAAAGTCGGGAGCACGTAAAAGTGTTGCCGACTTTTTAGCGTAAGTGCGAATGAAAGCGCTTATACGAAGGACTTCTGCAACTGTGTGAACTTGTGATTCATCAATCCGAAACTTGTTAATATTCGCTAAATATTGCCAAGCCTGAATTGAATTTTGACTTCAAGATGGCGCTTTCTGGTCGCGGGTCTGCTACACTATCCTCAAAGGAAGTGTGCAAGGAATGACCAAGTTTTATTTTGTACGGCATGGACAGACCGAGACGAATCTGGCGCACCGCTTCAATGGCGGACGCACCGACACACCGCTAACACCGTCTGGCCGCGCCGGAGCAATGGCAGTGGGACGATTTTTTGAAACAACCGGTTTTGCTGGCATCTATGCCAGTCCGATGCCGCGGGCCCAAACCACCGCAAAGTTGATTGTGGCTCAAAGCAAGGTGGCCCAACCGGCAATCATTACCGAAGAAGATTTACGTGAAGTCGATTTGGGTCAGTGGGACGGTCGCCCTTTGGCAAAAGTTCAGGATGATCCCCAAATCGATAATTATTATCATAACCTGCTGGCATTTGATTATAAACGAATCGGCGCCGAGTCGTTTGAGCATGCGTTGACTCGCGGACGCCGCGTGATCGCGCGAATTTATGATCAACATCCGGACGGCAAGGTGCTCGTGGTTGCCCATGGATTGTTGGGGATGCTACTACTGAGCACTTATCTTGGTGCAGACCTCAACAATGCCCGCGATGAAATGGCCATGCCGCCGAATAATAGTATCAGCGAAATCGATACCGATGACGGTGAAGAATTTACCCGGGGCACCTTGTGGGCGTTTGTCCCGAGCACGTTATAGAACACGAAAGATCAGTTAATCATTTGTCCCCGCCGGAATGTGCTCTTTTTTCCCGCTTATCAAGCCAATATTTGGCGCTTCCCCCACGCGAGCGCTTACAATAGTAGTGGAGATGTATTGGCGCGTTAATGTGGGGTTCGTACACCAGCGTTGTGTGAGAATAGGCCGTCTTTAGATTATTAAATAATAATATAAAATCTTTTGATGGTCGCTCGTTTCATTTAATGTTAAAGCATAACGCCGTACATTAAAGGTGGGGGACATGATGTTAGATAATATCGGAAAATTAGTACATCAACAACGCCGCAGTTTGAACCTGACGATTGAAAAGCTGGCCGAGCGTTCGGGGGTCTCAGTCAGTCTGATATCCCGTATGGAACGCGGTGATGTCAACAACATCAGCGTTAAGAAGTTGACTGACATTGCACAAGCCTTAGACATGGAGGTCGGTGATTTCTTCATCGCACCGGAAATGAGCGACATCAATACGTTAGCGTTGGTGAAGTACTTGACTGGCTTGCCGGAAACCGAGCGAGCACGCGTTTCCGAGGTACTCATGCAGGTGATTAATCTTTGAGTGCGGTCATGGGTTGAAAATACGCCAGCAGCGGTTATGCGGCTGGGTAATTAGAAAATCGGTGCTGGCGGCAATTGTCGTTGGCACCGATTTTCTTTGTCATTGATCGACAGAGGCGTGTGGCCAATGCCAAAAGGATAAGCACTTTTGGTGGCCGTTGCCCCGGTTAGGCATTTTGCGCTCGGGGCTGTTCGCTAATCAAAAAATCGCGTATACTTAGTGCACTGAATTCACATCCAAGGTAGCTAGGTAAGCCGCACAAAGGCTGTGGGCTGCCTGCCAAGTAAAAAGGAGGAAATCACTTCATGACATTCGAAGCAGTTTTACCATCACTGAAAAAAGGCCAAAAAGCCGTTCGTACCGGCTGGGAAGGCACCGAGTTGTATGTTCAGTTAGTTCCGGAAGGCAAATTTGAAGGCGACACGTTAAATCCGTATTTTCTGATCAAAACGGCGGATGAAGCGTTCAGTTTGTGGTCACCGACTGACTGTGACATTCTCGCTGAAGACTGGCAACTTGTTGACGCATGATAGCATTCGATTTTAGCGGCAAAACAGTTGTTGTGACTGGTGCGGCATCGGGAATTGGCGCGGCTCAGGCGACGGCGTTTACGGCAGCGGGAGCGCGGGTTATCGGCGTCGATCTTCAACCCATGACAGGGCTGGCCGTCACCATTCAGGCAGATGTCAGTCAGCCTGCAACAGCAGAAACCATCGCCCGTGACTATGCACCTGATATTGTCTGCAACACGGCTGGCATTCTGGACAGCTATCAAGACGTCGCCGCCACTGATCTGGCAACTTGGCAACATATTCTTAACGTTGATCTCACCAGCCAGTTCCTGATGATCAAGGCGTTGTTGCCAGGGATGCTCAAGCGTGGCCATGGCATTTTTATCAACATGAGCTCCATCGCCGGATTGGTCGGTGGCGGTGGCGGCGTGGCGTATACAGCCGCCAAGCACGCTGTTATTGGGCTCACCAAGCAGTTAGACCTTGACTACGCCGCAAGAGGCATTCGCGCCAACGCATTAGCGCCAGGTGCTATCAATACCCCCATGAACGCCGCTGACTTCGCCAGTGACGGGAAAATGGCCGCGTGGGTCGCTGAGGAGACGCCAGCCAAGCGTTGGGCCAAACCAGAAGAAGTCGCCCGGGTATCCCTTTTCCTAGCCAGCGATGCCGCTGATTACATTCACGGCACCGTCATTCCTATTGACGGCGGTTGGTTAGAAAAGTAAACTTGAAACATTGTAAGATGATGTTAACTGAATCGGAAGCGCACACCGCTTCCACGACGATACTTATTTCCTTTGATCGTCGTTATTACTGGCAAAGCCACAAAGGAGAACAATATGCAAACAACATCAATGTCCCATCGTTCAATCGTCAGTCTCACCAAAACCGCGATCGTCGCCGCAATTTATGTGGTCATGACCCTGATGCTCAGCCCGCTAAGCTTCGGTGTCGTCCAGGTCCGGTTCTCCGAGATGCTCAACTACACGGCGCTTTTCAATCGCCGGTACGTTTGGGCGGTTACGTTGGGTGTTTTTTTGGCCAATTTAGCCTCGCCAACCGCACTACTCGATGTCCCAGTCGGCACACTAGGCACCCTCGTCTTCATCGTGATCAGTCGCTGGGCAGCCAAATTCGTCCACCAAAAATGGGCTAAATTCGCTATCATGGGCGTTCTCTTCGCCTTCTCGATGTTCACAGTCGCCGGCGAGCTCACAATCATGAGCAGGGTGCCATTCTGGGCGTCATACGCCACCATTGCCCTAGGTGAAGCTGTCTCAATGGCAGTCGGCGGTGTCGTGATGATGGTGCTGACACGGTATGTGGACTTGGACAAATAAACTTAACAGAAACCTGGTGGCTAGTGACGTGAAACAAAAAAGCTCGCACTGATTGCCGGCAGATTCAAGAATCAATCAAAAATAACACCGAGAAGATTTCCGTCATCTCGGTGTCATTTTTTAGGATTGAAGCTTATGTGAAGTATGTCTGCAAGCAAAAGCAGAAGCCACGCGCACTACTTCTTAAGCGTCTGCATAACATCCTTGGCAATCAGCGTGTAATAATGCACGCGGCCGGCATCGTTAGGGTGAACCCCGTCGTCGGCAAACCAGTCATCATTGCCGCCTGCCAGATAGTACCAGTCAATCACGTGCAGATTGCTATGCGACTTAGCCGCCGAATGAATCAACTTATTCACGGGATCAATCCACGCTTTACCCGGCGCATACGCCGTCACCCAAAACACTTGGCGATTGCTGCCTAGCTGGTCCAAAATGCCATTAATATCGGATTCCGTCATCGGGCCATTCGTACCAAGGCTGATCACGACAGTATCGTCCAACTTACCTTCCGACTTAAGCTGGCTGATAATCGCGGGCGCTGCCTGCACTTGCCGGCCCACTTCGGCGTCAATCGACATCTTCGGGAACAACACCTTGAGGTAAGCTGAGCTACCCAGCATGACCGAGTCGCCAATGGCTGTGACAGGTAAATCCTTAGCTGCTGTGATATCGCTATCAGTTAGCCCAAAAAGCCGGTACTGGTTCAGTACTTTCGCTTTTTTAACTTTAGCTTTGGAATCTTTTTGAATGCGTTGTCGTGTCTGCTGGTTCACGGCGATTGCCTGTTCGGACTGGTAATGGCGGAAGTAGAAGAAGCCGCCAACGCCGGCAATCAATAAACCTAACGCAATACATAATATCCAGTCCCGCAAACGCAGCGTATGTTTTTTCATGATCAGTAAGCCCCCAAAAGTTACGTTGCTTTCATTTTAAACTAAAATCCAGATAAGTCTGGTTACAAGTTAGGGTCATTCTGACGGGTTTGGGGGAAATTGTAAAGAGATTGTCATAATCGACAAATTGAACGTATTTATCCGTAAGCCTTTCTTCAATTGTCGCTAATAGTTTCTGGCAAGGATTTTTCGAAAGGCGTTCCGTGTTAAAATTTAAGGCGACTTAATAATCTCAGTTTAGGGTTACACTACTGAAGCATACTCTGGCAGGAAGGAAGGTGCTGCGTCCGTGAATTTACTGGTTACTGGTGGCGCTGGCTTTATAGGTAGTAATTTTGTCCGATTTCAGCGACAAAATCATCCCGAGGATCTTATCGTTAATCTTGATCTGTTAACTTATGCTGGAAATTTACAGAACTTGACAGATCTACAAAATGATCGTCGTTACATCTTTGTTCATGGAAATATTGTTAATCGTGAGTTGGTGGCATATGTGATTGAACAGTATCATATTGATGCCATCGTCAACTTTGCTGCCGAGTCTCACGTTGACCGCAGTATCCAACATCCGGAAGTGTTTTATGAAACAAACGTTAAAGGAACACTGACGCTGTTGTCCGAAGCCAAGAGGAAGCATTTGAAGTTTTTGCAGATCTCGACAGACGAAGTTTACGGGTCATTAGGTAGGCAAGGCTATTTTACAGAAAAGTCCGCGTTACAGCCGAATTCACCTTACGCCGCTAGCAAAGCATCCGCTGACATGAGCGTGCGTGCATTTTATGAGACTTATAAGGTCGACGTCAACATAACTCGTAGCTCCAACAACTATGGTCCATATCAATTTCCAGAGAAGCTGATTCCTTTGATGATTACCCATGGGCTAACCGGAAAACAGCTACCAATATATGGCAACGGCAAGAATATTCGCGACTGGTTGTATGTGGAAGACAACTGTCGTGCACTTGATTTAGTTCTCAGGAAGGGGCAAGCTGGCGAGATCTATAACGTTGGTGGACATAATGAACGCAGCAACAATGCGATCGTGCAAAATATCGTTGATCATTTGGGATTATCAACAGATCGTATTGAATATGTTAAGGATCGGCCTGGTCATGATAAGCGTTACGCATTAGACTCAACAAAAATCAGTCTTGAGTTAGGCTGGGAACCGATTACCTCTTTTGATGTAGGCTTGAACAATACAATCAATTGGTATATAACACATCGCAACTGGTGGAATTTACTTTTAGATAAAGCAAAGTTTTAAAAAAGCATATGAAGGACAAAAACAGGCAGGCATTGCCAGTTCCCGAGAAAAGATCTCTTTGGCGTCATACAGTTTTGGGGTTTCTAGAATTCGTGATTGTATTTTAAGCCAGAACTTAAGCAGAAATAATTAAAGCGCGCAGTCATTTTGACAACCGTCGTAAAAAATGTAAAGAGACTGTAACACAATCGTTATCAAGGATTACTATAATGGCATAATAGCTTGTGCCTTTCTGACTTGACGGTAATTGATTCAGTTCAAAAAGTGTCTAGCTATTTTAAAATGGGTGGACTTGAAGTCACTTGCTAAGGTATTATGCTCAGGAGTGGCTTTTTAGATTTTGTCTTCAGTGCGGACCATCTTACATGTCCGCATTAAAAATTTGTTTTTAATTTTGGATTAGGTGGGGAAAGAGTTCATGAACAAACAGATCGACCTTTCGCAGTTGTGGCAGATCCTCAAGCGTAGTTTTCTAGCAATGATCATCTTGGGCATTTTGGGTATGGCAGTGGCTTATTTTGGTGCCAAAACATTGATAGCACCAAAGTATGAGGCTGATACGTCTCTTCTGGTTAACCGGAAGCAGGATAATGATCCGAATATGCAGTTAAATGCGCAACAAGCTGATGTGCAAATCATTAATACATATAAAGATATTATTACGCGTCCAGTCGTCTTACAGGCAGTAGCTGATGATTTGACAAGCCCGCAACGTGTGATAACAAAAAAAGCTGAAAAAGCTGTTTACGGAACCCGGTATAATGCGACGACAGGAGTTCGGGAACGATATGTTGTTGAAAAAGCTAAGCCGGCTAAGTACAAGTTGGAGCCGGCAAAATATACTAACTTAACAGCAGACGATTTAGCTAAAATGGTTTCCGTATCAACACAACAAAATTCTCAAGTATTTACAGTCAACGTCAAGGATAATGATCCGGTTCGAGCTCGGGACATTGCAAATGAAGTTGCCAAAGTGTTTGAACAAAAGATTGCAAAAATGATGAGTATATCAAATTTGTCGGTTGTTTCAAAGGCTACAGCTAACCCGACGCCTGTTTCACCACGATTAAATTTAATTGCAATTGTTGGCTTAGGTATTGGGGTTTTGATTGCTTTCATGTGGGGATTGATTCGTGAACTGACTGACCAAACCGTTAAGGATCTCGACTTCATAACAGATTCACTAGGACTGGTAGATTTGGGTGCTGTGAATTATGTTCAACGAATGAAAGATATTGATGAAGTCATTCAGGCGACAAAAGCAAAATATGACGATGATGTAGATAGTTTTGACGGACCAAATCTTCCCCAGCGAAGTCGTCGTCGAGTTTAAGAGAGGAAGATAATAATGAACTGGCTATTTAAGTTTGGTTTTAAGCGAAATCAAGAAGACCAAGAATCCCAAAAAAACGGGGTTATGTTAGTTACGTATGCTGAACCTAAACATGTTGTGTCTGAACAATATCGGACCGTTCGCACGAACATTGAATTTGCAGCAGCTGCCTTAGACAAGTGTCAGGTCGTGATGTTTACGTCTTCTACAATGTCAGAAGGAAAATCTACTGTCTCAGCAAACGTTGCGGTTACATGGGCACAAGCAGGGAAAAAAGTTCTGTTGATTGATGCAGATCTTCGTCGGCCGACCGTTCACGCAACTTTTAGAAAGCTTAACTTGGATGGTGTGACAACGGTGCTAACTGGGAAATCAAAGCCAGATGAAGTTGTGGAGGAAACATTTGTTGACAACTTAAGCATTATTCCTTCGGGTCCAATTCCGCCTAACCCATCTGAATTGCTAAATTCCAGGCGGATGTCAGATTTATTAGATTGGGCACGGGGAAACTTTGATATTGTTGTCTTAGATGCTCCGCCTGTTTTAGCAGTGTCAGATGTGCAGGTTTTAGTTCCGAAGACAGATGGGGTTGTCATTGTGACTAAGATCGGCCAGACACAAAAAAGTGACTTGCGCCGAACTGTTGAAGTCTTAAATTTGGCAAAAGCAAAAATTCTCGGATCAGTCGAGCGTGTAAAAGCACGACATGGTGACAAAGGCTACGGATACGGTTATGGATACGGCTATCAAAGTAATGCGTAACCTTTTTTAAAGAGATATTTGCTAGCAAAATAAACAAACTCGATATTCAAAATAAATACGCATTAACTTAATTTTGGGGGATTAACGATGAAGTTATTGATCGTTGGTGCTGGCCTGTTCGGGGCCACTATAGCACGAGAACGCGCACTAAAAGGTGACAAAGTGGATGTTCTTGAAAGAAGAGAACATGTTGCTGGTAACATCTACACCGAAAATATTGAAGGCATTCAGGTTCATAAATATGGCGCCCATATTTTTCACACAAGCAATCAAGCAGTTTGGGAGTACATCAACCAGTTTGCAACCTTCAACCGTTACACAAACGAAGTCATTGCTAACTATAAAGGTGAGATTTACAACCTGCCCTTTAACATGAATACTTTTAATAAAATGTGGGGTGTCATCACACCTGCTGAGGCAGAGGCAAAGATCGCCGAACAGAGAGCGGCTATGGCCGGGAAAAAGCCAGAAAACCTTGAAGAACAAGCAATTTCGCTTGTAGGTATTGATATTTATCGGAAGCTAATCAAGGACTATACAGCTAAGCAGTGGGGGAGAGACCCTAAAGAACTGCCGTCGTTCATCATCCGCCGCTTGCCTGTCAGGTTGACGTACGACAATAACTACTTTAACGATCGGTATCAAGGCATTCCGGAGGGCGGTTATACTCAGATCGTCGAGAAGATGTTGGATCAGCCTAATATTCATGTCGAACTCAATACCGATTTTTTGGATCACAAACAGGAATATTTGAACCAATACGATAAGGTTATTTATACAGGTATGATCGATCAGTTCTTTGATTACCAGTTGGGGACTTTGGAATATCGCAGTTTACGATTCGAAACCGAAGTTTTGGATATGGATAATTTTCAAGGGAATGCCGTTGTCAATTATACCGATGCCGAAACGCCATTTACGCGGATCATCGAACATAAACATTTCGAATTTGGAAAAGGTAATCCTGGCAAGACGGTTATAACACATGAATATCCTGCTAGTTGGTCAAAAGGTGATGAGCCATATTATCCGGTAAATAACTCAGAAAATAACCATTTATTTACTAGTTACCGCGAATTAGCTGCTAAAGAAACACCACAGGTTGCTTTCGGCGGACGCTTGGGCCTCTATCGCTATTACAATATGGATCAGGTTATTGCAGCAGCTTTGCAGTTTCTGCAAGGGGACTTCTTTAACAAGAAATAAACTGCTAATTAACTGACTCTTAATTGATAATACGTGGAAATGAGGTGGATCGTCACGAAAGTTGTCAAGAATCTCCTGTGGAACATGGGGTATCAAGTTTTTATCCTCTTATTGCCAATCGTTACGATCCCATATGTTTCGCGTGTTCTTGGACCAACCGGAATCGGAATTAACGCTTTCACAAATTCAATTGTTCAGTACTTTGTGCTGTTTGGCACACTTGGACTGACAATGTACGGTAATCGCGAAGTAGCATACCAACGTGATCATCCTAAACGACTCTCAAGTCTGTTTTGGGAATTAACATTGATTCGTGTCGGAACAACGAGCATTGCCACGATATGTTACATTGGTTTCATTATAATAGCAGGGGAATATCAAACTTTCTATTTGATCCAGGGTCTTTTGTTGGTTGCAACTGCCATTGACGTATCTTGGTTCTTCCAGGGCCTTGAGGAATTCAGAATTACTGTACTAAGAAATACTTTAGTGAAGATAATTTCCTTGATCTTGATCTTTGTATTGATCAAAACTAAAAATGATCTTGGCTTGTATATTTTGATTCTGACTGGCTCACAAGTGTTAGGGAACATGACCTTACTTCCGTATCTAAAACGGTATGTTAGGTTCCCTCACCTATCAGATTTAAAGTTAATAAATCATTTGCGTCCAACACTTGAGATGTTTATACCACAAATTGCGACGCAAGTTTATTTGCAGCTTAACAAGACTATGTTAGGTGCATTAATCGGTGTCCAAGCTTCAGGTTTTTATGACAACTCGGATAAGATTGTAAAAATTATACTAGCGATTGTGACTGCGACTGGGACGGTTCTTTTACCCCACACAGCGCACAGCTTTGCGATGGGAAAGCACGATGAGGTCGAAGAATCACTAAACAAGTCAATGCACTTTATTCTGGTTATTGCATTCCCGCTGGCAACGGGGCTGGCTGGTATCGCGCCTGTGTTTACAAGGATTTTTTTTGGTAAAGGGTTTGACCCTGTTTCAGATTTGTTGGTCATTGAATCAATTGTTATTGTTCTTATAGGAATTAGTAATGCAACAGGCGTTCAATATTTACTGCCAACAAATCAACTTAAACCATTTACGGCTTCAGTTGTTTTAGGTGCAATTTCGAATATAATCTTAAATGTCCCGCTCATTTTAATTTTGGGCAGCAATGGAGCCATGATAGCGACAGTCCTGTCAGAATTACTCGTAACAGTTTATCAACTTTTAAAGGTCAAAAACCAGATCAGACTTCATGTCATTTTCCGTGAAGTTTGGAAATACGCGGTTGCTGCTCTTGTGATGGGGGTAAGTGTTCGGATTTTCATCAGTGTGTTGTCGTTATCTAGTCTCACGGCTTTGTTTGGAGCTATCATCTATGGCGCTTTAATCTACACGGTAGCACTGTTCATGTTTCGACCGGTGGTATTGATGAGGATGCTCACGTCTTTAAAAAAGCTTCATTAATCGATTGACTTCAAGGAAAGACCCTACGTCTGACCCAAAACATGATGGTAAAAAATAAGTATAGAGAATGTAAGGAGAAAGAATGCTCCCATTAGCCTTTACTTTAATTCTGATTCTAATTGCAGCGTATTTTTTGAATAATCGAGAATTAATGTCCCCTGCCGTCTTATATTCAGGTGCATTTGCATTTAGTGGCTTATGGGCATTAGCTTATGCAGGAAAATGGTTTTTAGAGCCTTCCTCGTTAACCGTTCTGGTTTTAGTCGGTGGCGGTCTTGAATTCATTTTTGTAACATGGTTCATCCACCTTTTTTTTAGTTCAATACGGTCAAAACAGGTAGTGAACGAGCAAGATCTAACGCGTGCAGTAGACAATCAAAAGTTAAATGTTGGAAAAGAAAAGATCGAGGAGTGGACAGTTGCCACATGGAAAATCGTTCTTATCTTGGTTGTATTGATAGTTGGTATCTTCTATACGATTTATGAAATTAAAAAAATTGGCGGTGGTATGTCATTAGGAGATGCCATTTACTATGTCAGAGTACAAACGATCTTTACAGTTAATGGGAATACTTTGCCCCGTTCCGTAAGTATCATTAGGAATTTTTCGTTAAGTTGCGGATTCTTTTTTGGTTATCTACTAGTCCGTGAGTTTGTTTATTTTCATAAATTCTCGCTCTCAAATGTTTTTATAGTGTTGCTGGCCATCGTGACGACGTTGTTAATGGGAGACAGAACAGAAATGGTTGTGGTGTTAATTGCAATCTTCTGTTATTACTATTGCTTACTGAGAACCAAAAGCAACTGGTCCAAACCAAACAACAAGAAATTCATTGCCGGTGTTGTGATTGTCGGTACCATCGTGTTGCTGGTATTTCCACCAATCGCTAATATGTTAGGACGAGAAAGTGATGCGGGTTCTAATAGTCTAGATTACTTATCGGTTTATATTGGTGCAGAAATAAAAAATTTGGATATATTCTTACGAACTACAACTATTCCTGTTACGGGTTCAGTTTGGGGGAGCCAAACTTTTGTAAACATTCTTCCATGGTTTGCTAAGATCTTTAACTTTACGTTACCTCCGGAAGGGTTAACGTTACCTTACCAAACTGTAAACGGTGTCTATCTGGGAAATGTTTATACCACATACTATGCTTATCTGTATGATTTTGGGATTTGGGGCGTGTTTACGTTAGTTCCTATTATGGCAGGAATTAGCCAATTATTTTTTGAACGCATTCGGGTGACCAAAAACCCCAATCATGTGCCATACAGTATCTTGATCTATTCAAATATCGTTAGCTCACTTGTACTTTCGTTCTTTTCAAATAAATTCTTTGAGCAGATATTTGCACGTCAGTTTGTGCTGATCATCTTTTTCTGGGTCTTCTTAAATTTCTTTATCTTTGAGACAGGGCTGCGGCAGTCAAGGGGTAAATAGATAATCATAAAAACATGAACATTTTGGGTAGGACAGGCAGTAGGGGGACTTATATGAGCTACTTTAACATTCAATCTATTAATAACACTGCAGGGGGCAAAGCATTTGCGGCAAGTAAGCCGATTGCTGATACTATTAAAACACTTTCGACATTAGGGTCTATTGATATGGGGTCAATTGATTCTTTGCCGAATCTTCTTGGTAGGAAAGTGATTTCTTACGGGTCATTAGCAAATTATTTTAAGCAAGTTGGTTCTGGCGATACAATTTTCGTACAGTATCCTTTGTATATTTCCTACCCTGCATTCCTGCAGGTCGTTTATTATTTGCGGTTCGTCAAACGCTGCAAACTTGTATTTATTATCCATGATGTTAACTCCCTGCGTATCGATCCAACGGTTGGTCTTGGGGGTATGGGGCATACAAACAATACCCAACGTTCACTAAGAAATGAGCTCAGAATACTTAAACTCGCATCGGGGATTTTGGTGCCGACGGATGCTATGCGTAAGTTCATTGAAAATACAAATAAAGTATCCGCTAAAGTTATAGTTTTCGGATTATATGAGCACTTGGCTGATTCTCTTGATGTACCGACATTTAAGAACCAAAGAACGATGATATTTGCAGGTAACTTGGACAAATCTTCTTTTTTAAGCAAACTCAATCATTCTACATTCCACTACGAAATATATGGGAATGAACCTTCAATGTTTACTTTACCTGAAAATCTTGATTATCGCGGCTCTTTTCCTTCAGACGAATTATCCGCGCAATTCTCAGGTGGGTTTGGACTGGTTTGGGATGGATCATCGGTTGACGGTATATCTGGCGTTATGGGTGCTTATTTGCGGTACAACAGCCCCTTCAAGGCATCTATGTTCTTGGCAAGCGGCATTCCTGTAGTTGTTTGGAAGAATGCTGCTATCGCTGATTTTGTTAGCCAACATCGTCTTGGCATTACGGTTAATTCATTAGCCGAAGCAGAATCGGCCATAAAGCAGATAACCGATGAACAATATGCAGAACTCACCGCTAGTGTTCGTTCTTTTGGACTTCAATTGAGACAAGGTGCCCAGTTTAAAAAGGCACTCGAAGATGTTCTCACGTTCGCCTAAATACGGAAGTTTGAATCCGAGGAGGAGTTTATAGTTGAAAGTTTTGCTGGTGGGGGATTTTCAATACGGCAGTGGCATGACCGTTTATATGATGAATACATACAAGCAGCTGTCAAAAAAAGGTGTTAAAGTTGAGTGTGTTAGTTATTCTGGGAAGCATGACTTTGAAAAGGAAACGAACGCATTAGGTTGGCCAATGTATTATGTTACACGCGTTGGAAAGAATCCCATGAAGCACTGGATAGATTGGGCTCGGTTTTGTAAGCAGCATAAACAATCTTATGACATTATCCATTTCAACTTTTCGTCATCCTGGAATTTCTTGCCAGTTGTGTTTGCACACTATTTTACGAGTGCAAAAATAGTTGTACAATCGCACAACACGGACTACAGCAAACCAATTAAATCGCATGTTTTCAAGGTTGCCATAGACACCGTGAACAGGTTAGGGCGGCATATTTTTTCTAGAATCAGTGATTTAAAGTTAGGTGTGTCAAATGAAAGCTTGGCATGGATGTTTGGTAAAGAAAATCAAGGCATTGTCTTGAAGAATGGCATTGATCTGCGCAAATTCCATTTTTCAGAGAAACCACGCCATGACTTGCGACAGTCACTTGGATTAGGTAATGGGACATGGATTGTTGGTATGGTGGGTGTCTTAACTGAACGCAAAAATCCTTTTTTCTCGCTAAAAATATTTGAAGAACTGCATGATAGCCATCTGGAAAGTCATTTGGTGATTATCGGTAGTGGTGAGCTTCGTGAGAAACTCGAGCAAGAAGTTCATCAGAAAGGCCTTGATGCTGATGTTTCGTTTATACAACATACCGATGCTATGAATGATTGGTACACAGCATTTGACGTCCTACTCTTTCCCTCACTGTTTGAAGGGTTTGGTTTTGTACCACTTGAAGCGCAGGCTTCTGGGCTTCAAGTGGTTGCTTCTGATCAGATTCCGCCTGATGTCATGTTAACTGATAGTATTGTGGCGTTACCACTTAATGAGCCCAAAATGTGGATCAAAAATCTACGCTCATACTTAGATAAATTACCCGTCAAACGTAATGATATCAGTGAACGAAACATAGAATCAATTGACTTGGCAGGATACTCGATTGTGTCATCTGCAGCTATCTTAAAGCAATGGTTTGATAAATTATTGCTTCAGGAGGAGAGCATATAGTTATGCGTGACAAAGAAAAAATCAAAACACTTGTAATCCTTCCTTTTTTATCTGGTGAAGGTGGTACCGAAACAGTCGTTAATGAGTGGATATCACATTTCGAACACTCATCTGATTTTGAGATGTCATTCCTCCTACCGCAAGGATCAATGCGCGATCATTGGTACCCGTCCTTCTCTAAGAAAGTTAAAGTGTTTAAATTCGCTCAACTCTTTAGAAATAGGCGCTCTATTCGGAATTTATTTGGAGCGATCTGGCTTGCTTTCGCAGTTTTATTTACGTCTGCTGATGAGGTAGTTTGTTTAAGTACAAAGCTAATTTATGAGGTGGCAATTTTAAAAAGGCTATTTCACAAAAAGTTTAGAATAATTTCTTGGATTCATTTTTCCTTGCTTCACGGACAAGACGTAAGTCTAGATGATCTCCAAAAAGCGGATTATCATTTGGCTATTAGTACTGGCATTCAGCAACAGATGCATGACATTAACATCGAGGATTCGAGAATTGGAGTAGTTGGAAACCCTGTTTCCCCAACAACAAACGTAATCCCAGCATCCACGGATGGTATTACTAGGTTTGTTTATAGTGGACGAATTTTTGTTGGTGGCGAAAAAAATTTGAGAGAACTTGTGCTTGGCTTGAATAAACTAAATAAGTTAACAAAGCAATGGACTTTGGATGTCTTTGGTGACGGACCAGACATGTTAGAATTTAAGGAATTGATTGCGCAAAAAGGTATTTCAAGCCAAGTTACTTTACACGGCTGGGTGACTCAACCACTCGATAAACTGGCTCATGCTGATTGTTTGGTGTTAACTTCAACGTATGAAGGATTTGGGATGGTGCTTGCCGAGGCAATTGCAAGAGGCATTCCAGTCATTAGTTCAGACTGTCCAACTGGGCCTGCCGATATTGTAAATAATAGCAATGGTTATCTTTACAAACCTGGTGATGTAAGCATGTTGACAGAGAAGATGCTTGCTATCATTAATAAAGAAAAAGTCTTTAATCATGACGACTTACCTAGTACGGTTTCTAAATTTTATTCTAAGTCATATTTTAATCGTCTCGAACAGTTTCTTGTGGCTTTTTCTGAATAAGCAGATGTTAAAGCTTTATAAGATTAATTGCTTGAAATTTTGATATAAAGCTATTCTTCTTGCAAGAACCTTGCCAATCATTAAGGAGCGTTATAAAAATGCATATCAGTGTCCTTATTGCAACTCATAAACCATACCATATGCCTTCAGACCCTGTGTATTTGCCGATATTTGTGGGCAGCAGTCTTCATTCAGAAATTCCGGATGGGTATCAACGTGATGACCAAGGTATCAATATATCGGATAAGAATCCGCATTACAACGAGGTAACTGCTATATACTGGGCATCTCAAAATCTTAATGCAGACGCAATTGGGCTGGTTCACTATCGCCGATATTTTTCTAACCGTTCTTTTGCACAAAAAAAAGACTTCTCATCGATCCTACGTGAGTCTCAGATTGAAGATCTCCTAAAGCGATCTAGCATTATCGTACCTAAACCACGAAACTATTACATTGAAACAATCGAGTCCCATTATCGACATAGCCATAGTGCCATTGGTATTGATGCTTTGTACGAGATTATTGCGCAGCAACCAGCTGAATATCGCGAGAGCTTCTCCAAAGTCATGCATTCGAAACAAGCCCACATGTTTAATATGTTTATCATGCGTCGAGAAGAGTTCATGGCATATTCTTCTTGGCTGTTTTCGGTCCTGTTTGCAGTTGAAGCAAAAATTGATTTTTCTAAGCTTCAAGGCAATGAAAGTCGCGTGATGGGCTTTCTCGCCGAATTATTAATGGATACTTGGCTTTTAGCTAATAACAAAACGTTCCTGGAATGCCCAGTCATCTTTATGGAGAACGAGCACATCGTCAAAAAAGCGCGCAATCTTATTTTAAATAAATTGACGGGAACACATGTTAATTTGGACACACACATTGGAACCAAGTAGAATAGCCGGTATAGCAATTGCGCCAGTTGTTAGAAATTCAGTGTGAATTTCATTCCCATTTCATTGAATGGAGACCTTGCTCATTCGTTAAGAATATCTTAAAATGGGTAGGAAATCTTTGGGGGGTTTCGCAGCACTGACGCTTTGAATATTGGAGGAGATTAGTTTGGAAAAACAATTGGAGAAGACTCAACATCGAGTCGAAGTTTTAGAGAGTGAGCCGGCTAACGTTTCATCAGTCTATTTGTTTGAAAAAAGGGTGTTTGATATTATTTGCGGTCTCTTTGGAATGGTGTTAGTCATTCTAGCAGCCCTGGTATTGGAACCGTTTTGCTTAGTCGGTAGAAATAAAGGGCCATTGTTTTTTAAGCAAACTCGGGTTGGACAAAATGGTAGAAAATTTAAAATTTATAAGTTTAGAAGCATGGTTGTTAATGCGGAGGACGTTTTACATAAAGACGCTACTCTTTACGATAAATACGTAAGTAATAACTATAAGTTACCACCCAAAGAAGATCCACGGATCACTAAATTAGGCATTTTTATCAGGAAGACGTCGTTAGATGAGTTGCCACAATTTATCAACATTCTTAAGGGTGACATGAGTATGGTGGGCCCTCGGCCAGTTGTGGAAAGTGAATTACGCGAGTATGGACAGCATGTTGATCAACTGCTTACAGCTAAACCGGGCGCTATGGGACTTTGGCAAGCTAGCGGACGGAGTAAGATCGGATACCCGCAGAGAGCTGACTTAGAGCTTTCCTATGTTGCCAATCGTTCCTTTAGTTATGATTTATTGATTATTTGCAAAAACATTGTTTCAATTTTCAAAGCTGATGGAGCTTTTTAATTTACAGTTTGTTTTTTATGGTTGCGCTAAAAAGAGGCCGGCGACTTGATACAGATATTCTGTATCAAGTCGCCGGCCTCTTTTTTTACACATCACTTTGCGTCTAACGCCTTCTGAATCACGTCATGTCCCCGGGCAAGCTCGGTATCTGACATGACTTCAAAAGCCTGTCCATCAATATTCTGACCAGTACCATGTAGCTGATCGCTCTTAATGCTACTGCCTGCATCACGATAAGCTGTTGCTAGATTCTTAACCGATCCAAGGGATACATCGGTTCGAACGTTCTTACCAACAGCATTGAGGAACTTTTGACTCAATACAGTCGTGGGATTCTTCTTCAATTTATTGATAACTGAAGCAAGAATCAACTGTTGCCGCATCTGCCGGCCATAGTCGCCTTGCGGATCGTCATACCGCATCCGGGAGAACTTCAGCGCATCGCTACCTGAAAGGTCATAGGATTGTCCCTTAACGAAGGACTTGCCTTCATAATCGAAACTAATCGGTGAGGTGACGGTGACGCCGCCAACTGCATCTACCATCTGTTCAAGGCCTTTCATGTTGACGAGCAGGTAACCGTCTAGTTTGATGTTTAAGAGCTTCTCAACGGCTTCCATGGCCGTGTCAGAGGAGCCGTAGGAATAGGCGGCGTTGATTTTGATGGTGACATCATCGAAAGTAACTTTGGTGTCACGAGGTACCGAGAGCATGGTGGTTGTCTTTGACTTCGGGTTTAGAACCATCACAATCATGGTATCGGTGCGGCCTTTATAGGAACGGCCAAGTTCACCGGTGTCGGTACCAAGTAATAAGTATGCAACCGGCTTTCCGCTGGTGGTTTTGTCATCAGAAGATTTGTTGGTCTTCTTGTTGTAAGAATATATTTGTGATGTTGAATTATGAACCATATAGTACACGAAACCACCAAACCCAAGAGCGGCAACGAGTACGACGAGTAGAACGCGTACTAGGATCTTTTTCATTTTTAGACCTCATTTCCTCCGTAATCTTTTGATATTATACCGCAAAGTGTGCTATCTCGCTGATCTATTGCGAATCGTTAACAAACTGTTACAAAAAACGATTTGACGTTGGCAGCGCTTCATTAGATACTAGAGAGTATTGGAAGGGGAACTGAATGATGATTGACGTGCATTGCCACATGTTACCAGGAATTGATGATGGCTCAAAAGATTTAACAACTTCATTGGAATTAGCGGAAGCTGCGGTTGCTGACGGAATTACGCATGCCTTGATGACACCACATCACATGAATGGACGGTATACGAATCATGCAGCGGATGTGATTCGATTGACCGATGAATTTCAGGATGTGCTGGAGCAGCGACATATTCCACTGACTGTTTTTCCGTGTCAAGAGGTTCGAATTAATGGCGATTTATTAGAAGCAATTGACCACCATGACATTTTGACTTGTGATGTGACTGGTCATTATATCCTAATTGAATTTCCGTCTGATGATGTGCCACTTTACACACAAAATATGTTGTTCGAAGTGATGCAACGCGGGATGGTGCCCGTGATTGTTCATCCGGAACGTAATACACGACTGATGAAGCACCCGGGTTTGCTATATCAAATGATTGAACGTGGTGCGTTTGCGCAGGTGACAGCTAGCAGCTATGTTGGGACGTTCGGCAAAAAGGTTCAACAATTTTCTGAAGATATTATTGATGCGGGGCTGGCACATGTCTTTGCCTCTGACGCGCATCACTTGCCTGGCCGTAGTTACGAGATGTCCGCAGCGTTCAAACGCCTGGAGCGTAAACGTGGCGAAAAGAAGGCTAAGATTTTCGAAGACAACGCACGGGCGCTGGTCAATGGCGATCCGTTAGTACGGTTTAATGAACGGAAAGTTGAAAAGCGGCTGTTGTCGCGGTATTGATACTTTAAGTTGCTCCCATAAAAATATTTCTGAAAAATTAGCACTCGCCTTGTTCGAGTGCTAATTTCGTGCTATAATACATTACGTAAACAAGGAAAAGGCGCAACGGCATCAGTGCCATTAAGTGAATAAGCTCGACACGAAAGTACTGCCAGTGCGTCTGGGAGTACTTTTTTGTAGAGCGTGAACTGGCGCCGTTAGAAGTTGGAGTGTAAGTGGCCTCAGACGTGATGGCCTGGGCTTAGGCCATTGCGCCTGAGGCAGACTTCTGCGCCAGTGAACGCGTTTCAGAGAAGTATCAAACTTCTCCGCACAAAGCCATCCAGACACATCACCTTTTCCCCGCACATTCCCAACAAGGAGGAATTCAGCTATGGCAAACTTTAATGATCCGTTTTTTAACAATCATGATATGGACGATATTTTTAATCAGATGCTTCAAGGCATGGGTAAAGGTGAATCAGCACGGTATGTGGTTAATGGCCACGAAATGACGCCTGATGAATTTGCCCAGTATCGCGCGACTGGCCAGTTGCCGAAGCAGGGCGATGAAATTCCGGTTACGACCACTGGTGAACAGGCCGTCAAGAAGGGCGGTATCCTTGAGAAGCTTGGTCGCAATTTGACGCAGGAAGCCAAGGATGGTTTGCTTGATCCGGTTATCGGCCGCGAGCATGAAATTCAAGAAACTGCTGAAATTCTGAGCCGGCGTACGAAGAATAATCCAATTCTGGTCGGCGATGCCGGTGTCGGCAAGACGGCGGTTGTTGAAGGCTTAGCGCAGGCGATTGTGAAGGGCAATGTACCTGAAGCGATTAAGGATAAGCAGATTTGGTCGATTGATCTGTCGAATCTGGAGGCCGGCACGCAATATCGTGGCAGCTTTGAAGAGAAGATTCAGAATCTGATCAAAGAAGTGAAAGCTGCTGGCAATGTCATTCTGTTCTTTGATGAAATCCATCAAATTCTCGGTGCCGGTGCAACTGGTGGCGAAGAATCCGGCGGCAAAGGCCTAGCCGATATTATCAAACCAGCATTGTCTCGTGGCGAGATTACCGTGATTGGTGCGACCACCCAAGACGAATATCGCAACACCATCATGAAGGACAGTGCCTTGGCTCGCCGGTTCAATGATGTCACCATTAACGAACCGAGCGCTGCGGACACGGTCAAGATTTTGGAAGGCGTCAAGAAGCTGTACGAACAACACCATCACGTTCAGTTGCCGGAAAATGTTTTGAAGGCAGCGGTGGATTACAGCATTCAGTATATTCCACAGCGTTCTTTGCCTGACAAAGCGATCGACCTGATCGATATGACCGCGGCACATCTGGCAAGCAAGCATCCGATTGTCGACAAGGTTGAACTGGAAAAGCAAATCAAGGATCTGAACGACCAAAAGGATGCAGCGGCGAAGGCTGAAGACTTTGAAAAGGCCGCCAGCCTCAAGAAGGAGATTGCCGACAAGCAACATCAGCTTGAAGGAACGAACGACGAGAAGCCTGTTGTGGCAACGCCAAATGATGTCGCTGCGGCGGTTGAGCGTTTGACCGGCATTCCGGTATCGAAACTTGGTGCGTCCGACATTGAACGGCTGAAGGGCATTGGTAAGCGTCTGAAGGGTAAGGTCATTGGCCAGGATGAAGCTGTTGATATGGTTGCTCGAGCCATTCGCCGGAATCGGGCTGGTTTTGATGAAGGCAATCGGCCAATTGGCAGCTTCCTGTTCGTTGGACCAACCGGTGTCGGGAAGACTGAATTAGCCAAGCAGTTGGCGCTGGATCTTTTCGGCAGCAAAGACGCGATTATCCGCTTAGATATGTCTGAGTACAGCGATCGCACCGCGGTATCCAAGTTGATTGGTACTAGTGCCGGGTACGTTGGCTACAATGACAACAAGAATACGCTGACTGAGCAGGTACGGCGGAATCCATATTCGATCGTTCTGCTCGATGAAATCGAAAAGGCTGATCCACAAGTTTTGACGTTGTTACTGCAAGTCCTAGATGATGGTCGGCTTACTGATGGCCAAGGCAATGTCGTGGACTTCAAGAACACTGTCATCATTGCCACTTCCAATGCTGGATTCGGTAACGAAACCTTAACTGGCAAGAAGGAAAAGGACGAAGACTTAATGAAGCGGTTGGCGCCTTACTTCCGTCCTGAATTCCTGAACCGGTTCAACGGTATCGTTGAATTCAGTCACTTAACCAAGAAGGACTTAGGCAAGATTGTTGACCTGATGCTTGAAGACGTCAACAAGACGCTGGCTAAGAAGGGCATCACGTTAACAGTGACTGCGGCAGCTAAGGATTGGTTAATTGCCCAAGGTTACGATGAAGCGATGGGTGCACGACCATTACGGCGAGTCATCGAACGGAATATTCGTGATAAGGTAACCGACTTCTACCTGGATCATCTCAAGGCGAAGAAGCTGCAGGCGGATTTGGTTGACGACACAATTGTCATCAGCGAAGTCCAGCCGACCAGCGGTAAACCTAAGAAAGAAGCCGTTGGTGCAAAGTAATCGTGCCGTCCCAAAACATCTAATTAAACGCACCAGCTAAGTTGGGGTGCGCATCATAGCCATCAAGCGTTAAAACGCTTGGCGGCTTTTTTTGGTTGCAAAAAAGATGTATAATAAAATTTAAAATAAATTGTGCACGTCCTTTTTTGAACAAAAACCTTGGTCGCTGTCTGAGTGAGGTTGTGTAAAAGCCTTGTGCACAAGGCTTTTGAGGGGCTGATACTGGGCAAAAATATTTAAATGTTAGTAATCGCAAATTATTTTTTTAAAAATTGTTATTGAAAGCGATATAAGCTTGTGCTAAATTTGATGTAAGCCAACCGGTGATATGAAACTGAAATATCAGATTTCATGCTAAAAATTCACAATCGAATCGAGCCCTCATTCAGGTGCTATCGTTGTTATTTAATTATTGTAGGTCAGGACTTTGACTTCAACCGTTCATTTTTTAACGACCACATTGACTTTGGTCAGCATGTCTGAATGGTTGAAACCTCAGTCACATAGCATGAGAGTGTCTTTATTGTCATAAGTGCCTGAATGTGTTAAATTATTATTAGGATAATAAAATGGTGTCGTTAGTAAATCACCATAGGACTTGTGAACGTTGTTAGCATTGAACACGTGGGTGGTATTAGCAGAGAAACGATAATGATATATTATCGTTTCGTTGAGGGGTGATTGGATGATCAAGTTGTATACATCAGGTTCGTCAAAATCGAGTCGCGAAGCTAGAGCGTGGTTAGAAGCCAACGGACTGCCATTTGAGGAGATTTCGTTGTCGAAACAGGGCATCAGCAAAGCGCAGATTTTGGAACTGTTGGCCCGATCGGAAGATGGCATCGATAGTTTAGTCTCACGGCGTTCAAAGGCGTTTCAGGCCCTTGATGTTGATTTTGATGCATTGTCACTTAAAGAAGCAGTTGATTTGTTATCTAAGCAGCCAGCCATTCTCCGGCGGCCGATCATTGTGGACGATCGGCGACTATTGTTCGGGTTTAACCAGGATTCAGTCCGCGTCTTCTTACCGCGCGAAGTTCGCCGGCAGAAGTTGTGGGCGGCGTTGCTGAACACTTCGAGTGTGTGAGAGGTTCGGCACTGGAACATTTTTGAATAAGTTACTTTTATGGCTAAAGGCTCTGTCTGTCGTTGTTGCAGATAGAGCCTTTTTGCGTGAGCGTGAGCCAGCCCGGTTTCTGAGCTGGCGAACGCGTTATGGTGTAGGCGCGTTTTACAACCCCCGACAGTTAGTGCGGAAATCGTTGGTATAGTTTTTGGCTTGCCTTAATTAGCTTATCTTTCGAAAAGTTCCAATTAAAAAGCGCTAGTTATGTTCCAATCGCTAACGGCGGCTTCACCGTCATATGATGAATTTCCTTCAAAAAGTGGTGAAACCGTATACAAAATCCTGAAATATGCTATCATATTGCCATGAGCCAAAAATTGGTCTACGTGAAAGGAAGCTATTTCATGGATTTGTACAGTGAGCTGACGGCGAAATATCAAACGATTCCAGCCATTGCAACCGAGATTATCAATCTAGAGGCAATTTTGAATCTACCTAAGCCGACAGAAGCGTTTATGAGTGACATCCACGGGGAATATAATGCGTTTCAGCATGTTTTGCGCAATGGTAGCGGCAATGTCAAAAGTAAGATTCGGTCCTGTTTTCGGGATGAAATGACCGAGAAGACGTTGCAGCGTTTTGCGTTTTTGGTGTATTACCCTTCTGAACGGTTGGCTGCGATTCATCAAGAGATGGACGGTGACGATTTGCAACAGTGGTATCTGACCACTTTTCGGCGCTTGATTCGGTTGCTGGCCTTTACGGCAACGAAGTATACGCGTTCGAAGGTGCGTAAGGCGATGGCGCCAGAATTTGTTTATATTACCGAAGAGCTGCTGTATAACGATGCTTCGATGCAGGACAAGTTAGCCTACTATTGGCAGATTATTCATAACCTGATTGTTTTGGAGCAGGCAGATGAATGGATTGAGGCCACCTGCCGAACGATTCAGCGGCTAACCGTTGACCATTTTCATATTGTCGGCGATATCTACGATCGGGGACCGGCACCGGATCAGGTCGTTGAAAGTTTGATTCGGCGCGACCAACGGCATTCCGTGGATATTCAATGGGGCAATCATGATATTTTATGGATTGGCGGCGCAGCGGGATCGGCGTTGTGTATTGCCAATCTTGTGCGGATTTCGGCGCGGTATAACAACCTGAGCATTCTGGAAGACGTTTATGGGATTAACTTGCGGCACCTGGCGCGGTTGGCGGAGCAATATTATCAGGATAATCCGGCATTTTCACCAAAGTTGGGGCGGTCGGATCGCCCGATTACCGAGGCGGAGCGCCTGCAGATCACCCAAATTCATCAAGCAATCGCAATGATTCAGTTTAAACTTGAGGGTCCGACGATTAAACGGCGACCCGAGTTTGAAATGGATCATCGCCTGCTGCTGGACAAACTTGCACCGGATTTTGCCACGATCGAGCTTAATGGCCATACTTATCCGATTGAAAATGGCTGCTTTGCTACAGTCGATCCGGCTGATCCGTATCGCTTATTGCCTGAGGAAAAGGAAGTCATTGATTCACTGGTCGAATCGTTCACGCACTCTGAAAAGCTGCATCGTCACATGGATTTCCTGATCAATCGCGGCAGCATGTATTTGCGCTACAATCGCAATTTGCTGTTGCATGGGTGTGTGCCTGTGGACGAGGATGGCAATTTTATCGGCTTAACCATTGACGGCACCACTTATGCCGGCCGCCAGTTGTTCGACATGTTGGAAGCCAACTTGCGCCTGGCCTACAGTCAACCGAATGAAAAGGCCGATTTGGCGACTGACCTGTTATGGTATTTGTGGACCGGACCGAATTCACCGCTTTTTGGCAAGCACGACATGACGACGTTTGAGCGGTACTTTATCAATGATCCTGCGACCCATGTGGAAGGCCGCAATCCTTATTACCAGTTGCGCAAAGATCCGGATTTTATCAAGAAGATTTTAGAGGAGTTCGTCCTCGATCCGGAAGTCGGGCACGTGATTAACGGCCACACGCCGGTGAAAAAAGGTACCGATCCAATTATGGCGAATAACAAAATGATTGTCATCGACGGTGGTTTTTCCAAACCTTACCAAAAGACGACCGGGATCGGCGGCTATACCTTGCTGGATAATTCATATGGGATGCAGTTGGTGACCCATCAACCGTTTACCACGAAGGCGGACGCCATTGCCAATCTGACCGACATTATTTCCACGCGACGGGTTGTTGAAACCGAAGCGCGCCGACGCACTGTCGCAGAAACCGATATTGGAACCGCGCTTCAAGCGGAAGTCGAAGTTTTGAAACGACGATTGGCGGAACTGCGGAACGGGGATTAAACAAAACTCGTCTATCAGCTAAGAATACGCACAGGCTGGCCTCTTAACAATTGCGTTTGTCAACAAGTTACTTTTCCCGTATATTATTAATATGATAAGAAACGGATGAAAAGCAAACGGAAAGGGTGGCTTGATGCAGAAAACGATGCGGCATCCTGTGCTGAAATGGCTGTGGATCATGGCTGCGCTCGCGCTGATTGCGGTGAGCATTAATATGTTTTACGCGCCGCATGCGGTGGCAGCAGGTGGGGCGACCGGCATTGCCATTTTGGTGCAGGAAGTGGCCGGTATTCAGGTGGGTATCACCACCATGGGCGTCAATTTATGCATGCTGGCGTTGGCGTGGTTTTTCCTTGATCGCAGCACGCTCAAGCGGATTCTTTTCGGCAGCTTTATGTTGCCGCTGTTATTATGGCTCACGCCGGAGATCAACTTGGTGACCGACCGCCTACTGGCCATTATTGTTGGCAGTGTTGTCTTCGCGTTCGGCGTTGGATTACTCTACCAAATGGATGCCTCAAGCGGCGGAACCACCGTACCACCGCTGATTTTTAAAAAATATTTCGGTCTGAAACCGTCGCTGATGTTGTTAGTCACCGATATTGTGGTGTCGTTGTTTAACATCCCGGTTTCTGGCGTCGAAGCGTTTATCTTGGCAGTGTTTGCCTTGACGATTACCAGCCTGGTTATGAATTATGTCGAAACCGGTTTTGATCGCAAAAAGGCGGTCTATGTCATGAGCGACCAACTGCCGCTGATCAAGCAGCAGATTCGGGATGAAACGTCCCATGGCTTAACCGTTCAGCAAGTTGTCGGCGGCTTTTCCGATGAGGCTAAAGAAATGCTGATGGTGGTTGTCGAGCAGAGCAATTTTAGGCAGCTGATTGAATTGGTTCATGCAGTCGATCCGCATGCATTTATTTTGACCGTTGCCGCGACTGAAGTGCACGGCGGCAGTATCTGACTGCGTAGTTCGGATGCACGATATAAACAAGAATGGACTCCCGGAGACAAGCTCACTTGTCGTCTGGGAGTTTTTTAATGGACGGGACCTCACTGTCTGGGTCTGTCTTGGAAATACACTTGTACTTGAAAAACAACGGTTATTAGTCAATGTCCGAAACCAACTTTTAAAAATATTTCTTTTATAATATGGTCAAATAAAACGAAAATAGCGAAATATTGGGTATTATTTTGATTATAAATAACAAAGGCACTTTTAAAAGGTAAGCGTATTTGTTTACCGGCTATATTAATTTGTGCATAATCTAAAACAAGAGATGGCCATCTCTAAAAAAGAATTTATGTGGTAAGTCAGTTTCATAATATGGACTGGGGGAGTCTATATGTTACGCAAGAGTCTGTTGACTTTCGCTCTTGTGGCAAGCGGACTGGTGGCGACATCAGCTGTCGGCTATCACATGCAGCATCAAGACGTGGCCGGATCGCGTATCACAACAAGGGAGAAAGTTAATGCTGTAAGTGCTTCAAGCGATTTGCTCAATGCAAAACTGGCGGCGCTGCCTGTTGAACAGACAGGGACGCTGGCGCACGGAGCAAGTGGTTCAGGCGTTACAACGAGTCAAACGGCGTCACCGACACAAATTAAGGCGACACCGCAATATCATGTATCCGTTGTTAAAAACGCACCGGTAAGTTCACTCAAGTATTTTGGTTTACAGGTTTCAAATTCAGCGGCGGGTAAAACCGAAGCTAAGACAACGGCAGTTAAAACAACAGCTGTTACTACTAAAGCAAGTACAACGACTGCAGCTGCGACAGCTAAGACAGCGGCAACGACTGCATCCGTCAATAAAACCGCTGCTGTCAAACAAACAGCAACCTCAGCGACCAAAAAGACCACTGTCGCTGTTGATTTACTCGATGCAACGGCAGCTGTTCAACCGGCTGGACAGGCAGTTGCCCATCCGCAGTGGTCCGTTGTCGCCAGCGTTACTAGCAAAACAACGACCAAGCAACCCGCTGCAACCTCAACGCAGGTTTCGACTAGCAAAGCAACCGCTTCTTCCGCTGTCGCTGTGACAACGACCAAAGCGGCAACCGAGACCCAAGTTTCAAGTGCGCCTACAGCGCCAGCCAAGGTAACCACCTCGGCGCCAGCTGCAAGTACAACGACAGCGCCAGCTACGAAAGCTCCTGCGCCGGCAGTAAAAGCATCAACACCAGCCGCAACGAGCGCATCGACAAAGGTTGATCTGCTCAACAGCACAGCCGCTTCACAACCGGCTAATCAATCGGTTGCCCATCCGAGCTGGTCAGTTGCTTCAGGTACCGTTGCTAGTCAACAGCCAGCTGCCCAAACCGCGGTCAAGGCTTCGACGCCAGCACCGGCAGCTTCAAAGGCTCCAGTTGCTTCGACACCAGCGCCAGCCGCTAAACCAGCTGCCGCACCGTCGACAACGCAAGCCTCTGCCCCGGCAGCAACACCAGCACCGGTTCAACCGGCAAAGCCAGCACCAGTCGTTACACCAGCGCAACCAGTTAAACCGCAAGTTCAACCCGCACCAACTTATGCGAGTCGGGTCTTGATGTTTGCTGGGGTCACCGTGCCGTATATCATTGGTAACGAAAGCATGGATGCTGCGCCGGCTAATGGCGCTGCAACTTGGGGCGGTCAGGCTAACTACAGCAATAACAGCGGCGAAAATACGCACTTTATTGGGCATAACCCTGGGGCGTTTGCCGCAATGCTTTCGTTAGGTATCGGTTCGCCGATCACCGTCACGGATGCAGCCGGCCAAGCCCGCACGTATCACGTTTATCGGTTAGCGACCGTTAACCCGAACGCAGTCACCGCGGATGGTCAGGATTTGTGGGATGACATCACCGGTACTGGCGGTGGGCAACGCATTACCTTACAAACATGTGTCGGTGACTACTGGCGCCTGATTGCCTTTGCGCGCTAATGAAAAGCGCTGCACGGACATCAACACCAAAGTTTGACAGGAACGTTAGGCAGTTATTTTAAGCCTTCATCATTAGAAAGATCGCGATACTCATGAATTAAAAAGCCGCCGTCAAGCTTCATACTTGACGGCGGCTTTTAGTATGTTGAGCGTGATATGGCTCCTAAGCAGATCACGGCACGGTGATGACAAGTTCAAAAACTCAGCTAGTCAACCGGCACGTCCACAATCCAGCCTTCCGGAGCCGGGACATCGCCAAACTGGATGCCGGTCAGCTCATCATAAATTTTCTTGGTGTAAGGCCCGACTTCGGTTTCGGAATAAAAGACATGCTCATGGCCGTTGTAGGTGATGCTGGCAATTGGCGTAATGACCGCGGCGGTGCCACACGCGCCGGCTTCGCCAAATTGATCTAAGTCCGTGATGGCAATCTTGGTTTCCTCAGTCTTCATGCCAAAGCGGTCATGCGCCAGTGTCAAAATGGAGTACTTCGTGATACTTGGCAAGATCGAAGGAGACTTCGGTGTTTTCAAAGTTTTACCATCTTTTGAAATGCCGAAAAAGTTCGCTGAACCGACTTCTTCGATGTACTTATGCTCAATTGGATCCAGGTAGATTGCGTCGCCATAGCCGTGTTCATGCGCAAACTTGCCGGCTTGCAAAGAGGCCGCATAGTTGCCGCCGACTTTAGCCTGACCAGTACCATAATGGGCGGCGCGGTCATGCTGATCGGCAACCACAAACTTGGTCGGTACCATGCCACCTTTGAAGTAAGGGCCAACCGGCATGGCAAAGACATCAAAAATGTATTCTTTGGCCGGTGCAACGCCGATATTGGGACCAACCCCAATGAGCATTGGTCGCAAGTAAAGCGTGGCGCCGGTACCGTATGGCGGCACGTAGTCATGGTTGGCAGCTACAACCTGTTTGACCGCGTCCACGAACCGGTCTTCAGGGAACGGTGGCATCAATAACTTTTCTGCAGAGTTATGTAGCCGGTGGGCATTTTGATCAGGTCGGAAAAGTTGAATTTTTCCGGACTTGGTACGGTAAGCTTTGAGTCCTTCGAAGGCACCTTGGCCATAGTGCAAAATCGGGGAACCTTCGTTGAGACTCAGATTCGGGTCAGTGGAGAGCGTGCCTTCATCCCAGGCACCGTCCTTCCAGTGGGCAACATAGCGATACGGCAGTTGCATGTAATCAAATCCTAGGTTGTTCCAATCTATATCGACGCTCATCGTCATCCCTCCAGTGGTTGGGTGTTTAACTAGACCAGCAAATTTGGTCAGTTTGGTTAACATTGCGATTCCATTAAATAATATAGGTTCCATCTTAGAGTATTCTCACAAATAACTCAACCGAAAAAATTGTATTTACTGTTAATATCTGGCGTAAGCGGTTACAATTAGACGCGTAAGGGGATTATATTCCTCTTGGCAGTGGCTAATCGTTTTATTTATAAAAGTGTTCAGGTGAGCGTTTCTTGAGCCTTTTGAATGTCTTGCTGTTACACTTGGGGCGATAGGGAATATTCGCGATACGTGATGTAGGTGAAGCAAGTCGAAGCATAACGCGTTCACCGGCGTAGAAACCTGCGTGTAAGGACCTTGGGCACAATGGCCTAAGCCCGAACCAGTGCGCCCGAGGCCGCTTACACTCCGGTTTCTAAGCGCACCGGCTCACGCTCACGTGATTGGGGGAGTGATCATGATCCAAGGATTAAAAGATTGGTTATATCTTTTCAACACAGGACAGGATTTTCAAAGTTACAACCGGTTTGGGGCCCATGAAGTTGAACCAGGTAAATGGTCATTCCTCGTTTGGGCGCCACATGCCAAGCAGGTTCAAGTCGTCGGCGACTTTAATGATTGGCAAGGGAGTCCGTTAAAGCTCCAAGGGCAAACCGGTTGTTGGTACGGCGAATTATCTGCCCAGAAACATCAGTTATATAAGTATCAGATTGTTGGTCCGGACGGCGCGACGCACGAAAAGATCGATCCTTATGGCTTCGGTTTTGAACGTAAACCCGGCAGTGCTGCACGTTTGGTCGATGTCCCCCGGATCACTTGGCATGACGATGCCTGGCTGGCCAAGCGCAGCAAGTGGCGGCCATATGACGAACCGCTGACGATTTACGAAGTACACCTAGGTTCGTTTATTCGCGACACCAACGCCGGACCGGATGGCGGGTACATGACGTATCAGGATGCCATTGATAAGTTGATTCCGTATGTGAAGGATTTGGGCTACACTCACATCGAGTTTCTGCCATTAATGGAACACCCGCTCGATGCCTCATGGGGCTATCAGTTGATGGGCTATTTTGCGCCGACCAGCCGCTTCGGCGAGCCAGAAGACTTTCTGCGATTCGTCGATGCCGCGCATGAAGCCGGGCTTGGTATCATCATGGATTGGGTGCCGGGTCATTTTATCAAAAATACCGACATGCTGGCACAGTTCGACGGGACGCCGACTTTTGAATACACCGACCCGCACCGCGCCGAAAACGTTCGGTGGGGCACCTGGAATTTTGACTTAGGCAAGGCCCAGGTTCAAAGCTTTTTAATTTCCAGCGCCATGTACTGGTTGGATCATTGCCACCTCGATGGACTGCGCGTTGATGCCGTTTCCAACATGCTGTACATGGATTATGACGCCGGCAAGGAAAATGACCGCAACCAATTTGGCGGCCGCGACAACCTCGAAGGCATTGCCTTTTTGAAGCGGTTAAATACCAAAGTGTTCGCCAAGCATCCCGATGTGCTCATGATGGCCGAAGAAAGCTCGGCTTATCCAAAGGTATCGGCGCCGATCAACACGGGTGGCTTAGGGTTCAATTACAAGTGGAACATGGGGTGGATGAACGACACGCTCAAGTTCTTTGAAGAAGACCCGGTTTATCGCCACAGTGATATGAATTTATTGACGTTTTCATTCATGTATATGTATAACGAACAATTCGTCTTACCATTTTCACATGATGAAGTGGTGCATGGTAAGAAGAGCCTGATGCATAAAATGCCAGGCGACCGATACAATCAGTTCGCTAATTTACGCACCATGTACGTCTGGCAAACGACATTCCCAGGGAAAAAGCTATTATTCATGGGCAGCGAATGGGGACAGTTTCTCGAATGGCGCGACTGGAGCGAGCTTGAGTGGGTCGACTTGAAGGATCCGATGAATAAGAAGATGCAAGGCTTCACGAAGACGCTGAATCATCTATACACCGCCCGTCCAAGCTTGTGGCAACAAGATCATCAACCGGCCGGCATTAAGATCACCATGGCCGACGAACCTGATGTCATGAGCTACATCCGTTATGGCAAACAACCAGACGATTTCACGGTGGTTGCGATGAATTTCGTGCCAGTCCAAAAAGATCACTTCAAGGTCCCGGTGCCAAGACTAGGTACGTACACCGTGCTACTGAACACGGAAAACATTGACTTCGGCGGCACCTGGACCAAGTGGCAGGCAACGCTAAAGACAAAAGAAGGCAACACCCACGGCGAACCGGCATGGCTCGACGTCATCTTACCAGCCATGGGCGCCTTGCTCATCGCCCCTAAAAAGCTGGCACCGCTGCCCGAGCCACCAAAACAAAAAAGCAAGCACC
This sequence comes from Lacticaseibacillus zeae subsp. silagei, assembly GCF_030770335.1. Lineage (NCBI taxonomy): Bacteria > Bacillati > Bacillota > Bacilli > Lactobacillales > Lactobacillaceae > Lacticaseibacillus > Lacticaseibacillus zeae. The sequence continues at coordinate 2,009,239 of NZ_CP132484.1, read as the reverse complement.
AGCCAGCAATCACCGGCAGCCCGTCACCCAAAGCCATCGCTAACCAAAAGCATCAGGCAATCAGTCACCACAAAGATTGGGGAACAACCCCAGCGCGGGCCCAGCCACCAACAAAGTCGCTTGTCGTCAAGACTGACAAGAATTCGTGAGATGTCTGGTGCTCGATGCCCAGTGCCAAGGCGTAGCGACCGGAGGCCAGAGGGGGCTCAGTGGTGAAATTGTACTAGCCGGGCGATCTTCCCGGCGTAGTACAAGGCCGAGCTTTGAGACTCAGCGGGCTTTGCTGAGGCTCAAAGTCGTGCCCACCACGTTCCAGCCCCCTCTGGCCGGAGATCGCGGAGTCTGGCACGACACGGAACCAATTGCCTAAACCTTTTTTCACTGCTGCAAGCCAATCATGCAAGATATTTAAAAAGAGGCATCAGAGCACTTTTAGATCTTTTTATATAAAGAAGTAAGGGGGGAAGGCGCACCACATGCGCCGCAATCATGAGTACTGAAATGTTGGGAATCATTCTAGCCGGAGGTCAAGGCACGCGTTTAGGCAAATTAACCAAAACCACTGCCAAGCCATCCGTGCCGTTCGGAGGCCGTTACCGCATCATCGATTTTACCCTGAGCAACTTAGCCAACTCCGGGGTAAACACCGCGGGGGTCATCACCCAGTATCAGCCGCTTGAACTGAATCGCCACATTCAAAACGGTGCCAGCTGGGGCTTGAACGAACGCGGCGCCGGCGTCACGATCCTGCAGCCATATGCCTCAAGCGAAGGCGAAAAGTTCTTTGAAGGCACGGCGCATGCGATCTACCAAAATATTGCGTATATCGATTCTTATAATCCGCAATACCTTTTAATTCTATCCGGCGATCACATTTATAAAATGGATTACCAAGCCATGCTGGACTACCACAAAGCCAAGAAAGCATCCCTGACCGTGGCCGTCATGCCCGTCGCCAAAGACGAAGCGAAGCGTTTTGGCATTATGAATACCGACGATACTGACCGGATTATCGAATTCGAAGAAAAACCGGCCAAGCCAAAGAGCAACTTGGCATCTATGGGGATCTACATCTTCAACTGGCCAACGCTCAAGCAATACCTGACAGAAAGTTATGCGACAGATGGGGCAATGGAAGACTTCGGTCATGACGTCATTCCAGCGTATCTAACCCATAACGAAGCCAGTTATGCATACGCGTTCCGGGGTTACTGGAAGGATGTCGGGACGATTCAGAGTCTGTGGGAAGCGAACATGGAATTCCTGAATCCGAACAACCCGCTCAACATCGGCAATCGCAACTGGCGCATTTTCAGCCAAAACGAAGCACTGCCACCGATGTTCCTGACCAAAACCGCCAAAGTTTCCGGCTCGATGATTGTGGACGGCTGCTATGTTGCCGGTGCCATTGAGCACAGCATCTTGAGCCAAAATGTCAAAATTGGGGAAGGCTCGGTTATTAAAGATAGTATGATCATGCCAAACGCCGTCATCGGTAAGAACGTCACCGTCGATCACGCGATTGTCGGTGAAAATGCGATCATTGGCGACAATGGCAAGGTTGTCGGGAAACCAAACGAAATTAGTGTTGTCGGTTACGGGGAAGTTTTAGGAAGGACTGAAAAAGAATGAGAAAAGGCGATTTAGCAGCAATCATTGATCTGAATGAAAAAGACGACCAAATTCAGCCATTGACGGCAGCCCGCCCGATCGGCACGCTGCCATTTGCAGGGCGCTACCGGCTCATTGATTTTCCGCTGTCATCACTGGATCACGCCAATGTTCGCAGTGTGGCGATTTTCCTGCCTAAATCTGGGCGCAGTGTGACCGACCACATTCGCAGCGGGTCCACTTGGAACATGGATCAGATCACCGGCGGCATTTTCACGTATCCCTATATGGCCGGCCGCGATTACGAAGATCCGCAACTGCGGGCCCGTTATTATGATGACTATCTGCAATTTCTGCGCAAGAGCAGCGCCCAATACACGATCATTATGGGCACCCAAAATGTTGCCAATGTCGATGTGGACGCGATTGTGGCGTACCATCAAGCCGGTGAAAGTCCCGTCACCGCCGTTTACAAGAATTTACCGGAAACGGCGATGCAGCCTGAGGATCTCACGTTGGACATGACCGAATTGGGGACTGCCAGTTCGGTTGTGCCGGCCTCGGAAAACCGCGGTCACCTTAAAGAAGGCAAAATCCCGGCGTTCATGGACATTTACCTCATCGGCACCATTGACCTGATTGATTTACTGATCGATGCATCCGAAGCACCGACATTCAAGCGCCTACCGCAGATTATGCGCGAAGCCGTGTTGCAAAATAATGCCAACGCGTTTGAGTACACCGGCTTTTTGGCGAAGCTCAATACGATTCAGCGTTATTATGACGCGAACATGAGCATGCTGGAGGATCAGAACTATCAGGCATTGCTGTACAGTGCCAACTCGATTGAGACCAAGAATAAGAACGAAATTCCGACGTACTTCTCAACTGAATCAAAAGTGACGAACAGCTTGCTCGGCACCGGTGATTTCATTGAAGGCGACGTCAACCATTCGATTCTTTTCCGCAATGTCCACATTCATCGGGATGCGCTGGTTGATCACAGCATTGTCATGCAAGGCAGCAAAGTTGGTACTGGCTCCAGCGTGAAGTATGCAATTCTGGACAAAGGCGTGATTATCGGACCGAACCTGGCTTTGGAAGGCACCCCGGAAGAACCGCTTGTATTCGCCAAGAATCAGAAAGTCTTTCAGCCAGATGGTAAGGGAGTGACGGCTCGTGCTTAAAGTTCTTTTTACTGCTGCAGAAAGTGCTCCGTTTTACAAAACCGGTGGCTTAGGTGATGTCACCTATGCCTTGCCAAAAGCAATTAAAAAGCAAGGCGTTGACATTCGGGTTGCTATTCCGTTTTACGAAAAAAAGTTTCCGGCTAAGTATCTGCCTAAGGTTAAGAACCTGACGCATTTTACGATTGAAATGGGTGGTCGCCCGGTTTACGTCGGTCTTAAAACGATTAAGCTGGGGGATGTGACGTATTATCTGATCGATAACCGCCAGTATTTTGATCGCGATGGCCTGTATGGATACTGGGACGACGGTGGCCGGTTCGGGTTCTTCCAGATGGCCGTGATCGAAATGCTGCAGGTGATCGAGTGGATTCCAGATATCATTCATGCCAACGACTGGCACACGGCGTTTATTCCGGTGCTGTTGAAGGAGAAGTATGGCTGGATTCGTCCTTATCAAAACATTAAAACGCAGCTGACCATCCATAATTTGCAGTTTCAGGGATGGTTCCCGCCGTCAATTCTGGACACGGTCTTTCAAATTGGCCGCCAGAGTTTTAATGACGATGGGTTTGCTCAGGATGGTTCGGTCAACTGGCTTAAAGGCGGTATCAATTTTGCCGATTTAGTGTCGACGGTGAGTCCAAGCTATGCGCAGGAAATTCAATCACCGGCGTTTGGCGAGCATTTGGATGGCACATTACGCAAACAAAGTGGTAAATTAGTCGGGATCCTGAATGGCATCGATGCGGAAGTATATGATCCGGAAACCGACCCACATCTGGCGTATCATTACAACGCCAAGAATTTAAAAGGCAAAGCCAAAGACAAGCGCGTTTTGCAAGACGAGATGCATTTGCCAAAGCGGTCCGATCCGCTGTTTGCGATGGTCAGTCGACTAACCCGCCAAAAAGGTGCCGACTTACTCGTTGACGCTTTGGAGAACTTCTTGGTGCAGAATAATGTTCAGGTTGTGATCTTGGGAACTGGCGATCGCGATCTTGAAGAAGATTTACTGTCGATGCAGGATCGCTTCCCAGGTCAGTTAGCCGTGCGGATTAATTTTGACGAAGCGATGGCGCAGCGGATTTATGCTGGGGCCGACTTCTTCATGATGCCGAGTGCCTTTGAACCCAGCGGCTTAGCGCAGATGATGGCGATGCGGTATGGAACGTTGCCAATCGTGCATGAAACCGGCGGGCTGCGAGATTCGGTGACGCCGTATAACGCGGAAACCGGTGCCGGCAACGGCTTTAGTTTCTGGGAGTACAATGCTGGTGTCTTTGCGAAAATCTTACGAATGGCCAAAAATGTTTACGCGGATCAGCCTAAGGTTTATGCTCGACTGCAGCAACAAGCCATGGCCATGGATTTTGACTGGCATCATTCGGCGGCTGCGTATTTGAAGGGGTATGACCGAATTTTAGGCAAAGCATGAGGTGGCAATCAACGAGGTCGGATCGAATCGCACGCAAAGCAGGTAAGACGGTCATCGTCTAACCAAAAGTGGCGGAGATTTGATTGGACCTCGTTATTCATGTTTAGGCGAACGGTTACGGTTGTTTATTTTGATGAGGTGTATATTTGATGGCATTAACGAAGGAACAATTCATCACGGAATTCAAAGATATGGCCTTAAAATTGTACGCAGCGCCGATTGAAGATCTGTCTTCACAGCAGCTTTATCAGGCACTTGCGTTACTGACACGATCATATATTGCGCAACCTTGGGCCGACACCAAGGAGCGCTATGACGAGGAAGAAACCAAACAGGTCTTTTATTTCTCGATCGAATTTTTACCGGGCCGTCTGCTGCAATCAAATTTGCTGAATCTCGGAATTTTGGACGAAGTTGAGGCTGGTTTGGAAGAATTGGATCTACATCCACAAAAGATTTTTGCTGCTGAAGCAGATCCCGGCTTGGGCAACGGTGGACTGGGGCGGTTAGCTTCAGCATTTATGGATGCCATGGCCAGCGTTGGCATGGCTGGCAATGGGAATGGTATTCGTTATCAGTACGGCTTGTTTAAGCAGGCATTTGTGAATGGGTATCAAGTTGAATTGCCAGATGATTGGATGCGCAATGGTTTTCCTTGGGAGACGCGTAAGGAAAATCGCGCTGTCACCGTGAAGTTTGGCGGCTGGGTTGAATTGCGGCCTAGTCGCAGCGGCCATTTGCGGGTGATTTATCATAATACCGATGATGTCTTGGCCGTGCCGTATGATGTGGCGATGGTTGGGTATCACAATGGCGTTGTCAATAATTTGCGGTTGTGGTCAGCCGAGGCGCCGATTAATGCCGGCCCGCATTTTACCTTAGAGCAGCGCGAACGAATTAATCAGATCACCCAGATTCTGTATCCGGATGACTCGGATAATGCTGGCAAGGAATTGCGGTTGCGGCAGGAATACTTCTTCACGAGTGCCGGGATTCAAAGCATTGTCCGGCATTATCGTCGAACTCACAACAGTATGGCCGGGTTTGCCGATCGGGTGGCGATTCATATTAACGATACCCACCCGGCGATGGCAATTCCTGAGTTGATGCGCGTGTTAATGGACGACGAGCATGTGGGCTGGGATGAAGCCTGGCGCATTACGCTCAAAGTGATGAGTTATACGAATCACACGTTGCTTTCCGAAGCATTGGAAGTTTGGCCGATTGACATGTTCAGCGGGTTGTTGCCGCGGATTTACCAGATTGTACAGGAAATCGATCGCCGCTTCCGGTTGGCCTTTGTGCCGCAATTTGGCCAGGCCATGATTGATCGCATTGCGCCTCTGGGTAACGGGCAGGTGCGCATGGCGTATCTGGCCACCATCGGCTCGCACGCGGTGAATGGGGTGGCGCCGCTTCATAGTGAATTGCTGAAAAAAGATGTGCTGCATGATCTTTTCCAGATTTTTCCGGAGCGGTTTAACAATAAAACCAACGGCATTACGCCGCGGCGCTGGATTCAAATCGGCGATCGGCCGCTGGCGCACTTGTTGGATAAGAAAATCGGAACGGCGTGGCGGCAGAATCCATTGGCGCTGCGTAAATTACATGACTACATTGACGACACGCGCTTTTTGGCCGATTTAAATGCGACCAAAGCGGAAAATAAGCGGGAACTGGCTAAATATATTGACCAAACCGTGCATGTTAAAGTCGATCCCGATGCCATCTTTGACGTGCAGATTAAGCGGCTGCATGCTTACAAGCGCCAGTTACTGCATCTTTTAGGAATTCTGGACGCGTACTTGGCGATTAAGCGCGGCGAGAAACGACCGAAGCGGCTGCATATTTTTGGAGCAAAAGCTGCGCCTAGTTATGTGTATGCCAAGGAAATCATTAAGGTTATGAATGCAGTAGCCGATATGGTCGATAGTGATCCGGAAGTCAGTCCTTATTTGCAGGTTGTCTTTTTGCCGAACTATGGTGTCTCGATGGCTGAAAAGATTATTCCGGCGGCGGATATTTCCGAGCAGATTTCAACGGCCGGTAAGGAAGCCAGCGGTACGAGTAACATGAAGCTGATGAGTGCCGGGGCGTTGACCTTGGCGACGTTGGATGGCGCTAACATCGAGATTAAGAATGCGGTTGGCGATGATAATATCGAGATCTTCGGGTTGACCGAAAAAGAGATTGCCGGGTACTATCAGCGCGGCGATTATCGTTCGCGGGACTTTTATGAAAAGGATCCGCGGTTGCATGCCGTGTTGGATATGCTGGTGAATGGGAAGATTCCGGGGATTGAGACGGAAGGCCGCGATATTTACAATGCGTTGTTGATGTATAATGACGAGTATTTCGTGCTGGCGGATTTTGAGAGTTATCTGGCGGCTAATGCGCGGTTGGATAAGCTTTATCAGCAGCCTGAGCTTTGGGCGAAGAAGGCGTTGGTTAATATTGCGGAGAGTGGTCGGTTCTCGGCGGACTTTACGGTTCAGCGGTATGGCCGCGAGATTTGGCATGTGATTCCGCAGACGCCTGAGGATGATGGTAGTGACACTGAAGCATAAGTAGTATCGCAGTGGCAACTTGGCTTGGTGTGTGTGACAGTGACGTCTGCTACTCCGCGCCAAACTCCGCTATCTCCGGCCAGAGGGGGCTGGAACGTGGTGGGCACGACTTTGAGCCTCTGCAAAAAGCGCAGAGTCTCAAAGCTCGGCCTTGTACTACGCTGGGAAGATCACCCAGCTAGTACAATTTCACCACTGAGCCCCCTCTGGCCTCCGATAGCTCCGCCTTGGCACTCTGCGTTAGTTGGAGTTGGTGTTGCGTTTAACTTCATCAACTAAGGCTAATGTCACAGCATTGCCACATTTTGTAGAGCAGGGAGGTTCACATGTTTCAATTTGATTCATTTACCGATCGGCGGCCGTTTGGGGCTGTTCGGGAGGGGACGCTGGTGCATTTTTCGGCTAAGGCTGACGGTGCCGTGACGCAGGCGTCGTTGGTGATTGCTGCGGATGGTCAGTGGGATCAGGCGCAGACGTTGCCGATGACGCAGAGTCCGAATGGTTATACGGTTACTTTTACCCCGCCGTCTTCGGGGTTGTGGTTTTATCATTTTGAATTGCAAACTGATGAAGGCCGTCAGCGGTTTGGTGCGGTTGATGGTGGTTATGGCGGCATTGGGCAGACTTATTCGGACAATGCGGATGTGGTTAGCTATCAGCTGACGGTGGTGCATGCGTTTGATCCCGTGCCGGATTGGTACAAGAACGCCCGCTTTTACCATATCTTTGTGGATCGGTTTCAGAATGGTAACGCCGATGGCCATGTGAATGCTCCTAAGGCTAATTCATTTATCTATGGGCGCCAGTCGGATCGGCCGATGTATATTCGCGGGAATAACGGCGAAGTCCTCCGCTGGGATTTTTATGGCGGTAATTTGGCTGGCATTCAGCAAAAGTTGCCGCTGCTGGCCGCGCGTGGGATCAACGCGTTGTATCTCAGTCCGATTTTTCAGGCGCGGAGCAATCATCGTTATGACACCGGTGATTATTACGCGATTGATGAAGTCCTGGGTACGTTGCATGATTTTAAACAGTTTTTGGCGGCGGCGCATCGGCAGGGGATGCATGTCATTCTCGATGGCGTCTTTAACCATGTCGGTGCGGATAGTCGGTATTTCAATGCTGTGAATGAATACAATGATGTCGGGGCCGCCAACAGTCTGGATTCGCCGTATGCCTCATGGTTTTCGTTTAAACGGTTTCCGGACGATTACAACAGCTGGTGGGGCGTGAAGGATCTGCCGGCCATTAATAAAGACAATCAGGATTTTCATAACTTTATTGCTGCCAAAAAGGATTCCGTTATCAGTTATTGGACGGATATGGGCGTCGATGGTTGGCGGCTGGATGTTGCGGACGAACTGACCGATGGCTTTATTCGGCAGATTCGGAGCACACTTGATCAGTTTCCGAATCGCGTTTTGATCGGCGAGGTGTGGGAAGATGCGTCCAATAAACAGGCTTATGGCAAGCGGCGCCAGTATTTTGAAGGCGGTGAGCTGAATGCCGTGATGAACTATCTGTTGCGGTCAATGCTGATCGATTTTGTCAATGGGCAGCTCAATGCAGCCGGCTTTGTCCGCCAGTTGATGACGTTAAAAGAAAATTATCCGCCGAATGCGTTTGATTTTAACTTTAATAACATCGGCACTCACGATACGCCGCGGATTTTAACGGTTTTGAATGGCGATCGCCAGAAGCTGAAATTACTGGTTTCGCTTTTCTATTGGTTGCCAGGGGTGCCGTGTCTGTATTACGGCGACGAAGCCGGATTGACCGGTGGTAAGGATCCGGATAACCGTGCCTTTTATCCTTGGGGGCATGAAGATCAGGAGATTATGGATTTATATCAGATTGCGATTCAGACCCGCATCGATCAACCGGCATTGGCGGCAGATGCCGCATTCTTTCCGTTTACTTTTGAGGACAGCTTCGGCTTTGTCCGCCAGAATGAAGAGCAGACGCTGGTGGTGTTGGCCAACCCAACCTGTTCGCCGCAAGCGTTGCAGGATGCCAATACCAAGCTAGTTCCAGCGAATCTGCGCGCATTGTTACCGGTGGGAACCATGGTGCCGCCTTGCAGCGTGATTTGGCAGGAACTTTAGGAGTCAGTTGAGGCTTTGATAACTGACACAAGCCGTAAAAAAACAGCAACCCAGCCTTTTTGGCAGTTGGTTGCTGTTTTTGTGTTCTAATGTTATTTCAGCCCGCTATACCGTGATAGCTAGGGTTTCGCGCAGGCCGCTAGTTTGATAAACGCGGGTTTCTTTGGTGACGAAAATGGCTTCCTGACCTTCTGCCTCGATGGCGTCGTAACCAGCCGGAATGCCGGCATAGAAGCCGATGGAGGACAACACATCACCAAGGAGCCCATTATCGGCAACCACGGTGATGCTGGCCATGTTGGATTCAACTGGATAGCCTGTGTTAGGGTCAATTAAGTGGTGATACTCCTTGCCGGCAATTTTGGATTGGCGTTCAAAAATGCCAGTCGTGACCACTGCTTTTGGTTCGGTTGTCAGGGTCGCGATGCTGCGCTTTTCGGGGTAGCGCGGATCGGCGATGGGCCACTGCCATAGCGGAATCCCGCTGGCTGCCTTGCCGACCAGTCGTTGGTTGCCCCCTAAGTCAATCAGACCACCTTCGACGCCGGTCTTGTCCCATAAGTCGTAAACCTGATCCACAATAAACCCTTTGGCAATGCCACCCAGATCAAGCGCCATGCCTTTTTGGGGTAGAAAAACGGTTTGATTTTCCGAATCCAGTTCAACCAGATTCGGATCGGTTAACGCTAAAGCAGCGCTGACTTCGCTGGCCGATGGAATGCGAGCATCAGCAAAACCAATCCGCCACAGCTTAACGATTGGCCCGATTAAAGCATTATAACCAAGTCCGCGCTTGCTCCAGGCAATCGCTTGGGCAATGAGATTGAAGACCGGGCGGACAGGTATGTGAACCGGCGTTTTACCGGCCTGATTGTTGATCATGACGAGCAGGGATTCTTCGTCATAAAGCGACAATAAGTGGGCATAAGCGCGAATCATGCTGACGCTTTGATTCAGAAGTTCATTGGCGCCGTCTGTGTAAATGGTCAGCGTGTTATCCGCCCCTAAGCCGTGAAAGGTTGTGGTCGTTGTCATAGTGCACCTCCAAAGTCGTTGATTGTTCTTGGTTACAGTATGAACGGTTTGCATATTTGTTGCAATCGTTACGATTTCAGGTAATATTCGATGTGAATGGTAACGGATTCATCTGGGGTTCGCAGTAGAAGTCACTAGAAGGAGAAAGTTATGGCGTACAGCTCGGCACAACAGGAAGCGCTAAAAGAATTCAAACAAGACATCGGTCACCTAAACGCGTTATCAAATACGAATCGTCAAAGGCTCATTATGATGCTTGGCGCTGCTAAGAATAACTCCGGCGTTAAGGTCAGCGATCTGGCGGATGCGATTGGGTTGTCGCAACCGGCAACGTCGCATCATTTGAAACGGCTGAAGGACATCGGTATGGTCGCATCCCGGCATGAAGGGAATATGATTTACTATTACTTAACGCTCGACGACACCATTGCGCGGTTGGAACGTCTGGCTAGTGCGTTAAGGCGGCAGACGGAAGAATATGAGACAGGTGAATCACAGGATAGCTGAGAGGCTGATCCGTGATTTGGCGTGATGAATGTAAAAGTTTTGTAAGAAAGCGTTTGCGTCATTTAAAACGAATATTTTACGGTGGTACGGCCACATTGATGCTTTATAATAGTTATTAAATAGTCTATTCAACAAGGGGGATTAGCATGGATGCTGGCCGCAATATTTTTAAAGATGAACAGCGCCGATTTGCGCGGCTTAAAAGTGCCCAGCATGCGGCTGCGTTAAATTTATTTGTTTACGGCGGTTTGACGGTGGCTGAATTGTGGATTGCCCAGCTGGCGCATTCTCGGGCTTTAGCCGCGGATGGGTTGAATAACCTGACCGGGGTGGCTTCAGCACTTATTTTGCTTTGGGGCTTACAAATTTCCCAACAGCGACCGGACAGCGAGCACCGTTTTGGCCACTGGCGGTTTCAAACAATTGCGACCTTGTTCTCCGGCTTGATTATGCTGGTGGTTGGCGCGGATGTTGTCTTGGATGGTTACCACGGCTTGCAGGCTTGGGCTCAGGGCAAAGTTCAAGTCCCCGGAATATTGGCGGTTTATGTGAGTCTGGCGGCAGGAATAGCTATGGGCGCCATCTCGCTAATGAATCATATTCGCGCCAAACAGCTGAATAGTAGTGTTTTGCGAACGGCGTCTAAGGATAGCTTTTCAGACGCCGCAACCAGCACGGGGACTTTGCTGGCCATTTTGGGGGCCAAAGCCGGTTGGTTGTGGCTTGATGGCGGGGCTGCGCTTGCTGTCGGAATTTTGATTTTGTATGCAGCCTGGACCATCTTGCGGGATGCCATTTTTGAACTGACAGATGGCTTTGATACCAAGAAAATTGCGGCGTATCGGCAAACCATCACCCAAGTGCCCGGCGTCCTCGGCGTTCAAAGCATCGAGGCCCGGTACGCTGGCGACGCAGTTTTGCTCACGATTGGCATTCGGGTTGATCCCAAGATGACCGTCGCCGATTCTTATGAGTTAGGCGAGCAGGTCGAGCGCAAACTAATGGATAAGTATGATATTCTCGATGCCGATGTCAAAACGTATCCGGCCGACTTGCCGCCGAATGATGCGCCGCAAGATCCGCAGAATTAGCTGGTCAGCTGGCAAATAACTTTAAAAATATTGACGCTGTACAAATCCTGAGCATGTGATAAGATTTGAAGTATCATTTACCAGTTGAGCCGCAGTAGTGGTGTTAGGTAGTCTTCAGAAAAACGGTGGTTGCTGCGAACCGTTGCGCTTAACAGCATGAATTACAACTCAAAAAACACTGGCCGCGGGTCATGCCGATATCCATGAGAGTGATGCATAGCATAATTTGGGTGGTACCGCGGTGAAAATCGTCCCTGATCTTATTGATAAGATCAGGGACGATTTTTTTTGAGCGTAAGCCGGCTTCTGCGCCAGCGAACGCGTTCTGAAGAAGCGTGAACATTGCGGCTCGCGCACATGACAAATAGGAGGAAATCGATTGATGACAGAAACACAACGAGGCAAGATTCTAGACGAATTAAAATGGCGCGGGGCGTTAAATCAGCTGACCGATGAAGATGGCTTGCGCAAGCTGACCCAAGAGAAAGCGGTCAGTGTTTATTGCGGGACGGATCCGACTGGTGATTCTTTGCATGTCGGCCATTTGATCCCGTTTATGATTCTCAAGCGTTTTCAGCTGATGGGTCACCGGCCAGTGATCGTTATCGGCGGTGGCACCGGCTCGATTGGTGATCCGTCCGGGCGTAATTCCGAGCGGGTTTTGCAGACGATGGACACCATCGCCACCAACAAAAAGAAATTGACGGCCCAAATGGAGAATCTGTTTGGCACGGAAGATTTCCGGATTGTCGATAATTATGATTGGTTATCGAAAATCTCGATGCTGGACTTTTTGCGGGATTACGGGAAGCTATTTTCCGTCAATAACATGTTGAATAAAGAAGTTGTGGCCAGTCGTCTGGAAACCGGGATTTCATACACCGAGTTCACCTATCAGATTCTGCAGTCGGTTGATTTTCTGCATCTGTTCAAACACGAAGACGTTCAGCTGCAAATTGGCGGTGCCGATCAGTGGGGCAACATCACAGCCGGGATTGACCTGATTCATCGAATTGAAGGCCCGGATGCCCGTGCTTACGGCCTCACGAATCCACTGATGCTCAAGGCGGATGGCACTAAGTTTGGTAAATCCGCAGGCGGGGCGGTTTGGCTTGATCCGGAAAAGACCTCGCCGTATGAGTTCTATCAATTCTGGTTCAACCAGGATGATGCCGATGTTGAAAAGTTCCTCAAGTTCTTCACTTTCCTGTCACGGGACGCGATTGCGGAATTAGTTGAAGCGACTAAAACGCATCCGGAAAAACGCGAAGCACAGCGGGAATTGGCCCGTTCTGTCACGAAGTTTGTTCACGGCCAAAAAGCAGTGGATCAGGCCGAAAGCATCAGCGCTGCACTTTTCTCCGGCGATGTCGCGGACTTGAGCGCTGAAGAAATCAAGCAGGGATTCAAGCAGTTTCCAACGGTGGAAGCGCCGAAAACTGCAGAGAATATCGTCACTTGGCTGGTAGATACCACTAAAATCGAACCGAGTCGGCGCCAGGCGCGTGAGGACATTCAGAATGGTGCGATCACAATTAACGGGACCCGCCAACGCGAGCTGGATTTTGAAGTTGACCCGAGTACCCATTTTGACGGTCAGTACGTCATTGTTCGGCGCGGGAAAAAGCGGTACTTCCTGGTTAAGATCAAGTAAACGATGTCGTTGATAGTTGGGCCAACTAAGTAAACGCTACCAACAAAAAATCCCGCCAGTAAAAATTAAATGACAGGCACTGCAAAAAGTCAGGGATGAAGCCGCGCTTTGTCCCTGTTTTTTTACATGCAAACGCGAAAATATAACTAGGACGTAAACTAATTATCAATATGATCATAAAATAATGTTGATTTAATTGCGAAAGTATTCTGATGGTAACGGCCTTGTAACAAGCCTGTAATAGTTCAGTGTTAATGTGACAATTGTGAACAAAATGAAAGCAGGAGTGGCGATAAAGATGAGATTACGGCAATTAGTTACGGGCGCTATCACCGTTGCAACATTAGCTGGTGTTGGGGTTTCGGGTGTAGCAGCAACAACCGTTCGCGCGGCAGACGACAAATCAAGTTTGCAAGCGAAGAACGATGATTTGATGAAACAGCTTCAGGCAGCCAACGATAAAAGCGCGAAGCTAAGCAATGATGTTTCCAACAAGGTTTTGGCGATTCAAAAGGCCGAGGCTGAGATTAAAGATACCCAAGCTAAAATCACTGATCTTGACGGCCAGCTGACAAAAGCCAATCAAGAAGCCAGCCAACGCAAGAATAATTTGAAAGATCAATTGATTTCTTTGCAAAAACGGGTCGGCAATTCGGTTACCGGCAATGTCTATTTTGATTTCATTTTGAATTCAAGTAGTTTGACCGACTTGGTAGGCCGTTCCTTTACTGTTAGCAAGTTGAGTCAGGCTAGCACCGAAGCCTTGCAGGCGGTTAAAGATTCCGAGGCGAAAGTCAAGGATCTGAAGGCTAACCAGGAAGCCAAGCAAAAGAGCCTGGTCGCAACCAAGGCCCAACTTGAAAGCGATAAGGCTAAGATTGATAGCTTGAAGGCAGATGCTGACGAAGCCGCTGCCGAAGCACAAAAACTGATTGATGCCAACAAAGACAAGCTGGCTGAATTGGCTGCTGAAGAAGCTGCCAAGACTGCAGCTGCACAAAAGGCCGTTAGTGACGCAGCAAGCACCACTTCTACGTCGACGGCATCAAGCACCAGCACTGCTTCTGCAAGTAACAATGCTTCCAGCACGAGCGTGACCTCCTCAACGGCACCCGCTTCAGCTGGCAGCAGCAAGGTTTCCGTTTCCGGCGGCGGCATCGCAAGTAACGCTGCTAAGTATATCGGTGTGCCATATGTTTATGGTGGCACTTCACCTTCAGGCTTTGACTGCTCAGGTCTGATTTACTACGCAGCTAAAGAAGCCGGTGTTAACTTGCCACGGACTTCGCAAGCCCAAAGCACGCTTGGTTCTTACGTGGCGGTTTCCGATCTTCAGGCCGGCGACTTAGTCTTCTGGGGCGGCGTTGGCAGTGCCTATCACGTTGGCATTTACATCGGCAATGGCCAGTACATCCACGCGCCGGCACCGGGTCAGAATGTCACTGTTCAAAGCATGGCTTACTTTGCACCTGAATTTGGCCGTCGTCTCTAATTAGTTGTTCACATCCTGCAAAATATATATTTAAAAGATCGGTCATGGTGGCCGGTCTTTTTTCTTTAAAATAAAATCCAAATAATCGAGCGATTCGCAAGCCTATCATCCGCAATCTATGCGACAATATGATCAAACTGATAATCATGTGTGACTCATTGCCTGAATTAAGCATTGATTCACGCTTACGAGACTTGTGGTCTGAAGTCAAGGGAGTGATTCAAATTATCTAGACTTGTTTCATTTTTCAGAGGGTATACTTCCCCCAGCCCAGGGATTTAGTAATTTCTCTAGGTGAATCTAAAGCCCTAACTTGACGCTTGGCGCGCTAGACCGCTTTGGCTGGTTTATACAACTCGTGGTTTTTAAGTAATGCATAGATCACGCGTACCAGCTTTCTTGCAGTCATGACACAAGCACGTCGGTGTTGATATTTTGGCACCTCCCGGTATTTCTTGTCGTAAAATCTGGCAAATGTGGGATCATGCGCTCTTACCGAGTTGGCAGCTTCAATTAGGTAATAGCGTAAGTACTGATCGCCGTTATGCGTGCGCGGCGTTAGTTGCCGCTCACCGTTTCCGGATTGACTTCTGCGCCAAACCAGTCCGGCATAGCTTGCCAAACTAGCTTCACTCGGAAACCGTTCAATCTGACCAATTTCAGCCAGTAGTCCAGCCGAGTAGACTGGGCCAACGCCTGGAATACTTTGCGTTGACTGTGAGCCATCAATGACGGCACACAGGTCGGTGATGCTCTTGTCTAGGGCTTTTAGTTGCTTTTGTAACATCCGGATCTGGTTGATGTAAATCGCCATGACCTGGTCAACAGAATCGGCAACCGTCTTGCTCAAGCGATAAGAGCTACGGATGGCTTTTTGTAAGGCCTTAGCGATCGCCTCTGGGTCACCAAAGCGACCGTGGGACAATTGGTTAAGATCTTGAGTAAGCGTCTGTAAGGGCATCTGAGCGATTTCGTCCAGTGTGTACTTTTCACCGCTAAGCACCGTCATCATCGTGTTTCCGAACACAGAAGTCGGTAGCTCAGCTTCCAGTGTGTTCAATCGGAAGTACAGATTGTTGAGGAAGTGGTTTTTGCCATCTGTAATTTGTTTGACGATGTGATACCGTTCGCGGGTGAGCCGCTGTAAGGCAATGTGTTTCTCGTCGCGGGTCACTGGCACTTGATACCGGCCAATGCGCAGAAAGTCTGCGATGTGGAAGGCATCAATGGTATCAGTCTTGTCGTCATCAAACAATTGGCTGTAACGATGAGTCATCTTGGGGTTCAACGTGACGACAGTGGCATCCAACGCACTGAGCGCTGAGCTTTGTTCAAAGTAAAGTGTGGGGTGGATGTTGTACACCGAGGTGGCTTCCATGCCAATCACGATCTTTAGTGAATCATCTTGGCGTTTAGCCCATTCCAGGATTAATTTCTCAATTTGGCCGGCCCCGTCAGGGGTATTCGTGGTCTTGTCCTGGAAAATAACCTTCTTGGCAGAATCCAAGCCACAGTAATCAAGCTTTGCTTTTGAAACATCAATACCAACATTCAAGTTCATCGAATTGGACCTCCTTTCTGTTCTGATTTATGGATAGGCTTGGGCGCTGCGCGATATTCCCTAATTATGAACCTACAGTACTTCCTCGCAGTATGAGCAGTCTGTCTGAGGATCAGTAGCTGCTCGGTGAAACGCGAGTCACCGAACTGATCTCCAGCCCCCGCAGCTTGTGGTTTGTGCTTGTTCGATTCATCTGGGCGGCAGTCTCGGGGTGAAGTCTAGCAATAGCTAGCAACAGGAGGGAAAAGCCTATACCAGTTGGACCCAAATCCAATGAACAACTAGAGAATATCACGCAACATCCAAGTACGGAGCTATCCAAGAACTTGGTTGTAATTTAAATATACGAGGAGGATTCAAGATGAAGCGTTTTTGGAAGATTTTTGCCACCATTGCAGTATTAGGACTGATTTTGGTTGGTTGTGGTAACAGTAGTAGTAGCAGTCAGAAGCAGACAACGGTCAAGATTGGGGTCGTTGGTGCGGATAATCGGGTTTTGCAATCAGTTGCGAAGAAGGTCAAGAAACAGGGTATCAACATTAAAATTGTTCAGTTCTCTGATTACAACCAACCTAATACAGCGTTGAAGGATCATGATATTGATTTGAACTTGTTCCAGCATCAGTATTTTCTGAACAACTGGAACAAGACGCATCATGGTGATCTTGTCAGCATCGGCCAGACCATTATTGCGCCGTTAGCGATTTATTCTAAGAAGATCACGAAAATCAGTCAGATCAAGCAAGGCGACACGATTGCGTTACCAAATGACCCGACTAACGAAGGCCGGGCGCTGCAATTGTTGCAGGCGGCAGGTTTGATCAAGCTCAATACGAAGGTGGCTTTGCCAACAACCCGTGATGTGACCGACAACAAGCTGAATTTGAAGCTTAAAGCGGTCGATGCCGCGCAAACGGCCAGTTCTTTACCAGATGTTGCAGCGTCCGTGATTAATTCAGGCGTGGCCCAGGATGCCAAGTTGAATCCTAAGAAGGCTATTTACACGGAGAAGGTCAACAAACAGAGTCAACCTTGGATTAACGTGTTTGTGGCGAATAAGAAGGACAAAAATAATAAGACTTACCAGAAAATTGTGAAGGCATTCCGGACGAAGGATACGGCTAATCTGATTGAGAAGCTGTACCATGGGAGTGAAGTACCAGCTTGGACGCAGAAGTTTTAGGATTGCGGGTAATGTGTGTAGGGAAACTACTTGATTTGCTTTCCGGCTGATAGGTTGAGGATTTTCAGTCTTTTGGTGACTTCTTTGGCGAGTAAAACAATAAGTGGTGGAAGGCAATCCGGTTCACAAACGCGTTCGCAGGTTTCTGGGCCTGCTCACGCTCTCTCTAACCTTTTGCTTGACAAGTCCCTCTCCTTTCGTCTAAACTCGATTTAATTCATTTCGGGAAACGAATGATATGAGTGAGTAGATTTGATGAGACTGTACAGAAAACCTGATTAGCTGAGAGCAGGGTAGTTGATTGAATCGAAGATGGCTCATTGATCGGCATCGCTGAGCAGTAGTTAGGCGATGATGGCTGGCGGTCATTATTCCGCACACAGGTGATTGCCTGTTACTGAGGGCGCTTTGGCGTCGAATTAGAATGGTACCGCGAGCTGGCTCGCTTCTAAAACATTGTGTTTAGGAGCGAGCTTTTTTATTTTTCAAAAAGCTTGCGCATATTGTTCGTGAACCCGAACGAGGAGGAAAAAGTTTATGAAGTCTTGGAAAAGAGTCATTATCACACTTGCTTTGGTTTTGCCATTATTTGTTTTAGCAGCCTGTGGTAAGTCGTCATCCAGCACTAGCAAAAATACCACGGTTAAAGTCGGCATCATGAGTACGGACAAGGAGATCTGGACGGACATCCAGTCACGGTTGAAGAAGCAAGGTGTGACCATCAAACTGGTGCAGTTTACGGATTATAACCAACCGAACCAGGCACTGGAAGACGGCGACATTCAGTTGAACGCTTTTCAGCATCATAATTTCTTAGATAACTGGAACAAGAAACACAATACCAAGATCGTCGACATCGGTGCCACTTATATTGGGCCGATGCGCGCTTATTCCAACAAAATCAAATCGCTAAAAGACGTTAAAGCCGGCGACAAGATTTCCCTGCCTAACGATCCTTCCAACGAAGGCCGAGCGCTGCAGTTACTCGCGCAAAACGGCTTGTTGACACTGAAAAAAGGTGTGGCATCGCCAACTATTCGCGATATTACGGACAATAAGCTTAACTTGAAATTCACCGAACTGGATGCAGCCCAGACCGCGCGCTCACTGGATGACGTTGCAGTGGCCGTTGTCAATAATGATATTGCGGCAGCAGCCAATCTGAAGCCGGCCAATGCGATTGCGGTTGAAAAGATCACTAAGCAGTCCAAGCCATGGGTTAACTTCATTGCTGCCAAGTCAGCAAAAGACAAGAACAACGCCACTTACAAGAAGATCGTCAAAGCTTACCAGACAAAGCGGACGGCTGAGCTGCTGAAGAAGGTTTACAAAGGCTCAACACTGCCAGCCTGGAACTACAAGTTTTAATTAGAAACGGGGACAATTATGTCAGATCAAGCAGTTGTGACGTTAAAAGACGTGGACGTTGAATTCCACGGGAAGACCCGCTCGGTACATGCCGTTGATCACGTTAATTTAACGGTCAATCGCGGGGATATTTATGGGATTGTCGGTTATTCAGGAGCCGGCAAGTCGACATTGGTCCGGACCATCAATCTGTTGCAACGGCCAACCAGCGGCAGCGTCAATGTTTTAGGCCAGGATATGCTAGCTTTGTCAGCGGCACAGCTACGCAAGGAACGCAAACGGATCGGCATGATTTTTCAGCATTTTAATTTGATGAACAGCCGCACGATTGCCGATAATGTCGCGTTTCCGTTAAAAGGCATCAAGTCAAAGCAGGAGATCAAGAAGAAGGTTGCTGAGCTGCTGGATTTGGTTGGGCTGACGGATCGGGCAAATTCCTATCCGGCACAACTATCCGGCGGGCAAAAGCAACGGGTCGGGATTGCACGGGCCTTGGCGTCTGATCCGGAAATCTTGATCTCCGATGAAGCGACCAGTGCGTTGGATCCGAAAACCACGAGTTCAATTCTGGACCTTTTGAAATCGCTGAATGAACGGTTGGGATTAACGATTGTTCTGATTACCCACCAAATGGAGGCGGTTAAACAGATTTGTAATCGCGTTGCCGTCATGGATGCAGGCGCCATCATTGAACGCGGCGATCTGCTGCAGGTCTTTTCCAATCCGAAGCAGCAGTTGACCAAGGATTTCATCGATACGACCCTGCAGCTTGATCAGGCGATTGAATCAGTCTTGCAGCAGCCTGCCGTTAAGAACCTTGGGCCGAATGATCGGTTGCTGCGCTTGACTTATGTTGGGGTATCGGCCGATCAGCCACTGGTGGCCAAGCTGTTTGAGAGTTACCAAGTGACGGCGAACATTTTGTTTGGCGATATTCAGATTTTACAGGATACACCATTTGGTAATCTGATCGTGGTTTTGTCCGGTGATCAAGCGCAAGTGGACGCCGGCATTCAGTATCTTAAGCAGCAAGATGTCAAAATTGAAGACATTTTAAAGAAGGAGGCCTAGGCAGATGGTACAATTTTTCACAAAATATTTTCCTAACGTTGTGCCTATCTGGTCCGGCGATGGCGGCGTGACGCAGGCAATCAATGAGACGCTGTACATGACGGCCTTGACGGCAATTGTTGCTGGAGTGCTGGGCATTATTATTGGGATCTTGCTGGTCTTGACCGATGAAGGCGGACTACTGGCCAATCATCCGTTTTACTTCGTTTTGGATAAATTGGTGAACATTTTCCGAGCGGTGCCGTTTATCATTTTGCTGGCGATCATGACGCCAGTGACGCGCGCTATTGTCGGAACCGGCATCGGCCCGACCGCGGCGTTGGTACCATTGATCGCCGGGACGACCCCGTTTTACGCACGGCAGGTGCAAAACGCCTTGTTGACAGTTGATCCCGGAGTCATTGAGGCGGCCGAAGCGATGGGCGTTTCACCGTTAGGGATTGTCTGGCGCGTTTACTTGCGTGAAGGGTTGTCTGAATTGATCCGGGTTTCCGTCTTGACGATCATCTCCGTCATTGGCTTAACGGCCATGGCCGGTGCTGTCGGAGGTGGCGGTCTCGGGAACCTGGCCATCGCGGTCGGCTACCAGCGTTACCAGTACGACGTGATCATTGTTTCCCTGATCTTCATTTTGGCACTGGTCTTCTTGGTTCAGTTTATCGGTGATTTCTTTGCACGGAAGAGCCACCATTAATTGCGATTGAAAAAGAACGTCATTTAAATTTAAATGCCTCACAATGATCAGATAAGCAAAGTCTGATGGTTGTGAGGCTTTTTTAAAAGCGGGGCGTTTGCCGCCGTATCTGTTATGACGTAGAATAACGGTATAACGAAAAGTCAAATCCAGTCGGGGGTAACATTGTGCATACACTTGAGATTAAAGATTTACACGTCAAAATTAAGGCAGAACCGGAGCATCCAGAGATTTTAACCGGGGTCAATTTGAAATTGGCAACCGGTGAGATTCATGCCATTATGGGTCCAAATGGTACAGGTAAATCGACGTTGGCCGAGACAATCATGGGCAATCCGGCTTATGAAGTCACTCAAGGCGATATTTTAATTGATGGCAAATCAATTTTGGACCTTGCTGTCGACGAACGGGCACGTGCCGGATTGTTTCTCGGCATGCAGTACCCGCAGGAAATTGCCGGGGTGACGAATGCGGAATTCATTCGTGCTGCGATCAATGCGCGGCGTCCGGAAGATGATCAGATTCGCATTACCGACTTTTTGAAACAATTAGATAAGACAATGGCAACCCTTGAGATGCCGGAATCAATGGCAGATCGGTATCTGAATCAGGGCTTTTCCGGTGGTGAAAAGAAGCGTAATGAAATTTTGCAGCTGATGATGATTCATCCGCATTTTGGCTTACTGGATGAAATCGACTCCGGCTTGGATATTGATGCACTGCGGATCGTTGCCAAAGGCGTTAACCTGATGCGTGGGCCGGAATTCGGCAGCATGATTATTACCCATTATCAGCGTCTGTTGGATTACATTATTCCTGATGTGGTGCACGTTATGAAAGGCGGCCGGATCATCGAAAGTGGTGGCCCTGACTTAGCCAAAGAATTGGAAAAGACCGGCTATGAACACCTTAAAGTGGGTGAACAAAATGGTTGAAACAACAACGCTGCCAGCGCCTAATCTGCCTAAGTTTCCGTTGGCGCGCTATTTGAAGAACCAACCGGATGCTATTGAGGATCGGGTCATCTTGCATGCGCCTCAGGCAATTGCTTATGCGGCCGGGTCAAGCGAAGTCCAGCGTTTTACACCGACAAACTCGCTTGATGCATGGTTGTTACGTTCGCCTCAAGGGGTAACGACGGTCGATATTCCTGCTCATTTTGTCAGCGGCGATGCCCCCATCGTCTTAACTGGGCCTAAGAACGCCGGTGGATTGCTCTACGTTCATGTGGGCAAAGGCGCCAAGGTTACCCTGCAGGAAAAGTGGGCTAGTGGTGGCCATGTGTTAGGCATTTGGCTCATGCTGGTGATTGATGCCGACGCAGACGTTAATTGGTTGAGCTATGACAGCTTTACTGCCGACACTGTATTGGTGAATCGCACGGCGACATTAGCCGCCAATGCAAAGCTTAATTGGACATTGGCCGGATTTTCGCATAACTCTGGGTTGAATCGGGTCGATGTGCGCCTGCTGGGACAAAACGCCGAAGCAACGGTTAACGTGGGTGTTTTGGCTTCCGGCAATCAGCATGTCAGCTATACGACATCCGTGACCAATGAAGGCCAGCATACGGTGGGGCACATTAACCAACGCGGTGTGATTACCGGCAATGCCCACCTGATGTTTAATGGGATTGGCCACATCATCAAGGGTGCCCGCGGAAGTGATGCCCAACAGGAAAATCGCGTGTTGATGCTTTCGCAGCGAGCGGAAGGCGACGCTAACCCGATTCTGTTAATTGATGAAAATGACGTTACGGCCGGCCATGCTGCTTCCGTGACGCGGGTGAATGCCGATCAGCTTTACTATTTAATGAGCCGAGGACTTTCCGCGACATTAGCGAAACGATTGGTGATCCGCGGCTTTTTGGAAGGCGGTTTGGCTGAAATCGATGATGTTCGGCTGAAGAAAGAACTGTTTGCAACGATTGATCGAACGCTGGTGGCTGAAGATGCGTGAACAATTTCCGTTTTTTAAGGCTCATCCTGATCTGGTTTATTTAGATACCGCAGCGACTTCCCAAAAGCCGCAAGCCTTGTTGGACAGCCTACAGAACTACTATATTAATGATAATGCCAACGTGCACCGCGGTCTCTACAAGTTGGCTTATGATACGACCGAGGCATACGAAGGTGTGCGCCAGCAAGTTGCTGATTTCCTTCATGCTCAAAGTGCCGAGGAGATTATCTTTACTCGTGGCACGACCGATAGTCTGAATTTGGTGGCGAGTGCGTTTGGACCGCATGCGGTGCCTGCTGGTGGCCGGATTGTCGTCAGCGGTGCCGAACACCACAGTAATTTTATTCCGTGGCAACAGCTTGCTAAGCGTCAGCAGGCAACCTTCACCGTAACGCCGGTTCATCCGGATGGAAAGGTTGATGTGTCCGCCTTATTGGCCGCTATCACGCCGGGCACTAACCTAGTGGCGATTGCTCAAGTGACCAATGTTGCTGGTGATACGCTCCCAGTGGCAGAGATTGCCAATAAGGCGCATGACGTGGGGGCCATCGTTGTCGTTGATGGCGCACAGGCAGTGGCTCATATGGCGGTTGATGTCCAAGCGTTAGGCGCGGACTTCTACGCTTTTTCCGGGCATAAAATCTATGGGCCAACAGGGATCGGCGCGCTTTACGGTCGTGCTGACTTATTGGCAAAAATGCCGCCGATTCAATTTGGCGGTGAAATGATTTCCGAAGTTCGTGATCAAGAAAGTACGTGGGCAGACGGGCCGATCAAGTATGAAGCCGGCACGCCCCATATCGCCGGTGTGATCGGCATGGGCGCGGCGTTGAACTGGTTTCAGAAAAATGTTGATGCTGCGGCATTGCAAACCGAGCATGAGTTGACAAGTCAACTGCGAACGGCGTTGACGGCAATTCCGGATCTCACGGTTTATGGCAACGATGACAGTCTAGCAACGGTTTCCTTTAATTTAACCGGTATTCATCCCCACGATGTTGCCACCTTCCTGGATGAGCAGCAAATCGCCGTGCGTGCCGGCCATCATTGCGCCCAGCCGCTCATGGCCAGGTTAGGGGTGCCGGCGACGGTGCGCGCCAGTTTTGGGGTCTACAACAATCAGGATGATGTCACGAAATTGGTTGAAGCTGTTCAGGCCGCAAGGAGGTATTTCCATGGCATTGACTAAGCTAGATCAAATGTATCGCGCGGTGATTCTTGACGAGGCGCAACACCCGCGGCATCACGGCGTTTTAGCTGATTTTGATCACGAAATTACGGTGCGCAACCCCAGCTGTGGCGATGTTTTGCACTTGCAGATTAGTGAAAAGGATGGCCGGGTGAACGATGTTGCTTTTTCCGGCAGTGGCTGTACCATTTCCCAGGCGAGTGCCAGTCTGATGACCGATCAGATTTTAGGTAAAACGCCAGCCGAAATCGAGCAGATGGTCGAAACTTTTTCCGACTTGATTATCAAAGGCGATGTTCCTGATGCCGACCGGTTGGGGGATGCAGCTGTGTTAAAAGGCGTTCATCAGTTTCCGGCACGGATTAAATGTGCCACGTTAGCATGGAAAGCAGCTGCGCAAGTTTTGACGCAGAAAGGTAAAACCGATGACTGAGACAAAAAATACTAAAAATAACGAAACTGTTGCGGCGGATATCGACTTTTTACCTGACGAAAATCCCGCTGATTTCAAAGACGATATCAAGCCGGTTTATTCAACTGGGCGTGGACTTACCGAAGAAACGGTGCGGGCCATCTCGGCGGAAAAGCATGAGCCGGAGTGGATGCTGGATTATCGGCTGAAAGCGTATGCGACTTACCGTAAGCTGGCAATGCCGAATTTTGGCCCGGATTTGTCGGATTTGGATTTAGATAATATGCTTTATTTCCAAAAAGCGACGGATCGGACGTATCGCGATTGGGATGACGTACCGGACACGATCAAGAAAACGTTCGATCGCCTCGGCGTGCCGCAAGCAGAGCGGAAATATCTGGCCGGTGCCAGTGCGCAGTACGAATCTGAAGTGGTTTACCACAATATGCGCAATGAATTTGAAAAGCTAGGGATTATTTTCATGGACATGGATTCAGCGTTGAAGGAATATCCCGAACTCGTGCATGAATACTTTGGAAAATTAGTTAAACCTAGTGACAACAAGTTTGCGGCACTTAATGGTGCGGTTTGGTCCGGTGGCAGTTTTATTTATGTTCCTAAAGGTGTCCAGACCGATGTGCCGATTCAAAGTTACTTCCGGATCAATGCAGAGAACACGGGGCAGTTTGAACGGACCCTCATCATTGTGGAACCGGGCGCGCATGTTAACTATGTTGAAGGGTGTACGGCACCGAATTATTCCAGTGACAGCCTGCATGCAGCGGTCGTCGAGGTCTTCGTTAAAAATGATGCCTATTGCCGCTACACGACGATTCAAAACTGGAGCAAGAATGTGTTCTCACTTGAAACCAAGCGGGCTCAGGCGCTTGATAATGCCACGATGGAGTGGGTTGACGGCAATCTTGGCAGTAAGACGACCATGAAGTACCCTAGCGTTTATCTGGACGGCAAAGGGGCACACGGTACGATGCTCAGTATTGCGGTTGCTGGCGAAGGTGTCGATCAGGATAACGGGGCGCGCATGATTCATAATGCGCCGAATACTAGCAGTTCGATCGTCTCCAAATCCATTGCCAAAGATGGCGGGGCAGTTGACTATCGCGGGACAGTTCGATTTACCAAGAAAGCCGACAACGCTTTTTGTCACGTGGAATGCGATACCATTCTGATGGACGAAAAGAGTTCAAGCGACACCATTCCATACAACGAAATCCATAATTCGACGGTTTCAATGGAACACGAAGCAAAGGTTTCGAAAGTTTCGGAAGAGCAGCTGTATTATTTAATGAGCCGCGGCATCTCTGAAGCTAAGGCGACTGAAATGATTATCATGGGCTTCGTTGAACCGTTTACCAAAGAGTTACCGATGGAATATGCAGTTGAGTTGAATCGCCTCATCGGTATGGAAATGGACGGCTCGGTTGGGTGATGCGATGGTGACGCGGTTTTAATGAGTTTAAAGGCAATGGGGAAAGGCGTTCACCACAGATTGCCCACAGAACAATTGACATACCAACATTGAAAAATTTTGGCCTGCCTAAAATAAGTCAATCATCAATGCTAGCGTAAATACGCAGTTAGTTGGTGATTGGCTGTTTTTTTAAACAAAGTATTAGGCAAGCCTAACTTTTTGTTTTATGATAGATGCGGTACCAAAATGGCAACATTGAGGGGGCTGCTAATGGACAACTATGATAAAGCAAGGAAAGTCTTGCAATCAATGGCGCTATCTAAAATTGCCCAGGAAACTGGCATCAGCATTGGCCAGATCTGGCATTATCGGGATCGCCATGAAGGCATTGAAAAGGCTCCGCCGGCTTATGTGGAGCGAATTGCGCGTCTGTATCGCAAAAAGCGCGTTTAAAGTGGATAAAGTTGGGGGATGTGGTAGTAAATGAAAGGAAGTGTCCGAACGTTTTTAAGATAAGGCTTGGGAAATAAAATATCGCGACGTTGTCTTGAGCTAGGTAACTTGATTAGCTGAGACGGTGTCGGGCCGTTCGTGATGATGATCCGAACGTCGACAAGACCGCATGGCAAGCGTGATAGCTGCCATGCGGTCTTGTCGTTTTTTGATGTTCTGAAGTGAGTGGACGCTATTTAGACACGGGTGCTACAATGGGTGAATGTATGGATTGGCTACGGCTAATCGAATCGTGACTTCTGGGTAGCACATCATGATAAAGCGGCAGGAGGAAGATCATGGCTGAGGACTTGGAACATTTCATTAAAACAATGGCGCTGGGTATTCCAACCATTAAGCCGGATGAGAAGCGGGCTTTTCTAGGCAACTTTCGCGAACGGGTCGCAATGGCGGTGACCATTCGGCAACTCCGCGATGCCCGCATTACGGCGATGCTTGATTCGGTGCTGACGCGCTATCCCGGTTATCGAATCTTTTTGAACGGTCGGATGGGGGAAAGCTTAGTCAATCAATATATGTTGCAAGCGCTGGCGCATCAGTATCCTTTTACAATCATGAATCAACCGGGGATGCGCGTCACCAAGCGTGTGTTGCCAACCGACTTTGGCTGGGTTCTTGCACATCCAACGCAAAAAATCAGTCGGCCGATTTTGTTGTAGAATCAGCAGGCATGGCCACGGGATTGCTTGGCGACAGCAAACTGCACTACAACGCCATTTAGCTTTAAAAGGAGGCCCATTTTGACGCAACTTGATACCATTCAAACCACTGTCCAGCAACTGCGAACGTTACTGAATCAAGGCAAAATTTTTGCAACGTTGCCGGATATGCTGGGCAAAGTCATTGATAGCATCGCAACGGAATCGAAAACGCGTGTCACTATTCCGCGCGATGATAAAACTGCTACTGCAAGAATTCGAACCATTCAAAAGCGGATTAAGCAAACGAGTGATCCGAGTATCACCGATGATGAAATTGCTTTTTTGGTGGCACATTTAGCCAGCACTAAGCCAGCCGTTCGGGACAAAGGCGTTTTTTTCTTATTCAATGATTTATTTCAAGCAGAAGCGTTTACCAATGAGCAAGTCAAGGCGCTTTTTAAACGGCTGCAAGCGCCGGATATTTTGTTCAGTCATATCTTTGAGCCCCAAAACGATGCCGTGTTTCTGCGCAGTTTTGCGGTGATGATATTGAGCGGTATGATTTATGCTGATCAGAATCGCTATCATATTCTCAGTAAAGCCGATTATCTGGCAACCGTGCAGAATATCGGGACGTATATTTTGCTTGAAAGAGATGGCCGGGGATACGTTGAGACCAAAGGCTGGGCCCATGCATTTACGCATATTGGCAATATGTTGGAAGAACTGAGTCAAGTCGATGTGTTGCCGCGATCGGAGAAAGTTTTCTTGATGGCGGCAGTTGTGGAAGCTTGGCGGCGCATTGAAACGCCGTTAATTTTCGGTGAGGATCATCGAATGGCCTTGTATCTCAGCGGTATCACCAATGTTAACCAGTTTTATAGCGAGACGCTTTTAATGTGCCTCAAGAACTGGCAACATACGCTGGTCAATATTCGGCCTCAGGAATCTTACGCTTTTTGGGTGCGGTGGTACAACCGCAATCGCTTGCTGCAGGCACTGACATTACGCGCTGATTTGCCGCAACCGATTACGGATTACATTCAACAGATTGTTGATCTTTTCTGAATGAGAGCGTGAGCTGGCGCGGTTAGAAGTCGGAGTGTAAGTGGCCTCAGGCGTGATGGCCCGATCTTGGCCATTGGCCTGAGGTCCTTACACGCAGACTTCTGCGCCAGCGAACGCGTTTTAGCAGAAGCCAGTTTTAAGTAAGAGATTGGTATATTTTTTAATCTTACTAAAAGCAGGATGAGGTTGATTCATATGGCCTATGAGTTGTAACAATTTTTGAAGACCTGAGCAATAGAATTATTTATGGTTAAATATAAATAAACAGATATTATAGTATGCTAGTTTTGACATTGTGACCTTTTTCATTATCAAAGCTCAAAATTTAAAAAATTTTTTTACAAAAAAAGAATAAATACCGGTTGTTATTGTTAGCTTTTAAAACCAGTTATCCGTATAATTGACACTAGGTTAGGGGGAGACCCCGTGACTTCTATGTTGATTTGTTAAAAGGAACACTGGGGAGTGATAAGTGTGCGAAAGGAGCAGCAAACGCTACGGATTTTGGGGGATAAAGTCCGCTACTATCGTAAGTTAAAAGGCCTATCTCAGGCGGAACTGGCAGCAAATATCTGTACGCAAGCAACGATTAGCCTTATTGAAAAAAGAAATAAGGTTCCAAGCATGAATATTCTGATGCGGCTTATTAGTCGATTAGGGATACAACTTGATGATATTGTTGTCGAACATCATGATCGGATTCAACAACTGCTTAACGCGATTGATTACCAGATTCAGCATCATCAATACGCGGTTGCAGCGGATAATCTGAGCAAGATCCGGCTGGATAAGATTAAAAGCGAAGATGATCAAAAGCGTTATTACTATTATCAAGGGATCATCGAGCTATTCAAGAACAACGCACCTGACGAGGCCATTTATTTCTTTGGTCGGGTTTTAAGTCCGCTTGTGAATTCAGAGCGTGATTTATATGCCATTTTGGCAACCCTTGGCTTGGGACTGGCGTATGCGGACAAGCATACCTTTGATCGTTCACGGGTCTACATTGATCAGGCATTACGCATGTTAAAGCATGTGCCGCTATCTGACAGTAAGTATCTCGATGTTGAACTGACGATCTATTGGCATATTGCGCGTGTATACTACGAACTAAGTGATTTTAAAGCCGTTTTGAAGTATACCGACCATGGTATTCGTGAAGCTGTCAAGCACGATAAGCTTTTTTTGCTTGACGAACTTTATACCTTGCAGGCGCGGGCCTTGAAATTACTCGGTAATCCGGAGGCGCCTAAAAGTTATCAAATCGCCATTGCGTTTGCACAAGTTACCGGTTCCACTGCACTGGCGGCAAGTCTTGCTGCCGAAATGGTGACACAAAAGCCAAACAGCGAAACTGCATAACTGCAAGTTACCGGCAATTGTTTGGTGATCGTCAAAAAAATACCTGAGGCTTTCGTCCTGCATCTGCTGATGTCATTGGCGAAGGTCTCAGGTATTTTAATGTCGTTTATGTGTGGGGGCATTGAATGGCGAGTCGGCAACTTTGCGCTCATCATTCCAATTCGGCTTAGCGTTTAATCATCTTGATGTTGTTCGGTTGGTTTTTTGGTGCTTGCCAATGCCGGCTTGTTGGTCAAGTCAGTCCGAACCACGAGGACATCGCATAAAGCGTTCCGCGTGACGTATTCGGTGACGGATCCAATCAGCAGACGTTCAACGGCGTTTAAACCAGTTGCCCCAATCATGATCAGATCGATATTTTTAGCTTTGGGGATGTCTCTGGCGATGATTGTTTTTGGCGCGCCGTATTCAATGCTGAAACTGACCTTGTCCAATCCGGCTTTTTTGGCCTGATCGACATAACCTTCCATAGTGCTCTTAGCATTTTCCGTTACTTGTTCGACCATCGCTGAATCAAAGCTAGAAACGTTCTGGAAAGCTCGAGTATCAACGATATGAATAAGAATTAACTCCGCCTGGTTTCGTTTGGCAACCGCAACCGCTTTTTTGAATGCTAACTCAGCTTCGTATGAGCCATCGATCGCAACCAAAATATGTTGATATTGTTGTAACATTCCTCATCACCTCTATCTTCATTGTACTTGATTCCATCGGAAAATTAAATGAAAAGCGTTTCACAACTTCATTTGGGTCAGGCTGATAAAAACAAAAACCGTTGCTAAAAACGCGCCAATAACCAAAATAACCAAATTCGCCCACATCGGGAACAGAATCCCGCCAATAATAGCGAGAATGCCGACAAGGGTAAAGAGATAGGCGAAATTCTTGAGAAAACGCGTCATGCCCGGAGACGGTTTTTTGATAATCAGAAAGTTTTGATAGCGATGAAGCCATGTGTAAGCCGCCAATCCGAACAAGGCGACCGCGTAAATGCACATTAAGATGATTGTCAAAGGATCAGTCCTTCCTAGCTGTTTGCTTATATTATGCCACAGCAGCAAGGAAAAGCGGTTGGCTTTTTAAATATTGCCCCCGTAAACGAATGACCCGGTCAAGAACTAGGGGTTGCAGTGCCGGCATTTGTCTCAGCCGTCCTGCCATTTTGGGCATGAAAAAAGCCGGCACGGAGCCGGCCAAAAACATGATTGGTTTTTTGTGAAAGACTAATTGGTGCCGTTTTCTTCCCGGATCGTTGAAACCCGCTGCTAGCTATGTGGGTCCAGACGTCGTAGACATTAGCCGCTAAGTGAAATAGCAGCACCGTCTATGGCTCTTCCGGTCCCAAGGTCTCGATACTGTTCGGTCAACTGATAGTTAAGGAAGCGCGAACACCTTAGAACTTTCACCGTTATAGTAGCACGAGAAGCCGCATGGGTGCAAGCGGAAACGCTTTCGTTACTTTTTCTTCAACTTTTCGGCATCATGCTGCCAGTCTTCAAGTTGTTGCTGGCGCTGTGCGAGCGCGGCTTCATAGCGTCCGGTGGTTTTAGGATGGTAGTATTGTTGATGCTTAAGATTATCTGGCAAATATTGCTGTGCTACCCAGCCATTAGGATAATTGTGCGGCAACTTGTAGCCTTGGCCGTGTCCCAGTTGCTTGGCGCCGCGGTAATGGGCATCGCGCAGATCATCGGGAATCTGGCCGGCGTGGCCGCTTTCGACATCAGCCAGGGCCGCGTCAATCGCCTTGATGCCCGAATTACTTTTCGGTGCAAGGCAAAGATCGATCACGGCATCGGCGAGGGGAATGCGACCTTCAGGGAGCCCCAAGCGTTCGGCACTTTGAATCGCTGTTAGCGTGCGGCTGGCGGTTGCCGGATTGGCTAGGCCGATGTCTTCATAAGCGATCACCAACAACCGGCGTGTAATACTGTTCAAGTCGCCAATTGCAATTAATTGGGCGAGGTAGTGCAAGGCGGCGTTCACGTCAGAGCCCCTAATGGATTTTTGAAATGCCGAAATAATATCGTAATGGGCATCGCCATTGACATCTCCGGCTAACGAAGGCTTTTGCAGGCTTTGTTGAATGGTCGTCAAGTCGATGGTAATCGTGCCATCCTTATCTGTGGGGGTGGATAAAACGGCAAGTTCAAGGCCGTTGAGTGCAGCCCGTAAATCGCCGTTTGTTGCATGGGTGAGGTAGTCTCGCGCTTTTGGTTGTAAATCAACCTGATACTTGCCTAGACCGCGTTTTTCGTCTGTCAGTGCGCGATCAATGGCGGTACTGATATCATCAGGAGTCAGTGGTTTGACTTGGAAAATCTGGGTGCGACTGCGAATGGCTGGTTGGATATTCATATAGGGATTTTCAGTAGTGGCCCCGATTAAGATAATCCGGCCGCTTTCCAGTAACGGCAGCAAAAAGTCCTGTTTGGTTTTATCCAGTCGATGGATTTCGTCTAGCAGCAAAATCACCGTGCCACTCATTTTGGCTTCTTCTGCGACAATTTGCAGATCTTTTTTGGTGTCAGTGGCAGCGTTTAAAATACGAAAAGCATATTTCGTACTGCCGGCAATGGCGCTGGCGATGCTGGTTTTCCCAGTGCCGGGCGGGCCATAGAGAATCATGGAACTTAAGCGGTGGGCACTGACCATGCGGCGGATAATTCTTCCCGGACCGACAAGATCCTGTTGGCCGACGACTTCATCTAAATTTTGTGGGCGCATGCGGTAAGCAAGCGGTTGTTGCAAAGGAATTCCTCCTCGTATATTTAAATTACAACCAAGTTCTTGGATAGCTCCGTACTTGGATGTTGCGTGATATTCTCTAGTTGTTCATTGGATTTGGGTCCAACTGGTATAGGCTTTTCCCTCCTGTTGCTAGCTATTGCTAGACTTCACCCCGAGACTGCCGCCCAGATGAATCGAACAAGCACAAACCACAAGCTGCGGGGGCTGGAGATCAGTTCGGTGACTCGCGTTTCACCGAGCAGCTACTGATCCTCAGACAGACTGCTCATACTGCGAGGAAGTACTGTAGGTTCATAATTAGGGAATATCGCGCAGCGCCCAAGCCTATCCATAAATCAGAACAGAAAGGAGGTCCAATTCGATGAACTTGAATGTTGGTATTGATGTTTCAAAAGCAAAGCTTGATTACTGTGGCTTGGATTCTGCCAAGAAGGTTATTTTCCAGGACAAGACCACGAATACCCCTGACGGGGCCGGCCAAATTGAGAAATTAATCCTGGAATGGGCTAAACGCCAAGATGATTCACTAAAGATCGTGATTGGCATGGAAGCCACCTCGGTGTACAACATCCACCCCACACTTTACTTTGAACAAAGCTCAGCGCTCAGTGCGTTGGATGCCACTGTCGTCACGTTGAACCCCAAGATGACTCATCGTTACAG
Organism: Lacticaseibacillus zeae subsp. silagei; assembly: GCF_030770335.1. Lineage (NCBI taxonomy): Bacteria > Bacillati > Bacillota > Bacilli > Lactobacillales > Lactobacillaceae > Lacticaseibacillus > Lacticaseibacillus zeae. Next base: position 1,976,685 of record NZ_CP132484.1, on the reverse strand, counting down.
CCAATTGTTTGATGACGACAAGACTGATACCATTGATGCCTTCCACATCGCAGACTTTCTGCGCATTGGCCGGTATCAAGTGCCAGTGACCCGCGACGAGAAACACATTGCCTTACAGCGGCTCACCCGCGAACGGTATCACATCGTCAAACAAATTACAGATGGCAAAAACCACTTCCTCAACAATCTGTACTTCCGATTGAACACACTGGAAGCTGAGCTACCGACTTCTGTGTTCGGAAACACGATGATGACGGTGCTTAGCGGTGAAAAGTACACACTGGACGAAATCGCTCAGATGCCCTTACAGACGCTTACTCAAGATCTTAACCAATTGTCCCACGGTCGCTTTGGTGACCCAGAGGCGATCGCTAAGGCCTTACAAAAAGCCATCCGTAGCTCTTATCGCTTGAGCAAGACGGTTGCCGATTCTGTTGACCAGGTCATGGCGATTTACATCAACCAGATCCGGATGTTACAAAAGCAACTAAAAGCCCTAGACAAGAGCATCACCGACCTGTGTGCCGTCATTGATGGCTCACAGTCAACGCAAAGTATTCCAGGCGTTGGCCCAGTCTACTCGGCTGGACTACTGGCTGAAATTGGTCAGATTGAACGGTTTCCGAGTGAAGCTAGTTTGGCAAGCTATGCCGGACTGGTTTGGCGCAGAAGTCAATCCGGAAACGGTGAGCGGCAACTAACGCCGCGCACGCATAACGGCGATCAGTACTTACGCTATTACCTAATTGAAGCTGCCAACTCGGTAAGAGCGCATGATCCCACATTTGCCAGATTTTACGACAAGAAATACCGGGAGGTGCCAAAATATCAACACCGACGTGCTTGTGTCATGACTGCAAGAAAGCTGGTACGCGTGATCTATGCATTACTTAAAAACCACGAGTTGTATAAACCAGCCAAAGCGGTCTAGCGCGCCAAGCGTCAAGTTAGGGCTTTAGATTCACCTAGAGAAATTACTAAATCCCTGGGCTGGGGGAAGTATACCCTCTGAAAAATGAAACAAGTCTAGATAATTTGAATCACTCCCTTGACTTCAGACCACAAGTCTCGTAAAAGTTGCGTGTATCAGTTAAATTTGTCTTAATTAAGGTGTCAAGAAGTGCAAAGGAAGCTTAGCAGGACGGGAAGCAGTTTTTCTCAACGGGGCGGTTGGCTTCTAAACACACCGCACCGGTTCGAAACGCGCTCACACTCCGATTTCTAACCGCTCCTGTTCGCGCTCTTGTCTCCAGCGTGTTACTCTAATTCTAAATCATCAACTAAAGGAATGACACATTGTGAATCATTATTGGCAACTGATTCAAAAACAGCATTTATCTGATTTGGCATTGCAGACCCGGATTGGCGTTGTGCGGACGGTGAAGCCGGAATTACCGGAAGGCGCGCAGTTGGCTGCCTGGTCCCAATTAAGTCGGCATGCATTGGTTCAGCCATTGTCGGCCTCGACTTTACAGGTGGTAACATCATTGCTGGACGATTTTGCCGGTGTGATTGCTGAATTACGTGCGGGGCTCAGTCGCATTTGGGCAAATTTGCCTGAAGGCGGGCGTCTGCCGGTTTTTTCCGAAGAGCACGTGAATCAGCAAGTCGTTCGCATCGTTTTGCCGGAAACGTTGTTTGAACGCTTATATACTGCAGAAAACTTTCAGGGGCAGGGTCCGGATTATGTGACCTATCGCAATGAAGTTTACGACTTGGTTGCGAATGGTCTGATGCGCCAGTTGCCTTTACTGACGGATTTATTTGCTGCAACGCCGCTGTCAGGTCACCAAGCATTTTGGCCATCATCGGATCAGGAGCGCCAGCTGGTTCAAAAGGTGACCGATCCGGACCATCTGGATCGAACGCTGGCCTTGGATGTCATGGTCGAACTTGACCCTTATACAGCTAGCGGCATAACGCCTCAAATGCTGACCTTTTTACGGGATAGTTGCTGGTTTGCGTTGAGTCAGCCAGCGATTCCGGTCGCGGTGGCCAGCGAAGTGCGTCGTCACGCTCTGGAAGAAGCACGGAAAATTGCTGCAATGGCACCTGCAACGCCGGTTAAGGAGCTGACAGCGACCATGGATGCCATGACCACGTGGTTGAACCATATGGGAATGACAGCGCAACAAAAGCAGGCGTTTGAGCTGATGCAGACCCGTTTGATGACACCGGAGACGACGGTTGCCGGTCAGGTTGCCGCCACTTTTGGCGATAAAAATGCCGCGGCCAAATCGTTAAGTGAGGAAGCCCGCGCGGATTTGGTGGGGACGGATGGGTTACCGGGCATGGTCGACTTGTCAGGTAATACGCAGGCGTTGGTGCAGGCCGCCATTGACGGTGGTTTTCAATTTACGCTATTGGATCGGCAGCAGGGGCTGGTGCAAATTGCAACAGATACGCAAACACAAGTGATTGTCGATGGCACCATTACCAAATACACGCCGGGCAATGCGTTGATGATTGCAACGCACCGGCATGCCGCGAAAAAACTACTTGCTGCGGTTGGCATACCGGTTGCCCGCGGTGCGAAGTTCACCCGGTGGCCAGATGCCAAGTCAGCGTTTGAGCGAAGTTTTGCACACAAAAGTATTGTGGTTAAACCGGAAGCGCGCAGCCAAGGCGTTGCGGTTGAACAGTTTGCAGTTCCGCCGACTGAGAAACAGTTTGCCCGCGCTTTTCATGAAGCCAACCGCTATCATGGCGTCTTAATTGAGATGATGGCGCGGGGAACGACTTACCATTTTACCATTGTCAATCAGCAGGTTCTCAGTGTTTTGGAAACCGCGGCGGCAAATGTGGTGGGGGATGGCCGCAAAGCCATTAAAGAGTTGGTGGCACTGAAAAATGGAACCCGACCGGCTGCCCGTCAATTGCAACTCGATGTCGCTGCTTTGCGTCAATTGAAGTTGCAATCGGTAACCCCGGAGACCGTTTTGCGTCGTGGTCAGCAGATTTTTCTGGCGACTGCAGCCCATCCGCAAACTGGTGGCGATCTTTATGATGTCACGGATGAGATTGACGCAAGTTATAAAAAACTGGCTGTGGAAGCCGCGTCAGCCCTTGATTTGCCGGTGGCCGCGGTCGATATCGTGATTGATAATCTGTATGCTGCGTATGATCCGGATGTGGCAGGACAGGCGGTGGTGATCAGCGTCAATCCGGCGCCAGACCTAATCTCACCGCAACAGCCGGATATGGGCACACCGCGGTTTATTGCGCCGAAACTGTTGAGTTGGTTATTTGCTGAAAAGTAACCGATGTCATAAAAAGTTCTGCCGCTTCCGTTAAACAAAAGTACTCCCGGAAACGTGCGCGTTTCTGGGAGTACTTGCTGTCATACTTTTTATTGACGTGAACCAGTTCACTGATTTTTTGCTTACAGATGCTTGAACAAATCGAAGCCGCGTTTTTTGGGTTTGGTTTTATCCTGATCTTGATCCAGCGATGGCAGATCGATCGTGCTTTGGTTGATCGCTTTGTCTGAAACAATCAGCAGGCCAGCAGCTTTGTCATCGGTTTGGGCGGTTTCATTTGCCACCAGGGTAAACGGAATGTTGGCGTCGGTGAGCAATTTCATGTAAGGACCCGTGACGGCGTTGTCGAGTTTACCGTTCAACAAGGCCTTGTAGCCGTGGTCATGGAAATCTTTTAGCAGCGGTGCTAGTTGTTTCTGGCGATCGGGATCTGCCAACTCCTTGTTAGAAAGGCGCAGGGCCACTCTTTCGCGTAAAGAGCCCATAAACCGCCGCCGCTCATCGGGGTTGGTCTGCGGGGGACCGTAAAGTGCACTATTCAGATGTTCCTGCATGTTATCGTCTGACATGATTGATGCGTCCTCCTTCAATTGACTTATCTGTGAAGCAGTGATGATCTAGTCACTAATCACCGCCACTTCATGTGTCTCATTGTAACATGATCTTTTGTAAAGAAAGGGGTGAGAGGCCGGTGTTTACCCAGGCAGATTTCGAGGCTTTTGCAGCGCCAACACTAGAGGCGCGGATGGCCTTAATTCGCGCGCGGCTAGATCCAAAGTTTGCCAAGGCCGCGAAGACGATCGTGCCTTTGTTGCAAACGTCTAGTCGCCCGATTTTTGCACACATTGCCAAACATCAGCGCCGCCATAAGAATCCGCCGCCTAACACATGGGTTGCCTTTTCCACGAGTCGGCGCGGCTATAAAATGTTGCCGCACCTAGAATTAGGCTTTTGGAATGATCGCCTATTTTTATGGCTCTCCTGTTTACGTGAAAGTAAGACGGTACCACAGCTGTTGGCAGGCGTGGAGCCGATGATCGAAAAGCTCTCCGGGCAGTGGTTGATGGCCGATGACCATACTAACAAGGCCACGGTTACGTTAAACCCACTCGCGTTGAAGCAGAAAATCACGCAGTTTGATACGATCAAAAATGCCGAGTTTCTCATCGGCCAGGTATATTTAGCCGAGGATCCTATTTGGACAACCCCGGATGACTTGTGGGAAGAGATTCAGCGGCGCGTCACACTACTGGCACCGATATTGAATCAGCTCGTGCAAAACGTGGCGGCTTATCAGGCGAAAAAGTGATGAACAGACTGTCAATTAGCCGCGAGGAAGAAATAGAGCATAAGCTTTTAAAACCAAGCATACCGAAGTTCAGGGTGGTAAAATCACATTGAATAGGAACTCATGTTGTTTTTAAATGTCAGCCTGCATCGAGCGACTGGTAATACCTGCAAATAAGGAGAAAGCCATGCCAGATATTCGGTTTCACAGTGTCTTTGATATTATTGGCCCCGTCATGGTCGGACCGAGCAGTTCCCATACTGCCGGGGCGGCACGTATCGGCAAAGTCGTGCGTGATATTTTTGGCGAAAAACCGGAAGTCATCACGATTTACCTGTATGAATCGTTTGCCAAAACCTATCGTGGTCACGGAACAGATGTGGCACTGGTCGCCGGCTTGCTGGGAATGGCGCCTGATGATCCGCGGCTGCCAGAATCTCTGAAGTTGGCATACGATCAAGGGATCAAAGTCAGTTTTGTGCCGAAAAGTGATAAAGTCGACCATCCTAACACGGCCCATATCGTCTTGCAAGCGGGTGATCATCGACTGGCGGTGACTGGCGTTTCGATTGGCGGCGGTAATATTCAGATCACGGAGATTAACGGCTTCAAGATTTCGTTGAGTATGGGCCAGCCGACTTATATCACGATTCACGATGATGTTCCGGGGATGATTGCGCGAGTGACCAGTATTTTTTCCGATGCAGGCATTAATATCGGCACGATGACGGTTACACGAACTTCCAAGGGCCAGCAAGCCATTATGATTATTGAGGCTGACGATTATCAAGCTGATATTCTGGCGAAGTTGAAGTTGTTACCACATATGCGCAATGTGACGTATTTCGAATAAGCTGGTCGCAAAGTTTGCCACGGGTTAGCTGATAAAGGAGTCAATTATGTTTTATACCGTCAAAGAGCTTGTTGAGCAAAGTCATGAGTTTCCTTCTGTTGCGGCGCTGATGGTGCACACGGAAGTTGAAAATTCGACGCGAACCGAAGAACAGATCCGCCATTTGATGAGCCGAAACCTTGAAGTCATGGAGCGATCGGTGAAGGAAGGCATTGCTGGCGTTAAAAGTGTCACCGGTCTGACCGGTGGCGAGGCGAAGAAGTTGAATACCTATATTACTGACCAGCAATTTATGAGCGGCCAGCCGATTATGGAAGCAGTGCGTAATGCGATTGCGGTGAATGAAGTCAATGCCAAAATGGGACTCATCTGCGCGACGCCGACTGCTGGTTCGGCAGGCGTTTTGGCCGGGGTCTTATTAGCGATGCGCGATCGGCTGCATTTGAGTCACGATCAGCAGCTGGATTTTCTTTTCACAGCTGGCGCGTTTGGCTTGGTGATTGCCAATAATGCTGGGATTGCCGGTGCGGAAGGCGGCTGTCAGGAAGAAGTCGGTTCGGCCAGTGCGATGGCCGCGGCGGCTTTGGTGACGGCTAATGGCGGTACGGCCGAGCAAGCGGCTACGGCTGTTGCGATTACCTTGCAAAATATGATGGGCTTGGTGTGCGATCCGGTTGCTGGCTTGGTGGAAGTGCCATGTGTGAAACGGAATGCGCTGGGTGCCAGTCAGGCCATGATTTCCGCCGATATGGCGCTTGCCGGTTGCATTAGTGTGATTCCGGCTGATGAAGTGATCGAAGCCGTGAATCGTGTGGGGATGCAGTTGCCGGCTACGTTGCGTGAGACGGGCGAAGGTGGTTTGGCGACCACGCAAACGGGTTTACGGTTGAAGAAGGAAATCTTTGGCAAAGCATAATTGTCGAGAATAACCGATTGAAGCATTGGGCAAAAGGCAGCTATGATTTACCGTGGCTGTCGGTGAATGGCACGTTTTGAAAAGGGGCAGATTGTGATTAATTTATACTTAGTCCGACACGGAGAAACTGCAGGTAATGTTCGCCAGTTGATTCAAGGTGTGACTAATTCGCGCCTGGATGCCCATGGGCGTAAACAGGCATTTGCTCTGGGGTTGGGCTTAAAAGCAAGTGGCTTGAAGTTTGATCGGGTCGTGTCCAGCGACCTCATTCGCGCTCAGGAAACGGCGCAGCAGATTCTTTTGGGTATGGATGAAAAACAGCCAATTGAGACCAATAGCGGCTTACGTGAGGAAAATGACGGTATTTTTGAAGGCCGTGAACTCAAAGACGTTTCGCAGGAGGTCTTTGGCGTCCCGGATTACCATCAACTCGTGACAAGTGGCAAGGTACCACTTGAAGCGATTCCTGACCGCTTACATGCCGCCGATGTGACTGATCAGGCGGAAAGCACTCAACAAATTGTTTCCCGCTATGATTTGGCATTGCGCCGGATTGTTGCCGCAGCAGAAGCCGCTCATGAGACGAGCGTTCTGGGCGTCAGCCACGGTACCGCCAGTTTGTTGTGGCTGCTGGCACATGGCGCTGACTTACCAAATCGCACCGAACTCACAAATGCCAGCGTCAGCAAAGTCAGGTACCAAAACGGCCGCTTCAAAGTGGACTGGCTGGATAACACGACGTTTCGGGATCAGGGGTTACAGGAAGCATGGTCACAATGACGGAATTTCAGAACCGCAGTCTGCTTGTGCATGCAAGCAGGCTTTTTTCATTTTCGAACGAATCCCGATGATCCGGATTTAAAAAAGATTGTGCACTATCTAAAAATAAGCAGCACGCGTATACTGATGGTGAATCAATCACTGGAGGCGATGTGCGATGAAGATGGCGCCGGAAGCCTATCTTGCAAAGTTAACGAATTTATTGCTGGCACCGGGGACGAGGGCCTTCGAGCGTGAGCAATTGCTGCAGGCAAAGCAGCAAGTTGAAGCAGGGCAAACAGTCGGGGCGAGTTGGGATCAGCTAAAAGCCAGTTTGCGGCCGCTTGCGATCCGCGATAACCTAACGCCGGATTTAGCCGATTTTTATCGAACCCAAACCGGGGATGCTGAAGCGGCAAGCGAAACTGACGTGAGTGCGCATTTTCAGCGCGATCTTGCTTATCAGGATCGGGCAATCTTTGCGGGCGGCTGTTTTTGGTGCATGGTGGAACCGTTTGTCGATATGCCGGGGGTTGAGTCGGTTGTTTCCGGCTATACCGGCGGCCATGTCGCTCATCCAACTTATGAACAGGTGATCAGTGACACCACCGGCCATGTTGAAGCCGTTGAAATTATTTTCGATACTCGGAAAATGTCGTATCGACAACTTGTCGACCTTTACTTTCAACTGACGGATCCGACCGACGCCTTGGGCCAGTTTCAGGATCGAGGCGGTCATTATCGGCCGGTGATCTTCGTGCGCAATGATGACCAGCGCCGGATTGCCGAAGAAGCGAAGGCTAAGCTAGCAGCCTCGGGTCGTTACTTGCGCCCGATCGTGACAGCCATTGAGTCAGCTGCGACATTTTGGTTAGCGGAAAACTATCATCAGGACTTTTACAAAAAGAACCCGAAACGGTATCGAATGGTTGAAAAGACCCGCCAGCAGTTTCTTAAGTTTCAGCATGCGCAAGGCGATTTAAGGATGCTGTTGAAAAGGCGAAAGCGGACTTAAAATAGTCACTGACGGAGGTGACACAGATGCAGGCGCCTAAACGACATTGGACGGAACGCGACATGCCAGATCTTACTGGCCGATATGCAGTAGTCACTGGCGGCACCAGCGGCGTTGGTTTTGCTATGAGTGCGGCATTGCTGCGACATGGCGCGACGGTGATTATTATTGGAAAGAATCGGCTTAAAGGGGAGGCAGCGGTCGAAACGTTGAAGCAGCAAACTCAGCGACAACCGATTCGTTTCATCGCAGCTGACCTGAGTGATCAGACCGCGGTGAATCAGTTGGCGGATGAACTTTTGGCAACCTTGCCGCACTTGGATATTTTAATCAATAATGCCGGCGTCATGATGCCAGCCAAGCGCACGGTCACACGTGATGGGGTTGAATTGATGTGGGCGGTTAATTACTTTGCCGGGTTTATCCTGACCTTGCGTCTAGCGCCATTGCTGGCAAAAACGTCACATGCCCGGGTGGTGAACGTTGCTTCGATTGCCATGGGGCGGCCGCATTTAACCTTTAATCAATTTGATGGGCGTGATTACCGCCCGTGGACGTTTTATGCCAACTCAAAATTAGCCCAGGCGATGATGGCGGTGAAACTCAATCAACTGTTCCACGAGACGGGACAGTCGGTCATGGTTAATAGTTCGAGTCCGGGATTGGCGGCGACCAGTCTTAAAACCATTCAGTCACGGGCGACAGCTTGGCCAATGCGGTTGGCAGCATTGTGCTTTCGCATCATGCCGTGGCTGCGTCAGTCGCCTCAACGAGCAGCCTTGCCAGCGCTTTACGCCGCAACGGATGCCCATGCACAAGGCGGTGTCGTGTATGCGCCGGCGTCATGGCATGGGCTGCGCGGTTATCCGGGGCTATGGAGCTGGAACAGTCGGCCCGAATTGCATGATCAGGACTTATTAAATCGGCTGTATCGCGCATCGCGGCAAGTTACCGGCGTTTGAAGCAGAACATTTTCCAGGCGCAATAAAATCACAAAAATTATTCCGATTTTCTGAAAAGCCGAGTTAATCACGATGGAAACGGTTTTATACATGTAGCACATGTTGTGGTAGACGCTACTATTACCACCAATATGTTGTATATGCAAGACTTACATTTCAAAAAATCTTGCGGCATAATAAAGACGTTCGTTATCATACGACGAAATTCAAGCTTAAAGGGGTCTTATTTCGTGCAAACGTCTGGGAATTATTTTAGTTGGTTGCTGCATCAGTTAAAGGGATGGCCGCAACAAAATTATTATTTGTTTTGGTTTGCTTTTGGCTGTCAGCTCATGACGCTGGTGGATGCCAAAATAACGGCAGTGACAGTGATTACATTCATCGGGACGACACTTGGCGTTCTTTGTGTTTTGGCCATCAACGCGACCAAGGCCGTTAATGGCTGGCTTGGTCTGTTGAGTGCCGCGTGCTTTATTTTTGTCGGATTCACCGCCCGCAATTATCTTTCGATGTTTGAACAGGTTGCGTATGTCATCACCCTTGATTTGCCGGTGTTGATCAGTGTGCGGACCTGGAATGACGATACCAAGAATCATTTGAAGACCTTCAACTTGCAAAAGTGGGTGCTCTCGATTGGGTTTACGTTGGTTGTCTGGGCTGTCAGTGCTTACTTAATCGGCCAGTACACCAATGATCCGCGGCCGATTTACGATGGCATGGCGTTCGCAATTTCGTTGACAGGCGGCATTGTTTGCTTCTTACGTTACAACAATCAATACTTCTGGTGGTTATTCAGCGGCATTGCACAGCTGATTTTGTGGGCTGTCACGTTCGCGCAAGGTGATGCCAGCTTGGCGATGGTCATCAATTCCAGTATTTACGTCATCAACGATATTCTTGCTTTCACGGTCAGTCCATGGTTCAATCGCGGCCGCAAGCAACTTGGCTTAAAGGCACTTTAAGTGGTGTTTTGAGGGCCGTTGTGGTAATGTTTTGATTTGTTGTGATCATTTTAATTCGGATAATTGAGGAGCGAGATTCGTGATCTACATTCTGGGTAGTATTGGTGCAGGAAAAACTTCGTTGACAAAAGTTTTGTCGAAAGATATGGAAGCCCCTGCGTATTATGAAGATGTTGAAGGCAACGGCATGATTGCCAATATGTTGCAGAAATTTTATGGCGCCGGGGCGGACAGTCGCAAGCGCACAGGTGCCATGTTGCAGATTGCTTTTCTAACCTTCCGTTATCAGCAATTAAAAAAAGCCGTTACCCAGGAAAATGCCATTATGGATTCGTCGCTTGAGTCCGACTTTGTGATGGCATCACAGTTACATAAGCATGGTGAAATCGATGATGTCGATTTCAATGTTTATGTCACGTTGTCGCAGGAGATGCAAAGCAACGTCAACGGCAGTCCGTGGAATGGTTTACCGGACCTGGCAGTTTATCTGAAAATCGATCCGGACCACGAGCTTGATGAGATCCAAAATCGCGGGCGGGATATGGAAGACATTCGCCAAAAGCCGGAGTTAGTGGATTATTATCGGCGGGTGAACACCGCGTATCAAGAATGGGCTAAAGGCTACACCCGATCGTCCATGATTACGGTGGATCGCGATCGTTACGACTTTATCCATTCCGACGCCGATCGCGCCAAGGTGCTTGATCAAATCGAAACCAAGTTAGTTGATTTGGGTAAGCTATCACCAAAAGAATTCGACGCCTTACAAGCTAAGCACGCAGCTGGTCCTATTTCAAAATTTGCTTGATTAATTTTGGCTTCGTCAGTTGTAACGTTAAAAATGGTCTTCGGTAAACTGGCTCGATTTCGGGTAGGTTGCTGAAGACCATTTTTTGTATCGCTGGTTTGTATATTGCTTTGGAGGACTTGAGTGAAGATGCCCATGCTTTTTGCTAGAACTTGCCCGCCGATTGTCGCCAGTTACCGTTGTTGCGTAGCTTTTATGCTATGCTTAATGAAGCGATGACATTAAATCAAACGAAGCGTCATTGTCTGCACAGCGTGACTTTTTTGGAGGAGGCAACTAATCGTGGCGATTTACGATCAACACATGCACACTTTATACTCATTTGACTCTGAAGCTCAATTGCGCGATTATCTGGCGCAAACTAAGGCGCCGGTTGTGACCACCGAACATCTGGAATTCGATAATCCTGACGATGGCGGTCGCGATGATCTACCGGATTATGCCGGGATGGTACGGACTCAAGCAGCCCTTGACACGAATTATCATAATGAGATGCTGCTGGGCATTGAGGCCGGCTATTTTGCCCCAGCCGAACCGCGACTGCGCGACTACTTGGCACATCATGACTTTGACCTCACGTTGTTGAGCTTTCATCATGATGGCAAACATGATTATTTGGATACGCAAATCGCAACACTGCTGCCCAAGCAAGTGCTGACGGACTATTTTTCACGCATGCTAATGGGGATTCAACGCTTTCATGATGCAGACGTGTTGGCGCACTTCGACTATGGCGTGCGCCAGTTTGAAATAACGCCGGAGCAGTTAGAAGCGTGGGGAAAAACGGCGCTCGATCAGATTTTTGCGATTGCCGTAGAGAACGACTTGGCGTTAGAACTAAACACAAAGTCCATGTATAAGTGGCATAATGCGGCTTTGTATGATCTGGCCATCACCTGGTATCAGGCAGCAGGCGGCCATCTATTCACGATCGGCAGCGATGCACACGAAGGTCCGCACTATGAGGCTAATTTTGCGCAGGCGTTGGCCATGCTCAAACGTCATGGCGTCAAAGAGATCGCCACTTATCGCCATCACAAGCGAACCATGGTGCCTATCGAACCGCCAGTGATTGACGCAGATAATGCGTATTGATCAATAATGAAAACACTAAAAAGCCGGCTCGCGCATCGGAGTCGGCTTTTGGTTTACTTCAAATAGGCATAGACAAAGTTAAAACTGTTCCCGGGACTGGTTTTGAGATCGTGCATTTTCGGATTCACCATCCGGGCGGCGACGAGCTGATAAAGCGGAATGGCGCCGGCCTGATTGACTAACAATTGTTCGGCTTGCGTCATATCTTTAAACCGTGCTGCTGGATCATTGGCGTCGGTTGTGTTGGCCTTGGTCATGAGTTTATCATAGTCGCTGTTTTGCCATTGACCGTGGTTGTACTCATTCGTGCTGGTGAAAAGATCCAGATAGGTGTTGGGATCAGGATAATCGGCACCCCACGTACTCAGCACCATATCGAAATTCCGGTCTGACGCGCGTTGTTGGCGATTTTTGGCCGGCACACTGGCGATACTGATTTTAAGCCCCGGCAGATTTTCCTGTAAGGTTCCCTGAAGATATTCTTGCGTGGCTTTAACCGCATCAACATCGTCACCGAGCAATTCAACACTGACACTCTTGAGGCCGGTTTCCTTCAACCCTTGTTCCCAAAGTGTTTGGGCCTTTTTCTTGTCGTAAGATGTGACAGTTTTAGTACCTTTAGCGACGGCGGTTGCGAAATCTGTCGAGCTATTTGGCAACTGGCTGAGGTCGGCAGGCGTAATACCGCGGGCAACGATCGAGCCGTCAGCGAGCACATTTTTGACAAAAGAATCACGGTTGATCGCCATGGAAATTGCCTGGCGAATTTTAGTGTTCTTAAAAGCCGGCACCTTATTTTCATTCAGTTCCAGAAAGTAAGTGCGCGCTCGCTTGTTGGCAACATAACCGGTTTTGCCTTTTTGCTGAGCGGCGAGCTGACCGGTTAACGTGGCGTCATCCAGTTTGCCGGTATGATAAAGGTCAAGCGCGGTATTGCTGTCTTTGACAACCTGAACATCGATTTGCGTCAGGTGGACGTTCTTTTTATTCCAATACTGGTTATTCTTGACTTCCACCCATTTATCGCCGGTTCCGCTCCAGTCCTTAGATTTAAAGGCGCCATTGGAAAGCGTGTAAGCAGACTTGGTGCCGTATTTTTCGCCCCATTTTTGAACCTGCTTTGCCGGTTGTGGGAAAAAGGCAACGTTGTTTAATAGACTATTGAAATATGGGATGGGATGTTCCAAGGTAACTTCCAGTGTTTTGTCGTTAAGCGCCTTGACGCCCAACGTTGACGCAGGTTTCTTTCCAGCGCGAATGTCATCGGCGTTTTGAATGCCGGAATACATGTTGGCCTGCGATGATTTCGTGGCTGGGTTAACCGTGCGCTGCCATGCGAAAACAAAATCCTGAGCGGTCACCGGCGAGCCATCGCTCCATTTTGCATTTCGCAGTTTAAACGTATAGGTTAGCCCATTATTGGTTGGCTTGACGATTTTCGTTGCCATCGCCGGCTGTAAATCATGTCCTTCATACTTATAAAGGCCATTCATGGTGTCAATGATCGCTTGCCCAGAGACGCCTTCGGATGCTTTGCTAGGGTCGAGCGTTTGTAAAACATCCGATTCCATTCGGTGCCAGACCTGCTGCTTGCTCGCACTAGAACTGGTTTTAGCTGATGACTGGCCGCATGCAGCCAGAACCAGAGTCAGTGCAGCGGTCATCATCACGAACCATTTTTGTTGCGTTTTCAAAGCGAGCCCCTCCATTTCGTAAACTGCTTTTAGAATAACAAGATACTTACAAAAAGCAAGTGTTTTATCTTGAAGGAGGGGAGAATTAATTGACTCAGGAATTCGGCTAAACTTTTAAAATAATCGTCAGCTGGTGCGATCATTTTGTGCTTTCACGAAATGTCAGTTTGACAGTGAAAGTGTGATCGTGCGCATCAATGGCCATTTTGCCACTAAGCGTTGTCGTCAATGACTGAACAATGCTCAGCCCTAAGCCAACACTTCGAGTGGTTCGCGCGGTGTCAGTGGTATAAAATCGGTCGGCCAACCGCTCAACATGGCGAACCGGTTCCGCCGTATTGTTTGCAAAAGTCATGACGATATGGTTGGCATCTTGCCGGGTGAGGGAAAGGCTTGCCTGACTTTTAGCGTATTTAAGCCAGTTACCGATTAAGTTCTGGATAATACGGCGTAGCAACGTTTCATCGGTGACAAGGGTTAGTCCATCGGTAACTTCAGGTTTGACCTGCAACCCATTGGCAGTGAGCTGATCGTAATAATCGAAAAGTTCTGTCTTAAGCAACGTCGAGACGTCAATTGGCTTGCGATTTAAAGTGCGCGTTTTTTCCTGGATTAGATTGAAGTCCATCAGGTAGTGCAGGTAATAGTTAACCGAGCGTAAATTATTGGCAATGCGGGTTAGGGAGGGTTTGGCATCGGCTGTGGGCTCGCGATCAAGCAGCTGAACGTAGCCAGTAGCGACCGTGAGCGGTGTTTTGATATCGTGGGTCAAATCCATCAGCATTTGATGGATCTTTTGTTCTTGCTCGATTTGTTCGATCTGCAGCTTACGCATCTTATTGAGATTCCAATTAATCCCAGCAGTCAGCCCGCGGATCAAAGGCAGGTTGGTGTTACTGGTCACGCCGGCGTTTGTCTCGTGATGATTGATATAGTCTAAATCATGGTTGATCCGTCTCAGGTCGATGATGACAAGCAAAAACAGACTGGTCACCAGCAAGCAAATAAGACTAAGTACGATAATGATTGCAAGCATCATAAAAGATCTCCTTGTCAAACGAGTCGAACACCGATGCCCCAGATCGAAATGATGTATTTCGGATTCTGAGCCAGATCGTTGATTTTGGTTCGTAAATTGCTGATGTGGACGTTAAGCGTGTTATCGGCATTTAAAAAAGGTTCGCCCCAGACCTGTTCGTAAAGTTGGCGTTTATCAAACACTTGATGAGGATCGCGCATCATGAGTGCCAATATGGCGTATTCTTTTTTAGGTAGTGTCAATGGCTGGTGATTGACGGTGACTGCATGGCGTTTTGGATCGAGTAAAATTTCGCCAACTTGTAATGCATCATCTTCCTGTGCGGTGATGGGCTTATTTTGACGTAGCTGAACCTGAACGCGCGCAAGCAACTCGTCGATGTCAAACGGTTTGGTCAGATAATCATTAGCCCCTTGTTTGAGCAATGCCACGGTTTTCTGCTTATCCTGAATAGCGGTCAAAACAAGGACCGGAACTTGCGAGGTCTTACGGATTGTGGTCAGAACACTCTCGCCGGTGACATTCGGTAACATGAGATCGAGAATCACAAGATCAGGGTGTACGCGGTGAAATTGCGTTAAAGCCTGAATCCCATCGAAGGCTTGAACAACTTCGTAAGTTGGTGCCAGCACATCTTGTAAAAGCGCTTGTATATCTTTGTGGTCTTCAACAATTAAAATTTTAGCCATGATGTCGCGACCTCCTACTAATGACAGTGTAAACTAACAAGCCTGGATGCCACAATTTAGGTTTAATTAAGGATTGATTATGCTAGTAATTAAGAAAGACTCGGTAGTCTGGGATTGTAGAATAAAAGCAAATTAAAAATTTTGGAGGCTAAGCATCATGAGCGAACCAATATTAACGATTCAACAGGTTAGCAAACACTTCGGCCATTTTCAGGCATTAGATCACATCAACTTTACCGTTGAACGCGGCGATATTTTTGGGTTAATCGGTGAAAACGGAGCAGGGAAAACAACTCTCATGCGGCTTATTACCGGGCTTTCGCCGATGCAAACAGGGACAATTACGTTATTAGGGGAAAATGCCGGACACTACCAGCGCGCATTGAGTCGCATTGGTGCTGTGATCGAAAGCCCAGCCGCGTTTGAAAAATTGACCGTCTTACAAAACTTACGTCTCTGCGCCATTCAACACGGCATTGATGATCAAAAGGTGATTGCTGAAACTGTTGATTTTGTGGGTCTTCAAGAAAAACAGCGAACACAAGCACGCCACCTTTCATTAGGCCAGCGACAACGGCTAGGACTAGCATTGGCTATTTTGCCGCGCCCAGATTTTTTGATCTTGGATGAACCGATTAACGGACTGGATCCATCCGGCATTATGGAATTTCGGCAATTGCTGAAACGATTAAACGAAGAACGGCAAACGACCATGCTGATTTCGAGTCACATTTTGAGTGAGCTTTATCAGGTTTCGACAAGATTTGGCATTATTCACCATGGCAGGATGATCAAGCAACTGAGCAAGACCGAATTGGATCAAGCTAATCAATCAGGCCTGGCGATAACAGTTGATCAAGCGCCTTTAGCCGCGCAGGTGCTTGATCACAACGGTTATAAACCTTTCGACGTGCTTGACGATCATCACCTGTTATTGCACCAAGGAGATGTTGATGCTGCCCGCGTGAATCAACTATTGGTGACAAATGGCGTCTTGGTTCAGGACATTAGCCACCAAACTGGCTCGCTGGAGCAATTTTACATGCAACTGTTGGGTCAGACGGAAAAGCAGGAGGCTAACCATGATTAATCAAATTCGCGCAGACTTCTATCGGCAACTACATACGGTCGGCATGTATATCATGCTGACTGTGACAATCATTTATGCTTTATGGGCAGTGCTAGCCAAAAGTGTTGGTGGCGTCACGGTGTCTGTTGGCAGCAACGTCTTTACACAAATTGCTGATCGGCCATGGACGGTGTTGTTTGGTTTGAAAGCCGCCAATATGACCGCGACGCTATTGTTGTACTTCTTTATTGGCGTCTTCGTGATTGTCTTTGGGTACGAATTCACGCAAAAAGTTTACAAAAACACGTTGATTTCCGGAATCTCGCGACTGCAATTCATATTGGCAAAGTATTTGGTGATGTTGTTGGACCTGTTGATTTTGTTTACGGTTAACTTTGGCATGGTGCTTATCGGTGGGTTAATCAAAGGCAGAGCATTAGGCGGAAATTGGTCAACAATTTTGCAGACAATGGGACTAAGTATTGTTGCAGCGACCTTTTTTCTGAGTGTTGTCTTCAGTCTCGGCGTTTTCTTGTTGATCGCAACCGGCTCGATGACAATTGCTACGATTGTCGTGGTGCTTTTCCCGATACTCATCGAAGTCCTCAATCTTATCGCACATTGGGGCTGGCTCAAGTATTTTAATTTCTTTGGTGTTTCGCAGAGTCTCGGCGTTGGCAGTATGAAAATGAGCGCGTTGCCGCCGTATATTGCCGTGAGTTTCGGGTTTTTGATTGTGATGATTGGGTTGTCGGTTTTGATTTTGCGGCGGAAGGAATTGTAGGGTGGTTTAAGAAGCGTTCCCTAGAAACGACTGAAGTGTCATTTCAGACTAATGACCGATATTTTCGCACAAAACTAATGCTAATATAAAATAAATCGTAAACAGGTGAGAGTGATGTGTTCTTTGTTTTAATTTGAGCTCTAATAAAGTTCAAAAATGCAGTTAAGCCTGTTATTCAATGATTTGTGAAAATAACGATCAAGTTGAAGACAATCAGAAGGGAATGGTAAAGATGATTAAAAAACTACAGTCACTACACGATTACGTTAAGAAAAATTACGAGGCTGGTAAGTACGATGCATCGGCAAATGAATATAAACAGTGGACGGAGGATTATCAAGCCGCAGCCACAACGAGTGGACATACAGATGATGACAGTGATTATGACATGGGTTGCCAGCAGGCGATGACCGATCACGACCATGGCTTTAGTTTTCGAAATTACCCCGAAGCTGCGATTGATTTTGGGAATCTTGTCTCGGGCAATCGGATGCATGAAGTTGCCGATTTTATCAAGGGGTATAATGCTGCCAAGAAAGACATCATTGACAAGGGCCACTTGTGATTGTTGAATTTTGGAAAGGGTTAAGAATACGGCATGCCTGTTACTAATGTGACGGAGCTTTTGCCGTTTTTTGATGGGCAAATGATGGTACTGACATTTTGACCCATTTATTTACGAATAAGATTGGTTTTGGCATCGTCTTGTTTTAATGGCGTTAAAGAACTATGCTAGTTTTATGGATATCGAACAACGAGATCAAAAAATAGCAGATATGTTTAAAGTTCTCGGTGAACCGCACCGCATTGAGATTTTGCGGATACTTTACCATGCAGGACGAGAGCTGACGTGCTCGGAGGTTAGTGCGCAGCTTAATTTGAGTAAGTCGACAGTCTCGTATCATTTTCGTGCCATGCGATTAGCGGGGTTAACACATACACGCCAAGTAGCCCAAACCAAGTATTTATCGATTAACGAGACAACTTTTGATCGGTTTTTACCAGGATTTTTGGCGACACTTTAATTTTTTGCCTTTTAATTCGATATTCATCGAATAAAAGGAGATGCACAATATGCTTAGGTTATTTTACGCATCAGGCACCAGTGCAATGGCGCCGCATATTTTGTTGACAGATGCTGGTATGGATTTTGAGACGGAAAAGGTCAACCTGGATCGCAAAACTTGGCGAGGCGGTGATTATAATCAGATCAATCCCAAGTCATATGTACCAACGTTGTAGATTTCGCCGACAAAATATTTGACTGAATGCGCTGTGATATTGGAGTATATAGCCTTAAAAGCTGAAGGTGATTATCGAAGCCAGGAGAACGTTATGGCTTACTGGCAGGAACGCATGTGGCTAAATTATATTGCGACAGAATTGCACAAGAATTTTATATCACCATTTCGCCGTGGTAATTGGTTGCCGAATACCGCGGATTCAAAAAAGTTGGTGTGGCAGCGCGTGGTACCGAGATTGCGGTATGTTGAGGAACGTCTTCAGGGGCCATGGTTGATGGGTAAACGGTTTTCGATGGCGGATCCGTATCTATTCGTCATGACTAACTGGATGCGACGGCTTGGCTTTTCGTTTGATGGGTTGCAAAAGCTACGGGCGTTTGACGAATCAATGCGTGAGCGGCCTAGTGTTGAAGAGGTACTCAGGGTTGAGGGCAAGCCGCATAGTGTCACGGATGGGTGAAAAAAGACTAACACTATATTAAAAATCGCAAGATATCTAAAGAAATTAACTGTATGAACTATTAACGATATGAGCTGTAGACAACTTTGATGACTGCTATTATCTTGTCGGTTTTAGCTTTATGGCGAAAGGATTTGTAGGTAAATTCAGCAGACATTCCAAGCAAATAAGCCAGCATGTGCCAGACTTCCAGTCGGGTTTCATGCTGGTTTTTTTGCGGAGAAAGTGCAGGCTTCAAGCAATAATTTTGCTTTGCGCATCCCATTTAATTGGAATGATTTAACCCCCATATGCTTCTTCAAAGGGCGTATTTTAGCTCATGTAATTATGAGGATTGCGACTTAATTGCCGCTATAATCAATCCTATTTCAATTCGCGCAGTCACGTAGACTGCGACAGATAACTTGCCGGTGATTCCGGAGGCAGTGGGTATTTCAATTCACGCAGTCACGTAGACTGCGACCTCCTTGCCCATCCGCAGATGTGCCTTTAGTTGCGATTTCAATTCACGCAGTCACGTAGACTGCGACAGTTAGCCGTTTGGAAGTGGTTAGACGAGTTTATATTTCAATTCACGCAGTCATGTAGACTGCGACGCGAGTCGATAAGATCAAACAATACATGGAGGCATTTCAATTCACGCAGTCACGTAGACTGCGACCCCTGGTTAGATCCCGAGGTTTGGCTGGCTAAGTACATTTCAATTCACGCAGTCACGTAGACTGCGACGAGACTAGTCAAAGTGATTGCGGCGGCGTATCCAGAGATTTCAATTCACGCAGTCACGTAGACTGCGACCCATTGCTTATAAAAGCGCTGCAATTCCACGGTATTTCAATTCACGCAGTCACGTAGACTGCGACGATAAGTGTCATTCAAATCACCTCTATTTCTTCTATTTCAATTCACGCAGTCACGTAGACTGCGACGACATCAATCATCCACAACCGCGGTTGTTTGCCTATTTCAATTCACGCAGTCACGTAGACTGCGACCCCAAGATACTGAAGCTTGTTATTGATGTCATCTGATTTCAATTCACGCAGTCACGTAGACTGCGACTCATCTGCCCTTAAACTGGTATGATTCAGCACGTATTTCAATTCACGCAGTCACGTAGACTGCGACACCAATGTATTTGCCACAGCTCAAAGATGAATGATTTCAATTCACGCAGTCACGTAGACTGCGACGAGGATGCCACGCCGTACATTGCCGATCACTTGGAAATTTCAATTCACGCAGTCACGTAGACTGCGACCGGAAAGTGCTAACTCAAAGCCCCGGAACATAACGGCATTTCAATTCACGCAGTCACGTAGACTGCGACCGCAACATAATGTGTTTCCTAACACATAACACGAATATGTTGTGGCTGGAACTATTTATAAAACACAAGAAAAGCAAAGAGCAAGTCAAATTGCGAAATATAGTTAACAACAGGAGTGCGAATGTACCGGCGATTTCATGTGTGCCCTACATTCGCACTCAGACCTTCATTGTCGAAAACATGTTGTTCTTCAATAACAATATACCATAGTACGTTAACGTATCTTCAATGCCTGCCTGATATGATCAACTAAATTTTGAAAAAGCTTTTGGCCACAAACTTGTAAGCGCTATATTTTTGACTTCTTATGCTGGTAATCAAAGACGATAGGTGAATTTAATAGCTGCTTTGGAGGTGACTCAATTGTATTATTCAGAAGAGGATTGGCTTTTAATATCCGGTATTCAGCATTTCGTTTTTTGCAAACGTCAATGGGCACTTATTCATATTGAACAAGCCTGGAAAGACAATGTACTTACATATGAAGGCACTCAACTCCATACGAATGCTGATGATGTAACCTTTAAGGAAAAACGTAAAGATTTATTAGTTGTTCGGGGATTACGTATCCATTCCGCGGAATTAGGTATTAGTGGCATTTGCGATGTTGTTGAGTTTAATAAGTCGCAAGATGGCGTGCAACTTAATGGTCGCAAGAGCCGCTATCAGCCGCTTGTCGTGGAATACAAGCACGGGCATCAGAAGCGGGATCTTTCCGATACTTTACAGCTGGTGCTAGAAACAATGTGTCTGGAGGAGATGCTCGGTGCCAATATTGATAAAGGAGATCTTTTTTACTTTAAGACGCGCCAACGCGAGACTGTCCTTATTTCAGAAGAGCTTCGAGAGTCTGCCAAAACAGTTTTGGCAGAGATGCATCAGTACTGGCAAAAAAGATATACCCCCAAAGTACGAATCACGGCAAAATGTAAAAGTTGCTCATTGGCTGACATTTGCCTGCCGGTTCTGAATAAGAAAAGATCGGCAGCCCGTTATATTGAGGAGAGGTTAAAAGACTAATGAAAACGATCCTAAACACCTTGTTTATTTCTGGAGATGATTCGTATATTTCTCTCGACGGCGGCAATGCGAGAGTGTCAGTTGAACATGTCGTAAAAGGGAAAGTGCCACTTGTCAATCTAGACGCTATTGTCGCATTTACTCGTTTGGGTGCCAGTCCTGCATTGCTAGCTGAATGCTTGCAAAGAAATATTCCTATAAGTTTTTTGACACCTTCAGGAAAGTTTCAAGGAACCGTTGTTGGTGCAGTGAATGGCAATGTTGTGCCTAGGGAGCAGCAGTATCGCATCTCTGATGATCAAAATGCTTCGATTCCGTTTGCCAGAAACTTTATCATAGGCAAGATTTTTAACCAAAGATGGATGGTCGAAAGATACTTGCGCGATCATAGCTTAGTTGTTGACGTAAATCAGCTTAAACAGCTCTCACAAGCGCTTCAAGAGGCTATTGAAAAGCTACGTGAAGTCGACAGTCTGGCCGAGGTACGAGGTATTGAAGGAAATGCAGCGGCAAATTATTTTGGAGCCTTTGACAGTTTTATCCTGAAAAAGAGTACGGTTTTTACATTTAACGAACGCTCAAGAAGACCACCTATGAATGCCACTAATGCTTTGTTGTCATTCGCCTATTCTCTATTGGCTAATGAATGCGCCTCGGCCTTAATCACCGCTGGTTTAGATCCATATGTAGGTTTTCTCCATCAAGATCGCCCAGGAAGGCAATCCTTGGCATTAGACTTGATGGAAGAACTAAGAGGCGTGTACGCAGATCGGTTTGTTTTAAAAATGATCAATAAGCAGATTTTAACCAAAACCGATTTTTTATATCAAGAAAGCGGTGCGGTTTTTCTGAACGAAGAGGGAAGAAAGAAGTTTCTAAATCAGTGGGCAAAGAAAAAGACAGAGAAATTAACCCATCCCTTCATTAACGAGCCAATCATTTGGGGGATGGTGCCAATGATTCAAGCAATCTTACTAGCTAGAACCATTCGCGGTGATTTAGATGCCTATCCGCCGTTTCTGTGGAAATGAGGTGCAGAATGTTAATTGTGGTTGCTTATGACATCTCAGTTAAAGATCAAAAAGGAGCCAAAAGGTTAGCGAGAGTTGCAAAGATATGCTCACGCTATGGGCAGCGCGTTCAGAACTCGGTCTTTGAATGTCTGATCGATCAACTAACCTTTGTCAAACTGAAAACAGAATTAACAAAAGTAATTGTCGAAAAGACTGACAGTTTGCGTTTCTACAACTTAGGGGATCACTACAAGAATAAGGTAACGCATATAGGGACGAAAGAAGTGCTCGATTTGACTGATGCGTTGATATTTTAACTTGCAATGGCGGTGGGCAATGCGCTACTTTGTTAATGAAGGGAATGCTCTTCATCGTGGATTGGTTACCGAAGCTAAACAGCAATCTGCGCGAATTGAAATGGTTGTTCTTTCTGGTAAGAAAGGGAGAGAGATCTCCTGACCAGAATTTTTAAAATATTCGGTTGTTCTTTTTGGTCATGCGTGATATTCTATCTTTGTAGAAAGGAGGCGATACTTCAGCCAAACTCTTGCAAGCGCTATCAATAAATTGGAACATCAACATTGGTTTATGAATTTGGAGGTGATGAAATGTCAACACAGAATTTTACGTTTGAGGTTTGGGGTGAGAACGCTCTTTTTACCGACCCTCTAACGAAGAGCGGTGAAAAGATGACTTACCAGGTGCCGACATATCAGGCGTTAGTCGGTATTGCTTCGTCAATTTATTGGAAACCAACATTTGTTTTCATAATTGATAAAGTGCGGATCATGAACGAAATTCGCATTGAATCAAAAGCTATGCGACCATTTGACAAGAACCTTTCTCTGAGTAAGAATACGCTCGCTTACTATGCCTATTTGCATAAAGTCCGCTATCAGGTCGAGTGCCATATAGAGTGGAATTTACAACGTCCGGAACTGGTCGATGATCGCAATATCAAAAAGCACGCCGCAATTTTTAACCGGGCTTTAAAGGCTGGTGGCCGTCGAGATATTTTCTTAGGAACTCGAGAATGCCAAGGCTATGTCAAGCCGGTCACTTTTGGTGAAGGGGCAGGACATTACGATGACACTGATCGTCAGTTCGGCGTCATGGTACACGGATACAACTATCCCGATGAAACAGGTGATCCAATGTTGTCGGTTCGCTTGTGGGCAGCGAAGATGGAGAAGGGGGTCATTCATTTCCCACGTCCCGAGGCATGCACAATGGTTCAACCAATCAGAAAGATCAAGCAGTATACATGGCAGCATCCTGATACGATACAGACGGCGGATGCTCTGTACGCAGAAATGTTTGGAGGTGGCAGTCGATGACAGTTTTTCAAGAGTTGGTAAAAGTTTATGATGCCAATGAAGCGGCTGCCGGAAAGTTTGATCCAGCTGCTGGGTACACGCTCCTGCCACTTGGACATGTTTCAGTCAAGGTTGAGATTGAAGTGGCAATTGATCAACAAGGGAATTTTTTGGCAGCACGAGCATTGCCAAAGGATGAGCAACTGACGGTCATTCCAGCAACCATTGATGCGGCTACTCGTGCGAGCAATCCCGAAGCGTTTCCATTGCATGATAAGGTCAAGTATTGTGCCGGTGACTTGCTTCAATATGCCAAGACGGCAAAGAATAAACGAGACTTTGAAACCGCCCATCAAAAATATCTAGATTTATTAACTATGTGGGCAAGTGATCCGCAAACACCACCTGAGATCGGCACGATCTTGAAATATATTCAAAAAAATCGCCTAGTCAGTGACCTAGCTGCATCGCTTTCAGATAAGAAACTCATCCAAAAGGTCGAAAAAGGTGAGCCTTTTGTGAGATTTAGGGTAGATAATCCTGGACAACAACCGCCTTGGCGCGACATTAATTTGTTTAAAGCATGGACTGAGTTCTACCTTGCAGAGCAAAAGGCCGAAAATGATGATTTAGGAATTGACTATATTACGGGCGATAAAGTGCCTACCACCAAAAAGATTGAGAAAAACGTTAATGCCTTGGCCAGTAATGCAAAACTTATTTCTGCCAACGACAACGCTAATTTCTCATATCGTGGTATTTTCCTGAATGACGATTTCTATTCTGTAGGGTATGCTCAATCGCAGAAAATGACCCATGCATTAAAGTGGCTCATACAGAGACAAGGCATTCATCAGGATTCGCGCGTATTCCTTTTTTGGACTAACGATCGCAACAACGAAACCATCAGTGACGCTGTTTCGACAATAACGCGTGGCAGACCTCTCAGCCAGCGGCGACTGCGGTTAATTGAAAAAGAGAAGAAAAGTCTTGAAAAAGTTTCTGATACAGGTCAGGAAGTTGCCTATAACTATCGTCGACGGTTAAAGGGTATGCTGGGTGACATTGAGATTGGCGATAATCATCCTGTCAATGTTCTTTTTCTTGACGCTGCCACAACAGGCCGCATGAGTGTCACTTATTATGATTTATTACAGACCGATGTTTTGAAAGCTAACTTAGAGCGGTGGGGGAACCAAGCTGCGTTTATTCGTTACTTTGGCGGAGAACAGCGGATTGTCATTCCTAATTTTTCTCAAGTTCTTCGCGCTGCTTATAGCACTGGGCATACAGGCGAACGCTTCAACACTGTAGCAAAACGCGCTATGACCAGATTGATGGTTGCCGTGATTCATGGCCGATCTGTGCCATCGGAAACCTTTAATGCCATATACAGGCATGTGCGACACCCAAAAAGTTATGACCATTTCACTGATTGGTATCGCGATCTTATCTATTTTTCTGCAGTTCAAAATTATAATTCAAAAGGGGCGACGGGTATGAGTCTTGATAAGAACAATCACGACCGATCTTATGTATACGGTCGGCTGCTTTCGGTAGCTGATGCGGTAGAACGTACGGCACTTTATCAGCTGAAAGCACAAGGAGCAAATCAATCAGATAGGGAAACAACCGCTTTGAGGTTCTTTACCAACTTTTCTGAACGTCCGGCTACAACATGGAAGCGAGTTTGGTTGGCAGTTGTACGATCTTATCTAAATCGTTTAAGTGGTGGTTCAAGGACTTTTTTCCTACATCAAATTGATGAAATCACTAATTTGATACCGCCGGAGGAATTTGCAAGTGACGAACCACTTTCCACAATGTTTCTTTCAGGATTTTCAGCACAAAACGAGGCAAATCACATGAAGACAACCAAACAAGGAGGAGATACAAATGACAAGTAACCCTTTGGATCATAAAATTGATTTTTCTGTTGTGATTGGCGTTAAAAACGCAAATCCAAATGGTGATCCGCTTGATGCCAATCGGCCACGGGTTAATGCTGATGGACTAGGCGAGATCAGCGATGTAGCCATTAAGCGCAAGATCCGTAATCGTTGGCAGGACATGGGGCTCCCTACTCTGGTACAACAACAGGATCGCATTACCGATGGTGTCACTAACATTCGGGATCGGGTAAAAATGAGTCAGGCAGTCAATGATGTTTTGGCCGAAAAACCAGACAAGGAGCCAAATTGGCGGGAAAAGTTTATTCAAGCAGCGACACAAAGTTGGCTTGACGTCAGAGCATTCGGGCAAGTGATGCCATTCAAAAAAGGGTTGAATGATGGTTTAGACGGGGTTTCTATTCCTGTGAGAGGCCCCGTTACCGTCCAAGCAGCCTATTCCATTCGCCCAATTACTGTAAAAGAAGAACAGATCACCAAGTCGATTAACTTAGAACCAGGGGATACAAAAGGCTCAGATACGATGGGTACCAAGGCTATGGTGCCGTTTGGGGTTTATAAGTTTAATGGCAGTATCAATGTTGAACAGGCCGAACGAACTGGTTTTACAGAAGATGATGCCGAAGCATTGAAAAAAGCTTTAGAGACTCTGTTCGTCAATGATGCTTCGGCTGCCCGCCCTGAAGGATCAATGGTCGTACTAAAAGTAGTTTGGTGGGATCATGATTCCAAGCTGGGTAAATTGCCTCCATACCAGGTTCATGAAGCAACACAAGTTTCATACGGAGAAGATGCGTCAAGCTTTGCCCAAGTATCAATTAAAGTGAACGACCCTCATGTAGATGGCCTGCATGTTCAGGAAATTCAAGGGTATTAGTACTATGACAAGGCCGACTTTTATTGCTCACTGTACTGACGACAATCGATTTCAATCAGTGCACGATCATCTTTGGGCAGTCAAAAATCTCTGTGAAACTTATGCTGAGCCACTTCATCTATCACATGTGGCAGGATTAGCGGGATGGCTACACGATGCTGGCAAATATGCCCAAACCTTTCAGGACTACATTAACAAATCGCACGATGGTGATCCTAATACACACCCTGGGCAGGTCAATCATGCTTTTGCCGGTGCCAGACTTTTGGGAGCTTTTTTAAACCAAAATTTTGATGACGATGCGATTTATCTTAGTGAATTGATCGAAAATGTTGTCATGGCGCATCACAATGCAGGAGGGCCCTATGACTATGTGACGCCAACCTCTGGCGAGTCACCATTCCTACAGAGACAATCTCAAAAAATCAAAGACTGGACTATCTCAGAAATTAAGCAACACTTTTTTGAGGATTTTTCGCAAGCCTCTTTCGAAGCCTATCTGGATGAAGCAATCCACGAGATCTCGCTGATTCCCCCAGAACAACAAGAAAGTCAGGAAAACTTTTATCTGCGGTATATCGCTAGCTGCTTAATTGATGCCGATCACCTGGAAACAGGTGATTTTATGGTTGGTAAAACAACGCAGCAGAAATCCCCAAGTGCTTCATTAGACACATTATGCAGAATAAATGAAGAGAAAGCTGCGGTACAGGCGAAACAGAATGCAACAGATACCACAAGCGGGCAGGGGATGATCAATCGGCTTCGAGGTGAAATGTCGCAATATTGTTTAGCTGCTGGCCAAGCTGATCAGGGCATTTATAGCTTAAGTGTTCCGACTGGTGGCGGGAAAACGCTAGCAGGCTTGCGATTCGCTCTTAATCAGTGCGTGACGCATCATTTAGATCGCATTGTTATTGTCTCGCCTCATACGACGATCATTGAACAAAACACGCGTGCTATTCGTCAGAGGCTTGATATTGATCCGAGTGATCGATCAACGGTACTGGAATATCATTCCGCAATCGGGGACGACCAAGTTGAACAGGATGACCCTAAAAATGACCGATACTACTATACACGAGATACTTGGGATGCTCCTATTATTATGACAACGCAGGTAGCGTATTTAAATGCGCTATATGGTAGAGGAAGCAAAAACCTTAGGCATATGCATCGTATGATCAATAGCGTGGTTATTTTTGATGAGATTCAAAGCATGCCTACCAAGACAGTTGAAATGAACAATGTTGCTATGAATTGGTTGGCACATGAAGGCAAGTCTACGTTGTTACTTTGTACGGCAACACAGCCGGCATTGAGTCACGATGTTTTACCAATCGGAATTGATGCGCCAAAGGAAATAATTCCCGACATTCCCAGTGTAGAAACAGCGTTCAAAAGAACCGAGCTAGTTGATCATACTGCGAAAATGTGGGAACTAGATGATTTAATGAATGGTTTGAAGTCTGAGCTGACACGTGTTTCAAGTGTTCTTGCGGTTATGAATACTAAAAAGGCGGCGCGTCAGGCTTTCCAGCAGTTTAATGAGTTAAATCTGGATGTGAAAGGGTACCACCTGTCAACTGCGATGTGTGCTGCCCACCGTAAAAAGGTTATTAAGGCAATTCGTGAAAACCTGAAGAACCAAGTGCCACTTGTTGTGTTCTCGACACAGTTGATTGAAGCGGGTGTTGATCTTAGCTTTGGCTCAGTTTTTCGGTCATTGGCCGGCATTGACAGTGTCATTCAAGCTGCTGGTCGGTGTAATCGAAACCACGAGACCAAAATTGGTCGGGTGCACTTGATGCGATTGGATTCAGAGATTGAAAACATCAGCCACG
Source organism: Lacticaseibacillus zeae subsp. silagei (assembly GCF_030770335.1). Classification (NCBI taxonomy): domain Bacteria; kingdom Bacillati; phylum Bacillota; class Bacilli; order Lactobacillales; family Lactobacillaceae; genus Lacticaseibacillus; species Lacticaseibacillus zeae. Next base: position 1,948,478 of record NZ_CP132484.1, on the reverse strand, counting down.
GTTTGAATGATATTTCTGCAGGTGCTCATATTACCAAGACGTTGTTAAATCTTTATCCCCATGTTGATCCACTTTCAGCGAAAATTGTGTCCCAATATTTTCAACGTTACTATCAAGATCGTGGTGCTCAATTAAACTACCCTGAGACAATAGATCACCAGAGGCTGAGCCTTCTCTCACTGATTTATGGTCAAAATGCTGAATCCGATCCGTTGATAAACAAGCACGGGGTTGACGCGTATGAGCAAAAACATGGGCATCGTGTTTATAGCGATCTCTTACATGTTTCTGCTCCTCAGAGTGTAACGAGACTGTTTGATCCAATCAACTCGAATACCATCCCAATTCTTGTTCAATGGGGACAAGGAAAAGAGATTGTCGGAAAAATTTTAAGCGGTCAGACACCCCTCGAAGAACTTTACCGACTATTAAAACAGGCTCAACAGTACGTCGTTCAAGTATTTGGTGATCAGCGTACTAGCGAAAACTTGGTTAAAAACGGTGTTGCACGTTTCGATGAGCATACGGGATTATGGATAGCCAGAGAAAGTCAATATGACGAAGATTTTGGATTGGATACAACGGACAAGGCCATGAACTATTTTGTATAATTAACAATCTTAAGTTGAAATTTAGATAACTTGATTTGTTGTCGAAGTTTCAAGGACAGGGTAATCTGAAGTGAGCGGTATTCAGTTGAATTGAAAACTGCTTTCTGGTGACAAGATGATTTCTAGCATCACTTTTTGTAATGCCTTCCTTTGGTGCGAATGGTAGGTAAACATATAAACCCGGGGAGATTCGCACCAGATTTATATCTGAAAGTACCGTGTTGACGTTTTATCTAGACTTTTGATGTGTATAGTTAAGCACCAGCCGCAAGATGTTGTGATCTTTAGGCTTTTTGTGCAATATCTTGCGGTCGCAGTCCACGTGACTGCGTGAATTGAAATGTATGAGAATATACCGACGCATTTGAATTGGTACGTCGCAGTCCACGTGACTGCGTGAATTGAAATCCATCGTATCATATGACCTAGCAAAAGGTAAAGCGTCGCAGTCCACGTGACTGCGTGAATTGAAATAAAAAGCCGCGAATGGTAGTTTGCTTTCTTATCAAGTCGCAGTCCACGTGACTGCGTGAATTGAAATTAGGAGTAGCAAGGATGCTGCTGATGCAACAAAGGTCGCAGTCCACGTGACTGCGTGAATTGAAATAGCTGATTCGCAACTTTCCGACTTTTTCAGCAGCGGTCGCAGTCCACGTGACTGCGTGAATTGAAATTTTCTGTTTTGTCGAGTGGTAAGATAAAATGCCTGTCGCAGTCCACGTGACTGCGTGAATTGAAATCAGCCTTGTCTTTTAAAGTAGATCAGCATCAATGGTCGCAGTCCACGTGACTGCGTGAATTGAAATAGCAATGTAGCGTGCATTAGCGCCCTGGTATTTGCGTCGCAGTCCACGTGACTGCGTGAATTGAAATACTGCATGACTATCGAACACAAGTGTTTGGTTGTGTCGCAGTCCACGTGACTGCGTGAATTGAAATACGATAATTTAGACAAGATGCTGCTGGTACTTTTGTCGCAGTCCACGTGACTGCGTGAATTGAAATGAAAAGACTAGCACGGCGCTCGGTAAGGTTAATGCGTCGTAGTCCATGTGACTGCGTTATTTGAATTTCTTATGATCTTAAGGTTGGTGGAGCACAATTTTTAGTCCACATGGCTACATGAATTACAACTCGCGACTGTCTGAACCAAAGCAACGTTGCAGTTAGCGTTTTGATAACTACCTGCAGCGTAGTCCTCGTAATTGAGTGCCTCGAGAATAACAACAATACTCAATAACGGTGATTTTAAAAATGGCCTCTTCCAATAACAGGGAAAAGGCCATTTTATTATATTGAACATTGAATTACATATCGACCATGATTAACATCTGTAAATCAACAATCTCACAGGAAAATACGCCGTTCATTCGTGCACTTTGACAGTTTGATGATCTTGAAAATATGAGTGGGTTATCTCTCTCCAGCGTGTTTCATGAAAGACGGCTGCCTGATAAGGGTTAAGACCATATGTGCCAAGGGAGAAACCGTCGTTTGCCTCAACGACTAAAGTACGATTATCTGCTGTAACACCAATATCAATGGAACACGCGCTTGGAGCTTCTTTCCAAGTCGCCACGGCAGCATCGATGATTGTGGGATCATATTGAACATGATAGTCACCCTTATAGGGGCGAACATCTAACACATGATGATTTAAAATAAAGCAGCGCCATTCGCGTACAAAGTGGACAGGTTCACTTATCCAAATGGGGTAGTCGTAGGTAACATTGAGACCAATTAAATCTTTTTGAGTTCGAACAACTCTACCTTCAAATAATTTTGTGTCAGCTATTGGTTTAATAAAAACATTCCAATTTGTTTTGCTTTCAAAAATTTGACTGATAGTTCCAGACTCAATTTTCCGACCGTAAAATTTCTGCAATTGATTAGGGTAATCAATTGGGCAAACCTTAATATTCATGAGGTTAAAGATGTGTTGCATTTGAAAGACATAATCTACAATGATGTCTTGAGAAGCAAGCTCACCAATTTCATCAAAGTTATTGTACTGGATGATTTCTTCTCCGCGAAGATAAAATCCCGTTAAGAGCGTAAATGGCGATACCGAAAAATCGGTGGGAGGCTCTACCTTACGAACGTATACTATCACTGTAATCTATCTCCTTGCTCAAGGCCAATTTTCTGAAACCACTGGTGATAAAATTTTCTCGTGTCATAATCTTGCAATCCAGAAACCTGGCCGTCACCAATTTTCACTATGATTAAAGTGCCATCCGTTTTCCTAGCAAAATCAATCGTGAAAAAAGGAGACCGAATTCTTTGACCACTCTCACGAACGAAGATCAGGTCACCATCACCTAAACTATTAAAGTTGTGATGCCAATAATCAATCATTGCAAATGGTTCTGAATGCCAATAAAAAACGCGATATTCTTCGTAAATTGGTGTCTCGTTTTTGAGATGCACACCGGTTTGTACGAAAGGCACAAACTCTCGGATGACAATGCCACCGACCAAATTTTCAGCTTGGCGTTGAATGAAGTTATGGATGATTGCTAATGCCTGATAATGATTTTGAGGATTCGGAATGTAAAATGCCGAATACCATTCATGCTTTCTGCTTTTGACAAAATCCTTGACAGTGACAGGACCATTGAATTGATCCAACAGTTTAATCAGTGCATTGTCAGTTAGATCGGTTGTCCATGCAGATTTTAGTGTATTTGCATGATGTGCCCAGTTAGGAAGAAGATGTGTCATTTGGTAGGCTTCTTTATTTGTGAGCAAGCTTGCATTGGCACTTTCAACCAAAGTTTGCAGTAGAGCATAATTTTCGGGCGTGAGCATCCATCCGCGGTAAATGACGATCGTTGATGATGGAAACTTTTTATTTAATTTTAGTTTCCCTTCCCCAAGCAACAAATCAAGATCAAACACACGGACATGTGTGAAATCGCCAGCAACCTGGTATTCTTCTGCATAGTCTGGGTCGGGCTCTCTTGGCTTTAATGGATTACTTGGAAACATTAAAGTTAAATTTCTTGGATTCATGGGTAAAGTCCTCGTTGTTTGGGTGTCAAAACAAGCTGCTATAGACAGCTTTTTTCTGGATGGACTATTGGTTCACCTAATGATAGTTAAAACGATGTCTATCGGCAAAACTATTTGTCATCAATTGCAACGCCAGCAACCCTAAGCCAACCACTTATTCCGCTTTGCCATCTCCACCGCCTCAATCCGATTATGTACTCCGAGCTTACTAAAAATGGCCGAGAGATAGTTACGAACGGTACCTTCAGATAGAAACAACGACGCAGCGATTTGTTTAGATGACAACCCGCTAGCAACCTCCGCTAAAACTGCCAGTTCGCGGTCGGTGAGGGGATTGCTTTCGGCCGTGACCATGTTTGTCACCAGCTCTGGTGCGTAAATCGTCTGGCCGGTCATTACTTTGCGGATGACGGCGATCAAATCGTCACTTGGGCTATCTTTTAAAAGATAACCATTCACTTTAGCCGCAACGGCGCGCTCAAAATAGGCCTTTTGCGCAAAAGTGGTTAAAATAATGACTTTCGTTGGCAAGTCACTCTCATGAATTTTATCGGCGACATCAAGTCCGGTTAGTTTGGGCATTTCGATGTCTAAAATGGCAACGTCAGGTTTGAGCCGCTGGATATCTTGCCATGCCGTTGCACCGTCTCCAGCACTTCCAAGCACGTGCAGATCATCCTCTAAGTCCAATAACTGGGTGAGTGCCGAGTTTAACATGCTTTGATCTTCCGCAAGATATAACGTAATCATGAGACTTGTTGCTCCTTTGGTAGTGTCAGTGTGACAAGGGTACCTTGTCGAGTGTGGGTGATTGTAAAGGTACCGTTCACTTCATTCATTCTTTGCTGCATGCCGCTGATACCATTTGATCCAGCACGAGCATAATTATTTTTAGATCGGCCGTCATCTTGAATGTTGACGATATAGGCGCTTGGCGTTTGTTCGAAGGTAATCTCAACTTGATGGGCATGCGCATGGCGTATCACATTCGTAATGGCTTCGGAAATGACCGGACTTAGATGAATCTGCACCTTGGTTGGCCATTCTGTGGCGGCATTTTCGCCGTCCGTCAGCAAAACCACATTGGCTTCCGCAAGATTTTTTCCTTGCGTTAACATCATCTCACTTAGCGACTGTTGGTGCAGGTCATTGACGATAGAACGAACCAGCTGCAAATCATGACGACTGGTTTGGGCAATGTCGTCCAGTTCCGGTCCGACGCGCTCAGGTGCCTTGTCCAGCAGCTTTTTGGCGAGCTCTGCCTTAAGGGTCATCATCGAAAAGCTCTGGCCGAGGGTGTCGTGCAAATCGCGGGCAATCCGCTCGCGCTCACCGCGGCGAACGATGGCTTGCAGCCGCCGATTTGTTTGCCGAAGTTGGCGTTGGCGGATAATGGATCGTGAGGCGGTATAGGCAAAGATTGGGGAGACAAGCGGGAAAACAAGATTGAGTAGGTTACCATTTGAGATGTTTAAAGTACCCGGATGGACCAGATTGGCGCGCCATAGACCCACGAGAATAATGAGGTAGAAGGCTGTAGCGAACCAGTGAAAATATTTTCGTGGGTACCTAGCTAAAATAAAGGACACTTGCCAACCGGGATAAATAATCATGTAATCGTTGAAGGCGAAGATGGCAAATAAACCGGTGATCGCCAGCTCCAGCGGAATGGTGACGGGTAACCACCGGTCGATTTCGTTTACCAAAATGTAGACGACTAGAAACACCACGCCCAAGCCGAGCCAAATCCAGTCAGTGACCGATTTTGTCGGAACATATTGAGCCATGATATACGGCAAATAGACCAGCCAAATATAGCTGGTCCATTCAAGATTCATTAACCATGACCGAAGATTATGCTTCACCCAAAGCCACGCCCTTCCGTTGTTCATGTTTTGTCATGACAACCACCAGCAAACTGCCGAGTACAAACCAAATGGCAATCCCGACTAGATTTGTTAAGTCTACTGTAGCACGTGAGGTCACCTGATTTAAGAGATTATTCACGAAGTAAGTCGGTGTCTCTTTGCCGATGGTTTGCAACCATTTCGGCAGCAGGCTGATCGGCCACCATAAGCCGCTGATAATGGCCATGGGAAAAGTGAGTAAGTTACTGGCCAGGCTGAGCATTTCTTCGCGCCGAATATGGGACAACGCAATGCCAATCATCAGGATAGGTAATTGACCGACCAAAATAATGCCAAGGAAGCCTAACCACTGACTAGCATCAAGACTGACATTGTTAACGCCAATCGCAATGCCGCCTAGGACAATCACCGAAAGCAGGCTCATCATCAGCATCCAGAATGTGATTGAGACGTAATAGGGGACCATACCTTTAGGCGATAATCTTAAAAATGTCGTGAATCCTTTGTCGCGATCGCGTTTCAAGATGGACGCAATGCTGAAGAGTGCTTCGAGGAGAATGCTAAAGACAATCATTTGATTCATATAACTAATATTAAATTGTTTAATTGCCACAGCGGATCCGCTGATCATGACTTTGGTATAAAGCAGATAGAATCCTGCTGGCATCAAGAGTGAAAAGAAAATAAACGAAAAGTTGCGGAAAACCAGGCGCTTGCCGTCAAAGGCCACTTGAGCTAAGAATGTTTTCATGATTGTGCGACCTCCTGTTTGGTTAACTGTAGGAAAATGTCTTCAAGCGATTCGCGATTCAGGCTGATCTGATGCAGCCGATCGAGCATCGGTACGAGCGCTTTAAGTGTTTGATCACCGTTGCGACTGTGAATGACCAGTTTGTCACCCATGCTGTGGACCTGGTCAACGTCAGTCAGTCCGCTAAAAATAGCCGGTTGCAGATCGGTTTCACAAGTAATTGTGGCGCCCAGATATTGTTTTTGAAGCTGTTGTAAGGTGCCATCGAACGTAAAGCGGCCATTTTGCAAGATCAATAAGCGATCGGCAATTTGCTGAATTTCTTCAAGGTAGTGACTAGTAATGACGATGGTCTTGCCTTGTTGCCGCAGTTGTTCAACTTGATCCCAAAAGGTTTTTCGAACATTCGCGTCCATGCCGACAGTCGGTTCGTCTAGGAACAGCAGATCAGGTTGGCCGATTAACGCAACAGCAAAGGTGACACGGCGCAGTTGGCCACCGGAGAGATTACCGAGACGCCAGGTCTTGAGTTGCGTTAGGTTCAGATCGGCAAGCAAGCTGTCTGGGTCAAGCGCATGCTCAGTCTGTTCAGCGGCAAGTTTTAACATATCGCCGACAGTAATGCCAGGGATGACCATATCGCCTTGAAGCATCGAGCCAATTCGGGCCTTGCTATTGGGGTCACCGGGCTTTTTGTCAAAAACGCTGACGGCACCTTTGCCCGACAAAAGGCCTAACAAAATGTTCAGTAGCGTCGTTTTACCAGCACCGTTGACGCCGATCAACCCGATGATTTCACCGCTGTGTACGGTTAAGTTAATGTCTTTTAAAACCTGGTTCTTGTCATAGTTAAATTTTAGATGTTCTGTTTGAATGATTGTGGTCATGTCGTCCACCTCCACAACTGATACTACGTGACTATGGGATTGGGTAGTAGTCGCGAATGTCATGAAAGTGGTGTGACAAATGTCATGTTTTGCGAAAAGTCTGACAGTCTGCTGGATGTGGGCGCTATTGTGCGAGGCATTCTTCTTGTATAATGGAAGGCATCAGACAGTGGTATGTACATAGAAAGGAACCATCTTATGGCAGCAACCTTATCAGCACCTTTGCGGCAGTTATTATTGGCAACTCAATTAGGTTTGAGCGTGCATCATCCGCTTGCCGGGTGGTTCGTGTTGACGATTCTTTACCGCGATGCCGGCAGTAGCAGTGAACCCGTTACGTTAAGTTACCTGGCACGAAAATATAACAACGATTATCTGGACACAAGCGGCGGCGAAACGCCGATTGCCGATGATGTTTTGAAGAAAGTGCTCGATGTGCTGGTCACGCAAGCCGGTTTGGTCGAGATGAATCCGCGAAAAGTGCGTGCCCGCATGCACAATGGCAGCTACCATATTATTCAATCCTATGTTTATCGGATTACCAGCAGTGGCATTGAATATTTGAAAATGATGCAAAAAGTCATTGACGCTGAAACAACGATTACCGCTAACACAAATCGGATTCAGGAATATGTTGATTTGGTGGCGAAACTGAGTGTACCAGTACGTTCAGGCGCTGACACGCAGCTTTACAACGATTTTCAAAACATGCTGAATGCATACGATGATGTCATGAAAGGTATCCATAAACTTGAGGATGACCTTGATGAATTAGCCAATGATATTGCCTTCAATCACGGTAGTCAGGCGGCGAGCCATTTGCAGCAGATGTTGCGTCACAAGGCAATCCCCGCTTATCAGCAGATGCTGAATCAGGCCTCACGGATTCAAGGCTTAGCAAATGACGCAACTTTTGCCGATCAGATTGCCCATTCGCAACAAGGCAGTGATGATCTTGATGCTGCTCAGGCGGTTGGCCGTCAAGAAGCGTTAGTGATGCGGCTGCAACGGACCAAACAATGGGCGCAGGCACAGATGACCAGATTAGCGCTCAGCATGAGTCCGACTGCCACGGCGATTGACAGTAGTCTGGATTCAATTTATTTAGTGTTTAATACGTTACTGGGCATTGTTCACTTATTGAGTCAGGAGTTTGAACATGCCAAGCGCCAAACCATTGACATCAAGGCGCTGTCCAAAAAGTTAGATGGTTTGCTGGTCCACTATCAACAGCTTCACATTCCGGCGCAGGTGCCACGGCACTTACCGGCGGATCGCGAGGTAGAAGATCCGGGCGATTTGCTTGATGCTTCAACAATGGGACCGGTCAGCTACTTGGCGAATCCGACCCGCAAGCAGCCAGCCAGCGAAACCGATAATCCGGATGTCACCGATGATGCACCCATCGAACAGGCGCAGGTGGCAGGGTTACGCGAATTTCGCCAAACGTTGATGGTTGATGATCGTCACGGTCGCGTGGACCATGATTTGACGTTGCAGACCGTCACGGCGCGAGATGAGATTATCAAGTTATTTGCAGCGACTTATCACGAAGACCTGACAGGTTTTGCCCCATTCGGTCGTCCCGCCAAAACGGTGAATGCTTTGCCAGACACGCCGCCATTACAAGTGCAGGTGGCCGGAGAAGATTATGCGGTCGTGTTGCCGTGTGGTTTTAAGTTTACGTTTGCTTGAGGAGGGCATTTATGGCCAGAATTACCAAGTTAGACCAGCTTGTCATCAATGAACTGCTGGATCATGGCGTGTTCACAACGACGCCTTTACCCGCTGCGACCCAAATCAGTCGCGCTGCCATTAGTGAACTCAAAAAGCCGTCCGTGCAGCAACGACTCAGTTACTATTTTAAAAATATGTTCGGGGCAACGCCGGAGAATTTTCAAGAGAATCTTTTCTTCATGATTGGTAAGGAAGAACTTTCGCCAGAAGTCGTGCATGTGCTTTTGGCAACCGTGAAAACGATCATCAATGAACCGGAATTACAGAGCAATTTGGAAGATCGTGCCATTCCTACGCAAAAAATCGTCCGTCAGGTGCACAGTGAAGTGACTGAGCTTGACGAACGCGAATTACTGCGCTGCATTGACGCACTGTTTGTGAAACGTTTTGGGCTGTTCACGCCGGATCGACTTGAGGAAGGCGCGGAAAATGTCCCTGCCGAAATCGATGATTACTGGGAGATCCATCCCAACTTTAACGAATTTGCCCAAAACCTGATCGATTTTCTGACTAATGAACAAACGCAACCGGTCTTGAGCGATGTTCAAAAGGTTAATCGAGTGTTGTTGACGGAACAATTCATGAGTCCCAAAACGACGCCGCAACTTTGGCCTGTCCTAGTGGCGCACAAAGAAACCATTGCTGAACAGTGGACTCAAGGCGGCCGTTTCGTTTTAGAGGTGGGAGATCAATATGCGTTATTGCTGGATCAACAACGGCAGCCCAGTGTTGCGAAGCCTTATCTTGCCGCGTTAGTTGTCGCCCATCAACTGGGGGCAGGTGTGGCCGCCGATGACTTAACTGGCTTAATCAAAACCGTGACGGCCGAACTTTTTCCAGGCTTCACGATTCAACCGAGTCAGGTAAAGGCCGCCTTACTTGAAAATGATTTAATGCGTGCTCAGGATGATTACTGGGTGCCAACGCCAATTGTGGCGCGATTTGCGGTGACGCAGGATGAAGAAAGCAAAGAAGGGGCTAAATCTTGACGCAACAATTAGTGCCAGTCAGTTATCATTTGCGTAATTTTAATAAGTACGCCAAGTTGGACATGCAAGCAGCCGAAAATGGCAATCTGACCTTGATCGGTGAAAATGCGGTCGGCAAAACGACGCTTGCCAACTGTTTCTTTCCGATGTTGATTGATGGTGCCATTACGACGCCATCGTTTAACCCGGCAAAGAACACGGAGAAGGTTTCGCAGAGTGCGAGTGTCCGCAATAGCAGTCGGGATACGCGGACTTTTGAATCGATGTTGCTCGGCTGGGGTCCGGGCGCCATGAAAGTGCGGACAGGTTATAGTTATGTTTTGATGCGCTCGAATCAGCGTCAGGTTATCTTAGGCCTTGGGGCGACGCGGGTGCAAGATGATCCGCGTAAGCCAACTTGGTGGTTTATTGTTATCGCGCCGAACCCGACTGATGCGTTAGAGCTTCACACAACGGATGCTGAAGGGAAAAGTCTCGATAAAAACCAATTCAAAGCTGCGAACGCCGCGATGGGTGACCAATTGCACGTGTTTGATCGGCCGGAAGATTATCGAGAATTTGCGGCAACGCGGATTTATGGCTTCAGCGACGGCAAAGTACTAGGCCGTCTAGCAAATGCTTATCGCCTATTAGCCTCGCCAACGTTGACGTCCGGCAATGAAAAGTTCGCGCCGATTCTTGCGGCGTTAAAAGACGCCCAGGAAGGTATCGATGATATGGTGATTCGCCGGGTGGCCGACAGTCAGCGGCAGGTGAATACGTATCGTGGACTGTTAAAACGAATCAGCGAAGGCCAGCGGCGGTTGAAGAAAATGAAATCGCACATCTTTTGGTATAATCTGAACCATCTTCAAGAGATTTTATTGGCGCCATATAGTCAGCGGTTTGCCCGCAATGCCGCCAACCAGGAAAAATTGACCCATACGCAACAGGAAGTACAAGCTTATTCCGCACAATTGGCTGATTTAAATCAAGCAGTAACGGAAATAACGGAGCAGGTTGAGCAGTTGCGCAATGAAAAAGCCGAGCAGGATCAGCTGATTAAGCGCCGGGCGCAATATGAGCAACAGATTAAAACCAGCCAAGCTGAATTAGATCGTTATCGCGAGACACAGCAAAAAGTCGCAACATTACAGCAGCAGCTGGCAACCTTGGCCATCAAACATGACCGGATTAAACAACAGCTAGCCGATCACACACAAACCAATCTTTCTCCGATCAGAGTCAAATTACTTGCCCTGACCAGCACCTTGAACAATTTTTCTCAGGTGATGCAGGCTGATGACTGGCAGGATATTGAAGCAGAGCTCGGACATTACATCCATCAAGTGTCAGCGGCAAAAGTTCAGTACGATGGGATAGAGGAGACGATCAATCGCCTCAGCGCCGACGTGGGTATTACCAAGCAGATGCAAGCCAAAATGGGAACCGCGATTGATACGCGAGTACAGGGGTTTGGTAGCGGCCGGGTTCATGATGGTTTGCAGGAAGACAACCGGACCATTCATGAAGCAGGCGCGGCGCAAATGAACACGCAATATCAGCCTTTGCGTGACCAACAGTCAGCAATCCTGAAAAAGCAGCCGGATTTGGCTGTGATTTTGAAAGATCCAACGATTCTGTCCCAGTTGAAGGATCTGCACAAACAGCTCAAACCGCTGGTGCAGACTTTGCTTCGCATGCAATCGCTGTTAACCGCTAATGAAAGCGAGCAAAAAGCGCAGCAAAGCAACCTTAATACTTGGTTAGACTTCTTTGATCCCGATTTTGACGAGGATGAGTTGGCGCAAACCATCGCGCGGCTCAAGGCTGAACAGGCAGCTTTGAAAATTGATCCGGAACTGCCAAAACGTTTGGGCGCGGCAGTTACCAAGCAAAGAAAGTTAACCCAACAGTTGCAAAGCGTGGAAACCGAAATTGCTACTAGGCAAGGGGTCATCAATACTTTGACTGGTACAATTAAAGCAGACACGGCGCAATTAGCTAAAGAGGGGACAGATGCTGCAGGAAAGCTTAAAACGTTGAGGCCGTATTTTCCAGAGGACGTTCACCTTACTGCCATTGATGAGCTGTTGGCCTTTGCCACGAGCAATCGCGCCAAAATTCGCAGCAGCAGTTATAGCGATATCAGCGCGCAGATTGGCAACCTGATTCACCGGCATGACGGTCATGGTGAGGATCAAAATGCACTTGACGCACTTTTTGCCGATCGCGGTTTTCCTGCCGAGGCAAGTGCGATGCGTCAACAGCGTTCGGTTGCCAATAATGGTTTGACCGTGGTGGCGTTTGACGTTAACAAGGCACTGAAACTTTTAGATGATGATCATGCCGCGGTGGAAAAAGCCTTGGCTGAAGAACAAAGCGGCAATGACATGGCTTATACGACATTTGTCCAAGCGGCAACAGCTGCCATCAGTGCGCAGTACAATGTCATCACGACTTACAACCAGATTCTTGCGGCTGGTGCCGGCCATCAACACATCAAACTGAAAGTCCGGTTGACGCCGATCAAAGGGATCGCCCCTGAAGCCATCGAAGAAGCCTGTGATCCGCAGCGCCAACGGCGGCCACATCTTGAAGCGTTGGTGAAACAGCGCCTCGATCAACTTGCTAACAACACCGAGGTTTCGAATGACGATGACGCGTTCTTTGCTGCTGCGCGGGAGTTGCTCGATACGCGCGAATGGTCTGATTTTGAGGTATTGATTCGACGGCGTCAAAGCGGCGAAAACGATTTTGAAGTCGTTGACGATAAATTTGTCCAGTCCGGCGGTTCAGGCGCGGAAAAGGCGCAGGCGATGGTATTGCCACTTTTGCTGGTGCCAAAAATGGTTCTGCAGCGTTCCAATCGCGCCGATGCCCCGCATTTGGTCATGTTTGACGAGTTTGCCGATAAACTCGATCCGGAAACGGCTAAATCTTTTGCCGAAACGATTGTTAATTTCGGCTTCAGCTTTATTGCCACCATGCCAAGTGGCGCGCAAAACAAGCTTTTGGCAGACGGCGTTGACAACATTGTGTGGGACGTCATGGCCTCACCGCAGCAAGGCGACGGCCGCTTCCATTTGAATCGCGTTCAGCAGAACTTTATTTGGAAAAAGGATGCCGATAATGATTGAGTCATGGATTAGTTAGATAGATAAGAGGGGGATAGCAAGGATGAGTCGTTACAGCGATGCTTTTGAAAGCCAGACAGGACAAGTGGCACCGGAAAAAGCTGCGCAACTGGATCAACTGTTTGATCAAATTGCGCGGGGGAAAGCCTTACCGCCTCGTGGACAACAGGCAGTCGCGCTGGGATTAACCGCTCATACCTTGAACGATCCGCACGAAGATCCGCCGCTTTTTGCCTATTATCGCTGGGTCATGACTCATTGCTTTCAGTCCGGCCAAGTCAATGAACTGACGGCGCGCCTCATCGGAATGGCGTTTACCTCGGCCAATATTTTTGCGACCAACCTGCCTCAGCCGCTGACATTGAATCCTTGGCAGCTCAAACCAATGCTCGACTTTCCGTTAAAAAACACGCAGGCAGTAGTGATTGAAAACAATGGCGTCTTCGCGTTGCTGCATCAGGAATATCCGGATTGGCCACTGATTTTGCAATCCGGCAATGACTTCAATGATGTTTATGTTCAGCTTATTCAACGCCTCGAAGACCGCGGCATGCGTTTTGCCTATCTAGGCGATCTCGACAGCAAAGGCGTTCAAATGGCTGATCAATTCGCGCGATTGCTAAAACAGACCGCTGCAGAAGACGTGGCGGCTTTGCAGACACCTAAAGATGTTCGCATCTGGCTGGCCGATATGGGGAGAAAAGATCCGCATCGCACCAGGCAACTAAAGGTCGTGACGCCTGTCTATCAGGCTGAGATGACAACGATCAGGTTATTTGGAAAGTTTGTTGAGCAGGAACAGCTAATGGGGATTTATGAAAAGCGGATTGGGGAGTGGCTTGACGCGGGAAAGTAAGGTACCGAGATTGATTGATGGAAGATGTTTACAAAATGGGGAGGAACGATGGTCGCATACACAATTAAAAATTATCAACCGGAAATGCTGGAAAGCTGGTTGCGATGTCGCGCACTGGCATATATGCGTAGTTCGTTTCAAGACGAGATTACCGCCGAAAAGGAAACTGTTTCGAATGACATAGGTGTTTCACTTGTCGCAATTAAGGATCAACAAGTTATTGGTATTGCAGAGGCTATCTTTTTGGATCAAGGCCAAGCAAGAGCAGCCTCTTATGGTCTTCCTGAAGGGACAGTCCTGACCACACTTGATACCCTTGCAGTGCACCCTGATTATCAACATATTGGGATCGCTAAAGCCTTGCTGAAGCAATTGCGCGGACGATTAAAGATGCGTGGTGGAGTTTTGTTAATTTATACGCTTGATGATGAAGCGGCCAATGGGTTGTACCAGGCAATTGGCGCAAGACTTTGTTATCAAGCATCAATTGTTCATGGTCACAGTTCCAAGAATCATGTACCTGAATGGACTCATTTCCGTGTCACCAATGATCAGCAGGTAGCTGTTTACGATGAACACGATCACGAGATTGCATACGGTCAGGACATGGAGACATATTATGTCGGTAAGTCTGAAAACATCAAACAGTTGACAGATGTTCACAAAGTTGTAACCGAAAATGTCTATACTCTGGAACTCTGATCAGTCTTGCTTTAAATTTACCAAGTAAGGGTTGTAGTTCTTTGAAAGATTTTGAAACGGTGATAGTTTTGTCAGTGTGCTTATTACAAGTGTGCTGGCATTTTTAGTTATCTCGCAAAAGAGGTGACACGGTGTCACCCCACGCTTCAAAATTTGAAACTGTCATTAATAAATGCCGCGAAAATACTTAATGTTGCGAATCCATTCCCGCTTAATATATGGGAAAACGCACTGCACGTAAGAATTTTTACTCTGCGGGCCCCAGCCGTTCGTCAAAAGCCAATGTTCATCGAATAACTTCTCCCAGTCATGATCATTACCAGAAAGATTGTCGGAAAAATTGCTATGACCTAGCGGGATGTGCCACGCATCAAAATCACTTGCTAGAACAAGGTGGCTGGGAATATCGACGATTAACTGCACTGACGCAGCGCGCCGATCATTGAAGCCGCGATATTGGTCCTCCTCGTGAAGTGGATGAATCCAGCCCCAGAGCAACGCATTATCAGGATTTAGCGGCATTCGGCGAAGTTCAAACTGATGGCGCATCCATTCATAAGGTTCCCGAAAATCGCTAAGATCGGGCTCATGCCAGACCTCGCGGGAACGCGGAGTGGTTAGCATGTTACCCGGTTGTTTGATAAAAGAGCGGCGTTGCATCGTTCGAATAAGCATGTTTTCCTCCAACAATTAGGGCAGTTTGCCCAACGCCTCGTAGCTAATATTCCATTATCCATTTAAAAATTTTCGCTAGCTATGTTAACAGAAATGACGCTTTTAGCAAAATCTATTATTAACACACTAGCTGACAAACAATGGTCAGTTGAAACTGGGGAGGCGCCAATGACTAGGAAAAAGCTTAAAAAGTTGGGTTCCGATGAACGCTTCACATTTCAGGCAACTTATGCCGGCATTGGGATGAAGCGAACGATGCGCGGGAAAATCAATACGCGTTTTTTGCCAACAATCTTGTTTGAACACGTCATGCTTGGTGATCAAGAGGTCACAGATCATCTTTGGCTCAATTATACGAAAAAGTTTGCCGAATTGGGACTTTTGACCAAAGGCGAGATTATTCAATTCAATGCGCGTGTGCATCGGTATAAAAAAGGCTATGCGGAGGCAAAGGTCACAGATTACGGTTTACAACGGCCAACCAAAGTATCGATTATCAAAAGCCTGACAGAAGATCGCGCTAAATTACCGCCGTTACCCGATGAGAAGAATGCCTTGATCGGGCTTATTATGAAAACCAATAAGGACACTTATCTCAAAAGCGGTCGCGGATTTGACCAGTGGTATGTCGATCAATATGAAGCGTGGTTGCGGACGGAAAGCAACTTGACCAAGTACTGATCTTTTGCCGAAAATCAGTCAAAGTACGAATCCTTAAAAGAAAAGCAGCCGCAATTTTGGTAATATGGTATTTATTGAGTCAACAACAAGCCAAGTAGAAATTGTGAGGAACGTTAAATTGATTGAAGAACAAACTGTCCAGTTAATGCAACAGAGTTTAACCGACATCACCCATCATCAGATCAGTGCCGTTTTGAATCTGATGCAAGAAGGCAATACGGTGCCGTTTATTGCCCGTTATCGAAAAGAAATGACCGGCAGCCTCGACGAAGTGCAAATTCAGGCGATCGAGGAAGCGTACAAACATGTGACTGCCTTGCAGGATCGCAAAGAGGCGGTGATCAAAAGCATTGCCGAGCAGGGGAAGCTGACGCCTGAACTGGAACAGCAGATCCGCGCCAGCACGAAGCTTCAAGACGTCGAGGATATTTACTTACCTTACAAGCAGAAGCGACAAACTAAGGCAACCATTGCCAAAGAGCGTGGGCTTGAACCTTTTGCGCGCTGGCTGCTGTCGTTTCCCAGTGGCAGTTTGAATGACGAAGCGCAGAAATACGTAGACGCGGACAAAGAGCTTGCATCAGTGCAGGATGTTTTGGACGGGGCGCACGAAATTCTGGCAGAAACATTCAGCGAGATTGCGGCCATTCGTAACTGGGTGCGCAATTTTACGATGCGCACCGGAACCATTCGCACCACAGTTAAAACCAAGGGTAAGGACTTGGATGAAAAGGGTGTTTACCAGCAGTTTTATGATTTTGAAGAAACCATCAAAAAAATGACGCCGACCCGAACCCTGGCCATTAACCGCGGCGAAAAAGAAAAAATTCTGACGGTCAAGGTGCAAGTTGATCCGGCTTCGGTTATGCAGTATTTTCATTTTAAAATCATCGACAATCGTCCTGACAGCGAAGCAACGGCGTTCATTGAAGACGCCTATCAGGATGCCTATAAGCGGTTTGTCGGCCCGGCTATTGAGCGGGAAGTGCGCGGCACGTTAACGGTTGATGCTGAAGAAAAGTCGATTAAGGTTTTTGGGCAGAACCTGTACAATTTACTGATGCAGGCGCCGATTAAAGGAAAGGTTGTTCTCGGCTTTGACCCCGCTTACCGCACCGGTTGTAAGTTGGCGGTGGTTGACGAGAATGGCAAGTTTCTCGATAAAGCGGTCATCTATCCACACAAACCGGCGCCGGAAAAGAAGCGTGAGGCAGCCGCGCCTGAGTTGATTGCGTTACTCGAAAAGTACCAGGTAACCATGATCGCCATTGGTAATGGAACGGCCAGCCGCGAATCCGAACAGTTTGTTTCGGAGACGCTCAAGCAGATTAAACGTGATATTTACTATGTGATCGTGAATGAAGCCGGTGCATCGGTTTATTCTGCCAGTCAGGAGGCGCGCGATGAATTTCCTGATTTGCAGGTTGAACAGCGTAGCGCGATCAGTATTGCCCGCCGGCTTCAGGATCCGCTTGCCGAACTGGTGAAAATTGATCCGGAGTCAATCGGTGTTGGCCAGTATCAACATGATTTACCGAGTAAAGAGCTGGCTAATGAAGTAGATGCGATCGTTGAACGCGCAGTTAACCGAGTTGGTGTGAACCTGAATACCGCTAGTTACCAGCTGTTGACGCGTATTTCCGGTTTATCAAAAACAATTGCACTCAATATTGTGCATTACCGGGATGAAAACGGTCGGTATAATAGTCGCACTGAGCTAAAGAAAGTACCACGTTTGGGACCGAAATCGTTTGAACAGTCAGTCGGTTTCCTGCGTATCATCGGCGGCAAGCAGCCACTGGACAACACTGACATTCACCCGGAAAGTTACCCGGTTGCCAAAAAGATCTTGGCCGCGGCAGGTTTATCTGAAGCAGACCTTGGCGATCAACAAGCGGTCGCCAAAGTCAGCAATGTTGACTTAGCACCATTCGTTAATGAAGGCGTTGGTGCTGAAACGCTCGAAGATATTGTCGCCAGCTTGCAGAATCCGGGCCGGGATTTGCGAGACAACATGGCGACACCGCTTTTGCGCAAAGATGTCTTAACCATGGCGGATTTGAAACCGGGGATGAAGCTGGAGGGGACCGTGCGCAATGTTGTTGATTTTGGCGCCTTTGTCGACATTGGCGTGAAACACGACGGCTTAGTCCATGTCTCCAAAATGGCCCACAGGTTTGTTCGCGATCCGAAAACTGTTGTGGCGATTGGTGATATTGTTGAAGTCTGGATCGAATCGGTGGACTTGGCTCGCGAGCGCATTCAGTTATCGATGGTCAGCCCTGAAAAATAATCAATGATGATGGGCGGTTTTTGGTACCTGTAAATCGGACAAGTTAGATGAACGGATTGTCATTCCTGAATTGCGGATGGCGATCCGTTTTTTGTGTCACTATCTGAAACAATTGGTCGATTTGAAATACGCACACATGGATGTTATTGAAGGCTCGAATGACACCGATGTAAGGGGGAAATGTTATTTTAAAGGGCACAACCTCCAAAAAATTGCCGCCTTATATTAAATTCTTGGTTGAAAATAATTATATAAAGATTAAAATACAAGAATATCTAAAATACAAGGAGCTGATAGAATGCGACCGATTATCGCACTTACAGGTGATTCAATGGTCGCGCCTTCGCCTGTCATTAATCTCAATTACGCAGACATGGCGCCCAATATGATTAAAAACGCCATTGTGAAAGTTGGTGGTGCGCCTTTGATTTTGCCTTATCCGGAAGATGATGCTGTTTCCGAAGCGCTTGCACAACAGTATGTATCCGTTTTCGACGGATTGGTTTTGCCAGGCGGGCCGGACGTTGACCCGACGTTTTACCATGAAGAACCCATTCAAGCCATGGGACGCGCGACTTATCAAAAGGATCAGTTTGAAATTGCCTTAATCAAGGCGACGTTGAAAGCGAAGAAACCGATTTTTGCCATTTGTCGCGGCATTCAAATTTTAAATGTGGCTTTAGGCGGCACGCTTTATCAAGACTTGCCGAGTCAAAATCCTAAAGCCACGATTCGCCATTCACAAGCCGCCCCGGGGCAATGGCCAACGCATCATGTCGCGATTACACCCGGTTCGTATTTAGCGTCACTGATGGGTACGAGCAGCTATGTGAATTCCCGCCACCATCAAGCGGTCAAAGCGGTCGCGCCGGATTTGCAGGTAACCGCGCAGGCTCCTGATGGCGTGGTTGAAGCGGTGGAAAGCAAAGACTCTGATTTGATTCTCGGGGTCCAGTGGCACCCGGAGAATATGTGGCCGAGTTTTCCCGACCAGTTACCATTATTTAGCGACATTGTGAAACGCGCAGGGGGTGAGGCTCATGAATAATAGCATCGTTAAAAAAGAGCAAATGGGTTACTGGAGCATGATTTTACTTGGTATCAATGGCATCATTGGTTCCGGTATTTTTCTTTTACCTAATCAGGCCGCCAAATTAATGGGCTCCGCCAGCATCTTCGTGTTATTGTTTGATGCGTTGCTTGTGATCACGATTGCGCTTTGTTTTGCGCAGGCAGCCACTTATTTTGATCGGGATGGTGGCCCGTACTTATATGCTAAAGATGCTTTTGGCGATTTTGTCGGCTTTGAAGTTGGCTTTGTGACCTGGGCGATCCGCATTATTGCCGAGGCCACGATGGCAGTTGCGTTTACCACCGCCTTGGTTGGTACGTTTCCGTCACTAAATCAGCCGCTGATTAAGGACGCGGTTATTTCGGTCATGGTCATTGGGTTAGCCTTGATGAACATCGCCGGCGTCCGGGTTTCGACCGTCGTCAACAACATTATTAGTGTTTCCAAATTAGTCCCACTGGTGTTATTCGTTGCGATTGGCATTTTCTTTATTAAAGGCAGCAACTTCACGCCATTATTCCCCGGCGGCAGTTATAAATCCGGCAGCTTCGGCCAAGCCGCAGTTGTTATGTTTTACGCGTTCACCGGATTTGAAGGTCTCGTGGTTGCGGCAGGTGACATGAAAAATGCCAAGCGTAACCTGCCTAAAGCGGTGGCCACGGTCATGACGGTGGTCGCACTCTTTTATATTCTGATTCAGGTTGTCAGCACTGGCATTTTAGGTAGTGCATTGGCGAATACCGACACGCCTATTCAAACAGCCTTTGCCAAAGTGGCAGGCGGCTTCGGTAATGCTCTAGTTGCGGCTGGGACATTGCTATCAACTGGCGGGCTGTTGGTTGCCAGCTCCTTCATCACTCCACGTTCCGGCGTGGCGCTTGCGGAAAACCACATGATGCCGCAATTGCTGGCCAAGCGTAATCGCGTGAACTCGCCATACGTTGCCATCATTGTGTCCGCCACCATCACCTTAATCATTGCCTACTCCGGCACCTTTGGCTACTTGGCGCAAATCAGCGCGGTCTCGCGATTTGCCCAATACATTCCAACTTGTCTCGCCGTCATCGTATTTGCCCACACCAAAACCAAAGACAAAGGAAGCACCTTCCATTTGCCTTTAGGTCCGATTATCCCGGCAGTGGCGATCTTGGTTAGCCTGTGGTTGCTAGTTCAGGTACAGGTGAGCCAGCTTGTCATCGGTCTAGGCGCGCTTGTCGTTGCGGTGCCATTTTATTTCTTGACGTATACGTATCGGGAGCATGGTAAGGCTTAAGGTTAAAAAACTGTCTAAACAGAAAGCCAGCTTGACTTGGGAGAGTCGGGCTGGCTTTGTTGGCGTTAGAGATTGATTACAAGTATAATAAAGTGGTTGTGTTTGATAGATTTAAGTTCAGGTGATATTGCATACCACCTTGAGGAAACCCTGCGACTATATTCTTACAACGTGTGATCATCACTACTACGATTCAAACAATATGGTTTTTAAAACATATTCATGAAATATGGTTCAGTGCTTAGAAAGGTGAGACTAATTTATGAACGTTATTATTATAATTTTAGGCATGGGTATTTCTGCTTATTTTTTAAGTCAAATTAGTTTACGGAGGAGTCGAGAAATCATTGAACGTGACAAAAAAACTGACTGGAATGCAGTTTTTCAAAATGAAAAAATCCAGGGCTTATTCATCAATGAGACAGAAAATTATGCATTGTTACAACTAGATGTTAATCTTGAAAACGAGAAGTTACAAGCAGCTAGACATGCTTTTAAACAGGGATCTATTATAACGGCATTTTCAAGTGGAAATCATTACGAAGTTACTCAGTTCGGTCTACCCTCATACGTTGACTTATCAGTAGATGAGAAACATTTTGTGTCTGTTAATCAACCCTCAACAAAATTTGTTTTTTTAAAAATTCGACCGTATATTGAAAAGCGGCCGATCAGTGTTCGCATTATTAATGATGGTCAGGAATTCGTTATTAGCCCGGCAGAAGATTATTCGGTCTACCTCCGGACAGTTGTTGAACAAATTAATTGTTCAAACCAGATTGCACAGGCTACAAAAGATGAGCTATTGGAAATCTTGAACTTGTTTGGCCAAGGTACAACGTTATCAAATGAACGAATTCAACCGATTTTTAGATTGTTAGAAGCAAATCAGGGAGCAATTTCTTTTTTGTCCTTGATTGTCACGACTTTGCAGATGCTGGGCTTGTGAAAAGGATTAGAGTCCTTTTACTTTAGTTGCTATTAATTAATTCAAGAGTGTATAAGAAGAGAGGTCAAAAAGAAGCCCCCCAGCTTCTTTTGGCAATTCGTACAATTTAGGGAACAGGTTTTCAAGAAGTGACGCGAGCATTCTTAATCAAAAAGCTAGATACAAGTATATGTGAATTACGCTTACGTCTGGGCAAGAATCAGCAGCGTAGACTCTATTTTCATGTTAGTGGCAACGATTATGTCGTTACGCATGATTTTTCAAAAAAGTCACTAGAGCCACTGCAGAAAGAGAGCCCCCATGCGACTGGTGTGCATACTGAATTATACCGTGTTTATGAGGAGAAAGACGACAGATGAGCAAAGACATACACGAGTTTACGATGGAGCGTACCGGCGATCTCGATGCTTATTTTGCCAAAATGATGAAGGATTCCATTTTCAGACAAGCTTACGCTGTGGAAGAAAATAAGATGGCAAGCGCACTGACTTTATTGAAAGCACGCGGAGAAATTTGGCGTTCCAAAGGCAACGATTGTCCTGATCGAGACGTTGACAAAACTTGCTAATGCTTTGGGTTGGACATTGACATTAAAAATTTCCCACACTTTAAACCAAAGTACCCGAGACCATGACCTGTTTTCGGGCACTTTTAATTGTTTCTAGGTAGTGTGTATTGCATGTTAGGCCGAGCTAGTGTATATTATGGGCAGCAACTAGATGGCATTACCTACTAGCAGAGAAAGGAAAAAAGATGGCGCAGGATTTGCACACACAAATGCTCAAAGGCATCTTACAAGGTTGCGTCTTAATCATACTTAGTCGCGGTGAATACTATGGCTATACTTTAAGCCAAGAACTCGAAAAGTATGGTTTTGCCGAAATTTCCAAGGGCACCATTTACCCACTGCTCATGGCTTTGGAGAAAAAAGGGCTGATCACCAGCCAACTGAGGTCATCACCGGACGGTCCTCCCCGAAAGTATTATCAAGTTACTTCGGACGGTATGGATGCCCGTCATGATTTTATTCAGCAATGGCACCAATTATCCCAGCATGTTACCCAATTATTAGCTGCAGAGGAGGGCATGAGCCATGACGACCAAGGAAGACCAACTCGTTGAGGAAAACAACAAGCTACGGTCGCAGCTGACACCGACAAATAAGAAGTATTACGAAGACTTGTTGCTATATATGCGGACAAGATCGGTAATAAAAGACAGCAAGACTATTGAGCAGGAATTGCTGACTATTTTGACGGATATCTTGGCGGCACAGAAAGATGGCATAGCAGCTGTTGATTATTTTGGTAAGCAACCGCAAGAAACTGCCGATGACATTCTGGCGGAAGTCCCGATCAGCTGGTTTGATTCGTTTAAAATAATCGGTTATGGTTTACTTTCCTATCTTTTGGTAACGACCATTCCAGCCTTAATGATAGCGACAAGGCCTTGGGACATCGGTGCAGAAATTCTTGTTGGCATTTATTTTATCTTTGTGGCGCTGGCGATTGTCAGCTTTATTGGCCACACAACCTACAAAAAAAGTCGACACTGGAGGTTAGGGAAGATCTTTCGGACATTTCTCCTTTGGCTGGGATGTTGTACGCTTATTGCGCCGGCTGTTATACTGCCAATCTTCATGAAAACTCCTTGGCGACTTGATTTATCAGGCATCAGCGGCGTTGTACTCATTGTTATTTTGTTAATCACACTGGGATTTGTTTTTTGGCGGCAAGACGATAAAACAATGTGGCTACCATTTGTACCATTTATTGCGATCATGGCAGCGATTGGCATCGCCACGCGCATTCCGGCATGGCAATCTTTTTTGCTCAAAAGCACACTGGGACGAATCGGATTGGCTGCAGCGATAATACTGGGGTTAATCATCTTTAGTGTATTGACTTGGTTGGCTGCTCGTAAAACAGAGACGGATGACTGAAGTTGATCAAGGCTATGATCGCTAACCGAAAAAGGCCGAATCAGAATTTTGATAATTCCTGATTCGGCCTTTTTAATTTCTGAAGTGTCCTATGTGATCAAATAAAAAAACAACCAACTCACAAAATAAGTTGGTTGCACCATTTGAAGTATTAAAGTTTCTGGTTATAGTATTCAACAACCAGTGATTCGTCAACTTCTGGTTCGAGTTCGCCACGTTCTGGTAAGCGAACGAGGGAGCCTTCCTTCTTGTTGTCGTCAAAGGTGACGTAGGCCGGACGGGAAACGGTGTTCTCGATGGCGTCATTGACGATAGCGAGGTTTTGTGAGCGTTCGCGAAGGCCGATCACTTGACCAGGCTGTACTTCGTAGGAAGGAATATCAACGCGCTTGCCATCAACGGTGATGTGACCGTGGTTAACAAGTTGGCGTGCTTGCGGACGGCTGGAAGCCAGACCTAAGCGGAAAACCATGTTGTCCAAGCGGGTTTCGAGCAGGATCATGAAGTTATCACCATGGGTACCTTCTTTGATCTTGCCGGCGCGCAGGAACAGGTTCTGGAATTGACGTTCGTTTAAGCCGTACATCCAACGTAGCTTTTGCTTTTCACGCAATTGCTGACCGTATTCGGAGATCTTCCGACGGTTGTTGGCACCATGATCACCAGGTGCATAAGGACGACGAGCTAATTCTTTACCAGTGCCGGAGAGGGACAAGCCGAGACGACGGCTTTGCTTCCAGCGAGGACCAGTATAACGAGACATATAGATATTCCTCCAAGTTTTTATTTGGAGTAAAATAACGAATTGCGGCTTTAGCACACGGGCAGTCCTGCAAAGGTTCACCTTTGCAGCCGCGGTTACTACTGTCACCGGCTTGACGCCGAGGCAGGACTGGAGCCGACCATGCCGGCCGCTGCTGCATTATTTTACACGCGAGCTAGTATACCGTGTTTAACGCGGCAGTGTCAAGGTGCGCGGCTAGCGTCTGCCCAAATTGCGTCAGGATCTTTTCGTCTTCTTCGCTAAACCGATCGAATTTTGGCGAATCGATGTCCATGATGGCAACTGTTTTACCGTCAACGTTGATAGGAATCACGATTTCGGCATTGCTGGCGGAATCGCAGGCGATGTGGCCGGCAAATTCGTGGACGTTAGCAACCCGGATGACGGATTGTTGCTGGTAGCTGGTGCCGACAACGCCTTTGCCCAGCTGAATGTGCATGCAGGCAACTTTGCCTTGGAAGGGTCCAAGGTCGAGTTGCCCGGTTTTGGTATTAAAAAGGTAGAAACCGGCCCAGTTGAGGTCGGTCATGCTATCGTTTAGCAACGCGCTGGCATTGGCGAGGGCGGTAATGGGGTTGGTTTCGCCTGTGAGTAAGCCATCGAGTTGGTCGATAATGATGGGATCGAGAGTCGTCATTTGATCAGTCCTTTTAGGAATTTATGAAAAGCGGCATATAGGCCTTTTAACTGAAGGCTTTTTTTGCGATACTTGTAGCTAGGATATTCTCGTATTTTGACACTTAACGGCATTTTAGCTGTGAAGCGGGCGAAATGCAATCAGAAAAGATAATCGGTAAAGCAGAGGGTGTAGGGATGATCTGGTTCTTTATTATCGTCGTGATTATAATTGTGGCCGCTGGCGCTGTCTGGTGGTTGCAGCATTATTTTCAGACTCGCATCAAGAACTTAGACGAAAAGGTCGAGGCGATTGATATTGGTGCGCTTTCGAGTCAAATCCGCAGCATTGAGCAACTGAAGCTGACCGGCGACAGCCTTGCGACGTTTGGCAAATGGGAGCGGGCGTTTGATCAATTAAACGATCATGACTTGGCAGATCTCCAGAAAATTTTGCTTGATTTGGAAGATCAGGTCAGACGATTCCGGTTTGATCACGCCTCTAAGATTGCCAAAGTATTGGAAGGCAAAATCGAAACGGCCCGCCACCAATATGAACTGATTAGTGATGCCTTGCAGGATATTCGGCATGATGAAGCAGATAATCGGAGCAAAATGTTGCGGCTGCGGGATGATTATCAGGTTTCCCGCAAGACCATCCTTGCCAAAAGTTTTGTTTTCGGCGATGCCCAGCCGGCGCTGGAACAACGGCTGCAACAACTCGCCCAACTGTTCCAAAAAATCGACCAGATCAACAACGATGGCGATCACCAAACGGCTAAGGCAGAGATTAAGCAGTTGGCCGAGCAAATGGACGAGTTAAAAAAGCAGGTCAAGGAATTGCCCCCGCTGGTCAATGAACAGGTCAATGAGTTCCCTGGCCAGATTAATGAAATCCAACATGGCTATCGGCAATTAACCACCGCCCATTATGTTTTCACGGATGATATCCCAAGCATGGTGGCGGACGTCGAAGAAAAAATGAAAGACGCGAACGCCACATTGAAGTCAATTGACGTCGCTGCGACTGCTGCGGCCAATGCTGAAATCGAAGCCGAGATCGACAAGATGTATGCGATTATGGAAAAAGAAATGCAAGCTAAGAAGCGGGTTGACGCGGCTACTCCTGACTTGCGGCGTTTCATTGACCATGCGTTGCGTCAGAATCGTGAGCTGCAAACCGAGCTGGAGCATCTGGATCAAAGTTATACCCTGAATCATCATGAAATCAAAACGGCCAAAAATCTAAAAATGCAACTCGACACGATTGATGCCAATTATACGAAAGACACTGATGCCATCGAGGCCGGCAAAGCAGTTTATTCTGATGTGATTGGCAGGTTTGATGCGACGAAGGAGCAATTAACCGCAATTGAAAAGCACCAGGTTCAAATTAATCAAGATGTGGCCGGATTGAAGAAAGGCGAGATTGTTGCCAACAAGCAGGCAGAAAACTTTGAGCTTGATATGCGCAATATCAAACATGAAATTGTTCGCCACCACTTGCCGGGACTGCCGCAGGATTATGTAGATCAGGTGAAGCATGTCACCTCGGAAATCGAACAGCTGAATCACGATTTGAATCAAGTTAAAATCGATATGGATGCGATTGCGAAGTTCTTGATTAAAATTGCCAACGATATTGAAGCGTTGAAAAAGGCAACCAGTGCATTGATTGATGCTGCCGGTCTGACTGAGGAATTGATGCAGTATGCCAACCGCTACAAGACAACGGTTAAGCCGGTAGCCGATGCGGTGAAGCATGCGACGGAACTTTATCTGCATTTTGATTATCAGCAAGCTGCAGATACACTAGCAACGGCGCTGGAACAGACCGAGCAGGGGAGTTATCAGAAGGTCGAAGATGCTTATCTTGCGCGGAAGAAAGCTTCATTATATTAGGAGTTGTTGGGAAGCCAGTCTGAGTTGGGCTGGCTTTTGTTTTGGCGTGAGTGTTTTGATGTGTTGGCGTGGGAAAAACATACTCGCCAGCCCAGAAACCTGCGTGTAAGGACCTTGGACGCAATGGCCAAGACTTGTTGAAGTTCTCCGACACAAAACGCGCTCACAGTCGCAGAAATCTCCACATAAGGACCTCAAGCCTAAATGGCCAAAGCCCAGCCATTTAAGCTTGAGGCCACTTATGCTCCGATTTTTAAGCGCTCCTGTTCGCGCTCTCTTGAAACTTACTAACTTTTTGTCTATAATTCAACCCAGTCTAAAGAACGGAAGGGGCCGGCTGATGATTTATTTTGATAATAGTGCGACGACTAAGATTTCGCCTGATGCGTTGGCGACTTACAATAAGGTCAGCACGGATTTCTTTGGTAATCCGAGTAGTTTGCATGCGCTGGGGACGAAGGCTGATGAGGTTTTGCAGAGTTCGCGGGCACAGATTGCCAAGTTGATTGGGGCTAAGCCGGATGAAATTTATTTTACCAGCGGCGGTACGGAAGGCGATAACTGGGTGATTAAAGGCACGGCCATGGCGAAGCGTGAGTTTGGCCGGCACTTGATCACGACCAGTATCGAGCACCCAGCCGTGATGAACAGCATGAAACAACTTGAGAAGTTGGGCTTTGAGGTCACATATCTGCCGGTTGATCACCGCGGTTTTATTCATATCGATGATTTGAAGGCTGCGATTAGGAAAGATACGATTCTGGTTTCAATCATGGCGGTGAACAATGAGATTGGCAGTATGCAGCCGATTGTTCAGGCTGCACGGGTTTTGGATGCTTATCCCAATATTCATTTCCACGTCGATGCGGTTCAGGCGGTTGGTAAGGGCTTGGATAGCGCATTGCAAGATCCTCGGATTGATTTTCTCAGTTTTTCTGGGCACAAATTCCATGCGCCGCGCGGTACCGGGTTTATCTATGCCAAGGAAGGCCGCATGATCGATCCACTGCTGACCGGTGGCGGCCAAGAGCGTGATTGGCGTTCGGGAACCGAAAATGTGCCGGCAATTGCGGCGATGGCGAAGTCGTTGCGGTTGTTGTTGGCAAACGAAGATGACAATGTTGCCCAGCAGCAGGCGGTTCGCAAGCGTATTTATGATCATGTCAGCCAAAAGCCTAAAGTGACAATGTTTAGCCAGTTAACGCCGGACTTTGCGCCGCATGTTCTGTGTTTTGCTATTGCTGGTGTCCGCGGCGAAACGATTGTCCATGCGTTTGAAGATCATTCGATTTATATCTCGACAACTAGTGCCTGCTCAAGTAAAAAAGGCACGGAAAGCAGTACGCTGGTAGCGATGCATACTGATCCGAAAATTGCGACATCGGCGATTCGGGTTAGCCTTGATGAAGCCAATACGTTAGCCGAGGCTGATGCGTTTAATGATGCATTTGACCAGATTTACGCGAAGTTTGCCAAGCTCGATAAGGCGACCGTCTAACTGAAAGGATTTTAAGATGCAATATTCAGAAATTATGGTTCGTTACGGCGAACTTTCGACCAAAGGCAAGAATCGCCAAGCTTTCATCGGGCGCTTGAATGGAAATGTGACCCGTGCGTTGCATGAGTTTCCTAAGCTGACAATTCGGCCAAAACGCGACCGGATGCATATCGAATTGAATGGCGAACCGAGTGATCAGGTGATGGCACGGCTATCGCAGGTTTTTGGCATTCAGAATTTTTCTCCAAGTATTGCCGTTGAAAAAGATATGACCAAAGTGCATGAGGTTGCCTTGCAGCTGATGAACGAAACGGCACCTAAAGGCATTAGTTACAAGGTGAATACGCGGCGCAGTGATCATGATTTTGCGCTGGACACGAATGCGATGAATCTGGACCTCGGTGACTTTTTGACGGATAAGCGGCCGGATTTGGTGGTTAAAATGCATCATCCGGATATGATTTTGCGCGTCGAAGTTCGGCGCGAGGCCATTTATCTGTCAACCAAGACCATTCAGGGTGCAGGTGGCTTACCGGTCGGAACGGCTGGGCGTGCTGCGTTGATGCTTAGTGGCGGCATTGATTCGCCGGTGGCAGGTTATTATGCGTTGAAGCGTGGCGTGGACATTGAAATGGTGCACTTTTTCAGTCCGCCTTATACCAGTCAGCAGGCGTTAAATAAGGCCAAGCAGCTGACGGCCAAATTGACTCCGTATGTCGGGCGGATTTACTTTATTGAAGTACCGTTCACCGAAATCCAGGAAGACGTCAAAGCAAAAGTTCCGGAAGGCTATCTGATGACGGTTCAACGCCGGATGATGTTGCGCCTCACCGAAGCAATTGCCAAGCAACGTGGCGATCTGGCCATTTTCAACGGTGAATCGGTCGGGCAGGTGGCGTCACAGACACTGGAGTCCATGGCAGCGATTAACGATGTGACGACCATGCCGATTATTCGGCCAGTGGCGACGATGGATAAGAATGAAATCATTGCCGAAGCGGAAAAAATCGATACGTATGACTTGTCGATCATGCCGTTTGAGGATTGTTGCACGATTTTTGCGCCGCCATCTCCAAAGACGAAGCCCAAGACCGATCGCGCGCGCTATTACGAAAGCAAACTGGATGTTGCCGGGCTGATGACGCGGGCATTAGCCGGAATCAAGATTCAGGAAATCAAGTCTTCGGACCAGTTTATGAATCAGGATCAGGACGTTATTGCAGAGTTGCTTTAAAGCTTAATGACACCGGACGCAGGTGGTGACGCATTTGTTGCCTCTGATGTCCGGTGTTATTTTGTTGTCTAAGGGAAAAAGTTCACAAAAAATCTCATTATTTTAGCCGTGGCTTCGCGGAACCGTTTTCGGATGCTTATAGATGCTGGGCTCCTGCATCGTTGGTAACTGAGTCAACATGAAGCAGAATCTGCCATTAGCCAATCTTTTGGCATGAAAAAGGTGGCTAAAATCGCTTACATCTGTTAAAATTAATATGTGAAATATTTAACAAATAGGTGCGGAGGTGTTCATCTTGGTCGTCAATAAACAAGCATTGTCGCAAGCAACGATTAAGCGCATTCCGGTTTACTATCGAACGGTCAAAGCTTTACAACAATCGGGTGTCAAACGGGTGCGCTCGGATCGGTTAAGCAAGTTGGTTCATATCGCGCCAGCCACTATTCGCCGCGATTTTTCCAATTTTGGCGACCTGGGCCGCAGTGGTTACGGCTATTCGGTTGATTTGCTTGCGGAAGTTTTTGGCGAGCTATTAGAGGTTCACTCCGAAGAGCAGATGCTGCTGGTAGGGTGCGGCAATCTGGGGCGGGCGCTGCTGACCAACAATTTTCGGCGTAATCCCGATTTATCCATTGTGATGGGTTTTGACACGGATCCCAGCTTGATCGGGACAACGATTGCGGGTATTCCGATTTATAACTTGGCGACCTTATCCGAAAAAATCCGTCCGGGCATGCACACCGCGATTGTCTGCGTGCCGAGTTCTGCGCAGGCAGCAGTGATTAGCAAACTTGAAGCTAATGGCATAACGGCGATTTTGACCTTTGCACCCAAGCCCGTTCCCGCCCAACCCGAGACAACAATTCGCTATATTGATATGACCAGTGAATTACAGGCGTTACTATTTGTTGACCATCAAAATAAGTTAACGCAAGAGCGAAAAGCACCTTTGAAGCAATCATGACGGCGTTGACCCCGCCATGTCCGCGGGTTATAATGCAGCTAATGCAATGATCAAGAGGGTCATGATCTTTTTTCCCAGCGACGAGATGGTTGGTGTGAATCTCGAAAAGGGGTCGTGATTGTAGCTTGTGAGCTGCCGTCCTGAAGTGAGTAAGGAACGGCCGGTGACAGCCGTTATCCTGAATTAAGTGGGGAAGTCATTCCCAATTTAGGTGGTACCGCGAGTGAAATCGTCCTAATTTTGTATAAATTAGGGCTTTTTTTGTGTGAGCGTGAGCTGGCGCGCTTAGGAGTCGGAGTATAAGCGACCTTGGGCGTGATGGCCCGGGTTTGGCCATTGCGACCAAGGTCCTTATACGCAGACTCCTGCGCCAGCAAACGCGTTATGGTGTGAGCGTGAGCCGGCGCGCTTAGAAGCTGGCGTGTAAGTGGCCTTGGGCGTGATGGCCCGGGTTTGGCCATTGCGACCAAGGTCCTTATACGCAGACTCCTGCGCCAGCAAACGCGTTATAGGAAGTCCAAACCAACGCGGTCGACAACCTAGACACTACAATCCCGAAAACCTGGATGGACAGAAAAAATTTGTGAGGTGGAGCCAGTGAGTGATGAAACATTAGCACCAAAATATGATCATAAAGCGGTCGAAGCAGGCCGTTATCAGAAATGGCTGGACGAAGATGTTTTTAAACCAAGCGGCGATCCAAAAGCCAAGCCGTATTCGATTGTCATTCCGCCACCCAATGTAACCGGGAAGCTGCACATGGGCCATGCCTGGGATACAACCTTGCAGGACATTGTGATTCGCCAGAAGCGGATGCAAGGCTTCGATACGCTATGGCTGCCGGGGATGGACCATGCCGGAATTGCCACGCAAGCGAAAGTTGAAGCCAAGTTGCGCAAGGAAGGCATCAGTCGCTATGACTTAGGCCGCGAAAAGTTTGTCCAGAAGGTGTGGGAATGGAAAGATGAGTTTGCCAAAACCATTCACGGTCAATGGGCGAAGATGGGCTTGTCACTGGACTACAGCCGTGAACGGTTCACCTTGGATAAAGGCTTGAATGAAGCCGTTCGAAAGGTGTTTGTCGAACTCTATAAACAAGGCCTGATTTACCGCGGTGAATATATCGTTAACTGGGATCCTCAAGCCCGCACGGCATTGTCTGATATCGAAGTCATTCATAAAGACGACAAAGGGGCGTTTTACCACGTCAAGTATCCGTTTGCCGATGGTAGCGGCTATATCGAAATCGCCACGACTCGTCCGGAGACAATGATGGGCGATACCGCGGTGGCCGTTCATCCTGGTGACAAGCGCTACAAAGATATGGTCGGCAAGGAATTGATTTTGCCGCTGGCTAACCGCAAAATTCCAATCATTGAGGATGCCTACGTTGATCCTGACTTCGGAACCGGGGCCGTTAAAATCACCCCAGCGCACGATCCTAACGACTTTCAGGTTGGCAATCGCCATGATCTCAAGCGCATCAATACCATGAATGACGACGGCACGATGAACGAAAATGCCGGCAAGTACAATGGGATGGATCGTTTCGAAGCCCGTAAGGCCATGGTGGCGGATTTGGATAAGGAAGGCCTGTTACTTAAAGTCGAACCGATTGTGCACAGTGTTGGTCACAGCGAGCGGACCGGCGTTCAAGTCGAAGCACGGTTGTCGACGCAGTGGTTTGTCAAAATGAAGCCACTTGCCGAAGCAGCCATTAAGGCGCAACAGGAAAGTGATAAGAAAGTAACTTTTGTGCCTGAGCGTTTTGAGCACACTTATTTGCAATGGATGGAAAACATTCATGACTGGGTCATTTCCCGCCAATTATGGTGGGGTCACCGGATTCCGGCTTGGTACAACAAGCACACCGGCGAAACTTACGTCGGTATGGAAGCGCCGAAAGATATCGAAAACTGGCAACAGGATCCTGATGTGCTAGACACGTGGTTTTCCAGTGCTTTGTGGCCATTTTCCACGATGGGTTGGCCGAATATCGATTCGCCGGATTATAAGCGGTATTATCCGACGAACACCCTGGTTACCGGCTATGATATTATTCCATTTTGGGTTGCCCGCATGATCTTCCAAGGGTTGCACTTCACCGGTGAGCGGCCATTCCAATACACGCTAATTCACGGCCTGATGCGCGACGAACAGGGCCGCAAGATGAGCAAGTCGTTAGGAAACGGGATTGACCCGATGGACGTCATTGAAAAATATGGCGCCGATGCGTTGCGGTGGTTCCTGATCACAGGTAATAAGCCAGGACAGGATACGCGGTTTAGTTACAAACAGGTTGAAGCTGCCTGGAATTTCATCAACAAGATTTGGAACATTTCACGTTTCGTGATGATGAACCTGGGCGATCTGGACAAGCCGCAGCAGCCTGATCCAAGCACGTTCGACTTATCCGATAAGTGGCTCTTTTCGCAATTAAACGAAACCATTAAACAGGTCACCGATCTGTCGGAACGGTTTGAATTCGGCGAAATGGGCCGGACCTTGTATAACTTTACCTGGAATGTTTTTGCCGATTGGTATGTTGAAATGAGCAAGGAAGTCCTATACGGCGATGATGAACAAGCTAAGGCAGCAAAGCGGGTTAATCTGGCCTATGCCCTTGATCAGATTTTGCGGCTTTTGCACCCAGTGATGCCGTTTGTGACCGAGAAGTTGTGGTTGGCTTTGCCGCACACTGGCAAGTCCATTGTGACTGCCAGCTACCCGGTTGAAAACACTGCGTTTGAAAATGCCGACGCAACCAGTGCGATGGACGCCATTATTGCGCTTATCCGCGGCGTTCGTAGCATCCGTAAAGAAGCAGGCGCACCGCTGAAGACCAAGGTTGATATTATCGTGAAGTTGACAGATCCTGCTTTGAAGCCGATTTTTGACCAGAACTTCGATTTCATTGATCGGTTTGTTAACAGCAAGGACTTCACCGTTAGCACTGATGTAGCAGAGCCGAAAATGGCTGGCAGCGCCGTCATTACCGGAGCAACGATTTTTGTTCCGCTCAATGAATTGGTCGATCTGGACGAAGAAAAGGCCAAGTTAACCAAAGACGCTAAGAAGCTTGAGCAGGAAATTGCCCGGATTGACAAGAAACTCAACAATCAAGGCTTCCTGTCCAAAGCGCCTGAAGCGGTTGTCGCCGAACAGCGCACCAAGCGCAGCGACTTCGCCGACCAGCTTAGCAGCACCCAGCAACGACTTGAGCAGTTACAGCAGGCGTAAGAGGTCGAAGCTCTGTCTTGCTGTTAAAGTATTTTGCCCGCCAACATTCAAGTGGTGAGCGTGAGCAATACGTTAGGCTACTAAAAAAGATCGCATCCCAAATTGGTGCGATCTTTTTTGTACACGTAAATCCGTGTGTTCACCTGAATCTGACAAAAATTTCCGTTGTCAGTAAACGAGCCGACCAGCATTTTCTGGTATGATTAAGCCATATTGAGGCGCTGCAAAGGCGGTGTCTGCATGGATGTCACGATTGAAGGAAGTTAACGATGAACTACTCTGAAAGTGTTGCTTATATTCATTCTTTTCCGCGTTTGGCCAAAACCGGTGATCATCGTCGTATTTTGACATTGTTGCATGCGCTTGGCGACCCGCAGGAAAAAGGTCACTATATCCACATTACCGGCACGAACGGGAAAGGATCGACGGCTAATGCCATTGCCCATGTGCTGGAAGCTAGCGGGCTGAAAGTGGGGTTGTTTACCTCGCCGTTTATTATGCGTTTCAATGAACGCATGATGATTGACCATAAGCCGATTCCCGATGATGAACTGGTACAGGCGGTTGCGGTCGCCCGGGCAGCACTTGATGGCTTGCGCACCGCTCAGCCTGACTTTAATGTGACCGAGTTTGAATTTGTCACGGCCTTGGCTTTTTGGTATTTTCGCCAACGCCTCGTTGATGTGGCGGTTATCGAGGTCGGTATTGGCGGAGATACCGATTCAACCAATGTCATCACGCCGGTTGTGAGTGTGTTGACAGAGGTGGCGCTGGATCATCAGAAATTGTTAGGCAATACCATTACGGCGATTGCGACACATAAGGCTGGCATCATCAAGCCGGGAGTTCCGGTAGTCACCGGCGACTTGGTACCCGATGCAACGGCAGTGGTAGCGGCCAAAACGCAATCCACCGGCAGTCAGTGGTTTCGCTTCGGTCGGGATTTCACGGTTCCCAAAGCCAAGCTGCACGGCTGGGGACAGCGTTTGACATACCAAGACGAAGACGGATCGTTACCGGATCTGATCGTGCCATTAGTTGGGGACTATCAACAGCGCAATATGGCGATTGCGATTAAAACCGCTAAAGTTTATGCACAGGCAGCCCACTGGCCATTGACGGCGCGCGATATTCGCCAAGGCATTGCGGCCAGTCGCTGGCCGGCGCGGCTTGAAAAGATTAGCGATTCACCGTTTATTGTACTGGATGGCGCGCATAATCCGGACGGTATTAAGGGCCTGGTCGCTGCGTTGCAAGAACTGTTTTCCGGACCGGTCACGGTGATTGCCGGTATTTTGGCTGACAAGGACTATGAAGCGATGGCAGATATGCTGACACGGGCATTTGCGACTGTTTACCTCGTGCCAGTGCCAGGGACGCCACGTGCATTACCTGAAGCCGGATACCAAAGGCTTCATGAAGGACAGTTAAAAGACTCATGGCAGGCGGCATTGGCAGCCAGCTTGGACGATGATCCGGAGCAACCGATTGTGATCACGGGATCCTTGTACCTTGCTGCTGCCGTGCGCCAAACTTTATTGGAGGGAAAGTCATGACAGCAACCGTGATTTTTGATCTGGACGGAACCTTGGTTGATACCGAAGCGATTTATCTTCAAAGTAATGTGCGTGCCGCAGCTGAGTTGGGTTTGAAGCGAACCGAAGACGATTTTCGCCCGTTAGTCGGTTCAGCGGGGCCAAACGAAGCCAAGATTATTGCAGATCTTGTGGGAGCGGAAAACGCTGCGTGGTTTCAAGAATTTTCGACCAAGGATGTGTTGGATCGGATTCGCAATGGTGCGGATTTTGTGTTGCCTGGAGCTGATGAAGCCTTGAGAACGCTGCGGGCTGCTCATTATCGGCTGGCATTGGCAACCAGTAGTGCTCAGCATTATGTTGATGTGGTTTTGGCAGCAGCCGGTTGGCAAGACTGGTTTGACCCGATTTTGACTGGCAGTGATGTCAAGGCGCATAAGCCAGATCCCGAAGTGTATCAGGTCATGAAAAGACATTTAGGCGCTGGCCCGGCGATCGTCATCGAAGACACGCACGTCGGGGTGGCGGCCGCAGAGGGTGCCGGTCTGCCTGTGATCATGATTCCCGGCATTGCCCAACAACCGGATGAGAAAGCGACGGCCATTTTATCGGCCATCACCGAACTGCCGAACTGGCTGCAAAAACATACCACATTTGCGTAATCTTCCTAATGAGTCATGAATTGGCTTAAAATCGCAGCGCGCAACCAGGATATTCAATTAGTATCAGCTCGAAACGCAATGTGCGACTTGAATTGATGCGACCTGCACGTGTGCTACCAGGGGGAAAACGATGGCAGATGCAACTGAACAACCGCGTGAACGGTTATTGGCGCATGGACCGGCAGCACTCACAGATGCGGAATTGCTGCAACTGATTGTGCGGGCGGGAAATCAGCATTATCCGGTCAAAGAAATTGTAAGCGAGGTCTTGGCAACTTATCCGGCTTTGCAGGGTTTGGCAGAAGGTGATGGTGACTCACTGGATCACATTCGCGGACTGGGTGCCGCCAAACGCGCCAGCATTTTGGCTGGTGTGGAATTGGGCCGCCGGGTGATGCGCCGACAATCCGTGCGTTATGGGCAGATTAAAAATAGCGAACAGTTGGGCAAGACCATGGTTTCGCGTTTTGCCGGTGCTAATCAGGAGTCCATGCTGATTTTGTTTTTAGATGTCAAAAATCAGATTATTACCGAACAAACGGTGGCGATTGGTACGGTTGATTCCGCATTGGCCGATCCGCGGGTGGTATTTCGTGAAGCATTAAAGTTGAGTGCCACGAATCTCATTATGGTTCATAATCACCCCAGTGGCGATCCGGCACCGAGTCAGGCAGATCGCGACACGACAACTCGTTTTCAGCTGGCAGCGGCGTTGCTAGGGATGAATTTGCTGGATCATTTGATTATCGGCGGGAAGGCGTTTTATTCTTTTGCCCGAGACGATCCGGACTTTAATTAATTCAAGAAAATTGTAAGGTTTTTTGAAATTGGCGGTAAGGTGCCAAAATCAGGCGGTTTCACATTTTGTCACAGAAATAAATATGCTATAATGCATGGAGTTAATACGAAATGAGTCAGCATAAGGAGAGAACGTCTTGTTTGGATTTGGATCAAAGAATATCGGGATCGATCTTGGCACCGCAAATACCTTAGTTTACGTCGACGGCAAGGGCATTGTCTTAAATGAGCCTTCCGTGGTCGCGAAGAATACCCAGACGGAAGAAGTCATTGCCGTTGGTGAAGAAGCCCGCGACATGATCGGTCGTACCCCGACCAATATCGTGGCGATCCGACCAATGAAAGATGGGGTCATCGCTGACTACGACACAACTGCGGCCATGTTGAAATACTTCATGCAAAAAGCATTGGGTAATGGCAGCCATCCGCAGGTAATGATTTGCGTGCCAAGTGGGGTTACCGAAGTTGAAAAACGTGCCGTCATTGATGCGGCTAAAGTAGCTGGCGCACGGGATGCGTTTGTGATTGAAGAACCATACGCCGCGGCGATCGGTGCGGGCTTGCCGGTTATGGACCCGACAGGCAGTATGGTTGTTGATATCGGTGGCGGCACAACCGATGTTGCCACGATTTCATTAGGTGGCATCGTTTCGAGTCGCTCCATTCGGGTGGCCGGCGATAAGTTTGACGAAGCCATTATCAATCATCTGCGCCAGAATTTTAA
The DNA here is from genome assembly GCF_030770335.1 of Lacticaseibacillus zeae subsp. silagei. Taxonomy (NCBI): domain Bacteria; kingdom Bacillati; phylum Bacillota; class Bacilli; order Lactobacillales; family Lactobacillaceae; genus Lacticaseibacillus; species Lacticaseibacillus zeae. The sequence continues at coordinate 1,911,105 of NZ_CP132484.1, read as the reverse complement.
TTTATTAATCGGCGAACGAACCGCTGAAGCGATGAAAATTCAAATCGGTTCGGCATCGGTTGAAAAAGCTGCTGACATTGACGGGATGACCGTACGCGGCCGTGACTTATTAAGTGGCCTGCCTAAGACGATCGATATTTCGGCAACGGATATTGCGTCTGCGATTCATGAAAACGTGCTTGATATCATTACCGCCATTAAGGAAACGCTGGAAGAAACATCTCCGGAAATTGCGGCTGATGTGATTGATCACGGTATCGTGCTGACTGGTGGCGGGGCGCTCTTGAAGCATCTGCCGGATGTCATTTCCGATGAAACCAAGGTACCGGTTTTCATCGCGCAGGACCCGTTAGATTGCGTTGCGATCGGAACTGGCGAATCGTTGAAGAATATTGACGTTTTAAAGAAACGTTAACAGCCCATAAATGAAGATGGTTTGCGTGTGGCAAGAGGCTGGGATGAAGGATCCTGGCCTCTTTTCGCGAGTGTGACGGAGGAACCAATGCAGAAATTCTTTTCCAATAAAAAATTGATCGCCCTCATGATCGCTTTGCTGGTCAGTATTGGTCTGGTCGCTGGGTCGATTTATGCGAGCAATAATCGCAACACCCCGCCGTTTATTCAGCGGATTGCCAATGATGTTGTTGGCATCGGTGGCCGCCTGGTTGCCTTACCGGGGGATTTTGCCCGCAACGGGTTGGATGACGTGCATAGCCTGATGGATACGTTCCAGGAGAATCAGCACCTGAAACAACAACTAGATAGTTTGGCCCAGACCAAAGTTCAGGTTCAAACCCTCAAACGCGAAAACAAACAGCTGAAACAACAGTTGAAATTGAATGGTACTTTGACTGATTACTCGCAGATCAGCGCCGCCGTTATTTTGCGAACGCCGAGTGATTGGCGGAACATGGTGGTGATTAACCAAGGCAGCGCAGCAGGGGTTAAAAAAGGCATGCCGGTGATGGCCGGATCCGGATTGGTTGGCCGGATCGTTGAAGTCAACCGAACCAGTTCAAAAGTCGAAATGCTATCGACTGCCAATAAATCCAGTGATCGCGTCGCTGCCGCCGTTGAAACAAGTGAGGATAAAGAAGTTAACGGGATCATCACCGGCTATGACGAAAAGTCGGGTGACTTGGTTCTTGGTGAACTGAACAGTGAGCATGCGATTAAAAAAGGCGATAAAGTCGTGACCAGCGGCTTGGGCGGCATGACCCCTAAAGGCTTGCTTATCGGCGAAGTCACTAGTGTTAAAAAAGATGACTATGGGCTTGCCAATACCGTTTATTTGTCACCGGCTGCGAATCTGAATGATGTAACGGTTGTGACGGTCATTTCGCGGACAATCAAGGGTGACTGATATATGTTGAACGAAAAACACTTTACAGGGCATTGGTGGATTATTTCAATCCTGCTTTTGCTGTTATTAATTGATGGCAGTCTGGCATCAGTGTTAGCTCAGTGGATTATGCAGCCGAGTTTCATGGGCACCCCGCAGCTGACCTTATTAGGGTTGGTCATGGTGACCTTGCTGGTGCCGGAAGAGAAGTACACGACCTGGATTGCCGCTTTGATCGGATTGATTTTCGACAGCTTTTACACCGGCATATTAGGCGTCAATGCTTTATTGTTCGCGCTAGTGATTTATATCGTTCGCCAGATTCGACCATACATTCCGCACACCGCGGTTTTTGTCGGAATGGTGTATATCATCGCGTTGCTGCTGTATGGTGTCGCCAATTATTTTGTGAATCATTTTATTGGCTATGGTAGTTCCAGTGTGGTGATGCTGATTGCCAATCATTTGGGGCCGGGGTTGACGGTCAATCTGATTCTCTTTGTCATTGTGTATGGTCCATTGCATCGGGTATTGATTAACTTAGCGGAAGAATAGTTTGGGGTGATGATGTGGACAGTGTGGTCTTAAAAGGTCGAAACGACAGTCTGGCACTGCAGCTTCAGGATACGGCGGATTTTATGCAGATCATCAGGACGCTGAAAACGTTACTGGGGAAGCTGTATGAAGAAACGCCGACTGGTGAAGTCAGTTATCGCTTGGAAACCGGTAATCGTTTGTTGACTGAAGAGCAGCTTGCCCAAATTCAATCGGTTTTCGCTGATTATCCGCGTTTTTCAATCAATGGCATTACCAGTGCGGTCGTTGATAAAGATGTGGTGGCCGATATGGTGACGGCCAAAATGACGCATCGTATTGGTGGCGTGGTTCGGTCTGGCCAAACGATTGACATCATGGGTGACGTCCTGTTCTTGGGCGATCTGCATTCCGGTGCGACTCTATGTGCTTCCGGGAATGTTTTTGTGATGGGTAAGGTCAGTGGCGTGGTGCAGGCTGGCAGCCAAGGGGATACGCGCGCCGTTGTGGTTGGCGATCTTGAAGGGGCCAGTCAGGTGCGGATTGCCGATGTGATCGAGATTGTCGCTGATCACTATGATCCCCTCAAGCCGGTTGCTTATTTAAGTGAGTTACATACAATGACACACGCCAAAATGGCTGAACTGGCGAATCTTCGGCCGCGATTATTCAAGCAAATGGAGGCAATGTAGATGGGTACAGCGTTAGTGGTTACTTCCGGTAAAGGTGGCGTCGGCAAAACGACCACCTCGGCTAACATCGGCACCGCATTGGCTTTGCAAGGCAAGCGGGTGGTTTTATTGGACCTTGATATTGGCCTGCGTAATTTGGATGTGGTCATGGGGCTCTCTAATCGGATTATTTATGACATTGTCGATGTCGCTACCGGCCGGGCTAAATTGCATCAAGCCTTGATCAAAGACAAACGCTTTGATGATCTTTTATACTTATTGCCAGCGGCGCAGAATGCTGAAAAAGATGCCATAGAGCCAGAGCAGGTTGTCGAAATTGTTGAACAGTTGCGGCCTGATTTTGACTATATCATTCTTGATTCGCCTGCTGGGATTGAGCAAGGCTTTCGCAATGCGACTGGGGCTGCCGATGGGGCGATTGTGGTGACCACACCGGAAATTTCGGCAGTCAGTGATGCCGATCGGGTGGTTGGTTTGCTTGAACAGCGGGATATGCCACTAAAACCGCGACTGATCATCAACCGCATTCGGCAAAATATGCTGGCAGATGGCCGCTCGATGGACATTGACGAAATCACCAGTCATTTGGGGCTCGATTTGTTGGGGATTATCGTTGATGACGACGGTGTGATTGAGAGCTCCAACAAAGGTGAAGCGATTGTCATGGATCCCGATGATTTGGCCAGCAAAGGTTATCGCAATATTGCCCGGCGACTTTTGGGTGACAGTGTTCCACTAATGGATATTCGCCTTAAAAAGCAGGGCTTTTGGTCAAAACTTTTCCACCGACATAACTAACTAAACCAGGCGGAGCGATGTGCTGACACCAAGAGTTGGCCATCACGTTTCCGGCGAAAAGCTGCACAAATCTTTAGGAATAGTTGACTTTCGCTGATTTTCGGTGTAATTTAGTGACAATTCATTAAAGCGTTGAGTGGAATCGATCAGCGGTCATGATTTTAAGCGAGTCCGGGTTGATGGGAACCGGATAGTCATCCGTTGATCACACATCCATGAGTGGACGATTGAACTTTAGTAGGTCGTCTCGGTTGGGCTCGTTATCGCCGTGGTTGAAACAACTACATGAGACTGATTGTGTGAGCAATTGGTAAATCTGAGGTGGAACCGCGGTTTAAGCCGTCCTCTTACAGCAACTTGCTGTAAGAGGATTTTTTTATGACTGCGATTTCGAATGAGGCTTATGAAGTTGATTTCAACCACATGAGGTCGGCTGTGTGAACAGTCGGCAAACTGAGGTGGTACCGCGCAAAAAAGCGTCCTCTTGCAAGCAGAGCAAGAGGGCGCTTTTTTGCATTATTAGTCGGTCACCGGGTGCGCCCCGCCAACCACAAAACGCGTTTAATAAAATGAACAGAAACCATGGCAGTAAAGTTGCCACGGATTTGAAGGAGGAAGCACCATGACTTATATTTTTCAGATTTTACCGGCCTTATTATCTGGTGTGAAAATGACTTTGGGGATTTTTGCCATCACGTTGGTAGGCGCCATTCCACTTGGCTTGATTTTATCAGTGGGACTCATTCCCAAGCCTAAATCGATTCTGGGCAAGGCAGGGAAAGGTCTTTTGGAAGGCTATGTTTGGGTCTTTCGGGGCACGCCATTATTGTTGCAATTAATGTTTATCTTTTATGGCTTACCGATTATCGGGATTGTTTTTGATCGGTTCTCGGCGGCCTTAGTTGCCTTTATTCTGAATTACGCTGCCTACTTTGCGGAAATTTTTCGTGGCGGTTTTGGTGCCGTTGATGAAGGGCAATTTGAAGCCAGTACCGTTTTGAACATGACGCGCTGGCAGGCATTGCGGTATGTCGTTATCCCGCAAGTCGTCAAAATCGTGCTGCCGTCCATCGGTAATGAAGTCATTAACCTCGTGAAGGATTCCAGTTTGGTTTATGTCATCGGCTTAGGCGATCTGTTGCGGGCCGGGAACATTGCCAGTGCCCGCGATGTCACCTTGTTGCCGCTTGTGCTGGTCGGGGTCATTTACCTGTTGCTGACGCTGATCCTGACGTTCCTGCAAAAACGGATCGAAGCAGCATTTTCATACTATCGCTAGGAGGTGGCGAACATGTTAGAACTGAAAAATATCAACAAATCTTTTAACGGCCGACCGGTCTTGAAAAATGTCACAGTGACGATTGAAGACGGCAAGACTCTAGCGATTGTGGGCCCAAGTGGTGCCGGGAAAACCACCTTGCTGCGGATTATCAGCGGACTGGAACAGGCTGATTCAGGTACCATGATCTGGAATGGCGAGCCGACAACCGCGCAGGCCATGCGCAAACAGGGCATCATCGGGGTTGTGTTTCAGAACTTCGAACTTTTTCCGAATTTGTCCGTGATGCGGAATATCACGTTGGCGCCGACACTGCAGGGGATTGACCAACAGCAGGCAGACGCGACTGCCAAGAAATTATTGGATCAATTAGCGCTCACCGATCAAGCAAAGGCGTACCCGTATTCACTTTCCGGTGGGCAAAAGCAACGGGTCGCGATCGCGCGGGCATTGGCGTTGAATCCGCAAATTCTTTTGTATGATGAACCAACCAGCGCTCTGGATCCGTTGTTGCGGGAGAACGTGGCCGAAATGGTCAATCAGTTTAAGGCTTCCGGGATGACGCAGGTCGTGGTTACCCATGACATGGACTTTGCCAAAAGTGTTGCGGACACGACTTATCACGTTGGCAAAGGCGGTGATGGCCAATGAAACGGCGAATTTTATTAGCCGTCATGGTCGTTTTGGCCATGGCAGGTTTCATCATCAGCGGCTGTGCGCGGGAAACCGTCAACAATTCCTGGCCGCGGATTGAGCGCACGAAAAAAGTCGTGATCGGTTTAGATGACACGTTCGTACCGATGGGCTTTCGGCAAAAGAATGGTCAACTGGCCGGATATGACATTGATTTGGCAAAGGCAGTCTTTAAGCGCTATGGCATCAAAGCCGATTTTCAGACAATTGACTGGTCCATGAAAGAAACCGAACTGAAAAATCAAACCATTGACTTGATTTGGAACGGCTATTCTGTCACGCCGGAACGCAAAGAAAAAGTTGCTTTTTCCGATAATTACCTGATTAATCACCAGATCCTGGTGACCAAAACCAAGAGTCAAATCAATTCGTTGCAGGATATGAAAGGGAAAACCCTAGGCGTGCAGACGGGATCAAGCGGCGCGTTTGACTTAGATGCCCAACCGAAAATCTTAAAGAACATGATTGCTAACAAAACCCCGATTCTTTACGATACGTTCAATGATGCCTTTATTGACTTAGATGCAGGGCGAATTCAAGGCATTTTGATGGATGAAGTTTATGCGCGTTATTACATTGCCCACAAAGCGGACCCGTCAAGCTATCACATTGTTAGTGATCCGTTTCCGCCAGAAGATTTTGCTGTGGGGATGCGTAAATCCGACCACGTTTTGCGCGGTAAAATTAACGCCGGCTTGAAGGCACTGAAAGCCGATGGCACCATCGCAAAACTGCAAAAGAAGTGGTTCGGCAAGGTTGAAGATTGATTGGCGAGCGTGGTCAAATGAGCTTTGTTTAGTCATGTGTCATCGTTGATCAATCATTTATAAACGCTGAGAGAAATGCTGTGTCAGATACTGATTCATCTGATCGTAGCATTTCCCCCGGCGTTTTTATTGTCAGAAGATGTGGGTAGGCACCAATCTTTAGAAAGAAAACGGAGTGAGAATGAGCCGTCCTTACGTCAGCACCACTGGACTTTTACGCTGCCTTGTCGGTAAAGTAGAGTATAATCATTGCCATGCGATTGGCTGACAAAAAGTCTGATATGGCATCTTTTAGCGTGAATTTGGCGAGGAGGCAAGTTTATGTGGCTTGGGCTGATTTTTGGCGGGCTTTATCTTGTGAATGCATTGATTGCGATTGTGACGGTTTTTCGCTCGCATCGTGACATCTCCGCGGTATGGGCGTGGTTGTTGGTATTGATGCTGCTGCCGTTTGTGGGTTTTATCATTTATTTTGTGTTTGGTCGTAAGCTGCGGGCTAATCGCATGCAAGACTTGATGACGCAACGACTTTTAGGCATCAATGACTTGGTCGTTCAGCAGCAAGAAGCATTGGCAGCCGGTCAGCCGTTAATTGGCACCCCTGGTAGCGGCGGCGTTTCCGAGTTGGTTCGCACGTTACTGCGGGCCGATGATGCTTTGGTGACCACCCATAACGAGGTTCAGGTTTTGGCGTTGCGCGAAGCTTTTTTCAAGCAACTGTTTGAAGACATCGGATTGGCGACTGAGCATATTCATATTGAAGCTTACACGATTCAGCCGGATGCTGTGGGCCGCCAGTTACGGGATCTGTTAATTGAAAAGGCCCATGCCGGCATTACCGTGCGCGTTTTGTACGATACTTTTGGCTCTCACGGCTTGCCGATCAGTTTTTGGAAAGGCTTGACCGATGCCGGTGGCCAGGTTGAGCGGTTTGTGGCGACGAAACTTGGGCGGTGGAATCCGCGAATTAACTTTCGGAATCACCGTAAGCTGATTGTCATCGATGGGCATCTGGCATACTTGGGGGGCTTTAATTTAGGAAAAGAGCATCATGGCTTGCCCACGTTACGCGATACCCAGCTGCGGATTCAGGGTAAGGCAGTTGCCGTGATTCAAGCGCGTTTTCTGATGGACTGGAATGGTACCAGCCGAAAGCAACAGGTTAAAAATGTTGACGTTCTTTTCCGTGAGCCGGTTGTCACTGGTAATACGACGATGCAGGTGGTTGCCGGGGGACCGGAGCAGCAGGTTGAAGCGATTAAACTAGGTTATCTGGGTCTCATCAATCAGGCTAAGCGCAGTATCTGGATCGAGTCGCCGTATTTTGTGCCGGATGACAGCTTGCTGGATGCGTTGACGATTGCGGCCAATGCTGGTGTCGATGTCCGCATTATGATTCCGAAGAAAACCAATCAGGAATTGATGGCCAAAGCTTCGCAGTTTTACCTGAACCAAGTCGTGGCTAATGGTGGTCAGGCGTTCTTGTATGAGGAAGGTTTCCTGCATGCCAAAACGATTGTAGTCGATGGTAAATACGTTTCTACCGGAACCGCCAACTTTGACATTCGTTCCTTTAAACTAAACTTTGAAATTGCCGCGTTTATTTATGATCATCGGATCGGCAAAACATTCCAGAAACTTTTCCTTGCCGACATGGAGCGTGCGATGCCGTATACGCAAAAAGTCATTGACGCCAAAAAGCGGCCTGCCCGACTAGGAGAGGAACTCTCGCGGTTGTTGGCACCGATTCTGTGACGCAACCGCTGTGAGCGCAAGAAAAAAAGGCCTAACGACAGACGAGTTGTCGCTGGGTCTTTTTTGCAAGTTATTCCACTAAGGATCCAAGGTGATCGGTTTAGATAAGTTGTAAACTAGCGAGGGCACCAAGAACGACGCCGAGCACAGTAATGATAATCATCACCCAAGCGCTGATGATTGTCATTTTTTGAAATTTAGACTTTTTCTTTTTCTGCACCGAAAACACCACCTTTGTTATTCTGCTGGCTCTCATTGTACTGGTTTTTGCAAGGATCGGCAACTGAGATGCTGGATGGATTTTGAAAAAATTGCCATTTTTAACGGTTCGCAAAGTTCTACTTTTTGATGAATGACAGCAGCGTTGAAATGGTTCGGCATGAGTTGGCACTGCAATGGTCCATCTTTCAACCAAATCAAGCTTGACGCTTATCCTTGCTTTGGGTAGGGTTAATTAGAATAGTATCAACAGACAGCGCTTCAGGCGGCTGCCTCCAGGAGGACTCATCATGGTGTTGCTTGCGTTGGGATTGCCGATTTTAGTGTGGTGCATGGTTGTCGCGGCAGTCGTGTACTTTGATTTTCATGGCGGTTCTTGGTTCTTCTTATTGACAGTGGTTAATTTTTGGGCGATTTTTCAGCTGACTTTTACGAAAACCCCGAATTTTATTTGGGTGATTTTGTTTACGGCTATGGTGATCGCTTTGATCCTGGTTATCTGGCAGGTCGTTCGTGAATATGATCTCATTATCCACCGTTATTGGCGCATGTTGACCCGAATCCTCTCATTGGCCACCACTTGTTGGTGGTTCGGCGGTATATTGATCTATTTTTTGGGATAAGCCCCCACTTTCTACCCACGTTTTAAAAAAGTCCGTGATCCTTGTGATCACGGACTTTTTTGCGTCTTAAAAGTTTTTTAAAACATAAAATAACTAAATTTTGTTTCAATTGTGGTTAGATGTGGAGAAGAGTGGGGCGTTGTGGTAGACTGAAAATCGTAGGGAGGTGCCAGCTATGCTCATGGGTGAATTTGAACGCAGTATCGACGCTAAAGGGCGCCTGATTATTCCAGCCAAATTCCGTGAGCAACTGGGGGCATCGTTTGTGTTAACCCGCGGCATGGATGGCTGTCTTTTTGGTTATCCAATTGCCGAATGGGACAAGCTGCAGGCCAAACTGGCAACGTTACCGTTAGCCAAAAAAGATGCCCGTACCTTCACCCGCTTTCTTTTTTCGGCCGCAACTGAGTGTGAAATTGACAAGCAGGGGCGGATTAACATTCCTAAGTCGCTGTTTAAGCATGCAGCATTGAAAAAGGAATGCGTGCTTGTCGGCGTCAATACTCGCATTGAAGTATGGGATGCCGAGCGCTGGCAGGAATTTGCTGACACGGCTGAAGAAAACTTTGATGATATTTCGGAGAACTTAACGGACTTTGGGTTGTAGTGATGACAGAATTCAAACATGAAACGGTTCTATTAAAAGAAGCAACGGCAGCTTTAGCCGTGAAACCTGATGGTACCTATGTTGATGCCACGCTGGGTCGCGGTGGCCATACCCGGCAGATTTTAAAGCAACTGACAACAGGGCGCTTGATCGCGTTTGATCAGGACGAAGCCGCTATTGCTGCAGTGACCGCTAGCTTTGGCGATTTACCGCCGCAACTGACGCTGGTTCACCGTAACTTTCGGGAACTAACGGCAGCACTGGCTGATTTGGACATTTCCGATGTCGACGGTATTTTGTATGATCTGGGCGTTTCATCACCGCAATTTGACGATTCCAAGCGCGGCTTTTCCTACCGCTTCGATGCACCGCTGGACATGCGCATGGATCAACGTCAAACACTCGATGCCAAGACTATTGTGAATGAATGGCCCTACGCGGAGTTGGTTCGTATCTTTTCGCGTTATGGGGAGGAGCACTTTTCCAAACAGATTGCGCGGCGGATTGAGCAAGCCCGAGCTGAAAGTCCGATTACCACGACCTTTCAGCTTGTGGATTTGATTAAGGCGGGGATTCCTGCCAAGGCTCGGCGAACCGGTGGGCACCCCGCCAAAAAGGTGTTTCAGGCGATTCGCATTGCGGTCAATGACGAATTGTCAGCACTGGAATCATCGTTGGAGCAGGCATTGAAGTTACTCAATGTTAATGGACGCATCAGCGTGATCACTTTTCAATCGTTAGAAGATCGGTTGGTTAAGACCATGTTTAAGGAAGTTTCGTCAGTTCAAGACGTTCCCCGCGGTTTGCCGGTTGTTCCGGCATCTGCCCAACCGCACTATCGCTTGGTCACGCGTAAGCCGATTTTACCAAGCGCTGATGAGTTGGCCGAAAACCACCGTGCACATAGCGCTAAGCTCAGAGTTATCGAAAAAATTCGCAACTAGGGGGTACAATAAATGCTTGAGAGTACAGCAAGACCTTTGGTGCAACAACCGGCGCCTAAACCGGTACATAAACCAGCTAACGAACCCGCACCACATACACATATCGCTTTTAGCGGGTTTGAAAAAACATTGATGTTCGCTTGTGGTATTTTGGCGACGGTTGTTTGTGTGGTCTGTCTGTTCATGCAAAACCGCCTGAGTAATACCCAGCGCCAATATGAAGATCTACAAGCGCGCATTATGAAGCAGTCGCAGGCAACGGCGAATCTCAAGCAGGAAATTGGCGAGCTCTCTAATTCGGAACGACTCGATGCTTTTGCAAAAGCGCATGGGTTCAAAGTCATTAACGGCAATATAAAGCGTGTTGATAATCAATGAAACTTTTCAAATCAAAACGATCAACGAATGCACATCCAGCCCGGAATCGTAAATTATTTGGTATCGGACTGATCGGGTTTACGCTCCTGATTCTCGGTGGCTTCGTTCTTCGTTTTTCTTTTGTTGCCACGGTGGGCGAAGTGGACTCTAACAACCTTGCCAAGCAGCGGCAAAAACAATATCGTACCGACACGGTGCTGCAGGCGCAGCGCGGTGCCATTTTGGATCGCACCGGAAATGTCATTGCCGAGGACTCAAATACGTACACGATTTATGCCATTCTTGACAAACAAAATAAGAATGGCGATAAACCTGATTACGTTACAGACAAGGCAAAAACGGCCAAAGTGTTGAGCCGTTATTTGGCGATCAGTGAAGATAAGATTTTGGCGCGGCTGAATCCGACTAAAAAGCACGTCTTTCAAGTCGAATTCGGCACGCCGGGAACCAAATTGAGTTTGGCGATTAAAAAGCAAATTGACGCGGAAAAGCTGCCAGGTATTCATTTTCGGGAAACACCGTCGCGGCTTTATCCCAACGGCGTGTTTGCCAGCCACGTGATTGGCATTGCCCAGGCTCAGGACAAAGGCGGCGGATTAACCGGGGTCATGGGACTGGAAAAGCAGTTCAATACCGTTCTTGCGGGCGATAATGGTTATCGTCGCAGTGAAACCGATGCGTACGGGTACAAGTTGCCTAATGCCAAAACTAAATTAAAAACGCCGGTTAATGGCGGGACGGTTTATACCACGCTTGACAGTGGCCTCCAGTCATACTTAGAAACCCTGATGACCGATGTGCAGACGAAATATGAACCCAAGGCGTTGACGGCGGTTTTGATGAATGCCAAAACCGGCAAAATTTTGGCAGCCAGCCAGCGACCGACATTCGATGCTTCAACCGGTGAAGGGTTAGGCGACATGTGGCGGGATTCCTTGGTTGAGGACAATTACGAACCGGGGTCCGTTATGAAAATTGTCACCTTGGCATCGGCTATTCAGAGCGGCAAGTATCACCCAAATGAATATTACCAATCCGGTTCCGTGAAGCTTGACGGCGGAACAGTCAATGACTGGCGCACTGGCGGCTGGGGTTCGATTCCGCTGAGCAAAGCTTTTCCATTGTCGAGTAATGTCGGCATGGTGAAAATCGAACAGGAAATGGGTGCCGGCGTCTGGAAGAGTTATTTAGATAAATTTAAATTTGGCCAAAAAACCGGCATCACTTTGCCAGGCGAAACCAATGGGCGGATCAGTTTTGCCCAGCCGCTGGACCAGGCGATCACCTCGTTTGGACAAGGCATTGAAGTGAATGTCATGCAAATGATGCAGGCGATTAGTGCCGTTTCAAATGACGGTAAAATGCTGAAACCACAAATTGTGTCTAAAGTCGTGCACAAGAATGGCAAGGAAACAGTCTATAAACCTGAAGTTGTCGGCCAGCCCATTTCCAAAGAAACCGCCGCTCAAGTCATTGACGCTATGCGACACGTGGTTAACGATGAAGATGGCACCGGGGTTGCGTATAAAATGCCAGGCGTTGATTTAGCGGTTAAAACGGGTACCGGACAAATTGCCAGTCCGCAAGGCGGTTACCTCACTGGTGATTCTAACTACATCTTTAGTGTGGCCGGTATTGCTCCTGCTTCGGATCCAAAATATGTGCTTTATATAACTATGAAACAACCACAGAAAATGACGGAACCGGCTGAAACGATTTTGGCCAGCATTTTTAAACCGATGATGCAGCGGGCACTTGATACCACTGCCAATGGCACCGTGTCAAAAGATACCAATACGGCAGACGTTCCTGCGGTCACCAACGCTGCGTTAACAACGGCCCAGGATACCGTGAAAAAAGCCGGCTTTGATGTTGCTACGATAGGTACCGGCAATAAAGTTGTTCAGCAACTGCCGGCAAGTGGAACCAAGGCACTGCGCGATTCGCGTGTGCTGCTTTTGACCAATGGTGCCATGACCATGCCTGATCTTACTGGTTGGTCGAAATCCGATGTGTTAAAATTTGTACAATTGACCGGTAAGAAATTCAAACTTGTCGGTGACGGCTTTGTTGTTCGGCAAAGTATTGCCAAAGGGACTCTTTTAGGTGATGCCAGCGGAACAATCGAGTTCAAACAACAATAGAATTGGGGATAGTCATGCAACTTGCTCAGATGCTCATTCCGATGGTTTCGGCATTTGCCATTACAATTATGTTTATGCCGTTGTTTATCGGGTACATGCGTTACAAAAAAGAAGGCCAGGTGATTCGCGAAGAAGGGCCGAGTTGGCACGAAAAGAAATCAGGAACACCGACAATGGGCGGGCTGGTTTTCATTGCCGCGATGATTATTTCGGCTATTTGGGTTAGCATTTGGCAACATCAACTGACGCTGAGTGTCTGGATTTCCTTGTTTATTTTGGTTCTATACGGCTTGCTAGGTTTCTATGATGACTTCGAAAAATTGGTTCATCATCGCAATGAAGGATTGAAGGCTTGGCAAAAGCTGGCAGGGCAGATTCTCGGTGCCGTCATTTTTCTGATCGCTTATTTTCATGAAGGATTCGATCACACTTTATGGATACCGGTGATTGGCAATGTCAGTGCCACGTGGTTCTATGTTCTTTTTGTTATTTTCTGGCTGGTCGGTTTTAGCAATGCGGTTAATTTAACTGATGGCCTGGATGGTTTGGTTGCCGGGCAGACAACGATTTCGTTTGCTACCTATGCCATCATCGCTGCCCGCGAAGGCCGGACGGATGTGTTGATTATCTGCCTTGTCACGGTCGGCGCCATGCTTGGCTTTTTGATGTTCAATCATAAACCGGCGCAGATTTTCATGGGCGACCTAGGTTCCTTGGCGCTGGGCGGCATGCTGGCAGTCGTGGCCATTCTGCTTCATCGCGAGTGGTCGCTATTACTGATTGGGATCATTTATGTCATTGAAACTGCCAGTGTCATCTTGCAGGTGGCCTCGTTCAAGTTAACCGGCAAACGAATCTTCCTAATGTCGCCGATCCATCATCATTTTGAGATGAAGGGTTGGTCCGAGTGGCGGATTGATTTGACGTTCTGGCTGGTCGGGTTGATCGCTAGCGGCATTTATCTGGTATTTTTTCTTTAAAGTCATGCTATAAAAAGAAGGATCAATTGTGAAAAACATTTCGGATTATCGTAATAAAAAGGTGCTTGTGTTAGGTCTGGCAAAGAGCGGTGTCAACGCTGCTCGCTTACTACATAAATTAGGTGCCTTAGTGACGGTTAATGACAAGCAGAAATTCGATAACAATAAGGATGCGCAGGAATTGTTAGCAGACGGGATGCGCGTGATTACCGGCCGGCATCCGGTCGAATTGCTGGATGAACATTTTGAATTGATGGTCAAAAATCCCGGCATTCCATACAGTAATCCCATGGTAAAGCGGGCGCAGGAGCTTGGCTTGCCGATTATTACCGAGCCGGAGTTGGCTTATCAGGTATCCGAAGCCGAATGGATCGGAATCACAGGCACGAACGGCAAGACCACCACAACCACATTAATCGGCCTGATGTTGAACCAGCAGCGGCCCCACCATGCGTTTGATGCCGGCAATATCGGTATTCCCGTCAGTCAGGTCGCCCAAAAGGCAGGCAAAGACGATACGATTGTGGCGGAGTTGTCGAGTTTTCAGCTGTGTGGCATCAAAACCCTGCATCCCCACATCGCGGTTCTGACCAACATTTATGAAGCGCATTTGGATTGGCATGGCAGTCGCGCCAATTATGTTGCAGCCAAAATGCGGATCACGATGAACCAAACGCCGGATGACTATTTCATTATGAATTGGGATCTTCCAGAAATGCATAAGCTCGCCAAGCAAAGTAACGCCCAGATTGTGCCGTTTTCCCGTAAGCAGGCGGCTGGTGCCCGTGCTTCGCTGATTGATGGCTGGCTGACGTTTGATGGCGATAAAATCATGCAAGCCAGCGAGATGCAGATCCCGGGTCTGCACAACATCGAAAACGCGCTGGCAGCGATTGCCGCCGCTAAACTAAAAGGGGTCGAAGATGACGCGATTCGCGAAGTGCTGCGAACCTTTTCCGGGGTCAAACACCGAATTCAGTATTTGGAAACGCTGGAAGGACGCCGGATTTATAACGACTCCAAGGCAACCAATGTTGAAGCTGCGACCGTTGCGCTTAACGCGTTTCATCAGCCGATCGTTTGGTTGGCAGGTGGCTTAGATCGCGGACTGCCAATGGATGCCTTAACCCCGTTGGTCAAGGAACATGTCAAAAGCATGGTGGTTTTTGGGCAGACGGCGCCACTGATGGCCAAAATTGCCAAGGATGCCGGGGTACCGGTTCAAAAAACCGACAATGTCATGACTGCGGTGCCGTTAGCTTATGAAGCCAGTCGGCCGGGCGATGTCATTTTGCTATCGCCGGCAGCGGCCAGTTGGGATCAGTATCCAAATTTTGAAGTCCGTGGCGATGATTTCATCAAGGCGGTTCATCAGTTGCAACAAACCGTCGAAAGCGAGGGCAATTAAATGCGGCTGGTTATTTCCGGTGGCGGTACTGGCGGCCATATTTATCCGGCCTTGGCGTTAATCGAGGCGTTGAAGGCGGAAGGTAAACTCGATGATGTCCTTTATGTCGGCACCGAGCATGGCTTGGAAAGTCGGATTGTACCCGCAACCGGCCTGAAATTTGCAACGCTCGACCTGCAAGGCTTCAAGCGCAGTCTTTCCTTGAGCAATCTGACAACAGTCAAAAAGTTTATCGGCAGTTTAGGTCAGGCAAAAAAGTTGCTGCGCGATTTCAAGCCAGATATTGTAGTCGGTACCGGTGGTTATGTCTCCGGCGCGATTTTATTCGCTGCCGCGCAAATGCATATTCCAACCGTGATTCATGAATCGAACTCGGTTGCCGGTGTGACAAACAAGTTTCTCAGCCATTTTGTCGATCGCGTCGCCATTGTTTTTCCTGAAGTGGCTTCAGCGTTTCCGGCAAAAAAAGTGGTGGTAACCGGCAATCCCCGAGCGCAGCAGGTTGCCGGGTTAAAACCGAATGACCGTCTAAAGGATTTCGGACTTGATCCTCACAAGCGTACTTTATTGGTTTTCGGCGGTTCACGCGGAGCACCCAAGATCAATGAGGCGGTTTTAGCAGCATTGCCGATTTGGGGCAAAGCGGATTTCCAAGTGCTATTTGCAACTGGACGCAGCCACTATGGTACGATCAAAAAATCTCTGCCACCGTTGCCGTCTTCGATCAAGGTGGTGCCATATATTGATGATATGCCGTCAATCTTACCGGATATCGGTTTGTTGATTAGCCGGGCCGGGGCGACGACGCTTGCTGAGATCACGGCATTGGGCATTCCGGCCATCCTGATTCCGAGTCCTAACGTAACCCACCACCATCAATATTTAAATGCACAGAGTTTAACCAAACAAGGTGCGGCGCTGACGATTACCGAACCTGAATTAGGTCAAGATTTTCCCCAGCGGGTCGTGACCCTCATGGAAGATGATGCCAAACGTGCCGCCATGGCGCAGGCATCAAAGAAACTAGGTGTACCGGATGCCAGTGATCAGCTGATCGCTGTGATGACAACACTCCTTTCGAAACGTAGGTGATGACTTTGGCTTGGCTCCGAAAAAAAGAACAGCAATCTGATCCGCTGACACCCTGGCAGCAGTATCAAGCGCGTCAGCAACAGAAGCCGCGACATGATCGGCGCCGAAAGCCGAAGCTGGATGTTGAGCTGCCGAAGATTCAAAATTTGCGGCGGCGTAAACTGATCAAGAACCTTGCGTTGATCCTGCTCCCCCTGCTATTTTTGCTGGGGGTTTTTGGCTATTTTGCCAGTCCGCTATCTAAAGTCGGATTGGTAAGCGTCCAAGGGGTCACAACGGTTCCTGATCAGCAGGTCATCAATGCAACTAAACTGTCGGATAATGATTTAATGCTCAGTGTGCTGGTGCATAAAAATGACATTGCGCAACGGGTGCAAAAATCTTTACCGGAAATTAAAGAAGCCAGTCTGACCATAAAAGGGTTCAACCGAATTATCATTCGCACCAGGGAATATCAGACCATTGGTTATGTATATCGGAATCATGCTTACCATAAGGTTCTGGTTACCGGCAAAGTGCTCAAGGCCGGCACACAGACGCCTGTCGACACTTATCCCGTGTTTTCCGGGTTTACCGCCAAGGAATTACCCAAAATGATTGAGCTGCTGAATCAGTTCCCGGACGCGATTCGTCACGATATCTCGGAAATCGACGCAAGCCGCGGCGACGCCAACCCCAACCAGATTGCCTTGAATATGAGCGATGGCTATCGGATCATAGCCGATTCGCGTACCATTGCCAAAAAAATCAAGTACTATCCGGCAATTGTTTCACAGGTCAAGAAAAAAGGCGTCGTTGATTTAGAAGTCGGGGCTTTCTGGCGACCATATTCAAGTGGTGAAAAGTCGTCAAATGACTGATTTTGTAAGGTTTGTTTTCTCATCAGAAAATGAGTGTGTTACACTGATGATGGCACCGTTTTAATATGAAAATTAAGTTGATTAAAAAGTTACACAAGGAGGTTCCCGATACATGGATAATCAAGGTATTTACGTTGGACTTGATATCGGAACCACCTCAATAAAAGTCATTGTTGCCGAAGCAGTACAGGGACAAATGAATGTTATTGGTGTGGGAAGTCAGCGGTCTGAAGGCGTTAGTCGTGGGGTGATCGTTGACATCGATAAGGCAGTCGCGGTGATTCAGGCGGCCGTTGCCCAAGCTGAAGACAAGGCAAATATCAAGATCGATCGGGTTGTGGCTGGCATCCCTGCCAATATGCTGCAAATTGAACAGGTTTCGGGGATGATTGCCGTTGGTGAGGAGAACAAAGAGATCTCCGACAACGATGTCCGCAGTGTTGCTGCGGCTGCCTTGGTTCGCAACCTACCGCCTGAGCGTGAAACATTATCACTGGTTCCGACCGAATTTATCGTTGACGGGTTTGACGATATCAAGGATCCTCGTGGGATGTTAGGCGTTCGGCTGGAAATGCGCGGCATCATGCTAACGGTTCCCAAAACCGTGATTCATAACACGAAAAAAGCCATTGAAAAAGCTGGGTTACGGGTTGGCGGACTGGTTATTTCGCCACTGGCGATTGGCCGGTTGGCGTTGACTGATGGCGAACAAGACTTCGGTACGGTCTTGATTGATATGGGTGGCGGCCAAAGCACAGCGGCCGTTATTCATGACCGCAAGCTCAAGTTTACATCGGTCGATCAAGAAGGCGGCGAATATATCACCAAAGATATTTCCGTCGTACTAAACACGAGCTTTACGGATGCAGAGAAGTTAAAACGTGAATACGGCAATGCTGATTCGCTAGCTACCAGCGAAGAAGAAACCTTCCCCGTAACCGTTGTCGGTAAACACGAACCGGCGATGATTTCGGAAAAATACTTATCGGAAATCATCGAAGCGCGGGTCGCACAAATATTCAAGCGTCTGAAAAAGGCACTCGATGCCGTCAACGCGCTTGAGCTACCGGGTGGTGTTGTCATCACCGGTGGCACGACGGCACTGCCAGGGGTGACCGAATTAGCACAGGATATTTTTGATCGCCCAGTCAAACGCTTCATTCCGGATGACATGGGCCTTCGCCATCCTTCATTTACGGAAGGCCTAGCACTGATTAAATATGCTGCTCAAATGACCGATATTGAAATGCTGGTTTCCAGCGTTCTGCCGACACCGTTTATGGTTGACGGCGCGCAGATACCATCATCGTCACCATCACCGGCACCGCAAAAACAGCCAGAACAAACCGCTGCTTCGGAAGGCCAACGTCTCGTCAAGCGCAAGCCCGACAAGCAGACAGACAAAACCAAGTCTAAGGAGCCATCTGCCTTGCGCCGGTTCTTTGGTAATTTCTTTGAATAAATCTCGATTCTAGGAGGAACACGAATGGATTTTCAAATGGACGCACAGAGTGAAAAAGGCGCCAACATCAAAGTTATCGGTGTTGGCGGTGCGGGTGGCAATGCCATTAATCGCATGATTGCCGAAGACGTTAAAGGTGTTGAATTTATCGCTGCCAATACCGATTTACAGGCGCTGAATGCCAGCAACGCAGAAACCAAGATCCAGCTTGGACCGAAATTGACGCGCGGCTTGGGCGCCGGTTCCAATCCGGAAATCGGACAGAAGGCTGCGGAAGAAAGTGAAGAGGCGATTGGTGCCGCATTACAAGGTGCCGATATGATCTTTGTCACGGCCGGCATGGGTGGGGGCTCCGGTACCGGTGCAGCGCCGATCGTAGCTAAAATTGCCAAAGACCAAGGTGCTTTGACGGTTGGGGTGGTTACCCGACCATTCACCTTTGAAGGGCCTAAGCGGGCCAAAAACGCCACTGAAGGCATTGCTCAGCTGAAGGAACATGTCGATACGCTGGTCATTATCGCCAATAACCGGTTGCTTGAGATCGTGGACAAAAAGACCCCGATGCTTGAAGCATTCCATGCAGCGGATAACGTCTTACGTCAAGGGGTTCAGGGCATTTCCGATCTGATCACCAGTCCTGGATACGTTAACCTCGATTTTGCCGATGTTAAAACCGTGATGGCCAACCAAGGTTCCGCCTTGATGGGAATCGGCAGTGCCACCGGCGAAAACCGGACGGTCGAAGCGACAAAAAAGGCGATTTCCAGTCCATTATTGGAAGTCAATATCAGCGGGGCCAAACAGGTGTTGCTGAATATTACAGGCGGACCGGACCTCAGTTTGTTTGAGGCACAGGATGCTTCGCAAATTGTTGCCGATGCTGCCAAAGACGACGTTAACATCATTTTCGGAACTTCCATCAATGAAGAGCTTGGTGATGAAGTCGTTGTGACCGTCATTGCCACTGGTATTGAAGAAGAAGACCAGCGTCGTGAAAGCTCACGGCGGCCGGCTGCACAAACCCGGGGTGCTGATCGCGACAAAGGGAATGATGCTTATCGCCCGGCATTTGCAGGCAGCGATCAGCATGACGATCAGTCAGCGCAGAGTGACGATCCATTTGGCAATTGGGATTTGCGGCGCGAGCCAAGTAAACGACAAACACCAAGTTCCGATGACATGAACAATGTGAAAAAAAAAGATTTTGATATTTTTGAAAATCAAACCAATGCAGACGATGCCGGAAGCGACGACCAGCCGCCGTTCTTTAAGCGTCGGCGTCAATAGTCAGGAGGTCATGGAACATGGCGTTTGGTAAGTTAGGCGAAAAATTCAACAACTTCTTTGCCATGGATGATGATGAAGATGATTATCAGGACCAAGAAGACGAACAGACGCAGGCAGCGCAGCCGGAGGATCGGGATGTGAATCATTACCGCGGTAATAAGGTCGTCGCGATGGCTGCACCGACCGGGAAGGCTGCTAAGATTGTGGTGTTTGAACCCAGAATTTATTCAGATGCCAAGGAGATTGGCTCGCATCTATTGAATAATCGGGCGGTCGTTATTAATTTTGATCGGATTGGCGCAGATGATGCCAGACGGATTGTTGATTTTCTGACGGGCACGGTCTACGCGATTAATGGTGAGATTAAGCGGATCGGTGAGTCGATTTTCTTGGTTACGCCAGCCAATTTTGAAATTGACGGCTCCTTAGCCAGCACCATTGATTCTGACGGTTTGAATCTTTCATCACAACACTAAACGAGGTGTCAAGTGTTCAATTTTCTGTATGCATTATACCGAGTCGGTGACTGGGCGATTTACTTATACATGATCATGGTGTTTGTTTACATTCTGATTTCATGGTTTCCTAACGCTCAAGGGACGGCGATTGATCGCTTCCTGGAACGGTGGGTTGATCCGTTTTTAAGTATTTTCCGGCGGTTCATTCCCGCAATTGCCGGGTTGGATCTTTCTCCGATCCTGGCGTTCTTCGTGCTTTCGCTGATTAAGTTCGGCTGGTCGCGTTTATTCCTGATACTCGTTCAATTAATTGGGTGACAAATCATGGACGCCATCTATCAACATTTTCGAAAAGACGAAGCAGCACTGATCGACCATTTCGCTGAATTAGTCGAAACGGCTCGGACCGAGTATCGCGCTGTTTTGACTGATTTTACCGATCCCCGACAGCGTTTAATCGCTGACAGTCTGATCAGTGCCCACGATGACATGAAACTCATGCATTTTGGCGGATATCCGCATGCTGAGCGCCAACGGTTGATTTTTGCACCGGATTATTATGAAGCACAACCGGATGATTTTGACATTCGCTTGTTGCAGATTGTGTATCCGGAAAAGTTTGCCGAGATGCATCATAGTACGATTCAAGGAACATTATTAAACGCCGGACTGGATCGCGATGTTTTTGGCGATATCATTACTGACGGGCAAACGTGGCAATTCTTTGTGGCCGCCCACATGGAAGACTGGGTCATGAGCAATATCACGAAAATCGGCCGTGTCGGCGTTCACTTTACCGACTATCCGTTAGATCAGGCGGTCACTCCCGAGAACGACTGGGAACCGATCGACTTTTCAATCAGTGCGTTGCGACTCGATACGGTTGTGGCGCATGGTTTCAATATGTCGCGACAACGCGCCAAGGTTTTGATTCAAGGCGGAAAAGTCCGGTTGAATTTCGGTGAAACCGAGGCGCCGGACGCTGAAGTTGCGACGTCGGATATCATCTCGGTTCGCGGTTTCGGCCGCTTGCGACTGGATGCGATTCTTGGTGAAACCAAAAAAGGTAAGTTGCGTGTGTCAGCGGCGGTTATTCATAAATAAGGCTGAGCGCGAGCTGGCGCGGTTAGAAGCCGAAGTGTAAGTGGCCTTGGGCGCGATGGCGGGTTTTTGCCATTGCAACCAAGGTCCTTACACGCAGGCTTCTGCGCCAGGGAGCGCGTTAAGGGAAGTGCGAACCGCGCAAGAACCAAGCTGGCGCTCATCTATACAAGGAGGACGAATTTCATGGCTTTAAGTCCACTGGACATTCATAATAAAGAATTTAGCAGTAAAATGCGCGGTTATGACAAGGATGAAGTGAATGATTTTCTTGCCCAGATCGTTAAAGATTACAGCAGTCTGATTAAGGACAATGAAGGACTTAAAAAGGAACTGGCAGATGCCAAGGAAAAGGTTCGGTATTTTACGGACATGAAGGAAGCCTTGAACCAGTCAATCATTGTGGCGCAAGAGAGTGCTGAGAAAGTCAAAAATAGTGCGCATCAGGAAGCTGATCTGATCAAGCAACAAGCACAGCAGGATGCCCAGGCGATTCTGAATCGGGCGAAATCCGATGCCGATCAAAAGATGCACCAGGCGCAGGCGCAAACGGAGCAGACGTTGCATGATGCGGAGCTGAAACGGCAAAATATTTCCGTTCAGACCGAGGATCTCAAACGCCAAAGCCGGGTTTTCCGCCAGCGATTAGAGGTCATGCTAGAATCGCAGCTTGAAGTTGTGAAGAGTCCGGAGTGGAAAGAATTGCTTTCCAGTTCACCTGAAGCCCCGGATACCACGGACCCAAGTCAGGAATCACTTGACAATTCGCCAGCTGGTTTCGTAAACTCTAAGGGAGCAGCTTCCGGTGCCGATGCCTACACGGAGATTATTTTCCCAGATGATCAAAGTGCAACCTCAAGCTCAGCAAATGCTGAAGCGACACCGGCTGATTCAGCGACTGCCGAATCGGAATCAGAGTCAAGTGAATCGAACAGTGACGATTCTGATGCTACAACCGATCAAAATGTCTAAAAACGTATGAACACGCGTCGTTTAGCGGTCCCCTTTGCAGCGAACCAGGAATTAGGTGTGAGCCTGGCAAGTACCGCTTGATGATATCAGTTCGCAGTTGTCTCGCCGATTCAATAAGCGGGACCGGTTGATCACCGTTAAGCAATCACTGAGGGGGACTTGTTCCCTGAAGTTAGGTGGTACCACGTTTGCTCGTCCTAATATAGGGCGGGCTTTTTTCATTCAATCAACAAAAGGAGCGGGACACGTGAAAATTAAAGATACGTTGAATATGGGGAAGACAACTTTCCCGATGCGCGCCGGATTACCAAAGAACGAACCGGTTTGGCAGAAAAAGTGGGACGAAGATCATGTTTATGAGCAGCGGCAGAAGTTAAACGAAGGCAAACCGACCTTCATGTTGCATGATGGGCCACCTTTTGCCAATGGGAATATCCATATGGGCCATGCCCTGAATAAGATCAGTAAGGATATTATCGTTCGGTATAAGTCCATGAACGGCTTTCGGGCTCCGTATGTTCCCGGCTGGGATACGCATGGACTGCCGATCGAACAGCAATTGGCCAAACAAGGGGTCAAACGCAAAGAGATGTCCATGACGGATTATCGGGAGTTGTGTCGGCAATTTGCCATGAAGGAAATTGATAAGCAGCGGACCGATTTTAAACGGTTAGGTGTCATGGGTGACTGGGAACATCCATACATTACGCTGCATCATGCCTATGAAGCCAGCGAGATCCGGGTCTTCGGGGCAATGGCGAAAAAAGGCTACATTTACCATGGTTTGAAGCCGGTTTATTGGTCATGGTCATCTGAGTCGACGTTGGCCGAAGCCGAAATCGAATATCATGATGATAAATCACCGTCGATTTATGTTGCGTTTCCGGTAGTTGACGGCAAGGGCTTGTTGGATCAGGATACGTCGCTGGTTATCTGGACAACCACGCCTTGGACCATTCCGGCCAATTACGGCATTGCGGTTAATCCGCGGTTTGATTATGTTCAGGTCCAAGTTGGTGACCACAAGTATGTTGTGGCGGCTGAACTGCTTGACCGCGTCGCCGAAGAAATCGGTTGGGATCAGCCTAAGATTCTCAAAACTTTCAAAGGCACTGCTATGGACAAAATGACGGCTAAGCATCCTCTGTATGATCGTACGAGCTTGGTTATGGAAGCTGACCACGTCACGCTTGACGCTGGGACCGGCTTGGTTCATACCGCTCCTGGACACGGGGAAGATGACTACAAAGTCGGCATGAAATATGGCTTGCCTGTGATTTCAGTCGTGGACGCCAAAGGTTACATGAACGAAAATGCGCCGGGATTTGAAGGGGTCTTTTATGATGATGCCAATAAGCTCATCACCAAAGCCTTGACCGAAAAAGGCGCACTGTTGAAACTGGATTTCTTCACCCATAGTTACCCGCATGATTGGCGGACCAAAAAGCCGGTCATTTTCCGAGCCACAACGCAATGGTTTGCTTCAATTGAAGCTTTCCGTGATCAGATTTTGAAGGCAATTAATACAGTTGACTTCAAGCCTGGCTGGGGTAAGACCCGTCTATATAACATGATTCGTGATCGTGGTGACTGGGTCATTTCCCGTCAACGTGCATGGGGGGTTCCGCTCCCGATTTTCTACGCTGAAGATGGCGAACCGATTATCGAAGAAGAAACCATTAACCATGTCGCCGATCTGTTTGGCAAATATGGCTCCAATATTTGGTTTGAACGCGAGGCTAAGGATCTTTTGCCGGAAGGGTACACGAACCCGCATAGCCCGCATGGCCAATTTACCAAAGAAAAGGATATCATGGATGTCTGGTTCGACTCAGGTTCATCGCACCAGGCAGTCTTAGCTCAACGTCCGGAATTAAGCTTCCCAGCTGATCTGTATCTGGAAGGATCCGACCAGTATCGCGGTTGGTTTAACTCTAGCTTGATTACCAGCGTTGCCGCAACCGGGGTCGCCCCATATCGCGGCATTCTGTCTCAAGGCTTTACGCTTGATGGCAAGGGTCGGAAAATGAGTAAAAGCCTAGGCAATACCATTGTGCCTGCCACAATTGAAAAGCAGTTTGGCGCCGAGATCATTCGGCTGTGGGTCGCAACCGTGGACTCTTCGTCTGATGTCCGCGTTTCGGTTGACAATTTTGCCCAGACGTCTGAGGCTTATCGTAAAATTCGCAATACGTTGCGATTTATGGTGGCTAATACCGGTGATTTTGATCCGCAAAAGGATGCCATTGCGTATGACGACCTCGGCTCCGTTGATCGTTATCTCATGGTTCGGCTCAACCAAGTCATTGCTAAGGTCAAGGCGGCTTATGATGTCTACGATTTTGCGACGGTTGAAAAAACCATTAGCAGTTTCCTAGTCAACGATCTGAGTGCCTTTTATCTCGACGTTGCCAAGGATGTGGTTTATATTGAGGCCCAAAACGATCCTAAGCGGCGGAGCATGCAGACAGTGATGTATACTGCTTTGCTAGATTTGACGAAGTTGTTGACGCCGATTTTGCCGCATACAGCGGAAGAAGTTTGGCCGTATCTGAAACAGGATACTGCTTACGCTGCCTTGTCTGACATGCCGGACGTCACGCATTTTGACGACGAGGATCAGTTACTCGACATTTGGTCAGCATTCATGGATTTCCGTTCCGAAGTGCAAAAGGCGCTTGAAGTTGCGCGCGATAACAAGGTCATTGGTAAATCGATGGAAGCAGCAGTCACGGTGTATCCATCCGGGCCGGTTCGTGACATGTTGGATGATGTTGAAGCTAATGTGATGCAACTGTTGATCACCAGTCACTTTGAAGTTGCGCCAAGCGATGCCAAAGCGCCAGCCAATGCTGAACAGTTTGAGGATATGGCAGTGGTTGTGACCCACGCTAAAGGGGAAGTATGCCCACGTTGCCGGATGGTTCGGACTGATATCGGCACCGACCCTAAATTGCCGGAATTATGCAGTCGCTGTGCCGCCATTGTTGAAGCCAACTACCCTGAAGCAGTTGCAAACGGGTTTGACAAATAAGCAGGTGACAGCATGCAAGGACGAGTTAAAAATTTCAATGTCGACAAAGGCTATGGTTTTATCGAGGCCGATGGTCAGCCGGATATCTTCGTTCATTTTTCGGCGATTAATGAACCCGGTTTTAAAAGTCTGACACCGGGCGAACTGGTTGACTTTGTTATCGTGGAAGGTCCCCGTGGCCCTCAGGCTGCCAATGTGACGGTTCATCATGAGGCGGATCATTCAGACGATTAAGGACCGGCAGATATGACGCTGCCACAATCATTTAATTAAAAAAATCAGCATGAGCCGCAAACTTTGGGCATGCTGATTTTTTGTTGTTCAAAAGGCCAATCACCACTGGCGCATTTTCCACTATAACGCGTTTGCGACCGCGTGAATGGCCCTCATGAGAACAAAAAAAGGAACGCACTTGCAATCGTTGCAATACGTTCCTTTTATTTTAGGGGTCATGAATGATGACCGAGTTCTTTGTATACAGCCTGTTTGTATGGTAGAAATATGGAGCAGGTTACTTGTTGACTTCTTCGATTTTGCCGTCGTACGTGCGGGCAACGGTCATTTTGGTGATGGGGATGTAACCCAGCTTTGGAACCAGCGTCTTTTGAACATTCTTTGATTGAATGTAGTTGATGAACGCTGCGGTTGAAGCATTAGGCTTACCCTTGGTGTACATGTGCTCGTAAGCCCAGATTTTCCAGGTGTTGGTTGTAACGTTCTTGTCAGTTGGTTGCACCTTGTCCAGTGCGAGCTTTTGGACGCCATCTTTAATTGCCGAGAAGGCTAGATAGCTAATCGCACCAGGCGTTGAGGAAACCATCTGATAAACGGTACCGCTAGAATCCTGTTCCTGACTGGTCTTGACTTTGTCCGTCTTGATACCGAACTGTTCAAAGGTGGCACGGGTACCGGAGCCTTGTGCACGGTTAATCAAGACAATTTGTTGATCTTTACCGCCAACATCTTTCCAGTTAGTGATTTTGCCTTGGAAGATATCGACCAGCTGCTGGGTTGTAATGTTTTTAACGCCGGCATCTTTGTTAACAACCGGGGCAATGGCAACCACCGCGACCTGATGATCAACCAGATCGCTGGCCTTCAAGTCTTTCTTTTCCTGAGCGAAAATGTCTGAATTGCCGATGGTGACCGATCCAGCCGCCACCTGACTTAATCCGGCACCGGAACCGCCGCCTTGAACGGTGATTTCGGCCTTAGGATTGTCGGTTTGATATTGCTTAGCAGCCTGCTCAACCAGCGGCTGTAGGGCTGTGGACCCAACGGCAAGGATTTTACTTTGCTTCGCTGGTGCCGCGCTTGACGAGCTTGAACTGCTGGCGGATTTCGACCCGCAACCCGTTAATACCAAAGTGGCAGTTAAGGCCACGGTCAAACCGACTAACAACTTCGAATGCTTCATTACTTTTCCCTCCAATACTTGAATAACTTAAGGATAAAGAATGAGTGTAAAGACTTCGCCACTTTGATGTAAAGAATGCGTTTTGCTTTTGTAAATAAGGTGTAGGTTCCTTTGAAAAAGTAACAAGATTCGGCGTATAATGGTGCAGCTAGGCGTTTTAGAAGGAGCGGAAAATGTGAAAAATTACATTGATAACCAAAAAGTCCAGAAAAACCGGTGGTGGATCATCACGGCCATCGGGATGTTTACCATCATGTCGACACTGGATGGTTCTATTGTCAACATTGCGTTGCCGGTGATGAGTCGAGATTTGAAAATCCCAATGAATCAGGCTGAATGGGTTGTGTCCATTTATCTGATGATGATCTGCGGACTGCTTTTATTTTTCGGAAAATTAGGCGACTCGATTGGCAAGATCAAAGTATTTCGTATCGGGATGGTGCTGTTTCTCATCGGTTCATTGTTTGCCGGTTTTAACAATAGTTTGGCCTTGTTGCTGGCGGCGCGGATTGTGCAGGCAACTGGCGCATCCATGACGATGGCGAATAACAACGGGATCGTGACAGAAATTTTTCCGATGAACGAACGTGGGCGTGCCTTGGGTCTCATCGGGTCGTTTGTTTCCATTGGTGCGATTGCCGGACCTGGGATTGGCGGGTTGATTTTGGGGCAACTGCCGTGGGGCTATATTTTTTGGATCAATATTCCAATCGGCATTGTTGCGTTGATTCTCGGATCCGTTGTTTTACCGAAGGATTTACCCAGCAAGCGAGTTCCGATTGACTGGGCAGGCTTCATCAGCTTCTTAGGGTTTATTCTGGCGCTGTTCATGGGTATTTTTCTGGGTCAGGAGCGTGGTTTTACGGATCCGGTGATTCTTGCCTTGTTCGTCATCGCAATGATCGCTTTGGCTGCTTTTATTCGGATTGAAAATCATAAGACCGATCCGCTAGTTAGCTTTAAGTTATTTCGGAATAGCGCGTTTACGTTAAGTTTGTTATCGGCTTTCTTTATTTTTGTGACGAACTTCTTCTTTAATGTGATTTCGCCATTTTATTTACAGAATGCGCGCGGGTTATCACCGGAAAAGGCTGGCTATCTGCTGATGATTTTCCCGATTGTCCAGGTGATTGTGGCACCGGTGGCTGGTTCAATTGCCGACCGCATCGGTCCTTACCGAATTACCATGGTGGGGTTGTTGTTCATCGTAGGCAGCCAAGTCGGCTATGCGTTATTCAATTTGCAGACGTCATTTGTTTTCGTGGCATTGATGATTGGCTTAGTTGGGTTTGGTAATGGCCTGTTCCAGGCGCCGAATAATACGGTCGTGATGTCGAGTGTGGCACCGCAAGATCTTGGAATTGCAGGCGGATTGAATGCATTGGCACGTAATTTAGGTATGGTTGTCGGTATTTCGACGGCAACGACGGTTTTGTTCTCCTCAATGAGTCACACAGCCGGGCGGAAGGTAACAACTTATCTAACCGGTCGGCCTGATGTCTTTATCGCAGGGATGCACGTGTCGTTTTGGGTCGCAACCGGTCTATGCCTCTTAGCCTTGGCGCTGACAGGGTATCGGATGTGGCAAATTCGTGGCGTTGGCGATGCTTAGTCAGGGAAGCCCATTCAACTGAAAATTGGCGGGAAACGAGCCAAAACAAAAAGTCCGTGATGACGAAATCACGGACTTTACGCTATTCAAGGTTAATTAAGAATTTAGACCCATTAAACGTGCGGCGTGACGTCTTTTGGATTTTGATTATCCATAT
Organism: Lacticaseibacillus zeae subsp. silagei; assembly: GCF_030770335.1. Classification (NCBI taxonomy): domain Bacteria; kingdom Bacillati; phylum Bacillota; class Bacilli; order Lactobacillales; family Lactobacillaceae; genus Lacticaseibacillus; species Lacticaseibacillus zeae. The sequence continues at coordinate 1,882,490 of NZ_CP132484.1, read as the reverse complement.
CGCCGTGGGTATAATTTAGCAGTTGCTGCTTAAGTTCGCCTTCCATTTGGACAAGTTGTTTTTCGGCATTCTGACGCTTGACGCGACCATCTTGCTGAATCTGCAACGTCTGCTTCAAGGTATCGATCAGATCGTTTTGTGTCTGTGTCAGCGTTTCGATATCGACAACGCCACGTTCATTTTCTTTGGCAGTTTCAATTGAGCTGATCTTCAACATCTCACTGTTCTTCTTAAGCAAATCGTTGGTCGTTTCTGAAACCTGGCGCTGTGCCGTGACCGCATTTTTCTGACGCAAAAGGGTGAGGGCAATGGCCACCTGGTTTTTCCATAAAGGAATGGCAGTATTGACACTGGCTTGGATTTTTTCTGCTAGTGCCTGATTGGTGTTTTGAATCAGGCGAATTTGCGGGGCCTGCTGAATGGTGATTTGCCGCGCCAACTGCAGATCGTATGCGCGTTTTTCCAAACGGCTGGCGAACTGCCGCAGATCATTGACTTGCTGAATTGCCATTTGGTCATTAGCTGCTTCAGCGGCCTTGGCTGCTTCAGGAATCGTTTTATCATTTAATTCGGCCAGCTTCAGGTTCGCCGCTTCAATGTAAATATTCAAGGCATCAAAATACGCCTTGTTTTGGTCATAAAGCTCGTCTAAAAGCTTGTTATCGTTTAACAAGCCTTGTTGTGACGTTTCGAGCCGGTTGGCAATCGTATCGATTTGGGCACCGATTTTTTGGTACTTTGCGGTGATTTCATAGATGGATCGCTTGACACGGCCAAAAATTTTGCGGAAAATATTGTTATTTTCTGCTTTGAGTTCGTCAGGATTGGCTTCATTTAGACGCGTCATCAGGCTGGTTAAAGCGTCACCAACGGCACCGGTATCTTGGCTTTGCACCTTTGTCAGCATGTTTTGGGAGAAAACGCCAAGCTGTTTTTGGGCGTCGGCACCGTAGTTTAAGACCGTTTCGCCTTTGGTGACATCAATTTTGCTGGCCAAGTCCTGCGCTTTGGCTTCTTGTTCCGGGCTCAGTTTTGGCTTAGCTGTTGCTGCCTCGGGGATTTTTGGGGCCGCATCGCTTGCGCCGGATGAGGTGCTGAAGGGATCCGCTAATAGGTCATCGGTCAAATTTGTTTGTTTATCGTCGCTCACGTTGGTCACTCCGTTTCATGCATCTTATTAGGATCAAGGTGTTTCTTGGCAAGGCGGACATCGCTATCCAGGTCATCCAAGTCATCTTTAATGAAGGCTTGATAATCGGTACGGATCTTGCCCGCCATCCCGGTCATCGTTTCAAAAGCTTTATCTAACGTTTCGTAGGTATCAGCCGTTTTGACTTCATGGTGTGTGATTTGGGCGTATTTCTGCATTAAATCCAACAGATTCGGGACCTGTTGATAGACAAAAGTGCCGGCGTCTGTCAGCCGCTGCGGAGCTTGCACCAGCGCCTCGAAATAAGCATGCAGCAAATCGATCAAATCGGTATTAAGTGTGAGCGCACGAAGCTTTGGCACTTGCTTGGTCAATGCTTCAATGGTCCGAATTTGATCGGCAAGTTCAGCCATGGTCTTTCTAAAAAGTTTGATTTCTTCATCACTTAATCCGGAAGCCGCATAGTGTTCAGCCATTTTTGGATCCAAACTTGGCAGACTGGTGGATTTTGGCTTCGGCCGGCTTAGTTCACCGATAAAGCGGGCGAAGGCAAACACAACGCCGACAAAAACAGCGATTGCCCAACGCCCGGATAAGGCACCTAATACCGCACCCATGGCGGCCCAGAGTATGATTCGCCAAATGCGAATACGTTTGCTTGTGGCCACGAGATCACTTCCTCTTTCGTTTGAGTTTAGTTTAGCACAGTCCTATAGGTTGACTATCAGCCGGAAGTTGGATATTCGCAAATTTTTTGTTAAGATCAAGCATTGCATCGTTTGCTGGTGTAAGCTGATGACATGATCTTTCATAAAAGTAGTGTTTGGCAACGTTTTGAGTCGGTTGACGGTTCATTGATAGATGGCTTGGCACTTATCCATGAGTAGGACGAGGAGGTGGCTGCGATGGAGGAAAAACCAATTGCACAACAACGGGTATTTACGGGTGAATTGGTAGCAGTAGATGAACTGACGGTTAAACTGGCCGATGATCAGACAGCTAAGCGGGAAATCGTGCGTGCACAGCCGGCTGCGGGCATTTTGGCGTTGAGAAGACACCAAGCCTTGTTTGTCAGTCAATTCCGGTCAACTGTTGGCCAGGCAACGCTGGAAATTCCAGCAGGTAAGATCCACCAAGGCGAGATGCCACTGGCTGCTGCCCAACGCGAATTAAATGAAGAAACCGGTTTAGAAGCGTTGAATTGGCAGCCGCTTGCCAGTTATTTTCAATCACTTGGCTTTTCGGATGCGACCATGGCACTTTTTTTGGCTCGCGAATTGACCCCCGCTGATCAGCGCCTGCCGCAAGATGCCGATGAATTTGTGAACAGTCATTGGCTAACCTTTGATGAAGCCCAACAAGCAGTCGATGATGGCCGAATTTGTGACAGTAAGACGTTGTTAGCCTTGTTTTATTGGCAGCAGCAGGAGGAACAGCATGGCAGAAGTTAACACGCGTAAAGCCTACCGTGAAGCCCAGAAGAAAAAGAAGCAGGAAGCTCGTGATCGCGAAGCCAAACGGGTTGAAGTGGAAAAAGAATACGCCCGGCAGACGCGGGACAAGCCAGAGGTTAAGGCGGCACGTTTTGATGAAATCACGTTTCGTAAAGTGAATAGTCTCAAGAAGCGGCTGAATTGGGCGATTGGCATTGTCTTTGGATTGATTGTGATTGTCTTTTTGGTTCTTTATTTTGGCTAAGGGATGTATCGAACCTACGAGGTGTGAAAATAGCGTCATATTTGATAGAGAGAACGAGGGGATTTTTTGATTAAAGTCGGTGTGATTTGTGCGATGGAAGAGGAAATTCGCACGTTGTTGGCGCGGCAAACCCAGCAAAAAGAGACGGTTATTGCCAGTCAACATTATTTTGAAGGTAAAATCGGCGATGTCGATGTGATTTTGGTACAATCCGGCATTGGCAAGGTGCAAGCCGCGATGACAGCGGCATTGCTGTTGGCGACTTATAAACCTGACGTTGTCATTAATACCGGTAGTGCCGGTGGCATTGGCCACGACTTGGCGATCGGCGATGTGGTTATTTCCAGTGGCGTGGCTTATCACGATGTGGATGCTACGGCCTTTGGCTACTTGCCGGGGCAACTTCCGCAACAGCCACAGATCTTTGAAGCAGGCATGTCATATGTGACGCAAATTCAAACAGCGGCTGCGGCAACTGGTTTGACGCCTAAAGTAGGCTTGATTGTATCGGGGGACCAATTTATTAACGGGAAAGAAGCCATTGCCCGTATTTTGAAAACCTATCCGCAGGCACTTGCCAGTGAAATGGAAGGTGCGGCAGTCGGCCAAGTTGCCAAAGAGTTCCACACGCCATTTGTTGTGATTCGCGCCATGAGTGACGTGGCCGATGAGCAATCCGGGGTTGATTTTGACAAGTTTGTGATTAAAGCAGGTGAGCAAAGTGCCGCGATGTTGTTGCAGTTCTTTGCCCATTTACAGGCATCTCAGCATGACTAGGAGCTGATTTTTTATGCAACATATTTATCTTGATAATGCCGCCACAACGCCAATGGCACCTGAAGTCATTCAGACGATGACGGATCAAATGCAACATGATTTTGGTAACGCTAGCTCGACGCACTGGTTTGGGCGGGAAGCACATACGGTGATGGACAAAAGTCGAAAAATTCTGGCTGATTCGATTCATGCGCAACCCAGCGAGATGGTGATCACCAGTGGCGCCACCGAAAGCAACAATACGGCAATCACCCAGACAGCGCATGCCCGCGCTGCTTTGGGAAAGCACATCATTACAACTGCGATTGAACATCCCTCGGTCTTGCAGCCATTGAAGGCACTTGAAAAAGAAGGATTCCGGGTTACCTATTTGCCAGTTGACGAAAATGGGCGCATTCGGCTAGCAGATTTTGACGCGGCCTTGGATGATGATACGATTCTGGTTACGATCATAATGGGCAACAACGAAGTCGGTAGCCGCATGCCGATCACTGAAATCGGCGAACGGCTGGTTGATCATCAAGCTTGGTTCCACACAGATGCCACCCAGGCATATGGATTACTGGATATTGATGTCAAAGCCCAGCACATTGATATGTTGAGTGTGTCCGCGCACAAAATCAACGGACCAAAGGGGATCGGCTTCTTATATCGCGATCCCAAAGTGCAATTTCCATCATTGCTAAAAGGCGGCGAGCAAGAACTCAAACGCCGTGCAGGCACCGAAAATATTGCCGGTATCGCCGGTTTTGCAAAGGCCGTTGAGCTGATCACTTCTGAAGAAAAGGCAAAGCGCCAGACCAAATATCTTGGCTTCAAGAAACAAATCATGAACGCTTTAGATGATGCCGATATTCCTTACGCAATTAATGGCGATATCAGACCTGACAATGTCAATCATGTTTTCAACTTATGGCTGAAGGGCATTTCCACCTATGCCTTACAAACCAACCTCGATTTGGCTGGTGTGGCTGTTTCAGGCGGGTCTGCCTGCACGGCGGGGTCGCTGGAGCCTTCGCACGTCCTGACCGCAATGTTTGGTGCGGATAGCCCGCGGTTGGGCGAATCAATCCGTATTTCATTTGGGGCACAGACCACTCAGGAAGATATTCAAGCCTTCATTGATACGCTACTGCCGATTGTGCAACGGCTGGCTGCTAAACAAGCCGCACAGTAGCCGCATGATATGCTAAACTTAATGTTAGTAAAGCGTGTTCACGCTCATATTAACGCGTTCGCCGGCGCAGAAACCTGCGTGTAAGGACCTCTGTCGCAATGGCCTAAGTTCGGGCATCACGCCCGAGGCCACTTACACTCCGGTTTCTAAACGCGCCGGTTCACGCTCACACATTAATGCGTTCGCCAGCGCAGGAGTCTGCGTGTAAGGACCTTGGTCGCAATGGCAGAGACCGCCATCACGCCCAAGGCCACTTACACTCCGACTCCGAGCGCGCCGGTTCACGCTCAGGAGGATGTTTCACAATGGCATTAGCACCCACAGGATCTGCGCAAGGCGATCCGAAGACTTATCGAATTGGTTCAGAGTTGAAACGGTTCACGTTGATCGATCTTGGCTTTGTTCAGACCAAGAATGGCAATTTTCAGTTGCAACGGTCTCTGGATCCTAACTCACCGTACACGACGGCGAATAAGCTCAAAATGACGGTGGCGAAGAACCTGGACAAGTTTCAACTTGATGTAACTACTGGGAACGGCCTAAAGGCGATTAACATTTTTAAAAACGACCGTACAAAAGAAAATGTTGAACAGTATCAGTACTGGGTTAACAATTTAATTGAACGCGGCGTTATTGAACCTAAGTAATCGGGTTTGAAACCAGCAGTAATCTTCTTGTGTGAGGAGATTGCTGCTTTTTTCGTTGAGCATGAATGATTGAATCGCCGTGATGGTCATGTCTGCAAATCAAAAGTGCTAAGCTGGTATTATTAAAAGTTTTTTTAGCGTAAGCCGGCGCGTTGTGATGAGCGCGCAGCAGCAAGCACAAGAATTGTTAGGAGGACGCCGAATGTTCGAACACGGCTTCATCGAAGTGCATAACGCCAATCAGAATAATCTGCAACATGTGAATATTAAAGTTCCAAAGTACGCCATTTCCGTTTTCGTTGGGCGTTCTGGATCAGGCAAGTCGTCGTTGGTCTTTGACACCATCGCGGCTGAATCGCGCCGGGAACTAAACGAAACCTTTCCGAGCTTTACCCAGCAATATCTGCCCAAGTATGGCCAGCCTGATGTCGGTTCGATTGACCATTTACCGGTCGCCATCGTGGTTGAGCAAAAACGAATCGGGAAAAATGCCCGGTCAACCCTAGCTACCTATACCGGGATTTATTCACTTTTACGGTTGTTGTTTTCTCGGATTGGCAAACCTTTTATCGGCTATTCGGACACTTTTTCATTCAATCTGCCACAGGGGATGTGTCAAACCTGTCAGGGACTCGGCTATGTCGATGATATTGACGTTAAAAAGTTGATCGATCCGAACAAATCATTAAACGAAGGGGCTATCACATTCGTCAGCTTTGGGCCGGATACTTGGCGGTGGCGGCGCTATGCCTATAGTGGGTTGTTTGACAATGATAAGCCGTTGCGGGATTACACACCGGAAGAAATGAAATTATTGTTATATGCGCCACAGCAGACGCTCAAACATGCGCCTGCCAAGTGGCCACGAACGGCGCTGTATGAAGGGGTTGTGCCTCGCATCAAGCGGTCGATTATTGGCAAAAAAGAAGCGGAGCACCATAAGGCAGCACTTGCTGAAATCGTGACGCGCAAACCCTGCCCTGCATGCCATGGCACGCGCCTGCGTCCGGAAGTGTTGACCTGCCTCATCAATCAGACCAATATTGCGCAGGTCCTAAAAATGGATCTGGTCAATGTGCGGGAGTTTTTGAAGAAAATTCAGGTCCCCTTGGCGCAAGATGTGATTCGCGAACTGCTACGGAAAATCGATGCTTTGATTGATATCGGGCTAGGTTACCTTTCATTAGATCGGCCGACAGAAACACTTTCCGGCGGTGAGACCCAGCGCATCAAAATCGCTAAATTCCTGACCAGCGCCTTGGTTGACATGGTTTATATTCTTGATGAACCCAGCGTCGGCCTCCATCCGCATGACATTGAATTAATTAAGCGGGCACTAGTGCGGTTAAAGCAAAAAGGCAACACGATTTTGATTGTCGAACACAATCCGGCGTTAATTGCATTAGGCGATTACATTGTCGAAGTCGGTCCCGGTGCCGGCACAACCGGTGGCCAGATCACGTTCACCGGCACTTATCCGCAGTTGCTGGCTAGCCAGGCGCTCACTGGGCGACTGCTTAAACAGCGACTGACGTTTCGCAAGCCGCGGCCAGCCAAGACAACGCTGGATTTGCCCCACATTCACCGGCACAATCTGAAAGACGTCCACGCCGTTATTCCCCTGGGTATCGAAACCGTGATTTCCGGAGTCGCCGGATCAGGTAAAAGTACGCTGGTCAGCGCATTACGCGATCATCTGACGGTGCCATACATTGATCTGGCGCAGACCGACATCGGCGCCAATATTCGCTCGACGCCGGCAACTTACCTGAAAATTCTTGACCCGATTCGCAAAGTTTTTGCTCACGCTAACCATGTTGGCAGCAGTTGGTTTAGCTACAACGGTCGCGGCGCCTGCCCACGATGCAAAGGTAAAGGTGTGACGATCACGAATATGGCCTTCATGGATCCGGTTGTCTCCGTCTGCGAACAGTGCCACGGGCGCCGTTATAACGATCAGGCACTGAGTTACACCTATCACGGCCAAAATATTGCCGACGTGTTACAAATGCCGATTGCCAAGGCGCAAACCTTTTTCGCTGAAACAAGTGAGATTGCCAAGCCGCTACGGAATATGGCGCGCGTGGGACTTGATTACCTAACACTCGGTCAGCCGCTGACAACGTTGTCAGGTGGGGAAAAGCAGCGTCTCAAGCTGGCGGTTGAATTAAACCGCACTGGCGAAGTTTACTTACTTGATGAACCGACAGCCGGCCTCCACTTACAGGACATCACCAAATTGTTGCGCTTGTTTGACGATTTGGTGGCCGCCGGAAATTCGCTGATCATTGTCGAACACAACTTGCAAGTCATCAGTCAGGCAGACTGGTTAATTGATATGGGTCCTGATGCTGGCATTTATGGTGGGCGGATTTTATACGCCGGAACCCCGGAAGCTAGTATGCAGGTCAAGCAATCCCGAACCGGCCAGGCATTGCGACAATATAACGAAGCCCCGGAACGGCGGGCATAATGCCAGAAACGAGATGGCCGAAGCCTTTTAATCGCCACATCGCGCCCGATTGATTAAAAAAAACTTGGTCCACTTTAACCCAAAAGTCGGAAAAGGCTTGTGCAGAGCTGTGCTTGCTATCTTTTTGTGGCCTGCTATAATAACACTTACTGGAATTCGACCTTCAAATCGGATATCTCCAGAATCTGATGAAATGATGGTGATTGTTTTGGACAATTCCAACACCCGAGTTGTTGTCGGCATGTCCGGCGGCGTTGACTCCAGTGTCACGGCGCTTTTGCTGAAGCAACAGGGATATGATGTTGTCGGTGTCTTTATGAAAAATTGGGATGACACCGATGAAAATGGCGTTTGTACGGCGACCACGGACTACGAAGATGTCGCTAAGGTAGCAAGTGAAATCGGGATCCCTTATTACTCGATCAATTTCGAAAAAGAGTACTGGGACCGGGTTTTTCAGTATTTCCTAGACGAATATAAAGCCGGCCGGACACCGAATCCCGATGTTATGTGCAACAAGGAAATCAAGTTCAAGGCATTTTTGGACTATGCTGAGCAGTTAAATGCGGACTACATTGCGATGGGTCATTATGCGCAGGTGAAGACCGATGAGGATGGCGTGGTTCACATGTTGCGTGGAGCTGATGGCAATAAAGACCAGACGTATTTCTTGAGTCAGCTCTCCCAGGATCAGCTTAAGAAGTCAATGTTTCCGATTGGCCACCTGCAGAAGCCGGAAGTACGTAAGATTGCGGCTGCTGCAGGACTTGCTACAGCGAAGAAGAAAGACTCGACCGGAATCTGCTTTATCGGTGAGCGCAACTTCAAGCAGTTTCTAAGTACCTATCTGCCAGCGCAGCCCGGTAAGATGATGACCGTTGACGGTGTCGAGATGGGCACCCATGACGGGCTGATGTATTATACGATCGGTCAGCGTCAGGGACTTGGTATTGGCGGCAATTCGCAAAATTCCGAGCCTTGGTTTGTTGTTGGCAAAGATTTAGACAAGAATATTCTTTACGTGGGCCAAGGCTTTGATAATCCTGCCTTGATGGCCACAAGCCTCAGTGCGTCAAACATTAATTGGACAACCGGAGAGGCGCCGGCAGAAGGCACCCACATGACCGCAAAGTTCCGTTATCGCCAGCGCGACACGGGCGTGACGATCCACTATCATGATGACGGCACCGCCACTGTCGACTTTGACGAGCCGGTTCGCGCTATTACCCCCGGCCAGGCCGTTGTCTTTTATAACGGCGACGAGTGCTTAGGCGGCGGCACCATTGATGCAGCATACGCCCACACGAATGAGTTGCAGTACGTTTAGTAACGAGTAATGACCGATTAGAAAAGCTTCAGCCTTGGAGATGCTTGTCGTCTCTAGGGCTGATTTTTTTTTTGAGCGTGAGCCGGCGCGCTTAGAGTCGGAGTGTAAGGACCTTGGGCGTGATGGCGCTCTTTGCCATTGCGACCAAGGTCCTTACACGTAGACTCCTGCGCCGACGAACGCGTTATGTTACCACTTGCCGGTTTTGATCCATCTCTGAGTGTGCTTGATATTTATGGCAAAAATACTGATAATGAAAAGGTTAAGACGTAAAAGGAGGATGTTAACAGCACTCAAATATGTCGAATAATATGGAATCAAGCGGTACAACATGGACAGAATAATTAAGTGGAAGCTGTTCGTGTGTTCAAACCAAGCTATTCTGCGAAATATCATTGACAAGAACCTGAATCGGTACTGTATGATGGTTCTTACCAAAGTTCTGCAGCTAGCATTAGTTTGAACGCTTACTCTGAGCTTCCTCTCAAGTGGCGTTTAACCAGCTGATCGAGAGGAGGTGACAACTTTTGATTAAAACGCATAAGATCAAACTCTATCCCAATGCAACCATGCGGCGCGAACTGGAGCGATTGTTTAATTATCGCCGGTTTTGCTGGAATCAAGCCCTTGAGACTTGGAATAGCATGTATGATGCTTCTCTGGTAATGGCGGATAAAACGCTGCGACCAAATGAGCGCAAGGTCCGCGATGAACTGGTTTGGGACAAAGCTGACTGGCAGTATGAACAGTCAGCCCGAGTTTTACAGCTTGCGGTAAACGATTTAGGTAAGGCTTGGAAGAACTACTTCAATCCGAAGATGCCAGATCATGGTAAGCCCAACTGGAAATCTAAAAAACGATCGCGCAAAACATTCAAAACAGATCGCGCGCAACTTGTGAATGGCAAGTTACGTTTAGATAAACCTCATGGTGCTGGTGCCTGGTATGACATCAAACTAGCCGAGCAACCGCGCTGGCAGGGCGAACTGAAACAAGTTTGTGTCGTTCAGGACGCTGACGGTTACTATGCTTCCTTTTCAATTGAGGTTCAGACCTCTGTTGAAAGGCGACCAGTTTTAACTGTCACTGGGGTTGATGCCAACATCGGCAAGTTTGACTATCAAACAGCAACTGGCTATGCCACTCAACCCACCTTACCTGAGCGATTACCAAGAATTTATGCCCGCATTGCTCATTATCAGCGGCAATTAGCTCGCAAACGGAAAGTAAACCCCAAGCATTTTAACTCCAAGGCTTATCGCACAACGAGAACCAAGTTGAAGCGTCAGTACCAACGAGTTGAACGGATTCAAACGGATTTGCTGCAAAAGTTTACGACGAAGCTTATCACTGATTATGACCTCATTGGGATTGAGGATCTGGATAATCGCCATATGCGCATGAATAAACGGCTCGCGAAGAACCTGCATCGGTCATTGTTTGGTAAGTTTAAAATGATCATGCAATACAAGGCCGACTGGTATGGGAATACGTTAGTGTTAGCGGATCGATTCTACCCCAGTACGCAACGTTGCTCCCGCTGCGGTTATGTGAAAACCGCTGATGAACGGGTCACACTAAGTGGCAACTTGAAACATCGGACTGGTCATGATGACTACCACTGTTACCAGTGTGGCGTGAAGTTGCGGCGAGACGAAAACGCGGTTGAAAATCTAATTGCTTATGCAAAATCAAAGGTTACGGGGTAGGCTATACCCTTAAAGTTCAGGAGGCGGTCACTGTCGGGCTGATTTGTTTCAGTGTGGGAATACCGTTGTTGACGGGACTAAATGAAATGTAAGATTGTCAATCAAGAAAGGAAATATATAAAACCTTTATTGGTGTCAAAGAGACATTCTTCCACGTTTTATATAGCAGTGCGGCTCGTGACCAAATTATATTTTGTACGCCATGGCAAAACCGAATGGAATAATCAAGGACGTTATCAAGGCGCAAATGGGGACTCCCCGTTGCTTCCGGAAAGTTTTGAGCAAATCAAGGCATTAGCCGAATATTTGCATGGCATTCCTTTTGCCCACGCCTATGTGAGTCCGCTCAAACGTGCGCGGGTGACGGCGCAGACTTTAATCAAAGATTTAAATGAAACAATTCCACTAACGGTTATGCCGGCGTTGCGCGAATTCAACTTGGGCAAAATGGAAGGCATGACGTTCAGTGACGTTGCCAAGCATTTTCCGGAAGAGCTACATGCTTTTCGGCATGAACCGGCTGCTTATGATCCACGAAAAATTCATGGCGAGTCGTTTCCCCAGCTGATCAATCGCGCCATTCCGGCCATTGTTGCGACGGTTGCAATGGATCGAACCGGTGAGGCCAATTTGTTGTACGTCAGTCATGGCGCCGCGTTGGCTGCAGTCATTCAAAGCTTGCTGGGGACGCCATTAGCCGAGATTCGCAAAGACGGTGGCCTTACAAACAGCAGCGTGACGATTTTACAGGCAGATGGACCAAGTTTGCCGTTTAAATTAATCGACTGGAACGAGACCGGTTTTTTACCGGAACCGCCAAAACCAACCGACACCATTTGATTTTTGACACAGCATGACCACGATATGAGTAAAGAGGTTGTTATGGATTCAGATATTTTAACCGCATTTAACCAAGGAAAACACGAAGAAGCCATTCATGCAGCAGTCAAAGCCATTGATGCTGCGCCGAAAGATCCTAAGCGCTATGCCATGTTGGCAACAATGCTCATCAGTTTGAAAGCTTTGGATCAGGCGGGTGAACTCCTTGCCAAAGCCCGCAACCTTTTCCCGACTGATATTGAACTCCAATACACGGCCGGCTTATTTGCCTATGCACAGGCGGATTATCCAGCCGCAGCAGCCTGGTTTGCCAAGTGTCGCAAGGATAAGCATCTCAAAAACGATGCCACCTATATGTTGGCGTTGAGTTACCAACAAGCAGGCCAAACCAAAAAAGCCCTCGCATTTGCTCTCACGGCCCATGAATTGGCGCCTAGACAAACCGACGCGGCCTTACTTGCAGCTGATTTATTGTTGGCCGCCCAGGCATTTGACGCGGCAGCCGACATTTTGAAGCCGTTGCTTGACGACAAACAACCGCAAATTCTGTTTACTTATGGCATGGCGTTAAGTGCCGCTGGCAAAGATGGCAGCCATTATCTGGATGAAGCCAAGCGACTCGATCCGAAGGGTTATGATCAAAAGGCCAGCGCCGTCGCCGACATCAACCGGTTTTTAAAGCTACAGGAGGGTCATGATGGACAGGCATGAGGATAGTGTCACCGGCCGGGTCAAAAGCATTTTCTTTCAGAATCCAACGAATTTTTTTAAAATTCTCCTGATTGATATTACGGCTACGACCATCACCTGGACCGAACCGGATATTGTCGTGACCGGAACATTTGGTGACATCAAGGAAGACGAAACTTACACCTTTACCGGTCATGTGATTAACCATCCCAAATATGGTCAACAGTTTCAGGCAGACAATTATCACGTGGATCAACCAACCAATAAAACCGGTTTGATCAATTACCTGAGTTCCGATAAGTTTCCGGGCATCGGGCCTAAAACTGCCGAGAAGATCATTGATAAGCTCGGAGTGGATGCGATTAATCAGATTCTCGACGACCCGGCATCGCTTGAGGGACTTGGCATCACCGCTGCAAAGCGAAAAATGCTGGTTGAAAATCTCAAGACGAATCAAGGCATGGAACGCGTCATCATCGGATTGAATGATTACGGCTTCACCAGTAACATGGCGGGGCGGATTTATCAGCAATACAAAAATGACGCTCTTGAGGTGATTAAACAAAACCCGTATCAACTCATCAATGATATTGCCGGTATTGGGTTTACCCGCGCGGATCAAATTGCCGCCAAACTGAACATTGCACCGGATTCGCAATTGCGTCTCGGCGGCGCCGTCATGGACACGCTGCAACGCCTGACCGATGGTGAAGGGGACACTTTTGTCGAACTGCGCACACTGGTTACCCAGACACTTGATTTGTTAGAGCGGGCACGGAATATTGCAGTTAAGCCGGATGACGTTGGTCAGGCCATTGTGACCCTAGCTAAAGATAATGAGCTGGTCGCTGAAGGTAAGCGGATTTTTCCTAAACGGCTCTATGATTCAGAGTGGCAGATTGCCCGTCAGTTGAAGGGATTAGCCGAAGCAGGCGCGAAGGCTGAAGAACCTGAGCTGCCAGATATTGAAAAAACGTTAGCGGAAGTGCAGGCAGACACCGGCATTGCCTACGATGATGTCCAAAAAAAAGCAATTGTCACGGCTTTACGCTCGCCGATTTTCCTGTTGACTGGCGGCCCCGGTACCGGAAAAACGACCGTGACAGATGGTATCGTTCGCACTTATGCGCGACTACATGACCTTTCGTTAGATGCCAATCAGTATAACTCGGATGATCCATTTCCAATCATGTTGGCAGCACCGACTGGCCGCGCAGCTAAACGAATCAGTGAGACGACGCAGTTACCGGCTAGTACCATTCATCGGTTATTGGGACTGGGCGTAGATACGCAGGATTTTGCGCCTAATGATCTGCCGGATGGGCTATTGATTATTGATGAAATGTCGATGGTCGATACGTATTTATTTCGGACGCTGTTAACCGCGCTTCATCCCGGCATGCAGATTGTGCTGGTGGGGGATAAAGACCAGCTGCCAAGTGTAGGCCCGGGTCAGGTTTTTGCGGATCTTTTACGCAGCGGCGCATTGCCACAAGCCGCTTTAACCCATATTCATCGCCAGGACGCCGATAGTTCGATTATTCCGTTAGCTCATGCGGTGAATGCCGGCAAACTTCCTGACGATTTCACGCAACCGCAAGTGGATCGCAGTTTTTTGGCATGCACGCCTAGCCAAGTGCCGGAAGTCGTGGGTCAGGTCGTGAAGCGGGCTGCTGTTAAGCAGTTTTCGATCGCCGACATTCAGGTTTTGGCGCCAATGTATCGCGGAACGGCGGGAATTGATCGCCTCAATCCAATGCTGCAGAATATTTTAAATCCTAAACGTAGCGCGCGGACCAAAACCGTTCATTTTGGCGACACCGAGTATCGAATCGGTGATAAAATCCTGCAGTTGGTCAATGATCCTAATCAGAATGTCTTCAATGGCGAAATCGGCCAGATTGTCGGGATTACGTTAGCAAAGGAAGCACCTAGCAAAACCGATGAGCTGACGATTGACTTTGACGGCAATGAGATCACCTATAAGCGTAGCGATTTTAGCAAAATCACGCTTGCCTATGCGACATCGATCCACAAAGCTCAAGGGAGCGAATTTCCGATGGTGATTTTGCCGTTAACCTTGCAAAGTCGCCGAATGTTGCGGCGAAACTTACTCTATACCGCCATTACCCGGGCAAAGTCATTTCTGATTCTGGTTGGCGAACTAGCGGCTTTTGAAACGGCGGTTGGTGAAGTGGCCGTCAATCGGCACACGGGGTTGGTTCAGCGGTTGCAGCAGGTGTTTGACATCGAAGGATCACAAATGGCTGTTGAAGAAGCTGCGGAGCCACAACCAGCTTTGCCGCAACAATCTGTACAAATTGACACAAATGGTTCCGACTCGGATAATGAAGTTAGGCCTGCCAAAACGGCGCCTCACCAGTTAACGCCAGCGTTGGCAGCCTCGCAGAAAATTGATCCAATGATTGGGATGGATGGTATAACCCCGCAAATGTTTATGACGAAGGAGAATTAATTTTGTATGGAGGACAACATACGCAAGTCACTGGTCATTAAGCCAGTGACACCTAAGGATCTTGAGCAGTTCAACGATCTTTTGACTTATGTGTTTCAGGTCACGCAAAAAGACTTAGAACAATCTGGCTATGAAGAAGGCGAGTTGGAGCGGGCCAAGCGTCCGGTTTTGGAAAAGTCAGATGTGTTGGGGTGGTTCCATAAAGATGAGCTTGTTAGCTCGCTTGCTATTTATCCTTGCACGGTGAACATTCATGGGACGTTGTATCAAATGGCCGGACTAACCGGCGTCGGGACTTATCCGGAATACGCGGGTCATGGGCTGATGCATGATTTAGTTAAGTTGGGCTTGGAGCATATGCGCAGCCACAAACAATGGATTTCGTATCTGTATCCTTACAGCATTCCGTTTTATCGCAAAAAAGGTTGGGAGATCATGTCGGATCATCTCACGTTTGACGTTAAGGATACTCAGCTGCCGAAACAGGTTAATGTGCCTGGCCACGTTGAACGTCTGGAAATTGATGATCCTGACGTGATTGAAACGTACAACCGCTTCGCCATGAAAAATCACGGCGCCATGATTCGCAACCAGTTAAACTGGGATGAGTATTGGCGCTGGGAAAATGAAGAAGAACGGACTGCCGGTGTGTATTATAATGCCGATGATCAACCTCAAGGCTATGTTTTGTATTGGATTGCGGACGAGGTTTTCCACGTGAAGGAAATGATCTACACCAATCAGGAAGCCCGCGTCGGGTTGTGGAACTTCATCAGTGCCCATTTTTCGATGGTGACACATGTTAAAGGCAATATTTACAAAAATGAGCCGTTGCATTTTCTCTTGGATGACGGGGATATCTATCAAACCATTAAACCTTACTTCATGGCGCGGATTGTGGATGTCAAAGCCTTCTTGGCACAATACCCGTTTGCAACCGAGACGACGGAACCATTCCACTTTATTGTGAGTGATCCGTTAGCGCCATGGAACAACGGCACCTTTGGGGTTTATTGGGATGAAAATCAGCAGGTGCACATTACCGATCGGCCGGTTGGTGAAGCCATTACGACAGACATCCAGACGCTGACGACCATGCTCATGAGTTATCGGCGGCCTTCTTATTTGGCTCAAATCGAACGGCTTTCGGCAAGTAAACACGCCATTAAATTGTTGGAAAATGCCGTGCCAATGGAAGAGCCTTACTTTTCGGATTATTTCTGATTGGATTTTGGTAGCACAATTTAAGTAACCGGTTTAGCGCACGCTGATCAATACGAACACTGAATAGCGCGAAAAGGCACCGCAGTTTGTGAAATTTCACAAAACTGCGGTGCCTTTCTGTCATTCATTTAAATACTGCGGTCAATCCAAAAACGTTGGCTGGCTACCGAAAAGTCAATTTCAAATGGTCGTGTCCCCATCTCCTCACCATCCATCTGACCGAATTCTAACGAGCTAGTCTCGACTGTTAGTTTATTCGCATGAAAAAGATGAACGGCTTTACTGGTAGGCGTTTTACCACGCAAAAGTTGCAGCATCGCCAAGGCCCAGGAGACGATATTGAACCATTCCACGATCACCAAGTCTAACTGGCCATCAGTCGGATCGGCGGGTTTGTAAAGCCGGACGCCGCCGCCGAAGTAGGGAATATTCGTGGTTGTGCAAATATAGGCATGGTGAAAAAAATGGCGGACGCCTTTTTCATAAACTGCCACCGGAAAAGGGCGGCGGGTCAGTAACATGCCGAGAACATGGAATAAGTAGGTTAACTTGCCGAGGTGGAATTTGTTTAACAGTTGTTTGCTGTCGCTATGATTGGCGGCATTGACGACGGCTGCATCAAACCCGATGCCGATATTGTTGACAAAATATCCGGATTCATCGCGGGTTCGTTCGTGGTAGCGACCGATATCAATTGTAACCGGGTTAGAAGCTTGCAGAATCTGTTCTAGCGCATGCATCGGGTCCTCTGACATACCGATGCCGCGGGCGAAATCATTGCCCGATCCGGCTGGTACATAGGCAACCGGGATGTCATGTTGGCGAGTGCCGATTAATCCATTGATAGCCTGATTCAACGTGCCATCGCCGCCGATCACCAACAGAACCGGGCGTTCATGCGTGTTGAAGTTACCGATCTGTTTGGTAATAACGTTGGTATGGCCAGGATAACGCGAAGTTTTGATTGCGTAAGGCAACTGGCGCTGGTCCAAGACGGCCTTAACCTGTTTAAAAATCGGGATGGCCGCACCGCCACCAGCCGCCGGGTTATAGATAAGATAATAAAAAACAGCCGCCATCAACTTTCCTCCTAATCAGACACGCAATCAATTATACCGAAAAACTGAAGAAAAACAATGCAATGACGTCTTCTCCAGAGGCCAAAAAAATACCGTACTGCCGGCAACAATGCGGCAGTACGGTCATAATCGACATTTTGAATGACGATTGTTTTTGACAAGTCAGCTTTAAAGTAAAATCAACATCGGCAAAATAACTGGATGTCGTTCGGTCTTATCGAACAGAAATTCCTGCAAGTTACTGATAATTGCGTCTTTTAAACTTGCTTCCGTTACTTTTTCATTATTGGAAAAAGTGGATTTGATCGTGCGATAAACTCGCCGTTGGGCTTGGTTGATCAATTCGCCAGATTCACGCATGTAGATGAATCCGCGTGAGAGCAAATCCGGGCCAGCCAAAACAGCTTGCTTCTGCATGTTGATGGTTGCTACGACCACAACCAGCCCTTCTTCAGACAACATGCGACGATCGCGGATAACCGCATTGCCGATGTCGCCGACGCCGCTGCCATCGATGTAAACGTCGCCAGCAGGGAAGTGGCCCGCGATCCGCGCACTTTTTCCCGTGAGCGCCAATACGTCACCATTTTCCATGATGAAGCAATTCTTTTCCGGAACCCCGCATTGTTGGGCAAGTTCACAGTGAATCTTTTGCATCCGATATTCACCATGGCAGGCCATGAAAAATTTCGGTTTGATCAGGCGCAACATCAATTTCTGATCTTCTTGACCACCGTGGCCGGAAGTATGGACGTTGTTGACTTTGCCATGAATCACTTCGGCACCGGCTTCGCTCAGTTGGTTAATCACATGGTTGACGCTAACCGTGTTACCCGGAATCGGATTACTGGAGAAAATGACGGTGTCGCCGGGCTGGATGCTGATTTGGCGATGGGTACCATTCGCAATCCGACTTAAAGCAGCCATTGGTTCACCTTGCGAGCCGGTACACAGAATCATAACCTTATCAGCAGGTAGTGAATTCAACTGATGGGCATCGATTAAAACATCGTCGGGGATATTCAGATAACCCAGCTCACGGCCATTGACCATGGCTGTTTCCATCGAACGGCCAAAGACCGCAATCTTGCGGCCATGTGCCATGGCGGCATCAGCAGCCTGCGCAATTCGTGAAATGTTGGACGCAAATGTCGCGAAGATAATACGCCCATCAATCCGATCAAAAATATGGCGAATCGACTTGCCGACAAACCGTTCAGATTTGGTAAACGTCGGGATCTCGGCATTGGTCGAGTCAGACATTAAGACTAGGACGCCTTCTTCGGCGAAACGACACATTTTTTGGAAATTCGGTGAAGGTTGGTCACCAACCGGCGTCAGATCAAACTTAAAGTCACCGGTCTGAATGACAATTCCCTGTGGCGTGTGGACGGCAATACCCAATGTATCCGGGATACTGTGGGTGGTGCGGAAAAACTCGACACTCAGTTTTTTAAACTTTAAAACGGTGTCTTCATTGATCTCCGTCAGCTTTGTTGTGCGTAACAAGCCGTGTTCCTCGAGCTTGCCGCGAATCAAGGCGGCTGCTAACGGCCCGGCGTAAATCGGGACGTTTGGAACCTGCTTAAGGAAATAAGGAATCCCGCCGATATGATCTTCGTGGCCATGGGTAATAACCAAAGCTTTGATCTTATCTTTGTTCTGGACTAAATAGGAGTAATCGGAAATGACATAATCAATACCAAGCAGATCATCTTCAGGAAATTTGATCCCCGCATCGATGACGATGATTTCATCTTGGAATTGAACCCCGTACATGTTCTTCCCGATTTCACCTAAACCGCCGACAGCAAAGACGGCGGTTTCGTTATTTTTAATATTTAATTTCATATGATTAGAAGGTGGTCAGCTTAAAGTTGGCTGACTTTTCCTCATACTCCAGGAAATTTCCGGAGAGTTCCTGGATAAATTCAATGTTGTAAGGCGTGTTCGCTTCTACAAGTGCACGCGCTTCAACCGCAGATGGCGCCTCGAGGTAAAGCGTCTGGGTTGTTTCCCGCCGCGGATTTTGGACCTTGTCTTTTTGATATAAGACTTTGTAGATCATGATTGGACTCCTTCCGTGGTACAAAAAGAAAGGAAGTGTGACAAAATGGCTTCCGAAAAAAGGGACACACCACCGAGATAACGAACCATAAAAAAACATGGTCGATCTCCTTGGAATGGCCGATATTTCGCACCGATTGAACCGCAAAATGGCAACAAAACACCCTTACTGTGGTTCATTTCTTGCCACAACTCCTAAAACCTTTATGACCGATCGATTTGTTGTGAATACAACAGCTAGCAACAGTTTAGCATAATCAAGAAGGAATGAACAGAGAACGCATTTTGAAGAGGGTAGTTACATGTTGAACAGCAGGATTGGACGGTGCGCAGCGGATTTTAGTGATTACCATCACCACTTTTCTACGTCAGCTTCCGCGTTAACAAACGCGATTGCGAGTTGAAAAATGAGTCAGCACTTTTCAGAATTTTAGCTTAACGGCGATGACTGCCAAATGTTTTTGTCTGATTAGCGAGTTGCGACTGGTTTTAGGTATAATAATGATAGAAGACACGAAGGTGCGATCTAGAAGGGGGTGGACGTCATAGTATGGTTTTTAGTCGTCTTGTTACTGGTTGTCGTGGCAATTCTCTTAGCATTTAGGAAACGCTGGCGGCGTAACAAAGCCATTCAAATATTACTTCATCACAGCCAACGATTAACAGATCAAACAATGGCGGCAGCTTTACAGACACTGGATTTTCCCGTCGCTAAGCCGTTGGTGTCAAAACCGATGGCAGACATATGGGGACATGGCATCATGGCATTTTCATATCAATTACCGTTACAAACAAAAACCCTCAAACAGCAGCCCCTTGAAAAAGCTTTGCAGAACGCAGCCGAAGAACTGGACATTGCCAGTTCGGATCCTGCATTGCCGCCTTTTGTGATCACCGATTTTTTTGTGTTGGACGGCCAATTGCATGTCGATGTCGCGTTCATCACCAACCAAGCAACCATTGAGTATGTCCGTGATGTCAATCGCGTGGCGTGAGAGAATGATGTAGAAGGTGCAGTGCACAGTCATTGTTGTTGCACAGATCATCCTTTGCAGTGACCAAGCGGTTAAAAGGTAAAATTCCCAACTCCCCAGAAACTTCAAAATGAAAGGAACCGATCCAAGGCTGAGGAATAGTGCTTGGATCGGTTCTTTTTTAACGCCATTATACGTTTTAACATCGAGCGGGTTCCGCACTATGCTAATAAGTAACAACACGAACCAGAGAAAATGGGAACAACAACATGACCATTAAGCGTACAGAAAATTAAATGCTTTTTTATTGAATGCGGCCTTTGCCGTACAAGATGTTTCATGCTTTGCTTTTCACACTTGCAGCGGTGTGCTAATCTAGTAAAAGAAATGAACGGAGGTACGGATCTTGTATTTAATGAAGGATATCACTCGTGACGGCGCTAAAGTTTTGCGTGAAAGAGCTAAGCCGGTAACGTTTCCTCTTTCTGATGAAGACAAAAAATTGGCTCACGACATGATGGCCTATCTGGTGATTAGTCAAGATGAAGAGCAAAACGAAAAATACCATTTGCGCCCCGGCGTTGGTTTGGCAGCACCGCAAGTCGGCCAGAGCAAAGCGATGGCTGCGGTTCTCGTGCCCGGAGAAAATAACGAAATCCTTTTCAAGGAAGTTTTGATCAATCCGCGGATTATCAGCAACAGCGTACAGCACGCTGCTCTTGCTGAAGGTGAAGGCTGCTTGTCTGTTGATAAAGATATTCCCGGTTATGTCGTTCGCGCCGATCGCATCACGATTGCTTATCAAAACGAGGCCGGAGAACATAAAAAAGTCCGTCTTAAGAACTATCCTGCCATTGTGTGCCAGCACGAGATTGACCACTTGAATGGTGTTTTGTTTTACGACCACATCAATAAGGAACATCCCTTCTCAATCGATCCAAATGCTGTTTTGATTCATTAAAACAGCTGAATTTTCATTGCGGTCGGCACAATTGTGGAAGAGGGTGCGTGTTATTGTTGACAACCCTCTTTTCATCGGCTACTATAGATTACGGTAAATAAATACGGTGCTTTCCGTTAGGTGAGGCTCCTATACGAACAATGTTGCTGCTCAGAAACATCGAGAGATGCCAATTGAGTCAACTGCGTTTGCCCATTAAGGCTTACGCTAACGCAACTGAAGCTCGCTTCTAGGCGTATAGTGCTAAAACTAAACGATTGGGATGCTATTTCTGCACGTCCTCAATCGGCGTGCAGTTTTTTTATCTGAGGGAAAGTAGAAAAGGTGGTGAGCATAATGGAACAATCTTCAAAGAGTAGCGGTAGTAGCAGCGATTTAGCGGATCCCGGAAGGCCCATTATGCTGCCGCTACGATCTCTTAAGTGAAATTAATGGATTTGGCAGCATCGCGGCTCTTTTCGGGATATACGGAAAGGAGTTTGTCGATGTTGATGATGATATCAAGCGGCCTGACGCGCTATGAAGCGCAAAGGGCTCAAAAAGCAGTGACATCCCACCAGAATCCGATCAGCAAGACAAAACTCTTTTTGCCTTTGCTGGCGGTACTGGCTGGTGTGAGCAGCCTAATTAGCTTTGTCAGTCACAGCTGGCTTTTAACTGCTATCATTGCGATACTGCTTGGATTTTTGATGGCTGTGTTCGTTTATTTGATCACAGCGTTGACTCGGCATCAAAGCAATCCCCAACAATCAGTGTTGGTCGTGCGTGAAGGACTGGTTCGTCAGGTTCAAGCGCAAGACCTTGTCGTTGGTGATGTTTTGATGCTGACAGCGGGAGAAAAACTGCATGTTGATGTTGCATTGTCTCCTGAAGCGCACGTAACCTTGCCAAGTGACATGGCCGGGCTGCTGGTTTTGTTGAATCAGCAGGTGCCTGCTGGAGTGGGCGTAGCTGGTGCCGTGATGGCGACCGACGCCCAAGCAACTGTGACTGCAGTTTGGAATAATGGTCTACTGGACCGTGCGTTAATGCAGCTTGCGAATCAATCCACAAATCTAGCGTCAACTTCACTTGTAATGAGTGCGGTTACCGCTATGACGCTTGCGTTGAAACAGATTTGCTATGTGGCTCGCATGACTGTATCAGTTCTCCCAGCAGAATTGTTCAAAAGCAAACAAATAAATCGTGCAGTGCAAACTCATTTGGATATGGATTTTGCACGCCACGCCACCTTGGTTGGCGCCATGAAACATCATAGTAAAACCAGTGATTTCTGGCACAACCAAGATCCGGTCTCGTGATGCACGGACAATGTTTTGAAGATAAAGAGGCACGTGCTTGTGAAGTAGCGTGCTCTTTTTGTGTCTTAATGAAAAAGGCCGTCTGTTATAGTCTGATAATGACATAACGGGCGGCCTTTTTTCGCAAAAAGTACTTCTTGTGTACCTTGAAATAAAACGCTTGCAACGACAATTTTGCAATGTTACGCTTTGTTTGTAAAGATTTTCATTAGTACAGTTTTCCTGGGTTAATAACTACAGGAATGGAAAGAGGTTCTGATTATGGCAAAACAGCATGCTGCAGTTGATTTTAAACGACTGTTAGACAATCAAGATGCCGATTTTAAGCCAACAATCCAGATTCTGGATGAAGTCGGCAAAGTCGTTAATCCTGATATCATGCCCGATCTCAGTGATGATCAGTTGGTTGATTTAATGTCCAAGATGGTTTGGCAACGGGTGCTTGATCAACGAGCAACAGCGCTAAACCGGCAAGGGCGTTTAGGGTTTTATGCGCCGAGTGCAGGCGAAGAGGCCAGCATGATTGGCAGTCATGCGGCAATGAAAAAAGAAGATTGGCTGTTGCCGGCTTATCGTGATTTACCGCAGCTGATCCAGCACGGACTACCATTGGACAAGGCATTTCTCTGGTCACGGGGTCATGTCGCCGGTAACGAATATCCGGAAGATTTCCATGCATTGCCGCCACAAATCATTATTGGGGCGCAATATGTGCAGACTGCCGGCGTTGCGCTTGGCTTGAAAAAAAATGGCAGCGATGAAGTCGCGTTTACGTATACCGGTGATGGTGGTACGTCACAGGGGGATTTCTATGAAGGCGTTAACTTTGCCGGACACTTTAAAGCACCGGCACTCTTCATCGTTCAAGACAACGGCTTCGCGATTTCCGTTCCGCGTGCCAACCAGACGGCAGCCAAGACGCTGGCTCAAAAGGCGGTAGCTGCCGGGGTTCCTGGTGTGCAGGTTGACGGTATGGATGCACTGGCTGTTTATGAAGTTACCAAAGAAGCCAGAGCTTGGGCCGCGGCCGGCAATGGTCCGGTTTTGATTGAAACACTGACTTATCGGTATGGTCCGCATACGTTGTCAGGCGATGATCCGACAAGGTATCGTTCAAAGGAAACCGATGAATTGTGGCAAAAACGCGATCCGCTGATTCGAATGCGCAACTTCCTCACCGATAAAGGTTTGTGGAGCAAGGACAAGGAAGATGCCTTGATCGAAAAGGTTAAAGACGATATTAAGAATGCCATTAACGAAGCCGATAAGGCACCGCAGCAGACAGTATCGCGGTTCCTGAAAGATACCTATGAGGAATCACCGCAGAATGTGGCTGAACAACTGGCAGAATTTCAAGGAAAGGAGTCGAAGTAACCATGGCACAAAAAACAATGATCCAAGCCATCACTGATGCGCTTGATGTTGAGTTGGCGAACGACCCTAAAACCTTGGTATTCGGCGAAGATGTAGGTAAAAACGGCGGGGTCTTCCGGGCAACGGATGGCTTGCAGGCTAAACACGGTGAGGATCGCGTCTTTGATACGCCACTTGCCGAGTCAGGCATTAGCGGATTGGCCATTGGATTGGCATTAACCGGCTGGCGGCCGATTCCCGAAATCCAGTTCTTTGGGTTCGTTTTTGAAACCATGGACAGTATTGGCGGCCAGATGTCACGGATGCGGTATCGAATGGGTGGTACGCGTTCCATGCCGATTACCATTCGGGCACCATTTGGCGGCGGGGTTCATACGCCAGAAATGCACAGTGATAACTTTGAAGGCTTGATCGCTCAATTTCCTGGCATGCGGGTCGTTATTCCAAGTAACCCGTACGATGCTAAAGGTTTGCTGATTAGTTCCATTCGCAGCAATGACCCAGTGTTATTCCTTGAACACATGAAACTTTACCGGTCGTTCCGTCAAGATGTTCCAGAAGGGACTTACACGGTGCCGCTGGATAAGGCAGCGGTAACGCGTGAAGGAACCGACGTGTCGATCATCACTTATGGTGCGATGGTTCGTGAAGCGCTCAAGGCGGCTGATAATTTAGCTAAAGATGGCATCAATGCTGAAATTGTTGATTTACGGACCATTGCCCCACTTGATGTTGAGACCATCATTGCATCGGTTAAGAAAACGCATAAGGCAGTGGTCGTTCAGGAGGCTCAGCGGATGGCCGGTGTTGCAGCCAACGTCATCAGTGAAATTTCTGAGCGGGCAATTCTGTCACTTGAGGCACCGATCGGTCGGGTTGCGGCTCCTGATACGCCGTTCCCATTTGGTCAAGCCGAAAATATTTGGCTGCCAAATGCCAAGGATATTGAAGCTAAAGTTCGGGAAACCGTTAATTTCTAGAGAGAAGAGGTGCCAACATGGCTTTTGAATTCAAACTGCCAGAACTTGGCGAAGGTTTGGCAGAAGGTGAAATCGTCAAGTGGGACGTTAAACCTGGTGATGAAATCAAGGAGGATGACACCCTTCTTGAAGTTCAGAGTGATAAAAGTGTCGAAGAAATTCCGTCGCCAGTATCCGGGAAAATTTTAAAGATTTTAGTACCGGAAGGCGAAACAGCTTCTGTCGGTGATTTGTTGGTTGAAATTGATGATGGCTCAGGCGCGCCTGCACAGTCGGCAGCACCAGCAGCTTCTACTGCTGCACCAGCTGCACCTGCGCCGGCCGCTGCTAAGTCGGTGTATCAGTTTAAGCTACCGGAATTAGGCGAAGGCTTGGCAGAAGGCGAAATCGTCAAGTGGGACGTTAAACCTGGTGATGAAATCAAGGAGGATGATACCCTTCTTGAAGTTCAGAGTGACAAGAGTGTCGAAGAAATTCCATCTCCAGTTACCGGAACAGTTGTCAAGATTCTGGTTCCTGAAGGGGAAACGGCATCTGTCGGCGACGCATTGGTTGATATCGATGCTCCAGGGCATAACGATACGCCAGTTGCCGGTGAACCGGCAGCCACACCGGCACCGAGTGCTGCTGGCGCGGAGACAGCTTCCGCATCAAGCCCAGCAACGGGTGCCGTACCAGCCATAACAGATCCAAATCGCGAAATTTTGGCAATGCCGTCTGTTCGGCAATATGCGCGTGAGCAAGGTATTGATATTTCGCAAGTGCCTGCAACCGGCAAGCATGGCCGCATTACCAAAGCTGACGTTGATGCGTTTAAGGCAGGCGGTTCAACTACAGCAGCAGCTCCGGCACAACCAGCGCCAGAAGCAGCTAAGTCTGCTCCGGCTCAAGCAGCACCGGCAGCACCAAAGCCACAACCTGTTGCACCATATGTTTCGAGTGGCAGTGAAGCCGAACTTGAAACACGTGAAAAGATGACCCCAACTCGTAAGGCAATTGCGAAGGCAATGCTGTCATCTAAGCAGCGAAGCCCGCATGTCACGAGCTTTGATGAAGTCGAAGTTTCCAAGTTGATGGCTCATCGCAAGAAGTACAAGCAATATGCAGCAGATAAAGGCATCAAGCTGACCTTCTTGCCATACATCGTCAAGGCATTGGTCACCGTTTTGCGGGAATACCCGGAATTTAATGCGTCTATTGACGATACCACCGATGAAATTGTCTACAAGCATTACTTCAACATCGGGATTGCAACCAACACGGATCATGGCTTGTACGTGCCGGTAATCAAGAACGCCGATGCGAAGAGTATGTTTGAAATTGCCAAAGAGATCAGTGACAATGCGCAGAAAGCCTATGACAGCAAGTTGAAACCAGATGAAATGCGTGGCGGTTCCATGACCATCAGTAATGTCGGATCAATTGGCGGCGGCTGGTTCACGCCGGTTATTAATCAGCCGGAAGTCGCGATTCTTGGTGTCGGTAAAATTGCCAAGGAACCATACGTCAATGCCGATAACGAAATTGTTGTCGGTAATCTGCTGAAGCTGAGTTTGAGTTATGATCATCGTCTAATTGATGGTGCGCTGGCGCAAACAGCATTGAATCTGATGGACAAATTGTTGGCAGATCCTGATCTGCTGTTGATGGAGGGATAAGTATGGTTGTAGGCGATTTTGCAATCGATTTGGATACAGTTGTGATTGGCTCCGGCCCCGGCGGTTATGTGGCTGCCATTCGGGCTGCTGAAATGGGCCAGAAAGTTACCGTGATCGAAAGTACTTTCATCGGCGGTGTTTGTTTGAATGTTGGCTGTATTCCATCAAAGGCGTTGATTAATGCCGGACATCGTTATCAAGATGCTTTGGACGCCAGCACGTTCGGTATTAACGCTAAAGGTGCGGATCTTGACTTCAAAAAGACACAGGACTGGAAGCAAAATAAGGTTGTTCACACCTTAACCAGTGGTGTTTCAATGTTGTTCAAGAAGCACAAGATTGATTCGATCATGGGTACGGCTTTCTTAAAGGATGATCATAGTTTACGGGTCATGCAAAAAGATTCTGCCCAAACTTACACTTTCAAAAACCTGATTATCGCAACCGGCAGTCGACCGATTGAAATTAAGGGTTTTAAATTTGGTAAGCGAATTCTTGATTCGACCGGTGGCTTAAACCTGCCGGAAGTCCCTAAAGAATTTGTTGTTATCGGCGGTGGCTACATCGGTTCTGAATTGGCAAGTGCCTATGCAAACTTAGGCGCACATGTCACGATCCTTGAAGGGACCAGTTCGATTCTGCCAAACTTCGAAAAGGATATGGTTCAGTTAGTTTTGAACTCCTTTAAGAAGCGCGGTGTCACGGTTATCACGAACGCGATGGCCAAAGAAGCCGAAGATACCGGTAACGGTGTCAAGGTAACTTATACCGCTGACGGCAAAGAACAGATACTGGCGGCTGACTATGTCATGGTCACTGTCGGACGTCGGCCAAATACGGATGATTTGGGACTGGACATTGTCGGCATCGAAACGACTGACCGCGGTTTGATCAAGGTTGATGCGCAAGGCCGCACCAACAAGCCAAATATTTATGCGATTGGCGATGTTGTTCCGGGCGCAGCATTAGCGCATAAGGCGAGCTATGAAGGTAAAGTGGCAGCTGAAGCGATCAGCGGCAAGGCAAGTGCGGTTGATTATAAAGCAATGCCAGCTGTTTGCTTCACAGACCCCGAACTTGCTACGACTGGCATGACGCTTGCAGAAGCAAAAGAAAAGGGCATCAAAGCCAAGGCCAGCAAGTTCCCATTTGCTGCTAATGGTCGCGCCTTGAGTTTGGCCCAAACAGAAGGCTTTGTCCGTCTTGTTACCAACGAAGAAGGCACAGTTATCGGCGGTCAGGTAGCCGGTGCCGGCGCCAGTGATCTGATCTCCGAGCTGACTGTCGCTGTTGAAGGCGGTCTGAACGTCGAGGATTTGGCGCTGACCATTCACCCGCATCCGACCTTAAGCGAAACGATCATGGACGATGCCGAAGTTGCATTAGGCTTACCAATCAATATTTAGCAACTAGATCGGTCATTGTCAGGATTGGGTTTAGTTTCGGGTCACAATTTTTTAGGATTACTAAGCAGACACTGAATTTCCATCAGTGTCTGTTTTTGTGCACACATTTTCTTGCTAACCTTGAAAATTTCAGGGTAATTGATGACCACCAGGCTGAAGATAACAACGGTATTTTCATATGAGAAGGCGTTAATATTTCAGTTAGTTAACAATTGCACCTAAAGCCCTTTTTAATTTTGTCTTAAGATTGCGCTTCCGCTAGAATATAGGTAACGCAACTGAGGGGAAGGGGTTTCATGCAAAGAGTCGTCGTTCACGGAGCCAGTTGTAGTACACAAGCACTTTTGCAAACGTTAATTGCGTCACCACTTGATCTGGAAATTGGTTGCTACGAACCGGATACGACATTGGTGGATGTTGCCGGTTTGACGGCACTGAGTCAAATTTGTCACAATACGTTTATCAAGGTAACCCCGAAAGTTCTTAAAACGGCGGATGTGTTGATTCTAACTGATACCGGAACGCCGGCTGATGAAAACTTTGTGGCAACCAACATTGCCTCAATTCGTAAGGTTCTGAATTCAGCGATGGCAGCAGGCTTTACCGGGCGGGTTGTCGTGGCGATGACGCATGATGAACGTTTCACTTATTTTGCCCAGCGATTCTCCGGGCTGAATAAACGGCAAGTTGTTGGATTAGGGACTTTCGGTGCAACGTGGCGCTTTGAACAATTTTTGGCGGATCGACTGGCTGTTCCAGTAAAACAAGTAACGGCTTATGTCGTGGGTACCAGTCAATCACCTGTATTAATCTGGAGTCGGGCTTATGTCGGTGCCACGCCAATATTGCGGCTACTAAATGACGATCAAGCCGTTTTTACCGAAGCAGCTTCGGCTATTCAGGCCTTTTTGGCAAGCGCCTTGACCGTCCTGGTAGGTCGACTTGTCGAACCGATTCTAGCTGCGTTTGCCGGTGAAAAGCTCATTGGTACGTTCGCACATCTGCGAGATTCTGACGATGAAACCGGGCAGGTGGACAGCTCGCCGATTTTGCTGGACGAACGCGGCGTGGTCACACTGGCGACAGTTGCGGGGTCCGATGATGAAGAGGCGGCTTTGAGCACAGCAATTCAAGCTGTTCAAGCCGAAATCGAAGCAATCGAACAAGGAGCAGATAAAAATGAAACCTAATTACAGCTATCCTCTAGACCTTGACTGGACAACTGACGAAAAAATTAAAGTGACGACTTTCTTTGCACTCGTTGAAGATGCGTATGAGCATGGCGTCGATCGGGATAACCTGTTGGCAGCCTACCGTGGATTCAAACAGGTGGTGCCGGATAAGGGCACTGAACGTCAACTGGATCGGGAGTTTGAAGCACTGTCCGGATATTCCATGTATACTGTTGTACAGATGGCGCGCCAAGGCGTGAGCCAAAAGATTAAGGTGAAGGTGAGTTAAGTATGACGCAAGATCCGGAAAAATTACGGCAGACACTGATCAGCTGGTTTGCTGAGAGTCGTAAGCAAATTTTGGCGGCAATGGCGAAACCGTTGGACGTGGCCCGTAAAAGTAACCGCAATGATTTAGTGACTAATGTTGATAAAGCCAACCAGAAATTTTTAATCAATCACATTAAGACTGATTACCCTGAAGCAGGCATCATCGGCGAGGAAGGCCATGCTCATGATGATACGGATCTCAGCGGTTTGGTCTTTTTTGTCGATCCGATTGATGGGACGATGAATTTTGTCAAACAACAGGCTCATTTTGCGATCATGATTGGGGTTTATCGTGATGGACAACCGGTTGTCGGGGCAATTATGGACGTCATGCGTAATGAGGTGCTGAGTGGCGGACCGGAAATGCCCGTTACGTTTGCTGGACGAACATTGACAAAATTACCGGATTTGCAACTGAAAGACGGGTTGTTGGGTGTGACCGGTCCGATGACAATCAAGAATCGTCTGCACCTAGGCGATATTGCGTTGGCGAGTTCCGGGCCAAGAATGAGTGGCAGTGCCGGCATGGAGTTTATCGAAATCGCGTTAGGCCGACAACTTGGCTACGTTTCATATTTACAGCCTTGGGACGTGGCGGCTGGCATGGCGATTACAAAGGGGCTGGGCGTTCAATTCAGTCGCGAAGACGGTTCACCGATTGATCTGCGCCAACCAGGCGTCGTTGTGGCTGCCACGCCGCAAGCGCATCGCACGATTCTCGCGATGATGGCCGGCAAATGATGTGAGTTGCAATAAGTAGCGCTCACGAACGAGCAACGATGACCGGCGACTGATCGAGACGCCGGTTTTTCGTTTATTTAGTAGCGTAACAGCGGTTTTTTTAAGAAAATGTAACTAAAATAGCTGCGTGAAGCAATTCACTTTTCAGAAAATCCAGACAGATTGGGTAGAGTGTGTTATAATTCAAAATCGTATAACTGTGTCAGTTGCTGGCACTTTTTTAATGTGGTAAGCGGCCTGTAGTGCCAGCAGAAAGGAAGTAGAAACGTGAAAACACGTGACGATATTCGCAATATTGCGATCATTGCCCACGTTGACCATGGTAAGACAACTTTGGTTAACGAGATGCTTAAACAATCGGATACACTTGATCAACACATTCAATTACAAGATCGGGCGATGGATACCAACGCCATTGAAAAGGAACGTGGTATCACCATCCTGAGTAAAAACACGGCGGTGAAGTATGGCGACACAACGATCAACATTCTTGATACCCCGGGACATGCCGACTTTGGCGGTGAAGTAGAACGGGTTATGAAGATGGTTGACGGGGTTTTGCTGGTTGTCGATGCCTTTGAAGGCCCGATGCCGCAAACGCGCTTTGTTTTGAAGAAGGCGTTGGAACAGCATTTGACGCCAATCGTAGTTATCAACAAGGTTGACCGTCCGGGTGCTCGTCCGGAAGAAGTCGTGGACGAAGTACTTGAATTGTTCATCGAATTAGGTGCCGATGACGCCCAATTGGAATTTCCTGTGGTCTATGCTTCCGCCGTTAACGGGACTTCCAGCATGGATTCCGACCTGTCAACGCAAAAGCATACGATGAACCCGCTTTTTGATACCATTATCAAAACAATTCCTGCGCCAATCGATAATAGTGACGAACCGTTGCAGTTCCAGGTGGCTATGCTGGATTATAACGATTATGTCGGCCGAATCGGTATTGGCCGGATTTTCCGCGGCAAGATTAAAATCGGCGACAATGTTACCGTTATGAAATTGGATGGTTCGCAAAAGAACTTCCGCGTGACGAAATTATTTGGTTTCTTCGGGTTAACCCGGACTGAAATCAATTCCGCCAAAGCCGGAGATCTGATTGCCGTTTCCGGGATGGATGACATTTTTGTCGGTGAAACCGTGACGGCTGCTGACACGCCAGAAGCGTTACCGATTTTGCGGATTGACGAACCGACGCTGCAAATGATGTTTGTGGCCAATGATAGCCCGTTTGCCGGTCGCGAAGGTAAAAATGTCACCGCGCGCAAACTGGAAGAACGTTTGAAGTCCCAGCTGCAGACCGATGTGTCGCTACGTGTTGACGATACCGATCAGGCTGGTGCCTGGATGGTTTCCGGTCGTGGGGAACTGCATCTGTCTATTTTGGTTGAAGAGATGCGGCGTGAAGGATTCGAGCTACAACTCGGCCGGCCAGAAGTTATCTATCGCGATATCGATGGCGTGATGATGGAACCGTTTGAAAACGTACAGATCGATACGCCGGAACAATATACCGGTACGGTTATCGATGCGATGAGCCAACGTAAAGGCGAAATGCAGAATATGGAAAATGAAGGCAACGGGCAGACCCGCCTCACTTTCCTGGCACCTTCCCGTGGCTTAATCGGCTACTCGACTGAATTTCTGTCTTCGACTGGCGGTTACGGGATCATGAACCACACCTTTGAAAAGTATGCGCCGGTTATCAAGAACTGGGAACCTGGTCGTACTCAAGGCGCTTTGGTTTCGATCAATGCCGGTACTGCTACCACTTATAGCTTGCAGTCGGTTGAAGATCGTGGGCAATTGTTCATCAATGCCGGAACCGAAGTTTATGAAGGCATGATTGTTGGCCAAAACTCCCGCGAAAATGACATTGCTGTCAATGTCACCAAGGGGAAGAACCTGACCAATACACGTGCTGCCGGGAAAGACCACGCAGCTGCGATCAAGACGCCAAAGAAAATGACGCTTGAAGAATCTATCGAATTCCTGAACGATGATGAATACTGCGAAGTAACGCCAAAGAACATTCGCTTGCGTAAGAAGATCCTGAACACAGGCGAACGTCAAAAGGCAGCCAAGCGTAAGAAGATTGCTGCATCCAAATAGTCTATTTTCTGAAAACCGTCAATTTTGGCGGTTTTTTCTTTGGCATAAATAGGCGAGTAGTGCAGTGAAAAAATGGTAATTGCCTGCAGCGAATCCGACAAACTGGCTGTTTTCGAACCGTCCCGTTGCACTAATTCAGAAAAAACAGCTGCCGATTCTCACGCTTGGTATGCATAAAATTAAGTTAAAACAAGTTAAACTTAGCAATAACTGTCTTTAAAGCGGCTTGGCGGTTGAAGTCGGTATGCTATAATAAATCCAATCATTGCTTGAAAGGCCGCGTTTTTCTTGAGGAAAAAATTACGCCATGTGGATTACTTCATTTTGGTACCCTATCTGGTTCTGTGTGCCATCGGGATCGTGATGGTCTATTCTGCTAGCGCTTATTGGGTGCAGCGGCAATATGGTGCCGCAGAAACTAAATACTTATTGCAACAAATTGTTTTTGTGGTGCTCGGGATCGGAACCGTGTTCTTCTTTGACAATATGGCCCTTAAGATTTTGCGTAATCGCTGGGTGCTATTTGTCTTGATGTCGGGTTTGTTTGTCATGTTGGTGTACCTAATCATACACGGACGGGCGGTTAACGGGGCCGCCGCATGGATTTCCATTGGCAGTTTTCGCTTGCAACCGTCCGAGTTTGCCAAAATGATTTTGATTTTTTATCTGGCGCATATGTTGACGTCGCGCGAGGACAGTTTTCGGCAGGAAAATTTTCGGCTGCGTCAGATGTGGCAGCCGCTATTTATTGCCGGTATGATGATGTTGCTGGTTTTCGTCGAACCGGATACTGGCGGTTTCGCCATTCTCTTTTTGATCACGTTGGTGGTGGTGATGTCTAGCGGGATTCCAATGCGATATGGCTTACTTTGGCTGGTTGCGCTGATTGCGACAGGGGTATTGGGGTATTACATTGTGTCGCATTATCACTTCCCGGGGCTGGAGCATAATTATGCTTATCAGCGGTTGGTCGCTGCCATTCATCCTTTTGAAAAAGCAAATGCGGCTGGTAATCAGGTGGTCAATTCGCTGTATGCCATTAATCATGGTGGCTTCTTCGGCGTGGGTTTGGGGATGAGCAGTCAAAAACTGGGGTATCTACCTGAACCTTATACTGATTTCATTTTGGCTGTCATTGCTGAAGAGCTGGGCTTAGTCGGCACGGTGGTCATACTGGGCTTACTGTTCTTCTTGGTGATGCGGTTTTATTTGATTGGCATTCGTTCCAAAAATACGTATCACACACTGATTGCTTATGGCATTGCGACCATGATGCTGGTTCAAACGGTTTTCAATGTCGGCGCCGTCGCCGGTGTATTGCCGGTCACCGGGGTCACGTTGCCGTTTATCAGTTATGGCGGCTCAAGTATGATTGTTTTGTCGATGGCAGTCGGGATTATGCTCAATATCAGTTATCATAGCGAACGTACGCAACGAAAGGTAGAGAAAACGCATGCATAAAGTTTTAGTCGCGAATCGTGGCGAAATCGCCATTCGGATTTTCCGTGCCTGTGAGGAGTTGGGTCTCAAGACCGTTGGCATTTTTGCCAAGGAAGATGCCTTGTCGATTCACCGGTTCAAAGCTCAAGAAAGTTACCAAGTAGGCGCAGGCAAGGCACCCATTGCCGCTTATCTGGATATGGACGATATCATTCGCATTGCCAAACAAAGCGGGGCGGATGCGATCCATCCAGGCTATGGGTTGCTTTCTGAAAACGCAACGTTTGCCCGTAAAGTTCGGGCTGCGGGTTTGACGTTTGTTGGCCCCCGATCGGAGTTGCTTGATGTGTTCGGCGATAAAGTGGCAGCGAAAGAAGCAGCCCATAAGGCCGGGTTGGCGACGATCCCGGGAACACCTGAGCCAACACGTGACTTCAGCGAAATTCAGGATTTTACCGCAACACACGGTTTCCCGGTGATGCTTAAAGCAGCCAGCGGTGGTGGCGGTAAAGGCATGCGGATCGTTCACTCCAAGGCAGAGCTGGAAGCAGTGTATCAAAATGCGGTTAATGAAGCCAAGGCTAGTTTTGGCAATGATCGCATGTACGTCGAAAAGTACATTGCCTCGGCTAAGCACGTCGAAGTTCAGGTATTGGGCGATGAGCACGGACATCTTTTGCATCTTTTTGAACGTGACTGCTCAGTCCAGCGCCGCCAGCAAAAAGTCGTCGAAATTGCGCCGGCAGTTGCTTTGCCGGTCGCTTTGCGTGCGAAAATCTGTCAAAGCGCTGTGGACTTGATGGCCAGTCTGCATTATGAAAACGCCGGTACCGTGGAATTTCTGGTTGACGGCGATCAGTATTACTTTATTGAAGTTAATCCCCGCGTTCAGGTGGAACACACAATTACGGAACTCATCACAGGTGTCGATATTGTTCAGTCGCAATTGCGCATTGCTGCGGGAGCGGATTTGTTTGCCGATTTGCACCTGCCGCAGCAAGACGAGCTGCGTGAAAATGGCGCCGCAATTCAGTGCCGGATTACGACCGAAGATCCGGAAAACAATTTTATGCCGGATACCGGAACCATCAATACTTATCGTTCTCCGGGTGGTTTTGGCATTCGGTTGGATGTCGGCAATGCTTATGCCGGCGCCGTCGTCAGCCCTTATTTTGACTCTTTATTGGTCAAAGCCAGCGTCCATGCGCCGAATTTCCCGGCGGCAGTGGCCAAAATGCAACGCGCTTTACACGAATTTCAAATTACCGGCGTTAAAACCAACGTTGCTTTCTTAGAGCATCTATTGTCTACTAAAACCTTCCGAACAGGTGAGGCAGAAACAGCATTCATTGACGCCCATCCTGAGTTGTTGCAGGTGCAAGCCAAGCCAGATCTGGCCTCCCGGTTATTGTGGTATATCGGTGATGTCACGATCAACGGGTTTAAAGGCGTTGAGCGCCAAACGCAAAAATATTATCCGGAGCTGCAATACGATAGCCATTTTCCAACAACCAAGCCGCAGATCGATTTAGTGGCACTGCTGAAAGACAAGGGCGCAAGCGGTGTCACGGACTGGGTAAAGGACCATCAACAGCTGTTGTTGACGGATACGACATTTCGCGATGCCCACCAGAGTCTGTTTGCTACCCGCATGCGGACTCGCGATATGCTGACGGTCGCTAAGGATATGGGCAACGGCTTGCCTAATCTGTTTTCGATGGAAGTATGGGGTGGTGCGACGTTTGATGTTGCTTACCGCTTCTTGAATGAAGATCCGTGGGTCCGATTGAAAAAACTGCGCGCAGCATTACCGCATACGTTGTTACAGATGCTGTTCCGTGGCAGTAATGCCGTTGGTTATCAGAACTACCCTGACAATGTGATTAAAGCCTTCATTCAACAAGCAGCTGATGATGGTGTTGATGTTTTCCGGATATTTGACAGCCTGAACTGGCTGCCGCAAATGACGCTGAGCATTGACACGGTCAAACAAACCGGTAAACTTGCGGAAGCAACCATGTGTTACACCGGCGATATTTTAAGCGATGCGCACCCGAAATATCAATTAGCTTATTACGTGGCATTGGCCAAGCAACTTGTTAACGCCGGCGCGGATATGATTGCGATTAAAGATATGGCGGGACTGCTTAAACCGCAGGCGGCCTCGGTCTTAATCGAGGCGTTAAAAGATGCTGTCTCGGTACCGATTCATTTGCATACCCACGATACAACCGGCAACGGCATTGCTACTTACTTGGCAGCCACGCACGCTGGGGTCGACATTGTTGATGTTGCCCAAAGCAGCTTTTCGGGGACGACCAGTCAACCAAGTCTGGAAAGTCTCTACTATGCTTTGAGTGGCGATCAGCGTCAACCTGAAGTGGCGATTGAAAAAGCCCAGTCGTTGGATCGTTATTTTCAGGCAATCCGGCCCTACTATGCTGACTTTGGCAACGGGGTGACCGGTCCGCTGACCGATATTTACACCGTTCAGATGCCAGGTGGCCAGTACAGTAATTTGCAACAGCAGGCCCGCAGTATGGGTATTACGGACTTTGAAGCCGTGAAGGCCATGTATGCGCAAGTCAATACGTTATTCGGCGATATCATTAAGGTAACTCCGTCGTCAAAAGTGGTCGGCGATATGGCGCTGTTTATGTTGCAGAATCACTTAACCCCAGAGATGGTCAGGGACCATGGTGAACAATATGATTTTCCGGCTTCTGTGGTTGCCTTTTTCAAAGGTGATTTAGGTCAGCCAGTTGGCGGTTTCCCCAAGGAATTACAGGAAAAAATTCTCAAAGGGCAAAAGCCACTGACTGTCAGACCGGGTCAATTGGCTAAGCCGGTCGATTTTGCCGCTGTTCGTCAGAATCTGATCACGGCAGGCGTGACTGAGCCGAGCACTGAAGAAATTTTGAGTGCCATTTTATATCCGGATGTTTTCAAAGCCTTTGTTCGCAAGCAGAAGCAGATCGGACCGGTAACCAAACTCGACTCGCCTTCTTATTTCCAGGGGATGCGAATTGGCGAAACCGTTTCGGTGCCGATCAAGGCCGGTAAGACGCTGATTATTCAGTTGAATGCGATCGGGACGGCAGATGCCAGTGGCATGAAGACCCTTTATTTCACGGTTGATGGGCAAAAACAGGAAATCCAGATTCGCGATGCCCATCAAAAGAGTGCCGGATTGCAGCATCAGCTAGCAGAACCGACCGACAAGAACCAAATTGGTGCACCAATGGCCGGCAAAATTGTTTCAGTTGCAATCAAACAAGGCCAACAGGTTGCAAAAGGCGATGCCTTGTTTGTCATTGAAGCCATGAAAATGGAAACAACGGTGCACGCACCATTTGCCGGCACCGTTACCCACCTGTATGTTGAAGCAGGTGCATTAATTAAAAGTCAGGAACTGTTGGCCAAGCTTCAGCCCGGTGCCGCCAAGCAGTGAGTTTAGAAGGTGAAAGCATGTTCTCAATGAAACAACGGCAGGGCCTAGTTGTTTGGGTGTATTCACTTAAGCAACTTAAGACGCTGCGGCGCTACGGCACTATCATGTATGTTTCGCGGCGCATGAAATACGTTTATTTGTATATGGATCGCGATGAAATTACGGCAGCGAGCAATAAATTAAGTAAGTTGCGGTTTGTCAAACGTGTCGAACCATCGCATCGTCCGGAATTAAAAACCGAATTCGGTAGCGATATCGGTAAATTCAAGCCGACAGAAGAAGATCTGGAAACCAAAGCAAAACAGCGGCGGCGCGACCGGATAACAACCGATAAGCCAAAAGGGGATCATCATGCGAGTCATTAGCGGAGCTTTTCGCGGCTTGCGATTGAACGCGGTTCCGGGTAACCAGACGCGACCGACAGCCGATAAAGTTAAAGAATCCATGTTTAATATGCTTGGACCATATTTTGATGGCGGCCATGCTCTTGATTTATATGCAGGTACCGGGGCACTGGGAATCGAAGCGGTGTCACGCGGGATGCATGATGCTGTTTTGGTGGATCGCCAATATGCAGCGATCAAAACGATCAAGGCCAATGTGGCACTGACCAAACATCCGGAAAGTTTTACGATCTTGAAGATGCCCGTGGCCAAAGCAATCGACCATTTTACTGCTGCTGAGCAATCGTTTGATCTCATCTTGATGGATCCGCCGTACGCGCAACAACGTGTGATGGCCCAGTTGGCTGCATTTGTCAGTGGTGATCTCTTGGTACCCGGCGGCCGGGTCTTGGTTGAAACCGGACTGGATGTCGTTTATCCAGAGGTCATTTCCGGATATACCAAACTGCGGCGCCAGACCTATGGCGTGGCCCAGGTTTTGATTTTAGAGCGAAACGAGGAAGATCATGACTAAAAAAATCGCAGTATTTCCCGGCAGCTTTGATCCT
Source organism: Lacticaseibacillus zeae subsp. silagei (assembly GCF_030770335.1). Classification (NCBI taxonomy): domain Bacteria; kingdom Bacillati; phylum Bacillota; class Bacilli; order Lactobacillales; family Lactobacillaceae; genus Lacticaseibacillus; species Lacticaseibacillus zeae. Next base: position 1,844,304 of record NZ_CP132484.1, on the reverse strand, counting down.
TTTACAAATGGTCATTTGGACACCGTTTTGCGGGCTAGTCGTTTGTTTGATGAAGTGGTCGTGGCGGCGATGACGAATACCAGCAAAAAGGCACTTTTCTCAAGTGATGAAAAATTGGCATTGATCGCGGCCAGTACTGCCGACTTGCCAAATGTCAAAGCAGTAGCGGCACCTAGACGTTTGACGGTTGAATTTGCTAAATCAATTGGCGCCCAGTTTATTATTCGTGGCATTCGCAACGTTGCGGACTTCGGCTATGAGGCTGATATTGCCACGGTTAATCATGACTTGGACAGTCAGATTGAAACGGTCTTTTTGCTCGCGGATAAGCAGTATGACGCCTTGTCCAGTACGATTATCAAGGAAGTCGCGGCGTTTGGTGGCGACATTCATCGGTTTGTGCCGGCGCCAGTCGAAAAGGCCTTATACAAGAAACTAGGTGAGCCTCATCAAGCCAACTAATCAGTTAAAACAGAAAAAACGCTGGCGGTGGCTCATTGGTATTTTGGTTGGCGTTATCGTGCTAGCTGCACTTCTGTTCTTCCCGACGAACTATTATCTGGAAGTGCCGGGCTCGGCGGAGTCGTTGAAGCCTTATGTTAAGGTCACCGGCAGTAAGGATAATGCCAAGGGGAGTTATATGTTAACGACGGTGGGCGTGGTCGGTCCCGCCTCACCCGCGTTATTACTGTTTAGCAAAACGCAGGCCCACACCGATATTGTCTCCAAGCAAGATTTGATGGGCAATGACAGTAGCGCCGAATACGATCAGTTGCAGGCCTATTATATGAAAAGTGCTGCCAATAATGCGGTCGCAGCAGCGTTCAAAGCTGCCAAGAAACCGTATCAGATCCATCATCGCGGCATTTATGTGATGTCGATTTTGCCGCAGTCGCCTTTCAAGGGAAAATTGGCTCTCGGTGACACCATTACTAAATTAAATGGTAAATCATATAAAACTGCCGACGCTTATGTGAATGCGATTAAATCGCAAAAAGTGGGCACAGCCATTACGTTGACGTACCAACGTCAAGGCAAGACCAAACAGGCCACGGCGAAGTTGATTCGCTTACCACAGACGAAGCGCGCCGGCATCGGCATCACGCTGACCGAGAATACGTCAGTTACCAGTGATCCTAAAGTTAAGATTGATGCGGGGAATATCGGTGGACCGAGTGCCGGAACAATGTTTGCCTTACAGATCTATACGCAGATCACCCATCAAAATTTGCGCCGCGGGCATGTGATTGCCGGAACCGGCACCATCGATCCAGCTGGTCACGTTGGGCAAATCGGCGGCATCGATAAGAAAGTGGTCGCCGCGGATGCCAAGGGGGCCAAAGTTTTCTTTGCTCCGAATCAGCCTGCCACCAAAAAGCTGAAGCATTATGATCCGAATTATGTCAACAACTATACGGAAGCGGTGCAGACTGCTAAGCAAATTAAGACCAAAATGAAAATCGTACCGGTCAAGACTTTAAGTGATGTGATTCGATATATGGAAAACTATTCGAAAACCGCCGAGTAGCTTTATGCGTTTGAAACGGGAACTGTCAATTTGGCAGTTCTTTTTAGATGGCTTGCGTAATGTGTTGTTGAGGTGAGAAAAATGACGACACTGACGTATTGGCTCAAAACATATTGGTACGCGCCTTTGATTATCGTCATTGGCGGGTTCTTTTTTTGGCAACAAGCACAAGGTAGCTCGGCCAGCCAGCCACTGTCCGAGAATGTGCGTGCAAGCGGCAGTTCCCAGGTGATGATGTCCGGTTCTTCTGGCAGTGCAAGCAGTCGCAGTCGGCCAGCACAAGGATTTGTACATCTCAAAGGGGCAGTCTTGCGTCCCGGTATTTATCCGGTTCGGGAAAACACGCGGTGGGATGAGGTCGTCAAAGCTGCCGGTGGGTTGACGGCCAATGCCGATATGCAACAGGTTAATTTAGCCAAGATTGCCAGTGACCAGGAAAGCCTGCATGTACCGGAAAAAGGGGAGACGGTTGCTGCGCCGGCTACAACGGCAACTTCCGGGGTTGCTTCAAGCGGCGAATCGAAAGCTCAAGCCGGTAGCGGTGGTGCTATTGATCTTAATAAAGCAGACGCAACCCAGCTGCAAACGATTAGCGGGATCGGACCGAAAAAGGCGGCCGATATTATTAATTATCGGGATAGTCACGGCGGCTTTAAAGAGATTGCCGAGCTCAAGGAGGTTCCGGGAATCGGCGATAAAACGTTTGAAACCTTGGCACCACAGTTTACGCTGGGACCATGAGCGGTCGGCTTATTTTGGTGACAGTTGCTTTACTTGCTGGTATCATGGGCGGCATCGGGTTTTGGTGGGTGACGGGGTTATTGGTCATTTGGCTGATTATTAAAACGGATCGAACGATTTCTATTTGTGTTGGTTTGTTTTTCGTGATTGGGCTGGGACGCGGCGTTATGGATGTCCTTCAGTGGCGTCATCCGCCCCAACCACATGGCAGTATCGCTATTCCGGCATCGGCCATCAAACTTAAAGAGGGTTATGTTAGTTTTATCGGTCGGGCGGCTAACGGCGTCAGTGTCAGCAGTCGTGGTACGGTCTCTCAGGCGGTTGCTGATAAGTTGGCAACGAATGATCAGCCCGTGCGGCTAGAGGGTGCTTACGAAGTTACACGTCTAGCTCCAGCGCGCAATCAGTATGAATTTGATTATGCGACTTATGCGTGGCAGAGTCGGCAACTTGCTTATGAATTAGTTAAACCAACCTTAGATTTTTCATTCCAGCCGAAACGGCAGCTACAGGATGTCATCGACGGTTGGCGCGTTAAGATCTTTGCTTATTTTGCCCAATTGCCGCCTAAGGTACGCCAATATGCAAAGGGACTGTTATTGGGCCAAATGGATGATGACTTTATGACCCAGCGGCAGGCATTTGTCGACTTAGGCGTTTTCCACCTTTTTTCCATATCCGGATTACATCTGTTTGCATTAGTCGCGGCGCTATACTGGTTCGCTGCCCGACTTCGGATACCTCAAGGCGTTGTTGATTTGGCGCTGATGGGCTTGTTGCCGCTTTTATTGCTCTTGTTGCCATTGGGGGCAGGTTTGTGGCGCGCTGTCTGGATGCGACTAGCCGGCATCGTTAATCGCTATCTTCAGTTAGGCTTTACCGGTCTAGATTTATTTGGCATGGTGCTGATGGTGAATTTAATTTGGCAGCCGCGAATTTTAATGACGATGGGTGGGCAGCTGACTTATTTAATGACCGGTTTACTCATTAGTTTGCCGGCCATGCATAAATGGCAGCTAAATTGGCGGTTGGTTCTGGCTGGTATGCCGGTTATTGCCTGGCATACATTTAGCTTTAATGTACTGACAGTGATTTTTAATTGGTTGTTGATGCCGATTTTTGAACTGGCGATTATGCCTGGTCTGGTTGTGGCTTTGGCATTACCACATTCGGGGCTGACACGCCTTTTCAATGATGCCCTCCAGCTGTTGGAAACCGTGTTGATCGGACTGAGCCGACTGCCGGGACAAATGATCATCGGCGCTTTTCCTAGTTGGTTAGCTGTTGCCGGTGTGCTCGTGATGGCCGTTGTCATTACTCGGCAGAAGTGGCCATTAGCCATTAGCTGGTTTTTGGTTGTGCTGGCGTGGTGCTGGTATCAGCCGAATTATCGGGTAGTGATGTTTGATGTGGGTCAAGGGGACGCTATTTTAATCGAAGCGCCTTTTCGCCGTGGCGTGATGTTGATTGATACAGGCGGCCGAATCTTTGGCCAAACCAGTCATCCACCTGTTAGCCGTGCAATTGTTCCCTACCTGCATGCGCGCGGATATACGCGGTTAAATACATTGGTCGTGACCCATCCGCATATGGATCATTTAGGGGATGCTCCATTGCTGGCCCGACTCATCCCAATTGATCGCCTAGTCACGACGCCAACTGCGCAGGATCATCCCATGATTCGCAAGATTCGGCAGCGCGTGGCGAAGGTACAAATTGTTACGGCTGATCAGCAGCTTCAGGTGGGCCCGTTACAATTTCAGGTGCTCTGGCCAACGGTAGATGCGCGCCCGAATCCACAAGATAAGAACGCTGATTCGATTGTGCTCTATGGTAAAATAGGCAAAAGTAACTGGTTGTTTACCGGTGACGCTGATCAGACGATTGAAAAGTCCCAGATTTTACCGCGCCAACTTAAAGCCGACTTTTTAAAAGCAGGGCATCATGGTTCAAAAACTTCCAGTGATCCCGCGGTTGTTGCAAGTTTAGAATTAAAGACAGCATTAATTTCTGCTGGAGTTGCCAATCGTTATGGCCACCCGCATCGGGAGACACTTGAGACGTTTGCCAAGGCCGGCGTGCCAGCGGTAAGCACGCATGAACAGGGGATGATATGGGTCGAATCAAGTCCCTATCGGCAAGAAGACGAGTTATTCAGTTGGTTAAAAATAAAGGAGTCCAAGTCACATGCAGGTCCGTGATTTTATCAAACATTTAAAAAATGGCGATCGCCCGCCACTGACGCTCATTCTTGGCGAAGAACAGGCACTGCGCGAGCAGGCCCAACAAGCGATTGCCAACATGATTCCCGAAGATCAAAAGGCAATGAACTTCGGTCGTTACGATATGCATCAGACACCTGTTGGCGTGGCTTTAGACGACGCTACTTCGATGCCGTTTTTCGGGGACTATCGAGAAGTAGTGATTGACGCACCTTACTTTTTAACCGGCGAGAAAAGTACGGATAAAATTGATCATGATCTTGCCGGATTACAGGCCTATTTTGAAAATCCCGTGCCGTCAACCATGATGGTGTTGGTGGCACCTTACAAGAAGTTGGATGAACGTAAGCGACTGACGAAAGCACTGAAAAAGTCGGCATTGATCGTTGATGCGGCGCCACTTGATGAACGCGCTGCCCGCATGGCATTGGCGCAAATTTTCAAGCAACATAAAGTTAGCATTGAGGCTCCAGCACTGGACACACTTGTGCAGCGCACGAATGGCCAGTATTCCATCATGATGGGAGAAGTGCGCAAACTTTTGACTTACGCTAGCGATGGTAGCCCGCTAACCGTTGCGGCGGTCTCGGCACTCGTACCAAAGCAACTCAATGACCGTGTTTTTGATTTGGTCACGGATGTGTTACGCAAACATGCAGCGGATGCTTTGGCATTGTACCGGGATCTGCTTGCCCAACGAGAAGAGCCGATTCGGTTGAATGCCTTGATGCTTGGCCAATTTCGTTTATTACTGCAAGTTAAGCTGTTGGCACAAAAAGGGTATGGCCAGGGGAACATTGCCACAACGCTTAAGGCGCATCCTTATCGCGTCAAGTTGGCGTTGCGACAAGTTGATCGATTGCCTTACCAACAGCTAGCGCAGGCTTATAGTGGTTTGGTTGATACCGAGACGGCTATGAAAACCGGAACCATTGATAAGGAATTGGCGTTTGAACTTTTTATGCTTAAATATACGGGACAGTCGGCGGCTGGGCATCGTGGTCATCGGCGCGAATCCAATGCGGTACGTTAACCAGACAATGACCGGCATCTAAATAAATCGTGCGGCTCGTTCATTAAGATGGTCGTCATCTGTCAATCAAATGCTTGGCCATCAAAAAAACAGCTACCACATGTCGAAAAACACATGGTAGCTGTTTTAAATTGGCTTAACGCCTTGATTACTTGTTGAGTAGGGCTGAAAGACGGCTCTTATCGCGGCCGGCCTTGTTCTTTTTGATGAGGCCCTTACTATTTGCCATGTCGATGGCACGAGTTGCTGCCTTGTAAAGATCCTGACTGTTGTCAGCATTTTGTTCGGTTGCACTCTTGAACTTCTTAACAGCAGTACGCATTGCGTTCAACTGAGCGATGTTGCGTTCGCGAGCGGCTTCTTGTGTCTTAACACGCTTGATTGCAGATTTGATTTGTGGCATGAGATGTTCACCTCCAACAGTGGATTATGATAAAACTGCATAAGTTTCAACAGACGCTATTATACAGAAGCCAAGCGACCAATGCAATAAAAAGTTGTAAAGGAAAATTGCTTGATAGCTAAAATGACTTGCAATCGCCGGTCAACTCCGGTAAAGTTAGACAGTACTTTGAACCTGATACTTAGTTTGGCGATCCACCGACGCTTTACTCAGTTTCAGGCAATACTCAGAAAGGTGGTACACAACATTGGCAATTGACCAAACTCAAAAGAACGAAATCATTAAGCAATATGCACGACATGATGGTGATACCGGTTCACCAGAGGTTCAGATCGCGGTTTTGACAGCAGAAATTCTGGCATTAAACGATCACTTGTCCGTTCACAAGAAAGATCATCATAGCTACGTCGGCTTGATGAAGAAAATCGGCCATCGTCGTAACTTGCTGGCTTATCTGCGTAACAAAGATATCATCCGCTACCGTGACTTAATCAAGTCATTAGGCCTGCGTCGTTAAGCTATTCACCAAAGGTCGCCTGTTGAGGCGGCCTTTTTTGGTGTGAGCGTGAACCAGCCCGGTTAGAAACCGGAGCATAAGCGGCCTCGAACCTTAATGGCTGGGCTTTGCCATTAAGGTTCGAGGTCCTTATGTGCAGGTTTCTGGGCTGGTGAACGCGTTATGGTAGTAGCAAGGGAAAGCGCGGTTTTGGCCATTTAGCCTTGAGGTCCTTACACGTAGCTTTCTGCGACTGCGAACGCGTTATAGAAATCAGAAGAGGGGTATCGTATCAGGCCTTGAATAGTACACTTTTGCCCTAATTGCAGTTTTTGGCCATTGCGACCAAGGTCTTTATACTCCGGATCCTGCACCCATAAGCGCGTGATGTCATCTTGGCTATTCCTAGGTCAAAATGCTATAACCAACGTAACAGCAAGACAAACCAGCTAAGGAGATGGGCGATTATGTACGAAGAATACCGGCAGCGCTATCAAAATCAACTATTACGGGTCACTGTTTTGGGCGCTACCCCAAACAGCGCTTGGGTGCTTGCGGCAATAAACGGTCACTGGGCATTTGTTGCCGTGACCCGCGATGAGCAGGCTCAAGTTATTTCGTCTCAAATTGATCCGGCAATTGTGCAATTAATCCGGCTGATCGCTAACCGTTTGCTGGGGTTTGATGTTGACACCTCCATGCTGCCGGAGTCGCTTAAAGCAATGGTAACGGCACTTTCACCTGATGAAGCCAGCCGGCCACGCAAGACTTTCCCGTTGACTTTAATTCGCCAACCTGCTGGCACGTCTCTGGACTTCTGGTCCTTGGGCGAAGCAGCGTTTTTAACGGTGCCTGATCAAAAATTACAACCAGCTGACTTGCGCACTTGGTTAGTTAATCTGCTGCCGCATGCTCACGGTGTCGGGTTTGGCCCAGTAACCGATCGCGCGGCTTTGGCAGTCATGGCGCTTGATCATGGGCAACAATTTGCTGCTGGCAGTTCGCCTGAAGTTGCCGTGGTTCTGGCGGATGGCCGCGAAGTCGCCGAGTACCATTTGGATGCCGCACAAACTAGCGATGCCGGTTACCGGGCTGCACTTGAAGCGGCCAAGCAAAATCAGGCAACTGTCCGCAGGTTCTTTGCCGACGAAGTGTGAATGGATGGCAGTACGAGCAACTAAAAACGACCATTGAAAAAAAGAACGCTAGTAGTCACGTTACATGCCTGTTCGAATAAATCCGTCTTATGCAGCTCGCTGACTTGCTACCAGCTCATCAAACGTTGCTAGGCCGGCAGTTCGGGGAGGCTTTTTGCATTCAAACATCATTGGATCAGGTGCCGGCAATGTCGGTTCTATAGGTTTTCAACGCTTCGTGTGTTACACTGGTAGCAGAATTTATTCGGCGGAAGCATGTTGCAACGCACAGTTTGCAACGATGCTTCCATAATTTAACCACGAGGTGAAACCATGACGAAGATCAATCTGGTCGCTCTTGGTGGGGTACGTGAAAACGGAAAAAACATGTACGCCGTCGAAGTTGACGACCAAATTTTTGTATGCGATTTTGGATTAAAATATCCTGATAATGAGTTACTGGGAATTGATGTTGTTATTCCCGATTTTAGCTACCTAACCGAAAATGCTGATCGCATTGCCGGTATTTTCCTGAGCCACGGGCATGCAGATGCTGTTGGGGCGCTACCGTATTTTCTGGTAGACCATCCCGTACCGGTTTTTGGATCGGAATTGACGATTGCCATGGCCAAAGTCTTTATGCAGCATGACAGTCAGGCAAAGAAATTTAAGGACTTTCATGTCATTGACGAAAAGTCCGTGATCGATTTTGGCGATGTGTCTGTATCGTTCTTTAAGACCACGCATAGTATCCCGGGTTCTTTGGGGATCGATATTGAAACCAGTGAAGGCCAGATTGTCTACACCGGGGACTTTAAGTTTGACCCAAGTGCAACTCCAATGTATCAAACGGACTGGTCGCGGCTGGCACAGATTGGTAATAAGAAGGTTCTGGCGTTGCTGTCAGACTCAGCCAATGCGGAATCGCCTTATCCGAATGCCAATGAGCATGAAATCTACGACCATATCAAAGAAACATTTGAATATCAGGATGGTCGGATTATTGTGGCAGGGGTTGCCAGCAACATTCAGCGGATTCAGCAAGTCATTAATGCCGCCGCATCACTCGGCCGCCGGGTTGTCTTGACCGGGCGGGATGTCGAAAAGGTGGTTAAGACGGCTATTCGCTTAGGCTATATCAAGCTGCCTAATGACGATATTTTAGCAAAAACCAAGGAATTAAAGGCGTTAGCGCCAGAAAAAACCGTCATTCTCGAAACTGGCCGAATGGGCGAACCGATGAAGTCGCTGCAACGAATGGCAACGTCGCGTCATCGTCTCATCCACATTCATGACGGCGATCTCGTCTTCATCACGACAACCATTGCCCATGCGATGGAAACCATGGCGGCGCGGACAAAAGATATGATTTATCGTGCTGGGGGGGACGTTAAGGTTTTGGGCGATGATATTCATTCCTCTGGCCATGCTTATAAGAACGATCTTCAATTGATGATCGACCTGTTGAAGCCAGAATATCTGATACCGGTCCAAGGCGAGTATCGGCTGTTGGCGGCGCATGCGGAAATCGCGCATGAAGCCGGAATCCCGCTGGCAAATATCTTTATTGTCGGCATGGGCGACATTTTACGCTATGAAAAGGGCCAGATGAATGCTTCCGGTCACGTCAATGCCGGCAACACCATGATCGATGGCATTGGCGTTGGCGACATCGGCAACATCGTCCTACGCGATCGTAAAATGCTCGCTGAAGATGGCATCTTTATTGCCGTCGTCACGATTGACCGCAAGAAAAAGCGGGTCGTTTCCACGCCTAAAGTAACCAGTCGTGGATTCGTTTATCTGAAAACCAGCCGTGACTTACTTGCGGAAAGTGGCACTTTGGTTACAGAAACGGTTCAAAAGAATCTTGATAATAAGGAGTTCGATTGGACCCATCTTAAACAGGATGTTCGCGATAAGCTCAGCCGCTTCTTGTTTGAGCAAACCAAGCGACGTCCCGTGATTTTACCGGTGATTATGGAAGTTAACCAAAATAGTGCCAAGCGCCAATAGCTAAGAAAAAAAATTCGGAACAGTATCCGGATTTTTTTTCTTAGCTTGGAGACAAGTGATTATCAACAAGATAGGAGGATTGTATGGCAAAGATGGTATCATTACCGGACAACGAAAATCGCCACTTTGTTATTGGTGAGAAAGCTCTACAAAAGGGCAACTTTGCCTCAGCAGCCGCACATCTTGAAAAGGCCTATGAGGCGGAGCAGAATTTTGCCATTGCCCGGCCATTAGCGGCCAGTCTGAACGGACTTAAGCAATATCATGAAAGCCTGAATGTGATTCTGCCGCATTACAAGACATTTTTAGAAACCGATGCAGACACCCAACTAGCACTGGATGCCTGGCTGGGTACATTGAATTTCGTCATGGCGCGGACGATGGTGCGTGAGCTGGAGCCGGAGCGGCGGCAACATTTTCTGAAACAAATCGAAAAAGCTGAAGAAGTGGTCTTAAAGCAGCGAGGCGAACAAATTGCCGACTTGGTGAGAAAACTAAGCCATTTAGGCGGCTTTTCACGGCAAGAACAGCAAGATCTGTTCAGCCAGGTCGGACTTCTGCCAAAAGCACAGCTGATTGAAGCCGCGGTACCTGATTTGACCGACTTGTCAGTACCGGTTGCCATGCGTGTCTCATTGTTAGATTTGCTGACAAATGTCGGGTATGATCAACCGGTACAGTATCAAGCTTACGATCGGCAGGAGACTCTGATTCCCAGTGAACTGCCGGGGATGGCGGAGGAAACGGCGGGACCGCAGATTCTGGCGCGGCTTCAGGAGGCACTCGGCGATGACGATCAAGAGTTAGGCAAGGCACTTGTCCAGATGGCGCGAGTGCAAGTCGCATTTTTGTATCCGGATATCGAACGTTTGATTCCGGATCAAGCGGCGTTTGTGCAGGCGTACCTTGATCATCATCAGGGAAAAGCAACTGGTTTTGACAAACTTTTCGCATGGCAGGCGGCCGAAACGGCGAAATTGTCCGAATAGGCGAGATGATACGTTTTCACTGTAAATGAAAGAAACTTGACGCTATCTGTTTACAAAGTGAAAATGACCATGTATACTCATTGCTGGAATTCATTTCCAGCGTAGATATTTGTTTTGGTATTTACGCTCAAATGTAGTACACTTAAACGTAAAGGATTATCAGGGTACACAAACGTATCCTGTATTCTTACGAAAAATACAGGAGGTTCGTTTTTTCATGGCTGAAAAAGAACACTATGAACGCACAAAGCCCCACGTAAACATTGGTACGATCGGGCACGTTGACCACGGTAAAACAACATTGACCGCGGCTATTACCAAAGTATTGGCGGAGAAAGGCCTTGCCAAAGCGCAGGACTATGCTTCGATTGATGCTGCACCAGAAGAAAAAGAACGTGGCATCACCATCAACACCGCCCACGTTGAATATGAAACGGAAAAGCGCCACTATGCACATATCGATGCACCAGGGCATGCTGACTACGTTAAGAACATGATCACCGGTGCTGCGCAGATGGACGGTGCGATTCTGGTCGTTGCCGCAACTGATGGCCCAATGCCACAAACACGTGAACACATTCTGTTGGCACGTCAGGTTGGTGTTGATTACATCGTTGTATTCCTGAACAAGACTGATTTGGTTGATGATCCAGAATTGATCGACTTGGTTGAAATGGAAGTTCGGGAACTCCTCAGCGAATACGATTATCCTGGTGATGATATTCCTGTCCTCCGTGGTTCTGCCTTGAAAGCACTTGAAGGCGACAAGGAACAGGAAAAGGTTATCATGGAATTGATGGATACCATCGACGAATATATCCCAACCCCAGTTCGTGAAACCGACAAGCCATTCTTGATGCCTGTTGAAGATGTCTTCACCATCACTGGTCGTGGTACCGTTGCTTCTGGCCGTATCGATCGTGGTACCGTTAAGGTCGGCGACGAAGTTGAAATCATCGGCTTGAAGCCAGATGTTCTCAAGTCCACTGTTACGGGTCTTGAAATGTTCCGTAAGACTTTGGATCTTGGTGAAGCCGGCGATAACGTTGGTGTTCTGCTTCGTGGGATCAACCGTGACCAAGTTGAACGTGGTCAGGTTCTGGCAAAGCCAGGTTCCATCCAGTTGCACAACAAGTTCAAGGGTGAAGTTTATATCTTGACAAAAGAAGAAGGTGGCCGTCATACACCATTCTTCTCCAACTATCGTCCGCAGTTCTACTTCCACACCACCGATGTTACCGGTGTGATCGAATTGCCAGAAGGCGTTGAAATGGTTATGCCTGGCGATAACGTTACTTTCGAAGTTGACCTGATTGCTCCGGTCGCTATCGAAAAAGGTACCAAGTTCACCGTTCGTGAAGGCGGTCGTACTGTTGGCGCCGGCGTTGTTTCCGAAATTCTTGACTAATTTCTGAATAAACGTTTCAAGTCCGCAAGCTTGCTTGTGGGCTTTTTTTGTTGAGCGTTCGCCAGCCCGGTTTCTGGGCTGGCGAACGCGTTATGGAAAGCTGAGCGCGAACAGGAGCGTTTAGAAATCGGAGTGTAAGTGGCCTCAGACCTAAATGGCTGGGGTTTGGCCATTTAGGTCTGAGGTCCTTACACGCAGATTTATGCGACTGTGAGCGCGTTATAGAAAGCGCAGTAAGATACTCAATTGCCTCAAATAGAGCTCCCTTTAACGCATCTGTGACCATGACGAACACCACACCTGCACATGCAAACGCGTACACCAGCGGGAAAAGCCTATTTCCAACAACTAAAAAAATCTCAAGTCGAGTAAGACTTGAGATTTTTAAATACTATTAAGTAGTCCTCGCTACTCATAGAATCCTGTCTACCAAGACTCCAAAGACAGCAGGTTACCCCTTCAGCAGACTGTTTCGTTTCCTCAGGTTGTGACAATATGATCTGCCTTCTTTCATGGCTCATGCCGGATTGAATGATTAAGATTAACGTAAGATTAGTCAGAACTTATATAGAAGCCTGAGCATTTAAATCGCCAAATTAAAATTATTGTTATATGATAAAGCTTCGGAAAAGGGGGCATTCATTTGGCGAAATCAACAACTTGGCGAATGATCGCATTTTTCTGGCGCCAGCTGGCTGATATGAAGCGCAAATTGTTACGTATCATTGTGGCATTGGTTGGCGTAGCCGTGGCTTCGTACCTGGTTCCGCGAATAACGCAATATGTCATTGATCAGGTGATTCCCCAGCGTGCTATGGGGACGCTGCTTGGCGCGATTGCCTTGGCGTTATTGCTGACGGCGGTGGCCGGCTTGCTAAGTGGGCTCAGCACTTATTGGATCGGGCAAGTCAGTTTACATGCGATTGCGCGCATGCGGGATGACCTGTTTCGCCACACGTTAGGATTGGATATGCGCTATTTTGAGACGAGTCAGACCGGTGATCTGATGGTGGTGCTCACCAGTGACGTCAATACGTTGCAGCGGCTAATCTCAAGCAATACGCTGGGATTATTTGGTAGCCTGCTTAGTTTTGTGGTGGTGCTGGTTCTGATGATCGTTCAGGATTGGCAACTGACCGGGCTGATTTTGTTGACCTTCCCCATTTTATTTGTTCTGAACAATATTTTCGTGCGCAGCATTCGCGCTGCTTATCGCCAGGTGCGGGCAAGCTCCGGGATGATGAATAATCAAATTCAGCAGGCTTTAACGAGCATTGGATTGATTAAAAGTTTTACTACCGAAAAAATGACGTCAACCATGTTTCAACACGCCAATGCGCGCAACCGTGACTATCAGCTTAAAGCGACCAAGCTCAGTGCAACCTTTTCGCCGTTAACCGATTTCGTCAACTATTTAGGAACGGCGATTATTTTGGGCTTTGGGGCTATCCAGGTGATGCACGGCCAGTTTACGGTCGGTTTGATCGTTGCTTACACTGCTTATCTTGGCATTTTGCAGGCGCCGATTCGCCAGTTGACCGGACTTATTCAACAGTTGCAACAGGCGACGGTGTCATTTGAACGGATTGAAGCGTTGCAGGCCGCTTCACCACAAATTGTGTCGCCACCTAATGCCGTGCACTTACCACGATTTCAGAAGCAGATTCGGTTTGATCACGTGGACTTCAGTTACGATGAGGATGTGCCGGTGTTGCACGACATCAACTTTGCCATCAATAAAGAAGAAGTGGTAGCGCTAGTGGGTTCTTCCGGTGCCGGGAAAACAACGATTACGAATCTATTGGCGCGGTTTTATGATCCCACTGGCGGGCGAATTCTGATGGATGGCATCGATTTGCGGCAGGCGGATCTGATGAGTTTACGCCAGCAGATTGCCATCGTTTCGCAAGATGTGATTTTGCTCGATGGCACCATTCAAGAAAACCTTGAATATGGGACGCCATCTGCCAGCGAAGCGGCGATTTGGCAGGCTGCCGAAGCGGCTAACATCGCGAATTTTATTCGCAGTTTGCCTCAAGGTTTGGCGACTCAGGTAGGCGAGCGCGGGATTCGGCTGTCTGGCGGCCAGAAGCAACGAATTGCAATTGCCCGGGTCTTTTTGAAAAATGCTCCAATTGTCATCTTAGATGAGGCGACGGCCGCATTAGACAATGAATCAGAGCGTTTTGTTCAAGCAAGCTTTGATCGGTTAATGACCGATCGGACGTCGTTAGTGATCGCACACCGGCTTTCAACCGTGCGGCACGCTGATAAAATTCTCGTGTTAGAACACGGCCAAATTGTTGAAGCTGGAAATCATGAGCAGTTAATGGCGCAAAACGGTCGCTACAAAGAACTTTATGATTTACAGTTCAATTAGTCAGGCAAAAACCTGACACGCAAATGTTCACACCACCAGTGAGAACCTCATGTACCAGTTTCAAATGTGAAAAAAGAACATCTTATGTCGCCTTTTTCCGGCACAACGTTTACATTCCCACTGGTTTCGGGTATCATACATTAAGTATGCAATGTGAATTGCGAGACTAATTGTCGGAGGTACAGCATGTCTGCAAAATGGGAAAAAAAGGGCACCAATGATGGTGAACTCACTTTTGAAATCGATTTACCAAAAATTCAACAAGGTTTAGACCAGGCGTTTCAACGTGTTCGTAAGAACCTGACCGTTCCTGGATTCCGAAAAGGCAAAGTAAGCCGCACTGTGTTCAAGCGGATGTACGGTGACGCGGCATTATATGAAGACGCGTTAAATATTTTGTTGCCGGATGCGTATGAAGCAGCGGTTAAAGAATCCGGGATCGATCCAGTCGACCAGCCGAAAATCGATGTTGAGTCGATGGACGAAGGCAAGCCTTGGGTTATCAAGGCAAATGTTACGGTTAAGCCTGAAGTTAAGCTTGGCGAATATAAAGGCGTTGAAGTGCCTAAGCAAGATGTTGAGGTATCTGACGACGATGTTAACGCTGAACTGGAAAAGCGTCGCGAACAACAAGCCGAACTGGTGGTCAAGGATGATAAAGCAGCCGAAAATGGCGACACCGTTGTCATTGACTATGTCGGCACCATTGATGGCAAAGAATTCGATGGCGGCTCGTCCAAGAACTATAGCCTGGAATTAGGATCCAACTCCTTTATTCCTGGCTTTGAAGAACAGCTTGTCGGCCACAAATCCGGCGATGAAGTCACAGTAAAAGTGACCTTCCCGGATGATTACAAAGCCACCGATCTTGCTGGCAAAGCCGCAGAATTCAAAACCACGATTCATGAAGTCAAGGTTAAGGAATTGCCAGAGCTTGATGATGACTTTGCCAAGGACCTCGATGAGGATGTTGACACCCTTGATGAATTGAAGCAAAAGATCAAAAAGGAACTGACTGATCAGCGTAAGGAAGCGGCCAAGAATGCTGTGCAGGAAGCAGCAATCAAAAAAGCAACTGAGAATGCGACGATCGAAGAAGTGCCTAGTGCCATGATTGAACAAGAAGTGCACAACCAGATGGATCAATATCTTGGCAATATGCAACGCCAAGGGATCGACCCGAAGATGTACTATCAACTAACCGGTACGACCGAAGCTGATTTACACAAGCAGTTTGAGGCCGACGCCGAAACCCGTGTTCGTACCAACTTGGTTCTTGAAGCGATTGTAAAAGCTGAAGATATCCAGCCAACCGAGGATCAGGTTAAGGAAGAGGTTAAGAATCTTGCCTCTGAATACAACATGGATGAAAAGGCTGTTCGTCAGGCTTTAAGCGAAGATATGCTTAAGCATGATATCGGGGTTAAAGAAGCTATTGATATCATTACGGATAATGCCAAAGAAGTTGAACCAGCCAAGGACGAAGAAGCTGACAAGGCTGATTCTGATAGCGAAACCGATAAATAGGTGTCAATGTCGCGTCAAAGAGACGATCCTTGATCGTCTCTTTTGTCGTCTTGAGGCACTCAGCTAACAAGCAGTTTTGTTGACAAAGCCGAACTGTGTCGTTGCTAGTCGGTACTTGACGGTTCTGGTAGAATAAAGGTAACAAGAAAGGGTTGAATCAGATGTTTGACAACGTTGAAACAACGGGTCCGGTTACTTGCTCTTTTTGTGGCAAGTCACAGGATCAAGTGAAGAAAATCGTTGCTGGCCCTGGGGTTTATATTTGTAATGAATGTATTGACCTCTGCAAAGAGATCATTGACGAAGAATTTAAAGAAGAAGCCTATCAAAATCTGCTAGAAGTACCGAAGCCAATTGAGATCATGAAGACCCTTAACGACTATGTTATTGGTCAAGATGCGGCAAAGAAGGCGCTCTCGGTTGCCGTTTATAACCACTACAAGCGGGTTAATCAGATGCAGACGGCAACGAAAGATGATACCGAACTCCAAAAGAGCAACATTGCGCTGATCGGGCCAACCGGTTCAGGGAAGACGTTCCTGGCCCAGACACTGGCCAAGATTCTCAACGTGCCGTTCGCCATCGCTGATGCGACAACGTTGACCGAAGCCGGTTATGTCGGTGAAGATGTCGAGAACATTTTGCTTAAATTGTTGCAAAATGCTGATTACGATGTTGAACGGGCGGAAAAAGGGATCGTTTACATTGACGAAATCGATAAGATCGCCAAAAAGGCCGAGAACGTTTCAATTACTCGGGATGTCTCGGGTGAAGGCGTTCAGCAGGCACTTCTGAAGATTCTGGAAGGTACCATTGCCAATGTTCCGCCGCAGGGTGGCCGTAAGCATCCCCAGCAGGAATTCATTCAAATCGATACGACCAACATTCTCTTTATCGTTGGTGGTGCTTTTGACGGCATTGAAAGTATCGTGAAAAATCGAATCGGCGAGAAGACGATCGGCTTTGGCACGGACTCCAACAATCAAGTTGATCCGGATAAATCCTTGATGCAGCAGATTATTCCAGAAGACTTGATGCAGTTTGGGATTATTCCTGAATTCATTGGCCGTATCCCGATTCTGGCAGCTTTGGAGAAACTTAACGAGAATGACTTGGTTCGCATTTTGACGGAACCTAAGAATGCACTGGTTAAGCAATATCAGAAGCTATTGAGTCTAGATGATACCGATCTGGAATTCACACCTAACGCGTTGAAGGCCATTGCTCATCAGGCAATTGTCCGTGACACCGGTGCGCGTGGTTTGCGGTCGATCATGGAAGCTATTATGCAAGACACCATGTTCGATCTACCAAGCCGCAGCGATGTGGACAAGGTGGTTGTCACCAAGTCAGCTGTCGAAGGCAAAGCCAAGCCGCAATTGGTTTTAACCAAGGGTCGCGAAGCATCTTAACGATAACTATGTAGATTAAAGGCATCAGGCGAAGCAGCCTGGTGCTTTTTTGCGTTTATGAATAAAAGCTTATAGTACCCTTTGCTTCTATTCCGTCCAACCAGTGAGGCGGGCGCCGGCAAAGTATGCTAAACTATTGAAGGCAACGGCGCACTTGCGTCGATTAAAGTGATAACAGGAAAAGGAGGCCATTCAAGATGGACGTCCATGATGTCAAACTGACAATCAGTGCAGTGGCAGCTGCGCAATATCCTACAGATGGTCGTCCGGAGATTGCCTTTCTCGGACGAAGTAATGTTGGAAAGTCTTCGCTCATTAATAAACTGATCAAGCGAAAAGCCATGGCGCGAACTTCCAGCGTTCCCGGGAAAACCCAGACGCTTAATTTTTATGACCTTGATAGTCGGCTTTTTTTTGTTGACGTTCCAGGTTATGGCTATGCTAAGGTCAGTAAAGCGGCACGCGCGAAGTTTGCCACGATGATCGAGACGTACCTGACAACGCGGCAGCCGCTGCATGGTGCCGTGTTGCTGGTGGATAGCCGGCATGATCCGACAGCTGACGATATCAGCATGTATCAATACTTAAAGTACTATCAAATTAAAACACTGGTTGTGGCGACCAAAATCGATAAGACGCCTAAAAGCAAACGGCTGCATGTGGTTAAGCAAATTACCAAACGCATGGACTTGAATCAAACAGATGTCGTGATTCCGTTTTCGGCAGTGACAGGTGAGGGTTATGATGCTATTTGGTCGTGGTTGGAACAGACAGCGGGTGTGGAGGGAAGTTTGAAATGAATTTTAATGAGTATCAACAAAAAGCCAATCGCACATTGGCTGGAAACGAACATGTTTTGACCAACTTGTCTTTAGGCTTGGCCAGTGAAAGCGGGGAAGCCATTGACTTGATTAAAAAATACACTTTTCAAGGTCAGGATCTGGACAAAGAAGAGCTAAAACATGAATTAGGGGATGTGCTGTGGTACCTTTCACAGATTGCTTTATGGGCAGATATTGATTTTGATGATGTCGCGAATGACAATATTAAGACATTGGCGAAGCGGTATCCGCAATCCAAAAAGTAATCACCATCTAGGACTTCAGTCAGGTGTATCTGCGAATAGCTTATGCTGTAGCATGAAATGCGGACAACAAAAAAGATTCAAGCGCCGGTGCGCTTGAATCTTTTTTGTTATTCGCTATTTTTAATACACTGTACTGAAAGACAAAGTTAATCCTTTGCTTTTTTGTCGTCGGTTTTATGGGCTTTTTTAGCCAATTTCTCTTGATGTTTCGGATCCGGCCCGGTTGCCTGTTCCTTATCGTCAGGCAAACTTGCAAATTTATCGAACATGTCGTTCAGGTTGGTTTGAGTGTTGATCTTAAGTGCCATGCACGCCACCCCTTTCCTTGGTGAAAGTATAGCATCAACAATCCGAAGCGTCTAGAGCGTGAACCGGCGCGTTTAGGAGCCGGAGTGTAAGTGGCCTTGGGCGTGATGGCCGGTCTTTGGCCATTGCGACCAAGGTCCTTACACGCAGGCTCCTGCGCCGGTGAACGCGTTTTTGCGTAAGAAAGCCACAGGACAGGTTTGACCATTGCAACCAAGATCCCTACACGCAGACTCCTGCGCCAGAGAACGCATTTAAAAGAAGGGACGTGGCCTAGCGCGGTCGACGCTCTTCAGTCAAGGATGCCATTATCCACCAGGTAAATTGCCGAAAATCAAATTATGAATATTAGTTGCATAAAAATGAATTTTAGCGTATAGTACGTTCTTGTAATCAAGGAGGGTATTATGAATCATTTGAAACGCTGGTTAGTCGCTTTGTTCGCAGTTTTTGCCGCAGTTGTGACCTTAAATATGCAAACCGTTCACGCTGATGACAGTCTGGCAAAGATTCAACAAAAAGGCACAATTGTTATGGGGACAAGCCCCGATTATGCACCTTATGAGTTTTTGGTGAATAAACATGGTAAGAATCAGGTTGTCGGCATGGATGTCGAGGTTGCTCGTAAAATTGCGAAAGATCTTGGCGTCAAGCTGGTGATTAAGCAGATGAATTTTAGTTCATTGCTGGTCGCCTTGCAATCGGGCAAGGTTGATATGGTGCTTGCTGCGATGTCGCCAACCAATGCCCGCCGTAAGTCGATTGACTTTTCCAATACGTATTATAAATCGGGCCAGGATATTATCATCAACAAAACCGATGCCAAGATTTATAAGGACCACAAAAGCTTTGCCAATAAAAAAGTCGGGGTCCAAAACGGAAGTCTTCAAGAAACCTTGGCCAAAACCCAGATGAAATCAAGCACGACTTTGGGACTGACGAAGGTTACCGATTTGATCCTGGCTTTAAAGACGCATAAAGTGGCTGGCGTTGTGGCTGAAGGGGCGGTTGCTCAGGCGTATACGTCCAATGACGATTCACTTGTCGAAATCCCCGGGCATTTTAACCTCTCCAGTGACACGATGGGGACGGCCATTGGGTTTGCCAAAGGATCCGATTCGCTGGTGGCGGCGGCCAATAAGAGTCTGGCGGAGATCAAACAGAAAAAGTTGATTCCGCAATATCTTAAAACCGCTGGAAGTTACATGAAGACGAATACCGAGGATACGAGCATGTTGCACTACTGGACTTATTTCCTTAAAGGGGTTGAGTATACCTTACTCATCAGTGCAATTGGGGCGTTCTTCGGGGTCTTGCTCGGTACGATTTTTGCCTTATTGCGGTTGAGCAAGCACCGCCTGCCACATCTCATCGGGGTTGCTTACATCGAATTTGTTCGAGGCACGCCGTTGATGATTCAGGTCATGTTTGTCTACTTCGGGATCGGGATTTTCATCGACATTCCTGCACTTGTCGCCGGACTTATCGCGGTATCGCTTAATTCTGCTGCTTATGTGGCGGAGATTATCCGAAGCGGGATCGATAGTATTCCTGTCGGCCAAACTGAAGCAGCGCGGTCGCTTGGGCTATCCGAACGGCAAACGATGACAAGTGTTGTTTTACCACAAGCCATTAAGAATATCTGGCCGGCGTTGGGGAATGAATTTATCTCGCTGATTAAGGAAAGCTCCATTGTCTCCATCATCGGGGTCACGGACCTGATTTATCAGCTGACAGTGGTTCAAACCGCAACGTACAAAGGGGTTCAACCAATTCTGGTTGCCATGGTCCTTTACTTTGTTCTGACATTCGGGCTATCCAAGCTCCTGGGTCATTTTGAAAGGAAGATGAATCATGCAGCATAAACCTTTAATTCAAATCAACCACCTGACTAAGAAGTTTGGTGATAATGTGGTTTTGAATGACATTAGTGAAACCATCAACCAAGGTGACGTGATTGTTGTGATCGGCGCATCCGGTGGCGGGAAAAGTACCTTTTTGCGCAGCCTGAATCTGCTTAACCGGCCGACACAAGGCGAGATCCTTTTTGAAGGCACCAATTTGGTTGATCTCAGCGAAAAGCAGCTTGACAACGTCCGGGAAAAAATGGGCATGGTGTTCCAAAGCTTCAACCTTTTCCCGAACATGACAGTGTTAGAGAATATCAAGCTGGCGCCGTTGAAAGTCAAAACCGTGACGAATGAAGAAGCAACCAAAACGGCCAAGGAACTTCTGGAACAGGTTGGCTTGGGTGAAAAAGCCGATGCCTACCCAGCCAGTCTTTCCGGTGGCCAACAGCAGCGGGTGGCCATTGCCCGGGCGCTGGCGATGCATCCGGATGTCATGCTATTCGACGAACCGACCAGCGCATTGGATCCCGAAATGGTCGGCGAGGTGCTCAAGGTTATGCAGGATCTTGCCAAAACCGGCATGACGATGGTGGTGGTGACCCACGAAATGGGCTTTGCCCGCAGCGTGGCCGACCAAGTCTGGTTCATGGACGGCGGCAAAATTCTTGAAAAAGGCACACCTGAAGAACTGTTCGAACACCCCAAGGAAGCGCGGACGCAGGATTTCCTGTCCAAGATTTTGGCACAATAAGCTTTTACCTCATAACCTTATCCGGCATTTTCTGGGTAAGGTTTTTGTGTGGGCGGGCGTGAGGTGCATTGGCAAATAGCTTCACAATCGCAACCGCGCGCAACAAGTGCGTCGCTTGCAATCTAATTTTAGAATCTTTATAATGTTAAGCGAACATTTGTTTTATAAGGAGATTACGATGGCATCAGCACACATTGAGCATAAATTATCGTTGCTGCCGGATCTGCCTGGCAGTTACCAGATGAAAGATATTAACGGGAAGATTATTTATGTCGGCAAGGCCAAAAATCTAAAGAATCGCGTTCGCTCTTATTTCAAGAGTTCACATGATGGCAAAGTAGCAGCGATGGTGGCACAGGTGGCTGATTTTGACTATATTGTGACCTCGACCAATAAAGAAGCGTTTTTGCTTGAAATCACGTTGATTCAAAAGTATCAGCCGTATTACAATATCAAGCTCAAGAAGGGGACCGGCTATCCTTATATCAAGATTACCCACGAACGCGATCCGAAAATTGAAATCACCGGCACGATTCGCAAAGATGGCGGCTATTACTTCGGTCCGTACCCCAATGTTTATGCGGCGCAGGAAACGATGCACTTTATTCAAAAAGTGTATCCATTGCGCCGGTGCAATGGGTATCAAGGACGGCCGTGTCTGTATTACCACATGGGTCAGTGTCTGGGCGCATGTTTTCGCACGGTACCGGAAAAAGAATACGCTGACCAGATTGCTCGAATCAAACGGTTCTTGAATGGCAACGTCAGCAAAGCCAAGGCCAGTCTGACGGCAAAAATGGAGCGGGCAGCCAAAAACCTGCAGTTCGAACGGGCGGCAGAGATTCGCGACCAGTTGTATTACATTGAACAAACCGTTGAAAAGCAAAAGATTATTTCGAATGACAATACCACGCGTGACTTGTTTAATTTCTATATGGACAAAGGCTGGATCAGCATCCAGGTCTTCTTCATTCGTCAGGCGCGGTTGATGAAGCGCGAATCGCGGCTTTTTCCGGTCGTTAACACGGCCAAAGAGGAATTTGAGTCTTTCATTTTGCAGTTTTATAGTCGCAAAAATAATGTCAAACCGCATGAAGTTTTGGTGCCGGCAGGGCTGGATAATAAGGTGCTTGCCGATATTTTAGGTGTTCCGGTGCGTACCCCGCAACGAGGCGAGAAACGCGATCTGATGGCATTAGCCGCGAAGAACAGCCAAATCAAGCTCGAAGATAAGTTTCGCTTAATGGAATTGGATAATCGCACAACAATTGGGGCCATGAAGGAATTGATGGCGGCGTTAAAGTTGCCAATGGGCCATGTGGTTGAAGCTTTTGACCACAGTCACATTCAAGGTGCCGACCCGGTTTCCGCAATGGTTCAATTTGTTGATGGGCAGCCGGCTAAAAATAATTATCGCAAATATAAACTGGATGCCGACAAAACCCATAATGGTGCTGATGAAGCAGCTAATACGCGCGAAGTTATTCGGCGGCGGTACACGCGGTTGCTAAAGGAACATGCGGCACTTCCGGACCTGATTTTGATGGATGGCGGCGAAATTGAAATGAATGCTGCCAAGGATGTTTTGGAAAATGAATTGAACCTTGATATTCCGGTTGCCGGGATGGTTAAGAACAACAAGCATAAAACCGCAGCGCTTCTGTTTGGCAATGCCGATCAAATGATTAATCTGGATCCGAAGTCACAAGGGTTTTACTTGCTGGAACGCATCCAGGATGAGGTTCACCGGTTTGCCATTTCATTTCACCGTCAATTGCATGCCAAGAATTCGCTGGCATCGCGCCTGGAAGGTATTAAGGGTGTCGGTCCCAAGACGCGCCTGAAGTTGTTGCGCAAGTTTAAGACAATCACCAAAATCAAAGAAGCGCCGATCGAAGACATTCAGGAGCTTGGGATTTCCAAACGCGTGGCGCAGGCGTTGAAGCTTTCGCTAACGGCTGATCCAACGCCAGCGCGCCGGGTTTAAGTCTTGCTCAGAAAAATTGGATACAAAAAAACGCAGCGATTTGTTTGTCGCTGCGTTTTTTTATTTGAGTATCAATTAATGATACAGGTTAAACCTGCGCTAAAACGGATCATTGATTCTCTTTAGCCACCGGGCGCCAGAAGCCAAGAATTAATGCGGCAATGACAGTCCCGATGATGAGTGACATGACGAATCCGAGTTTCTGATTTGTTAGCAGAAGGGCCACAATGCCGCCATGCGGTGCCGGGACGTTGACGTGCCAGAGCTGGGTTAACCCGCCGGCAATCGCGGAGCCAACCACGGAACTACCGATGATATGCACCGGATCGGTTGCGGCAAATGGAATCGCACCTTCAGTAATAAAGGTCAACCCAAGTGCATAGTTGGATAAGCCGGCATTGCGTTCCTGTAACGTGAATTTCTTCGGGAAGAAGGTGGAGGCAACCGCAATCGCCAATGGTGGAATCATCCCGCCGATCATGACAGCAGCCATCCAGCGGCCATCTTTAAAGCCAGAGGCCTGATAAACGCCGATGGCAAACGTGTAAGCAGCCTTGTTGAACGGGCCGCCCATATCGATACTCATCATGGCAGCCAAAATGACACCGATGAGAATGGCATTACCGGTTCCCATACCTTCAAGGAAACTGATTAACGCACCGTTGATCGCGGCAAAAATCGGGTTGATGATGAAGAACATCAGCAGGCCCATAATGGCCAGACCGATGACGGGGTAAAGCAGGATAGTGCGCATGCCGTCCAGTGACTTCGGCATTTTGGCCAAGGCTTTCTTCAGACCGACGATCATCCAGCCGGCAGCAAACCCGGCAACCAAACCACCCAAGAAACCAGCCGGATTCTGGGCCTTCACAACTGAAGCGGAAGCGACCGTTGCCATGTAACCACCGACGAACCCAGGCATCAAGGCTGGTCGATCACCAATGGATTCAGCGATATACGCTGCTAGTACCGGTACCAGGAAGCTGAAGGCAAATGTCCCCAGATTATTGGTGAAGGTGAACCACATGGAAGTCTTACCCAACCATTGTTCAAGGATGAATGAGATCGCCATGATAATCCCGCCGCCGACAACGAATGGCAGCATGTTGGAAACACCATTCATCAAGTCTTTGTAAATTCGATTCCAGAGGGTACCGCCAGAAGTCTCTTCAGTATCAGAGCTTTGCGCATCTGCACCGCTTGCGTGGAAGACTTGGCCCTGACCTTTAAGGGTTTCTTCGATTAATTCTTCAGGCTTTTTGATGCCGTCGATGACAGGCCGATTCAGCAATTTCTTACCGTTGAACCGATCCATCTCGACTTTTTTATCAGCGGCAACGATAACGCCGGCTGCCCGGTTGATATCGCTGTCGGTTAATTTATGCTTGATCCCTTCGGAGCCGTTGGTTTCGACTTTAATATCGACACCCATCTTTTCCGCAGTTTCTTTTAACGCTGCTTCCGCCATGTACGTGTGGGCGATCCCGGTCGGGCAGGCGGTGACAGCCACGATAAATGGCCGTTCTTTGCGCTTTTCTTCTTTGAACTCAGCTTGCTTAGCGGCAGCATCTTTAGCTTCCTGTGCTTTTTCCGCTTCAGCCTCTTTTTTATCTTTAGCAACTTTTTCGGCTTGTGCTTTGCCGAACAAATCCAGAACTTCATCCGGCGTTTTGGCTTGCTTCAGGTCTGCAACCAGTTTTGGATTGATTAAAAGGGAAGACAGGGCTGCCAAGGCGGCAAGATGTTCATTGTTGGCGCCTTCAGGGGCAGCAATCATGAAGAACAAATGTACCGGCTGGCCATCGAGCGCGTTAAAGTCAACACCCTTGGCACTTTTGGCAAAAAGTACCGTTGCTCGAGTAACGGCACTGTCTTTGGCGTGAGGCATCGCAATGCCTTCGCCAATCCCAGTGGTGGACTCTGCTTCACGTTTTAAAATATCCTGACGATATTCATCGGCATCGGTCACAATGCCTTCTGCATGATACTTGTCGACCATTTCATTGATCACAGCCTCTTTGGTGGTTCCTTTGAGATCCATGATCATGACATTTTTTAAAAGTAAGTCACGAATGTCCATTTTGTCCTCCTAAACTTCAGTGATGCTGATGGTTTGTTTAACAGCAGCGATTTTATCGGCAGTGGCAAGATCCTTGGAAAAGGCAGTCGCAGAACCGCACGCGATACCGACCTTGAAACTTTCCAAGGCGTCATGGGTTTGGGCAAATGTTCCGGTAAAGCCCGCCAGCATGCTATCACCGGCACCGACCGAGTTAACTGCCGGTTGCTTTGGAACTGTCCCAAGCCAGGCATGGTCGCGTTCAATCATCAAGGCACCAGCACCGGCCATCGAAATCAAAACGTGTTGTGCGCCTTGATCCAGTAAGCGGCGCCCCGCCTTAATAATGGCATCGTTGTCGGTATACGGCTTGTCGTTGAATAATGCTGCGAGTTCATGATGATTGGGCTTGACGACCAGTGGATGATCCGGAAGTGTGTCCAGCAGTGCCTGGCCGGTGGTGTCAATAACAAAATCGGCTTGATGCTCGTGGATGGCCGGAATTAAGTCACGATAAAAAGTGGCCGGCAGCCCTTGTGGCAAACTGCCAGACATCACGACGACATCGCCTGCTGCAAGTTTGGCTAGCTTTGCTTTAAAGTCGGCAATTTCATCATTGGTAATGGTTGGCCCGCTTGCGTTGAGCTCGGTTTCCAATTCGGCTTTGAGTTTGACGTTAATTCGGGTATCACCTTTGATCTTCGTGAAGTCACAAGGCATCGCGATGGCATCGAGTTGTTGTTGAATAAAGGTGCCGGTGAATCCCCCGAGAAATCCCCAAGCAGTTGTCGGTAAGCCAAGTGTTTGAAGAATCCGGCTCACATTGATTCCTTTACCGCCTGGTAGCTTAACCGCGTGGGTCAAACGATTGACGGCACCAAGGTCAAGTTGCGGCAATTCGATGACATAATCAATCGAAGGGTTGAGTGTAACTGAATAGATCAAGAATGAACCTCCTTAATATTTTGGAACCGGTGATAGCCTGCTGGCAGTCCTTGTAATGAACTGGTGAGAATCGTGACATCGCCAATGTCGGCGAATTTCACGAAACTGACCTGTTCGAACTTACTTGGATCGGCAAGAATCATCGGCTGACGTGCTTGATGAATCGCCAAGCGCTTGATCACGGCTTCTTCCGGATCAGGGGTGGTGTTCCCAAACTCAGGGTGAATCCCATTCGTGCCGATAAAGGCGATATCGAAACGATAATGATGAAGTGCTTCTGCAGTGGTCGCGCCAATAAGCGCTTTGGTTGCTGATTTAACCATGCCGCCAAGCATCAGTGTCGGAATTTGATAATCCGCCAGTAAAGATGCATTATCAACGCCGGTCGTGATCACCGTCACCCCGAGGTCAGCTAGAAAAGGGATGAGTTGGGCCGTCGTTGTCCCGGCATCCAGGAAAACCAGATCATCCTGTTCGACTTGGTGGGCTGCGGCACGAGCAATGGCTTGTTTGGCGCGTAAATTTTGGGTCGACTTGCTGGCCACATCCGGTTCGTCGCCAAGGCCGTTAATTCGTTTGGCCCCGCCGTGAATCCGTTTAAGTTCGCCCGCCGCTTCAAGCTCGTCCAAATCTCGCCGAATGGTTGATTCTGACGCGTCCAAAGCCGCCATTAACGCTTTGGATTTGACGACTGTATGCTGTTGTAGCTGGCTAAGAATGTATTGCCGCCGTTCTTCTGTAAGCACTTTCGTTTCACCTCGCTCTTCATTATACTGATGAAACATTCAAAATCAACCTAAAACCGTTAAAAACATTCACAACGGTCAAAAACAGGCTTGTTTCAAGGGAATTTGCACTTTTTTCATTTGTTGTGCTTAAAGTACTTGTCCTACTGTCTGACGTGGTAAAATAAGAAAGACGTGCGATCTGCTATGCGGATGGCGGGTTAACGGGTATAATTATAAATTATGTTTTTTCAGAAAGGGGATCGCCAATGTTTGTCGATCAGGTACAAGTAGAAGTTCAGGCGGGCAAAGGCGGTGACGGCATGGTCGCGTTTCGGCGTGAGAAATTCGTGCCGTTTGGCGGCCCGGCCGGAGGTGATGGCGGCCGTGGTGGTAGTATCATTTTATATGTCGATGAAGGGTTGCGAACCTTGATGGACTTCAGATACCAACGCCACTTCAAAGCGCCAGCTGGTGGCAATGGCCAGGGTAAGTCCATGTATGGGCGGGCAGCTGAAGATCGGCGGATTGCCGTACCGGCAGGAACCACAGTCACCGATGCCGATACTGGCGAAGTCCTCGGTGATCTGACGAAGCCGGGGCAGGAACTGGTTGTTGCCAAAGGCGGACGCGGCGGACGCGGTAATATTCATTTTGTTTCACCGAAAAACACCGCACCGGAAATTGCCGAAAATGGTGAACCCGGACAACATCGCTTCATTAAACTGGAGTTGAAAGTCCTCGCCGATGTCGGTCTGGTTGGGTTCCCGTCAGTCGGCAAGTCAACTTTATTGTCGGTGGTCACGCAGGCTAAGCCCAAGATTGCCGCGTATCAGTTTACGACATTAGTGCCAAACCTTGGCATGGTCCAGCTAGACGATGGCACTGATTTTGTCATGGCTGATTTACCGGGTTTAATTGAAGGTGCTTCACACGGTGTCGGTCTTGGCATCCAGTTCTTGCGGCATGTTGAACGGACGCGGGTCTTATTGCATCTGGTTGAAATGGACCCGGAAAACGGCCGCGAGCCGCTGGAAGATTATGACCAGATTCGTCGCGAACTAGGTGCATATGATGAGAATATCTTAAAACGGCCGGAATTAATTGTCGCAACCAAAATGGATCTGCCAGGCGCAGATGAAAGATTTGCTGAGTTTAAAGCAGCTTTGCTCAAGCGCGGCATTGATCCAGCCAATATTTTTGAAATTTCCAGCCTGACACATCGCGGCGTCATGCCGCTAATGCAGCGCACCGCGCAAGTGCTGAAAACCGCACCGCAATTTGAACCGAAACAGGAACCGGTTAAAACTGCTGATTACAAGTTTGCCCCAGAACCGGCATTGAAAGTGACGCGGGATAGCGACGGTACCTTTGTCTTAACCGGTGATAAAGTGGAACGCGCCTTTAAGATGGCGAATCTTGATCATGAAGATGGTGTCATGCGATTTGCCCGGCAACTGCGGAGTATGGGTGTTGACGATGCGTTGCGCCAAGCAGGTGCACAAAGCGGCGATTTAGTTGCGATTGACGATTTTACCTTTGAATTTGTTGAATAATCTTCAGTGAACTAACTGAAAGCAGTAATCTTTTTAAAGAATGGTGGGGCCTCAATTGAAACAGACGCGTAGACGAAAGCGCCGGTATATTCATGGATTTGACGGTTTACGAACCATTGGTGTCATTGGTGTCATCCTGTATCACTTGCGTCCCGAATTATTTCGGGGTGGCTACTTGGGTGTACCGATCTTCATGGTTGTGTCCGGTTATTTAATTACGGACGGCTTATTGATTGAGTTTGGTCGCAATGGGCGAATTGATTTTAAGAGTTTTTTCATTCGGCGATTTAAACGTCTTTATCCGGCACTCATTACCGTTTTGTTTGGAACTGCAGCTTATATCACGCTTTTTTCGCAAAATCTCCTGCACAATCTGCATATGATGGTGTTGACCAATTTGCTTTATGTCTATAATTGGTGGCAGATTCTGAATGGTCAGTCTTATTTTGCGCGCTATGCTAACGGCGAATCACCTTTCACGCATTTATGGACGCTTTCAATTGAAGGGCAATATTATTTGGTATGGCCATTTCTGGTTTTAGGTTTGCTACTATTAGTTAAAAACCGGCATCAGATTGCCAACATTGTCTTGATTTTGGCGGCAGCCAGCGGTGCGTGGATGGCTATTTTGTACATGATGACCGTTGCACACACGTCACCTGCAGCCTTTGATCCGAGCCGATTGTACTATGGTACCGACACACGGGCGTTTTCGATTTTGCTCGGTGCCGCCTTGGCGTTCATTTGGCCAAGTGGTCGGCTTTCGGAGCATTTACCGCGAAAGTGGGTTGTTAGTCTCGATTTAATGGGAACGGTGAGCTTCGTTGGTTTGTTAACCATGGTCTTCACGGTTGACGCCCAAAGCAGCTTTCTTTATGAAGGCGGCATGGTGCTGTTCTCCATTCTGACAACGATTCTGGTTGCGGTCGTTGCCCATCCAGCGGCGCATTTTGATCGCTTGTTGAGCAATCCATTGTTTAGCTATATTGGCAGCCGCAGTTATGGCTTGTACCTTTACCAATTTCCAGTCATGATTTTCTGGGAGAATCGTTTCCGCAACATTGCCGATCATCCCGTTTTGTATCCGGTGATTGAGGTCATCTTAATCGTGTTGATCACCGAGGCTTCGTATCGGTGGATTGAACAGCCAGCAGCACATTTTGACTACCATAAAACCTGGACGTTCATTAAAGGGTTGGCCGATCCGAAGAAACGTATGGGCAAGGCGCGCTGGATCAGCTATGCAGCTTTGGTCATTTTGGCAATTGGCAGCGTTGGTCTAGCTAAAGCACCATCAGCTAAGGCGGTCGGCGACGACTCGCCGCTGGCCAAACAACTTAAGAAACGCGCGGAATCGCCTAAGGAAAAGGCCAAGCGTCTGGAAGCCATGCGTTCTAGCTTAGCCGAAGAGCGTAAAGAAGCCAAAAATAAAACCGAACAAAAACCGCGATCCCGTGCACAGGAATCGAAGTATGCTTCGCAAGCCAAAGCCCATCCGGTTAACCAAGAGTATGAACAATATGGCTTAACCCAAATCGAATTGCAACGGGCCCAGGATGTGGGATTAACCGCGATTGGCGACTCAGTCATGCTTGACGGTCAAGAGGGCCTACAGAAGATTTTCCCTAAAGCAGTGATTGATGCGGCTGTGTCTCGGCAAATGATCAATAGTATTGATCTGGTTCGCAGTTATGCGGAAAAAGGCGTGTTAGCGAACATTGTGTTAATCGGTTTAGGCACCAACGGCCCATTTTCCGATGAGCAGCTTGCCCAGATGATGCAGGCGATTGGTCCGGATCGGCAAGTCTTCTGGATTAATTTGCGGGTGCCAACGCGGGCATGGCAAAATGATGTCAATGGCAGGTTGGACGCTGCGCAAAAGCAATATAAGAATCTGACGGTGATTGACTGGTTCCGTAAATCTGATGGACATCCTGATTGGTTCTACAAGGATATGGTGCACATGAATCCAACAGGTAACCCGCAGTATGCGGCGTTTATTGCCAAGACCATTTTGGATAAAACCAAGCAGTCAACCGATTAGCATGCAATTGAAGCTGACGTCAGCTAACTTGAGTTCCGGTAAGGAGTTGGGCAACCAATCGTTCTTATCGGAATTTTCTTTTGCCGTGAGACGAATTACCAAGGTTAAGCAAGGTTATCAGCGATCAAACAAGGATAATTCTGTAGGACTTGTGGTAGACTACAAAGTGAAGTTTGACAGAATAGGAAGTATGGTATGGAAATTCAATTTTTGGGTACAGGCGCCGGTTCGCCTTCCAAAGTTCGTAATGTCAGCAGTCTGGCGCTAAAACTGCTTGATGAACGCAATGAGGTTTGGCTGTTTGATGTTGGCGAAGGTACTCAGCATCAGATTCTGCAAACCACGATTAAACCGCGAAAGATTGCCAAGGTGTTCATCACCCATTTGCATGGCGATCACATTTTCGGGTTACCGGGATTTTTGGCGAGTCGCGCTAACCAAGGCGGGACTGATCCGCTCACGATTTACGGGCCGCCTGGGATTGAAGATTTTGTTAGAACCAGTCTGAAGGTTTCCCAGAGTCATTTGAGTTATGCCTTAAAGTTTGTGTTGTTGCGGCATCCGGGAACGGTTTTTGAAGATCAGACTTTTAAAGTTAGTTTCGACCGACTTGACCATCGCATCACCAGTTTTGGGTTTCGGGTTGAGGAAAAGCCACATCCGGGTGAATTGCTGATTGATAAGGTACGGGCCGCTAAAATCCCGTCTGGACCGGTTTATGCCGAGTTAAAGGCAGGTAAACAGGTGACGTTGCCCGATGGCCGGACGTTTGACGGTCATGATTTCATCGGGCCAGCACAACCGGGACGGATTGTGACGATTTTTGGCGACACCAGAAAATGCAGTCGCGCGTTGCCACTAGCAGCTGGCGCAGATGTTCTGGTTCACGAGAGTACTTTTGGCCCGGACGAAAGCCAGTTAGCCAAACAGTACTATCATTCAACCAATATTCAGGCTGCCGAGTTAGCCAAGCGCGCCGGTGTCGGCAAATTGTTGCTGAATCACATTTCTGCGCGGTATCTTGGCCCCGGCGTTGCGATGTTAGAAAAAAGTGCGCGCCATATTTTTCCCAATACCCACGTGGTGAAAGATTTTGAAGAAATTAACATTCCGTTTGCCAGCCCCCAGTTGGCGTCGGCGGGATCTGTTCAATAACCGGTTCTGTCAGCAGGCGATAATGGTGATTGGCTGAAAAGCAGTGCTGGCTTGAAGTGACAGTGGCTTAAGCGTGATTGGAACAGCAAAGCGTACAAGGAGGGAGCAGCATCGTGAAACAACACCTAACAGTAGTTATTTCTGGCGGATCAGCCGGATTGGGTAAAGCAATTGGGTTGGAAGCCGCCAAAAAAGGGGCGACGGTGGTTTTCCTGGCACGTAGACGTGACAAGTTGCGTCAGGCTCAAGCCGAGGCAAGTTCACTTTCTGGTCGGCCAGCGTTTGCTTTTCCGGTTGATGTGGCTGATCCGGTCGCTATTGAAGCCGTCGTTGAGCGTATTCATGCCACCGTCGGATCAGTCGATGTGTTAGTCAACGCTGCCGGTTTTGGTCATTTTGAGAATGCATTTGACACAGATATGCACTTGGTTGAACGCATGTTTCGCGTGAATGTTTTGGGCACCATGTACTTAACCAAGCTGCTGGGACGCGATATGGCGGTTCGTGGCCAGGGACACATCATCAATGTCTCATCGATGGCCGGTAAAATTGCCACACCCAAGTCAGCTATTTATTCGGCGACAAAGTTTGCAGTGGTGGGTTATAGTAACGGTCTGCGACTGGAATTGAAGCCATTTGGGGTCAACGTGACAACCGTTAACCCAGGACCGATTGCAACCGACTTCTTCAAATCGGCCGGCGCATTGGACTATTTGGCCAGCGTTTCTTGGTTGGTACTGGATCCCGATAAACTGGCGCGGCGAATTGTTGCAACATTTAACCATCCGGTACGGGAAATCAATACACCTTGGTTGATGAATCTGGGTGCTGACTTGTATACTTTATTTCCACATATCGGCGATTGGTTAGCAGGCGGTTTGCTGAATAAAAAATAAAGGGGTGGCTTGAATGAAGGGTCAACAGCGATTTATTATCGGATTGGTACTTGCATTAATTTTAATTATTTTTGCGTTGCTAAATGGTCAAGGCGTTTCGGTTAACTTTTTTGGGATTCAGTTGGAGTGGCCATTGATCGTGATCATTGCGGTTTCCGTGTTAATCGGCGCGGTGGTCACTTGGTTAATTTCAACCAGTGCCGTTGCCAATGCCAAAAAACAGATTCGTGAATTGCAACAGCGCATTACTGAATTGACGAAGGCTAACAAAGCCGAAAAGCCAGCGCCTAAACCGGTTCAGGCACCTAAGGAAGAGCCGGTTGATTCAACGAAAAAATAACGACAAAACGCGGATGATGCGATTCGCGTTTTTTTATTCGATAATGTTTGACCTTTACTGACCAATATCGTAAAGTGGATTTGAAAACATTGAACGGTTATGGAGGGATACGTGGATGAATCCAGATAATTTTACCCAAGCAGTTGCCGAAGCTTTAGGCGCTGCGCAGCAAATTGCCCAAGTGCGGCATCATCAGGAAATCGACATTCCGCATGTCATGAAAAGTCTGGTCCAGCCTAATCAGTTGGCTGAGCAGATTTATCGTGAAGCTGGCGTGAATGTTCAAGGACTGAATGCAGCCATTGATGCGGCGCTTGAAGCTGAGCCGGTCGTGGAAGGCGCCAGTACTTATGGCCAGAGTATGTCCCAGAACTTGGCACAATTACTGACAGACGCCAACACCGTTAAAGATGAATTCGGTGACACTTACATTTCAACCGAGGCACTGTTACTTGCGCTTTATCAGCAACGCTATAACACGATTACCCAGTATTTACTCAACGATGCTAAAGTCGATGCCAAGAAGTTGCGGCAGGTGATCGACAAGATTCGTGGTGGGGAAAAAGTGACCAGCAAAAATGCCGAAGCGAATTACAAGAGTCTGGAGAAATACGGTACTGACTTGGTCAAAGAGGCACGCAGCGGAAAAATGGATCCAATCATTGGTAGGGATGAAGAAATCCGCGATGTGATCCGAATTTTGAGTCGTAAGACTAAGAATAATCCGGTTTTGATTGGTGAACCCGGTGTCGGGAAAACCTCGATTGTTGAAGGCTTGGCTCAACGAATCGTTAAAAATGACGTGCCGGACAATTTAAAAAATAAAACGATTATTTCCTTGGATATGGGCAGTCTGGTAGCAGGTGCCAAATATCGTGGGGAATTCGAAGAACGGTTAAAGTCGGTTTTGAAAGAAGTTAAAAAGAGTGAAGGTCAAATCATTCTTTTTATCGACGAAATTCATAACATCGTCGGTGCTGGTCGCGCGGAAGGTTCCATGGATGCCGGTAACTTGCTTAAACCGATGTTGGCACGTGGTGAGTTGCATCTGATCGGGGCTACAACGCTTGACGAGTATCGGGAAAACATTGAAAAAGACAAAGCCTTGGAGCGGCGTTTTCAACGGGTAC
This sequence comes from Lacticaseibacillus zeae subsp. silagei, assembly GCF_030770335.1. Classification (NCBI taxonomy): domain Bacteria; kingdom Bacillati; phylum Bacillota; class Bacilli; order Lactobacillales; family Lactobacillaceae; genus Lacticaseibacillus; species Lacticaseibacillus zeae. The sequence continues at coordinate 1,810,182 of NZ_CP132484.1, read as the reverse complement.
TGGTGCAGGAACCAACCGTGGAAGATACAATCAGCATTCTGCGCGGCCTAAAAGAGCGTTTCGAGATTTTCCACAAGGTACGAATTCATGACTCAGCGCTTGTGGCAGCAGCAACCTTGTCGAACCGGTATATCACGGATCGTTTTTTACCGGATAAGGCGATCGATTTAGTCGATGAAGCATGCGCGACGATCAATGTCGAAATGAATTCCCGCCCAACCGAACTGGATGTTGCTGAACGCAAACAAATGCAACTGGAAATCGAACAGCAGGCATTGAAAAATGAAAGTGATCCGGCAAGTAAGAAGCGCCTAGAGAACGCTGATGCCGAATTGGCTAATTTGAAAGAAAAAACCAACAAGTTAAAAGCGCAGTGGGAAGCAGAAAAGAAAGATATCCGGCAGCTTAACGAGAAAAAGTCGGCAATTGACAAGGCTAAACATGAGCTGGAAGATGCCCAAAGCCGTTATGATCTGGAAACTGCGGCGCGCTTACAACATGGTACGATTCCTCAACTTGAAAAAGAGTTGCAAGCCATGGAGAATAACGATCGGCCCCAGTCCTGGTTAGTGCAGGAAAGTGTGACTGAAAATGAAATTGCGGCAGTGATTTCACGGGAAACCGGCATTCCAATTGCTAAACTGGTTGAAGGCGATCGCCAAAAGTTGCTGCATCTGGCAGACAATTTACACAAACGCGTTATTGGCCAGAATGAAGCGGTCACTGCAGTTTCCGATGCGGTTTTGCGCTCGCGTGCCGGGCTGCAAGACCCAAGCCGTCCACTGGGCAGTTTCCTTTTCCTGGGACCCACAGGTGTCGGGAAGACCGAACTTGCCAAAGCGTTGGCTGAGGATTTATTTGATTCGGAAAAGCACATGGTCCGCATTGATATGTCAGAGTATATGGAAAAAGCCAGTGTTTCAAGGTTGGTTGGTGCAGCGCCGGGTTATGTCGGCTATGAACAAGGCGGGCAATTGACAGAAGCGGTCCGGCGTAATCCATATACGATTGTGTTGTTGGACGAAATCGAAAAGGCCAATCCGGATGTTTTCAATATCTTATTGCAAGTGTTAGATGACGGGCGCTTAACCGATGGACAAGGCCGGACGGTTGATTTTAAGAACACGATCATCATTATGACCTCGAATCTGGGTTCGGAATACCTTTTGGATGGCGTTCAAGCTGATGGCACAGTCAGTCAGCAGGCGAAGGATCAAGTGCGTCAACTGGTCAATAAGGCCTTCAAACCGGAATTCTTGAACCGAATTGATGACATTATCATGTTCCACCCGCTCTCACTGGATGATGTTAAACAAATTGCCGTTAAAGATTTGCATCAGTTGGGAACCCGGTTGGCCGATCAGCAGATCACTTTGGATATTACGCCAGAAGCACAGACCTGGCTGGCAGACAAGGGCTACGATCCGGCATTTGGCGCTCGGCCGCTGCAACGTTTGATTACCAGCGCCGTTGAAACACCATTGGCCAAAGAGCTCATTCGCGGCACCATTGAACCCGGTCAGGAAGTCGTGATCACTGTTGTCGACGATCAGTTGCAATTTAAAGCCAAGCAGGTCGCAGCCAAGGCGTAAGCTTGCAACAACTGAATTATTCTGTAAAGACCCTTGCCTTGACGCCGCTTTTCATGTATGATTAGCGTTGCTGTGACAGAACAAGTTTCTGTCCACGCGTGATGATGATCGGACTTGCATTTTGATCATCGACCGTATAAAGTAGTTTAGAAATCTTACTAAAAAAGGGGTTTTCCGCTCATGGCAGTTCCAGCACGCAGAACGTCAAAGACCAAGAAGCGTATGCGCCGCGGTCACATTAAGTTGAATGTGCCTAACTTGCAATTCGATGCAGCAACCGGCGAATACCGCGTTTCCCACCACGTTTCACCTAAGGGTTATTACAAGGGTGCACAAGTGGTCAAGAAGTCTGACGATAACGCAAATGCATAATAAAAAGCCAACACACATCATCGGTGTTGGCTTTTTTGTTGTGAGCGTGAACCGGCGCGGTTAGAAGCCGGAGCATAAGTGGCCTCGCACCTAAATGGCTGGTCTTTGGCCATTTAGGTGCGAGGTCCTTATGTGCAGGCTTCTGCGCCGGTGAGCGCGTTATAGAAAGCGAAAGCCGACATACACTTGCTCATAATAGAACAACGCTTCCTGCTAACGCTACTCTGGCCATTGCGTCTGAGACCCTTATGTGCAGTTCTGCGCCAATGAGCACGTCACTAAACGCAAGAATCACTGAAACCCATGCATAGATAGCCCCCTATAAATAATCAGATCTTTAGAAATTAAATAAATACATGACAAATAGCATAGTAGATATTCAACTATTGAACCAGTGAACATTTGGTTATCAAAACTAACTGTCATGATATAATGTAGCTAAAACGAGGTGCAATATGGCTGATAACAAAAAATTTGCTGACTACCTGCGACAACTTCAAGAAGCACAGTTTCCGCGCTGGGCCGATTTACCCCAATTTGATCTTTACATGGATCAGGTTATTCAATATGTGAATGACATTGTATCACCGCTTGGTTTTGGTGAGATCACATCGACCATGGTGAACAACTATGTCAAAAAAGGGGTGATTAAGGCGCCAATCAAGAAAAAATACCATCCGGAACAATTGGCGAATATTTTAGTGATTGCCATGTTGAAACCGGTTTTTGCGTTGGACATGATTGCAAAGGGGATCCGTTTTGCCAAAGAAGATCGACCAGTCGCTCAAGCGTATGACACCTTTATCCTTACATTTGTCAGTGCCATTGAGCAGGCAAACTCAGATTTTAATGATGCCTTGACCATTAACCGGGTTAATAAACCAGACACCACGGCGACTCAGCATGCAGTGGTGACATTAGCGATTAATGCGGTTTTGCAAAAGCTGATGGTTGAAAAAATGCTGGAACTCGAAGAAACACCGGCGCCAAAGGAAGGAAAAAAGGCATGAAACTCACGATATTGTCGACCAGCGATACCCATGGTTTTGTTCTGCCGACTAATTATGTCAAACGTCAGCAGGACCTGCCTTTCTCCCTTGCCAAAGCCAAGACGGTTATGGATGCGCAAAAAGCTGCTGCCCCAGGTCCGGTTTTGACGATTGAAAATGGCGATTGGCTGCAAGGCTCGCCATTAGCGTATTATGTCGCCAAGATTAGTCGCCAGCCGGAGCAGCTTACACAAATTTACAACGCGGTTGGTTATGATGCGGGCATCATCGGCAACCATGAGTTTAACTATGGTGCCGACTATTTACGGCAAGCGTTGGCAACGCTGAATTATCCAACGTTGAATGCGAATATTACCCGTGATGGTAAACCCACTTTTGGTGCTCCTTATCAAATTTTTAAACGGGATGGGGTCAAAATTGCTGTTCTTGGCTTGACAACTTCCTATATCCCGCACTGGGAGGCACCTAAGAATATTGCCGGGCTTCAATTTCAGGATGTAATCACAACGGCGAAGTATTATGTGCCGCGTTTACGACAGCAGGCAGATGTTGTCATTGTGGCCTATCATGGCGGTTTTGAGCGGGATTTAAGAACCGGGCAGCCTACCGAACGCTTAACTGGTGAAAATGTGGGTTATGCGTTGACGCAGATTCCTGGAATCGATGCGTTGATTACGGGCCATCAACATCGCCAGTTGGCCGCAACTGTTAACGGCGTTCCGATTACGCAACCAGGCTATCGCGGCGAAGCAGTCGGTAAAATCACTTTAACCCTGACCCCAACTACAACTGGTTATCAGGTGACCGATAGCAAAGCGGTTTTGGTTAAAGCCGGTGCTTCGGCTGCCAGCGAAGCCATTGTGGACGTTGCCAAGCCGCTCAATCAAGTTGTTGAGACTTGGCTTGATCAGCCATTGGCAAAAGTCCAAGGTGACATGCGGATTCGGGATCCGTTTGCGGCGCGGGTGCATGAAACCCCTTATATCGAGTTTATTCAGCGAGTACAAATGGCCAGTACCGGCGCCGATATTTCCGGTACCGCTTTGTTTAATAACGAAGGCCGCGGTTTCGGCGCGACCATCACGATGCGCGATGTCGTGACCAACTATATCTATCCTAATACACTGGCTGTCTTGCGCTTGACGGGTGCGGATCTTAAAGCCGCATTAGAACAATGTGCGACCTACTTTTCATTGACTGCTGATGGTCAGTTGACAGTGACACCGCGATTCGAGCGTCCTAAGCCGCAACACTATAACTATGATATGTATCAAGGCATCGATTATACGTTGGACATTCGGCAGCCGGTCGGTCAACGCGTGACTAAACTGACGTATCATGGCCAGCCGGTGACAGCAGCGCAAACCTATGATGTTGCCGTCAACCAATACCGAGCAGCTGGTGGTGGTAATTTTGCTATGTTTGGACCGGAAAAGATCATTCGCGAAAATCAAAAAGATATGACCGAATTGATTGCTGATTATTTGAAAGTTCATCCGGATTTAGAAGCAGTGGCAGATCATAATTTCACTGTCTTGCCGTCAATGTGACACTGAGTCATATTTTGCTTGTCAAGCGCACAGTGAACGCTTATGCTGATGGACGTCATTAATTGAGATCAAGTGAAGGGAATGTTCCGTCATGAAGTTTTGGAAATACGGTCTGATTGGTCTATTGGCATTATTGCTGGTAGGCTGCGGACAGCAATTAAGCACCACAAAAACAACTTACGGCCGTGATGGGCTAGTTGCAACCGTCAAGGGCAATGCCAGTGGCGTCAAACGCGTCAGTTACACCAGTGACGCTGGCAAAGGAAGCGTGCCGGTTAACAGTGGCACGTTTGTCATCGATGTACCGATCACCGATAAGGCACAGAAGGTTAACCTCAAGGCGGGTTCACTCAAAACCAACGTTACGGTCAAAGCAGGCAAGTCATTGGGGAATTACGCCGATATTGCAACTAAATTCAATCAGATGCTGGCAGTATCGAGTCTTTCAAAAGCCGATCAAGCTAAACTGAAACAAGGGCAGGCAGCAGCGGCTGCGCTCCAAAAAAATGCGGCTGGCATGACCCCTGCAGAAAAAATGGCAGCTGCACAACAGGCACAGGCACTTAAAACGCTGATGGCCCAGGCAACGGCCAATACAAAGACAAATCAATTGCCAACAACGGCCAAAACTGGCATTCAGTCCATCTTAAAAACGGCTGATATCAATTATCGCGCGAGTGTTGCGCATGGCAAGGCAATGGGCTTTGCTGTTATTGTGCCGTTAGCGGTTCTCAAGGACAGCAAGAAGATGCAGGCCTTCGCAACTGATTTCGGGCTCCTCAGTACGGCGGTCGGTGCCAATGCCAAAACCGTTTTCTCGCACTTCAAGAAACTGACAAAAGATGCCAAATCTAAGAACAACGCCACAACGATTAGCACGATTAAGAGCAACGGTGTGCATTTTGACGTTGGCTATTCAACCACCGCTTTGTACCTTTACGTCACAAAGTAGTTCAACCAAAATTGTTGAATGGCTGGTTCCACGCGCACTGATCATGTCGTTTGGGGCCCGACTGAACATCGAAATTTAGAGATCATGAAAATAGCACCTGAGGGCAGCCAATACGAAGGCCGTCTCCAGGTGCTTTTTTGGGATACTGATCTGTCAAGCGTGTTCAATTGGCACGTTGTAGTTTAATGTTCTGGTTTTCCTGCTGACTTGGCAAAGTGCTGCATAACCGGCGGGAAGAAAAATAAAATCACGATGAAAATAACACTAACGATCGCGCTTGTTTTAGGATCGTAACTGCTGCCGCTCAAGGCGCCGACCAGGAAGCCGACAACTTGGCCGAGGATCAGGCCCCAGACGATGGTAGGTAGATACCGCATGAAATCCCTCTTTTCTGTCGTCATCTTACCACGACTCTTGATGAAATCAACTGAAATTGTGACAATTTTCAGTATAATAGGGGTGAGGTGGCAAGATGACGTTTACCCAATTACAGGTTCATAGCAATTATACCCTATTACACAGCCCATTGGCACTGCCGGATTTGATTCAGGCGGCCAAAACAAGGGGTTACACGGCCATTGCCTTAACCGACACCAATGTGGTTTACGGACTGGTCGAGTTTTATCGCCAGGCAAAAGCTGCAGGGCTAAAGCCGTTACTAGGCATGCAGATTGATATTGACGATGCCCGCTTGTTAGTCATTGCCGAAAACAATACGGGCTATCACCAACTCTTGAAATTATCGACGCAAATCATGCTGGCGAAGACACCGGTTAAGTTTGCTGATTTATTACCGCTGACTGGGTTGGTCGCCATTGCGCTGCCGGATTCGCCATTTGCGGAGGCCGTTACGACGCATCACGATGAGCAGGCAATGGCGTTTTTAACGGCTTTAAAAGCCAAGCAGCCGGCGTCGGTTTATGTCGGTGTGGATGAGGCGCATCTTGACAGTGCTATTCCGGCGTTTATCGCAGCGCACCAGCTTGAACCGCTGGCATTGGGCAATGTTCTTTATCGTGACCCAACCGATGCCTTTACGCAAAAAGTCATGGTTGCCATTGATGAAGGCAGCCAATTAAACTTTCGTGATCCGGTTTTAACCGATGCCGGTGAAGCTTGGTTAAAACCGCCAACAGACGCTGCTGCACCATTTGCGGCAGCTGGATTACAGGCAGCAGTGGATCATACCGCTGACATTGCCGCCCGTGCCGATGTCACCATTGACTTTAAACAGCCTCAGCTGCCGCATTACCAGACGCCGGATCAGATACCGTCGAGAGATTATTTGACCAAACTGGCTAAATCCGGACTTGCCGCTCGTTTTCATGGCCAGCCGATTCCAGAAGCTTACCAGAAACGTTTGCAATATGAGCTGCATGTCATTATCGAAATGGGCTTTGCCGATTATTTTCTGGTGGTTTGGGATGTGATGAATTATGCGCACAAGGTGAACATCATGACCGGCGCCGGACGTGGCTCGGCGGCTGGTTCGTTAGTGAGTTATGCGCTGGCTATCACTGAAGTGGATCCGATTGAATATAATCTGCTGTTTGAGCGGTTTTTAAATCCGGCACGGGCGCAGATGCCGGATATTGATCTGGATATTCCAGACAACCGCCGCGGCGAGTTAATTCGGTATGTGCATGACAAGTATGGCGAGAATCACATGGCTCAGATCATTACTTTTGGAACATTCGGGGCCAAGCAGGCGATTCGTGATGTTGCGCGGGTATTTGGCTTAAGTCAGTTTGAAAGTAACACATGGAGTAAGGCAATCCCTAATTTGTTTCACATTGATTTGAAGACAGCTTATGAGCAAAGCCAGCCGCTCAAGAATTTGGTTACCGACTCATCCAAAAATCGGATGCTGTTTCAAACCGCGCTAGCCTTAGAAGGGCTGCCGCGGCATTACTCTACGCATGCGGCGGGGATCGTGCTGTCAGAAGAACCATTAACCGATACGGTAGCGCTGCAGCCCAGTGGTGACGGACTTGAACAGACTCAGGTTCCCAAGGACGACGTTGAAGCGTTAGGCTTGTTGAAAATGGATTTTCTGGGCTTGAAGAATCTTAACATTCTGGCGGCTGCCAGCCATTTTGTTGCGCGCGATACTGGCAAACCGTTTGATCCCAAGGCAATTCCATTGGACGACAAACCGACGCTAAACTTGTTTGCGCGTGGCGATACCAATGGCGTTTTTCAGTTCGAGTCTTCCGGCATCAAAAATGTCTTGCGAAAATTGCACCCGACAGCATTTGAAGACGTGGTTGCGGTTAATGCCTTGTATCGACCCGGGCCAATGGAAAATATTGACACCTTCATTGCCCGTAAAAACGGCCAGGAGCCGATTGCTTATCCCGATCCGGCACTGACCAAGATTCTTAAGCCGACCTATGGCGTGCTCGTTTATCAGGAGCAGGTCATGCAGGTTGCCAACGTTATGGGCGGCTTCAGTCTTGGCGAAGCGGACTTGCTTCGGCGCGCGATGAGCAAGAAAAAGTCCGCAGTGCTGGCGGCAGAGCAGGATAAGTTTATCGAAGGTGCCGTTAAGCAAGGTTTTCCTGAAGAAACAGCCAAAACCGTTTACGCCTACATTGATCGGTTTGCCAATTATGGCTTCAACCGTTCGCATGCCGTGGCGTATAGCAAGGTTGCCTTTTGGCTGGCTTATTTAAAAGTTCATTATCCGGCAGCGTTTTTTGCCGCCTTGATGAATGCCAGCATGAACAATCTGCCAAAACTGCGTACCTACGTTCAAGAAGCCAAGGCCCGGAAAGTCGGTTTATTAGGTCCTGATATCAATGCCAGCAATGGCGGGTTTAAATTAAGCCAAGGGAAAATTCGCTTTGGCCTGTTGTCCGTCAAAGGGATGCGCCGCGACTTTAGCGAAGCCATTTTTACCGCGCGTCAAAATGGCCCGTTCAAAAACTTACGCGATCTTTTACAACGACTGGATCCTAAGTGGTTGAAAGCTGACAACTTTAAATCATTGATTCTTGCCGGGGCATTTGATACGTTTGATGCGAATCGGGCGCAGACTCTGGCTAATCTGGATGAGTTGATTAATTCCGTAAAATTAGCAGGCAACGATGTTGGGCTCTTTTCAATGTTGGCCCCTAAAACAATCAAAGTGCCGGAAATGTCCGCCAGTGAGCGGCTTGAAGCCGAAGCGGAGGTTCTTGGGGTTTATCTTTCCGGACATCCGGTTGATAAATATGCGCCGTTGAAAACCCAATATACCTTGGTGAGCGTCAGCGATCTGGAGGAAGGGCAGACGGTGAACATTTTGCTGCTGGTGCGGCATATCAAACGAATTCGGACGAAAACAGGCAAACCGATGGCCTTTGTGGACGGCCAGGATGCTACCGGCAATGTGTCGCTGACAGTTTTCCCAAACCTTTATCCGACGATTGAAGACTTAACCACGGATACGGTGGTATTTGTGAACGGGCGCGTGGAAAAGCGCAATGACGACTTGCAGCTGGTGGTAAATCGGATTCAGGATGCACAACCGTTATTAGCTAGCCTGCCAAGTGCCGAATTATTCATTCGGCTGGACGCGAAGGATACGGTTTCACGAACCGATTTACTGAAAAAATTGCAAGCCGCTCATGGAACAACACCTGTTATCACTGTGGACACTGCTACTCGTGAAAGTATTTTGTTAGACAAGCGTTACTGGGTCAAGGCTGATACAACATTGGTGGAAGCCCTGAAGTCACAGTTCGGCGCCAACAATGTGGTCCTAAGAACGCGGCAGGAGTCCTAGAGAAAATTGAAAAATGTTCTCATTTTCAAGGACTTTGTTTCAGAAAAGTGGTAAACTCAATGAGTATTTGTGGTAGGACATATCGCAAAAGAATATGCATGAGGTGAAATAATGAAACGCATTGGTATTTTGACCAGTGGCGGCGATGCACCAGGCATGAACGCTGCGGTCCGGGCTGTTGCTCGCAAGGCGATGCATGAAGGCCTTGAAGTATACGGCATCAATTATGGCTTTGCCGGATTAGTTGCTGGCGATATTTTTAAAATGAGCGAGTCAACTGTCGGCGATAAGATTCAGCGTGGCGGGACCATGCTGTACTCGGCACGCTATCCGCAATTTGCTCAAGAAGAAGGCCAGTTGCGCGGGGTTGAACAGCTGAACAAGTTCGGGATTGAAGCATTGGTTGTCATTGGCGGCGATGGTTCTTATCACGGAGCTTTGGCATTAACCCGCCACGGTTTCAATACGATCGGTTTGCCGGGAACGATTGATAACGATATTCCGTACACCGACTTTACGATCGGTTTTGATACTGCGGTCAATACCGTGGTTGAGGCGGTCGACCGGTTGCGTGATACCGCGGCTTCCCATGAACGTACCTTTGTTGTCGAGGTTATGGGTCGTGAGGCCGGTGACATCGCACTTTGGTCCGGGGTAGCCGGTGGCGCTGAAGATGTCATCATTCCGGAACACGACTTTGATGTTAAAAAGATTGCATCGAAGTTGCAAAGTTCACGTGAACGTGGTCAGAAGCATGCGGTTATTTTGCTTGCTGAAGGCGTGATGCATGCTGATCAGTTTGCCAAAGAATTGGCAGCTTATGGCGACTTCCAGTTACGTGCAACGGTTCTGGGCCATATTGTCCGTGGCGGTGCACCATCCGCTCGTGATCGCGTATTGGCTTCACAAATGGGTGCTTACGCCGTTGAACTTTTGCTGGACGGCAAGGGTGCATTAGCAGTCGGCATTGAAAACAACAAGATCACGGCGCATGACGTCCGGACCTTGTTTGATGCTAAGCACCACGCTGAACTTTCGCTCTACACCTTGGCGGAAGAGTTAACATTTTAATTTCTGTAAACAAACGACATTAACGTCTGTTTAAATAATTGCAAGGAGCGATTTCACTTATGAAAAAAACCAAGATCGTCAGCACACTTGGACCTGCTAGTAACACCACTGACATCATCGTTAAGTTGATCGAAGCGGGCGCCAACGTTTTCCGTTTCAACTTTTCCCATGGTGATCACGAAGAGCACTTGGCACGGATGAAGATGGTTCACGAGGCTGAAAAGATCACGGGCAAGACCGTTGGTATCATGCTTGATACGAAAGGTGCCGAAATTCGGACCACGCTTGAGGATACCCCTGATGGCACGATCGAATTCCACACGGGTGATAAAGTTCGCATCTCCATGGATGCCAGTTTGAAGGGTACTAAGGAAAAAGTTGCTGTTACTTATCCTGGTCTTTACGATGACACGCATGTTGGCGGCCACGTTTTGTTCGATGATGGCTTGATCGACATGAAGATCACCGAAAAAGACGAGAAGAACCGCGAACTTGTCACTGTTGTTCAAAACGACGGTGTGCTTGGCGGTAAGAAAGGTGTCAATGCTCCAGGCGTTGCCATCAATTTACCTGGTATCACTGAAAAAGACTCCAATGATATTCGTTTCGGTTTGGATCACGGGATCAACTTCATTGCTGCATCCTTTGTTCGTAAGCCTCAGGACGTTTTGGACATTCGTGAACTCCTTGAAGAAAAGAACGCGCTTAATGTTCAGATCTTCCCAAAGATTGAATCTCAAGAAGGTATCGACAACATCGATGACATCTTGAAGGTTTCTGACGGTTTGATGGTTGCTCGTGGCGACATGGGTGTTGAAATTCCATTTGAACATGTCCCGATCGTTCAAAAGCGGTTGATCAAGAAGTGCAATGCTTTGGGCAAGCCGGTTATTACCGCTACTCAAATGCTTGACTCCATGCAGGAAAACCCTCGTCCTACCCGTGCCGAAGTAAACGACGTTGCTAACGCTGTTTTTGATGGTACCGATGCAACGATGCTTTCCGGTGAATCTGCTAATGGTGATTATCCTGTCGAATCTGTTGCTGCAATGGCCCGGATCGATGAATACACCGAAGCAGCCATGATGGATCAAGATGCATTTGCCTTGAAGGAATACAGCAACAAGAACATTACCGAAGCTGTCGGCCAAAGTGTTGCACACACGGCTCGTAACCTCGGTGTCAAGACGATTGTTGCCGCAACCCAATCCGGTTACACCGCACGGATGATTTCCAAGTATCGTCCGAAGGCTGACATTCTTGCCATTACCTTTAACGAGAAGACCCAGCGTGGTTTGATGGTTAACTGGGGTGTTTACCCAATCATTGCCGACAAGCCTGCTAACACCGATGCCATGTTCGACTTGGCAACCAAGAAGGCTCAAGACCTTGGCTTTGCTAAGGAAGGTGATCTGATTCTGATCACTGCCGGTGTTCCTGTTGGCGAATCTGGCACAACCAATGTTATGAAGGTTCAACTTATCGGTTCCAAGCTGGTTCAAGGCTCAGGTGTCGGTGACGAATCCACGATTGGTAAAGCGGTCATTGCAAGCAATGCGCAAGAAGCTGCTGCTAAGATGCAAAAGGGTGACATTCTGGTTGTTAAGACAACCGACAAGGATTACCTGCCAGCGATCGAAAAAGCGGCTGCCTTGGTTGTTGAAACTGGCGGCTTGACCAGTCACGCTGCTGTTGTCGGCATTGCCATGGGCATTCCGGTTGTTGTTGGTGCTGAAAATGCTACCAGCGTTATCTCTGACGGCCAGATCATTACCGTTGATTCTCGTCGGGGGATTGTTTATAAAGGTGCTACCAACGCCCTTTAATCCGGACAATCAACTTAACAATGGTTTTCAGAAACTCCTGAGGAAACTCGGGAGTTTTTTGATGGTTGAAATGAGTTCTCATTTTAGCAATATACTGCTAGCAAAAATGACTGGGGACTCGTCAGCGATGATCGGGTAGCTTATAATAAAGAGCAGTATGAATTGATGAGATGAATAGCAGGCAGCCGATGATCCTGATCGGCAAATGATTGGAGGAGCGCACCTGTGGAAAGTTGGTTATTTTTACTGGCCATTTTGATCATTGCGTTAGTCGGCAAAAATAAGAGCCTCGTGATCGGCGTTGCTGTCGTGATGGTGCTAAAATTACTGCCGCAAACGCAGCATTTGATGAAATTGTTGCAGAGTCAAGGTATTAATTGGGGTGTCACCGTCATTTCAGCTGCGATTATGGTGCCGATTGCGACAGGTGAAATCGGCTTGAAAGAGTTATTGCATGTGATCAAGAGTCCGGCTGGCTGGATTGCCATTGGCTGCGGCGTTTTAGTGGCAGTGTTATCTGCCAAAGGTGTCGGTTTGCTAGCGATGAGTCCGGAAATGACAGTTGCTTTGGTTTTTGGCACGATTTTAGGGGTTGTGTTCTTAAAAGGTATCGCTGCCGGTCCGGTGATTGCTAGTGGCATTACTTATGTTATTTTGACAGCGTTCAACATACTGCCTGGACGGTAAGGTAAGTCGGATGCAGTTAATCAGGGAGAAAAGGTAATTAAAATGAAATTTAACGGTCAAATCGTCACCGCGCACGTGACGGATCACAATGATAAAGAAGTGTTTGCCCAATACAACGGTGTTACTTTGGCAGTCGATCGGCAGGAATTACCGGCCTTGCCTGAAGTTGGTAGCGAACTTAAAGGTTTTGCTTATGAGAATAAGCATGGCGAGGCACGGTTAACGCCCAAATTGCCTAAAGTAGGACGCGATCACTACGCATTTGCACCGGTTGTTGAAGTGCGCCGCGATTTAGGTGTCTTTGTTGATATCGGCTTACCGGATAAAGACATTGTGGTAAGTGAGGATCAACTGCCTGAACTAAATCGACTTTGGCCTCAACGCGGCGATCGGTTGATGATTGCTTTGACAACCGATAAAAAAGACCGGTTGTGGGGCAATCTGGCTGATGAAACAATTATTCGGGCAGTGGCCAATCGTGCCAAGCCTGACCAAATGAATGCTGATGTGACCGCAACGGCTTATCGCCTGAAAATGGCGGGGACGCGGGTGTTGACCGATGACTTTTACCTTGGCTTTATTCATCCAAGTCAGCGCGATGTCGAGCCGCGATTGGGTCAGGTGCTCCATGCACGCGTGATTGGCGTCAGCGAGCAAGGCGAACTGAATCTATCGTTAAAACCACGGGCATACCAAGCAATCGGCGATGATGCGGCGATGATTTTGGCAGTCTTGCAACACGATCCGGCCGGTAAAATCGCCTACACGGACAAAAGCGATCCAGATGCGATTAAACAGGTTTTTGGCATTAGCAAAGGCGCGTTTAAGCGGGCATTAGGTCACTTATTGAAAGCCGGATTGATTAAAGAAGAAGCAGGTTATACGATTTTGTTAAAGACAAACGGTAACGCATCTCAGGAGTAAGAATATGCACGGGTTGATTGCAGATTTTATTCATTATTTAGATGTTGAGCGTGGATTGGCGTCCACGACGCAAATAAGCTATCAACAGGACTTAATGAGCTTTCAGGCGTGGCTGACCTCGCAAAAACGGACCACCTTTCCGGAAGACTTTGTTGTTATTCAGGCATTTTTGAAAAAACAAAACGATACCAAAGCGCCTGCGTCAGTCAGTCGCATGATTTCGGCGCTGCGGAAATTTTACCGATTTTTGCTGCGGGAAGGGGCTGTTAAAACCGACCCGATGACCAAAATCGATACCCCCAAAAAGGCGCAACATTTACCGGCAAAGTTGTCAGGCCCAGAAATCGACGCGCTTATGGCCAAACCGAATGTTACGAAACCACTTGGCCTGCGTGATCGCGCCATTTTTGAATTGATGTATGCGACCGGGTTGCGCGTGTCGGAACTCATCGGGTTACGCATGGATCAACTGCATTTAGCCATGAACTTGTTGCAGGTGACCGGGAAAGGTGACAAGGAGCGGCTCGTGCCAATCAGTCCCCAAGCAACAGAGTGGGTCAATCGATACTTGCGTGATGCGCGGCCGCAGTTGATTAAACAGCAGCAACCTAAAGCTGTTTTCGTCAATTTTCATGGACATGCACTCACACGACAGGCAATTTGGAAGAACTTAAAGGCCTATATTGCCAGTGTTGGCATTCAAAAAGATGTCACCCCGCATACGCTGCGGCACAGTTTTGCGACCCGACTACTTGAAAACGGGGCAGATTTACGGGTTGTTCAGGAATTATTGGGACATAGTGACATTAGTACGACGCAGATTTACACGCATCTTAGTAATCAGCATTTGGTTGCGGTCTACCATAAAACGCATCCGCGTGGTTAAGGAGTACATTGCCCCAACGCGGTTTGTATGATAGAGTGTTACGAGAGTATCTCTTGGAGGCAAATATGCTGGTTAAATACAAAAACGACTACGAAAAGATCGCCATGGGACTTTTGTCTTTTATTCCCGATCTCAAAGATGTCGGACACTTGAAGACCGAACTTAAGATGTACACCGAAGACGATTCGCATGCGCTGTATTTGTATAAGCAGGGGCATGATTTTGTCGGTGTGATCGGTATCGAGTTAAGTGATGATTTTGTTTTGGTGCGGCATTTGAGCTTTTCACCGAATTTTCGTGATCAGGCGACGGCGTTTGCTGCGCTGACAGAGTTGACGAAGCTTTTCCCTGATAAGAAATTGATGGGGGCTTTAGAGCATGCGTCATTGATAGCTGCTTTTAACAAGTTTCGAAAAGAGGATGACCATGGCACTGACACTCGTGCTGAATGATTTCTCCGGACCGTTGGATTTGTTGTGGCATTTGATTCGGACAAACGAAGTGGATATTTACGATATTCCGATCGCCGAGATTACCACCCAGTACCTTGATTACCTGCACCAGATGCAGGATCTGGCGCTGGATGTAGCCGGCGATTATTTTGTCATGGCCGCTAATTTAATGGTTTTAAAAAGTCGGCTTTTGTTGCCGCAACCGGAACCGGAAACCACTGAGCCGGAAGAGCCAACCGATCCGCGGGCGGATTTAGTGGCCCAGCTGTTGACTTACCAGGTTTACCAAGAAGCAGCTAAAGATTTAAAGCACCGGGAAGCTAAACGAGCACAATCCTTTGCCAAGCCGACGACATTACCAGACGAGAAAATGGCTGTGCCGCTCGCTCCGGGAACCGTTAAGTTAATTGACCTGCAGGCAGCGATGGCCCGGGTCATGAAAGCGCAACAGGCGGCCCGCCAGACAATTGCGCATATTGAAACCGAGCCGGTGTCGGTCGAAAAACGCATCGGGGAAGTTTTGAAGACGTTGCAAAAAGACGGTCAATGTTTGTTTGCCGATTTGTTGGCGGTCCATTCGGTTGAACAGGTGGTTACGACCTTTTTGGCCTTGTTGGAACTGATGAAAAGCGATCAGGTGATTTGCGAACAAGATGCGCCGTTTGATCCGATCACGGTGACGCTGAAGGAGGCCGCTTAATGGAGCCAGTATTGGAAGCTATTCTGTATACAGCAGGTGAAAGCGGCGTGACCCTAGGTGAACTTGCCGGGATTTTGGAAATCAGCGAAAGTGCGATGCGCCAACAGCTAGAGGCATATCAGCAAAAGCTGGCCGCCGACGAGCAACGCGGCTTACAGGTCCAACAATTTGCTGACCGTTACTACTTGTTAACTAAACCGGCTTTTGCAGCTGCTATCAAAAAGTATTTTGCCGGACCGCCTGCTGCTGGTTTGTCGCAGGCGGCACTGGAAGTTTTGGCCATCATTGCCTATCAGCAACCGATTACGCGAATCGAAATTGACGAAATTCGGGGCGTTCAAAGTTCCGGTGCGCTGACAACATTAGCATCCCGGCAACTGATTAAAGAAGCCGGCCGTAAAGAAGCACCGGGACGGCCGATTTTGTATGCGACCACCCAGTTTTTCCTTGATTACTTTGGCCTCAATCGGTTGGCAGATCTGCCGCCACTGGCCGATGCACCTGAAGATACCGGTGAAGTCGATCTTTTTACAACATTTCGTGATGATGGTCAGTCGCAACAGGCTGAAGACGATAAGAAAATGGAGCAAAACCAACAAGATGACAACCAAAACTGAACGATTGCAAAAAGTCATTGCCAATGCCGGCATCGCCTCACGCCGTCATGCAGAGACACTCATCGCTACCGGGCATGTGAAAGTTAATGGCCAAGTTGCAACTGAAATGGGCATTAAAGTCGGTCCGCATGATGACGTTGAAGTAGACGGTGTTCCAATTGGCAAAGAGGCTAAACGGTATTTTCTGTTTTATAAACCGCGTGGCGTGATTAGCGCAGTCGAGGACAACAAAGGCCGAAAAGTCGTCACTGATTATTTTGAAGATATTCGCGAACGACTTTACCCGGTTGGCCGTCTAGACTATGACACCAGCGGTTTGTTAGTGATGACGAATGATGGCGAGTTAGCCAACCATCTCATGCATCCGCGCTATGCACTCGAGAAAAAATATGTTGCCAAAGTGGAAGGGATTCCGAATCGGCCTGCCTTAGCGCCGCTTAAAGCCGGGGTTGTCATTGACGGTAAAATGACGGCACCAGCAAAATTCGAGATTCTGTCGACAGATAAAGCCAAGAAAACCGCAATTGTGGCGCTCACCATTCATCAAGGCATGAATCATCAGGTGAAAAAGATGTTTAAAGCGGTTGGCTTCCCAGTGATCAAGCTGTCCCGTGAAGCTTATGGCAACCTGACACTTGCCGGTTTACAGCCGGGAGAACACCGTGAGATTAAACCGCAGGAGCTGCATGATTTACGGCAACTTACTGGTGATCAGGACGAAAAACATTAAGTTGTTAGCGTTTTCAAGGTAATCGCTTGAATTTAAGCCTTACCTCTGATAAAGTATGCTTGTAATTAAATAATTGGTTCGTCTTCAGGGCAGGGTGTAATTCCCGACCGGCGGTATAGTCCGCGACCCGCGTTTGCGGTGGAACCGGTGTGACTCCGGTACCGATAGTGATAGTCTAGATGGAAGAAGATGGGGCTTTTTTGAATCTGCATTCAATCGAGACCTATTCCCCCTGAAGGAGGAATAGGTCTTTTTAAGTTCCGGAAGACGGCCTCATGGAGGTTATGTATTATGGCAAGTCGTTCTAAAGTTCATCGTTTGGTAGGTATCGCACTATTAGCGGCGATCGGTTACGTATTGATGATGTTCTCGTTTCCGATTATTCCGGCGTTTCCGTTCTTGAAGTTGGATTTATCTGACTTGGTTGTGTTGCTAGGAGGGCTGCTTTATGGGCCGGTTGGCGGCATCGGTGTTGCCTTTATTCGGAGTCTGGTCCATTTCGCTTTGACTGGCGGCGGTGTTGTGAACCTCATCGGTGATTTGGCCGCCTTTATTGCCAGTGTCGGCTTCTTACTGCCGGTGGTTTACACCGTTCGCGGCAAACACAGTTTATGGCGCCAAGTCGAAGGCCTGGTCTTAGGTACTTTAAGCCTTACTTTGGTGATGAGCATTCTGAATTGGCTGGTGATCACGCCGATGTACATGGCGGTGTTCAATTTCAACTTAGGCATGTCGCTAACCCGTTACGTGCTGATTGGCGTTGTGCCATTCAATTTGATTAAAGGTGTTGTTATTTCAGTCGCCTTCTTTGCGATTGCGAAGGCACTGGCACCTTGGCTTGCCCGTCAAGAAATGCAGATGAGCCACTAACCGATTGACTGTCCGCTTTGGGAACTGTTAACAACTGTATGTTTGCAAACAAAAACTTCCGTCTACTTGGCGGAAGTTTTTTTGCGACTGGTGACAAGCAGGCATCATTCGAAAATTGCGTAGTGTATAGCTAGACTATTAATCGCTGCAAGTGGGGGCAGTGGCTTTATTCTACTTTGGTTGGCGTATAAGGCTCAGCGTCAAACGGGTGGTCACTGCGTTTGATGGAATGTGTCGGGCACCGTTTATACGCTAAACGAAAATGAATCGTCGCTTGATCATCAAGTGCTTTTGTACCGGTATTGCGATCAGGCTTATAATAGGCGATGCCTGCCTGATCGTAGTCAAATAAGTCTGGCGCCAGCATCTGGCATAAACCACACGCGATGCATTCAGGCCGTTCCACTCTGCCATATAAAGCCATTTTCATATCCGCCTTCAATCTTTTGTCATGATTTCAACTACCTGTCATTGTACAATAACAACCGGGAAAAGAGGTGCTTATTTTGCTGCCAGACTTGGTGATTCAATTTTTTAATACCCAACCGCGCCGCGAACGTTCTGTATTTGGGCTGTTAACCGGCAAACAAACCATTTCTATCCTCTATGCGGCTTTGAGTCACCATCAGTTGCAATGGCTCCATCTTTATCCCGGATTATCGAAGGAGGCGTTTTTAGCCGCCGTGGCGAAGCTAAAAGCACAAAAATGTTTAGCGGCCACGGAAACCGGATTGGTGTTAACGGAAAGCGGCCAAAAGCGTCGGATTCAAGCAGCACAGAAGGTGTCACTACCTGCTTACTACCAACCATGGATGCGGGTTGACAGGTTCGCACCGCGCTTCTTTTTAGCAGTTCAGGTTTTATCCGAAGCCAGCTATCATTCGCAAGCTTACCGACCGATCAGTACTGATTGGGCAACCCAGCAGGCTGTGAAGCACTGGTATCGACAAACGCATGTTCAGGCAGCGGTTGATGAATTAACCGATCTTTTTGAGCGATTACCGGCGTCACTTGCTGATGAGCTCGCCGCCAACCTAATCGGGCACAATTACGCAGGTCAGCGCCAACCGGCAACATTATCGGCACATTTTGCCAATGTGAATGCGTTAGCTGCGTTGATTCAGGAAATTGCTGCAGCCAAGAATCAATGGTATGCCTTGTGGGGTGGACCGCAGGAGTTGGTGACGCGTCCGGCTCAAACGACCTTGAAGCAAGTTCGGTCAGGCGTTGATTTGGCGACGGTTGCCGCACAAAGTCATCGCAAAATGAGTACTGTCAAAGAGCATCTACTATTAGCCGCTATCATGGGTCAGGATGTTCCGATAGCCAGACTGATTCCGCCAGCGGTGCATCACGCTTTGGATCAGGTGGATCAATGGCAGGATCATCAGGCGTTACTGGCGATGATTCCGGACAGTGATTTTTTTCAGATTCGTTTGTTTCAGATTTTTAAAATGCAAGGGAGATGGCCGCGTGCCGCAACTTGAAACTTTATTGGCCGGCCACTTTGGCTTTGAACATTTCCGGCCCGGACAAAAAGCAATTATTCAGGCAATCTTAGCGGGACAAGATACTTTGGGAATCCTGCCAACCGGTAGCGGCAAGTCGCTTTGTTATCAGTTGCCAACGCTCGTCAAAGCAAAGCCAACCTTGATTATCGAGCCGTTAATTGCTTTGATGCACGATCAGGTGGGCCGGTTGCAGGCAGCGGGTGAGAAACGGGTCTTGGCTTTGTCGGGACAAATTGCCCCAAATGTGTTTCCTGAAGTTTTGCGAAATCTGGGCCAGTATCGCTATCTTTTCATCTCTCCGGAAATGTTGCAGCGTAAGGATGTTTTGGCGGCACTCAAGCAACTTGACTTAGGCTTGTTTGTAGTCGATGAGGCCCATTGTATTTCCCAATGGGGCCCGGATTTTCGGCCGGCTTATTTGCAGTTGGGGCAAGTTCGAAGCCAGTTACACGTTGATGCCGTTTTGGCGCTCACGGCAACCGCTCCGGAACGGGTTCGCGCTGACATTTTGACACAACTGAACATGCAGCATCCAGTAACGATCGCTGGCTCGGTTGATCGTCCGAATATTTTTCTCGGGGTTGACGTCTGTCCCAACGAGGAAGCAAAGCGGCAGAAGCTTCAACATATCATGGCAGCGAACATTGGCCCGACGATTGTCTATTGTCCCACCCGTGCAGCATCTGAAAACCTGGCCGGCAAATTGCAAAAGACCGGGACGGCAGCCGCTTTTTATCATGCCGGATTGGACCAGCATCAGCGTGATTTGATTCAGCGGCAGTTTCAATCCGATCAGCTTCAGGTGATTTGCGCCACAAGTGCTTTTGGCATGGGCATCGATAAGGCAAATGTACGCCTTGTTGTTCATTTGTATGTACCGGAATCGCTTGAAGCGTATTACCAGGCAATCGGTCGCGCCGGACGTGATGGGGCGCCTAGTTTAGCGGCGATGGTGGTGACTCAGGATGACCTGAAACGCAGTCAGGCGCTGGCAGGGATGCTGCCTGATCAAACGATGATTCAGACTATTTTTGCCCACCCGGAAATTTATCGCAATTTTGATGACCCGCAAGTCAGCTTGATTGAAGCGTATATTACGGCCGGCTTTTCGCTGCTTCAAACGCAGCAGCAACTTGAAAAGCGAATGACGGAAAAACAGAATAGTTTTACGGCGATGGCAGCTTTTGTCAACGCATCCGGTTGTCGCCGGGCGTTATTACTTAAGCACTTTGATTCACCGGTTCCGGCACATGGCTCATTTTGCTGCGGCCCAGTGATGCCAGACGTTTTACAAACTTTTGCCACAGAAAAAGGACACCAAACGACCCCACCGAAACACTGGCAAGCCGTTTTTAGGCAAATCTTTAGATAAGCGGCGTCCTGATTTGCCGCGATATGATACAATAAATCCATGTAGTGAGGAGGTTCGTGATGGCCGAAAAAGATAAACACCAACATGACAGTGCGGATCAAGAACATAAGAGTGACGATCAAAACAAGCCTTGGGAAACCCTTTTCGATGATGATCGTGATGACCAAGGCAATTTAAGTCGATTGGCCACCCGTAAGAAACGCCAAGGCAGCTCAAAATTTACCTGGATTTTGGCAATTATTTTGATTTTGCTCGTTTTATCGCCAATTATTTACGTTAAGGTTTGGGGAAGCCAAGGCAGCAGTGGCTCAAATTTGTCAAATGACAAAGTGGTGATTCAAAGCGCCAAGAAAGCCAGCCATCGATCAAAAGTTAAAAAGTCCGAAAAATCTTCTAAAGCGGCAAAAACTTCTAAGAAAGAAGCAAGTAGCCAGCAGCCGGCACAGCAGTCGTCGACTCAACAGCAGGAGACGGGTAAGGCATCGGAGGAAGCCAGCAGCGCCTCTGTACAAACACAGCCTAGCGCAGCGGCGTCTGCAGCGAGCACTGCAACGCCGAGTCAGGCCAGTACTGCGGCGGCCAATTCATACACGGTTAAGTCTGGGGATAATCTTTATCGGATTGCAACTAATCATGGGATGACGCTGGATGAACTTTTGCAGTTAAACGGCCTTAGCGCCAATTCCAGCCTGACCCCCGGGACCGTTTTAAAAGTGAAATAAATGTAACGCGCCCCTGTTCGAACCATTGACATGATGAACAGGGGCGTGTGTTGTGGAGGAAATTCATGCAGATTGCGATCGACGGCCCGGCAAGCGCCGGCAAAAGTACCATTGCAAAACTTGTCGCCAAGAAATTGGGCTTTATTTATTGCGATACCGGTGCGATGTATCGTACCGTCACATATATGGCGCTTAAGGATCAATTACCGCTGGACGACGAATCAGCCATTATGCAACATCTCGCCAAGATGGTGATTCGGTTTGCACCCGGCGAAACGGAACAACGGGTTTTCATGAATGACGAAGACGTGACACTGGCCATCCGTGAACCTGATGTGACGAATAATGTGTCCCAGGTTTCTGCATTACCCCGCGTGCGAACTGAATTGGTCAAGCGGCAACGCGATATTGCGGCGACCCATGATATTGTGATGGATGGTCGCGATATCGGGACAACCGTTTTGCCAAACGCTGCTTTGAAAATTTTCATGGTAGCGTCAGTTACAGAGCGTGCTAAGCGGCGCTATAAAGAAAATGTTCAAAAGGGGATCACGACACCACTGGCCACACTTGAGTCTGAAATTGCCGAGCGTGACCGTAAAGATTCCCATCGGGCGGTGTCGCCGTTACGGCAGGCGTCTGACGCGATTCGGATCGATACGACGAATATGTCGATTGATGAGGTCGTGGCGCGGATTCTTACACTAGTGGCAGAAACGAAAACGCATTAGTTAACCGGAGCGAAATAAGCGCTGGTAATTTGTTTCGTTTTCAAGTACAATAGATTCAGTATACAGCTGCATAGGAGGATTTTTTGGCATGAGTGATAATAACGTTAATGAGAACACCGAAACAATGGCGGACGCCCTTAAGAGTGTCACTACGGTAAAGATTGGTGACACTGTCAAGGCTGATGTCCTTGCTGTTGAAGATAAACAATTGATCGTTGGGATCGAAGGAACAGGCGTCGAAGGCGTGGTCCCGATCAAAGAGTTATCAACTCAGCCAATCGATGACATTCACGATGTTGCCAAGGTCGGCGACAAACTTGATTTAGTTGTGCTTTCAACGGTTGGCAAAGATAAAGAAAATGGTCAGTTCCTGCTGTCCAAGCGCCGTCTGGAAGCACAAAAGGTTTGGAAAGAAATCCAGGCTAAATATGAGGCCGGCGAAACCATCACGGCACCTGTTACCAGCGTTGTTAAAGGCGGCTTGGTCGTTAATGCCGGTGTTCGTGGCTTTGTTCCGGCATCGATGGTTGAAGATCACTTTGTAGAAGATCTCAATCAATATAAAGGCAAAGAACTCGAATTTAAGATTATTGAAATCGAACCTAGTGAAAACCGTTTGATTCTTTCGCATCGACCGATTGTTGAAGCAAGCAAAGCTGAAGCACGCAAAGAAATCTTTGCTAAGATTCAGCCTGGCGATGTTGTTGAAGGCAAGGTTGCGCGTTTAACCAACTTTGGTGCCTTTGTCGATCTCGGTGGTGTGGATGGTTTGGTTCATGTGTCTGAAATTTCATTCGACCATGTTGATAAGCCAAGCGATGTCTTGAAGGTTGGTCAAGAGATTAAGGTTAAGGTTTTGAATGTTGATCCTGACCGTAATCGGATCTCCTTGTCCATCAAGGCAACCTTGCCACAGCCATGGGATAATATTGAAGAAAAAGCACCAGCTGGCTCAGTTTTGACCGGCACGGTTAAGCGTTTGACGACATTTGGCGCATTTGTCGAAGTATTCCCTGGTGTCGAAGGCCTTGTTCATATTTCCCAGATTTCACATGAACATGTTGCAACGCCAGCAGATGTTTTAAAGGAAGGCCAAGAAGTGAAGGTTAAAGTGCTGTCAGTTGACCCTGACGCACACCGCTTGGCATTGTCCATCAAAGCATTGCAGGATCGTCCGGCAGGCGCCAGCGAAGCGCCAGCGCACGAAGGCGGCAATAACAACGGCAACAACGAACGTCGCCGCTCATCCCGTCCGCGTCGTGGCAATGATCGTCATCAGTCGACATCGATTCCTGCTGAGTATCAGCAAGATGATTCCGGCTTCTCACTCGGCGATATCTTGGGCGATGCGTTGAAAGACGCTGCTAAAGGTAAGAACGATGATCAGGATGACAACAAGTAATTGTTCCGTCCTTTAAAAAGTTGAGCCTTGGCTCAACTTTTTTTATGGCTAACGGTCTGTTGCACATAAAATTAGCGGATCGGTTGCGATACATTTTAAAAGTGCTAATAAAAGACCTCAGCAAAGAAAGGAGGCCACTATATGGTTTTACCAACACTTGCCATTGTCGGTCGGCCCAACGTCGGCAAATCAACTATTTTTAATCGGATTCTCGGTGAACGGGTTTCGATTGTTGAAGATACGCCAGGCGTCACGCGCGACCGGATTTACGGTAAAAGCGAATGGCTAGGCAAAGAATTCGCGGTGATCGATACTGGCGGGATTGATCTCGGCGATGAGCCGTTTCTGTCCCAAATTAAAGATCAGGCTGAAATTGCCATTGAGGAAGCCGATGTGATTCTGTTTCTTACCAGTGTCGAAGCAGGTGTCACTGACGCTGATGAACGGGTCGCGCAGATACTTTATCGAGCGAAAAAGCCGGTTGTTTTGGCTGTAAACAAAGTCGATAATCCAGAGCGCCGACAGGATATCTATGACTTTTATTCATTAGGCTTTGGTGAACCGTTTCCGCTTTCCGGTACCCATGGCATCGGTTTAGGCGATGTTTTGGATGCTGTTTTGGCGGCATTCCCGAAAGAAGCCAATTCAGTTGAAGACGATAGTATCAAGTTTAGTTTGATTGGCCGCCCGAATGTCGGGAAGTCATCGCTGGTGAATGCTATTCTGGGCGAAAATCGCGTCATCGTGAGTCCCATTGAAGGCACCACCCGTGATGCAATTGATACCAAGTTTGAAACCGATGGCGAAACATTTACCATGATTGATACCGCCGGAATTCGTAAACGCGGCAAGGTTTACGAAAATACGGAAAAATACGCCGTACTGCGGGCTTTACGTGCGATTGACCGGTCGGACGTGGTTTTGGTTGTGATTAATGCGGAAGAAGGCATTCGCGAGCAGGACAAGAAAGTCGCCGGCTATGCTCATGAAGCCGGTCGCGGCATTATTATCGTGGTGAATAAATGGGATACGGTCGAAAAAGATAATCACACCATGAAAGACTTTGAGAATTTGATTCGTCAGGAATTCCAATATCTGGATTATGCGCCGATTATTTTTGTCTCAGCCAAGACCAAACAGCGTTTACAGAGCTTGCCAGCAATGATCGTCGAGGTTTCAGAAAACCAAACCCGCCGAATTCAGAGTAGTGTGTTGAATGATGTCTTGATGGATGCCATTACTGTCACACCAACACCGACAGTTAATGGGAAACGCTTGCGAATTTATTATATGACCCAAGTGGCCGTCAAACCGCCAACTTTCGTGGTTTTCGTGAATGATCCTGATTTATTGCACTTTTCTTACGAGCGTTTTCTCATAAACCAGTTGCGTCAAGCATTTGATTTTAGTGGAACGCCGATTCACGTCATTGCCCGTCAACGTAAATAAATTTTACAATGTTGGATAATGACTTTTCATTCAATAAATCGAGATTTTCGATAACCAATCCGCGATTTTCGGACAAAAATTTTGGCAAAAACCTTGTCGCGGCGGGCTTGCTGTGCTATGTTTAAACCTGAAATGGTGATACATAATTATCATTGTTTCTTCATTCCTGAGCGGTCAGGAATGAACATGTTTAGGTGTTCACGCACCTAATCAATTATGGAGGTGAAATGTTCATGGCAAACAAAGCAGAATTGATCGAAAGCGTTGCAACCGCAACCGGTTTGACCAAGAAGGACGCAACCGCAGCTGTTGATGCAGTTTTCGGTTCTATCCAGGATTCCCTTTCAAAGGGTGACAAGGTTCAATTAATCGGCTTTGGTAACTTCGAAGTTCGTGAGCGTGCTGCTCGTAAGGGTCGCAACCCACAAACCGGTGCCGAGATCAAGATCCCAGCATCTAAAGTACCAGCATTCAAGCCTGGTAAGGCACTCAAGGATGCCGTTAAATAAACGGTTCAATTGAGTCAGCTATTAAAGCATCACCAAAAACCGAGTCTTAGCGGACTCGGTTTTTGCGCGTTTTGGCAGTGATAAGTCATGATGTGGTTACTGGCTCAAGTACCGGTTCACGCTCACATTAACGCGTTCACTGGCGCAGAAGTCTACGTGTAAGGACCTTAGTCGCAATGGCCTAAGCCCTGGCCATCACGCTAAGGCCACTTACACGCTGACTTCTAAGCACGCCGGTTCACGCCCACATTAACGCGTTCACCGGCGCAGAAACCTGCGTGTAAGGGCCTCGGTCGCAATGGCAAAGCCCGCCAATCACGCCCAAGGCCACTTACACTCCGGCTTCTTCCGCGCAGGTTCACGCTCACACATGTTAAACTTATGCATATGGAATTTATTTTGGCTTTTCAGATACGGAGGCAGCTATGAGTTACGCACAAAAAATGCTCGATGCACTTGAAGCAGGTCAGATGGAAACGGCGCGGCAACTTTTTACGCAGGTTTTGAAGCATGATGACGACGAAACCCAATATAATCTAGCTGAAGAACTTTACGCCATGGGTTTCAATGGTCAGGCTAAGCGGCTGTATCAAGACCTGTTAGGTCGTTATCCGGATCAAGGCGACTTGGCCACTGCTTTAGCCGATATTGCGGTTTCTGACGGCGATACAGATGCCGCACTGAACTATCTGAGTCGCATTCAGCCAGGCGATCCGGCTTATGTCCAAAGTCTGGTAAGCGCCGCCGATGTTTATCAGACACTGGGGTTGTATGAAGTTAGTGAGCAGAAGTTATTGGAAGCCAAGAAACTGGCGCCCAAAGAGCCGGTCGTAACATTTGCGCTTGGTGAGTTTTATTTTGACTGGGGCCATTTTCCTCAGGCAATTGCGGCGTACAACGAGCTTCTTGCGGGTGGAACCAAGGAACTTGCCGGGGTTAACATTGAAGCACGGCTGGCGGCCAGTCTGGCGCAAACCGGCCAGTATGAAGACGCAGTGGCTGCTTATGAGGATGTCGGTGTGGATGCATTGGATCTCAATGGCCGATTTGAACTTGGCGGTTTGTATTTGCAGTTGGATGATCCGGCCAAGGCCATTACCAACTTACAGGCGGTAATTGACACCGATCCAAGTTATGCCAATGCTTATTTACCGTTGGCACGTGCGTATGAGGCCCAGAATCAGCCTGATAAGGCCTTAGACACCGTTCAAGCGGGGGTTATGGTCGATAACACGAACCCCGACTTATACGCGTTAGGCGGCAAACTAGCGCTTAGTGAAGATAATCCCGATTTAGCCGAAAATTATTTACAAAAAGCACTGAAAATCGATCCGGAAGATCAAGGCAATATGTTGGCCTGGAGTAATTTTCTGGTTCAGCAGGAACGTGATCAGGAGAATATCGATTTTCTTAGCCAGATTGATCGCAGCGGTGATGTCGACCCGCAGATTTACTGGAACATGGCTAAAAGTTATGATCGGCTGGATGATGTTAAAAAAGCCCGAGAGAATTACCTGTTAGTGTTCAATCGCTTCCAGGATTCGCCAGACTTTCTTCATGATCTGATTGATTTCTTCCAGTCAACCGGTGCCCGCGCCGAACTCAAAGCTGCTTTGGTTCGTTACCTGAAACTGGTGCCGACCGATGATGACATGCAAATGCGGTTAGATGAACTCAATGATGAGGCGGATTAAAGTGCGAGGGATTAGTGGCCGAACAAAAGTCGTCGCCGTTTCTTCTGGTAAGTGAAGCCTTCGCCTAATGCTTCGTGGACATCCAGAATGCTGATGAAGGCGTGGGGATCGATGGCTTCGATCAACCGTTTCGTATAGGCGATTTCCGTTGAGGCAACAACCGCGTAAACGACTTGCTTGCGATCATGCGCAAAGCCGCCTTCCGCGTGCAAAAAGGTGGTGCCGCGTTCAAGATCATTCATAATTGCCGTGGCAATTGCCTGGCTGTGGTCCGAAACGATCAGCACACCTTTGGCTGCATATGCGCCATCCAGCGTAAAGTTGACGATGCGGGAAAAGACGTAGGCACCCAGCAGTGTGTACATCATCAATTCAAGGTTCAAATAAGTCAGCGAAATGGTCAAAACGATTGCATCAAAAATGAGCAGGGTCCGCCCCATCGGCACCCCCGTTTGTTGCTCGACAATTCTGGCCACAACATCGGTGCCGCCAGTTGTGCCGCCGTGGCGGTAAATCAAGCCGCTGCCAAAACCGCCAAAAAGACCAGCTAGTACCCCGGAAATGAATAAATCATGATGAATGTCGATGCTAAGTGGGACCCGTTGCCAGATCCATAGCCATGCCGACAACATTAACGTTCCGAAAATCGTATATGCCAACGCCCGTTTTCCCAGAAACTTATAACCCACGATGAGAAGCGGGATATTAAGCAGTACCGTGCTATAAGCCGGGTCCACGTGCCACCAGTAACGAATCAGCAGCGTAATCCCCGTGACGCCGCCTTCTGCCAGGTGGTTGGCAATGTTAATATAGACCAAGCCAAATCCGTATAAAGCACAACCGAGAACAATCATCAAAAGATCCAGACAAATCCGCATGTTGCGTGACATAAGGTGCCTCCCAAAAAAGAATTTAAGCTCATTCTAACAGAAATCTTATCTTGCGGTGTTTTTGAGGTGAGGTCAACACCAAAACAAAAGGAGTAGCGTAAATGCAGTTAGATTTAAAGCAGCCTGATTTTCAAGCGGCAATTCCTATTTTAAAAAAAATCGAAGCAGCCGGTTATGAAGCCTATTTTGTCGGTGGCAGTGTGCGCGATGCGTTGTTAGGGCTGCCGATTCATGATGTCGACATTGCCAGTTCAGCTTACCCGGAGGAGATTAAGCGCATTTTTAAGCGCACCGTCGATACCGGTATCGAGCACGGAACCGTGATGGTGTTGGACCATGGGACGGGATACGAAGTTACCACATTTCGGACCGAGTCACGGTATCAGGATTTTCGGCGACCGGATCACGTGACATTTGTTCGTTCGTTGGCAGAAGATCTCAAGCGCCGGGATTTTACGATTAATGCCTTGGCCGTTCGCCATGACGGCACGATTATTGATTTATTCGACGGTCTAGCCGATTTGAAAAAGCACGAGTTGCGGGCAGTTGGTGATCCGCACGAGCGTTTTCACGAGGATGCGCTGCGGATGATGCGCGCCGTCCGGTTTGAAAGTCAGCTGGGTTTTCACATTGAGCCGGCGACCAAAGAAGCGATTACGGCAAATGCTCCGTTGCTAAAGCATATTTCGGTTGAACGGATTGCGGCGGAATTTAATCGGCTTTTGATCGGGATTGATCGGCGGTTTGGTATTCAAGACTTTGTGACGACCGGATTGTTCGCGTATGTCCCGGCACTGGCTGGCCAGAGAACGGCTTTATGGCACTTTAGCGAGCTGCCGGACACCCCTTTTAGCGGCATTGCCAGTGGTTGGAGCGCGCTGCTTTTTATGCTCAAGCTAGATCCGGAACCAACCTTAAAAGCCTGGAAGCAATCTAACGACTTAATTGACCTAGTCAGTCAGACGGTGACGCTGCTGGCCAAAATATCGATGCCGACTCCCTGGGATTTGTATACTGCCGGCTCCCGGGCTGTGGCAGTTGCTGGTGAAGTGGCCGCCTTACTGGAACCGAACTTTGATCGACAGGCGCTGGCAGCAGCATATGCCCGGCTGCCAATTCACGCCAAAAAGGAGCTAGCACTGACCGGGCGTGATTTAATCACAGCCGGTGTTCGTCCCGGCCCCGAAATGGGAAAATTGCTGCATCAGGTTGAATCACAGGTTGTGGCCGGTGTTTTGCACAATGATCCCAAAAAGTTGTTACCTGCAGCAATTGAAATGTCTCGAGAACGGCAGTGAGTGTGTTATGATGAGCATGTAAGCACATACAACAACGTCACATCAGGATCAATGCATGGTCGCAAGGCTTCCCAAAAGTTTCTGGCCAACCTTGATGCTGGTGTGATCGTGAAGGGGGATTTCTAATGGCAGAACATGTTTTTGAACAATTGGTTTTTCATTTTCGTAATGGTGATGAATGGACGGTCCAGCATGATGAGCTGGCCGATGTCTGGATCAGCCGGGTAACCACCAGCTATGGGCGGATTCACGGCGGCCAGATTCAGGAAATTCATCCTTGCAAGAGCTTCAAGGTTGAAATTTTGCCGGAAGCCGATCATGTCAAATCAAGCGACATCAACACCGGTTCACTTGAAATGGGGATGTTTGGCCGTGCCACGAAATACCAGGACATCGAGAAGATGGACTT
The DNA here is from genome assembly GCF_030770335.1 of Lacticaseibacillus zeae subsp. silagei. Taxonomy (NCBI): domain Bacteria; kingdom Bacillati; phylum Bacillota; class Bacilli; order Lactobacillales; family Lactobacillaceae; genus Lacticaseibacillus; species Lacticaseibacillus zeae. The sequence continues at coordinate 1,780,187 of NZ_CP132484.1, read as the reverse complement.
GGTGTTTGACGAAGAAGCCAAGAAGCAGGTTCAAATTTACTTCCCGTTTAAGCAAAAAGATCCAAGTGGGCTTGATAATGAATATCAAACCAGCAAGCTAGCCAAGAATGGTCATCTTTACATCGTTATCGATGCCCAACATACCGTGGACGACGAATACCCGCGGATTTAAGGCAGCAAACAGACAGGTCGACAAGTGAGTCGGCCTTTTCTTGTGCCTTGCTTCTTGCTAAGATGGACAACGATACAAGGGAAATGAGGGACAACATGCAGACGCTAACAGCAGAAGGCCTGAGCAAGGCATACGGTGACAAGCAATTATTCAAACAAATCGACTTTTTAATCAATGAAGGCGAACGCATCGGGTTGATCGGGGTGAACGGTACCGGAAAGACCACGCTGATTCGCGCCTTGGCTGGGCTGGAAGCATTAGACGCCGGCACGGTTAAAACGCCGAAGAATTATCGCATCAGCTACCTGGCCCAAGTACCTGATCTTGATCCTGAGCTGCCGATTATGGATGCCATTTATCGCGGCGATTCGCCGGTTTTTCAGGCTATTCGGCAGTATGAACGGGCACTGGCTGCCTACACCAAGGATCCGCTGAATCAGGCGAAAACCGATGCCTACACCAAAGCCGATGCCCGCATGACTCAAGAAGACGCCTGGTCGGCCGAAACCGATATTAAGACGATTCTGACACAGCTGCATATTGATGACTTGTCGGCTCGGGTCGGTAGCCTCTCCGGCGGGCAGCAAAAGCGGGTAGGACTGGCGCAGGTTTTGATTGAATCACCTGATCTCTTGCTGCTGGATGAGCCGACGAACCATCTTGACTTTGATTCCATCGCCTGGCTCGAAAAATATTTAAGTAATTATCGCGGCGCTTTAATCGTGGTCACCCACGATCGCTATTTTTTGGATCGCGTCACCAATCGCATTTTTGAGTTGGATCGCGGCCGACTTTTTCAGTATCAAGGCAACTATCAGGCATATGTCGCCAAAAAGGCTGATCAACTGGAGGCCGAAAAATCGGCTAACCACAAACAGGCCCAGCTTTATCGCCAGGAGCTTGCCTGGATGCACGCGGGCGCCCAGGCACGGTCAACCAAGCAACAGGCGCGCATCAATCGATTCAAAGAATTGCAAGCGGCAAAAGACGATGCTCCGGCGCCTGATCAGCAACTGGATCCAATTCAGATTGCTAGTGCGCGACTCGGCAAGAAAGTGATCGAAATGAACCACGCCAACCTGAGCTTCGGTCATCAGGTCATATTAAACGATTTTAACTGGTTGGTTCAGCCGGGAACCCGAATCGGCATTACCGGGCAAAACGGCGCCGGTAAGTCAACGTTGTTAAACATTATTGCCGGCAAGCAGAAGCTGGACAGCGGCACGATTTCGTTAGGAGAAACGGTTCAGTTGGGGTATTACACCCAGATGAATGCCGATCTCGATCCAAATAAACGGATCATTACCTATCTCCAGGAAGTTGGCGAAGAAGTCGTCCAGGCAGATGGTCAACGGGTATCGGTGACTCAGATGCTGGAGCAGTTTCTGTTTCCACGCAGTATGCACGGCACGTTAATCGAGCGACTTTCCGGCGGCGAAAAGCGGCGGCTGTATCTGTTGCAGGTGCTCATGCGGCAACCGAATGTTTTGCTTTTGGATGAACCGACGAACGATTTGGATATTGCGACGTTAACCGTTTTGGAAGATTATCTGGATCATTTTCCCGGCACCGTGATCACCGTATCGCATGATCGCTATTTTCTTGATAAAGTGGCCGATCAGCTGCTGATCTTCAATGGCAACGGCCAGATTGACCGTGCTGTTGGCGAATTTTCCGATTACCTGGCTAAGCAAGCCGCGCAACCGGCGACGCCCAAAGCTAAGCCTGTCGCAACGAAACCGGAACCGGAAAAAGTTACGCCGAAAGCGAAGTCGAAACTCACATACGCTGAAAAAATAGAGTATGATAAACTCCAACAAGAACTCGATGAACTTGACGAGCGCTTGGCCAAAGTGAAGGCGGAAATGGCCGATGTCAACGGCGAAGATTACGTTAAGTTAGGTGATCTTCAGGCAAAGATTGACAAAATCAACCAGACGATTGACAAAAAATTTGACCGGTTCGCCGAGCTGGATCAATATGTATGAGCAATGAACGATAGAAGGGGAAAGACGATGTTAGAGCAGCCATATCTCGATCTTGCAAAAAAAGTCCTCGATGAAGGACATTTCAAACCCGATCGCACCCACACCGGCACTTACAGTATTTTTGGACATCAAATGCGCTTTGATCTCAGCAAGGGGTTCCCGTTGTTGACGACTAAAAAAGTGCCATTTGGCTTAATTAAAAGTGAGCTGTTGTGGTTCCTGCGCGGCGACACCAACATTCGGTTCTTACTGCAACATAAAAACCATATCTGGGACGAATGGGCGTTTGAAAAGTGGGTTGCCAGCCCGGAATACCATGGACCGGATATGACGGATTTTGGTCATCGCCGGGTAAAAGATCCCGAGTTTGCAAAAGTTTATCGTGAAGAAATGGCTAAATTCGATGAAAAGGTGTTAACCGATGATGCATTTGCTGCAAAATATGGCGATCTCGGGCTGGTTTATGGTTCCCAGTGGCGTGCTTGGCGTACCAGTACCGGTCAAACCATCGATCAGCTAGGGGATGTTATCGAGCAAATCAAGACCCACCCGTACTCGCGGCGTTTAATTGTATCGGCTTGGAATCCCGAAGATGTTCCGACCATGGCATTGCCGCCTTGCCATACGCTTTATCAGTTTTATGTCAATGACGGCAAGTTGTCCTTGCAACTTTACCAGCGGTCAGGCGATATTTTTCTGGGTGTCCCGTTTAACATTGCCTCGTACGCGTTACTGACGCATTTAGTCGCGCACCAGTGCGGGCTAAAAGTCGGCGAGTTCGTTCATACATTTGGCGATGCTCATCTTTATGTCAATCACATTGACCAGATTAAAGAGCAACTGACACGCACCCCGCGTCCGGCACCAAAATTGGTTTTGAATCCGGATAAGCACGATATTTTTGATTTTGAGATGAAAGATATCAAGCTGCTGAACTATGATCCTTACCCGGCCATCAAAGCACCGGTTGCGGTTTGACGGGCTTGTCAGGGGACTCATTAATGTGACGCATGGTATGATCAGTTTGACCATTGATAGCAAAGCTGCTTATCTAGGGACTTGGGGATTTTTTCAACGATCAAGGAGGAGATTCATATGACCGAATTTTTATGGGCACAAGATCGCAATGGCATTATCGGCAAGGATGGCCATTTGCCTTGGCATCTGCCGGATGATTTACATTATTTTCGGGCACAAACGGTGGGCAAAATCATGGTTGTGGGCCGGCGTACCTACGAAAGCTTTCCTAAGCGGCCGCTGCCTGAGCGCACGAATGTTGTTTTGACTCATCAAGCCGATTATCAGGCGCCGGGAGCCGTGGTGCTGCATGATGTCCCTGAAGTCTTTGCTTACGCCAAGCAGCACCCTGATCAGGATCTCGTCATCGCAGGCGGTGCACAAGTCTTTACGGCCTTTAAAGATGACGTTGATACCTTACTGGTTACACGATTGGCCGGAAGCTTTGATGGCGATACGAAAATGATCCCGTTAGACTGGGATGCTTTCACCAAAGTATCCAGCCGCACCGTTGAAGATGCCAATCCGGATTTGACGCACACGTATGAAGTTTGGAAAAAGAAAGCTTAAGGCTCTACCTCTGTATGTTTTAGTATTTGCCAGCAAAACATGCCGGGAAAAAAATCACGCCAGCAATAGCCACGAAAAAACGTCTCTTCACATGACGGGAGAGGCGTTTTTTCGTGGCTATTTTGGGTTGGTTTACAGATAAAAGTAAATCGATAAGTACATGCACAGGCTGCCAAGAATGACAAAGAGATGCCAGATAACGTGGATGTAAGGAATGCCTTTTTGTAAGTAGAGCATCGCTCCGCCAGTGTAAGCTAAGCCGCCAGCCACTAATAAGCTGAATCCGACCGGGCCCAAGTGATGCCATAGCGGAACCATGCCGATCACGCAGAGCCAACCTAACACCACATAAATCATGGTTTCCAAATGTTTGAAGCGATTCAGGAAAAAGAGCTTATAGCCAATTCCCCCGAGACATAAAGTCCAAATGGCGATTAAAAGACCGGTGCCGAGTTTGCCGCCAATGGCCACCAAGCAATACGGCAGGTAGGAACCGGCGATTAAAATGAAGACGCCGGAGTGATCCAGTACCTGCAAAACATGGCGGGCCTTGCTAAAATAGAAACCATGAAAGGCAGTTGAAGCAGTGTAGAGCAACATCAGCGAAACACCGAACCCGATAAGGCTGAATAATTCGACCTGACTACCACTGTTGATTCCCTTAACGCCTAACATGACGGTTCCCATCACAGCCAAGCCGAGTGCGAACGCATGGGTGATGGCACTAAACATTTCATTGTTAAATTCATAATGGCTTGATTTTGACACGCGCATTGCCAACCTCCTTGAAGACAGCCGTGTAAATTTTGAATGCGACTGTCGCTGCTACATATCAAATTCTACCATGTTGCGGTTTACAAAACAACACAATGTAGTTATGATAACTAGGTAATGTATACTGACATTGGTTAGGGAGTTTGCTATAATTATGACGGTAGACGAACCTAACAGAAAGCGTGGCTCAGACATGGCAAATATCAAGATCGTCACGGATTCCTCCGTTCAACTGACTCCAGAAGAGATCAGCAAGTACCATATTACGGTTGTTCCGTTGACTATTATGATTGACAATACGGTTTACATTGACGGTGAAACGATCACCCGCGAAGACTTTATGGATGAAATGGCAGCGGCGCATAATCTGCCAAAGACATCCCAGCCGGCAATCGGCACTTTTACGGATGTTTTCGATAAGTTGACTGCCGATGGGAGCCAGGTGTTGGCGATTCATATGACGGAAACGCTTAGTGGCACCGTTAACTCAGCACGGCAGGCCGCGCAACTTGCAAAGGGCAAAGTGACGGTCGTTGATTCGTTATCGACGGATCGCGGGCTGGCCTTTCAGGTTTTGGCAGCTGCGGAAATGGCAGAGGCCGGTAAGGATCTGCAAACGATTCTTGATAAAATCAAGCAAATCCGCGACAACACAACATTGGTTTTAGGGGTCACGAGTTTGGATAACTTGGTTAAAGGTGGACGGATTAGTCGCGTTTCCGGTTTGATTTCGTCATTCTTGAATATCAAAGTTGTTTTGCAGTTGAAAGATGGCGAGTTGTCAGCGCTACGCAAAGGCCGCGGCATGAAGACCATCAATAACTTTATCACTGAAACAATCAGTCAAATGGCCAAAATGCCGAATATAAAAAGTGTTGGCATTTCAACGGCAGGTGCAACCGAGTTAGGTGAAGACGTTGGCAAGCGCATTGCGGAAGTCTTACCAAGCGTCCCGGTTCTGGTGCGGCCAACCGATCCGGTCATCGCAACCCACACCGGTCCCGGCGCCCTTGCGATCATTTATTACGTTGATTAAATTTTATATAAACTTCGATCGGCTGGCGCGGAGGCGTTGGCCTTTTTTGTTTGTGAGCGTGAACCGGCGCGGTTAGGAGCCGGAGCATAAGTGGCCTCAAGCTTAAATGGATGGTTTTTGGCCATTCAGGCTTGAGGTCCTTATGTGGAGGTTTCTGGGCTGGTGAGCGCGTTATAGCCAAGCGTAGGCTCAACGACACATCCGCACTCAGTCAAACACCGCTTGCTAAACGCCAACAACCACCACGCAAAAATAACTGGTATCGATACCATAAAAACAAGTCAAAAAGCATTCACCTTTGTTTATTCGCCCGCGGTCAAGTACAATAATCTATTATGATCAACAACACATGCGTTTATGGGAGGCAATATGGCTAAATTAAAAAATATTTTTATAGCTTGTAGCGTCGTGCTGATTGCCTGCCTGCTGGCGTTTGGCGGGTGGCAGCTGTTTGGGCCGGCAACCGACCCTAGTGAGGTTAAAGTTGCCTCGAGCACGCCTAAACAGATCCAGCTGACGGCGGTTGGCGATTCGTTAACTTATGGTGTCGGCGACGCAACCAACAATGGCGGGTATGTCGGGTTAACGAAAAGTGATTTAGAGGCAACCGGCCAGTATCAGGTCACTACGAAAAATTACGGGGTTAGTGGCGACACCAGCACGCAAATTCTCAACCGCATCAACAAACAGGCCAAGATCCGTACTGACCTGAAACGCGCCAATATCATTACCGTGACTGCCGGCGGAAATGATTTAATGCATGTCCTCCAAAAGCACTTTTTGACGTTGTCCGAAAAGCAAATCACGGCAGGCAGTGCTGCGTTTCAAAAACGCTTGACGACGCTGCTTACCACGATTCGCAAGGAAAACCCATCTGCGCCGATTTACGTTTTTGGCATTTACAATCCATTTTACGTTTATTTTCCAAAAATGACGGCGATGACCAACAGCGTCACTGCCTGGAATCAAGCGACTCAAAAAACATTACAACAGTTTAAACACGTTTACTACGTTGATATTGACAGCGTTTTGTCGAGCGGGGACACAGCAGCAAACAAGGCTTCGGCTAAAGAAGCGCTCAAAGAAGCAACTTCCGGCGAAGGTAATCCGCTTATTTTCTCTCAGGATCATTTTCATCCCAATAATGCTGGTTATGCGCAGATGACGAAGCAGCTTATGAAACAAATACAGGCAACGAAGAAAGAGTGGGAGTAGGTAGGATGGAAGCAAAGAAACGATCACGTCAGCGAAACACGCCGCAGCCCAAAAAAATCAGAACCGGGATTAACTGGTGGAAATGGTCATTACTTGTGCTGGTCGGGTTACTGCTGGGAACCGGTATCTGGTTCACGAAGACAATTTTGACACCGGTGAACATCAACACAACCGCTAAAAGCGCCACGGCCACGAATGAACCGGTTTTCACAGTGAAGCTCACCAAAGCCAGTGCCAATCGCATCATGGCCCACTATTTAAAAAATTATTTGCGTGACAGCAACGTCAAATATGCGGTGACGCTGGGTACGAACGAGGCTGCGTTAAGCGGTAAGTTCAAATTCCTTGGCAATTCCGTTAAATTTCAGTTAACGTTCGATCCATTGGTTCTGAAAAATGGCGACGTGCTGCTCAAAGCGAAGGATCTGAATGTCGGTGCGTTACCGGTGCCGATTAGTTTTGTCATGAGTTATATCGGTAATAGTTATAAAATCCCGCGTTGGGTAAGTCTGAATAGTAAGGCCGGAACTGTTGTGCTAAAATTGAGCCAATTTAAACTTCAAAATGGGATGACACTAAAGGCCACCAAATTGGATCTCACCAATGATGATCTTGAATTTGCGGTTTATCTGCCTGATGAGCCGTAACCATTAGAAAGAGGCTGATGAAACATGAAAAAAGAAACTGCTATTTTTGCCGGCGGGTGTTTTTGGTGCATGGTTGAACCCTTCGAGGAACAACCTGGCATTTTAAATGTGGTTTCCGGCTATACCGGTGGGCATGTGCCTAATCCAACTTATGAACAGGTGTCTTCGCATACGACCGGTCATACTGAAGCCGTTGAGATCACTTTTGATGCAGACGTTATTGACTATCCCGCATTGCTGGAAATCTATTGGCAACAAACCGATCCCACTGATGCCATGGGACAGTTTCAGGATCGTGGCGACAATTATCGGCCGGTTATTTTTGTGAAAGATGAGGCACAACGCAAAGCGGCTGAAGCATCGAAGGCGGCGTTGGAGGCCAGCGGACGCTTTGCCGATCCGATTGTGACCCAGATTGAACCGGCCAAACCGTTTTATCCGGCCGAACCGGAGCATCAGCAATTTTACGCCAGGAATCCGCGGCGGTACGCAATGGAACATGCCCAACGCCAGGACTTTATTGACAAAAACTGGAAGGACTAATTATGCATCGGACTTTTTACGAATATCTCATGACATTGCGCAATCCCAATGACCATGGGGAAATTGCCGAGTTTGCCAAGAATGCTTTTCTGGATCAAAGTTTTCCGAAACAGGAGAAAGATTACCATCGGCTAAGTGATTACCTGGAACTAAACGGTAATTATCTGCCGACAATGGCGATTTTTGATGAAACGTACCACGACTATCTGGCCAGCGAAAGCACAGGAGGCGATTCCAATCAATAAACACAAGGTTCCACTGTGGGCGGTCATTTTGATCTTTGTAGTTGCGCTTGGCGGCGGTGCAGCAGGCGGCTATGCCTTGTCGTATCAGCAGGCCCAACAAAGCGTGCTGAAAACCGGCGTTCCTAAGGCATTGGCACCTGTCGTTTCCGCGTACGAAACAGTCACCAACAATTACTACAAAAAGGTGAACACGACTAAGCTGACAGACGGGGCAATCAAGGGGATGTTGGGGACGCTTGACGACCCTTACTCGGTCTATTTGCAAAACAATGACAAAACCGACCTTGACGACACCATCTCTGCCTCGTTTGGGGGAATTGGCGCCACGATTCAACAAAATCACGACAGTCTGTCGATTGCCAGCATTTTGCCAGGCACGCCAGCCAAAAAAGCCGGCATGCAGGTAGGCGATGTCCTGCTCAAAGTTGACGGGAAAGATGTCGCCAAAAAGACGGTCACGCAAGCGGTTGACAAAATTCGCGGTAAAATCGGGACAACCGTTGCAGTGACGGTCAAGCGCGGCAACAAGCAGGCGACATTTTCCATGAAGCGCAAGAAGATTACGGTTGATACCGTGACTGGCAAGCTTGCGCCGGAAAACAAGCAGGTTGGTGTCATCACGATCTCCACCTTCAGTGAACCGACTGTGAAGCAGTTCAAAGCAACCGTTAAAAAACTGCGCAAGGAAGGCGCGAAGTCCTTTGTGCTCGACCTGCGTCAAAACCCCGGTGGCATGATGACAGCCGCTTTGTCGATCAGTTCGATGTTTTCCAAGAACGGGCAAACCGTGATGCAAATCGAAGACCGTAACGGCGCCAAAGAGGTCTACAAAGCTGGCAAGAAGCTTGATGGCGGCTTTAAGATCACTGAGAAAACCGCGGTGTTGATTGATGGCAATTCAGCTTCGGCCAGCGAAATCACGGCGGCAGCACTTCACCAAAACCGCAATATTCCTTTAGTCGGTGAGAAGAGTTTTGGTAAAGGCACCGTTCAAAATGTTGGCGAAATGGGCAGCAACAAGGAGCTTAAACTGACCGTTGCCAAATGGCTTACACCAAACGGCACCTGGATTAATCACAAAGGTTTAACTCCCGATGTGAAGGTTGACTATCCAGCTGCGGCCAAAATCACGTTAATCAATGCGACCCAGCTCAAGCCCGGCGACAAGGGCAGCGATGTGAAGTCCTTGCAGCAGATGCTGACGGCTTTGAAAATCGGCACGGTTAACGTTAACAGCCAGTACGACGACGCGACGCAAGCTGCCGTCAAATCCTTCCAGCAAGCCAACAAACTCGACGCAACCGGCACAGCCGATCAGGAAACCTTGGCAGCCCTTGCTCAAAAGTTGAGTGATCAGCTGACCAAAGATGATCCGATGGTGAAAGCGGCGGTGCAGGAAGTCACGAAGTAGATTAGATTGAAGTTGTGTAGATGCGCGCATGCCTTAAAGGTGTGGGCGTATTTTTTTACGTTTAAATACTAATATAAATATTGATTGTACAAAATTATACTGTATACTATTTGAAATAAAAGTATACTGGCTTAATCAAATGGCTAAGTCCTCGTGTGAAAACGGACTGTTAATCTACATCATCCTTACTTAAGCCAGAAACAAAGAAAGATGTGAGTTAATAAAATGCAAGTATCCGATTTTTTAGGAATGATCAAAAAGTTACAGTCGCAATCTCCGGAACATGCCTTGATGCTGTTGAACGCGCCCACAGGTACCGGGAAAAGTTATACAATTATCCGGGTTCTGTGCCGCTATGCCATTAAGCACGAAAACTTTCGCGCCTTTTTTGTCACCGATCAGAAAAAGAATTTGAAAGAACAGGATTTTGAGGTTGCTTGGCGTGAAGAGTCAGGTCCAGTACATAAAGCTTTTAGTGAGCGAGTTGCGGTTGTTCGTTCGTTGGAAGACACCGTCAACAAATTGATCAATGACTGGGATCGTCAACAAATCCCTGACTTCTATCAGAGTTCGCCTATTTTCAAAAAAAGTTTAGAAAACTTAGGAAATGCTTTTAAATCTTTTGGAATGATGAAAGAGAACGAATTTGATCTGAAGACTGCTTGGACCATGCTTAGCCGTGCCGAGTATCAAGTTCGTCGGGCGATGATCACGATTTTGGCAGATAAAGCTCACGTGAAACTCAGGAACATCTCCGAAGAGGGAGCATCTGCGTTCAAGTTAGATAGTATCAGTAAAGGGAAAATCCGTGAATTTGTAAGTAAGCAACCGAAAGCAGATTCGAAATGGCTAAATGAAACGTATCCGACGTTTGATTTAGAAAAAAAGCAAATCATTATTTTAACAACGGCCAAATTTATTAAAAGCTATACACCATTCTTCGAAAAACGATCAAAGGCATTCCGGTATTCTCCGATCCTGAAAGATGCATTAGTCGTCCTTGATGAATTTGATAGCACCAAAAAGCAGATTTTAGAGAGCGCTATTGATGAAGCCTTGAAGATACAAGCTGATTTAAATTCTTTGTTTGTAGATCTTAGCAAAGGGTTGAATAAAGTTAATGAAGGACAACTACCGGCCAAGCTGGGAAAAAGCTTCACCTCCCGCGATGCATTTAAGGAAATCCTGAACGACGCAGAACAACTGACAGCTGAGTTCAAACTGGACTTTCTGTACAAAATGGAGGAACAAGGGCGGGATTCAGGATTTGTTATGCACGTTCCTCAAACAAATTGGGTGAGCGTGGGAAAACCTTGGCATGCCTATTTTGATGAGGAGTTAGGGCAAGTTGTTCTCGGTGGACAAGCTAGAAACGACTTACATTTTCACAGAATGTTGCCGAGAATTTCTGTGTTTCTTAAAGGCGCAACGAAGTTTATTTTGAATCGGGCCAGGGAATACCAGGTTTCAGAGAATCAAAAGTTAAGCTCACTTGATGATGCCATGACGATTGAGGATGCTTGCTTCAGCATTTACGCTGCTTTAGGATTGTCTAAATCGCAAGCTAAGATTCTGTTTTCATTAGGCCATGACTTTTCATCTCCAACTAAGGTTAAAACGACGTATCACGCTCACAGTGCTCGACGTTTCCAGCAACGTGGGCTGAGTTTATTCCAGTTTACAAATGATCCCCAGCATGACCTGCAAACAAAAATCAATGCGTGCTTTTTCAATGAAACACCTGAACGTTATTTATTGAACGTTTTAAGCAAGGCGAACGTTTTGGGTTTATCTGCCACTGCTACTTTGCCTACCGTGTTAGACAACTATGACCTTGATTATCTTAGAGAGATGCTCGGTCCGCGTCTGCTGGATGGTGTTCATTACCTGAGTGACACGACCATTAAAGAATTTGACTTTGAAAGTCGCTATACCAAACAGAATATTGAAGTCAAAGTAGAAACGGGTATTGTTGATCGTTCTTTTTCGGAAATACTTCCGAAAAACAATCAAAAGATTGATAACAAGAAAATCTGGGAACTAGATGCGGAATTGGCAAAGCTAGTGAATGGCATTCCGGCCTCGGAGCCGTCACGGATTGACAAAAAGTACTTTACAAGACGATACCTCAACCTATTCAACAGTTTTGTCATTTTTCTGACTGATCAATCAATGACGTCGTTTTTGGGTTTGCAATCATTACTCCCCGGTGCCGATGGGGGCATGGATGAGAATTATATTAAGGAAACTTTTACAACCCTTAAAGAATTAGTAGGTAGGCAGGATGGTGTGAACACGGAACTTAGGATTGTCTCGTCGCGGAATCAAGAAGGGATTCAAGAACAGCTTTCCGAGGCCTTGAATTTGGTTAGCCGAGGCGGTAAACGCGTCTATATTTTGAGCGCTTATCAAACGATTGGTATTGGACAAAATCTCCAACACGAGATGAATGAGTTCGAAAGAGAACAAGCTGCCAATATTGCGCCAAAGGGAGTTAGTAAAAGTGATCCCCGACAGCATACTATTGATTTAGCCGGCATGTATTTAGGGGAAGTCACCCATATTCTCAGCAGCAATTTGCCGTTTGGGATGGATGCAGCAGGGCTTCATTCCATTATTGAGCGAGAATATCTTTTTGATGCTAATGAGATAAACACCAAATATCTAAATGAATATTTAACTAGCTTACAACAGCAAAAGCTTAAGAGGCATCCTGAATATGCTCGCAGTCTTTATGTCAGCTATTCGCGGACCATCATTCAGGCGTTTGGAAGAATGAACCGTTCTTTCAACAAAATGCCCGCAATCCGCCTTGTTATGCCTGTGAATGTGTTACAGATGGTGACGGGCAGTGGTATCGACATAGAGAAGACTGGTCAAGAATATCGCTGCTTACTGTCGGTCGCTAAAGACTGGGAGCGTGACTTTGAGAAGCATAGTGCTGAAATTGCCAAACAGAATGCGACATTTAATACATTCCGTGATTTTCGATTCGTTTTGGCGTATTTACAGACCAGTAAAAGCTGGGCACAAATCTATCATGACACCAGATGGTTTTATGTACGCCACCCCACTGTGAGCGATAAGGATTTGAAATCCAGTCAGGTCTTCCAACAACGTGACGACGAATTCGGCTTGCAATATTTATTGAACGAGCATTTAGATGTCAGCTATGAAGTCAAACCAATCAATCATGACAACGGCCAGTTTGATTTCAGTGGAACCGGTATGGAAGTTTCGGCTGAAGCAGCAGGCTTAGTTGCAATGTGTCGTTATCCAGGCTTAAAGGAGGCGCTTGAGTCGCTAGATATACCGACAGAGTGGGAACCAAATGAACGCATCTTGAATCCGGCCCAGTTTTACAACTATCGCGGACTGCTTGGCGAAGTGAGTGGTCAGTTTATCTTTCAAAACGAGTGGTCGCTTAAGTTAGAGGATTTTTTCAAGCCTGAAAATTACGAACTGTTTGATTTTCAGTGGGAAGGCAAAGTGGCCCTTGATTTCAAAAATTGGCGTGATGCACCTGACGTTGACACAAAAGCTGAACGTCAAAAGGTTGAAGCAAAGCTGGCAAAATTACAGGCTAACACGCAACAGGAATGGCGTGTCGTTATTATTAACATTCTGACCAGCAATCAAGTACAACCTGTTATGACGGTTGACGGGAAGATACTTGAAATCTCCGGTCTCATTGATCATCAGGGAAATTTTTTACTGACGCCTGAGCAAAAATTAAATGTTTGGAGGTTCCTGAATGGAACAGCAATCAATGATTCGAACGACACGATTAGATTACAAGATTAATATAATGCAGTTGCAAGCAGATTTTAAGTTCTTGGTTGTGAAGATTATAGATCGAAGCGCCTTTAAGGACTATAACAAATTGCTTGCATCATGGTCGCCAGAGGCAGTTACGAGTATCAGAGGTCGTTACAAAAAGGGCGACTATCTCATGATGTTTCGCCAATTGCCAGCCATACCGACTGTTGCCGGTTTGGAATTACACGAGATACTGCTGGAAGATATGGGGGAGTTCAAAATCTACCCTAACCATTTATTGCAACTACTGTTAAATCAGCAATCTGCTAACGAAAAATCACTTTTAGAGCCTTGTAAGACACCAGAGCTCCTGATCTCTGGGCAGGAGTGGTACCGAGAATTTCGTGATATGCGCCAGCAGTATTATGCACTGAAGTTAAAGGTTAATTGGCAGCAGGATCTGGAGATGAGCGTTCAAACGTTCACGCAAGTAACTGAATTCCAGTGGGATAAACAGATTTATCAATTTGATGAAAAGCGAGGGCGTTTTCAACTCTGTTATCGGCCGTCACCTGGAATCTATTTCGTACAGGGTAATCACTCAGCAAATCGAAATTACATCGACTTTCTATCGTTGCAAGATAAATCAAGCTTCTATAAAAGCAAAGTCGGCGTTGTGCAACTTGTTCTCGATAATCTCAATTTAAATGCGGAAAAGTATCTGCTTCGTCCTGTGACGTTCCACAAAAGCTTAGTCGAACATTCTTCACGTTTGAAGCTCAGCAAACGTGAAACCATTTGGCAACAATTAGCTAGCTCTTCACTTAATATTTGCGCTCAGGTGAACGATCGGCTATCGCAGGAATTGGCTGATCAACTGGCTGACCATTTGATTCGAAGCCAACTGGTACGTAAAAATAGCGTACATGTTGTTCGTTCGCAGAAAATTCAATCTGGGTTTAACATACAGGTTATTCGCGATGTCCGTGGTAGCGCGATGGAGGATGGTTATGAAGTAGCTAAGAATGATCAAATTGTTCAACATGTGACGGTAGAAAATTTCGGCCATTATCAGGAGGGCGACAAGGAAATCACGTGGAAGCCAAAGGTGTCAGGGAAGCATCACGATCCTGCGCGTGATGTGGCGATAGTAAAACTGATTCAAGAACTATGTATTAAGCGTGACTTAGCAAATGGAAAATTAAAAACAGTGGAACCAAAGCTTGCCAGTCTGACGCAGCCGCTGGAGTTTTACTACTTCGCCTTCTTGAAAAAATCCTTCGATCCCGAAGTCATGGTTATCAAATTAGCCTTTACACCAGAGATGGAACTAAGGTTTTCTAAGAAAAAAGTGCGTTTAAATGCTTTAACCAGCGATGATGAGTATACGCAGGTTTGCAAAAGGGTGTTTGATAGTCTTGCGCGTCCAAATTTTCAGTCCGCATGGAATAGTGTAGATTGTGTTGTGCGTACTGGGAATAAACAACTGTTGATTCAACGCCTCAACCGCACGATTATGCCAGATGGTAAACAAATCCGGAAACAGCTGGAACTTAATCGGCCTGACAAAACCCTTTGGAGAGACAAAGTAGTTGAAGAATTGGGGAAACTACGGCCAATGGTTTCCGGAGACTCAGACTATGTTGCGGCATACGAACAATTGCAAGCGCTCGTGACTGGTATGCGGCCCTCTTTTCCATTAAGGGATTTGGATGAAGCAGCCCGCAAAGCAGGACTCAATCCGAAGCGTCGCGATATGAGACAGGTTAACCAGTTTTTGACTGAAAATGCGACATTTACACTGAAAACAACCCTACAGCGTGAATTGCCGGACTCGCCACTTGCAGGGATGAAATGGATTGGCCTTACGCGTATTGAAGAAGGCGAAGGGCATTTTAACACGTTTTACTTCGTAGACAGCGATAAATCGTTAAAACCGGTTGTAAATCGTGCGGTGACACTGCGCCGTCTTTTGCCGTTAGCAGGTGACGCTGGCATAATTGATGAATTATTTCCTAAACTGGCAGCTATGATGAGCGTCGAGTTTGTCCGCAGTGGGCAGTACACAGTCGTGCCATATCCAGTGAAATACCTCAGAGAATATTGGTATAGTATACTGAGACAGCATCCGGAGTATCGATAGATCAACAATAATTAATGCCAGAAGCTTATCTTGATCTTTAAATTCTTCCAGCAAACCATCGAATTTGCCGCAATAGGCTCAAGCCGATCAGGAAACCTTGGCAGCCCTTGCTCAGAAGTTGAGCGATCAGCTGACGAAAGATGATCCGATGGTGAAAGCGGCGGTGCAGGAAGTCGCGAAGTAGATTAGATTGAAGTTGTTTAAATGCGCGCATGCCTTGATTGGGTGTGCGCTTTTCTGTAAGGTTAAGGAAATAATCGGAGGAGTTGAACAACATTGATTGAATTAGAAGGATTTGCTGTCCATCCCGACAAAATTGCGCGTGCCCAAGAATGGATGGCTTTCTTAAAAAGTCATCAGGAGGCTGTCAATGCAACCTTAGTACCCGAACACATCACCGTTGAGCGAATCTTTTCGCTTACGGTTAACAATCAGATGTATCTGTGCTGGTATTCTGAACAAACCGCGCCTAGTCCGGACGTTGAAGAAAGTTCCAATCCCATCGATCAGGTTCACGTTGCTTTTTGGCATGAATGTATTGATGAATCAGTTCCAAGCATGAAGTTTCGGCTGGAAAACGAGTTTGTTAATCCGAGCCTAATAGGTAAGTGAATAGCTGTCCAAGAAAAGAACTGTGAGATCTCGGTGGATCAAAAACTTCATAACTTTTGGGTTTATTTTAGTTTTAAAGAACTTTGTTTATGGGGAAAAGGACAAGTCTTTGCCACGAAGAGTATCAAGGGGAAAAAAACAATGGATCAGGAAACCTTTGCCAGAAAAGTATTGGCATTTAGTGAAAGCCTCAAACATGTCTCAATTGATTTGCCCAGAAACTATCGCACAGTCAATCCCTTTAGTGGTGCTCAAAAAAATGCCGTCAATGAGACAGTGACGACATTTTATGAAAAGTATTTTAACGACACCAAACCACGGCGGTTGATACTTGGAAGTTCACCTGCACGCAGAGGAACAGCGATAACCGGTGTACCTTTTGAAGATGAAGACGAACTTAAAAAGGAGACTGGCATTACAATTAATAACTTTCGAGTTAATCGAGCCTCATCAAGCTTCTTATATGACGTTATGGGCAAGTATGGTGGCAAGCGTAAATTTTACAGCGACTTTTTCTTAAGTTTTGTATGCCCTCTGGGATTGATCAAAATAAATGAAAAAGGTAATGAAATAAATTGCAACTATTATGAGAACAGACGACTTCAGCAAGAGCTGTTATCCTTCATTGTGAATTCACTGCGAACTCAAATTAAGTTTGGGATCGATACGGAAGTTTGTTATTGCATTGGAAGCGGCGAGAACTATAAGGCATTAAATAAAATTAATCAGAAAGAGCACTTCTTTGAATCGATTATTCCGCTTGAGCACCCACGGTATATTATGCAATATAATTCCATAAACAAAGACTTTTATATGGAAAAATACATCTCCGCATTAAGTAGAGCTTGATGATACAAGCATTATCGTTGATTCAGAGAATCTTCAGGTATAAAACAACTATCTTGTTTTATGGCATAAAGTGAAGTTTTTCGTCTGAACTACACCAAACTTGTGTTCAAAGTCTATGCTATATCTTAGTGGTTTGCTATACTAACGATAAACTAGCATCACTAGGGTAGCTCCCAGAAGAGATCTAGCCCAGCAGTTTTGCAAGACATCACCCCTCAACTATTATCTGAAGGCGGAGGTGAGGTTAATGCAAAATCGAAGTGACTGGAGGGATCGCGATGGTTGATTTTGCCATCGCTGTCTGGAGCTTGTCTAAGGCGTATCTTAATGACGTCAAGGCTCGCCAGATACTAAAAAAGCCAGCTCGTAAGAACTAGCTTTACCTCAGTCTTCTGAACTACGCTTGAGGCCATCGAGGCGCAACTCGATGGCCTCTATTCAACTATAGAAATAGTATCATGGAATTCAGTGGTTGCAAAAAATATCGGGAATAATTTGATTTGAGTGATGTAGTCTTCCGAATCGCATTGGCAGTACCTGTTTTGTCGTGTAACATAAGCATCGGTAACTTTCAAAATCAAACCTTAAACAAGCTCTATATAACTCAGATATAAACAAGTATTGTCCATAAGGAGTCTGAAAATTTTGGCAATTCAATGGTTCCCGGGTCACATGGCGAAGGCTCGTAAACAGGTACAGGAAAAAATTAAACAGGTCGATCTCATTCTTGAGGTCGTTGATGCCCGCACGCCTGAGTCATCGCGCAACCCGATGTTAGATGAAATAATTGGCGAAAAGCCGCGCATGGTGATCCTCAATAAGCAAGATCTGGCGGATCCGGCCTTGACACGTGAATGGGTGCAATACTATCAAGATCAAGGTTTTGCTGCGATTGCGATTGATGCGCAACATGCCAAACGACTGCAGCAAATTCCCCAGTTGGCCACCAAATTGATGGCGGAGAAAATTGCCCGAAAGAAGGCGCGGGGAATTCGTAATCCCATGATCAAGGCGATGTGTATTGGTATCCCCAACGTCGGCAAGTCGACGGTACTGAATCGGCTGGTTCACCGTAATATTGCGGTAACTGGTAACAAGCCCGGTGTGACGAAGAATCAACAGTGGTTAAAGGCAAGCGATAATTTTCAGTTGTTAGATACCCCTGGGATTTTGTGGCCTAAGTTTGCCTCACAGAAGATCGGGATGCGTCTGGCGTTTACCGGTGCGATTGCCGACGCGGTTTTTCAAGAAGATGTGGTCGGGTTATATGGCTTAACTTATTTTATGGCCCATTATCCAGACGCCCTGAAAAAAGCTTACCATCTCACAGATGCCGACTTGCAAGCAGCACCGCATGACTTGCTGGTGAAGCTGACAAAAACGCAGGGATTCGGAGAGGAATTCAATCGCATGGCGGAACGGCTGATTTTCGATGCACGGCAGGGGAAATTAGGTCGCTTTACTTTGGAAAAGCCTGGTGAGATCGATGCCGACACTGAGTGAGTATAAGGCGCTGTTACAAGCAGATCATGTCGATCCCGCAATCTTGACGGCGCTCAAAAACGATAGTCGCATTGGTGCGGGCAAATTACTGGCGGCTTATCAACGGCGTGAGGATCATCGCGCTGCTGAGGCCGTGGCACTGAAATATCGCAGTAGGTATGAGCGCCAGTTATGGGGAACGTACCAGTATGTTGCTGGGTTAGACGAAGTAGGGCGGGGACCGCTGGCTGGACCGGTTGTGACGGCGGCGGTCATCCTGCCGCATCATTTTCAATGGCCGGTGAATGATTCAAAGCAACTGACAGCCCATGAGCGAAATATGCTCTACCCGCATATTTTGACGGAGGCCATCGCGGTTGGCATCGGCGTTGCCGACAATCGCGAGATCGATCGGGAGAATATTTACCATGCGACTGAACTTGCGATGGCACAGGCGGTGAGTCACTTACGCGTTGCCCCGGAGTTTTTGCTGGTAGACGCGATGCATGTGCCGGTCGATTTGCCGCAGGAGCGCTTAATAAAAGGCGACGCCAATAGTATTAGCATTGCTTCGGCTAGCATTGTTGCGAAGGTGATTCGGGATCGGCTGATGGTGATGTACGATCAGGTTTATCCTGGTTATGATTTTAAACACAACATGGGTTATGGTACGAAAGCACACTTAGCAGGTCTGGCTGCTCATGGCGTCACGCCGATTCATCGGCGTAGTTTCGGTCCGGTGCGTGACTGTCTGAATCCTTAAGACGTAATCGTCGTTAAGCCGCGTAATGTATTGACAGGAGGAACTTCTGGCATGAGATTACGCGACTTTTTATTAACTTGGCATTTAGCAACCCATCAGAATCCACGTTTGGCGGTCGCTTTGGAGAAAGCTATTCGTGCCAAAGCCGATTTGACGGCATTCCAACACGAACTTGACAAGAAACTGACTCAATCCGTAGAACCACTATTGGCGGTAGCGCGGCAGTCAGCTTACGTCACTTATGTCGATGACGCCTATCCACCGCGGCTGCGTGAAATTCCCCAGCCGCCACTGGTGCTTTTTTATCGCGGTCAAATAAAGTTGCTTCGCCAATTAACATTGGGTGTTGTTGGTTCGCGTAAGGCTACCGGTTATTCAGCGGCCACATTGGCGCAATTATTCCCGCAATTGCCGCCAATGACGATTGCAAGCGGCTTGGCAACCGGCGCCGACAGTATGGCACATGAGGCGGCGCTTACAGCTGGCTTGCCGACGATTGCGGTGATCGCTAACGGCATCGATCAGGTCTATCCGGCTAAGCATCGTTTACTGCAGAAACGGATCGGCCGGGTTGGGTTGATCGTGAGTGAGTACCCGCCCGGAACGGCTCCCCAACGGTTCCAATTTGTGGCGCGTAATCGGATTATTGCCGGTTTGGCGCATGGGGTGATGGTCACTGAAGCGGAAATCAAAAGCGGCAGTCTGATCACGGCAAATTATGCCTTGCAGCATAATCGTGAAGTTTTTGCGTTACCTAACCGTTTTGGCGAGCGTTTGGGGGCAGGAACCAACGCGCTAATTCAAGCAGGCGCGGCAATTGTGACCGGTCCGGATACGGTGATCGAGAACCTGCATTATTACCCGTGAAGTGCCAAAAAGTGCCCTTTCTATAGTAGGAAAATTTTCATATGATTTGACAAGAGCAAAATGACTAGCTTATGATAGCAACTGTTTTGAGCCAGCAGGCGTGATCGGATGGTTTTTGGGCGGAGGCCTATCCGCCACTGTGACCGAGCATAGCGACCTGCTGAATCATGAAGCACTGACGGTAACACGTCAGCCCGCACAAATTAATCAGGGCTTGCTATTGTAGCAATGCCACCGGAAGGAGCGCGTTCATGGCCGACAAGAAGTTAGTCATTGTTGAATCGCCAGCCAAAGCCAAGACTATTGAAAAGTATCTAGGCCGCACCTATAAAGTTGTTGCTAGTTTAGGGCATATTCGCGATTTACCCAAGAGTCAAATGGGTGTTGATGTTGAAAACAACTACGAACCTCGCTACATTTCGATTCGCGGTAAAGGCGATGTCATTAAATCCTTAAAGAAAGACGCAAAAAAAGCTAGCCGCGTTTATCTTGCAGCCGATCCGGATCGTGAAGGAGAAGCCATCGCGTGGCACGTTAGTCATATTCTCGGGTTGGATCCTCAGGCCAAAAATCGCGTCGTTTTTAACGAAATTACCAAAGATGCAGTCAAAAATGCGTTTAAGACGCCGCGCGGGATTGATATGGATCTCGTTGATGCCCAGCAGGCCCGGCGGATTCTCGATCGGCTCGTAGGCTATTCCATCAGCCCGTTGTTGTGGAAGAAGGTCAAAAAAGGCTTAAGTGCAGGCCGAGTTCAGAGTGTTGCATTAAAACTGATCATTGATCGCGAAAATGAAATCAAGAATTTTATTCCTGAAGAGTATTGGTCACTGGATGCAGAGTTTCAGAAAGGTCGCAGCAAAAAGTTCACGGCCAGTTTTTACGGCATCAAGAACAAGAAACAGGCCTTAAAAAATAATGAGGCTGTTCAAAAAGTCTTAAGCCAGGTCGATAAAACCAAGCCGTTTAACGTGACCAAAGTAGTAAAGAAAGAGCGCAAGCGTTTCCCGTCACCGCCTTTTACCACCAGTACCTTGCAACAGGAGGCCAACCGCAAGCTGGGTTTCCGAACCCGAAAGACCATGATGTTGGCCCAACAGCTGTATGAAGGCATTAATTTAGGTGGCAAATTGGGTACGGTTGGCTTGATTACGTATATGCGTACTGACTCGACTCGTGTTTCTAATGTCGCTAAAACCGAGACCAGCCACTATCTGCACGAAAAGTACGGTGAAGCGTATGCCGCCGTCAAAATCCGTCAAGGTAAGCTTCAAGAAGGGGCTCAAGACGCCCATGAAGCAATTCGTCCAACCAGCACGCTGCGAACGCCTGAAAGCCTGGCTTCGGTTTTGGATAAAGACCAAATGAAGCTATATCGGTTGATTTGGAGCCGGTTTGTTGCCAGTGAAATGACACCGGCAGTGATCGACACCGTCGCCGTTACTCTCGACCAAAATGACGTCACCTTCCGTGCTAATGGCAGTCAGATGAAGTTTGAAGGGTTTACTAAGCTCTACGTATCCTCGCGTGATAACGACGAAAAGGACAATGTTTTGCCGCCGCTTGCTGTCGGGGATGCCGTTAAAATGCTGAAAACCGATCCGGCTCAGCATTTTACCCAGCCACCAGCCCGTTACTCAGAAGCTAATCTGGTTAAGGCGCTGGAAGAAAATGGTGTTGGTCGGCCGTCAACATACGCTCCGACCATTGAAACCATCCAGAAGCGCTATTACGTCAAGCTCAATGCCCGCCGATTTGAACCGACCGAATTAGGCGAAATCGTCAACAGTCTGATCGTTGAATTCTTCCCTGACATCGTCAATATTAAGTTCACGGCAAATGTTGAATCCGAATTAGATAGTATCGAAACCGGCGAAGCTAACTGGGTAAAGGTTATTGACCAGTTCTATAAGCCGTTTGAAAAAGAAGTAGCGCACGCCGAAACCGGTATCGAAAAGATTCAGATTAAGGATGAACCAGCAGGCTTTAACTGCGACATCTGTGGCGCACCCATGGTTATCAAAATGGGGCGTTATGGTAAGTTTTACGCTTGCTCCCGCTTTCCAGATTGCCGCAATACCAAGGCAATCGTCAAAGAAATCGGCGTCATTTGTCCTAAGTGTCACGAGGGTCAGGTGGTCGAACGCAAGAGCAAACGTAATCGTGTCTTTTATGGCTGCTCCCGATACCCAGACTGTGACTTTGTCTCCTGGGACAAACCAGTTGGCCGCGACTGCCCGGTCTGTGGTCATTTCTTAGTCGAAAAGAAAACCAAAGCCGGCACCCAAGTCGTTTGCCCAAACAACGATTACAAGGAAGCCTTACAAAAAGCATAAAACCAAAACCAGCAAGCCCGAATCCTTTGGGTCTGCTGGTTTTTTTGATAAACTAGGCAAGAGCGTGAGCTGGCGCGTTCAGAAGCCGGAGTGTAAGTGGCCTTGAGCGTGATGGCGTGGGCTTCGCCATTGCGCTCAAGGTCCTTACACGTAGGCTCCTGCGCCAGCGAACGCGTTTACGGTAGAGCGCGAACAGGAGCGCTTAGAAATCGGAGTGTAAGTGGCCTTGAAGCCTAAATGGCTGGGCTTTGGCCATTTAGGCTTCAAGGTCCTTACACGGAGATTTCTGCGACTGTGAGCGCGTTTACGACAGCATCGGCCAAAAACTTTTCTCACAAGAAGGCTTTTTCTACGCCCAAAGCTCACACACAAGCGTCTGCGCCAATAAAGCACATGTTAAATGTAGCATCACGAAAACCCACATCAAACAAACTTTAAGAACCCCGTCCCACCCTCGATCAAAAACCCCACACCAAAGGAGGAAATGCATCATGCCTATTGTTAACGTCATTGGCGCCGGCCTAGCCGGTTCGGAAGCCGCTTGGCAAATCGCCCAAACAGGCGTCGACGTCAATTTATATGAAATGCGTCCGGTTACGATGACCCCGGCGCATCACACCGCCAATTTTGCGGAACTGGTCTGCACAAACTCGCTGCGTGCCAATCAAATTACGAACGCGGTTGGATTGTTGAAAGAAGAGATGCGGCGCCTAGATTCGATTATTATTCAAAGTGCTGACGCGACCGCCGTGCCAGCTGGCGGGGCATTGGCGGTTGACCGCGAGCCGTTTTCCCAGTTAGTGACCCAGAAACTCATGGCGCATCCCCGTGTTCATGTCATTCATGAAGAGCTGACTGATTTTCCTGAAGGGGTGACAGTGGTTGCTACAGGGCCGCTGACCGCACCGGGCTTGGCGGATGCTATTGTCGCCTTAAACGGTGAAGCTGGCTTATCATTTTTTGATGCTGCCGCGCCGATTTTGGACGCCAGCACCATTAATACCGAAATTGTTTATAAAAAGTCGCGCTATGATCGTGGCGAAGCTGCTTACTTAAATTGCCCGATGAACCGGGAAGAATTTCAAGCGTTCTACCAGGCATTAATCTCTGCTGAAGTTGCGGAAGGCCACGATTTTGAAAAAATGACGGTCTTTGAAGGGTGCATGCCAATTGAAGTGATGGCCAAACGGGGGATTAAGACCATGCTGTTCGGTCCGCTGAAACCGGTTGGCTTGGAGGATCCGCGAACCGGCAAAACACCGTATGCGGTTGTCCAGTTGCGGCAAGACAACGCTGCAGCGAGCCTGTATAACATCGTGGGCTTCCAGACGCATCTTAAGTGGGGCGAACAAAAACGGGTCTTCCGGATGATTCCGGGATTGGAAAATGTTCAGATTGTCCGCTATGGCGTGATGCATCGGAATACGTTCATGAAGTCACCGGACGTCCTTGAGCCGACGTATGCGTCTAAACGGCGCGCAGATCTCTTCTTTGCAGGACAGATGACCGGCGTTGAAGGTTACGTTGAAAGTGCTGCCAGCGGATTAATTGCCGGGACTAATGCAGCTCGGCTGGCACAGGATTTGCCACCGCTGGTATTTCCGGAAACAACGGCGATGGGTGCCATGGCACATTACATCACCCACACCTCGCCAACGCATTTTCAGCCGATGAACGCAAACTTCGGCATTATGCCGCCGCTAGCAGTTAAGGTACGGCAAAAGAAGGAGCGTAACCAGCAATTAGCAGAACGGGCCTTGACTGATCTTGCGGCATTTAAAACTAAATTAAACCGCGTGAACCAACTTTAAAAATAAAAAAAGATCTCGGGTAACCGGGATTTTTTCATTGTCGTGTCATGTTATCTTCATAAAGAACTTATTATAATGGAACAAAGCCAGTGCTTAAGCAATCTTGGTGCCTGGAGAGCGAAAATTCACCGCCAGCTATTAAGGTTTAGCTTCTGAAAACGTCAACAATCGTTCTTTTTATGTTAATCTATTAAGCGGAGGGATGTCGGGATGAAGCCAATTACAGCTTTTCAGGAATACTTAACGGTCGAGCGGCAGTATTCACCAGAAACCGTCACGGCGTATTTAAACGACATTCAGGAATTCCAGGCTTTTCTCAAAGCCAATGGCGGGTTCACGGATTTTAACAAGGTAGATGATCTAGACGTTCAGACTTATTTAACCGATTTGAATAAACAGGGACTGGCTCGTACTTCCATTGCCCGCAAAATTAGCAGTTTGCGTAGCTTTTATCGTTATCTGGTGCGAATTGATGCGGTCAAGCGCAACCCGTTTGAATTAGTTGAATTGAAGAAGCAACACCATCACCTGCCGCAGTTTTTCTATGAGGCAGAAATTCAGGAGTTGTTTAAAACCGTTGAAGGCAAAACCCCACTTGACCAGCGTAATCGAGCGCTGTTGGAAGTCTTGTATGGCACCGGCATCCGGGTTTCCGAGTGTGCCAACTTAACACTCAACCAGGTGGACTTTAATACAGGGTTGTTACTGATTCATGGGAAAGGCAATAAGGATCGCTACGTACCATTTGGTCAGTACGCCCAGCGCGCGTTACAAACTTATCTAAAGGATGGACGCCACACGTTGATGCAGAAGCACCAGACCCAACATCGGGTGGTGTTCGTCAACCAGTATGGTCGGCCGATCACAGCACGCGGGATTGAATACATTCTGGATCAGCTTATTAAACAAACCAGCCTGACTGCCAATATCCATCCCCACATGTTGCGGCACAGTTTTGCCACCCACATGCTGGATCATGGAGCGGATTTACGCACCGTCCAGGAGCTGCTAGGCCATGCGAGTCTGTCGACGACTCAAATTTATACCCACGTGACGATGGCGCACTTAAAAAACGAGTATATGAAATATTATCCTAAGCATCATTAAGACTAAAGTACGATGTAATCGGTGCTTGGGTTTTCTAAAGTATGACTATTGGTCGGTTGCTAACAACCGCCACCGCTGATGAGTTCCGACTTATCAGGGAAACGAAAAGGAGCATAACAATGACAACAATTGCAGCAGTTAGAAAAGATGGCGTAACCGCTTTAGCAGGCGATGGCCAGGTAACCTTGGGCGAAAAAGTCATTATGAAAGGCAACGCCCAAAAAGTTCGGCGCATTTATCATGATCAGGTTGTCATCGGCTTTGCCGGTGGCGTTGCCGACGCGTTCACCTTACAGGATTGGTTTGAAAAGAAGCTCGAACACTATGCTGGCAACTTACGGCGTTCCGCAGTAGCGCTGGCACAGGATTGGCGCAAAGATCCAACGCTGCAAAAACTTGAAGCCATGATGATCGTCATGGATGAACATGACTTGTTACTTGTATCCGGCTCCGGTGAAGTCATTGATCCGGACGAGGATGTTGTGGCGATCGGCTCTGGTGGTAATTTTGCCCAAGCGGCCGCTATTGCGATGTTGCGGCATGCGCCTGATATGACCCCCTCCGACATTGCCAAAGAGGCAGTTAATATTGCCGGTAACATTGATATTTTCACCAATCACAACGTTATCGTTGAGAGTTTCTAACCACGTCGGCTCACGCTCATAGGAGGATAAAGTTTAAGATGGTAGAAGTTCAAACACCTAAACAAATCGTTGAAAAACTTGACCAATATGTCATCGGTCAGGACGATGCCAAACGCGCCGTTGCGGTTGCCTTATATAATCGCTATCGCCGGATGCAGTTGTCACCTAAGATGCAAGAAGAAATCACGCCGAAGAATCTGTTGATGATTGGGCCAACCGGTGTCGGGAAAACGGAAATTGCCCGCCGATTAGCCAAAATCGTGGATGCGCCTTTCGTTAAAGTCGAAGCGACCAAATTCACGGAAGTCGGCTATGTCGGTCGGGATGTTGAATCCATGGTCCGTGATCTTGCTGAAACCGCAGTGGCGATGGAAGAAGAAAAGCAATTCAAGAAAGTCCGCGTTCGCGCCGAAAAAGAAGCCAACAAACGCCTCGTTAAGATTTTGGTACCAGCGATTCGTAAAGAAAAGAACTCGAATCCGATGGCCGAAATGATGAACATGTTACAAGGTATGCAAAACGGCAAGGCACCTGCTGCTGACGATGCCGATGCTGGCGGTGAAGTGACCGATGACATTCGGAATAAGCGCTTAAGCGTCGCCGAACAGCTGGAGAAGGGCTTGCTAGAGGATCGGGAAATTACCGTTGCCGTCAACGATGAGAAAAAAGGCGGCGGCATGAGCGATATGTACGGCCAAATGGGGATTGACTTAAGTGATACGATTGGTGCGTTAATGCCCAAGAAAAAAGTCGAGCGCACCATGACCGTGAAGGAAGCCCGCGAAATCTTCATTAAAGAAGAGTCTGATAAGCTGGTCAACCATGCCGATATTTATCACGACGCCATCCAGAGTGCCGAAAACAATGGCATTATCTTTATTGACGAAATCGATAAAATCGCAGCAGGCGACAAGCATACCAGTGGCGAGGTTTCCCGCGAAGGGGTTCAACGCGATATTTTGCCAATTGTCGAAGGCTCACAGATTAACACTAAGTATGGACCGATTAACACCGATCATATTTTGTTCATCGGTTCAGGGGCATTTGCCGAAGCCAAGCCAAGTGATTTAATTGCCGAATTACAAGGCCGATTCCCGATTCGGGTTGAACTAAAGGATCTGACCGAAGAAGACTTCGTACGGATTCTGACCGAACCGGACAATGCGTTGATTAAACAATATATTGCGTTGATCGGTGCTGATGGCGTGAAAATCACGTTTACCAAGGAAGCCGTTAATCGGATTGCCGAAATTGCCACGCAGGTTAATCACGATACCGATAACATCGGCGCGCGGCGATTAGCCACCATCTTGGAAAAGCTATTGGAAGATGTGCTTTATGAAGGTCCGGATATGGCAATGGGCAGTGTGACGGTGACCCAGCAGTATGTCGATGATAAGATCGGCCATATCGCTGCCGATACGAACATGACCCGGTATATTTTGTAAAGCAACCCGTGGAGAACTGTAGATAAAGGATGAGGATGTATGGTAACGATTGCAAATGACTTTTTGACCGTTGACATCAGTCGGCATGGTGCCGAGCTGACTAGTATCAAGGATAACCTGACTGGGCGTGAGCGCCTGTGGCAGGCTGATCCGGAAGTCTGGCCGCGGCACGCACCGGTGTTATTCCCGATTGTCGGGGCACTGGCTGATGACCAATATCATTATGCTGGCAAAACTTACCACATGACCCAGCATGGCTTTGCCCGTGATCGTGATTTCACAGTCGTGTCGGCAACGCCTTTTAAGGCCAGCCTTGTTCTTAAAGATGACGACAAGACGCGTGCCATGTATCCCTTTGCGTTTCGTCTGATTATCACCTATGCATTGGAAAATAATAACCTACACGTTACTTACCATGTCGATAATCCAGACAAAACGGCCCCTTTATACTTCAGTATTGGCGGACACCCTGGTTTCAAAGTGCCGATGACAGCAGACACGCAGTTTACGGATTATTACATGAACTTCAAACCGCGCAAGTCGCTGGTTCAAATTCCGCTGGTTGCCGGCAAAGGCGTGGATTATACGCACCGAACGCTGGCCGCAACTGATGCCAATCTGGCGCTGACCCATGAGACGTTTAAAAACGATGCGCTTATCTTTGCTCCGCTTGGCAAGACCTCGTTTAATCTGCTTTCGGACAAAACCAAACACGGTGTGAGTGTCACCATGACAGACACACCTTACTTAGGCGTTTGGAGCCCCTATCCCAAGACGGGTGAGTTTGTCTGCATTGAGCCGTGGTGGGGCATTGCCGATACGATTGGCACGACCGGTGATTTCACCAAGAAACTAGGCATTAATCGTCTGGAACCGGGAACAGCGTTTGAAAAGGGCTACACAATCAGCATTTTTTGATGCGGATACCGGTAGCTGGTGATCGATAACAAAAAGACATCCAACAGGGGATGTCTTTTTGCTTGGTACATTTTGTGTTCTTTACTGCTGGCGGCGGTGTTGACGTAAGTAAAGGCCGAGGCCAAATGGCACCATGTTCTCGTCGCCGGCCTTGATGCGTTTAAAATTGGCACGATGTTTAATGAAGAAAACGACGAGCAAGCCGCACGCCACGGTGGTGAGTAGCCAGTCGTGATAAACAAGCGACCAGCTCGTGATGATTACCATGCCAAGGGTACTGGCAACGCTGACCATGGACGTCAACAAAATCAGGCTAAACCAGATAGCAAAGGCGATGAAGAAAAATTCGGGATTGTATGCCAGCAAAATGCCGGCACTGGTTGCCACTGCTTTGCCGCCTTTGAAATGAATGTAAACCGAAAAAGTATGGCCTAAAACAGCCGCCAGCCCGACAATCAGAATCAGCCAGTGGTGGTCAATCCCAAACAGAATGGGTAAACTGGCTGACAACGTTCCTTTTAGAATATCCAATAGCAACACCAGTGTTCCGCCAACCGGTCCTAGCATCCGATAAGCGTTGGTTGTCCCGATATTATGGCTGCCACCTTTGCGGATGTCGGTATGATAAAATACTTTGCCAATCACCACGCCAAACGGAATGGCACCAATGAAATAAGCGAGTATAAAACAAAGCACAAGAACCAAGTGTGCCCCTCCTCTCAGACTTAAAAACTATTTTAGCATTTTTGACTTTTGAGTGATACGCCGTTAAAATAATGCGAACAGACATTCGATTTGCGGCGATGGGTTAAATGACCTGGAGAAACCTCAACACAGACTTTTTATTGACGCAAAGACTACACTGGAAATACGTTGTTCGTAAAGCAGCTGTGTGCGAATGTTGGCTGAGATCGCCCTTGTGCCGTTTTCTAAGCATTTTTTAGTCATGCTTTGTTCGCGCTCTGCGGGTGCGTGGTGTATTCTATAAATTAGTTGTTTCAAAAAGGGAGTTTATTATGGACAAAGCAACGCAAGCATATAATGATTCATCCATTCAGGTGCTACACGGCCTGGAAGCCGTTCGCAAGCGGCCTGGGATGTATATTGGTTCCACCGATGGCCGCGGGTTGCACCACTTGGTTTATGAAATCGTGGATAACTCAGTCGATGAAGCGCTCGCGGGGTTTGGGGACGAAATCAATGTAACCATTCACGCCGATAATTCGGTTACCGTGCAGGATCATGGACGGGGGATGCCGACGGGGATGCATCCCAGCGGCAAGCCGACGATTGAAGTGATCTTAACGGTGCTGCACGCCGGCGGGAAGTTTAACCAAAATAGCTATAAAACATCCGGCGGTCTGCACGGAGTCGGTTCCAGTGTCGTGAATGCCTTATCTGAATCACTGACCGTGCGGGTTGTCCGCGACAAACGGGCTTTTGAGGAGCACTTCATCAATGGCGGTCATCCAGATGGCGGTCTGCAAAAGCTAGGCAAAGTGAATGAACCAAATGGCACCACAATCACCTTCAAACCGGATCCGACGATCTTCCAGACCACGGTTTTCAACTATGATACACTCGCCGAACGGTTGCGCGAATCAGCCTTTTTGCTGAAAAATATTACGATTAACTTAATTGATGAGCGTACCGGCAAGCAGGATCAGTACCACTATCCGGATGGTTTGGTTAGTTTCGTCAAATATCTTAATGAAGGCAAAGATGCCTTGTCGCAGGTCATCAATTTTGAAGGCAAGAAAGACGGCATTGTGGTTGATTTTGCCGGCCAATATAATGATGGCTATTCCGAAAATATTATTTCCTTCGTTAACAATGTGCGCACCGGAGATGGCGGCACGCACGAAATCGGCCTGCGTAGTGGGATGACCCGGGCGTTTAATGAGTTCGCGCGCAAAGTCGGCTTGTTGAAAGACCGGGATAAGAACCTTGAAGGCAGTGATGTTCGGGAAGGCTTCGCCGGTATTTTAAGCGTGCGGATTCCTGAAGAAATCCTGCAGTTTGAAGGCCAGACAAAAGGCAAACTGGGTACCCCGCAAGCTCGTACAGTTGTCGACGGTATTGTTTA
Source organism: Lacticaseibacillus zeae subsp. silagei (assembly GCF_030770335.1). Lineage (NCBI taxonomy): Bacteria > Bacillati > Bacillota > Bacilli > Lactobacillales > Lactobacillaceae > Lacticaseibacillus > Lacticaseibacillus zeae. The sequence continues at coordinate 1,749,744 of NZ_CP132484.1, read as the reverse complement.
CGAAAATCTTTCCACGTTTTTGATGGAAAATGGGGAAGAGTCCCAGGAACTCGTACGTAAGGCGATTAAGGCTAGGGATGCCCGCGAAGCAGCACGTAAGGCGCGTGATGACAGTCGGACCGGCCGTAAACGGAAAAAAGATCAGGGTCTGCTTTCCGGGAAGTTAACGCCGGCACAGACCAAGAATCCTAAACGCAATGAACTTTACCTAGTCGAAGGGGATTCGGCTGGCGGCTCTGCCAAGCAAGGGCGGGATCGTAAGTTCCAGGCGATTTTACCGTTGCGTGGGAAAGTCCTGAATACACAAAAGGCCAAGCTGCAAGATATCGTTAAAAACGAAGAAATCAATACGATGATTTACACAATCGGTGCTGGTGTCGGCGCGGATTTTGATATTCAGCAAGCTAATTACAATAAGATCATCATCATGACCGATGCGGATACCGATGGCGCGCATATTCAGATTCTGTTGCTGACATTCTTTTATCGGTACATGCGGCCGCTGATTGATGACGGACGGGTTTATATTGCATTGCCACCGTTGTATCGCCTGCAAAAAGGTGCTGGCGCCAAGACCAAGATCAGCTATGCCTGGACCGATGAAGAGCTGGCTAAGGAAACCAAGGCCATGGGGAAGGGCTATACGCTGACCCGTTTCAAAGGGCTTGGAGAAATGAACGCCGACCAGTTGTGGGAAACCACTATGAATCCGGAGACACGCACGTTGATTCGGGTGCGGATTGACGATGCTCAGTTAGCCGAACGGCGCGTCACGACTTTGATGGGCGATCGCGTCGAACCGCGGCGTGAATGGATTGAACATCATGTTAAGTTTGACATGGATGACGACGGTAGTATTTTGGAGACACCGACAGCCAACCACGAGAAGTTGCAGTTTGGTGCCAAGCAAATCGTTAAACAGTTAGACAAGAAAGGAAAGTAAAAGCCATTGGCCAATCAGATTCAGGAGTTGACCTTAGAAGAGGTCATGGGCGACCGGTTTGGCCGGTACTCGAAATACATCATTCAAGAACGGGCATTGCCGGATGTCCGTGACGGGCTAAAGCCGGTTCAGCGCCGAATTTTGTTTGCGATGAATCAGGATGGCAACACTTACGACAAAGGTTTTCGTAAATCGGCTAAAAGTGTCGGTAATGTTATGGGTAACTATCATCCACATGGTGATAGTTCGATTTATGAAGCGATGGTCCGGCTCAGCCAGGATTGGAAGTTGCGGGCGCCTTTGATTCAAATGCACGGCAACAACGGATCGATGGACGGAGATCCGCCTGCCGCAATGCGGTACACGGAAGCGCGTCTGAGCAAGATCAGTAAGGAAATGCTGGCTGATATCGACAAAGAGACCGTGGACATGGTTCTCAATTTCGATGACACTGCGCAGGAGCCAACTGTCCTACCGGCTGGATTTCCTAATTTGCTAGTCAACGGGGCCACCGGTATTTCCGCTGGTTATGCGACTGAGATTCCGCCGCATAACTTACGCGAAGTGGTCGATGCCATTTTGTACTTGTTAAAGCACCCGCAAGCTGACTTAAATGACTTGATGCAATATGTAAAGGGTCCCGATTTTCCGACCGGTGGGATCATTCAAGGGCTTGATGGCATCAAACAGGCATACGAAACCGGACGCGGCAAGATTGTGGTACGTTCACGTACGCATATCGAAACCATGCGTGGCGGACGGGAAAAGATTGTTGTCACCGAGATCCCGTACGATGTCAATAAAGCCTTAATGATCAAAAAAATCGACGAACTGCGCCTTAATAAGAAAGTCGATGGCATCGCGGAAGTTCGGGATGAAAGTGACCGTTTCGGTTTAAGTGTTGTCATTGAGCTGAAGAAAGAAGCCGACGCACAGGGTATTTTGAATTATCTGTTCAAGAATACTGACCTGCAGATCACTTACAACTTTAATATGGTCGCCATTGCCGATATGCAGCCAAAACTGCTGGGACTTAAACCAATGCTGGAGGCTTATATTGCCCATCGGCGGGATGTGGTCACGCGTCGTACGCGTTATGAATTGAACAAGGCAGAGGCGCGGCAGCATATTGTTGAAGGCCTGATCAAGATGCTGTCGATTTTGGATCAGGTGATCGCGGCTATTCGTGCTTCTAAGGATAAAGGCGATGCCAAGCGTAATCTGGTTAAGCAGTTTGACTTTTCCGAAGCGCAAGCAGAAGCTATCGTGTCCTTGCAGCTGTATCGCCTGACCAATACCGATATTACTGCCTTGCAAAACGAAGCTGCCCAGCTGGCTAAGGCCATCGCTGGTTATCAGGATATTCTGGCGCGGCCAGCCGCGCGTGACCGGGTCATCGAGCAGGAACTCAAGCGGATTGCCAAGGAATACGGGGATGATCGCCGTAGCAGCATCCAGGCTAAAATTGAAACGCTTGAAGTTGCAACGACGGTGACGGTTGCCGATGAGCCAGTTATGGTTCAAGTATCACGGGATGGATACGTCAAGCGTAGTTCGTTGCGTAGTTACCAGGCCGTTGACCCTGAAGATAACGGACTCAAGGCAAACGATTTGGCTATCTTCACCGGTGAACTGCGAACCTTGCAACACCTTTATATTGTGACGAATGCTGGGAACATCATTTATCGGCCAGTTTACGAAATCAGTGATGCCCGCTGGAAAGATACTGGCGAGCACTTAAGCCAGACGGTCGGACTGGGCACCGATGAAAAGGTATTGGCAGTCTTTGCCTTTGATCAGCTGGATATTGCCGGTAGTTTTGTTCTTGGTTCTAGCGATGGCTATATTAAGCAAACAGCGCTGAGTGATTTACAACCACAACGGACCTATAAACGTAAACCGATGCTGGCCATGAAGCTTAAGACGGCTGGTGCGGTGGTTACGAATGCTTATTTCACCACTGATCAGTCGCAGGATGTTTTTGTTGTTAGTCACCATGCATACGGATTAACGTTCCCGTTAGCCGATGTTTCGACCGTTGGCGCGCGAGCAACCGGCGTTAAAAGTATGGATCTAAAACCGGATGACGAGGTCGTCAATTTTATTCTGGTTAAGAATCCGCAAAGCGCGGTCGTCGGGATTCTGACCCAACGCGGTGCGTTCAAACGGATGGCATTAAGTGAAGTCGGCGAAATGAGTCGGGCTCGACGCGGTCTGCTGGTCTTGCGCGAGCTTAAGCGTGATCCGCATCGTATCGTCGCCATGATGGCAGTGGACGAGGATACCCGTTTGGACGTGTTGACCGATGCTGACAAAGTTGTCACGCTGACGCCGAGCCAACACCCAACCGGTGATCGTTACTCCAATGGGTCATTCGTCATCGACACAGATGTTCAAGGAAAACCTGTCTTTGTCCGTACCCGCGAAGAGATTCCGGAAAAGGACTAAAAAAGAAATTATAGGATAGCCGCTTCTGTACTATTACAGAAGCGGCTATTTTTTCTTATTCTAGTACAGAACGATTGTGCACAATTTATCAAATCAGCCTTTAAGCAATTTTTATGAAACAACCAAATACACTAAAAAAACAAAAGAACCCTTGTTATATAGGCAATAAAACGCTTGCATAGATCCCGCACCGTGTTATACTGAGTTTGTAAGAACTGTCACATCTGTAATTCACTTTAGGAGGCAAACACCTATGAAACAGCTTGACGAAACCAAAGTTCCTAATTATTGGGAAGGCTTTAACGGCGGTGACTGGCAAGAAGAAATCAATGTGCGCGATTTTATCGAGCATAACCTGAACCAATATGATGGGGACGAGAGTTTCCTTGCTGGCCCCACTGAAGCAACAACCGTTTTGAACAACCAGGTTCTGAACTTGAAGAAGCAAGAACGTGCCAATGGCGGCGTTTTGGATGTAGACAACAACATTCCATCAACCATTACGTCACATGGCCCTGGCTATCTCAACAAAGACCTTGAAAAGATTGTCGGTGTTCAAACCGACAAGCCATTCAAACGTGCTTTTATGCCATTTGGTGGCATTCGGATGGCAGAAGATGCTTTGAAAGCTTATGGCTTCGAAACTGATCCTGCAGAACACAAAATTTTCACTGAATATCGTAAAACCCATAACCAAGGCGTCTTTGATGCTTATACACCGGAAATGCGCAAGGCTCGTCACTACAAGATTGTTACTGGGTTACCTGATGCATATGGCCGTGGTCGAATCGTCTCAGACTTTCCACGGATTGCCATCTATGGTATCGATCGGTTGATGGAAGAAAAGGTTAACGATTATAACCTGACTGGCGACGGTGAAATGACCGATGATGTCATCAAACTGCGCGAAGAAATCAACGAACAATATCGTGCGTTAAACGATATGAAGAAAATGGCCAAAGAATATGGTTATGACATTTCCCGGCCTGCAGCAAACGCTCAAGAAGCCGTTCAATGGATTTACTTTGGCTATCTGGCAGCCGTTAAGACGCAAAATGGTGCGGCGATGTCTGTTGGCCGGATCGATACGGTTATCGATGCTTACATTCAGCGGGATATGCGTCTCGGCAAATTAAACGAAGAGCAAGCTCAAGAACTGATCGATCATTTGGTTATGAAATTACGGATGGTTCGGTTCATCCGGACTGAAGAATATAATTCACTCTTCTCCGGCGATCCGATCTGGGCAACCTTGTCCTTAGCCGGTATGGGTAATGATGGTCGGCATCATGTCACCAAGACCGCTTTCCGGTTCCTGAAGACCTTAGACAACATGGGTGCAGCACCGGAACCAAACATTACGTTATTGTGGAGCGAACGCTTGCCAGAAGGCTTCAAGCGCTACGCAACTGAAGTCTCCATCCAAAGTTCAACCATTCAATACGAAAATGATGATCTGATGCGTAACGAATGGGGCACGGACTATTATGGCATTGCCTGCTGTGTATCCGCACAGCCGATCGCTGACGGCGTTCAGTACTTTGGCGCTCGGGCAAACTTGGCAAAGACCGTCTTATATGCCATCAATGGTGGGAAAGACGAAATCCAGGAAGCACAAGTGGGTCCTGAATATGAACCAATCACCAGTGATTACATCGATTACGACGAATTCATGAAGAAGTTCGACAAGATGATGGACTGGTTAGCTGACGTTTATGTTAATGCGCTGAATGTCATTCACTACATGCATGACAAGTATTACTACGAAGCAGCACAGTTGGCATTGAAGGACACCCGGCTGAATCGGACGTTTGCAACCGGTATTTCCGGGTTGTCGCATGCGGTTGACTCTATCAGTGCGATCAAGTACGGTCATGTTAAAGTGATTCGCGATGAAAATGGTATTGCGGTTGACTTTGTTGCTGACAACGACGACTATCCGCGTTATGGTAACAATGACGATCGGGCCGACAACATCGCTAAGTGGTTGGTGAAGACCTTCTACAACAAGATGAACACCCATCATCTGTATCGCGGTGCCAAGTTGAGTACCAGTGTTCTGACCATCACCTCCAACGTGGTTTATGGTAAGAACACCGGGACAACACCAAACGGCCGTCAGAAAGGCGAACCATTCTCACCAGGTGCCAACCCGGCATACGGCGCAGAAAAGAACGGTGCTTTGGCTTCCTTGATGTCCACCGCTAAGATTCCGTATCACTACGCAACTGACGGTATCAGCAACACGTTCGGGGTTACACCAAATACCCTGGGACATGATGATGAAACCCGTAAGGACACCTTGGTTCACATGGTCGACGGGTATATGGAGAACAGCGGCATGCATCTGAACATCAACGTCTTCAACAAGGAAACGTTAATCGATGCACAGAAGCACCCAGAAGAATACCCAACCTTAACTGTCCGGGTTTCAGGCTATTGCGTATACTTCGCAGACTTGACGAAGGAACAGCAAGATGACGTTATCGCACGGACATTCTTCGACGAAATGTAATCCAGTCAACCCAACATCAAAACAGGAAATCATTCCTGTTTTGTCAAAAGACGGCAACGTTGCTGTTGCCGTTTTTTGACAAACTGAAATGAAAATCGTTTGAAAACTATCAGCATACTAGCAGTGGAGGCGGCAAAGATGAAACTTATCGATCAATCGCAAAGCCCGTTAAATATTTTGGAACAGGTCGGGCAGGATCATGAAGGCCCAATTAAGGGTTACGTTCACTCAGTCGAAAGCTTCGGCTCAGTCGATGGACCTGGGATTCGCTTTGTCGTCTTCATGCAGGGGTGTCGCATGCGTTGTCAATACTGCCACAATCCTGATACTTGGAATATCGGCGTCGGTGAGGAAATGACAGCTGATCAGATTTTGGCAGATGCACAGCGCTATAAAGCTTTCTGGGGCGAACAAGGCGGGATTACCTGCAGCGGCGGGGAAAGTCTGGTGCAAATCGACTTTATCCTGGAACTCTTTACTAAAGCCAAGGAGCTTGGTATTTCAACCTGTCTTGATACTTCGGGTGGGCCATTCACGCGCGATCAGCCGTGGTTTGGTCAGTTTGAGAAGCTCATGGCGGTTACCGATATTTCATTGGTGGATATTAAGCATATTGATTCCGCTGAGCACAAGAAATTAACGGGATTCCCGAACGAAAACATTTTGGATATGGTTCAATATATGTCTGATCACGGTGATGATATGTGGATCCGGCACGTGTTGGTACCACAACGTACCGATTTTGATCCTTACCTTAAACGGTTAGGGGACTACATCGCAACTTTAGACAAGAATGTGGTTCAAAAAGTCGAGATCCTTCCTTATCACACGCTGGGGGTCAAGAAATACCATGAACTTGGCATTACCTATCCGCTGGAAGGCATCGAACCACCATCAGCAGATCGGGTTAAGAATGCGGAAAATCTGTTACATGTCCAAGATTACACTGGCTGGCAAAATTGGCGTCCGCGTCCGGCTACCAAGGCGTAGTTTAGTTAGAACTTAACGTAACGATTAAAAACGCGGCAAATCTGTTGCGTTTTTTTTAAATGCCACTTATGATGATAAATGATCAGTATTATAAATTTATAAATGAAAGGGAAGCCGCCCCATGAAAACGAAGCAAGAGCGCATTTTCTCCTCGAAGACTCTCACGTATTTTCTGCAACTTGCAGAAACAATGAACTACACCCAGTCCGCTCAGCTGTTGGGCATTACCCAACCTGCATTAACGCAGCAAATCAAGAAGCTGGAGCGGACAGTGGGGGCGCCGCTGTTCTACTCTGTTGGGAAGAAACTGCATTTGTCGGATGCCGGTCAGACAATGTTGAAGGCAACCCACGAGATCTATGAGATCCTGAACCAGACGACTGACGAGATTCAGCAAAGTACCAGCGCAACTGTGGGTAAGATTAACATTGGCTTGTTGAGTTCGATTGAAGACAGTGCCTTTAACGCCTTCATTGCGCATTACTATGATTTGAATCCCGAAGTTGAAATCACTTTGCGGATGATGACCCGTCACGAAATTTGGGAAGCATTAGAAAACAATCAGGTTGACTTGGCGATTATGAATCTGCCTGATGAGACGATCAAGAACTGGAAACCATACGCCAGCAAGAAAATTCTTGATGAGCAATTGCTGTTTTTACATCATGACGATTCGTTGGCAAACCGTAAGCGCCTTCATTTTAAAGATACGCTTGCTGAACCATGGGTTACTTATCCGGATGATTATTTCCTGGGGCAGATGCTTCACGAAGCCTACAAGAATCAGATGGTTGATTTTCCGCATGTAGTTGCGCACTTTACCACGCCATATCAACTTACGCAGTTTGTTAATCACACCGGCGTGAATACCGCCTTGCCGACGAGTTTTGTGACGGCCCACGCTGATCAAATCAAAGCCCACGCCGTTTCATTCGAACCGGCCATTCGCTTTGAGACCTCGTTCGTTTATCGCAAGGAAAAGGCTGATATTCCGCGGATTGCCAACTTCTTTAAGACGTTTGACGCCTATCTGGCAGAAAAAGATTATCTGTCGCGGGTCGGCGAAAACAGTGGTAAGATTGAAAGGTAAATATTGAGCTGAGGAGCGATCGATTAATATGACGACTTTGATTTTTGGACATCAAAACCCAGATACGGATGCGATTACCAGTGCCATGAGCTGGGCCGAGTTTCAAAAGCAGGCGGGCAACACAGATGTTGAAGCAGTAGCACTCGGTGAACCAAATGACGAGACCAAGTTTGTTTTGGATCATTTCAAGGTTCAAGCACCGCGGGTCATTAAAACTGCAGCAAATGAAACTGACACTGTGATGTTGGTGGACCATAACGAATTTCAACAGAGTGTTGCTGATATCGAGGACGTGCAGATTGCATCAGTGGTTGATCATCACCGGATTGCGAACTTCCACACCGCTGCACCGCTGTTCTATCGCGCAGAACCGGTTGGCAGCACGAACACCGTGATCTTCGAACTATTTCAGGAACACGGCTACACGATCTCGCCAACATTGGCTGGCTTGATGGCATCGGGGTTGATTTCCGACACCTTGTTGCTGAAATCGCCGACTGCTACGGACAAGGACAAAAAGATTCTTCCTGAAATGGCTAAAATTGCCGGAATTGATTTGCAATCGTACGGCTTAGCCATGCTGAAGGCTGGAACCAATTTGGCTGCTAAGTCTGATATGGATATTATTGAAGGCGACGCCAAGAGCTTCACAATGGGCGGCAAGTCGATCCGGATCGGCCAGGTCAATACCGTTGACTTGGATGACATCTATGCGCGTCAAGATGATCTGTTGAACGCCATGACCAAGGAAGCACAGGCAAAGGGTTATGACGACTTCTTGCTGATCGCAACGGATATTTTGAACAGCAACTCAACCGGCTTTGCTGTTGGTGCGGATCGCGATAAAGTCGCGGCAGCATTTAACGAAAAGTTTGATACGAACGCTCGTTTGGCATTGCCTGGAGTGGTTTCACGTAAAAAGCAAGTCGTACCACCGATGCAAAAAGTATTTGAAGGTTGATCTGTCCGTTTTACGAATTTTTACGAATATAGTTAATTAAATCGCAGCTGAATATCTTGGCTGCGATTTTTTGTGTTGTTTAAGTTGGCAAGATGGCAGAGCACTTAAGCTAAACTAAAGCGGATTCATTCGATTGAAAGTAGATGTCCTGACGATGATGATCATGCGTGGTCAGCAAATTTTTGTGAGTTAAGATTTGATGTAGACCTGATTGACTGTATGAGTACCGGAAATTTCCGCCGCGTTTGACTGATCGGTTGAATGGGCACACGAGAATGCTAGATTTGCGTAATTTGAGTGAACTTCCTGGAAAATCTACGAAATCAACGACCTGCACACTACTTCGTATAATATATATTATGTAAACTAGAATGAGGAATCAGAGAACGGCACTTTTCGCTGTATTTTGCCGTGGCAGTAAAGTTTTACTAGCACACTCCCCCACTCGTGGATATCGGAATTTTTTTAACAGCAACGAGATTGGCCCAAAAGCAGCGGTCTGATTCGAGGTTAAGAATTTTTCGCAAACTTTATGTACGATGACTGATCAGCAAACTCTATGCAGATGTTTTGGCTTGAACGGACATTCATCGGATTATCAGTAAATTTGCTCAGACTGGCAAAAATCAATCAATTGTTGCATTATTACCATTTTTGTGATGGCCGCAGATTTTGGCTGATTGCTGATTCATGATGAATTGCTGAAACTTGGGCAAAATGTAACCGAATAACAACCACCAACTAAATTTTTCCAGTAGCAAACAGCGTTCAGTGTTGCAGGCGGCGAATTTCAAAGTTCGGTGGTGCCAGAGAGTTTTCTTACATAAATTCGGATTATAAACACGTTTAAGAATTAACAGGATTTGCCAACCTTAACTAGGCTTTGCCGTTTACCTTTGGATAAAGCTAGAACTTTATTCAATACAGTTGCACGGCACATTGTCGATAAAATCTGCGTTAAATCGCGGTTAAGTCACTCATCTTCCTCGGCATCAGCCTCTTTTTTCGGGTATACTAGCATTATCTAGAAGAAAACATATGTTCGAGGTGATGCTGTTTGTCGACTCAGAATTATCCCAAATTGATTCATGCTATGCTGCCCTCTTTGCCTGACTACATTCAGGACTACTACCATAGCCAAAAAGCGATTCCGATTGCTGATTCTACCCTTTACCAGTATCTGCATTTTTATCAGGAGTTTCTTGATTGGCTGATCGCTAGCGGCGTGACGTCCGCTTCTTCTCCGCAATCAGTGCCATTAGAAACGCTGGAGCACCTTTCTTTACGCGATGCGCAGGCTTTTATGGCTTATCTGCTAGAACGGCCTTCCAAAACGCATCCAAATAAACGGATGACACGGCGCAGTGTTGCCTTACGATTGGTGGGCATCAAAGCGCTTTATCGATTTTTGACTGAAGAAAGTGAACCGCATGAAGATGGTGAGCCTTACTTTTACCGCAATGTCTGGAATAAGGTTAAATTAAAGACCCATGCGGAGACGACGGCTTATCGCAATCACAAATTGCAGGAAATGCTGTTTGTGGACGGTGAGGATGCCAAATTTTTGCACTGGCTGGATCAAGTTTATGCGCATCAACTGCCTTCGAAGCAACGTGCTTACTTTGAAGCAGCCAAACACCGAAACTTGGCGATTATTGCGTTGTTATTTGGGTCTGGCGTGCGGGTGAGCGAGCTGGTCAATATGAATCTTGAAGATTTGAATATGGATCGGCACACGGTGCAGGTTGTGCGAAAAGGCAATTTTCAGGATCGCGTGAACTTTGCGGACTGGATTGACCCCTATCTCACCGCGTATTTACAACAACGCGCGGCCATCATTGGTTACCAAAAGCCGACGTCGCCGCTGTTTGTGACGCAGGTCGGTCAAACCGTAAAGCGGATTCGCCAAAATACGATTGAGGCCTTTTTTAAACGTTACACGACGGCTTATGGTCGACCATCCACGCCACATAAAGCGCGGCATACCTTGGGAACGAATATTTATACAGTGACCAAGGATGTGCAGCAAGTCGCCGATCAACTTGGGCAGACCACCACCAGTGCCACTGATCTTTACATTAATCTAAGCGATAAACGTGGGAAAGCCGCGCTGCGTGAGGTTTCTGAAACAGCAGCCAAGGCGTTGGATCGGCATACCCAACAACCGCACGAAAACTAAGCCGTCAAGCTAACCTGGACGGGTGTTATTCAGGCGTTTTAGCATGGACAGGCTTATAATGAAACCAGCTAGCATAAGTGCAAATAGAAAGGCGTGATTCATCGTGTTGGATGTTAAAGATTCAGTGAACCGGTTGGCTTGGACCACCGAGCACCATTTTCTGCACATTCAGGCGCGGCATGATTTCATGCGAGCCTGGGCTGTTCAATTTGAGATGGCGTATACGGATTTTCGGGTGATCCAGATGGCCTTACAGCTTGGCGGTGAGCAGTATCATGATCTGCTAAAGCGGTTTGCGGCAGCTTATGAAGCGGTTTACCCATTTGAGTATGCGTTTGCGGCAGGCGGTCTTGCCGGTTTTGATGAACAATTTGCCGATAAAATGGCCGATTACCAAACCGCTGAACAAAACCTGCTTAAGCTGATTACCGAGATTAAGGCGTTGCAGCCGGCCTAAGACATGACGACCAAAAGTGCCGTTTCTGACAGTATCGTTGTAACCAAACGATGGGTCAGGAACGGCACTTTTTTAGAGATTTGGTGGTTACCGGACTATCGCCAGAGTCCCCTTACCTACCTGCGACTGGTAGGTTGGCGGCGAGAGACGATGCGGTAATAGACGTTACCGGTCAACCGATACATTAACACGTAGATCACTGCAAAAATGGCTAACGTAATGAGTGAAACGGTTAGGAAAAATTGCCAATCCGGCAGGCCAAACAGCATCATGATTCGCTGCACGAATGGTAAGGCAAAGCCAACATGAATGGCAGCGACGACCAACGGCAGATAAAACAGCATGAGCAGTTGGCTATTGATGGTTGCTCGCACCTCGCGCAGGCTTAATCCGACCCGCTGGAGAATCGTGTAACGCCGCTCATCGGCATAACCTTCTGCCAGCTGCTTGTAATAAAGAATCAGCAAGGTTGCCAAGATAAACGTGACGCCAAAAACGATGCCGAGGAATAGAAAGCTGCTCATCATACTGGTCGTATCGTCATAGTTGACGGCGCGGGACTGGACAGTGTCAGGAAGTGCGATGCCACTTTTGTTTAAATCTTGATACAGCTTGGTTTGGTTGGCATGACTGCCGCTCAACATCAAATCCTGATTTGTGGTGACATCTGTTTTAAGCTCGGCCAGTGTCTTTTTCGGATACAAATGATGCAAGGCCGCAAGCATTTGTGTTTCAGATGGAAATGCGACGAAAAGATTGGGAATAAACGTTTTCGGTGCATTGGGAAAGCTTGAAACCCGGGTTGCGACGTGGTAACTTTGCTTACCGATTATCAGAGTATTGCCAGCGTAATGATTGGACGTGTAAATAAGAATATTGTTTCCATTCAGCGAGCGGTGTTGTCTCGTGTAACGATTATAGTTGTCAATGGTCATCAATTGGACGCTGCGGGCATTGTCAAACCCAAACGGCCCGTTGATACTGCTTTGGGAATTCAACCGGTTTTTTTCAAGCAATGCCAACGTGCTGGAAGGACCAGAAAACGTGCGAATTGATCGAACATGGACGTGATGGGTCTTGGCCAGCTCGGTGACGCGATTGGCAGCGTCGGCATCATTTGTTTTAAGGGAATAGGATAAGTCGACGGGCGTTTGCGCGTTAACGATTTCATTGATACCAAAGAAAAGCGTGGCGGTCGTGGCTAACGTGATCAACGTCATGGTTACCAAAATGGCAATTGATGCTAAACCGGCGCCATTTTGCTGCATTCGGTAAAGCAGATTCGAGACATTAATGAAATGCTTAGGCTGGTAGTAATAATTTTGGCGACGCCGCAGCCATTTTAAGACAAAAACCGAGCCCGAGGTGAATAAGCCGTATGTTCCTGTGATGACCAGTATGACCGCAAAGAAAAACATACTCATGGCTTCCAGCGGATTGGTGATGACAACAGCCAGCGTATAGCCGGCGATTAAACATACAAGGCTGAAAATCAGCGTGAACCACGCAATCTTCGGTTCCCGCTCACCGGCGCTTTGTTCGCGAACAAGGTCAATCGGTTGCTTGCGAATAAGCCAGATTTCATCGATGAACATTAAGATGATGAAGAGTCCGATTGTGATGATGCCGGCAATGCTGAAGGCTTTTTGACTCAAGCCAAACGCCAAGTGGTGGTTGACGTGCAGCGTCTTGGCAAGTGTCAGATAGCTAATCCGCGACAGTACTGTTCCTAAAGCACCGCCCAATAGCAATGTTGTCAACAAAAGTAGCAATTTTTCGATGGCCATCATTTTACTGAGCTCGCCTTTGCCAAAACCAATGATGTTGTACAAACCGAGCTGGCGAATGCGCTGCTTGCGTAGAAAATTATTGGCATAAATCACTAAAATGACGGAGATAATTGCCGTAATGACCGAACCAAACATGAACAGCGATCTGCCAGCCGAAGCGCCAAATTCGCTGAACAGGACATCGCTACTGGCATAGGCATTTAGCATGATCAGATTGATCGCCATTAGAAAGCTGGTGGTGATGACAAAAGGGACAAATAAACGGCGATCGGCTTTGAGGTTGGTGGCGGCCAATTTGAAATAGAATTTCATTGTCCCTCGCCTTCCTTCGTCAACATGGCCGTCATGGTTTCACTGATTCGGGTCAGGAAGTCAGACTGATTAAGTTCGCCACGATAAAGTTGATGAAAAATCTGGCCATCGCGAATGAAGAGTACCCGTTGGCTGTGGCTGGCGGCAATGGCACTATGCGTCACCATGAGAATGGTTTGCTGACTTTGGGCATTCACGTCTGTCAGCAAGTCCAAGAGTTCGCTCGAAGTTTTGGAATCAAGCGCCCCAGTCGGCTCATCGGCCAGCAGAATTTCCGGTTCGGTGATCATAGCGCGGGCGGCGGCGACGCGTTGCTGCTGGCCGCCGGAGAGTTCGTACGGATATTTTTGTAAAAGGTCGCTGATGCCTAACCGCGGTGCGAGTTTTGCCAGGCGTTCTTTCATGAGGGCTAGCGGCTTTTTCGCCAAAACCAGTGGCAGAAAAATGTTGTCCTGCACGTTGAAGGTATCAAGCAAGTCAAAATCCTGGAAAATAAAACCGAGATGCTCCCGCCGAAATTTGGCGCGTGCCCCTTCTTTGACTTTACGTAAATCCTGGCCGTTAAGTGTGATTTCACCCCCTGTAGGGTTATCCAGTGTCGCGATCAGGTTCAGCAACGTACTTTTCCCGGATCCGGATTCGCCCATAATGGCAACGAATTCGCCTGACTCAACTGTAAAACTGATATTAACCAGTGCTTGAACCGGTTGTGCGCCTCGACTGGTATAGGTTTTTTCGACATTTTTTAATTTAAGTAACGTTGACATGTGATCTTCCCCTTTCACTGACTAGCTTAAAAGGGATGGCACCCTAAAACTACTTACAGTCGGCTGCGGTTGCTTACAAGCTGGTAAGCTGACTTACTCTGCCAGCCATCGGGTTTGGGGAAAATGGATCGCAAACGTACTGCCAACGCCGACTTTTGATGTCACCGTTAACCGCAAGCCTAATTTCTCGGCAATCTGACGGCTAAGGAATAAGCCCAATCCACTAGCCTTTTGATTAGCGCGTCCATTATAGCCGGAATAGCCTTGTTCAAAAATCCGCGGCAGGTCTTCCGGCAAAATCCCAATACCGGTATCGGCGACGAAAACCGCATCCCCTTTTGCGTAAATCCGGATGGACCCGCGCGGCGTGTACTTAATGGCGTTCGTTAAGAGTTGTTCAAAAATAAAACGCAACCACTGGCTATCACTAACAACGGTTGGCAACGCTTCGACGGAGACTGTTAAATCTTTGGCAATAAACAACTTGGCCAGATCGCGGACGGTTTCGTTGACAAGCGGTTTTAACGCCACTTCGGTTAAAACCAGATCGGTGTTGAGCGTGGTTAGTTTGAGGTAGTTTAACATCACTGTTAGATAGCGATTGATTTTGCTGATTTCCAGCCGGGCGTCGTTTGCATTGACCGGTTCAACCTGCAGTAGCAAATCCAAAGCCGTTAGCGGCGTTTTGATTTGGTGCGTCCACAACTGCAAGGTGTCTAACATTTCCTGCTCGCGATCGCGGTAGGTGTCGCTGTTTTTTCGCACAGTTTGTTGCAATGCCTGGATTTTTTGGTAATACGCGCGGCCCAACGGATCGGTGATTTGAGTATCGTCCAGCAACGAAACATCCGCTTGCAATTGTTGCCATTCCCGGTTAAAACGCCACAGATCGTAACCGCCAATCACGAGTAACGGAATCAGAGCGAACAGCCACATATTAAGGATGACCTCAATTGAGACATTCACCAGCCAATTTGCCAATAAACCGGTCAGCAGCAATGTGAGCAGGCTTAACCAAACCATCCAGCGCGCATGGTAATAAGCCTTAATCATGGCCGGCCTCCTTGCTGGCCAACCGGTAACCTTTGCCCTTGACCGTCTCGATCAGTTGCGCCAAGCCAACCGGTGCGACTTTCTTGCGCAGCCGATTCATATTCACGGCCAAGGCATTGCGGTCGATAAACTCGTCACCTTCCCAAAGCTTTTCGATCATGGCTTCGCGGGTCACGACTTCGCCATTGGCACTAAACAAAAGGCTTAACAGTTTCGTCTCGGTAGGGGTGATGTCCAGCACGCCTGCTGGTGAACGAAGCTGATTATCGGTTGGCACCAGCGTGAAATCATCGTGGGTTAAATTGGTTTCGGTTTGCTGATACTGATAAGTCCGCCGTAACATCCCCTGAATTTTTGCCAACAAAACCGGTAATTCGATCGGCTTGGCCAAAAAGTCATCGGCTCCCAGATTCATAGCCATCACAAGATTCATATCATCGCCGGAACTCGTTAAAAAAATCACCGGGACGTTGCTATGTTTGCGCAGTTCGCTCAGCCAGTGAAAGCCGTTAAAATACGGCAGACTGATGTCCATAATCACAAGATCCGGTGCCGCGGCGCGAATCTCTTCATCGACTTGGTCAAACTTTTTAACCAGGCTGACCGTGAACGCCCAGCGATTCAGGTAATTGGCGATCGTTTTAGCGATCACATCGTCGTCTTCAACAATAAAAATTTTTTGGGGCATGCTCATTGCGCTCCCTTCGTGGTGATTCGTGGGTTTTTTTGATCTTTTGATTTACACTAAAGTCAGTTTCTATTTTAACTGATTTCAGGTGGTAAGGTTGGGACAATCAAAAATCGGCTGGCAAGGACAAACGGCGGCCTTTCTGTTGAGTCAAAATTTATTTGTTTTCGGTACGTCAACCGTCTTTTTTGCGGTACTTTGGGACATTGCCTTAAAAACGTCTTCAGGCGCGTGGATGACGTATGTATCATTGGCGACTTCGTTACCGGCGATTTTAATCTCCTTATCCGCTGGCGTTTTGGCTGATAGGTACAATCGAAAATGGCTGATTGTCCTCTCTGCCCTTGCGGTCACGGTTTTGACCCTCGCTGTTGCCTACGTGTTTGCTTTTGTGACTCAGGAGCTGTGGCTGTTGTTGGTGATTGCCGTGATCCGCAGCTTTGGTAACGGACTGGAAAATCCGGCGGCCAATGCCTTATTGCCGCAGCTGGTGCCGGCTAAACAAATTACGCGGGTGAATGGCTACAATCAGATTTTGATGGCGGCAATGCTGGTGATGTCACCGTTATTGGCGGGCTATATTTTAAGCGATTTAGGAATCTTCTGGATTTTCGTCATTGATGCTTTGACTGCGGCGTTAGCGGTACTTTGCCTAAGTGTGGTTCATGTACCGACGCCAACTGCACGCCGGGATCGAGCCAGCAAACGTCAAAACGGGATCCTTGCTGGCCTGCGTTACGTGGGGAACACACCGTTGCTGCTGGCATTCATGTTGTTCACCGGCGCAGCCTTTATTTTAATTGCTCCTTCCTCGCAACTATCAACGTTGTATGTGAATCGGACATTTGGTTCGGAAGTCTGGCATTTGACGTTCAACGAATGGTCGTGGACAATCGGTGCCGGTTTGGGTGGCCTGTTTATTGCCCGCCACAAAAAGTTTCGCGATCAGCTTGGTCTCATCGCCATTGGGTTTGCCGGCAGCGGGATTGCGTTTGCGGAAATGGGACTGCAGCAGCCATTCATCACTTATCTGTTCTTCATGTTTATTTCCGGCATTTTTTATCCATTGATTCAAGCCGGTCAGACAATTTACCTGCAGGAAAATGTGCCGGCAGACAAGCTGGGCCGGGTCTTCTCGCTATGGGCGATCCTGTCGACCGGCATCTATCCGTTGGCAATGTTAGCATATGGGCCATTGGCAGATTGGGTGCCGATCGGATGGATCTTCATCGTCACGGGGTTATTATTAATTGGCGTTGCGTACTGGTTCTGGCAGCGGTTAAAAAATTGCGCTGGTAGCAACGCATGCTGGCGATTATGCTGTATTCAAAAATGCTTCATCACAATGGGTCGGGCAACGGCTCAATATGTGATGAAGCATATTTTTACTCGGGCTTAAAATCGCTGAAGAGTTGCTGGTAAAAGACGTTACGTTAATTCGATCACCATGGCTTCCCCTTGCAGATTATTTCGAGTGATATGTTTATTTAAAAAAGGTGACTTTGCTTGCTGGGATCCGATAAAGTGAATCCGGCGCGCTCTTAGGCTTACCCACCGCGATAAGCAGCGTCGGCATGAAGTGCGCAGGATCAAGATCCAGTGCCGGTAGGATTTTCTCGTGATCAAAGCCAGTCATGGCGCCGGTTTCATAACCATAAGCGCGCGCAGCCAACATGAAGGACATTGCGGCCAGACTGCTGTTTTGAATGATGAATTCACGCAACGCCTGTTTGTCGGTCTGGAAAGATGCCACCAGATTCTCGATCATGGGTTTTTGATGCTCGATGGCGCGGTCGGTCAGCAAACCTGCTGCCGCTGCTCGCTTGAACAGTTCTGTTTCAAATGGCCCTAAATCCAATTCACCACCGACCAGCACAACCGCGGATGCGGACAGAATTTCCGGTGCATTAGTTCCGGCCACGCTGGCGATTTTTTCTTTTGCTGCGTTACTTTGGGCCACGACAAAACGGGTCGGTTGCATGTTGAGTGCGCTTGGCGCTTTTGTCGCATAGGTGATCATTTGCAGCAATTCGCCTTTGCTGATAGTAATTTCCGGATCAAATTCGCGTGCAGTGTGGCGTTTCATGACGACTTCATCAAAGTTATTATTTTCCAACATCAAATTCACCTCTTAGATTGTGAGCGCGCGCCGGCTTCTACACCTGGGAACGCGTTAATGTTTTTGAACATCTTTAGGATACGCTAAATGTTGGCGTTTTCCTAGTGATATTTAAAAATGGTATAGGCTTTATAAGAAGAATGGAAGCGCCATCATTAGCCTGCTATGCCATCGTCAATTGTAATGCACCTAATTCTGTAATCGCCGCTGTCACTTGATCGCCAGGCTTCAAAAAGACTTGCGGATCGCGGCCAACCCCTGTACCACTCGGCGTTCCGGTGAAGATGAGATCGCCGGGCTGCAGTGCCACAATCCCACTAAGATAATGGATTAACGTCGGCACTTTAAAAATCAGTTGGTCCAGACTTGCCTGCTGCATCACCTGACCATTGACCGTTGTCGTGATTTGCAGCCGGTCCAGATTGGCGATTTCGTCAGGTGATGTGATCCACGGACCGATGGGAGAATAATTTTGAAACGACTTTGCCAAAGAAAATTGCGGTTCCGCATTGGCAAACTGAACCGCCCGGTCGCTTAAATCTTCACCGACCATCCAGCCGGCAACATGACGCATCGCCTCGCCTTCAGGAATATCGCGCCCACCTACCCCGATCACCACGACTAACTCGGTTTCCCAATCGGTTTTGGGCCCATGCATGCGCACTGTCGCAGTCGGCTTGGCCAATGAACTGCTAAATTTGGTAAAAACGCTTGGAACCGTTGGCAACTTGATGTGAATTTCCTGCGAGTGATCCAAAAAGTTCATCCCGATCGCAAAGATCTGCCGGCTAGTCGTAATCGGTGCTTCCAGCTGGTCAGCGGTAAACTGAAGGGTCGATCCGAGCGTTAATGATGCGGACTGGGTTAAGGCGGTTAACACATCCGATGCATTCGTAATCGGTTGTGCAGTCGATGCTGACGTGATCAGATGCGGCTGACCGCCAATGTTGGCAATTTTCACTTGAAAAACTTCCTTTCAGAAGTATTAAGGTACGTCTTCAGTTTACTTCTGAATCGTTCCGGTGCCAAACTCCTTGGCCGTGGCGACGGTGGCTGAGTTGCTCTCAGTTGACGCAAGACGATGATCTAAGGTCTGGTTCAATTTCACTCTGATTGCAGATTTACCAGAAACGCCTGAATAACTTGTTGGACGGCTCGATTTTGGTCGGCTGTCCCAAAGGTGATCCTTAACCAGCCAGGCATGAGTCCGTCACGAACAAGGAAGCCGTGCTGAAGCAATTCCTGCTTGAGGGCGTACGCTTGGTTTTGTGGCGCCTGAAAGAATTGAAAGTTCGTTTGGCTGGTGTAATGTGGCAACGCACTATCGGTCAAAAAAGTTTCCCAGCTGCGACGTGCCTGCTGAACGCGGTTTCGTGTTGTCTGAACAAACCTCTGATCAGCCAATGCAGCCTGTGCGCTTAATTGTGCGATGGTACTGAGGTTATAAGGTAAGCGAACCGACTGAAGATAGGTGACCAGCTGCTTCGGAAAAATCCCAAAACCAACGCGAAAATTAGCCAACCCGTAGATTTTGGAAAAAGTGCGTAGGACAACCAGATTATCAAATTGCGGCAGCAGGCTGACTGCACTTGTGGCGGGATAATCGTCGGTAAACTCAATATAAGCTTCATCCACCAGAACCAGTACATTTTCCGGTACTTGGCGCATGAACCGGGTTAAGGCCGCCAGTGACAGCAGTGTACCTGTGGGATTGTTCGGGTTACAGAGCCATATCAACTTTGTTCGTGGTGTGATGGCCTGCACCATCGCGCCTAGGTCAAAGTTGCCAGTTTCGGACTGAATCGGGACATCCACCACCTTGGCGCCTTCAATTTCGGCATGTAACCGGTATTCGGAAAACGTCGGCCAAGGCTCGACAACTTCATCCCCCGGCTCCAAAAAGGTTCGGGCAATTAAGGCAATCACTTCGTCAAGACCGTTACCAAACACCAGCTGCTCACTCGCAACATGAAGTTGGTTAGCCACCGCCATGCGCAACTGGCTCGCGTTACCATCCGGATAATCACGACTTTGGGAAAAGTTCCAGTTAGCCACCGCCTGTTTCACTTCAGGACTGGTACCAAAAGGATTTTCGTTTGCCGACATTCGGACCAGGTTGGTTAAACCCAACTCTTTTTTCAAATCATCCAGCGGTTTTTCTGGGGTATAAGGTTTTAAATGCTTAACGGTATGTTTAAGCATGGTTCTTCCTCCTTGTAAAAAAACGAGCGTGAGCTAGTGTCGTTAGATGTATGACGCCCATTGGCTATTCAGCCGTCAATATTTATTGATGCTGCTGCGTTCCTTCAGACGACTCATTTTCCCTTCCCGACTTGCCAATTCCGCTTCGATCTGATCAAGCGTAATACCCCGTTCAACCATCAACACCAGAACGTGATAAGTCAAATCAGCGACTTCGAGGATGAAGGCGGCGTCATCAGGATTTTTGGCAGCGACAATGACCTCGGTGCTTTCTTCGCCGACTTTTTTTAGAATCTTGTCGAGTCCTTTGGTGAAGAGATAATCCGTATAGGAACCGGGAATTGGCTGGGTTTGGCGGTCTTTGATGAGTTCATATAGTTCGGTGATACTTTGTTTGGAAGCTGTCATGGCAGGTCATTCCTTTCTTGCATAAGTACGATAAAAACAACTTGTGTGCCCAGTGTGGCAGGCAGGGCCGGCGGGTAGAACCGATATCAGTAAAGTGTCCGCATCGCAGTCAACGGCAATCGATTGAACTTTTTGAATGTTGCCGCTAGTTTCACCTTTGTGCCACAACTTCTGGCGACTGCGCGACCAAAACCAGGTTTCACCTGTTGCCAGGGTTTTCTCAAAGCTTTCAGCATTCATGTACGCCACCATCAAAACCTGTTTGGTCTGAGCATCCTGAATAACCGTTGTGATCAAACCCGATGCCTTATTAAAATCGAGCGCTATCATCGAACCGCCACCTTTGCTTGTTTCAAAACCGTTTTGACTTCGGGGATGGTTAATTGACCAAAATGGAAAATCGATGCAGCGAGGCCGGCCGAAACGGCGGTCTCTTTGAACAAGTCAACGAAATCTTCGGCGGAACCTGCACCGCCGCTTGCGACAATGGGAACTGTTACCGCGGCACTTAATTGGCGATATAGGGCTAAGTCGAAGCCTTCCTGAGTGCCATCAGCATCCATTGATGTGACCAATAGCTCTCCTGCTCCGGCAGCGACTGCCTGTTTGGCCCACTGAATCGCATCGAGATCCATCGGCGTGCGGCCACCATTAATTGTGACCTGATAGCGTTGGCGCTCAGGTTGCCACCGGGTGTCAATGGCGACTACGACCGCCTGACTCCCGAATGTCTCGGCACCTGCCGTGATAAGTTTCGGCTGCTTCACCGCGGCCGAGTTTAAAGCAATCTTGTCCGCTCCGGCCCGTAACAAGTCATGCATATCGGCGACTGAGCGAATCCCACCACCAACCGTGAGCGGCATGAAAACCTGCGCTGCCACTGCTGCCACTGTCTGCGTCATTGTTTGACGGGCGTCAGTCGTGGCGGTGATGTCCAAGAAGACAAGTTCATCAGCTCCTTGAGCTTCATAAGCTTTGGCGATGGCAACCGGGTCGCCGACATCTTTGAGTTGAATGAAATGAACGCCTTTTTTAACCCGTCCCTGATCGACATCAAGGCATGGAATAATTCGTTTGGTCAGCATCGTCATCCTCCAATTCTTTGAGCTTGTTCAGTTCGATGGCGCCGGTTTGCCACGCTTTGCCGATAATGGCCGCGTGAATGCCGGCTGTGCGCAACGCGGTTAAGTCAGTCAGCGTCCGAACACCACCACTGGCCACAATGTTGATCTCAGGGATGGCGTGTTGAAGCGTCCTGAGTAAATTAACATTTGGCCCTTGCATCGTGCCATCCCGGCCAATATCGGTCACGATCACTGTCTGTACCCCGGCTGCCTGCATCGTTTTCATCACGTCCACGGCGTTTTGCCGAGTCGTGGTCAGCCAGCCGTTTGTGGCGACTTTGCCAGAGCGAACGTCAATGCCGACAACAATTCGCCGTGAACCAAATTGCGCAATCGCCTGCTCAACCATTTCAGGATCCGTAATGGCAACGGAACCGAGGACAAGGCGATCAATACCGGCTGTCAGATATTCATTCATCGTTGCCAGATTGCGAATACCGCCGCCAAGTTCGATAAACGCCGAGGTGTGTTGGCGAATGGTCTTGATGGCAGCTTGATTAATCGGTTGTTGGGCGCGGGCGCCGTCTAAATCAACCAAGTGTAGACGGGTTAAACCCGCAGCATTTAACCGTGCCACCTGGTCCAGCGGGTCCGCGCTTAAACTGACGCGTTGGTAATCGCCTTGCGTTAAGCGGACGCTTTTGCCGGCTAATAAATCAATGGCTGGATAAAGTTGCATGGTCGGTCATCTCCTTAAAACGCTGCAAACCGGCAAGGCCAATCGCACCGCTTTTTTCTGGGTGAAATTGCGTGCCGAGAATATTTTGGCGCCGAACGATACTGGTCAGCGGTTGGCCGTAATCGGTCGTGGCGAGTGTATACGCACTTTTTGTTTGGACGTAATAAGAATGGACGAAATAGGTCGCTTGATTGGCAAATCCTGCTGCAAACGGATCGTTTTGGGTCAGTGTGTTAGTGTTCCAGCCCATGTGCGGGATCGTGATACCCTCTTTTGTCGGAATCGCGACGACCTGTCCGGGGATAAGTCCCAAGCCTTGCGTTTTACCAAACTCCTCGCTGCGATCGAACAACAGCTGCATGCCTAAGCAGATGCCAAGTAATGGTTTACCGGTGGCGGCGAAGGCCTGAATCACCGAGATGAGATGTCTTTGCTGTAAGGCGTTCATGGCTGTTTTGAAGGCGCCCACGCCTGGCAAAATCAGACCGCTTGCTGCCATGATGACGGCGGGATCGGCGGAAAGCTGATTATCGATTGCCAAATAATCAAGCGCTTTTTTGACGTTAAGCGTGTTGCCGGTGTCATAGTCCACGATGACGATCATCAAATCACTCCCTTAGTTGAAGGAATCCCCTTGACAGCCGGATTCTCGGAAACGGCCGCCTGCATACTGCGACCGAGCGCTTTGAACAAGGCCTCAATTTTATGATGGGTATTGCGTCCGTATAAAACAGCAGCATGCAGGTTAAACTCGCCGGCAAAGGCAATTGCCTGGAAAAAGTCTTCGGTGACTTCCGTGTCAAAGCCCCCCAATCGTTGGTTGGTTAACTCGGCGTCAAACACTAGATAAGCGCGACCGGAAAGATCAACGACCACGCGCGCCAGTGTTTCATCCATGGGGACAAAGGCGCTGCCAAAACGTTCAATACCCGCTTTGTCGCCGAGCGCTTGCTTAAAACAGCTGCCTAAGACAATGCCGGTATCTTCAATCGTGTGATGCGGGTCAACATCTAGGTCGCCTTGGGCTTTGATTGTCAGGCCAAAGCGGCCATGCTTGGCAAACGCCTCTAGCATATGGTCAAAAAAGCCTATGCCCGTATCGATGGCAATACCGCTTTGCTGATCAAGGTTGAGACTAATCATAATTTGGGTTTCTTTGGTTGTTCGGGTAATCGTGGCTGTTCGCATGGGAATACCTCCTTGTCGCTCAATGATACGTTGGCAAACATTTATCGGGCCGTTCGTTTCAAAATCGCTTCGGCATGACCGTCTAGTCCCTCGGTTCGCGCCAACGTGACAATCGCATTGGCTTGCTGCGCTAGCGCTTCGGAACTGTATTGAATAAATTGGGTTCGTTTCACAAAATCATAAACGCCTAAGGGTGAGAAAAATCGCGCCGATCCGGCAGTCGGCAAGACATGGTTTGGGCCAGCTACGTAATCGCCTACCGGTTCTGCAGCATTTTCGCCAAGGAATACCGAGCCGGCGTGGTGGATTTGATTTAAGTAGGTTATCGGATCCGGCAATTGGATCTCCAAGTGTTCCGGCGCAATCGTGTTCATGAGGGTAAATGCGGCATCCGTGTCGTTAACAACAGCAATAAAGCCCTGATTCCTGATTGCAGTGCGTGCAATGGCCGCTCGCGGCAACGTTGCTAATTGAACATCGATTTGATCACTGACGGCCTGAGCCAACTTTTCACTAGTTGTAACGAGCATTGCCCGGGCGTTGGGGTCATGTTCTGCTTGCGATAATAGGTCGGCAGCTACTCGGACAGGATCGGCCGAATCGTCGGCGATAATTCCGATTTCCGATGGACCGGCAATCATATCAATGGCAACGGCTCCGAAGACCTGTTTCTTGGCCTCTGCAACGTATTGATTCCCCGGGCCCATGATTTTGTCAACGCGCGGGATGGTCTCGGTACCAAAAGCCAAGGCCCCGATCGCCTGGGCGCCGCCGACCTGGTATATTTCGTCAATGCCAGCTAATTTGGCAGCGGCCAAAACCACCGGATTAAGTCCCACTTTTTGCGGCGGTGTCACCATGACGATTTTTTTGACACCCGCAAGTTTGGCCGGGATCGCCGTCATAAGAATCGTTGACGGATAAGCAGCGGTACCTCCGGGAACATACAAACCAACCGCATCAAGCGGCGTCACTTTTTGGCCGCGAATGATGCCCGGGGATGGACTATCGATGAAACCGTGGCTGGTTTCTAACTGGTGGTAACTTGTGATGTTGGTCTTGGCCAAGTTAAGTGCTGCTAATAATTCAGGTGATAAGTTTGCTAAGGCAGCATCAATTGTGGCTTGTGGAACGCGCAGGTCGTCGATTGAGACGTGATCAAGCTGCTCGCTGTAGTTGCGTAAAGCAGTGTCTCCTTGTGCTTTCACCGTTGCCAGAATTTCCTGTACGGTTGTTTGAACCACCGTGTTTTGCGTTAGGTTTTGTTCACGGGCGGCGACTTGTTGTTGAAGCTGGGTTAAAGTGCCGGTAAGAATTTTCATGTTAAACCTCCTGGGGACGAACCCGTTTCAGTGCCTGGATAAGTTGATAAATGGCAGTTTTCTTTTGCTTGAGCGCCAGCCGATTCACCACAAGATGGGTGGATACTGGCGTCAGTGTGGCAAAGACTTTTAAATGATTTTCCCGTAAAGTCGTCCCGGTTTCCGTGATGTCGACAATTGCATCAGCCATGCCGGTCAGCGGTGCTAGTTCAACTGAGCCTTCGATTTTAATCATCTCAACATCTTCGCCTTGGTCCTGAAAATAGCGCTGCGCAATGTGC
The DNA here is from genome assembly GCF_030770335.1 of Lacticaseibacillus zeae subsp. silagei. Classification (NCBI taxonomy): domain Bacteria; kingdom Bacillati; phylum Bacillota; class Bacilli; order Lactobacillales; family Lactobacillaceae; genus Lacticaseibacillus; species Lacticaseibacillus zeae. Next base: position 1,724,228 of record NZ_CP132484.1, on the reverse strand, counting down.
GGATATTTGGTGGCTATTCGTTTGCGACTTGTCTGATGTGGGTCAAAATCAGGGGTCGATGCGAGGATGAAGCGGCAACGGCCGGTTCTAAGATCCAACAGGTCAAATTGCTGGTGGCCTTGTTCCTCGAGAATATCTGAACCGACGATGCCAATATCAACGGTGCCGCGGTTTAGGTAAGTCAAGACATCAGGCGCTTTGACAAGGACAAAGTGAAAATCGGGGTCATCGGTAAAGAGTAAGCGCCGGCTTTTTTCCTGAAGTGCCGTACAGTCAATACCGGCAGCGCTGAGTAGCGGCAGCACCTGTGCAGTTGTCCTGCCTTTTGCCAATGCAATGGTTAGGGTCATAACGTGGCCTCCTTAGGGGAAAGATCAATTAAGCGGGCATGGCGGCTTTGTGCCAATGCTCGGGCTTCAGCAAGCGAATCAACGAGGCAAAGCCGGGCATTGGTCGTTGTGGCGACAACCGCTGCTGCTTCCTGCCACTGGGAAGGTAAGCTATAAACAAAGGTTTGCGATGATGCAGTCGGTTCCTGAACAGTGTCCGTTAAGGCATCAATATCAAATGCCAATCCGACTGCCGGCAGCAGATCGCGTTGAAAGCTGGCCATGAGCCGGTCGTAGCGCCCGCCGCTAAACAGATATTCGCGTCGGTTAGGGACGTAAGCGTGGAAGAAGATGCCGGTATAATACGATTGCGGTGGCTGACTGGTTAAATCCAGTGTGACGTTAAGGTTCGGAAACTGCTCCTTTAAGAAATCGACGGTCGCTTGAAGACGTGCTACCTGATCGCTTACAAATGCCGGTGGCAATAATTGCCTTAATTGTTCGAAAACATTGGCAGCCGGGCCGAATAACCAAGGCCACTGTTTTAAGAATGGGTATAGCGCATTGTCGGCAAGTGGTTCGATCAGTCGTTCGTAGGCACTAAGATTCTTCGTAAAAAAGGCTTTCTGCAGTGCCTGCTTGGTCTCGGGATCCAGCGCTAAAGCCTGCAGAATTTGCGGAACAAAGCGCGCATCGGAAAGCTCCAGCGTTAAATCGGCAACCTGCAAGTCATCACAAATGCGGATGGCTTCGCTTAAACACGCCCATTCGGCTTTCAAAGACGCGTAACCGATCAACTCAATGCCTGCTTGGGTAATTTGATTGTAAGTACCGCTCAGACTTTTTCTAACGCGGAAAATATCACCGACATACCACCAGTGAACCGGCGGCTGAATATTGGTAGTGCTCAATAAGCGCGCCAACGGCAATGTCAAATCCGGTCGCATCACAACTGTCTCCCCTGCGTCATCGAGCATCTGATAAGGTTGTTCACCCGTGACGGTCAGCGGCTGGAAAACATCGCGATATTCCAACAAGGGCGTTTTGACCCGATCGAATCCGGCATCGATAAAATGGCGGCTCATGATTTGAATTAAGTTTTCTTTACGGATAGCGCGCGGCCCGAATTCGTCGCGGGTACCAACAGGTAAATGGCGATTTGACATAACGGTGCTCCTTTCGGTGATGCGGGTTTTTTCTGGTGTGAAGTTGTTGGTGGTGGTCTGTTGGCTGGTGATTAGTCTGGCTGAATTTTTGCTTTCTATAGCGCGCCGGCTCACGCTCACACCATAACGCGTTCACCAGCCCAGAAACCTGCGTGTAAGGACCTTGGTCGCAATGGCCTAAACCCGGGCCATCACGCCCAAGGCCGCTTACACTCCGGTTTCTAACCGGGCTGGCTCACGCTCAGCTTTCTATAACGCGCTCCCCGGCGCAGGGGTCTGCGTGTAAGGACCTCAGTCGCAATGGCCTAAGTTCGGGCCATCACGCCTGAGGCCGCTTACACTCCGACCCCTAAGCGCGCCGGCTCGCGCTCAAAAAAAAGCCCCCGAAAACGTTTTTACGTTTTCGAGGGCGATTAGTGATCGCGGTACCACCTCAATTTTGTTTGGACCTCACGACCCAAACCTCACCTACCAGCCACAAGTCGGCTTGCGCGAACTGTGACTGGCAGCGGTGATAACGCAACGGGTGCGTGACAGCCTACTTGGTTCAGCCATCAAGTTCTTAGATGTGTGTTCGGCTGGTCGATCGCGCCTTCTCAGCAATGGGCGCTCTCTTGGGATCGGTGGTAGCTTACTTGGTCTAATCACAACTTCATGTTTGTTAATGTGACTCTAATCATAACGACCTTTAGAAAAATGTCAACCACTTTTTTAAAATAACTGCATTAGGTTCCGCCGATTGCCAACCGTTTGTTTTTTAATTTAGATGCAAGAACGAGATTGCGATATTCAAAATGATCATTTTGCCAGCGGAGATGTCGTCTTCAGAAAATCGAGCAACAACCCCTGCACTTCTGCATCCTGTTCTGGGGTTCCAAAGCTTTGACGAATCCATCCGGGAACCATACTATCGCGCACCAGATAGCCATGTTGCTTTAAGAAAGCGCCTAATGCTTGTGGTTGCGCCACTTGGTACAGCATAAAGTTGGTCTGGGTGGCGTAATGCCGGATGTGATGGTGATCGAAGAATGCTGTCCATTGCTGGCGCGCCGCAAAAAGTTGGCGTTTAACTTTTTGCGTGAAGGCAACATCTTTCCATGCTGCCAAAGCGGCCGTTTGGCTGAGACCGCTAATGTTATAAGGCAAGCGCACGTTTTGCATTTTTGGGATGAGCGTCTTAGGGACGATGCTAAAGCCGACGCGGAAATTGGCGAGGCCGTAAAGCTTGGAAAAGGTGCGCATTACCAATAAATTGGCGAACTTTGTGATCAGCGACAAGACTGAAGGATTGGGGACCTGATCAACAAAGTCAATATAGGCTTCATCCACCACAACCAGGATTTCCGCCGGTACTTGCGCCATGAATTCAGCAATTTCACTGACCTGCAAGTAGGTTCCGGTGGGATTGTTTGGATTGCATAACCAAATGACTTTGGTTTTTGCCGTGATGCCGGTTAGCAAGGCTTGAAGATCAATGCGTCCTGTGGCATCGTCGACCGGCGCATTGACCGTCACGGCACCGGCAATTGCTGCTTGCAACTGATATTCCGGATAAGTTGGCCATGGCTGAAGGCTCTCGTCGCCAACGTCAAGGAAGGTCCGGCAAATCAAGGCAATCATTTCGTCCAAGCCACTTGAAAAAAGCAGTTGATCTGCGGGCACTTGCAGCCGCCCAGCAACGGCAGTTCGCAACGGCATGGCATCCGGATCAGGGTAACTGCGGGCTTGCGAAAAAGTCCAGTTGGCAATGGCCTCCTGCACTTTAGGAGAAGTGCCGACTGGATTTTCATTAAAAGATAAACGCGTCAGTTTTGCCAAACCTGCCGCCTTGGCGATTCTTTCCGGGGTGCTGTCCGATACGTAATCCGGCAACCCGGCGATACTTTTGCGCAACATCACGCCACCTGCTTTCTTAATTGCTTTAGAGTTTACCCGCATTTGGGTGCGATGTAAATATAAAATGCATAAATATTCATAAATGTAACAGAGCCTAACCTGGCTTTTCTCGCTTGAAAGTTTCAAACGTTATTCAATTGTGTTAAATATAAAAGATGTTGGAGCCTTTTACATCATTTATGCCAGACGAAGTTCGTTGCCAACAGTCTTACGCCATCGACTTTTGCCCACACAAACAGGCACTAAAAGACGGAATTCAGTCCTTTAGTGCCTGTTTGATGTCATGGATCAGCGAACTTCAGCTGTTAGCAACAAAGGCTAAATAGTAAGTCACTGCCGCAACGGTTTGAGCCGAGTTGATTTTACCTGATTTGACGCCTTCAACCAGCTCAGGAAACGGCACTAAACGGCTGGTAACGAATTCATCCTTATCGAAATCCCGCGACGTTTTGGCAGCTAGGTCAATTTTGGCCAGCACAAGATTGACTGTTTCATCAGTCATCCCTTCGCTGGAACGGACCGCGGTCAGCCACTGCAAATCATGGGTCAGATAACCGGTTTCCTCGTGCAGTTCCCTGCTTGCTGCCGTTTGCCAATCCTCACCGGGATCGATTAATCCGGCAGGCAATCCGAAAACTTCGCTGTTCGTTGCTACCCGATATTCCCGATTGACCAACACTCGCCCATCGTTTGTCAGCGCCAACATAGCGACGGCATTGGCATGGCGAATCAAATCGCGTTCAACGGTCAGGCCATCAGGCGTTTTGATTTTTTGCGTGACGACATCGAAAATCGGACCGTGATAATGCGGCGTTTCACTTAAAATTTTCCCCTTCGCTAAGGGTTGGTCAAAAAACATACTGAATTCTCCTTTAATAACGCGCTCTTGCTTATGCTCAAATCAAAAAAAGCCGCGCTTGGACGCGACTTTACTTATGCTTTGGTGAAATCTTTCATCCATGCTAGGGCAATAGCCTTTTCGCCTAAGTGTGTTCCGACAACCGGGCCGAAATAGGAAAGCTCAAATGGTACAGTCGGGAACTTTTGCTGGAGATCCGTCAACCAACGCTGTGCCTCTTCAGGATCGTTCGCGTGAATCACCACAGCACGAATCGGATAATCGACTTGTTCAAGTTCTTGCTGGAACAACGTCTCAACTCGCGCGTAAGCTTTTTTGCTGGAGCGGATTTTTTCGATAGCGACAATTTTATGGGACTGATCGTCGAAAGTTAATAATGGCTTAATTTTCAGCATACCGCCGATGAAGGCCGAAGCGTTGCTTAGCCGACCGCCCCGGACGAGGTTCTGCAAGTCGTTGACAATGAAGTATTCGCCCATGGTGCTACGCAGATCATCCAGCCGGGCCAAAATGGCTTCCGGATCCTTACCGGCCTCAGCCATTTGCGCTGCGGCCAGAACCAACCAGCCCATTAGGATAACGGTAATTTGGGAATCGTAAACATAAACTTTAGCGCCATGAACTTCATCAACGGCACCTTTTAAGGTATTGACAAAGCCGGAAATCGTGCTGGCAAGATGAATACTAATAATGGTGTCGTAGCCTTCATTGGCAAGATTTTCGTAAAGCTTCAGCATCTCACCTAATGGCGGTTGCGTGGTGCTAGGAAACGTTTTTGCAGTTTTTAGTTTGGCGTAGAATTCTTCTGTGGTAATATCCTTACCTTCGTCATAGACTGCGCCGTCAAGAATGACCGGAATCGGCACCACGGTAATGTGATGTTTGTCGATTTCGGTTTGCGGCAGATAACAGGTACTATCCGTCACGATAGCAGTTTTCATAGAGGCACCTACTTTTTCAAAAATGATTGTCTACATCATACCATAAAATGCCAGGATCAAGCAGAAACACCCGAGAAGCGTGTTATCTAAATTTGACGGACCGTTCTCCAGATACTACCTTTCAACACTAACTATGCTATATTTTGAGCATAGACAATTCTAAGGAGGACCATGCAATGGTGACTTCAAAGCATACCACATTGGCTGTGGCCAAAATGACCAGTAAGCACCAGATCACCATTCCCAGGGCCGTTCGTGAAAAACTGGGATTGAGCAATCATGATAAGCTTGTTTTTCAGCTGACTGATCATGGACAAGTTATGATCGATAAAGAACAAAAGTCGGATCTATGGTCGATTATTCGCGAACAGGATGCGGCCCACGGTAGTATCGACACACCTGAGCCTGATTGGGGGAAAGATGTTGGGGCAGAGTTGATCGATGACTGAAAATAGAAGGTTTCACTAGAACGACGTCATTTTCCTCAATCTTGATCTTACTGAAGGACGCAAATCTCTCGCTCTTCCATAAACGCCTTAAAACCGGTAAAATGATTGGGACAATTGGAAAGCGAGCGGATTAACATGTCTTTTGATGGAATCTTTACTCATGCCATGGCTCAAGAGCTTAACGGAATCTTAAGCGGAGGCCGTGTTGCAAAAATTCAACAGCCTTATGAAAACGAAGTCGTGATTACCATTCGCGCTGGACGTAAAAATCATCCCCTGCTGCTGTCGGCCAATCCGCAGTACGCGCGGGTACAAATTACCCATATTCCTTTTACGAATCCCGATGTTCCCGCTACCTTTACCATGACACTGCGAAAGTATTTTAACGCCGCAACATTAACGGCAGTTCATCAGGTGCAAAACGATCGGGTGCTGCATTTTGAATTCTCGACGCGCGATGAACTTGGTGATGAACTGGGATTGCGGCTAATTATCGAGATGATGGGTCGACACAGTAATATTTTTTTGGTTAGCAAGCGAACCGGGAAAATCATTGATTTGATTCGTCATGTCTCGGCCGACCAGAATCGGTACCGCCCGTTGATGCCGGGTGCGCCGTATGTGGAGCCGCCAAAACAGGATAAGGTCAACCCGTTTGATGATCCTGATCGGCTTTATCACGAATTAGAGCGTCGAGTGACGCCAACGCAAAGTCGCGCTTCCTTACTTCAGCAACATTATCAAGGATTAGCCAAGGATTCTGCTGTGGAACTGGCTTTGCGTCTTAATCAAGGCGATAATGGATGGGATGGCTTTTTCAAGGAACTGGCGACGCCGGCGCCAACCATCACAACACAAGGCAAAAAAGCGGTTTTTACTGCCATCCCCTATCAGTCGCTGTCAGGTGATCAGCAGCACTACCCTACCTTGAGCACGATGCTTGATGCTTATTATGAACAAAAAGCCGAGCACGATCGCGTCTTGCAACAAGGCGGCAACTTGATTCATGTGATTAAAAATGTCATCGACAAAGACCGTAAAAAACAGCGTAAATTGAAACGAACGCTGGAGGAAACGGAGAAGGCCGATGATTACCGCATTCGTGGCGAAATTCTGACGACGTATCTGAGTCAGGTGCAACGGGGCATGACCAGCATTGAACTACCGAATTTTTATGCGGATAATCAACCGATTAAGATTACACTCTCGAATCAGCTCACGCCATCCCGTAATGCCCAGAAATATTTTGCCAAATACACGAAGTTACGCAATGCGGTCGCGCATGTGAATCAACAGATGCAGGAAAATCAGGAAGAACTCGATTATCTGGAAGGCATTATGGCCCAAATTAATGTGGCCAGCCCCAAAGATTTAGCCGATATTCGCCTTGAGCTGCAGCAGCAAGGTTATTTACGGAAACAGAAGCAGAAGAAAGGTAACAAACGCCAGAAAGTTTCCAAGCCGGATCAATTTTATGCCAGTGATGGGACTAAAATCTGGGTGGGCAAGAACAATTTACAGAATGATCAACTGACCTTGCATACCGCCAAGAAAACCGATATTTGGCTGCATGTCAAAGATATTCCCGGCTCGCACGTCATTATCGACAGTAGTAAGCCCAGTGAGAAAACACTGCTAGAAGCGGCTAAATTAGCGGCATATTTTTCTAAAGCTCGGGAAAGTGCCAATGTTCCCGTTGATTGGATTGAAGTGAAGAAAATTCGTAAACCCAATGGCGCCAAACCCGGCTTTGTTGTTTACGAAGGGCAAAGAACGGTGAGTGTTACGCCAGATGCTGAATTAGTCGACAAACTGCGCACCCCGCCGACGAAATAGAAAGGGATTTTAAATGACCAACACATCTGCGCAAATTAGTCGTCCGATTCAAAAGCACATTATTGCTAACAAAGTTAAACATGGCTGGAACACGACCGACACCAATTTTGAAATGTTGCTTGCCTACCATGAAATGGCTGAACTAACCACAGCACTGCTTAAGCGCGACCAAGACAACATCGCCGAAGAACTGGCTGACGTCACCATTTATCTGCTAGGCATTGCCGAAATTAAAGGGATTGATCTGGCTGAAGCGGTAAACGCCAAAGTTGCCATCAACGACCATCGCGTTTACGACGCTCAAGGCCATAAGCATCTTGAATGAAGCAGTGTCTAGGTAAGATTGAGACTGCGCGATCATGTTCCACGGCCAATAAAAAATGACCGAACATACCCGTTTTTCGATTGGGGATGTTTGGTCATTTTTTGGTTACTATTTTTGGATATTTTTTAGGGTGCGTTTTTACTAACCCAAAAATTTGAAAACGATTCGGCTGTCGAACAATTTTAGCATCTTTTCAAATAACACTTTGCTGAGCAATGCTGCCGCTACTGGAATGGCGATCCAGCAGAGTAAGACCAGCGGAATCGCCAACCCCGCATCCATAGCGGCAAGCGGGCCGACCATGCCAACAATCCCGAAGCCGGCCGACTGTGGCGTCCCGCTGATTGACAATAACGCGACCGGAATTGCGGAGATGATCGCCGTGAACAAACATGGTAATAGGATAATCGGATGCTTAAACAGATTGGGCATCATGATTTTCATCCCGCCTAGTGCGATGGCAATCGTGACGCCAGATTTGTTGACCTTCCAGGAATAAACCACCAGTGCCAAGGTTGTAGCGGCAACACCCATCGCCGACGCGCCTGCCGAAACGCCGTGAAGTTGAATCGCCAGCCCGATAGCAACGGTTGAAATTGGACTGACAATTAGAATCGCAAAAGAGCAACAGATCAGAACAGCCATCAGAATCGGTTGCAAAGTGGTGAAGCTATTGATGACATCGCCGATCGCGGTTGTGAAAGCAGCGATGAATGGCAGCAGCAGTACCCCAATATAAGCGACGCCACACCCGACTAGAATTGGCATAGCGATGACGGCCGTTGAACCAAACCGATCTTTAACCCACAGTAAGACCAAAACAGCGATCGATGCCGTAATCATGGTATTGATTAGATCGCCAGTCCCGGCACCAACATAGGCTTTCGTGGCCGGGTTGAATTTCACGACGCCTGAGCCAACAAACGCTGCCCCTGCCGTTACCATCATCTGCAAAGGCTTCAGTTCAAATTGCAGCGCGATTAAGCCGCCAATAATTAAGGGGGTGGCAATTTGAAAAATGGCTGCGACTTGCGTCAAGGTTACTGCGAATGTGTTCGTTCCAAAATACTTGAGAATACCGGACAAAACCGCATTTGGAATCAATCCAATAATGACCCCCAACGCTGTTCCTGATAAGACCTTATTGATAAAAGCCGCCACCGTCATACTGGCTGCCTGGGCAGTCGTCGCTTGAGGTGTAGATCTCTTCTCTCCTTGCATCGGTGCTTCAGCAAGGGTTTCGGCTGCAGCTGGCATTCCTTTTGTTGTTGAATCTCCGGCCATTGAATTTTCCCCCTTAATAAGAATGTAATGAGAATATTAACAGAAGATGTCCAGATAAGTCTAGCATTAGATTAAAATTAATTAATGGAATTTTTCTGTTATACATCAGCAGACATTGCAATGTTCATAATGGTAAATGCAATCGCGAAATCACCTTCTTTTGCCGTCAATATGTGAACTTTAAAACAAGAAAGTTCCACTTGTTGATGCAATTTTTGAGGGTGTATTCAACCTCTACTAAGTATCTTCAGCTTCAATTGTGATTCAATGATCGTTGTTGACGCTCATCACTCTTAACATGATACAGTCTTTATGCTCAATCATTTACAATCACGCTAAATAAAGACCCTGTCAGCAGTGTCAATTTTCAACATTGCTGACAGGGTCTTTCCGATTAATTTGATGATATGCTCAACGGCCTAGCCATTATTGGAACCGATCGCCCCACTTGGCTGGATTCTCGCGCCATTGATGTAAGGAACTTAGCTGCTGAGTCGTAATGGCGCCTTGGGCTTCAGCAGTTTGAATGAGCGCCGTATAATTCGTCAGCGTGAAGAATGGCAAATCCGCCTTGGCGAAGTTAGCGGTCACTGCTGCCAGCTGGTAACTGAAGATTGCTGCGACACCTAAAACGTTGACGCCGTCTTTTTGTGCTGCGGCCACGGCACTGAGCACTGAACCACCTGTTGATAGCAGGTCATCAATGACGACCAGTTTGGCGTCTTCAGGCAGGTGCCCTTCGATTTGTCTCCCCTGCCCGTGGTCTTTAGGCTTACTCCGAATGTAAACCAGTGGCAAGTTGAGCAGATTGGCGACTAAGGCTGCATGCGGAATGCCGGCGGTGGCCACCCCACCGATGGCCGTCACGTCCGGGTAATGAGCCACGATTTCCTGCGCCAGGCCAGCCGCAATTTTGTTGCGGACGTCAGGGTAGCCGATAGTGAGACGATTATCGGTATAAATCGGACTTTTTAACCCGCTTGCCCAGGTAAACGGTGCTTCGGGACGTAATGTAACGGCTTTGATGCGGAGTAAATCGCTGGCAATTTGATTTTCTAGTTTAGTCATGTGCTGTTTCCCACGCTTTCTTAATCGATTGATAGGCTTCAACTGGATCAGGCGCCTGTGTGATCGGGCGGCCGACAACAATGGCTGAACTGCCTAACCGTTTGGCCCGCCCTGGTGTGACCACCCTTTTTTGGTCGCCGATTGCCGCACCGTGTGGCCGGATGCCTGGTGTGACGACAAGAAACTCGGGTTTAGTCACACTGCGGATCAATGGCGTTTCCAAGGCACTGGCAACAACGCCGTCTGCATCACTGGCCTGCGCGATGGCTGCCAAATGTTGAACTGCCTGATTAAGTGGCACATCGATGGACAATTGGTTTTCCAACATGGTTTGATCGGTTGAAGTCAGGTGGGTAATGGCAAGCATTTTAGGCGCCGGATGATTTGCGGCTTTGGCACCTGCCAGCAAGCCGCGTTTGGCTGCCAGCATCATTTCCTTACCGCCGGCTGCGTGGACAGTTGTCAGCGCCACACCTAATTTGCCTAATTGCCAAGCGGCTTTTTCAACCGTGTTCGGAATATCATGCAATTTAAGGTCGAGGAAAATATCAACCGGGTGCGCTGCCTGAATGGCGGTGATAATCGCCGGTCCTTCGGCATAGAAAAGCTCCATCCCGATTTTGACGAAAAGTCGTTCATCTTTGGGAAAACGCGCTAAAAAATCAAGCGTGGTCGCCTGATCTTTAAAATCGAGTGCAATGATAGGTGTCATACCGCCTGTCCTTCCTGAATGCGTGCAAATGCTGCGGCAATTTTAGGAATTGCCTTTTCTTCGTAGTAATTGGCCGATCCGATTGCGACTGCCTGGGCACCCGCGGCTAACATCTCGGCAGCATCATGGCCTGAGCTGACCCCGCCCATGCCGATAATCGGAACATGAACAGTGTGGGCAACCTGATAAACCAGATGCAGTGCTATCGGCAGAATAGCCGGGCCAGACACGCCGCCGGTTACATTGTCCAAAACCGGTTGGCCAGTGTAAATGTCCAAGCGCATCCCCACCAGCGTGTTAATCAAGGAGATGCCATCTGCGCCAGCGGCTTCGACTGCTTTGGCAATCACGGTGATGTCGGTAACATTGGGCGTGAGTTTAACGAAAATCGGGACCGAACTGGCTTCTTTTACAGCGCGTGTGACCGCAGCAGCTACCGCCGGATCCGTACCAAACGCCATGCCGCCTTGTTTCACATTTGGGCAGGAAATGTTAACTTCCAGAGCTTTGACATTTGGGGCCGCGCTCAACTTTTTGGCAACCGCTGCATATTCGGCAACATCAGCACCGGCAATACTTGCGATGATTGGCAAATCAGGATAGTTCTTTGCCAACCAAGGTAACTTTTCGTGTGAAACTACCTCGGATCCCGGATTCTTTAACCCCACGGCATTGAGCGTACTGCTCGGACCATCCGCAAAAATCTTGCCTTGATTGCCAACCCGCGGCAATAAGGTGGTTGATTTGGTCACCAATGACCCTAGCTGATTTAAGTCATACTGTTTGGCGTATTGTTCGCCAAAACCAAATGTCCCGCTGGCGGGCATGAACGGATTCTTCATCGTAAAGCCGGGTAATTCAATCATGTGACGCTGCCTCCTTTGTTGTAACGGCTGCTGCTGCCGGCAGTTGTCGGCTTTAACTTCTAATCGGTGTCATTGAGAATGCCCGTGATTCCAAGACCTTCAAAATGGCATCTGCGGTATCAAGGCTGGTCATCAACGGTACGCCATGTTCGATAGCAGTTTCCCGAATGCGGAAGCCATCACTTGAGGTCTTCTTGTCGGCGGTCATGGTGTTGATCACCAGCTGAATCTTGCGGTCGGCAATGTCTTCCAAAATAGTTTCTTTGCCGCTATCGAGTTTCTCGATGGTTTCAACCGTAATCCCGGCGTTTTCAAATGCTTTGGCTGTGCCGCTGGTGGCGACCAGTTGGTAACCGACTTCGCGGAATCGTTTAGCCAATTCGGTTGCCTCGGTTTTATCAGCGTCTTTAACCGTGATTAAAGCGCGACCGAATTGCGGCAAATGCATGCCGGCTGCTTCGAATGCTTTATACAAAGCTTTGGCTAGGGTTGTATCACTACCCATGACTTCACCGGTTGACTTCATTTCCGGTCCTAACAAGCTATCAACGTGATTCAACTTGGAGAAGCTGAACACCGGTGCTTTGACATGGATCCCTGCCTGGTTTGGCAATAGGCCCGTTTCAAAGCCCTGCTCTTTCAGGCTCAATCCAAGAATCGCCAAGGTCGCAACTTGTGCCAGTTTGACATTGGTTACTTTACTCAAGAAAGGAACGGTGCGGCTGGCTCGCGGATTGACTTCGATGACATACGCTTTGCCTTGATGAATGATGAATTGGACGTTCATCAAGCCGATGCAGTTCAAAGCCCGTGAAAGTTTGATCGTTGCATCGGTGATCTGGTCAATAATGTCCTGACTGAAGGTTTGCGGCGGATAAACGGCCATCGAGTCGCCACTGTGAATGCCGGCGCGTTCGATATGTTCCATGATCCCCGGCAAAACAACCGTTTCACCATCGGAGATGCAATCAACTTCACATTCTTTGCCGACCAGATAGTGATCAATCAAAACCGGATGATCGTGGGAAACCGAGACTGCCCGATCAATGTAACTGGCTAATTCATCGGCATCATGCACGATTTCCATCGCCCGACCGCCTAACACGTAACTTGGCCGAACCAAAACCGGATAGCCGATCTTGTCTGCAACTGCCAGTGCGCCGGCTTTATCGGTTGCGGTACCGCCTTCTGGTTGCGGTAACTTCAATTGTTTGATGACTTGATCAAACAGATCCCGATCTTCCGCCCGGTTAAGATCGTCAACGGAGGTGCCCAGAATTTTAATCCCGCGTTTGGCCAGTGGTTCCGCCAGATTAATCGCTGTTTGGCCGCCAAACTGCACGATCACGCCTTCTGGTTGTTCCAGATCGATGACATTCAGAACGTCTTCAAGGGTTAACGGTTCAAAATACAGCTTATCCGCAATGGAAAAGTCGGTGGAAACCGTCTCTGGGTTGCTGTTCATGATGATCGCTTCATAGCCGGCTTTTTGAATGGCCTTAACACTGTGAACCGTGGCATAGTCGAATTCGACCCCCTGGCCAATCCGAATCGGGCCGGAACCGATGACTAAGACGCTTGGCTTATCACTTTTGAAGCTTTCCGTGCTGCTTTCATAGGTGCTGTAGTAATACGGGGTATCACTGGCAAATTCACCGGCACAGGTATCGACCATTTTGTAAACCGGTAAAATGTGCTGTTCTTTGCGCATCTGCCGAATCTGATCCGCATGTAAGCCCCAAAGCTGGGCAATTTCTTCATCGGCAAAACCATAACGCTTTGCTTCGGCGAGTAACGGTAAATCGGCTTTGTGCGCAGCTAATGCTCGTTCCAATTCGACGATGTGTTTAATTTTGTCGAGGAAAAACGGGTTCATTTTGGACAATTCAGCAACTTCATCGATGGTATAATCCCGCCGAAATGCTTCAGCCAGATAAAAGAGGCGTTCATCGTTGGCTTGGATGATATGCTTGCTTAATTCATCGTCACTAAGCTTGGCAAAAGCCGGGCGACGGGGATGAATGAGGCCGACTTCAAGTGAGCGTACCGCCTTTAGCAGACTTTCTTCAAGCGTTCGGCCGATTGCCATGACTTCACCAGTAGCCTTCATCTGCGTGCCGAGGGTGCGGTCGCCATTTTCAAATTTATCGAATGGGAAACGCGGTAATTTGGTAACCACATAATCCAAGGCCGGTTCGAATTCAGCCCAGGTTTTCTTGGTGACCGGATTCTTGATTTCGTCTAGATGTAAGCCGACTGCAATTTTAGCGGCCATCTTAGCGATCGGATAACCGGTGGCCTTGGAAGCTAACGCGCTGGAACGGGAAACCCGGGGATTGACTTCGATGACATAGTACTTGAAGCTGTTGCGGTCAAGAGCAAACTGAACGTTGCAGCCGCCTTCGATCTTCAATGCGCGAATGATCTTCAAAGCTGAGTCACGCAACATCTGGACTTCTTTATCTGTGAGCGTTTGCGTCGGTGCGAAGACCATTGAATCGCCGGTATGCACACCGACTGGATCGAAGTTTTCCATGTTGCAGACCACAATGGCGGAATCGGAAGCATCGCGCATGACTTCAAATTCGATTTCCTTATAGCCGGCAATGGAACGCTCAATCAACACTTGGGTGACCGGGCTCAGATTCAACCCGTTTTCGGCAATTTCGGCCAGTTCTTTTTCATTATCGGCAATACCGCCGCCTGTGCCGCCCATGGTGAAGGCCGGACGAATGATGACAGGAAAGCCGATTTTGTCGGCAAACTCCTGCGCTTCATCCACATTGTTGGCGATGGCGGACTCCGGAACCGGCTCGTGGAGTTTTTGCATCAGATTTTTGAACAATTCGCGGTCTTCGGCTTGATCGATCGCGCTGAGCTTGGTTCCCAGCAACTCGATGCCGAGCTCGTCCAGGATGCCCGTGTTGCTTAACTTCATGGCAAGGTTCAGACCGATTTGTCCGCCGATTGTCGGCAAAATGGCGTCTGGCAACTCTTTACGCAGAATCTGGCTGACGAATTCGACGGTCAATGGCTCGATATAAACCCGATCCGCGATTTCCGTGTCGGTCATGATGGTGGCCGGATTGGAGTTTACCAAAACAACTTCATAGCCTTCTTCACGTAAGGCAAGGCAAGCCTGAGTCCCTGAGTAATCAAATTCTGCGGCCTGACCGATGATAATCGGACCTGAGCCGATCACTAAGATTTTATGAATATCTTGACGTTTTGGCATGATTATCCTTTCTGCGTACGATCTGAAAATGCATCCATCATTTCCATAAATTCATCAAAAAGATGGTCGGCGTCATGTGGACCCGGAGCAGCATCCGGATGGAACTGAACTGTAAAGGCCGGGTACAACCGGTGGCGCAAGCCTTCTACCGTACCATCATTGATTTCAACGTGGGTCACTAACAAGGTGTCCGGATCAATGCTGTCCGGATCAACGGCATAACCGTGGTTTTGGCTGGTAAAATCGATGCGCCCAGTCGCAATCTCGCGGACCGGATGGTTAAAGCCGCGATGACCGTATTTCATCTTAAAAGTGTCGGCGCCATTGGCTAGGGCAAACAACTGGTGACCAAGGCAAATGCCGAATAACGGAATTTTACCTTCGATGCCGCGAATCATATCCAGCGCTTCCGGAACATCTTTTGGATCACCGGGGCCATTGGTCAGCATCACGCCATCCGGTGCCAATTCAAGAATGGTGGCAGCTGTTGTCGTCGCTGGCAACACGGTTACGTTGCATTGACGCTTGGCTAATTCCCGTAAAATGCTGTGTTTGAGGCCAAAATCAATGACCACGACGTTGCGGCCGGTGCCAGGTGCCGGATAGGCTTGCTGCGTTGAAACCTGTTGCACCTGATTCTTCGGAAGCACCAAGGCTTTGAGTTGATCGAAAGCATGTTCATCGGCTGCATCCACAATGCTGGCCTTCATGGCGCCAACTTCCCGGATTTTCTTGGTCAAAGCACGGGTGTCAACACCGCTGATGCCCGGAATATGTTTGCGTTTAAGAAATTCATCGAGTGTCATCTGACTGCGCCAGTTACCGGTGACCCGCGCTACCTCCCGCACCACTATGCCTTTGGCGGTGGGATCAATGCTTTCATAATCGTCGCGGTTGATCCCGACATTGCCGATTAACGGCTGCGTGAAGGTAATAATCTGACCGTTGTAACTTTGGTCGGTAATCGTTTCCTGATAACCGCTCATACCGGTATTAAACACAATTTCGCCGGTTGTAACGGTTTCCGCACCAAAGCCGACGCCAGGAAAAACGCTGCCGTCTTCAAGAATTAAATAGCGCTTCATGCTTGTCCTCCCTTTTGATAGGCAATCCGCCCGCGACTGATCGTATACAATGCCTGGCCCTGAACCTTTTCGCCGATAAACGGTGAGTTCTTGCCTTTGGAGAACCAGTCGGCAGGATCAATGGTGTAAGTGGTGTCCAGATCGAGAATCGTCAGATCGGCCGGACCACCTACCGAGATATGGCCGCCTGGCAGGCCAAACTTCTTTGCCGGGACCGTGCTCATTTTGGCAATCAGTTGCTTAAGCGTGAACATTTTTGATTTGACCAGTTTGGTGTAAAGCAGTGGAAAGGCGGTTTCGGAACCGACGATGCCGAATGCTGCGGTTTTAAAGGAACCGGATTTTTCTTCGGCTGTGTGCGGCGCGTGATCCGTGGCGATCATGTCCAGTGTGCCGTCTTGCAAGCCTTCAAGTAAGGCCAGATGATCGGCGCGGGAACGCAATGGTGGATTCATTTTGAACATCGGGTTATCGCCCGGAATGTTATTTTCGTCTAGTAGCAGATGGTGCGGTGAAACTTCGGCAGTGACGTGAACGCCGCGTTTTTTGGCTTCGCGAATCAAGGCCACACTTTGACGGGTTGAAACATGGCAGGCGTGGTAATGAACACCGGTGGCTTCTGCCAAGTCCAGATCGCGTGCCAGCTGACTGCTTTCAGTCTGATTGATGATACCAGGTAAGTTCAACTTCTCGGCAACTGGGCCGGCATTGATAACGCCGCCATGCATGAGACTGGCATCTTCGATATGGGCGACAATTGGTGCTTTCAGTTTAGCAGCCTGCTTCATAGCTTGATACATGGTATCGGCATCCTGAACGCCAACGCCGTCGTTGGAGAAGCCCAATGCCCCTGCTGCTAATAAAGCTGGCATGTCAACAATCTGATCGGAATGCAAATCATGTGTAATCGGAGCAAACTGCCGGACGGTAATTTTGGCATCGCTATGGTTTTTCGCCAATACCGGTGTCAAGGTGGCGACTGTGTCAGGAACAGGTTTTAGATTGCTCATCGCAACAACCGTCGTAAACCCGCCATGTGCGGCTGCTTGAGCCCCGGTTTTAATTGTTTCTTTAGCAGTAAAGCCGGGTTCGCGAAAATGAACATGGACGTCAATCAGTCCCGGAACGACTGTTGCACCGGTGGCATCAATGACGGTTTCTTCACTGCGGGCAGCAAGTTGCTGGCCGATCGCCGTAATTTTGTCGTCGGTGATCTGAATATCTGCCGTGTATTCGGTATCGCTGATGATATGGGCATTTTTGATGAGCATAAGTAAAGTTACTCCTCTCCGAAGTGACGGGCGTTGATGACCGCTTCAAGCATCGCCATCCGCATGAAGACGCCATTTTGCATTTGGGTGAAGATCCGTGAGCGCGGACCGTCAACTAAGTCGCTAGCTAACTCAACGTCGCGGTTGACTGGTGCCGGGTGCATGAAAATGGCATTGGGTTTCATCGTTTTGGCTAGAGCATCCGTGATGCCGTATTTCGCATGGTAGCTTTCTTTGGAAAATGCTTCGCGGTTGTCAGCATTAAACCGCTCAAGCTGAACCCGTAGCAACATCAGAACGTCGACTTGTTTGACCAGATCTGGCACGCTGATGAAGTCGCCGTATCGATCAAAGCTAGGATCATACCACTGTTGTGGGCCGGCAAAATGTAACGTCGCTCCAAGTTTGTGAAGCATCTGCATGTCACTGCGCGCAACCCGACTGTGGCTAAGATCACCGACAATCCCGATATTCAGTCCATCAAAATGCCCGAATTCCTCGTGAATGGTCATTAAATCCAGCATCATTTGGGATGGGTGCTGACCGGCACCATCGCCAGCATTAACAATAGCGGTTGTCGGCCAAGCGCCCGTGAGTTCTTTGTAATAGCCGTCTTTAGAATGACGCATGACAGCGATGTTGACGCCGATGGCTCCGATCGTTTTGATTGTATCTTCCAGAGTTTCACCTTTAGAAACCGAGCTATGGGCCGGATCAAAAGGAATAACGGTCAATCCCAGTTTGCGTTCGGCCATTTCAAAGCTGGTGTGCGTGCGGGTGCTATTTTCAAAAAATAAATTGGCGGCATAGATCGGTTCCGGAAAATGAACCGTTTGGCCGGCTTTGAAATCTTCTGCGCGGTTAATCAGTGCCAAAGCGCTTTTTTCGTCAACTTGTTCAGCGGAAACAAAATCTTTAAATGGTGTATCAGTGAGATTAGATAAGGTCATTTTTTTCTGCCCCTTCTTCGTTAGCGGCATGTTCTGGTAAAACAAAGTTCAGGAAGATTCCGATCACGGTTGCCAGTGCAAGGCCAGAGAATTGATACCCGGCGAATTGCAGGCTGGCATTGCCGATACCGATCACGAGAATGGTCGAGGCAATCATCAGGTTGCGTTTTTTGTCGAAGTCGACTTTGTTGTCAATTAAAACCCGTAAGCCATTGGAAGCGATGACGCCGAACAGCAGGAAGCTGATGCCGCCAATGACTGGACTTGGAATACTGCGAATCAAAGCACTTAACTTACCAATGAAGGCGAACAGGATGGCAAACATGCCAGCGCCGCCTAACACATAGACACTGTGAACTTTGGTCATAGCGAGCACCCCAATGTTTTCACCGTAACTGGTCACCGGTGGGCCGCCGACGAAACCGGCGATAATGGAAGCCGTGCCATCCCCTGCCAAAGTATGATTCAGGCCCGGATCCTTAAAGAAGTCGCGTTTTGTCAATTTGTTGAGAACCATGATGTGGCCCATGTGTTCGGTCATGGTGACAAAAGCGATGGGCGCCATTGAGAGAATTGCACCCCAGTAAAGTTGCGGCTTATAGCTGATAAACGGCAACTCGAACTTTGGCAGGTCAAACCAGGCTGCTTGCTGAACGGAAGTCAGGTCCACGATGCCAAACAACAGTGCTACCACATAGCCAGTGACAATCCCCAGAAGAATCGGTAACAAGCTAATGAATTTTTTGAGATACATGTTGTAAATGATGACCGAAGCCAAGGTGATCATGGCAACGGCGAAGTAGCGCAGGTCGTACACGCTTTTGGTAGCGGAAATCGTTCGCATCGTAGCGTCAGTCGCGGCAGTACCAGCCAATGACAACCCGATAACCATGACAATCGGCCCAACGACAATCGGCGGTAAGGCACGATCAATCCAAGCCGACCCGCTGCGGGCAACGATCAAGGCTACGATCAGGTAAACAACCCCGACAGCAACGGTACCTTGGGCGATCGCGGGATAACCGGCGCCTTTCATTAACGCTTGCATGATGGTAATAAAGGAAAAACTTGAGCCCATGTACGCCGGAATTTTGCCGCGGGTGATCAAAATGTAAACTAAAGTGCCGACGCCGCTTGAGAATAAGGCAATACTCGGATCCAAACCGACCAAAATCGGTACCAGCACGGTTGACCCAAACATGGCGAAAAGATGCTGGATGGATAAGCCCACCCATTGACCGAACTTCGGCTTGTCGCCGATGTCCAGCACCGCTTCATCGTTGTGAAAAGCCATTGACTAGTCCCCCATCTTCTCGATGCTGATACCGTCTTTGCCGTCAAGTTCCGCAACCTGTACCTGAATCTGTTCATCAAGGGAGGTTGGAATATTCTTGCCGACGAAATCAGGACGAATCGGTAACTCACGGTGGCCGCGATCAACCAAAACTGCCAGACTGATCTTCCGCGGTCGTCCTTCGTCCATCAAGGCATCCAGCGCCGCGCGGATGGTGCGGCCAGTGAAAATAACATCATCTACCAGGATAACGTGCTTGCCAGTGATATTAACCGGCAGCTGCGCACCTTCGACATCGGGTTGATGTTCGTGATCGATTTTATGAACATCATCGCGATAAAAGCGAATGTCCAGTTCGCCGACTGGTACCTGCAGGCCTTCGAGCTGTTCAAGTCGCTTGGCAATGCGGTGGGCTAGATAAATCCCCCGTGTTTTAATGCCGACAAGAACGAGATCGTTCAAGCCTTTGTTTTGTTCGATGATTTCATAACTGATTCGAGTCAATGCGCGTTTCATCGTTACCTCGTCGACTACCTGTTTGGACTGTGTCATGATGTGCCATCCTTTCTTGTATGTATGCTGGTTGGTGTGGGGTGAAGCTGCTTGCCTTGGGTTGTTCTATTGGAGGCAATTAGGTGCTTGGGCTTTCACGTTCTATAACGCGCTCACCGGCGCAGAAGCTTGCGCGTAAGGACCTTGAAACCTAAATGGCCAAAACCCAGCCATTTAGGTTTCAAGGCCACTTCCACTCCAGCTTCTAACCGCGTCGGTTCGCGCTCAAACAAAAAGCGCCTCCCATCCAATTTGGATAGAAGGCGACCGTAGCCTGAATAATCCGCCGCAACGGAAAGGGACCTTCTAAGCCTCACTGGACTTAGTTAAAGGTGCTTGTTTGATTGAGTTAAGATTACCGGACGTTGCGGGTCTTGTCAATGCCTGCGCGCAGATCGGCTAAGGTTTTTTCAAAAACTTCGGGGACCGGTGCCGTGAAAGTTAAGAGTTTGCCGGTGGTTGGATGGACAAAACCGAGCTTGGCAGCGTGAAGAAATTGGCCGTTGCCTGGAAGTGTGCGTTTAGGCCCATACAAAGGATCACCTGCTACCGGATGGTGAATGTAAGCCATGTGCACGCGGATCTGGTGGGTCCGGCCGGTTTCCAAAACACATTTGATCAAGGTATAGTGGGCAAATCGTTCCAGTACCTGAAAATGGGTAACCGCATGCCGACCGTCAGCAACCACTGCCTGTCGTTTGCGGTCACGCGGATCACGGCCAAGCGGCGCATCGATTGTGCCCTCATCTTCTTTAAACGTCCCATGAACTAACGCAAGGTATTCACGAATGGACGTTTTGGCTTTAAGTTGCGCCGACAAACTCAATTGGGCCTTTTCGGTTTTGGCGACCATCAACAAACCGCTAGTATCTTTATCGATGCGGTGCACAATCCCTGGCCGAATGACGCCATTGATGCCAGGCAAGTCAGTATGATAAAGCAACCCATTAACCAATGTGCCGTCAGGATGGCCTGGCGCGGGATGGACAACCATGCCTTGAGGTTTATTAACCACGATCACCTGGTCATCTTCATAGACAATATCAAGCGGAATCGGCTCTGCGACGGCTTCTAAGGGTCGGGCTTCCGGAATCGAAACGGCAATGACATCTCCTGACGAGACCTTGTAATTGGCTTTCACCGGCTGCCCATTAACGGTGACCAAGCCGTCCTGAAGCCATTTTTGTACCTGACTGCGAGTGTGGGTCGGTTCGTGGGCCGTGATCACCTTATCGATGCGCCCTTGTTCAGTCGTGATGGTAAAGGTCTCGGTCATGCGGACACCGCCTTGTCGCGATCAAACAAAATAAACACCAAAACCAGAATCACCCCGAACGTGATGCACATATCGGCAAAATTAAAAATAGCGTTGAACCGCCACTGATCCAAAAATTCAAGGTGAAACATATCCGTGACGTATTGGAACCGCAGCCGATCAATGAAGTTACCAATTGCCCCTGCCGTGATCAGCGTCAGTCCCAAGCGATAAACCGGTTTGTGCAGGCTGTCACGCCAAAGCAACGCTACGACCACAAACGCCAACACCGTCGTGACGTAGAAGAACCACTGCTTCCCTTCAAACATGGAAAAAGCCGCTCCGGTATTGCGGATGTGCGTGAGATCAATCACGCCCGGAATCAGTTGCTGGCTTTCGCCAAGTGGAATATGCGCGCTCACCCAGGTCTTAATGACAAAATCAATCAAAACCAAGACAGCTGCAACGATCACATAGATAAACACAGAAGTTCCCCCTGAATAAATGACATTTGCCTTTAAGTGTACCGCGCCAAAAGAAAAACCGCCATTCGAAAAATGACGGTTACATCTTGTGCCGAAAACATGAATGATTTAAAAGAGTCCGGAAATTTTACCATCGTCGGTGACGTCCATGTTTAAGGCAGCTGGTGCTTTTGGTAGTCCCGGCATGGTCAAAACGGTTCCGGTCATGACGACTAAGAACCCTGCCCCAAGCTTAGGGATAATGTCGCGTACGTGAATCGTAAATCCTTCAGGTGCTCCTAAAGTTTTGGGGTTATCGGTCAATGAATACTGGGTTTTGGCCATGCAAACCGGTAAATCCTGCCACCCATTTTTAGCGATCGTTCGCAGTGCAGCGTTGGCTTTTCCTTCATAAACAACGTCACCACCACCGTAGATCTTTTGCACAATGGTTTTGATCTTGGTTTTGACATCCTGATGCACATCATATAGTGGCGTGAAACTTGCCGGCTGCTTCAAGGCGTCCAAGACCGCGTCGGCTACTGCTAAGCC
Organism: Lacticaseibacillus zeae subsp. silagei; assembly: GCF_030770335.1. NCBI lineage: Bacteria > Bacillati > Bacillota > Bacilli > Lactobacillales > Lactobacillaceae > Lacticaseibacillus > Lacticaseibacillus zeae. Next base: position 1,701,839 of record NZ_CP132484.1, on the reverse strand, counting down.
ACCGCGGCCGCCGTCAGCCCAAACCGTTGCGATAACGGCTTTGACGTTTAATTTTGCGCAAGCATCGATAAGCCACTGAACCTCGGCATCTGTATCGCTGGTGAAGCGGTTAACGGCTACCACAACCCGCACGCCATAGCCCTGCATGCTGTGAATATGCCGTTTAAGGTTCGCAAAACCTTGAGCCAAGGCATCCAGGTTTTCCTGTTGCAAGTCGGCTAGCGCAACACCACCGTTGTATTTCAGGGCGCGAACCGTTGCGACGATAACCACGGCATCTGGGGTTTTGCCCAAAACCGGGGTCTTAATATCCATGAACTTTTCGCCGCCAAGGTCAGCGCCGAAACCGGCCTCCGTGATAGCAATGTTGCCCAGTTGCAGTGCGGTCCGGGTAGCTAAAACGGAATTGCAGCCGTGGGCAATGTTGGCAAACGGGCCGCCATGAATGAACGCCGGCGTATGTTCCAGTGTCTGGACCAGATTTGGCTTCAACGCATCCCGCAATAACATCGCAATGGCGCCAGTTACTTTCAAATCGGCCACAGTTACAGGCTTGCGATCATAAGTATAGCCAATCACGATGCGACTGATGCGAGCTTTGAGATCCGCGATGTTTTCCGCAAGACACAGGACTGCCATTAATTCGCTTGCGACGGTAATGTCAAAACCGTCCTCCCGCGGAACACCGCTGGTTGGGCCGCCCAAGCCGATCGTGACGTGGCGCAATGCCCGATCGTTAATATCCAAAGCGCGCTTCCAAAGAATTCGCCGTGGATCGATATTAAGTGTGTTGCCTTGTTGCAGATGGTTATCGATTAAAGCTGCCAGGGTGTCGACTGCGGTTGTCAGAGCGTGCATGTCACCAGTGAAATGCAGGTTGATGTCTTCCATCGGCACAACCTGCGCATAACCGCCGCCGGTAGCGCCGCCTTTCATCCCCATCACCGGGCCTAATGATGGCTCCCGCAATGCGATGACGGGATGCTGGCCGCGCTGCTGAAGCGCATCGCCTAAGCCAACCGTAATGGTCGATTTGCCTTCACCAGCTGGGGTCGGGTTAATCGAGGTCACCAAAACAAGCTTGCCAAAAGGCTTGTCTTTTAACGCATTGAGAGCCGCGAAGCTAAGTTTGGCTTTGGACTTGCCATACAGTTCCAGATCATCGTCGGTCAAGCCTAGATTTGCTGCAACTTTCGTAATTGGCCACATTGAGGTCGCTTCGTTGGCCTGGGCAATTTCAATATCAGACATACAACACACTCCTTATTTAGTTGATGTTTCCAATCCTTTTTCGATCAACGCCACGATCTTTTGCTTTCGTTTTTTACCGAACATCAGGAACGAAACCCGACCGTATTGTTTGGTTTTAAGCATAACTGTCAAATGGCCGGACGTAAACCCCTCAATTTCGCTCCATGACAGATTAATCGTATTACTTTTAAAAAGACTGGTTAACCGGATGCCTTTTTCAGTCGCAATCAGGCGAAGCAGCAAAATCTGGCCGATAGCCGTCAAAATCGTAATCGCCGCAATCGCAATCGCCAGCCATGAAGGTTTCGTACTTTCCAGCTGAACGATGATCGCCAAGCTGAGACCGATCACGATCGCGCTCCAAAACATGCTAAAATCGATCCATGCAGGTTGATAATGTGTTCGATAGTCAGCCAATTCGTCACTTCCTTAGGAGAAATCATGCTTAAACTATACACAGATGGCGCTACAAAAGGCAACCCGGGCCCGACTGGCATTGGCATCCTGGTCAGCGGTTTGCCTCAGCAGATTCAACGACATGCCGCTTTACCGCCGATGACCAATCATGAGGCGGAATTTGCTGCAGCGATTGCCGGTTTTAATTTATTAATCGAAGCTGAACTCACAACTGTACCCGTGGCGTTTTATAGTGACTCCAAGCTGGTCGTTCAGGCAATCGAAAAGCGCTATACCAAACATTATCCTGCTTTAACCGCAGAATTGCTGGCCTTGATTGACCGGTTTCCGCTTGTGCTGCCTAACTGGTTGCCCGATCGTCAAAACCGTGGTGCTCACACGTTGGCTCAGCAAGGGTTACGTGAAGCGGAGGCTAAAAATTAATTTTTCGCAAAGAGGCTAAATTATAACTTCACAGAAGCGTTTATAGTTTAGCGAGTTCCGAACGATCGAAAATGCTTAGGCAATAAGTTCTGAGCCGTGCCAAACTCCGCAATCTCCGGCCAGCTGGGGATGGAACGCTGTGGGCACGGCTGATCCCCATCTGGCCTACGATTGCTTCGCCTTGGCACTAATATCCTAACAACTCGAACGAATTATCCTTTTGGAAGCAAAAAAATGAACGCACCTGTATTATTTGGAGTGCGTTCATTTTTGTTTTGGGTCATAAACCATGACCCATCTTCTGTTTTGTCATGAACATAGATTCTAAAATAAAACGAGGCTTTAGCCGAAAGACTTCAGCACCCGTGATTACATGAATACCTTAAACTGGCTGGTACGATCCATATAATCCTTATCCTGTGCCGGTGCCTCGATGGAACCAAACGGCATCTGGGCACGCAATTGCCAATTTTGCGGGATATCAAAGGCGTCGCTGACAAGCTCATCAATGATGGGATTGTAGTGTTGCAGATTTGCACCAATGCCATTGTTAGCCAGGGCCACCCAGGTGTTGAGTTGAGCCGATCCCTGAGCCTGCTCTGCCCAGGTCGCAAAGTTATCAGCATACAGCGGGAACTCATGCTCCAGCTGCTTGACGATGTCGGTATCGGTAAAGTACATAATCGTTGCATAGGCAGCTTTGAAACCAGCAACTTTCTTTTTGGTTGCCTCATAGGCTTCCTCAGTCGGGACCTCACTCTTCAAGCGCTTAACCACGATATCCCAAAGCTTGTCGTGTTGTCCGCCAAATAGGAAAACTGCTCGGGTTGTTTGCGAATTGAAGGCCGTTGGTGTTGCCTGAATGACAGATTCAACTTGTTCGATGATGTCATCGTCTTTTTGCTTAACATCTTTGCCGAGTGCGTAGATGGAACGGCGTTGCTTGAGAAGGTTCAGAAGATCTTGATTCACAGGAAAACCACCTTTTTCTATTAATGGCCACGTTGTCACGCATGTACCCGATAACTTAGCTATTCACTAGCCATCAGGAAAGGCAATGCGCAAAAATGTAGCAGAACAAAAGTAAGTTTACCAACTCACTATTAGTAAGTAAACCCCTTGAGCGATATTTTTTCAGAAAGTGCGACATATGGCTCGATCATCAGGTCACTATCACACTTAAGCGTATTTACCAGAAGGGATTGGTCCCGTTAACGTGACAGAGATGGGGGGCTTGGGTACAATGAAACTATTCTTCTTGGAGGTGTGGTATGTCGCTGATCACCTGGCTAATTATTATTATTTTGGTTTTGAACACGACGGGTGCGATTTTTACGGTTCTTCGTGAAGTTCGCGACATTTCGACAACCTGGGCCTGGTTGCTGGTGCTGATTTTCCTGCCAATCATCGGGTTCGGTTTTTATCTGTTCGCGGGTCGCGGACTCTCGACCAAAAAACTGCGCCGGATTCAGCGTGAGTATGAGTCTGGGGTCAAAGCGTTTGTGTCGCTTCAAAAACACGAAAATGCCCGAAATAAACTTTTGCCTCCTACTGATTACACTCCGGCGGCAAAAGCTCTGACCGCCTTTTTCCTGAATACGGCCCAGGCACCGGTGCTGGCCCATAACCAGGTTCAGCTTTATACCGATGGCGAAAAGAAGTTTGCTGCGTTGTTTCGCGACATTGAAAGCGCCAAGCACTACATTTATGTCGAGTATTACACCATTTATAATGATGAATTAGGCAATCAGTTTCAGCAATTATTGATTAAAAAGGCCAAACAAGGCGTGACGGTTAAGGTTTTATATGACGCTTGGGGGTCGATGGGTGCCTCGGCAAAATGGTGGCGCCGACTAACCGATGTCGGTGGCCAGGTTGAAAGCTATTTTAGCTCCAAACATCCGATTACCGACTTTCGTTTGAATTACCGCGATCATCGCAAAATCGTTGTGATTGACGATCACGTCGGCTATATTGGCGGATTCAACGTCGGCGATCAATATGTCTCCCGTAAGCCAAAATTTGGCTATTGGCGTGATACTCACCTGCGTATCATAGGTAACACCATTTATGCGTTGAAAATTCGCTTCACAATGGATTGGAATGCGACGGTCGGTGAAAAGGACGAGATTGCTTACAACGTGGAGCAGGACAGTCCTGAAGGTCAATCAGGTGAAGGCATGACGGCCGGCAGTACACCGATTCAGATTGTCGCATCAGGTCCTGATCGCCCTACCCAGCAGATCAAGTTAGGGTATACCAAGCTGATTACCAGCGCTACCAAGTCGGTTTGGATTCAAAGCCCTTATCTGGTTCCGGATGACACGGTGATTGATGCGCTCGTTTCCGCCGCCATGTCGGGCATTGATGTCCGAATCATGATTCCGGATATGCCGGATCATCCGTTTATTTTCCGTGCGACCCAGTACTATGCCACCTATCTGGCTCGTGCCGGCGTTAAAATTTACCATTATCAACATGGCTTCATGCATGCAAAAACGGTGGTTGTCGATGATGCCATTGCCAGTGTCGGGTCAGCTAATTTCGATATTCGTAGTTTTAAACTGAATTTTGAGGTCAACGCCTTTATTTACGATCGTAAGGTTGCCGGAACGCTTGCCGAAATCTTTGAAGCCGATATGAAGCAAAGTTACCTACTGACCCCAGCGATCATTGCTAGTCAAAGCCGCTGGTTACGCTTCAAACAGGACTTTTCTCGGCTCCTGTCGCCGATTTTGTAAGCCAGCCTGTAAGTCATTAAAAATTGAACGATGTTGTCACAAAAACGCCGCGTCAGCATGGTGCACTGAGGCGGCGTTTTTGTGACCGAAATATAGCATTTTCAAAATAATCATATGTGTTTAGCTGATCGCCATAATGGCAGTGAAGAAGGCTTGATGAGTTGCTGATTACCGTTGCCAATCGTCTAGTGCTTTGGTGTGGCCGAGAAGATAGTGGATGGCAGCTTGGACAAGTGTGTCACGGGCAGTCGTTAACTCGTCGCCTTCCAGGTTATATTTGTCGCGCAGGTAACCTTCCGCAATTGCCTGATATTCTTTGCGGGCCTCGCCCCCATCTTTTAGGTAGACATCAATGGCATTCAGATCATCTTTAGCGCGGTTAGCTAATTCTTCAGCCAGATCTTCGACATGTGGCTGGCGTTTATGGGCATAGTCCATCAGCGTGTCATTCATATCAACGACAGCGGCCTCGTCTGCTTTCTTGTCTCGTTTCATGCTAGCAGTCATCTCCTCATATATTAGTATGCACCTACGCCGGCCTTTCATCAACGGCAGCGGGGAAAGTCGCTTTTGCAGTCAACAGAGTGACACTCAGCGGTTTTTCCTTATTGATGAAGTTGCTGACGGGAGCGGAGAAAGAGTTCCTGATAAAGCGCGGACCAACTTTCAAATCGTTCACTAGCCAGATAAAAGACCGGAATGCCAGGCACGATCGATTCCTCACCCGGGGCCAAGGCTTGGGCCGAAATCACAAAGTCAGGATGTTGGTGGATGGTTACCAACCGAATAAATGCCGGGTGAATGAGGTTGAGCCGCACAGTTTCGTATAACGGCTGCGGCATCAACGGGTCCAATGCAACTTTCAGTTTATCAGCAACAGCACTTTCTGTCATGAATGGCCAAAGCAGCTGATAAAAGCCGTCGATAATTTCCTCAAGGGCATGATTTGTTGGTGCCTCACGCGCAAAAAATGCTTTAATCGCCTTGTCCAGCCGCGGATAAAACGCCCGCATCGGATGCGCGGTTTTAGCCAAATCAATATAGGCGCCGTCAGGAAAGATCTGTTCGCTGATTAAAATTTTTAATAAATTGCCGGCTAATGCCAGATCTGTGGTGATTGCCGAGGAAATACCGATCAAGTGGCGGCTAAGATCGGCGCGGATTTTTGCGACGGTTTGCCAAGCCAGCGTGTTGTGTGCGGCGTGGTAACCGACAATCCCCGCAGCCTCAAATTGCTGCTCCGTGTGCAATCGCGGAATACGCCACTGGCCGAGATACAGATAGAGCATTTCGGCTTTGGCAACTTCTGGCGGCAAATGGGCAAAGACATCTGGCAACTTTTCCGGCAACGCGGGCAGCGGCTTCAATTCAGAAAAGTTTAAAGTATTGACAATGGCGTGATCGGCCTGTAACCGATAGAGATTGATGTTAGCTGAAAATCTTAGTTGCTTGACTGAAAAATCCCGCTCGACTAATCCGGCGTCCTGTAAGGCTTGAACCAGCTGACGCGACTGAGGCAATATGTCTGCAAACAAAGGATTGTCAGCGTCAACCAATTGCCACAATAACTGGCGATAAACTTGACGAATTCGCGGCTCTGCGCCGACAAGTGCCAACGGCGTGAGATTAATGGTGACCCCTTTTTGGCGCAAGTACCCACGTAATACGGAAATTCGCCGAAAAAAAGCTGCTCGGGAGAAACCGGTTTCTTCTAATAATATGGGCAACGTTAGATCAGGTTGCATCAGCGTTTTGACCAGAAGTTTTCCGGGAAGCGATCGCCGAAACAAAAAGATTCGGTAACGAACGCGGCTAATCGAAGGCGGTGCCGTCATGTTGCCATCCCCTCTACGTAATAAAGGCGGTGCACCAGGATCAATGGCATGTAAATCCTCGGCGACTTTCGCCATTTGCCGTCGCAGTTGCCGGTAGCTTTCACCGCGGGCCATCGCTGCCGTTGCAATATTCATTTGCCGATTAGGCGCGTCTCGCAAATCGCCATAAAGCGCCAACCGCTCGCGTTCTTCGCGGTCTAGGAACAATTCTTCAAACGCCATGGTGACGACTTCCTTTCCAAATTTTTGCTATAGTATAGCAAAGAAGATCGGCAACCGGATAAATGATGCTTGTGCACTTGTCTCAGACGCGTGTTTCCTTAGCGGGCAGGCTTTTGCCGCATTAAGTCAGCCTATGATTGATTAACACTGGCGTCTGGCATGCATTCTTGCTATACTAAAAGTAAGCAAAAATCAAGTCGACACCATATGCTTTGGGGTATCAAAAAAATTAACCCCAAGATATGGTGTTTTTCATTGACATGTACCCCAATATTGAGTATTCTAAACTACATAAGATAACAAGAAAGGATGATACCTATGCGTAACATCACACTGTTCACGCGCAATGGCTGTCCACAATGCCGGATGACAAAGCGCTACCTCGATACCCACAAGATTCCATTTACGGAACACAACATCAACGAGGAACCTGAATACATCGATTACTTAAAGAAAAAGGGATTCCAGCAGGTTCCTGTTCTTGAAGCAGATGGGCTTGATTCATTCTCCGGGTTTCGACCGGATGCCTTGAAGCAACTGGCTGTCTGAACAGCCAGTTTTTTTATCGCATCGAACTTAACCGAATGAAGATAAATTGCAGTGAAAGCAGGGATTAGCATGTCATTAAAAACAATCAGTCCGGAAGAGGTTACTTATTACGCCCTTAACAACGAGATCAATATTCCCGTTAACGACCAGATTCCGCTCAATAAAGATAAGGAAGCATTACAGGCCTTTTTGACCGAAAATGTGGCGCCAAATACGATGAAGTTTTCGTCGCTACAAGAGCGCTTGAAGTATTTGGTTGACCATCATTATTATGAATCGGGATTTTTAGAAAAGTATCAGCCGGCCTTCCTGGAAAAGCTGGACCAGTTCTTGACGGCTCAGCATTTTCAGTTTAAGTCCTTCATGGCGGCTTATAAGTATTACGCTCAGTATGCGTTAAAGACCGACGATGGCACTCAGTATCTTGAAGATTACAAAGATCGGGTATTTGCCAACGCCCTCTTCTTTGCGGATGGTAATGAGCAGCTGGCGGTGGATCTGGCTGACGAGATGATCCATCAGCGGTATCAGCCGGCTACCCCTTCGTTCCTAAACGCTGGTCGGCAACGCCGTGGCGAATTGGTCTCCTGTTTTCTACTGCAAATTACCGACGACATGAATTCGATTGGCCGCGCGATTAACTCTGCCCTTGAGTTGTCACGAATTGGTGGCGGGGTCGGCCTGACACTATCGAACCTTCGTGAAGCCGGTGCGCCAATCAAAGGCATTGACGGTGCTGCAAGTGGCGTACTTCCGGTTATGAAGTTGTTGGAAGATTCTTTCTCCTACAGCAATCAGTTGGGCCAACGTCAAGGTGCCGGCGTGGTTTATTTGAATGTCTTCCATCCTGATATCATCAGTTTCCTGGGCGCTAAAAAGGAAAACGCAGATGAAAAGTATCGGGTAAAGACCCTTAGCCTCGGCGTCATTGTGCCTGATAAGTATTACGAGCTTATTAAGGACAATGCCGATATGTACCTCTTCTCCCCTTATTCGGTTGAACGAGCTTACGGCAAGCCATTTTCGTATGTGGATATCACCAAGGAATACGACAACATGGTGGCCAATCCGGACATTAAGAAATACAAGATTAAGGCCCGCGATCTGGAAAATGAAATTTCCAAATTACAGCAGGAATCTGGCTATCCTTACATCATCAACATTGACACTGCCAACAATGCGAGCCCGATCGATGGCAAAATCATCATGAGCAACCTGTGCTCGGAAATCATGCAGGTACAGGTACCATCCAAGCTCAACAACAAGCAGGAATATGAAGTCTTAGGGACAGATGTTTCCTGCAACCTGGGTAGCACGAATATTCCTAATTTGATGCACAGTCGCGACTTTGGTCACAGCGTTGAAGCCATGGTTCGGGCATTGACCTATGTCACTGATCATAGCAATATTGACGTTGTGCCGTCTGTTCAGCATGGGAATCACCTGGCACACAGCATTGGCCTTGGCGCGATGGGCTTGCACACGTACTTTGCTAAGAATCATATGTATTATGGTTCACCGGAAAGCCTTGATTTCACCAACATCTATTTCTTGTTGCTGAATTATTACACGTTAAAGGCATCCAACAAGATTGCCAAAGAACGTGGCGAAACATTCCATAATTTTGAAAACAGCAAGTACGCTGATGGCAGTTATTTTGACAAGTATATCCAACAATCATGGGCACCTAAGTACGACAAGGTGCGTGATTTGTTCAAGGATGTTCACATTCCGACCCAGGCGGACTGGGAAGCGCTCAAAGAGAGTGTGATGAAGGACGGCTTGTATCATCAAAACCGGATGGCTGTGGCTCCTAATGGCTCGATCAGCTATATTAATGATACCAGTGCCTCCTTGCAGCCAATTGTTAACCGGATTGAGGATCGCCAGGAAAAGAAGATCGGCACCATTTACTACCCGGCGCCTGGTTTGTCGAATGACACCATGCCTTACTATCAAAGTGCCTACGACATCGACATGCGTAAAGTCATTGATGTTTATGCCGCTGCCCAACAGCACGTTGATCAAGGAATGGCCATGACCCTGTTCATGCGCAGTACCATTCCTGCTGGCCTTTATCCGTGGAAAGACGGCCGAACCGACAAGATGACGACGCGTGATTTGAACATTTTGCGGAACTACGCCCATCACAAAGGCCTCAAGTCGATTTACTACATCCGGACTTACACCGATGACCAAGAAGAAATCGGCAGCAACGCTTGTGAAAGTTGCTCAATTTGATTATCTTTTAACAGGGGGATCTCCCCTGTTTTTACATACAAGGAGCGGAGAATATGGCAAAACAATATATTGCGATTAACTGGAATGCGATTGAAGATGAAGTCGATAAGGCAACTTGGGAAAAGTTGACGGAACAATTTTGGCTGGATACCCGGATCCCTTTATCCAACGATTTAGACGATTGGCGTTCATTGAGTCCTGATGAACAGTGGGTTGTCGGGCATGTCTTTGGCGGGCTGACGTTGCTAGATACCCTGCAAAGTCAAGACGGCATGGCAAGTTTGCGGCAGAATATCCGTACGCAGCAGGAAACAGCGGTCCTGAACAACATCCAGTTCATGGAAAGTGTTCATGCCAAGAGTTATTCATCGATTTTCTCAACGTTGAACACTCCTGCCGAAATTGATGAAATCTTTGACTGGACGAATCATAATGAACATCTACAATACAAAGCTAACAAGATCAACGATATCTACCACAACGGTTCAGCGTTGCAAAAGAAAATTGCCAGTGTCTTTTTGGAAACCTTCCTGTTTTATTCAGGCTTCTTTACCCCACTCTATTATTTAGGCAACAACAAGCTGACCAATGTGGCGGAAATCATTAAGCTGATCATTCGGGATGAAAGTGTCCATGGCACGTATATCGGTTACAAGTTCCAGTTAGGTTTCAATGAACTGCCGGAAGATGAACAGCAAAAGTTGCAGGATTGGATGTACGACTTACTCTACGACTTGTACGAAAACGAAGAAAAGTACACGAATGATTTGTATGCTAAAACCAAGTGGACTGACGAGGTTTTGACTTTCCTGCGTTACAACGCCAACAAAGCGCTCATGAATCTGGGCCAGGAAACCGCCTTTCCAGATACGGCTGATGATGTGAACCCGATTGTTATGAACGGCATTTCGACGTCAACAGCCAACCACGACTTCTTCTCCCAAGTCGGTAATGGTTATCGACTGGGACAGGTTGAAGCCATGCAGGATGATGATTATTCATTTTCAACTGAAGACGAAGGCCACGATAAGTAAGGCTTTCGGAAATGAATGTGTCGAGGAATAAAAAAACCGGCTCCAGATGCGTCGCAAGTTATGCGATACGCATTTGGAGCCGGCTTTTTTTTATATTCACTTTTTAAATCAGAATGTCAGAAATGGCTCATTTTGGATGATCGCGCGATAATCTCTTTTCCTTTCGGTCTAACTTTCTGCTTTTTGCTGGCTGATCGTTTCATGAACGAGGCTTAAGAAGCGTTGGGCGATGCGGGAAAGTTCGCGGTCTCGTTTCCACACTAACGCGATCGAATCGGCTAATGCCGGAGCTAAAGGACGGAAGGTTAAGGAAGTGTTCGATGTTTGCGTTGCCAGATATTCGAGACATAGCGCGCGCCCTAGTCCGACTGCGGTCATGCCTAAAGCATCAGCGGTCAAATCGTAGGTGCCAACGATGTAAGCCGGGTCGAGTCCCTGTCCTAGCCAGTGTTCAAAGGCACTGCGAGTATGCGTAGCCCGCGGCAGAATCAGTTCGCTATCGTTAAGATCATTTGGCGTGATCAGAAGGTTATCGGTTAATGGATCATCGGTGGTCATCAAAACGCCCCAAGCATCGCGAATCGGGAGCGGCAGGCTTTCGTACTGAGTCTGTTCCTTACCTGGGCGCAAAATAAAATCGTACATACCGGCTTCAAGATTAGCAATCAGACTTTCATCAGAACCATAAGTCACATGGACATGCAGACTGGGATACTGCTGGCGGAGGGATTGGGCAACCTGCAACATCAGGCGCTTACCACTGGTTTCGCTGGCACCAATGTAAAGATCACCACCCAGAGTATGTTTGCCTTGCAAATTATTTTTGGTGCGTTCGGCGATGGCGGTTAACTCGCGGGCTCGGTTCAATAAGTAGGTGCCATCTTCCGTCAAGGTAACCCGTCGATTTCCCCGGATCAGCAGTTTAACGCCCAGTTCTTTTTCCAGATCTTTTAATTGGCGCGATAACCCCGGCTGGGAAATGCCCAATGTTCTGGCAGCAGCCGTAATACTGCCATGGTCGGCAATTTCAATAAAGTTACGCAACGTCTGCAGTTCCATAAACTCCCCTACTTCCTATCAGTTCTGATTATCGCAAATGCTTTCCTATAACTATTATAACCTATCAAGACCACTTTGTATTCCCTTTCACACGCCTTTGCTCAACTGTGGCTTAAATCCGCTGCTCGGAAGATGATGCTTCAATGCATTCACTTCTGGTTATCAGCATCGCGCAATCGCTTTGTTTAGCGCCATTCTTCTAAAAAAGCATCGACTCAATGAGTCGATGCTAATAGGATTACCAAATTTGAACGCGTTTTTCCGGCGGTAGATACATGCCGTCGCCTGGTTGAACATCAAACGTCGTGTACCAGTCATCCAGATTACGCGGCTGGATATTGGCACGCAGTTCATGCGGGGCATGGACATCGACGGCCAACAACATCTTTGCCCGTTCAAGCCGGGACTTGGAACGCCAGATGCGGGCCCAGTTAATGAAAAATGCTCGCAGATCGGCATCCGGCTCGCGTTTGGCAGTATCCAAAGCTGCCGGCAGTCCACCGGCGTCGGCGATATTTTCCGACACAACGAGTTTACCGTTAACTTTGCCTGCTTCGGTTTCGAGACCGTCAAATTCGTCAATCATGGCTTTGGTTAGCTCATTAAAGTGCGCATAGTCTGCTTTTTGCCACCAGTTGACCATATTACCAAATTCGTCAAACTGTGCCCCGTTATTATCGAACCCATGCGAAATTTCGTGAGCGATAACGGCACCGATGCCACCAAGGTTTTCTGAGGCGGTCTGCTTCAATGAATAAAATGGCGCCTGCAGGATCGCTGCTGGGAATGTGATGTCATTTTTTGACGGGTCGTAACTGGCATTGACCAAGTGACCTGGCATGTTCCAGACACTGCGATCAACCGGCTTGCTTAGTTTATCGTAGTTGTATTGTTGTTGAACGATTTGCATGGCTTTCAAATTCTCAAGTAATGACTTTTCTGGATCAACGTGCAGCAAATCGTAAATGGCTTCGGGTTTGTCCGGATAACCCATTTTAAGTACCATCTTATCCAGCTTAAGAATGGCTTTATCTTTGGTTGGTTGTGAGAGCCAATCAGAATTGGCCAGGCGCTGTTTGTAAGTGGCAATCATTTTTTCGACCAATTGGGTTACATCGGCCTTGGCCTTCTCGCCAAAATAAGTGCGGCCATAATAAATACCGATTGGCTCACTGAAGTAGGCATTGGTTACCCGATAGGCATGCTTAACCTGATCCGGTGATTTCGGCGCCCCGGATAATGCGCGATTATAGGTACCGCCTAATTGCCGCAGCGGTTCGCTCAAGAAGCCTGCAACACTATCGAGACTTAATACATAAAGCCAGTCGCGGTAGTTCGCAAAATTGGCTTCATTGAATAACTGACCGAATTCATCCAAAAAGCGCGGATCGGCGACGACGATGGTATCCGGAACCGTTTTGAAAATTGCCTTCAGGAAGTTTTCAAAATCGAATGGTTTGAGCTTTTCAACGACAGTGGTTGTCGGCATTGGATTGTAAGCTTTTGGATAATCCGCCCACTCTTCGGAACTTTTGACGTGTTTAGCAATTTCGGCATCAAAAGCAAGCGCGCCGGCCAAGGTTGTCTTTTGCGCTGCGTCATCAAGATCAGTGTATGCCAGCAGCTTGCTCATCATGTCCTTGAAGATCGCAAGTAGTTGGGCTCCGTTTTGATTGTCTTTGGCGTAATAGGAAGTATCCGGCAAAATTGTCTTGGGTCCCATGAGATTAATGACATTTTTGCTGGTGTCTTTCATGTCGGCATCGACGAAGACGTTGAATGGCGGATCAATGAGTTGCTGCTGCAGTAACTCGGCAGCACGGTGATTGTAGTCAGCCAAATCTTTGATGGCAGCAACTTGGTGCAACGTTGGTAAAGCCGGTGCAAAGCCGGCAGCGTCGCGCGTCTTAAAATCCTTGGCTTGCTGATAAAGCGTGACTGCCTGGGCAAAATATTTGTCCGGTGCTTCTTTTGAACCATCGGCAACAGCCGCAAAGTCGGCCATCATTTTTTCTTCTACTTCATCGGCTAAATCCTGGAAGCCGCCGGTACTGCTTTTGTCATCAGGAATGACTGCTTGATCCATCCAGGCCCCATTTACTGCTCGGTATAGATCGTCTTGGTAGCGCACTTTATTCGTCATTCAAAAGCTCCTTTCATAATAAAACGATATAGGACAATCTTAACGCATTTCTCATTTAGTTGCACGAGGAATCAGCTGAGCGGTGCCGGCTGTCATTGTCACTGTAAAGCCAAATAGAACGATTGCTAAAAGGTGTTCACTCTGAGCCATATAAAAATATGTTATGGAATCGATACCATTTGAACTAATGAATTGTTTGCAATCGAAATCGCTTTCTTTTTAATGATTAACTCGTTAAAATAGACCATGTACCAAATGGCGCTTAACAATCTTCGTTGAGTGCCACAAGATCGGATGGTGAACCGGCCGTTCGGTTTCTAACCACGCCGGTTCACGCTTTACCATAACGCGTTCACCGGCGCAGGAGTCTGCGTGTAAGGGTCTTGGTCGCAATGGCCAAAGAGCGGGCCATCACGCCCAAGTCCACTTACACTCCGACTCCTAACCGCGCCGGTTCACGCTAACAAGGAGGAAACCTATAAATGTACTATGTCATTATGAAGTCCCACGATATTCGCGAGAATTTGGCAACTGAGCAGTATTTGATGAATGCCAAACAGTTTGATGAGCCACTGTTGCTTTTTTATTATGAAAAGCCGAGTGTCATTGTCGGGCGCAACCAGAATACACTGGAAGAATTGAATCAGAAGTATGTTGAGGAGCACAATATTGTCGTAACGCGTCGGCTGTCAGGTGGCGGTGCGGTTTATCACGATTTGGGTAACCTATGCTTCTCGTTTGTGGTTGATAGTGATTCTGAAGAATTCGGCGACTTCAAGTCCTTCACTCAGCCGATTGTGGATGCGATTCATACGATGGGTGCCACGAGTGCTGAGGTTTCCGGCCGCAATGATATGCTGGTTGACGGCAAGAAGTTCTCAGGCAGCGCGATGTATACCCGCAACGGCAAGACGTTCTCTCATGGTACTTTAATGCTAGATGTGGACATGAGTGTCATTCCTAAAGTCCTCAACGTACCGGAAGACAAGATTAAGAGTAAAGGTATTAAGTCCGTTAAGAGCCGGGTCACCAACCTGCGCCCTTATCTGGACAAAAAGTACCAAGATATGACGCTTCCGGAATTTCGGGATATTTTGTTGACACGGTTGTTTGGCGTTGATGATGTTGCCGAAATTAAAGACAAGGAATATCATGTTACCGACGCTGACCAAGTCGAAATCAAGAAGATTTATGACGACGTTTACAACAACTGGGACTGGGTTTATGGCCACAGTCCGGAATTTACCACCAAGAAGCGTAAGCATTTTGATTATGGTACAATCGATGCCCGTTTTGATATTAAGGACGGCAAGATCGCAAACGTTAAATTCTACGGTGACTTCTTTGGACCCAAAGATGTTGCTGACGTCGCTGCTGCGTTGAAAGACAAGCCGTATACGTCTCAGGCAGTTAAGGAGACACTGGATGGCATTAACACCAATGATTACTTCACCAATATTCCTAAAGATGACGTGATCAACTTGCTGGTACCTTAAGCATTAATCAGTTCAATATTTCCAAAAAGGGGGGCAGCCATTTTACCGGCTGCCCCTTTATCTACGCCTCGTTGGAAGCGTTAATTATATTTAATTTGGCTAATGGCGTACGCCTGAATTCGTTTAGCTCCTCGCCCAGTTGCTACCGTAATGACGCCGCGTTCGTTGTACGGCTTAACTTTTGCCGCCTTAATATCGACGACGCGGCCTTTTAGGCAACGGCGATCGATCGTATCGATCGCAACCTCGTGCTGTGAGTGTAAAGCATCTTGAAGCAAGTTGGTAATTTCTTCCGGGCGTTGTGCCATAAGAATTCCTCCTTCATCTTCATGCCGTCTAAAATGCTGGCGGCAACTGTTTCAACGCGTATTGCCGGTTTACCGGGCAATGCAGTAACTGAAAACGTTTACGAGTTCAGTATAACGGTTGCCGGACTAAATTTCAGTAACCTTGGCTCAGATCGACTTGGTGACTTGCTAATTGACCGCTTGATACCAAGGCCTGAAGGTTTTCATTAAAAATTTTAAAAACTTGGTCGCGCAAATGAGGAACCGTGCCGGAAATGTGCGGCGTCAACAAAACCTGATCCATGTCCCAAAGCGGTGAGGTTTGTGGCAATGGCTCAGGATCGACCACGTCAAGGACAGCGGCACGCAACTGCTGGGATTGCAGCGCTTGAACGAGTGCCGCTGTTTCGACTGAAGCACCACGACCGATGTTAACGAAAATTGGTTGTCGATCGAGAGCAGCAAAGAACTCGGCATCATAAAAATGTCTGGTAGCAGGCGTCAACGGGAGTGCATTAATCACAATATCGGCGGCAGAAATCACGCGTTTCGTCTCCGCATCGGTTACCACATCGTCGAAGCCGGCTGCAGGTCGACCATGGGCACTGACGCCAATCGTATGCAATCCTAGCGCATGCAACTTGGAGGCAATTGTCGAGCCAATATGGCCGGTTCCAAAAATAACCACCGTCAATCCATTCAATAGCGTCATCGGCGGCCGCTCCTGACGCAATGACCACATCTGGTGCCCTGCGCGAATCGCCGGTAGGATGCCACGACTGATGGTGAACAAAGCGCCAAGCACATATTCGGCGATCGGTTCCGCGTGAATGCCGCTGGTATTGGCCAGCAAGACGTGATGCTTGGCAAAATCAGCGAGCGGTAAATAGTCAACCCCAGCGGACATTGCCTGGACAAACTGCAGATGGTCATAATTAACCGTTGCCGAGGCCGCATGCCAGCCGTAAATGACATCGATTTGCTGAGCAGTCGTTGCGTCCAGTTGATCTTCTTCGATCACGGTATGTCCAGCTTTTTCCAATACCTGCCGTTGCGCTGGTTCAAGACTGAAGCTATTTAGAATCTTCACGATTCATCCCTCTTTTCTGTCATGATGGTGCCAATTAGGTTTACCCCAATACTGGAAAAGATCGGTTCGGATTGTGCCATTGTATAGTTTGCGGCGTTTGGTCGCTTTACTGCCATAGGCTTTCTCAAAGCCCATGTCGCTCGTTAAAATGTATTTGCTCCAGGTGGTCAAAGGCGCAAAGGCCCGACCCATTTCCGCATACAGCTGGCGGACGGCCGCTTGATCACTTAGACGTTGGCCATAAGGCGGATTAGCCACTATGACGCCGTTTTCTTTAGTGGTCGTGAAATCTTTAACCGCCAACTGTTTAAATTGAATACTATGAAGTAAACCTGCTTGCTGGGCGTTTAATTTGGCCATGTCAATCATGTCACCGTTAATGTCACTTGCCTGAATATCAAGTTCTCGGTCAAAATCCGCCTGATCCATAGCCTGATCTTTGGTGGTCTGCAATACGTCTTGATCAAAAAAGCCGAAGTTTTCAAAGGCAAAATGCCGCTGCAGGCCCGGCGCCAAATGATGGCCAATCAAAGCCGCTTCAATCGCGATGGTTCCGGAACCGGTTGTAGGGTCGACAAACGGCATGTCCGGATGCCAGTTGGTGAGCAAAACCAGTGCTGCCGCAAAGTTCTCTTTAAGCGGTGCCTCCCCTTTGGCAATCCGGTAACCGCGTTTAAATAAGCTGGGACCGGTTGTATCCAGCGTCAGCGTTGCCACATCTTTTAAAATCGAAACTTCAAGCGGATACTTAGCTCCGGTTTCGGGTAAACGGGTGGTGCGGTGGTAAACGGCCGACATTTTCTCGACAATCGCTTTTTTGGTAATGGCTTGTGCATCAGGCTCAGAATGTAACTGTGAGCGAACCGCGCGGCCTTCAACCGGGAACGCCGCATCCAGTGGCAAATACTGATCCCACGGCAACGCTTTGACGCCTTCAAACAATTCATCAAAAGTGCGTGCCTTGAACTGACCGACCACGATTTTGATTCGATCGGCACTGCGCAACCAGACATTGGTTAAAGCAATGGTTTGGTCATCGCCTTGAAAATACACTTTGCCATTTTCGGTTCGGGTCTCGATACCCAGTGCTTTTAGTTCCTTGGTCGTAACAGCTTCAAGTCCTGCTGCCATCGTTGCGACGAGTTGATATGTCATGACATGATTTCCTTTCAAAATGCCGGTTTAAAGAATGGTGTTCAGATTTAGTTTAACTTTTTTTGATGGGGTTGGCGATGTTGGATTTTAAGGTGGGCGGAATTGTTGGTGGGGATAGGCGATTGAGTTTTTGCGTTCTGTAACGCGTTTACCGGTGCAGGAGCCTTCGTGTAAGGAGCTTGGGCGTGATGGTAAAGCTCGCGTTAACTG
Organism: Lacticaseibacillus zeae subsp. silagei; assembly: GCF_030770335.1. Taxonomy (NCBI): domain Bacteria; kingdom Bacillati; phylum Bacillota; class Bacilli; order Lactobacillales; family Lactobacillaceae; genus Lacticaseibacillus; species Lacticaseibacillus zeae. Next base: position 1,683,686 of record NZ_CP132484.1, on the reverse strand, counting down.
GGAGATTTCTATTGTGGGCAAGTATGTAGTCTGACTTTTGCGTTCTATAACGCGCTCGCCAGCGCAGAAGCTTGCGTGTAAGGGCCTCAGCCCCAAATGGCCAAAGCCCAGCCATTTGGGGCTGAGGCCACTTACACTCCAGCTTCTAACCGCGCCGGCTCGCGCTCACAAAAAAACAGCCCGAGTCTCCCCGAGCTGTGCCTGCATGTAGATCCCTATAAGCCATGTTTTGTTCCAGAGCCTGTTCAGGCGCAGGTTCCTTCAGTCATCATCTATCTCAGCGTTGCCGCTGTATTGCCGTCGCTTCAGTTTGCTTGGCAAAACGCCCCTACCAAAAGTTTGGGTTACTCGCTCGCGGGGTTTACCCGTTCCACCGTTTAGGTTTCCCTGAACGTTTCGTCACTGTGGCACTTTTCAGACCTACTGGCGCATAGCCGAAACCTTAGCGCGGTTGGTCGCCGTAACCGTTGACACGGTCCCTAAGCTTATTGGGCTTAGCACGAACACTACAAGCATCGCAGCTTGTGCGGGCATGGACTTTCCTCAGCCTGCAGATGCAGACCGCGATCACTCAGGATCTACATGTGATCATCAATATTGGTCAACGTCGGAATGGCTGTTGTCATCGTGGGTATCAGCGCTACCACTATCCGACAGCTTTGAACCGAAAACATGACGTTCCAGATTACTCAGACGTTTAAGAATGTCATAATTTGTCGCAGCAGCGTTGGTTTGCGGTGTCTGCGCACTGACATTCTTGGAAACACTCAGCTGTTTGGTTAGCTCATCGACCCGACTAAACAGCTTTGCATTTTCTTCTTTCAGTCGATCAATCTCGTTAGTAAAAGCTTCATAATCACGAATGATGCCGTCTAAAAATTCATCGACTTCATCCGGATCATAACCGCGAACCTTATTCTTGAACTTCTTGTCCAAAATATCTTTAGGTCCGTACTGGATACTAAATTTTGTTTCTTTGTTACTATCCATTCCGACACACCTCATTGTTTTCATGGAACCAGACTAACAATAAGCTTACCATATCTCAATCGTTTTGAAAATGCTCATTTTCCGCTTCTGCCATTTCTTGGGCAGTGTCTTCCAAATCGTCCATGGTAATCAACGTGACCGGATAATCACGCCGATTAGCCATATCCTCAGCAGCGCGGTAATCCCATTGCGGCTTACCGGGAAACTCCGGATCGTAAACAATCACCGCAGCATCCGTGTGTGCGGTCATGAACCGCGTATAACCCTGCAACTGTGCCGGTCGTTGATATGGCGCTTGCGAAACCGCATCGGAAAAATCGACTTGCTGGCGTAGTGCGGCCAATTGTCCCTGATTGGCTTCATTCCACTTTGAGCCAAAATCCGTAAACGGCAGCATCATCGCAATTTTAAAGTCGGGATACAATGGCTTCAGCGTTAAAGCGACCTCGATTGCCCACTGCTCAACGCCTAATTGACCGCCGGTAATCAGCCAGTTTAGACCTTCATCCAGATACTGAAGTAAGGTATTTTTTAATGAAGTTTTAAGGACTTTTAGCTTCGGGTCCTGATTGCCAAAGACGTTGAGTTCATAGGCACGGTATCCGGTTATCCATAATCGTTTTCCAGCCATGATTTTCCTCCAAATATTAGGCCAACGCGGTTGATATTGGTATAATAGCGCCAGGAGTGTGATCGCATGACCATTCGTTATCCCAATGGTAATCCATACAAAGACGGGACGCAATTGTCACCCAGTTCCGTTTCGCGCCCAACGATTTATGGCGGGCGTGGGATGACATTAGAAGAAGAACTTAATCTCAGTAATCAGTATTATCGCAGTGTTGACAAGGCGGTCGTGTATAAAAAGCCGACGCCTGTGCAAATTGTAAAAGTCGACTACCCCAAACGTAGCCAGGCGGTGATTCGCGAAGCGTACTTTAAGACACCTTCTACCACAGATTATAATGGGGTTTATCGTGGTTATTACCTTGACTTTGAGGCCAAGGAAACCAAGAATAAGGCAAGCTTCCCGCTAAAAAACTTCCATCAGCACCAGATTGATCATTTTCGGCGCTGTTTGAAGCAAAACGGGATCTGTTTTGTTGTGATTCGATTTGCGACCATTAAGCGACTTTTTGTTTTTCCGGCAAGCCGACTAATCGCATGCTGGGATCACCAGAGCACCGGTGGCCGTAAGTCGATTCCTTTAACAAAAATCATTCAACACGGATTTGAACTCCATCCGCAGTTGCAACCGGTCGTGCCGTTTCTTGACGGCGTTGACTGGTTGATCGAAACGAAAGTAGGTAATTTGCGTGGCTGATAATCAGAACATGTCGCGAATGGCGCGACGCCGCGAAGATAAACTCACTAATGGACCCAAGCCGCCCAAGAAATTGTGGCGGCGTATTCTCAAATGGACATTGCTTGGATTGCTTGTCCTCTTCATTGCAGGCGTGGGCCTGTTCTCTTGGTATGCCAAAGATGCCCCTGAAGTCACCCAGGCGAAGTTGGAATCAGGCGGTTCCAGCACCATTTATGATCGCAGCGGAAACGAGATCACGACGCTTGGACTCGAAAACCGTGATTATGTGAAAGCTTCCGAAATTCCGCAGCAGTTGAAAGATGCCGTTGTTTCAATTGAAGATCGCCGATTCTACGATGAAAAGTTAGGCGTTGATCCAGTCCGAATCATCGGCGCCGCCTTCAACAACCTGACCGGAACCAGCGATGGCCTTCAAGGTGGTTCGACTTTGACGCAGCAGCTCATTAAGCTGTCTGTATTTAGTACCAAGTCATCTGACCAAACGCTGCGCCGTAAAGCTCAGGAAGCTTGGTTGGCGATGCAGGTTCAACAAAAATATAGTAAAGATCAGATTCTGGAGTACTACATCAACAAAGTCTTCATGAATTATGGTCAGTACGGGATGAGCACCGGCGCCAAGTTTTATTTTAATAAATCGCTTAAAGATCTGACGTTAGCGCAGACGGCGTTCATTGCCGGCCTTCCACAAAGTCCTGCCGGTTACGATCCGTACAAATATCCGCAAAAGGCAACCCAGCGCCGCAATGCGGTTATTGATGCGATGCTGCGGGACAAGAAGATCACAGCCGCAGACGCTAAAAAGGCCAAGGCTACGCCGATTACGGATGGCCTGCAGCCGAAACAGCAGCAAACCAATACCACGACCAATGACAAGATTATCGATTCTTACCTCACCCAGGTGATAGCCGAAGTGAAGAAGAAAACCGGGTTAAATCCGTATACTGATAATCTGGATATCTATACCAATATTGACATGAGTGCCCAGCGTCGATTGTATGACATCGTTAATACTGACGACTATGTTAGTTTCCCTGACGATTCTTTCCAAACCGGGGTGACCATGACCGATCCGGATAATGGTGAAGTGCTGGCGCAGATCGGTGGCCGTAAAACCGGCGATGTCCGCCTTGCCTATAACCGCGCGGCGCAAAATACCCGAAGCAATGGGTCGACCATGAAACCGCTCATGGATTATGGGCCGGCAATTGAATATCTGAACTATTCCACTTATGAACAAATGCTGGATGAACCTTATCAATATCCGGGCACCAGTATTTCCCTGTATGACTGGGATAAAAAGTACCAAGGTCGTATTTCCATGCGGACGGCACTGGAACAATCGCGGAATATTCCGGCGGTCAAAACTTTGAGTGCCGTTGGTATGACCAACGCCGTGAAATTCTTGAAAGGCTTGGGCATTGATTTGCCAAGCTCGGAGCAGTATCTCTCAAGTGCGATTGGTGCTTCGGTTAACACCGTTCAAGAAGCGGGCGCTTATGGCGCATTTGCAAATGGTGGTACCTATTACAAACCGTATTACGTCAATAAGATTGTAACTGCTGACGGTAACACGCAGACCTTTAACAGTCAAGGAACGCGGGCGATGAAGTCAAGTACCGCGTATATGATTACCGACATGCTTAAAGGTGTGCTGACTAAGGGTACCGGGACAGCAGCCGCTATTTCCGGACTCCATCAAGCCGGCAAGACCGGAACCACCGATTACAGTGATGCCGAACTCAAACAAAATCCGGCGTTAAACGCAACGGGAATTGCTAAGGACGCTTGGTTTACGGGTTATACGCGTAATCGGGTCATTTCGGTCTGGACAGGTTATGACAAGCCGACATCGCATGGTATCACTTATGCTGAACAGGAAATTTCGCAGAAAATATACAAAGCGCTGATGAGCTATACCTCACAGAATTTGGACAATCGCGACTGGACTAAACCGGATACAGTTGAATCCTACAATATTTTAAAAGGCAGCAATCCGGGAACGGCGATTACTGGCGGCTCAGGTAATACCACGAAAGAACTGTACGTCCGTGGTCACGGGCCAAGCAGTCGCAAAGCGGTCGCCGAGTCTTCATCCTCAAGTGTCAGTTCCGAATCATCGTCTTCACGGGCTAGTGACGAAAGCTCCAGCAGTGAAGTTTCCGAAAGCGTTGAATCAAGCGTTTCAACCCCGAGTGTCACAACACCAAGTGCCTCGCAGGCTTCACAAGAAGAACCATCTTCAAATAGTACGCCTTCATCGGCAAGCGGTGGTGGCTCTAGCGGCAGTCAGTAAGACACTTAACGACTGAATACTAAAAAGCTCGATGCAACCGCCAGATGTTTTGGCGCTAACATCGAGTTTTTTTACGGTCAATTTTTTGATCGAAGGTTGAGACGACTGGTTCACCATTCATGTAAAGAGTCCCAAAGTTTGATGCAGGCACATCAAACTTTGGGACTCTTTTTGCGATATTATTCTTGTGGAGTCAAGTGCAAGACGTCTAAATGATGCTGTTTTAACAACGCCTCGCCATAAGGGTCATTGCGATAGTCGTGCGCGTAAACAATGCGCTTAATCCCTGCTTGAATCAAAGCCTTGGTGCAATTCAGACACGGGAAGAAGTTCACGTAAACGGTCGCGCCGTGGGTACTGACACCATTGGCTGCGCATTGGATAATCGCGTTCATCTCTGCATGAATCGTGCGAATGCAGTGGCCGTCACGCATTAAGTGCCCTGCCTCATCACAATGCGGATCGCCACTGATGGCGCCATTATAGCCCGTGGCAATGATGCGGTGCTCCTGCACTAAAACAGCGCCAACAGTGGCCCGCTCACAAGTTGACCGCTCCGAAACTTGTTGCGCGAGTTCGAGAAAATAATGATCCCAACTTTCACGGTGAACCTTTCGTTTAGATGGCACAATTTTATCTGTCAATGCTTAGCTGCCTCCTTCAGCGGCGCGTAATGCTCTGCTAAAAATGACCATTCGGAACCGGCCGGTGTTTTTGGATCGCGGGCGCGTAAATGCTCGCGACCAAAACGAATCAAACTGCGGTGCAACTTGATCCAGGTAGACTTCGGCATTAATGCCTCCAGTCGCTTTTGAATCTGAACCGGCGTAGCCTTAGGTGAAACCAGTCCCAACCCTTTCACAATCCGACTGACATGTGTATCGACAGCCACACCGGGAATGCCGAATGCATCGCTAAGCACCACGGTGGCCGTTTTCTTGCCGACCCCTGGCAACTTAACCAAATCAGCTGCGTCAGCTGGGACCTTGCCGCCATATGACTGAACCAAAATGGCACTTAATGCCTTTAAGTGAGCTGCTTTCGTACGGTACAACCCAAGTCGGCTGATTTTTTCGGCAATATCCGTCACCGGCGCAGCGGCCATTGCTTCCGGAGTTGGATAAGCCGCAAACAATGCCGGGGTGACAGCATTGACAGCAACATCGGTCGTTTGCGCCGACAGCATCACCGCAACCAGAATTTCAAAGGGATTTGTCGCGTGTAACGTCGGTTCGGGATCAGGATATAGTGCCATGATTTGGTTAAACAATTGCCTAGCCTCTGCGTCAGTCATGAATGCGCCTCCTAGTTGACTCTCACCGCTTTTACCCGATAAAAGTATGATCTTGATTTGATGGTGAATTTAAAGTTCCTGATGCCGCTTGATGTCAGCTTGGACTTGTTGCGCAGTTTTGAGATGGCGGCGTTCCCAGTTTAGCAAAATGCGATCCATATACTTTAATGAGTACGCCGAATTCAAAACTGCCTCACGTAATGCCAATAAAATGACCTCGGGTAGATAATGATCAGTATTCAACCAATCACGAATCATTTCCTGCTCAATCGGCGAAAGCGGCCGGCCAAATTCAATTTCAATTTGATTGAAAACATTTGTCTGAGCATCGGCATTGGGCGGGGTCATTGTGGCGCTATTGGTTTGGCCGTTATTCGGAATCTTGGCAAGTAGCGGACTGAGATCATAGTAATCACGCATCCGCCCTTGATTGTCAGGAACGCTTTCCAGTACGATCGCCTTTTTTTGAATCAAGGTTTCAATGGCTGTGTAAATCGCGTTAGGGGCGACATTCATCTGGTTGGCTAATGCTTTGAGATCCGGTGCCTGATGATGCTTGGATTGCCATTGGTCCAAAAAAAGATACGTCAGAAATTCGGTTTGTGTCAGGCCCAATGCTGGATAATGGTCAAACAGCAGGTTCGAGACACTGAACTGCCCTGCTTCAGTGTAAGTCCTTAAATCAGTCATTCTTGTGACCCTCCAAAAAAAGCCGGCGCGTTGGCGTCCGACTTTTGCGTGCCATTACGGCTTTAAACGATTGATCATGCGTGGGAACGGGATGGCTTCGCGTAAGTGATCCAGCTTGCAGATCCAGGTAATTGCCCGCTCCAGACCCAAACCAAAGCCGGAATGCGGCACGGATCCATACTTGCGCAAGTCTAGGTACCATTCGTATTCATCCAAATCAAGCCCGGCTTTTTCGATGGAAGCCTTTAATGTATCATAATCGGTTTCACGTTCGGAACCGCCAATGATTTCGCCATAGCCTTCAGGTGCCAGCATATCAGCACAGACATATTGCTGCGGGTCATCCGGATCCGTCAGCATATAAAACGGTTTGATGTTTTTCGGATAATTCAAAACAAACACCGGCTGATCGAATTGGTCAGACAGGTAGGTTTCTTCAGGCGAGCCAAAGTCATCTCCATACTTCACATCCATTCCGGCATCCTGCAGCATTTCGATCGCTTTTTTATAGCTGATGCGAGGGTATGGGAGTTTGGTGTATTGTTTGAGGACTTCAGGATCGCGACCGAGCAAATGCAACGGGTAACTGCAGTTGTCCAACACCGCCTGAACTAAGTAAGCAACGTAACGTTCCTGAACCTTGAGGCTTTCTTCCTGATGACAAAAGGCCATTTCCGGTTCGATCATCCAAAATTCGGTCAAATGACGGCGAGTCTTACTTTTTTCCGCCCGGAACACCGGACCGCAAGTGAAGACTTTACCGTAAGCCATGGCCCCCGCTTCAGCATACAGCTGGCCCGACTGACTGAGATAAGCTTTCTTATCAAAATAATCGGTCTCGAATAATTCGGTTGTTCCTTCGGGTGCCGAATCAGTCAGAATTGGCGGATCCATTTTGATAAAGCCTTCGTTGTTGAAGAATTCAAAGGTTGCCCGGATCATTTCGTTACGAATTTGTTGAATGGCAAATTGCCGTTTGGACCGTAACCAAAGATGGCGGTGATCCAGTAAAAACTCAATCCCGTGTTCCTTAGGAGTGATCGGATAATCTTCAGAGTCGCCGACAAGTTCAATATCGCGAACTTCAATTTCGTAGCCAAAATGACTGCGGCTGTCTTGATGAATAACACCCGTGATCCACATACTGGATTCTTGGCGCAGCTCCTTGGCGAGTTTAAACACTTCATCTGACACGTCAGCTTTAGAAACAACCCCTTGAAAATACGCCGAGCCATCGCGTAACTGAAGAAAGGCAATCTTGCCAGAGCTTCGTTTGTCAGTCAACCACGCGCCAATTTTTACTTCTTCGTTTACATGTTCCTTTGCATCAATGATGCGAATCTTTTCGGTCATGCCTTAACTCCCCACTTTAAAAATATAAAATTATTTCCGGACAAATTCCTGAATGCGCCGCGCTGCTTCGCGCAGGCTGTTAAGATCTTTACAATAACTGATGCGCGCATGATCCGGCATCCCAAAGGCGCGCCCCGGAACGATCGCAACCCCGGTTTCATTCAACAGTGCGCTGATAAAATCATCAACGGTGCCATAATGGCTCAACTGTGCTGCCCGCTTAATATTCGGGAAAAGGTAAAAGGCCCCTTGTGGCTTTTCGCCCATATCAAATCCCGGAATCTCGGCCAACAAATCATAGAAAAGGTTGAGTCGTTCTTCAAACGCCTGGCGCATCTTTTCGACAACGCTCTGATCACCGGTAAGCGCCGCTACTGCAGCATATTCGGAAACGGCTGCCGGATTAGAGGTGGTATGGCTGATGAAGGTCGCCATGGCTTGCATGAGCTTTTCCGGCCCAGCCGCATAGCCGATTCGCCAACCGGTCATGGCATAAGATTTGGAAACGCCTGAAATTAAAACCGTATTATCTGCAATGTCAGGGTCAATACTGATCATGGATGTATAGGATGTGCCATTGTAAATCAGATCCCGATAAATATCATCAGTGACCACCAGAATGTGATGTTTTAAGGCCCAGTTGCCGATTAAGGTCAGTTCGGTGCGGTTATAGACGACACCGCTTGGGTTTTGCGGCGAATTGATGATCAACGCGCGCGTTTTATCCGTTCGTGCTGCTTCAAGATCATCAACGCTGACTTTGTGGCCAACTGCTGGCATGACCAGGTGTGGTATGCCGCTGGCTAATTTAATCTGTTCCTCATAGGAAACCCAATACGGTACCGGAATCAACACCTCATCGCCTGGATTTAGATAAATCTGGAATAAGGCGTACAAAGCAAACTTTGCCCCAGTGGTCGCAACAATCTGACGCGCCGGATAGCGAACCCCATCCTGGGCAAAAATCCGATCGCTGATGGCTTGTTTTAATTCTGGAATACCGGTTGCTGCCGTGTAAAAACTGGCGTTGCCGGCTTGAATGGCAGCAATTGCCGCGTCATCGATGGCTTTGGGGGTCGGAAAATCCGGCTGACCGATCGATAAGTCAATCACATCGGCGCCTTTGGCCTTCAGTTCCTTAGTCTGATTACTTAATGCTAATGTCGCGGACGGTGCAACGTTGAGGATTCTTTTTGCTAAATGCACGAGGGCGCCTCCTACAGTGTCGACACCACTCAGGATGTCGAATCATGCTAATTTATAGATTTTTGATCGCGTTCAGCTGTTCGCCGCTGCGAAAACTGTACGTCACGTAATTCAGTTTACCAGACTTTGACAGATAGCCAATATCCCAAACGAATTCCGAGCCACGTTTACCTAAGGAAGCGTTTAAAATCTTCTTCGGGTTGTTATCACTTGTCGCTTGTTGGATCGCCTGTTGCCGTGTGATACCGGATTTTTGGTTTAAAATGTCGACTTTGCCGGTTTTTTTCTGAATAACAACGTAGACGGACTTATTTTTTTGCGTTCGTCCGGCAACGCTTAGGTAGCTTTTATCGCGGTTATACCACCAAAAGCCGTTAATCGTTTTCAGGTCGGCCCGATTGGTGGCAATTCGTTCGGCTTGGCTGCGTAATTGCTGATAAGGCGAGATACTTTTGGCATAAATACCGATAACCGCGATGATGAGAATGATGAGGCCGCTGATTAAGGAAAATTTGAGCCAATCAAAACGTCGGTGACGCCGCATGGGTTGTTCCCTCCTTTGTTGTATGTGGGTGAGTTGTAAGTATAAAGTTGACCGATGCTGCTGAAACGCGATCGTCGACTCCTAAGCGCGCCGGCTCACGCTCTCAGCCACATGCCAATATACGCTGGCATATCGTTTAGAGGCATGGTCATGGGTTTAATATTCGGTAAGGATTTTTGCATCTTTTTACCGTATTGCGTAGTGATGAAGCGCGGATCCAAGATGACGAAAGCACCGCGGTCGGTTTCGGTACGGATGAGGCGGCCGAAGCTTTGACGTAAGCGAAGCGTTGCCCGTGGCAGTGCATCGTCGGTGAATGGATCGCCGCCGCTAGCTTTGATTTGGGCATAACGGGCTTTGGTGATGGGTGCTTCCGGTGCGTCGAATGTCAACCGGGTTAAGATGACCATTTCGAGTAGCCGATCAGGATAGTCGATGCCTTCAAAAAAGCTGGCTGCACCTAGCAATAAACTCTGCTCGCCGACTGCAAAGCGCTTGGCAATCTTTTCCGCCGAGCCGGTCACGCCTTGTGCCAACAGTTCTTTGTGATCAGCAATGGGGCGATGAACCAGTCGCTGATAAACCTCTTCAATCACATTCAGAGAGTTGAACAGGACAATGGTTTGATGCTGATTGTCGGCTAACAGTTCAATTGCCTGAGCAAGATAGTCCGCATAGGCTGATGCGGATACCTCGCTGGCGTTTGGCGCATCTGTCGCAACCAACACCTTGGCTTGGTCACGATAATGAAACGGACTGCGGAGTTTTAGGAAGCTTGTTTCCGGGAGTTCGCCGTAGCCCAGTTGCCGGGTCAAAAAATCAAAGGATCGGGCAGCCGTCAACGTTGCGCCGACGAAAACCGGTGCCGTAAATTGCCGAAGTAACTGTTGCACCGCCGCGCCAACTTGAAAAACATCCCAACTTAAGCCTAAGCTTGCCACATCCTTCACCTGACTCAAAGTAATTGACGCAACAGCAGCCCGACCGTTGATTAGCTCCGGCAATCGCCGAAGCATTTCCCGCAATCGATTGCGCTGATCAGCCAAACTCATGCGCAACGCTGCCAGTGCCTGAAAACGTTGACCGTCACTTTTTAAAAAGAACCGTGGCCGTTGATTAAAATCCGCTGTTAGTTTATCTGCCGTCACTGTCAGCCGACCAATGACTTTGATTAATAGTTTAACCTTATCTGACTGGGTTTCACGTAGCCAGTCGACTGCGGCCGGATCCAGACTTAAACTGACAAAACCGGACGTCGCCGTCGTTTTGCCGTGGAAAAAGTGCCGGTAGATGTCTTGCTGCAAAGTGGTGACGGTTGTTTGCGCCGTTTCCGTTAACTGATGTAGTTGTCGCAGAATCATTTGCATCGCCGGCTCGCTTTGATAGACCGCAACTAAGGAGTGAGATTCGTCGGGATCGCTTAACTGCCATAGATGGCGCAACTGACGCCGCAAATGGCCTAACGCCATATGTTGGGCGAACGCTGCTGCGGTGTTATCCGCGAAATGCTGTGCTTCATCCACCACCAAAAATGGCTGTCCACCTGCAAGTTGCTCGACATGGCGCGCAAGAAAGGCATGATTCGTGACCACAATCACCGCTGCGTCCATGGCCGTTTGCAGACGCCGATAAAAATCCAACGCATAAAACGGATTGGTAAACGGCGTTCCGACATCGCCGGTATGCCGAATCTGCAAAAACAAGGGCGCACGATATGTCGTGAGATGTAACTCGTCCAAATCGCCTGTCGTCGTCTGGGTCAGCCAAACCAGCAATTTCATTTGCAGCAACTGGGTTTGTCGTGTCGGTGCTTCCTGATGCAGGCTGGCAGCAAATTTATTTAGATCAAGGTAATGCTGCGGGCTTTTGACTTCCACACTGGGCACCGTGCGTCCTAGCAAGTCGTTGAGGGCCGGAATGGCTTTCTGCATCAGCTGGGTTTGCAAAACCAATGTTGACGTTGCAATCACCAGTTTGTGCTCGGGGGTTGCGGCGTAAGCATAAGGTAATAAATAGCCTAATGTCTTCCCTAACCCCGTCCCGGCTTCTACAAATAACGGTTGCTCAGGTTGATGCGTATGGGCAAAGATGGCATCCATCATTTTGGCCTGTGCCTTGCGAAACCGATAACGCGGTTGCAACAGATGCTTTTTGGCTAAGTCGGTTGCCGGATAGGCGCCTGCAAGTGCAAAGTCAGTTGCCGGTGTCACGGGCCGCCGCAGCACCAACGAACCGACCTGAACGTAGGCTTTTTTAAGCGGTTTCGGCGGTGTCGCAATCAAGTTGAGGTAATCGCCGGTTTCGCGAATAAAACCGTCGCGATGCTGAACCAGTGCCTGCTGGGTCGGACTTGGCAGTTCCTGAAATCGTTTGGTTAATTGTAATAGCAACTTGCCGGTACTGATCGCATCACTGTCGGCTTGATGCGGATTATCGTGTTGAATGGACAGATACGCGGTTAAATCGCTCAGGCGAAAACTGCTGATTTCCGGTAGCAAAACCTGCGCCAGTTCAACAGTATCAATGGCTTCTAACTGCAATTTTGGCAGGCCCACCCGTTCAAATTCCGCATTCAAAAATGGATAATCGAAATTAACGTTGTGCGCAACAAAAACCGTGTTTGTCAGCAAGCGGTGTAAGACCGGTGCCACTTCGTCAAAATACGGTGCTGCGACTAACCGATCGAGATTAATCCCTGTCAGCCGTTGAATGGTCTGCGGCACCGAACGATCAGGATTAACCATTTGTGAAATTGTTTGAATGATTTTGCCATGGCGCAGTAAGGCACATCCGAACTGAATCATCCGGTCGCCATCTTTGACGCTGGTGCCGGTTGTTTCCAGATCGACCACGGCAAACGTGGTGTCAGCATTCATAAATTCTTATCCATTCCTGTCTAAACATACTGCGTCTATCATACTATTTCCCGATTGGGTTCGCCACCAAATCAACAATCGTACCGGTCCGCAACAAAACCAGATAACGATGATTAACCGGGTTGGGTTGCAGCCGGGTCAATGCCTGTGCATAAAGATTCAGCTGACCGCGATAACGTGCCACTAATACTTCAGGATTAGGTTCGTGATCCGTTTTATAATCAAAAAGTGTCACCCCATCGGTATCACTGACATAACCGTCAATGATCCCGTGAATCAGAACATCTTCGCCGGGGTCATCCTTCATGCCTTCGAATAACCGATCTGCCGGCAACAACATGGAAAATGGCACTTCTCGATGAACCTGCTGCGGTTTGGCTTGCAGCAGGCGACCCAAGTCAGTCGCAAAAAAGCGCACCAGTGCGGATAAATCAATGCGGGCGGCTACTTCCTTAGGGATAGCGCCCGTGGTTATCAGATGGCGCCGTAGTTCATCAAGACTTGTATGCGTCACCGGTTGTGTCAGGTCTATCAGTTGCAACAACAAATGGGTGGCCGTGCCGACAGCAGTTGCACTGACGCCACCTGCCGATTGGGTCAGAAATGCCGGTGCGGTTAGATCTCCAAGCGGTGCTTGTGGTCCCAAAAACCGATCGGCACTCACCAATTCCATCGTATCCGGGTCATCAAAGGCCCGTTTGATTTCAGAAACACTTTGGAAGCCGGCAGTGGTGGTCGCGGCCTGAAATGGATACTGCTGCTTGAACCAGTTGCTTAAGTCGAGTGACGGCGCTTCAGCCGGAGCCGATTTTGTAGTGGTGACCGCCGGTTTAACTTGCGGATTAACCTCGATTTCAATGGCAAATTCGGTTGAATCACCGATGAGCGCTGGCTTTACGGTAGTTTCGGCTAAACCTTTGACTTGGGGATGGCGAATCAATGCTGGGCCGATCCAATCCAGGTAATTCGTTGCCGCGCTGCGAACTTGGGGAGCCAGCACCAGTTCTTCGCCTTCTGCTTCTTTAGCCCACCTTGCGACTGTCTTGTCGGCAGATGTCAGTTGCTGGCCGCTCATCGTTGCGCCAACAACGTATAGACGTTGCTGCGCTCGGGTTAAGGCAACATACAGCAGGCGCATTTCTTCAGCAAGCGTCTGATTCTGGCGGGCGGCTTTTGCGGCCTGATACTGCGGTAATTCGTATTCAACCCGGGTTTCCGGATCCAGCCATTTAACGCCGATGCCATTTTTAGTCAAAATGGCCGCGCCACGTTGATCGCGCCGATTAAAATGTTTATTGGTTTGCATCACAAAAACGACCGGGAATTCGAGGCCCTTACTTTTATGAATCGTCATTAACCTAACCGTATCTTGATCCGGATCGACTTGGGCAGGTGTGGCGAGGTCCTGATCCTGTTTCTGCATGAGGGTGATGAAATGAATAAAGGCAAACAGGCCCTTAAATCCACCTGACTCATACGTCTGGGCCCGATCAATCAAGGCTTGCAGATTGGCCTGACGCTGACTGCCACCGGGGGTTCCACCGACATAATCGAGAAAACCGGTTTCTTGATAAATCGCCCATAGCAAGGTCACAAGATCATTTTCCCGCGCAAGGTCGCGAAAATGCTTTAATTGCTGGAAAAATTGTGTGAGTGTTGCGTGCGTTTGCTTGGCTAGCGGCGTGGACGGTGTCGCAGCCAAAAAGGCAGTGACCGCATCATAGTAAGGAACCTGTTTGGCTGCTAAGCGAATGAGCGCTAGTTGATCCGCTGACAGTCCGACAATCGGCGAACGCAACACGGCAACTAATGGAATATCCTGTTTAGGGTTGTCAATAATCTTAAGCAACGCAAGCATGACCATCAATTCAGTGGTTTTAAAGAAATTCTTCGTATCCGCCACGAATAAGGGCACACCGGCTGCAGCAAACTGTGTCTGGATCAGACTGTTTTGCGTGGTTTGGCGGGTTAACAAGGTGATGTCACGATAATGGATACGGCGGTAAGTTTGACTTGCCCGGTCCCATAACTTTGCCTCCGGATCCTCAACCAACCGCTGAATTTCGGCAATGACCATTTGGGTTTGACCGGTCGCGACATCTAAAGGCTCATCATCGTCTTCACTTTCAGGCAAATCAGGTGCATCAGTACTCTCGTCATCCTCATCTGAGGTGGCCTTGCTGTATAACAGCATTTTGACCGCCGGATGGCATTCGTCGTAATCCACGGCCCCATACTTCAAGGCGGCGCGATCATCATAGCTTAAGTCCCCTACCTCGGGATCCATGATCTGGCTGAAAATAAGATTGGTGAATGCTAACACATTCTTGGTTGAGCGGAAGTTCTCCGCCAGAATAATCCGTTCAGGAGCGGTAGGATCACTGGGCTGATCGGCGAAAGACTGATATTTGTGAATGAAGAGTTGCGGATCGGCTAATCGAAAGCCATAGATGCTTTGCTTGACGTCTCCCACCATAAATCTGTCGCCTGGGTTAGTCGTGCTGACAGCTGCTAGTAATGCCTCCTGCAGCGGGCTGATATCCTGATATTCGTCCACCATCACTTCATCGAAGCTAGCACGATAATTCTCGGCAATCGGCGCGCCGGTTTGGGGGTCTTGCTGCTGCAGAATTCGTAATGCGTTGTGAGCGATGTCGCTATAATCCTGGACATGACGATCTGCTTTTTCAGCGGTTAAGGCCGCCAAAAACTGTAGTGCCACTTTTGTCAGCATTTGCATCATTGGCTGAACCGTCTGCAGCAGATCCTTGATTTGTTCACCTGTCAGCGCAAATTCCGGGGCGACTTGTTTTTGCCACGTGGTTTTGGCCGCGTCACGTAATTGTTTCGCCGCTTTTTTGGTCGCCTGATCGTTGTCATCCAGCCCCTTCCTAACGCCCGACCATTTTGCAAATTGATGATCAACCAAAACATCGCGGACTGTGTCATAAGTCGGGGCGGCATTTTCCAATAAATGTTGCAGTGGCGCCAGATCAGCTTCGATTTGGCGATGCCAGATCGGATTGGGTAATTGATCGGCCAGCGCTGCTGCTTGGGTGAGATCCGTGGTCATTTGCAGTAATTTCTGTTTCATCCGCGGCCAGATTTGGGTGTTGAAGGTTTGCTCCCATGCCTCGGGTGCATAAGGTTCGGCTAACTGACGCAAATAGGCTTGAGGATCAGTCGTCGCCGCTGCTTGACGCATTAGCTCAAACATCAAATCCTGGAGGCCACTGTCATCCCGGTCACCGCTAAAATTAGCCGTTAACTGTTCAAAAGCCGCGGCATCGTCACCAGCATAGAACTGTTCGCGTAAGTCATTCCAGACGCGTTCCTGCAACATGTAACGTTCTGTTTCATCCGTGAGTAACCGAAAACCAGGATCGAGATCGATGACGTAATAATAAGTTTGGACAATCTGCAGGCTAAAAGCATCCAAAGTACTGATTTTGGCCGCATTCACCATCGCAATCTGATTGGCTAAATGGCGGCGGTCCTCTGCATTAAGTTCATGCCGTTTTTGCGTCAGGGTCTGCTTTAACGCCGATTGAATTTTGGTCCGCATTTCGGCGGTTGCTGCGCGGGTAAAAGTGACGATCAACATTCTGGTGATATCGGCATGCTGTTTGAGAATCTTTTGAATAATCCGTTCAACTAACACCGTTGTTTTGCCGCTGCCGGCAGAAGCAGAAACCAGCACATCATGGCCATGATGCTCAATCGCTGCTTGTTGAGACGAAGTAAATTTTGTCATGATTGCGGTGTCTCCTTTTTAGAATCTGGCGTCTGCTTAGGGTCCGTTGTGAGGCGGTTGATGACATCTTTCCGTTTTAATTTAGGAACATGGTGATAATGGTCAAAACCGGTTGCCGGATCAAAAAGCATGATGCTTTGGTAATCACTGCGGCTGACGACTTCTGAGGATTGACCGTATTGGAATGGCGTCAGGTCAATATTGCCGGAGAGAATTTGAGTGGCCGCATCGATGATCAGCGCTTGATTGTGTGCCAAGTAGGCGCGTAAATCATCCGGCGTTAAAATATTCGACTGGCTACGGTTGAAGCTGCCATCTTTTTTAAACCCTAACGGAGCAACCTCGCTGGCGCCGCCACTTTCCGGTGAAATCGTACGATCAACCGCGGCGAGTTCGTCACCATGATTGGCAACCAGAAAACCCAAATATTTGAATTTCTTGAGCCGCTCAATGACCGGTTCCAAAGTCGGCGTGTATTGAAGCGTTGGATCCTGAAGATGGAAATACAGTGCGCCGGCCGGTACAAACGGCGGGTCGACAGGAACGTTTGTCATGGCTTCAATGTACGTCAGCATTTGCAAGGCAATTCCGTAATAGGCATCACTGTCATTAAACCGATGCTGGGTACTCTTATAGTCAACAATGATAAAGCGGCGCGCATCCGGTTCGCGATAAACATCTAAGCGGTCGATTTTGCCGCGGACGTTGACGCGCCCACCATGCGGCAACGGCCAGGATAATCCCGGTAAGCCTTTGGTGTCCCCGATCCGGCCAAATTGCAATTCGGTGCGCATCGGACGAAAACCGCTGCGTTGTTGTTGCTGGCGCATGTTAACCAGTACTTGGATCAGTAGCTGGCTTAAACGTCTGGTCAGATAGAGCATGCGATGCGTACTGCCGAGAATTTCATAACCCGGCTGACTGGCAATGTCTTCAACAAGCGGCGGAACGGCGGCGCTGATAGCAGATGGGTCAACATCTGCCAATGTCATATGTTCTTCGCGTAGTTGGGTCAAATACCGATCCAGCACCGCATGGAACAGACTGCCGGTGTCGGCTGGTGAAAGTTCAAACTCCGGACGCGGTTGCAGGAGCAAGCCGTACTTGAGAAAATATTCAAAGTGGTTCAGATAGTAAGTTTCAAGCCGGGAAACCGAAACATTCATGTCCCGCCCATAAAGTTGGATGGCTAAATCCGGATCAAGGTGCCCCGGATCATTCTGATAAGTGAGACTCCCAGCGAGGCGGCGGGATAACGTTGCCAAATCGGTTTGTTTTAACGCCGCCAAAACGCTTTGCCACGCTTGGCCCAATGGCAGTTTTTGTTGTTGGGCATTACCGGCGGCCCGTACAAAGTCACTCAACATTGCCCGCGGACTGCCTAAAACGGTTTCGACCGGCGTTGTCAGCGAAACCGGTGCCCAAGCGGTTGGCGTTAGGTGCAGTGCATTCCCCATTTGCTGAAAATAAGGTGAGGCCTGATTTTCGCTGTTTTCCTGGGCATTTTGAACCGGATAGCTCAACGTCAATTCGTCTGACGCTGCCATAAAACCAAGATAGTTGATAAACGGATCGCCTAAAGTCGTTGCCGGGCCTTGTTCAGGTAAGAAGCGATCATCCGGGAGCTGGGCAGCCAGCAATTGGCGCTCCTCACTGTTCAACACGCCATCATCAGTGGGAACATCTGGCATGGCCGTGTTGGTTGCGCCAATGACAAAAACGTGTTTTGCCTTCGCTAACCGCACCAAACCGGTTTCGGAAATGACAACCGCGTCAAGCGTTGCCGGAATCTGGGTGTACGTGGCACTGGCAAATCCCGCGGCCAGCAATTCGTGAAACTGCTCCCGGTCAAATTTGGCATTGCCCAAAATAGTGACATAGTCGTCCAATAACGCGGTAAAAGTGGTCCACGCCTGCTCATGGGCGCGGCTGCGGGTCAGATCACCTTCGTCACTGGCAGTTTGCCGCCAAGCGCTTAGTTGATCAACAACGCCATTTGCGTCCAACCAGCGATACAGGTCGCTTGCCGCCTCCGCTCCGGTTTTGGCGGTCTGCCATTGTTTTAGTAACGTTGGCACGGTTTGGGCAATTAATGTTTTTATGGCATTGATCTGCGCGGTTTTGGCAGCTTCTGGGTCCATCTGCGGGTCATCGGCGTCGGGATTACGTTGAAAATAACGCCATGCCGCTGCCTGCGTCCACCGCTGCTTGCCGGCAATGCCGGTACGAACCAGGTGATTATCCGTCGTATCAACGGCATCCCGAAATTCGGCCAGTGACATTCCTTCCGGCAGCAATAGCTCTGTGTGCAGCAGACGCATGACATCCTGATACTGGTAATCGTGTTTTTGAATCGCAAACAGACTTTCCATCAAGACAACTAGCGGATGGTCCTTCATCGGCCGTTGCAAATCGGTAAACTGCGGGATCGAAAATTCGGCAAAAATTGCCGGAATCACAGTTGCATACGGCTCCAGTCGCCGTGCTAAAATCAGAAAATCACGATAACGCGCACCGTGCCGAACCGCGCGATAAATATGTTGCGCCACATGCCGCAGTTCCTGATACGGATTGGTCGCGATGGCCAGATGAATTTGCTCAGCGGTTTCAGAAGTCGGTGCTGTCGGTGGCTGCAGGTCAGTATTGGCCTCCCACCAATTTGCAACTTGTTGCATGCCACGACTGATTTGACGCGGTGCCGCAAAGCGATCCGGACGAATTGGAACATGCAGCGTTTTTGCCTTTTGGTAAAGCCGTTGGTAAAGTCGACCGGCGGGTAAAAATAAGTTCGGAGCAACTGGCGGATTAAGCGGATATGGCTTATTCAACACTAACCCGAGCGTTACCTCGGCGGCCGTTTCGAGCATGGTTTCGACTAACGCAGACTCAGAAGCAGAAAACACATTAAAATGATTGAGATAGATAAACGTATGGCTTAGATCCTGCGTGCGCATGGCTTGCTGCAAGCCACTCAGTAAGCTTGCAGTTGTGGCATAAGGGCCGATTTCTGCTTCATATTGGTCAAGGATGATCCCTAAGTCACGCAACTTCGCGCGATGCCGATCACCGGGAGCCAAGGCTGATACCGTATGCATCAAATCTTCGGCAGTAATTCGGCCGATCATCAACTCGCTTAATTGATCGGCAAGTTGCGTCACGAAACCGGTGTGTTGCGCTTCGCCGGCATAAATGGTCAGGTCGTCTTGCCGATCAGCCAGAATTTTGGCCACCAACATGGTATTGCTTGCCTGATCAAGCCGCGGTTGTTGATAAAGTGGCGTGTTTTTCAAATAAAACCAAGCCAGACGCGAAAATGACAGTACCTGCACCCGACTCTGAGCGTACGCATTCGCCTCACCTTGTTGCAATTGGCGCAAGCGTTTGAGAAGATCGATTTCTGCTTCGAATTTAATATGGTTCGGCACTAAAAAGAAAATCTGATTTTGCGGATCCGCAGCGAGTTGTTCCTGGATCATGGCTGCCATGGTTTGGGCATGATCCCGTGTTGCGTCACCTAAAATAAATTGCAGCCCCATGCTGTGCCTCCTCAAGTTTCAATCAATGGTGATGATGACTTATGCTTTAGTCTAGCATAACTAAGTAGTGTCCGATCGGGGTTTGCGCTATCATAAGTAAAGAATATTAATGAGGTGTTTATATGGAAATCGGGACGGGTAAAAGTTACGCAAAAATTATTCTTATCGGGGAGCACGCGGTCGTTTATGGGGAACCGGCTATTGCGCTTCCAGTCAAAAGTATCGGCTTGTCAGCGCGAGTGGCACCGCTGCCTGATGGTCGCCAAGAAGTTACGTCTGCTTTTTTTACCGGTGATTTGAATGCTGGCCAGCTGACCAACTTTGCCGGCATCGCCATGCTGATTCGCCGGTTGCTTGTGTTCTTCGATGATAGTGAGCAAGGCTTTCACCTCACCATTACTAGTGCCCTGCCATCTGAGCGAGGAATGGGATCGTCAGCTGCAACTGCGGTGGCGGTCGTGCGGGCCTTTTACGATGCGTTTCAGACGCCGTTAACGCGCACGGCGTTGTTGAACTGGGCCGATATTTCCGAAAAAGCGCTACATGGCAATCCCAGTGGTTTGGACGCAGCAACGGCCAGTGCCGAAAAGCCGCAGTGGTTTGTTCGTGGCAAATCATTGCGGTCAATCATGATGCCGCGGAATGGTGTTTTGCTCATTGCTGATACCGGCATTGCGGGTCAAACCAAAGTCGCGGTCGATCTTGTCGCGCAGAAGCTTAAACAGGCGCCTAAAGTTTATCGACCGCTTATTACGGACATCGGCACCGCGGTTCGCCAGGCAGCATTAGCTTTGGCGCAGGATGATATCATCACGTTAGGACAACTTTTGAACCGCGATCAGGCTGATTTGGCCGCGCTTGGCGTCAGCAGTCCGGAGCTGGATCGATTGATTAATGTCGCCATCAATCATGGTGCATATGGAGCCAAATTAACCGGCTCCGGCATGGGCGGCTGCATGATTGCCCTGGCCGCTGAAGACCAAGCGCCGACGATTATTCAGGCGCTTAAAGCAGCTAATGCGGTCAAAGTCTGGGAATATCACTTTGAAACGAAATGAGGCACCTATGACAATTTACGCACGTGCACATACGAATATTGCACTGATTAAATACTGGGGTAAAGCTGACAAGCAGCTCATGTTGCCGGCGACGAGCAGTATTTCCCTGACGTTGAACGATTTTTATACAGATACAGCGGTGACGTTTGATGCGACATTGTCTGAGGATCAGTTTATCCTCAACGATCAACCACAGTCACCTATTGCTGTTAGCCGATTTTTGGATCATGTTCGAAAGTTAGCCGATATTAAAGCCCGCGCTCGAGTGATCTCGCTGAACCACGTGCCAACTGCTGCCGGTTTGGCCAGTTCTGCCTCGGCATTTGCGGCATTGGCATTGGCTGCCAGTCGTGCTGCTGGCTTAAATTTATCCCCGATCGACTTATCTCGCTTGGCCCGGCGCGGATCCGGCTCAGCAACCCGGTCGATTTTTGGTGGTGCCGTCATCTGGCATCGTGGCTTTGACGATGCCTCTTCATTTGCTGAGCCCCTGGCGATTCAACCGACTTTGCCGTTACGCATGTTGGTTGTCACCGTTTCGGATCAGAAAAAAGCGGTCAGTTCCCGCACCGGGATGGCCAATACCGCTGCCACCAGTCCTTATTATCAAGCGTGGGTGCAGGCTAACGAAGCCTTGATAAGTCCCATGATCACGGCGTTGGCGGAAGACGATTTTGCTACCATCGGGGCGCTCACAGAATTGTCCAGTATGCGCATGCATGCTGCAATCATGGCTGAAGAGCCGCCATTTACCTATTTCCTGCCAGAAACCTTACGCGCCTGGCAACTGGTGCAGGAACAGCGCCGGCTTGGTATTCCGGCCTTCGTCACCATGGATGCGGGACCTAATGTCAAAATTCTCACAACGGCACCCTATGTGGATGTGCTCATGACCGCATTACGGCCGGCTTTCGGTGATCGCATCCTCAGCACCCAACTTGGCCCAGATGCCCAGGTGATCACAAAGGAGCAATTTGATGACACAGAGTCAGCAATCACATCGCAAGGATGAACATGTTTTCTTGGCGGAGAAATATTTCAAAGCCGATGCTAATGCCGGGTTCGATCAAATCCGGCTGCTTCATCGTGCACTCCCGGAAACGGCCTTAGCTGATGTTGATCTGACGCCCCCGTTACCTTTTGGGTGGCGCTGGCCGATTTATATTAACGCGATGACTGGCGGTTCGCCACAAACCGGCAAATTAAATGCCCAACTCGGTCAATTGGCTAATGCGTTGGGTGTCGCAATTGCCAGTGGTTCGCAGTCAGTCGCCTTGCATGATCCCGAGTTGAGCTCAACGTTCACGACACTGCGAAAGCACAACCCTGATGGCTTTCTTCTCGCTAACATCGGTGCCGGTCATGATGTACACGCGGCCAAAAAGGCAGTGACCATGTTGCACGCGAATGCGCTAGAGGTGCATTTGAATGCGGCGCAGGAAGTTGTTATGCCTGAAGGTGATCGCGACTTTTTATGGCAGGACAACATTCAGGCGATTGCAGCGGGAGTCTCCGTTCCGGTGGTGGCAAAAGAAGTCGGTAACGGGTTCATTCGCGAAGACTTGCAGACTTTGCAACAATTGGGTATCCGCTATGTCGACTTAGGCGGTCGCGGTGGCACCAATTTCGCGGTGATTGAAAATGCGCGCCGGCCGCAGCAGGACTTTGCGTATATGCGGGACTGGGGCCAAACAACGACTGAATCCTTACTTGAGGCCCGTGGCTTGCCGCTGACAATTCTGGCGACTGGTGGCATTCGTTCGCCGCTAGATGTGGTTAAAGCGCAGCGACTAGGTGCTCATGCGGTCGGGATTAGCGGGCTGGTGTTGCATCACTTGATCCAAACCGGCTATGCCGCAACGCTCGCTTATTTTCAGGAGTTTCTACACCAAATCCGGCAACTCTATGCGCTGCTTGGCGTCACAAACTGGCAAGCCTTGCAAACTGCTCCTGCCCTTCTCGGCACCAAACTGGAGCATTATCGTCGCGCTCGCAATTTGCCGGCGATTTGACCTTTAACAACAGTGGGACCGACAAAAAAGATGATCCAGGAGTCAAAAATCAAACTCTTGGATCATCTTTTTTAATACCGTTACTGGCTAAACACGCAGCCCTTTTGGATAAAAGTTCTTGATGGTGCCATTGACCAATTTGCCGATCGCAAACGGTTTGTGTTCAAACGTGAGTAACACAAATCGCTTACCAGTGGCGGTTGTCGATAAAGTTTCCCCATGACGATAGCGGGTATAACCATCTTGGTCAACCTCGATGACGGTTTGAAACGTATTTGGCGATAATGCAGTGGCCAAACTGTGGCTGGGTTCGAAACGTTTTTTGCGAAAACTGCCAAGTTCCAACCCTGCCCGCACCACTTTTACCCGGTTAAACGGCAGCATGGTTGCCGGCAGCAACGACAAAAAGTCACCGTGGCGATATAATTGACCGGTTAACGGCTGATTTAAGCTGGTTGCGAAAAAGTCATGAACTTCATCCACTGCCGGCTTCGCCAATGGTTTTACCGAAGCCTTTGCAGGGGTGTGCACTGTTTTTTCACCAGCTAGGCGCAATTTAGCCACAAAATGGCCTTCACCGCGCAGCCGATGGGGAAATAAGCGCACCGTTTTGGCTAACTCTGGGTTGCCATTGGCCCATTCCGGTCGCCCGGCTTCCATTCCCAGATAGGTTTTGATGGGCTCAACTGTCATGTCATAGTTTGCCAGTAACCATGCGATGATTTGCTCATCTTCTTCAGGGCTGAAGGTACATGTCGAATAAATCAGTTCGCCGCCGGGTTGCAGCATTTTAACGGCCGCTTGCAGAATCTGCTTCTGTCTGGCAGCACATTCGGCTGGATAATCGCGATGCCAATATTGGACCGCGTCCGGACCCTTGCGAAACATACCTTCGCCCGAACACGGTGCATCAACCAAAATCCGGTCAAACGTTTGCGGCCAGGCCTTCGCCAGCGTATCAGGATCATTATTGGTCACCAGAATGTTTTGGCTGCCCCAGCGCTCGAGATTGCCGGATAGCACCTTGGATCGGGCCGGGTTGATCTCATTGCTGACGAGCAAGCCGGTATCGCCCAGATAACTGGCCAATTGCGTCGACTTGCCGCCGGGAGCAGCGCAAAGATCAAGCACCCGTTCACCTGCTTGTGGCGCAGCGACCGTGCCCACAAACTGAGCGCTGGGTTCCTGGCTGTAAACCAGACCGGCAACGTGATCAATGTCATTGCCGGCAATTTTGCCATAATATCCCCAAGGACTCCAAGGAACAGGATCATCCGTTGCTTCATCCAGTGGCCAGGGTTTGGCAGGATCGCGCCGGAAGCCACTCACCGGTTCTGCATCAAAACTTGCCAAAAAAGCTGCCGCATCCGCACCTAATAGCCGCGTATATTTTTCTTTAAAAGCTTCAGGTAGTTGCACTTGTTCGATCCTTTCTGCGAATTAAGTAACGCAGGAAAATAATAGTGGCGATCGTTAAAATAACCAGAAAACTCCAGATATTGGTCCGGGTGGTAAAGTAGAACCACCAATTGGCAAACAAACCGCCGAGAAACAGACTAATGCCCACATGACTGGCACAGCTGGATAAAACACCGCGTAAATATCTGGCGCGCATGTTGATTTCCAAGCCGGATGTTTGTAATGGCCCGATCAGTGTAACCATCAATAAACTTAAGATTCCTGCTCCCATTAGCAGTAACACACAGAATAAAGCAGTTTGCCCATAAGCGCGCCACCAGGTAGCCGCATCACTGTCGCTAAAATGAACCCGATGGACACGGCTCGCCCGTAAAATAGTCTTCAAAGTCTTACTATGTTGATTGGCGCCATCGACATAAATTTTAACCTGCTTCAAAGTCAGACCTGCATTGGCCATACTCGGCGAGGCATTCAGGAAAACCGCCTTGTTAAGGGGACTACCCTTGCGCGTTCCGACTGTTCCCATAACCGGAATATACTGGCCGTTAACACTCAGATAACGTTGATTATTACTGCCGGTATAAAGCTTATCTGCTAAATCATGGCCGACCACCGCCACGGGCAGACTTGAGGCAAAGTCCCCCGTTGAAAACCATTGCCCGGTTTCAACGGGGAGGCTGGCCACCGACCCGCGCTGATACACGTAAACCAGCTGTTTCGTCACAAACTGTACCTGGTAACCGGAAAAATCGGTTTTCTCAAGCTCAGCCATCGCCTTCGTCACACTTCGCGAACTGCTCGTGACATATTCCTGCGCCATTTCAGACATACCAAGATGATCCAGCTGGCTGGCATATTCATTTTGATCATGTTGCGACCAAACCAACCCAGCCAAAATCGCCAAGCCGATCCATAGAAAATCAATCAAAAATAATTTTTTCACGAGATCCTCCTGTGAGGTGAGCTGAGCGTGAGCCGGCGCGTTTAGAAACCGGAGTGTAAGTGGCCTCAGTCGCAATGGCCCGGTCTTGGCCATTGCGACTGAGGTCCTTACACGCAGACCCCTGCGCCGGCGAACGCGTTATGGCGACAGCAAACTTGCTTTCAAGCTAACAATACACTAACAAAAGAGTCCCTAGCCCACCAGCAAGCATCACTGCAACCGATAAACCCGCTCATGAATCGCATCGAAATGACCCAAGGCCCGATTCAACGCAAACAAACGACGATCAGGCACCTGCTGAGCTTCCTGCCAAAATAACCGGCTGTTAGTAGCCCCTTTTCGTTCGCCGATCACGAACAATTGTTTATCAGGAAACGACCGCGCCATGATATGTAAAAAGCGCACATCGTTCGGATCCTTATCCGGGCTCCACGCCATGACCACCGCATCAACCTGATCGGCATATAGGAACAAGGAAGCATTAGCGGTGGCGGTTTTAACTGGGACTAAAGGTTGCTGGCCGGTCACGTTTTCTTTGACCCAAGTGTGCGCGTCCGTTGTAATCGTGGTATCGCCTTGTGCCCGCAACCCGGCGCTAACGTAACCATTACCGGCTGCGACTTCCAAATAACGCTGGAAACCGTATAAACGGTGCCAGACGTTAAAGAAATCGGTGTGGACAAATGACCACATCCCATAATGAAACGCAATGTAACGCCGAAAATTATGCAACAAATGATCCAGTTGTTGCAACTCCGCCAACCGCGCGTCAGGTAAAGCTAAAGCATGTTCGATTTGTGGCGTCGTCAATCCTAACCAAGGCAAGGCATGTTGCGGCAGGCGATGATTCGCTACTGCCGTCTGCCACGAATCCATTGCCGTAATTTGTTGTTTAAGTGGCAAAATGGGCGTGTACTTGCGCGCTAACTCATTCAAACGGGTCCAATAAGCCATGTCAACCTCGATATTTAACGAATGCTAGTAAAGAAACTTGCAGCAAAACACTCAAAAGCCGCCAGAAAAGGCGGCTTTTACGGTTAATTTTGACAACCAACCTGTTAATGGATACCCAGTGCCATTTTGGCATAGCGACTGAGCCGTTCCGGGCCCCATGCCGGGTACCAGACCAGATGGATTTCGACGCTCTCGATCCCATCAATCGCAGTCAAGGCCCGCTTAATATCAGCATCCAGCATATCCGTCAATGGGCAACCCATCGTGGTCAGCGTCATTTCAACGGTACACTTGCCATCTTCATCCAGATCAACCCCGTAAATGAGCCCAAGATTAATCAAATCGATTCCCAGTTCAGGATCGATCACTGTCTCAAGCGCATCAAGAATCTGTTGCTTCATTTTGTCAAAATATGCCTGATCCTGGGTGGCGGCTTGGTCATGATCTGCCATCAGCGGTCCCTTCTTTCTTAAAAGCTTGCAGAACCTTACGCCTTATCGGCCGCCAAAACTCCCGCAACGGCGTAATGTTCTTTGGCCATTTCATTTAACACAATATGCACATGTTCAGCCGGGGCGCCGGTATCCTTAACAATTGCAGCGGTAACATCTTTGACAAGCGCCTTCAATTGCTCCGGCGAGCGGCCTTCGATTAAATCAATATGGACTAATGGCATAGCATTTCGCTCCTTCAATCATCATTTGGTGAAAGTTAATTTGTTTCATTTTAGCATGCAAAGGCGTTTTGCGCACGTTTTCGCGAAACCTAACATATGCTGCTCTCTCGGCGTTAGTTGGCAATTTGACAAACACAGCGATTGATCTCTGAATTTTTGGATTATTTGACGGTGACTACATAAACGTAAACGGATCCGTGGATAACTTGGACGGAATGGCTTTGACGTCCCATCCTTCTACCGCTGCCCATTCGTTGATCAAGGCGGCTACTTTGCCTTTCATGATGGCTTCGATGTGATGGCCTGGGTCGATGACGGGCAGGTCTGCTGCCAACATGTCGTGGCCCGTGTGATAGTACACATCACCGGTAATGAAAACATCCGCGCCGGCTTCCTTGGCATCGTTGAACGCGTCGCCGCCATCGCCCCCAAGAATGGCAACCCGCTGAACCTGGCGATCCAAGTCGCGTGCGATTACCCGAAGTCCCTTAACGTTGTAAGCAGCTTTGACCTGTTCAACAAAGGCTTCAAGCCGAACCGGTTCCGGTAAAAGACCGATCCGCCCCATATTAGCGCCTTCACCTTCGTTAATAAACGGCACGACCTGGCTTAAACCGAGTGCTTCAGCCAGCCAGTCATTCATGCCTTCCTGAACCCGATCCAAATTCGTGTGAGCGCTATAAACCAGCAAATCGTCCTTCAGAATCTGGGCATACATAGCGTTTTGCGGTACCCGCAGGTCGAGGTTGTGAACTGGCCGAAACATGGCCGGATGGTGCGAAAAGATCATGTCGGCATGCACCGCTTCGGCTTCCTCAACCACTTCCGGACGAACATCAAGCGTCACCAAAACCGTTTTAACTGTTCGTTCCGGATTGCCTAATTGCAGTCCGCTGGGATCCCGTTCCCAGGAAAGGCTTAAAGGTGCATAATCTTCGAATCGATTGATAATCTGCTTACCGCTTGTCATGTGCGTTTAACTCCTCCTTAATGAGCGCCAGGATATGCTCCTGTTCGCGAATCTTAGCCAGTGGCACCATTCGCGCGTCTGCCAATCCCTCAAGAACGGCTTCGGTTTTTTCGGCCTCCCTGTGCATCTTTTTCATAAACACCGGATTTTTCTGACGGCGTAAAATGGGGCCGAAGCGCAAATCCGCTTCTGAATACGGAACATCTGGTTTGGTTTTACCAGCTGCCATCATCTCGTAAATATGGCCTTCATCTTCGACAATCTGTTCGCTGATAATACCGTATCCATGCTTGTCTAGCCAGCGGCGGACATCATATTGGTGGCGATTCGGTGCCAACACCAGTGTTTCGGTGCCGTCCATTCGCGTACTGCCCGCGTCTAGAATATTGGTAATTAATTGCCCGCCCATGCCAGCAATGACAATGGTTGAAATGGCATCAACCGGCTTGATTCCGGCTAACCCGTCTGCCTGGCGCACGTCGATTTGTTCGGTTAACCCCGCAGCAGACACATTTTGTTTGGCAATTGCTACCGGGCCAGCCCCAATATCACTGGCGACGGCGAATTGAATGACGCCGCGCTGGACAAGCTCAATTGGTAAAAAAGCATGATCGGTACCGATATCCGCAACTCGTTCACCAGGTTCGATAAACGTGCTGATCGTTTGCAGGCGCTTTGATAAATGTATATGATCCATTAACTTTACGATCCCCTCATCTAATTGACAGCTTTCATTATAACAAACTGATGCGAAGATGCTGGTATTCGGCCTAAAATCAATTGGTTTGAATGCAAAAAGCCGCTATCTCTCAACCGAGAGACGGCGGCTTTTCTGACTTGATTTAATTATTCAAGAAAATCTTTAAGTTGCTTGGAACGACTTGGATGGCGTAGTTTCCGTAGCGCCTTTGCTTCAATTTGCCGAATCCGTTCGCGGGTCACACCGAAGACTTTGCCGACTTCTTCCAGTGTCCGAGTACGGCCATCGTCAAGACCGAAGCGTAACCGTAAAACATTTTCTTCGCGGTCAGTTAAGGTGTCGAGAACACTTTCCAGCTGTTCCTTGAGCAGCTCATAGGAAGCGTGGTCTTCCGGACTGGTGGCGTCCTGATCTTCAATGAAATCACCTAGATGGGAATCGTCCTCTTCACCAATTGGCGTTTCAAGGGATACCGGTTCTTGGGCAATTTTAAGAATTTCGCGGACTTTTTCAGTTGGCATATCCATTTCGGCACCGATTTCTTCAGGCGTTGGTTCGCGACCAAGGTCCTGAAGCAATTGCCGCTGAATCCGGATCAGCTTGTTAATGGTTTCAACCATATGCACGGGAATCCGAATGGTGCGGGCTTGGTCGGCAATTGCACGGGTGATCGCCTGACGAATCCACCAGGTCGCGTACGTGGAGAACTTGAAGCCTTTGCGGTAATCAAATTTTTCTACAGCCTTCATCAGGCCCATGTTACCTTCCTGAATCAGATCCAGGAACTGCATGCCCCGGCCGACGTACCGCTTGGCAATTGAAACAACCAACCGTAAATTGGCTTCAGCCAAGCGCTGTTTAGCTTCCTGATCGCCTTGTTCGATTTTCAGTGCCAGCGCAACTTCTTCATCCGCCGTCAGCAAGGAAACCCGGCCGATTTCCTTCAGATACATCCGCACAGGGTCATTAATCTTAACCCCTGAAGGTGCGGACATGTCGCTCATTTCCTTCTTGGAAACCTTCTTTTGCTTCTTCAGACTGATGGTTGCCGGTTCGCCGTTTTCATCGACGATCGCAATGCCGTTGTCTTCGATTTTCTGCATCAAATCATCAATTGCATTGCTCTTAAGCTCGAACGGCTTGATCAATTTAGCGGTCAGGTCATCTTCGGTAATCTGCTTTTTCTTCTTGTAATCTTTGATCACAGCCTTGACTGCACTATCATATGCCTTCGTGGTTGTGTGGGTTTTGCTAGCGGTAGTCTTCTTGGCCGTTGTTTTCTTGGTTGCGGTCTTTTTGGCCGTCGCCTTCACATCGGTTGCCGTCTTCTTGGCAGTTGCAGCCGTTGTCTTCTTTGTGGTCTTGCTTACTTCAGTTGCTGTTTTTTTCTCAGCCATTAAAGTTCCTCCCCTAGCCTTGTTGTTGCTTCAAAAGTTTCATGAGATTCACATATTGCACCGTTAACTCGCCTTGTTTCTGCTTGTCTCCCAAACGTTGTGCTTCAACAATCGCCTGTTTGATTGCCTGCAGCCGAGTCACCGTCGAGGCAGACGTGATCGTCTGAATTAACTCATCAATGGTTGCCTCAGTGGCTTCAGGCAATGACTGCATGGCAACATCCGCCGCCACACCGCTGAGTTCGGGATCAACCCGATCCAGAAATCCCGCCAAATCACCGTCTGGCTGTTCATGCAAAAAGTTCAGCCATCCGGTAAAAAGTGTCTGGAAATAATCGGTTGGAAATACGAATGTTGCATTTTTCAACCGCTGCATCACCAAATCATCATGCCACACATAATATAATAACTGCCGTTGCGCCGCCGTGTACCGATCAAGCGGGCGCGCCGGTTGTTCCGTGACAGCGGGACGCGCAACGGGTGGTTGTGACTGCTGCGGTTTAGGCAAACTTTGATTCAACGCTGCGATCGGTACATCGGTCGTTTCGGCTAGCTGTTTAACATAGACTGCTCGCGCAACCGGATCACTGATTTTACCGATGATTTTAAGTGCAGCATTCAGGTAAGTCAGTTTGGCCTGATCATTATGCATATCCACGCCGCGGGCTAAGAATTGTAACATAAAGGCGGTTGGCGTCAAGACCGATTTGACTTGCGCCTGAAAAGCTTCAGCACCGCGGGCTCGAATATATTCATCAGGATCCATGCCATCCGGCAAAACCACCACATCGGTTTGCAGCCTAGGATGATCGGCTAACATCGTCACGGCGCGTTCAATGGCTCTTTGGCCTGGTTCATCACCATCGTAACAAACTGTCAACCGTTTGCTCAAATGGCTGATGATGTCGACTTGCTCGGTCGTCAGGCTAGTACCCATTGACGCAATGCCGTTTTTAACGCCGGCCTGATAAGCAGCGATGACATCCATATAGCCTTCAAAAAGAATCGGTCCTCCGTCGCGGCCGATTTCGGCTTTTGCGCGGTGCAGGTTAAAGAGGACATCGCGTTTATTAAACAACTTTGTCTCCGGACTATTCAGGTACTTGGCCTGCGACTTTTCATTTTGCAGGATCCGCCCGGAAAAACCGACCACTTTACCATTGCCGTCTGTCAACGGAAACATGACACGATCATTAAAGCGGTCAAACAGTTTGCCTGCCTGATCTTCGACAAATAAACCACTTGCGCGTTGATCCTGATAATCGATTTTACGGTTATTCAGGAAAGCCACCAACAGATTGCGTTCTTCCGGCGCATAGCCCAACTGGAATTCTTCAATCGTTTCATCGGTCAACCCACGCTTATGCAAATAGGCCAGTGCTGCTTCGCCTTTTTCGGTGTTCACGAGAATGTGGTGAAATAAATCGGCAGTGTCTTGCAGGATGTGTTGCTGCTTGGCAATCTCCGGATCAACCGGTGCTGCGTGACCGATTTGCACATTAAGCGGAATACCGGCAAAATCGGCCACTTTCTTAACGGCTTCGGGAAACGTAACATTGTCATAATCCATCACGAACTTAAAGACATTGCCACCCCGCCCGCACGAAAAGCAATGGAAAATTTGCTTTGACTCATTGACGGAAAATGATGGCGTATGCTCTTCATGAAAAGGACAGAGGCCAAAAAGGTTTTGACCGGTTTTACGCAACTGGACAAATTGTCCGATATAGTCAGCAATATTAACTGCCTTCAGGACTTGATCGACAGTGGCCTCTGGAATCATTCCGGCGATATCAGCTCACTCCCTTTCCATGACAGGCGTAACAGCGATGGCGCTTCCGCTTGACTGTTGCGCGACTTGAACCGATTGAAATAGCGGTAAAAAGTCGCACTTCTCATGTGAAATGCGACTTTTCAATAGTCTATCGGCATAATAATACAAGGTACATTATAGCGTCTCCTCGTCAAAAAGGCAAATCTACTTAACAATGACCTGACTGACATCCCCAAATTGGCGAATAAGCTGGGCGAGTTGCTGCAAGGTGGCCAAGCGATTGGCCCGTACCGCGTCGTCGTTGGCCATCACCATTGTGGCGTCAAAATAAGCATTAATCGGATCAACCAAGGCTTTTAGTGCTTGATAATCGGCTTCGGTCGGTTCAGCATCAAAAGTCTCAGCCGTCGTCGTTACTGCTTCGTGCAGCTGGCCTTCAGTTGCATTTTCGAATTTGGCGGGATCGACTGGAGTATCAACGGTCTTGTTACCGGTAATCCGTAAAACCCGTCCCAAGGCTTCCATGACCGCTTTAAAGTCATCATCCGCGGCATGGGCAGTCAACAGCTTGGCTGCATCCAAAATGCCGGCAATATCGGCGTCGCTGCGAACAGTGACCGCATCCACGATGTCGTGGCGGATTTTTTCAGCTTGCAGTAGTTGCTTGGCACGGTCAATGATGAAGTCGTTAAGTGCTTGTTGATGGGCGGCAAAGTCAAGCCCGTTCGTTTTCCCTGCAGCAGCTAATGCCTGAGCAATCGCTGGCTGCAGCTTGGCCAGCGCAAATGGCCAATCGTGCGCGGCGATCATGCGGACGATGCCGTATGCTTGGCGGCGTAAGGCGTATGGATCATTGGAACCGCTTGGAATCAGATCAACCGCAAAGAAGCTCATGAGTGAATCCAGTTTGTCCGCAATGGCTAATACGGTGCCGACCAGACTTTGCGGCAACGCCCCGTCTGCTGCAATCGGTTCGTAATGTTCGGCAATGGCTTGGGCAACAGCCGGTTTTTCGCCAGCTAGTCGAGCATAATGTTCACCCATGATGCCTTGCAATTCAGGAAATTCGCCGACCATTGATGTGACCAGATCGAACTTGTAAATCGATGCCGCGCGGTTCAGATCAGCCTCATCTGTATCAGAGAGGCCGAACTGGTCAGCAAGCAAATCGGCAATAACTTTTGTGCGCGCCATTTTGTCATACATCGAACTGATTTTATCGTGGAAACTGACCGCTTTCAGGCGCTCAACATCGTCGGCAATGCTGCGCTTTTGATCTTCATCATAAAAGAAGGCAGCATCCTCAAGGCGGGCAGTCAACACTTTTTCATTTCCGGCAATCACGTTAGCCAAGTGGTCGCGGTTACCATTGCGGACGCCGATGAAGGCATTGACCATTTTCCCGTTCGCATCGCGGGCATAAAAGTAACGCTGATTGTCCTTCATTGAGGTGATTAGAACGGCTTCAGGAATGGCCAGATATTTCTTGTCAAACGTGCCGGCAAAAGCAGTTGGCCATTCAACCAGATTATTGACTTCTTCCAATAAATCGGCATCAAGATCGATTCGCCACTGATGATCGGTGGCAATTTGTTTGATTTGGTCGCGAATAAGCTGCTTACGCGCCGCTGGTTCGACAATCACAAATTGATCTTTTAAAGCAGACACATAGGCATCAGGATTCGACAAGGAAACGGGTTTGCCGAGGAAGCGATGGCCCTGAGTCACACGACCGGCTTCAACATCCAGCAACTTCATTGGTACAACTTCATTATCCAGCAAACTGACCAGCCAGTGAATCGGGCGAATGTATTCAAAATCGTACGCGCCCCACTTCATTCGCGTCGGGAAGGTCAGACTCTTAATGACATCCAGCATCCCTGGCAGAATCTCGGCGGCACTTTTTCCCTTGATCGCTTTATGCAGGTAAACATAATCAACCCCTTTGACGGTTTTAAAAACAATGTCGTCTGGGGTCATGCCCTGACCACGTGAAAAACCGATTGCAGCCTTCGTCCAATTGCCATCTGCATCTTGGGCAATCTTCTTCGCCGGGCCTTTGACATCTTCTTCAACATCCGCTTGTTTAGCCGCCAGATCATGAACCAGTAACGCAAGCCGCCGCGGAGTTGCGTAACGGTCAATGCGGCCGTATTCAAGATGATTGGCTTTTAGGAAAGCAACTGTTTTCTCGTGGAATTGATTCAAACTCGGCGTGACAACATGTGCAGGCATGTCTTCAAGGCCAATTTCGATCAGATAGTCATGCGTCATGTTATTGCACCTCCGTTTTGTGCTGCAGCAATGGGAAGCCCAGCTTTTTGCGTTCAGCCACAAATGCTCGGGCGACCTTGTGTGCCATCTTGCGAATCCGACTCATATACCCGGCTCGTTCCGTCACGGAAACAGCCCCGCGTGCATCTAGCAGGTTAAAAGTGTGGCTGCATTTGAGAATGTAATCGTAAGCCGGATGAACCAAGCCAAGATCCATCAGCCGCCATGCTTCTTTTTCATAAGCATCGAAAAATTCCAATAACATTTTCTGGTCGCTGACTTCAAAGGCGTATTTGCTGTGTTCATATTCAGGCTCTTTGAAAATATCGCCATACAAAACCCCGTCGCCCCATTCAAGATCAAAGACACTGTTAACGTCTTGAATGTAAGAAGCCAGACGCTCAACGCCATAGGTAATTTCACTCGTCACTGGCGACACTTCAAGACCGCCGACCACTTGGAAATACGTAAACTGGCTAACTTCCATCCCATCAAGCCAGACTTCCCAGCCAACACCGGCGCAACCCATGGAAGGATTCTCCCAGTTATCTTCAACAAAGCGGATATCGTGTTCCAACGGATCGATGCCAAGCGCGGCCAGTGAATCCAGATAGTAATCCTGGATATTTTCCGGCGAAGGCTTCATCACTACCTGAAACTGGTGATGCTGGAACAGCCGATTTGGGTTTTCGCCGTAACGACCGTCTGCCGGGCGCCGTGAAGGTTCCACGTACGCGGCATTCCAAGGTTCCGGTCCGATTGCCCGTAAAAAGGTATACGGGCTCATGGTGCCGGCGCCTTTTTCTACATCATAGGCTTGCATCAGCATGCAGCCTTTGTCACCCCAAAATTTTTGCAGGGTCTGGATCATCGTTTGGATGTCCATTTTTGTTGTCATGACAACCTCTTTCCCGGTGAATCGAAGCGGATCATGGCTCAGGCAACTGTTTTAATAAACACGAAAACGTCCCTACGCCAAGATATGGCGTAGGGACGCTTCTGCGCGGTTCCACCCTACTTCAGACAGTTACAAAACCTGCCTGCAGCTTCATCATTTGGTTCGAAAACGCCAATCACATCGACCGCCACCAGGCTTACACTATCCCCGACTCGCTGAAGTTCAGTACCGATATGACCCTTTTTCTCATCACCGATTCAATTTTCTTAATAAGTATAGCATCGCGGTAGGTGCTGTCAAGCGACTTTCTGAAAGCAGAGCGTGAACTGGCGCGTTAAGAGGTCCTTACACGCAGACTTCTGCGCCAGTGAACGCGTTTCCATGCAGCATCGGCCGATAGTGTTTCACTCAACATGAGCAGTTGAACCCCTTGAGCCATCACCGCCCAAGGTCCTTACACGCAGACTTCTGCACCAGTGAACGTGTTTCAAAAAATGAACATGTCAACCAGCCGCTTCAAGAAATACTAATTAATCCCCGATAGCTGATCAATGCTTGACTTGCTGTTATGCCACAGTTCCTCAGGCGTATAGGTATCTTTTTCAAAAAGCGTCACCTTGCCATCGGATTCGATCCGGGCGTTGGCACCGAGCCATTCCCAAGTCGGTGCCACGAAAAAGTTAATCCGTTTGCCTTTACCCTTACTCGGTGACCATGAGGATACATAATTGTCGATAAAATGTGTCCGCATGAACCGCGTTTGTCCGTTATCAAACTCGATTTGCAGTATATTTGCACCCATCCAGACTTTGACCGCTCGTGGTAATGTCTCTGCCATGCTCGCCACCCCTTTGTAAACACTTGCTGAAATCATCTTCACCCAAAAATTATCAATAACGAAACCGCTTACTTATCTTCAATCTACCATAAAGCTACGGAAAAGCAATGACTATTCTCGATGTCTGTTGTCCGAATCGGTGTCGGTTGACTTATGCGCATCCGGCAGGCGATCCTGCCAGTGATTCATTTGGTCGATAAAGCGCTTGGCCTTTGGGGTTACGCCAACCATGTCGGTGTAAATGATATCCAGAATTCGTTTTAATTCGGCTTTGGTGGCAGGCTTGACATCAATGCGTTTAACTTGATCCAGATTCAATGTGCTGAAGCGGCGCAAGTAAAAAATCGCGCGTGCACTGGCATGAAGCCGATGGGGATCTTTATCCCAGTGACGCTGACAGAGTAAACCGCCATAGCTTTCAGAAAAATCCAGCGGCAAGTCAGTGCGGCCGTCGATCACACAACCGCGCCAATTTGGCTCCACGCCGTACGCCTTCAGCATCTGAACTTCGATCACGTTGGCAATAATTTGCGGATCAAGACCGGTATCAATCAAATGCAAAGCTTGCTTAATCTGATTAAACCAAAACCCGACTGGCTGTCCATCCGGATAAGCCAGATCGAGCAATCCAAAAATGTACGATGCATAGGCGTTTAGCGTGATATCGGTTGAAATCTGCCGGTATTGAGTGGCATTTTTAATTGCGGACAAATACGAGAGACCCGATTCACGAATCTCGCCGATATAGTCGGCATGCGTAAATGGCAAAATGCCAGCAGCTAAAGTAAAACCGGGCTTGCGTGCCCGGTTCAACAGAAACATTTTCTTACCGAACTGATCGGTTAAAATTTTAACCAACATATCGGATTCGCGATAATTTTGGCGGGACATCACGAGTCCCTCAAAGGTTTGCGCTTGTTTAACCATTACCGCAGATCCTTTGTGTTATAGCCGAGTGATTTGAGATAAGCATTGTTGTCGCGCCAGTTTTTCTGGACGCGAACCCACAGCTTCAAGTTCACCTTATCGCCCAGTAAATTCTCAATGTCTCGGCGTG
The DNA here is from genome assembly GCF_030770335.1 of Lacticaseibacillus zeae subsp. silagei. NCBI lineage: Bacteria > Bacillati > Bacillota > Bacilli > Lactobacillales > Lactobacillaceae > Lacticaseibacillus > Lacticaseibacillus zeae. The sequence continues at coordinate 1,646,853 of NZ_CP132484.1, read as the reverse complement.
CTCGAATACCGATTTGCTTCATCATTTGCCCGCCGCGGCCGATAATGATGCCCTTTTGACTGTCGCGTTCGACAATAATGTACGCTTCGATTTGCAACTTGCCGCCTTCGCGATCTTTCATGCGCTCGACCTGAACAGCGGTAGCATGCGGCACCTCATCGCGGGTAAGTTCGAGAACTTTCTCCCGAATCAATTCACCCACGACGAAATATTCCGGATGGTCGGTCAGCTGATCTTCCGGATAATACTGCGGCCCGACCGGCAAGGCTGCGGTCAGTGAGGTTAATAAGTCATCAACATTGTTACCCATGGTTGCGCTGATCGGGAAGACCTGGGCAAAGTCATAATCATGCTGATAGCTTTCGATAAGCGGCAAAAGATCGTCCGGTTTAACCAAATCGATTTTATTCAGAATTAAATAAACCGGCTTCTTCACCTCGGCCAGTTGCCGCATAATATAGGCATCACCGGCACCTTTTTGCTCATCCGCAGCGACCATGAACAAAATAGCATCAACCTGATTCAGAGTCGACAGCGCTGCTTTATCCATGTAGTCATCAAGTTCATTTTTAGGCTTATGAATCCCGGGCGTGTCGACAAATACAATCTGCGCATCAGGTGTGGTATAGATGCCGTTGATTTTATTCCGTGTTGTCTGGGCCTTAGGTGACATAATGGCAATCTTTTCACCCAAAATCCGATTCATGAAAGTTGATTTGCCGACATTTGGTCGACCGATAATGGCCACAAAGCCAGAATGATGTTCGCTCACGCGTTTAAGTCTCCTTTCGAAAATGCTCCCGGCAGTAATGCTTGCGGCGTTGTTTGGTGCGAATCGCCGCGAACGTTGGCCAGCGTGATAACTGCATCGGCTGGAAAGAACTCGCTGATGACTTGCCGGCATGCCCCACAAGGTGAAACCGGGCCTTCCGTGTCGGCAATTACCAGTAATTCATCCAATTTGGTATAACCAGCGCTCACAGCCGCAAAAATCGCACTCCGCTCAGCACAATTACTTAGGCCGTAACTGGCATTTTCAATGTTGGCGCCAGAAAAAATCCGGTCACCAACCCGGACAGCCGCACCGACCGCAAAATGGGAATAAGGGACATACGCATTTTCGCGTGCTGCCAAGGCAGCGGTACGTAAAACAGACAACATTACCAACTCCTCAAAAGGTCTAACAACGGTGGCCCAAAAACATAAACGCCGGCGACCACGGCGATTAGGGACACCAACAAAACGGCGCCAGCACTCATATCCTTGATTTTCTTTGCCCGTAAATCATAGTGTTCCCCAATAATGAAATCCACCAGATTTTCAACAATGGTATTCAATAATTCGCCTAAGAAAACCAGCAAAATGGCTAAAATCAGGACAAACCAAGAAAATGGCGGTACTTTTAGCCAGATGCCGGCAATAATCACCAACGTTGCACTGGTAAATTCCCGTTTGAAATTATTCTCGTCGACAAAAAAGACGCGCAGCCCATCGAGCGCGTGGCGGGCGCTTTGGATAAAATGTTTGTTTTTGCCGATTTGTTTATCGGGTAAGGCCATAAGCTGCCAGAATTTTCTTTTGAAGCGGAATCATCACGGCTTCATCTTCCGGCTTAATGTGATCATAACCGTTTAGATGTAAGAAACCGTGAACCACCGTGTACCCCAGCTCGCGCTCAAAGCTGTGGCCATATTCCTTGGCGTGGCGGCGAACCGTTAGTGGGTCAATAAACAGATCCCCAATATTCTTTGCCATGCCTGGAAGTAGCGGCAGATCGTCTTCGCCATCTTCAATTGCAAAACTAATGACATCCGTTGCACGATCGGTGTCGCGATAGTCACGATTAATCTTCTGAATGTCATCATCACCGACAATCGTGATGGACATTTCGGTATCAGTTGGCAATTTTAACTGTTGTCCACAAAAAGCAACCAATTTCTGAATCAGATCATGATGTTGTGCGTCTAATAAATGATCATCATCGTATAATTCTAAGTCCATCGCTTACTCCTTTGTCCGTTTCTGCAGCTGTAAGTCGTGTTTGCCGTAAGCTTCGATAATCTTGGCAACAACCGGATGCCGCACAACGTCTTGTGATGAAAATTGCGTAAAGGCAATATGGCTAATTCCTTTTAGCAGTTGTTCCGCCTGTAGCAGACCACTTTTGGCATTATTCGGCAAATCGATTTGCGTGATGTCGCCGTTGACGATCATTTTTGAACCAAAACCAAGACGCGTTAGGAACATTTTCATTTGGGCCTGCGTTGTGTTCTGCGCTTCATCAAGAATGGCAAAAGCGTTGTCGAGTGTGCGGCCGCGCATATAGGCCAATGGTGCGATTTCAATGACGCCGCGATCCATTAACCGATCAGTGTGTTCTTTGCCCAAAACGGCGTACAACGCATCATAAACCGGGCGCAGATAAGGATCGACCTTTTCTTTGAGGTCACCGGGAAGGAAGCCCAGACTTTCCCCTGCTTCGACGGCCGGTCGCGTCAAAATAATCCGTTCCACTTGTCCGGCCTTCATCGCGGCAACGGCCATGACCACAGCTAAGAAAGTTTTCCCTGTCCCGGCAGGACCGATCCCGAAAGTAATATCGTTATGCTTGATCGCATCGACATACTGGCGTTGGCCAAAATTTTTAACCCGAATCGGCTGGCCTTTAGCGTCCCGCAACAAGGTTTCGCTATACATATCGGCAAAATACTCTAACGTCCCGCGTTTCGCCATGGCAACCGCACTGGCAATATCCTGCGGGGACAACTTAATACCCTGCGACAACAACTTACTCGTTGCTTCCAGCAGCTGCAAAGTCAAACTAACCGTCTCCGGTTCGCCGCTAATACGTAATTCGTCCCCAAAAGGCGAAATACGAACGTTCAAGCCTTCTTCAATCAACGTCAAATTAGCATCATTAATACCGACAAGGTTAATCGCCATGTCGGGATTGCTGAGTCGGAAAATTTTCTCCGAGGTTTCCTGTGCCAAATATTGGCCCCCTAACAAATATTTTAAGCGGTAAAGATGGTATTAGTTTAGCATATTTTAAGAGCGCGAGCAGGAGCGCTTAGAAATCGGAGTGTAAGTGGCCTCAGAGCTAAATGGCTGGGCTTTGGCCATTTAGGTCTGAGGTCCTTACACGTAGATTTCTGCGACTGCGAGCGCGTTTCAGCGTCGGACAACTCCAGGCTGGGCTTTGGCCATTTGTGCTTGAGGTCCTTATGCGGAGATTTCTGGGCCTGCGAACGCGTTTCCGCAGCAGTATCGATCAAACTCATTTCTGCGGAACAGCACAGTTTTGGCATTTTAGCCATTTAGCTCTGAGGCCCTTACACGTAGATTTCTGCGACTGCGAGCGCGTTTTTGCGCCAGAAAGCCACATTCCTCGCACTTTACAACCTAAACAAGCCGACTTTTATGCCCATGCCCACACCCGCGCAATCACCACAATAAAAAGCCGGTGCTAACACCGGCTTTGTCGTTAACTAAGTTTTTCTTTTACCACGCTGCTGACGAGACCGCCATCAGCTTGGCCTTTAACCTTGGGCATCAACGTCTTCATCACCTTGCCAAAGTCTTGCTTACCTGTGGCTCCGACTTCTTTGATTGTTGCATCAACGATGTCGGCAACTTGGGCTTTGTTTAACTGGGCTGGCAGAAAACGTTCCACAACCTTGATTTCAGCTTCGGTTTCCTGAACCAGATCATCACGGCCACCTTTTTTGAATTCCGAAACACTTTCCTTGCGCTGTTTTAATTCAGTCGCAAGAACGCTCTTTTCTTCATCCTCGGAAAGCTCATGGCCGACTTTGATCTTTTCATTGACCAACGCTGTTTTCAACATCCGGACGACGCTCAACGTTACCTTGTCCTTGGCTAACATGCTTTGTTTCATCTGAGCATTAAGCTCATCCATTAAAGCCACTATTCACCAAGTCCTTTATTAATACTTCTTACGCTTACGCGCAGCTTCTGACTTCAGCTTGCGGCGTACGCTAGGCTTCTCGTAGAATTCACGCTTGCGGTATTCAGCGAGTGTACCAGACTTGGATACAGTACGCTTAAAGCGCCGAAGAGCGTCATCGAGAGATTCGTTTTTCTTAACAACTGTCTTAGCCATGTGATATCCCTCCCTCCGACACTTGTGTAACCACTGACGGATATCATAGCCAATAGTTCGTTTATTAGTATACAAAACTGATAACCACGCGTCAATAAGCGATTTCAGATTTTTATATAAACAACCGTTGTTATCCGCAATGATGCGTTCTTAATTAAATCTTAACGCCATTATCGGTTACAATCAAAGATTTGCTAGCGTTTAATGGCCGCGTTCCTCGACATTCACGTGCGCGCTTGAACTATGCTATGATAGCGTTATCTAAGTTGCGAGGTGGCATTATGACCCAAGAATTGAATTTGTATATCATGTCAGATTCCGTCGGCGAAACCGGACTGCGACTTGCGCAGGCGGTTGCCGCACAGTTTCCGGAATTTGAAGCCCATTATGTCCGGTTTCCGTTCATTCACACGAAAGAAAAAATTTACAGTGCCATTGATGAAGCGAAGAAAGAGAACGCATTGGCCATCATGACGTTCGTCACAGACGGCTTCGCCCAGTTGGCAACACATTACGCCAAAGACCAAGGTGTCATTGCGATCGACGTCATGTCACCGATTTTAAGCGGTATCAAATCGATCACACATGAAGAGCCCAATCACGTTCCGGGTGCCGTGCATGATCTCAACGAACGTTATTTTGATCGGATCTCGGCGATGGAATTTGCGGTTTTGTATGATGACGGCAAAGACCCGAAAGGTTTTCTGGAGGCCGATATTGTCTTGCTCGGCGTGTCGCGGACAAGCAAAACACCATTGTCCCTATTCCTCGCCAACCGTAATCTGAAAGTTGCCAATTTGCCTTTGGTGCCCAATGCCCATATTCCTGAAGAAATCTGGCAGGTTGATCCTAAAAAAATTGTCGGCTTGACCACCGATGCTTCTGTTCTAATGGAATTTCGGCGTCAACGCATGATTCAGTATGGCTTGAATCCTGATACTGCTTACTCGGCACGTGATCAAGTCAATCAAGAATTGAAGTTTGCTGAAGATCTCTACAAAAAAATCGGCTGCATGGTGATTAACACCGCACACCGATCGATTGAAGAAACTGCAACTTTGATTTTGGAGCACATGGGCTTAGATGAATTTGAAAATACCGAAACCCATTAACCCATCAACCGGCGCAAAGCTTCCGGTTGAAAATGGCCGCTTTTGAGCCACTTGATTTCCTCCCCGTATGGCGGGACCTGATGCTTTTTATCTGGCCCGACATACGGGGTTTCGAGTATCTTGGGTAACTTTTCCAATGCCGGATGATGGGCAATTCGGTTTAACGCGTCAAACCCGATTGTCCCAAAACCGATGTTGGCATGGCGATCCTTATGGCTGCCCCGTGGATTCTTGGAATCGTTTACGTGAATGACACTCAACCGATCCAAACCGATGACGTGATCAAATTCATTTAAAACACCATCAAAATCATCTTTAACATTGTAACCGGCGTCGTTGGTATGACAAGTATCAAAAGTCACGCGCAACTTTTCGTTATAAGTCACTCCATCAATGATTGCGGCGAGTTCTTCAAATGAACGGCCGATTTCCGTTCCTTTTCCTGCCATGGTTTCAAGCGCAATCGTGACGTTTTGCTTAGGGTCAATAATAAGATTCAAGCCTTTCACAATTTGCTTGATGGCGGCTTCAGGACCAGCGCCCACATGCGCACCGGGATGAAATGGCATGGTATAGGCATGTAACGCGTCTGCCCGGACAACTTCTTCCCGCATGAATTGCACCGCAAATTCGAAGTTTTCGGGTTTTTTCGTATTGCCAAGATTAACAATATAAGGTGCGTGAATAACGGTATGACTGATGCCGTCTTTGGTCATCGCCGCCAGCCCTTCAGGAATGCGCATTTCGCTCGTTGGTTTGCGCCGCGTATTTTGCGGCGCACCTGTATAAAACTGCAGCGTATTAGCATCATAACTAGCCGCTTCTTCAACGGCTCCTAACAACATTTTTGTGCCTTTCATACTGACATTGGCACCAATTAACATGTAAAAAGCCCCCTATGTACGATCACCAGCAATCGTTTCGATTGCTGATGATCAAAAAATTTTATAAAAAAACCCGGCTGCTTTCCGGGTTCATGTTAGCGCGGTTAATCCGTTTTGGGCTCGTAAAAGTGGCCGAGGATTTTGACCGAGTCCGTGATTGACACAAACGCATACGGATCGCTATGACGCATGGCCTGCTCTAAGTCGTACATTTCAGCCCGGGAAATGATCGTGAACAGGATGGTTTTTTCTTCGTGATGAAAGGCCCCTTCTGCATCGTGAACAATGGTGATGCCGCGGCGTAGTGAACCTTGAATCTCCCGGACAACCTGCTTAGGCCGAGCAGTCACAATCATGACCTGCAGCCGTTGCTGGCGCGTGTACAGCGAGTCCATGACCCGTCCATTGATGAAAATTGCCAATGCTGAATACAACGCATGCGGCCAATCATTAACAAAACCGGCAAGAAAGATAATCAGCACATTGAACATGATGTTGATCGTGCCAACGGTCCGCCCGGTGCGCTTGCGCAACACGATCCCCAGAATATCGATACCGCCAGTGGAAATATTATTGCGCAAAGCAAACCCGGTACCCAAGCCATTCACAACCGCCCCAAAAATACCACAAACGATGGGATCTTTGGTCAGCGGCGTTAATACCCCAAGCAACCGAATCATGATCGTCGAGAAGATAACCGCCAAAAAAGTGAACACTGTAAAGCGATGCCCGATTGCCTTCCATGCCAGAATAAACAGTGGCACGTTTAAGAAAAATAACAGGGTTCCAGTTGAAAATAAATCCGTTGTCGCCAGCGAAAAGAATGGCAACGCAATGTCGAAGTTAAACCATTTTCGCACCACAGTCGCCAAAAGCTGTGCCGCACCGGTAATGCCACTGGCAAAAACCCCGCCCGGTTCCCAAAACATATTCAATGCAACGGCGACACAAATACTATAGAAAAATGCCGCTGATAATCGTGACCAATTTTGATGTCGGCGAATTAGCCGATCAATCTCTTCCATATCAAAAACCGCTCCCTGTCACCCATAATCATGTCGTGATCAAGTATAACAAGGGCGGTCTTTGATTGCTACCAAATCAAAAAATCGGTCGGTTTATTTATTTTGACGGGTGTCATAATGCGTTCACCAGCGCAGGATCATAACTGCGCCAGCTCACGCTCACATTAACGCGTTCGCTGGCGCAGAAGTCTGCGTGTAAGGACCTTAGGCGCAATGGCCTAAACCCGGGCCATCACGCCCGAGGCCACTTACACTCCGACTTCTAACCGCGCCAGCTCACGCTTACATTAACGCGTTCGCTGGCGCAGAAGTCTGCGTGTAAGGACCTCGGTCGCAATGGCCTAAACCCGGGCCATCACGCCCGAGGCCACTTACACTCCGACTTCTAACCGCGCCAGCTCACGCTTACTTGAATAGTTGCCGGTACTGGCCGTAGCCTTCTTTTTCGAGATCGGCAACCGGGATGAAACGAAGCGCTGCGGAATTGATGCAATAGCGCAAACCGCCTTTTGCAATCGGGCCATCGTTAAAGACGTGACCAAGGTGCGAATCAGCCTCAGGACTGCGGACTTCGACACGCTCCATGCCAAAGCTTTGATCCCGATGTTCCGCGAGCTTCGTAATCGGTTTGGTAAAAGATGGCCAGCCGCAGCCAGCATCATATTTATCTTGGGAGGAAAATAGCGGTTCGCCGCTAACCACATCCACATAGATGCCGTCTTGATAAAAATCATCATACTGACCGGAAAACGGCCGTTCAGTCGCTGCTTTTTGCGTAACCGCATAAGCTTCAGGTGACAGTTGCTTCTTTAGATCGGCTTTTGACGGCCGTTTTGCTTTATCGAACATAAAAAACACCTCCGCTACAACTCATTATAGCGGTAGGTGTTTCGATTGTCAGCAATTAAATTGTATAACAACTTTAGGCGAAAGTGACGAGCCTCATTCAGTTAAATTCTCGTCGCCTTCATGCTCTTTTTCCGGATCGACATCTGGCCGAACTTCAATACCTAAGTCCTTAAGTTGTACGTCCGCAACCGGTGAAGGTGCACTGGTCATCGGTTCGCTGGCTTTGCTGTTCTTCGGAAAGGCAATCACATCGCGAATATTGGTGCGGCCTGTGAGCAGCATGACAAATCGATCTAACCCAATGGCCAAGCCACCATGCGGCGGGAACCCGTAATCAAGCGCCGTCAGCAGGAAGCCAAAACTCTTTTGAGCACGTTCCGGAGTGAAGCCAAGCGCTTTGAGCATCTTTTCTTGAATTTCCCGGTTGTGAATACGGATGGAGCCGCCGCCTAATTCATAGCCGTTCAACACAATATCGTAACTTTGGGCGTGCGCTGCATGCGGATCGGTATCAAGCAGATGAACGTCTTCCTCGTTTGGCATCGTGAATGGATGATGCGCCGGAACCCAACGTTGAATCCCTTCGTCATATTCGAACAGCGGCCAGTCAACCACCCAGCAGAAGCGGAACTGCTTGTCATCAATCAAACCAAGATCATGGCCAAAATGGGTGCGGAGATAACCTAGCGAATCAGCAACGACCTTTGCCTTATCTGCCACAAACAAGACCAGATCACCAGCATGGGCGCCAACCGCTTGTGTCAGCGTCTTGCCGTCACCGAAGAACTTGGCAATTGGGCCGCTAATGCCATCAGCTGTCACTTTCATCCACGCCAGACCCTTGGCACCAAAACGTTTGATGTAATCCTGTTGGGCATCAATCATCTTCCGTGAATATTTATCGGCTCCGCCAGGCAAAACGATTGCCCGCACTTGGCCGCCATTTTGTACGGCACCCGCAAAAACTTTGAAATCAGAATCTTTGACTAAATCGGAAACATCCTGAATCTGCATGCCAAAGCGAAGATCCGGCTTATCAGAGCCATATTTATCCATCGCATCCTGCCAGGTAATCCGCTCAAATGGCAACTTGACGTCAATGCCTTTTACATCGTGCATCACCTGAGCAATTAAGCCTTCAGTAATATCCTGAATTTCTTCTGCCGTCAAGAAACTGGTTTCAAGGTCAATCTGGGTAAATTCCGGTTGGCGGTCGCCGCGCAAGTCTTCATCGCGGAAGCACCGGGCGATTTGATAGTACCGATCAAATCCGGCCCCCATCAATAGCTGCTTAAATAATTGCGGTGATTGTGGCAAAGCATAGAAGCTACCAGGGTAAACCCGCGATGGCACCAGATAGTCCCGGGCCCCTTCAGGCGTACTAGCAGTTAACGTCGGCGTTTCGACATCAATAAAGCCATTGTCATCTAAGTAATGGTGCACACTGCGCATGATGTGAGCGCGGGTAAAGATGTTCTTTTGCATCTCAGGCCGGCGCAGGTCAAGGTAACGATACTTTAATTTTGTCTCTTCTGTTACGGCGACATTGTCTTCAATATAAAATGGCGGCGTTTTGGCTTTGTTCAAAATAGTGATGTCATGGACTTCAACTTCGACATCGCCGGTTTTCATTTCCGGGTTCACTGCTTGCGGCTTGCGTTTTTTGACCACCCCATGGACTTCGATCACATACTCGGAGCGCACCGAATTGGCCACTGTCAACGCGTCCTGATCAAATTCTTCAGAAAAAACAAGTTGAATGATGCCTTCCCGATCCCGCAAATCAATAAAAATCAAACTGCCGAGACTACGGCGTTTCTGCACCCATCCTTTTAAGGTTACTTCCTGATCGACATAAGCGGTGGTTACATCACCGGCATAACAGGTTCGTTTACTCATACTACTTTGCCTCCGTTACTTGCGTATAAATTTTACCAAAATCTGCCAACACATCTGCTTGAGGAAAAGCTTGTTGCTGACCGGTTGCCATATTTTTAATCTGGACGGTGCCGGCTGCGCGTTCGCTTTCGCCAATCGTCAAAACCAGCTTCGCATGCGCTTTGTTAGCCGCTTTAAACTGGCCTTTCGCTTTACGGCCCATGTAATCCATTTCACCGGTAAAGCCTTGTTGACGCAAGGCTGTCAGCATTTGCAAGGCTTCTTGGTCAGCACCTTGATCGATCGTGACGATATAGGCATCCGGTTGGGCGGCTTCTTGGTCTGATTGCATCAACAGCATCAAGCGTTCAACACCCATGGCAAAACCAATTCCGGGAGTCTCGGGACCGCCGAGTTCTTCAACCAGCCCGTTATAGCGGCCACCTGCAAGGATCGTCGTATAGCCGCCTCCAAAGACTTTATCATCGGACATGACTTCAAAAATCGTGTGGTTGTAATAATCAAGTCCGCGGACCATGGTTGCATCCACGTCAAAATCAATTCCCAGCCCTGTCAGCAACGTCTTCACGCGATCAAAATGCTGTTGGGCTTCCGGCGTCAGATAGTCCAGAATTGAAGGCGCATTGGCGACAATTTCCTGATCATGGCGATCTTTACTATCGAGAATGCGCAGCGGATTTTTTTCTAAACGAACTTTAGAATCTTCAGAAAGCTCATCTTTGAACGGCGTCAGGTAATCAACAAGCGCTGCATGAAAAGCTTTTCGGGTCGCTGGGTCGCCCAACGAATTGATGACAAACTTAAGGTGTTTGGCGCCTAAAGCTTCGAGCAACTGTTTAGCCAAGGCGATCGTTTCGGCATCCAGTACTGGAGAATCGCTGCCAAAAGCTTCGACCCCAATTTGATGGAACTGCCGCTGACGGCCACTTTGCGGGCGTTCATAGCGAAACATCGGCCCCATATAGTAAACTTTGTAAGGCTTCGCATATTCAGGACCGTATAACTTATTTTCGACATAAGCTCGCACGACACCGGCAGTGCCTTCAGGACGCAAGGCCATCATCCGGTCGCCTTTATCTTTAAAGGTATACATTTCTTTGGTCACGATGTCGCTGGTGTCACCAGCACTGCGCGAAAAAACATCGACATTTTCAAAAATCGGCGTGCGAATTTCACGGTATTGGTATTGAGCAAAAATTTTACGGGCAACAGCTTCTACCTGCTGCCAACGTTCACTTTGGCCAGGTAAAATATCGGCTGTGCCTTTTGGACGTTGATAATTCATGAGGGACCTCCTGTAGTCTGAGAGATGTGATGGGGTTGGGTGATCGGGTGGGTTTTGGTGGTTGGCTTCGTGAGGATGGTTGAGGGTGTTCGCCGGAGCCTGCGTGTAAGCAGCTCAAGCCTAAATGGCCAAACTACACGATCTGGGATTGAAACTATAGACATTGGGGGGCAATCCGGTTCCGAAACGCGCTCGCTGGCGCAGGAGCCTGCGTGTAAGGACCTTGGTCGCAATGGCCAAAGCCGTACGATTGAGGGACTGGACCGATAAGCATTGGGAGGCAATCCGGTTCCGAAACGCGCTCACTGGCGCAGGAGCCTGCGTGTAAGGACCTTGGTCGCAATGGCCAAAAACCGGCCATCACGCCCAAGGACGCTTACACTCCGGCTCCTAACCGCGCCAGTTCGCGCTCTAAAAAAATGCACCCCTCGATTGCTCGAAGGGTGCGGACACGGTACCACCTTGTGTTTTACTTTGCCATAACGGTGGCGTTCCGGAATTTGATCACCTCGGGAGTGTCTTTTCGATCGGTCCCGGCTTTCACCATCTCCGGGTCGCTTGAAGTTGATCTATCCTACTCCGTCACAGGTCTTAGTTATTGTTTAAAGCATACGGTTTGCAGAAAGCTTTGTCAACGGCGTTTCTATTCTTTTCTTATCGCTGACTTTTCACTCTAGCGTACGGCTCAAAGACAATAAAACCGTCTTTACCGCCTTTTTACCAGCCGATTTGCTATAATGAACTTAACGATTTTTAGAGAATGGTGAGGCTGGGTCATGAAACCTATCGGACAATTGAAAAAATGGCCATTGATCATTTTGCTGGCGCTATTGTTTGGCGTTGGTGCCGCGACGACCAGTGTCATGGCCAATACGCAATATATGACGGTCAAGGCCGACACGGTTAACGTGCGGCTGGGGCCCGGGCTTGCTTATGGCATTATGGGCCAGGTTAAGTCGGGCAATCAGCTGACGATTATCGGCGCCAAGAATTCCTGGTACCAAGTGCGGCTTGCTGGGAATCGAATTGGTTGGGTGGCATCATGGCTGGTGGATCAAAGCGAAGCTGCCACGACCAGGGCAAAAGTTGCTACGGTCAATCAACCGGTGAATGTGCGTGAATATGCGAGCCAGGATGCCAAACAATTAGGCTCTCTTAATGCTGGCGTGAGTGTTAAGGTTGTCTATCAGGAGGGCAACTGGACGCAAATCGCATACAACAATACTGCGGCGTGGATCACCAGCAGCAGTGTTCAGCTGACCGGTCAGACAACGAACCTCGCGCAACCTGCCCAGGCAAATCTGACGCAGACCCAAAGTAACCCCTCGCTCAAAGTCACGACCAACACAACGACTAATTTACGCAATGCGGCGGGTATCAATGCGCCGGTTGTCGAAAAACTGGACAAAGGCACGGAACTGACCGTTATCAAGCAACAGGATGATTGGTATCAGGTTACCGCGCCTGATGGTAAAACCGGCTTCGTGGCTAGCTGGACAGTCAGTGCGCCGAACGATGGTCAGACCCAGAAAGCCGCAACCAAGCTTTCCGAAGCGACGATTGTCCTCGATCCGGGGCACGGCGGTACCGATACCGGTGCCATTGCCAATGATGGCTCTGATTATGAAAAAACCTACACTCTGAAAACGGCTGATCTTGTTGCCAATGCCTTGCGCGCAGCCGGAGCAAACGTCATCATGACACGCACCACCGATACATTTGTTGATCTTGCCCCACGGCCGACCACTGCCAACAACGCCCACGCAGATGCGTTCATCTCATTCCACTTTGACTCCAGCCCATCCAAAAACTCTGCTTCAGGCTTCACCACCTACTACTACAGCAGTAAAAAGGATCTCGCGCTGGCCAAGTCGATTAATGGTGCGCTGACCGGCTTACCGCTGGAGAATCGTGGCGTGGCTTTTGGTAATTATGAAGTTTTGCGCGATAACAAGCAGCCGGCCATTTTGAACGAAATGGGCTACATCAACAATGATAAAGACTTCAAACACATCAAGGATCCGACGTATCAGTCCAAAATAGCGACGGATATTGTCAATGGATTGAATGCCTACTTCAAGGCTGGCAATCACCAATAATGGTTTCACTTGTTTTCGACCAATCAAATACCCGCTAAGGCAGCTGTGTTGCCTTAGCGGGTATTTTGGTTACAACTATTTACTTGCGGAACAAAGGCGGAATTTCTTCCAAAGTATCAACCTTAAAGTCCGCTTGCGGTGCGGCATTTAACCCATCGACATTGAAATAAATGGTTTTGACCCCTGCGTTGACGCCCGCATCAATGTCCAGAGAACGGTCACCGATCATTGCGGTAACTGCCGGATTCAGCTGAAAGCGGTCAAGCAGATATTGAATCGCATCCGGTGCCGGTTTGCGTGGCAGATTCAGATCGGAATCCACACCACCGAGAAACAAGGTATCGGCATGATCATTCGCGAGAATCTGCCATGCGCTGTGGTCGCGATGCGTTAACAACAGATTGTTCCCGCCTTGATCCTTGATTGCCTGCAATACTGGCAGCGCCGCCGGGTAAGGATGAATGTCATGAAGGTAAGCACGGGCACGGTGATGGTAGTCAGCTTCTAATTCATCCACTGAGCGCCCTACTTTGCTACCGAAATCGGTTAGGAACTTTTTGATTGAAGTCTTTTTGACTTGGCGGTACAAAGCATCCGTTTCAATCTGACCACCGTTATCCAATACGAGGCTTCTGAGGGCCTTCATCATGCCGGGATAGGAATCATACAGCGTGCCGTCAAAATCCCAGATAGCATTAACCAGCATTACTTCGCCTCCGTATCAAACAGAATGGTGACTGGACCGTCGTTAGTGAGACTCACCTGCATATCGCCGCCGAACTCACCGGTTGCCACCGTCATTCCCAGTTGGCGTAGTTTGGCATTGAAGGCTTGGTACAGTTGCTCACCTAAAGCCGGATCAGCCGCATTGGTAAAACTCGGCCGATTGCCACGGCGGGTATCGGCATATAACGTGAATTGGGAAATCGATAAAATCTGCCCATCGACATCTGCCAAGGCCAAATTCATTTTGCCGGCATCATCACTAAACACCCTTAATTTACTGATTTTTTCCGCCAGATAGTCACTGTCGGCCTGGGTATCGTTCGGACCGACGCCTAATAACACGACAAAACCGTGGTCGATGGCTCCGACTGTTTGCCCCTCAATGGTGACTTGGGCGGCAAGACTGCGTTGTACGACTGCGCGCATGAATTTCTCTCCTTTTCTCGTTTGCTTTTATTTGGATCCGGTGCCGGCTCGCTATGGCCGAAAAAGCAGCAGGAACAAACATCTCAGTCTAAGCTGGCGATGTTGCTCGACTGCTGCCTTCGATCAACCATTGGCCCGTTTAACTTCATAAATATCCGGGACATTTTTAACTGCGTCCATCAACTTATCCAAGTGAGCAAGGTTGCGGACCCCGACCGTGACATGGATGTCAGCCATTTTGTCATGGTCGACCCGGCCATTGATGTTGTTCAAAGCTTTGGTTTGAGCGTTGAGAACCTGCAGAACATCACTCAGCAATCCGCTGCGATTGTATCCGTAAATTTCGAGATCTGTGTTGAAGAGCTGCTTTTGATCCTCTTCATTCTCCCAGCGAACCTCAATCAGCCGGCCAGACATTTCCTTGGAATTTTGAACGTTGGGGCAATCAGCACGATGAACAGTCACACCGCGGCCTTTGGTGACATACCCGACAATCGCGTCGCCAGGCACAGGCATGCAGCACTTAGCCAAATGAACCAACAGATTATCGACGCCTTCAATAACCACGCCATCTTCAGAGTGGGTCTGTGGCTGGTGGCGTTCGCTGGAAACTGTCGTCACTTTTTGATTCTTCGACAAGATCGCGGCTTCTTTGGCTTTGCGATCTTTTTCGGCCTTTTCGTGGCGATACTTCTCGGTCAGCCGATTGGCAATGACTTTCGGCGTATATTCACCATAGCCGATCGAACTCATCAGTTCATCTTCGGTTTGAAAATTCAGCCGCTGCATGAGTCCGGACAGGTTTTCCTTAGTCAAGAACTCTTTCGGCGTATACCCTTCCTCTTGCAGCTCATGTTCCAGCATATCGCGGCCTTTTTCGGCATTTTCGCTTTTATCGGCTTGCTTAAAATAGCGCTTGATCTTGTTGCGGGCGCGGGAGGTATAAACAATCTTGATCCAGTCACGACTCGGAGCACTGCCGCTAGCCGTCAGCATCTCGACAATATCACCGTTTTTGAGCACATAATTCAGCGGCACGATTTTGCCATTGACCTTTGCCCCGACCGTATGATTGCCGACCTCAGTGTGAATGAGATAGCCAAAATCAAGCGGGTTACTCCCCTTAGGAAGCTCATAGACGTCACCTTTAGGCGTAAATACATAAACCCGATCGGTAAAAATGTCGCCTTTGACACTTTCCATGAAATCGGCGGCATCGCTACTTTCATCCTGCAGTTCGAGGATTTCGCGGAAAATATCCAGTTTCTTACCGGCCTTGTCATACTGAACTTTACTGGTCTGACCTTCTTTGTAAGCCCAGTGTGCCGCAACACCATATTCAGCCACGTGATGCATTTCTTCGGTTCGGATCTGCACTTCTAGTGGTTTGCCCATGGGCCCGATGACCGTTGTATGAATACTTTGATACAGGTTGGCTTTTGGCATCGCGATGTAATCTTTAAACCGCCCTGGCATTGGCTTCCATTTGGTATGGATGGCGCCTAAAACCGCATAACAGTCCTTAATCGTTTCGGTGATCACCCGAATGGCAAGCAGGTCATAGAGTTCGTCAAACTGCTTATGCTTGTCGCGCATTTTTTTGTAAATCGAATAAATATGCTTGGGACGACCATAGATTTCGTATTTGATATGCAAGTCAGCCAACGCTTTTTTGATTTCTTCAATGGCTTCTTGGATATAAGCTTCGCGTTCGGTTCGCTTGCTATTCATCAAGTGAGCAATCCGGTAGTACTGTTGCGGGTTTAGATAGCGCAGCGACAAATCTTCGAGTTCCCACTTGATGGTGCTGATCCCTAAACGATCAGCTAAAGGCGCATAAATCTCCAATGTTTCATTGGCGATCCGCCGCTGCTTGTCTGGGCGTAAGTGCTGGAGCGTCCGCATATTGTGCAGACGGTCAGCCAGTTTCACCATAATGACCCGTAAGTCTTTGGCCATCGCCAACAACATCTTCCGGTGGTTTTCAGCAAGTTCGTCTTTATGCGCAACGTACGTGACTTTGCTCAGTTTGGTGACGCCATCAACAATAACCGCGACATCATGCCCAAACACCTCTTCAATGTCGCCTAACGTGATGTTGGTATCTTCGACGACATCATGTAAATACCCGGAAGCCACTGTCTCCGGGTCCATTTTTAATTCGGCAAGAATTCCGGCTACCTGAATGGGATGGATAATGTAAGGTTCACCGGACTTGCGAACCTGGTCTTTATGGACGTATGCAGCAAATTTATAGGCCTTTTCGACGAATGCCAAATGTTCAGGATTCATATAAGCTTTGCACAACTTCATGACATCCGGTTGGGTAAGTTCAACTTCTTCGGCCATGCTATTCCCCTCCTGAGCGTGAGCCAGTCCAGTTTCTGGGCTGACGAACGCGTTAATATGCGCTGAGCGTGAGCCGGCGCGGTTAGAAGTCGGAGTGTAAGTGGCCTTGGACGTGATGGCCGGTCTTTGGCCACTGCGTTCAAGGTCCTTACACGCAGACTTCTGCGCCGGGGAGCGCGTTAATATGCACGCTGACATTATGAGAAGGGCGATAAACGGTCTGTTCCGACTTGGCCGGGACAACACGCTTATCGCCGCTTCGTTACGCTTGATTAATCGCGTCAGTTCGCGCATGATCGCTGCACGTTGTTGATGAAACATTTGGCGCACAGCTGGTTTCATCTGTTCTTAGACTACCCTTAAATTATAACGATTCTTGGGCAAAATGCTAGTCCTTTGCCATTGCCAGACAGCTCAAAACGATGTAGATCGGCGGGAAAAAATACCCATACCATTTGTACCGCCATAAAACCATCAACGTAAACAAGACAGGTAAAACCAGAAGCCACCACCAACCTAAATGATGGCGACGAATCATTTTGCCAATCCACCAGGCGCTCAGCATGTTGATCAAGATGAACAGCACACCGACGCGAATGGCAGTGCTGAGATGCAGTAATGGGAAGACCCAAGGGAGGAGCAAGGTCACGAAGACACTCCAACAAATAATAGTATTGCGCGGAACTTTAACCCAATTCATGACACGACTCATCGGCGGTAGTCTCCTTTATTAATCATTCAATTTTTAATTAAGTAAGCTCGGTGAGAACCGAAACGGCACTCAGTAAGTACAGCGGCGCCGTTTCTGCCCGTAGAATTCGCGGACCGAGACCGGCCGGAGTGAAGCCGCGTGCTTTTAACCCAGATAATTCAGCCGGCGAAATACCGCCTTCCGGACCAAAAACAACGCATAGCGACGCCGGCTTTTCTGCTAACGCTGCTACTAGTGCCGCATGTTCGCCTTGCTTGGCACTTTCTTCATAAGCAACCAGCTTGACTGCCGCGCTATTGCCTACATCATCCAGCTTAGCATACATCGCCACTTCAGGAACCAGATTGCGATGACTTTGCTCCGCGGCATTTTGCGCGATGGTCGCCAGCCGACTCATTTTCTTGGCAACCCGTTCAGCCGGCCAGCGGGCAGTGCCCCACTGAGCATTAAAAAAGCCGATCTTGGCAGCGCCTAATTCGGTTGCCTTTTGGACAATCCACTCGGCTTTATCGCCTTTGCTGACACCGCAGACAATTTCGACGGCAATTGGCAGTTCGACGGGTAGCGTGACATCCTGGCCAATCAAAACCGTCAGCGGATTTGTGGTCTGAATCGTAGCCTGATAAACATGGTGTTCGGGATCGGCTAGCTCAATCACATCGCCCACCTCATGCCGCAACACCTTAATGGCGTGCTTGGCAATCGCTGGTTCCAATGTTAACGTCTGCTTTTTATGCAACTTATGTCTGGTGAAGAACCGCTGCATCAGTCGTCCTCCTCTGGAATCACCGCATCGAGCGCCACCCAGCCGCCTGCTTCACGCCGTTGGGCAATCGTAAACCCATTGGCCTGCAAAGTCTGCGTGATTAAGGCTGCTTTGTCGACGATAATGCCGGAAAGCAAGAAATGTCCCTTAGACTTTAAACGCTCCCGAACCTGCGGAATTAAAGGCACTAAAACCTCAGCTAAAATGTTGGCAACAATCAAATCAGCAGACATCGTGATTCCTTGCAGCAAATCATTTGCCTTTACCGTGATGTGGCTGACAGGATTGAGTTCTATGTTAGACTGGGCATTTTTGACGGCAACATTATCGACATCGGTTGCTAAAATACGGCTGGCCCCCAAACGTTCGGCTGCAATCGCCAAAATTCCGGAGCCCGTTCCAACATCAATCATCGTCTCACCGCCGCGCACTATTGATTCCAGTAACCCTAACATCAGCTGGGTGGTCGGGTGCGTACCGGTACCAAACGCCATACCCGGATCCAGCGTCAGCACGATTTCATCATTTTGTTCCGGTGTGTAATGTTCCCACTTAGGCACAATGGTTAAAAACCGCGTAACCCGAAGCGGATGATAATACTGTTTCCAGACATTCGCCCAGTCAGCCTGCCGCACATCGGTTAACGTGACCGTCGCCGCTCCGGGATCTAATCCGAATTGCTTCAGTGCTTTGACTTGAGACGCAATGTGATCACGCTGTTCAATGAGTGAAGTGGCTGGATCAAAATAACCAATTACCTGGGCGCCTGAAGCTAAATGTGGAATAGTCGTTGGGTCAAACCAGGTTCCGTGGGCATCAATCGTCGCCTTTTTGAAGTCAGCAGCGTCCTTAATTTGAATCCCCTCAGCCCCGGCTTCCATCAAAATATTGCTAACCGCCTCTATCGCTTCAGTCGAGGTTGTTACCGTTAACGCTGTCCAATCGTTGTTCATCGATGTCTCCTTTTAGTGCCGCCTATCATCCAATTGCGGTTAACACTCGCTCATCAACTTATTAATACTTCGGATACGGCAAAAAGATCCGATTGTTGGCGTCAGGCTGTTGCGCCAGAATCTCTTCAAACGCCGCATCGTCGAAATTCAGTGCAAAAAGATCATTGTCAGACGTACCATCGACAAAATCCATCAGATCGCTTTCACCGTCATCCAGCAAATCCTGCAAGTATATGAACAACGCATCCACGGTTGCGACATCAATGCCTTTCTTGCCATTAAACCCGAAAATGGCGAGATAGTCATCGGCATAATCTTCACCATGCAGCCGGGTCTCGTCATAAAAAAGAATTGCATCTTGATAAGTGACCGGTCCGTCATCAATGGTCGCGCCGTTTTGGTCTTCAACCTCGATGCCTGCCTCACCCTGTGCCGTCATCGTGATTTCCAGTTCAATGACGTGGGCATCCTTATCCCAGTTCTAACTAAGATCGCCGTCAAAATCGAGCTGATCCATTTTCTCGCCGATTGCATCTAACATATTCATTTGGCTCATGCTTGCCATCCTTTCATTTTCCGATCCTGGTCTCGCCGCGGCAAGCCCGACACAAACGGATTGCCGGACACGTAAAATCGCAGTGGCGCACTTGTCCAGGGTTCCTTATTGGGGATGCCGATTCGCGGACCGATCACGATATTCCGTGGCCGATACGCTGTTGGCGTTAGTTTTAATTGACCGTCATTTAACACAGTCCCATCGAGCTGCCTATCAATCGCTAACGCCTGGCATAACTTTCCCGGCCCGTTTGTAAGTCCGACACCGGTTTGATGACGTCGGTGCGCCATGTCCGCCAGTCCAGCTACTGGTTCAAGCGCGCGAATCAAAATGCACTCAGGGATGTCAGCCGCCTGGGTCACAATATTCAGCAAACAGTATTGCCGCATCTGATACACGTAAACTGTGCCCGCTTCCAAGAACAGACTGTGATTGCGCTTAGTATGTCGATTGCCAAACGCATGTGCCGCTTGATCGCGAACACCGAGGTAAGCTTCGGTTTCGACAATTAAGCCGCTGCAGTTGGCTAAACTCAACTTCATCCCCAACAATTGTTGCGCGGATTGAAGGGTTGGTTGTGTTGCTAACCAAGGAATTATCATGCTTAATATATTAGCCTAGCTTCAGACGAATGCAAAGGGCTAAGTGGCTTTGCCTTCAAAACATCGCCAGGTATAATAGTAACCAACTGGAAAGGAAGCTGAACATGGCAGAAAACTTAGCATTGCGCGCGCTTATCAGTCAACAAGCCGATACACTGGTCTCCGAACTCTACACAGACGACAAGGTCAATGCCCGCCTCCAAAAATGGTTAGCCAAAGTACCGGATCCGGGTGTGGCCGACACCTATAGTTATTTGCTATCAGAGTCGCGGGATTTTTCCGAAGAACTACTTTATCGAATTTTAAGCAAATTGGTCGAAGACGGCGCGCTTACATTGCCTGACCAAAAATAATGGCTAGCAAAAAGAGGCAAACTAGCAGTCTTAATAGGCTGTTGTTTGCCTCTTTTTTGCGTGGCCCCGGGTACGGCTAGAAAGCAGGGCGTAATCGGACTCAGCATAGTTCCCTGCACCATTTTCATGCATGCTTGCATCATGCTCTCGATGTCACCGAGAAACTACTTAAGTTTATCCTTGATCGCCGCAGGAACCGAATCAGCCGAAACGGTTTGGGGACCAGCAATGACCCGTTTTTGCGAAATCTTGGCTTTGACATACGTCCCCGGCGTTAATGGCTTGGGATCAGCCGATTCTGGCGATGAGAACCCGAGTTTCCGTTCTTGACCATCTTTTGTGATCCAGACAAAATCGTATTCATACGTGTAGTATTGTTTGCCATTCACTTTGTAAGGCGAGCCATCATCATTCTTGGAAGCTTCCTTTTTGCCTTCAGTGACCACGGCATAGGCTTCAACCCCATTATAAGTACTGTTCCAATACTGATAGCCAAAAAAGCCCAAAACAAGAACCGCAAGTAACGCAACCACACCTATAACTCTTTTCATGGATAATCGCTCCTTTTTGTTACCAACATTATGTCAATCCGAATAAAAAGTTGCAACTATCTTTACCGCCTTTAGAGTTTTCTTAAATCGTGACAAAAATGTCATGAACGTAAGACTGGAAAGGAATACAGAAGTATCTGTGTTAGCTGTGTCGGTTTATAGACCGTCATTTTAAGGGACGAATAAGGACTTGATCGAACATTTTTGTAAGGATAAAATAACAAAATAATTACTCTTAATTTAGCTTTAATACTTTTGTAAGTATGGTCCGGCGCCAGGTAATCTCAAAATATCTGAGGATTGTTTGCGTGAAAGCAGCATGAACAATGTACAAGAACAAAATCAGCCTCGGAGACAAAGATCGTCCCGAGGCTGATATACCTTCTTGTCCAACTTCTAAATGACTTTAACGCGCATCTTTGGGTGAATGCTTCACTGGTGGATGATTGTTACTGTTTTTATGCGGATTGCGTTTTAGTCGACTAAAGACTGACTGAACCGCCTTGAAACGTTGCGGATCACGGCGGGCATTTTTGACAAACTGGCTAAAATCATGATCGCCAATGCCGACTTCCGGTTCATCATCTTTTTTATGCTTTAACCAAGGCATCATGACACCTCCGACTCCTCGCGCATTCGATGTGAGCGATTGGCGCCTCTCAAAATAAGCAGCATGGCAACGACCAACCCAATCAATGCGAAGACACTATAATTAGGAATCAAAATAAAGGCAATAAAGGCGCATAACCCAATGATGTTACCCACTGTAAGCAATCGTGAATGCTGACTCACAAAATACGACAGTAAATGAAAAATGATGCCGGGCACAGTCAACCACCACAGATGGTCCGCCCATGTCATCAACGTTGCGCCAACGCTTGTAAAAGAAAATCCGTTGGGCAGAGTTGTCACGATCGCAACAATCAGCATCACAAGGGCAAACGCCCCGTAAATCAAATCATAAAGTGCCGGTACTTTTTTAATGGAAATTTTCAAGTGTCGATCATCCCTTGTTTTAGCAGTAACTGTATTATACAAGTTTGCAGAAACCATTGCACGATCGTGAGCCGCGAGCGTTGTTAAATTTTGCGTTAATCTGCAAAGTTGGCTACCTAGCTTTGAGCATCCAAATCATCGGTATTAAATTCCATATATCCTTCATAATAGTAGGAGTAATCGATCCCTTTCATGTACAAGGCGCGATCGTTAATCTTGTCAGTTAATGCCGCTGACAATACATGCTTAATTTCCGTCGTTTTGATTGGGCTGCGTTGCATTGCCAGCAAATAATCGTCTTTGTCGACCTGTGACCAATTAATGACATAGCGGAGTTCGTGCTTTAATATGAGATCCAGCCAGATTCGGGTGGACCGGCCGTTGCCCTCGCGGAATGGATGGGCAATATTCATCTCAACATACTTGTCAACGATTTCATCAAAAGTTGATTGGGGTAATTGATCAATGTAAGCTAACGAGGCCTTAAGGAACATTCGCGGCGCAAACTGAAAGTCATTCTTGGCGAGGTTTACAGTGCGAATTTTACCAGCAAAGTCGTAAATGTCTTCGAACAGGTAACGATGGATCGCGGCCAAACCTTTAAACGTGCCAACTTCGATTTGATTGATTTCACCTGAATCAAATAGTTTCTTCGCTTTTAACTTGGTTATTTTTTCTTCTTGTCTTGCTAACTCAAGGCTATCAGTGATGCCCAACTTATTCTGTAGCATTGACTTCCCTCCTCGTATATTTAAATTACAACCAAGTTCTTGGATAGCTCCGTACTTGGATGTTGCGTGATATTCTCTAGTTGTTCATTGGATTTGGGTCCAACTGGTATAGGCTTTTCCCTCCTGTTGCTAGCTATTGCTAGACTTCACCCCGAGACTGCCGCCCAGATGAATCGAACAAGCACAAACCACAAGCTGCGGGGGCTGGAGATCAGTTCGGTGACTCGCGTTTCACCGAGCAGCTACTGATCCTCAGACAGACTGCTCATACTGCGAGGAAGTACTGTAGGTTCATAATTAGGGAATATCGCGCAGCGCCCAAGCCTATCCATAAATCAGAACAGAAAGGAGGTCCAATTCGATGAACTTGAATGTTGGTATTGATGTTTCAAAAGCAAAGCTTGATTACTGTGGCTTGGATTCTGCCAAGAAGGTTATTTTCCAGGACAAGACCACGAATACCCCTGACGGGGCCGGCCAAATTGAGAAATTAATCCTGGAATGGGCTAAACGCCAAGATGATTCACTAAAGATCGTGATTGGCATGGAAGCCACCTCGGTGTACAACATCCACCCCACACTTTACTTTGAACAAAGCTCAGCGCTCAGTGCGTTGGATGCCACTGTCGTCACGTTGAACCCCAAGATGACTCATCGTTACAGCCAATTGTTTGATGACGACAAGACTGATACCATTGATGCCTTCCACATCGCAGACTTTCTGCGCATTGGCCGGTATCAAGTGCCAGTGACCCGCGACGAGAAACACATTGCCTTACAGCGGCTCACCCGCGAACGGTATCACATCGTCAAACAAATTACAGATGGCAAAAACCACTTCCTCAACAATCTGTACTTCCGATTGAACACACTGGAAGCTGAGCTACCGACTTCTGTGTTCGGAAACACGATGATGACGGTGCTTAGCGGTGAAAAGTACACACTGGACGAAATCGCTCAGATGCCCTTACAGACGCTTACTCAAGATCTTAACCAATTGTCCCACGGTCGCTTTGGTGACCCAGAGGCGATCGCTAAGGCCTTACAAAAAGCCATCCGTAGCTCTTATCGCTTGAGCAAGACGGTTGCCGATTCTGTTGACCAGGTCATGGCGATTTACATCAACCAGATCCGGATGTTACAAAAGCAACTAAAAGCCCTAGACAAGAGCATCACCGACCTGTGTGCCGTCATTGATGGCTCACAGTCAACGCAAAGTATTCCAGGCGTTGGCCCAGTCTACTCGGCTGGACTACTGGCTGAAATTGGTCAGATTGAACGGTTTCCGAGTGAAGCTAGTTTGGCAAGCTATGCCGGACTGGTTTGGCGCAGAAGTCAATCCGGAAACGGTGAGCGGCAACTAACGCCGCGCACGCATAACGGCGATCAGTACTTACGCTATTACCTAATTGAAGCTGCCAACTCGGTAAGAGCGCATGATCCCACATTTGCCAGATTTTACGACAAGAAATACCGGGAGGTGCCAAAATATCAACACCGACGTGCTTGTGTCATGACTGCAAGAAAGCTGGTACGCGTGATCTATGCATTACTTAAAAACCACGAGTTGTATAAACCAGCCAAAGCGGTCTAGCGCGCCAAGCGTCAAGTTAGGGCTTTAGATTCACCTAGAGAAATTACTAAATCCCTGGGCTGGGGGAAGTATACCCTCTGAAAAATGAAACAAGTCTAGATAATTTGAATCACTCCCTTGACTTCAGACCACAAGTCTCGGCTCTGTCCAGCTACGAAAAAGTCTGTAAAATGTCTTCCGTGAATCCAAAATGCGCCAAACAAGACTATGTTTGAAGAACCTAAAATTTGAATCACAGGCTGCCTTGTTAGAAAAATTAGGTTTTGATCGCATACGATTTAACGGAAACAACAACGCAGTCCGGTTTCCTTATTCACCAGATAGTCCATAACATTTATGGATCTTTATTAATTACCTTTAGTATTTTAACCAACTATACAAGATTTTGCCGCTTTAGAACAGGACTAACCGGCGATTCTTCGAGAACCCGAGTGATAGAAGCAATGTTTATTTTTTGCAAAGATGAGCACCAGCGATCTTTAAGCAAATTGTTATCTGGTGTTACTTTGCGTGGACGCCTAGCTGGTTTGAAGTATGTCCGATCGTGCCCAAATTCAAATTAGTCTTGAAAGCAAACAAAAACCGCAACCTTTAAGGGCTGCGGAATGCAGTTATATCAACGTTTATCTAAGGAGAGTACAGGATTTGAACCTGCGCGCCCGCTATAAACGGGTTCGACGGATTTCGAGTCCGTTGCATTACCACTCTGCCAACTCTCCAAAACACAAGAACTAGTATAACAAAGTGCCTGCATTTTGGGAAGCGAATCTCTTGAAATTTGTTTGACTAACTTCAAAGAGACTGAATCTTGGTGCGGATCATTTAGATGGGTGGTGACACTGTGTCACCTTCTAATTATGTGACGTTTGCAGCTGTTTTGCCTGATTCGATTATGCATGCCTTTGCAAAATTACTAAATACAAGTTTAAATATCATCTATAAATAAATAATGTTATTAAATTATTTAAACTTGTGCACAATCCTTTTGTACCATCTACAAGTTTTATTTTGTTGACATAAATTGTTAAGCTGTATAATATGCTTCTAAAGGTGCAAACAGGCGCCTTCGACTTTCAGCTCTTCGGGAAGTTAATGCCCATTTTATCGTTGTTGTGAAGGTTCACAAGTGAAATGACAAGTAGGAATCGCGATCTGTCGGGGCAGATCGGATTATTTTTAAATAATTAAATAAACAATTTGGAGGAAAAGTTAAGTGAAGAAAAAGCCGATTTATAAGCGAATTTGGTTCTGGTTACTTGTTGTCGTTGTTATGATTATTGCTGGCGGAATGGCTGGGGGTAAAGGTAACAACAGCTCAAAACAAACATCCAGCTCTAGTCAGACTGAAAGTAAAACTGCTGATGCGTCAAAATCAACGCCATCCAAAGCTGAATCCAAAGAACCTGATGTGCCGGCCGATTATCGCTCGGCATTAGCCAAGGCAACATCCTATGCAACGATGATGAATATGTCGAAACAAGGCGTTTATGACCAACTTACCTCTGAGCATGGTGAAAAGTTCTCAGCTCAAGCAGCACAGTATGCGATTGATCATGTCAAGGCGGACTGGAATAAGAATGCAGTTAAGAAAGCTAAAAATTATGCTGACACAATGCACATGTCAAAGGCTGGCATACTGGATCAACTGACTTCTGAACACGGCGAAAAGTTTACCGCTGAAGAAGGCAATTATGCCATTCAAAATGTCAAAGCAGATTGGAACAAAAACGCTTTGGAGAAAGCTAAGTCATACCAAAAGGACATGGCTATGTCGCCTGATGCAATTCGTGACCAGTTAACTTCAGAGCATGGTGAAAAGTTCACCGCTGAAGAAGCAAATTATGCAGTTCAACATCTTAGTGACAAGTAGCCGCAACTCTTTTTAAACTTGAGTTACAATGAAACAATCTTCGCTCAATGATCGAACCTAAATCAAGCAAGCACTTGGTTTGGGAGACAGATAAAGTTCGCCTGTTTGCATCAACTATCAAAAGACACCCGTGAGAAAATAACTCACCGGTGTCTTTTTGTCTTTTTAGCATTTTATTCTGATTCGGATTTTGACAACGCAATCATTGAGATCAAGATGCCTGCTTTAATCCAGACGATTCAAAAAATCGGTCAAAAAAGCTAAACGCCTTTGCGCCTGCCTAAAAATATCCGGCTGATATTGCGTGAGCACCTCTTCACCAAAAGTCCTGTGCGCGATGTACTGGTCATAGCGCAGTTCAATTTGAATCGCTGTTATTCCCTGTTGGTGCCCATAATAGCGCGTGATGTCGCCACCACGAAACGGAAAATTATTTTCAACAGTCCAGCCCTGATCGATCAACCGGTTTGTTAGTGCTTGCCGAAATACTTTGCTGGAGGTCTTGTCATGATCGTTGCCTAAGACAATGGTTTTCGACTTAACGCCTGGGTAATACGGGTATTGGGCAAAGCTGTGCAGGTCAATTAAATAAGCATGACCAAATTTTGCTTTCTTTTGATCTAGCAACCTGCTTAGCTGATGACGATAAGGCCAGTAAAACATGCGGACGCGTTGCTGCATCTGCGCAGTTGTTAAGGGTGTTGCGTATAGCGGATGGTCAAATGTGTTGCGCTGATAAATGGTGGCTGAGCGATAATCATGGTGCGGATCGTAAGTCACAGCGCGGTTAGGATCGGCAACATAGCGATTGACGTGATTGATCAACGTCGTAAACCCAGTGGCTGGTAAAAAGCGATAGAGTTCCGGCAAAAACCAATCCGTGTTGGCTAACACAGCTGTCGGCAGCAACGCCTGCTTCATGGACTCAGGAAGCCAAGTGCCGCTGTGCGGTAAACTAATAACGACCGGTGAATCATGATCCTGATTCAACACCGTGTACGTCGCGTTTTGGTCATTCAAATATGAAGCACCCCCTTATTGCAAACGATGCACTTTAAAAAATCAGCACCGAACGATTTTCGCCCGGTGCTGACTAGCCTTTTTACTTAGTTAAGCGCGACATTACGACTCGCGGTGGCCTTCTTCAGGTAAAAGAATAGTTTGACTTTCACCATCATCGTAAGCCATCACGGTGTCCGGAAAGCTGGGATCGTATGGGAATGGCAGATCCACGGCCATTTCCGTATCGGCCCCTTCTTCACTAAAATGAACCGTCAGCTTGCCTTGATTATTCTGCAGATCAAAGCGCAGTAAGTTGTTCAGTGGCACCACGCCTTGTAAGTTGCGGTCGATGATCATCCAAATACTATCGATAATTTCGCCTGGCAAGTTTGAAATGACGCCAAATGTCGCGAATCGACTATGATTTGCTTCAAACATGACTTGGCTCCTTTCCTCAGTCCTGCGTGGCAATATCCGCAAACTTCGCATCAACAAAGTTTGCCAACACTTTGGGATCAATGCCAACAGAACGGCCGACTTTTCCAGCTGATACAATCATGCGTGGTTGATTTTCGGCCTCTTGACTGATAAAGATCGGGTACTTATGGCGCTCATGAATCCCAATCGGTGTATTCGCGCCGTGTTCATAGCCAGTTGTTTTCACAAGGTCTTTTAACGGCACCATACCCACTTTGCGATTGCCGGAGACCTTGCTTAGCTTCTTGTAGTCGACATGTCGGTCTAAGGGAACAACGCCAATCACTGGCCCGGTTTTGTTGCCCGTCAATACCAGCGTTTTATAAATTTGATGTTCCGGAACATCGAGATGATCGACTTCCAGTTGGGCAACGTCGCCCACTTCTTCGGTCGGAAATTCATAAGGCACGTAGGTAATGCCCGCTTTGTCTAACATTTTTTCGACCAAGGTTTTTTCTGTCTTATGATGTTTAGCCATTGCGACCCCTCTTCACGAAATTTCCATCTGACCTACTTGAAAACCTTCACTTAAAATACTAGGGCAATTGCAGTGAAAATACCACCATCAAGCGCCGGTGTATGCCATTAACGTGAACATATCGTAGTCTTTGATCTTATCACGGCCATGTAAGTCGCTTAATTCAATCAAAAAGGCTGTACCAACCACCACACCACCCAGTTGCTCTACTAGTCGAATCGTTGCGGCAATGGTTCCCCCCGTTGCCAATAAATCATCGCAAACCAGAACACGCTGACCCGGTTTGATGGCATCCTTGTGTAAATACAGCGTCGCTTCACCGTATTCCAGATCATAACTGGCCTTAACCGTTGGCCGTGGCAGCTTTCCCTTTTTCCGTGCCGGTGCGAAACCAATACCTAACTTGTAAGCGACCGGGCAACCAACAATAAAGCCGCGTGCTTCCGGACCGACAATCATCTCAACGCCTTTGTCCTGGGCGTAGGCGGCAATTTCTTCAGTCGCGGCGGCATAAGCCTTACCGTCTGCCATCAGCGGCGAAATATCGCGAAAAATAATCCCCGGTTCCGGAAAGTCCTTCACACTTGCGATGTAATCCTTAAAATTGATGGTCATGATCCTACCTCACTGTCTGTATGCTCCGTCAGCAGCATCGCTTCCAACTGGGCCCGCGGCATGGTTTGCAGCTGCTGCGCGAGCGTTAGAAATTCTTCTCGCGCTGCATAAGCCTTGGCCGTCTGCAGTGGCTTCTTGGCCGGTGCTGTGACTGGAGAAATAAAAGCACCATCTATTGTAACAAAGTCAAGTTCAAAAAACACCTGAATCGCCAAGATCACCTGATGGACCGTCAAGTGCACGGCTTTAGCGATTGCCGGAATGTGGTGCTTGTCAAAACCGGGATGGGCTTTGAGAAAATGCAAAACAGCACCGAACTCAACGCGCGTCGGTATGGCCACTAAATGACTGGGCGCGCCGTAAAACATGACGGCAACTGGTGCTTGGATTAATTGCATGACCGCGCGCAGTTGTGCACGATTCTGCGGTAAATCAACCAAAACGGCGTTGGCTAACGGCGATGTGACTTGCTCAGCTGTCAGCGTCGGGCCACCAAAGGAAAACTGCCGCTCGAATTGCTGCTTAACCTTCGCGTCAAAAAAGACATAGGTACGACTGCTTTTGAATTGGCTGCCATCAACGGAAGGCATTCGCCAATCAATGACTTGCGGTTGCTTGACTTCATAATCTTTTAGCATCAGCTGCAGGCTCGTATTGCCTTGCCAGGTGTTCTGATCAAGTCTGACAGCAAGCTTGACGGCTTGGGCATCAACCAGCGTTGCAGCGGCCTCACCAAAGCCAAAACCGATGACATTAATACCGTTATCCACCTGAAACCGGAGATGCGCGTTTTCCTTGCCAATTTGTTTCACATTTTGAATCACTTGTGGCCGAAGTGAAAAAGTCGGTTCGGGATTGTCCTGGCCAAAAGGCGCAAGTTGGCGAATCAATTCGTAATGAGCCAACGTCAAATCATCTTTTTCTAATCGCGCAGCAATCGGCAGCGTTGGCTTTGGCACGGTTTTGAGCATCGTTGCCGCAGCCTTCTCCATCTGGGCATGAATTGCCGGTAGCGCCTCGGTCTTGGCCGTTAATCCAACTGCCATATGATGTCCGCCAAACGCCACCATCTTGTCTCTAACCGGTTCTAAGGCATTAAAAAGATGATAGGCTTCGATAGAACGACCCGAGCCTTTAGCAGTCACCCCGTCATCAGCGATATTCATAATTAGTGTTGGCTTGCCGGTCGCCTCAACCACTTTGCTGGCTACGATCCCGACAACGCCTTCGTGCCAGCCTTTTTTCGCCAGCAGCAAAGTCTTGGCTGCCTGGTTTTCCGGGGTCTGTGCCATTGCCAGTGCTTCTGTCGCAATCTTGCTGACTAATCCTTGGCGTTCCTGATTTAATTTACCAACCTGTTGCGCCAGATCGGCCGCGACATCCTCTTCAAAAGTCGTCAGCAAGGTGACGCCGGGATTCGCATCTCCCATGCGTCCTAGTGCATTCAGTCGCGGACCAATAACAAAGCCAACTGTTGTTTCGTTCACGGTTTCAGGGGCAACGCCCGCCTCTTTTAAGATTGCGGCAATGCCAACGCGCGGCTGGGTCTGAATCATTTTCAAGCCTAACTGTGCGATCACGCGATTCTCATCGGTTAGACCAACCAAATCCGCAATCGTTCCTAAGGCAGCCAAATCGACACTTTCAAGCGGCGGCTCGCCAAGCAGCGCGGTGGCTACTTTAAACGCCACGCCGGCACCGGAAAGATCGCCAAACGGATAATGACCATCGGGATGCCGCGGATGCACGACCGCTACCGCATGCGGCAGGTTTGCGGGTAGTTCATGGTGATCTGTGACCACAACGTCCATCCCGGCTTCCTGAGCTGCGTCAATCACAGAAGCGCCAGCCACGCCGTTATCGACCGTAATCACCAGTTGCGTACCGGTTTTCTGCAAATACGCGTAGACTTCTGCGTTCGGGCCATAACCGTCAGCAAACCGATCCGGAATAAACACATCAGGTTCCGCGCCAAGGCTCTGCAATGTTTCAAGCATAATGGCGCTGCTTGTCAGGCCATCAACGTCATAGTCACCGTAAATCGTGATTTTTTCATTATGTTCGATTGCTTTTAGGATTCGCGCAACTGCCTTATCCATGTCATGTAACGCAAACGGATCGTGCAGCCGACTGATATCCGGGTGCACGAACGCCTCGTAGTCAGATTTATCCTTAATACCGCGCTGCCACAACAAAGTCGCCAAAAAGGCTGGCACGCCTAATGCCTGGCTCAATTGTTGAATGGCTGCTGGATCGGGTTGTGCGGCAAGTTGCCACTGATACTGCGTCATATTGTTTCGTTCCTTTCTAACCGATCCAGTATACCAGACAACCCGCCACGAATTAACCGGTTGCCACAAGTTTTCCATTACAGCAACGGCCTTTTTAACTTCCTCTATCGCTTCTTTACCAAACCCATCCGTTCGGGCAAGAAAAAGCGTGATATAATTGAGTTGTTAGAAAGCCCTACTCCAGTCAGCGACTTTAACCGGACAATCCGTAATTGACGGGTTGTCTTTATTAGACAAAGCGTAACGTGTCATTGAACGGCTCAAACCCTTTCGCAGACCGTTACGATTTTTAAGGAGGAAGCACCATGGCAAAATCTCAAGACCAGTTCAATGAAAAGGCCGGCAAGAAAATTACAGTTTCTGACGAAGCAGTCGATAAGGCAGCTAAGCAAATTGAGAAAGTCGGTTATGTAACGGAAAAGGATGTTCCGGAAATGATCGACCGCGATTACACCCGGGCGTTGTCAAAGAAGGTTTCCGCAAAACTTCATAACGACAACGACGATGATTACTTCTACGAGGAGCCTTTTGATTATGAAAATGGGCGAATCGCCAACATCATCTGGGATATGGATAAAATCAAGACGCGTGAGGAAGCCATGAAGACCTTGGCAAATGAGCTTGGTTTAACCGTACCGAAGATCGTTATGCGCAAAGTTGACGAACAGGTCTTCTAAAACTGAATGTTGACAAAATCGATGCCCGCGCAAGGCATCGATTTTTTCTTACTGTTAAATGATGCTTTTGTATCAAGAAGGACCTAATGGCCGGCATTGACTGATACTCATGTGTGTGGCCTTTTAATGAGCTAATCATGCACCATTTTGAGAATTGTGTGATAATAATGATAAAGAAAGGACGTGAAAGTCATGGCTGATCAGCAAGTATTGGACGACTTTTTTGCTAAAGCTAAAGCTGCGCTGGATCTGCCAGCCGCAACCTACGAAGACGCCTATCAGCTCGGCGGACCCGAGTTGGCTGACGAGTTAGCTGCGCTGGTTAAAACCGGCCAAAAAACCGCAACCACCAGCGGCTTTGAACTCTATACCATTGAGCAAGACCCGCTGCCGATTGCTGGCGTTTACAACATCATCTTGGATCGTCAGGATCGCCCCGTCGCCTTGACTTTCACGGATAATGTGTTTGTGACGCCATTTACCAAAATTGATGCCACGATTGCCAGACGTGAAGGTGAAGGCTCCCAATCGTTGGCAAGCTGGCGAACAGCTCATGAGGCATTTTTCCGCCGCGAATATCAGGCAAACGGTATCCAGTTTGATCCCGCCTCATCAATGGTTGTTGTCGAAGAGTTTCACACGGTTTATCCGATTGTTCAAGCGAGGTGACGAACATGAGTCTTAAAAATCGCACGGCATTAGCGGAAAAGAAAGTCACAGGGAAACTCGAGGACATCCCTCACCCTACTTTAGACGCGACCATCTACATCCTTGTTTTCGGCATTACGGCGCTCGGCGGATTGGTTTCCTATGGCGCATACCAGTTCTTCAAACCGGAACGCAAGCTGGCACATAAGGCAAAACATATTGTGGATGATCATCAGCGTAAGAATGAGGGCTATTAGACTGCACGAAAGTAGATTAAAACAACCAGACGCCACGGATCACCAGCGCCTGGTTGTTTCGCTACTATGAGTTATTGTCAGCTGTCAAAAATGCAGAGCTGCCGTTTAGAGGAACAGTCTCAGTAAACGTTACAGATTTAAATGACTACAAACCGCTATTTACCGCGGCTTTCTTCGTCATTCATCTTGAGAATGCTCATAAACGCTTCCTGAGGTACCTCCACAGAACCAACTGCTTTCATCCTCTTCTTACCGGCTTTTTGTTTCTCCAACAGTTTGCGTTTCCGGGTAATATCACCGCCGTAGCATTTAGCCAGAACGTTTTTACGATACGCTTTGACGGTGCTGCGGGCGATAATCTTATTGCCGATGGCTGCCTGAATCGGAATTTCAAACTGTTGCCGCGGAATGGTTGTTTTCAACCGGGCAACAATGGCCTTGCCGCGGTCATAAGCAAAGTCTTTGTGAACAATGGTGCTTAGGGCATCAACCGGATCGCCGTTGAGCAAGATGTCCATTTTGACCAGATCACTTTGACGGTAACCAATAATCTCGTAATCCAGACTCGCATAGCCTTTAGTGCTGCTTTTAAGGTCGTCAAAGAAGTCATAGATGATTTCGGATAACGGTAGTTCGTAGATCACATTAACCCGATACTTATCCAGATAATCCATCGTGACAAATTCGCCGCGCTTACGCTGGGATAGTTCCATGACCGGTCCGACATAATCGTTTGGCACCATAATCGAAGCCTTCACGTAGGGTTCGCGAATTTCTTTGATTTCACTGGCATCCGGCATGTCAGCTGGGTTATCGATTGTCTTTTCGGTTCCGTCTGTCAAAACCACTTGATAGTCAACGCTTGGCGCCGTCATGATTAAATCAAGGCCATAGTCGCGTTCTAGGCGCTCCTGGACGACATCCATGTGTAACAGCCCTAGGAACCCACAACGGAAGCCAAAGCCAAGCGCCTGGGACGTTTCTGGTTCGAACTCAAGCGCTGCATCATTGAGCTGCAGTTTTTCCAATGCTTCGCGCAAATCATTAAACTTCGCATTATCGACCGGGAAAAGTCCGGAATAAACCATTGGTGTGATTTTCCGGTAGCCTTTTAACGGCTCTTTCGCCGGTCGATCCGCTAGTGTGACAGTATCACCGACACGAGTATCCTGAATCGTCTTAATTGATGCAGTAATGTAGCCGACATCCCCTACCATCAAAAAGTCGCGCTTAACGGCTTTAGGCGACATAACCCCGACTTCTGTTACCTGAAACTGCTTGCCGTTGCTCATCAGCTGAATGGTGTCACCGACCTTGACCTGACCTTCCTTAACGCGGACATCAAGCACAACGCCACGATAATCATCGTAAACCGAATCAAAAATTAAAGCTTGCAAGGGTGCGTTTATATCCCCAGATGGTGCAGGAATGTCTTTTACAATCCGTTCAAGAATTTCCGGAACACCGAGCCCGGTTTTGCCACTTGCCAAAATCGCATAGGAAGCATCAAGGCCGATCATTTCCTCGATTTCTTCTTTGACCACATCCGGCTGGGCGCTGGGCAGGTCGACTTTATTGATGACAGGAATAATTTCCAGATCATCGTCAATCGCCAAATAAACATTAGCGAGCGTTTGGGCTTCAACCCCTTGAGTGGCATCGACGACTAGCAGTGCGCCTTCACACGCCGCCAGACTGCGACTGACTTCATAGCTAAAATCAACGTGTCCCGGCGTATCAATCAAGTGGAAAATGTAGGTTTCGCCATTTTTGGCTTTATAGTGCAATTCGACCGCGTTGAGTTTAATCGTAATCCCGCGCTCCCGCTCAAGCGCCATATCATCAAGCACTTGCGCCTGCATGTCACGCTTGGCAATGGTGTCGGTTAATTCCAAAATACGATCGGCAAGCGTCGATTTGCCATGATCAATATGGGCAATAATCGAAAAATTGCGGATATGCTTTTGTCGTTCCAGCATTTCTTCATGATTCATCTTTAATAGTGCCTACTTTCTAAGCGAACGTTTGATTCTTATTATAGCAGAGCGTGAGCTGGCGCGGTTAGAAGTCGGAGTATAAGTGGCCTTGGGCGTGATGGCCCGATTTTGGCCATTGCGATCAAGGTCCTTATACGCAGATTTCTGCGCCAGCGAACGCGTTTCAAGCAGAGCGTGAGCTGGCGCGGTTAGAAACCAGAGCGTGAACAGGAGCGCTTACACGTAGATTTCTGCGACTGTGAGCGCGTTTCTGCAACAAGACAAGGATATCAAAAAATCGGCTCCGGCGACATTTTGCCTCCAGAACCGATTCTATTGGTGCCAGTTGCTTCCCCTTAACGCATTATTTCCCGCCTTTAAACGCTTCTTTAACACGGTCAAACAACGTGCCATTATGCGGCGTGACATCTTCACCGCTGGCAGCAGCAAATTGCATCAATGCTGCTCTTTGTTTCTCATTCAGATGCTTTGGCGTTTGAATTTCGACGGTAACAATTTCATCGCCGGTTCCGTTGCCGCGCAGTCTTGGCGCACCCTTACCGCGTAGTCTGAACTTAGTCTGGCTTTGGGTACCTGCCGGGATCTTCAACTCAACCGGTCCATGAACCGTATCGACTTTGATTTCGTCGCCCAATGCAGCCTGCGCAAAGCTTAATGGAATGGTCAGATAGATTTCTGCGCCGTCCCGTTGATACTTTTTGCTTGGCGCAACTCGGAAAACAATGTACAGATCACCGTAAGGCCCGCCGTTGGTCCCCGCTTCACCAGCTTGTTGCAGCCGCATTTGCTGACCGTCTTCAACGCCGGCTGGAACCTTGACATCAATGGTGTGCCGTTCTTGTTCATGACCGCTGCCATGGCAAGTCGGGCACTTTTCTTTAATTTCTTTACCGGTACCACCGCAGACGTCGCAAACCTGGCGTGTCATCATCGTGCCAAAGGCCGTATTTCGTTGTACCTGGATATAACCGGTACCATGGCACTTATGGCACGTTACCGGGCTTGTACCCGGTTTAGCGCCACTACCATGACAGGTATGACAAACAGCTTCGCGATCGTAGGAGATCTTGGTATCTTTACCAAAAATCGCCTCTTCAAACGTCAAGTCCATCCGGTATTGTAAATCGGCGCCTTGACGCGGTGCTGACGGATTCGCTTGGGCACCACCGCCAGCTCCGCCAAAGAATTGGCTGAAGATGTCGTCAAAGCCACCGCCAAAACCACCTTGGCCACCGAAATCGCCAAAGCCGCCTGCCTGGCCTGCGCCTGCGCCGGCGTTGCCAAATCCCTGCGGACCATCAGCAGAACCATACTGATCATAGGCCGCACGTTTCTGGGGATCAGACAGGACCTGATAGGCTTCATTTATCTCTTTAAACTTTTGCTCTGCACCTGGTGCGTGATTGAGATCGGGATGATATTTTTTCGATAGCTTGCGAAAAGCCTTACGAATGGTGTCATCATCGGCATCCCGGCTCACACCGAGCGTCTCATAATAATCTTTCTGATCCGCCATGAGTTCCTCCTCGATTCAGATCGTGACTGAAAATGCCAATTCAGCATAGCATAATTCAAACAAAAAGCCAAAACCGCGCCGCGGCTTCGGCTTTTTGCTGATGATCTGCGACCTTACTTCTTATCGTCGTCAGAAACATCCTTGTAATCGCCATTGATGGTATCATCGTCAGACTTCTTGTCATCGGTACCGCCTTGCGTTGCACCGGTTGCAGCACCACTGGCAGCGCCGCCTTGTGCCTGCTGATTCTTTTGGGCGTTTTCGTAAAGCTTAACGGTCATATCCTGAACTAGCTTGTTCAAGTCGTCCCGCTTCTGCTTCATGTCATCAAGGTTGTTTTCTTGTTGCGCTTTCTTCAAAGCTTCCTGAGCATCCTTGACTTTCTTGATATCTTCTTCAGGAACCTTGCCGTCAACGTCCTTGAGTGTCTTATCAGTCTGGAAGAGTAACTGATCGACATCGTTCTTCAAGTCGACTTCTTCCTTACGCTTTTCGTCGGCTTCGGCGTTTTCTTCGGCTTCCTTCTTCATACGTTCGATTTCTTCATCGGACAAACCACTGGAACTCTTAATGGTGATGTTCTGTGACTTGCCGGTGCCGAGATCCTTGGCAGAAACTTGAACGATCCCGTTCTTATCGATATCAAACTTGACTTCGATTTGCGGAACCCCACGTGGTGCCGGCGGAATATCCGTCAATTCGAAGCGACCAAGCGTTTTGTCATCCGCTGCCATTGGCCGTTCACCTTGCAGAACGTGAATGTCAACAGCCGGCTGGTTATCAGCTGCAGTTGAGAAGACCTGGCTCTTGGAAGTCGGAATGGTCGTGTTACGATCGATTAATTTGGTGAAGACGCCACCCATGGTTTCAATACCCAAGGACAGCGGCGTAACATCCAACAGAACAACATCCTTAACATCACCGGAAATGACACCACCTTGGATAGCAGCACCCAAAGCAACAGCTTCATCAGGGTTGATGCTGTGATCTGGGTCTTTGCCGGTCCATTCTTTAACGGCTTCCTGAACCGCCGGAATTCGTGTAGAACCACCGTTCAAGATAACCTTGTCGATGTCAGCGTTAGTCAACTTAGCATCCTTCAACGCATTTTCAACCGGTTGCTTGGTCTTGGCAACCAAGTCAGCGGTCATTTCGTCAAACTGAGCACGCGTCAAAGTGCGTTCCAAGTGCAACGGTCCATTAGGGCCAGCAGAGATAAATGGTAGACTGATCTGGGTCTGGGTAACCCCAGATAGATCTTTCTTGGCCTTTTCAGCAGCATCCTTTAAACGTTGCATGGCCATCTTGTCCTTAGACAGGTCGATGTTGTTGTCCTTCTTGAATTCGGAAACCAACCAGTTGATGATCTTGTTATCAAAATCATCCCCGCCCAAATGGGTATCGCCATTGGTTGACAGAACTTCAAAGACGCCATCACCTAATTGCAGAATGGAAACATCAAACGTCCCACCGCCAAGGTCATAAACCAGAATCTTTTCATCTTTATCGCCTTTGTCCAAACCATAGGCCAGTGCGGAGGCCGTTGGTTCGTTGATGATCCGCTGTACATTTAAGCCGGCAATCTTTCCGGCATCCTTGGTAGCCTGACGCTGGCTATCGTTAAAGTAAGCTGGCACGGTAATAACCGCATCTTTAACCGGTTCGCCCAGATAGTCTTCAGAAAACTTCTTGATGTATTGCAGAATCATCGCAGAAATTTCCTGAGGTGTATATTCCTTGTCGCCAACCTTAACCTTATAGTTGGCTTCGCCCATGTGGCGTTTGATCGAAACAATCGTATCCGGATTGGTAATCGCCTGACGCTTAGCAACTTCGCCGACTTGAATTTCACCATCTTTAAACGCAACAACAGACGGTGTGGTCCGATTGCCTTCAGGATTTGTAATGATCTTTGGCTGATTGCCTTCCAAAACCGCAACAGCTGAGTTGGTGGTTCCTAAGTCAATACCAATAACTTTACTCATATTGTTATACCTTCTTTATTTTCAGTTTAATTATTTAGCAACAACGACCATAGCAGGGCGTAAAACCCGATCTTTGAGATAATACCCTTTTTGCAGGACCTGCGCGACAGTATCAGCTGCGTGTTTGTCATCAGCCGCGACTGTTTGTACGGCCTGTTGGGTATTCGGATCGAATTTTTCACCGGTACCATCAATAGCAGTGATGCCGTTTTCCTTCAAAGCACGCTCCAAATGGTCATAAACCATTTGGACACCCTTTTTCAGTGAAGCAGCACTATCACCTTTGGCCTCGGTTGCAAGCGCACGTTCAAGATTATCGACAACGGGCAAAATCGCCTTTGCCAACTTTTGGCCGTCGTACTTCAGCATCTTCTGTTGCTCTTTTTCGAACCGATGATTCATGTTTTGAATCTCCGCGGCTGCCCGCAGATATTTATCTTCAAATTCATCACGTTCTTTCTTCAACTGTTCACCGTCATGTTGGCTGGTTTTCAGTTGATCATTGAGATCAGCGATGCTTTCTTTCAGAATTTCTTCTTTAAGCGAAGATCCTGACGTTTCAGCAGGTTGCTTTGCCTGTTTGGCGGTATCTGCCGCGGTTTGCTTTGCTTTTTTCTCTGCCATGGTATCCTCCCTTTAAACCATATTTGCCAGTCGTCATGAAGCAACACTAACAAATATTTTTTAATATTCATTGATCAAAGTTGGCATAATAATCTGTCAACCGTTTTGCCAGCTCTTCACGGAAAACATCCAGCAGTCCGATCATTTTCGAATAAGGCATCTGCGTCGGTCCTAGCAAGGCGATCATTCCAGTGCCGTGGTCACCAACATCGTAGCTAGCGGTGATTAAACTGAGGTTGGCCAAATCAATTGGCTTAAGCTCTGGCCCCAAACGTACTTGAACTGGCGTTTGACGAATCGGTCCGCCAAGCAGTTCCGTCAGATCACCGTGATCAGCGTCAATCAATGACATAATCTTTTTCAGTTCATGGATATCGGAATCGCCTAGGTAATCCATCAAATTCAACCGCCCGCCAACGTAAAAGCGCTCGGACGCAGCTGATTTCAAAACGTTACCGAAAATATCCAAGAAGCCTTCAGGACTGGTTAGATACTGCATTAACATCGAAGGCACATCGGTTTTCAGCCGTTGTGCAACTTGAATTAATGGCAGTCCAACGAGTTGATCATTGACAATTCGAATCGCCTTTTCAAGCTCATCGGATGAGATGTTTTGCGATACGGTAAAGACCTGGTTTTCAATGTTACCGTTATTCGTGACCAAAATCGCCATGACCTGGTGATTGCCTAATGGAACAAGGCGAAAACCTGTCAGCTTGATATTGGTTACTTCAGGTCCCAAGCTAATGGCCGTGTAACTCGTCAGATTGGACAAAATTTGCGCACTTTGCGCGACAATCTCATCCATCTTATTGTATCGCTGGCTAAATGCCTGCTTGATAGTCGCCAGTTCTTGATGCGAAACACGCACCGGTTCAACAAGGTGATCGAGATAATAACGATAGCCTTGGGTTGACGGTACGCGCCCGGAACTGCTGTGGGTCTTGGTGATCAAACCGGCATCTTCTAGCGACGCCATATCATTACGGATTGTGGCGGAACTGACATGAATGGGCAGCTCGCGCATCAATCGCTTTGAACCAACCGGCTCTCCGCTTTCAGTAAACAGGCGGATGATTTCTTTTAAGACGAGCACTTGCCGTTTCGTCAACATTTTCTCACCTCACCTTTAGCACTCGTTTCACACGAGTGCTAATACACTGAATAATATACCAAGCACCGTTAGCAAAGTCAAGGCGACATTGCTAAAATCTTCAGTGTTTTCGGTGTTTCTAGCCAGTGGCGGCCATTTTTTCAAGAAAAAAGAGCCGTTTAAATAAGCGGCTCGTCAAGCAAAAACTGTTGAAAGACTTCGTTGCCTAAAAACTTGCCCTTGTTAGTCAGCCGGATGAAGCCATCATCGCGCTGTAACAAGCCTTGGCTTTCCAACTCAGGTACGGTCTCGCCATAAACGGCATCAACGGTCAGATGATAGCGCTGATAGAAGCGTTTTTCACTTACGCCACGCATGGTTCGCAAACCAAGAAACATTTCTTCTTCAATTTGTTCGGACACCGGAACCAAATGATGGGCCAAAACCGGTAAATGATCGGTGCGAAGCGGCGTTAGGTACTGTTTGATCGGGCCATAATTGTGATACCGATCGCGACCAAGATAACCAAACGCACCAGCTCCGAAGCCAAAATATTTGTCATTTTGCCAGTAAAGCAGGTTGTGTTGGCATTGGTAGCCATCCTTGGCAAAATTGCTGATTTCATATTGATGTCTGCCATGTGCTTCCATCAAATCAATCGCGTCCTGATACATGTCGGCTTCGACATCCTGCGTTGGCAAGCGCAATTTGCCTTGGCGCATCAGGTTATAAAAAATAGTTTTCCGCTCGAGAATCAGTGAATACGTCGAATAGTGCGGCAAGTCTAAATCGAGGGCTTTTTGTAGACTATTTAAAAAGTCGTCCCGGCTTTGATCAGGCAATCGGAAAATCAAATCAATCGACAAATTATCAAAGCCGACTTTTCTGGCATTGGCAATCGCGGCATACACATCCTTG
Source organism: Lacticaseibacillus zeae subsp. silagei (assembly GCF_030770335.1). Lineage (NCBI taxonomy): Bacteria > Bacillati > Bacillota > Bacilli > Lactobacillales > Lactobacillaceae > Lacticaseibacillus > Lacticaseibacillus zeae. Next base: position 1,605,814 of record NZ_CP132484.1, on the reverse strand, counting down.
GCGCGATGAATCCGCCCGATCCGTTTGAGAACATCATCATTAAAAGACTGGACCCCGATCGAAAGCCGATTAACGCCATAGTCATGTAAAACCTGCAACTTATCGGTCGTCAGCAAATCATTGGGATTCGCCTCAAACGTGAATTCACCAGAATCGAAGTGTAAAATGTCGTGAATACCCTGACAAAGTTTCGCCAACTGTTTAGGCGTCAGAGTTGTAGGTGTCCCGCCGCCGACATACACCGTTTCGATTTTCTCATCAGGGTGCTCGGACATGACCATCCGCATTTCCTTAAGCAGCATCGCAACATAGTCATCAACCGGCTGACCTTCAATGAAGACTTTATTGAAATCACAGTAGTAACAAATATGTTCGCAAAATGGAATATGAATATATGCGCCAGCCATTTTAACCCTTCCTCGCGAAATACTGACGGACCGCCGCTTCATCTTTCTTTAACTGGATAATCAAACCTTCTGCATTGGCAAATTTCACTTCGCCGCGTAGATAATGGTACCAACGAACCTGAACAGTTTTGCCATAAATCATACGGTTGAAATCAAGCAGATTAATTTCCAGCGTCACGTCACGATCGCTACCAAACGTGACATTACGGCCGATCGAAGCCATCCCCAGATACCAAGTGCCGTCGACGTTTACCGTCACGGCATAAATCCCGATGCCAGGAAGCCGCTGCTGACCTAATGTTGCCAGATTAATGGTTGGAAAGCCAAGTTCTCGACCACGGGCTTCGCCATGCACCACTTTGCCAGTCGTTAAATAAGCATACCCTAAAAGCTCGTTTGCCGTATCGATATCACCTTGATCCAACGCATCACGAATCCGGGTCGAGCTGATTTTTGCACCATCTTCGGCCAACTTAGGTACGCTAACAACTTCAAACCTGCCGTGCGCGTAGTCGGGCAGCAACGCCATATTGGCAATCGCGCGTTTACCGTAAGTATAGTCAAAACCAGCCACAACGGTATCGGCTTTCAGGCCCACCAAATACTGATCCACAAACGCTTGCGGCGATAAGGCAGCAAATTCCGGTGTGAAGTGAACAAAATACAACAGATCCACGCCTAATTGCCGCATCAAATCGATCTTTTCTTCACGTGTTGACAGATACTGAATCGTTGTTTTACTAACGCCACGATAAACAACAGCCGGATGAATATCAAATGTCATCACGGCTAACGGCAATTTTTTGGCTAAAGCTATATGCTTTCCTGCTTTAATTACGGCTTGATGGCCGCGATGTACGCCATCAAAGAAACCCAGCGTTAAAACGATGGGCTGTGGCGGCGCCGCTGATGCTTGCAACGGCGGGTGAATATCAATGACTTCCATTAAAATTATCTCTCATTCTTCTCATTCGCTAAAAACATAATATCCGGGCGATACTGCTGCTTTTCGAACCGATAAATCGCCTTCAAAACGCCAGCATAGTGTAGACGAACCCGCGGCGCATGCAGATGAAGGGTTAAAAATCGGCCATGCCGGACATCTTCATATTGATCTTCTGTCAAATCAACTTTCGGCAACTCAGCAAACGCAATATCAATCGGTTGGATCACTAAAGCTAAGGTACCCTCAGCAATATGTTGCTCCAAGGCTTCAAGGCTGACCGCTTGAGCTAATGTAAAGCCGCCACTTTTAATCCGCGTTAACTGGCTCATCACTGCAGCGACGCCTAATGATTGGCCAACCTCAACTGCCAAGGTTCGAATATAGGTTCCCTTAGACACCGCAGCCTCAAAACGAAAACGTTGCGTCCCTTTAGTTGCGTCGAAAACCGGGTCACTGGTTCGCTCAAACCGTTTTACCGTTACCTGACGTTTTGGCCGTTCAACTGTCTCGCCGGCCCGGGCATATTCATACAGTCGCCTGCCGTTGACTTTGACTGCGGAAAACATCGGCGGTACTTGGGTAATCTCGCCTGTCCATTGCGTGAGCACCTGATCCAGTTCATGCACCGCGACCGGCTCCACCAGCGGCGTTCGCTTCTCCACCTCACCATCAAGATCTTCAGTGGTCGTGGCAAAGCCAAGTGTGATTTCGCCGGTATAAATTTTCCCACTGGCCATTAATTGGGGCACGGCTTTGGTTGCCGCACCAATCGCCAGCGGCAAAACACCGTCAACGTTCGGGTCAAGCGTGCCGGAGTGACCGATTTTTTTAATGTGGAGAAGCTTGCGTGCATGATAAACGGCATCGGCACTGGTCATGCCGGTCGGTTTATACAGCGGAAGAATGCCGTTCATGAATTCGGCCCCTTTCAATTTTTAAAATTAAAAAACGCTGACTATTGTACGCCATCACGCTTTTGGCTTGGTATACATACTGCGATGATGCTTGACATGCACCGCATGTCGCCATCCTGCCCAAATGAAAATCAGTACTACCAAAATCGAAAAAAGCCAGTCCGGCGTTTTAACGTTAATCATAGGCAAACTTAATCCAAGCTTGATGGCAATAAGACCAACAAGTACATACGCCGCAGTTTCCAGTTCAGGTACCCGGTCAATGAAGGTCGTGATCACTTGAGCAACAATCCGCATCGCCAAAATACCTAAGCAACCACCGATTAAAACAATGACCGGATTACTGGAGACAGCCAAAGCGGCCAGGATTGAATCAACCGAGAAGACAATATCGAGGCTCTCAATTTGAAAAACCGTTCCCCATAAACCATGGACGCGTTTGGTTCGCTTGCCGGTTTTACTTTTTGGATGACGCACCGCATAAAAATAGCTGGCACTCATCCACACCAGATACAAAGCGCCAAGTGCCTTAATCGGCCAGAATTGCAGCAAATACGTTCCCAGTCCAATCGCAATGAAACGGAACAGATACGCCCCGCCCATGCCATACATCAAGGCCTTTTTACGGTCCGACTCAGCCTTAAGCTGTTCGGTTTGGGCAGCGAGAACGACCGCATTATCCACCGAGAGCATGCATTCTAAAAGAATTAAACTAAAAATCGTGATTAAACCGCTAACCGAAAAAGCTAGCTGCCAGTTGTGCACGGAAAAGAATGGTCCGTATAAGGCCCCTAAAAACTTGATCGCAATCCTTCCCTTCTCAATGTTTATTATTATACCGTTCAAGCCAGGAAAGCTAAAGCGGGGATCGCGAGAAAAGGAAGACTGCTCGTTGCATGATGAGGTTATTGAAAATTGGCGCACCAAAAAAGGATCCAGTCTTTGCGACTGAATCCTTTCTGGGTGAACAGCGCTATTCCAAATTCTTGCGCCGCACTTCATTGATTAACTGATCAATACGGGCACCATACTGAACGGATTTGTCTTGAGCAAATTCGATTTCCGGCACCTTGAACAGCCGAATCCGCTGCCCGACTTCACGTCGAATCAGTCCGCTGGCTTTATCCAAACCGGTTTGGGCTGCTTCGACTTTATCAGGTGCATCATCGAGAATACTGTAGAAAATAGTGGCATGTTGCAGATCACCGGTCAGTTTGACTCCGGTAATCGTCACGCCTTTGACCCGCGGATCGTTAACATCCTTCAACAAGATATCATCAACTTCACGTTGGATCTGAGTCTCAACTCGACCGATACGATGCTTCATCTGCGAATTACCTCCTGTTGAGCGTGAGCCGGCGCGCTTAGAAGCCGGCTCACGCGTTATGGTGGAGCGTTCGTCAACTTTTCACAGCAGCAAACGCCTATCCCTTAAATGATTTCCGTACGCAGTTTACTTAACCGGTACTTCTTCCATTGTAAAGGCTTCGATCTGATCACCGACTTTAATATCGTTATAATTCTCAATGGTCAGCCCGAGTTCAAAGCCTTGGCGAACCTGCTTGACATCATCTTTAAACCGACGAAGTGAACCTAGTTTGCCTTCATACTTGACAATGCCATCACGGATGAGGCGAACGCCGGCATCGCGGGTAATATATCCGGAGTCAACGTAACCACCGACAACCGTACCGACTTTGGAAACCGGAATTGTTTCACGAACGGTGACCGTACCGATAACCTTCTCTTCATAAGTTGGTTCCAGCATGCCTTTCATCGCAGACTCGACTTCTTCGATTGCCTTGTAGATGACACTGTGCAGGCGAATATCAACATCATCTTGTTCCGCCTGCGCCTTAGCCATTGCTGTCGGTCGAACATTGAAGCCAATGATGATGGCATTACTTGCTGCGGCCAGTGTCACATCACTTTCATTAATCGCACCAACTGCTTGGTGGATAATGTTGACCCGAACGTCTTTGACTTCAATCTTTTCAAGACTACCAGCCAAGGCTTCAACAGATCCTTGGACATCCGCCTTAATGATGACGTCAACTTCTTTGAGTTGACCCTCTTTCATTGTTTCAAACAGATTATCCAAAGTGACATGGGTTGTGTTCTTACGTTCTTCTTCTTGGGCCCGTTTTGCCCGTTCTTCACCGGCAGCCCGTGCAGTCCGTTCATCCGCAAAGACAACGAACTTATCAGCGGATTGCGGCACGTCGTTAAGCCCGGTAATTTCGACCGGCATGGATGGCAACGCGTCCTTGACTCGACGGCCATGATCGTTGGTCATGGCACGGACACGGCCAAAGGTATTTCCGACAACAATCGGATCGCCGGTATGCAAAGTTCCTTGTTGAACCAAAACCGTTGCAACCGGTCCCTTACCTTTATCCAAACGTGCTTCGATGACCGTACCGACAGCTCGCTGATCAGGGTTAGCCTTCAATTCGAGAACATCCGCTTCCAGTAAGATCATTTCCAATAATTCGTCGATGTTCTTACCGAATTTAGCTGAGATTTTGACGAAAATCGTGTCGCCACCCCAGTCTTCAGGAATCAGCCCATATTCGGTCAATTGTTCCATGACATGCTCCGGATTGGCACCTGGTTTATCGATTTTGTTGACCGCCACAATGATCGGCGCCTTGGCAGCCTGGGCGTGATGAATCGCTTCAATCGTTTGCGGCATCACACCATCGTCAGCAGCAACCACAAGGACAACAATATCGGTAATATCGGCACCGCGCGCCCGCATGTTGGTGAAGGCCGCATGCCCCGGAGTATCGAGGAACGTAATCAACCGATCACGTAATTTAACCTGATAAGCCCCGATATGCTGCGTAATGCCACCGGCTTCGCCTTCAGTCACGTGCGTATGCCGTAACTTATCCAGCAAGGTCGTTTTACCATGGTCAACGTGCCCCATGATCGTCACAACTGGCGGCCGTGGCTGCAAGTTGTCTTGGTTCTTGTTTTCTTCTTCGAACACCTTGTCCAAATCGGAAATATCTTCGTGAACCTTTTCCTTCGCGTCAATACCATAATCGGTAGCCAAAAGTTCGATGGTATCTTTGTCCAGGCTCTGGTTCTGGTTGACCATAACGCCCAGCATAAACAGTTTCTTGATTAATTCAGCTGGCTCACGGTGAAGGATCTTGCCCAGTTCCTGAGCATTCATCCCAACTTCATAATTCAAGACTTCTGGTAACGGCCGCTCTTTGCGCTGTGGCATTTCCTTCTTCGGCTGGCTCTGCTGACGGCGCTTGTTCTTCTTGTTGCGCCGGTTGCTGTTGCGGTTAAACCCGTTGCGATTCCCAAAGCTGTTGCCGCGACCAAAGTTGTTATTCCCACCACCGCGCCGACTATTGCGGTTGTCCTGACTGCCGACCGTTGCGGGTTTGGCAGCTGGCGTAACGGCAGCCGGTTTTGTAAAGCGTTGATTGGTTTTTGCGGCTGGCTGTTCAGTGCGAGGACGTTGTTCTGTCCGTTGCGGCCGCTGTTCCTTCTGTGGCCGCTGCTGTGTCCGAGTCGACTCAGAGCGTTCAGGACGTTTACTCGCTACGGCTGGTTTAGCCTCTTGTTGGCGCTTTGGCTGTTGCCGTTCGGATTCCGGCTTGACGAATTTCCCGCCATTGCCTGCAACGGGACGCGGATTGCCATTGGCTGCGGTCGGACGTCCGGCACGTGGCATTGGTCCGGTCACACGTTGGTTGTCAAACCGGCGATTACGATCACGCCGATTGCGATCATTCGGACGATTGTTATTCGCAGAACGGTTGTTATTGTTGCTGCGATTGGTATTGCGGTTCCCTGTTTTAGCAGCCGCTGCCGGTTGCTCGCCACCGCGGTTGTGATTCCCGGACTTATGTGCTGTCTGGGTGCCCCGTGGCCGCAAAATCGTTGACTTACTTAAAATGATTTTACCGTCAGCGGTTTTGTTAGACCGTGCCGGCTTATGCTCATGCCGGGTCGGTTTTTCTGCAGCTGCATGCTGATTATCTTTCGCACTTGTAGACGCTGCTGACTTGGTCGGTTTAGCAGCCGCTGATGTTGAAGGTGTTTTAGCTGCTGAAGACTTGCTCAACACCCCTTTGATTTTCGCTTCCTGATCTTGATCGATCGAGGACATGTGATTCTTGACTTCGATACCCAAGTTCTTGGCGATATCGATCACGTCTTTATTATCGACGTGCATTTCTTTGGCAAATTCATAAACGCGTTTTTTGCCCATTTCTTCACGCTCCCTGCAATTTAGGTGAGCAGCTCTTGCATCTTCTTGGCGAAGCCTGCATCTGCCACGGCAATGATTGAACGATCACTACCGATAGCCTGTGATAAGTCCATTTTGGAGAATACTGTCACCAAAGGAACTTTATAGTAGCTGCTTTTATCGGAAAACTTCTTGCGGGTATTGGCACTTGCATCACTGGCGACAAACACCAGCTTTGCATCACCGGAACGAATCGCTCCTAACACCAGTTGGTCACCGGTGGTTAAGCGACTGGCGCGGCGGGCCAATCCCAATAAATTCAAAACGGCTTGTTTTTGCATGGTTACTTGCCGAATAGTTCCTGACGCGCCTTTTGGTGATCGACATAAGCAAAAAGATCATCATAAAAGGTCGGGTCAATGGTGATACCGAAGGCTGCGTCAATCAGTTTCTTCCCTTTGGCCTGTTTCACGGCATCAGGATTCAACGCTACATATGCGCCCCGTCCTGCTGCTTTGCCAGTCGGATCGATTGCAACAACATTCTCCTTGTTCTTAACGATCCGAACAAGTTCTTTCTTGGGCATCATCGTGTTGCTTAGCAAGTCCTTGCGCATTGGAATCTTACGCTTTTTCATGGCTCGCCTCCTTATGCCTGTGACTGATCATCAGCGTTTGGCGTCACCGGCGTTGCATCAGATGCATCATCCGCCTGCTCCGTTTCAGCTGTGTCATCGCTCGGTGCTTCTGTGTCATCTGCCTGATCATCCGAAGCTTCAGCAGCCTCGGCTTCTGCTTCAGACAACTCATCGTCATCCACGAATTCAACTTCGGACTCTGGCTTAATATCGATCTTATAACCAGTCAACTTTGCGGCAAGCCGTGCATTTTGACCTTTTTTACCGATGGCCAATGATAGCTGATAATCAGGAACGATGACCGTGGCCGAACGATCATTATCTTCATCGTTGAACTGAACCGCGATGACTTGGGCAGGATTCAAGGCATTGGCGATGTAATCGGCAGGATCTTCTTCCCACTGAACAACATCCATGTTTTCACCTGACAACTCATTGACTACCGCCTGCACCCGAGCACCGCGCGGGCCAACCGTTGTGCCGACAGCATCGACAGCATCGTTAGTTGCCCGAACCGCAATCTTCGTCCGATCGCCGGGTTCACGCGCAATGTTGACAATTTCAACCGTGCCGTCGAAAATCTCCGGAACTTCTTGCTCAAACAAGCGTTTAACCAAGCCCGGATGCGTTCGACTAACGAAGACTTGGGGGCCTTTGCTGGTATTTTCGACTTTGGTCACATAAACCTTGATGCGATCGTGCGCCTCATACTTCTCGTTCGGCATCTGATCTTGGCGACCTAAAACCGCTTCGATCTTACCTAAATTGACGTAGATGAACCGATTATCGCGCCGCTCGACAACGCCTTGTAAAATTTCATCTTCATACTGGGAATATTCATCATAAACAATACTGCGTTCGGCTTCCCGCACACGCTGCATAATGACCTGCTTGGCTGTTTGTGCAGCGATCCGTCCGAAATCTTTAGGGGTAACTTCGAATTTGATTTTATCGCCGATTTCGTAAGCTTTATTAATCGCCAACGCATCCTTGAGACTTACTTCTAACCGCGAATCAAAAACTTCATCAGTCACTTCTTTGACAGCATAGACATGGATGTCGCCTTGTTTAGGATCAAATTCCACATCGACATTTTGTGCCTGATTGTAATTACGCTTATACGCGGAAACCAATGCGGCTTCCAAAGCTTCGATCACAACCTCTTTCTTAACACCTTTTTCTTGCTCTAAGGCGTCAAGTGCTTGGATCATTTCCTTTGACATGCTTTTCTTACCTCCACTAGAATTCGATCGCCAACCGTGCAGAAGCGATCAATTTTCGGTCGATGACCTGATCGAATTTGCGGCTTTTATCTTTGACCGTTAATGTCAGCTGGTCAGGCTTCAGATCTTTCAAAGTACCTTCGAAGATTTTCTTACCGTCCAGCTTTTTGAATAGCGAGACATGAATGTAGTCGCCGACTGCCTGCTCATAATCCATCTCACGTTTCAACGGTCGCTCGGCACCGGGACTGGAAACTTCGAGGAAGTATTGTTGCGGAATCGGATCCGGGTCCATACTGTCCAGTTTCTCGGACAAAGCTTCGCTGACCAAGACACATTCATCCAATGTGATGCCGCCTGGCTTGTCGATATACACCCGCAAGTACCAGCCGCCGCCTTCCTTCACAAATTCGATATCCGTGAGGTAAAAATGATGGTCGTCCAAAATCGGTTTGACCAAAGCGGTCACGGTTTCAACAACCGATTGCGTACTCAAGCCACCGCCTCCTTTATTGTTCACTCAAGACTTTTGATTCTAACGGTTGCCAGACAAACATCATGACGTTCGCCAATAAAAAGAGTGAGCATCGCTGCTCACTCACCGCCAGAACCTTACTTTACTATTGCTACAATACCATAGATAGCCGTCACTTGCAAACAGGCAGTCCGTTGTGGTAGTAAGCGTCACTACCAACTTCACATGATTTTGCTACTTTGGGGTTATGCCACCATCATATTGCCTGACATTTTAAAATAATCCGTCAAAAAGCGAGAGTTGGTTCTCATCTGGTAAATCGTCTAGCACATGGTTGGTTGTCATGTAATCAATCAGTGTCTTGGAGACTTTACCACGATTGGCAAGATCTTCTTTGGACAGGAACGGCTTTTCTTCGCGGGCGGCGACAATCTGCTTCGCAACGTTATCGCCTAATCCCGGAACCGCACGGAATGGTGCCAGAATCGTGTGATCATCTTGAATCAGGAAATCATGCGAATCAGACTTAGTGACATCAATCATTTTAATCTTGAAGCCGCGTTCCAGACATTCGTTGGCAATCTCAAGCACGGTCAGGAGTTGCTTCTCTTTCGTCGAAGCATCCATCCCTTTGTCAGTGATTTCTTTCATGGCGGCCTTAACTGCTTCTTTGCCGTGGCTCATCGCGGCCAGATCAAAGTCTTCCGCACGGACCGAGAAGTAAGCCGTGTAGTACACCAGCGGATAATGAACCTTGAACCAGGCAATTCGTAACGCCATCAAAATATACGCTGTAGCGTGGGCTTTCGGGAACATATATTTGATCTTCAGGCAGGAATCGATGTACCAGTCCGGCACATTTTCATTTTCCCGCATGGCTTTTTGCCAATCATCCGGAATCCCGCGCCCTTTACGCACGTGTTCCATAATGTTAAAGGCCATTGAGTCATCCATGCCCCAATGAATCAAGTCCATCATGATGTTATCACGACAGCCGATGACTTCTTTTAGCGTGACGATGCCTTGCTTGATCAATTCTTCGGCATTGCCTAACCACACGTCGGTCCCATGCGAAAGACCAGAAATTTGAAGCAACTCGCTGAAGGTTGTCGGTTTGGTTTCTTCGAGCATACCGCGGACAAACCGGGTACCAAATTCAGGAATGCCCAGTGTGCCCATTTTCGAATTGATCTGTTCAGGCGTAACTCCGAGACTTTCAGTGCCGGAGAAAAGCGCCATCACACCAGGGTCATCGGTTGGAATCGACTTTGGCTCGACGCCGGATAAATCCTGCAACATGCGGATCATCGTCGGATCATCATGGCCCAGCACATCCATTTTCAAAATATTGTCATGAATTGAATGGAAATCAAAGTGGGTCGTCATCCAAGCAGCGTTTTGGTCGTCAGCCGGATACTGGATCGGGGTAAAGTCGTAAATATCCATATCAGCCGGAACGATTAGAATGCCGGCAGGATGTTGCCCGGTTGTCCGTTTAACCCCAGTGTCGCCTTGCGCCAGCCGATCGATTTCCGCACCGCGCAGTTGCTGGCCAGTGTCACGTTCATAAGCTTTCACATAACCATACGCTGTCTTGTCAGCAACCGTACCGATTGTTCCGGCCCGAAAACTGTGATCCTCGCCAAACATGACCTTGATATAGTTATGGGCGATCGGTTGATAATCACCGGAAAAGTTTAAATCAATATCCGGCACCTTATCGCCGTGGAACCCAAGGAAGGTTTCGAAGGGAATGTCATGGCCGTCTTTGTGCAGCTCGGCGCCACACTTCGGGCAGACCTTGTCAGGCAAGTCAAAACCGGAACCGACTTCGCCATGCGTAAAGAATTCACTGTATTGACACTTAGGACAGCGATAATGCGGCGGCAACGGATTGACCTCAGTGATGCCCGCCATCGTCGCCGCCAGACTAGAACCAACGGATCCTCGCGAACCAACCAGGTATCCGTCCTTGTTCGACTTCAAAACCAGTCGTTGGGCAATGTTGTAGATGACCGAGAATCCGTTACCGATGATACTTTTTAGCTCTTTGTCCAGCCGTTGCTCGACGATTTCCGGCAAAGGATCACCGTATAATTCATGGGCAGTGGTCATGACATCATGCTTGAGTTTGTCTTCCACACCAGGCACATCAGGCGTATAGAGTTTGGTTTTGACTGGCGAAATGTCATCATCAATCCAGTCCGCAATCAAATTGGAATTGGTCACAACCAACTCTTTGGCTTTTTCAGCACCTAGCCAGTCAAAGTCATCCAGCATTTCTCGGGTTGAGCGAAAATGCACATCAGGCAGACTGTGGCGATTCAGCGGGTTGGCACCGCCTTGGCTATGAATCAGAATTTTGCGATAAATGGCATCGTGTTCATCAAGGTAGTGAGCATCACCAGTTACCACCACCGGTTTCTCCATGTCTTCGCCGATTTTGATGATTTTTTGCAAAATATCCTTTAGATGTGATTCGCCTTTGATCAAATCTGCTTCCAACAAGGGCTGATAAACCGGTAACGGCTGGATTTCAAGATAATCATAGAAAGCCGCCTTTTCCCGAGCCTCGGCTTCACCTTTTTGCATCATTGCCGTGAAAACTTCACCATTGGAGCAAGCCGATCCAACAAGCAAACCTTCACGCAATTTTTGCAACTGACTGCGTGGCACCCGTGGTACGCGGTAGAAATATTTGACATTAGAAAGTGAAACCAGTTTGAACAGATTCTTCAATCCCGCCTGCGTCTTAGCCAAAACCACGGCATGACTCGGTCGGGCAGCCTTGTAAGCATCACCAACGCCAACCCGGTCATTGAGTTGATTAAGCTTGGTCATGCCATAAAGTTTGGCCGCTTCCTTTTCCAATGCGTAAAGCAAATAACCGGTTGCTTCGGCATCGGCGTTGGCGCGATGGTGGTGTTCCAAGCTGACTTTGTACAGCTTAGCCAGTGTATCGAGCTTATGATTCTTGCGTTCCGGATGCAGCATTCGGGATAATTCCAACGTATCAATGACAGGATTGTCGATGTCTGGAAGTCCGTGGCGTTCATACCCGTTATCCAAAAAGCCTACGTCAAACGTCACATTGTGGCCAACCATGATGGCACCGTCACAAAATTGTTGGAAAAGTTTGAAGACTTCTTCTTCCGACTTTGAGCCGTGCACCATGTCATCGGTAATATGCGTCAGATTAATCGTCAACTCCGACAATGGAAAACCGGGATCAATCATTTCTTCAAATTGATCAATCACTTGGCCATCTTTCATCTTAACGGCGGCCAATTCAATGACCTTGTCATAGACCGCTGACAATCCGGTTGTTTCAACGTCAAAGACAACATATTCAGCGTCGGCAAGGTCACGAGGTTCATCAGCGCGGTAAGCAACGGGTGTGCCATCGTCAACTAGGTTAATTTCAACCCCGTATAGCATTTTTAATCCGGCTTTATCTGCCGCTGTGTGTGCTTCTGGGTAAGCCTGCAGGCCGGCATGATCCGTCACGGCAATGGCTTTATGACCCCATTCTTTTGCGCGGTTAACAAAATCGGTGATCGAATTCGTTGCATCCATTTGACTCATGTTGGTATGCAAATGGAGTTCCACCCGTTTTTCACCGTCCACGTCATCAGTCGGATCGGGGTGTGAAACAGTTTGAATATCCTGGGCATTAATCGTCAATTCACGGGAATAATTGTCTTCTTGAACACTGCCCCGTACGCGCAGCCACTGGCCCTTCTGAATTCGGGCAAACATCGCCTCATCATCGGCGCCGTTACTAAACTTCTTGGCGATGAAGCTTGAACTATAATCCGTGATCTTAAAGATTAATAATTGCCGTTTGGAGCGTAACTCGCGCACTTCCACATCAAAAACGTAGCCTTCAACGGTAACCGACCGCTCCTCTTGTGTGATGGTCACCATCTGCTGTGGCGGGTCACTCATTTTTAGCTGACGCCCCATTTGAACTGGACCATCAGTGCTTTCTTGTTTCTGCTTGGCGGCTTGACGTTTAACCACTTCGGCCGCGGCCTGCGCCATTTTGGCCGTTTGGGCGGCTTTTTGGGCTTCGAAGGCGGCCACTGACTGGGCGGCCTGCTCTTCATCAACTTCCGCCTGCATCCGCAATCCGGTGAATCCGACTTGCTGATAGGTTTCCTCAAGTTTGCCTAAGCCCTGATGAATCAGGTATTGGCGAACCTGTTCATTTTCCGCGGTGATCACCGCACGACCGTTGACTAGTGTCGGAACCTGTTTTTCACACAATTCCCGCACAATTCCGGTGCCGATTTCCGCATTTTGAACGACAAATCGCCAATATTGGGCCAGCAATTCATCGGTTAAAACCGGGTGAGCCACCGAAATGGTTAAACTGGTTTTAGCAATTTGCTTAAATGCAAGCGGCAGTTGCGTTGCCAGTGGATTAAAAATCTGAAACGGTAAAATTGCGGGAAATCCCAGCGTAAAGTCATACCGCTGCGATTGCTCGTGGATTGTCACGCCTTGGACCACACCTTCTGCCAGCGCCGGATCATTTTTGACATCCGCCGGCAAATCAAGTTGATCCAGTAATTTTTCAAACATCTCATGTTGGGATAAAGCCAAATTGTGCACCCCTCTTAGATGGCAGAAACTGGGACAACCCGCCGCGTGGTGATCAATGCCATGTCGAGAAATTGCTTTTGACATGGTGATCATCGGATTGGCGATTTTGCCCCAGCATCATCGTAATCAATTATGCTTTTGCCTGTTCTTGTTTATGCAGCTGGGCCATGAGGATTTTGATCGAACTGATCAGCTCTTCCTTCTTGACTTCAATGGTCTCGCCGGTTTTACGCAACTTCAGTTCAACAATCTCGTCGACCGCTTTTTTACCGACTGTCACGCGTAATGGCACCCCGATCAAGTCGGAATCGGCGAATTTAACCCCCGGTCGCTCATTACGGTCATCAACCAGAACACTGTAACCAGCCTCTTCAAGCATGGTTTCGATTGAGGCAGTTAACGTCTTTTGCTCCTCGCGCTTTAGATTAACCGGAATTAAGTGAATGTCAAATGGTGCGATCGTCGTTGGCCAAATCAAGCCATGATCGTCAGCTTGCTGTTCGGCAATCGCTGAAAGCAGGCGCGAAACACCGATCCCATATGAACCCATGATGATGGGTTGGCTGCGACCATTTTCATCAAGAAAATTGGCGCCCATGGTTTCTGAGTAACGAGTGCCCAACTTAAAGATATGGCCGATTTCGATCCCCCGGGTAAACTTAAGCACGCCCTGGCCATCCGGCGAGACTTCGCCTTCCTTGACAAAGCGGATATCAGCAAAGCTTTCCGGTGTGACATCACGATCAAAGTTAACATTTAGAAAATGGGTGTGCGCCTTGTTGGCACCTGCAACCAGGTTCGTCAAGCCGCTTAAACTGTTATCGGCAATAATCCGCACATCTTTGTCGACGTTAACCGGACCGATATTGCCAACTTCGGCATGCATGACTGTCTCAACCTGTTCAGGGGTTGCCATTTCAAGAAAGTCCGCACCTAAAATGTTCTTTAGCTTGGTGTCGTTCACTTCATAATCACCACGCACCAGGGCCAGGACTGGTGCGCCATCAGCCATAAACAAAACGGCCTTAATCAGTTTTTGCTCAGGCACCTTCAATAATGCTGCTACTTCAGCGATGGTTTTGGCATCTTTGGTATCAACCGATTTTAATTCCGCCTGGGCTTCCACGCCTTGCTTAGGTAGCGCCATGCTGGTAGCCATTTCCAGATTAGCAGCATAGTCAGAACTATCGGAATAAACGATGGTATCTTCACCGATTGGCGCAATGGCGGAGAACTCCTTAGAATCCTTACCACCCATGGCCCCGCCATCACCAATAATGGTGCGGTAGCGCAGCCCTAAGCGATCAAAGATATTGGTGTAAGCATGTTCCATCTGGCGATAAATCGTATCCAGATCCTGATCATTGCTGGTAAATGAATAAGCATCTTTCATAATAAATTCGCGACCCCGTAACACCCCATAACGCGGGCGATCTTCATCGCGGAACTTATCCTGAATTTGATAAAGAACCAAAGGCATGCGTTTATAAGACTTTAGTTCATTACGTACCAAGTCCGTGAAGGTTTCTTCATGGGTCGGTCCCAGAATCATTTTACGATCCTGGCGATTTTTCAGCTTAAACAGGTTCGGTCCATAAGTTTCATAACGTCCGGATTCTTCCCAGAGTTCGGCCGGCAACAAGACCGGCATCTTCATCTTAACCGCATCAATCTTCGTCATTTCATCGTCAATGATGGCTTCAATGCGAGTTAGGACGCGTTCAGCGAGCGGCAAATAAGCGTAAACACCAGCTTGAACTTGGCGAACAAAGCCAGAACGTAACATCATTTTATGCGATTTTGCTTCCGCCGAACTCGGTACTTCTTTTTCTGTGGGAATAAACATCCGTGATTGTTTCATGTCAGCCTCCAAAGCTAGTTTATTTAAAAGTAACGCATAATGTCATTAATCGTGACGGCGAGCATCAACAAGACCATCAAACCCAGACCGATCATCGTGACTACACCTTCAGTTTCCGGTTTGAGTGGCTTACGCCGAATGATTTCGATTAGGTTTAATAGAATTTTCCCGCCGTCCAAGACCGGAATCGGCAGTAGGTTTGAAATACCCAAGCCAAGACTTAGGTAACCCATGAAGAACAGCAAGCCGGCAAGCCCGCCCTTAGCACTTTGGCTGGTCATGGTATAAATGCCAACCGGCCCGGCGAGCTTATTGAGTGAAAATCCACCAGTGACCATTGACTTCAAGACATCCCAAGTACGAACAGCTAGATCCCATGTTTGGGTAAACCCATAAGTAAAGGCGCGCGCCGGTGACTTCTCAACGGGCACCATCACGCCAATCTTGCCTTTCTTATCCGGTTTAATCGCAATATTTTGCGTTTTGCCATCCTGCTTGACAGTAAACATGACTGATTTGCCGGCATGCTTGCTGACCTGAGTTGAAAGGTCCGTAAATGAATGGATCTTTTTGTCGTCAATCGACTCAACTCTAGCATTCGATTTAAGTCCTGCTTGGGCAGCCGGATAATCGGGAAGAACGTTTCCGACTTGATTGGTGTTTAAAATCTGCACACCAAAAATCAGGCCATAAATGATGAACGTCAAAATAGCGAGAATAAAGTTATTCATCGGTCCAGCAAAATTGACCAAGAGCCGCCGCCAAACCGGTGCATTTTGAAATTGCACGTCTTCCGGCGCAATCTGGACTTCCGTGCCATCTTCTTCGATGATGGTGGCGTCATGATCAACTTGCCAGCTCTGCAAGGTCGCTTCATCACCATTTGGATAACCTTCGATGACAAGATCCTTAACCAAATCGACGCGACTGACCTGAACCGGCATGCCACCTTCTAATGTGGTTTTGTCGCTGGCATTAATGCGGACAACTTTACCGGCATCGTTCAAAATCAGGCTCAGCATCGTGCCTGGTTTGATATCATCTTCATCATCCTGCCAGCCTGCCATACGCACATAACCGCCCAGTGGCAACAAGCGCAATGTATAGGTCGTATTATTTTTATGCGACGCCCACAGCTTAGGCCCCATGCCAATCGAAAATTCACGCACCAGAATACCGCTGCGTTTTGCAAAGTAGAAATGGCCAAACTCGTGAACCACCACAAGAATGCAGAAGATAACAATAAAGGCAATGATTGTGGTCATATGTGCTCCTTAAAGGTTAGACAATGCCAAAGAGATGCAACATTGGCAATACCAGCAGTAGACTGTCGAACCGATCCAAGATGCCGCCATGTCCCGGTAAAATTTTTCCGGAATCCTTAACACCGTAGAACCGTTTCAACGCGGATTCAATCAAATCCCCGATTTGCCCGATAACGGATAAACACAGCGCAATGCCCATCATCGGCCAGAATGTATAATATTGCGGTAAAAACATTAAGTAAATAGCAGCGGTAATCAACGCAAGGACGATGCCACCGATGCTGCCTTCAATCGTTTTGTTGGGGCTAATCGCCGGCCATAGTTTGTGACGGCCCAACTTACGGCCGATCATATAAGCACCGGTATCGGTAAGCCAGACGATTAACAGCGCAAACATCAACGTATCCAAACCTGCATCATTCCGCACGCTGATCAGATAATGAAAACCGGTTCCAATGTAAAAGAACGAAAGCACCGAGACGCCGATATCATCGAAGGTTGTTCTGTTCTTGGTTGTGACCGTTAAAAATAGCAACAGGGCAACCGCAACATAGATCAAATCAATACGGCCCAGAAAGGCAGGCAGCCAGCGGAAAAAGCTATTTGGCAAAACAACGACCAAGACACCAAGCGCCGCTATCAGGAAATCCGGCGAAAGAATAATCCGCTTCCGCATAATATAGACTTCTGACAAAGCGATCAATGCCAAAACTGCCCCGGCTGTATCGATCCAACCGCCGCCCAGGATTAAAATCGGAATAAAAATCGCTAAGGCAACGACCGCCGTTATGACCCGTTGTTTCATGATAAAAAATCCTCCATCACCATTTCATTAATTGATTATTTTTTTAAACCGCCAAATCGACGATCGCGCGCTTGGTAATCCGCAATTGCAGATTCGAGGGCAGCCGGTGAGAAGTCCGGCCAATAATCATCCACAAAAACCAGTTCACTGTAGGCAATCTGCCATAGTAAAAAGTTTGAAATCCGCAACTCCCCGCTGGTTCGAATCAACAGGTCCGGATCCGCCATCGGGCCCAAAAACCCTGTCATCAAAGCGGACGAAAAACGGGAATCGTCAATTTCCTCTGGCTTGAGCGTACCTTCCTGAACCTGTTTAGCCAACTTTTGGGCGGCGTGAACCAGTTCATCACGACCTCCATAGTTTAAAGCAAAGTTGAGGATCATCCCGGTATTATTAGCCGTATCAGCCATTGCTTTTTCACTCGCTTGGCGTGTCGGTTCAGGCAAGTCGGTCAATTCACCCATAACTTCAACTTTAACATTTTCCTTAATTAAATCTGGCATGAAGTCATTAAAGAAATCGACTGGCAAACGCATTAAGTAATTGACCTCAGAACCAGGCCGCTTCCAATTTTCGGTCGAAAAAGCATACAAAGTCAAAACCTTAACGCCAAGGCGACTCGCCGCTTTGGTAATGGTTTTAACATTTTGCATGCCCTGCTTATGCCCGGCAACCCGCGGCAAAAACCGCCGCTTCGCCCACCGGCCATTTCCGTCCATAATAATCGCAATATGCGCTGGAATACGTGAAAGATCAAGCTTTACTTTAGAACCTTTGGCTGTGGCCAAACTGGCGCCTCCTCACAACGTCCATGGTACCCTCAAGCACCAAATGTCTTAAACGATTGTAGCAGAAAAAAGACAAGAGCGCGAACTGGCGCGTTAAGAAGTCGGAGTGTAAGTGGCCTTTAGCCCAAATGGCTGGGTTTTGGCCATTTGGGCTAGAGGTCCTTACACGCAGACTTCTGCGCCAGTGAGCGCGTTTCCATGCAGCATCGACGAATCTGCCTCACACACCAGAGGTAGAAGCTTTGGCCATTGCGGTCAAGGTCCTTACACGCAAGCTTCTGCGCTGGGGAGCGCGTTTCCGTGCAGTATCGGCGAACAGTACTTCACTCAATACCGGCAGTTGAAAGTGAAAAGCCTTGAACCAGTGCAACCAAGGTCCTTACACGCAGACTTCTGCGCCAGTGAGCGCGTTTCCATGCAGGATCGGCCAATAGTTCACCACTCAACCCCGGCAGTCCAAAGCCTTGCGCCATTGCGATCAAGGTCCTTACAACACAAAAAAACAAAAACCCCAGATTTCCTCTGAGGTTTGCCCACAACCATTAAGCTTCAGTGATCTCAAACTTCGGTAATTTCCTTTTCCTTAGCTGCGGCAATATCATCAATGCGCTTGGTTGCTTCATCCGTGACTTTTTGCATGTCCTTTTCAAGCCGATGCAATTCATCTTCGGTGATATCCCCGTCTTTTTCCTGACGCTTCAACTTGTCAAGTCCTTCACGACGGATATTACGCACTGCAATTTTGGCATTTTCGGAAAATTTACCGACTTCTTTAGCAATTTCCTTCCGGCGCTCGCCTGTGAGTTGCGGAATCACCAGACGAATCACGTCGCCATCGTTAGCCGGATTAATGCCCAGATCACTGGCATTAATGGCCGTTTCAATGTTTTTCAGCGCAGATTTGTCATAAGGGCTGATTTGTAAAACCCGTGCTTCCGGAACAGTGATGGCTGCCATCTGGTTCAGCGGCGTCGGCGCACCATAATATTCCACCGTAATCTGATTAAGTAAACTGGCATTTGCGCGACCTGCGCGAATATTGCCCAGTTCGCGTTGCAGTGATTCTTCGGTTTTGCCCATATTGGTTTTTGCTTGTTCAATAATTTGATTTGCCATTAGCTTCTCCCTTCGATTGTGGTGCCGATCTTTTGGCCTTCCACAACCCGTTTGATATTACCGGGCTCGTTTAAGTTAAAGACAACTAAGTCGATGTCATTGTCCATTGACAACGTGCTGGCCGTTGAGTCCATGACCTTTAGATCCTTATTGATGATGTCCATGTGCGTGAGACTTTCATACTTCACGGCGTGGGTATCTTTATTAGGATCAGCGGAGTATACGCCATCGACGTTGTTCTTCGCCATTAAAATGACATCAGCTCCGATTTCTGCAGCACGTAACGCTGCCGTTGTGTCTGTGCTGAAGTACGGGTTTCCGGTACCGCCAGCGAAGATCACCACACGGCCCTTTTCCAAGTGGCGAATAGCCTTGCGTCGAATGTAAGGCTCCGCGATCTGGCGCATCTCGATAGACGTTTGTACCCGAGTCGGGACACCTTGGCTTTCCAGATTATCCTGCAAAGCCAGTGCATTCATGACGGTAGCTAACATGCCCATGTAATCGGCTTGCGCGCGTTCCATGCCCATTTCGGCACCGGTTTCACCACGCCAGATATTCCCGCCGCCACAAACAATGGCGATTTGCACACCCAGTTCATGCACCTGCTTGATTTGTTCAGCGATCGTTGCGATGACCGGTGGCTTAATCCCAAAACCAGCCTCTCCTGCCAGCGCTTCTCCGCTGATTTTTAAAACGATCCGATTATATTTGACCATGTATCTTATCCCTCCGTTGGTTGCTGGCACTATTTTACCATAGTCGCAGCATTTCTGCGGCAAGAAGCTGCAGACAACTGCCTTGTTTTACCAGCTCTTCAACTGGATGGCCGAAAATTCATGACGCCCGCTGACAATCAATTTTTCCTTGCCTAAAACGTGACGCTTTCATTTTGCCATAGAAAAGGGGCCCTGCCTCGTCGACAGTCCCCTTTTGTTGGGTCATTAACCCTTGATTTGGTCCATGACCTCATCAGCAAAGTTTTCTTGTTTCTTTTCAATACCTTCGCCGACTTCATAACGAACGTAACCCTTGACGGTGCCACCCTTAGCAGCAACGTACTTGGCAACGGTTTGGTCCGGATCCTTAACAAACTCCTGATCAACCAATGAAATCTCGCTCAACCACTTGTTAACCCGGCCTTCAACGATGCGCGGAACAATCTTTTCTGGCTTGCCTTCGTTCTTGGTCTCTTCAGTGAAAATATCTGTCTGATGCTTCAATTCATCAGCTGGCACCTTGCTGCGATCCAGATATTCAGGATTGATCGCAGCAACATGCATTGCGACATCTTTGGCAGTGTCGTCATCGGCACCATCCAGAACCGTCAAAGCAGCAATTTGGCCACCGTTATGCAAGTAGGCACCAAAATGTTCATTGTCTGTCTTGGTAACGACCTGGAAACGCCGCAAACTGATCTTTTCGCCAATAACCGCGGTCAAGGCAATAGCACCTTCATCGATTGTCTGACCATCACTCATCTTGGTCGCCTTGGCAGCGTCAAGATCAGCCGGCTTGTTAGCAGCAATCGCCGCTGCTACCTTGTTGACATAGTCCTTAAACTGATCATTCGAAGCCACAAAATCGGTTTCCGAGTTCACTTCAACAATCGCAGCGGTGTTACCGTTAATGGCAATTTCTGCCAAACCTTCAGCTGCAATGTTGCCGCTCTTCTTAGCCGCTTTTGCCAACCCTTTTTCACGCAAGACATCAATTGCCTTATCCATATCGCCGTCAGCTGCGACCAATGCCTTCTTGGCATCCATCATCCCAACCTGGGTGCGGTCACGTAATTCTTTAACTTGTGCAGCAGTAATTTGAGCCATGGATCTGATCCTCCTTGATTGTAAAAAAGCTGCCTGCAGATCTTGCAGTATGCGAAACCCTCAGACAGCTTAATGTTTAATTAATTAGTTAGCGCTTTTGTTGTCGCCTTCAACGGCTTCCACGATATCTTCCATGGAGTCAGCCTTCTTATCGGCAGCTGGTTGCTGATCCTGGTCGTCGCCTTGGTCTTCACCCTGGTTGCCTTCAATGATCGCATCAGCCATCTTGGAAGTAATCAGACGAACGGCACGAATCGCGTCATCGTTAGAAGGAATGATGACATCAATATCGTCAGGATCGGTGTTTGTATCAACCATCGCAACGATTGGAATGTTCAGCTTTTGTGCTTCCTGAACCGCAATCTTTTCCTTGCGTGGGTCAACAATGAACAAGACATCCGGAATCCGCGGCATGTCTTCGATACCGCCAAGGAATTTTTCAAGCTTTTCCTGTTGCTTCTTCAGAAGTGAAACTTCTTTCTTAGGAAGGACATCAAAAGTGCCATCCGTAGCCATCTTCTTGATGTCTTTAAGCCGCTTGATTCGGGTTTGAATCGTGTTCCAGTTGGTCAGCGTACCACCGAGCCAACGGTGATTGACGTAGTATTGACCAGCGCGGGTTGCTTCTTCAGCAATGGCATCTTGTGCCTGCTTCTTTGTTCCAACGAACAAGAAGACGCCGCCGTTTTGTGCTTCTTCCTTAACGAAATTATAAGCATCGTCAATCATTTTAACGGTCTTTTGCAGATCGATGATGTAGATACCGTTTCTTTCCGTAAAGATATACGGCTTCATCTTCGGATTCCAACGACGGGTTTGATGCCCGAAATGTACACCAGCTTCAAGAAGCTGTTTCATGCTTAATACTGCCATGTGTTTGTTCCTCCATTATGGTTTTATTCCTCTTGACAACGTCAGCTCGCAGGTGGACTTCAAAGGAAGCACCCCACTCACGATCAGTCAGTCAATGTGGTTTGTGCATACCGCACTCGATAAAGTATACAGACTTTTCACGACTTTGACAAGCCCTGCCACTTGACATGATGCGCGGTTAAAAATTGCTCTTTTTTGTGGCGACTTTGATGTTTAAAATGCCATTCTGCCGACAGTGCTTCGTGCTTTTCGGGAAATGCTTCCTGGTACAACAACCGAACCGGTCGCCGCGATGCCGTATACTTCGCACCCTTACCGGCATTGTGCGTGGCTAATCGCGCTTCAACATCATCAGTAAAGCCGCCATAGAAGGTTCCATCGGCGCATAAGAGTACATAAAAGTAATAATACTTACTCACCATGCAACAACCTCCTGACGACTGGCGTATAGCTACCATCTGCCTTATGCACAATCAGTGGCGGCATGATTCGCAAGCCATCCGGTCGTCCGGCTTTGATGGCGGCAATCAAAACCATGTTCGCCTCCCGATCCTCGCGCGGATGAATGAATTGCAACTGCTTAGGCGCCAAACCGGCCGCAGTCAAAGTTGCTAACAATTCTGCCAAGCGTTCAGGGCGGTGAACAAAGTAGGCTTTGCCTTGATACTTTAACAAATCAGCGCTGACTTTTGCCACGGTAGCAAAGTCAGTGGTCAATTCATGCCGCGCCAAAGCAAGGTGATCATTCGGGTTGGTGATACTTTGGTCATTCACTTTAAAATAGGGAGGATTGCATGTCACAACATCAACAGAATCCTTTGCGACCACCTGCGTTGTCTGTGCTAAATCACCCACGTGCACATCAACATTTTTTAAATGATTCAATTCGACACTGCGACGCGCCATATCTGCCAACCGCGGTTGCAATTCAACCATGGTCACCTGGCCATCGGTTTCGCGCGCCAAAAAAAGTCCGACCGCACCATTGCCAGCTGCTAAATCGACTACTCGGCTGTGCCGCTTGATTTGCGCAAAATCGGCCAGTAAAACCGCATCTAATGAAAACGAGAAAACTGCGGCACTTTGTATGATTTTAATGTTGCGACTGGCCAGCACGTCGACCCGTTCACCTGGTAATAATGACATCTCCAACACCTTTTTCCTCCGAAAGCTGGTTTACAATGGTATAATTTACCACAAAAGTTTAACCATGAAGGAAGAATAAGCCATGTTTTATAGTTTTCTGCGTTATGTCGTAGCCGGTTTACTCTGGCTCATTAATGGACACGTAAAGGCTCAGGATAAGCAACAATTGCCTGAAGGCCCATTTGTCCTGGTTGCGCCTCACCGCTCCTGGCTCGACCCGGTTTTCCTCGCACTTGCCGCTTGGCCGCACCATTTTTCATTTATGGCAAAAAGCGAATTGTTTAAAAATCCCCTGTTGCGCTGGTTACTTGTCAAAGTTGGGGCTTTCCCGGTTGATCGCGCGCATCCCGGTCCCAGTGCCATCAAGGTTCCGGTCCGCGCTTTAAAGCAGGAGAATAAGGCGTTAATGATTTTTCCTACCGGCTCCCGTTACTCCGCGGATATGAAAGGCGGTGCGATTCTGATCGCCAAGCTAGCAAAAGCGCCGATTGTACCGGCTGTTTATCAAGGCCCGGGAACTTTTTGGTCATTGTTTAAACGTAAACCTGCAATAATTCGTTTCGGATCACCGGTTGAGCCTCCAAAGGGTCGGCTGACTGACGAAGCGCTCGCAACCTTTAGCGATCAGTTGCAAGAAAAGTTTGCGGCGTTAGATCACGCGATCAATCCGGATTATAAGTACATTCCTGATAAGAAGAAATACTTGGAAGAAAAAGAACATGGTGACGTTTGAGGTTCGCTTGTCGAACCTTTTTCGTTGGGTGGGCTTGTGTTAAATGGCTTCTCCTTTTGTACTCTTGATGCAGAAGACGGTGAACGTTCATACACCATAACGCGATAACGCGCTCTCATGCGCAGAAAGTGAGCTTTTCATGAATCTTTGGAAAAGAATGACCCGCAAGCCGGATTTGGCGGCTGCACTTAAAGCTGATGATTTACTGACACGGAGTTTGACGACACGGGATTTGATTGCATTGGGCATTGGTGCCGTTATCGGTACTGGGATTTTTATTTTGCCTGGTACCGTTGCCGCGACAACTAGCGGCCCGGCAATCACGATTGCGTTCATTTTGGCGGCGGTTGTGTGTTCATTGGCTGCCATGTGTTATGCGGAATTTGCCTCGGCACTGCCGGTGGCGGGTTCGGCTTATGCGTATGGCAATATTGTTTTCGGTCAGGTTTTTGGTTGGATCATTGGTTGGGCTTTGATTCTTGAATACATGTTGGCGGTCGCTGCGGTTTCGACCAGCTTTTCTGCTTACTTTGCCAGTTTGCTGACCGGTTTCCATATTCACCTGCCTGCAGCGATTGCCGGACCATTCTCGCCTAGCCACGGCACTTATATTAACCTCATCGCCGTTCTTGTCGTTTTGTTAATCGGCATTATGCTTTCGCGTGGCATGCAGTCTTCGATGGCGATCAATCGACTCATGGTTTTAGTTAAATTGCTTATCATTCTTATTTTTGTGATCGTCGGTTTCTTTTACGTTCAGCCGGCGAATTGGCATCCTTACCTGCCATTTGGTGCCAAAGGCGTTCTCGCCGGGGCCGCCATGGTTTTCTTTGCCTACCTTGGCTTTGACGCAGTGTCGGCCTCAGCTCCTGAAGTAAAGCAGCCTCAACGCACCTTACCTCGGGGGATTATCGGTACCTTGATCATCGCCACGATCTTATATGTTTTAGTCGCCATTGTCTTGACAGGAATGGTGCCATTTACCAAACTGGATGTTGCTGATCCAGTTGCGTTTGCGCTCGGTGCGGTTCATTTACGCGGTCTCGGTGGTTTCATTTCGGTGGGTGCACTGGCAGGTATGTTCACCATGATGGTCACGATGATTTACAGCTCATCCCGATTGATTTATGCTATTGGCCGTGATGGCTTGCTTCCCCGTTGGTTCGGTCATATTAGCGGACATCTACCGGAAAATGCCCTCTGGACAGTGGTTGCGATTATCGCGATCATGGGCGGGCTGGTGCCGCTAAACCAGCTGGTCAACCTTGTTAACATCGGCACGCTGATTGCATTCGCGTTTGTGTCCATCGGCATCATCCCGTTACGGCGACATAAAGCCATCACTAACGACGGCTTTCACGTCCCTGGTTACCCAGTGACGCCAATCGTGTCGTTTCTCTTTTGCCTGTTGCTCATGACCCAATTAAGTGTTGAAACCTGGCTTATGAGTCTCGCGTGGTTTGCGTTTGGCTTGGTCATTTATTTCAGCTATGGCATCAGACACGGGCACGTTTCCGAAGCAAAAATTAGGTAACAATCAACATCATATTTACTTAAGAGAGGAAAATAATATTGGTCAATAAACAAACAGCAACCTGCCTTGTTGATGGTCAAGTATATGCCATCAGTGATGGGCTTTTCTTAAGTGATCTGGAAACCAAACTTGTCAATATCATCAAAAATGATTATCCCAAGGCCACTAAGAACAGTTTTATCTGCAATTCGCATTTATTAAATTATCGGCTTGAACGGATGCGACGCCAACAACGCCGAGATGAACGGGCACATGAAAAGATCAACCGCAAAATGTCGCAAGCGTTGGTCAAAGACGATTTCCAACTGACCGATGTTTACGACAAAATGGAGTCGACGATCACAGTCGGCGAACGAATTGCGGATGCCGTTGCCAAGTATGCCGGCTCATGGTCGTTTATCATCATCTTCTCCGGTTTCATGATCGTGTGGATGATTCTCAACACCGTGGGCATCTTTGGTCACAAGTTTGATCCGTTCCCGTTCATTTTATTAAACCTCTTTTTGAGTATGGTAGCAGCGTTGCAAGCGCCATTAATCATGATGAGCCAGAACCGCGCGGCTGAGTATGATCGACTTGAAGCCAAGAATGACTATCATGTTAACCTTAAGTCGGAAGAAGAGATTCGCTTACTTCATTCCAAATTGGATCACATCATTGCCGATGATAACCCGAACTTATTTGAAAGTCAGCGCCTGACAGTTGAGGTTATGGGCGAAATGGTCAACCAGTTGACGGAAACCCGCCAACAGCTTGAACTACTTAAAGCCAGTCAGGATGAAACCGACAAGGCTGTGCACGCGGAAAAATCGAAAAAATAAAACATCCCCTGTTTGGCGTGGCATGTGATGCCCACTCACCAAGCAGCGGATGTTCTTTTTTACACCAAATTTTCGGATAACCATCATTTATCAGTGGATTCAGCGCCACTGTCACCGACTTGCAGATGATACATTTCATAATAGCGACCATGTTTAGCCAATAAGGCTTCATGCGTCCCACGTTCGACAATTCGCCCGGCATTCAGCACCAAAATAAGGTTGGCATCCTGAATAGTCGAAAGGCGATGGGCAATGGCGATCGTTGTCCGTCCCTGCCGAATACGCCGCAAGCCCTCCTGAATCACTGACTCGGTCTCCGTGTCGATATTCGCAGTTGCCTCATCCAAAACGAGAATCTTGGGATTCGTCACAACCGTGCGGGCGAATGAAATGAGCTGCCGTTCGCCGCTGGAAAACTCGCTCCCGCCTTCAATAACCTTGGCATGATAACGATCCGGTAATTTGTTGATGAAGCGATCCGCCTGAACGAATTCTGCCGCTTGCTGAACCTGCTGATCCGTAATCTGATCATTGAACAAGCGAATATTGCTACTGATATCCCCATAAAACATGAAGGAATCCTGCAGCACCAAACCTAACTTCTTCCGCAATTCTTCCATCGGGTAATCACGAATGTCGACATCATCAATCAAAATCTGCCCTTTGCCAAACTCGTAAAAGCGCATCATGACATTGATAATCGAACTTTTACCCGATCCGGTATGCCCGACTAATGCCACCGTCTCACCGGGGTTGGCGACAAAACTGATATCATGCAGAATATCGTGCTTACCATCATAAGCAAAACTAACGTGACGGAATTCGATTTTCCCTTGCTGAATCACCGCATGGGCATTAGGGTGCTGTGCAGGCGCGTATTCTTTGCTGTCCAAAATCCGGAAAATTCGGCTGCCGGCAACCACCCCGTCTTGTAGAAACGAGAGATTATCCATCATGTTCACCATCGGATTGAAGAAATTGGCAGTATACGTGGTGAATGCGTATACCAAACCTGCTTCGACGTAACTATGCATGGAAATCAGCCCGAACGTCCACAAAACCGCAATCAATGCGAATGAATATAACAAGTTGATCACAGACGACAGCAGCAAGGAGTTCACTCGAATCATGGCCTTACGAGCATCCAGGTATTCCTGATTAGTTGCCTCAAACTCACGGCTGATCCGATTCTCCTGCCGAAATTGCTGAATAACGCTGATGCCTTCAATCGACTCATTTAGCTGGGTATTCAACTCGGAAAGCTTTTCGCGCATGTGCCGATAAACTTTGGAACTGTACGTGCTGTAATACCAGACAACCACTAGCAAAATAGGTAAGAACGCCGCCACCAACAAGGCAATTTTAGGATTAGCCGCAAACATGACAGCAAAGCTACTGATGACCGAGAACAAACCGACAATGACCGCCAAAATAACGTTCCAGAAATCAGAAAAGGTCATGGTATCATTCGTGACCCGCGAGACAATCGAGCCAGCCGGTGTCTGATCAAAATACCGCATGCCAAGTGTGTGCAGTTTGGCAAACAACTGCCGCCGTGCATCTTCAAGTCCGCGTTCAGCGCCCATGTTGAATAAAAAGGTCTGGAAGAACTGAAAGACGGCTTTGACCAAGGTGCCAAATGCATATAAAACCGCAAACAACAGCAAGATCTTGACGGTTGCACTTTGATTCGCCAAATACCGATCCATAAAAATCTGCAGAATCTTAGGCAGCAAGACGTTCATGCCTGCCAATAACGCCGCAGCAACAATCGCACCGATGAATTGGCGCTTATACGGTCGGGTAAAACCCATGAGCCGACGCATAATTTTAATCTGTTGCCGCACCGGGATACTTTTAGACCATGCACTTTCATAACCCTTACTTGCCACGTACGTCACCTTCTTCCGCAGCTTCCATTTCCTGCTTTGCCCACATTTCGGCATACCAACCATGCTTAGCCAATAATTGGGCATGGGTGCCACGCTCAATGACCTGACCGTTTTCGAGCACAATGATTTCGTCGGCGTGCATCACCGAACTCAAACGGTGAGCGGCAATGATCGTTGTTTTATGGGCGCGATCACGTTTCATGTTGGTCAGAATTTCTTCTTCGGTTTTCGCATCCACTGCTGACAAGGCATCATCCAGGATCAACAATTCAGGCGCATTGATAACCGCCCGAGCGATGGCCAAGCGTTGTTTCTGTCCGCCAGATAAGCTGACGCCTTTTTCGCCAACCAAGGTTTCATAGCCTGATGTGAATTTTTTGATATCATCATGCACCGCACTTTCCTTGGCGGCATTTTCCACGTCCTGCTGGCCCTTTTCAAAGGCGGAAAAGCGAATGTTGTCCGCGACCGTGGTTGAAAACAGAAAATTATCCTGAGGGACGTAGCCGATTGAATCAAGTAACGCATCGAGTGAATAATCCTTAATGTTATGGCCGCCGAACTCAATGAAACCATCGTAATTGTCGAATTCACGCAACAGAAGTTTGAAAATCGTACTCTTGCCGGCGCCGACCTTCCCGACAATCCCGAGCGTGTTGCCTTCCAACAAGGTAAAATGAACCCGACTCAAAGCCACTTGCTGGTCATTAGGGTAACTAAATTTGTTTATCTGATAGCGGATATTACCGTGTGCCGGCGTGGTAATCGCGTCTTTGGCTTCAAGAATCGTCGAGCGCTCCTGAAGCAGTTCATTGACCCGATCATAACTGGCATTCCCGCGTTCAAGAATGTTAAATAGGCGGCCAATTGCAAACATGGGCCAGACTAACGCCGAAACATAGGTCACAAATGAAACCAGTTGGCCGATCGAAATTTGGCCGTGCACGACTTGCCAGCCGCCATAAATGATCGTAATGACATAAGTAAGACCCATAATGAGACTAGTCGTCGGATCAAATAATGCATCAATAAAATTAACCCGGCGATTAATCTGCACGGTTCGATCGACAATCCGATTAAAGTCAGCGGTATCCTCCGCTTCCTGGCCAAATGTCTTGATCACTTTGATGCCGCTAACACTTTCCTGCGTTTTATCATTCAACCGCGAAAATGCCGCCTGCGACTCGGAAAACGCCGCATGCAGTCTGGTGCCTAACTTACGCGCCATCACGGCCAGCAGAGGCATCGGCAAAATCGCCACAATCGTCAGGCGCCAATCAACGACCAAAATCATCGCGATAATGGTCGTGCCTCCGGTAATGAACGAATCAAATAAGGTCAAAATTCCGGCGCCAGCCACGTTTTGCACCGCGTTTAAATCATTGGTAGCATGTGCCATCAAATCCCCGGTGCGATGTTTTTGATAAAAAGTCGCGTCCATTTTCATAAAATGCCAAAATAAACGGGTCCGCAACGTGCGCTCCAACTTGGCGGCACCACCCCAGATTGCATTACGCCACCCATAACGGAAGAGATATTGCGCAATCCCGGAGAACAGCAGCAGCCCCAGCATAAGGGCAAGATAATTGACTGTCAGCCGTGATTTACTCATCGCGTCAACCAGATCGCCGATGACCTTTGGCGGAATCAAATTAACCAAGGCGACTAATAGTAAAAAAGTCACGCCTAACAGGTAACGCCGCCACTCCTGTTTGAAATACCACCCTAATTTTCTAAAAATTCCCACAACCATGCTCCTTAAATTGCCAGCCTGATTCGCGCGTTCAGAAACAGGCTTTTTGCTTTATGAAATAAATGACTTATGTTTTCTCATAAGCGCCGTTAGTTATGAATATTCTCTCATGATAGCACAAACATCATTAGGACGCGAAAACGCGATGACAGAAAAGATCTCTGTCATCGCGTTTTCTTAGCAATTACTTAGCATTACGTTGGGCTTGTTTCATTTGCGCCATCATTTGGTTCAGTTTCTTAGCAGATGGCTTTTGCCCCATTTGCATCATCATGGTGCGCAGCATGTCTTCGTTCACAGGCGGATTGTCTTGAAAATATTTTTTCATATATGCCCGTGCGCCGAAGAACCCGCCTGCTAAGCCAACCAGTAACGCAATGATCCCCACAAGTATTGTGATTAGCAATGTGCGGCCTCCTTCAAGTTTCATTTCTCATTGTACTAAAGCGCTTTGTTGTTGAAAAGACTAATCTTTTCGCCAACCATGTTCGCGCTGAATTTTTTGGACTTTCTTGCTGGTTATTTCATGTCCTTTTTTATCAAAAACCTGCGTGTGCTCGATTTGATCGCGTAAACCGGCACGAAAATCTTTTAAATAAGCTTCACGTAGCTGTTGACGCTCGATTTTTTCCTCAGGTGTCAACCCTACGCTGCGATCTTTCTTGGCTAATTCATTGATCCGATCCAGTCGTTCTTGTGGTTGTTGTGCCATCATGTTGCCCCCTAAGTTTTAAATATCATCACTTAATTTAGTTGAACCGCGTGGTAGTGATAATTTGCGGCTTCATGATCAGGATACGGCGCATTTTGTAACATCGCAACATATTCTGCGGCACGGCGCCGAGAAGAAAAGGCTTTGAGCAACTCGATAGGTGCCAAGCGGTCCGCATAGTAGACAACATAAATCAACTGATCGTTCATGAGCCTTCACCTCGAGTCTGTCGTGGCGCGGTGGTGGCGTGAGCTGGAATCCCCGTTAACTTCCATAACGCGTTCACCGGCGCAGAAGTCTGCGTGTAAGGACTTTTGTGGTCCTTATACTAGTCCCTGGCTTTTGGACGAAGATCCCGTTAACTTCCATAACGCGCTCGCAGTCGCAGAAATCTACGTGTAAGGACCTCTAGCCCCAAATGGCCAAAGCCCAGCCATTTGGGGCTAGAGGCCACTTACACTCCGATTTCTAAGCGCTCCTGCTCGCGCTCAAACAAAAAAAGACCGTTTCCGGCCTTTTCCAAGATTAACGACGCTTTTCGCGGATACGTGCTGCTTTGCCGCGGAGTGCGCGTAGGTAGTAGAGTTTTGCCCGACGAACTTGGCCGTGACGGGTGACTTCAATCTTTTCGACCCGTGGGGAGTGTAATGGGAATGTCCGTTCCACACCGACACCGTTTGAGATTTTGCGAACAGTGTAGGTAGCGGAAATGCCAACACCGCGGCGTTTGATTACAACGCCTTCAAAGAGCTGAATACGTTCGCGTTCGCCTTCAACGATCTTGGCGTGGACGCGGACGTTATCACCTGCACGGAAGTCAGGAATATCGTCGCGTAACTGTTTCTTGGTAATTTCTTGAATCAATGGGTTCATTGGTCTTTCTCCTTTGCCGACATTCATAATCATCCCGAACAGCGGAATGCCGTTGGTATGTGACGTATCACAATCAATAAGTTTAGCATGTCCGGTGATGCGTGTAAAGATAAAATTCTTTACAAGATTGGCTAGCCGCTATGTTCCTAAACAGCCAGACTGCCTAAACCAAAAACCTCGCAGCATTTCAGGCCTAATTTTGCTCCGGATCTTCTGCGTTCCGGGTGCTTGCATTTAACCGTCTTTCTGCTGCTTTAGTAGCCTCTTCTGTTTTAACCTCGCGTAACAGTTTTTTTGCAGCATCATCAAGCTCGACCTGTTCAAGCAAATCCGGCCGCCGCAGATAGGTTCGGCGCAGACTTTCCTTTAACCGCCAACGGGCAATCAGCTGATGGTTGCCATTTTGAAGCACTTCTGGCACCTGCATACCGCGATATTCAGGCGGGCGAGTGTATTGCGGGTACTCGAGGAGGCCATTTTCAAAGCTGTCAGTGTGGGCACTTTCGTCATTACCCAAAACGCCAGGCAAAAGCCGGACAATCGCATCAATCATGACCATTGCCGGCAGTTCGCCACCGGTTAGGACATAGTCGCCAAGGGAATATTCATCGGTGACCAGTGTCCGAATCCGCTCGTCATAGCCTTCGTAATGCCCACAAATGAAGACCAGGTGGCTTTCTTGCGAGAGTTCCCGCGCGGCTTGTTGGTCGAACTTTTTGCCTGCCGGATCCATCAAAATAACCCGCTTAGGCCCCGGATGGCGTTGATTGACCCCATCCATGGCCTCAAACAGTGGTTCCGGCTTGAGCAACATGCCAGCACCGCCACCATAAGGCGTGTCATCAACGTGAT
Source organism: Lacticaseibacillus zeae subsp. silagei (assembly GCF_030770335.1). NCBI lineage: Bacteria > Bacillati > Bacillota > Bacilli > Lactobacillales > Lactobacillaceae > Lacticaseibacillus > Lacticaseibacillus zeae. Next base: position 1,573,538 of record NZ_CP132484.1, on the reverse strand, counting down.
GGTGTTTGTCATGGCTATAACTGCGATAATCAACCACATCAAAGTTAAGCAAGTGGCGTTCAAGCGCCTTCCCGATCATGCTTTCGCGCAATGGCTCAAACATATTTGGAAACAAGCTTAAAACATCAATCTGCATCGTCAATCAACCCTTCCGGCACGATGACGTGCGCTTCCTTGCGTTCCAGATCAATCGACTGTACCACAGACTTTAAAAACGGCAACAAAATCTCACTTTTACCGGCGCGGGGAATTACCCAGACATCATTAGGACCGGGGCTGAGAATCTCACTGACTTTGCCGAGTGTCTGACCATGCTCATCAATCACCGTCAAGCCGATAATATCTTTATAATAATAGCTACCGGCTTCAAGCGGCTGTAAGGCAGCATCCGTGACCTGCAGTTTTTTCCCTTTGAACGGTAAAACCTGGTTAATATCCGTATAGCCTTTAAACGTCAGCATTGTGAGGCCTTTATGTTCGCGAACCGATTGAATCGTCAGCGCCGTTTTGGGTGAAGTCGCAACATAGACCGTCTTCCCCACCTGAAACCGCTGTTCCGGAAAATCCGTCGTCACAAGTACGCGAACTTCACCGCGGATGCCATGGGTATTCACAATCGTGCCAATATCATAATACTCGGGCATACATTTCCTCCTTATGTCTCCACCAGTCATGTCAAAATAAAAAGACCGACGCGGTATGCGCCAGCCTTTTTATTTTGTATGCGGCGCATCCAAAATATTGAGCCGCACCCGCTTATCGTACGGGCTTTTAACACTGTATACAATGGTTCGGATTGCCTGGGCAACCCGGCCCTGTTTGCCGATCACGCGGCCGACATCTTCAGGCGCAACAGCCAGATCAAAGGCCATATACTCGCCTGTTTCATGCGCCGTCACCTTTACGGCTTCTGGCTTGGTAACCAGCGGGGTAACAATGGCTTTGATCAAACTACCGATATCCACCATTTAAGACCGCCTTTATTTCTTAGCAAAGCGCGCTTCGTGATACTTCTGCATGATGCCCTTGCTGCCAAGCAAGTTACGTACAGTATCTGAAGGTTGTGCGCCTTTTTGAAGCCAATTCAAAATATCTTCTTCATTTAACTTTAAATCGACTGGATTAGTCAACGGGTTGTAATAGCCCACGGCTTCGATGAAACGACCGTCACGCGGCGAGCGTGAGTCTGCTACAACGATCCGGTAGAAAGGCTTACGCTTTGAACCCATCCGCTTTAAACGAATTTTAACTGCCACTAAGTCCACCTCCTGCTCATTTATCAACCTTGATAGCATAGCAAAAAAAATTTAAGCTGTAAAGCCTTTTTTCTTTACACGGAAAATTGTTCGGCTTATGAATGGAATCGCTTGGCCTTTTTAAGCCGCTTCTTCTTATTGCGCTTTTGCTTACGAACCATGGAGTTCATCGCCATTTTTCCTAGCTTGCCGGAAACACCGCCACCCATGAGCCCGTCAAGGCCTTTCATATTGCCTTTGCTCATCTGGTTCATCATTTGTTTACTTTGGTTGAACTGTTTAATCATGCGATTGACTTCAACAACCGGCCGGCCGGAACCACCGGCGATCCGCCGCCGCCGACTCGGATTCAACAAATCCGGATTTTCCCGTTCTTGCGGGGTCATCGAATAAACAATGGCCTTCATGTGGGCAATGTCCTTAGGGTCCATTTTGACATTTGCCAACGCCTTATTATTCGCCATCCCGGGAATCATCTTCATGATGTCTTCAAGCGGCCCCATTTTGCTAATTTGGTCCATCTGATCGAGAAAATCGTTAAAATCAAACGAATTCTCACGGATCTTTTCAGCGACTTCCTGAGCTTGCTTTTCATCATAGTTCTTTTGGGCTTTGTCAATCAGCGTCAGCATGTCGCCCATGCCAAGAATCCGATTGGCCATCCGGTCCGGATAAAAGACATCCAAGGCGTCCATCTTTTCGCCTTGCCCGATGAACTTGATCGGCTTGCCAGTGACCGCCCGAATCGACAGTGCTGCCCCGCCACGGGTATCGCCATCCAGCTTCGTCAAAACAACCCCGGTAATATCCAGCTGTTCATTGAAGCCTTTGGCAACATCAACCGCCGCTTGACCGGTCATGGCATCCACAACCAGCAAAATGTCATTCGGATGCGCCAGTGCTTTGATGTTCTTAAGCTCGTTCATGAGCTTTTCATCAATCTGCAAGCGGCCAGCTGTATCGATGAGAACGTAATCGTTTTTGTTTTCTTTGGCGGTGGCTAAGCCTTGCCGCACAATTTCAACCGGATCGGTATCGGTGCCCATCTCAAATACCGGCACATTGAGCTGCTTGCCAATGGTTTGCAGCTGATCAATCGCTGCCGGTCGATAAACGTCGGCCGCGATAAGCAAAGGCCGCGCCTTCTCGTTGTCCATCAAATACTTGGCCAGCTTGCCGACCGTTGTGGTTTTCCCGGCCCCTTGCAACCCGGCCATCATAATGACGGTTGGAATATGCGGCGCCTTGTTCAGCGGCACCGCGGCCTCGCCCATGGTTTTGACTAACTCGTCGTTGACAATCTTAATGATTTGTTGGGCGGGGGTCAGACTTTCGAGTACTTCTGTACCAACTGCTTTAGTGCGGACGTTTTTGATAAAGGTCTTAACCACATCAAAATTGACATCGGCTTCCAGCAACGCCAGCCGAATTTCCCGCATGGCTTCGCGAACGTCGCTTTCACTGACCTTACCTTTACGCCGTAATCCGCTAAAGGCTTTTTGTAACCGTTCCGATAATCCTTCAAATGCCATAGTATCCCCCTGCTATTTCGCGGTTTGATCCGCGACTCGTTCTAATAATGTGCTCAAAGCCTTGTCGTCCGGGTAATGGGCGCGTACATAACCCACCAGCGCATCCACCGCCTCATTTTGCGCTTGATAATTGGCAAAAAGATGCAGCTTCTTTTCATATTCTTCCAGACTGGCTTCGGTTCGGCGAATATTGTCGTAAACCGCCTGGCGCGAAACGTTGAATTCAGTCGCAATTTCGCCCAGCGAATAATCATCGCCGTAATACAAAGCCAAATACGCATGTTGTTTATCCGTTAATAACGGGCCATAAAACTCAAACAATGAGTTCATGCGATAATTTTTTTCGATTTCCATCATGTCATTCCTTTAATCCCATGATTGCCGGTATATCGGTTCTCCGGCCGCTTGAACATGGTCCTTGTATAAGGATACCGGTATCGTTGGAAATGGTCAATTGTCACCGGAAAATAGTCAGCGGCCAATATCACGAAAACGGATTCACATTTCCGGTTTTGCCTCATTTCGTGGTACACTGAACATGTGAAAAATTGGAGGGAAGAATATGGTCGCAACCTTTATTTACTGGGCCGTGTTTGCTGTCCTTGCTGCTTGGGGATTGTGGAGTTTGGTTTTCTCATGTGTTTACCTGAGCAACCATGAAAACGGCAATTTATGGTTCTTTGCTATTATCAACACCATCTTCGGTCTTTTAGGCTGGCTATTTGCATGGATCATGAGCAATACGGCATGGCAACAATACTGGTTTGCAAGTAAAGTCCAACCATCCGCTTGGTTCACTTACCTGCTAATTGGCTACCTTGTCTTGGTTATCTTGCAAGTCATTTTTGGCCGGGAAAAGAAAGTCCAGACAGCCTAAATCATCAACGCGCCGGATTGACGCACCTTAACGCGTTCGCCGGAGCAGGAGTCTACGTGTAAGGACCTCGGTCGCAATGGCAAAGTTCGCCATCACGCCCAAGGCCACTTACACTCCGACTCCTAAGCGCGCCGGCTCACGCTCATATAAAAAAGCGTTGCACTTGAACGAACAGGTGCAGCGCTTTTTTTTGTTCTTTTGATTGCCTTGACTTAGACTTAGGCTTTGACTTCAATCAAGCCCTTAAACAGGCCGGTCACGAACTTTGTCGGATCAAATGCCTGCAAGTCATCCATTTTTTCGCCCAGCCCCACTAACTTGACCGGTACATGCAGCTCATTGCGGATTGCCAAGACAATGCCGCCTTTGCCAGAGCCGTCTAGCTTGGTTAGCACAATGCCGGTAATTTGGGTCGTCTGGTTAAACTCTTTCGCCTGATTCAGCGCATTCTGGCCGGTCGTGGCATCCAGCACTAACAAGACTTCTTGCGGCGCATCCGGCAATTCGCGGACGATCACGCGTTTAATCTTGTTCAACTCGTTCATCAGGTTGACTTTATTTTGCAAGCGGCCAGCGGTGTCGACCAACACTACATCGTAGCCTTCTTCTTTTGCCCGCTTAACGCCATCAAAAACAACGGCTGCAGGATCGCCGCCTTCTTTCGTGGTCACCACCGGCACATCAACGCGGCGGCCCCATTCTTGCAATTGCTGAATAGCGCCGGCACGGAAGGTATCAGCTGCCACTAGCAAGACGCGCTTGCCTTCTTCTTTGAGCTGATGCGCCAGCTTGCCGACTGTGGTCGTTTTACCGGCGCCGTTAACACCCACAAACAGAAAGACAGTTGGCCCTTCTTCGGCAAAGTGGAGCTGGTTATCTTCATCTTTGCCAGCCTCGCCGTACATATCCACCAGCTTCTCAACAATAACTCGCGAAACGGCCTTGGGATCCTTCGCGTTTTTGAGCTTAACCTCTTCGCGCAATTCATCGCTCAACCGAACCGCTGTTTCAAAACCAACATCGGATTCGATAAGCATCTCTTCAAGATCATCGAAAAAGTCTTCATCCACCGTCCGAAAATTGGCAAATAACGCATTAAGCTTTTCGCCAAAACTGCTGCGGCTTTTCGCCAGGCCTTCATCATATTTATTTTCTTCAGGCGTTTCGGGTTCTTCCCCAGTGAACGCCTTTTTAATCGCATCAAAAAGTCCCATTAACTTGTCGCCTCTTTCTGTGATTGATCCAGACTGACTGCCATAATCCGACTCACACCGGATTCCTGCATGGTCACTCCGTACAAGACATTGGCCGCAACCATCGTGCCGTGGCGGTGCGTGATCACGATAAATTGCGTCGCACTGGCATAATGGCGTAAGAACTCGCCAAACCGGTTAACGTTGACATCATCCAGTGACGCCTCAACTTCATCCAAAATCGAAAATGGCACCGGACGGACTTTTAGAATCGCGAAAAGCAACACAATCGCGGTTAAAGCCCGTTCACCACCTGACAGCAATGACAGTCGCGTCAGCTTCTTGCCAGGCGGTTGTGCGGAAATCTCGATCCCGGTTGCCAACAGATCATCTGGATCAGTCAAGCTGAGATGGGCATGCCCACCGCCAAACATTTGCGGGAAAATCGCCTCAAACGCACTATTCGTCTGGTCAAACATATTTTTGAATCGTGTTTTAACGGTTTCATCCAATTCGTGCATCGTCTCTTCAAGCTGTTGTTTAGCAGCCAAAAGATCGTCTTGCTGCTTGGTGAGAAACTCGTAGCGCTGATTGACCTCTTTGAACTGCTCGATCGCATTCAGATTAACCGGCCCTAGTTCATCAATGCCGCGTTTCAAGAGCTTTAACTTGCTCTTTAATTCAGGAATCGGCGCGTGATCCGGCGCCACGGCAGCTTTGGCCGCTTCGTAAGTGAGCTGATAATCCTCGGCTAACGTGTTCAGACGAGCATCCAGGCCCAACTTCACCCGGTTAAGGGCCACCGCCTGTTGTTCGGAGGTCGCCATCGCCTGATGCTGTTGTTCATAGGTCGTTGTAATTCTGGCAGAAATCTCGCTTAACTTGCCACGATTGGCGGCCTTGGTTTGAGTCACTTTGGTTTGCTCGGCCTTCAGCTGCTTCAGTTCCTCTTGTAACTTGGCAATCGTAGCTGTACGACTGGCTTTTTCAGCCGCCGTTTCCTTAGCCGTGGCCGTAATGTGCTCAATGCGTTGCTGGAGTTCAGTAATTTGTTCATTTGCATCCCTGGCCTGCGTCTGCCATTGCTGATGCTGATCATGCAGCGTCTGCAAGTCATTGGTCACCACGGCCAGCTTCGTCTTCAACGCATTTTCGGCTGCTGCTTGCTTCGACCGGGAATCGGCCGCAGCATTCGCAGCAGTTTTCAGCTGTTCAATTTCTGCCTGAGCCTCTTCGATGTCACGAGCAATTTTTTTGCCAGCTTGACGAAGCTCGGTCATTTTGGTACTTAAATCAGCCTGAGCCGTGTTGGCTTGTTGTGCGGCCGCCAACTGTCGCTGCGCCTGTCGTAACGTCTCTGCCTGCGCAGTGTGTTGACTGGTAATGGCCGTTAGATCAGCCGCTAACGCCTGAGACTGCGCCTGAGCGTCCTGCCAGGCGGCTTGAGCGGCGTTCTCCTGCTTAGTCAGTTCGGTCAAGGCGGTTTGCTTCTTTTTCAGATCTTCGACTAGTCCCTGCAGTTGGGTTTTGAGGTGGCGGGCTTCCTGGTTGCGGGCCAGTGGTGAGGCTTGCCGACCTTGTTTGACCTGGCCGCCTGTCAGTGAGCCACCTGGATTCAAAATATCCCCAGCCGTGGTCACAATGCGATATCGGTGATGGGTGGTGTTGGCAATGGTAATCGCGTGCGGTAGGGTATCAACAATCAAAACACTACCTAGGAGATTAGCCATCACGGACTTTAGATCAGCCGGATATTGGGCAAGTTGCAGCCCTGTGCCTAAGAAGCCATCTGCGCCTTTGACAAGTTGCAAAACCGCACTTGGCAGCTCACGTGGCCGCATCACAGCAGCCGGCAGAAAAGTCGCCCGACCGGCCCGCTGTTGCTTTAACAGGCTAATGGCGCGTTGGGCTGCTGCTTCATCGCGGGTGACAATGGCCTGTAGATTGCTACCTAACGCCAAATCAAACGCCTGCTGGTAAGCAGTGGGTACTTCCAACAATTCAGCCACCGCACCAATCACACCCGGCAAGGTTGCTTTATGCTTCAGCACAACCCGAACGCCGTTATAAAAGCCCGCATAGTCTTCATTCAATTCAGAAAGCGTCTCATACCGTGCGCGTGCGCGTTGATAAGTCGCCATTTCGTCTTGATAAGTTTGTTGCTGGGCAGTGCGGTTTTGTTGCAGCTGATTCAACTTGGTTTTAGCTTCTTCAACGGCAGTTTGTTGCGTTTCTGCTTTGGCCTGTAACTTTTGCTGCTGGCTCAGCAGTGTATTGACCTTGGCCTCCTGATCCTGCGCCTGCTTGCTCAGTTCATAGATGCGCCGATCATGAGCCGCGTTTTGACTCGCCGCGAGTTGCTGGTCTTTTTGTAAGGCTGCCTGGGCATTTTTATTGTCAGCTTGGGCTTTCAACAGATCAATGTAGTGATTCTGGACGGACTCCAACTGGCGATTCAAAGCAGCCGGATCTTGGCTGGCTTGTTTTTGTTGGGCCAACTGTTCCTTGAGGTCTTGCTGCTTTTTCTGGGAGGCATCAAGCTGCTTGGTTAAGTCGGCCAGTCGCTGGTTCGCCTCTGCTAACGCCTGCTGAGCGTGGGTCAACCGATCTTTTAAATCAGCCAGTGTTGTCGCCGCATTGGCCGAGCGTTCGCTAGAGAGGTTCGCTTCACCGCTAAGACTTTCCAGCTTCATCGAACGACTCAAGACTTGGTCATTGAGCTGATTCAATCGTTCCTCATGCTGATGATCAATTGCGCTCAATTGCTCGGACTGATTTTCCAGATCCTTAACCTTTGCCGTCAGCGCCGCAATGGTCGCCTTGGTCACTTTGGCTTCGCCTTGGGTCTTCTCCTGCTCCGCCGCCAGTTGTTCGATTTCCAGCGCCAAAAGTGTTTGGTGAATCTTTTGATAGTCCGCGGTTTGCTGCTGATAATCCTTGGCCAGTGAAGCTTGCTCCCGCAGTGGTTCAACCTGATGCTTTAATTCGACAATAATATCGTTAATCCGCGCCAGATTATCGTCATTGTTAGCCAACTCGCGCTCAGCTTTGGTTTTCTGTTGCTTATATTTATAAACGCCAGCGGCTTCTTCGATGATGCCCCGGCGTTCTTCTGGTTTGCTATTAAAAATCGCTTCAACCCGGCCTTGCGAGATAAACGAAAAGCTCTCACGTCCCAAGCCGGAATCCATGAACAGATCAACAATATCCTTTAACCGAACATCTTGATTATTGAGCAGAAACTCGGAGGTGCCATCGCGATACAATCGGCGCGTCACCGAAACTTCGGCTGGCTGATTTTTGAGATAGCCGTCGCTGTTATCGAAGGTCATGGTAACCGCCGCGCGATTCAAAGCAGGCCGGCTGTCCGTACCTGCAAAGATAACATCACCCATTCGCTCGCCGCGCAAGCTTTTGGCACTTTGCTCGCCCAATGCCCAGCGAATCGCCTCGGTGATGTTACTTTTCCCACTACCATTTGGTCCAACAATGCCAGTCAGACCAGACACAAAATCAATTTCGGTTTTATCTGCAAATGATTTGAAGCCATTAATGATCAAACGCTTTAATTCCATGATGACCCCATTCTAGTTCTTACTTTTTCAAGCGGGCTAATGCCGCCTTGGCTGCAGCTTGTTCAGCCGCTTTTTTATTCTTACCGAATCCGGTCCCTAATACTCGGCCTTCAACTTCAACATCAACGTGAAATTGGCGTTCATGAGCAGGACCCTTTTCATCCAAGAGGTGATACACAATCGCCACATCACCATTTTGCTGCAGGGTTTCCTGCAAGGCAGTCTTATGATCCTGGTTAGCCGAAAACTCACCGGCATCAATCTTAGGAAAAATGATCTGTTCGGCAAATTTGATATTGGCTTTACGGCCTTGATCCAAGTACAAGGCACCGTTAAATGCTTCAAACAAGTCTTCCAGCAACGTCAATCGCTTGCGGGCACCGGCTTTTTCTTCACCTTTTCCCAGTTTGATATAGCGATCAAAATGCGCCTCTTTTGAAAACGCCGAAAAAGCTGCAGTTTGAACCGCGGCAGCACGGATACGGGTCAGATCACCTTCCGGCTTATCCGGAAACTTACGATACAGATAGTCAGAAACTGTCAGTTCAAGCACCGCGTCACCAAGAAATTCAAGTCGCTCGTTATCTTTTAACCCTAATTCTTTGTGTTCATTAACATACGAGGAATGCGTGAAGGCTTCATCCAATAGACTGAGATCGTGAAATTCAATCCCATAACGCTGACGCAATTCACTCACAAACTCTGAGGCAACCATGAAGAGCCCTCCTTTTTATCACCTTCTAATTATACAAGAGCACACAAAAAAAGACACCTGCGATTGCAGATGCCTTTTAGGGGTAATTGAGTTTCGACTACTTCTTGGCGGTGCTGTTGCTTGTAACAGCTAGCTTGGACCAGTTCAAGTAGTTAGCTGAAGCATAGTCAACACTTGCGTTCTTCACCCGTTTGTTAACTGGGAAGATTTCTGCCCGGTACAACGTTGGAATAGCAAATGCTTCGTCATTAGCATATTTCTGCCATGCCTTCAATGCTTTAGCACGGTATGTCGGATTCATTGCTTTCTGACCATCAATGTCATTCAACAGCTTGGTATTCTCAGCAGAGACAAACCGTGTATAGTTAAACGGCGCTTTAGCCGAGAACAGATCCATTGGTGAAGGATCGGACGAAAGACTCCAAGCGGCCGCATAAACATCGACACTCTTATCATCCTTTTGAATCTTGTCGTAGAAGGAGTTGAATTCGATTGGACGACCGGTGGTTAACTTAACACGCAAACCGATCTTCTTCCACTGCTGAATGTAATCCTGTGCCAATGGTTGAGCCGTTGAGCCACCAGCCATAGTAGCAAAGTTAATCGTCAGCTTCTTGCCATTAGGATCGGTTCGATAGCCGTCTTTGCCCTTCTTATAACCGGCTTTATCAAGCAAGCTGTTCGCCTTCTTGATGTTCAAGTCATAGCCCTTGATATCGGCATGCACATCTTTACCAAAGACAGGCGGAATCAAAGTTGTTGCACGCGTCCGCGTACCATTGTAGAACTTAGACGCCACTTCATCATTGTTCAGTGCATAACCCATGGCCTGACGAAGGCTCTTATTCGCCATCTTCGCCTTAGGATTATAGACATTTTCACTCTTGCTATCGTCCCACTTACCTAACTTAAAGCCAAGGTAGTTATAAGCCAGTGATTGGTGACCAAGGTTCGTATACCCGGCGATACTCTTCCAATCATTGTAAGTATCTGAAGGCATACCATAAACCACATCATATTTATGATTCTTCAAAGCAGAAGTAATCGATGCAGTAGAAACATTTTCCATCGTAATCTTGTCTAACTTAGGCGTGCCCTTCCAATAATACTTGTTCGGGGTATATTGGACGCTTTGACCGGCAACGACTTTGCTAATCTTGTATGGCCCAAAGAACAGCGGCTGTTTACGGACCTTATCGCTAGATTCAAGCTTATCAAAAGCAACATCGTGCAGATAGTGGTACGGTGCCGCATTTTCTAGGAAGTAACCATTTCCTGAAGTGCCGAACGAAGGTTTCATTTGTTTAAAATGAATGACCATCGTATTACCATTGTCACCTTTAGGCATCGTCAATCCTGAAATTGAATCTGCTTTGCCATCATGATACTCGGTTAAACCTTCGATATTCTGAAGAGACTCAGTGTATCGTTGACTCTTTGTGGCTTTATTCGCCATAATTTCATAGGCATAAACCAAGTCACGGGCAACAACCGGCTGACCGTCAGACCATTTTACGTTTGGCTTAATGGTAACTGTAATGGTCTTAGCGTTATTATCCTGCTTCAAGGTAGCGGCACCCTTATTATTGAACTTGAATTTGCTGTTGTAGGCAAATAGAGATTCGGCAGTAGGGTTCATGTAATAATAGTCATACTGATCAGTGTAGAGCTCTTCGTTGAAGACCCCCTTAAATGGTGAATCATCAACCACCGCTACATTGACATTGCCGCCTTTAACTGCCTTTGCAGTATTGTTGTAAGAAATCGGGAACTTCACACTCTTATTGGAAGTACTTGAGCTGGAGTTCGAACTCTTACTGCCACAAGCTACCAAGGTGATGGATAAAGCGGTAGCGAGCGTGATCATTCCGAGCACAGAACGCTTTTTCATACTTTTTCCCCCTTCCGCGCCGTCATCGCAATATGTAAGCGAAGCAACGCTTCATGTGAGTTAAATGATAGCATAATTAGAGCGGAATGACCAATATTTCGCCACAAATTTTTCTTTTTTTCGTCAAAAATAAAGAGGCACCCAGATTAGTCTGAGTGTCTCTTTATGAATTTTCAGAAAAACCGTAACTTTAACCTCGACGTTGCCGTGAATCAGCCGCGCGCCGCAGAGCTTGACCAACAAAGTTAATTGAGAGTGACAGTGTCAACAAGACTAAAACAGCAGGAAACCATACCCACCAGCGATTAAAAATCAAGTCTGGGTTTGAGGCGTAGCCAATCAGCGTCCCTAAACTTGGTGTCTCCATCGGTAGCCCAAAACCCAAGAAGGAAAGGGCGGTTTCGATCCCGATAGAACTTGCAATCGTCAGCGTCAGATCCGTAATGATCAATGAGCTGATATTAGGCAAGACCCCGGTGAACATTATCTTAAAATTAGAGGTCCCTGAAGTCTTTGAAGCCATAACATACTCACTGCGCGCTTCCGACAGCACTAACGATCGCATCAGCCGCGTGGTGGTCATCCAGTAGAAAGCCGCCATGATAAGAATGATGGAGATCACATTATATTGCGGCACAATCGTAACTAGAACGATAATCACTAGCAAAGATGGGATGATCATCCAAAAATCAACGAGTCGCATAATCACGGAATCAATCCAGCCACCGAAGTATCCAGAAATTGTTCCAAGGACAACCCCGACAAACTCAATGATTAGCGCCACCGAAATCCCGATAGTAATCGAGTTACGGGCAGCAAAGAACAAATATTTGAACATATCCCGGCCGCCTTCATCAGTCCCAAGAATATACCCATTGACACCAGGTGCCGTATAACGATCCATGATACTAACCTGCGTTGCCCCGCCAACGTTAAACAACATTGAGCCAATAAACGCAGCAAGGATAATCGCAACCGCTAAGAATAGTGAGACCACAGCAACCTTGTCTTTGCGGAATTCGTTCAGAATCACCTTGAAGTTAGAAGGTGATTGTTCAATTTTTGTGGTGTTAGCCGCCACTTCATTTGCATTGTTTTGCATAAACTTTCCCCACCTTCTACTCGATCCGGATCCGCGGATCCACGATACTCATGATGATATCTGACAGTAAGTTACCAAGCAACGTCAGGAAGCCGAACAAAAGCACCAGCGAGATAACCACCGGATAATCACGGCTGGTCATCGACGAAACAAAGAGTTGACCCATTCCAGGATAACTGAAGACGGTTTCCAAGATGACGGAGCCGCCCAGCAGGCTGGTAATTTGATTACCCATGAACGCTGCAATCGGCAATAAGGAATTACGCAAAATATGTTTATCAAAAATAACGCGGGCCGGTACACCTTTAGAACGAGCGGTCCGAACAAAGTCCTGGTGAGTATTATCGATGACCCCGGTACGCAGATACTGAATCGTACTTGGCGTCGTGATAATCCCCGCCACTAACGCCGGTAGAATCATGTGATAGATCCGATCCCAGACATAGCCCAGTGTTCCCGGATTATACGTTGACGACACACTCCCGCCGGTTGGGAACCATTGTAAGAAGAAGCCGAAGAAAATGAGCCCTAACAGATAGAAAACAAATGGTGGTACGGCCATCAAAATGAAGGATGCAACCGAAATTGCAGAATCTCGTTTACTACCTTCATAGCGGCCAGCAATAACACCTGCTGGAATGGCGATAACATAGAGAATCACCGTTGACATCAATGCCAGCCAGAATGTGTTCACAGCCCGTTCACCGATCAGACCAGTTACTGACCGTTTATAAACGAAGCTCTGACCCAAATCACCATGGAACATGTTGCCAACCCATTTGACATATTGAATATACCACGGGTCATTCAAGCCATATTGTTGACGTAAGGCCGCCATCTGCGCTGCGCTTTGCCCTTGCTGAAAATTACCGGATAACGGATCCCCGGGCATCATTTTTGACAGGACGAAAACCAAGACGCTCAGCAAAATCAATTGCGGGATCATGATTAAGATCCGGCGTAGAATTGTTTTCCACATTAATCATGCACTCCCTTCATTGTTGAATCTGGCAGCGCAACGTAATGTGTATCGGAAATCTTCTGGAGATCCAAAACGCGGCCTTCCTTGGAATAATATTTAGATTCTTCTTCTTTAAAAACGCGTTCGACTTCGCGCCGATGTTCTTTGTTCTCCTTGCGATCATCGGGGTTAACATCAGGAATCGCGGATAAAAGCCGTTGCGTGTAAATATGTTGCGGATGATTATAAATATCTTCACGCGTTCCGATTTCAACGAAACGGCCACGATGCATGATCGCCATCTTTTTACACATGTGTTTCACAACGCCCAGATCATGTGAGATGAACAGATAAGAAATGTTGTATTCTTCCTGAATGCGTTTCATAAAGTTCAACACTTGCGCTTGAACGGACAAATCCAGTGCCGATACGGGTTCGTCGGCGATAATCAACTTAGGATTCGTCGCCATGGCTCGGGCAACCCCGATCCGCTGACGTTGGCCGCCGGAAAATTCGTGTGGATACTTGTACAAAGCATCACTTGGCATCCCCACGATATCCAGTAGTTCCTGAACGCGATGACGCTCTTCGTCTTTGGTCAGGTTCTGAAAATTACGAATTGGCTCTGCAATAATATCCTCAATGCGCTTACGGGGATTCAAGCTAGATAGCGAATCCTGGAAAATCATCTGCACATCCTTGTTGTACTGCATGTGCTTGCGAACGCTGCGTTTAGTGATGTCCTGGCCTTTGTACATGATCGAACCGGACGTCACCGGCTCCAGCCCAACGATCGCTTTACCGGTTGTCGATTTACCTGAACCGGACTCGCCAATCAGGCCATATGTTTCGCCTTGCTCAATATCAAAATCGATCCCATCGACTGCCAGCACATGATCCGTCACCCGATTAAAGAAGCCGGAACGAATGGGATAATGTATTTTTAGATTTCTAACTTCAATCATTGCCATAATTACTCACCTTTTTCAGCCGCTTGGTCGTCATCCGGGAAATAGAAGTCTTTGTAGCACGTGCACTGAACAAAATGATCAGGTGCGACTTCATGCATGGTCGGATGCTCTTCGTGAGCAGATGCCGGAATCCATGGAATTCGGGGAGCAAATCGGCAGCCTTCCATCTGCATATTCTTCAATGACGGCACTACGCCTTGGATAACGTGTAGCTCGTCATCATCGGAGTCGGCTTGCGGCATCGAGCGCAACAGACTGCGCGTATACGGGTGAGTCGGATGCTTGAAGACATCCATCACCGAGCCGCTTTCAACAATCTGTCCCGCATACATCACCGCCACGCGATCAGCGGTTTCGGCCACAACGCCAAGGTCATGGGTAATTAAAATAATGCCGGAATGCATTTCCCGCTGAATGTCTTCCAACAAATCCAGAATTTGTGCCTGAATCGTGACATCCAAAGCGGTAGTTGGTTCATCGGCAATGATAATCGGTGGTTTGCAGGCAATCGCAATCGCAATGACAATCCGCTGCCGCATCCCGCCAGATAGTTCATGTGGGTAAGAACGTGCCGTCCGTTCGGGATTGGGAATGCCGACTTGATTCAGCAGTTCCAGCACCCGTTTATCGCGTTCTTCCTTGTTCATCTTGGTATGGTAAACCAGCGTCTCTTCAATTTGCTCGCCAATCCGCATCAACGGATTCAACGCAGCTAACGGATCCTGGAAAATCATGCCAATATCCTTACCACGAATCCGATCAAACAGGGTTTCATTTAACCCGACCAGATTCAGGTTGTTATACAAGATATCACCGGTCACTTTTGTATTACGCGGATCATGAAGCCCGATAATACTGGTTGCCAAAGTACTCTTGCCGGAGCCTGATTCACCTACAATCGCCAGAATCTCATCTTTTCGTAACGTGATGCTGACATCATCGACAGCATCATAAAAAGCATCTCCAAGTCTGAATCCGGTGTGCAGATGTTGCACATCTAGCAGCAAATCTTCAGGTTTATCCAAACGAACTCCTCCTTTGCGTCCTTGACGCAAGATTAAAACAAGATGAGATTTTTGAAATAATTGTCTCTAAGTATAAAGAAATTATAGTGGTTATGCAAGCCAAAAATGCGTTCCAACGCCATTGAGGCGCGAAATTTACGGGTAAATCCATCAATGATTCGTGCACAAGGATGGCGAGCTTTAAAGAAAATCGAGCATCCTCAACATGATGCTGCAAGCTGATCATATCAGAAAACTCGGTTTGTTTGAAGAAAACGTCCTTTATCATCTGCGTGCGTCTCGTAAAAACGAAAGTGAGTCGCGCTCACCATAACGCGCTCACAAATAAAAAAGCCGCCATCACTGGCAGCTCACGCATTCACTATTTTTGATGTGCTTTGATGTAATCAACCGCATCTTGAACTGTTTGGATCTTTTCCGCATCGTCATCTGGAATTTCCGCGCCGAATGCATCTTCGAGTTCCAAAACAAATTCGACAATGTCAATCGAATCTGCATCAAGGTCTTGCTTGAAATTCAAGCTTGGACTGATTTTGTCAGGACTTAACTGAAAATGGTCCTGAATCAAGCCTGCGATCTTTTGATAAATTTCGTCTTCACTCATGCCGCTCCTCCATTCATCTGCCAATTTAGTTTACTTGTTTCCGCCGTCGTTGTCTACGGCTTTATCAGTGGCTTTCGCTTCGGCAATTTCCGGGTGAGCGTCAAAATAATCCACCACTTTGGCTACCGTGCCATTTTTAACCATTTTGGCTGTCTGCAACAAGGTGTAATAAACCGTGTCAGCATCAGCCGCGCCGTGAGCTTTGACCAACGGCGCTTTAAGCCCAAGCAAGACCGCGCCACCGTATGAAGAAATATCAAAGGTTTGTGCCATCGACTTGAGGTTGTTTTTCAAAAACAGACCACCTAATTTCCCGGAAACACCGCCATCGTAAATGGCACCCTTTAACATGTGCATAACAGTGCGGACAGTACCCTCAATTGCCTTTAACGTTGCGTTGCCGGTAAAGCCGTCAGTGACGACCACATCGGCAGGTCCATTGAGAATATCACTGGACTCGACGTTTCCCACGAAGTTAATCCCTGGAGCAGCAGCCAAAAGATCATGCGCTTCTTGATGCAACTTGTCGCCCTTGTTTGCTTCTGTGCCGTTGTTAAGCAAGCCCACGCGTGGATTGTTAACTCCGCGAACATCTTTGGCATAGTAACTGCCCATGATCGCGTATTGTAACAAATGATACGGACGGTTTTCCGCATTAGCGCCAACGTCCAACATCACAAAGCCTTTGCCATCAACAGTCGGCAACGTTGGCAACAAACCCGGCCGTTCAATGGCCTTAATCCGGCCGATAATGAATAAGCCAGCTGCCAATAACGCCCCGGTGGAGCCTAGTGAAACCATTGCGGCCGCCTCGCCTTGTTTAACTGCTTGCGCCGCCAACACCATCGAAGCTTGTTTCTTACGCCGAATCGCCCGAACCGGTTCATCGTCACTGTTAATCTTTTCGTCCGTGTGCACGATCGTCAGCCGATCCTGATTATGAATCAAAGGTTTGATTTTGGCTTCATCCCCATAGAGGATAAATTCTAAATCCGCGTCATGGTCGCGTGCCTTTTCCGTTCCGGCAATCACAACTTCCGGAGCGTGGTCACCGCCCATTGCATCAATTGCAATTTTCATAAAATCCTTCGTTCCTTTCGCATTTAATCCAAACTGCCATTCATCTGCCGACTAGCAGCCAGATAAGCGGCTAGCGGTTGATGCTCAGGTTCTAGCAAGTGCGGATCAGTTTTAAAAATCCGGGCCACAATCTGTTGGGCAGCTTCCAGAGTTGGAAAATCCCCGACAGGATCGGCCACTTTAAATTCCGGCAGTCCTGACTGCTTATCTCCAAAAATATCACCCGAACCGCGCATTTCCAAATCTTTTTGGGCTAACAAGAAGCCGTCATTGGTTTTGGTCATGATTTGCATGCGGGCGATGCCTTGCTCATTTTTAGGGTCAGCAATCAGCAAACACTGCGCTGCTTTGCTACCACGACCCACGCGGCCGCGGAGCTGGTGCAGTTGCGATAGGCCGAAGCGATCGGCATCGAAAATGGCCATCACCGTCGCATTGGGGACGTCCACCCCAACTTCAACGACCGTCGTCGACACCAGCACCGCAATGTCACCCTGACTAAACGCCCGCATGATTCGATCTTTTTCATCTGGCTTCATTTTGCCGTGCAGTAACGCAACCTGTCCGAGATTACCAACTGCTTTTTGCATATCTGCAAAAAGCTGCTCGGCGTTTTGCAAGTCGATCTTTTCCGATTCCGCAATCAGCGGGGTAATGGCAAACACCTGACTTCCTGCCTGCACCTGACTGCGAATCAGCCGATAAACCTGACCGACTTGGTTCTTACGCAGCCATGTAGTCGTGATCGGCTTGCGTCCTGCCGGTAATTCATCAATGGTGGAGACGTCCATTTCACCGTATGTCGTAATCGCTAGAGTTCTAGGAATCGGCGTCGCGGTCATAGACAGCAAATCGGGCTTCTGGCCTTTTTCCTGAAGCACTTTACGTTGGTTGACCCCAAAGCGATGCTGCTCATCGATAACCACCAACCCCAAGGCTTTAAAATCAACGCCTTTTTGAATCAGCGCGTGGGTACCGATAATCAAATTAAGTGTGCCCATTCGCAGGTCCGTCAGCAGTTCACGCCGCCTCTTTGCGGTTGTTGATCCCGTCAAGAGCCCCAGCTTAACCGGGAAATTAGCGAACAGTTTCTGCAACTTGGCAAAATGTTGCTCCGCTAGTACTTCAGTCGGCACCATCAAGGCAGCCTGATAGCCGGCTGTAACCGCCGCATACAAGACAATCGCTGCAACAATCGTTTTCCCGCTGCCCACGTCCCCTTGCAACAGGCGATTCATATGATTGGGCCGGCGCATGTCCGCACAGATCTCATTCACAACCCGTTTTTGCGCATTGGTCAATGAAAACGGCAGCGTCGCAATCAGTGCCCGCAACGCCTGGTTGTTATACGGAATGGCAAGACCGTTGCTACTGTTGGTATTAAGCTGTTTTAGGGCCTGTATTTGCAGTTGAAACAGGAAAAACTCCCGAAAAACCCCTGTGCGACGTGCTGCCTTAGCTTCTTGCGGCGTGTCGGGAAAATGCATCCCATGGACCAGCTGTTCATCCGTCATTAACCGATAATGCTCACGAATGCTAGCAGGAATCAGGTCATGGATATGTTGATGATCACGCGCCCACGCCGCCTTAATCAGATCAAGTAACGTACCCATCCGGATGTTTTTATTCACGGTATAAATCGCCGCCATGGACGGCTGATCCTGTGACTGGGTGGCCAGAATTTTCATCCCGGTCAGACTGCGGCGCTGGGCATCCCACTTGCCAAAAATTGCTGCTTCATCACCCATCTGAAAGCGATCTTTTAGCCAAGGCTGATTGAAGAAAGTGACCAGAATAACACTGCGTTCGACCTGCAGCTTGACATTCACCCGGCTGCGGTGCGGACCAAAACGGCTAATGACAGGATCAGCAACCACGACGCCTTTGATCGTCAGCTTTTCTTGATCGGCTGCTTCAGCAAGATCTTTAACTTTAAGGTCATCATAGCGATATGGAAAATAAAACAGGACATCGCCGACCGTATGAATCCCTAAACTTGCTAATCCCTCTTCACGCTTAGGACCAACTCCGGGTAAAACGCTAACCGGGTCCGTGAGCGCCATCATCATCCCTCCCTTCGCAATAAGCTGGTAAACAACAAACCGTGCTTAGCCTTTCATGTCGCAAAAAAGTGCCCCGCACGCGGGACACCTTGGCAGTAAAGCAACTTGTTTACTCGACCGAGACAAGATAAGGATAAACCGGCTGATCGCCTTGATGAATTTCAAATTCCAGATCCGGATGGGCTTTGCCGACCGCATCCTCAATTTTCTTAGCTTCGTCTTGATTAGCATCGGCGCCCACAATGATCGTGACAATTTCACTGTCGTCATTGATCATCTTGTTTACCATTGCAATCGCTGCTTGCTGCCGATCCTGATCAGTGACGCTAATCGTGCCGTCAATGATCCCCATCCAGTCGTGATTCTTGATGGCGAGCCCATTAATCGTGGTATCACGAATGGCTTGCGTAATAGAACCGCTAATCACATTCGGTAGTTGGGCGGTCATTTCGCTTTGATTGGTAGCCAAATCGGCGTCTGGATTATACCCAAGCATAGCCGTCATGCCTTGATTGATGGTCTTACTTTTCACGACAGCGACTTCTACATCCGTTGCAGCCTTGGCAGCAGCTTCTGCCGCCATAAAAATATTGCCGTTATTTGGTAAGACGATCACGTGCTTGGCGTGAGCGGCCTTCACCGCATCCAAAATATCATTGGTACTTGGATTCATGGTTTGCCCGCCGTTTAGCACATAAGTCACGCCCAGACTCTTGAATAACTCGCCGAGTCCCTCACCGGCAGCGATGGCAACAACCCCCATTTCCGCTAGTGGTTGGTCATTGGCATGAGCATCTAGAGAGCCTTCCCGTTCGATAATGCTTTCCTGTTGTAAGCGCATGTTATCGACTTTGATTTTCATAAGCTCACCGAACTGCTGGCCGTAACGAAAAACCGTACCAGGATGTTCCGTATGAACGTGAACTTTAACCACTTCTTCATCAGCAACCACCAATGTCGAGTCGCCGAGGGTATTCAAATAGTTACGAAACGGTTCATAATCAAAGTGCTTAAAATGATCGCCGGTCTCGAGCTCGACCATCATCTCGGTACAATAACCATAAACGATGTCGGCCGGATCCAGTTGGGTTTGGGCGCTTTGGTGGTGGACGGCATTAATCATTTCGGTCATTTCTTCATCCGTGACATCATGAACATCCGAACTGACTTCACCGGATAAGCCTTCACGAAATCCTTCATAAATAAAGACCAGTCCTTGACCACCGGAATCGACAACACCGACTTCTTTCAAAACAGCCAACAAATCCGGCGTCTTGGCCAATGCACGCTTGGCACCTTTAACAACGGCCGTCATAACGACCAAAGCGTCATCTGAACCATTAGCCGCTTTTAAGCCGGCTTTGGCTGCTTCACGGGCAACAGTCAGGATGGTGCCTTCAACCGGCTTCATTACCGCTTTATACGCCGTCTCGACGCCATGAGCAAACGCGTCAGCCAAATCCTGAGCGGTCAGACTCTTCTTACCTTCCACACTTTTGGCGAAACCACGAAAAAGCTGGGAACTGATGACCCCCGAATTACCCCGAGCACCCATCAGCAGGCCCTTGCCTAAGTGCTTGGCGAGATCGCCAACGCCTGCATCGTTAGATTCCAACACTGCCTTGGCACCGGTTTGAAACGTCAGATTCATATTGGTTCCGGTATCGCCATCAGGCACCGGAAAAACATTTAATGAATTCACAAAATCAGCATTTTTATTGATGCGATGTGCGGCTACCCGGATCATGTCCTGGAATTTAGTCGCCGTTATTTCGGTTACTGCCACGAAACATCCTCCTCGAAGAACTTAATATCGTTACACCGTCAGCTGACAGTGCCTTAATGTCAGTCGCCTAATACCTTGACGCCCTGGACGATGACGGTCACTTCGTCGGTTGTGACCCCCAACATCGTTTCGAGGTTGTATTTTACTTTGTCTTGGACATTTCGGCAAACTTCGGATATTTTGGTACCATAACTGACAATGATGTTGACTTCAATCTTGACGCCATTGTCAGTTTGGCGTACCACAACACCGCGCGCATAATTTTCACGCTTCAAAATGTCATTGAGATTATCCCGAATCTGGTTACGGCTTGCCATCCCGACAATCCCGTAAATCGATGTCGCGGCACCACCAACCACTGTTGCAATGACATTGTTGGAAATGTCGATAATCCCATACTTGGTTTTGATTTTGACCGCCATGCTGAATCCTCCTAGCCATTCACGATGCGCTTTCACACCGCGTACAATTCTACCAGTTAGTGTAGCATAGGCACGAAAGCATTAAAAGCGCCACCGCTTGTGGATTCCTGCCTAGGCCATCGTACTGACGGATGCTTCGACGCCCGCGCTGAAGAAGCAAAAAGATCCTGACAATGATGGATGCATCACATTCATTGTCAGGATCTTTTTGTATTTATGGGATCAAACCCGGGTCAGTTTACCTGATTTAAGGGCACGTGCAGAAACCCATACCCGCTTTGGTTTACCATCAACAAGGATACGAACCTTGTGCAGGTTGGCTTTCCATGTGCGCCGGCTTGAATTCAAAGCGTGTGAACGCTTGTTGCCAAACGTGGTATGACGACCTGTAATAACATCTTTAGCCACAATATGACCTCCTTTTTTTCAAGGTCACCCTCGAATTTTTCACTCAACTAACTTATCATAGGCCCGCGGCGAATGCAAGAAGTTTTGCAAAGTAAAATTACTTGACAGTCTCGATTGGGCGCGACAATGATCACGCGCTGACTGTCATTTGGTAGCTAGTTATCAACTTTTTGACCGATACGATCGCGGCTGTAAATGATCGCAACTTGGCCTGTTGTCCAACTGACCGTAAATGGTTCGTTTCCAATGAATTCGTTTGACGCCCACGCGTAAGGAAACGCACCGTCCCACGCTTTCAGAGGATACTTGGCACCAATGATCGTCAAAGCCGTCACGGGCGTTAAATTAATAACCGCCACGTAGCGATAACCCGGTAACGGCTGAATTTCGTGTGTTCCCGGACCGTAATAATCGACGTGATTTTGCTCGTCCAGAAGATGGATCCGTTCAATGTCATCAAGAAAACGCGGCTGAAGCGGCAAAAACAGGTTGGACAAAAAATGATCCAGTCGGCCGCCAGTTGCCCCGACCAGCGTCACTTTGTCCGCGGAAAAGTCCGTTAAGGCCGCCTTCACCGCCAGTTCGGTATCCGTATCGTCTTTTGCCGACGGAACCTGTTCAATCTTTTGAACGTGCTCACGAACTAATTGAAATTCACTCGCTGTTAATGAGTCAAAATCGCCGACTGCCAGTACTGGCTTAATACCTGCTTTGACCAATCGCAGGGTGCCTCGATCAACCCCGATCCATTCGCCGACCAACTGTTGCCAGTCCTCTGAGAGATTCTCATGCGGCCCGCCAGCCATGATATTGACGTCTGTCATTTGACCGCCTCACGTAATGCCGTGATCGCGTCACCGACGTTTGGTGCGCCGAACACATAGGAACCTGCCACAAAGATATCGGTGCCGGCTGCTGCGGCCGCCTTCACTGTCTGATCGTTAATCCCGCCATCAACTTCGATGTCAAAATGCAAATCGCGTTCCTGCCGAATTTTGTGCAGTCGCGCAACCTTATCAACCATTGGCGTCAGAAACTTCTGCCCACCGAATCCGGGATTGACTGTCATCACCAAAACCTGGTCGACAAGGGGCAACACTTCATCCAGACTGCTCAGTGACGTACCGGGATTCACCACCACTCCGGCACGAACCCCAGCAGCGCGAATATGCTGCAAGACACCATACAGATGGCTGGTTGCTTCTTCGTGCACCAAAATCGTATCGGCACCGGCTTCGGCAAATTGCGGCGCCCAGACACCCGGATCGCTCACCATAAGATGTACTTCCAACGGCAAATTCGTTACTGGACGCAACGCCTGAACAACCAGCGGGCCAAACGTCAAATTACCGACAAAATGGCCATCCATAACATCAACATGCAACAAATCCGCCCCTGCTTCCTCGACTTTTTCAACATCGCGAGCTAAATGAGCAAAATCAGCACTTAAAATTGATGGGGCAATTTTCATAGGAATCCCTCCGTGTGAGCGTGAGCTGGCACGGTTAGAAATCGGAGTGTAAGTGGCCTTGGTCGTGATGGCCCGGGCTTAGGCCATTGCGACCAAGGTCCTTACACGCAGATTTCTGTGCCAGTGAACGCGTTAATGTGAGCGTGAACCGCGCGCTTAAAAGCCGGTCCTCGCATGATCGATTACTTTTTCTTATAAACCGGGCGCTTACCGCTTAATTCTTCGCGAAATTGCAAATAATTTTCATAGCGACTCGCCATGATCTTGCCAGCGGCCAAAGCTGCCTTGACTGCACAATGGGGCTCGCTGACATGTTGACACCCGCGAAACTTACAGTTGGGTGCCAAGGCAACAAATTCAGGGAATCGGTCGCGTAAATCATCTAGGGTCACGTCTAGCAAGCCAAGCGATGAAAACCCCGGAGTGTCAGCCACTAGCCCGCCATGGATCGGATACAAATCTGTTGTCCGCGTCGTATGCCGCCCGCGGTTCAACGCACGACTGATAGACGCAGTCGCCAAATCCAGTCCCGGCACCAAGTGATTGATCAAAGTCGATTTTCCTGACCCCGTTTGGCCAGTGAAAATCGTCAATTTATCCGCAAAGCTAGCCTGAACCTGCTTTAAAACCGCCTGATCAAAAACATGCTCCGGCGCAAAAACAGCGTAGCCGATCGCTTGGTAGCCTGTCAATGATGTTCGAATCTTTTCCAGTAATTTGGCAGGTGCCAAATCGGTTTTGGTCAAATAAATCTCGGCATGAATCGCGTGACCTTCGAGATAAACCAGAAAGCGATCCAATAAATTCAAGGAAAAGTCCGGTTCAACGGCGGAGGTAATCAGTAAGGCCTGATCCACATTAGCGACTGGCGGACGGGCCAGCGCATTTTGGCGTGGCAGGATCCGTAAAAGATAACCTTCATCATCCCCATGACCGGGTTGGAAGGCCGCAAAGTCGCCAACCAGCGGTGTGATGTTATTATTGCGCAGACTTCCACGGCCACGGGTGCGATAAACTGTCTCACCGACCGCAATATCATAGTACCCACTAATTTGTTTAATGATTCTTCCGGTTAATTCATCACTCATTGGGTAATATTTGCCTCCTGCGCAATCACTGTGCCATCCCGCACAACGCGGTAGCTGCCGGGATACTTCTTGCTAACTTGCAACGTAATCGTGACTTGGTCATCTGCCGTGATATTGAATGTTTTATTGATGTCACTAATATTGTGTGTCTTATCACCAATAAAGACCTGAATGCCATTTGGTGTCACGCCACTGCTGCTTGCGCTGGCACTCGCGCTACCGGAAGCAGCAGATGGTGCCTGGTACGGAATCGAAATAGTTTTTGAAACGGTTTTGACTTCATCAGGGTCTGCACCTTGGGAAATGGTGACATTCACGGTGGCTCCGGATTGAACCTGTGTCCCTGCAGCCGGGTTCTGACTAATCACCATGCCAGTATCGACCGTATCGGAGTAACTTTGACTGATCACAATCTTTAAGCCGACTTCATTAGCGTAGTCGCGTAAACTCTTTTCCGTGTAACCGGTGAGATCACGTAAAGCAAACGTTGTGTTGTCTTTTTTGACTTTGATTGGTTCGGCAACGCCAAACGTGATGGTTGTCTTGCTGGCAATCACTTTTTTCCCGGCTTTGATACTTTGAGACAGAATCTTGCCTGCAGCCGCTTCGTTTGTTTTAATCAGCTTCTCTTTTACAGTCACGCCCCGTTTTTGCAGATCAGACTTGGCATCGCTGTAATCCTGCCCGACATAATTATCCAGCGTGATCCGCGGTTGTCCCCGACTTAAAATCAGGTTGACGCTCGACGACTCTTTCACGCTGACTTGCCGTTTCGGATCAGAATCGATGACTAAATCCTTATCCACCTTGGTTGAGTAAGCATAGCGATACTTTCCGACCTTCAACCGCGCACTTTTTAGCGCTGTCTTGGCCTGGGCAGTTGTCATGCCGCGCAAATCAGGTACAGCTACATCTGCTTTTTGATTGGCCGTCACAACCCCGATCCCGATCAGTAACAAAAGAACCACGGCTGCACTGATGGCAACAATAAGCCAGCGGCGGCGCTTCTTTTTAGGCCGGTTCTCAGGAGCAGCTTGACTAGCGGGCTGATCCGCCCCGCCATCAGAATTGTGCGGTGGAGTTGGGCCATTAGGAACGATCGGCACAACTCGCGTTTCATCCAAATCGTCCTTAGGAATCACGTACTTGGCTTCATGCGCTCGGGCAGGACTCAAGGCCGTGTTCAAATCACTTGCCATGGCCTCTGCACTGGTGTATCGATTGGCGGGATTCTTGGCAGTTGCCTTGAAGACAACATTTTCGAGGGCTTGCGGAATATGGGGATCAAACGCCCGAACGGAAGGAACCTCTTCTTGAAAATGTTTCAACGCAATCGAGACTGCCGAATCGCCTTCAAACGGAACCGAACCCGTCAACATTTCAAAAAGAATGATCCCGAGCGCATAAATGTCGCTTTGCCGCGTCGGCATACTCCCTCGAGCCTGCTCTGGAGAAAGATAATGAACCGATCCCAACAACGAATTGGTCATCGTCATGGAATTTTCCGATAGCGCGACCGCAATTCCGAAGTCAGTAATTTTGGCATGTCCGTTTGCATCAATCAAAATGTTCTGTGGTTTTAAATCGCGGTGAATAATATTGTGATCATGGGCCGTTTGAACGGCGGACAGAATTTCTTCCATCATATCGACAACGCGCTGATAAGGAATCGGAAAATGTTCAACGATATAATGTTTTAAATCAGAGCCTTTAACATACTCCATCACCAAAAACTGCTGGCCATGACTTTCCCCGACGTCGTAAATCGACACGATATTGGGATGTACTAGCTCGCTGGTCGCCATGGCTTCACGTTGGAATCGCCGAACCGTGTCGGGATCGTTTTGTAGATCAAGCCGCAAAACCTTGACTGCAACGTCACGATCGAGGATGAGATCGCGCGCTAAATAGACGTTGGCCATGCCGCCTTCGCCTAATGTTTTGATGAGCTTATAGCGTTCATTTAAAATCGTCCCCGGCTCGATCATGACGGTTCCCTCCGATCCTGATGAATGATCAAGGCGCTAATATTGTCAGGGCCACCAGCTGCGTTGGCTTGAAGAATCAATTCCTGGGCCTTGCTGCCAATTGGCATATCCTCGCGTAAAACCGCCGCAATGCTTTCGTTGTCAACCATGTTGGTCAAGCCATCTGAACAGAGCAGCAGATAGTCATCATATTCCATGTCGTAAATCGTCACGTCAGCGTCAACATCGCTGCTGACCCCTAAAGAACGGGTAATTACATTACGTTGAGGGAAACGTTTGGCCTCTTCAGGCGTCAGTTCGCCATGTTTCACCAACTCGTTGACCAAGCTATGATCCTCAGTAATCTGAATCAGGTGCCCGTTACGATAAAGGTACCCGCGCGAATCGCCGATATTGGCTACGACAAACCGTGAGCCGCTGATAATGACCGACACCACGGTTGTTCCCATGCCAGACAGATCAGTGTATTGCTTGGCTTTTTGTAAAATCATGTCATTTTCTTGTTGCAACTCAAAAATAAGCCAACGCACGATTGACTCGATTTCCGCCGTATCGGTCTTTTCAAACGCATAGCCAAGATGCGAGACCGCCATTTCACTGGCAACATCGCCGCCGCGGTGGCCACCCATCCCATCAGCCACTAAGGCAAACGTAGCGTCGGATTTATTCTTGAAAATGCCGACATAATCCTGATTATTTGGTCGCCGCCGACCGATGTCCGTGCGATAAGCAAACTCCATACATACCCCTCATTTACGGCGAATCATACTGGCAATGAAAAAGCCGTCGGTATCATAATCGTCTGGAAATAGTTGCAGTGCCGGTGCTCCATGCGCCTTGGTTAATGGCTTGAGCGACAAAACCGGCACCTGTTCAAATTCAGGATGATCAGCCAAAAAATGCGCGACAACATCCTGATTCTCCTCTTTCACCATTGTACATGTACTATACGTCAGGCGGCCACCGATTTTTAATGTGGGCGCCACGCTATTAAGAATGGCCAACTGAATCTGTTGTAAATGGCGCGGATCATCAGCCTGTTTGGTGTACTTGATTTCCGGTTTCCGGCGAATCAGTCCCAACCCGGAGCAAGGTGCATCGACTAAAATCTTGTCAAACGATTCAGGTGCAAAAGTGGCATCAACTTGACGGGCATCCAACATCCGCGCAGAAACCCGATCGGCTAATCCGAGGCGGTTGGCATTTTGCTGAATCAGTCGAATTTTATTGGCATGAAGGTCCAGGGCTGTAACGTGCCCGCCTTGGTCAGGATCAAGATACTGGGCAATGTGGGTTGTTTTGCCACCGGGAGCCGCACATGCATCCAACACCGCATCCCCTAGCTGAATATCCAAACTCGGCGCCACCAACATCGAACTTTCATCCTGCATCGTATAATCCCCTGCAGCAAATTCGGGTGTGCCTGCTAAATGTCCCCCAGGCGCAATCAAGCCGATCGGGGTCAGCGGACTTTCTCGTAGTTCAGGAAAGCTCGGCTGTAAGATTTTCAGTAAAGCATCTGGCGTTGTTTTGGTGGTATTGACGCGAATTGAAGCATGCGCAGGCTGGTTGATTGCTGCCAGGATACTGGCGGTTTTGGTGGCACCCAACTGTTCCTGCAGCTTCTTGACCAGCCAAAGCGGCGTGCTGCTGGTAATGGCAAGTCGTTCGAGCGGATCGGGAATGGCCGCAGGATCCGGGAAGCCGGTGCGCTGTGCTTGGCGCAACACCCCGGTCACAAACTTGGCAATGCCTTGATGGCCCAGTTGTTTGGCGATTTCGGTGCTGTCAAAAAAAACTGCCCGCGCCGGCACTTTGTCTAAATACTGTAGTTGATAGACAGCAGTTTGCAGCAAACACCGAACCCAGGGATCCAGCTGGCGATTTTTGACGAACGGCTTCAACAAGTAGTCTAAGGTTAATTGATGCTGAATCACCCCATAGACAATGTTGGTCAACAAACCAGCGTCCCGACTATCAAGCCGATACTTAGTGATGATGTGGTCAAGGGTCAGATTGGAGTAACCGCCTTTGCCCACAACGCGGGTCAACGTCTGGACTGCCAGCAATCGCGGATTATTTGGCTTCATCGGTAATCACCTGCTGTCCGACTGTCAAATCACGGCCAGGACCATTTAGATAATCGGCAATATGTTGTTTGCCTTTACCGGCCGGCTGCAATTCGTCAATTTGAAAAGTGGTCTGATCTCCAGCCGCCACCACCAATTGATGCTTGCTGCGTTCTACGACACTGCCAGCAGGCAAATCCGTTTTTTCGGCCAATGGCGTCACTGCCCACAGTTTCGTTCGCTGGCCATTCATGTAAACATAGCCGCCCACATCAGGCCGAAGCGCACGCACCCACTGATCCAAGGCCTGCGCCGGTAAGTGAATGTTGAGATGTTCCTGTTCTTTGGTAATCGTTGGCGCAAACGTCACTTTTTCCGGATCCTGCGGGGTGCGGGTTGCTGTGTTGTCAATAATCTTCGGCAGTGTTGCCAACAACAAATCGCGGCCCAACAACGACAGCTTAGCAAAAACGGTGCCGGTATCATCTTGGCGAGTTAACGGTAACTTAGCTTGGGCAAACATGTCGCCGGCATCCATTTTCTTCACCATTTCAATAATCGTCACGCCGGTTTCGGTATCACCGTTGATAATGCTGTATTGAATCGGCGCGCCGCCGCGATATTTTGGCAATAAGGAACCGTGAACATTGACTGCCGCAATTTGAGCCGCCTGCAAAAACTTGGTCGGCAAAAATTGTCCATAAGCTGCCGTCACGATTAAATCAGGCGCCAAAGCAATGGCCTTAGCTAATTCGGGACTGCCGCTAAGTTTTTCCGGTTGCAATACCGGGATGTCATGGGCGACGGCAGCCTGCTTAACCGGACTGGCGGCCACCTTCTGCTTACGGCCGACTTTTCGATCCGGCTGGGTCATGACCGCCACAACATTATAGTTTTGGTCAATCAGACCTTCTAGAATGGGTACCGCAAAATCGGGGGTGCCTAAGAAAATTACTGAAGTCATATTTTCCTCCAAACCTTAAGTTCGTTAACAAGATACTAACGAATCGGTTGTTGTTTTTTTACACAAATGAAAGTGGTTCGGGATCAATCGTCACCTGAAAGCCTTGACGACTGCTTTGTTGGGTTTCTTCAAGAATGTGTTGCAATGTTTCAGCCAACGTCGGCTCATGCTTGTATTTTAAAACGATCTGATAAATATAGCGATTTTTCAAACGGGCAATCGGTCCGGGCGTCGGACCCAGCATGATCACCGATTCGGATAACCGATCATGCAGCTCCTTTGCCAGCGAAAAAATGGCTTTAGCAGCTTGGGTTTCATCGACATGACTGACACCGATCTTAGTCGAAAAGAAGTACGGCGGATAATTGCCCTGATGACGAACCGCCATTTCCTGCCGAAAGAAGCCTTCGTAATCCTGACGCTTGGCATATTGAATGGCGTAATGATCCGGGTTAAAGGTCTGCACAAATACTTCACCGGGCTTATCAGCGCGCCCGGCACGGCCACTGACCTGCGTCAACAACTGAAAAGTCTTCTCACTTGCTCGAAAATCCGGCAAACCTAGCGCTGTGTCGGCATTAATCACGCCAACCAGTGTCACGTCGGGAAAATCCAATCCTTTGGCAATCATTTGGGTGCCTAACAAAATATCTGCCTGGTGGGCCCCAAAAGCATTCAAAATCCGCGCATGACCGCCTTTGCGCCGCGTGGTATCGACATCCATACGCAAAATCCGTGCATCTGGCAGCAATTTTTGCAATTGAGCTTCCACTTTTTGCGTACCGGTGCCGAAGTAACGGATTTTATCCGAACCACACTGCGGGCAGCGGCGCGGAATGGATTCTTCATGGCCGCAATAATGACACTTCAACGTGTGTGTGTCCATGTGTAACGTGAGGCTGATGTCGCAGTTAGGGCACTTTGCGACATAACCGCAATCCCGACACATCACAAAGCTTGAATAACCGCGGCGATTCAGCAACAAAACGCTTTGCTCATGGCGCTGAAGTCGTAAATTCAAAGCGTCCAACAGCGGCGCGGAAAAGTCTTCTTGCCCACCTTGCGCAAAGCTTTCGCGCATATCCACAATGTGAACCGGTGGTAATGGTTGATCATTGATTCGGTGTGGCAACCGCAAAAGCGTATAGACGCCTTTCTCTGCCCGGGCGCGGGATTCCAATGACGGCGTCGCTGAGCCTAAAACCACCGGTGCATGATGAATCTGCGCCCGCTTTAACAAAACATCACGCGCATGGTAACGCGGCGCTGAGTCTTGCTTATAACTGGTTTCATGCTCCTCATCCATGATGAAGACACCAATATGCTTCAACGGTGCAAAAGCAGCAGAGCGAGCGCCGACGACCACCTGAGCTTCGCCGCGGGCAATTCGCCGCCATTCATCGTACTTTTCACCATCTGACAAGCCTGAGTGCATCACCGCTACATGCATGCCAAACCGGCCTTTGACGCGATCCACCATCTGTGGCGTGAGGGCAATTTCGGGCACCAGCATCAAGGCTGTCTGCCCAGCCGCTAGCACTTGGGCAATCACCTGAAGATACACTTCGGTTTTGCCGGAGCCGGTGACGCCTTCCAACAAGAACGTCTTGGGTTCCTTAGCTTTAACGGCCGCGTTAATGGTTTTGACCACTGCCTCCTGCTCGTCTGTGAGCGGCAGTGGTTGCGTCAACGGTTGATGCTGAAGTTGCGGATAAGGATCACGGTAGGTTTCGTGCGCCTCTAGTTTCAGCCAGCCTTTTGCCACTGCCTGATTAATAACCGCTTTTGTCAGGTGATGGCGATGCTCCACTTCCGTTAACAAGGGGCGCTGATGTTCCGCAGACCAGGTTTTGATGAAGGAAAGCAGTTCCAGCTGTTTGACGGCGTTTTTGCGTACCTGATTTTTTTGCTCTTCAGCCTGCTCAGGTGACAATTGCGGCACAAGATAAAAGACCTTTTTGACGCGCGCACGATCTTTTTTGATGTAAGAAATCGCCACTTTGCCGGCTTGGGCCAACTTCATCAGCGCAATCTGTTGCTCGTCACTTAATGTATTCATGGCAACGCTATCTGCTTGACCGAAATACCGCGTGCGCTCATCAGCCGACAACCCAAGCGGCTCGGCTACCTTGACGGCATCGATTTTCAGCATCGTTGGCAGCATCGTTTGCATGCAGGCAATCCAAAATGAATAGGTGGTTACCGCTAGCCATTTGGACAATCCTAGCATTTCATGATTAAGCACCGGCGTCGGATCAAGTACGTCTAAGAGTGGCTTAAGCTCACCATCATATTGACTTTGATTGGCAATGGCCACAACCATGCCGCTGACTTTGCGATCGCCTTTGCCAAATTGCACCCAAACGCGCATGCCTGCTTGAAGTGCGCCATCCAAACGTGGTGGCACTAGGTAATCAAACGGCCGATCAGTTTGCATGGTCGGAACATCCACAATCACTTTGGCAATCGTTGCCAAGCGCTCACCCCTTTTGTTTCGGTAACATCGTTGCTAACTGTTTGATCAGTGCGACGGCCACTTGTTGCTTGGGCATCTCCGGTAATGTCACTGGCGGCTGGTTAGGCCGCAATAAAGTCACAGCATCCGTATCGGCATTGAACCCGTGCGTTGCATCAACCGCATTGGCAACGATCATATCTGCTTTTTTCTTAGTTAGTTTTACTTGAGCATTGGCCAATAAGTCATTGGTTTCGGCGGCAAATCCAATCACTAACTGATGGGTTTTCTTTTGGCCTAACGTCGCCAGAATATCCGGATTCTGAACCAAGGTCAATGTTAAGCCGCTATTGGCGTCAACTTTTTTCAATTTATGGTCACTAATGGTCGGTGCCCGGTAATCCGCCACCGCTGCCGCCATCACCACAGCATCGGCCTCTTCAAACTCAATCATAATGGCATCTGCCATCGACTGAGCGCTTGTCACCGGTTTAACCGTCACGCCAGGAACAACTGGCAATTGCTTCGTTGTGACCAGCGTGACCGTAGCCCCGGCACCAGCCGCTGCATTGGCAATAGCGGTACCCATTTTGCCAGATGAATCATTGGTTAAAAAACGTACCGGATCCAACCGTTCCTTGGTGCCCCCGGCTGACACGATAATATGCCGACCTTTTAGCAGCGGTTCATCAAGACTTTCGATGTAAAGGACAATCTGGTCTGGCTCTGGCATTCTGCCAACGCCGACATAGCCTTCTGCCAACTGACCGGTTGCCGGTGGCAGTAAAAGATACCCTTGCTGCTCGGTTAGCTTGGTTATATTGTGTTGTGTTTGCGGATTTTGCCACATTTGATCATTCATAGCCGGCACCATGAGCTTGGGAGCGGCCATCGCTAATAAGGTTGTCGTCACAACGTTATCGGCCATCCCTGCCGCCAGTTTTGCCAAGGTATTGGCCGTGGCTGGCACAATAACGCCTAAGTCAGCCCAATGAGCCAAAGCTACGTGGGCAACATGTTCGGGATGGTCAAATTCATGTCCATCCGTCAAAACGGCGTGCTTGCTAACAATCGCAAGCGTTTCCGGCGTGACAAACTTTTCAGCACTTGTTGTCATTGCAACGCGCACATCATGGCCTGCTTTTACTAACGCCCGAACCAGCAACGGCGTTTTGTAAGCAGCAATGCCGCCAGTGACAAACAGGGCTATCTGTTGCTTCTTCATGAGGCACCCCTTTTACTTCTGTATTCTTAGGTTCATTATAGCAAACAGTGAACAGAATGCCGGCATGGTTGCGAGAACCGAGCATCAGGGTCTGGATTACCGATTTCCACACACTCCTGCTCGCGCTCAATAAAAAGAGGCAGTGGACTTTTTTGCAGTGTCCCTGCCTCCTTTTCCTATTAGCGCAAACCCAAAATGGATGAACATCATGGGTGCTTATGCTTGTTCCTTGTGATCCAGCTTTTCAGCATCGCGTTCGAGTAACTTGGACTTTGGATCAATGACCACGTCACCTGCGGCAATTTCTTCAAGTGCTTTGCCGACACTTTTGTCAGATTTATAATCAGACAACATTTTCAGATCCCCGGATTCGAGTTCATGAGCGCGTTTTGCGGCCAACACCGCTAGCGAATAGCGTGAAGGTACTTTTTCCAGTAACTTGTCAATAGAAGGATAAATAATCATAATGAAGCTCCTTTTTGTCATAATAGCCGCTCTGCCATGGCGAGCAGTCAGCCTGTCATTATCTGGCTAAGTCGGCACTTGCCAACATGCCTTTGTAACGATCAATCACGCGTGGCACCCGTAAATGTTCGCTTTCAATGATGCGTTCAATCCGTGTTACAGCCAAATCGACCTTGTCATTGACCACTGCATAATCGTAGTTCTCCATCATCGTGATTTCCGAAGCCGCCTTGCGAATGCGTTTATCAATCGTTTCATCGTCATCGGTACCACGGCCTTTTAGCCGATGGCGCAACTCACCTAAGTCTGGTGGCGTCAAGAAAATAAAAACGCCATTGGGACATTTCTTGCGCACTTGCATCGCACCATTGACTTCGATTTCAAGTAACACATCACGCCCGGAATCAAGCGTCTCATTCACATATTTCAGCGGCGTACCATAGTAGTT
This sequence comes from Lacticaseibacillus zeae subsp. silagei, assembly GCF_030770335.1. NCBI lineage: Bacteria > Bacillati > Bacillota > Bacilli > Lactobacillales > Lactobacillaceae > Lacticaseibacillus > Lacticaseibacillus zeae. Next base: position 1,539,904 of record NZ_CP132484.1, on the reverse strand, counting down.
ATCCACGTACTTCGCATATTCCAGCATACCACCTGTCGCAATTTCGTGCTCAAACTGCGCCTTGGTTCTGAAATAATAATCAACCCCGTCAACCTCACCGGGCCGCATTTGACGTGTCGTCATTGAAATTGAATATTGAAAATCCCGATAGTTGCCATTCAGCATAGCCTGCCGAACTGTTCCTTTGCCAACCCCACTAGGGCCAGACAAAACAATCAGCATCCCCCGTTCGTGCATGTGTGAACCTCTTTCGTTAAGTATTACCAAACATTTTGCACTTTTTCGACGCTGATTTCAACTGCTTCATTGAGGTGGTAACAAAAACGTCATGCGGCGTAATGCATTTTCGGCATCCTGACGACCCATTTCCAACATGGCAGCGATTGCAGTTGGCCGAAAATCAAAGAGTTGCGGCAACCGGTGACTGGGTCTTAGATAGCAATCACCGTGATCATGACCGATGCGGCCAATCCCTTCACCACTAATTGCCACGACAAAATCGGCACCGATATCTCTGGCAAGATCAACCGGTAAATCATTGACCACGCCACCATCCACAAAATTAACGCCTTGTCGTTTGATCGGCGTGAACACGCCCGGCATCGCACTTGACGCTAATAACCATTCTCTGGCATCCACGGCATCAAGCACGTCTAACCGCGTTACATGAGCCTTAAAATCCGGCAGCGAAGTCGTCACAACCAACACCGCTCGGTCATCGCGTTTAGGCATCTTCAGCATTTGATCAAGCAACGGAACAAAATTACGCCGTGCAAACACCGGTCCGGTCATTTTGCGTGCCGTAAAATATTGCCACCAGCGGGTTAATTGAAATGGCGTCATGCGGGCTGTTGCTGCTGCGTTAATGGCTCCGATTGAAGAACCGATCACAAAAGTCGGTGCCAGTTGCGGACCCAAAACAGTCCACACACCTGCCTGATATGCGCCATGCGCCGCGCCACCACCGAAAACAACTGCAAGGGTCAAACTAACGCACCTCCGTTTGCACATCATCTTGTGACTGAAGCGATCGTAAGTTAAAAAAGTAGTTGCAAGTTTGAACACATGTTCGTATAATGAAGTTACAAACAAACGTTCGGAGGCTTGATCATGGAAAACAAATCATCAGCATTGCAAAGCGTCACCCAGCATCTTGTGGCTTCTTATCGCGAAATATTCGATCTGGCAACGCCAACTGCCCGCATGCCAATGCATCAGGTAGATCTTTTCATTGATCAGGCCATGCAGCGTCACTATAAGGTGGCACTCTTCTTTAATCACGAATCGTCACCCTTTGTTGGTCACATTATTCGGACGCTCGGCAAGAACCGCTTTCTAGTCAAAGCATACCACAGCAACGTTTTCCGCGTCATGACCAGCACAAGCGTCAACTTTATCAAGCGTTTTGACTAACAGACACGTCCCACTTTCAGTCACGTTGAACATTAAATGTGGGTATCAAGACGTTTCACAGTCGCATGGTTAGATTAGTATCGCGGGTTTATCGCCTAGAAATCAGTGATACACTTGCATTAAAATCGCTCGCAAAGACAAAGATTATGTCTCGCGAGCGATTTTTTTGCTATTCAATTTTGCAAATGTACATCACTTAATGGCTAGGCCTGGACGCCAAACGAGATCATGTCCGACCGTGCTTAAACTCATCGGCCATTTTCAACAACTCTTCGGCGTGTTCGACCGTTAGTTTGGTGATTTTTTCACCAGCCAGCATACGGGCAATTTCATCGACCCGTGCTTTAGCCGTTAATTTGTTAACTTGCGTGGTGGTACGCCCGTCATGGACGTTCTTGCTGATGACATACTCGTGGTCCGCCATGGCAGCGACTTGCGGCAGGTGCGTGATGCAAAGGACCTGCGAAGATTTGGCAATGAGGCTGATTTTATTTGCAATCGCCTGCGCGACCCGTCCTGATACGCCGGTGTCTACTTCATCAAAGATAATAGCTGTCACACCTTCGGATCGGGCAAAAATCGTTTTCATCGCCAGCATCAAGCGCGACAGTTCGCCACCTGAGGCAATTTTAGCCAGCGGTTTTGCTTCTTCACCGGGGTTGGTTTGAATATAGAAAACCGCTTCGTCCAACCCGTCAGGACGAAAATCTTTGGCCTTCGTGAAATGAACCGAGAAGACTGTCTTATCCATGTATAGCGATGCTAGCTGTTCATGAATCGCTTTGGTCAGTTGTTTGGCCGCCGCATGCCGCCGCTTGGACAAGGCGGACCCCAGTTTTTGCAACTGCGCGCGAGATTCCTTCAAAGTGCTGTCCAGATCTTCGACCGAAGTTTCGGCTTGCTCCATCTGACTTAATTCAGCGGCCGCGCGCTTACCATAGGCAATCACTTCGTCAAGCGTTTCACCATATTTACGTTTGAGCTGATTAAATAAATCTAGACGCTTTTCAACTTCATCAAGCCGACCCTCATCAAATTCCTGATCATCAAGCTCGTTAGATAAGTCATTTTGGACATCCTGCAAACTGTAATAGGCACTTTGCAGATTATCGGCGATGGCCGCAAAATCAGGATCCAAATCCGCAATGCTTTGCATACTCGACATGGCCTGGCCGATTTGGTCAAGCGCATTAACCTCTTCGTCGCTTAGCAATGCATAACTTTCCTGTAACGCTGAATTAATCTTTTGAAAATTTGCAAGGCGTTCCCGCTCGGTACTTAAATCCGTATCTTCATGCGGATGCAGATCTGCACTTTGAATTTCATTAACCTGGAATTTCAGCATATCCAGCCGTTGTGCCCATTCCTGTTCGTTTGCCTGTTTTTGCTTGACGGCCTGTAAGGTGTGTTGGTAATTGTGATAAACCTCGGCATACTGTTGCCGAATTTTCAGCAAATCATCACCAGCAAAGGCATCCAACAAACCTAAGTGCGTTTCGGAATGCATTAACTGCTGATGTTCGTTTTGACCATGAATGTCGACCAGCGTCTCGCCGATAGCTTTTAACGTTGCAGTATTCACCAAATGTCCATTGACGCGGCAAACATTACGTCCACTGCGGAATAGTTCCCGCTGTAATAAGACCGTGTCTTTTTGATCCGGATCCATGACCCCGTATGCCTGCAATTTGGCTTCAGTAGCCGGATTTGCTTGCGCGTCAAACAAACCTTCCAAGCTGGCTTTGGCGGTGCCGGTCCGAATGAAGTCCACTGATCCGCGCCCACCGGCAAGCAGACCAACTGCATCAATAATGATTGACTTCCCGGCACCGGTTTCTCCTGTAAGCGCCGTCATCCCCGGCTGAAAACTCAATGCCAGGTTGTCAATGATGGCAAAATCATGAATTGCTAACTCTTGTAACATTACTTCACCCCACCATTGCCTCAAGTTCAGACAACACTGCTGACGCATATTGCGCCGACCGACAAATAATCAGAATCGATGCATCACCACTAATCGTTGCAAAAATCCGTTGATCATCTAACTGCTCAATTAACGTTTCAACTGCTGCCGCCGTCCCCGGTAACAAGGCTAAATGGACAAAGTTATCCATGGCTTCGCCCCACTTCATCGCCGTTACAAGCGTCCGCTTCAATTTGTCAGTTGCCGGAAGCTGCTTTTCAACTGGCATACTGTAGCGATAGTGGCCTTCCCCTGCTGGCACTTTAATCAACTGCATTTCTTTGATGTCGCGTGAAATAGTTGCTTGGGTTACCGGAATGTTCAGGTCGTTAAGACGCGCCACCAAGTCTTCTTGCCGCTCAATGGGCTCATCCCGAATTAACCGCTGAATGGTTGCTTGTCGTTCACGCTTGCGCATATGCTCACCTCTGTTAAAAATGGCATTCTAGTGGCTCAGAATGCTTTAGCTCTAGCATAGCGCATGCATCGCAGGGTTGCCACGGTTTTGCATAAATATACATTAAGGGCGTTTTAATTCGGCATAAGCAGCCTTCAATGTTGCCTCAATATCCACAGTGGGCGCGACCTTGCCCGGCGTTTGCTCGGCATTTTGCAAATGAATTAAAAATTCAATGTTGCCTTCTCCGCCTTTAATCGGACTATAGTCTAATCCCAAAACGTTGTAACCAGTCGCACTGGCAAAATCGACAATCATCTTTAAAACATCGCGATGCACCTGAGGATCACGGACAATGCCATGCTTGCCGACATGAGCAGGTCCCGCTTCAAATTGCGGTTTAATTAACGCAACCGCGTAGCCATCGGGAATCAGAATCGCTTTTAATGGCGGTAAAATCAACTTTAATGAAATAAAGCTAACATCCGTCATTGCAAATTCAACCGGGCCATCGGTAAAATCTTCCGGTTTGCTGTAGCGAAAATTCACACGTTCCATCACTTTGACCCGCGGATCTTCGCGTAATTTCCACGCCAACTGATTATAGCCGACATCCAAGGCATAGCTCATCTTGGCACCGTTTTGTAACGCAACGTCAGTGAAACCGCCCGTTGATGCACCGATATCCAAAACCGTTTTGCCGGTTAAATCAAGGTGAAACGATTTCAAGGCTTTTGCCAGTTTAAGCCCGCCGCGGCTGACATACGGCATTTTTTTACCTTTCACGTGCAAAATCGCATCGCCTGGGATCTTAACGCCTGGCTTATCTATGCGTTGGTTGTTCTGATCATACACTTCACCGGCCATGACTGAACGTTTGGCCTGTTCACGCGATTCGAACAGCCCTTGCTCAACCAGCAGGACATCGACCCGTTCTTTTTTGACTTTTTCCATTATTTCAACACCGCCAAAATCGATTGTAGCGTCGCCGCATCGACGGTTAAGCTCTTTAACGCTGCATCAGCTTGCTGAATTTGAGTTGCCAACGCCTGCTCGGCACCTTTTAGTCCAAGTAGCTCGGGGAAGGTGTTTTTATGTTCGGCAACGTCCTTATCCGCTGTTTTGCCTAACTCAGCAGTTGTTTGGGTGACATCGTTAATATCATCCTTGATCTGAAAACCGAGACCAAAAGCAGCCGCAAAATCTGCCAAGGCCGCCTGATCAGCTTCGGGGATCGTTACGAATACAGTGCCCATCGCCACTGCGGCTTGAATCAAGGCGCCGGTTTTAGCCTGATGCATGTGCTTCAATGTCGCCAGATCATAGTGAACTCGCTCGCCATCCATATCAAGCACCTGGCCTTCAACCATCCCGGAACTGCCAGCTGCCTCGGCAAGTATCTGAATCAGCGCAGCGCGTTTATCCGGATAATGTTGACTCAATAAGGCAAAGGCATCGGTTAAAAGTGCGTCACCGGCTAAGATCGCCAACGCCTCACCAAACTGCTTGTGATTCGTCGGTTTGCCGCGGCGCAGATCATCATTATCCATGGCAGGCAAATCGTCATGAATCAATGAATAAGTATGCACAAATTCAAGCGAGGCGGCAGCAGGCAGTGCCTCAGCAACCACACCATCATACATAGCAACCACGCTCAATAACAGTAGCGGACGTAATCGCTTACCACCTGCGTCGACGGAATAAGCCATTGCGGCGCGTAAATGCGGGTTAGGGACCTTTGCCAATGTTTCATCTAATGTATGTTCAACGGCTGTCCGCCATTGATTTAAGATCGAATTCATTATTGGCCTTCTTTAGGTTGAAAAGGTTGGGTGCTGCCATCGTCGCTTACCATTTCTGTCACCGTTTTTTCAGCTGACTTCAATGTTTTTTCGAGTTCCTGACTCAATTTCACGCCAGCTTTAAATTGATCCAAAGCTTTTTCGAGCGGTACATCGCCTTGCTCCAATTGATTGACAATTGCTTCAAGTTGGGCAAGTTTTTCTTCAAACGTAGGTTCAGCCATGATTCTTCTCCTTTGTTGTCACATGAGCGCCAATTTGACCATCCGCAACATGAATGTGAATGTCGGCATCGACCGCATAGTCATCTGTCTTTTTAAGCATCTGCCCGGTGTCATCTGTCACGTAAGCAAATCCCCGGCCCAGTATCTTCAGCGGGCTCAAATGATCCAACCCCAGCGCCGCATTGGCCACCGCTTGACGCTTAGCCTTTACAACGCTGATGACTGCCCGATCTAGACGGTGTTGATTATCGAGCAGTTGCCGTTTGAGGTTCACGACTTTTATCAGTAATTGCCGTCCATCAAGTTGCTGCGTCGCCATGGCCAGACGATGGTCATTTTCGCGCAATTGATTGACCATGCTTTGATTAAGTCGCTGACGCAATTGATCAACGCGTTGCACGTACTGGTCGTACAAACGATCAGGCTGGGTTAAGACGACGCTTTCTGCAGAGCGCTGCAGTCGGCTGGCAACATTTTTCAGCCGGTTGTGCATCGCATTGACGAGGCGCACACGATCTTCCGAGATGCGATTAAGTGCGTCTACCAGCGTCACCGGCGTTACAATTTCCGCAGCAGCCGTTGGCGTCGCCGCCCGCCGATCGGCAATGAAATCCGTAATGGTTGTATCGGTTTCATGGCCGACCGAACTGACAATCGGAATCGGCATGTCGACTAAAGCCCGCGCCACTTTCTCTTCGTTAAACGGCCACAGGTCTTCAATCGAACCGCCGCCGCGGCCGATAATGACGGCATCGAAGTCTGACATCGCCTTAATGCGGTTCAACTGTTTGACAATCGAATCCGCTGCCTGATCGCCTTGGACAACCGCCGGGAAAAGGGTCAGTTGTAGAATCGGATAACGGCGCGCCACGGTGGTCATGATATCCTGAATCACCGCACCGCTGGGACTGGTCACAACCGCCACGCGCTTAGGAAACAACGGCAACGGACGTTTATTGCGATCAAATAGCCCCTCACCAGCAAGCTTTTTCTTTAACTGCTCAAAGGCTTGGTAGAGTGCGCCAACGCCGTCCGGTTCCAACCGTTCCACAATCAGCCGGTATTCACCACTTGGTTCATACAGACTAACGCGGCCAACTGCCAGAACCTTCATGCCTTCTTCAAGATTGAATTGCAACTTGCTAAAAGCATTACGGAACATCAACGCACCGATCTTAGCGTGATCATCCTTGAGGGAAAAATATTGATTGCCTACCCGTTTGCGATAATTAGAAATTTCACCGGTTAGATAAACCTTAGCCAGATAAGGATCCGCATCGAATTTACGTTTTAAATATTGGGTTAGTGCGGTGACACTTAAGTATTGATTGGTATCAACCATGCAATCGCCTCTTCGCCAGTTCAACTGTTTGGGCCATGAGTGAGGCAATTGTCATCGGACCAACGCCACCCGGTACCGGTGTTAAAGCACCGGCAACAGGCTCAACCGCATCAGCATCGACATCGCCGTGCAGTTTCCCATCAGCTCCGCGCGAAATACCGACATCAATAACCGTTGCCCCGGGTTTAACCGCATCGGCGCCAATAAAATGCGGCACGCCAATCGCAACAACCAAAATATCCGCCTCACGGGTCAACGCTTTAAGGTCGCGGGTTTTACTGTGGGCAATGGTCACCGTCGCATCATGGTTCACCATCAAACCAGCGAGCGGCCGACCCACAATGTTCGAGCGGCCAACAATGACCACCCGCTTACCGGTGACATCAATCTGATAGGCATCTAACAGCGCCATAATGCCGTAAGGGGTTGAAGCCACAACAGTCGGTTCATTGGTCCACAAGCGGCCCACACTCACCGGGCTAAAGCCATCCACGTCTTTATCGGGATCGATCGAATTAATCACGACCCGTTCATCCAGTTGCTTGGGCAATGGCAGCTGGACCAGAATGCCATCCACATCGGGATCTTGATTCAATTCAGCTACCTTTGCCAATAAGGTTTTCTGAGAGGTTTCTTCTGGCAACTTAAACATTAAGGAACGAACCCCGATTTCCTCCGCGCGCCGTTGTTTGTTACGCACATAAACCTGGCTGGCCGGATCCGATCCCACTAAAATGACTGCAAGTGTTGGCGTCACACCTTGTTGCGCCAAACCAGTCACTGTCTGTTGAAGTTCACTAAGAATGCGTTTTGAAACTACCTTGCCATCCAATCGCGTTGCCACAAAAACCACTCCCCATTTGATTAGCATTGTCTGATATAACAACCAATGTTCGGTTCCTCGATAGCGTCAAGTACCGGTATAAAGCAAAAACCGGCCAAAGTAATTGTCTTTGACCGGTTAACTTACGCTTTCGGCGATGCTTCAATAAAATTAGCCAAAATGCCATTGACAAACTTAGCAGATTGGTCATCGCTGTAACGTTTGGCCAAATTGATGGCTTCATTAATCGCCGCAGCTTCCGGCATCGCTTCTTCATAGCGAATTTCATACAAGCCCAAGCGCAGAATCATTAAATCCGGTTTGGTCAAACGACTCAGCGTCCACCCCTTTTTAAGCTGCGGGGTTAAGGCAGCATCCAACGCCTCCTGATGCGTCAAGACGCCTTCCACCAATTCACTTAAATAAGGCGGCACTTCAGTATCTTTAGGTAAAACTTCTGCGTATACGGCGCTTTTATCTGCTTCCGGATTCGTTGCCAACGCAAAAAGCGCTCGAAAGGCAGCTTCACGGATCGCGTGTCGTGATTCCATGTTAATCGTCATCCTTGCTGCTCGTTGTCGATGGTTCATCAGTGTCGTCATCTTTAAACAGATCATCCGGATTGACTTTTTCCGTCTTTTCAGGGATGACGCCAACGACATGCACATTCACTTCGCTTAACGTCAAATCCGTCATAAAGAGTAACTGTTCACGTAGCTGTTCTTGCATGGCCAAAGCCACTTTCGGAACGGAGACACCATAATCCAGATAAACGTAGACATCAGCCGTAATCTTATCATCGGCAACTGTCACACTAACACCTTTACCGTGGTTGGCACGGCCAAACCAGGCGTTAATTGAAGACCCTAATGTACCGCGCATTTGATAGACACCGTCTACCTGACTCGCAGCAATACCCAAAATGACTTCCAAAACTTCAGGAACAATTTCAATGGTCCCTTGGGCATCCGTCCGATTTGCTAATATGATATTGGTTTCTTCAGCCATCGCGAGAACCCTCCTAAGCCTTAATTATTGGCACGTGAAATGTAAGTACCATCATCCGTGTTAATCGTCAGTACATCGCCAGTGTTGATGAAAAACGGCACTTGAACGACTAGTCCGGTTTCCATGGTGGCTGGTTTTGAACCGCCGCTGCTGGTATTACCGCGAATGCCTGGCTCGGTTTCCTTAACCGTTAAGTCAACGGTTTTCGGCAACTCAATACCCAGGGTTTCATTGCCGTGCATGATAATTTTAACATTCATGTTTTCTTTTAAATAATTCAACTGGTCGCGAATCTCATCGCCAGGAAGTGTCAGTTGATCGTAAGTATCGGTGTCCATGAAGACGTAATTATCGCCATCGGCATAAAGGTACTGCATGTTTTTACTGTCGATCTGCGCTTTTTCAACCTTTTCAGTTGATCGGAACGTTTTTTCCTGTACCGCACCCGTGCGCAGGTTCTTCAAGGTTGAGCGAACAAATGCCGAACCCTTGCCTGGCTTAACGTGTTGAAATTCAACGATTCGCCATAGGTCACCGTCGACCTCAATCGTCAAACCATTCTTAAAATCATTAACAGATATCATGAACTTCCTCCATACATTCAGTTGTAAGCTAAATCTATTCTAGCAAGCGGTGAAGATGCTTGCAACAGCCATGCCACGTAGACAGCCTCACAGTACCAGTAATTCAGCTGGTGCCGGTTGACTAAGACTTTGATTGCCGTCTGCAGTCACGACCAAATCGTCTTCAATTCGGACACCGCCAAGATCCGGAACATAGATGCCGGGTTCATCGGTCACGACATTGCCTTTTGCGGCTGGCACATCGAGATAAGGACCCCAGGCGCCAGGGCCTTCATGAATCGACAGACCAATGCCATGTCCGGTTCCATGGCCAAAATATTGACCATAGCCGGCGTCATTGATTGTGTGATGCGCTAAGTCATTAATCGTTCGTCCCATCACACCAGGCTTCAAAGCTTGCTGGACTTTCTGATTCGTCGCATAAACAATTTGGTAAATCGTCTTAAGCCTGGCATCCGGTTCCCCGACTGCAAATGTCCGCGTCAAATCGGACATGTAGCCGTGATAGATGCATCCCCAATCGAGGGTCACAATATCCCCTTTGGCAATCTTCTTTTCCGTTGCGGAACCATGTGGCATTGCCGAACGCGTACCGGAAGCTACGATTGTTTCAAACGAGACATTGCTGGCACCAAGTTGCCGCATGAAAAAGTCCAAATCATTGGCGATATCAATTTCCCGCATGCCAGGTTTGATCGTATCAAGAACATGCTGATAACCTTTTTCGGCAATGGCAACCGCCTTTTTGATCAAGGCCAGTTCCTCATCGTCTTTGACTTCGCGCTGTGTTTCAACAAAGTCACGGGTTGGCACCAGTGTTCCTTGTGTTAAAAGATCAAAGGCTTCATAATCGGCATAATTCAGGTGAACGGCTTCAAAACCAATGCGGGTCAACTGCAATTGGTTGGCTAAATCACCAGCCGTTTTAAACAACCCATCCTGATGCAACACCAGCTTGGCATTATGTACCTGCTGCTTAAACTGCTCGGTAAACCGGGAATCCGTTATAAAATAAGCTTTCTCCGGCGTCACCAGCAAGGCGCTTTCTTCACCGGTAAAACCTGTCAAATAAGTAACGTTGGTGGCATCGGTAACAAAAAAGCCATCTAATTTCTTGTCCAGAATCCGCGCCTGCAATGCTGTCATTCGATCCATCCAAACCACTCCTTATTGACGTCATTTTAAAATTCTGAAAAAAAGACGCCCCGATTACCGGGACGTCATCAATATTTATTCAGCAGCTGCTGCCGGATAAACTGAAACCTTCTTCTTGTCACGGCCGAAGCGTTCAAACTTGACAACGCCGTCAGCAGTCGCAAACAAGGTATCGTCGCCGCCGCGGCCAACGTTTTCACCAGGATGGATCTTGGTACCGCGCTGGCGATACAAGATGTTGCCTGCCTTAACGAACTGACCATCGGCACGCTTGCTACCCAAACGCCGGCCTGCAGAATTACGGCCGTTAGATGTTGAACCGCCACCTTTATGGTGAGAGAAGAATTGCAGATTCATCTTTAACATAACGTACACCTCCGAGAATTAATTTTGTTTTAATTGTTTTGTCGTAATCAAAATGCGATCAGGATATTGATCTTGGATGCTTTGTAGTTCAAGCAATAAATTTTCCAACAAAATCTGACTAATGTGCAGTTGTTCGCCAGTGATTGCCGACTTGAGCGTCATTTGCAGATAGCCGCCATGGACCTCATCCGCATCGACGTCGGGCTTAAATCCCGCCAACGCTTCGACGCCATTGACAGCACCGATACTCACGGCTGAAACCGCAGCACAGACGATATCCTTGCCGGTTTTACCGGCATCGGCATGGCCACTCAGTTCAAAACTGACGATATCGCCATGCTCATCGCGATGAAAAATTGCCTTGATCATAAACTGACCTCTTATGCGTTAATCGCGTCGATAACGACTTTCGTGTATGGCTGACGATGGCCCTTCTTTTGATGAGAGTGCTTCTTAGGCTTGTACTTGTAAGTAACAACCTTTTTTTCGCGCCCTTGTTTTTCGACCTTGCCAGTCACGGTTGCGCCGGCTACAGTTGGCGTGCCAATCTTGGCATCACCTTCACCAGCAACCATGATTACTTCGTCAAAAGTAACTTGCTTGCCTTCTTCGGCATCAAGTTTTTCAACATAGATGGCTTCACCGACTTCAGCTTTATACTGCTTGCCGCCTGTTTTGATAATTGCGTACACTGTGTGCACCTCCTGTTTTGCCTTTCGGCTTTTCCCCTGAAGACTCGCCAAGTTAGGTGCTTACGCTTAAAACCCAACGATGTGCGGTTGCATAGGAGGGGTGCCAAATACAACGGACTAATATTACCAGACAGCAGGCCAAGTTGCAAGCACATCGCCGATAATAGCCGCTTTTTTGGATGGTGCAAGTTCGGCCAACCATTTTTCAACTTGGATTGGCTGCAATTAAATAGTCATATCAGCGTCAAATTTAAAGCTGCCACTTCCAAAAATCGACTTATTGTGGCAAGTGTTGCTGACGGTAAAGCCAAACGCCAATGATGACCGCGGGCATATAAAGCGCATAAATCAAGGTAAAGAAAGTCAACCAGCCACCAAACGCTGCATTAATGAGTAATAAGGCTATGTATAAAATGCCGTCAACGATCCAATTAATCGGTTTTCTGAGTTGGGTGGTTACCGTTATTAACAATGCGGCGGTAACCAGTAAAATGAAGATGTTCAGCAAAATGATGATAAGTGCCACCCCCTGGATGGAATTATAGCCAAGCCAAACAGTTTCAACAAGGAAACGTTTTAATCGGCGACTTCGAGCCAAAAAAAGGCCCAGAAAAAATCTGAGCCTGCCCCTGCCAAGGAACCTAATATAGCATAAAAAGTCTCCATGGCACTAGTCCCTTGGCAAAAAAGAAAGCCGCCGGTATGAAGTCATTCACCGGCAGCAAGACATTATTTCTTCAGTTGTTGCAACGCTTTTTCAATTGTCTCGCCCTTACCAATATGGTTAGCATTATGCGGATCAATCGCGATAAATTCTTGCGTCTTCATGTTCAACTGGATTCGATATCCCATCAGAATCCCTCCATTCTTAAAAAATGTGAATGGCCTTCGGTAGCGATTGGGTGTATGTTACTCACTTATTGTTAGGAAGTCAAGAGCGTGAGCAGGCCCGGTTAGAAACCGGAGTGTAAGTGGCCTCAGACCTAAATGGCTGGTCTTTGGCCATTTAGGTCTGAGGTCCTTACACGCAGGTTTCTGGGCCTGCGAACGCGTTTCAAAGCCGGATTGCCTCACACCCCTTATTCCCATGACCTAGCTTTAGCCATTGCGCCCAAGGCCCTTACACTCCGACTTCTGCGCCGGTGAACGCGTTTCCGCGCCGGATTGCCCTTCGCCTCTTATTCTCCCTTGCCCCGGGCTTTGGCCATTTAGGTCTGAGGTCCTTACACGCAGGTTTCTGGGCCTGCGAACGCGTTTCAAAGCCGGATTGCCTCACACCCCTTATTTCCCATGACCTAGTTTTAGCCATTGCGTCCAAGACCCTTACACGTAGCTTTCTGCGCCGGTGAACGCGTTTCCGCGCCGGATTGCCTAACTACAAGAGCTGTAGCGTCCCTTCCACATCCTTAAAACCTTTTACACACCCTCACAAAGTTCAAGTTCCTCAACATTCCGTTGACGCCTACCCGCGCTTCTCGTATACTTAATAACGATTTGTACCAGTAGCTCAGCTGGATAGAGCAACGGTCTTCTAAACCGTTTGTCCCGGGTTCAAATCCCGGCTGGTACACTTAAAGCAAACAGTTTGTCCTCAAAAAGCCCGATGTTTCGGGCTTTTTGTGTTACCGAGTTTACCTAAATCCTGTCCTTAAATAGCTTCTGTGCCAGTAGCAACTTCCCTGGAGGCCTCATTTTTTAATTGCAACCGGTGATCAACCATTTCGTAAATCTTTACGCCATATGCTTGCGCCAAGGCTTCCTGATAATGATGCGCGACTTCAATGACCGTTGCGGGTAACGTGTAGATGATGCGATGAATTTTATCAGCATTGACCTGATCAAGGCTTGAAGAAATCTCATCAAGCAAAAAGATAGGACTCTTGCGCAACAATCCACGCGCAATCGCAATGCGCTGCGCTTGTCCACCTGATAAGTTACTGCCGTTATCAACAATTTTGAAATCAAGCACATGCTCCCCTAATTCCTGATCAAGCCCTACCAGACGCAAAACCGCCAAAACCGCGACATCATCGTAGGCCTGATATAACGTGATATTATCCCGCAATGTACCATTAAACAACCAGACATTTTGCGACACCAAAACAAAATCACCAGCATGCAGCGGCTGACCGGCAAAACGAATCGCACCCTGAGATGCCACTTGACCGGTGATGGCTTTTAGAAGGGTTGTTTTACCTATTCCAGAAGGACCGGTCACAATGACTTTGCTACCCGGTTTAAGGCGGATATTGACGTCACTCAAAATTAAATGCTGATCGCGCACAACGGTTAGATCGCTGATGTCAAGCTCCCCTTTTAACGCTTCCGGCTTTGACTCGCTATCATCAACCTTAGGTAGTTCAAATTGACCAGCCACAGGTAGCACGCGCAGCTGACTTGTGCTAACAATTTGGCTTTGCGATTTGCTCAAACTGCGAGCGCCGCCGACAACAGAATCTGCCGTCATTGTCAGTGTCAAAATGACGCTGGTCGTCACACCAAACAATCCTTTGGCCATCAAGAGGAGGCCGATAAAAAGTGGCAGCAAAAACGCCGCAATGGCAAATAGCCAAGACACATATTGGAATAAATATTGGAAGTTATTCATTCGCTCATAGTCGCGTTCTTCTTGGCTCAGGTGCTGCTTAAATCGGGTGAAAAAGGCCGGCCAGGCTTTAAAGTTAAAAATTTCCATTCGGCCTTGAAAAATATCTTTCATACTCAAAACCAAACTGGCATTGGTATTAGCCCAAACGTCCGACTTTTTGGCCAGGATTTTTCTACCAAAGTGACTCGGAAGCAACGACAGTGCAGAAAATAACACGTAGACCAAACTTAACACGACATTGGTTTTCAGGATAAAAATCACTGAAATAATCAAGCCAATCACTTGTTGCAACATACCGATAAGCTCGACAAAATAGGCCTGTTCAATTTGTTTCGCCACGCCGGTCACGTCATTGATCGTGTCAGAAACCTCCGTGGCGTTAGTTCCTGCGTGCGCGACTGAGGCGGTGAAATACACTGATTTAAGTGCCTGATTCAACATCCGAACAGCGCGTTGCTGGGCGCGCAAAAACAGATAGAGTGATGTGTAGGTAACGAGGTAGGCAGCTGCCGCTAATGACACATAACGCCCCACAGCGTCAAGATTACTGAAGTCAATATTGACCAGTTGACCGAAAACCACGCCATTTAAAATTGGCTCCAAAGTGCTTGTCAGGCTCAGTAAAAATAGCACCACTATTAAAGTCAGCGGCAACCGTCGAATAACCCAACGTATATTAATCTGGCGTTCCTGATGATCCATCCACTTCACGTCCTTTTCCCGCAACGGCGCAAACTTATGACGATGTTGTCCTCAACCGTGGATGCTATTTTTAAAGTCGAAATGGCAATGTTAAGGTGCTCTTCGCCAAATCGACGTGATAATGCGTGGTTTTTGTCGGTCGGATCGTTTGCGCCATATCGGCACCATGGATGATCAAGGCAAGCTGCCGGCCGGTCGGTAAGTGATAGTGCGTCGGTTGCAGATCCAGACTCACGTGAAAAAACTGGCCCGGTGTGATTTGCTGCACTTCGTAGGCGTTTTTAGGATTTTGTAAATTAATATGACCTAACGTTATCAGTTTACTTGGGGTTGGCTTAGCGGCCGGCTTGAATTCGACAATATCGGTTGTTTTAAAATCAAAGCCTAACTGTAAATCATTGGCCGCAACGGTGGCTGCGGTTTCGCCAAAACGCTTGGCCTCGCCGAGATCCACGAGCCGAACACTAAGAATGCCGGTCGGTGCATCAACTGCCAACGTCAGCTCAAGATGTGGAATACCTTCCAGGATTTGATCACGCTCAAGCACTGGTTGGGTCAACCACAACCGGCTGTTAGCGTAAGCATTATTAGGGGTAATGATGGCCTTTTCGAAACTGGCGCTGGTGTCATGTTGCGCCGCAAACGTTGCCGTGGCATGATCGGTAAACTGATCGGTAGCTGCTTCAAAGTCATTCTTCAGGTTGACCTCAGTTGTCACATGTTCCGCTTCCGGATTAGCAAAATCGGTATAGGCTGACCAGGTCTGCGGAGTCACGTTATCTTGCACGATGACATTAGGCAAAGCACGTGCAGCATCATTGGCTACCCCCAACAGTTCATGTGTCAACCACAAGTTCATCATGTCCAAAAAGTCCAACGAGCGAACATTGTGAACATAAACATGTTGTCCTTGATGTAAAATCAGTTTCTTTTGAATCGGCAAATCTGAGATTGCCTGCCAGAAGCGAATCGCGTTTTTAGGTTTCACATTCCAGTCATTGAGCCCGTGAATCAACACCACGTCGGCTTTGACGTTGGCGGCATTTTTGCGGTAATTACGCGCATCCCACCACGCGGTATAGGCACCCGTCGTCCGATCCTGATCACGGGTAATCGCAGCAAGATGCCGCTCCCAAGCCGACTTGATGCGAATCATATCGCCGCCGGATTTCTGCCGGGAAAACGTATCAACTGCCAAAACATCAGCGTCTTCACCTTGAAAGCCGCCGGGCGCCACGACCAAACCATTTTCGCGGTAATAATCATACCAGCTAGAAATGCCGGCATCGGCAATGATGGTTTTCAACCCCTCAACGCCGGTCGTCGCCGCAGCAATGGCTAACGTAGCTAAGTAGGACTTACCGGTCATCGCAACTTTGCCGGTTGACCACCAAGCCTTAATGGTAACGCCAGCAGTACGGTTCGTGAACGCCCGGCGCTTACCGGTCAGCCATTCGACGACCGCCACCGCGCCAGCAGTCTCTTCCGGCCCGCCAATGGTCCGAAAGCCGTCTGAATACCGCGTTCCGACCCCTGCTGAGTAAACCACAGCAAACCCGCGCGCAAGAAAATAATCATTGAACGCATACATACTATTTTCTTCGGCATAGGCTTCTGCTTCCGTCGCCTCGCCAGTAACGACCCGCTTCGGTAAGTCGTCGGTTCGAACCGGGGTAGCCGTTACTTCCGCCTTCGAGGCCCCATGTGACTTGACTGCCAAAACCGTTTCCGGAACATGCGTCGCAGCCGTCACATCATTGGTCCCATGAAAATAAGGATTGGCAGTAAATAGAACCGGAACCTTCAATCCTTGCTCGGTGGCTTTCGGTCGATAAATGGTTGCTTCTAAAAGATCGCGCTGCCCATCGTGGTCCGAATCGACATCAGACTCGATCCATACTACCTCGCGAATGGCTTGGCGGGCATCGAAAACCTGTTGCACTTTACCATTAAACAATAAAGGTTTCGGTTGGGTTGACGACGACTGAAAATTCTTGAAAAAGCCACGATTGGCTAAATCATCGAGAAAGTTGACTAAATGTTTGGTTCGCGTCGTCAGCAATAAGTAGCTAGCCTTAAGCAGATCCCTAGTATCAAGCAGATCGTGATCAACACTTGGCAGCTCTGTAGCCGCCATAAAAGCCAACGGATCACTCAGGTCAAAGTCGGTAAAGGCTTCGAACCCCAGCAGTTGCAAAGCTACATTATAAAAGTCGCGCCGGGTCATCTGCGTGGGCCCCGATGCCAACCATTCAGCCAGATTCTGTCGCGAATTAACTGCAATCTGAGCAAATTTATCTTGTTTTGCAGCGAGCTGATATGCCTCTGGGAAAAAGGCCGCGTACAAGGCTGCCGCAGTATTGGCAAAATGGCCTTGGGGATCTGCCGGCAAGCCGATGCGAGCAAGTTCCGTTAATTGTTGGCTAAATTCAGGGGCTAATCGAGCGAATTGGTTTAATTTCATGAGCAGTGCCGTCCTTTATGAGAGAAATGTGATAAATTCAGTGTAGCCATCTCATTTAGCGTTTTCAACTATTAACCCGCATAAACGCACCTACGATGGCGGTGAGTTTTCCATAAGCACCATTAACGCAAAAAGACTTCAGACGCCATCACGCCTGAAGTCTTTTTAAATTACTGAATGCTTGACTGTTTTTACCAGTTAGTCAAGGAAAAGGTTAACAACAGCTTTTGGGTGGCTGGAATTAATACAATTCCAGGTATTGTTGCCGTTCCCATTCGGAAACCTGCTGGCGGTATGCGGACCATTCGAGGTTCTTCGAATCCATAAAGCTTTGATACAAATGTTCACCCAGGGCAGCCTTGACCACGTCATCAGCCGCCAATGCCTTCAACGCATTGTGCAAGGTTGATGGGAGGTCTTGAATATGATTTGCTTTGCGTTCGTCGTCTTGCATCCGATAAATGTTACGATCTACCGCTTCTTCCGGCTTCAACTGGTTCTTGACGCCATCAAGGCCGGCCTGAAGGATTGCGGCAATGGCTAAGTAAGGATTGGCAGTCGGATCAACCGAGCGTAACTCCAAGCGGGTTGATAATCCCCGTGACTGCGGTACCCGAATCAGTGGTGAGCGGTTTTTGCCGGACCAAGCCACATAAACCGGGGCTTCAAATCCTGGCACCAGTCGTTTGTAGGAGTTGACGGTTGGGTTGTTAACCGCGGTCAGCGCATAAGCATGGCGCAAAACGCCGGCAAGGAAATGCATCGCCGTTTCACTCAACTGATCGTCGGTATTTGGATCATAGAAGGCATTGCCTTTGTCGTGGAAAAGGCTCATGTTGATGTGCATGCCGCTACCGTTGATGCCGTGAAGTGGTTTTGGCATAAAGGTCGCATACAGGCCGTGTTTGCGGGCAATGGTTTTGACCACAAGTTTAAAGGTTTGAATGTTATCGGCAGCATCAAGTGCATCGGCATATTTGAAGTCAATTTCGTGCTGGCCCGGTGCCACTTCATGGTGGGAAGCTTCGACTTCAAAGCCCATCTTTTCCAACTCAAGGACAATATCACGCCGGCAATTTTCGCCCATATCAAGCGGTGCAAAATCGAAGTAAGAACCATGATCATTCAGCTTCGTTGTCGGATTGCCATTTTCGTCCAGTTTAAACAAGAAGAATTCCGGTTCAGGGCCGATATTGAAAGCTGTGAAGCCGGCTTCTTTCATTTCATTCACGACACGGATCAGATTGTTACGCGGATCGCCGCCAAAAGGTGTGCCGTCTGGACGATGAACCGAGCAGATCAGCCGGGCAATCTTACCGTGATCATTCTCCCACGGGAACAATAGCCAAGTGTTAAGATCCGGATAGAGCAGCATATCGCTTTCTTCGATTCGAACAAAACCGTCAATTGACGAACCATCGAAGGTAATCTTATTATTCAGCACCTTTTCCAACTGGGAAATCGGCACCTCGACGTTCTTAATGATCCCGTTAATGTCGGTAAACATCAGGCGCAAGAATAAGACGTTCTCATCCTTAACTGTCTGGCGAATCTCATCAGCGGTAATTGCTTTTCTTGCCATATACGTGAACTCCTATCTTTAGTGTGATTGTCGGAAGCCGATGGTGGGACCCGGATCCGGGCTTTGATTGAGTCGACTCTGATTCAACAGTTCATCGCGCAACACTTTGCGAACTTCGGCATCGCTATCCTCGCGATGACGTGGATGCTTCAACCGCTTAACGTCAGCCAGCGTGAAACCATCTGCCATCTGACTGCGGATTTCCAGCAGTTCATCAACGTCATTAAGCGAATAAGTTCGGTGATTGCCGGCATTGCGCTCGGGCTTGACCAATCCCTGGGCTTCATAGTAACGAATCTGGCGGGCAGTCAAGTCTGTTAACAACATAACTGTACCAATCGGCAAAACCGATCGCGTTCTCAGATCAGCGATCTCAGCCATAGGCATCCTCCTTTACAACGATGTCAGCTTATCAAACCAGATAAACGGTGTCAACGCAACATGTAAGCTTTTCTGACATTTAACGTAAAAAATGAAAAAATTTTATTTTTACGGTCAACTTGTTATAGACCAATATGTTGAGCCAATTATTCAAAAAGAAGCGCTTTCTACTAAGTCAACTTGCCACGCTTGTCAGTATTATCCAAGCAATCCGAAATCTTACCGCGCCAAATTCTTTCTAGGTATTTTTAAATATGAAACGTATGATAACAGTAACTAGGTTTCTGAAAGGACGTTGTCGTCATGACCTTACATTTACACGTTGGATACACCCCGACCATGAAATCTGTCAACTTACCCACCGATTGGCTGCCGTTTAATGATTACCCTTTGGCAGCTTTCAATGCAGTGGTGGTGCATGCGGCCGATCAAAATGTCTTTGACCAACTTGTTGCCAGTGAACTGCCTTTGCCGGTCTTTGTCATTGGCCACCGCCAAAATGATTCAACCGGCCAGCTGGACTTGACTGAAGCACCGCGACTTGATGCTAATTTGCTCACTCAAATCACCGCGGCAGCGACACATTACGAAAAGACGATGATTCCCGCCTTTCTAAATGATCTACTGAATTTTGCACAGGCAAACCCGACAAGTTTTGCCACTCCCGGTCACCACAGCGGCCAGTATGATAGGTTGGCCCCCGCCGGTTATCTACTTTATCAAGCTTATGGGGACACTTTTTTTGCCAGCGATACCAGCGATGTGGTCACTTCACTGGGAGACATGTTGACACATGGCGGCAGCCCGCTGGCAGCTGAACAAGCCACGGCGCGGTTATACCATGCTGATGAAACTTATTTTGTCACCAATGGCACGACTGGCTCCAACAACATTGTAGCCAGTGCGTTGCTGACGCCAGGTGATCTGGTTTTATTTGACCGTAATAATCACAAATCTTTTTATAATGCCGCGTTGGTACAAAATGGGGCCCGCCCGGTTTACCTTGACACCCTCCGTACCCAACGCGGATTAATCGGTCCACTTGACCTTACTGATATCAGCGCTAACCGGTTACGCCAACTGGTTGCGAGCATTGATCCGCAAAAAGCCCAAGAACGCCATCCGTTTAGACTGGCCATTCTTGAGCTGGAAACCTTCGACGGTATTGTTCCTAATGTCCGCCAGTTACTTGATCTTTTTGGCCCACTAACGGACTACATTGCCTTTGATGCCGCTTGGGGCGGATACGAGCCCTTCATTCCGGCCATGAAACCAACGGATCCTTTGCAAGTGCCATTGAGTCCGGATGATCCGGGCATCATCGTCACCCAAAGCGTTCACAAGCAACAATCCGGCTTCGGCCAAGCGTCTCAGATTCATAAAAAAGATGCGCACATCAAAGGACAGCCACGCTATGTCACCCATGAGCAATTCAACCATGCGTACCTAAAACACGTCACCACTAGCTATTCTTACCCACTTTACGCATCGTTGGTCGCTAATACCGCGATCAATCAAGGCCGCCGCGGTCAAAAAATCTGGGCAGACGCTCTTCAGGCAGCACTCGCTTTCCGTCGCTCGTTAAGTGATTCTCGCCTGTTTTCGGCCTATCAAAATCCGATGTTGACCGCAATTGCCCCGGAAAAGGCAACGACTTCTGCGGAAGCCTGGTCAATGACGCCTAACGCCAAGTGGCATCAGCTCCTGCACTTAAAGCCGAACCAAGCTTATCTTGATCCTGGCAAGGTCACGGTGCTGCTACCGGAAACGGCGACATTTGGCGTTAGCGGCTGGCTGGTCGATCGCTACTTGCTTGATCACGGGATTGTCCCGGAAAAAGCCGATTTGAACAGCTTGCTGTTTTTGATGACGCCAGGATCTGCCACAACCGACTGGCAGCACCTTCGCCAAGTTTTGCAACAATTCGAAAAAGATTACTTTGCCAACAAAATGGTTGCCGAGACATTACCAAAATTAGTGGCTGAAACCGGTGAAGCTTATCTGTATATGACCTTACGCGAACTGGGCCAGAACATGTCCGACTTTTTCCGCGAAGCTAAGTTAGTCCAGCAGCAACAATTACTTTTTACAAACACGAACAACATACCGACTGCCATGACGCCACAAGCAGCCGACCGCTGTTTTGTCCGTGGACAATTTGACACCGTGCCACTGCAGGCTGCGGAAGGCCGAATCGCCGTTGCCGGGGCATTGCCGTATCCTCCTGGTATTTTCGTCGTCGTGCCGGGCGAACGCTGGCGTGCGGTGGCCATTCACTATTTTGAAACGTTATTTGCCGGCATCCATCGTTTTCCTGGATTCACGCCGGAGATTCAGGGCATTGTGACCGGCTCGGACGGTGAACCTTACGTGCAGGTTGTGGCGGACCATTAACATAGATTTGAAAATTCCGCAGTGGCAATACTAAATCAAAAAAGCGCCAGTGCACTGCCCGTTTGCAGTGACGCTGACGCTTTTTTGCATGCGAATTGTCTACTTAGCTTGATCAAAAAAAGTCGATTGTGCCGCCCCCATGGTTGCCAGTTTGATATGTGCGTAAGTCAAACCGCCTTGCAAATAAAGTGTGTATGGCGGACGCAACGGACCATCCCCAGAAAATTCAACCGTTGATCCGGCCACAAATGTCCCGCCGGCCATGATGACCTCGTCTTCATAACCAGCCATTTTCTCCGGAATCGGCGTCACGAAGCTGTCAACCGGCGAATTGGCTTGAATGGCTTTGGCAAACTTAACCATATCAGCTTGGTTGCCGAAATTAACCGTTTGAATCAGGTCTGTCCGCGGCGCATCCCAGGTTGGTGATACATCTAAGCCTAACTTTGCAAATAAGGCCGCTTCAAAGATGGCGCCTTTAATCGCATTACCGGTTGTTTGCGGTGAAATGAAGAAACCTTGATACATATCAGCCAGCGCACCGACAGTCGCCCCCTCGGCACCGCCAAGACCAGGCACCGTGAAGCGATAACTGATGCGCTCAATTAAATCCTTCTTGCCGACAATATACCCACCGGTTTTGGCCATGCCGCCCCCAGCATTTTTAAACAGCGATCCAGCCATGACGTCGGCGCCGACTTCAAGTGGTTCGGTTGTTTCGGAAAATTCGCCATAAGCGTTATCGACAAAAATCCAGACATTCGGCAGGACGCTGCGAACAACTTTGATCATCGCGGCAATCTGATCAACCGTAAACGAATCGCGCGTTGCATACCCACGCGAACGCTGAATCGCAACCACTTTGGTTTTAGCGGTCAGCCGTGCCTTAACCGCATCGTTATCGAGTGCCCCATTTGGCAAAAGATCAACATAATCGACGCCAATACCATATTCTTTAGGACTACCAATACCGTTGCCAGCAAGTCCCAACACCTCTTGCAACGTATCATACGGCTTTCCGGTGATGTACAAAATCTCATCCCCCGGGCGGACAAGCCCAAGCAATGCAACCCCGATGGCGTGAGTGCCGGAGACAAATTGCGGCCGCACAAGCGCATCTTCACCGCCTAAAACGTCAGCATAGATGGCCTCAAGCACATCGCGGCCCTCATCGTTATGGCCATAACCGGTTGATCCGGTTAAATAGCTTTCGGCAACATGGTGTTTCTGAAAGCTCGTTAAAACTTTATCTTGGTTCTCCAAAATTCGTTCATCAATCGCAGCCAATTGTGGTGCGATTTGGGTATCGACTTCCCTGACCATTTTTAATAAGGCGGGATCAAATTTATCTGTCCAACTCATCTTTTTCTCCTTTAACCGGTTGCTTCAGCCATCGCCGCACTAACGCAACCACTGACTGCTTTTCTTCCGGATGAGCAACCAAATCAAACCAATGTGTCGGCATTTGGTTGCGAAAATAGGTCAGCTGCCGTTTGGCAAAGTGACGTGAATGCTGCTTGATGAGCGCCACACAATCAGCCAAATCAGCTTGACCTTTAAAATATGGAACCAGTTCTTTATAGCCAATGGCCTGCATTGCCTGAGCATCAGGCGGAACAGTTTTTAACAAATTGACGACTTCTGATTCCAGTCCCATCGCCATCATGGCGTCCACCCGCGCATTGATTCGCTCGTATAAAACCGCGCGGTCCGTGGTCAAGCCGATAACCAATGTTTCATAAAGCGGTTGGGGCTGGGGCTGTTCGGAAAACCGTTTGCCGGTCAATTCGATGACTTCCAGCGCGCGAATGACCCGCCGCGTATTAGCAGGTTCAATCTGCTTCGCAGCGATTGGGTCTTGCTGGGCTAATTGAGTCCATAACCATGGCGCACCATGCTCGGCTAATGCCTTTTGCCATCGCTGACGGACACTTTTTGGCGGCGCTTTACCACCCAGCGGCAGATTCAGGCGTAAACTATTCAAATAAAAACCGGTCCCGCCAACTAAAATCGGCAGATGATGCCGTTCACTGACCATCGTGATGGCATTTTCGGCGGCTTCTTTGAATTTAGCAACCGTGTAAGGCATCGTTGGCTCAACGATATCCAGTAAATGATGCGGGACGCCAGCCATCTCGTCAGGCATGACTTTAGCGGTACCGATATTCATATGACGATAAATTTGATACGCATCACCATTGATGACTTCGCCTTGAAGCTGCTGGGCCAAGTAAATGCCAAGATCACTTTTACCCACAGCTGTTGGTCCCACAATTATGACGATACGTTTTGCCGGTTTATCCATTTCATTAAGCTCCATCAATATAGTATAATAAATTCAGTATCACAGATCACCAATCAGGGGGGATTCTCATGAAACATAAATTTGCACGCGGCTTTTTCGTTGGCACGTTGATGACGCTTGGCGCCATTGCCGGCAGTGTTTTCGCCTTCAAGAAAAATTATGTCGAACCTGTTGAAACCAAGGCCGATGAAATCAATGAAAATCGGCGCAAAGCTAATCGCAAACGCTTCTCAGCCCATCAAGGCTAAGCAAATAAGCATCGCTTAACAAAAAAAGCAATCGACCAGTGCGATTGCTTTTTTTGCTGCCTATGTACGGCTCAATAATTAGTCGGGCTTTTTTTGATTTTGCCTGACCAGTTATCGTAACCGCCTTTTAACCAGCTGATCTTCTCAAAGCCATTCTTGCGCAAGCGCCGGGCAGCCCGCAACGAAAGGACGCCGGTTTTGTCATAGAGATAGACCGGCAAATCTTTACGCATCTCGCCTAACCGCTCACGCAGCTGCGTATACGGAAGGTCACGCGCACCAAGAATATGGCCTGCTTTGAATTCGTTGCGTTCCCGTAAGTCGATAATCTGGGCTTTGCGCATCGTGTGCTCAAATTCTTCAGGTGAAATTTCGCCACCGATGGCCTTGAATTTCGACTTTTGATAATAGCTCCACAACCAGCTGAAGCCCCAGTAAATTAAAAATAATCCAACAAAGATTAACAGATAAGTTAACACTTACACGACTCTCCTTTTTCCCTTACTTCAGTGCCAGGCTTGCGGCTCCAATGACGCCAGCTGTATTGCCCAGCGTTGCCAACCGCAATCGGGTGGTTTCACGAACATTCGGGAACGTATTTTCTTTGAAATACTTATCGACGCGTTTAAGCAAAAAGTCGCCTGCCGCCGACACACCGCCACCGATGACGATGAATTTCGGATTCAATAAATTACCAACGTTCGCTAAGGCCAAACCAAGATAGAAGCAAACCCGGTCCACAATCATCAAAGCCAGGCGATCGCCGTCTTTTGCCAAATCGAAAACGATTTTGCTAGAAATCTCGTCCCCATCGTCCAGCGTTTGCTTCAACTTTGAGTCGCCGGCAAATTCTTCTGCCATGTCACGAGCAACCCGCACCACGCCGGTCGCACTAGCTACTGTTTCGAGGCAGCCGCGCTTGCCACAGGTACATAGATACCCGTTAACCGGATCGACGGTGACATGTCCTAACTCACCGGCAGAACCGGCAACGCCATGTAACAGCTCGCCATCTGCAATAATACCGCCACCAACGCCCGTACCAAGCGTCACGAAGGTCACATCCGGGTCATTTTCACCGGCGCCTTTCCAGCGTTCGCCCAA
The DNA here is from genome assembly GCF_030770335.1 of Lacticaseibacillus zeae subsp. silagei. Classification (NCBI taxonomy): domain Bacteria; kingdom Bacillati; phylum Bacillota; class Bacilli; order Lactobacillales; family Lactobacillaceae; genus Lacticaseibacillus; species Lacticaseibacillus zeae. Next base: position 1,514,347 of record NZ_CP132484.1, on the reverse strand, counting down.
TGCCGCAACATTGGCGTCATTATCAATGTTGAAAGGAATCTTGGTGCCGGATTCGATCACTTTTTTGGCTTGCTGCAATGTTTTCCAGTTCAAATTGTATGCGCCAATAACGGTGCCAGCTTTGATATCAACAGAACCCGGAGACCCCATGCCGATCCCGGCAAAATCGGCTGGCGACATGTTGTAAAGTTTTAGGTGTTCGTTAATGGACGTCACAATATCCGGCAAAATATGGCTGCCTTCATCCAGAATGTTGGTGTCGATACTCCAACGCTGCTGAATATCGCCTGCTTGGGTTAAAATAGCAAATTTAATGGTTGTCCCGCCTAAGTCAACCCCGATTAATTTTTGATTATTCATTTTGATCATTCCTCCGTTGATCTGAATGCAAAGGTAAATCGTGATTCAAGGGATCTTGCTCTTCTTGTTCATGGGCATGCCGCAAAACAACTTTCGCATTCAGATAAACCTTATCGTCAATCAATTTTGCCTGATGCAAACGGTCTAATTCTAGTGCTGCCAGCTCAATATCCCACACCCGTTTACCGACATGGATAAAGGTGCCAAAGCTCTTTAATAATTGCAAAACATCATAATAAGTTTTCATACGATTCCGCGCTGAATTCCAAATAAAATCAAAGCAACCAGTCCAAAGATCAAGGTGACTGCCGAAGCGACGCGCCGGACAGTCCCCATACGACCAAGTGCCGGGGCTCCCAACATGCCGGCCGCTAAGAAACCGCCTAGCACACCGCCAATGTGTCCATAAATATCAACGCCGCTAGAGAAAAGGTTAAATGCCAAGTTCAAGACAACCAACAGCAAAAATTGACGTGATAATTGACGAATGACAGGATTCTCGCGGTAGGTATCCCCTAACATCAAGCAAGCTCCCAGTAACCCGAAAATAGCAGTGCTGGCTCCAGCCGCCAACGTGTTGGGACTGAATGCAAAACTCGCGACGTTACCGGCGAAACCGGAAATGAAATATAGCAGGAAGAACCGCCAATGACCAAATAAACGTTCCGTCATTTCGCCTAAAAAGTATAACGAAAAGCCATTCATCAAGATGTGCGTTAAGCCAATATGAACAAATACCGGGGTGATCAGGCGCCACCATTGTCCGTATAAAATAAGCGGATTAGCTCGGGCACCATAAGCAATCAGCACTTCAGTATTGGTGCTGCCACCGGAAAGCGTCTCTAGAATGAACACCAAAATCGTGACGGCCAGAATGCCGTTGGTCACATAAGCTGAATTTTGAAAACGTGAGCGCCAATTTGCGTAGTTCATTGAAATCCTTTCTAACCTGACTGCCCAAGCAGCAAGTGCGTGTATAACCGTCGCCAAGCGGCAATTTCGCTAAAAAAACAACAGGTGACCCTGTTGTTTTCCCATTGCCACCAGTGCCAATCAATCACTTGACGGCCATGTTCTTGTAGTAGTTTAGCATTTTTTGCACACGCTGCCAACAAAACAACGTTAACCATTGACCGTCTTTTGATGAATTGAATAGCCCTTGTCTTCTTTGATGTCATTCATCTTGTAGAAGTCGCTAAACATTTCTTTGGCAATTTGCAGCTGATAAGGCGTCGTCGTTTCAGCTTTCAGGTTGGGAATAATAACCGCGATCGCAATTTTGGGATTTTTCGCGGGTGCATAGCCAACAAAACTTTCCGTAATGGTTTCAGTCAACGCCGACCCTTTTGATTGACGAGTAAAGCCTTGCGCAGTCCCGGTTTTCCCAGCGACCCCAGGGTTCAGACTATTCAGAGAAGTTGCCGTCGTCCACCCGTTCGTACCATGGACAACCTGCCACATTCCTTGCTTCACCAGATCGATTTGTGCTTGGGTATTCTCGATTTTAGACGTTACAGATGGCTGAGTTGTACTTAAAATCGGTCCCTTACTGCCATCGCTCAAGGTCTGACTGATACTGTTGACCAGGTAAGGACGCATGCGGTACCCATTATTGGCAATCGCACTGATGTACTGCAGCATTTGGATCAAGGTGTAGTTATCGTAGTTCCCGTATGCCAAGTCCAACGCCGACCCAACTAGTAAGTTGCCAGAACTGTCATGGGTACTACCTTCCAACCCGGCAATTTCACCAGGCAAATCGATGCCGGTCTTGATTCCTAAGCCGAACTGGTTGAAGTAGCCGCGCATCTTGCTGAAAATGTTGTTGTCTAGTTTTAGATAATTATTCGGCGAGTAAGCGTAATGGCCTTCCTTCATCGCCAGCCACATCATGTAAATGTTACTGGACACTTCCAGCGCTGAAGCAGCATCCAGCGAGCTGAACGTACCGACAGGGTAAACGGATTTTTTAACTGGTGTACCCGGCAAATAAATCGGCGTGTCTGCCTGGGTATTGTGGTCAACCGTAATAACTCCGTCTTGAAGTGCACCGAGAACCGTCGCCCCTTTGACCGCAGACCCGACAACAAAAGCACGATTGATAACCCCAAGCGCATCGTCTTCGACTTTATGGGTCTGCGTATCCTGATGTTGCCCGGCCATGGCCAGAATCCGCCCGGTATTTGGATCCATTGCCACGGCATATGCACCATCCGATAAACTGCCGGCACCGGCCGAGCGAACCGAACTAAAGGTGTCATCCAACGCCTTTTCGACTTTCTTTTGGTATTCCGAATCAATGGTCAGATTCAGATTGGCACCTTGCTGTCCTTTGAATTTGGAAACCGACTGGACAATTTGGTTATTATTGCCAATTTCAACCTGGGTCTGGCTCTTTGATCCCTTTAAAACATTCTCGTACGCTTTTTCCAAGTAACTGGTGCCGACACGGTCATTGCGCGCATACCCATTCGCTAAGTAGGCGTTCAATTCATCCGCAGGCAGCCCGCTTTTTTCGTTGGAAACGCGGCCGATAATCGAGGTCATCGACTCGCCATTAGGGTATGAGCGTTCCCAATCAGTACCAAGGTTAACGCCTGGCATCTGTGTCAGCCGCTCGCCGACAACCGCGACTTCGTGGGCAGTGACGTTTTGATTTTTCAAATAAACCGTGGATAACTGCGTAGCGCCGTTCATGATTTTATAAAGTCCGGCTGCCTCTTTTTGAATAGGCGTCAATGTCGGCATATGTTGGCGAACATAGGCAACTTGATATTTGTACAATTTATCCGAATCCGCTGACGGCAAATCCTGAATCTTCTTAGGCAGTTTTTTGGTGATTCTTTTTGACACCTTGGTCTGGGCCAGGTAATAGTCAATATAATCACGTTTGGTCAGATTCTCAGCCGGCTTATCAATCAATCTTGCCAGCTGATTGGCAATGTCATACATCTGTTGGGATTTGGTTCCGACACTCTTGGTATAGGTAATCGCATTGTTGGCCTTGTTAGTGACAAGCGCGCGTCCCTTACTGTCATAAATCAATCCACGCGGTACATTGCCGGTGACCGTTGTTTTGTTCGTCCGATCGACTTCGGCAGCCAATCGGGGACCATTTAGAATCTGCAAATAAGCCAGCTGGGCAACCAGTGCCGCTAGCAAAAGAAACGCAATGAAAAACAATAAATTTAAGCGAAACGGAATGTGACTTTTATTTCGTTTCGGCTGCGGTGTACGAATGTACTTCACCCTAAATGCTCCTTTGAAATCTCTATCTTTTAAAGTGTAGCAAAGAACCCGGCAAAACGCTATGTATCTTATGATATGCTAGAAATAACGATGCCGGACGAAAATAAGCCGGAATTAATTTTAATTTAGAAGTTGGTGGGTACCTGTGCGACGACGATGGTTAAAAAACAATCCGCTGATCCTTAGCTTTTTACTGCCGGGACTGTTAGTCGGTTTTTACTTTGCCATTCGCGGCGTTTTCCCGTTTGGTTCCAGCAGCGTGCTCACGGTTGATCTGGGCCAACAGTATATTGACTTTTTTGCCTATCTTCGCCAAACTCTGCTCGGCCACCCGGGGCAGCTTTTTTATGCCTTTAATAAAGGATTAGGCGGCGACATGTTTGGCGTCTTTGCATACTATTTATTAAGTCCGTTTAATTTGTTGGTGATTCTTTTCCCCGCTGACATGCTGGATGTTGCTGCTTTTTTGATCATGATTCTAAAAATCAGCACGGCCGGATTAACCATGGGATGGTATGCCAAACACCACGGAATTAACGGGATGATGATTCCCGCTTTTGGATTGGCATATGCGCTTAGCGGTTGGCTGTTGGCAAACAGTTTCAACTTGATGTGGCTAGATGCAGCGATTTTGCTGCCGTTGATCGTTCAAAGTGCGGAGGCGTTGTTCACCAAAGGCCGGAGCATTGCCTATATCGGCTGGCTGGCGGCTGCCCTTATCATCAACTTTTACACAGGCTATATGATTGCGTTGTTTCTGGTATTATACGCTGCTTATTGGCTCGGTGCCCATGCCAAGTCTTGGCGGCACGCCTGGCGTATCGGATTGCGTTTTACGGGTGCCAGCTTACTGGCCGGCATGTGCAGCGCCGTGGTCCTTCTTCCGACATGGTTTCAACTTGCCCAATCCAAAGCAACTTATACGGTCAAAACGTTCCAGTGGCGCTTTGAGTATGCCCCGGATCGCTTGTTAAGCAAGCTGATCCCGGGCAGTTTCAACTTTGATCAAATGCCTTCAGGGTTCCCGAATATTTATGTCGGCGCCTTAGGATTTGTTCTAGCAGTCCTTTTCTTCTTATCCAGACAGCAGTCATGGCGGCAGAAAATTGCGGCTGCCTTGGTGACCGGTTTCTTGCTACTTTCCTGCATGTTCGAACCGCTGGATTTATTGTGGCATGGTTTTCAATTTCCGGTTTGGTATCCGTATCGTTTTACATTTGTCTTGTGCTTCTGGTTCCTGAGTTTAGGTATTAGCAGTCTGGCAAAGATAGAAACAGGATTATCGCTTCAAAAGCTCGTCATTTTACTCATCGTATTCGGGCTGATTTATGGTGATGTCGCACTTAATCTGAAACACTTCAGCTTTTTGACTTTCGGTAATCTCGTGTTTGGTATCGGTTCGCTGTTACTGGTGCTTGTGTGGCTCAGTCTCGATCAGCACCGGCCGTTATGGTTTGGCTTTGCCATCGTCTTGGTCGACATGAGCGGCAGCATGATTCTGACGCTGAATCAGCTGGCTTACCTCGACCACCGTGATTACCACGATTATACCGCAGCGCTCGTCCAAGGTGCCAACGCCGTTAAGAAAGAAGATCACGGATTCTTTCGCATTGGCAAAACTACAATTCGGACGCGTAACGATCCGATGACTGGCAACTATCGCGGGGCCGACCAATTCAACTCGCTGCTCGAGCCGGCTTTGCCGAAGTTCTTTGGGCAAATTGGCCAACCTGAAGACGATGGCTCGGTGGCATACACCAATGGCACGTTAATCACGGATAGTCTGTTGGGGATGAAATACTTTTTAACGCCGACTCATGCGCAGAACTCCCTACCCGATGCCGGACAACGGCCTGATTTAAAATGGTATCGGCAAGTAAACCAAGTTGGTCCCTGGAAAATCCTGCAGTCACCATTTGCTCAACAAATCGGCTTCGCGGCCAGCACCGATTTACTGAAACAGCAGCTTTATAGTGACACGCCTGTTGCCAATCAATCGTTTATTCTCCAGGCCGCCCTGGGAAAAGACACCGATCCTTATTTTAGCGCCTTGCCACTCCCCGAACCGACGCTTTCGGGCGTTCGCCGCACGACATCAAATGGCACGTTGACATTTACTAAGGTTGGCAAAGGCCGCCATACTGTGACCTATCGTTTTAAACCGCAAGCGGGAAAATGCTACGTTCTGACGCTTGGCAGCCATTTTGCCAATCATCTGGTGAACCTCAAACAAAATGGAAACGCTGTGACGCTCCCTGATAGCTTTAACGACACGATCACTGTAAATGTCACGCCTAAAAAGGGTCTCCAGGAGCAAACATTAACTTTTCAGCTCAATAAAAAAGAGGCGTGGTTTGACAATGTCAGCCTGTATCAAGCTGACGTCGGCACTATTCTACGCGATCTCAAACAATTACAAGCAAGCGGTTGGCGGGTTAAACGCGCTACTGACACCACCATTGCAGCTGATGTCACCATTCGTAAACCAAACCAAATGATGCAAACAACGATCCCAACGGCACCAGGCTGGCACGTCAGCGTTAACGGGAACCCAGTTTCGGTCAAAACCAGTCTTGGCATTTTCATGGCCATTCCGCTTAAGCCCGGGCGTTATCGCATCACCATGCGCTACACGCCGCCATTATTGGGCTGGGGCAGCCTGATAACGGTTATCGGCTTGCTTCTGACGACAGGGTGGTGGTTTGTAACAACTCAGCTCCAGCCCTACCGGAAATCATGATCTGAAAAACAAAAAATCCTTGGGCAGCAGCAACTGCGCCCGAGGATTTTTTACGTGCAGATTAATCATACATGAAGTATGCCTACAATCTGCCTTATTCTTCTTTAAATTCGTACTTAGGTTCATCCAGATGGGCGTCATAATCAACCGTCATCGCAAGGTTTTCAAAGAACCATGCATCGGTCGGATTGACGAAATAGGTCACGCCGTCTTTTTCGACTGACATAATTGGATGCTCTGGATGATCATCCCTTGTCATCCCCACGCTAAAACCATCATGAACCTGGGTCTTCCCATAAGCTTTGCCGAAGAAACGAATGCCGGCACCTTGATCCGGTAAATTTAATTCACGGTGAAACCATTGACTTGCTTTATCAGTGATCGCGAGTTGCAACCCCATCATCTCCTTGATCATTTTTGACCAGACCATGCTTGAGCGCATAAATCGCCGCCTGGGTCCGATCCTCGACATCCAACTTGGCTAATATGTTTGAGACGTGCGTTTTAACCGTTTTCAATGTAATAAATAGCGCTGTGGCAATTTCCTGATTCGACTTGCCTTGCGCAATCAACTGCAAAACTTCGCGTTCGCGGTTGGTCAGTTCGTCATACTGCGGTTGCGGATGATTCATGCGATTCATCATCTTAGTGGTCACTTGCGGCTCAAGTACCCGTTCCCCCTTGGCAGTCTGACGAATGGCTTTGGCAATTTCTTCCGCTGTGGCGGTTTTCAGAATATAGCTCGCCGCCCCTGCCTCCATGGCTGGATACACTTTGGCATCATCGATGAAACTGGTCAAAATAATAATCCGCGCTTGCGGCCAAGCTTTCAGAATCTCCTTAGTCGCCGTAATGCCGTCTTTTACCGGCATCACCAGATCCATCAAGATAATATCAGGCCGATCTTTCAACGCCATATCGACGCCTTCCTGGCCGTTTTCGGCTTGATCGACCACCTCTAAGTCAGGCTGAACGCCAATATACGTCGCCAATCCCAGTCGAACCATTTCGTGATCATCAACGATCAATACTTTAATCATGCGCAACATCCTTTGATAACGGTACTCTGACTTCAACACTGGTTCCTTGACCGACTACGCTCACGACCTTGGCTGTTCCACCCATGGCCGCCGCGCGTTCCTTGATATTGGCAAGACCATAGTTACCGTTGCCACTAGTTTCTTTTGGATCAAACCCAACACCATCATCCACCATACGCAAAATAACCATATCTTGCAACCGCTTCAGATAAACTTCAAGGCTATCGGCTTTCGCATGGCGTAATGTATTACTAAGCAGCTCTTGAACAATCCGGAAAAGATTATCCTCAGTCGCCGCATTTAACTTAATGTCATCCAATTGCCATGTGATTTTGATTGTAATCTTGGTTTGCAATTCTTTCAACAACTGGATAATCCCCTGCTTTAGCGATTTGCCTTCAAGATTAGTCGGACGTAGATGCAATAGCAACGCCCGCATTTCCGCCTGGGCTTCATTGATCACTTTTTGAATCGTATCCAACTGCTTCTGCAAAGCTTCCTGCTTAGGGTCGCGTTCCGCGACACTCCGCAGTGCCGACAACATCATCATCGCCGCAAACAACTGCTGAGAAACCGAATCATGCAGTTCTCGGGCTAACCGGTGCCGTTCACCGGTTAGAATGGCCTCACGGGTTTCGCCGGAGAAGCGCACAGGCGTATTACTATAACGTTCAATCTCACGTTGTAAGCGTATCATTTTTTGCCGTAATGCTTCAAGCAAGTCAGCTGGCTGTTTGCCTAATGCGGCGACTGCTTGTTGGGAACGATTAAAGATCGGTGCTTGATATTGCCCGGCATTCAACTGCGCCAGACGACTATCCAACTGATTACGCATCACCCGTTGCCGCCATAATACAATCACGGTGGCGCCAGAGCTGATCAGTAAGGCGCCAATAAAAAGGTAAACAAATAACGGCGCTGAAAGTACGTTCGCCAACAACAGTTGCAGGAAATCATGACGGGTCACTTTTGCCAGCATAAACACCAAACAGGCCTCGACCAAAATCGTCCAGACCAGCAGGATCATAAAAAAACCGACTAACATCCGTCTTCTCATACTGCCAGCACCTCCAAGTCGCCCACCACCACATTCGTGATAATGTGGATTCGGCGCGGTGCATCGTCGTAATCCTGCGAATAAGCGGTCACACTTTGGCTATGCAGCATCGAATCGGAATCTTCAAAATGCAACCGCCCATAAAACGTCGCATGTTCTACAGCAACGCCAACACCCACGGGAACCAGAATTCTGGTTTTCCCAAAGCCTTTGCGAATCATAATCACGCTGTCGCCTTTGGGTAAAAAAGTGTCACCCAGGTCAATGATGGTATCACCGGCTGGCACCACCATGTTGATGTCATCCCAATCGTAACTGGGTGCAATCGTTTGCCGCCCCGCCCAGGAACGAATGGTTCGCCGTCCGGCTTTTTTACCTGGAGCCTCCGTTACCGGCGCAACGTACTGTTTATGATTCCAAACCGAAAAGCCTGCTTTTGGTTTGGTCAGAACCATCATCAAAAAGATCCCGGCCACCATCAATATGAGCCAAATCGCGGGATTAATAAAGATACCCAGCACCATTAATACACCGCCAAACGTGACACTAAAAGTCCGCAACCGGTGCCAGTGCATGCCTAAGAAAAGAAACAGAAAGCCAATCAGGATCGTTGCCAACGCCATGGGATTCGTAATGATCTGGAATCCTAGCCAGAGTAAGAGCGCAAATTCAATCCCCAAAAACAGTTGCCAGCGGCGCATTTGCGATCCCTCCTTTTAATCAAACTCGTGAATTTATCTGGCAGTGAGGCATCACCAAATTCGTAGCCGACTACCATATCCTTGATTTATTATAACGAATCAAATGCTCGCTAGCTTAGGGCGTAAGGCTGATATTCACCGGCAACTGACATTCGCTCATAATAAAAGCCGGCAACCACGTCCTCTTAATCAGGATGTGACTGCCGACTAGCTTTTTATGAATCAGGATTAACCTTCAACTTTTGTAATCGTAACGGTCATTTCGCCGCCTGGTGTGTTGATGGTAACTTTGTCGCCAACTTTACGACCAATAAGTCCTTGAGCAATTGGGCTTTCATTACTGATCTTGCCATTGAAAGCATCGGCTTCTGCTGCCCCGACAATTTCGTATGTTTCCTCGTCGCCGTCTTCTTCAAAGGTCACTTTTTTACCAATGGAGACTTCGTTTTTGGCAACTGCCTTAGCGTCAATGATCTCAGCGTACCGCAACATTGTCTGAATCGTCACGATCCGATTTTCAAGTGTAGATTGTTCATCTTTAGCTGCTTCATATTCGGAGTTTTCGGACAAATCGCCGAACCCCCGGGCTACCTTGATGCGCTCAATGACTTCTGGGCGCTTCTTGGTTTTAAGCTCTTCAAGCTCGTTTTCAAGTTTCTTTTTACCTTCTGCTGTCATCGGATAGCTTTTGTCTGCCATAAAATACTTACCTCACTTCTTATTTTCCTTAGTCACTTTATTAATCCAGAAGCCATTTGTCAATGGCTACTCTTGTAAACCGCGTTCCGCTAGAATGGCTTTGATCTTGGTCACCAGTAAATCAATGGCGACCTGATTCTGACCGCCTTCCGGAACAATCAGATCCGCGTAACGTTTCGTCGGTTCAACAAATTGATGATACATCGGTTTTACGGTTTTTAAATATTGATTAATAATTGAATCTAGTGTCCGCCCGCGCGAAACCATGTCGCGTCGAATTCGGCGAATGACGCGAATATCGTCATCGGTATCAACGAACACCTTGATGTCCATCATGTTACGTAACGACTCATCATCAAGAATCAGAATCCCTTCAAGAATGATCACATCTTTAGGTTCAAGATGCACCGTTTTATCCGAGCGATTATGAATCGTGTAATCATAAACTGGCTGATCAACCGCGTGGCGATGAATCAACTCATCCAAGTGATGCTTCAGTAGCGGGGTGTCAAACGCCAGCGGATGATCATAATTGATTTTCTTCCGCTCCGAGAACGGTTTGTCACTTTTCTTATAATACGCATCCTGTGCCAGCAAGAGCAAGGAATGCCCGGAAAAGTGATCGAAAATCGCGCGACTGACACTGGTCTTGCCACTGGCAGAGCCACCGGTCACACCGATCACAATAGGTTTCTTTTGCTGCATCTGCTGGCCTTCTTTCATTGAGATCGTTGACAATAAAAACTGCGCACAACAGCCTTGGAAGTGATGTTCGCCATTCAAGCATCACTTCCAAGGCCGCTTATTTTAATTGCATCGCTCAGCTTCTGCCACTCATTTTAGCACGATGAAAATATCCTGACTTACTTGTTAAAATTATATACGGCAAAATGACATCTCAACAGTCACTCATGAAATGCACACCTGACAAGCACATCATTTATTGACTGATGAGTTATCGCTGGCAAACTTAGCCGTGTTCTCGTCGTGTTGTTCACGCGTGGTGGCATACAGCACTTCGCCGGTCTTCAGGTTGGCAACAAAGTACAGATAATGCTTGCTGCGATCATTTGGACTTAACACCGCGGTGATACTTTGCTCACTTGGCGAATCAAATGGACCCGGACCGTAACCGGTATGCACATACAGGTTATACGGCGAATCAACGCTGGTATCCTTATTGGTCAAGTGGGTTTTATGCGTATTTAAAGCATACATAACCGAAATATCCGATTGCAATGGCATATCCGCATCAATTCGGTTCAAGAAAACACCGGCAATGGTCCGGCGATCTTCCTGGGTCACCCCTTCACGCTCAACCAGCGAGGCTAAGGTCATGACTTCCTGGACCGTATAGCCTTGCTTTTTGATACTTTTGTAGTAACTTTGCATGACACTGTCAGTTTTGGCTAACATGGCTTCAACCAGATCTTCGACCGTCTCGCCCGCACTCACACTATAAGTGGCTGGGAAAAGGTACCCTTCCAAGCGGTAGCGAACGCCTTGGGCCGAAGCGGCAGAACTCAAAAGCTGCGGGTATTTCTTGGCCATTTTAGCAAAGAACGCCTGATTTTTCATGAGCGCCATGAATTTCTTGCTCGTCAGATTGCGATTTGATTTGCCTAGCTTATTCACGGAGGTTGCGATTTGCTCGATTGTCGCGCCTTCTTTAACTAGCAACTGTCCCGCCGCGGTGGCTGCTGTGCCGCCAGCCCGCAACTTTTGGATCACCTGATTCATCGAATCACGTTGTGTCAGCTGATAACTGCCAGCCTGAAAGTCAGCAATGTTGTGAAACTTGACATAATAATTGAACACCATGGCACTTTTGATCACGTGCTTGGCTTCCAATTTGGCGGCAATTTGTTTGGTGGATGAACCTGCAGGCACCGTTACATTGACAGAAGTCTGACCATTCGGATTCACCGGCTGAAGTGCCGAGTGGACGTACCGATACCCCATCAGGCCAACAATCACCAGCACCGCAAACAAGATACCCAGAACCCACGCGACAATCTTGTGCGACGCCTTTTTTTCATCGGCGCGCAACCGCCGTTTGTCCTCTACATGTCGGGATCGCCTATCCAAAAAAGATGCCTCCTTTTTACGTACTATTGTTTATCGCGGATTAAACTAAATGTGCCTGTCATCCAAACTGGCAGCATACAGCCGCTTATGTAACAGAACCACCGCCGAACTATCTTCGGCAGCAGCTTAATAACCAGTGACCATCATACCTAATTGCGCGGTAAATTGCGACTGATGATTAGCGAATCTCAGCAGCCAAATCTGATGCTAACGCAGACTTAACACGATCGAACGCTTGCGTCACTTCGTCTTCAGTCAGCGTCTGGTCATCCCGCCGATAAGTCAGCGTGTATGCCAAGCTCTTTTGGCCTTCAGCAATGTGTTCACCTGCGTAAACATCGAAAAGTTTAACCTGCTTGAGATAAGCACCGCCATGTTGACGGAAGACAGCCATCACTTGCGCATTTGTGACGGTCTCAGCCACCTGAAGCGCAATATCGCGCGTGACGGCCGGGAACTTCGGCGCCGGTTGGGCAATCTTTTCCTGTTTTGGTGCAACGAACAACGCATCGAGATCTAGCTGAAAGACAAACGTTTCTGGTAAATGGTTGTCGTGTTCAAATGCGGGATGCAGGCGTCCTAAGAAGCCAATGCGGGTGTCGCCAACAAAAATATCGGCAGCTTGGCCCGGATGCAGTTCGGCCACTGCCTGCGTTGCCGCAAACCGTACCGGCTCTGTCAATGAATAATCTTCAAGCAAGTGGGTGACAATCCCTTTGACATAAAAGAAATCAACGGGACGGGCATCCTGGTTCCAGGTCTTAGTCGTCACTTGACCAGTCAATGCACCACCTAGGTACTCGATTTCAGTCGGGCGAACCTGATCGCCGGTTTTGGTGAAAATGCGGCCCTGCTCATAAATCGCCACATTGGTTTCCTTACGAGCCTGATTGTATTTAATGACATCCAGTAACCCAGTGACCATGTTCATACGCAACACGGCATGATCGGTTGTCATCGGCGAATCAACCTGAGTTGGCTTGCCCGGTTGCAGTTTGAATTGCTCAGCCGCTTTGGCAGTGGTTAAGCCATAAGTGATCGCTTGGGTTAAGCCCAGTCCTTCAAGAAGATGTCGCGTCCGCCGAATCCGTTTCTGTTTCGGGGTATATTCCCCAATCGTCATGGTTGTCGTCGGCAAGGTACTTGGTAAATTGTCAAAGCCATAAATACGCGCAACTTCTTCAACCAGATCCGCTTTAATGTGGATATCCCAGCGGCGTGGCGGAACCGCAACCGCAAAAAGACCGTCTGCAACCGTCACGCCAAAACCTAACTGGCGAAAAATGCCGGTTACCTGGTCTTCTTGCAGATCAGTGCCTAAGACATGATTGATGTGGTCTAGTGAGATATCTACCACCACATCCTTGGCTTCAACAGCAGTCGGACTCAGCGTGCCTTTCGCTGATTGACCGCCACCCAGTTCAACCATCCAAGCGACCGCAGCATCCAACGCATGATTAATATCAGCCAGATTGATGCCTTTTTCGAAGCGGGAAGACGCCTCTGAGCGCAGATTATATTTCAACGCGGTTTTCCGCACATTGACCGGATTAAAGCTAGCCGCTTCAACGACAACGGTTGTGGTGGTTTCGGAAATTTCCGAATTCAAGCCGCCCATGACCCCGGCCAAAGCAACCGGCACCTGACCGTTCGTAATGACGATATCGCGATCATCCAGTTCATGTTCCCGACCATCCAAGGTAGTTAATGGCTCACCGTTTTTGGCCCGGCGGACTTCGATATGCTTGCTGCCAAGTTTGGCATAATCAAATGCGTGCAACGGCTGGCCATACGTCAACATAATCAGATTCGTGATATCCACAATATTATTAATTGGTCGAACTCCGGCATTCCAGAGACGCCGTTGCAACCAGAGTGGACTCTCCTTGACCTTAACATGGTCGATGACCCGTAGCTGATAGCTCGGCGCATCCTGGGCATCTTTGACTTCTGCACTTAGATAATCGGCAATCGGCTTCGTGCCCTCGGTTAACGGTTTTTCGACAAAATGCGGCTTTTCGGCATAGGTGGCACCGACCTCCCACGCAACACCGCGCATTCCTAAAGCATCCGCGCGGTTTGGCGTGATTTCAAAATCCAAAATGGCATCATGCATACCTAACGCGGCTAACGCATCACTGCCTGGCTTCAATGGTTCGTTGAAAACATAGATGCCGTTTAAATAGGACTTCGGTACCACATTTTCGTTAAAGCCGATTTCTTGAAGCGCACAAATCATCCCGAGGCTTTCTTCGCCGCGCATTTTGCCTTTTTTAATTTTGACATTGTCCGCAATCCGCGCACCTGGCAGTGCCACAATGACCGTTTGTCCTGCAGCGACATTGGGAGCACCGCAAACAATCTGCCGCGGATCCGCTTCGCCGACATCCACTTCACAAAGTTTGAGATGATCGGAATTCGGATGCGGCTTGCTTGTCAGCACTTTCCCGACTACAATTTTTTTCAATCCGGCGTCAGGGTGCTTAACCCCATCAATTTCTATTCCGGTTCGGGAAACCTTGTCGGCCAGTTCTTCTGGTGAAACTGGGACATTGACGAGTTCTTTTAACCAATCATATGAAACGTTCATCTTAACCCTCCTGGCTGAACTGCGTTAGGAAGCGCAAGTCGTCTGTGTAAAAGCTGCGAATATCGTCAATGCCGTATTTCAGCATGGCAAACCGATCCGGACCGAGGCCAAATGCAAAGCCACCATAGACATCGGCATCAATCTTGGCTGCCCGCAGAACATTCGGATGCACCATGCCGGCACCGAGGACTTCAATCCACCCGGTATACTTGCAAACCGGGCAGCCCTTGCCGCCGCAACGGAAGCAGGAAACATCGACTTCAACAGACGGTTCCGTGAATGGAAAATAACTCGGACGCAACCGAATCGTGCGATCAGCGCCAAACACGTGCTGACACATGGCCAGTAAGGTACCTTTGAGATCAGCCATGGTAATGTGCTTATCAATGACTAACCCCTCCATTTGATGAAACTGATGGCTGTGCGTGGCATCGTCATCATCGCGACGATAAACCACACCCGGACTGATCATCTTCAACGGTCCCTTACTGAAATCATGCTTTTCCATGGTCCGCGCCTGCATCGGGCTCGTCTGTGACCGCATCAGCAATTCATTGTTGATATAAAAAGTTTCCTGCATATCCCGTGCCGGATGGTCCTTTGGGATATTCATCATTTCAAAATTATAATGATCTTCCTCGACTTCCGGACCACTCAGCACTTGATACCCCATGCCCATAAAGAAGCTTTCAAGATCGTCCATGATTTGGATAATGATGTGCGGCGTACCAGCAACAACCGGGTCACCCGGCAATGTCACATCAATAGTTTCCGACGCCAATTTGGCATCAATAACTGCCTGCTCCAATTGCGCTTTGCGGGCTTCAATCGCGGCACTTAACTCATCACGAATTTTGTTGGCAAATGCACCGACTTTTGGCCGTTCATCAGCCGCAAGATCCTTCATTCCGCGCAGCACGCTGGTGATCGGACCTTTTTTCCCTAATAATTGCACGCGAATCTGATTCAAGTCATCCAACGAATCGACTTCTTTGATGCGTTCGTTGTTTTGTTGAAAAAGTTGTTCGAGCTTGGTTTGAAAATCCATATTTTTCCTCCTCGATTACTGACTGCAAGCGGCATTTTTTATGCGTTTTGAAGGCATAAAAAAAGTCCCTCTTCAAAAGGGACGAAGCGTCGCGGTACCACCCTTGTTCATGGTCACACTGATCCATGCACTCAACAAGGTAACGGCCAGGCCGGAGCTTTCTAAGTGTTGCCACCTCAAAAGTCAACTCGGAAAGTGAAGACAAACATTTTGGTAAGAGACGTCTCGCAGTCTTATGAACGTCACTCCCTGTCTTACCAGCCTGTTTGGGCTTTCGTCATGGTTTTTATGTTTTTAGATAAAACAAGCTTAGCAAATTGAGCGCTGGCGTCAAGAGCTGATTTTTCAACTGGCGCCCGTTAATAAAGAAAAAACGCGTGAATTACGCGTTTTTTTGAGTCTCATTGGCGTGGCACTCTTCATCTGTAACCCAGGCATCGCCCCAAGCATGCGCCGCTGCCATCACTGAATTCAAAGCACGGCCTTTATCTGTCAGTGCATACTCGATTAACGCCGAATCCTTGTGCGTCAACCGATTAATCAAGCCTTCGCCCTCAAGTTCTTTCAGGCGCTCAACCAAAACCCGGTCTGAACAACGCGGAATCAGCTTCGCAATATCCTTGAACCGCGAATTGCCATTGTTTAATAGCACTTCCAGGATCAAACCGTTCCACTTCTTGCCTAGAATTTCAAACGTATGTTGAAATTTAGGACAAAGAGCGACTTGCTGACTTTGACAATCGGTTGTACTGGTTACTGTTGCATCCACTCTACTCACCTCATTATTCCCACTTACTTACATTTAGATAGTGCTAGCATACCACACTGGCAAAATATTACAACCCGATGTATAAGAAAGTCCAGACAAACTTGGTAAATTAGCTAATAAAGTAACTCACTAGGTTCGAATGGGACGGTCTTCCCTAAAAAAGAACCGCAGATAAATATCCGCGGTTCTCGTGTGGACGGTGGCAACTACCACCGTCATATCACGATCCTAATTTAAAGCTTTTAAGTGGGTGTGGATCGGATGCCGGAGCTTGTGCATCCATGGTACGACGACCTCATCCATCGCAGCATAATCATCAACTAGAGACACAACAAAACTTTCCTTGTATTTAGGCAAGCCAACTGTTGCGCCCCACATGTGCTTGATGATAATGTCTTTTTCCATCGGTGACAATTCGGTCAGCTTCTCAGCGTTCCGTAAAGCAATCCGGGGATGGATAAAGGCATGCGTCCCCAAGTCAAACTTGGTTTTGCGCCAATCATAGTAAAACAGATCGTGCAACAAGCCTGCTCGGGCGATCGCACGAACATTCAGATGCAGCCGTTTCCCGATCAGATAGCTCTGATAGGAAACACTGATCGAGTGCTCCAATCGGTTAGAATAATGATGTTGCGGGTGTTCTGCCAGTCGCTGAACCTCAGGCTTGGCCAATAAATCAGCCACATACCCTACATACTCAGCATCCGATTGCCAATCGCGTTTTTTGCTCAAGACATCTGCTCCTTTTGTGGTTTGATGAACACACTTATAGTATAACAGCTTCCACACCTAAAAGGCACCTTCATAATAGATTCTTAATCCCCAACTAGATGGAACATCATGATCGCCGCGGCGACCGCAACATTCAACGATTCCGCTTGGCCGCGAATAGGAATATATAAATTTGTATCGGTTTGCTTTAAAAGAACAGGATCCATACCGTTACCTTCGTTGCCGACAATCAACCCGAATTGCGCACTTGGCTGAATCTTGCGATAACTTTTAGCCTCCTCATTGAGTTCCGACCCATAAACCGGAATGCCGGCCCGTTGCAGTGCCTTGATAATCGGCATTAACTTGGCGGAAACGATGCGGACGTGGAACTGGCTTCCCTGCATGGCTCGCAAAACTTTAGGGCCAAAAGCATCTGCCGTTCCCTGCCCGAAAATTACCGTCTTAATACCGGCAGCGTCTGCCGTACGCACCAAAGTTCCGACATTGCCAGGATCCTGAATCGCATCTAACAGCAAAAATTGTCCGCTCAGCGGCTCAGGTAATTGCTCAGCCTGTCGGGGCATAACCGCAAAAATGCCTTGCGGTGTTTCGGTGTCACTGAGATGTTCCGCGACCGATTCCGAAATCTGGGTGATCTTGTCATAAAACGGCTTGAGCGCCCGGTCATCCAAATATTTTTCGGTTGCATAAATATCGTAAGGCGTCTGACCACTTGCCAGTGCCTCCTGAACCAAATGACGCCCTTCCAATAAGTAACGCCCGGCATCTTTTTGGTGTTTCTTAACGGTTAATTTTTTAGCGGTCTTGATTCTGTCATTCTTAGGTGATGAAATATATTCCATAAAATTCTCCTTCTGGCGCCAACGTTCGGCGATGCGCATAGTTGCCAACGCGTTCATTTTTAAAAATCAAACTTTAGTCCGTTGTCGCCTCATTCATAAGCCTTATGCTACACTAGTATGGACTGTGGAGAAAGCGCCGAGGAAGACTTTAGTACTTTTTCACAGACAGTTTTCTCACGAAACGAGCGCCTCCAGAAGCTTTCCGGTATTAAGGGCGCGTGATAGTAAGAAAGGAAGTGTCTTTTTGGTCAAACTTGCTAAACAAATCGTCGTCCGTGGCCGGGTGCAAGGCGTCGGTTTCCGCTGGGCCACGAAGATGATTGCGGATAATCTGAACATTAGCGGCACCATCGAAAACCGCTCTGACGGCTCTGTTTTTATTCAGGCAGCCGGCGAACCGCTTAATCTGGCAAAATTTGTTGCCCAGGTTAAAGCCGGCCCTAATCCTTATGCCAACGTTTCGACTTACGAAGAAAAACCACTGGAAAACATTCCTGACTTCCATGGTTTTCGCGTCACCGGTTGAATCCGTTCAGCCCATACAGTATAGTTAAACCCGATGACATTTTGAAGGGAAATTATTCATGCACAAGTCGAAAAAAGTATTTACACTAGGGATTGTGGGCTTATTGCCCTTACCATTAGCCGCGTGTGCTCCCACCACGAAACAAGGGGTCACGCTTAAACCGCCAACGGATCCATTCTTTGGCACTTTTTATAAAGTCATTGGGCTGCCACTGCAGCACTTGATGGAGTGGATTGCCGGGTTTGTCGGCACGACCAGCAGTTACGGGATTGCGATTATCGTCATCACCCTACTGGTCCGCTTGATCGTGTTACCGCTCATGTTACGGCAACAACGGACCATGACGGCTTATCAGGAAAAGCAAAAAATCCTCCAGCCACAACTGAAAATTGTCCAAGAAGCGACCAAAAAAGCCAAAACCCCGGAGCAACAATTAGCTGCCAATAACTACATGCGGAAAATTTATTCCGCCAACGGGACGAGTATGATTCCGTCCATGGGTTGTTTGCCGATGCTCATTCAGTTGCCGATTTTCTCAGGTCTTTACCAAGCCATTGCGTACTCACCGGAAATCTCGCGGGCAACCTTCTTTGGTATTCAACTAGGCCACTCCAATTTCATCGTCACAATTTTAGCCACCTTGCCGTATATTGTGGTCAGCTTGATCATGTTGCAGGGCGTGCCGCCGGAACAGCGAAAAGCAATGCAGACAACGGCCTTTTTGAACCCGATCATGACGTTTATTTTTTGTATGATGTACAATGCCGGCTTAGGTCTCTATTTTGGTGCTGGCGGCATTATCCTCATCGTTCAACAAGCCATTGTGACGTACATTGTAACGCCTAACATTCGCAAGCGGCTCGATGAGGAAATGGAAGAAAATCCACCAGTCATCGTCGTTAACGAACATACCTTTGATGACTGGGGTAAAGTCACTGCGACTGCTGGTGCGACAGGCAGCAGTCACCAGCCGGCAGATCCCGATGCCATCGACCATAACAAATTACGTAAGCGCAATGCCGGTAAGCAGCAACGACCACGCAAATAAACCTGTCAATTTCTTAGTCGTCCGTTTTCGCGGGCGGCTTTTTTGATACTGGAGGCGATTACGATAGCCGCTTTCATTACGTGTTAACGGAACCCAGACGTGGAAGGTGCGGTCAATCACTAGGGCACCGAAGGCTACTTAAATTTTTTGAACGTAAGACAATAAAAGAGAATGAGCCATAATTCATAGCCACGCTAAAAAAGATGAACGTACTCTTGTCGTTATCGAGAGTATGTTCATCCTTTGTTTCTATGGAGTAATTCGGTGAGACTATTTAAGATATGAGTGCCAAGGCGGAGCAATCGTAGGCCAGATGGGGCTCAGCTGTGAAATTGATGTTGGTGGGGCGCTTTTTGCCCCGCCTACATCAAGGCCGAGCTTAGAGACTCTGCCGGTTTTGCAGAGGCTCTAAGTCGTGCCCTCCGCTCTAGCTTCGCGTCGCAAGCCCCAGCTGGCCGGAGATTGCGGAGTTTGGCGCGGCCTGGAACCAATTGCTAAACCTTTTCTGTATCGTTCGGAATTTCTTAAACTGTTAATGATCTTACGGAATTATGGCTCAGCATCCTTTGCGTGAGAAACGCTAACAGCTTTCAGTCAACTTGGAAGTCACAAATTACTTTTAATCGTGGTATCGCTCTTTGGCGCAGCCGCTTGTTTGGCTTCTTCCTGAGCCTTAAGCGCCTTCGCTTTTGCTTCGGTAATGGTCGGCAAGTCGATTCGGAAAATAGAGCCGTGCCCGAGGGCTGAATCGACTTCAATTTGTCCATGGTAGCTTTCGATTAACTGTTGGGCGATCGATAATCCGAGCCCATTGCCGCCTTTTTCCCGACTACGAGCCTTGTCAACGCGGTAGAAGCGATTGAACACTCGCCGCCGATCCTTTTCGGCAATGCCTTCGCCAAAGTCCTGCACGGCCAAAGCAACACCATTGCCACTGCTTTGCGCCATTGATACATGAATCTCTTTCCGGTTAGTCGAATATTTGACCGCATTATCCATCAAAATAATCATGACCTGCTCCAAATGATTACGATACATGCGAACAAACGTCGTCTTCTCAAGATCATCATCCAAAGTAAATGTGAAGTCGGGATGGATCATCCGAAAATCAGCGACAACCTGCTGAACGGTTTTATGCACATCGACCACGGCATTTGGAAACTGAACATCCACCTGATCAGCCCGGGTCAAATCCAACATTTCCTGAATCAGGCTCTTCATACGGGTGATTTCCTGCAACGATGCCTTCAAGGACTCATCTAAGACCTCAGGATCATCCTTGCCCCACCGGTTCAACAGCTGCAGGTGGCCTTCCAAAATAGCAACCGGCGTCCGCAGCTCATGCGAGACATCCTGCACAAATTCACTTTGCTGATCAATGTAACGCTGAATGCGATCTAACATACCATTAAACTCAAGCACTAGATCACCAAGTTCATCATTACGTTTGAGCGCCGGTATTCGAACGGTACTTTCCGGCTCCTCATTCACGACATCAATAGCATTCGTGATTAATTTAATTGGTTTCAAGAAGCGCGTTGCCAAAATATAACCAATCAGAATCGAAATCAACACCGCTGCCAGGCTTAAGCCCACGATTAGTAACGTGATTTCGTGCATCGTTGCATGGAACGCCGTTAGTTTATTTGTTACCTGCACATACCCGATCAGGTCAGAAGTCGTGGCTGAATAAATCGGCGCAGTGCCTACCAGACCATTAAAATCGCCAATATGGCTCTCCTGCACTTCGGTACCATGAACCTTGCCTAACGTGATGGGTGTATCCCGCGACTGAAAAATATTCGTACGATCGCGTGAGAAAACCGACACACTCACATCAGCTTGCGCTAACTTTTGAATCACCGAATCGGAAAAAATCCGCTCACGTGATTCACTCGGTGCTGGTAACGAAGCTTGGTCAGACGCCGCTGTACCTTCCAACCGCGGAACAACCTGGGCAATGGTCAAATCGCCACTGACTGGGGAAAGTCGTTGGACGACAGTACTAAGCGTGTCCGTAACAGTTCGGCGCTCCTGATTCAACAGAATCTGTCGCATCGCGCCGTATAGGATCATCGAAAAAGTGACAAAAGTGACAAAAATCCCGACACCAACCGTTACGGCCCATTTGACCTTTAACGAGATGCGGGGACTTTTCTTCTTTTGCCCGGTACTTGTCTGTTTAATCGCCATTACGAACGCATGACATAGCCGGTTCCCCGAACCGTCTGAATATAACTTGGTTCACCCGGCCGATCAATTTTATTACGAATATAGCGGACGTATACATCGACAACATTCGTTTCAACATCGGAGTTGTAACCCCAGACTTTGGAAAGCAAGACATCACGAGCCAAGACCACGTTGACGTTCTCCATCAAAGTCAGAAGCAATTCATACTCACGCTTGGTCAGTTCGATAATGTCATCACCGCGGCGAACAACCCGGTTTTCCTTCTCGATCACAAGGTCGCGATATTTGATCGTGGTTTGTTTAGCGGTGTTGTTTTCGCCTTCGATACTAATTCGGCGTAACAACGCACGTAACCGGGCCAACAATTCTTCGATGGCAAATGGCTTGACAATGTAATCATCGGCGCCGTGATCCAAGCCACTAACACGATCAATCACAGAATCACGGGCCGTCATCATGATAATCGGCGTATTCTTAACCTGGCGTACCCGCCGGCAGACTTCAAGGCCATTCAACTCTGGCAACATCAAGTCGAGCAGGATAGCATCCCAATCTTCAGCCAACGCCGCCTCAAGTCCCGTGCGGCCATTGAAATGGACTTCCGTTTCGTAGCCTTCGTGTTTTAATTCCAACTCGACAAACCGAGCAAGATTTTTTTCATCTTCAATAATCAATATTTTACTCATCAGGGTCTCCTTATGCTTTCTTAGTGGCACCACACACGCAACGCAACTTTATTCGTGATTTCTCATTAAAAAACGATGCTAAGCTAGTTTAGCACAGTTTTCTCATTTTGGCTATAAGCCGCGCAATGATGGGCACAATCGCCGTTGGAAAAAGTTCGTTCGGTGGTTTTCTCATTTTTCAATCCGGATAGATTCTCATAAACAGGTCCACGCTCATACTTAACCGAGCTACCCACTCGCTCAGCACTTCTCTAATTTTATTTTCATAAGTGGTCTATCGCCAATTACCATTAAGTCATCAACGTACATCATTGGCTCAGCCTTTAACCCAAAAAGAGCCAATCCGGCATGTTTACGGATTGACTCGATCAATTGGTCATTAAAATTTTAAGCTTCGTGGTACCAACTATAGTGGAAAATCCCGTCGCGATCGGTTCGTTCGTAAGTGTGGGCACCGAAGTAATCGCGTTGCGCCTGGGTCAGGTTAGCTGGCAGCACTGGCGAACGATATGAGTCGTAGTAGCTGATCGCTGCGGAGAAACCAGGAACCGGCACACCGGCTTTAACGGCGAGACCAACCAGATCACGGACACTTTCCTGATAATTCTTGGCGATATTCAGGAAGTAATCGTCTAGCAAAAGGTTTTGCAAATCTGGCTTTTTGTTGTAAGCATCGGTGATGTTTTGCAAGAAGCGGGCGCGGATGATGCAGCCGGCACGCCAGATCTTTGCCAGTTCGCCATATTGAAGATTCCAGTCGTATTTTTCTGAAGCAAAACGCATCTGTTCAAAGCCTTGGGCGTATGACATCAGTTTACTGAAATACAAGGCCTTGCGAATCATTTCGATGGCTTCTTTTTTGTCGACTGAAACGTTGGCCACTGGCTTTGGCAAGACTTTGCTTGCTGCCACCCGTTCCTGTTTCATGGCACTGATGTAACGCGCATAGACAGATTCGGTGATCACACTCTGAGGAACGCCTAATTCAAGCGCTGACTGAGATGACCACTTACCTGTGCCTTTATTGCCGGCACGATCCAGAATCACGTCAACAATTGGCTTGTCGCTGCCGAGATCATCCTTACGCGTCAAAATGTCGGCTGTAATGTCAATGAGATAGGAGTCCAGTTCGCCTTTATTCCAGTCACTGAAAATGTCGGCAATTTCCTTAACATCCAAGCCAAGCAGGTTACGCATCAAATTGTAACTTTCAGCGATAAGTTCCATATCGCCGTATTCGATGCCATTATGCACCATTTTGACATAATGGCCAGCACCATTTGGCCCAATGTAAGTGACACATGGTGCGCCATCGTCAGCTTTTGCGGAAATGGCTTCAAGAATTGGCGCGACCAGATCGTAGGCTTCTTTTTGACCGCCCGGCATGAGGGAAGGACCATGCAGCGCCCCTAACTCGCCACCGGAAACGCCCATGCCGATGAAGTTAATGCCGGATTTGTCCAATTCGGCACTCCGGCGCATGGTGTCTTCAAAGAAAGTGTTCCCGCCATCAATTAAAACGTCACCTTTATCAAGCAACGGTAACAATTCTTTAATGACCGCATCGGTTCCGGCGCCAGCCTTAACCATCATGATAATGCGGCGCGGCTTTTCGAGCGAAGCAACAAAGTCCTCGATCTTATAACTTGGTACCAACTTCTTATCTGGATGCTCGTCAACAACCGCCTTGGTTTTACTTCCGGTTCGATTGTAGATTGCAACGGTATTGCCGCGGCTTTCAATGTTCAAGGCAAGATTCTTGCCCATCACAGCCATACCGACAACGCCGATTTGTGGTTTATCCATTACGGAAACCTCCTCATTAATTTCAACATTTACTCCATTCATGTTAGCAGAAACAGCCTTGATTTAACAGTCTTCAGAAGCCTTCGCAGGCAGGTAAAATGTATTATTTTCAAGTTCGCCAAATTCAGACTAAGTGACCAGGCAAATAAAAAAAAGCATTGCCCGACTTATGCCAGTGAGCACTGCTTAATTCATGATTAGAACCTAGTATCTGTTCATATTTTATCATTCAGGTTTGCCTGGTGCTTTTTAGCAACAAGCGTACCCATCACGATTCATCCTGATCCGGGAACATCCCCTTCAACTTTGCAAAGGGATTATCTGCCTTCTTTTTCTCTTCTGTCCGCTTCTTGTATTCATCTTCGGCGAGCACTTCCCATTCATCTCCGGCAGGCATATCACCGGTGGCTGCTTCTTCCGGTGTGAGCACCTGCATTGGGATGCTGAGCAACAGGTGATCTTCGACTGCCGGCAAAAGGTTCAGTTCGGATTCTTCGAGCGGCATGAGGATTTCGCCGTCTTCATACTGATCCGCATGGCCTTCATCGGTTAAATAGATTTCGCTGAAGGTAAAATTCTGCGGCATTGTCACTGGCTTCAGACTGCGGGTGGAAGGTACCACGAGCGTACCTGTCAGATTAACACTGACCAGAAAATCGCCGCGATCATACAACACATCCCCACTCACCTGGATGGGACTCACATCAAGAATCTCCGGATCGCGATCCTGCAGATCAGCCTTGACATCTAACGTGGTACTAAAGTGTAACGGTTGCTCATCATGTTTCATTAATTCCTGAATAGTCCATTTCAGCATGGCAATCCTCCTTAAAAATACATTCGAAAGCCCAGGACCTTCGGATAAAAATCGATTCATACGCCTCACATGAGTGGCGGTCGACCATAATTCTGTTCGACGCCGCCAATGGCTGTGATTAATCGATCCGCGCGATGGGTCATGGCCAAGACCCCATACGGTGCAAGCATATCAGCACTGACACGTGTGAGCAAGGGGTAAGCCAAGTGGTGTTTGACAGTGCGCAGATATTGCCGGCCAGTCGGTGTAAACCCAAGGACATGCAGTTGTGGCAAGTGCCGAGCTTTCGTGACAGCAGCGGTCGTCATATTCAGCGTGATGGCTAAGGCGAGCCGGCGTAATCGAGCATAGGTATAGCGCTTTGACTTAACCCGGTGCAAAAATTCGGTCATATCATGAGCACCATCAATCTGCTGGGTGAACCGATACTCCAACCCCTCTGCCATCGTCGCCACTTGCCGCAACTCAGCTAAATCAGCTGTTTGCAGGCGATATTTTAACCACGGGAAAAATTGCGACCAGCCATATTGCGGTTGCTCAGCATAAACCGAAATCAAATCTGCTGGCACAATACCTGTGACAGGCTCCCCTTCCCGCAAGTGTTGTCGCACCGCCGACGCACTGGCAAGATTGGCTTTGATCTTCTGGTCATCATGTCCAACACCCTGTCGGCCGAAAGGGTAAAGCTGCATCGGCACCTGTAATGCCAAAACCGCCTTGGCATAGCTCAAGCCCAACATAAAGTTTGGGTCCGTCTGCGTAATCCCCGCCACCTTTGCATAGGCAGCATTAAGCTGGGTCGCGTAAGTCTGCGTATAATCGGCAAAACCCGGGTCCGTGATATCAGTCGCCACTAATTGCCGGGCAAGATCTAAATAATCTAACTCAGGGTGTTCGGTACCAAATGCCAGTGCCGATACATGCAACGCTGCTAACGCCGACACACCGGCCTGGGCGAATTGATCGGCCGCTTGAACGGCACCGGTCACCGGTAATTCAATCACGATATCGGCACCATGAGTCAGCGCTGCCTCCGCACGTACCCACTTATCAAAAATCGCCGGTTCGCCGCGTTGCACATAATTGCCTGACATGACCACCACGACGACATCTGCGTGCGTTAAATTTCGCGCTTTAGCCAATGCAAAAGCATGGCCTGAGTGAAACGGATTAAATTCCGCAATCATGCCAACAGCTTGCATACGCACCTCCAGAATCGCCTTCGTCAGTCAAATCAGAATTCGTTTTTGCCTACCGCTTCTTGGCGTGAAAGAACCAGCGGGTACTCTTGGCCGAAACCGGTTGCGTCCCAAAATCAGCCGTGACTTCAACCTTTTCAAAACCGGTTGCCTGCAGCGCCGCCAGATAATCTTCCAGCGGATAAGTTCGCTCCTTGTGGGTTTCGGTTAGCGGCTTGTAGGCATCTAAGTCCTCGTCATAAATGAAAAACGTCAGATCGTGTTCGATACTATGCGGTTGTTCACCGACAAAACTGTTCCATAAAAAAGCAAAGTCATCGCTTTGATAATTGTACATATAGCCTGGGAAAACCTGATCCATCTGGTACAGCGAATGGGCATCAAAAAGAAAATCCCCGCCTGAAGGCAGCAGTGCCGCCACCTGGGCGAAGACATGCTTAACTGCATCAAGATCGGGCATATAGCAAATGGAATCATCAAAGCAGGTGACTACGGGAAACTTCGGCAAGTCATGTAAATCCCGCATATCGCCTTGGATCAACGTTAAATCGACATCGGCAGCAAGTGCTTTTTCTTCGGCCAACGTCAACATGTCATCTGACAGATCGAGATCGGTGACTTGATAGCCTGACTGTGCCAACAACACGGCGAGAAAACCCGAACCGCCAGCAAGCTCCAGCAAAGGCTGATTGGCTGACGCTACCCGCTGTTTAACGTAATCCCGCCACCGTAAATACAGTGACTGATCCATCAATTTGTCATAAACTTCGGCAAAAGTGGTGTAGATCATGCCTCGACCCACTGATCCACGTTGACAAGCGGGGCGCTTTGCCACAATTTCTCAAGGTTATAGAATTGGCGCTCTTCCGGCATAAAGACATGGACAACCACATCATTCAAGTCGATGAGCATCCATTTTGAACCTTTCTGGCCTTCGATTCGGCGAATATCGACACCGGCAGCTTCTTCTTTTTCTTCGATTTCATCCACAATCGCCTGTACCTGACGATCCGAAGTGCCGCTCATAATGACAAAATAATCCGCCAATAAGCTCACACCGCGCATATCCAAAGCGACAATATCCTCGGCCCGCTTTGAATCACCGGCTTTAACAGCAATTTCCAACATTGTTTTTGCGTCGACCATAAACTACTCCTTTGATAAAAATGCGTTATAAGTTAACAGTGTTTTAGGAAAGACCAACTTGCGCGCGCCGATCAGATACATCAACGTATTTTCCAGTTCGATACGGCTGGCCTCTTCCAGATTCGTTTCGGCAGCCTTGCGCGCCTTGGCTTCGACAGGCAAAGCCCGTTGCGGCTCAATAAAATCGCCGACAAAGATACATTCATCTAATGGCGTCATTTCCGGATCTCCGGTTGTATGCCGCGCGATCGCGGTCAAAACCTGCTTATCCGTAATCCCGACTTCGGTTTGGATAAAATGAACGCCGACGACCCCGTGCCAGACGCCTCGGCCATATTGCAATAAACTAGGATCAAAGCCATCTTCGACAATCACCCGTTTGTAGGTTTCAACCGGGATTTCTTTGCCATAATCATGCAATAAGCCAGCCAAACCGGCGCGATCAACGTCTTGATCAAACCGCTTGGCTAGTTCAATAGCCGTTTGTTCCACGCGCAGGCAATGCTCATAACGCGGTTCGTCCAGGCGATTGCGTAAGCGATTTAAGATTTCTTGGCGGCTTAAGCCGTGTGTCAAGCTGTCAGGGTACTGATGTTCATTCACGATATAATCCCTCTTTTTGAATATAGTCAATAACTGGGTCTGGTACCAAATAACGCAGGCTGCGGCCATTTTGCACCCGTTCACGCACCGCGGTCGAACTGATATCGATTAGCGGGGCATCGACCCATAAAATCGGATAGCGACTGGCCGGTGTATAACCGCGGCGCTTAACGCCCACGAAAGTCACAAGTTTGACCAGTTCATCAATATGAGCCCATTTGGGTAAATAATCGACCATGTCAGCGCCGATGATGAAGTAATAGTCGGTATCCGGATGCAGGCGGCGTAATTCCTGCATGGTTTGATAGGTATAACTAATACCGCCTCGGCGAATTTCAATGCCTTCCAATCCAAAAAGCGGATTGTCGGCAATGGCCAATTGTACCATGTTCACCCGGTGCCTTGCCGAAATTGCGGTTTTAGTATCGACGTGCGGCGGCTGATTATCCGGCATGAAATAAACTTTTTCCAAGCCGAGTTCGGTACCCGCTGCCTCCGCCATAATTAAATGGCCATTGTGAATTGGATTAAAGGTTCCGCCAAACAGTCCCACCTGCTTGCGACGATGCACACCTAGAATCTGTTCGCGCATCGCCACTGAGATGACTGGCTGAGTTAAGGTGACACTCTGCGTCTTTTCCATCGCAATCCCTACCGTGCGTTCACTTCAAGACTAATTCGGCGATGCTCGGTTTTGGTTGCTTCTTTGTAGACAATCACCGTGCGGCCGATAATCTGGGCCACTTCCAAGCCGGTAATCGCGGCCTGTAAAGTGTCGGCAACTTCCCGCGGGGTATCATCGGCGGTTGGCAGCAAACTGATTTTTACCAATTCTCGTGTTTCCAACGCATCTTTGACACCAGCGACAAACGCATCACCAAGGCCATTTTTACCAACTTGAATCAAGGGTTTGGTCGTCATCGCCAGGCTCCGTAAATAGCGTTTCTGTTTACCAGTTAACATATTTTTAAAACAACTCCTCTGATGACACTTTCGTCAACTTTGACTCAACTGCGGCCAGTCACATCGTTGCGGTCGTTGCGGTCGCAATCAAACTTAAATAAATGCTTTTCGCAATAGAACGTCCACACCTTTAGGCGCATAGCCGGCGATCGTAACGCCAGCCGGCACGGTAATCCAGCCAAGACCGGCAAAAACGAGATCCGACTTTTCCTTTGGGGTGAATTCAAACCGTACCAATGGCGGAAATTGGGCCACTTCATCGGCTTGCGGTGGTGCAAGCAGACCACCAACATGTTTATGATAAAAATCATCAGCGTTGACCAGCTTGGTGCGGTGCAACGGCAATTGATTATCCGTGTAGATCACGAACGACTGACGGCCGCCGCGAAGATAGTCGAATCGCGCCAATCCGCCAAGAAAAATTGTTTGTCCTTCGTTTAACTGATAGGTGGCCGGCTTGATCACCGATGTCGGGGATACCAGTTTTAAATCCTTAGGTCCCACAAAATGTGCCATCTGATGCCGATGAATAATACCTGGTGTATCAATCAGCGACTGGCCGTCATCCAGCGGAATCATAATCCGATCCAGCGTTGTGCCTGGAAAACGCGAAGTGGTGATCAGGTTCTCGACACCCGTTAATTCCTTAATAATTCGGTTAATTAGCGTCGATTTACCGGTGTTCGTGACCCCGACAACGTAGACATCGCGATGTTCCCGATATTTTTCAATGGCTGACAAAAGTTCATCAACGCCAAATCCTTTTTTTGCACTAGCTAACATCGTCGCAACCGGGCGCAACCCCTGTGCTTTGGCTTGTTGCTGTAACCAATTTTTTAACCTGTTCGGATTCAGTGATTTGGGCAGGACATCGGCTTTATTGCCCACCAAAATGACCGGATTATCGCCGACAAATCGATGTAATCCGGGAATCACACTGCCATTAAAATCGAAAATATCAATCACATTCACAATTAGCGCGTTACTCTCACCAATGGCGTTCAACAAACGTAAAAAGTCGTCATCCGTCAACGTGACTGGCGCAATTTCGTTATAATGCCGCAACCGAAAACACCGTTGACAATAAATATCGTCTTCAGTGTCAGCTTTAGCTAAAGTAGCGGCAGGCAAGTATCCGGGTTGTTTTGGATCCGTTGTCTGTAAAATAGCGCCACAGCCTATGCAGCGGCGCTCTTCATCATTTTTGATGGTGTCCATGAATGTCCTCCTGATAATTCAGCTGCCGTTTTTTCGCAAGTGCTTTAAAAACGAAGCCTTCAAAAAAACGATTGATCCGCGTATTCCACGCATCACTTTCGACCAGTGGCTGCGTGAGGATCGTGCGCACGCCGGCAAGGTTGCCAGCCCAGATATCAGTCAGGAGCTGATCCCCGACCATTACCACTTCCGAACGTTTCAAGTCTAATTCCTTACGTGCTTTGGTAATCCCCAGCGGCAACGGCTTCAATGCCCGCGCCACATACGCGACCTGAAGCTTGGCCATTGCCTTGTGGATACGATTAGCGTTGTTATTTGAGACGACAACCACTTGAATGCCACCTTTTTTCAGATCTGAAAGCCAGCGAGTCAGTTTAGCCGTACCTTCCGGATGATCCCAAGCCATCAACGTATTATCAAGATCCGTCAACACGGCTTTAATGCCTTGCTGTTTCAGACTGGCAGGCGTCAGACTGAAGATATTCGTTACCAGCCAAGTCGGCTCAAAAACTGCCACAAATCTTGTCCCCTCTCCGGTTGTTCATATCCTTATATTATAGCGGAAAAGATGCCTAAGCGCGAGGCCGTTTGCCTAATACGACAACGCATCCGGAATGAAAACGCTATTTTAAAAAGACGAAATAATCGCCTTATTGTTGCAAACAAGGTACGATGAATTTGAAATCAAACGCTCGCATTCCGTTATTAAGCCTGTTATACTTATTTTTAGTAAGTGTTTCGAAAATAGGAGGCATCACCATGACCCGTTTGCATCATGTCTCGCTTTTAACTGGCGACGCAACCGCGACCATTCACTTTTATACAAATGTTTTAGGACTGCGGTTGGTCAAAAATACGGTTAATCAGGAAAATATTCACGTCCGGCATCTGTTTTTCGGTGATTATCAAGGAACGCCTGGCAGTGTCGTGACTTTTTTCGTCATTGACCGGCTTGGCCACCGTTATGATGGACGCAATCAATTAGGTGGAATTGATTTGGCGATCCCGAGTGATTCTTTGCCTTTTTGGTTTGAACGGCTGCAGCAGGCCGGCTGTGTGATTTCGGAAGCTGCGGATCGTCTTACGTTGGTTGATCCTTCTGATACGCCGGTTCGGCTAATTACCTTCCAGAAGACTTTGCCAGATCATTTAACGGTTCCTAACGACATCCCCGGCAATCGGCAGATCACCGGCCTCATCAATGTTGACATCCCCGTTGCTGACCACGAAGCCGAGAAAGCCTTCTTCGACGCGATGCTAGGCCAAACCGCCGAACACGAACAGTTTAAGCTGGCAGCGGGCAACACTTTGACACTAAAACCGAGCCTGACTCACGATGTCAAACGGTTTGGCCGTGGCAGCATGGATCATTTTGCTTTGACCGTCGATCATGAAGAAGCGTTGCCGCGGCTGGGAACCATTGCCGCACAACATGGTTATGAAGTTGAAGAGTTTGCTGATCGCGGCTGGTTTAAAAGTCTTTATGTTCGTGACCCGGCGGACAACCGCATTGAATTCGCCACCCAGGCACCCGGCTTTACGTTAGACGAGCCGCTTGAGCATTTAGGTGAGAGACTGGGCCTGCCGCCAAAGTTCGAAGCGCGGCGGGCGACCATTGAAAGTTATTTTAAAACCAAAGGAGTGGATTTCCATGATTGAACATCCGTTACTCGGCATGAACCACGTCACCGCCATGGCAAGTGATCCTCAAGCCATTTTTGATTTCATGAGCAAAACGTTAGGCCTGCACTTGATTAAGAAAACGGTGAATCAGGATGCTTTAGACACCTATCACTTCTATTTTACCGATGACCAAGGCACTGCCGGCACTGACATGACCTTCTTCACGTTTCCTAATCAGGAAAAAGGCAAAAAAGGCACCAATATGATTTCCCGGGCCAGCTTCCGAGTACCAAGTGATGCTGCCTTAGATTACTGGCTCAAGCGATTTGCGGAAAAAGGGGTCGCAAACGATGGCATCAGCACGCAGTTTGATGCCAAAATTATTAATTTTCACGATCAGGATGATCAGCAGTTTCAGCTTATCTCCGATGAACACAATCACGGGGTCGCAGGCGGCACCCCGTGGAAACATAATGACGTGCCGGAAGAATTTGCCATCACCGGTCTTGGGCCGGTCACGGTTACCATTTTCAACCTCGGCCATATGCAATATGTGCTAACGGAAATTATGGGTTATACCAAGATCGCCGAAGACGGCAACTGGTCACTTTACGAAGTGGGTGAAGGCGGTCATGGTGCGCAGGTCATTCTGGAACACCGCGAAGATCTGCCGATTGCAGTTGAAGGCTTTGGCAACATTCATCATGCGGCCTTTTCAACTGACACCCGCGAAACATTAGGCACGTGGATTGATCGCATCAAGCAATATCGCCTGCCGCAATCCGGTTACGTGGATCGCTTCTACTTTAAATCCGAGTACTTCCGGGCAGCACCGCAAATTCTTTTTGAAATCGCAACAACCGGACCAGGCTTCTTACAAGACGAAACTTATGATGAAGCCGGCATCCACCTTGAGTTGCCGCCATTCTTGGAAAGCAAGCGTGATGAAATCGAAAAGCAGCTCACGCCAGTCAAAACCGATTGGCGCGGTCGTTAATTTGTGGAGGTAGTTATGGCTGAAGAAAACGTCAATTATACTTTTGTAAAAGGTGACCCCACCGTCTCCCCTTTGTTATTGCTACACGGCCAAGGCGGCAATGAAAATGATTTACTGCCGATTGGCAAATACCTGTCCCCCAACAGTCCCATGCTGTCGATTCGCGGACGCATACAGGAACAAGGAATGAATCGTTATTTTCGGCATTCGGAAAATGGCGGCTTTGATTTGGCCAATCTTGAGCAGGAAACCACTTGGCTTTTTTCGGTTTTAAACAAGCTTTGCCAGAAGTTCAACATTGACTATAACCGCTTTGTGGTCGTTGGCTATTCAAACGGCGCCAATGTTGCCGCACGCGCATTGTTGACGCGGCGCGATACTTTTCACACCGGCATCTTTTTCCACCCGATGGCACTTTCGACGGTTGATTCCCAGCAAGATCTACAAGATCTAAGTGATGTCAAAGTCTGGATGTCCCATGGCGATCAGGATCCGATCGTGCCGGCCCAGAACTTTAAGGTATTGACCACTTACCTCAAAGAGCAAGGGGCGGACGTGACGATTTTCCGGCACGGGCAAAGCCACAATTTAAATGAAGCTGAATTGGCAAATGCCAAATCCTGGTTGGCGAATAGTGGCCGACTGCAGGATTGGCAACGGAGGTGAATCCTATGCAACGTTTTGGGTTTGAGGAATATGGCAAACCAAGTGTTTTTAAAAGTATTGAAGCACCGGTCCCGGAGCCAAAAGCCGGACAAGTGCAGCTGCAAGTCTTGGGTTTTGGTCTGAACCCTTATGATGCTTCGCTGCGCCGCGGTGAACAGGCAGCGTTTCGAAAAGTTAAGTTCCCCGTGGTACCAGGGACGGATGTGGTCGGCCGCATTACCGAGCTAGGTGAAGGCGTCACTGATTTTGCGGTTGGCGATGTCGTTTTGAATTATCGTCCGATCGGCGGCTATAGTGAATTTGTAACGGCCTCGACCTCCAAAGTTTACAAAAAGCCGACTGCGCTAAGCTTTTTAGATGCCGCGGCGTTACCACAAGTTGGCTTGGCAGCTTTTAACATTCTTCACTATATGTTGAATCTTCAATCCGGAGAAACACTGGCTGTTGTCGGTGCCAGCGGTGGTGTCGGCGCCATCTTGGTGCAGATTGCCAAGTTTGAAAAGCTACACGTCATTGCCGTGGCTGGTGAGCAGCATCGCGAGTATCTGCGGCAGTTAGGTGCCGATCAAATCTTCAGCTATACCGACGATTTGCCGGAAGATGCAGCCGATGCTGTGGTCAATGCCGTGTTTGGTGCTGCCGATCATGGCGCTGCATTAAAACTCGTTAAGCCAAACGGTCAGTATGTCACAACCGCCTATGCCGATGTTGATCTCAGCAGCAAACCAGACGTGACCCATTTGCAGTTAAATCCGTCGAAGGACTACTCGGTACATGATGGCTTTGCCTATCTCACGGATGTCGCACAAAAATGGGGATTACAGGTTCGTGTCGCCCAAGCTTTCCCATTTAGTGTTGACGGTGTGATTGCCGGTCACGAAATGTTAGAAACCCATCACGCGCCAGGCAAGTTAGTCGTCATGCAGGATCGGCATGTCATCCACCCGATTCGCAAAGAGGTTAATCACCTGTAACACCATGGAAAATAGCTTGCGACCCGCCTTTTCCCGCCGTATGATAACAACATGCACGGAAAGGCGGAAAGATATGAAAATTGCAATCTATTGCGGTGCCAATCATGGCGTTAATCATGCATTTCTTCAGGCAGCTACACAGGTCGGTGCCTGGATTGCCGAGCGTGGTGATACTTTAATCTACGGCGGCGGCAAGCTAGGCTTAATGGGTGCGGTTGCCGGCAGTACGCTTCAACATGGTGGCAAAGTCATTGGCGTCATGCCTCAGGTGTTAGCAGATCGCGGTCTGGCAATGCCTGACCTGACGGATTTGGAAGTTGTCGCGGATATGGGCACCCGTAAGGCTCGAATGATTGAACTGGCCGATGTCGATATCGCCTTACCTGGCGGCCCGGGAACATTAGAAGAAATTACGGAAGCCATTTCTTTTTCCCGGATCGGATTAAACGCCAGCCCCACCATTTTATTTAATCAAAATGGTTATTACGAGCCGCTGCATCAGATGTACCAAACCGCTGTAGCTCAAGGATTCTTCGACCAGGATGCATTTGACAACCTGTTGTTTTCATCCGATCTGCAGGAAATCAGCACGTTCATCGCTAATTACCAACCGCTTGGGGTGCGCCAGTATCATTAACCGTCAAGCTGGTAGATGACTCATAAAAAAACACGCCGTTTCATTCAAAGCGAATGGAATGACGTGTCTTTTTATATGTAAGCGTAAACTGACGCAACTGAAACCTACGCCAGTCAACAGGTTACATGCTGATTAAGCCAAAGCCTTTTTAGCGGTATCCGCCAAAGCCTTGAAGCCGTCTGGGTCGCTGACAGCAAGATCAGCGAGCATCTTACGGTTCATGTCGACATTAGCGAGTTTCAAGCCGTGCATCAACTTGCTGTATGAAATGTCATTCATACGTGCAGCTGCGTTAATCCGGGCAATCCAAAGACGCCGGAAATCGCGCTTCTTGGCGCGGCGATCGCGGAATGCATAGCGATACGAAACCATGACCTGGGCACTTGCTGCCTTAAACAGTAAATGCTTGGCACCACGATAACCCTTAGCGAGCTTCAGTACCTTCTTACGACGCTTACGAGTAACTGTTCCACCTTTAACACGTGGCATTAGAATTCCTCCTCAAATCAAATCCGATAGCTTATTATTTCATCTGGCTGAGCATCTGGCGGATCCGCTTCATATCTGAGTGGGATACGAATGCTGACTTACGCAATTGACGACGCTGCTTCTTCGTCTTGCCGTGGAAACGGTGTGACGTGTATGCGTGACCGCGCTTAAGGGCACCTGATGCGGTTTTCTTAAAACGCTTTGCGGAAGCGCGGTGGGTCTTGAATTTTGGCATGTCTTTTTCCTCCTCTAAACATCAATGCGCGCACGACTACTTAAAGCCGTGCACGCCTTTGTAACATTCGCCGATGATTATTTATCGGCTCGCGGTGCAAGCATTAAGAACATGCTGCGACCATCCATCTTTGGATGAGTTTCAACAGTAGCAATTTCCTTAACGGCATCCGCCATCTGCTCAAGAACCTTACGACCAAGATCCTTGTGCGTAATTGCTCGACCACGGAATCGAACGCTCACTTTGACCTTGTCCCCTTTTTTCAGGAACTTCGTCGCGTTCTTAAGCCGGGTATTGAAATCTGCTTCACCAATGGTCGGGCTCAAGCGGATTTCCTTAATGGTGACAGTCTTTTGTTTCTTCCGAGCATCGCGCTCTTTCTTCTGCAGCTCGAATCGGAATTTCCCGTAGTCCATGATGCGGGCAACCGGTGGC
Organism: Lacticaseibacillus zeae subsp. silagei; assembly: GCF_030770335.1. Taxonomy (NCBI): domain Bacteria; kingdom Bacillati; phylum Bacillota; class Bacilli; order Lactobacillales; family Lactobacillaceae; genus Lacticaseibacillus; species Lacticaseibacillus zeae. The sequence continues at coordinate 1,478,168 of NZ_CP132484.1, read as the reverse complement.
TTGGCATTAGGCGATACTAAGACAACATCTAAGTTTGCATCCTCGGCAATGGCCAAGGCGTCACGCGTACTCTTAACGCCGAGCTGTTCACCGGTCTGGGAGATCAATCGAACTTCACGTGCGCGAATACTGTCATTGACTATCAGATCTCTTGCTATGGTTGTTCACCTCCGTGTGAATTTCAGAGAAAAAACAAAAACAGCGTGGCCGCAAAGACCCCCGCTGTTCATTAAATACCGAACTAATGAGCCTAGAGGTCTAAAGACGTGGGCGAGAAGCGGGAACTTCTGCTTTTTCTCAACATCAACTACTATACAGGAGCAACCTGCCTGCGTCAAGAGGGGCGCTATCGATGTTATCGTTGGTAAAAGGGCGAAAACTCACCGCTGACATATCGGCCGAGTTCATTATCGGTTGGACTGACATGAAATTGCTGGGTTTCCGGTAAATAAGCTTCCGCAAAACCAACCAGTGCGTGTAAATCAGCGTCTTTGTCAGCATCGACAACCAGTAGCAAACTCTGTGCGTCATCCGCACGCATCATCGTAACCAGATAAGCGGCGTGCACAGTTGGCATTTTTGGCAGGTATTCCCGCAGCTGCTCAACAAGATCAGCCGTTTCGCGAGGTGGCTCGCTAATTCGAACCGCCTCGCCATGTTTAGCCTGATCCGGTTTGGCCACATAAAATAAATTGGCCCGAGACAATACCATGTTTTCGTCATATGGATTGATGACCACGCCGAAAATATCGCGATCCTCGTATAGGAAATTGGCACAATCAGCAATCGTCGCAACCGCAAAATGATCGTGATCCGGGCTCTTGGCAAAGTTTGCCTGATCCGTAAAAATCGGTAAATAGTCATGCCCATTGTCATCAGTGAGCATCACCACAGTCGGGTCGCCTGTGCGTGCCGTCCCTACTGGCAACATAAACTTAGCACTTTTCAAGCCAGCATAAAAAGCCGCTTGCGTGTCATCATTTTGATCCGTTCTTAAAAGCCGCATTAGATGAATTAACTGGGGATTTTGAACTTGTGGCTCATTGGTCATCGTCATCTTCTCCTTTATTTTGCTGCTGGTTGAGGTTCATTTTATTGCGAAAACTCCGTAATTTTTTAGGTGAGCCGATCAGCCATGACAATAAAACGATGCCGACACTGCCGAAAACCGCAACGCCTTGAGGTTGAAATTCAATTTTGCCGAACCACCAATTGGCAATGCAATACGCGGCCAGTGCCGTTAAAAGCATCACGATCCCCATCAGCACCAGCAAACCGCGACCACGATGGGCAATGAGCCAGCGGCCGCGCTGACTGGGGGTCCGCCACGGCAACTTCAAGTAAACCAGTAGAACAACAAAATACAAGCTGGCTGCCAAAACTTTTGTGACGAAAAATAAAACGAGCCATGAAGCCCATAACGCAATAACCACCTAGTCACCCTTTCTTTGCTGTTTGTCGTAAATGTGTCCAGTGTATCATACATAAGTGAAACCAGTCAGATTCTGTGATAAGTTGAAAGCAAATCTCAAATTGACCGCGTTAACTTGAAGATTGCCAATGATTAAGGGGATATCTATGACAATAATTGATCTGATCAGACATGCTGAATCTGACATGACAGTCCATGATGATTTTTCTCGACCGCTTACACAAAAGGGATATCGTAAAAGTCAGCAACTCGCTTACAATCTACGGCAGATACCTTACAGCAAAATTTTTTCGAGCCCGTTTAAACGTGCAGTCGATACAGTTGTCCCCATCGCGCGCGATCATGATTTACCTATTCAAACTGATGACAGACTTGTCGAGCGAAAAATGCCTTCGTGGGTATCCGACTTTTCTGAATATGTTGCTCACCAATGGCGTGACCTGACATTCTTTAAAAGCCCTGGTGAGTCCATTCTTCAGGTTCAAAAACATTATCTTTCTTTTCTGTTCAGTCTGCCAGCTACTTCATTCGTTGCAATAGGCAGCCATGGAACAGCAATAAGCAGTGTCATTGAGTCTGCAATGCCTGGTAAGGGTGCTGATTTTTTCAAAAGCTTATCCTATGCAGCCGTAACTCGGCTTGAAGTCTCTGATCATCAAATCGTCCGTCTCGCTTCTTGGTCGGAAAATTTCAAAACATTTATTTCGATAAAATAGTTTTCGACTTCAATTCAATCTTACGCACCTGACCAATACGCTATTTGTGCAAAACAAAAGGGAGCCTCATCCAAGGGTTCCCTCTTTGTTCACTTCAACAAGCTATTTATCGCCTAAAACCTTCTTTGCCTCGGTGGGCTTGGTTTTGCCATCGCGACTGTAGTTCTTGACTTCGGCGACCATCGCGTCAATGAACATGTTACCGGCTTCTTCTTCGGTGTGCTCATCGCCGTAACGCCGAACCGAAACGGCAGCATCGTTGAGTTCTTTGTCACCGACAACGACCGTATATGGAATCTTCTTGGTTTGGGCTTCACGGATCTTGTAGCCCATCTTTTCATTCCGATCATCGACTTTGACCCGCAAGCCAGCGGCCAACATCTGGCGCTTAATGCGGTTGACATAGTCTAAGTGCAGATCATTGTTAACCGGAATCAAAACAGCCTGCGTCGGGGCTAACCAGGTCGGGAAGGCACCCTTGTAGATTTCGGTCAGATAAGCGATGAACCGTTCCATCGTGCCGACAATCCCGCGGTGAATCATGACTGGTCGATGTTCTTCACCATCTTTGCCGACATAGGTCAGGTTGAAGCGTTCTGGCAACATGAAGTCCAACTGGATGGTCGACATCGTTTCGTCATTACCCAAGGCCGTCTTGGTCTGGATATCCAGCTTTGGCCCATAAAAGGCAGCTTCACCTTCAGCTTCGTAGTAATCAAGATGCAGATCATCCATCGCACCTTTAAGCATGCTCTGGCTGCGGGTCCACATTTCATCGTCATCAAAATACTTTTCGGTATTCTTGGGATCACGGTATGAAAGCCGGAAGCTGTAATCGGTAATGTTGAAGTCTTCGTAAACGTCCATGATCAGGCGCAGAATCTTTTTGAATTCTTCTTGAACCTGATCCAAGGCAACAAAGGTGTGACCATCATTTAACGTCATTTCCCGCACACGTTGCAAGCCGGACAGTGCGCCGGACTTTTCATAGCGGTGCATCATGCCCAATTCAGCAATGCGCAGCGGTAATTCACGATAAGAGCGGATATGATGGTTGTAAATCTGAATGTGGCTTGGGCAGTTCATCGGCCGCAATTCAAGCATTTCACCATCGCCCATGTCCATTGGCGGGAACATGTCTTCGCGGTAGTGATCCCAGTGACCGGATGTCTTGTATAAGTCGAGGTTGGCTAGCACCGGCGTATAAACGTGTTCATAGCCGTCTGCGATTTCCTTGTCGATAATATACCGTTCGATCACCCGCCGGATTGTTGCCCCGTTTGGCATCCAGTAAGGTAAGCCAGCACCGACTTTAGGATCAACGAAGAAAAGATCCAAGTCGCGGCCGATAACCCGGTGATCATGCTCAGCGGCTTCCTGACGGCGTTTAGCATCATCCTCAAGGCCTTTTTCACTCCAATAAGCCGTCCCGTAAATCCGTTGCAGCATCGGATTGCTGCTCTTGCCTTGCCAGTATGCGCCGGCAACTGATAATAGTTTGAAATGCTTCAGATCTTTGAGACTTGGTAGCAGGACCTTTTCTTCAAAATCAACAAAGTCGCCGAGCTTGTAACCCTTAATCGGATCACCAGCAGCTTCGACCAATTGCTTCTTGAAAGGATCATCTTTGAAGCGGGCAAAGGCATCGGCACGACTGAGAACAACCGGTTCCAAAGCAGCGTTGGCCTTAATGATTTCTTCCATTTTCTTTTGAACCGTTGGCAAATCATCGACACTCACCTGGCCATCTGCCCGATCGGTATCGTAATAGAAGCCATCCTCGGTCGCTTGACCCTGCCCAAAATGAATATCAGGATACAAAGCTTTGAGTGCTGCAGCCAAAACAAACGCAGCCGTTTGCCGGAGAACCGTCAGCCCCTCAGCATCGTCTTTAGTCATAATCTGCAGTTTGCCAGAATGGGCAATCGGTTCGTCATAGGCGATCAACTCGCCATCCAACTTGCCGGCAACCGCCTTTTTGGCCAAACTATTACTGATGCCTTCTGTAATAGCTTTCACCGTTGTACCATCTGGAAATTGTTTAACATTGCCATCTGGAAACGTAATATCTAATGCCATAAGTAAGCTCTCCCTTGTTGTTTTTTCGAAGAAACCATCCGTTCACCGATGCAGAGACCTGTGTGAGGACCTTGGGTGCAATGACCAAGGCACTGCGGCTTTCCGCTTTCGATAACGCGTTCGCCAGCCCAGAAACCTGCGTGTAAGGACCTTGGTCGCAATGGCCAAAGACCGGCCATCACGCCCAAGGCCACTTACACTCCGGTTTCTAACCGGGCTGGCTCACGCTCACAAAAAAATCGCCCCTAATATCTCCTAAGAGACATCAGGGACGATTTGTGATCGCGGTTCCACCCAGGTTGCCGACAGTCTTGCTGCGGGCCACTTCATTAACGCGTAACCTGCGCAACTGGGCCTTTCGGCAATCTCGAGAAGTGGTTCGGATCAGATCTTGCAAGACTTTCAGCCGCGGCCTTGCTCTCTGTCGGATGATCCTTTATTGCTTCCGTCTTCGATAGCTACATTGAACCACATTGCGCGGCTGGGTGCAAGCGGTTTTCTGAAAATTGCGTTATTCTTTTTTGAATCGCACTTAATTAGCCAACGGATTACGGCGATTTTCTCCGCCAACCGTTACTTCCTTAGCGAGAAAACGAATCCGCTCCATGATGCGTTGGGCTTTTAGCATCTCGGAATTGCCGCGGTCAGTTCCGGCCAAAGATTCGGTTAAATCGGCCATGCTTTTGTTGGAGCTAAAGAGCGTCGGCATTTTTTCCTGCATGCGATATTGCAAAATGATGCCAAGCACATCGTCCCGCACCCAGGGACTGATACTTTCGGCACCAATATCATCAAGCATCAGCACTTGCGCGCGTTTGACACTATCGATTTTTTTCAACACCGTATTACTGCCAATGGCACTTTTCATTTCAACAACAAAGGTCGGGACATGAATCAGCGTTGTGGCAATGCCGCCTTTGCTGGCAAGATCATTGGCAATGGCGCCTAGCAAATAGGTTTTACCGACGCCAAATGGGCCGCTTAGATATAAACCTTGATGAAATGTTTTGGGATCGGCGACCACTGCCAAGACAAACCGATTTGCGGCCAAAAGCGCATCTACGCGCTCATCAGTCGGATCGTAATTCGTTAGGCTTGCATCGTGAATATCTTTAGGCATATTAACCGAGGTCACCAGCGACGCCTGCTTCGCCTCTTCATCAGCCGCAAGCTTTGCATCTGTCGGCTCATACGCAACATCAATCAGCCCGTTGGCAACGACCAGCGTAGGTTGATATCCGGGTGCCAATGGTAATTCACCACGGGCAATCTTGTTACGCTCACTGACAAATTCATATATTTTGGCCGTGCCGCGATCAATCGCATCATCAGCCAAATCTGCCTCGTGTTGCTTAAGGAAGGTCTGGACATCAGGATCTTGCAAGGCTGCTTTGACCATCTTAAAATACCGCTCCCGCCACTGTCGAGAGTCCATTAACATTGCCAAGCGTTTGCGCATATCTTCCATTACTTCGTCCCTCCCTTATCACCGAGTTGCCGTAACTTTTCCAGCTGAGCAGCCAACGTCTGACGATCTGCCTCACTGACTTTTTTCTTCTTGGGTTGATAGCCTTCCTTAGCCCAATCTGGCAGCTTCTCCTGCCGCACGCCTTTGGTTGGGCTTTGAAAACGCCTTTTTCCGGTGGCTTTTTGCTCTTCAAACGTATGAATTTGCTGCAACGCTGCTTCCGGGCTCGTCACATTGGCCTTCAACCAGCTGTTGGCAATGGCATCCATCAAGGCTTGATTGATACTGTCATTTGTTCGGAGAATATAATCAATCAAAATATTAATCGTAGGCGCATCAAAAACGTTGCGTTCACTCAGGCTCTGTACCGCGCGCAATTCATTATTGGCTGGATACATCCGGTCATTCTTAGCCTGTTTGGCTGCGGTTAAAAACTGGCGCGGTGGCATACTTTTCGCTCTTTTTAGCAGCGCCTCGTCCGCACTGGCCACTTTTGGCGGTTTGGTTGCTACTGGTTGCGCCTTGGTTTGTGGCTGCTGACGGGTATAACTTTGCTCAGCCAGCCGCCGAAGCGCATTCAAGTCAATTTTACCGGTCATCACATCGGTTGCGCGACTGATCAGCCGCGCAAAGTCAGGCGGTTGAATCCCGTAAAACCCAGCGATTTGATACAACGCCTCTTGATGTTTAGCTAATTGACCTGACTGAATATTGCTGTTGGCTAACAGCGATTGCAGAAGTTCCCAGTCATAGCCTTCGCCATTACCAAGTCGTGGTAACTGAGGCTGATTTTGATCCATTGCTTTTTTGGCCGCAACCACCGCACTTGGTTCCCCGCTTAGGTTGTGGTCAAAGCGAAACACATCCAAAAAGTTTGCTGTGATCTCCTGCCATTCCGGGCGGCGAACCGGTTTCAGACTGAACTGCGCAACCAATTCGTCATACCGCTTTTCACCGACCTTGTCATACAACAGTAAACCCAACAAATCGTCTTTAAAAAAGGCATCCGGCCGCACTGGCGGGTAAAGCTCGTAGGCATAATAGCGTCCAAGTGAATCAACTTGCGTATAGGTCCGCAATAAGCCAACTGCTTCCAGTTTGACGCGGGCCACGAAAAGTTGATCAATATCGATATCCAGCAAGTCCAACAGCCAGAGTTGTGGGCGCCGATCCGTCACCAAAGCGCGGTCTTTGACCTCCTGCCATAGACTTAGATAAAGCGCCATGGCAATCGGCCCCACGAGCGGTTGATAAAGCGAGATGGCGATCTTTTCATCAAAGTCGCTAAAATAACCGGCCTTGGTCAATACAAAGCCTGCTTGTGGCATAAACGTATCCGGACGCTGCATCGCAAATTCACCTCTTTTCAGACAACGGACCTGAGACAACTGCCCCAGGTCCGTTTGTTTCGCAATCACTATTTCTTAGTCTTTTCCTTCTTCATCATATCCTGAAGCTCTTGCATGAAGACGGACATATCTTTGAACTGCCGATATACACTGGCGAAGCGAATATAAGCCACGTCGTCAACATCTGCTAGCTTGGACATAACATACTCGCCAATGGCTTGACTGGAAACTTCATTTTCACCAATCGCCCGCAATTGGTTTTCAACCGAGTCAACGATTCCTTGCATTTGCTCCATGGTGACCGGTCGTTTTTCTGCCGCCCGGATCAGTCCTTTCAGAATCTTCTCACGATTGAACTCTTCTCTGGTACCGTTTTTCTTAATTACCAATAACGGGGTTTGCTCGACTCGTTCAAAAGTCGTGAAGCGAAACCCGCAATTCTCGCATTCGCGTCGGCGTCGGATCGCCCGACCGCCGTCTGTTGGACGCGAATCAACGACCCGCGAACTATTATGATGGCAATGGGGACATTGCACGACTCCACCTTCTTAATCAAAGTTTGATAGCTTATTATAGCACGCGCACGCCGCTTATGATAGGTGCTGCAGCTGACGAATCAAGGCTTTTGCCTGGGCGATGGTTGCTTCCGGTCGCCCATTATTATCGATAACAAAATCAGCCATAGCCGCTTTTTTCGCCAAAGGTATCTGTGATGCTATCCGTTCCTTGGCTTCGGCTTCTGTCAGACCATCTCGGGCCATCAACCGGTCCAACTGAACCTTGGGATCAACGGTTACCACGGCAACACCATCGAATGCATCGACATAATCGGCTTCGTAAAGGAGTGGAATGTCACCAATCACAATCGCAGCACCGCCGGCTTTTGCCTGGGCTAATGCTTGATTAATCGCCGCGCGCAAGTACGGTCGATTAATTTGGTTCAGTGCCTCTAAACGCCGCGGTTGGGAAAAGACAATCTCACCAAGCTTGGCACGGTTAAGCTTACCATCTTCGCGCAGCACTTGTGGCCCGAACGCCTGAACGATACGGGCGAGTGCTGGCCGTCCGGGTTCGACAATCCGGCGGGCAATCACATCTGCATCCACGACTGGAAACCCAGCTGCTTTAAAAACCCGGCTTACCGTTGATTTGCCCGATGCAATCCCACCTGTCAAGCCTAATAAATAGGTCATGCCGGACGCCTCCTTTGATGCAGAGGTTGGCAGTGGGGACAATAGTGGGTGCCGCGTTGGCCGACTTTGATTTTAACAATGAGTGTGCCGCACCGATCACAAGGCGTCCCTTCCCGATCGTAAACATGCAAGGCATCTTGAAAAGAGCCGCGGTTACCTTCTGCATCAACATAGGTATGAGCGCTGGTGCCGCCAGCAGCAATGGCCGCATCTAACTCCTTGATAATATTATCATGTAAAGTGTGGATTTCTTTTTTGGTCAGCGTATCAGCTGGCTGCAGCGGGTTCAAGCGACTGAGCCATAAAACTTCGTCTGCATAAATATTACCGATGCCGGCAACAACGGTTTGATCCAATAAAACCGACTTGATCGCTTTATGATGGCGTTTTAGTTTTTGGGCAAATGCCGCCTCGTCAAACGTCGCAGGGGTCGGCTCCGGCCCTAATTTTGCCAACGCCGGTACTGATTGTTCCTGACCAGTGTGAATCAAGCGCATGCGGCCAAATTTGCGTAAATCCCGGTAGCGCAGTTGGCTCCCATCCTGGAACGTAAAGGTGACATGATCGTGCTTGTCAAATGGTGTATGGGCATCACTAACAACGTAATAGCGGCCTTCCATGCGTAAATGGCTGACAATCGTTTCGCCGTTGTTCAGCCGAATCAACAGGTATTTCCCGCGGCGATCAATCGTGGTGACAGCAGCGCCCACGACCTCTTTTTGAAAAGTCGGTAAGCCATTAATCAGAATTTTCGCCCAATTCGTACTAATCGCGGTGATCCGTTTGCTTTTGATAAGTGGCAATAATGAACGGCGAACCGTTTCGACTTCAGGTAACTCTGGCATTCCCGATCTCCTTATTTCGCATCAAACCAAGTCGGGCCGTAGTGGCTATCGACTTTCAATGGCACGTCCAATTGTACGGCAGAGTCCATGATTTTAGGCACGAGCTTGCCAAGCTGCTCCATTTCCGCAGTTGGGGCTTCAAAAATAAGTTCATCGTGAACCTGCAACAGCATTTTGGCTTGCAGATGGGCATCGGCTAATGCTTGTTGCATGCGAATCATGGCAACTTTGATAATGTCCGCTGCACTGCCTTGAATCGGCGTGTTCATCGCGGTCCGCTCGGCAAATTTCCGTAAATTAAAGTTACGTGAATGAATTTGCGGCAAATAGCGGCGGCGATGGAACAGTGTCTCGACGTAACCGTCTTCACGTGCCTTTTTAACCATATTGGCCATGTAATCATGAACCTTGGGATACTGTTCGAAATAACCATCGATAAAGGCTTTCGCTTGCTTGCGGGAAATCCCGATGTTCTGTGCTAACCCATAATCACTAATACCGTAGACAATCCCAAAATTCGTCGCCTTGGCCTGCCGACGCATATCCGGCGTGACTTGATCCGGTGAATCCAAGCCAAAAATTTTCATCGCAGTGTTGGCATGAATATCAACGCCATTTTTAAAAGCTTGTTGCATATTTTCGTCACCGGAAATATGGGACAACACGCGTAATTCGATTTGCGAATAGTCCGAGCTGAAAATCTGCCAATCAGGATGGGACGGCACAAACGCCTTCCGAATAATTTTGCCTTCGTCTCGCGCTGGAATGTTTTGCATATTCGGATCAACGGAACTTAAGCGGCCAGTCTGGGTTAATGTCTGCAAGTAACGAGTGTGAATCTTGTGATCCGGCATTTGCGCCTTCAATAACCCCACAACATACGTCGAATTCAATTTCGACCAGCCGCGATAATCCAGAATGTCTTGGACAATCGGGCTGGCAGATTTCAGCTCGTTTAGGACATCGACACTAGTGGAGTAACCTGTCTTGGTCTTTTTGATGACCGGCAGATTCAGCTTTTCAAATAGGATTTCGCCCAGTTGCTTCGGCGAATTCAGATTGAACTTGACGCCGGCCTCACCATAAATCTTTTCTTCCAGCACCTTGATACTTTGTGAAAATTCTGTGCCCATGTCTTTTAAAGTCTGGGCATCAAGCGTGATTCCCTGAATTTCCATTTCTGCCAACACCCGCGCCAATGGCATTTCCATGTCCGTGAAAAGATCAGTCTGTTCCTGCTTAGCCAGATCTTCGGTTAGGTCGGGCCGTAACGCAAAAAGGGCCATCGACTTGCGGGCAAATTGAGCAAATAGCTTTTTATCTTCCGGAACCTGACGCTTGGCTCCTTTGCCATAAACATCTTCATCCCGCGGTAGATCGTGATAATCATGGTCTTCGGCGATTTTGCCTAAATCATTGCTATTTTCGTCCGGATTGATCAAGTAAGAAGCCAATAAAACGTCAAACGCAATGTCCGGTAACTTTAATCCTAAGCGATGGGCGGCCACAATGTTGCGCTTGCCATCGAATACCGTCAAATCCCGTTTCGAATCACCTAGCCACTTGGCAACTTCCGGAATCGTCAGCAAAGAAACGTCCGTGCTGACATAGGTTTCGTCTTTCGTGCCAATAAAAAAGCCAATCTGGTCAGCAATATGATAATTGTCGTCCAACATTTCGATTTCAAAAGTGAGGGGGTCCGTGATTTTCGTCAATGCCAGAATGGACTTATCGTCTAACACCGAAAAATGAACCGGCTGCGTGGGTTTAGCCACATCCCCGCCGATCTTTTTCAATAACGAGTTCATGTTCATCTTGGTATAAAATTCCCGCAATTTAGCTATGTCAGGCCCGGAATAAGTGACGTCAGCCAGGTCGATTGTGACGGGAGCATCGCGATCAATCGTGGCAAGTTGCTTACTGAGATAAGCCTTATCCTTATCATTGATCAGATTCTCTTTCAACTTGGACGTTTTCATCCCGTCAATATTCGCATAAAGGTTGTCAATGCTGCCATACTGCTTCAGCAACTTCAATGCGGTTTTTTCACCGACTTTGGTAACCCCAGGATAATTGTCAGAGGTGTCACCCATTAAGCCTTTCAGATCGATGATTTGTGTCGGCGTAATTCCCAGCTTTTCTTTAACATGCTCCGGCGTATACGCTTCAAGTTCATTAACACCTTTGACGGTCACCTGTACCGTCGTCTGATCGGTGGTCAACTGGGTCAAATCCCGATCACCGGTCACGATCGTTGTCTGCCAGCCAGCGTCATCTGCCCGCTTCGCCATGGTTCCGATAATGTCGTCAGCTTCGTAATCTTTTAATTCATAATGCTGAATGCCCATATCGTCAAGCAATTCTTTGATATACGGCAGTTGTTCCAATAACTCGCTTGGTGTCTTGGCTCGGCCACTTTTATAATCAGCGTACTTCGCGGTTCTAAACGTCGTCTTACCGGCGTCAAAGGCAACCAGCGCCGCGTCAGGTTGAACAGACTTCAAAACAATTTCCAGCATGTTGTTGAACGCGTAAATCGCATTTGTATGCAGCCCATCCTGATTGGTGAACCGGTCGAGCTGATTGTATAAGGCAAAAAAAGCGCGAAACGCAATCGAGTTGCCGTCAATCAGCAATAATTTAGTTTGACTCGTCATATATGAGCTTCCTTTTCTTCTCAGACCACCTCTGAAGATGTCATGAGTTAATTGTCACAATCATTGTACCAAATTCTGAGTTTCTGTGGCGCACGGTTCACATTTGGTGCGCGCCCCTAGCCTTAGGTTTGGACAGAAAAAAAGCTGGCGCTTGGCCAGCTTTTGATTGCATTTAATTATTATTGTTGCCAACGCCCAGAATCTGCAGAATGGCGGTGAATAGGTTCAGGAAATCCAGATAGAGCATCAACGCTCCGACAACAGCTAGGGAATTTTCTGAAATTGCCGCCTGACCGTCACTGCCGGTTGTCAGGTACAGGTTCTTTAAACGTTGCGTATCCCAAGCGGTCAAGACGATGAAGATAATCAAGATTGCATAGGAGATCAGCATCTGCAGACCATTCGAACCCATAAACATGTTGACCAAGGACATGATGATCACGCCAAACAACGCAACAAAGGCAATGTTGCCAGCCTTGCTGAGATCACGCTTGCCAAAATGGCCAACCATCGACATGACGAGGAAGACCACCGCCGTTGTTGCCAAAGCAACTGCCATGTTCGAAGTCCGTGCGACCATTGCAACCATTGCAAAGGTAAAGCCAAAGCTTGCGGACATCAGATAAAACATCAACGTTGCATAACCCGCACTTGCCTGGGCGCGTCGTCCGGTGACAAAGAAGGATAAAATCAGCGGCAAAGCAAGCATAATCCAGAAAACAATCGGATGTGCCCCTACAAAGTTCGTATAATCTGTTTTAAAAGTAACTCCAAGTAAATAACTGACGAGCGCCGTCACAACCAGCCCGCTTCCCATCAACGTGTAGATGCGGGAGAAGAACTGTGTTAAGCCGGCCTCGTTCACAACGCGGCGTTCTTGCATATTGCGTTCATTCCTTTCAACTATCTGTATCTATTATAACTGCTATTGTAGCATTTGTCAGTCCGTCCAACGACCGATCTTATCTTGTGCCACTGGGCTTGACGGCCGATAATGCTCTCAATATCTTGAAGTGCAGTAATTTGATTGTAACGTTTAATGACGCAGATAAACAGCAAAAAGCCTCCTCATTCACTCTAGAACGAGTGCGAGGAGGCCTTCTTTCTTAACTTACGGCAATAATTTTCAATCTCATTCAGGCAACTTCGTCATTGAACAGAGTTGGTAAGTCAGGTTACCGTTTTCGGCGGCAAATTGACTGAATTTTCTTGAATCCGACATAAAGACTGATGCCTAACACAATGCCGCCGATGAGAATCAAGTACCACGGTATCGACGCTGCTGGGGTCTCTGGTTTAGATAACGCGTGTAACTTATCGGCATCTTTCTTGGAAATGGTAAACGTCCGCGTCAGGTTCCACGTGCGCCCGCCTCCCTTGGCAATCAGCTTAAGTCGATATTTTCCCGGTATCAACGGTCCTTTATCAAGATTCAACTTGAAATTAAAATTGGAGTTCGGCGCCATGTTGATGCGACTTTTTTCGGATCGATAAAGCGCTTTTCCCCCTGACTGGCGATAAAGATAACCGTTCACATGCAAATTGCGTAGGATAGCCGCTTCAAAGTTCTGGATGTTAGCCCGAATTGCCGGCTGGCCGTGGTCGTTATCCGCCGCCACCTGCCGCAATTTCAAATCCGGTACGACCGGCTGATCGGATTCTGACAACATTAAGCCGACTGCATAAACATAGCGATTGGTTACAGCACCTTTTTCGTTGCCTTTATCATCAGGCTTGGCCTTGAACTGTAACCCGCCAAGCACCGTTCCTGAGAAAGGCTTGGCCGGCATTTTTAGGTGAATCTTAACCGTTTGTTGGCTCAAGGCAGGAATCGTCACTTCAGCCGGCAACGTCACAATGTCCTGCAGGTTGACCGGTAAAGTCGAATCAGCCGGTTTAGGAGACTTGCCGTATTCAACGACCCCGTTATCATTGGTGAAAGCTGAGTGGGCAGCCAGCAAAACTGTCAAAGGTGCTGTGTTGCGGTTTTGAATCACGACCTCTAGATCCTGCTCCTGATTCGGCGAGACCCGCAAATCAAAATATGTCTGACTTGTATCCCGCTGGTTAGCCGGCAAAACCGTTTTAACGGTAAACCCGGCTTCGTCGGCAGCCAACACCTGTTGTGGGTGCACGCCAATCCAAAAAACAACCAATCCTAAAACCAAGCTCAACAAAAGCCCATTTTTCCTAATCATTCTTCGTCTTGAAACCAGCCCAAAAGGTTAGTTGCCGCGCCAACACTAAGCTTGTCAGACGCCGCTATTTGCATTGGGTCTTATCCTTTCTTTAAAGTTAATCGATCCGTACCCTTTTTCCGACCAAACATTAAACTCGCAATTAAGAGAATGCCGCTGCCCCAAACCATCAAACCATTTTTTATCAATTCGTTTAGGTTAGGCAGATATCGTTCATTTCCACTGTCAGCACGCGATGACGGCGATCCAGATTCGGTCATTTTCGCGCTCATAAGTTGTTGCGGCTTAAAGTCAGGCAATGGCAACGTTTCATCATGTAAATCGGATGCGTCAACAACGATCTGGACGCGCGCTTCGGTTTCAAAGGTTGCTGACGCCGCAACTTGCCCAGGTTGACTGTTCACCAAGAAGGCAAAAATGAGGAACAAGCCTTTGATACCTTTCTTCATCATCTTAACTAAATCGGCGCACTGGTCAGCGTCCATGTCAACTTGGTGGTAAATTCAGCTGACTTCAAGCCCTTCGTCGTGTAACTTTCAGCCGGAACGGTCAATGACACACCTTCCCCTGCCTTAGCCGGATTAAAAAGGTTAATAAAGGTTCCCTTGGCGACATCCTTGTCGTTGACCGCCAAAACGTCAGTCGCTTGGCCGTCACCCATATAAACTTTAATGGCTTTACTTAGGCCAAAATGGTTGCTGGCATCCCGAACTTGGCCATCCACAACGCTGCTTTCCAGCAACGTGATGAAAGCATTCTTCAGCTTGACCGTATTCCCTTGGCTATCCTTTTCCTCTGATTTAAGATCGGATGCCGACAAGCTAACCTTCCAAGCGTCTGCTCCTAACCGCTTATCCGTCACCTGGAAGCGATTAGGCACCGAAATCGTTTTGCCATCCTGGCCTGTCCACTGATCAGGTTTGGCATAAACCGTTGTGGCAGCATTTGGATCCAGCTTTAACTGGCCAAAATCCAGCTGCGACACATAATCTAACGTCAAGCCTTCCCCGCCAGCGTTTTTGGTGTTGTCGCCATTAGCCACCGTACCTGGCGTCTTGTCTTTTGGGTCAAGTGGATTTAAAACCCTGGTCGGCGCATCTGACTGCATAATTTTGACGCTGCCGTCGGTTGTCACCGTGCGGGCGTCGTCGGCATGAACAACCGCTGAGTTCGCTGCCATCCCCACCGTCAACGCTGCAAGCGCCATGAACTTTAATTTTGTGTGTGTCTTCATTTGTCATCTTCCTCCTGAATAAATTCTTTACTTCTTAGACTGGCGTGTCGCCTAACGTCCATTGCAATTTAAAATCATACGTGTCAGCCGAAAAACCAAACATGTTTTCCGGTATGCGGAGTAGCAATCCTGCTTGTGGGTCATAAGTAAAGCTATGATCGATTTGTGCATTGGAAACTTTCTTAATCCGTTGATTCGTACCCACTTTCAGCGGATATTCATGTGCATCTTCACGGAAAAACAATAGCGATTGCTTAACCATTCGCTGCTTGCTGTCGGTCAATGGCGACTGTTGTTGAACATCTAGGGTCCAACTTGTCTTTCGACTCCGACCATCTCTGACTTTAATCGTCATGGTTGATTGATCGCCTACTCTAGGAACTTCAATCCGTTTCCCGTCAATCCGAACACTACCAAAATCAATCACTTTAGGCATTTGAACAAAACTGAGACTGCCTTCGGTTACTTCAATTGGAATTTCGTAGACATAGGCAATTCGTTGATTATTCTTGGCGACGCTGGCTTGGCTGACTTTGAGTTTGATTTTCTTTTTCCCAACCGTCTTTAAGTCAGGCATGTCGATTGACTCAACCTTCACTGACGTCTGTTGCTTGGCAACTTCACTTCTAACAACCTGTTCGACCTTCGATGGATCCGTATGGTTTTCAAATGTTAACGCTGGGAAAACCATTTGATTTAAATCTAACAATCGATAACCTTTATCGGTGACTTCAAACAGCCATTCCTTTTTATTCAGACGTTTGGGCATATTTTGGGCAACCCCGTCTTGCATCCAACTTACTTTGTTTTCAGCGTGTTCCACGGCGAGCACGTCGCCGGGATTAGTTGGGGCGATCCGGTTCTTACCCCATTGATCCAGTAATTGTTGCTTTGGCGTGTCGCCTGTTGCGGTCATCTCGGCAGCAAGTTGTTTTTGGTCGTAAATCGTCAACATAGCACCGCCACTTGCGTAAAGTGCCACGTTTAAATACTGCTCTTTGGGGAAACGATTGTGCACGGCATGATTGTCAGCATCAAGGCCATCCGTTGCCACGATTTGCCACTGATTCTGTTCCTTGACAAGGGCCATGACACCGCCAGCAGTACGAGGGGTCATTTCGTAACCCTTAATGGCAATCGCATGACCATACCCGACTTTCATAGTGTTGGTCGACAAGACGCTCCCGGTGCTGGCATCAAAACGCATCGTCACATCAATGGGATTACCAATTTTGGTCAAGCGTTGATTCTTAGGATTCAACAGCTTATCAATGGCTTGCGGCCGATTAATCGAGAGTTTCTGATCACCCCACTTGATGTCGCGGTCATCGTACTCTTTAGCCGACGCAAGCATCGCACCTAATTTCTCCATCGTGACCGTTTCACCTAAATTAAAGGTGATTGGCCGAGTCGCAAAAGTGGCTCGCTTCACGACTTGAACCTGCACATCATAGGTGGCTTCAACTTCTTTACCACTCATTAATTTTTCGGAAACGACTACTTTTGCCGATGCTTTGCCGACTTTACCGACGTCAGGGTTACTTTCATAACGTTTGATTGTCAGCTTGGCTTTGGATGGTAATTTAAAAAATTCACTCAGCCGCAGATCCATTTCATCTTGAGTGGCGTGAACAGGGATATTGACGTTTTGTGGTTTTAACTGATTCACCTGCAGTGGTCGATAACCTTTATCGGTAATTTCAAAATAAAGCTCCTTGGGGCGATTAATCGCCGCCAGTGACTGTTCTTTCGAATCTTGAGTATAACCAATTTTACCTGCTTCATTGGCCGCGATGATGACATCACCCGGTTCGACCGGCAATTCACGATTGTTGCCCCACGCATTCAGAAAGTCTTGTTTCTTAGCATCACCATTAAACCAGTTGAGTGGTTCTTTTGACAGGTTCTTGGTGGTTGCCTGTTTCATATCAACATGGGCAATCGCGGCGAATGGTTTCCCCTTAAACTGGTCATTGAGTGGGTCATTGTCATTGGAAGCACCGGATGTAGCGATGACTTTTAAGCCGTCATCATTCAACAACCCGTATGCACCACCGGCATCACGCGATTGACCAGCTTCGTCACCCTGGCCACGAATAACAATGGCGTTACCATAAGTTGCCGTTGCTGTCTGCGTGGATTGAATGTGACCCGTATTCGAGTTGAATAGAAATGGCGCCGGCAACTTCTGGAACAGCACGTCAATCCGCCTATTATTGGCATTCAGCTTGTCCTTTATTGCCTGCGGTAGCACCAATTCGATTTGATCATCCACCCACGCAACCGGGGTACCGTCAAGTTGGTTGGCGCTGACAAACATGCGTTTTAAATTTTTCGCTCGCCACTGTTCACCTAGAACAAAATGACCGTCCCTAGCTTTAATATCGCCAGCCGGAATCACATTTAATTCGACTTCATAATCAAAATCCGCAACGCGATCTTCTTCTAACACTTCAAAAGTTCGGACGAATGCTTTGGTTTTACCGGGCTTGCTAACATCCGGTCGGGTTCTAAACCGCTTAGCAACGATATTGTATTTAATGCCGAGCGCTTTAGGGAACGTTGCATCCAATTCTGCATCGGTCGCGTTTTGTGGCACATCGACAACTCTGGTTTCAAGCTGGTTCACTTTCATCGGTTTAAACCCTTGTTTCGTAATTTGAAAGAAAACTGCTTTCTTAATATTGGGATATTCAGCTTCCGACAACGTATGCACCTGTGAATCTTTGGCATAGCTGATTTTTCCTTCAACATTTTCCACTTTAATGATGTCGCCCAGTTGAACAGGTTGCACGCGATTTAAGCCCCACTGATTCAAAAAGTCCTGCTTCCTGGTATTCCCGGTTGCACCCGCGGTATTGTCTTGAAAAAAGCCTAAATTCAAAAATTTGTGATCCCGCATCGAAATATATTCAAACCGACCATAAAATTTGTCCCCAAAGTTTGAATTGATTTTTCCATTGTCACTACTACCGCCAGAAGTGGCAATCACTTTTAAAACCCCATCCGGATCACTGTCAACCAAGGACAAAACGCCCATGGCATTACGATTTGTCGACGTTTCTCGGCCATTAACAATAATGGCATTGCCATATTTGGCAGTTGCCGAGCCAACGCCCGTCACTTTGCCTGTGCGTGAATGAAACAACAAATCAATCTGTTGCTTGTTGTACAACACGTCAATTCGCTTATTGGGTTCATTCAAACCCATTTGCCGTGTCGCGCTCTGGACCTTGTCAGGAATTGTTGGCCAAATATTCGAATTGGAATATGGGACACTGGTGCCATCAGCTTCATAAGCACCCTTCATCCACCGCGATCTTGTCTGGGTACTAAAATACTCGCCTAATGTAAAAACTGCATCCTGTCCCTCAATTCTTGCCCCGGACAGTAGCAGTCTTGCTGATAAGGCTGGGCTGGCCGTTTTGCTTAAAGGCACCATCGCTGGTTGCTTCAGCTTGCCATACTGTGTAGTTCCGGTCTTACGGTGATCAGCGGCTTTAACCGTATTCGCAATCCGGTCTTTAAACTGCATTTTTGGATTGCCTTGCTCCTCAAACGCCAAAAATACGCAACTGACACATACACCGGTAAACAGCGCTAATAGCACGAAACACCATCTTATGTGCTTTGACGGCGCCTTTATCACTCCTTTCATAATTTCCAATTGTGTAACACTGAATGTTACAAAAACTAATTTTATAGATCTTGATGATCTCATAAATTTCACATTTTTGGGTATTATGAATTTTGGAGTCTTAAATTTCGACTTTTGTATTGCTTTTATATTTATCACATATATTAATTTCTTCTAATTAATTTAAACAATTTTCCTTTATGCGTACGCAGTTTGAATGAATCTGGTTATATTTTATAAATGCTAAATATCTTTTTAAGGACTCATCTAAATATCACAAATCATTAATCAAAACACAACTAAGATTCGCGCTGCCTTTTCAAAATTACCTTGGTATGGCCGACTGCTCGCAAATAATGCTGCTTAACAAAGATTTGATTTGATCAATATCGTATGTTGTTGCAACTTCATTGATTTGGTAATAATATTTAGCAGCCACTCTGGCTGACGACAATTTGGAACTGGTAATCAGTAAGTCATATGTCATCGGTCGTTCCGCAATTTCGAAGACGATTGAGCATATGCCCGCCAATGCCAGCTTCAAGCGAGCCATTAACGCAGATGTCACTAACCAGTCGCCATGCAGGAGAAGGCCGATTCGAACCGGTTTAGCGATTTGAACATGGGTCACCATTAAAAGCCGCAAGTAATGCTGCTTTAAAAAAAGCTGCTTTGCAGGCTCAGCACAGCAAGGGTCACCCTTGGCTACGACAGTGACTAGCTCACTTGCCAAGGTTTCTAAGTGTTGTAGCTGCTCACCGCTGATTGCGAACAAGTCGGACGACTGAGTCAATAGCCTAAAATCTCCCTGAAAAAACTGAATTCGGTGGTGTAATTGATTTAAGGAATAGTGTATGTGGATCTTGGAAGTACCTGAACAACGTATTTCAAATCCCGTATTGATTTGGCGTAACGTCGCCATAAAAGATTGATTCCGCTGCTGCACACTTGGCAAGGCCAGTGCTAGATATTTTTCAACGTGATGAAGGTCAGTTGCTGATAAATCAATGATGTCCATCGAACAGACAAAAATATAAATGTTATAGACTTCAAATTCATCTAGAGCCAATGCATATTGTTTGGCAATATCAAATAACCAATTTCTAATCATCTGATAAAGCGGGTTTGTTTCCAGCTGCTGCAGTGTTTCTTCCGGGATACCCGTAAATTTTTTATTACAAGTAAAATGGCGTTTAAGCGCAATATCCAGCCAAACGCAAAGCTTGATTTCGCCATGAGCGGAAAATTTAACTTTTGCTTGTGCTTCGAATCTCCTGATGTAGCGACGAACCGAAAAAGTCCGTGTCAAGGCTGCAAGCTCTTCGCTATCATAACTATTTAAAACCAGTTGATAATATAAATAGCGAATTTCAACCTCCGAGCCAACCAACGTGCCATTTTTAATTTTGATCGCGTTGGGCCGCAACGCGTCATTCAATTGTTTGATTTTGCGAAACACAGCTGCTTTACTCATGTACAACTGGGAAGCAAACTCGTCAATCCGACACTTGCCTTTTTCCAGCAGCGCCGCCAAGATTTGATATTCCTTTGACTGTCGTAAAAGTTTCCGATACAAGTCATCAAACAAAACCGGTTTTTGCGTTTCCAAAAAGAGCCTGCGCCCTTTCCCTTCGTTGCATTGCCTAACCTGAGCTGCTTCATCAAATGTCTGCAGCCGTTGTTGCAAGGATGCCACAGTGGCAGCAAGTGTACTTGGTGTCACCTGTAAATTTTCAAGTAATCGTGGGTAGGAACAGCCATGTGTTCCCGCTGTCAAAAGTAACTGTAACAGCTTCACATCTCTAGCTTCGTTGCTTTCAATGAAATCATACAGATCCATGCTATTCGCCTCGCGATCTTGCCATCGGACTGTTCTAAGGAATCGTTCATTAATATTTAATCATATTAACATGATGACGCTATCATGTCAGGCTGCTTTTTGTTCTTTTACTGCCTTATCGACATTAGATGACCACTTTTGTAATAAAAGTAATCCTAGTACTATTTTTAGCCAAACAAAAACCCAATATAAGCAATCTGTCTTTTTCTCAGATACAGCGCTTATATTGGGAAGCATCAACAATGAAATTGATGAAATTAGTTGATCGACATTTTAGTCATTTAGTGAATGATTCTTCATTGAGCAGTGACTCATAAGCTTTTTCGTACTTTTGAATATCGCCGGCGCCCATGAACACAACAACCGCGTGATGGAACTTAAGCAGCGGCCGCATATCTTCCTGATGGATCACCGCAGCGCCTTTGATTTGGGCCACGACGTCCTCTGATCGAATGTTGCCATTTTTTTCACGCGCAGAACTGAAAATCGGTGTCAGGAATGTCTGGTCGGCCTGGCTCAGCACTTGAACATACTGTGGTTCATAAGCTTTGGTTCGGCTATAAGTATGGGGTTGGAAAACCGCAATGATCGCTTTATCAGGATACTTTTGGCGGGCCGCATCCAGCGTGGCCTTAATCTCATTGGGGTGGTGGGCATAATCATCCACGATGATCATATCCTTGAGATCCTTTTCGGCAAAGCGCCGTTTGACGCCACCGAAGTTTCCCAGCTCACGGGCAATCAACCCGGCATCAAGTTTCTCCATATGCGCCACCGCAACGACAGCCAACGCGTTAAGCACACTATGTTCACCAAACAACGGAACAAAGAAATGACCGATCAGCTGATCGTGGAAATACGCATCAAAACTGCTGCCTTTAGTCTCGCGATCCACGTTCCGCGCCTGAAAATCGTCCCGATCGCTGGTGCCATAATAATAAACCGGCACTTTGGCCTTTAATTTGCGCAGCCATGGATCATCACCCCAGGCAACGATTGCTTTTTGAACTTGGTTAGCCTCGGTTTCGAATGCATCGTAAACATCTTCAAAGCCGTGATAATAGTCGGGATGATCAAAGTCGATGTTCGTCATGATCATATAATCGGGATGATAGGCCAGAAAATGCCGCCGATATTCGTCTGCTTCAAAAACAAAGAATTTTGAATCGCGCACCCCTTTGCCGGTACCATCACCGATCAAATAACTGGTTTTGGCAACACCACTTAACGTGTGAGCCAGCAACCCCGTTGTACTGGTTTTGCCGTGGGCACCGGCAACCCCGATGCTGGTATAACCCTTAATCAATTGGCCGAGGAACTCATGGTAGCGATAAATGGTCAGCCCCATCGTCTTGGCCTGTTTGATTTCCGGATGATCGTCGGTAAAACTGTTGCCGGCGATGACGGTATAGCCTGGCTTCAAATTGGCAGGATCAAATGGCAGCATGGTAATCCCGGCGGCTGCCAAACCTTTTTGGGTAAACGTGTACTGGGTGATGTCACTCCCCAGCACTTTGTGGCCTAAATCATGTAACACCAATGCCAATGCGCTCATTCCTGAGCCTTTGATACCGATAAAATAATAGGTTGCCTCTGTCATGACGATTGTTCCTCTTTCTTTGCTTGTGTGTAATAAACTTCACGCGGTTTGGCGCCTTTAGCTGCTGACACCAGATGCCGAGCTTCCAGCGTATCAATGAGATTCGCCGCGCGATTATACCCGATTGAAAAGACGCGCTGCAGTTTAGATGTCGAAATGTGGCGCTCACCGGCCAGGTAGTCCAAAACATCGGGCATAAGCTCATCTTCATGGGCATTGCTGGCTTCGGCTTCAGCCGACTTGACAAGTCCTGCTGGATCAAATAAGTACCGCGGTCCTTGCCGTGCCTTTACATAATCCACAATTTGGTCGATTTCCCGATCAACGAACGTACCTTGCAGGCGAATCGGCTGACTGGCACCGTTACCTAAGTACAACATGTCGCCGCGGCCTAAAAGCCGTTCTGCGCCAGCGGTATCGATAATGGTCCGCGAGTCAATTTGACTGGCGGTCATGAAGGCGATCCGTGTTGGAATATTATTCTTAATCGTACCGGTGATCACATCAACACTAGGACGTTGCGTGGCAACCAGTAAGTGAATACCCGCCGCGCGCGCTTTGGCGGTGATCCGGGCAATGTCGTCTTGAATCTCGCTGCCAGCCGCTAACATCAAATCCGCCAACTCATCAATGATAATGACCAAATACGGTAACACTTGGTTATATTCCTGATGACGTTTAGCCTTCGCATTAAACTGTTCCAGATTACGAACACCAGCCGCTGCCAGCTTCTTATAACGATCATTCATCGTGGTGACAACCCACTTTAACGCCGCGCTGGCAGCTTTAGGATCGGAAATAACCGGCGACACCAGATGTGGTAAGCCATTGTATCCAGCCAGCTCAACGGCCTTAGGATCAATCAAAAGTAAGCGCACTTGCTGTGGCGTGGCTTTATACAACAACGAAACCAGCAAACTATTGATAAAAACCGACTTACCCGATCCGGTCGCACCGGCAATCAATCCGTGCGGCATTTTGGCGAGATTCGTAACAACTGGCTGACCAAAAAGATCAACCCCAAGTGCAATGGTCAATGGCGATTTTGCCTGCTGAAAGGCTGGGGTATCGAGCACTTCCCGCAGCATGACCGGTCGCGGTTTCAAATTGGGGATTTCGATGCCAACCGTATTTTTCCCGGGAATCGGAGCTTCAATCCGGATGTCTTTGGCCGCTAATGCCAGTTTAAGATCATCGTTCAAGTTGGTGATTTTGCTAACCTTGACCCCGCTTGCCAAACTGACCTGAAATTGCGTCACTGTTGGCCCAATCGTATCGGCGACCACATGTGCGTCGACGTTAAAGGCTTGAAGTGTTTGATCGAGTCGTTGGCGCTGTTGCTGAACCCAGTCACGCTGGGCTGCCTGATCAGCCACAACTGGCGGCGACAGTAAGCTTAATGGCGGGATAGTCTCTGTGGTGGCATCATCATCTGCGCTAACCGCTGTAACGGGGTGCTCCGAGGCTGTCATTGACGCAGGCAGCCCGGCTGTCCCTGATTGCAAATGTGCTGTAGACGCCTCGCTTGCGCCTCGTGCTTCCGGTATTGACGGCGCTGACCGTGCACTTTCGGCATCCTTGCTTGCCAACGACTTGGCCTTCTGTGCTGCTAACGCCTTGCGTAGTTTTTTGGCTTCGTGCTTGCGTCTTAACGCTTCGATTCGGGCAGCTTTGCGGCTATTAGGCCCATGCGGTTTCGTCTCTTGTCCGACATTGGCGGATGGCGTCTTCGGCATTGATGAAACTTCCACTGACGGTGCAGGTTTAACGTCTTCTTCAGTCGTGGCTTGCACCTCTGCGTCAGACGTCGGCTGCGGCTCAACTGGTTTAGCAGCTGCTGCTGCAACGGCATGCGGCTTCTGCGGTTCGCTTGCCTCATGAACAGCCGCGGCTGGGTCGCTGGCAACTGGCTCGGAAGCAGTAGTTGAAGTTGTCGCTGACGCCCCTTCTTCTTCGCTAACAGATTCCGATGGTGTCACCGCAATGGCTAATGAATCAGCTTCAATCTGCTTACTTGGCTTGGTGCCATGACCCACAAAAAGATAAACACTTTGCTCATCCGGCCTTAAAGCAGTCGCGATCTTCTGGTAGTCAATCCGCTCTTTTGGCAGGGTTCGGACCGTACTATTCGGTGTTGTGAGACTCGCAATTCGATCGCGATCATGGCTTGGCAGCGGATGGCTCATGGCCCGCAAATCTGCCTGCGCTTCTGCGACTTTTCGCGGATTCACCGGTTTTTTCGGCGCGTGCGCCAGCTGCGGTGGCAAGTGATATGGCTCGTCTTGCGGCTGCTTCCATTTCGAATTCGTTAATTCGGATTCAGGTGTTGGCAAGTTATTTTGATGTAAAAATGCCGGCCCATCATAATGTGCCATGATTGAATCCCCTTTTTATCGTGTTTTTACAGTGTCTCCATTTTAGCATACGCGCCGGTTCCCCGAATCCTTGATCTATAAAAATAATCTTTTCATCATAACGCGCTCACAAAAAATCGACCCAAGAGGCATTGTACTCCTGAGTCGATTTACAACCTACTTTAAACAGATTCCATTATGCTTGCGCAGCCACCACAGCCGCGGCTTTTTTGGCATCAAACGGAGTACCGGCAGCCAGCTCATCCGGCATCACAAGGATACCGCGGCGTTGTGGGGCGCCGGGAATGGCCAATTCACGGGCACTGCTGATCATGCCGTAAGAGGCAACGCCGCGCAGTGAACCCGGCCAGATAATCTTACCATCTGGCATCATGGCACCAGGCAGCGCGACCACGACCGTCTGCCCTAAAGCAGCGTTGGGGGCACCACAAACAATCTGCACTTGCTTCTCACCAATATCAACCTGCGCCACATGTAGATGGTCAGCATCAGGATGGTCCTTGAAATCGACAATTTTGCCAATCACAAACTTTGGCTTGTCATCTGCTTCAAGCTGACCCGGTAACCCAGCTTCTTGAATAGCAGCATTTAGTTTTGCCACTTGTTCTTTGGTCAACTTAACCTGACCTTTGCCTGTTAAAGAACCCAGCCACTGACTCACCTTGAAAAAGTTATAGCCGATCACCTGGTTTTGGTCATTTAAGATCGCCACAACGTCCCCATTTTGCTGGGTCGTCTGTGTCGCTGTATCCGGCCCTGTGATCGCAATTAACGTATCACCGAATGCTGATTGATTATAACTGGTAATAAGCATGTGAACCTCCAAAATTAATGCAAGCCGTTGATGAAGTCCTCGACTTGTTGTTTTGTTTTACGGTCTTTATTAACAAACCGGCCGACTTCCTTGCCGTCATTAAAGGCAATAAAGCTCGGAATGCCAAAGACCCCCATGTCCTGGGCAACTTCTAAATTCTTATCACGATCAACCGCGACAAATTCATAGTCTGGAAAATCTTTTTCGATTTCTGGCATTGCCGGTTTGATAAAGCGGCAATCCGAGCACCAATCTGCAGAGAAAAACAGCATCTTCTTCCCCGGCTTTTTAACCTCATCCAAAATTGCTGTATTCGATCCAAGTTCTTTCATAGCCAACACCCTTTCGCTTACTATTTAAAAGTAACTATAACAGGAAAACCGCATTGGTGCAATGTAACTTCATATTAGTTACATTATACTTAAGTTAGATGTTTAGCCACAAGCCGACAACTGAAAAAAGACATAGCATCTTTTGCGTTAAGGAGGGCTATCATGCGAGTTTCGAAATTAAGATCGTCTTTTGCTGTCTGGTTAGCAACCGGCATCATCACAGCGGGAATATCGGTGCTAATTCATCACCGACTTTATTACCGAACCATCCCTAATCGGCTCCTAGCCAACGTTAAAGCCGGTTTCGCAAACCGCGGAACCATTGAGAACAGTTGGATTGCCATGTATCCGACAACGATTGAAACGCCTGGTCAGCACCATGTTCGGTTTTATACAGGTGGCCTGACGATACGTCACCACCATACCCGCCAACAATTTGAATTTGCGGTACAACCTGATGGCCATTTATGGCGACTCCACCAACTTCACTTGGTGGAAAACTAAAAATGCGCGACTAACTCGTAAATCCGGCCGCCGTCAGCACTGAACTTCTCCTCATACTCGGTTGGCACATTATCGGTAACGCGCTTGTCGTGATGAAGATCAAGCGACACGAGGTCAAAGGTCATGCCAAAGTTATTCATGCTCACCAACGAGTATTCAAAAAGCCCCTGATTATCCGTTTTAAATTGCAGTAAGGCGTTTGGCTTCATAATCGCTTGATACTGCCGCAAAAAGTCGCGATAAGTCAGCCGTCTTTTTTCGTGTCTGGTTTTTGGCCACGGGTCGGAAAAGTTCAAAAACAAACCGCTAATTTCACCGTCAGCAAAATAATCGGTTAAATCGGCGCCGTCGCCTAAAACGAGCTGAAGATTAGGCAGTTTTAACGCCACCTGCTTCTTTAGAATCATGGCAATGGCTGCTTCCTGCAATTCCAAAGCGATGAAATTATAGTCCGGATGGGCTTGAGCCATGGCAACAATAAACTGCCCTTTGCCAGACCCGACTTCAAGATAGAGTGGCTGGTCTTGAGCAAATCGTGTCTGCCACTGACCGGGCATTTTTTCTGGCCGTACGAGGATCATCTCAGGATGAGCCTCAATCAATGGTTTAGCCCATGTTTTGTTACGTAATCGCATTGGTATCGTTTCCTTATCTTTGAGTATTGTTTAATGCGGTGATTTTTTGAATTAACTTGCGTGTTTGTTTAGGGGGCGGTGGTTGCCGTAACGCGTTTGCTGGCGCAGAAGCCTGCGCGTGTCCGGCATTACGCTCTCCATAACGCGTTCACAGTCGCAGAAATCTCCGTGTAAGGACCTCAAACCTAAATGGCCAAAGCCCAGCCATTTAGGTTTGAGGCCACTTACACTCCGATTTCTAAGCGCTCCTGTTCACGCTCAGCTCTCCATAACGCGTTCGCCGGCGCAGAAGCCTGCACATAAGGACCTTGAACCTGAATGGCCAAAGACCAGCCATTCAGGTTCAAGGCCACTTATGCTCCGGCTTCTAAGCGCGCCGGCTCACGCTCAACAAATCAAAAGACCCGCGACAAAGCCATTTTGCCACAGGCCTTTTGATTTGCTACTTGTTGCACCACTTCAATGTGTGGATTGCAGTACCTCGAACTGGCGCAGGGCTTTTGCCACTTCATCCGATCGCTGATGCAACGCAGCGGTCTTCATATCGCTTAATAAATGCAGGTCACTGTACCAATAAAGCCGATGTTGCAACTGATCATCCATGTTTGCCCCATAAGCTGCTAGGAACGCCGGCCACGTGTCGTGGTTGCCGTAATGTGCCATGACATCGGCAAGATCATAGGCCGGATCGCCAAGTGCTACTTGCTCCCAGTCGACTAAATAAAGCCGGCCGTTTGCTCGCAGCCAGTTTTTGTGATTCAAGTCGCCATGGCAAACACTTTGTACGGTTACCCGCGGCACCCAGCGTTGGATCTCCGCCAGTGCCTGCTCCACCCGCGGTTGAGCCGCAAGATTTTCGGGAAAGTTCTGCAACAACGATTGGCGTAACTGATCAGGATCTAACACTTGACCGCCGACTTGGCGAAGCATTCGCTTTAATAAGCTTGAGTGGTGTACCTTTGCTAACATGCTGGCGACGACCGGCTGCATCATTTGCTCGCGAGTCAACGTTTCGCCGTCTAACCATTCTTGTGCGGTTAACACATCGCCGGTACTGACCCGGCGCGTCCATAGCAACCGCGGGGTGATGTGTTCAACTGAAAGTGCCGCAAGAAATGGTGAAGCGTTACGTTTAAGGAAATACTTTTGATTCGCATAAACCCCAAGAAACGCACTTCCGGTGGAACCGCCCGCAGGTTGCAGGGACCACCCGGCATCTAATTCAAACTCCATAGGCACTACTCCTTATATCTGGCCGCAGGAATGGTTCTAGTCATCAAAAAGACACTCCCAGGCGCTCGTGCGTCCACGTTTCATATTACTAAGTTGCGATTTGCCCGTCAAGACTGATTGCCAATTGTAGCTACCCTGACGAAATACGCAGGCTTTTCATTTTCCACCGAACGTTTTTGTTTTGACTTGGAGCTGTCAGCCAACCAGGATTAAATCATGACGTGATGCTGTTTTAACCGCATGCGCGCATACCAGCGGGTAAATGCCCAGACAAAAAGTCCGCCACCGATGAAGATTGACCCGGCTGCCAACCATTGCAACCGAACAAGTGTCACAAGCGTAAATGTCAGTACTTCAATCAACAGCAAAACCGTTAACAGCTGCTCAAACGCAGCCGGCTTCTGCTCAGGCGCCACGGGATACAAATGCACAAAGACAATATCATCATACTGATAATAAAACGGTAACAGTTGGAACCCGACCATGTAAAGAAACAAGATGGCAAAGCCCAGCACCAGCCACCACGGTGACAAAACGGCCACGATCACGGCACCGATGACGAGTAAACGCACATACAAACCAAGGTATTCGCCGCCGCGCAAAAAGCCACGCAAATACAGGAATAGCCATGTCGTTGCCTGCTGGGGCTTGACCAGTTTCAACAAGCCATCCAGATATCGGCGCCGATGGACACTGTTGGCTAAGCCAGGGACATCGGTAAAGAGATTGTAAAACCGATACACCCGTCCCATGCGTGCCTCTTCCAAGCTAATTAAAGCGGAAAAATTCAAGCGGCCTTGGTCAAGCACCGATTTTAACTGCCATCTAAAAATAAGGTTCAAGATTAACGCTACTAAAAGCGTCATGGCAGGATGAAGGTAAAATCCGCCAAACAAGGCGATGAACGCAATGCTAAGCAGTATAAGCCGCTGGTGATGCCAGCGAATCGGCAGGCGGTACCGCTGTAAAAACTGCAACCACAAATCAAGATCTTTAAACAACCACGAGGACACGAGCAATGCCATCGTTCCGCTTGCCGGATCCTGACCAAGCTGCGCAAATAACGGCCACATCGCTAAACTCGTAAATGTCAACAAGACGCCAGGTAGGATCATGCTATAATGGCGTGCCTTCAACAAATAAGCTTTAAAGGCTTCGGCTTTTGGCAACAAGAAAATTTGATCCGGTGCTTCCGCAAGCGTGGCCAGCTGACCAAGGCTCAGAAAGCCGGTGAAAATCAGAGCCAGTCCTAAAGCAAGCCATCCAGAAGGTTGCAAGGTTTTAACAATTTGACTATATGCATAAAGCGCACCGCCAAACAAAATCAGCAAAATCAAAACGAAATGATCGTTAAACACCAACCGCAAATATTTTTGCTGTTCTTGTACGTGTTGACGGAGACGTGTTCGCCATAACTGGATCATGCTTTTTCCTCCGTCATCTTCATGTAAATGTCATCCAGGCTGCCGTCCTGCAAACCGAATTGTTGCTTCAGGGAGGCCATGTCGCCGGTCGCCCGCACTTTTCCGGATTTGATCAACACAAACTCGTCAGCATACTGCTGGGCGGTTGCCAGGATATGCGTTGACATGAGCACCGATGCCCCTTGCTGCTTTTTAGCCGTGACGATGTCCAAAAGATCATGAATGGCCAGCGGATCAAGACCGGTAAACGGTTCGTCGATGATGAATAGTTGGGCATGCGTCATAAACGCCGCCACTATCATCACCTTTTGCTGCATACCTTTTGAAAATTTAGCCGGGAACCAGTCCAGTTTGTTGTCAAGGCGGAACCGTTCCAGCATCGTATCGGCTTCGCGCCAAGCTGCGTCTTTATCGAGGTCGTAAGCCATGATCGTCATGTCAAGATGCTCGCGAAGCGTCAACTCCGGATAAAGCACCGGAGTTTCCGGTACATAAGCTAGGCTGGCACGAAAACCGGTTGGATCGGTATTTAATGTTTTACCGTCTAAGTCAATTGTGCCGGCTTGGGGCGTCAGTAAACCAATAATATGTTTAATCGTCGTCGATTTACCTGCCCCGTTAAGACCGATTAACCCGACAATTTTGCCTGAAGGTACCGAGAAGCTGACATCTTTGAGAATCGTTAAATTGCCGTAACCGCCAGTGAGTCCATCAATTGTTAAAGTCATCTTACCAGTCCCTATCTGTATAATTTCAGTTAGGGATATGATAGCATGAAATCAAGGTTTCTATTAACAAAAGCGTAAGCAGAAATGAGGCAAGAACATGATTGATTGCATTTTTTGTAAGATTGTTCGTAATGAGATTCCCAACGTTCCGGTTTATGAAGACGATGTCGTGAAGGCGTTTTTGGATATCACGCAAGTCACGCCGGGCCATACGCTAATCGTACCTAAGAAACACGTTCCCGATATTTTTGCCTATGATACTGACCTAGCCGCCGCAGTTTTTGAACGGGTGCCAAAAATTGCCCGGGCGATTAAGGCAAGCAACCCGGCCATCAAAGGCATGAACATCTTGAACAATAACGGCAAAGTTGCTTATCAAAGCGTCTTTCATTCACATATCCACTTGATCCCGCGCTACAGCGATCAAGACGACTTCGGTATGCATTTCGGTGACCACAGTGCTCAGTATGATAATGCCAAGCTTGAGGCCGTTGCCGCCAAAATTCGCAACCAGCTGGAGGCACAAGCATGAAATTTCGTCACGGCTTTTTATTAGGCGCGGTTGCCGGTACGATCTATGGAATATTAACGGCCAAAAAAACCGGTCCGCAACGGCAACAGGAGATTGCTGCTTATTTTAACGGCGTTGCAAATGGCGTCACCCAAGTTCGCCAAAGCATCAACCACCTCAGTGAGACGCTAACGAACTTGTCCGCTGAAGTTGATCAAACGCTCAAGCCAGCCATGAAAGACATTACCAACAGCGTCGAAACTTTCGAATTCGAAACGGCACCGCGTACGGACGCGATCCAGGAACATCTCGATAAGATCCATGAGGCAGTCAGCGATCTTGGCACCAAAGCACCGACGTTTACAGCAAAACCTTAACCAAAACATTGAAAATGGCGTAAGCAGTTGTCGCCAAGCCGTGACGGATTATTGAAAGTTATGTGAAGATCGGCGTATGGCGATAAGTTATGGTATAGTAGACGGCAGTGTTAAACAGAAACTTTTTAGATTAGGATGTGTGATTGCATGAAAAAATGGATTCTCGGCGTTGTTGGCTTGTTTGTAGCAGTGACCTTAGCAGGCTGTTCAAGCGGCACTGTTGCAAATATGAAGGGTGCCAAGATCACCAAAGATGAGTATTATAACGCCATGAAGAAGACCACCACCGGTCAAGCGACCTTACGTAACATGATCGTTTTAAAGGCGTTAGAACAACAATACCCGAACAAGGTGTCAGACAAAAAGGTCAACAGCCAGTTCAACAAGCTGAAGAAGCAATATGGTTCTTCATTTGATTCAACGCTTGAACAAAACGGCTACACCGAATCAAGCTTCAAAGATCAAATCCGGACAACGTTGTATTCCGAAGTTGCTTTAAAGGACATGAAGAAGCCAACCACGAAGCAAATTGAAGCCCAGTGGAAGAAGTATCAACCCAAGATTCAGGTACAGCATATCTTGGTTAAGACCGAAGATGAAGCTAAACAAATCATTTCCGATTACCAAAAGGATCCGACCGAAAAGAATTTCGAGGCTTTGGCTAAGAAGAACTCTATCGATACAGGTACCAAGAATAAAGGTGGTAAGTTAACTGCCTTCGATAACACGGATACCAGCTTGGATTCAACCTTCAAGACAGCTGCCTTCAAGCTCAAAAAGCCTGGCGATATCACGACAACACCGGTTAAGACCCAATATGGGTACCATGTCATTCGTGCCATTTCCATCGGCAAGAAAGGTACCATGAAGGAACACAAGAAGGATCTGGAAAATCAGATTTACACTTCATGGCAGAGTGATCAGACCGTGATGAACGGTGTTATTACCAAAGTCTTGAAGAAGGCTAACGTTTCAATTAAGGATAACGACCTTAAAGACGTTCTTTCAAGCTACCTGAGCAGCGGCTCAAGCAGTTCAAGCACTTCCAACTAAAACCTAGCCCAAATAGGATAACAAAAGGCTCGCGGACGTGGCGCGAGCCTTTTTGCGTACCTTCAGTTTTTAGTCATGCTTGCTTAATGACATCAATGTGGATCCGGAAATGTCTGACCGTTCGTCGGCCGATAAAAGCGCCGGTTGTCCATCCCAAAAAGCCGTTCGGTAAACGTCCCCGGATCAACATGCTGGTAAGCGGTGGTCATCATATTGATAGAGGCATCCATCTCATCCAGCTCATGCAGCACTTGCGCCTCTAATAACTGCGGGCGAACCGGTGAGCCATATTCAAGCAATCCGTGATGGGCCAAAACCACATGCCGCAACAGCAACATATCTTCCCCATTGATGTCGATTTTAAGCTGATGGGCAGCCAGCACAATTTGCTCGTCAATCAAGACAATGTGCCCGATTAAATTCCCGGGTACTGTGTAATCGGTCGAAATCGGTCCGCTTAATTCGATGGTTTTGCCTAAGTCATGCAAAATGGCCCCGGCGTATAGCAGACTTTTATTTAGACTCGAATACTGAGCGGTGACGCTTTTGGCCAACCGCAAGATACTCAACGTGTGAAACGCAAGCCCGCCAGCAAACGCGTGGTGATTCGACTTGGCAGCCGGATAGCTGAAGAATGCTTTTTTATGATCGTTAATCAATTTGCGGACGATGCGATTCCAGTTGGCGTTGGTGATCTCAAAAATAAAGCTATTCAGCTCTTCTTCCATGGCATTAGGCGCTTCCGGTGCCCGCTCGACAAAATTCTTGGGATCGTTGCCCTCCTCCTGTGTTGCAAGGCGCATTGAATAAATCTTGATTTGCGGATTACCTTGGTATAGTTCACGTTTCCCGGATAGCTGAACCACCTCACCCGCTTTAAACTGGGCAATATCATTAGCGGTGGCATCCCAGAACTTCCCGGAAATATGGCCGGAGTTATCCTGGAAAATCATCGCAATAAATTTTTTGCCATTCTTGGCTACGCGAACTTCAGCCGATTTAATCAGCACGGGAAGCCGTACATCCTCTTCATTATGGTAATCAAAAAGCCGTTTTGCCACGGTTGTCACCTTTTCCTTTACTATACAAGCTAACTAAATCATACCGATGTCGGTCCTAAAGTACAAGGAAGGTCTCAATTGTTCATCGTGTGTCGCCAAAATAAAAAAGCCCCAGAGAGAACGCTCTCCGGAACTTTTTCTAGTGCAGGTTCCTAAACGGATTCAGCACCTACACTGACCCAGTTAACTGATTAAGGTTTGCTTTGATAAACATCAATAATCGGCTGGGAAATAATTTTATTCAGTTCGTCCATCATCTGTGACAGGCCTTGTTCCTTGGCCATCAGGTTTTGGATCGGTTGGATGTCGCGCATCTTGTCGCCAAGTGCCTGCAGCGATTTCACTTCTTCATCCGTGAAATCCTGTCCCTGCATTGACTTTTGCTGCATCTCGTATTGCTTTTGCTGAAACTGTTGGAACAAGCCGTAAGCAACGGTGTCCAGCTTCAACAAGTCAAATGCCTTCTTGAGATCCTGAAATTCCTGAGTGGTCTTGATATCTTCCGCCATCTGATTAGCGGTGTCGTAAACGTTTGCCATACTTTACCTCACTTTTTTGAGCCTATTTGAACCAGCCCTTGATATTATCATACCATTTTCCCACAGTTTGCTTGGCACTGTCTATGCCTTTATCGATACCATCTTGAATTCCTTGCCAAATATCGTCATTTTTTTCTGGTGTCTGAATACTTGCCATTTGTGCCGCATCCTTGGTATCAAAGGCGGTTTGCGGGGTATTGGGCATTAATTTGGACATTTCAAGCTTGAACAACGGTGCTACGCCAGAAGTGCTTGTGCCCTGCAGGAAATGCTGACTGTCGGTTGTCGGATAACCGATCCAGGTCGCATTGACGATATCCGGTGTATATCCGACAACCCACTGGTCTTTTGTACCATAGCCCCAACTGCTTGGCACTTCGGTACTGCCGGTTTTCCCGGCAATGGTGTAGCCGGATGGTTTGGCCGTCGATCCGGTGCCTTCGTTGAACGTGCCAATCATCATGCTGGTCATTTCCTGCGCCACTTTTTTGGAGATGATCTGACGGCTTGGCGGGTTCGAATTATCGACCACCGTCTGGCCCGTCGCGTCGACAATTTTGCGGATAAAATGGGTCGTCGGCAGCTTACCGCCGTTGGCAAACGCCGCATACGCCCGCGCTAACATGAGCGGGGACACCCCATTTTTCAAACCGCCAAGTGCCGCTGCCAGGTTCTGGTCGCTTGATTTGAGTTGAATGCCGAAACGATCAAGACTGGAAACCCCTTTTTGAACGCCGATTTTGTTTAACAACCATACTGCCGGCGCATTAATCGAATCTGCCAGCGCCTTATACATCGGCACAGTGCCCAGATAAGTTCCCGTGGCATTGGTCGGCGTATATTGATTTTTGCCATAACTAAGCTTTTCGTCTTTCAAAATCGAATCGTAATGGTAGCCATTTTCCAATGCGGGCGTGTAAACCATCAGCGGCTTAATCGTCGAACCGGGTGAATTGCGCAGCTGGGTGGCATAGTTAAACCCTAAGAAGGTATGCTCACCGCGATTGCCCACGACTGCGCGCACACCACCGGTTTTGGGATCCAAGATGATGGAGGCACCTTGAACCTGTTTACCATCCGCAGCATCGGCCGGGAATGCCCAGTTCTGCTCAAAACTGGTTTGCAGGTTCTGCTGATACGTTTGATCTAAGTTCGTGTAAATCTTATAACCTTTGTTCAGAATGTCATCGACACTAATACCTTCACTCCGCGCTTCTTCAATAACCGAATCGAAATAAGACGGATATTTCTGCGCATTAGCCGTTGAAAAGGCATCGACAACCTGCACCGACTGGGCTTTAGCCGCATTGGCCTGAGCCTGGGTTAACTTATGGTTGTCGGCCATCAGTTGCAAAACAACGTTGCGTCGCGAAATGGCGTTGTCTTTATGGTCAGCAGGATTGTAGTAACTGGGATTCCGCAGCATCCCTGCTAAAATGGCCCCTTCACTGGCATCCAATTGACTGGCATTTTTGCCAAAATACCGTTTCGCCGCATCCTGCACGCCCCAAACACCATTGCCAAAATACGCATTGTTGAGATACATGGCAAGGATATCCTGCTTGGAGTAAACTTTATTCAGCTGAATGGCCATGAACAATTCCTGCGCCTTACGCATGATCGTCTGTTTCTGCGTCAATAACGTATTTTTGGCGAGCTGCTGGGTAATCGTACTACCACCACCCATAATCTGACCGTGGTGGATAACATAATTGAATGCAGACCGCAGAATCCCTTTGATCGAAAACCCGCCATTGGTATAAAAAGTTCGATCTTCCGTTGAGATCACCGCATTTTGAACCTGCTTACTAATGTCGTTTAACTCAACATAGGTCCCTTTTTGGCCATACAATGTCCCTGCTTCTTCATTGTTATCATCATAAATGACCGTTTTGGTTTGCAAGGTACTTTTAATATTTTGAACATCAGCGGTTTTGGCTTTATAAGTAAACCAGGCAGAGAACACCAAAATGACCGTTAGTCCGACTAAAATCAGCCAACGAATCACCTGAAACCGGCGGAAAAACCACCGAATGCCCTGCCAGACACGTGATAAAAATTCCATGCCTGCCCTCCTATTGTGAATCTTATTTATTGTAGCATAGCTAGGCGCTACCTAAATCCCGGCTTCAGGTTTTTAAGCAAACTTTATGGTCAAAGGAAACGAGGAAAACTTTTGTTATTTCAAACCATTGCCATTGCAAAAACGCATGCGAGTCTGCGTGATCAGCTTCAATCCTGGTTGATTCCCCGCAAACGGCAACATCAGATGCGCGTTGCTCGATCGATCCAGGTAAATGGGCATTATCGGCATTTTAACGAGCCAGTGGCCACCGGTGACCGTATCGCCATGACTTACGACGAACCGATTCGCCTGGCCTATGTGCCGGAAACGCCCCATCTCGATATCCGCTATGAAGATGACAACTTACTCATTGTCGACAAACCTGCAGGCATGAAAACCCATCCGAATCAGCCGGGAGAAACCGGCACCTTGATGAATCAGGCTGCTGCGTATTTGGTTCCTCACCCAGCGCTGATCACGCACCGGCTGGATATGGCGACTAGCGGACTTTTAGTCATTGCCAAAAATCCGCTTGCACAAGCCATTATTAATCGGCAGCTAGCGGCAAAAACCATGCACCGCGACTATCTTGCGGTGGTTCAGCGCGGCATCCCCAAAGAAGGCCGTATTGACGCACCAATCGGCCATGATCCGCAAGACAAACGCAAGCGGATGATTCGTCTTGATGGTGCCCCGGCCGTCACCCATTACCAACGGATTGCGGAAACGGCGACAACTGCCACCGTTCTTCTTCGCCTGGAAACCGGCCGCACTCACCAGATCCGCGTCCATCTCGCCAGTATCGGCTATCCAATCATCGGTGATCCTTTATATGCACCGCCAAGTCATGAACCGCGGATGCGCCTGCACGCCTATCGCGTTCGCCTTACAAAGCCGCTTAGTGGCGAACAACTCATCGTCACGAGTCCGGTGCCCTTCTAGACAATCGATAGGGCAGAAAACCGTGGCTGGAGCATAATTCATGGCCAGATCATAAAAGCGAACGCATTTTCAAAATACTGAAAAATGCGTTCGCTTTTTGTTTCGTCAAAGATAATTTGACAGCAACTTTAGGATATTAGTGCCAAAGCGGAGCAATCGTAGGCGATTTGGAGCTCAGCCGTGGAATTGTTGTTGGTGGGGCGCTCTTTGCCCCGCCTACAACAAGGCCGAGCTTCGAAACCGCGGGCTTTGCGGGTTCGAAGTCGTGCCCACAGCGTTCCAGCCCCAAATCGCCGGAGATTGCGGAGTTTGACACGACGTGGAACTTATTGTCTAACCTTTTTTCTTCATTAGTCGAAGTTCGTTAAAACTTGAACATCCTTAATGGAATTAAGCCCCAGCCTCGTCTTTTGTCAACTCGTCACGCCTCAATCAAACAACACCGCCATCACCGATCAAAAGCATGCCGATACGCTTCTTCAAACCACTTCGCCTGCTTTTCATCGGGACTGATGACCACGATGGTATCATGGCCGGCAATGGTGCCGACGACCTGATCAAAATCGATATCGTCGATGATGGCCGCCAGCAAGTTGCCATTGCTCGGCAGTGTCTTGATGACATTCATAAACTGAACCCGGGTGATCGACAAGCCGACTTCACGGATCGAACGGCCTAGACGCTCGAGTTGGGATTCCGCCGAGCCACGAAAAATCGTATACCGCAGTGTTCCTGTTGCATCTTGCGCCTTCACGATTTTCATTTCGCGAATGTCGCGGGAAATCGTTGCCTGCGTGGCATCAATGCCCGCCGCTTTTAAAGCTGCCAGCAGCTCTTCTTGGGTGGCGATTGGCTTTTGGTTAATAATTCGCGCCAACGCTGCCTGCCGTTCATTTTTGTTCATCCCAATACCTCCACCATGACGCTGTCGTTAATAGCGATGGTATGACGGACTACATCTCTTCCGGTGCGGCCACACCGAGCAAATGCAAGGCATTCTCCAAAACCTGCGTGGTCGCCTTCACCATCGCGAGCCGGGCCGGCAATTCACTGTCTTCAACCAAAACTTTGACGTTGGCATAATACTGATTAAACGCCTTGGCCAAGCGCAAAGCATACTTGGCAATCACGGAAGGCTCATACTCCTTAGCGGCCCGCACAAGAATGGCCGGGAAATCACCCAATGCCCGCAAAACATCCCATGCAGCCGGATCACTCAAAGCCACTTCCGGTGCTGGCGCAATGTCGGCTTTCCGCAAAATGCTATGCGCCCGGGCATTGGTGTATTGAACATAAGGACCGGTTTCGCCTTCAAACCGAACAACCTCTTCCAAATTAAAGTCGAAGTTATCTAACCGTTCATTTTTCAAGTCATGGAAAATAACCGCGCCGACGCCCACTTCATGAGCTACCTGTTGGGCATTCGGCAAATCCGGATGTTTTTCGGCAATTTGCTGCTTAGCTAGATCAACCGCATCGTTTAAAACTTTTTCTAGTAAAATAATGTTGCCGCGGCGGGTTGACAATTTCTTGCCATTTGCCGTAATCAGACCAAACGGAATATGGTGAATATCATTGGCCCAGTCATAACCCATTTCCAGCAAGACTGCTTTCAGCTGCTGAAAATGCTCGCGCTGTTCGTTACCAACCACATACAGGCTTTGGACAAAGTGATAATGATTCTTACGGAAAATTGCCGCAGCCAAGTCACGCGTCATGTAAAGCGTAGCCCCATCGGACTTCTTAATCAGTGCCGGATTAAGGTTGTACTTGCTTAAATCGACAATTTCGGCCCCTTGACTGGTTTTGAGCAAATGTTTGTCTTCAAGCGTCTTAACCACGCTGTCCATTTTGTCGTTGTAAAAGGCTTCCCCGTTATAGGAATCAAAATCCACTCCGAGAATCTTGTAAATGCGATTGAACTCGGCCAACGACACGGTTCGGAACCACCGCCATAACGTGAGCGCTTCGTCATCGCCATCTTCAAGGCGTTTGAACCATGCCCGCGCTTCTTCTTCCAATTCCGGATCCTTTTCGGCTTTCTCATGAAACTCCACATAATACTGAAGCAGATTTTTGATCGGATCGGTTTTCACCGCTGCTTCAGAGCCCCATTTCTTATAAGCCACAATTAACTTGCCGAACTGGGTGCCCCAGTCGCCGAGGTGATTGATTTTAATCGGGCTGTATCCGACTTTTGCCAAAATATTGGCCAGCGCATTCCCGATAACCGTCGAACGCAGATGACCCATTGACATTGGCTTGGCAATATTCGGGCTACTCATATCGATCGGAACATTGCCTTTCCCCATTTTGGCATTGCCGTAATGGTCGCCTTCTTGGGCAATGGCTTTCAAGACTTCGTGGGCAAAACTAATCTTGTCCAAATAAAAGTTGACATAACCGCCTACCGCTTTAACCTGTTCAAATGGCGCCGCATCGATTTTTTCAACCAAATCGCTGGCGATCATTTTGGGTGCCCGGTGCAGGATTTTGGCTAATGAGAAAGTGGGAAAAGCATAATCACCTAAGTCAGATGATTTAGGCGTTTCGACTAACGCGGCAATCTTTGCTTCATCCAGTTGACCCGCCAAGGCTGGCTTAAGGGCATTGACAACAAGTTCTTTGAAATCCATAAGTTCCTCCTAAAATGATGATGCCACGAAAAAAGACCCATCTCCCCCTTATCGAAGAGACGAGCCTTTGCCCGCGGTACCACTCTACTTGACATATGTCCACTCAAAATACTGATCCTCAAAAGCGCGCCGCCTGGTCTGACGTGATCGTTTGCACTAGCCGATCTCACTGTTAAAACGCCGATTGACCTGACATCCTCTTTCTCTTCGGACCTATACAGCGGTCGACGAGAATCGAACTCGCGACACCAGCTTGGGAAGCTGGAGTTTTACCACTAAACTACGACCGCAAATCAACGCATATAAGTGTATCACGGCAATGCACATTTGCAAAGCCACAATCGGTCTTTTTTTCTATGATTTCAATGAGAAAACATCTTAAAAATGAGTACGCGTAATTTTTTTGTTAATCTTTCTCACCGTGTTATAATAATAGGAAAGAAGAGGAGTGGTCGAGATGGCAAAAACGGGACGTCACTATTACTTCGTGGCGCGCAACGAGAAAACCAAAACTGGTTATCGCATTAGTTTCCCTAATATCCCTAATGCTGAGGCAGTCGGGACAACGTATGAAGAAACCGTTTATTATTCATATCGGGTCTTGGCTGATTTCTTAAGCCATCTGCCAAAAAAAGAAGCCGAGATCCGCGCCTATACACTGTCAGATATTCCGGATACTGTTTCAAGTAACGTTTTCTACTCGTTAGTGAGCGTCACGCCAGACTTTGATCCCCACAAGATGGAGACACACTTTACCTTACCGCAAACGCCGCCAGACGATATTCGGCAAAAAGCCGCCAAACTAGCGGGATTGGTAACGCCGAATGACAATGTTGCTTTATAGGACACAAATAAGATGCGAACTTTTCAAATGATCTTGTTGGCAATCTTTGTCATCGGGGTTCTAGCGGCTTTTATCGGTTTATTGAGTTGGTTGATGTTAATGCTTAGGCATCAGCCGCCTGATCGCGCTCGTCGTTTAACGCTGATGAGTGGTGCGGTTGCTTTAATTGCTTTGATTTTAAACGCCTTCACTTAATGATTAACGCTCCGTACGCCATCTTTTCCGCGATGCCGGGGCGTTTTTGTTTGGCTGGCGAGCCAGTGACTGGTTTCTGGCGCTTTTCTATGCTTAAATGGGAACAGCAAATATTGAAGGAGTGGGCACATGACTGATCTGCATACAAGTATTGATGAGTTTCAATTTGACAACGTGTTTATGAATGCAAGTGGCGTACGCTGCTACACCAAAGACGAACTGGATGAACTGGCAGAAAGCGATGCCGGAACTTTGGTTACCAAGAGCGCGACCCAGGCAAAGCGACTTGGCAATCCCAGCCCGCGATATGCCCGCTTAGAACTAGGATCGATTAATTCCATGGGGCTGCCTAATGAAGGTCTCGAGTATTATTTGGATTATGCGTTGAGCTTTCAAAAAGCCCATCCGGACAAGCCGATTTTTCTTTCGGTTGCCAGTCTTTCCATGGAAGAAAATCTGGCGATGGCCCACACCATTGAAGATTCAGACTTTAACGGGTTGGTTGAGTTCAATTTAAGCTGCCCGAATGTTCCCGGCAAGCCGCAGACCGGTTATGACTTTGACCGGACACAGGAAGTTTTGACCAATCTCTTTAGCTTCTTTACCAAACCGGCCGGTGTCAAGTTGCCGCCTTATTTTGACCTCGCGCAATTTGACCAGATGGCGGCGATTCTCAATCAATTCCCGCTTAAATTCGTCAATTCGATTAACAGCCTCGGCAACGGCCTTATGATTGATCCGGAAACCGACACGGCGTTGATCAAGCCTAAAGGTGGCTTTGGCGGCATCGGCGGTGCCTACGCCAAACCAATCGCGCTTGCTAACGTCCGGGCTTTTGCGCAGCGCCTCGATCCTAAGATTCGACTGATCGGTACCGGTGGCGTGACCAACGGCCGGGATGCTTACGATTTGATTCTAGCCGGCGCAAGTCTTGTCCAGGTAGGTACCCTCTTGCAAGAAGAAGGCCCAGCTGCGTTCACGCGGCTTACCCGCGAGTTACGCGCTGTGATGCAAACTAAAGGCTACAATGCCATTAGTGACTTCAAAGGGCAATTAAAAGTCTTATCATGAATGAAAAAATCAGAGTCTGGACTTACTTCAAGCACAACACAAAAGATTTTGCCCGGCACTGGGGCGCGTATTTTCTACTCATTAGTGTGACCAACTTGGTCGTTGGCCTCGCGATCATCCCGTTGCTGACTTTCGGTGCCCAGCAAGTCTTGCGCTTGGGAAAAGTGCCTTACGTGACGTTGACTAATTTAGGCCAGATCGTCACAACCAAACCTGTGACGGCGCTCTGGTTACTTTTGATTGGATTATTGCTGTTACTGTTTGTCTACTGGCAATTCGCATTCTTGTTACTCGGCATTCAAAACATTCATCGCCAGACGCGCTTAAGCTTTCGCCAACTTGCTAGGGTTACGCTCAGGAAAACTCGGCGGTTGACGCCAACAACGATTGTCATTCTGATTGCCTATTTTGTTTTAGTCTTTCCGTTTTCGAGTATTGTTTTTAAAACCAGTCTCTTGGCCAAATTGACCATTCCTGACTTTATCATCGATTATATTTTTGGACACTGGTATTTGACCGTGTTGATCATTGTGCTTTATTTGTTAGGCACTTGGTTAGCCATCCGACTTCTCCCCTTGTTGCCAGCGTTAATTCTCAATGATCAACCTCCGCGGGCGACGGTGGTTCGCAGTTGGCGGGCCACTCGGGGACAAGCATGGCGAACCTTATGGGCAGTTTTACTCATTGTGATCCCGGTTCTAATGCTTTCGATCTTGTTGGTTGCAGGTTTATATGCATTTCAAACCTATCTAGATCAACAATGGCAGCAATGGGCGCTGCTTGGTGCCACGATCAATCTCGGTTTTTTACAGGTTGCCATGCTACTAATCACGGTCTTTTTCACCGTGATGCTTTATCAATTGGCGACATCGCAAGCGGAAACTTTTCACTTGATTGGTAATCAAGACCGCATTGTCCAAGCGCCAAAACAGCGACGTACCCTCCTTTTCCGAATCAGTGCATTTGCATTGATCTTGGTCATTATCAGCGGCACTAGCCTGTTCTATCATGATTATCTGACCGGAGCATTAACTACCCAGCCATTAACGATTTCCCACCGCGGCGTCGATGATGGCAACGGCGTTCAAAATACGATTCCCGCACTTTTGGCAACCGCCAAAGAAAAACCGGATTATGTCGAAATGGATCTTCATGAAACCAAGGACCATCAGTTTGTCGTCATGCATGACGAGAATTTAAAGGCGTTAACCGGCAAAGACGCCACACCGCATCAACTTACGCTGGCGGAAATCACGCAATTGACTGCGCGCGAAAACGGCCACGCTGCCAAAGTCGCTAGCTTTGACCAATATTTGGCGGCCGCTGAGAAAGTGAATCAAAAACTACTAGTGGAAATCAAAACCACGTCACAGGATAGTCCGCAAATGATGGATCGGTTCATCAAACGCTATGCGCAACGCTTATTGGTCGACCGCGATCAAGTGCATTCGCTTGATTATCGCGTGGTGAAAACGCTACGCCAACGGGTACCAAAGCTTAAGACGTTCTTTATCCTACCGTATACGTTGGTTTTCCCGGAAACACCGGCTAGTGGCTATACGTTAGAAACGACCACACTTTCAAGCACCGTGACTGATCAAGCGCACGCCCACCATCAAGCCATCTATGCCTGGACTGTTAACGATCCTGATGAT
This sequence comes from Lacticaseibacillus zeae subsp. silagei, assembly GCF_030770335.1. Lineage (NCBI taxonomy): Bacteria > Bacillati > Bacillota > Bacilli > Lactobacillales > Lactobacillaceae > Lacticaseibacillus > Lacticaseibacillus zeae. The sequence goes on along the minus strand of NZ_CP132484.1, from coordinate 1,434,926 downwards.
ATGCAAAAAATGACGTTTATGGATGCGGACGGCATTATTACCGATCAATTAGGTACGTTGAAAGCAACGCTGCGTGAGATGAATGATCACCCCACCTATGCTGATCAGCTTTTGGATTATTTGAATGGCTACTCAACAGAGGACAATTCGCCGTTTTAAGTCATTGAGTCATGTGTCACCCTTTCTCAAAGAACAAGCAAAGTAAAAGCCGGCACCATTTCTATTTTGGAAATGATGCCGGCTTTCTTTAACCGATCAATATTGGTCAGTCACTGAAGCTATTTTATTTATTTAAAGTAATAACGTGCCGTCTCTAAAGCACTGGTCTCCATCAAACGCTTACCATATTCTGACAGAACCGCAGATGACAATGGTGAACGATCGCCAAATTCCAAGGCAACCGCCATTTCGTCATGGGCTTCGTTAGAGGAAATCTCATTGGGATAGAACGTTAATACGAGGTAATAATTTTGCTTATACCGGTAAAGATCGCTCTTTCCGCCTTCCAAACGCAGCGTCTGCGCAAGGCTGATAAAGTCTTCAAAGTCCTTTAATTTCAATACGAGTTCGGTTTGCGGAGCTTTTTTGGCGTCAATATAACCGCCTTCGTCGACTACCTGTTGATCATGTTGATCGTTGGCGTCTAAGCCTTGCAGCTGCTGACGAATATAATCCGGTACTTGGGTGTCCGTACTGTCATCATCAGAACCGGTGTCGCTATCATCGTTCTTTTGACCATTCTTACTGATCAACAATTCGAGCCCGGATTGACTCGGCATGACCTGAAACGTCACGGCCTCGTTTGTGGCAAACGTATGGTCTTTGTCGACTTCATCGAGGATGCTGTAAAAGAAGCTCTCAATCTGCTTGTGATTGCCAAGTAGATCCAATACCGTAATTCCCCGCTGCGCTAGATCATCGTTGCCTAACATGACCCGGATCGTATTTGCATTAATCCGTTCCATTTCCATGATTGCTGCACCTCACTTTAGTCACGGAACCCTGAGTTCTGTGGTTCATCACATGACCACTTACTACATTATAGCAGATTTACTACGTCAAGGCATTCTACCGCACGTAAACGCTATGATCAAGTCTGGTGCCCAGAGTGTGAACTGGCGCGCTTAGAAGTCGGAGTATAAGTGGCCTTAGACGTGATGGCCCGGTTTTGGCCATTGCGCCTAAGGTCCTTATACGTGCAGACTTCTGCGCCAGTGAACGCGTTTCAGAGCGTGAGCAAGGCCGGTTGTAAGCGGCCTTGGGCGTGCCTAGCCATCACGTCTGAGGCCACTTACCCGCAGACTTCTGCGCCAGTGAACGCGCTTCAAAGCCCAAACCACCCCAATAAACACGCTTTCAAAACCCGCTCCTGTCTAAAACCTTATCCTTCAAGCCAAAATAAAAAATGCCCCAACACTTCTACACGTGTCGAGACAATTTATTTTATGATTAATGACCAATTGGCTGTTAGCTTGTTTAAGTACAACAGTCACGCGGGTAAAAGACCACGACTTATCAAATTAAAATCCTGCCAATAATTGCGCCTGTTGAAGTTCCAAGGTACGCACAGACCGCGGCAAAAAGCGCCGGATCTCATCTTCGTTATATCCAACCTGAAGACGCTTGTCGTCCATCATGATCGGCCGCCGCAGTAAACCCGGATATTTTGCTACCAGTTTAATCAGCGTGCCAGTCGATAACTCATCGATGTTAATCCCTAGCTCCTGGAAGATCTTCGAACGTGTTGAAATAATTTCTTCGGTACCCTCTTCGGTCATCATCAATAACCGCTTGATTTCATCAACGTTCAATGGATCAGAAAAAATATTACGTTCTTTAAAAGGAATCTTATTTTCCTTTAACCAGGCGCGCGCCTTCCGACAAGATGTGCAACTTGGGGACGTGTATAAAATAACCATGAGCGCTCGCTCCTTTTTCTTTGACGAGGAATCCTTCTCAACTACAGGTATAGTATACGAGATTGCCTCGAAGCGGCGCAATCATATTCAGAAAAATAATTTTTTAAAAATTGAAAATCCAATTTTGAAATCTCTGTAGATCTCTGCACAATCAACGTTTTTATAAGTTTTCTTGTGAAAAATAGCTCAAGTTATAATAACTAATTTTTTAACATTTAGTTCTCATTTTAAGTGAACATTTATGATCACTATCAGACATTAATTGTCAAGTCATCTGCCGCTAACAAAATTGGTATGCCCACTGCTTGTTTTGCAGCCTGCTGTTTTAAGGTATCAAGGTCGAGTTGTTGCGGCAAATGTGTCAACAAGAGTTGCTTGACGCCGGCATCCTTTGCTAACTGGCCGGCCTCAGGTGCGGTTAAATGCCACCGTGGTGACGGTTGATCTGCCAGAAAATTGGTATCTGCCATTAAGAGATCGGCATTTTTTGCAAACGGTACCAATCCAGAAAAGTAACGGGTATCACTTGTGTTGACCAGCACTTTATTGGTCCCTGATTCAACAATACGCACCGCAAAGGCTGGCACCGGATGCTGCGTCTCAAGAAATGTTATTGTGAAGGGTCCCAGATGCAAGGTACTGTCAGCGGAGTAGCCCATGCCTTGCGTATACGGGCCAAAGGTTAGACTGCCAAAGTTTAACGGATCCATCGTATGGCCGTAAATTGGCAAGGGCGAGACTTTTTTGTCACCCTTACGCAGCTGATAGTAATATTGCAACACGCCGACATCCGCCGTATGATCGTGATGATAATGGGTTAGCAAAACCGCATCTAGTTGCAATGGATCAAAAACCTTCTCCAAGGCAAGCAAACCGCCACTGCCTAAATCCATTAATAAATGATAATCACCACTTTCAACTAAGTACGTGCTGGTTGCGTGGCCGGCATCTGGATAACCGCCGAGATAACCTAAAACTGTCAATTTCATTTAGTTTTTCCTCCCTTTCAACCTGAAAAGCCACTAAGAAGTTTATAATAAGTGTGGAGGTGGTCGGTATGTCCACAATACAAACAGTCTTCGGTAGCAAGTCGTTCCTTGTCAAATTGCTCGATGAGCGCCATGATCCCCAACTAAAATTGCTAAAACCGGCACAAAGCGGCTTGGATTACATGATTTATGATCCGAGCGGCCGGGCGACATTCAGCGCGCCATTGCGTTACGACGTCATTACGAGCTTAGGTCCAACCGAACAAAATGGCTATGTGCAGTTCATGTATTTTAATTTGGACACGGACGATGTTAAAGTGTTCTTATCAAAAATCAAACAATTGATCGATAACCATGACATCTTGCTTGGGGAAAATCATATCCTGTTGGCGCAAGAAGTCAAACACCCTGATAATTTTCTGATGGTTTCTGTCTGGCAATCCAGCAATGACTACTACGAGTTCAAGAATACCCCAGCGCTCTCGTCAGTCAAGGAATTCATTCGCCGCGCCGCTTCGGCCAATGGCTTTCATGAAGCGGGTTATACCGTCATTGACCCCCATCAAAAAGATTAAACCGAGCCGGCCATGTAACCGGAAAATTTCTAACATGTCAGTCCTGTGAGCCGGCAAGTATTCGTCTAACATCAAAGCACCAGAATTCGCCAGAACCGATCTCCAATAACAAACCACCGTTATCGCTGATCTTCGCTGGTCATTCTGGTGCTTTTTGATGCATTTTCATTAGTCGCTGACCCACCGGCTAACCGGCCCGTCAACCATGCGAATCATGACATGCACAGTCGCCTGATAAAACAACCAGTCAATCCCGGCATAAATGGCAATCATCAGTCCTAGATAACGCGATGGCGGATTATCAAGATAATTGGTCATCACACTGATCACACACAGTGCCATCATAATGCCGAATACAAGTGGGACCGCAAAAACCACCGCAGCCTGACGGTAAATCGTGTGCCGAATCTGTTGCGGATCCATCCCCAAATGCTTTAATATCTGAAAATGCCGCTTCTCCTGACGCACGGCGATGACTTGTTTGAGCAATAAGATACTGCCTGTCGCGACCACAAAAACACCGCTTAGCAGCAAGATCAAAAATAGCAAAAAGCCATATAACGTACTGACAAAATTCTGTTCCGACGCTTGCAGCCCGATCGGATTACGCCAGAAGTTCATTTTGGCGCTCACCCGATTAGTGACTTTCAGATCGTTGCCTGCCCGTTCATTGGCACCAATATTGACGTACTCCTGCAGATTCTTGCTATTGTCCAAATGCTGCAGTTGTGTCAGTGCCCGGCGTGCAGATCTTGTTTTAGGCAGCTTAGCCATATATAACCGGTCCGGAGTGCCTTCTAACATGTCAAAGGTTCGATCACTAACCAGTAATCCCCGGTCAAAATAATTATTACTCCCGGTTGGAAAAAGATTAGTCGTTCGGGTGAGCCGAAGTGACGTGTCACTACCTGGTAACATAATCGCTCGATCCGGATTACGCCGCGCGCCAACCGGTCGAAACCCGGTTCTGTTTGGCAACATTAACTGAGCTTCCTGTTGTCGTAATCGAACTGGGGGTAAACTCTTTTGCAGTCGCGCTACCCGACGATAATCACGCATTGCGACGACATTGTAAACACTAGGCTGATCGCGAATCTGGCCAACTTGATTCCTTAACCTAATCTCGGCATATAATAATTTAGTCGACATGGTGACCGCGTGCGTCGGCTTGACCTTGGCTTTTTTTAAAACGTCCGTCACATTATCAACGCCGATTCCGGAGGCTACGACAGTCGTCGGAATTTCACGTAACACCAATTCTTGTTCGTATTGAAACAACATGACCGAACTGCCAAGCATCGTGATCGTCACAGCACAAAGCAGCGTCGTCAACCACAATGAGTGGGCATTGCCTTGCAACCTTTTGATAATCAGATGGCGCGAAATGCCACTTGCATTGCGGGTCTGCATCTCATGACGACGCTGATACCACGCCACCAATCCGGGCAAAAAGTCGGCAAAAACAAGAAAAAGTCCCAGCAGCAGCGCTGTCACAAGCACAACTAAGAGAATTGGGAGTATCATTCGGCCCGGAATCCATGGTAGTAATCGCATTAAACTACCACTAATTGGCAACAAGCGCAGCATCGTCAACAGACTACCAACCAATAACGCAAAGCCGCCTACACCAAGCCAAAAACGCCACCAGGTTTGCGGCTTGGGCGGGGCAGGCACATCTTGTTGCCGAATGAATTGGCGAAGTGGATTTTGAACATAAATGGCATTAACGGCGCCAACTAACAGATAAACCACGCCCATCAATGTCAAAACGTCCAGCAACGCTGATGGGGACACCATAAAACCAATCGGAGTATGCAAAGCCATCAAGCGGATCAACACCATGCCTAACAATGGCGATAGAATAAATCCAAGCAAGACCCCGGTTATCAATCCGATCGCACCGACAATCAGACTTTCAATAAACACCGTCACTCCCAGTTTGGCACCGGATAATCCCAAAAGTCGGTATAAGCCGATCTCCTGATCACGACGGGCAATTAACAGGCTATTTAAATACAATAGGAAACTGATCGAAAACAAAGCCAGCAGGACCATGACAATCATTAGCAGGCTGGGTACAATATCCAAACTGCCTAATCGTTTGCTGGCATCACTTAAAATCGACCGATTATTCGCAACCGCGCCAATCGCATACATAATCGCGTTGATCAATGCAGCAATCATGATCTGCAAGCCATCTTCGTGCCGATGACGCACAAGGTTGGTCTTAATCTGTTGCCACACGTGAATGGCCTCCTCCGCTTACTGTCGCTTCCATATCAATGATGCGATCAAAGAACTGCTCACGGGATTTGCCGCGGGTTACTTCAGCAAAAAACGCCCCATCTTTAATGAAAATAATCCGACTGGCAAAACTGGCCGTAAACGGATCATGGGTAACCATCAAAATCGTGGTTTTCTCTTGCTGATTTAACTGCTGGAGATACCGCAAAAAATCTGTTGCTGCCAATGAGTCGAGACTCCCGGTCGGTTCATCGGCCAACAGTAGGCTCGGCTGTGTGATCACCGCCCGCGCCGCCGCTACCCGCTGACGCTGACCCATGCTTAACTCGCCCGGGAACGCCTTCAATAACGGATCTAAATTGAGATGCTGGGACACCGTCCGGAGACGTTCAGCGCGATCTGGTTGAACATGACGCTGTAACGTCAGTGGTAAAAGGACATTTTGCGCGACCGTCATATCGTCTAACAAATTAAAATCTTGAAAAACAAAACCCAGATGATCGCGACGGAATGCAGCTTGTTGACTTTCATTCAAAGCTTCCAGATCATATCCGGCAATTTTGACCTTACCTGTGCTAGGCGTTTCAATCGTTGCCAAAATATTCAGTAAAGTCGACTTTCCCGCACCACTTGGCCCCATGATGCCGATGAATTCGCCGGCTGCAACCTGAAAACTGAGGTCATTTAAAGCGCGAACCCGATCATGTCGCTGTCCAAAGATTTTACTTAAATTAGATACTTCTAAAATTGCCATGGCTTACCTCCGTCATCATTCTACCAAAAACCAGTGGTGACTGCTGTTCATCGTCCTCCCTGACAAATTGCCATGTCGGCGACATTTTCTTATTAATCAACTGTTCTCGCGGCTTGTGCTTCCTGGCCAAAACTTATACGATAAGTGCAGGAATGGAGTTGATCACGTGTTTAAAATCATGATCGTGGAGGATGATCAGACCATCAGCGGCCTGATCGCTGACAACCTAAAAAAATGGCAGTTCGAACCAGTCGTTGTGACTGATTTTAACGCTGTCTTCGATGATTTTCTGCAAGAAAAGCCGCACTTGGTTTTATTGGACATCAATCTGCCGGTTTTCGACGGTTATTATTGGGTCCAAAAGATTCGCGAAGTCTCTAAGGTGCCGGTTATCTTTATCTCAAGCCGCAACACCAATATGGACATGGTCATGGCCATGAACATGGGCGCCGATGATTTCTTAAATAAACCGTTTGCGATGGAAGTTTTGATCGCCAAAATCAACGCACTGTTGCGCCGAACCTATAACTACGCCGATCAAGGAACGGATGTTTTGGAACACAACGGCCTTATGTTGAACCTGAAAAACGGGATGGCCCAAGTTAATGATAATGAAATCAACCTTTCAAAAAACGAGTACAAGTTACTACAGATTCTCATGCGCCAACATGGGCAGATCGTCAGCCGGTCCCGTCTTCTGAAGGATCTCTGGCAAGATGAACGTTTTGTTGACGACAATACGCTAACGGTTAACATCAATCGGTTGCGTAAAAAAATCGAAGAAGCCGGCTTAAAAGATTATATCCAAACTAAAGTCGGTCAAGGTTATATCGTTCCTTAGGAGGCCGCTATGCGTTTTCGCGATTACGTCAAAGACCACCTGTGGCCTATTGGCGGTTACATTTTATGTGTGGGGTTAGCGGCCATGATTATCTGGCTGGATCCCCAACATCGAGTTAAAATGTCAACACTCTGGTACGCAGTGTTATTAGTAACACTTGTTGCGAGCGCTTTTTTTGTGGCCCACTTTGGCCGGATTCGGCGCTTTGCGGCCCAACTTCATGACCGTCAAGAGGCCAAAGATGCGGCGCTGGACTGGCCGCTGCCTGGTGGTGAATCAGGCCTCGAAGAAGTCGTTGCCGATACGTACAATCAAATGCTGACGCTGCATCGCCAACAGATTACTGCCTTATTGGCCCAGCAACAGGATCAAAAAGATTTCATTGATTCCTGGGTCCATGAAATTAAAGTGCCGTTAGCAGCAGTTTCGCTTTTGGCTGAGAGTTTTGAAGGCCAGGTACCCGACGACAAACTTGACAATCTGAATTTGCAGTTAGACCACATCGAATTTTATGTCGAACAAGTTTTGTATTATTCCCGACTCGACAGTTTTTCCAAAGATTATCTTTTGCACAATACGCCACTAAAGCCGCTTGTAAATGATGTTGTTGCCAGTCAGCGGAATGGATTTATCAACAAACGCTTGTCATTTAAGCTCAATGGCGAGGATCAAACCGTACTAACCGATAACAAGTGGCTGCGCTTTATTTTGGCGCAACTGATCTCGAATGCCGTGAAATATACACCTGAAGGCGGCCGCATCAGTGCCACCATTCGCAATACCGGCAAAGAAACCCAGCTCATGATTACCGACACTGGCATTGGCATTCCTAAAGATGAACAGCATCGGGTTTTTGAAAAAGGCTTTACCGGGAGCAATGGGCGAATATCGAATCACAAATCAACCGGTTTGGGCCTCTTTTTGGCGGAAAAGCTATCCGAAAAGCTTGGCCATCATTTGACACTGACATCTGTGATTAACCAAGGGACCACGGTTACCATTCATTTTCCATATGTCAGCTATTACAGTGATCCCAGCCAAACAGTCCATCATCCCAAAACAAACCACGAGCACTCCTCTAATAGCTAAATGCGTCTTTTAGTCAGCAAAATCCAACAAAAAAGAACGAGTGACTTCTGACATGCAGTTTCCTGCAGCAAGCCACTCGTTCTTTTTGTGATGTTACCGAATAAGATTCTTCCAAAGCTTAATCTCGCCAGCCGCTTGGGTTGCCGGCACGTCAATAATGCGCTGATTGGCGCTGCCGCGAAACTGTAAGGTTAAATCTTTTTGCGCCAATAAGAAGCGGCCATCGACCAAGATGTCAATGAGTCCTAATAACGTCAACTTATCTTCGGAATCCTGCATCAGTTCCTCGTATGTGTACCCGCTCCAACTCCAGATGTCTTTGTCGTGGCCAAATTCTTGCCGAATCCGGCGGCACAGCCGAATGCATACCTGCGTGTTCAAAAACGGTTCGCCGCCTAATAACGTCAGCCCTTGGACATATGACTGACTAAGATCTTCAATAATCTGATCTTCTAACTCCTGAGTGTAAGGTTTCCCATATCGAAAATTCTGGGCAACCCGATTGTAACAGCCGGGGCAGGCAAACCGGCAGCCAGATACGTATAAACTACACCGCACGCCTTCGCCATCCACAAAGTTAAATGGCTTGTAATCCGCAATGCGTTGCTGGGAAAGGTCGCTAGCGAGCCATTCCTTAGGTTTAGGATTCTGTGGTAAGCGATTGGTGGTCATAACAATATCTGCCTCTTTCTGAAGTCATTGTAGTGATGCTGTGTAAGCCTTGATTTCTAACGAAGTGTTGGTCGGTAAACCGGCACCTTGCTTGATAAGTCTTTTTTATCGTATCATCTTTTAACCCCAATATATAGTATTGGTTGTACACAAAATACCGGCTTGTCATCTATATCTTGATGGCGAGCCGGTATTCATATCAGAGCTTGATTATTCTAAGCACGGTTCAAATGCAGCGTCATGGCATTTAACGCAACCACGATCGTCGATAACGACATGATCGCCGCGCCGACTGCCGGACTGAGAACGAAACCAATCGGCGCCAGGATACCAGCTGCCAACGGAATGGCTAAAATGTTGTAGCCAGCGCCCCACCAAAGGTTCTGTACCATTTTGCGGTTTGTCGCCTTTGCCAGCGATAAGAAGTTAAGAATATCAGCTGGGTCGCTGTGAACCAGAACCACATCGGCCGTATCAATGGCAACATCGGTACCAGCACCGATTGCTACCCCGATATCTGCTTGGGCTAGACTAGGCGCATCGTTGACACCATCGCCGACCATCATCACAACGCCAAGCTGCTGATAAGCCTTGACCTGAGCAACTTTATCTTCAGGCTTGAGCTCTGCCTGAAAATCGGTTAACCCCAGCTGGTCCGCAACCTTCTTGGCGGTTTCATGATTGTCACCAGTCAACATAACTGGTGTGATACCTTGGCGCTTCAAGGCCGCTACGAATGGCTTGCTTGATGGCTTCAACTGATCGCCTTCAGCTACCATCCCTAAAACCTGATCCTTCTGTAGCAAGAAGGCCAATGAATTCCCCGCAGCCGCCAGTTGATCGGCTTGGGCCTGATCATAACTTAACTGATGGTCTTTCAAGTAACGCGCGTTGACGATGGTATAAGCTTGGCCATCAACTTCGCCTTGAAGACCAATACCCTTGAGTATCTGAACATTTTGAGCAGCAGGTACGTTTAATTGCTGTTCCTTAGCCGCGGCTTTAATACCGGTTGCCAGTGGATGCTCTGAATGACTCTCAAGTGCGGCCATTAAGGCTAAGACTTGAGCTTCATCATGATTGGCAAATGCAACGGTTTTGGCAACGGTAAATTTACCTTCAGTCAACGTACCGGTTTTGTCCATTAAAATAAATTTCGCATGTTTGGCAGTTTCAAGTGCCTGACGATTACGAATCAATAAGCCATTGGTTGCGCCAATACTGGTGCTGCGCGCGATGACCAAGGGAATTGCCAGCCCCAGTGCGTGCGGGCAGGCAATGATGAAAACGGTGACCATGCGTTCAAAAGCAATCGCCGCTCCGTCTGATAGCCAAATGAAGAATGCCAGAATACCGACTGCTAATGCTGCGTAGAAAAGCCAGCCAGCAACTTTGTCGGCCATCCCTTCCGCCTTACTTTTATTGGCCTGGGCACTTTGAACCAGCTTCATCACTTGCGACAGGTAGCCGCTTTCGCCGGTACCGGTGACGTTGATTTCAATGACACCATCACCATTGACTGATCCGCCAATGACGCGATCGCCTTCAGCTTTATGAATGGCCTTGGCTTCACCGGTAACCAGTGATTCGTTCACGCTACTACTGCCACTGACAATCTGGCCATCAGCCGGCATCTGTTCACCTGCCAGGACGCGCAAACGCGTGCCGACCTGAACTTCTGCTAACGGCATATCCATCACGTGATCGCCATGCACGACATGCGCTTGGCTTGGCAGCAATGCCGCGAGCTTCTCGACCGCATTGCCCGCTGCCATGACCGCATTCATTTCGATCCAGTGCCCTAACAGCATGATCACGATCAATGTTGCCAGTTCCCAGAAGAAATCCATGACCATACCATTCGGCGCGATAAAATGATTCATCACAAACGCGTAAAGTGAATAACCATAGGCAACGGTAATGCCCATTGCAATCAGCGTCATCATCGCTGGCTGCCGCTGTTGCAATTCGGATTTTGCTCCGGTCAAAAATGGCCAGCCACCATAGAAGAACAGAAATGACGATAAAATCAGAACCAGCCAATCAGATCCGGGAAATACGATCGGTAGTTGCAAAGCCCCTAGATGGATATTCATCCCCATAAACTGGGAAAGCAATAGCACCGGAATCATCACAATCAGGCTGACCCAGAACTTTTGCTTGAGATTACCCATATGCATCATATGGCCACCACCGTGATCCATGTCCATATGCGACATATCGCCGTGATGCATATCGATATGGCTCATGTCACCATGGCTCATATGCATGTCACCATGATTCATTTGCCCATGAGCCATAGCGCCCTGGTCCATGGCCATGGTTTCCATACCAGCTTGATGCCCCATCTGGTCATGATCCATTGGCATATCCGCCATATCATCATGTTGCATCTCACTGGTTTTTCCAGTCGCTTCGTTTGCATGTTCCATCTTACTATCCTTCATGAACTTCCTCCTTACACCCTTCTGGCAAGCAATTGCAGCTGACTATTGCCGGTGCATCCGGTAACTTGGCTGTCAATGTTTGTTGTAGGTCGTTGATGTCTTGTTTTGATAAGGTCACGTGCGTTATCAAGTGATCCAAGGTCTTGCCTATTTTCATCTGGCATAAATGGCTAAATAACTCAGTCGCTGCTGCATCCATGGATGCTTGCTCGCCGACCGTAGCATGGTACAAAAATTCACGACCTTGTTTTTCCGTTACAAGTGCGCCTTTTTTAACCAAGCGTCCTAAAAAGGTTTTGGTAGTTGCAACCTTCCAGCCCATCTTATCCGCCAAAATAGCGGCAAGCGTGCTGCTTTTTAAAGGTCCGAGTGTCCAAATAATACGCATGACCTCCCATTCCGATTGGGAGATGTCGACTGTTGGTGTTTCCATAATTGCCTCCGTTTACACTTGTAATCTTTCAACACTTATAATTTACAACTGTAAACGATGAATGTCAATATCAATCTTTTAATTTTATTTGGAAGTGCCTGCGCATACTGAAAAAATGAACATACAAATAGGCACCGCAACAAGAAACTGTCACAGTGCCTATTTCGTAAATGCTATTCGTCAAAATCAGGTTTTAACGCTGACTGTTTTCCTCAGGATTTGACCGCATGGAAGCCAATGTCGGTGCGATAATCCAAAACTCCTTGGATACTTTCCATGGCCTTTTTAGCCTTCATAACAGCTTCAGAAAGCGTTGATGCCGCCTCTACAACCGAGAAAATTCGGCCTGAACTGCTAACCCAGCCGTTTTCCGTTTGGTTAACGCCTGCTGGCAACCAGGTGCCAATAGGCCAGTCTTTTGGCACAATCACCGGGACCTGCTTTAATTCTGAACCGGGATAATCCGGATTCACCGCAACAAAGCACGCGTAAGCTTGGCCATTCAACTTCAAATCCGGTTGTTGGCCGTTCAACAAATCCGTTACCAACTGATAAAAATCATTTTCTATCTGAGGTAACAACACCTGCGTTTCCGGATCGCCGAAGCGCATGTTGTATTCCAGAATTTTAGGACCATCAGCGGTAAAAATCAGGCCGATGTACATCACACCTTGTCCACTGAGACCATCCTCCTGCATCCCTGCCAACGTCGTATCAACTAATGCCTCAGCTGCCTGTACTTGGTCGGTAGTGAACTGTGGTAGCGGGCTAATGGCGCCCATGCCACCTGTGTTAGGCCCACGATCGGCGGCGAACCGGCGTTTATGATCCTGTGATAATGGTAAAATCACGCGGTTTTGACCGTTGAAAAGCGCCATTACCGATGCTTCTTCGCCGTCGAGGTATTGTTCAAGAAGCACCGTTGCATCTGGGTGCCCCTCATAAAGTCGATCAATCGCATCGTCCAAGGCAGCAGCGTCTTGGGCAATGATGACCCCTTTTCCGGCGGCAAGGCCATCTTTTTTAAGAACAACTGGTAATCCCATCAGCGTTGCCTCGGCATGCGCTTCCAGTTCACTATGGACGGTTTTGCTGGCAGCAGTCGGAAGATGGTGGCGGTGCATAAAGTTTTTGGCAAATGTCTTACTGGACTCGAGTTGAGCGAGTTTTTTTGTCACCCCAAAAATCGGCAGATGTGCTTCTTGGAATGCGTCGACAATCCCTGCCGCCAGTGGTACTTCAGGGCCAACAAAGGTTAGATTGATTTGATGGTCCTGGGAAAATTTAATCAATTCCGGCACCTGGTCTTCTTTAATGCCAACTGGCTCAACGCCTAAAATCGTCATGGCCGGGTTACCGGGTGCCACGTAGACATGGTCAACTTGTGGCGACTGGTGGAATTTTAGCGCAAGGGCACTTTCTCTGGCACCGCCGCCAATGACAAGAACGTTTTTCATAGAACCTCCTCGCGCGTATGGGCGCATATTTGTGGGTGATGAGGGTGGCATTTACGCGTTTGCTGGCGTAAAAATTTTGTGTGAGGGTGTTGAGCATAAATGACCCAAAAATCGCACTGCAGCTTTCTGGCGCCAAAACGCGTTCGCCAGCCCAGAAACCTGCGTGTAAGGACCTTGACCGCAATGGCCAAACCCGGGCCATCACGGTCAAGGCCACTTACACTCCGGTTTCTAACCGGGCTGGCTCACGCTCTCCGCTCTAATGTCTAAAGTGCCGCACTCCCGTTGTGACCATGGCGATGCCGTATTCATCTGCTTTGGCGATGGAGTCTTTGTCGCGGATGCTGCCGCCTGGTTGGATGATGGCTTTGATGTCGTGTTTCGCGGCGTAATCGACGCAATCGTCCATTGGGAAGAAGGCGTCACTGGCCATGACGGCGCCGGCAAAGTTTTCGTTTTGTTGCGCCTGCGTCAGTGCCAATTCGACTGACCCGATCCGATTCATTTGACCGGCGCCAATGCCTAACGTCTGATCCGCTTGGGCAACCACAATGGCATTACTCTTTACGTGTTTAACCACCGTTTGGGCAAAGGCTAAAGCTTTTAATTGATCAGCAGTCGGCTGCACCTTGGTCACGACAGTCATGTCCGCCGGTGTTTCGGTTTTATCGTCACGCGTTTGTACCAGTAAGCCGCCAAAAATCGAAACCGTTTCGGTGCCCAGTTCTTCCGGTGTATCGGCTGTGTTAATCGTCAGCAGACGCACATTTTTCTTTTTGGCCAGAACCTCGTAGGCATCGTCGTCAAAGGCCGGCGCCATAATAATTTCAAGAAAGAGCTTGTGCATTTTTTCGGCCGTTGCTAGGTCTACCCGGCGATTTAGCGCGATAATGCCACCAAAGATCGACATCGGATCTGCCGCATACGCCTTGTCCCAGGCAGCTTCAATCGTTTCGCCCAAGCCAATGCCACAAGGATTCATATGTTTAACTGCCACAACTGCCGGCTGCTTGAACTCACGCAGCATCGCCAAGGCAGCATCCGCATCTTTAATATTGTTGTACGAAAGCTCTTTACCGTGCAACTGCTTGGCAGCTGCCAGACTCGTCGGATCCGGATCCGGTTCAACGTAAAACGCCGCTTGCTGATGACTATTTTCTCCGTAGCGCAGGTCTTGGCGCTTGTGGTAAGTCGGGGTGAATTGCTCCGGGAATGGTTCAGGATCTAAGTAATGAACGATTTGGGCATCGTAAGCCGCCGTTACTGCAAAAACCTTAGCTGCCAGTTTCTGCCGCAACGCCGCATCATCTTGATCAAGGCCGGTCAAAACTGCTGAATAATCAGCCGGGTCAACCACTGCCCAGACACTATCGCTATTTTTAGCCGCAGCGCGCAAAGCAGAAGGCCCACCGATGTCGATTTGCTCGATAGCTTCGGCGCGGGTCACGTCAGGCCGTTTAATGGTTTCGGCGAATGGATACAGATTCACACACACCACGTCAATCGGCTGGATGTGATGATCGGCCAACGCCTGCATATGCTTGGGATCATCGCGGCGCGCGAGGATACCGGCATGAATTTTAGGATGCAGTGTCTTAACCCGGCCATCAAGCATCTCCGGAAAACCGGTCACATCTTCAACACTGGTCACGGCCACACCTGCTTCGGCCAGTTCACGATGAGTGCCGCCAGTTGAAATCAGTTCAAAGCCTCGTTCAATCAATCCCTTAGCAAAAGGTACCAAACCGGTTTTATCAGAGACGCTTAACAATGCTCGTTTCACTTAAATCGCTCCTTCTTGAATGAGTTTCTTGACAGTTTCCGGAAAAGTGTGATGCTCCTGATGGTGAATGGCGGCTTCCAATTCGGCTAATGTCATGCCGGGCAGTACCCGGACAGGATCCTGGGCAATGATTTCGCCGGTATCGATACCCGCATCAACGTAATGGACGGTCACACCAGTTACTTTCACCCCATAATCAAAGGCATCCTTGATCCCTTGGCGCCCGGGAAAACTTGGCAACAGTGCCGGATGCAGGTTGATAATGCGCCGCGGAAATGCATCTAACAAGGTCGGGCCGATAATGCGCATGTAGCCTGCCAGAATCAACGCGTCGACCGGCGGAAGCTCCGTCAAAATGTGAGCTTCGGCTGCCGCTTTATCGGCATAGTCCCTGAAATTCACGACAATGGTTGGAATCTGATGATGAGCTGCTTTGCGAATCACCGGGGCACGTGCCCGATCACAAACCACCACCACAATACGAAAATTGCTATCCTGCGCCTGCGAAGCCGCAAACAATGCTTCAAAATTAGTTCCGTTCCCTGATGCAAAAACAGCTAATGCCTTCATTCGCCTGCCACCTGCCAGTGAATCTTTTCCGCTGGATCTGCGACAACTTCGCCGATCACTTTACTGCTTGGCAAGGCTGTCTGTACTGCGGAAACCGATTCCTTGGCGACCACCAAAATCATACCGATACCAAGATTAAACGTCATCCGCATCGTAGTTTCACTCAAATGACCGGCATGCTGCAATCGATCAAAAAGTTCCGGCCGATGCCAAGCTTGCGGATCAACGTGGGCACTTAAGCCATCAGGGATCACCCGCGGTAGATTCTCGGTAATCCCGCCGCCGGTAATGTGCGCTGCCGCATGGATCAGGCCCTGCTGCATCAAGGGCAGCACCTGTTTAACATAGATTCGCGTCGGTCGCATGAGCGCTTGCATCATTTCAGAGCCGTCTTCCAGTGTCTGACTGCCCAAATCGGTTTCGGCCAACAATTTCCGCACCAGCGAATAGCCGTTACTATGAACCCCGGAACTTGGCAACCCAATCAGCAGGTCTCCTTCAGCGACATGCTGTGGTAATCGCTTCGGTGCCGAAACAACCCCAACCGCAAACCCAGCCAAATCGTAATGATGTTGCGGATACATATCCGGCATCTCAGCAGTCTCACCACCGATGAGCGCCATCTCTGCCTGTTGACAACCAAACGCAATCCCGCGAACCACGGACTCGGCCCGCGCAACATCCAAATGATCCACCGCCATATAATCAAGGAAAAATAACGGTTGCGCTCCTGTCGCCAGCAAATCATTGGCCACCATCGCCACCAAATCAATGCCGACGGTTTCGTGGGCATCGCATTGTAAGGCCAACAATAATTTGGTTCCCACGCCATCGGTAGCGCTAATCAAGGTCGGCTGTGGGACAGACGGCAACCGATATGCCGCTGCAAAGCCGCCAACACTAGCTAACACATTTTCGTTCGTTGTTTCCTTGGCTAACGCGGCAATTCGCTGCACCGCTTCGTCACCAGCTTTAATATCAACGCCAGCGTCTTTGTAATCTGTCATGCGCTAACCTCCGCAACATTAACTTTGAGTGACGCAACTTCTTTATTCAGGTCGGATTCATAATCGTCAAGCGGCGTTGGATATTTTCCGGTGAAATAAGCGACGCATAACCCGCCATTCGGAGCCGTGGTCGGTAACCCGATACTATCTTCAAGCCCTTGAGTCGAAAGAAATCCAAGTGATTCAACATTCAACAAATCACGCATTTCCGGAACCGTGTGATTGGCCGCAAACAACTCGCTGGTCGTTTGAAAATCAATGCCATAAAAGCATGGAAACCGCAACGGCGGACTGGCGATGCGCAGGTGAACCTCCGCAGCGCCGGCTTCTTTGAGTAATTTAACGATTTGTTTGGAAGTGGTTCCGCGCACAATCGAATCATCGACCAAAACGATCCGTTTCCCGGCAACGACCGGTTTGATGACGCTCAGCTTCATTTTGACGCTTTTTTCACGCAAGGCCTGTGTCGGCTGAATGAATGTCCGCGCCACATACTGGCTCTTGACCAGCCCCATTTCATAGGGAATCCCGCTGGCCTTGGCATATCCGATCGCGGCTGACAGTGATGAATTAGGCACCCCGACAACAATATCGGCGCCGGCCGGTTGTTCCTTGGCCAAACGCTCACCCATGCGTACGCGCGCCTGGTGAACGTTGATGCCATGAATGTCAGAATCCGGCCGGGCAAAATAAATATATTCCATCGAGCAAACAGCCAGCGTGGTATCGGTCGTGAAATGATTAAGGTGCAACCCGGCATCGTCAATTGTAATTAATTCACCAGGTTGAACATCGCGAACAAAGTCGGCGCCCACTGCATCCAAGGCAGCCGTTTCACTGCAAACGATGTAACCACCATCTGGCATCACGCCGACCACCATCGGCCGAAAGCCATGGGGATCAACGGCTGCATACAAGCCATGCTCGGTCAGCAAAACAAACGCAAAACCACCGTGTACTTCATTCAGTGCCGTTTTTAGCTGAACCAACCAAGGCTTGCCGACTTGGCGCCGAATCAAATGCATGAGCACTTCGGTATCCGAAGTCGATTGAAAAATGGCCCCTTGATCTTCGAGTTCCCGCCGCAAGCTAATCGCGTTGGTCAAATTGCCATTGTGCGCTAAGGCAATTGACTCATCAGAAAACCGGAAAAGCAGCGGCTGGATATTTTCCAAAACGCGACCGCCCGCCGTCGAATACCGAACATGACCTAAAGCAGCCCGACCCATCAATGGCCGTAACTGATCGGTGTTAGTAAACACTTCACTTAACAGTCCCAAACCATAATGGCGCCGCATGCCTTCTTTGGTAAGGCCAACGATACCGGCACCCTCCTGTCCACGGTGTTGCAGCGTGTGCAGGCCTAGATGGGTAATACTGGCAGCGTTGGGGTTGCCCCAAATACCAAAGACGCCGCATTCTTCATTTAAGCCTTTTGGTTCATGTACCATGGGAGTGCCTCCTCAAATGCAGTTTGCAGCTGGCTCAAGGCCACCGAAAATTGATGACTGACGGTTGTGACGTCAAATTCCGGTGCTGCTTGGACATGGCCGATCAGTTTTGCTGGCCCGTTTAAGGCTTCAAAGGCTGCCTGATTTTCTGGTGCCACCGTCATCAAGAAGCGGCCTTGGGTCTCGGAAAATCCCCAGCTGGTTGGCAGTGTCACCTTAATCTTGGCACCTAGGCCATTGGCAAAGCCCATTTCTGCAAGTGCCACCAGCAAACCGCCGTCGCTTAAATCATGGGCAGCAGTGACCAAATGCTGGCGAATTGCGTTTAAAACAAACGCCTGATTGGTCTGCTCTGCTTCTAAATCAAAGTCGAATAATCGACCGGAAACGCCGCCGGTTTGCAGTTTTTGTAACTCACTGCCGTTAAAGTCGCCATGCGTTTCACCAACCAGATAAATCAAATCATCGGCGTGCTTAAAGGCTGCTGTCGTGATGGTGCTGAGATCTTCAATCAGCCCAACCATTCCGATCATCGGCGTCGGATAAATCGCGTGCCCATTCGTTTCGTTATAAAGTGACACGTTACCGGAAATCACCGGTGCGTTAAACGCTTTGGTAGCTTGAATAATGCCTTTAGCTGCCTCGGCAAGTTCGTAAAATGCCTCCGGTTTGGTTGGATCGCCAAAGTTAAGGCAATCGGTAATCCCCAATGGCTCTGCCCCGCTGGCAACCAGATTCCGCGCGGCCTCGGCGACACTCATTGCAGCACCGACTTGCGGATCGAGATAAAGATACCGGCCTTTGCTGTCGGTTGTCATCGCTAATGCCCGATGCGTCCCGCGCACGCGAATCACTGCGGCATCACTGCCTGGCCGCACGACCGTATTGGTTTGCACTTGCGCGTCATAGCGGCGATACAAAGACGACTTATCGGCAATGGTTGGCATCGCCATCATCGCTTTCCAGGTTGCGACCGGATCTGTCACAATCGGATCAAAATCAGGCGCCGGGTTAGCCAGACGCTCCGGCTGCTTAGCCTCTTGTTCATAAACCGGTGCATCATCGGTCAAAGAGCTAACCGGCACATCACAAACCAATTTGCCATGGTGATAAAGTTTGTATTGATGCCCTTCAATCACATGGCCAACAACTGCTGCATCCAGATCATAAGCTGCAAAGACATCCAAAACTTCTTGTTCAAAACCGGCGCGAACACAAAGCAGCATACGTTCTTGAGACTCGGATAACATAATCTCAAATGGGGTCATGTTGGCTTCACGCTGCGGAATTAAATCAAGATCCAAGGCCATCCCGCTATTGGCTTTACCGGCCATTTCAACACTGGACGAAACCAACCCTGCCGCACCCATATCCTGAATGCCGACAAGTGCCTGCTGATGTTGTTGGGTAATCTCAAGGCACGCGTCCATCAGTAGTTTCTCCATAAATGGATCGCCGACTTGAACGGCTGAGCGATCAGCTGCCTCATCGTCGGAAAATTCACTGGACGCAAAGCTGGCACCATTAATGCCATCCCGCCCGGTCTTAGCGCCGACATAAATCAAGGCATTACCGACGCCGGCTGCTTTGCCTTTTTGAATCTGATCCTTATCCATGATGCCCACACACATCGCATTCACCAGCGGATTGCGCGTATAGCTACCATCAAAATTGGTTTCGCCACCCACTGTCGGAATGCCGATCGCGTTGCCATAACCGCCAATGCCGGCAACAATCCGGTCAACCAGATGCTGGGTGTGTGGCTGAGTGAGGTCACCAAATGCCAGTGAGTCCAACATGGCCACCGGCTTAGCACCAATGGAGAAAATGTCGCGGATGATCCCGCCGACACCGGTTGCGGCACCTTCATAAGGTTCAACCGCGGAAGGGTGATTATGGCTTTCGGCTTTAAACACCACCGCTTTGCCTTCACCGATATCAATGACGCCGGCACCTTCACCCGGCCCCATCAAAACCCGTTCGTTCTTGGTCCAGAACTGACGCAGGATCGGTTTGCTGTACTTATAAGCACAGTGTTCACTCCACATGCCACTTGCCAAACCGATTTCGGTATCATTGGGCTGATGGCCGATTAATTCGGTAAAACGTTCGTATTCTGCTTCGGTTAATCCCAAGTCAAGATAGGATTTCTTTTCGGCAATGGCCGTTGGACTCATTTCAACGTGCGCCACGAATGTCGGCTCCTTTCGTTTGTTGGATAAGCGAATGAAAGACGCCTAATCCATCAGTACCGCCAAGTAAGGCTTCAACTGCACGTTCCGGATGCGGCATCATCCCTAAAACATTTCCCGCCGCATTGGTCACGCCCGCAATGTCATGAACACTACCATTCGGATTGTCGACGTACCGAAACACCACTTGACCATTAGCTTCGAGCTTCGCCAACGTTTCCGGATCGGCATAATAATTGCCTTCACCATGGGCAATCGGCAACGTCAATTGTTCACCAACCTGATATTGATTGGAAAACGCCGTGTCCGCACGATCAACGGTTAACGCCACCGGCTCGCAGATAAAGTTTAGATCGCGATTCCACTGCAACGCGCCAGGCAACAAACCGGCTTCAGTTAAAATCTGAAAGCCATTGCAGATACCAAGCACATAACCGCCGGCATCCGCAAAATCTTTTAGCGCCGTCATGACGGGTGAAAAGCGGGCAATAGCACCACTCCGCAGATAATCACCGTAAGAAAAACCGCCGGGTACCATCACGACGTCGTAACTGCTTAAATCGGTTTGATCCTGCTTGATCAATTCACAATCAGCACCCGCAATTTGTTGAACTGCCCATTGCAAATCCAGGTCACAATTGGATCCGGGAAAAGAAATAACAGCCGCTTTCATGCCTCATCCTCCGTGATTGGCTCCAAGTCAAAGCGATAGGTTTCCATATTGACGTTGGCAAGCAACTGATCACAAATCGTATCGACTTGCTTGCGTACCGCTGCTTCGGTGCCGCTAAGTTTTAATTCAAAATATTTGCCATACAAGACATCAGCAACATTGTGATAATCCATCCGGCTTAAGGCTGTTTTAATGACTTCGGCCTTGGGATCCAGTACAGAAGGTTTATAGGTCACGTAAACTTTAGCTTTAAACATGAGCAGCTCCTTTTTCTTGTAGTCGATTAAGCACTTCTTGATATACCGGTGTTAGTGGACCCCGATTTTGGCGAAAAACGTCTTTATCAAGCGACGCGCCTGTTTGTTGATCAACCAAGCGGAAATTATCCGGTGACAATTCATCGGCTAATACCAATGTGCCGTCTTTTAACGTTCCATACTCAAGCTTGAAATCAACCAAGGTGATGCCAACTTCATTGAAGCGTTTCGTGAGATAGGCATTAATGCGGTCGGTTAATGCACGAATTTCGCGTAACTGTTCAGGCGTTGCTTCATGTAAAGCAAAAATCTGGGCCTCATTCATGAATGGATCGCCGAGTTCATCGGACTTGTAATAATATTCGTGGATCGGCGGGTCGAGCTTCATCATCGGCTTCACATTGAACTTCGTGACAAAGTGCCCTGATGCATAATTACGCACCACCACTTCCAGCGGCAGCATCGTCGCTTTTTTGACGATCATTGTGGTGGCATCCGGTGAATCAATGTAGTGGGTTGGGATACCGGCGGCGGACAACTCCTTAAACAACAAGGTTGAAATGGCCCGATTCAGCTCACCTTTATGATCAATCTGCGCTTTCTTCTCCCCGTTCAATGCCGTGGCCTGATTGGTGTAAGCCATCCATAAAACATCCGGATCTTCGGTTGCAAAAACCTGCTTGGCTTTGCCGGTATACAGTAACGTTGTCTTCTTCACCATGCTGCCTCCATTTGTTTGAGTATGTCCAAAACATTGCGATCATCGGTCACCGTGATATGCCCCATCTTGCGGCCAGGGCGAATCTCGGCTTTGCCATAATCGTGCATGTGCCACTCGGGATGTTGCGGCCACTTGGCTTTTGCTTGGGTTAAATCATCACCGAGCAAATTGCGCATCACCGCTGGCTGCTTCAATTTAATTGGCGGAATCGGCAGGCCGCAGATACTTAGAATGTGCGCATCGAATTGGGAAAAGTTACATGCTTCGATCGAATAGTGACCAGAGTTATGTGGTCGCGGTGCCAGCTCGTTGGCAATCACGTTATCCCCTTCAAGGAACAGCTCAACGCCCAGCACACCGCGTAAATCAAGTCCTAAGGCAATTTTGGTCGCTAGGTCATCGATTTTGTGGGCCAAAACCGGGGAAATGTTCGGTGCTGGTGCTAAAGTGAGATGCAAAATGTGGTTTTTGTGGCGATTTTCGACAATCGGGAAAACTCGGACTTGATCGCGACCATCACGCGTGATCATCACGGAAGCTTCACGGTCAAATTGCTGCCGTTTTTCCAAAATGCAAGGGCCATGCGCAAGCAACTTTTCTGCCACCGGTACATCTGCCAGTGTGTTGATATCCTGTTGGCCGTGCCCGTCATAACCGCCTGTTGTGGTTTTCAGAATCGCTGGCAAGCCGATCTTGGCAATCGCGGTTTTCAATGTTGTCAGTGAATCAACTGCCGCAAACGGGGTCACCGGAACGCCGTGGGTTTCAAGAAAACTCTTTTCCTTGATGCGGTCCCGAGTCGTTGCCAAAATTGCCGTGCCTTGAGGGATCCGAGTTAAATGTCGAACAGCCTCAAGTGCAGCTAAGTCAACGTTTTCGAACTCATAAGTTAAAACATCGGATTCCTTGGCTAACTTGGTCAACGCCGCTTGATCATCGTAGGGCGCCGTAATTTGAAAGTCAGCGACCTGCCCTGCTGGTGAATCAGGTGTGGGCTCGAGAATGCCGACACTATAACCCATCGTCTTGGCGCTTTGGGCTAACATCCGACCAAGCTGGCCACCGCCGATAATGCCGATTGTTGCCGGAGACGTCACCACATCAATCATTTGAGTGCAGCCTCGCTTTCTTCGGCGCGTTTGGTCTGCTCGGCGCGAAAGGCTTCGAGACGTTGGGTTAATGTCTCATCCGTCAACGCTAGGATTGAAGCGGCAAATAAAGCAGCGTTGACAGCACCGGCATCACCAATGGCCATGGTTCCGACTGGCACTCCGCCGGGCATTTGGACAATCGATAACAAACTATCGACGCCATTTAATGTTCGTGTTTTAATTGGAACTCCGATGACAGGCAAAAGGGTGTTGGCTGCAAGCATCCCCGGTAAATGGGCCGCGCCGCCTGCTCCAGCAATAATCACTCCAAAGCCTTGATCAGCCGCTTGTTTACCGAATTCCGCAAGCTTATCCGGCATCCGATGAGCCGAAATAACGTGCTTTTCATAAGGAATCGCCAACGCCGTCAATTGCGTCGTAACCTGTTGCATCGTCGGCCAATCCGAGCTTGAGCCCATGACCACAGCTACTTTCTGCATCTTGTTCCCTGCTTTCTTTAAGATATTTTGAGAATAGCACGTTCAGAAACAACATTCAACCGTAAAATGGAACTATATTTGACTATCTTCAAATTAATGTTCGTGTTTAGAGAGAATTATTTGTGCTGCCTACGTCTAAAAACGGATCCTCGTTCAGCCCAATGGGAAAATTTGGATCGGTAATGTGCTTCAAATTCAGCAACTGCCGCGCTAATCATCTTCAGTTTTCTTGAAAACAAAAAAATCGGCTCCAAAGATTTGTTTCATCTTTGGAACCGATTTAAGGCCTAGATGCCTAGCCCCTTACAATGCGGGGAGACAAGAAACGGCCAGTCATTTTTATGAATGATGCAACGGCTTAAGCTGCTTTGGTAGAAAGCGACTTGCCGTCTTTGGCGATAAAGAGTTGTGGCGCGACTGTTAGCAAAATGCCGACAACGACAATGGCCAATACGGTACTGAACAGCGCAGATCCGCCGTTAACGATCAACGAATAGATCCAGGCATTCATGCCTTTTGGTGCATAACTGCCCCAGAAAACAACGCCAGCGATAAAGTGAATGAAGTACTTAGCAAAAGTACCGATGATAATACCGGCGAAAGCATAGCCGCTAGCCTTTACCTTTTCACCGCCGCGAACGTTCTTTTGAAAGGCAGCATAGGTCAATCCCATCAAACCAACCAGCGTGAACGCGATTGGATATTCAAGGAAGCCCTGAATCGGGTTCAGGACACTGCCACCGCTCAGGCCACGTAGAATCAAATCAAGAATGCCCCAGACAAAGCCAGCCCATGCGGCAGGAATCGCCCCACGCCGCATCGCCAGCACCGCGATCGGAATCAAGCCATAATTCAACTCAATCGCCGAAACCCCGGTGGTATGCGGAATATACGTCAGCGCCATCGCAAACGCGGCAATAATCGCTGTTTCCAAAATAACAACCAGACGCTTATGTTGTTGCATAAAAAAAGCCTCCTAGTGAATCCCCACTCACAAAGAAGGTCGCTTCCGACCGTTCACAAATCCCTACGCTCGCATTAACGAACAGGTTCGAAGGGTCCGGGTCTCCCCGATCTCAGCCAATGGCTCCCCTTTGTGAAGGTTCATCGAATTAATTGATACAACTTTATCCTACCAGACTTTGGAGAAAGGGCAAATATTTTACCCAGAGCAGAGCGTGAACCAGCCCGGTTAGAAACCGGAGCATAAGTGGCCTCAGACCTAAATGGCCGGGCTTTGGCCATTTAGGTCTGAGGTCCTTATGTGGAGGTTTCTGGGCTGGTGAGCGCGTTTAAGTGCATCAGGAACTGATCTGTCTTTTACCATTTATGCTTGAGAGGTCCTTACACGCAGGTTTCTGGGCCTGCGAACGCGTTTTTGGAGCGTGAGCGTACTTCAGAATAGCTGCTATCTTGCAACACGAATTTTCTCACTCACCGACTCAACCGCGTCTTTTCCTCCCGGTGCAAAGCCTCCAACGACTTCCCTGCCGTTTCCGGGACAAAGATAATGACAAACAGCAAGGACACAATGTTCGTCACAATGAAGCAAACGAAGGTCCAAAACATCCCCATTTGTGCCAAGCCAATCGGGAAAAGCACCCCGACCGCAAAATTACCTAACCACAGGAAGAAGGTCGCTGTGCCCATACCGAGTCCACGCAACTGCTCCGGGAAAATCTCCGACATAAGCAACCAAGTCATCGGGCTAATCGCTCCTTGGAAGAAGGCTAGAAAGAGCATCATCATCAGAATGGTTATAAAGGCACGCATTGGCGATCCTGCGGGCAAACGGGTAGCGAACGTGACGCCGGTAATCGCCAGTGACGTACCGATTAAACCAATAATCAGTAATGGTCGGCGCGGCACATGTTTAAGTAATTGCATCGTCACAATTGTGGCAACAACCGCCGTGACCCCATTGGCAATGTTGGCAACCAAAGCACTGTTGCGGCCAAATCCGGTCATCTGCAAAATTGACGTTCCGTAATACATCATGACATTAATCCCGGCAATTTGCTGGATAACGCCTAAACTGATACCGATCATCAACAGTCGCCGAATCCACTTAACCTTAAGTGCATCAACCGGCTTAACTTTTTTATGTTCTGCACTTTTCGCAATCGTCTGTTTTAAATGTTCAAGCTCATTTGGAACCTCTTGTGGCGTTCGCAAAACCGCGAGACTGTTTTCAGCATCCTTTTGACGGCCCTTCATCATTAACCAGCGTGGCGATTCAGGAACAAAATGGGTGCCAACACCCAAAAGGATAGCCGGGATCACGGCTAAGACGATCATCCACCGCCAAATACCGTGAACATTACCAAAATTCGTCCCTAAAACGGCATTCAGGATGAACGCAAGCAGTTGACCCGAGACGACCATTAATTCATTTTGGGTCACAAGTCGACCGCGCCGATTCGTTGGCGCAATTTCGGCCAGAAAACTAGGAACCAAAACTGAAACACCACCGACTGCCAGCCCCAAGACCATCCGGGCGCCAATCAACCAACCAGCACTAGGCGCTAGTGAAGAAGCGAGTGTGGCGAGAAAAAATAAACCGGCTAATCCGGTAATCAAACGTTTACGCCCGTACCGGTCACTGACACGGCCGACCAACACCGCACCAAAAGCCGCGCCTAACGTTAAACTACTGGTAACCCATCCCTGTAAACCAGGTGCTAATTTAAGTTCACTGGAAATAAACGGCAAAGCGCCATTAATGACGCCGGTATCATAGCCAAAAAGAAGACCGCCCATTGTCGAAATGAGCGCCACTAGTCGTAACCGAACACGCGCAGTGGAAAAAGCACCGGCCCTGCGCTGCAAGCCTGTTTTTGTTTGATGTTGTAAATACATGCAATTCCCCCTCATTCGGTGAACCACCATACTTACTATCACAGATCTGCATCGCGGCTCGACCTTTTTAGTTTACATAATAACCATACCACTTTTCTGAAAATGCTGCATGCGCGCCAAGTGAATACGACCAGCGCATGCATTACTGTCTGCTTATCAAGCTGCCCTTAAAAGAAATGACAAAGCTATCTCGCCAAAGCTTTAAAGCAATTAAAAAAGACCGCCACCCTGTTTGGGATGACAGCCTTCTTCAAATCATGACGTCATTACTGACCGGTTGTTTTTTTAACCAAATCTGCATTTTCGTCATTTGAAATATTTTCATTTAGAGCAACATCGGCCATCTTAGCCATGTCCTCAGTGGATAGCCGCTTCATCAAGCTGCGCACCTTAAGAACAGAAGTTGCAGACATGGAATATTCGTCAAGTCCCATACCAAGCAGCAGCGGAACCATGATCGGATCACCAGCAGCTTCACCACACATGCCAGCCCATTTGCCTTCCTTGTGGGCTGAGTCAATCACATGCTTGACCAGCCGAAGGATCGATGGGTTGTATGGTTGATACAGGTAAGAAACATGTTCGTTCCCACGATCAGCCGCCATGGAGTACTGAATTAAATCGTTAGTCCCGATCGAGAAGAAGTCGACATACTTAGCAAACTGATCAGCCAAAACTGCCGCAGCAGGAATTTCGATCATGATGCCAAGTTGAATGTTGTCGGATACCTTAACGCCATCCTTAACCAGCTTGTCTTTTTCTTCTGTGAAGATCTGCTTAGCCTGTTTGAACTCGGAAATGGTTGCGATCATCGGGAACATGATCCGCAGATTACCGAATGCAGACGCCCGCAACAAAGCCCGTAATTGCGTACGGAAAATATCCTGACGATCAAGACTGATCCGGATCGCACGATAGCCTAAGAATGGGTTTTGTTCTTGCGGTAGTGGCAGGTATGGCAAATGCTTATCCCCGCCAATATCCATTGTCCGAACAACAACCGGCTTCGGATTCATGGTTTCAAGAACCTTCTTGTAAGCCTCGAACTGATCGTCTTCAGTCGGCAATTCGGAAGAATCCATGTAAAGGAATTCGGTACGATACAGGCCGATACCTTCAGCACCATTTGCCAGCACACCATCGAGATCCTTAGGGGTCCCGATGTTAGCCGCAACATCAAAATGCTTGCCATCAGCCGTCACGGATTTCGCCGTCTTCAGTTGTGCCCATTCAGCCTTTTGCTTGGCAAATGCTTCAGCAGCTTGCTTGAACTTGGCAACTTCATCCGTCGAAGGATCAATGACAACTTCGCCGGTAAGACCATCAACGGAAATCAATTGACCATTTTTGGCCTTTTTGGTGACGTCATCGGTTCCGACAACAGCAGGAATTTCCAAAGAACGCGCCATGATCGCACTATGGGCCGTCCGACCACCGATGTCGGTGACGAATGCCTTCACATACTTCTTGTTGAGCTGTGCCGTGTCAGAAGGGGTCAAATCGTGAGCCACGATAATGACTTCTTCATCAATCAATGCCGGATTCGGCAATGTACGACCCAACAAATGCGCCATAATACGCTTTGTTACATCGCGAACATCGGCAGCACGTTCCTGCATATACGGATTATCAGTCATGCCCTCAAAGGTCTGAATGAAGAATTCGGAAACTTCTTTCACAGCTTGTTCGGCATTTACTTTTTCGTCCTTGATCTTGGATTCGATCTGACCGGTAAAGTCAGGATCAGCCAAAATCATCATATGGGCATCAAAAACTTGAGCCTCTTCTTCGCCAAGCGATTCAGCGGCCTTTGCACGGATAACCTTTAACTCATCATTACTTTGATCAAGTGCCTGCTTCAGCCGATTGATTTCCTTTGAAGGATCATCAACCGTTTTTTTGTCAAATGATAAATCAGGTTGAACCAGTAAATAGGCCTTCGCTGTGGCGATCCCATCACTAGCAGCGATTCCCTTCAAATGTTCAGCCATTATTCAGCCAAGCCTTCTTTTTTCATAGTATCGGTAATAGCAGCAATTGCGTCTGCTTCGTCAGCACCTTCAGCAGAAATGGTAACATCGGCGCCTTGGCCAACACCCAAACTCATAACACCCATAATGGACTTCAGGTTAACGCTCTTACCTTTATATTCCAAGTTGATGTCTGAGTTGAACTTGCTGGCTGCTTGTACCAACAAGGTTGCCGGACGTGCGTGGATCCCGGTTTCTGCAATAATGTTAAATTCACGTTTTTCCATGACTGATCTGCTCCTTCATATTAACTAGATTTCTAGTGTTTTTCCGAATAGTTTATAGGCACACTAACACCTAAAACAATTCATGTAAACCTTACCATTTTTTGTAGCTTGCCACAAGCGTCACATGAGATTTGACGCTTATTTAGCGGGAATCAACTGACCGGTAATGGTATTCGATGACACCATCGCGTTTGGCCGTCCCCACAATTTCTTCACGATCGGGATAATTTGTCCATGCCGCCCGAAACGCCATGAATGTTTCGGGCGTCACCGTGATCTTGTCACGCTGACCAGTCTTTAACTCATCCATTAAAGCGACATAATCCTGAGTCATCTATTTGCCTCACCTCACTCCATAAGGTTAGCATAAAAGTAGGCATTGAAAAAGCGCTAATGCCTGATATCACTGAAATATTTGGAACTTTTTAGCACTCTTGTGTGTCGAGTGCTTGCATTCTCGCTATGAGGGTGTATACTATTGCCATAGGTCAAGAAAGGTCAAACCTTTTTCGACTATATGTGGCACCTATTTAGACAGGAAGGTTGTGACAAAATGTTATGTGAAAACTGTCATAAGAATCCAGCCACTATTCATCTTTCAACCGTTGTTAACGGTACGCGGCAGGAGATCAATCTCTGCCAAAACTGTTATCAATTACTCAAGAAACAAGCAGGAGGAAATATGAATCCAACAAATGCTACTGATCCGTTTGGGTTCGGGAGCTTAGATGATATCTTCCGTGCGATGAATCAGGGAATGGATCGGCCGCAACAGCCCAACGCGCAAATCCCGCCTACTCAGGCAGGACGCGGCGGCAATGGTAACAACGGCCGCAATGGCAATGGTGGTAAGGGATTACTGGGTCAATTCGGTGTTGATCTGACCGAACAGGCACGCAAAGGCCAAATTGATCCGGTCATCGGCCGCGACAAGGAAATTTCACGGGTGATCGAAATCTTGAATCGCCGGACGAAGAATAATCCGGTTCTGATCGGTGAAGCCGGTGTCGGTAAAACCGCTGTCGTCGAAGGCTTGGCTTTGAAGATTGCCAATGGCGACGTACCGGCAAAGCTCCAGGATCGTCACGTTATTCGCCTCGATGTCGTTTCCCTCGTTCAAGGAACCGGTATTCGTGGTCAATTCGAGCAGCGGATGCAACAATTGATCGACGAACTCAAACAAAATAAGAACATTATTCTATTTATTGATGAAATTCACGAAATTGTCGGTGCCGGCAATGCTGAAGGCGGCATGGATGCAGGCAACGTTTTGAAACCTGCCCTCGCTCGTGGCGAATTGCAGCTGGTTGGCGCAACCACCAGCAACGAGTATCGGCAAATTGAAAAAGATTCCGCGCTTGCTCGGCGACTCCAGCCAGTCATGGTTGAAGAACCTAGCGTTGACGAAACCATTAAAATTCTGAAAGGCTTGCAGCCGCGTTATCAAGACTTCCATCATGTTAAGTATACGGAAGCCGCGATTGAAGCCGCAGCTACACTCAGCAACCGCTACATTCAGGATCGCTTCTTACCTGACAAAGCCATTGACCTGTTGGATGAAGCCGGTTCTCGCAAGAATTTGACGATTGCAACCGTTGATCCTGAAACGATCAAAACCAAGATTGCGGATGCCGAGAATCAAAAGCAGGCAGCGCTTAAGCAGGAAGATTACGAAAAAGCCGCCTTCTATCGCGATCAAGTCACGAAATTAGAAGACATGGCCAAGAAACAATCAAATCTACCTGAAGATGAAGTGCCAACCGTCACCGAAAAAGACATGGAAAAGATTGTCGAAGAAAAGACCAACATTCCTGTCGGTGAATTGAAAGCACAAGAACAGGCACAGTTGAAGAACCTCGCGAGTGATCTTGAAAAACATGTCATCGGCCAAAATGAAGCAGTTGACAAAGTTGCGCGGGCCATTCGCCGTAACCGGATTGGCTTCAACAAGACGGGCCGGCCAATCGGTTCCTTCCTCTTCGTTGGGCCTACCGGTGTTGGTAAAACGGAACTGGCCAAGCAGCTTGCCAAAGAGCTGTTCGGTTCGGAAGATGCCATGATTCGGTTTGACATGTCGGAGTACATGGAGAAATTCAGTGTCTCCAAACTAATCGGTTCACCGCCAGGCTATGTTGGCTACGAGGAAGCCGGTCAGTTAACTGAAAAAGTTCGGCGCAATCCTTATAGTCTGATTCTGTTAGATGAAATTGAAAAAGCCCATCCAGATGTTATGAACATGTTCCTGCAGATTCTGGATGATGGCCGCTTGACGGATTCGCAAGGGCGTACCGTTTCCTTCAAGGATACCATCATCATCATGACGTCCAATGCCGGATCAACCGATGCCGAGGCTAATGTTGGTTTTGGTGCAACCTTGAGTGGCAAGACGCACAGCGTTCTGGATCAGCTTGGCAATTACTTCAAGCCGGAATTCCTCAACCGTTTTGATGACATTGTTGAATTCAAGCCACTGTCCAAAGATGACTTGTTGAAGATCGTTTCCTTAATGATCACTGACACCAACAATAATCTCAAGAGTCAGGGCCTGACGATTCATGTCACCGATCCGGTCAAAGAGAAGCTGGTCAGCCTGGGTTACAATCCATCCATGGGTGCGCGGCCATTACGGCGGGTTATCCAAGAACAGATTGAAGATCGGGTAGCCGACTTCTATCTGGATCATCCGGATGCCAAGGAACTTGAAGCCCGCATCAGCAATGGTGAAATTACGGTTGGCGAACCAGCCAAAGCCGAAACGCCTTCAAAAACCAGCAAAAAGTAAACACCATCAGTCATCAACCGATCATCGCGATCAAGATGAGTGATGCAAAGACAGAAAGCCCGCGGACAAATTGTTCGCGGGCTTTCGATTGTACATAATATTATTTTTCCTTAAATTGTTTTATAATAAAACCAGTAGGAAGAGAAATGGAGGGCCTGACCATGCGACTGATTAATGTCACCAACAGCTTTAGAAATTTGGTAAGCCAGCAACTAAGCGGCACTGATGCCCGACTTGTCAAAGTTTTTTCACTCGGTCAAACCACCGTTGTTTATACAGAGGCACCTTCGCACATCGAGATATTGTTCACCAACGAACGCCGCAACATTCAGCGTGAGGAAATTGCTTACACGCTTGATCGACTGCTCAAAAAGTCCATTGACGATGTTTCGCCAATCATAGGCCACCACTTAGCCGAGATAACGATCCCTAAGTTAGAACGTCAGGCTGAATAAAAGAGGCATTTTGTTCATTCGATAGGCAATCAAACGATGTTTCGTAACGGTTATCATGTATAAGCAAAAAGGCGCCTCGAAATCCAGAAACAAAAAAGCGGCCAATAGCCGTTTTTTTTGTGCCAAGATTAAAGCTTAGCCGTCAATTTCACATCCGGATACTTGTCCGCAAACCACCGCTCGGCGTATTGGTTTTCAAACAAGAACAACGGATCGCCGTGAATATCCTGCACCAGCAGGTTACGCGAACTGCTCATCTTTTCGTCCATCTGATCCGGATCAATCCAGCGGGCAATGCGCGAACCGATCGGGGTCATCACAACCTCGGAGTGGTATTCATGCAACATCCGGAACTGGAAAACTTCAAACTGCAGTTGCCCGACCGCACCGAGAATGTAGTCATTTGTATGATAAGTCTTATAGAGCTGAACTGCCCCTTCCTGGACCAGCTGCTGCATGCCCTTATGAAATGACTTTTGTTTCATGACATTTTTGGGGGTAACGCGCACGAAGATTTCCGGGGTAAACTGCGGTAACTTTTCGAATTGAATAGGCGTTTTTCCTTGATAAATGGTATCGCCAATCTGAAAATTACCGGTATCATATAAGCCGACGATATCTCCTGCAACCGCAGTCGAGACGGTTTCGCGGCTATCGGCCATAAACTCGGTCGAATTGTTCAGCCGCATCGTTTTACCGGTACGATGTAAGACGACATCCATGCCGCGCTCAAATTCGCCGGAAACAATGCGCACAAACGCAATCCGATCGCGATGAGCCGGGTTCATATTCGCTTGGATCTTGAAGACGAACGCTGAGAATTCCGGATTGGTCGGCATCACTTCGTCACCTTGCTCGGTTTTTTTAGGTCCCGGCTCAGGCGCATATTTAACAAAGCTATTCAGAAAAGTTTCGACGCCGAAGTTAGTCAGGGCTGACCCGAAGAAAACCGGCGTCTGATCACCTGACATGATTTTCTTGAGGCTAAATTGATTACCCGCATCGTTCAACAGCTCAATGTCATCCATTGTTTGCGTGTAGATAGAGTCTTGAGTCAATGGTTCACTGGCATCCAGTTCACCTTTGTCATCAAGCGCCAAAAACCGATCGTCACCTTCTCGTCGGTACAGTTCGATCCGGTTATTTACCCGATCGTATAGACCTTTCAAGCCTTTGCCCATCCCAATCGGCCAGTTCATCGCATAGCCTTCAATACCCAGCAGGTCTTCTAATTCAGCAATCAAATCCAACGGTTCGCGCCCGTCACGATCCAATTTATTCATGAAGGTAAAAATAGGAATACCACGCTGCTTAACAACTTTAAACAGCTTCTTAGTCTGGGCTTCGATCCCTTTAGCTGAATCGATCACCATCACGGCAGCATCGACAGCCATCAGTGTCCGATACGTATCTTCGGAAAAGTCTTCGTGCCCGGGGGTATCCAAAATATTAATACGTTTGCCTTGATAATTGAATTGCATCACCGAACTCGTGACCGAAATACCACGTTTCTTTTCGATTTCCATCCAATCCGATTTGGCAAAATGTCCGGACTTTCGGCCTTTAACCGTCCCGGCTTCACGGATGACACCGCCAAACAGCAATAGCTGCTCGGTAATCGTCGTCTTCCCGGCATCCGGGTGAGAAATAATCGCAAACGTCCGCCGTTTTGCGACTTCTTGTGCTAATTCCTGTGGTTTCATTATCTGGTTCCTTCCAAAATGTTCAAAGTTACTGCCAGCATCTGCCCATGTTATCTTGAGCCGAGCTAGCTATCGGTCTCCTTGGACGATACTTCTGTCGATGTCTCTAACGTCGGCATATCAGTTAAATGAATGTGAACGTTGACAAGCCGTGACCCTTCTACTTTGCCGGTCGACAAAACAACCCCCGGTGCTAGCTCAAGTTTTTCGCTATGATGCGTCGATGGAATCGCGCCAAGCTGCGTCAACACATAGCCGGCGATCGTATCAACATCCGGCACATCCAGACTGGTCTTGAATAAATCATTGAACTCGGAAATCGGCATCCGCCCAGAAACGACATAGTCATGCTCCGTTTGTTTCGTATAAAGCTGCTCCGCCTGATCCGATTCATCATCAATATCGCCAACGATTTCCTCAAGTAAATCCTCAATCGTGACAATGCCAACAACACCGCCATACTCATCCAAAAGAATGGCGATCTGCTGTTGACGAGTTTGCATTTCCTTTAGCAGTGCATCCACGGTAATGGTTTCCGGCACAAACACCGGTTCCGTCATCACCGATTCGATTTTAACATGCTCAAATCCAACTCGCCGCGCCTCTTTGAGTAAGTTCTTGATATGGACAATCCCGATAACATGGTCCTTATCCTCTTCGTAAACCGGGATTCGTGAGTAAATATTTTTTAAAATCGCGTCGATTGCTTTTTGATCAGGCTCTTCGGCATCAACCATGAAGGCATCCGTTCGTGGTACCATCACTTCGCGGGCCATTGT
The DNA here is from genome assembly GCF_030770335.1 of Lacticaseibacillus zeae subsp. silagei. Taxonomy (NCBI): domain Bacteria; kingdom Bacillati; phylum Bacillota; class Bacilli; order Lactobacillales; family Lactobacillaceae; genus Lacticaseibacillus; species Lacticaseibacillus zeae. Next base: position 1,400,426 of record NZ_CP132484.1, on the reverse strand, counting down.
GTCTGACAACGAGATAATGCCTTCAAACATTTGATATTCATCAGGATCAATGGCACCGGCATTCCGACCATTTTCGATCATGGCAACCATTTCTTCGCGCGTAACCGATTCGCCTTGATGAGTAAATTCCATTGGGGTCAGCTTCATCAGCAGTTGAGTCGATGCTGACAAAAGCCAAACAAACGGACGCATTAACGTTGCTAACCAACTGATCGGCGTCACGCTCAGCTTGGCCACGCGTTCTGCCCGTTGAAGCGCCACCTGCTTGGGATAAAGTTCACCGAAGACAAGCGAAAAATACGATAAGATCAACGTGACTAAAATCACCGCTGCTTCATGCGCAAAAGACCAGTTACCAAAAATCGGCGCAATCCGATCAGCCAACGTGGTTGCGGCCGAAGCTGACGCAAAAAATCCGGCAAAGGTAATGCCGACTTGAATTGTCGCCAAAAACCGGCTGGAATCCTTCATAATGGCAACCAACTTAGCTGCTTTTCGATCACCCTTGTCTGCCTGTGCTTGCATTCGGGTACGTGAGCTTGAAACGACCGCAATTTCTGCGGCAGCAAATCCTGCATTAATTAAAGTCAAAAAGATAATGAGGATTAACTGTCCCCATATCTGACCGTCTGGGTCACTGCCCATTCAAAAACACAACCTTTCGTAAAAAAAACGGGGACTCATCCCCGTAGTTCGATCACTTCAGTATAGCAAGTCCTTATTTCTTTTTCAATTCAGAATCGTGCTGCGCGCCGTCCTGTGGGGTCGGCTCGGGTAGTTCGCGCTCATCATCAAAATCTTCGTCATCCTTATGTTCTTGATGGAACCGATATAGTTCGTATAAGTAAGTAATGACGGTTTTGATCACGGCATAAGTCGGTACAGCCAAAATAGTGCCCAGTAGCCCCCATAAATTGCCCGCCACCATCAGCAAAATGATGATGGTCAACGGATGAATGTCCAAAGACCGCCCGATGACATTAGGATAGATGAAGTTCCCGTCAGTCATCTGAATAATGACGACGACCAAGACAACCAGCAAAACTTTGGTCCATCCCTGGGTTGCAGCAATGACCAGCGCTGGGGCAATGCCAATATACGGTCCCAAATAAGGAATGATGGTGACCACACCGGCAATGAAACCCAGCAGATACGCGTATGGCATGCCAATGATCAGATAGCCAATAAACGTAAAGGTGCCAACGAATAAACATTCAATTGCCTGACCACCGATATAATGCGATAGTGTGGCATTCAAGCGTGTGAACACTGTTGCCACCTCCGCATGATACCGCCGCGGTAAGAGTCGCTGAATACTTGGCACGAAGTTTTCGCCGTCTTTAAGGAAGTAAAAGAGCATCACCGGAATCGTAATAATGCTGACCACAATACTTGCCAAAGAACCGATCATACCCGGCAATCCACTTGAGAAGCTGCCTAGCACCTGACTCAGCAATTTGCTTGGCGATATTTGTAAGCTTGCCACATATTTGCCAATGTTAAGCCGCTGATACCAAGTGTAGTGCGAAGCCTTACTGATAAAGGAACGCAACCCCTTTAAGAAATCCGGAATATTGGTAATGAATTGGGTGACCTGGTAAATCAGATTCGGCAGGACCGCCATGACAATTAAGACGATGGCGCCAATAACCACCAGGAAAATCAAAAGAATCGAAATATTGCGACTGATATGCAGCCGTTGCAACAGCTTCACAATCGGATTAAATAAATAGAACAAAAATCCAGCCGACAGAATCGGGATCAGCAGCGTTGAAAAGAACGTTGCAACCGGCGCAAATAAGAACGAGACCTGGGTTAAGCCGATCACCACGAAAATCAGTACCAATAACTCGACTGACCAGAACATTAATTTTGAATGGCGTAACTTATCAAACATAATTGGCCTCCCCAACCTCTTCTCGCTAGTGTTATAATAGCAAACAATTTATCAAAACGGAAAGAAGGTTCGCACTTTGGAATTAAAGACAACAACTGCTTTAGATTCAGCGATTCACCAAGATAGCGTTCAGATCCGGACACATGTTTTCGTCAAGGAACAGCACGTCCCGGCAGATCTGGAAGTCGACAGTGATGAAGGAAAAGCCACCTACTTTGTCCTTTATGACGCTGGCTTGCCTGTGGCTACTGCTCGAATTTTACCGGAAGCAAACGGCTATCACGTTCAACGCGTTGCCGTGGAAAAGGTCTACCGCAAGCATGGCCTTGGCAAAATGGTGCTAACCGCCATCATCAAATATGCCCGCCAGCATCATGTGGCGTTTCTCAAACTCGGCGCCCAGATTCAGGCAGTTGGTTTTTATAAAACTTTAGGATTTGAATTAACGAATCGACCGGAATTCCTAGATGCCGGCATTCGCCATCGTGAAATGATACTGAAATTAGATTAAGCGGTGCTTCAGGTTAGTCCGATTAAACCATTCAAATTTGAAAAAAATACGCTTCTAATTTGAATTTATTAGAAGCCCATCACTGCAAGCAGGTCATGCCGCGCTTGCTTTTTTATTCATATTCGTCAACCCCGGTCAACTGGTTCGGATCAATATAAAGACGATAAGCCACCGTTTTGACCGCCGTTCCATCAAGCAGGTAACTTTCCAGATAATAAGGATGATCCGTCTGGCCTAAACGTTCGGGCAGTGGATACCCTGCCTGTTCGATGATCTGTAAGCCTTTATTAAAGCTGGTAGCCAACGGTAATTCTTTTGCCAAAACTTGACTGGCCGGTTGCTTCACTTGCCCGGCCGTCGCTGCTGGCAGCGAGAAGCAATCATAGGCTTTTGGTACATCTGTCCCCGCCGGCAATAAGCTGCCAATCCAGTACAGAAAGGTATCATACGGCGAAAAGATCACCATCGCCGTTCGGTTAGGCGTTTTGGCCAACTGATCAAGCGATTTAAATCCCAGTCGCTGTTCGAAATCTGTCCACGCAGGGCGAAACGTGCCGAGTTGATCGCTACTTTCGGTTGTATAAGCATGACCTGCAAATAATTGTGCAGGTTGTTGCGGAATTTGTTTCATATTGCCTCCAACATTCATACCGTCTTCAGATTCGATGGGCCAATTGTAAGTACCGGCGATACCACAAATCTACATAGGCTTGGCAAAAGGGCCCCTTACCGTGGTTGATCCAATCGACCAGCACTTTAACGTTGGCTTTCAAAATACGATCCGTCGTGGCGGGGTACTGCCACATTTTGCGGTGGGCTTCATATTCATCAACATCCAGCAGGCGCTTTTCCCCGTCCGCAAACACTTTGACATCTAAGTCGTAATCAATATATTTCAGTGCTTCCTGATCCATGGTAAAAGGAGTCGCCAAGTTGCAATAATACGAAACGCCACCTTCACGAATCATCGCAATCACATTGAACCAGTAATGCTTGTGAAAGAAAATAATTGCCGGCTCCCGCGTCAACCAGCGACGCCCGTCAGACTCGGTGACCAAGGTATGATCATTGCAGCCGATCAAGGCGTCTTCACTCGTTTTAAGCACCATCGTGTCACGCCAGGTGCGATGCAAACTGCCATCATGTTTATAACTTTGAATGGCGAACGAGTCGCCTTCTTTAGGGATCAGCATACAAAACCCGCTTTCTAAAATTCCGATTTTCATTATAACAAAGCTTATCGGATACCGCTAAAAAACTAGAGCTCTAGTTCTCTTCTGCCAAATCCGCCAAAACATCATCGATGGCATCCAAATCGAACCCCTTGCGAAATAAGGCCGACTTGACCTTTTGCTTACGAATTCGCGCTTCGTAATGTTGTTTTAACCGCCACTGTTTCGCTGCCTCGGCTTTTAAAAGTGCCAGCTCACTTTCTGCATCCGGTTGCGGATCGAGAATTTCAATCGCAGCAGCAATCGTTGCTTCATCAAATCCTTTTTGTATCAAGGCAACCCGCAGTCGCTGTAATTGATCCTTAAATGCCCGGTTTTGATGGTGGCGCAGATTTTTTTGACCCGCACGCACCGCTGCTTCAGTCCATGTTGCTGAAGGAATGGTGGCCAGTTGCTCGGTTAACAAATCGGCCGTAATGCCTTTCTGCTCGAGCTTATGACGCACCATGCGTGGTCCGGCTTCGCCCATTTTGCTATTGGCTTCTAAATAGCGCTGAACATACTCAACATCGTTTAAGAACCCCAGCTCCGTTAAACGCTGTAGGATTTGGCCGATGACGTCTTCCGGAAAATCTTCTTTCGCCAACCGTTCCTTGACTTCATGGCGAGTGCGACTTTGATGGTTGATATAATTCAAACCGATTTCCAAACCCATGGCAACGACTTCGCTGTCCTTGATCTGGGCCTCCTCCGCTGGTGTGAGTGTCATCCCTTTGGCGAGCTGATAATTCACCAACGTCGTCTCACTGACCGGAAAGGCATACTCACCGTCCAGAAAAATATTATAGCGTCCCCGCCGTTTTTGCGCTGTTATCTTTGTAATTTGCCCCATGCGCTTTTGACCACCTTTCTAATCATGCCATCACTTATGTTATACTTTTCATAAATAAGATGGAGGTCTGTTATGTTTGAAGCTAGTTTTTTTGACCGTCATAGTTTGATTAATTATCAACTATTTCGGGCAATGAAGACCTTGCCACAAACAACCATATCGATCAATGCACTTAGCCGCACAACAGGTTTATCATACTCGCAAACCTACACGGCATTTCAGACCGTTTTGGTTCAGCTTAATAAAATCATTCCTGACGAAGCCGTTGACGAGGCAAATTTTACCCAATTTTTAAAACGGGTCACGCTCAACCAATACCGCTTTGCCTTGCTTAAAGACAGCCTGCCGTTTGAATTCTTTGATGACGTGTTTAAAAATCCGCATCCTGATTTTCACCGATTTAAAGAAAATCACCAGACAAGCGTTTCAACCTTGCGACGCCGCATCACCCCATTTCGGGATTACTTGGCGGACAATGGCGTTAATCTCAACAGCACAACTTGGGCAATCGAAGGTGATGAGCTACATATCCGCTTGGCGATGTTTACTTTTTTTATGCTCGCTTATCGCGGTGCCGGCTGGCCATTTTCGGCTGCCCAAGAGCAACAGGCAAAGACGCTTTTGGCTGAGATCAATCAGGTTGCGCCAACATTTTTGCTGGTACCGGTGCAACCGATGTCCAAAGAAGCATTGGTCATTCTTGCCATTCAGCTGATGCGGATCAAAGCAGGCCATGCCCTATTGCCGAATCGCCGCATGCAGCTGCTTTTTTCCGGACACGATGACCTGCCGGATTTGATTTTTACCCAATCACGGTTTCCTAATCTGTCAGCGTCAGAACTAAAGGCGGAAAAACAATTTTATTATTTTATGCGCATGTATTTTATGACCGTGACTCGGCAACCGCAAACGCTTGATCGGCAAATCATCGAACATTTCGATGAAACCGATAACCTCGTGAATCGATTTGTTTTTGGGTTGCTCAGCCACTTGAACGATCAGCTGCAAGAAACGGATCGCCAGCTGATTGCCGAAAGCCAAGTCATGATTGCTAATTTATACCGCCTTAGTTTTAACGAATATGTACTCGATGGACGATTTAGCCAGCGCATTGATTTTGCCCAGTCACCTTATGAAGAAGCCGACAGCAGTCAATTAGCTGCGGAAATTCAGCGGTACCTCAAAAAAATTCCTAAATCGATGCCTGAATCCATTTTTGCTGACTTTCCCGAGCCCTTCATCAGCGGCTTATATCTTTTGGTGAAAGACAATTATCCTGAACTTAACCGAGACATGCAGATGGTCGTTAACGTTCTCATCGAGCATGACTCGTTTGCCAAACGGGATTTGCTCAACTTTCTGGATGATTTGGGCTTTATCCGGGTTGTGCCACCTGATACAGCAGTCAAACCGGATTTGATCATCACCAGCCTCACCAAACCAAAACGGGTGATCCCGCGTTTGGGCCACCCGTTTGATCCCGCAACCCCGCTGATTACTTGGATGCCGGAACCGACTGATTTAGATTATTTCAATCTTTATCGCCGACTCAAACAATTACAGCGTCAACACGGCTCATCGGCGCAGGCCTAAACCTTTTTATTTTAGTGAAACGGTTTGGCGGTATAGCCGACAAAATAAACCAACGCCTCATATCCGGCCAATCCCAGAACGACCGCGGTAACCAGCATCGTGTTGTTCAGGTTACTATTGCGGTTAAACCACAAAAAAACCACCATCAGAAACATCACAACAAAATAAGCATTTTGCAGACTACGATTGATCTGAATTTCAAACTTGGCTTCCGGACTTTGGTAATCAATCGCATGTACCTTGTTTAATCGGCCAACTTTATAGGTTATTTTGTCACCGCGTTGAACTTTAAGATCTAGCGTTTCGCCAACGTGTATGACATGTGGCGTGTCGTTTTGCCAAACGGTCGCCGTCATTTTTTTGCTCATGGTATTCGAATAAGTAATTTTCACAGTCAATCCTCCTGAAAGTACATTATACTAGAATTTTTCAGGGATCGTCACCATTTGTCAGCGTAAAGGAGTATTTCATGGCAACCACGGTTAAAATCAGACAACGTTTTCCATTAACTATCAAGCGTTTGGATATCAACGGCGCAGGTATCGGGTACTATCAACGCAAAATTACTTTTGTTACCGGTGCGCTCCCCGGCGAAATCGTTGTTGCTGAAGTGACGGCGATTCATGACCGCTATCTTGAAGCCAAGGTCCACAAAATCCGTTCGGCCTCATCTGATCGAGTGAAACCCACGGAACCGCTCTATGGACAAATTGGCGGCGTTGAATTAAACCACCTTGCTTATCCGGCTCAATTGCGCTTCAAACGGGATGTCGTCGCACAGGCCTTAGCCAAGTTCAAACCAGCCGGCTGGCAACATTATGACTTAAAACCAACCATCGGCATGACGCACCCGACGCATTATCGCAACAAAGCTCAGTTCCCGGTTCGAGTCATTGACGGTCATGTTCGCGCCGGTTTATACGCCCCTGGATCACATCACCTTGTCCCGTTAACCCATTTTTTGACACAGGCGCCGTTGACCATGAAAGTCGTGACTGTTTTGTGCCAGCTGCTTGAAGAGCTCCAGATTCCGATTTACGAAGAAAAAAAGAACGCTGGCATTGTCAAAACGTTGGTCGTTCGGGAATCTTTTGCAACTGGTGAAGTACAAGTCACATTCATTACCAACAGCGCTAAACTGCCCCAGCAAACCAAATTGGTCGCGGCCATTGCAACGCGTTTGCCTATGGTCGTCAGCATTGCCCAAAATATTAATCCTGGCAACACTTCAATTATTTGGGGCAAGGAAAGCCGACTTTTGGCTGGCCAACCTTATATCCATGAGACGTTGTTAGACCGCACTTTTCAGGTTTCACCGCAAGCCTTTTTACAACTTAACCCGGCGCAAACTGAACGGCTCTATACCATCGCAAAAGACGCCCTTGAACTGGACCGAAGCGATACACTGGTCGATGCGTATTGTGGGATCGGCACTGTCGGCATCAGCCTCGCCGACCAGCACCAGACCATCTACGGCATGGACACGGTGCCTGAAGCGATTGCCGACGCGAAGTCCAATGCGGCTCATAATGGCTTTACCAAGGCACATTACTTTGTTGGCAAAGCCGAGGCCCTGTTTCCTAAGTGGCTGGCAGAAGGGATTCACCCTGACGCCGTGATTGTCGACCCACCGCGTGCCGGCCTTGAACGTCCTTTTATTAATGCCTTGCTGAACCTTAACCCTAAGAAGTTTGTTTATATTTCCTGCAACCCCTCAACATTGGCGCGTGATCTCGTTCCGCTGGCCAAACATTACAAGGTTGACTGGGTCCAGAGCATCGACATGTTCCCGCAAACTGCCCGCTGTGAGGCAGTTGTCAAGTTTACGCGACGCTAATCGCGTTAAATGAAGCAGCGTCTTCACTATCCGCATTCTTCCCCCAATTCATCCATCCAAAGCGAGGTCCCTGCCATGAAAATTTATTTTGCCAATGCGCTTTTCAGTCACGCCGATTTTGACTACAACGCAAAATTAGCCGCGCAAATTCGCGCCGCCGTGCCTGACGTCGATCTGTATGTGCCTCAGGAAAACGCGGCAATTAACAATAAAGAAGCTTATGCCGATTCCAAAATGATCGCCCAAGCTGATACTGATCGCCTAGAGGCTGCTGATTTGTTGGTGGCAATCTTGGACGGTCCGGTCATCGACAATGGCGTGGCCACTGAAATCGGGGTCGCCTATGCCACCAAAATCCCGATACTCGGCCTTTACACCGACAGTCGGCGTCTCGGCGCTACTAATCAGCAAAAGCTCGACGCCTTGCAACGGGTTGCCGAAAATCAATTTCATTATCTGAATCTTTATACACCAGGGCTAATCAAACTCAACGGTGCCATCTACACCGATGAAGCAGCGTTGGTTGCGGCCATAAAAGTCCGGGCAAACGCTTAAATCAAAAAAGCTTCCGCCACCAGATAACAATCTGATGAACGGAAGCTTTTTATGACTCACCTAAACATTCGCAGTGGTTTTTTCTGCATCTTCAAGCAATTGCCGGAATGGGATCAGACTCTCAGCATGATACTTCTTCACGAAAGCATCGACTGCTTCGGGATCCTGGGTTTGCTTGTCGAGAACCAATTGCTCGACCGGAATCGGCCGCAAATTTGAAATCTTCACATCAATCACAACCGGGCCCTTGCGATCCTTCGCCTTGGCAAAGGCATCCTTGAGTTCGTCCAAGGTGTGGACTTCAAAGCCCTGCGCGCCCATTGCTTCGGCAGCTTTGCCATAATCGGCACCGATCAGATCAACTCCTGAGTGTGGCTGGTGCGTATCATCCTGCTCTGCTTCGATGAACCCTAGGCTTTGGTTCGTCAAAACCACGTTAATGATCGGAAGGTGATACTTCACTTGTGTCATAATGTCTTGGATCACCATCGCAAAGCCACCATCACCAGAGATTGACCATACCTGACGATCCGGGAACTCTGATTGTGCCCCAATCGCTGCTGGCAAGGCATAACCCATCGTCGCATACCAGCCGGACGTAGTGAATGCCTGATCGTCGTTAGCCTTAAGATAGCGCATTCCGTTAATCGTCACGTTACCAACGTCGACTTGGAAAATGGCATCCTTTTCCGCCATCTCGTTGATGAGCTTGAAGATTGGCTCAACCCGCAGTGGCGTTTCAGCGCCATCTTCAAAGGACTTCATCCAATCAACCCAGTTTGCCTTATTAGCTAATGAAGCGCGATACCAAGCCGTTTCCGGTAATGGCTCAGCGACCGTAGTCAATGCTTTGATGAACTTCTTGGCATCAGCCAGAACCGCTAAGTCAACGGTGTGACGCCGGCCAAACTTGCTGGCATCAATATCGACTTGAATATATTTGGCATTCGGTGCGATAAAGTATGGCTGGAATGGAAAATCCGAACCAAGGAACAAGACCATATCGGCACCACGGGCGACCTCAACGCCAGGTTTGGACGCGACCCGTCCGGCAGAACCCATATTTGCCTTGTAGTCGTCAGGAACAACGCCTTTTGCCAAAGCCGTGGTAATGATCGGAACATGCGTTTTCTCGGAAAAAGCAATAATCTCGTCCCGAGCACCACGCGCGCCATTACCAACGTATAAAATCGGCTTCTTGGCACCTTTAATAATGCTCCAGGCTGTTGCTACCTGTTCCGGATCCGGCTCAGGTAAAAGCGGCTTCTGGTAGAGATTGGCTGATGAAACATAATTGTCGTCAATCTGTTCCCAACCAAGATCTTTAGGAATCGTGACCACTGCCACACCCTGATGCTTGTATGCTTGGCGAATGGCCTCGTCAACCACATGTGGCAACTGAGCAGCCGTCATCGCCGTCCGATTGTAAACCGAAACATCGGCAAACATCGGATTCTCGTTCATTTCCTGGAAATAGTTGGTGTTCATGGCAGCAGTCGGCACCTGCCCGACCAAAGCCAAAACCGGCACATGATCGTATTGAGCATCATACAACCCATTCAGCAGATGTACTGCCCCAGGCCCAGCAGAACCAAACGTTGCGCCAATGCGGCCAGTTACTTTAGCTTCACCGGCTGCGGCTAACGCACCGACTTCTTCATGCCGAACCTGAACATAGTTGATCGTGTGACGCCGATTATAAAGTGCATTCATCGTGCTATCAAAAGAACCACCAGGCAACCCATAAATGTTATGAATGCCCCAGTCTTCGAGCACCTTGATCATTGCGTCTGCAGCGTTGATTTTTTCTGTCATGACACTTGCCTCCATTATTACTTACATTTTGTAAGTTCATTACAAAAGTGAGTATAACAATTAATCGTCCGCAATGCAAGCCTTTTCATCTCAATCAATCTTGCAAAAACGCTAAAAATCCAGAAATCGCTTCCATGACCGGCATAATAAGCCCATGGGAACCATAACAGTCAACCAAATTGACTAATACAGATTGGTAGATTCTTCACCGCTCGCCGAAAATAACCGTCATAAAATAACCAGCTGCAAATCAGATTAATGTGGCAAAGTCGATGAATCAGCCGGCTGCTTTTCGTACAAGCGCTCTTGCCCGACGACACCGGTCAATACAAATTGCCCCCGGAAGTATGCCGGATCCGGCCGATAATCTTCGGGATCATAAGGTACCTTGTCGCTAAACAGTGCCTCGTATTCCGGCACCGTCAACTGTTGCCGCTCATCTAACTGACGCGCGTGGGCGGCCGAGTTTAGTTGATCCTTAAAGCCCGGCTGCAAAATCCCGCTGAAGAACTCCGCCACGGCACCCGAGCCATATGAAAAGAGCCCGATACGGTCGCCGGCCTGCAGTGTTGCATCGTGATCCAATAAGGAAAGCAGACCCAAATAAAGCGAACCCGTATAAATATTGCCAATCCGGCGGCAATAGCGGGTGCTAGCGTCAAACCGTTTCCCTAACCGCTTCACAGTCTGGTCATCAGCTTTGGGTAAGACTAAATCCAACGCCTTTTTGCCCATTTTGGTGTAAGGCAAATGGAAGGTCATCCCCGCAAAATCAGCTGCGGTTAAATGGTTTTCAGCCTGATAACGATCCCAGACCGCCTGAAAGAAGGCCAAATACTGCTCGGTAGAATATTTTCCTTGAGCAATCGCTGTATCCTGGTAAACCGGCCGCCAAAAATCATTAATCGATGCCGAGCGATAAACCGAATCCGACTCAATCGTGATGAGTCGCGGATCCGCCTTGACGATCATCGCCACGGCACCGGCGCCTTGGGTGACTTCACCTGCTGTCGCCAAGCCGTACCGGGCAATATCAGCGGCAATGACCAGCACACTTTTGTCTGGGTGTCCGGCCACGTAATCCCGTGCCATCATCAAAGCCGCGGTGCCGCCATAACAGGCTTCTTTTAATTCAACTGCGCGCACCCATTCAGGCAAGTCCAGCAACTGATGAATAAACAAAGCAGCCGACTTGCTTGCATCCACGCCACTTTCGGTTCCGACCAGCACCATTCCCAGGCTGTCCCGGACTGCCGGGGTCACCAATGACGCTGCAGCATTGGCGCCCATGGTCACAATGTCTTGACTTGAAGGCGGTACCGCCTGTTCATCTTGGCCGATGCCGATGGTGTATTTGTCCGATTCATCTCCCCGAACCTTTGCGAGTTCCACTAAATCGACGTAAAAGCCCGGTGTATCCATTGCAATGGCATCAATCCCGATTTTCATTTTTTGATTGGCCTACTTTCTGATTTGATCGAATGTTTGCTAAATAAGTTTTGGCATGTGCCAGGTCCATTTGCCCTTCCCGTAATGCGGCGACCAGCGCCGGAAGTTCATGTTCGTCAGCACCAGCCGCAATCGCTAAGGCATTGGCTTGCAACTTCATGTGCCCGGCTTGAATCCCTGGACCGGCCAGTGCCCGCAATGCCGCAAGATTCTGGACCAAGCCTAATGCCGCAATCACCTGCTGCATAGTGGCTAAATCGCGATAACCACCAAGCCGGCGGGCAGCTTGTGCCAGTGGCAAGGCACCGATTGCGCCACCGACCGCTCCAAGCGGCAACGGCATTTGCAAGGTTCCTTCTAACTTACCGGCATGCATCACCCAGCGCGACAAAGGTTGGTATTGACCGCTGGCAGCCGCAAAAGCTCCCGCACTCGCAGCAACTGCCCGCGTGTCATTGCCAGTTGCCAAAACTGCTCCAATAACGCCATTAAGAATCCCTTTATTATGCGTCACGGCCCGTTCCGGATCGACAAAAGCCAATTCGCTAAGTTGCACGATTTTTTTGGCAATCACCTCACCTGGCACTGTCTTCGTGGCAAGGGTCGTCGGATCCAGTTGCACCGTCGCGGTCACTAACTCGGCTGGGGCATTTGTTAAAATACTGACCAAAATCGTTCCATCGAGCCAGGTTTTAATCACTGCTGCAACTGCTTCGGCTACCGTATTGGCATAATTGGCGCCCATCGCCTCTTTAGGATCAAGGGTTAAACGAATCTTCAAAAAACGTTTGGCTAACACTGACACGGCAACTGCAACTAACCCGCCACCACGCTGAATCATGGAAGGATGGGCGGCTGCCGCGACCGCTTTGATGTCTGCTTGATGGGCCAAAACCGTTTGCTTGGCAGCTTCCAAATCGGCTAAGTCTGTCAAAACCACCTCAGCGACTACCTGATGCGGATCAACCCGTGCCGCGATCCCGCCATTTTCCGCAGCAATCCGCGCACCATTACTGGCAGCTGCTACAACAGAAGGTTCTTCGTTGGCCAGCGGCACCTGATGCAATTGGCCATTCACTAACAAGTTGCGTGCGACTCCTAAAGGTAGTGAAAATTCACCGATTGAATTTTCGATCAACCGTGCTTCGGTCGTGGCAGGAAGTGAAGATGTTGCTGCGAATAAACGGGCATCCGTCTGCGTCAGTGAACCTTCGCGAATCAATTGCGCACGCCTTTCTTCAGGCATTTTTTCATAAAATTTCATCACGTCCTCCTAAACCTGCCGGACGATCTGCATCGCAATGCCGATACCACCGCCGACACACAAAGCCGCGATGCCGGTTTTTTCATCGCGTTCAGCTAGGTTATAAAGTAATGAAACCATAATGCGCGCACCGGAAGCTCCAAGCGGATGCCCTAACGCTAAGGCACCGCCATTGATATTCACCTGTTCATCGGTTAAGCCCAAGTCACGCATCACCGCAACGCTTTGGGAGGCAAAGGCTTCATTAAGTTCTACTTGATCAATAGACGCGATCGAAGTGCCATTGGTCTGAAGCAATTGATCAATCGCCAATTTAGGCGCATAGCCCATGATATCCGGATCAATGCCGACTTCAGTATAATCGGTAATCGTCGCTAAATAATGTAGTCCTAGTTGCTCGGCTTTACTTTTGGCCATCAAAACCAAAGCCGCCGCACCATCATTAATGCCGCTTGCATTGCCGGCCGTCACCGTACCACCCACTTCAAAAACCGGCGGCAGTTTAGCTAGCTGAGCCAGCGAAGTGTCTGGACGGATGGCGGAATCCGTTTCGACGGTGACATCGCCATGGCGACCGGCAATCGTGACTGGCGCCATCTGCGATTTAAATCGACCTTCAGCCGCTGCCGCTGCCGCGCGTAAATGTGAGCGCAGGGCAAACTCATCTTGGTCGCGACGGCTAATCTCAAAGCGCGTGGCAATATTTTCCGCGGTGATCCCCATAGGTTGCTGACTGAAGGCGTCATTTAGACCATCGCGGCTGAGTCCGTCAACAAATGCCGTGTCGCCAAATTTATGACCGGCACGCATGGCTTCTGCGTAATAAGGAACCTGGCTCATACTCTCTGTGCCGCCAACCAACACGGCGGTGGCTTCGCCTAATTGAATCGCCGCCTGCCCCAGTCGAATCGCCTTCAATCCGGATCCGCACACTTCATTGACCGTCATGGCCGTGGAACGGTTTGCCATCCCGCTTTTTAACGCAATTTGCCGCGCCACATTCTGACCGGAACCGGCCTGTAAGACATTCCCGAAAATAGCCTGATCCAATTGCTCAGGGTCAACCCGCGCCGCTTTAATAGCTGCCTGTGCCGCTGCAACACCCAAATCGACCGCACTGGCACCAGCAAGCTCGCCGCCCAACTTCCCAATCGGCGTTCGCTTGGCACTGAGAATGACAACTTCTTCCATGATGACCTCCTAAAATACAAACAATTCAACACCATCCGCCTGGAGAAAATTCCCTGTTCCAGTCGAATCGTGCTCTTCAGACAAACCGTTATAGTTTATCACAGTCTCAAAAGCAAAACAGTGAGCTATAATTTAGAGAGCGTGAGCAGGAGCGCTTAGAAATCGGAGTGTAAGTGGCCTTGGGTGCGATGGCGCTCTTTGCCATTGCGACCAAGGTCCTTACACGGAGATTTCTGCGACTGCGAACGCGTTTATGAGCAGAGCGCGAACTGGCGCGGGTAGAAGCCGAAGTGTAAGTGGCCTTGGGCGTGATGCCGCTTTTTGCCATTGCAACCAAGGTCCTTGTCCTTACACGTAGATTTCTGCGACTGAAAACGCGTTTTATGAGACATAGGCAGAAGCTCGCACCCATAAAACCTGCGCAAGTTCTTCTAAGTTCATCAAACTAAGCTTGCTTAAATTGTATGCGATTGTTCTGATAAGCACCAACCGTCTTCATGAATCCTTAACTTTTGCTGTCAGAAAGGAGGCATCATCATGCGAGTGATTGATTTACTCGCTTTGTTAGCCGACCAAAACAAAAACGCCTCTGTGTTGCTGGACACGCAACCGACACCGAGCCGTTTTGATGATTTTATCCTGACAACCGCGGACGATCAGCCACAACTGATTTTTAAACCCAACTTGACCCGCAAAGCGCCTTTACGAGTCTGGGAATTGCAACTCTTGTTGAAAAAGCCGGACCTCCAAGCGCGATTTTTGTATTTGACTGACGCAAATGGGCCACGCGCTCTTTTTGGGTTCATCAAGCGCCAGAACGGTTTAATACTTAATTAGGCTGGATGCTTGGCTGCGGCTAATTCCTCGGCCACCTTTTCTAAATAGTGATGGCTGGCAATCATTTCTTCGCAGTTGAATTGATCCTTCAATCCGATTTCATAAATCCGACTGGCCTTAGGGTTGAGCAGCGGCAAAACCCGCGCCCAGTCAATCCGGCCTTGCCCCAGTGGCAGGCTGTCATGCGTTTTGCCCATCGAATCGACAAGATGATAGTGCCGAACCAAAGGCTTTAGATTCGCCAGACTGGCCATGAGCCGATCATTATCGCCGTGAAGCGTGATGAAGGTGTGGCTGGTATCATAAGCTAGCGGTAGTTGCCAACGCAATATCCGTGCCTCAAAATCAGGATCACCATAACGAAAAATGGGGGACATGGAGTTTTCAAAGACAACGTGTCCCGGTGCCTCCTGAGCAAACGCAATCATCCGCGCTAAAGCAACATCCTGCGCTTTGGCAACATCCGTCCACCCGGCATAATCGCCTGGTGTATCCACGCGATAACCCCCATGGATCAACGCCGTCGCATTCACCTTTTTGGCCAGATTCATGAGTTTAATCGAACTAGTCATCATAAAATCATAACGCGTCGGATACTTGGTTGGATTCATGGCTAATTCATTGCGTTGACCACGGAATCGCATCGGATGATGGAAAACCACTGTAGGCACCTGGCCGCGAACCCAAGTCACCATTTTTAAAAAATGGGCCCATCCTTCAGCCGAAAAATCATTTTCAGTTAAGTGAAATTCAAATACGTTAGGATGGTACTGTAACCGATCACGAATCTGACGTTCATCTGTACTAGCTTTTAATCCCAGTAACATTGATTATCCGCTGCCTCCTCAAACTGATCACACACAGTTGCCAACTTACCATAACGTCATAACGCGTTCGCCGGCGCAGAAGTCTGCGTGCAAGGACCTTGGTCGCGATGGCCTAAGCCCGGGCCATCACGCCCAAGGCCACTTACACTCCGACTTCTAAGCGCGCCGGCTCACACTCACCTCAACTTGGCAGTCTTCTCATAAGTCGCTTGAGTTTTTTACGATCAATCAGCATGACCCCCAGATCATCTGCTAAGGCGATTGCCGAATCGGAAAAATCGCTATTGGTGATCACCGCAGCTTGATCAAGTTTATAAAATTGATGGCCAGCCCAAACCTCTTGCACTGCCTTGTTACCGACAAAACCGGTATACCGCTTGCATTGAAACCCAATGGACTGCCCCTTCTTTCGGGCGATAATGTCGATTCCCTGATCACCGGAAGCTTGTGTCAGTTGAATATGTTTAAACCCGTTTCGCTTCAACAAGTATGCACAAAACTCCTCAAATTTCTCGCCTTCCATGATGTCGACATTTTCCATTTTCAAATCACGGAAGCGAAAATGATGATGGTAAAGCAAGATGGCATTCACCACCACAAACAGACTAATAATCACAAAACTTGCCGGATCACCATATGGTCGCAACTGCCGGGGCAGAATGTCGCGAGCCCAAAAACTGTAAGCAAGTGCCAGAATAAACAGTGCCCACAGTAATTGATAGGCCTTCTTAAGTAACGTTCTCATGGTTCCACCCTTCTCTTTCCTTATCAAGCCTAGCAGATTCAAGTCATGATTGCATTGAATCTGGAGCAATTTTTCTGTAGGCTTAAACTATTGAGAGAGGAAGCGTTTTCGCCATGAAACTAAGTGCCAAAATTTTTGCCAAAGTCGGTCAGGAACGGATCACCCAATATACTTTGGTGAATGATCATCACATGACCTTACGCTTTTTAACGTTCGGTGCCCGGGTTCAACAGGTTCGTCTGCCTAATGCAACCGGGTTCGACCCTAACTTACTGCTTGGCTTCGTCACTTTAGAGGACTATCTGCATCAGCCAGGGTTTTTCGGCGCCATGACCGGTCCGCTACAACCAGCCGAAGCCAATGTCTCTGGCGCATGGCAAAACTGGAACTGGGCGGTGAAAACCAGTCAGGATCCTGATTTAGTCATCACGTTCTCGCTAGACTTGCCAGAAGGTGCCGATGGCCAACCTGGCACGCGTCAACTTAGCGTTACCCACCGGCTCAACAACGCAAACGTCTGGACAATTGACATGGCGATCCAAACCAGCGCTTCAATTCGTTTACATCCCCGCCTGGTATTGCCTTGGTTGCTCACGGCTGATCCCGCGCAAACGATGATGCAGGCTAAATTAACAATTGCCTCTCAGCCAACCGCAATTGGAAAGCAACCAAAAGTTTATTCCGAGCAGGACTATGGTTTGGCAGCCGCTGACTGGCAACTCCATTACCTGACTGATGCGTCAGCTACCCGAATCGATCCGTTCGCCGACATTGGTACGCAAAACAACTTCAACGGCATTCTCGGACAGCCCCATGTGGCAATCGGCTTTGCCCCTGAAGCTAATCTGCAGGCACAAGCCTGGGAACTTCCGGCAGGTGCGACATGGCACCATCATGCTGAATATCACCTAGGCATTCGGCAGAAGTCGTAAACCAGACTCAATTGCAAACAGCCAACGCATTTAGTTAATCAAAAAACCTTGTACGCATGCACGCACAAGGTTTTTTGATTGCCAATATTCTGATTAATAGTTCAGGAAAACATCTTTATAAACTTTCACACTGTCAAAAACATCTTGAAGCGCCACATATTCGTTGGTCTCATGTGATGTATCATTTCCCGGCCCATAAATTGCCAGATCCAACCCATCGTGATGGAACAAGGCCGCATCCGTAATCCCGGTCCGATACGCCACTGCCCCGCGATCGAGTCCGATACGTTGCCGTGCCTGCTGAACTGCCTCAATCAAGGCATTGTCAGGCGAAGCAGCAGCCGCGCCCAGTACTGAGTCAATTGAAAGTGACAGATGCACACCTTTTGGCACAGGCGTTTTCGCTGCTTGTTTTAGCGCCTGAATAAACGCATCATTGTCGGCAATCATGGTTGTGCGAATATTGCCACGCAGATAGGCAGACTCAGGGAGCGAGTTGATCTGGTTCCCGCCATGAATAATATCAATATTGTGCGTAGCATGTCCCAAAATCGGATCATCCTTGGCCTGCAACGGCGCTGTTGCGGTCAATGCCGCATTGGCAAACGCAAACAGACCGTGAATCGCATTGGCCCCAAGATCCGGTCGCGATGAATGGGCCGCTTTACCATGCGCCGTCAACGTATAATCGATAATCCCGCGCTCAGCCGCATCCACGTTGCTATTGCCAGGCTCTGCCACTAAAAGACCATTAAGGCGGTCGCCATAACCCGCTGCGGCCAATTGCCTGGCGCCATAATTATCGATTTCTTCACCGACCGTGGCCATCAACTGAATGCCGTGATCCAAGTGCGTATGCGCAACCTGTTTCAAAGCAACAACCACCGCTGCCAGACCGGATTTCATATCCGTTGCCCCACGGCCATATAACTTGCCGTCTTTTACCTGTCCTGAAAACGGCGGAAACTGCCACTTGGATTCATCGCCAGCATCGACGACATCCATATGCCCATCGACACCTAGCCACCGTTCGGCATTTGGATCGCCAACGGTCAAAACCAGATTATCGCGTCCGGGCGCATACGTGATCCGCTCCCGTTTGATCAAACCTGCCTGCAATTCAGGAGCCAAATAAGTTTCGATTAAATCGGCAACTTGGCCTTCTCTTGCGCCGACACTCGGCACTTGTACCATTGCCTTCAATAAATCAACGACTTGCTGCTCTTCATCTGTCAATCCAAAACCTCCGCTTCTCAAAACTCATGATTACCGATTCTAAAGCTATTTTCGCCGAAAACGTAGTAACGCATGCCCTAAGATTGGTGTGACAATACCACCTAGCAAAGCTTCAGCAACTGCGTTAATGGCCAGCGCCGTGATCAACAGCCACCCGAGATTGGAGGCGTTGGCACCTGGTACAATTTGCGCGGCCTTGCTCGAAAAAAGCAACCAGGTAAACCCGATAACTAAAAGTGTGTTGGTCAGGGCACCGGCCACGCCGGCAAATACCATTTTGACGGTTTGCGCCAACGCACTTTGGTGACGCTTAAACATTTGGTGAAAGATAAACGCCGCCACAAGACCAACCATGACGCGCGGCACCAATGCAATAATCGGATTACGAAAAAGCAATAAAGTCACGGGATCGGTTGCTGATGTGTAAGCACGAATCAGGCTCGTCAATCCCCATAATAGGCCAAGACTGGCACCGCCGCCATATCCTAGAACAATGCCACCAATAATGACGGTCAGATGAATCGTTGAAATGGCAGGCCAAGCTGGAAAAATCTGAACATAACCCACCATCGGAATATAAGCCTGGAGGATAATTAAAGCACCGAGAATTCCAATAATAGCAATGTTATACGCTTTCCCTCGACGCGTCATGCTGGACACCCCCTATTTGTTTACAGTTAGCTCTATCAGATTATACACGTTCCAAGCAGCACCAAACAAGTTCAGCTTTCAGTCAGGACTTGTCAACTTTTCGCCACTCTGCGGGTTGAACCGAATAGTAAATTTTTGTTGACTTTGATCATCTGATTTTCTATAATATTTCTTGTGTTTAAATAGCCATGCGGGCATGGCGGAATTGGTAGACGCGCAAGATTAAGGATCTTGTGAGCATTTTTGCTCATGGAAGTTCGAGTCTTCTTGCCCGCAGCGTAAAAAGATCCGACCAACAACGATAACTTGTTGATCGGATCTTTTTTAATGATTGGTTATCCGTAACCGCTTAATTCGAATGGATAGGAGTAACTTAAAATGCTTCGTGAAGCCCAATTTGTTGATCTGTCTGCAATCGTGGATCTTTACCAACAGCTTACAACGGAAATGGCGACATTGGCGCCGGACACGTATCGACCATTAGCCACTGATAACCGCCAATATTTTGCCGATTATCTGCAAAACGATCTTGCCCGGTTATTTGTGACCGAAAGTCAGGGGAAACTTACCGGTTTTGCCTTGGTTGTCTTAGCACAAACCAGTGCCAGTCCTGAATTCGTGCCGCAACATTTTGCCCAACTCATCGATCTCTTCGTCATCCCTGATCAGCGTCATCGCGGCTTGGCGAAGCAGCTGATGGCGGCGGTTGCGGCTTTTGCCAAAAGTCACCAGGCATCTTTTATCCAACTTAATGTCCTCAGTGCTAATAAGACGGCTCGTGAAGTATACGCCAAGGCCGGTTTTGAACCAGTCAATTTAACGTTACAAAAGCCACTCAGTTGATCACCGTTTTTTGTAGTCGTAACTTACCTCGGCAGTGGCCACAGGCATACCGTCTGACGTCAATCCGGCGACGACGAACGAACTGCCGGCCGCATTGCGTACAAACATAGATGTATTGCCGACCAGTCGTGGGCAGCGGCGGTGCAAAGCGGGAGCCACCAACTGCTGCCAGTAATTGGCGGAAATCATGATCGCGGTGTTGGTACCCGCGATGCTGGGCGTACAAATGATAATGCACCAGTTCATGCTTGATGATGCCATCGGTGATTGCCGAGGGATAAGCGGCAAAGAGTTTGGGGTTAAAGTCCAAATTCATGTCAGCTGGATGAAACCGGCCACCAGTTGTTTTAAGCCGCGCATTGAAAATGGCACGGTGGCGGAACGGTTGGTGAAATGCCGCCATAGAAATAGCTTCCACGCGTGCCTGCAGTTCTTGGTTTGTCATCGTTGAACATTACCTCCGAGCCAACAGTGTACATCAAGTCATGCGCGATTGCACGATCGACACTGACCGCTAACCTGCTCACAAACAATCTATACCAACAATACAAAAATCGGTTCCAGATGGATTGGTTCGTGCATGATTAATGTGCACGATCATCCGGAACCGATTTTTTCGTCATTCTAAAATTGAATCTGACTCACGCGCCCCGCATTCATAATGCGCCGAGACGAACTTACTTGAATGCTTCAGTTAACTAAAAAATATTCTTTAGCTAAAGAACGCCAAAACATCGTCACGAGTTAGCGCGGCTTTTCTCTTTTGATCAAAATCAGTCACAATTTGGCCGGCATCCAAAACAATTAAGCGTGTGCCATAACGTAACGCATCTTCGACTTGATGGGTAATCATCAAGCAGGTTAATTGTTGATCCGAAACAATCTGATTGGTGAGTGCCATGATTGATTGACTCGTGTGCGGGTCTAACGCTGCCGTGTGCTCATCAAGTAATAGCAGATCAGGCTCGCGCATGGTGGCCATTAACAGACTCAGTGCCTGCCGTTGCCCGCCGGAAAGCTGTTCAGTCGGCTTATCAAGCGCTTCAGCCGGACCGTTGCCGGTTGTGGCCGCAAGCTCTTTTAGCCGATCCTTTTGCGCATTAAGTCCCCGCGAGCGCAAACTTAAGCGCTGGCCACGGTGACTGGCTAATAGCAGGTTTTCTGCAACTGTCATCCGCGGGGCCGTGCCCATTTTCGGATCTTGGAAGACTCGGGCAATGTGACGCGCCCGTTGCTCCGGACGCTGCCCATTCAACTTTTTACCCGCTAAGGTCACCGTTCCTCCACTCACCGGCAAATCACCGGTAATGGCGTTAAACAGCGTCGATTTTCCGGCGCCGTTATGGCCTAAGACCGTTACGAAATCACCGGTCTTGACCGTTAACGTGACGTCTTGAAGTAACGTTTTTACTTCCGTTGCGACCGGGACGTTGACTGTGACGTGATCCAATATTAATTCAGCCATGTGCCTGCACCCCTTTTTGTAAGACTCGCCGTAATCGCAGTTGATGATCGATTTGCGGCACCATGATGGCAATAGCTAGGACTACTGCCGAAATCAATTTCAGGTCGTCGGCGTTGAATCCCAGCGCCAAAACCACTAGCAGGACAAATCGGTAAAGAATACTGCCCAGAATCACGGCCACTAACCGTTGCGACAAGGTCAGCTCGCCGAAAACGACCTCACCGATGATGATGGCGGCAAGACCGATAACAATGATCCCGATGCCCATATTGACATCCGCATAGCCATTGTTCTGTGCTAACAAGCCACCGGCAAGCCCAACGAGTCCATTACCAACCATTAAGCCAAGCACCATTTGATGATCAGGGTCGATCCCCAAACTACGCGCCATGTTCGGATTATCTCCGGCAGCAATGAAGCCTTGGCCCAACTGCGTGTTTAAAAACAGCATCAGTAATCCGACTACAACGACCGCAACCACCAGCCCAATCACAACGCTGTTAAAGTATGGCGGCAGATCCTTCAAAAACGATTCCTGAAAAAGATTGGCTTGGTGCAACAAGGATAAGTTCGCCCGCCCCATAATTCTTAAGTTAATCGAAAACAAACCGGTCATAACCAAAATACCAGCGAGCAAGACCGGAATCCGTCCCTTTGTGGTTAATAAGCCTGTTGCTAAGCCCGCCAGCATCCCCGCTCCGGTAGCAAGCAGTGTCGCAATGATCGGCGAAATGCCATGGGTAATCGCGCTGACCGCGACTGCCGCACCAAACGGGAAAGTCCCTTCAACCGTCATATCAGGAAAATCAAGCACACGGAAAGTCAAAAACAATCCCAAACCAATTAATCCATAAAGTAATCCTTGACCAATTGCCGAAACGCCTAAACTCATTTGATCACCGTTCCTTTCGTCTCTGCCTGTTTGACTAACGCACTAGGTAAGGTCAACCCTAACTGTTTTGCTTGTTTCTCGTTTAAAATAAGCTCGCCAGTTTTTTCAAAATGAATAGGCGTCGTTGCGGGTTTGGCTTTGCCTTTTAAAACATCCGCCAACATGTGTCCGGTTACGACACCTAGATGAAACTGATTGATCCCGATCGTGGCGACCCCGCCTTGTTTAACCATTGTATCGACAGTCGGGAAAATCGGCACTTTACGCGCATTGGCCGCCGCAACCAGCGTTTGCATGGCACTGGCGACCGTGTTGTCAGTCGGTACGAAAACCGCATCAACTTGGCTGACCATTTGGCTTGCCACCTGGTTTAAATCATTGGTAGAACTAATCGCATACCGTTTTACCGTAAAGCCTTCTTTGGGCCCGAGTTTTGCGACCATTTTAGCCTGTGTCTGAGCCGAATCGTCACTAGAGGTGGCAATGACACCCAGCGTTTTAGCATCCGGCATGATTTGCCGAATCAGCTTTAGTTGGGCTGCAATCGGCGCCTGGTCCGAAACGCCGGTTATATTGCCACCTGGTTTTTTGACATTTTTGACCAATTTAGCCGCCACAGGATCGGTAATGGCCCCAAGAATGATCGGCGTTTTCTGGTTAACATTGGCCAGTGCCTGAGCCGCCGGTGTTGCAATTCCCACAGTGGCCGCCGCATTTTCTTGGGTAAACCGTTCCGACATTGACTTCAGATTGCTCTGATCATTTTCAGCATTCTGGAAGTCGATCTTAATGTTTTTTCCGTTAACGTAACCCTTATCTTTTAGTCCTGAAATAATGCCTTTATGAATCGCATCTAACGCCGGGTGAGTCGTCAGCTGTAAAATTCCTACTGTTGGCTTTGTTTGCGTCCGTTGCGTTGTCGTACCGCTTTGAAAATAGGCAATGCCTAAAAAGCCGAAGATGATGATGATCAATCCAAGCATTCGCTTCATGCGGGTTCCTCCAATTGTTGTGATTTTTTGGTGTGGTGGTGATGTGGTTGTGTCCGTGAGACGTTTATCGACATGTAAGGGCCTTGTGGTCGCCATGGCTCATGCCTTTCCAACCATGGCAGCTAGTTCTAATGACGTCTAGTCGATAAATCCTGCTTCCACTTTCTATAACGCGTTCGCAGTCGCAGAAACCTGCGTGTAAGGACCTTGGTCGCAATGGCCAAAGCCCGGCCAAGGCCACTTACACTCCGGTCCCTGAGCGCGCCGGTTCACGCTCAGCTTTCCATAACGCGTTCGCCAGCCCAGAAACCTGCGTGTAAGGACCTTGGTCGCAATGGCCAAAGCCCAGCCATCACGCCCAAGGCCACTTACACTCCGGTTTCTAACCGGGCTGGCTCACGCTCACACAAAAATTGCCGCGGCAGGTTTAGACCTTCGCGGCAAATAAAAAACCGCATAGTCCCGTTGTGGGGTATCTATGCGGACAAATTGATCAGAAGCCAACATAGACACAACCTGCGCGTCTGGCAGGTTGCGTCTGCAACCTACCTAAAGTTGGCTTTGCCAAGTTTTTAAGGTAAGCAGTGCTTTCATGTTGGTTTCCTCCATTCGTTTAAACTTGAAATAAGTTGGTAAATTAAAGATACGTGAGCAAACTTCTCATGTCAAGCGAAAATGATCCTTTTCACGAAGAAAAATCACTGTAAGATCGCTGAAATCTTTTGAATTTGCTTGGTGAATTTTTGGATCGCTTCGTCTTGCGCTTTTTCGGCTGCATTAAACGCTGTGACATCCACTTCTAAGTCAGACTTGAGGCTTTCGGTCATAGCTTCACACGCCTCCGTGAAGGCCGCAAAGTTGTGAATTAGTGTACGGTGTGGCCCGACCAACCGTGCAGGAACCGCGACTTCTTGTAATCGAGTGAGTAACTTTTTGTATGCATCGGTACCCTCACGAAACACGACCCGCGTGTCATCATAGGTGTCCTGATCATAATCGGCCAATTTGCCCGCATCAATCGCTTCACGTAATGGCTCAAACAAAGGCGCCATCTTTTCCTGATTGTCCTGGGTTTGTTCCACCACATCATTGATCGTGGTACCATAGTGCGCCATTTTAATTTGTTGCTTGTTCATGAAAAGCACGAATCCTCTCTTGAAAACTAATCCATCAATTTTTTCCGAATGCTGAAGATTTACAGACCGCGCCGCTTACGCCGAGCACGTTCGAAGATCTTGACGATTTCGACGAGCACAATCATGGTAACCCCGGCACTTAAAACCGTTAACCATTGGTGCCAATCCAGCGTTGTTACGTGGAATAGTCCATTGAATCCCGGTACCAGAATGGTGACAGCCAACAACACAAAGGAGGCAAGGATCGCCCAGTTGAAAGCTTTATTTCTGAAGGCACCGACTGTGAAGAGGCTTTGATGAATGCTTTTGACGTTAAAGGCATGGAAGAGCTGAATCAAGCCCAAAGTAGCATACGCCATCGTCAAAGCGTCCGCATGCATCGCTGCTTGACCACTGTGAACCGGATACGTGATGGCAAACCAGTAAACGCCTAAGGTCAATAGGCCTTCAAGAATACCCTGCCAGATGACCGCTGGACCGACGCCGCCTGAGAAGAAGTTGGATTTGCGACCGCGTGGCTTTTGCTTCATGATCCCCGGCTCTGTCGGTTCAACCCCAAGAGCAATCGCGGGGAAGGTATCCGTCACCAGGTTAATCCAAAGAATGTGCACCGGTGCCAGGATATCCCAGCCAAGCATGGTCATCATGAACAACGTCAACACTTCGCCAAGGTTGGCAGACAACAGATACTGAATCGCCTTTTGAATGTTGGAAAAGACTTTTCGGCCTTCTTCAACGGCCACAACGATCGTGGCGAAGTTGTCATCGGCTAGCACCATGTCAGAGGCACCCTTGGAAACTTCTGTGCCGGTGATCCCCATGCCAATGCCGATATCGGCGGCCTTCAAAGCAGGCGCATCATTGACACCGTCACCGGTCATCGCAACAACTTTACCTTTTTTCTGCCAGGCGTTGACAATACGAACTTTATGCTCTGGTGCCACTCGTGCATAAACGCTGTAATTACCAACATTTTTGGCAAATTCTTCGTCACTTTGCTGATCAAGTTCGGCGCCGGTAATGACAGCATCATCATCGCCTTGATCAATGATCCCCAGCCGAACCGCAATTGCTTCAGCAGTATCGCGGTGATCGCCGGTAATCATCATTGGCCGAATCCCGGCTGATTTTGCTTCTGCAACCGCTGCTTCTGCTTCAGGCCGCTCCGGATCGATCATCCCAACCAAACCGGCGAAAATCAGATTATTTTCAACTGTCTCCGAATTGACCGGTTCAGGAACTGCATCAATGACCTTATACGCCATGCCTAACACCCGCAAAGCCTGGGTAGCCATATCTTTATTGGCCTTTAAAATGGCATCACGTTCGCTGTCAGACATCGGTGCTGCCTGATCACCGGTGGCCAATTCAGTCACCCGCTTGAGCAATTCATCCGGCGCACCCTTGGTTGTCACCAGAATCTTGCCATCTGCCCGCCGATGAAGGGTCGACATCAATTTACGTTCAGAATCAAATGGTACTTCATCGATCCGCGGTTCGTCTGCCAAGGCGTGATTCAGATCAAACGATTGGGTCTTCCCATATGCGACCAGCGCGGTTTCGGTTGGATCCCCCAGTAATTTACCATCATCCTGAACCTGCGTATCATTAGCAAAATTCATAATGGTCATCAGCGGATTGCCGCCGTGGATGCCGTCACTGGCATTATTTAGCTGACCGTCGTAATAAACCTTTTCAACGGTCATTTTATTTTGCGTCAGCGTTCCGGTTTTATCACTGGCAATAATATCGGTGCTACCTAAAGTTTCCACAGCTGGCAGCTTGCGGACCAAGGCGTGGCGCTTGGCCATTTTCTGGGTTCCCAGTGCCAGAATAATCGTTACAATTGCTGGCAGTCCTTCAGGAATAGCCGCAACCGCTAAGGACACCGCCGTCAGGAACATTTCCGGCAGACTTGCCGCATTCCGCCAAATACCGACTGCAAACACAATGACTGCAATGACCAGAATCATCACGGTCAGCGTCTTACCCAGACTCTTAAGGTTTTCCTGCAGCGGGGTCGTGGTTTCTTCTGCAGCATTGATCATCCCGGCAATCCGGCCGACTTCAGTTTTCATTCCGGTGGCAACAACGACGCCGACACCACGTCCGTAAGTGATATTACTGTTCATGAAGGCCATATTGGTTCGGTCACCGATGCCAACGTCATCAGCGTCCAGTGGTGCCGTGGATTTATCAACCGGCACACTTTCACCCGTTAAGGCACTTTCTTCGATTTTTAGATTGGCGCTCTCCACCAACCGTAAATCGGCCGGAACCACGTCACCGGCTTCCAGCAACACGATATCGCCGAGAACCAACTGACTGCTTGGAATCGTCAAAACCTGATCGCCACGCCGAACGTGTGCATTCGGCGTCGACATCTCCTTGAGGGCATCGATCGCTTCTTCGGCCTTACTCTCCTGAAAAACGCCGAAAACGGCATTCAGTAACACAACAGCCAAAATAATCCCGGCATCTGCCCATTCGCTCAACAGGAACCCGGCAATCAAAGCAGCAGCAAGCAAAACAATGATCATGAAATCCTTGAACTGATCCAAAAAGCGCGCCAACATGCTCTTTTTTTCGGCCTGAGCCAGTTCATTCGGCCCGTTTTCACCCAACCGGGTTTGTGCCGTTTCTTTAGATAGTCCAGTCAATTGGGTTTGTTCTTCTTGCAAAACTTCTTGACTGCTTAATGCATATGGCGGTTTCTTTGCCAAGATAGTGCCTCCTTCTTTGTTTGGGCCGGTAGCCAAAAAGAGACTTATGGCCTACCAGCAGTAGATCCATAAGTCTCACTATTTAAGACAACACCAGACATAGCCTTGTTGGTGATGTTGTCGCAGAAAAGCTCTGCTAGTTACTCCCCTATGTTGCTTCAAGTATATCAGGTCAAAGCAGCCTTGCGCAAGCCCAAGAGCGTGAACGGGCGCGCTTAGAAGTCGGAGTGTAAGTGTCCTCAGGCGTTATGGCCCGGGCTTGGCCATCGCGATCAAGATCCTTACACGCAGACTCCTGCGCCAGTGAGCGCGTTTTTTCAACAAGCCGAACTAATTCACAAACAGGGCGGCCTATCCCTTTTGCCGCAACGTTTGGAACAAGCGAACGGCTTCATCGTGAAGATTGAGCGCATGTGAATTATAATTGCTCAACAAAATCACCGCATCTTTGCCATCATGGCTAATAGCAGTTGATGCCATTTGCCCGGCCACAGTGCCATTCGTTGAGTAAAAATCGCTATGATTATAAATGCCTGCCGTATAAACCCCGTCATCGCGATTGCGCAAGGTCTTTAACGCTGATAATGGCAAAACTTTTCCATCATCGATGCCCCGCAGCAATCGATACAAATCAGCAACAGTCGTATACATATTGCCGGTACCCAGCTCGCGGTTGTACCACAGTTCTGGTTCGCCAATGGAGGTTTGATAAGGATTCGTTACCGGCCCCGTGTACGTCAATGAGCGGTTGGTATCTGTCAGCATTCCCGGCAAGAATCCGGTGTGTCTAAGCCCCAATCGGTCAATAATCGTCTTTCTGATCTGCTGCTCATAAGAACGGCCAGCGACTTTTTCAACCACACCGGCGAGTAATTGGTAATTAACCGCCTGGTACGCGTAGTTTCGCTGCGGTAAATAGGTCATATTGCCGATTGCCCAGCGAATAATACCGGCATCGTCCATAACGGAAGGCTGATACTTTTTAAGCGCAAAACCACTACGCATATCGATCATCATGCGCAATGTTACCTGATCACCGGTTTTGATGCCGGATAAATACTTGCCAACCGGATCATCCAAATGCAACTTGCCTTCTTCAGCCAGCTGCATGACGGCAACTGCAGTGACCGCTTTTTGGATCGATCCGATCTGGAACAAAGTCGTTGGCCCATTAACGCGTTTCGCTGCGGCATCGGCGTAACCCACGCCGCCATTGAAGATAATTTCACCCTGTTTGATGATCAAAGCACTGCCAATAAATTTATCGTTTGTTAAGGTTTCTTTGAACGATTTGCCTGCCGATGTGTCGATCGGCCGGTCCAGACGCTCATCAAAATGCGTTGCTGCTGTTTGCACGGCTTCACGGTGAGTCGCCTGCTCATGCCGCTGCGACGACAAAACCTTAGCCTGTCTATCCGGAATAGCTATCTTCTTCTGCCAAACAAAAGCCACAGCGCCTAATAAAAGTGCACTTAATGTCACAATGCCTAACCAAAGAGCCCAACGATGACGCACTGCGTTTCAACCTCCTACTGCCATGTGTACCAAAGCATACCTTAAACCAGCGCAAAAAAACAGCCATAACACCTTTGAGCGAAACTTCGCCGATGTTGGCTGTTTGCCATGCTTATTTCCAAAAAGTATCAAAAACCGTAATCGGCAGATGGCGCTTATGTGCGGTTTTCTGGTACCAACGTTCGATCGTCTCGGCAGCATGGTCACTCACTTGCTTACCTTCCAGATAATCATCGATGTCCTTGTATTTAACGCCCAGGGCAACTTCATCTGGCAAAGCCGGCCGATTGTCTTCGAGATCGGCAGTCGGCGCCTTCTGATAAAGATGTGCCGGTGCGCCTAACGTCTTCAACAACGCCGCACCTTGGCGTTTGTCCAAGCGATAAAGCGGCGTCAAATCAGCACCACCGTCACCAAATTTGGTATAAAAACCAGTGACAGCTTCCGCGGCATGATCCGTACCAATGACGGCACCGGACATATTACCGGCAAGCGCATATTGAGCAATCATCCGCATCCGGGCTTTGATATTGCCCTTGTTAAAATCGGAAATGGCTGATCCGTCGGCTTCCACTGCCGCGACCATGGCATCGACACTAGGTTTGATATTGACCCGTTTAACCACGTCTGCCTGCATGAAGTCAATCGCTGCCATGGCGTCCGCCTCATCGGCTTGTTCCCCATAAGGTAGACGAACGGCGACAAATTGATACGCTTGATCGCCAGTCTCGGCGCGCATCTCCTGCATGGCTTTTTCCGTCAACGTCCCGGCAAGCGTCGAGTCTTGGCCACCTGAGATTCCCAACACATATGTTTTCAAAAACGGATTTTTCTTTAGATAGTCTTTTAAAAAGTCAACACTCCGGCGAATTTCCGTTTCAGGATCAATCGTTGGCTGTACGCCTAATGCTTTAATAATCTTTGCTTGTAATGGACGCATTACTTCACTCCCTTAATCATGTCATGATAAAGTGCTTGTGCTAGATCCCGCGTCACCTGATCCGTATTTGCCAACAGCACGACCGCATTTTGACCGCTGTTATCCATGACAGTTGCGGCTGATTGTGCGGCAACAACGCCATGTGTCAGCGTGTAGTCGCCAAAATTATACACACCCGCCGTGTATTGGCCTTGATTCAGATCACGCAACGTGGCAACCGATGAGCGCCGGATAATCTTGCCTTGATTGATGGCCGCCATAATCTGGTATAAATCACCGGCACTCGTGTAAATATTACCAGTCCCCAATTCCCGATTATAATTCAAAGACGGCTCGACGTAACGGCGCGAATAAGGATTCGCCTTGGGACCATTATACCCAAATGATTGATTCGGTTCACGATACAATTCAGGCATAAATCCTGAATGTGTCAATTTTAACTTTTTAAATATTTCCTGCTGAATTAAGTCGGCATATAAATGACCGGTCACTTTTTCAATCACTCCGGCTAATAAAACAAAATTAACCGGTTCATACGCGTACTGTTTCGCACCATAATTCAAATTGGCAATTGACCAGCGCACAATTCCAGCATCTGATAGTCGGGTCGGTTGATTACGCTTCAATGAAAAGCCACTTCGCATATCCAGCATCATCCGCAACGTTACCTGTTTGCCTGTGCGAATGCCTGGCAAATAACGACTAATCGGATCCGTCAGGTGCACCTTGCCTTGTTCCACAAGTTTCATGAGCAAGACCGCAGTGAACCCTTTTTGAATCGAACCAATTTGATACAGACTCTCAGGCCCGTTCAAACGACCAGATTCAGCGTCGGCATAACCCAACCCCGTGTTCAGGATCACTTTTCCCTTGCGCACCATTAAAACGGTACCGCTAAAATGATCGGCTTCCAGTTTTTTTAAAAAAGGTTGCGCTTCTGAAGGGATAACCTGTTGCATCAGCCGATCAGTGGTACTCGTTGCCTGACGGGTGGCATTTTGTAAACGCTGCTCGATTGCACGATGCCGATTCAGCTCAGTTTCATACTTGCGCCGGGCGCGTTCTTCTTTGACTTCGGTTTGCGGGCGGAGATAAAAGTAATCATAGCTGCCATAAACCGCGATGCCGATGACGAGGCCGGCGAAGAGTCCCAAAATCAGCCAACGCTTCCAACCCCATTTTTTTGCGTGTTTCATATTATTCCTCGCGGTCAGCAACCGCCGATTTCACTTTTTTAATTAAGTCCATCTTGTTATCCCACACCCGCTGCGATAAGTCGACCGGATAGTCTTGCGGATTCAAAATGCGCCGATATTCATCCCACAAGGCATTGGTGCTGCGGGTGGCATAGGCCTGGACCTCGGCGAGCGGCGGCGTTTGATAAACCTGTTTTCCTCGATCATAAATCAGCTGCAGCAATGGCTTGGCTTCAAAGTTTTTAACTGTTTTATTGATGTACGGGAAGTTGGGGTGGAACATGTACAGGCTACGATCTGTGTCAATTTGCTCATTAGCTAATGCTACGTAATCGCCTTCCGACTTACCGTCATCCCGACGTGTAATCCGCCAGACCTGTTTCTTGCCTGGCGTCGACACCTTTTCAGCGTTATTCGACAGTTTAATCGTGTCATGCATGTTACCGTTGGCGTCTTCAATCGAGACGAGTTTAAACACGGCTCCCAAAGCTGGCTGGTCATACGCGGTGATCAATCGGGTCCCAACGCCCCAGATGTCGATTTTGGCGCCTTGCATTTTCAGATTCTGGATCGTGTTTTCATCAAGATCATTCGATGCATAAATCTTCGCCGAAGTGTAGCCGGCATCGTCTAATTGCTGACGAACGCGCTTGGAAATAAACGCCATATCGCCGCTGTCAATCCGCACCCCAAGGAAATTGATGCGGCCTTTGAATTCATTAGCCACCTTGATTGCCGCGGGAACCCCGGAACGCAATGTGTCATAAGTGTCGACTAAGAAAACCACGTCTTTGTTGCTCTGTGCATAGGCTTTAAAGGCGTCGTAGTCGTTGCCATAGGCCTGAACCAGCGAGTGGGCGTGGGTGCCGCTAATCGGAATGCCGAATTCTTTACCGGCCAAAACGTTGCTCGTCGCATTAAACCCGCCGATGTATGCCGCACGGGTGCCCCACAACGCTGCTGCAGTTTCCTGCGCCCGGCGTGTGCCGAATTCCATCAGCGGATCAGCACCGGCAACACTGCGAATCCGCGCCGCCTTAGTAGCAACAAGTGTTTGATAATTAATCATGTTCAAAACAGCGGTTTCAACTAATTGTGCCTGCGCCAGTGGCCCTTCGATTTGCCAAATCGGTTCATTATTGAAAACCAGATCGCCTTCTAAAGCTGATCGCACTGTGCAGCTAAATTTAAACTTTCGCAAGTAATCGATAAACGCATCCGAATAATTTGTCTGCGCCTTAAGATAAGCCAGGTCGTCTTCGGAAAAGCTGAGATGATTCAGGTAATCAATCACATGTTCTAGTCCGGCGAATACAGCAAACCCCGAGCCAAATGGTAACTCCCGAAAGAAAACCTCAAATACGGCGTGACGTTCACTGATACCTCGTTCAAAAAAGGTGTTCATCATATTCAATTCATAAAAATCGGTGTGGAGTGTCAGTCCTTCACCCAATTGCGTAGCCATCATCTTTCCCCTTCCAGCAACATACAAAAACAACGTACGTTAACTTTTGAGCATTTAATTCAGTCATATAGGTAATGATTATATACCACTGCGGACCGCTTTGCAGAAAGCATGCTGTACCTTTTTTCTCATCATCGCAAAAGGCCAGAAAACAATAAATTATGTTTTCTGGCCTTTTGGTCGTGCTAATAATGTTTCATTACCGTTCTAGATAAAACTCAAATCGCTCGCCAACATACTGCGTGCGGACGTATTCAAACGGTGTGCCGTCGTTTAAGAACGAAACCTGGCGCAACCGTAAAATGGCATCGCCACGCTTGATTGCCAGATATTCGGAAATCCGTTCGCTGGCTAACATCGCGCTTACGGTTTGCTGCGCGCCACCAAGAACGTAGCCGCCTTTTTTCTCCAAGGTGTGATAGAAACTAGCCGTCATTTCTTTTTTGGTGAAGTTCTTGACTAGATCGTATGGAACAGCAGCTGTTTCAAAGCTGATCGGCACCTTGTCGGCATACCGGATTCGTTCCATCCGCAGCACTTGCTCGCCTGGAGCCAGCTTCAACTTTTCAACTTCCGAACTGGTTGGCTGGGCCACGTGATAAGATACCGTCTTGCTGGATGGTACCTTACCTTGGGCCTGCATCAAATCCGTGAAGCTAGTGACGCCGGACATTTTTTCCTGAACTTTTTGATTCGCGACATACGTTCCGGAACCCACGCGCCGTTCTAAAATACCTTCGTCGACTAAAGTTTGAATGGCCTGCCGCAACGTCATTCGGGAAACATTAAAGGTCACCGCGAGATCGCGTTCGGAAGGAATACGATCGCCGACCTGCCATTTTCCGGCTTCGATATCAGCCCGAATCGCGTTATGAATTTGAATATAAACCGGTACCTCCATCAATCATCATCTCCAATACGTGGTTCAGTCCTCAGTGTCATGTTTGACGCCATAACTATAAGTGGCAACGAGATCATGGTTGCGATCCAACATGTTAATGTCGGCATCCTTACCGACTTCAAGAGTTCCTTTGGACGTCAGATTGAATTCGCGAGCCTGATTGACTGACGACATTTCAACCGCATCAAACAGGGAAGCATCCATGAAGCTCATCGCATTTTTAAAGGCATCCTTGTACATTAAAACGGAACCGGCAAGCGTACCATCGGCTAACCGCGCCTGTTTATCTTTAACATACACCGTCTGGCCGCCTAATTCACTTTTTCCTTCCGGCATCCCTTTACTGCGCATTGAATCGGTAACCAATTCAATCCGTTCCGGGCCTTTTTGATCAAAGGCCAAGCGTAACATGTCAGGCACAATATGAAAGCCGTCGCAGATCAATTCGCAGTACATATTGTCTTCAAGCATTGCGTGGCCGGTGACGCCTGGCTCACGGTGACGTAACCCACGCTGTGCATTGTATAAATGAGTCACATGGGTCGCTTTACTTTGCAGCATCTGTTCGCGCGTCGCATTACTGTGGCCAACTGATGGCACAATGTTGTGTGCTAAAAGATAATCTTCAAATTCGCGGGAACCTTCATCTTCCGGTGCGTAAGTGATCAGCTTAACCAGACCGCCGGATAATTCCTGCCATTGCTTAACTAAATCGATATTAGGATTCTTGATATATTCTTCTGGTTGGGCACCCTTGAAGACCTTGCTGATAAAGGGACCTTCGAGGTGGACACCTTGGATAATGCGATTGCGTTCGGCTGCCTGTTTCACGCCGCGCATGGCCTTATCAATATTTTCGGTTGATTGTGTCATGGTTGTAGCAAAAAGGGTGGTAACCCCTTCGTGCGTCATCATCTTGGTGGCCATTTCATCGATTTGATCGGCATCACCATCCATGGCATCAAAGCCATAACCGCCGTGAGCATGGACATCAATGAATCCCGGTATCAACGTTTTACCTTGAACGTCAACGACCTGTTCACCAGCCTGAGCCTTGTAATCAAACATATCGCCAACCGCCAGAATCTTGTCGTCAAAGCGGATATACCCATCTTCAATGCGTTCCAACCCTGTATAAATTGTTGCGTGTTTCAATACCGTAACCGTCACAATACCACTCCTAATCATTTAATGTCCTGACTATCACTAACCAGTATAACCGGTATAGACCAGAGTTGCAAGGTGGCCTACCTCCTATTTACAGGAAGTTTAATTATTTTTCATCCCTGCCGATCTTTGGCAATCGTCGCATCGACGCCTTTGACCACAGCGGATATCAGCCCGGCTTCTTCCATGGCCAACAATCCGGCAACAGTGGTACCACCCGGGCTGGATACCTGATCGATCAAGTCAAACGGTGATTGGGTACTTGCCAGAACATTTTTAGCACTGCCCATGACGGCTTGAGCAGCAATAGCGGTTGATTCACTTTTTTCCAGGCCGTACTTGACACCGGCGCGGGCAAGACTGTCGATGAATAAGTAAACAAACGCCGGAGAAGACCCAGCCAATGCCACGAACGTTGAAAATTGGTCTTCCGGTAACGACATGGTTTTGCCTAAAACATTCAGCAAGTCCAAAAGGCCATCCAGTTGACCAGCTACCGCATCATTCGCGGCGTAAGCGATCATGCCGGCATTAATTGCGACGTTCACGTTTGGCATGATCCGTAAAATCGGTTGGTCATGATCGTTCAATGCTTCTTCTAACGCCGCCAGCGAAACGCCGGTTAACATTGAAATCACGGGTACATGCCGTTTCTTCAAGGTTGCCCCGATGGCACTTAAAATCGGTGCCCCCAGTTTCGGCGCGACCGCCAGAAAAACAACGTCTGAAACCGCGGCAACAGCCTGATTGCTGTCGACAGCTTTGATACCGACTTTGGCTGCGTATGGTTCATAATGCAGCGGATGGCCACCGTGAATAACGATGTCCGCCGGGTCAATGGCCTTTTTGGCTAGTAATCCGCTAATGATCGCCTGGGCCATGTTACCAGCACCGATAAATCCAATTGTCATCCTTATTCTCCTTTAGCTTTTTGCTTTGATTGGTGGGCATCAAACCAGTCCGTAATCGCGGTCAGACGTGCAACTCGCAAGTTAGGCAAGCCACTGCGGGATAAGTCATGGTTTGATTTCGGGAACCGCATGAATTTGGTTTCAACTCCATGCAGTTTCAACCCGATATAAAATTCTTCACCTTGGCCGATCGGACACCGTTGATCGTCTTCACTGTGCATCACCAGCGTTGGCGTTTTGGCAAAATCGATATGTGCCAATGGTGAGAAGTCCCACAGTCCTTGCACATCCGACAGATCACCGCTCCACTTGCCTTCCAGTTCCCAAGGCGTGAAGTAATACCCGATGTCGCTGGTGCCATACATACTTAACCAGTTAGCAATCGAACGTTGGGTACGGGAGCTTTAAAGCGATGTGTGTGCGTCACGATCCAGTTAGTCATAAAGCCGCCATACGACCCTCCGGCAACAAATAAGCGTTCGGGATCAATGGTCGTATCCAGTTTCAAGGCCTCATCAACCGCAGTCAGGCAATCTTGATAGTCATCTTGGCCGTAGTGTTTAATCACCGCTGCCGTAAATGCCTCACCATAACCTAATCCGCCCCGCGGGTTGGGACAGATAACGCCATATCCCTTGGCAGCCAGATATTGCATTTCATGAAAGAAGGTATACCCATAACCAACTGCTGGGCCGCCATGCACATATAAAATGGCCGGATGCGATGCGGCTGCTTTTTGCGGTGGGAAATACCAACCCTCAATTTCAAAACCAGCACGATTGAAATTAAAAGTCAGTGGCGTAACCAACCCAAGCGTGCGCGTAACCTGCCGATTTGGGTCATATAAAACCGTTTCCTCTTCGGAGGCCAGATCAAAGTACACTAATCGACTCGGAATGGTCATCGTGCTTTCAGTGAACACGACGCCACGGTGATCAGGTGTCAAGGCAAAATCCGTCACGTGCCGTCGACCATCAATCAACGGCGTCAAGCGCTCATCCGGTCCACCAGCGTATAGGCTCGTCTTCCCG
The DNA here is from genome assembly GCF_030770335.1 of Lacticaseibacillus zeae subsp. silagei. NCBI lineage: Bacteria > Bacillati > Bacillota > Bacilli > Lactobacillales > Lactobacillaceae > Lacticaseibacillus > Lacticaseibacillus zeae. The sequence continues at coordinate 1,363,845 of NZ_CP132484.1, read as the reverse complement.
TGGTCAAAACCAATCGTCAAATAATAATCGGCTGTGACAAAATCGGCCACTTTGCCTGACAGGTCCTGCTGAAAGTCACCATTAACATAGCCCGGAATGTCAAAATCAACGTCATCAGCAACATCCTGCAGTTTTTGGCTCGCTAAATCGTAATGCCATAAGTGCCCTTGCGACACATTAGGTAAATGGTTGTCAGAACCATGCAGCAGCAATTGTTGCGAATCCGCTGAAAAGGCGGCTGGGGTTAACGCCGCTTGCGGCAAATGCTCATTCACCATCGTCACCTGCTGACTGGTTAAATCGAGCAAATAAGCGGCTTGGCTAAAGTCGTTGGGATCATCCGGTAACCGTTCCGCGGCAAACGCAATTTTCAGACCGTCCGGCGCGATCGCACCAATTTGGAAGTCATGCTGGCGCTGCATCACGATATGGCTAGTTTTTTGGCGTCGTTGCTGCACCCGCAATTCGTAAGTCACGTTTTCCGGCAACAAGCCAACACCATTGAGTTTGTACTGCGCGCGCGTGACCGTCACCGGCTGCGGCTTTTTGGCATCTTCCTGTGATAGCTTCTTTTTGGCGCCAATCGTTGTTTGAAGAAAAACAGCCTTGCTATCAGGTCGCCAAACGAAATCCGTTACGTCCTCTTTTTCAGCCGTCAACTGGTGGGCCACGCCGCCATCAACTGCTTGCAGGAAGACCTGCGTTGTTTTGTCTGCAGCTTGACTCAGAAACGCCAACCATCGCTGATCGGGGCTTAGTTTAGGATGCCGGTCGTGTTTTTGGTCAGTCCCATAAACGGTCATCTGGCCACGCGAATTCACAAAACAAAGCCGCTGATAATAGGCATTGTCCGCTTCCGAAATCCGGTTTTCCTGAACAAAATAGCCCCGATTTGTTGCAATTGGATACGATAACGATACCAATTTGAAAAGATCCATCGCTTTTATTGCCATGCAATCACACCCTTCATTGTCTTGCTTTAAGCGTAGCGGTTGGGCTATACCGTGTCAAACTACTGGACCGGTGAAATTAAAAAACAGCCGAGATGTGTTGGCATCTCGGCTGCGAGTGATAAAAGTTAGTAATCGTTGGCACATCACCCGACACCTGCTTAGTTGGCCTAAACGTTTAGTGCGAGCGCTTCTTCCGGGTAAAGAACAAACTGGAACCTAAGCTTAACAAGCCACCTAAAATCACCATCAATAGTGACTGCTGCTCACCGGTTTTAGGAAAATGATCCTGATTGGCGGCAGGTTTGGCCTTGGATTTAGCTTTAGTCGCAGGGGCCGCTTTACCAGCTTGATATTGTGCATCAATGGCTTTAATACCATTGTCTTTCGCCTGCTCAATGAGATCTGCACTGCCGGCTGCGTCGATTGCCTGTTTGGCTTTCGTTGCTTGCGTTGTGACGGCCTGTTTTTGCGCGGCTTTTTGGGCATCGCTCAACAAGTGATCACGAGCAATCTGAGCCATCACTTTAGCGGCTTCGGCGTCAATTGCTTGCTTGGCTTCGGTTTGGCGAGTTGCGATGGCTATGGCTGACTGATGTTGAGCATCAATCGCTTTAATCCCGTCAGTTTTAGCTTGATCCACAGCATCGGCATGCCCAGCTGCATCAATCGCTTGCTTGGCCTTAACTGCTTGCTCTGTCACAGCTTGTTTCTGAGTGATTTTTTGCGCATCGTTCAAGGTCTCATCCTGATCAATAGCTGCAACAACGTTCGTGGTTTCTACATCAATTGCTTGTTTTGCCTCAGCCTTGCGAACCGCGACCGCTGCACCTGACTGATGTTGGTCATCAATTGATTTGATACCGGCAATCTTGGCTTGATCAACGCCATCGGCATGCCCAGCTGCATCAATCGCTTGCTTAGCTTTATCCGCTTGCGCTGCGACTGCTTTTTTCTGGGCAGTCTTTTGTGCACCCGTCAATGTGGCATCCTGATCGATCGCTGTAGTGACATTTGCAGCCTCCACATCAATTGCTTTTTTAGCCTCGGCCTTGCGAAGCGTGATCGCCGCGCCTGACTGGTGTTGAGCATCAATGGTCTTGATACCTTCAGTTTTGGCGTTTGTAACAGCTTCGATGTTTTGGGCATCGTCAATCGCCTGTTTAGCCTTGACCGCTTCAGCAATGACCGCTGCCTTCTGTTGCTTTTTGGCAGCTGCAGTCAACGTTGCGTCTTGATCAATTTCATGCTGAACTTTCGCGGCTTCGGCATCGATCGCCTTTTTGTTGTCCGCTTTGCTACGATCCATTGCCTGACCGGATACATGTTGCGCACCGATTGCCTGAATGCCGGCATTCTTTGTCTGATCAACGCTGTCGGCATCCTGTGCCGCGTCAACAGCTGCTTTGGCTTTGGCGGCTTTATCAGCAACCGCTTGACGTTGCGCTGTTTTTTCAGCGGTAGTTAATGTCGCATCCTGATCAATTGCTTGCGTCACTTTGGCAGCTTCCGCATCGACAGCGACTTTAGCGTCATCTTTGCGGGTTGCCAAGTCGTTGCCAGCTTGATGAGTCGCATCGATCATCTTGAGGTTCTGGTTTACCGCTTGATCCACACCATCGGCATCCTGCGCTTGATCAATCACCGCTTTAACTTTAGCAGCCGCATCAGTCGCCGCCTGTTTCTGCTTAGCCTTTTCAGTAGTGGTGAGCGTTACATCACGATTAATGCTGTCAATGATTTGTGCAACATGGTCATCAATCGCCTTTTTTGCTTCATTTTTGCGCGTTGCAACCGCTGTTCCTGGTTGATGTTGCCCATCGATTGCTTGAATCCCAGCTGTTGTGGCTTGATCGGCCGCATCGGCGTCAGTTGCGGCGTCGATGTTTTGCTTGGCCTTGGCTGCTTCGGACGCCACTGCCTGTTTCTGAACAGCTTTCTGAGTGCCGGTCAGCGTTGCATCTTGATCAATGCTTGCCGTCACCTTGGCAGCTGCCGTATCAACAGCGGTTTTATGCGCTTCTTTGTGGGTCGTTAAATCAATGCCGGACTGATGCTGATCATCAATGGTTTTAATGCCTTGCGCCACTACCTGATTAATCTGATCAACATCTTTGGCTTGTTCAATCTTTTTCTTGGCCTTGGAGACTTCGGCAGCGACGGCCTGTTTCTGCACTGCCTTTTCCGCGCTGGTCAACGTCACATCCTGATCAATCGTCTGGGTGACTTTAGCGGCTTCAGCATCAATCGCCTTTTCGGCAACTTTCTTGTGCGCCTTTAAAGTGGCATCTGCTTGATGTTGTTCATCAATGTGCTTAATGCCGTGGGTTTTGGCATTATTGACCTTATCGGCATCGGTTGCAGCACCAATTGCTTTTTTCTCTTTTACCTCCTTGTCTTTAACGGCGCGTTTTTGCATCGCCTTTTTAGTACTTGTCAAGGTAACGTCTCGCTCAATCGCGTTGATAACTTTAATTGCTTCGTCGTCAATCGCTTTTTCGGCTGCGGTTTTTCGTGTCGCCAAATCAGTGCCGGCGTGGTGCTGGTCATCAATGGCCTTGATTCCGGCGGCTTGTGCCTGATCAACCGCATCCGCATCTAAGGCGCCGTCGATATTATTTTTCGCCTTGACTGCTTCATCCGCAACCGCCTGTTTTTGCGCCGCCTTTTGGTCAGTCGTCAACGTGACATCCTGATCAATGGCCTGCTCAACCTTGCCAGCTTCAGCATCAATGGTTTGTTTGGCGGCGTCCTTCCGAGTAGCCAAAAGGGTGCCGGATTGGTGAACGCCATCAATCGCCTTCACACCATCAGATGTCGCCTGGTTAACGCCATCAATATCTTGCGCCTGAGTGATCTCAGCTTTAGCCGCAGCCGCTTTATCAGCTATGGTTTGTTTTTGCGTTGCTTTTTCGCCGCTGGTTAACGTCACATCTTGATTAATCGTATCCAGTTCCAAAACAGCTTCAGCATCAATGGCTTTTTGCGCTTCGGCTTGGCGAGTTGCTAAATCGGTACCGGATTGATGCTGATCATCAATTGCACGGATACCGTCGACTTGCGCTTGTTCAACCTCGTCGGCATCTCGAGCACCATCAATGATCGCTTTGGCTTTAGCAGCCTCATCTGCAACGTCTTGCTTTTGCGCCTGTTTTCCGGCGGCAGTCAAGGTGTTGTCTTGATCAATATCACCAGCTACTTTAGCGGCTTCGGCATCAATGGCTTGCTTCGCACCATCTTTGCGCGTTGCAAGTGCAGTACCGATTTGATGCTGATCGGCGATGGCTTTGTTTCCGTCTGCAATCGCCTGGTCAACTGCATCAGCACTTTGCGCACCGTCAATGGCCTGTTTAGCCTTATCCAGTGCCGCCGCGACTGCCTGCTTTTGCGTATCCTTTTCAGCCTTCGTCAACGTCACATCGTGGTCAATCGCATCCACAATCTTACCGGCTTCACTGGCGATCGCTTTTTTCGCGTCGGCGCGCCGATTTGCGAGGGCCAGACCGGAACGATGTTGATCTGCGATAGCGTTGGTGCCGTCTGCCTTCGCTTGATCAACCGCATCTGCACTCTGAGTAGCGTCAATCGCTGTTTTGGCTTTGGCTGCTTCATCGGCTACCGCCTGCTTTTGTGCTTTCTTTACAGCAGCCGTTAACGTCGCATCGCCATCAATATCATGACTGATTTTAACGGCTTGCGCATCAATGGCTTGCTTAGCGTCGGTTTTACGGACGTCTAAAGCGATTCCTGGTTGGTATTGCGCGTTAATGTGCTGAACGCCGTCGTTTTGACTCTGATCAACCGCATCAGCGTCCTTAGCCGCGTCAATGACAGCCTTAGCTTTGGTCGCTTCATCGGTAACTGCCTGTTTTTGAGTCGTCTTTTCAGCGTTCGTCAATGTGGCATCTTGATCAATCGCCGCAACTACTTTAGCAGCTGCAGTATCAATCACCTGTTTGACCGTTGCTTTGCGGGTATCCAAAAGTGCACCAGGCTGGTGAGCCGCAGCAACTGCTTTAATGCCGTCAGCTTTAGCTTGGTCTACCGCATCGGCATCATTAGCCGCGTCAATAGCAGCCTTGGCTTTCGTCGCCTCATCGGCTGCGGCTTGTTTTTGCGTTGCTTTTTCCGCGGCGGTTAATGTGACATCTTGGTCAATCGCCTGCTGAGTTTGACTAGCTTCAGCATCAATTGCCTTTTTGGCTTCGGCTTTGCGCGTGTCCAAAAGTGTGCCAGATTGATGAACGTCATCAACGGCTTTGATGCCAGTCGCTTCAGCTTGATTGACGCCATCGACATCCTGCGCTTTGAGAATCGTGTCTTTGGCTGCCGCTGCTTTGTCAGTCACGGCCTGCTTTTGGGCGGTTTTTTCATTGCTCGTCAACGTCACATCTTGGTCAATGGCATCCGCTTCTAATACGGCTTCGGCATCAATGGCTTTTTGCGCTTCCGCCTTGCGAACAGCCAAATCCGTACCGGCTTGGTGCTGGTCATCAACGGCTCGAATACCATCAGTTTGCGTTTTGATCACGCTGTCAGCATTTTGAGCCGCGTCGATCGCCGCTTTGACCTTGGTAGCTTCATCGGCAACGGCTTGTTTTTGCGTTTGTTTGTCTGTAGCCGTCAAAGTGACATCTTGGTCAATATCACCGGTCACTTTAGCAGCTTCAGCATCGATTGCTTGCTTGGCAGTTGCTTTTTGCTTGTTTAGCGCCACCCCTAATTGATGCTGGCCATCAATGGCTTTGATCCCATCAGCCTGTTTCTGCTTCACTTCATCGGCATTTTGTGCCTGGTCAATCGCTGTTTTGGCTTTGGCAGTCGCATCAACAACTGCCTGTTTTTGGGCCTTCTTTTCGGCTGCCGTTAATGTCGGATCCTGGTCAATCGCAGTAGTGATTTTGGCTGCTTCAGCATCAATTGCCTTTTTGGCGGTATCTTGCCGAGTCGGCAGCGCAACGCCAGCTTGGTGCTGAGCATCAATTGCCTTAATCCCATCCGCTTTAGCCTGATTCAGATGATCCATATCCTGCACTTTGTCAACGGCAGCTTTGGCACTGTCTGCCGCCTTAGCAACTGCTTGTTTTTGGCTTTGCTTTTCCGCAGCCGTCAACGTGGCATCCTGATCAATGGCAGCGGTGACTTTCTTAGCTTCAGCATCAAGTGCTTGCTTAGCCTGCTCTTTTTGCTTATCAAAATCAGCGCCTGATTGATGTTGAACGTCGATAGCCTTGATTCCATCCGTTTTAGCCTGATTAATAGCTTCAATCGTCTGCGCCTGATCAATCGCGGCTTTGGCTTTCGTTACTTCATCGGCCGTTGCTTGCTTTTGCGCGGTTTTTTCCGCGGTCGTCAGAGTATGATCCTGATCAATGGCTGCAGTGACTTTCGCAGCTTCGGCATCAATGGCCTTTTTCGCATCATCTCTGCGAACATCCAAGGCGGTACCTGGCTTGTGTTGCGCGTCAATGGTCGCAATCCCGGCAGCCTTTGCTTGCTGAACGCCAGTATCGTCTTGTGCTTGATCAACAACAGTCTTGGCTTTTGTGGTTTCAGCGGTCACGGCATCTTTTTGCTTCGCCTTTTCGCTGGCAGTTAATGTCGGATCGCTGTCGATTTTGGCATTAACAGCAGCAGCCTCGCCGTCAAGATCATCTTTTGCCTGTTCCTTGTGCGCACCTGTCACCACTTGCGGTAAAACCTTGGCAAAATCATCGTCAACTTTGACTTGATCGATCTTTTTCTTAGCCTCGGCTTGAACGGCCTTGGAGTCAGTGGCCACGTCGGCGACAGCTTTTTTCTTCATCGCTTCAAGCAGCTTGGCGTTGAGCGCCGGACCGAAGTCTTTGTATTCGAGAACTCGGGTTGAGTTCCAGGCAGGACGTACCGGTGTTTTATTGTTTACCCGACTGCTTTCCATCTGGACCGCAATCCAGTCATTAGGCGTGATTTTATGCGCCTGCATATAGATCACGGCATCGGCAGTACCACCTACTCGGGTTTTAACGTCCCACTGATGCGTAAACTGATGTGTCAAGGGATCCATGTGATTAATAACCGCTGTATCTAAACCGTCCGGCGAGATCACAACTCGTTTGACTTTGCCTTCCAGTTCGTCATTGAATGAGTATGAAAATTTCAGATAACGATCGAGTCCACCCGCAATGTTCTTCGATCCGAATCGAATCGGAATCTTAAACGTATCCGTTTTTTGATCGTACACAATCGTATCATTGCTGTAGCCAAACGTGAGGCTCTTGACCACTTCGTCAAATGCATAGCCGTGGTCCCCTCCGAGGTAGACGTTGCCGACCTGTGGCTTCACGGCCGCCTGCACCACAATTGTGGAATCCCAAAGGCCAATTGTGACAATGCCAGTTGCCAAAAAGAATGTTAATGTTCCTTTTTTCAATTTATTGTCGCTCCCCCTCTTGCTAACCCCCAAAACAGCACGCATTTAAAATGGTTGCCCATTATTAAAATATTAATATCATTTATCATCTTTCAATTGTCAATGCGTGACTGTTGAAATAAATCTCTCCGTGTTGCTATAATTCATAACGATTTAAATGTCGTTAATGCAGCACGCAAATTAGTATAAGTAAATCGTTGGGTGGTATCAGGTCAAATGTTGCCTAACGTTAGGCAACATTTGAGAAATTAACAAACATCAAGGGGGTAAGGGTTATGGAGGAACTGCTAGAGAATAGTTTGCTGAAGCACTATTACATTATTAGTTTTTTGTTGAACAAAGACTGGATGACCATTGACCGTTTAGCCCAAGAAATCAAAATTCCTGCGCGGACCATCCGACAAGATATCGGGAATATCAATCAATACATTGCCCCGGCTAAAATCGAAAGCAGTCAACGTTTCGGCATCCGACTCACTTACGACGCATCACACAATCCGCTTTATATCTACGCTGCTATTTATCGGCAGTCAACCCGCTTCTTGATCCTTGAAGAACTTTTTCTACACCGCTTTTCATCGATGACCCAATTAGCCGAGGAACTGTTCATCAGTGAGTCAACCTTAAAACGACACGTACTGGCTATTAACCAAGTATTGGAACATGAAGGCTTTAGAATTGATACGCAAACGTTGGATATTGTCGGCGATGAAAAGAAAATTCATTTTTTCTATTACTGCTATTTTCTGGAAAGATACTGGTTCATTGATGCCTTTTTGTCTCAAGATGAATTACAGCTTATTGATGAGATCATTGCCGACTTTTCTACACATTTCCCAGTTTTGAAATCGCCAAGATATCAGTCGTTTTCGTTTTTAAACAAACTGCGAACGACCGTTTTTATCTGTCTCACCCGCAATAGTCGCGGCCACACTTTCAAAGATGCCAGTTTGGTGAAGGAAAATGACACGTTTTCGCCTGAGTTACGGCAAAAGATTACGCGAATTTATAGGATTAATTGCTCTTCGTTTGTCTTTTCACATTTGTTTTATCTCTTCTTCAATTCACGCAACGCCCTGACTTACCAGGATCTCCTGGTTAAAGCCCGCCATAATCCAGTGATTCATTCGATTTATCAAGCACTGTCGCACTTTCTTGATGTGACGGCTGCATCGCGAAAACTGAAACTGGCTAATCGCGATTTGGTGCTGCTGCGGCTGTATAATGCCATTGAGTACACTTGGGGACCGACCAAGATTCTGTATAATCCGGATGAGGCGTTCTTCATGAATATGAACAAATTTGAGCAGACGTTCATTAAACAAACCAAAGAAACGTTAATCGCCATTTTGCGCGCCGAAAAAATCTGGAAGCAAATTGACGAGGCGTTGATCACCCGCCTGCTTTTCATCTTGGTCACGTCTTGGGACAACTTGACCATTCAATTAGAAGAAAAAGCGCCGAAAGTCCGAACCGGTCTCTTCTTCAATACAAGTTTTGAGCACAGCCAATTTTTATTGCAGGAATTAAGCTATCACATGCGTTCAAGCTTGAAACCCGAGTTGATGCACGTTAATACGCTCGCCAAATTAAAAGCTGCCGCCCCGCATTTTGATATGATTATCACCAATCTGCCGCTGCTGAATCTACCAAATTGTTATATTGTTTCAATTCAGCCGCATCCCACCCCTGAAGATTTCGACAACATCCTATCCGTTTACAACAAAATTATTAGTGCCAAAACCGTTAAAACGTCTGCCTCTTAACCATTGCGCTAAACCTATTGTCAATTTCGACCGGCTTTATTCATTGCTTACAAACTGAAATCATCAATCTTTCTTTAACCACAGATTGGGTCATAAAGACTCACAATTGCATCAAAAAAGCCGCCAGACGCAGATCGCGTTAAGCGGCTTTTTCATGTCGGCAGTAAAACTAAGCACTGCGCTTAAAAAGTGGAGGAGATAGGATTCGAACCTATGAACCCGAAGGAGCGGATTTACAGTCCGCCGCGTTTAGCCTCTTCGCTACTCCTCCATGTGTTGGCAAATAACCGACTCAAATAGTGTACAAAAACAGGTTATAAAAAGCAACCATTTCAGGCAGTTTTTATAACCCGTTTTGCATGTCATTGAGGATTTCAGAATTTAGCCAGTGTCGGCACATGTAGCGTCACCAAAGTGTTTCGCCACTCCGTCAGCCAGTCATGACTTTCCCATTCAAACAAGCGCTTCAGACCATACCCCAGCGGCTGATGGTAATAGGCTGTTTTGCCCAATAACTTAGGTGCATCGCGAAAGTGTTCATGACCAAATGCCACCGCATCAACCTGGCCTGTCAACAGTTCGCCAAGCTTGGCTGAGCCCATCAACGCCGTCGCCATTTGCCACGCCGGCCGATCCACCGCATAGACCATGGCACCGCGAATCGGCACAAAATGCGTTACATAAATCATTTGCCGCCCTTGATTAGCATCAATTGCTGCTTGGGTTGTCTGTAAAACCCGCCGCATTCGCTCAGCGTCACTCAGCGGTGAATCAATCGCACTATCGATCCAAAAAGCGCGTTTCCACTGGGCATAAGCTGCATCCGTTTTCGTCTTTCCCAACTGGCCAAGCGAATAATCATACCAGCCATTGTTGCCAATGATCACGGCATTGGTGGACGGAATCGGTAACACCTTTTCGTGTAAATAAAGTGGATCAACATCTGACTGAATTTCGGCATAGCTGGCACCTTTGACCATGTCGTGATTGCCGGCCAAAAACCGCACGATAACCTGATCGCCAAGTTCACGCTGCAAAGCGCGGTAGTAATCCAGCGTTTTGGTGAAATCATTGTACGTATCGCCGGCATTAACATAAATCCGATATCCGTGGTCAACCAAATAGGCTGCCTGGTACTTCAGCATCTCAAAGCCATCGACATGGTTCACATCAAAATGATTATCGACACTGATTGCAACTTTTACCATGAGGACACTTCCTGTTAGCGACTAACGCAAAAGCGAGTCTGACGCCATTAATTGACCCCTTGCATGAGCTTCTCGATGCGCGGCGTGTAGAAGGCTAAGATGATCGCAAATGCCACTGAAACCAGCCCGACGATCGCGAAGTAAGCCACTTCATGACTCGGTGTGTAAAACCGCACAATTTGCGCATTGACCGCCTGCGCCGACGCATCAGCCAAAAACCACATACTCATCATTTGGGATGAATAAGCTTTTGGTGCCAGCTTAGTCGTCACCGAAAGTCCGACCGGTGAAATCAACATTTCGCCGATTTCAACAATGGCCCAGCTCATCACCAGCCACAAAGGCGAAACCTTGGCGCTACTGCCAAACAACATCACCGGAATGACCATCCACAGATAAGACGCTCCGGCAAAAATCAGCCCTAAATAAAACTTTTTCGGAGATGTTGGCTGGCGCTTGCCGAGCTTCATCCACAGCCAGGCAAACAACGGGCCGTAAAGCAAAATGAACAATGGATTCAGAGTCTGAAAATTCCCGGGAAGGATTTTGAAGAAACCGAAATCTAGTTTCGTCTGCTGTGCAGCAAACAGTGCCAACACAACCGATCCCTGTTCTTCGATGGCCCAGAAAATCATCGCCGCCAAAAATAGCGGGATATAGGCAATGACCCGTGAGCGCTCGGTTTTGGTCACCTTTTTGCTGCGAATCATCAAAATGAAGTACCAAACCGGCAAGCCGATCGCAACAACCGTGATAAGAGTAATCACGTTGGCAATCGTCAACGCTTTGAAGCCAGCCATGACTGCCAAAATGACGCCAACAATGACCACGGCCCCAACGACACGCAACACCAATGGCCGTACATCTTCCGATTTTAACGGATCCGGGGCGACATTGTCAGTAGGATTAATATACTTACGGCCATCAACCACGTAAAAGATCAAGCCGATGAACATCCCGATAGCAGCCAACGAGAAGCCAGCGTGGAAATTGACTTTATCAGCCATCCATGGGACAAAAATCGGCGCAATCAACGAGCCAAAGTTAATCCCCATAACGAAAATGCTGAACCCGGAATCGCGCCGTAAGTCCTCTTCAGGATAAAGGCTACCGACCATCTCGGAGACGTTGGGCTTAAGCAACCCCGTGCCCAAAACAATCAAAACAATCGAGCCAAAAAGCCCAATCGAGCCAATTGGGATGGACAAAACGATGTGCCCCAGCATAATCAGCACACCGCCCCAAAAGACGGTACGCCGGGAGCCGAGCAACCGGTCACTGATGAAACCGCCGATTGTGGAACTCAAATAAACCAATGACCCGTAAATCGACATAATCGACAAGGCAGTCGGTTGATCAAAACCTAAGCCGCCCTTTTCCACTGAATAGTACATGTAGTAGATCAGGATAGCCCGCATGCCATAGTAACTGAACCGCTCCCAGAATTCGGTCATCGACAGCGTTAATAGCCCACGGGGATGACCCATAAACGTGCGGCCCTCTGAATTATTCAATTGAAATACATCCTCTCGCTAGAAAAATAATCCTCCTAGCTGCTCTCATGACACTTCCCTCAAAATGCCAATCAATGAATCTTCATTATAATAGTTACGCCCGCCCAAAACAAATTTATGCAACTTTACGTCTTGTGCAAATGTCAGCTTTCCGGACATAGGCCCAATTGGAAAACAAAAAGCAAACGCACCCATCGTTATTCGCAGGTTTGTTTGCTTTGACATTGAAGTCGTAGATGATGAACAGATTAATCAGCACGTAACGCGATCGCTGCATCCTTGTTCGCCGCCATGCGCGCTGGAATATGGCCGCCAAGAACCGTTAGAATCGTACTGATTAAGATCAGAATCACCGCGTGAATCGGATTCAGCTGCGCCACATTCGGCAACTGGGTCATGTTATATAAGATGACGTTGATCGGGAAGGTCAGGAGCCAGGCAATGATAATCCCTAGCACCCCGGAACTCACGCCGAGAATGATGGTCTCGGCATCAAAGACCCGCGTCACATCCTTGCGCCGCGCACCCAATGCCTTAAGCACCCCAATTTCCTTGGTTCGTTCCAGAACCGACGTATACGTCAGAATCGCAATCATAATCATCGAGGTCACCAGCGAAATCCCCGCAAAGGCGACCAAGACAATCGTAATTGCCGACATAATCCCACCGGTCATACTCGAAATCGTACCCGCCAAATCCGTGTAAATGACTTGATCGGCTTTTTTCTTGCCGTGGTTGAATTTATCCAGGTAGCTGAGAATCTTATCCTTATCTTTGAAACTCGTCGGATAAATCGTGATTTGCGTTGGCGTTTCTGAGCCGCCTAAACTGGTGATCAGCTGATCTTTAGTTGCATCGTCAATTTCCTGATTGGTGAAAATATTCACATCACTATTGCGTTGTGCTTTGACAACTGCAGAATCTTTATTCATCGCGACCAGATCTTTGGTTAACCGATCAGAGTAAGCAAATCCTTGGCTCAAAAGTCCGTCACTGGTCTTGGAACGCGTCCGGAGCACCCCGGTCACGGTTAGCTCGCGATTGCCGCTTTGTTGATAGGCATCCGCATAGTTCTTGGTCGGCACATAAACACTGCCACCAACATTTTGATAGTAGTGATCATTGGCAATGGCCTTTAGTTTTGTCCCTACAATATCGCTGAACTTAAGCTTCTGACCATTTTTAACTGAAAAGCCAAGGTTCTTCAACGCGTTAATATTCGTTGAATTGTCCCGATCAACAATCAAAATGACATCGCTGTCTTTCTTGGGATAACTTCCGGCAACGACTTCATAATTTTTCTTCAGATAACTGGTGCCGCCTTCGCGATCGACGGGATAAACCGATGAACTGACACTAGAAAAGCCGCGTTGTGATTGGTTATTTGTCGGTTTGGCTGTTGAAAATTGGACTGGCTTCACCTTCCCGTTGACGTCACGCAGTAAGTTCATTCCGGTGCCATACGTATAGCCAATGTTGTCGGTCAGGCGTTTGCTGATGCCATTCACATAATCAATATACTTTTGATTTAATTTGTTCGTGTGCTGCGCTTTGTCGCTAGCACTTTGCTTTGCCAGCACCGTTTTGGTCGTCTTAAACGTTGACGTCTTGGTATTATCTTGTGCCCCGGCCGTCAGATTGGTCGCGTTCGTTGAAATTGTGATGGGAAACTGGGCCAATGTTTCTGCTTGGGTATTATCAATTTGCTTTTGAAACCCGGATGAAAGCGCCAGGACGACCGCAATGCCAATGATCCCGATGCTGGAGGCAAACGCCGTTAGAAAAGTGCGGCCTTTTTTGGTCATAATGTTCGTAAAGGACAGCTTCAGGGCCGTCAAATAGCTCATTTTCGTCCGGCGCAGATCAAAATGACTGCCTTGTTCCTCCGCATCATACGGACGCGAATCGGACAGAATTTTACCGTCCTTGAACTCGATAATCCGCTGGGCATAATCGTGTGCCAGTTGCGGATTGTGTGTCACCATGATGACCAAACGCTCCCGCGACAAGTCAGCAATCAACTTCATGATTTCCTGACTGGTTTCGGTGTCCAAGGCACCAGTCGGCTCATCGGCCAACAAAATCGACGGTTCCGAGACAATCGCGCGAGCAATGGCCACCCGCTGCATCTGCCCACCGGAAAGCTGATTAGGCTGCTTGCTCATGTGCTCTTTTAGGCCAACTTTAACCAGCGCGGCCTCTGCCTTTTTGCGCCGTTCCTTGGCAGAAACGCCGCTCAACGTTAAGCCGAGTTCGACGTTTTCCAAAATGCTCAGGTGCATGATCAGGTTATAACTCTGAAAAATAAACCCGACAGAATTATTCCGATAAGCATCCCAATCAGATTCTTTGAAGTTTTGGGTGGACCGACCATGCAACAATAGATCGCCTGAATCGTAGCGATCAAGGCCGCCAATCACGTTCAGCAGCGTTGTTTTCCCGGAGCCGCTGGGGCCAAGAATGGCTACGAATTCCTGTTCACGAAACTGAACCGAAACATCATCGAGGGCCTTCGTGGTGTAGTCACCGGTTTGGTAATATTTTTTAATATGCTTTAGCTCTAGCAACGTTTGCTCCTCCTCTTGCTGTCTATGGCAAGGCGTTGAAATGAAATAACTTGCCATATCTTAGCATACTTAGCGGCTACTTGATAATCGGTCTAAAGCCTAAGACGTTGCCGATTTGTCAAAAAAGTCAGCTTTTAGAAGGCGGCGCCTGCGTAAATAAAAAGAACCTGCCTTAAAAAAGGAGGTCCTCCGATAGATCCTTGCCGATCAATTTAGGATGGCACACTGAGCAACGGTCGCCAATAAATCAAGTCCAAACTATGATCCGGATAAATGTAATAAGTAATGTTCAATTTGGAAAAAGGATTCGCCATTGCCATTAAATAGATCCGTTGCGGTGCGTGAGCCAATCCCGCAACAGAAACGAGAATATACTTGGCCATTTGTTCAAACAACGGTTGCGTCAAACCAGATGTTAGCTCAAAATCCAGATCCACATAAATAAGTTCTTTGGTTTGCCGCGTCAGCCTGATATGGTGAATCGGCATCCCCCCGAAATTACCTTCTCGGCTTAGTTCATCGACCATTTGTTTAATCTGGCGATGTTTAAACTGCGGGCGGGCAAACATCATGCGCCAAACTGCCAAGCACTCACCCCCTCTGCTTCAATTATGCCACATTGAAGCCGGGAAGCGGACTAAAAAATCGGATCAAGGATCTTGGAAAAGGCCGAATCGATCTGCGCACGAGCAGCTTGCTGCTCAGCCAACCCCGCATCGAAGCGTTCGTGATCGATTTGATCTGGGCCAATCGCCTGCAGGATGTCTAACACGCCACTGCGAATACCACGCAGGCCGTTGACCAACACGCGATGAAAGGCTGCATAATTGCACGGTGCAGCTTCAGCATCAACGCTGTCAACGAAACTGCAGAACTTAATCACATTCTTGGTGAAATACACACGCAACCGATCGAGACTTTCGCTGGCATAGCAATTGCCCTTCTCGATGTTCTTGCATGTGTGGACGTATTCTTTGAAAACTGTCTCAAAAACAAGGAGCCGTTCCAGATTCTGATTAATTACTTCAACATAACTAGGTGCATTGCTCGTCGCGTACATTTAAAAGTCCCTCCTAATCTTGTGCGTTCATCAACTTACACACTTAATTATACGTGTTAATGGCTTATAATCAATATAATTATTGACTAATATTTAAATACCTAACGTTATATAACCCGTTTAAAGGCCATTATTAGTGGACTTTGCATACATTACACCAGTCTGTGAAAACCCTTTTCTTTGACATTGTACGCAATGTATCTTTTTGTGAAAACTGAACTTATCAACGCGCAAGCCCCCTGTCTTGACATCCTGACTGCAACACGTCTTTTGTTGGCTAAGCGCTTCCATCAAAAATAAGATAACGAAAATATTTTTTAAATATTTTGAACTTATATTTCAATATTTCTCAACAATCGTGCAAATACTGGCTATAAAGATTCTTATTTCAACGTTGTTATAACTTATTTTATTTTAACGAAGGGAGTTAATAGCAAGTTTTCACAACATCACCTATAATCGAAGAGAGAGCATGATGCGGGCACTGCTTGAGGTTAAGCGCTTCATCGGTTGAGTGAAGCTTATCCCGTATGACGCGTCATGACCGTTATTCCTTTTTGGAGGGTGCAAACATTGAAAGACTATCCAAAGAACTACCCCCTTGATCCGCGTACTTTTTTTGGAATCAATACCATGGGGCTCATTAGCACAACGGCGTACTATCTTTATACGGCTGTCTTAATGATGTTTATTACCGATTATTCCGGGATTTATACAGGCGTCCCCGGTAAAGCGGCAGCTGTTGCAACGACCTTATTATTTGTGGGTCGGCTTTGGGATGCGGTGAATGATCTGTGGACAGGTTATGTAATCGATATTTCACCGCGAACCCGCTGGGGCAAGTTCAAGCCCTATGTACTGGCAGGCACTTTTTTTGCAGGCATCTTGGGCATGATGCTGTTTCACATTCCTCAAGGCATCAGTGATTTTGGCAAGGAAGTTTACCTTTATGTTGTCTATTTTCTGTTTATGCTTGCTTATACGATCATCGTCACCGTGCCGTTGACCAGTACGATGTCCGCAGATCAGGAAATTCGCTCCAAACTTATTTCATGGCCCCGAATTACCAGTAATGTTGTCGGTGTCGTATTTGCGTTCTTCATGGCCATTGCCACCTTTCTTGGAACTAAGAAGAGTCCCAATATCCCGCTGACGGTGGACGTGATCGTCATCCCCTTTTTGATCATTGCCTTGATCGGCGGCTTTATGGTCAAAGAAGGGCCGGTTGCTGAAGGAACCAAACCACCGAAACTGCGGGATATCGGCCGGATGGTGAAGATCAACAAGCCTTTTCGGGTCAACTTGTACTTTACTTTTGTCGGCGGCTTTGTCTGGGCCTTGCTCACCGCGACATCCCTGTACTACATCAAATACGCGTTTGGCGTGGCTAATCTAGGGATTCAGTCTATGTATTTTGGCTTGTTAACCTTGGTCACGTTGGTTGGTGGGACGTTCATCTCGCAAAAGGCCATGAAATATATGTCGGCACTTCGCGGGATTCAACTTTGCTATTTAGGCATGGCACCGTTCCTGCTCTTAATGTTCGCCATCAATGAGTTTCAGGTGATCCACAATCCTTGGCTGTTCTACACCCTGATTGGGATTGTCATGACGCTTGCTGGCGCGCAATTTGTTCCCGCTAACCTGATCATCATGGAGACGATGGATTATAATCGTCTCAAGCTGAATTCAGGGATGGAAGCTACCATCAATGCGGTCAACATGTTCTTACAGAAACTTCAATCCGGGCTGGCTACGATTGGCGTCGGCGCAGCACTCTTACTCGTCGGGTACAACGCGCAAACCCTTGAAAAAGCGACGCAGGTACCTGATAGTCTGCTTCAGAGTTTAGGCGTCGTGTTGTTTGGTTTACCGGCCATTTTCTCGTTTGTCGCCTATCTGTTGACCAAGCAATATCCGTTACAAGGCGAAGCCCGTACCAAAATGTATGCCGAACTCGCCGCCAAAACTGCTGCAGCCCAAAAGAAAGCCGCTCAGTCTTGAGCCAAAGTTGTTTCGAGCGGTTGTCGGCTGTATTTTAAAACGCCATCAAAAAGACGCTAGCGATCAAAGAGATTTGTCGCTAGCGTCTTTGGTGTATTTGCGGATTAACTCTCCCGCATTATTCGCCCGCGTGCATCGCCGGCATGTTGATTATCCTAGCCGATTAATCGCTGCCCAGCTTGCGAGAGCCTCGGGATGAAAACCATTCCAGGTGGCCAAAACATCGCCGGTTTCATCGTCGCGCACCCGCACAATCGGGAAGCGATCATAACCATCCTGCCGAAACTTCACAACTTTTTGCGCACTCCAAGCACGCTTGAGTAGATCGTCCGAATTGGGATCCACCAAATTCGTTTCACCACGGCGGTTGGTTGTGCGAAAATGCTGATGATGCGTCAACAGCCAACGTCGCGTCAACCGGCAAGCTTCGCAATGGGGCTTTTCGTAAACTACAAAATGAATTGCCATACGCATATCCTCCATAAATGGCCTAGTGCCGCTGTCATGCATTTGATACGAGGCGTATGTCCTGTCGTTTATACTATCCCCTATTTTAAGCGAGCGTGCAATGATGGAAATTGAGTTTACCTTTTGTGATGTCGCACCTCAACGCCAAAAGTCAGTCCGACTCTGAAAGCGCGGTAAGAACCTTTTTCAGTGCGTGAGTGGCAGCTTCCGGCAACTTATCATAGCCACCATCGGCTGTCTCTTTGGTGGCCAAAAATGCTAGGCGAGCTTCCAACCGCTTGCGCAACAAAGCCCGATAATCAGGTGCCGTAAAGTCTACTTTAAAAGCTGGTAACACCAAATAACTCATATCTGGTAACGGCCCAAATGGTTGAAATTGTGCAGTACCATCTACAATCGCCGCAATTGCATCCAACGTGTCAGCCGGTTTCACTTTTTTTCCGCGATAAAAACCGGTATTGAGAATGTAGCAAGCCGTACCACGTTCTCGAAAGAGTTCATAAAAATCCTGGTAGTCTTCGGCTAGCGGATAACAGCGAAACGGATTGGCAAACGGTTCAATGACCAATTGATTGCGGTCCACATGAGCACCGACGTTTTCGGCAGTTGATCGCTTAGTTGCTAACGTTGCCCCAAATGCCGCCGCCAAGTCAGGATGCTCAATCCGAACAACCGGTGGTAACGTGTCGTCTTTCATGATCCAGAAAACCGCGTCAATACTTTCGGTCAGATGATCGACCCGATTTGGCGTCACATACCGCGACTTGACCGTCCGCCCGTTACCATTACGGATATCCTCGGTGACTAATGTCTTTCGGCCTTGGTCATCCAAAGTAACGCCCACATTTTGCACTGTCAGGAAATACCGAATTCCTGGATCGCTTAACGGATAATCCTGAGTCTTGTCAAAATATGCCGGTTCCAGCGCAGTCGTGGCGCCGGTTTCGCGATCAATGACGAACGCGTCGTCGTGTAGCACTTTAACTGGATAACGATCACCGTGACTGGTCAGTGTGATCGTTGATTTACCCGAGCCAGACAGACCAAACGCTGCCATGGTAAACGTGCCGTCTTGCCGCTGATATTGTTTCATCCCGCCATGACAGGCAACAAAGCCATTTCGATGTGCCGTCGCCCACGCCAACGTCAAGGTGCCCTTTTTCAATTCGCCAAAATAGCGTAAGCCCAAGATAATCGCCGCATTGTGTAGCGGATCAAAAATCGCCAGGCCATCCGGATACGCCAGATCGTGCCAATCAGGATCGGCATAAAGATAAAGGTCATCTTCTGGAAGCGGGCGCGACTGGGCGTAGTGCTTTTCGGCTTCATCCGTCATGATTTGAAAGTTCAATAAATAGCTGTAGAGGTTATTCGCGTAGGCTTCAGGCAACATCATATGCGCTTCAACAGAAAAATCCGGCGATAGACCAACCACAACCCGGCCACTCAAGAACCGCTTACGGCTGCCTTGAAATACGGCTTCACGCGCAACTTTTGCCATCGTGCCCGCATCAACACCAGGCTGTCCGATAATCCGCCGGGCAGCAGCGGTTCGACCGACAACCAGACCATCATTTGCGACCAAGATGCGGGCGTCTTCAGGCAGCCCGAGATCACCGGCATGCTGAATCGGCAAATCCGTGATGATGACACCTGGTGCGGCTTTGGCCAATTCGTATGCCTCTGTCAATGTGGTCACCGGCTGGACATTCGTGCCATAAAATGCCGTCTCGACGGTCGCTTTGAGTGGTGAAAAATAGCCACTCGCTGCGGTCACATCACTGATCGGAAATTGTTGTTTTGTTGTCATGGTTGCATCCCCCTTGTACATCCGGTACACCGCAATGGTTCTTACCCCTGCGCCGCTATCTCCTCCGTTTTATGCAACGGTCGCCGAAGCGCAAACAATGTACGTTCAGTCGTTTTTTGTAAAGGCTTTCACAACTCAATTATACATAGTTCACTTTAGCAACGCGAGTTTTAAAAATTCACCGGATCACAAAGGCTATTTCAATCACAAACCACATTCACTTACCACTCAAGCGGCATTGAAACTCGTTATGCTTTACGCCGTTTGTTGGCCTGAACCATTTTGGCCTGATCAATCAACGGACAGCCAACATCTTCACATTGGCTGCAACCGCCTGCTTTGTTTTTTCGAAAAAAAGTGCGATATAAGACGAGAACGATCGCCAAAACGACGACACTGCCAATCAGCCATGTTGCCATGATAAAAGATCTCCTTTTTAAATATCCGTGCTATAACCCGACGCAACCACGGGGTGTGGACGTTTGAGCCACAGACCGTAAATAATGAGTGTCACTGCCACTGCGACCAAGCCGATACTAAGCACATTGGCCTGACCACCCACAATGAGACTGCCTTGATAAATCAACATCGTCAGCAAATACGCCACGCCTGTTTGATACCCAACGGCACGCCACGTCCAGCGCGCATCGCCAAACTCCTTGTACATAGTGCCAATAGCCGCAAAGCACGGGGCACATAAAAGATTGAACATCAAAAACGCATACCCTGCCATCGCCGGATAAGTCGCCCGCAATGTCTGCCCAAAACCGCCAGTCCCACCGAAGCTAATGTGCAGCGTGCTGACACAATTTTCCTTGGCGATCAACCCGGCTAAAGTAGCCACTGTGGTGTGCCAATCACCAAACCCAAGCGGTGCAAAAATCGGGGCAATGATCCCACCAATCCCCCGTAACATACTCTTATTTTGCTGGACCATGCGTAACGTAAAGTCAAAGTGCGAAAGGAACCATAACAAAACACACGATAAGAAAATAATTGTGCCGGCCTTATGCACAAAGGCGCGTGCCCGAGACATGACACTGCGATAAAGGTTGGTGACGCGCGGCAAATGATACGCTGGTAACTCCATGACAAACGGGGCTGGAGGTCCGGCAAATAAAGCAGTCTTTTTTAGAAAAATGCCAGAGCAGACAACGGCAATAATGCCCATGAAATAAGCTGACGGCGCAACCCAGCTGTTATTCGGAAAGAAGGTTCCGCTAACCAGCGCAATAACAGTCAATTTAGCGGAACACGGCATAAAGGTCGTCAGCATAATGCTCATTCGCCGATCTTTTTCGCTTTCAATCGTTCGGGTCGCCATGATACCCGGGACGCCACAACCAGTTGCAATCAAAATCGGGATAAAACTTTTGCCGCTAAGATTAAACCGGTGAAACAGCCGATCCATCACAAACGCGATTCGCGCCATATACCCGCAGTCTTCAAGAATACCCAGACATAAAAACAACATCATAATCTGCGGCAGGAACCCTAACACTGAACCAATCCCACCGATCAACCCGTTCACGATCAGACCCGACAACCACGGTGCCACGGCCCAACCCTTCAATGCCCCGCCGACCACCGCCGGCAACCATCCGCCAAAGACCGTATCATTGAGATAATCACTGCCGATGGTTCCGACTGTCTGGATCGAAAGGTAATAAACCACCCACATCACCAGTACAAAAATCGGTAAGGCCAGATAGCGATCCGTCACGATGCGGTCAATCCGATCGCTGACCGACATGACAAAATCTTCTTTATCAACGACACACATCGCCATGACGCGGGCGATGAAATCATATCTTGCATTCACGATGATGCTGTCACTCGCATCGTCAAAAAGATGCTCAGCCGTATGTAAAATTTCCGTGACCTGTTGCTGTTCAGCTGTTGTAAAAGCCAGCTGCTGCACGATTTGCGGATCTTTTTCAAAAAGCTTGATGGCATACCATCGCAAACGATCGGCGGGTACCCGTTTGCCGATGACTTCCTCAAGCATGCTTAAAGCGGATTCGAGCCGCGGATCATATTCCGGAAAAGCATATGGTTTAGGTAATGGCGCCTGGATGGCCTGAACAAGTTCCTTTAAAGCTGCCGGTTTGGTGGCAGTGGTGCCGATGACTGGTACCTGCAAGGCATAACTTAACTTTTTCAAATTGATCGTGCGGCGATGGGACTTTTCAAGGACATCCATCATGTTGAGTGCCACCATCAATGGCCGCCCGGTTTCCATCACCTGCAAGGTTAAATACAGATTGCGTTCGAGGTTCGTAGCGTCGACGACATTAATCACTAAATCCGGTTGCTTTTCGAGCAAAAAATCCCGCGTCACAATTTCTTCACTGCTATAAGGCGAAAGTGAATAGGTTCCCGGCAGGTCTTCGATGATCACCGCCGGATTGGCTTTAAGCCGACTGGATTTTCGTTCAACTGTGACCCCCGGCCAATTACCAATATGTTGTTTGGCGCCGGTCAGCGCATTAAACAAAGTTGTTTTGCCACTATTAGGGTTGCCAACAAGCGCTAAAGTCTCATCCATGGTCATCAGCGGTCACCTCCGTCACCAGCACATGCGCCGCGTCTTGCTTACGAATACTCAACTTATAACCACGTACCGCTAGCTCGATGGGATCGCCAAGCGGTGCAATCTGGTGAATTTTCACCAACGTTCCCTTGGTTAAGCCCATGTCCATCAGACGGTGTCGCAGCGGTGGATCTCCTTGAATCTTCTGCACCAACCCAGTTCGCTTGATTGGCAAGTGGGCTAACGGTATCGCCGGCTTATCAGCATCTGCGGCAAACGGTCGCACCACCAGCAAAGCAGCAATCTCGTCACTGATAGCCAGTCGCTGCCCCTGAAAGAAAATCACCAGACCGGTCACTTTGCTCGCAGGTTGCACCACGGTCAGCTTCTTGCCGGCGACCAGTCCCATCTCAGCCAAATGCCTGCGCAATGCAGCACTGCCGCCGACACTCATTAACAAATAAGCTCCCGGTTGTTGGGTATCAAGCAATGCCTGCATCTGCTCACCTCCACGATGATCGCCAGCGATAGACGATCATTAATCTGTCTCGATGTCACCGGTATTTAAAATACTGTCATGAGAACATCTGTTATCATTTTTCCGCCTGGTTACTAACCATCAACCGCCCAGCACCCGATCAGGCGTCGAAAAAGGTCATTGTGCTTTTGCCAAAACGGCTTTTGCAACCGTCGCAACATAATGCGGCTGACCATCAGTTGACGGATGGGTTTTGTCGGCTGTCAGCCAATCATCATGACCGGCAGAAGCACCATGCCAATCAACAATATGCAAATTCTTGTAACGCTTGGCCATTTTGACCAGATCGCGATTGACCTCATCCGTCCATTTCGCATCAGAACGGACATTAATCCAATAAACCTGACGCTGATCACCAATACTTGTCATAATGGATTGAAATGCCTCATTCGTAAACGTGCCATTCGTGCCCAAACCGATGATCACGGTATTGGCCAATTTGCCAGAAGCGGCCAGCGACTTAAACAAAGCCGGAACCTGATAGATTTGGCGGCTAACCGTCGCATCAAAATAGATCTTTGGGAACAACTCTTTATACAAATACTCACTGCCAAGCATGACGGAATCACCGACCGCCGTCACGGATAATTCCTTGGCGGCTTGAACTTGATGATAGCTGAGTCCGTCAGCGGCAAAATCTTTATAAACTGGATCCGCTGCCTTTTGGGAAGCTTCAACCGCCTGACTGGCCTTGGCAGCTGAACGTGACTCGGCAACCGAACGTGCCTTGGAACGCGACACGGATGAAGCTTCTTGAGCTCTTACCTGCGCCTGCCGATTAAGGCCAAACCACAAACCGCCCGCCACTAAAATGACCGCTAAAATCACAATCGTCCAAATCAATCCCGCTTTTGAACTTGTTTTCTGTCTATGCATACTGCACCCCTTCAACCAATCACTTACCGTACGATCATAGCATACAAGCGCTTAAAAAAGGGCGATAAGTTGCTTGGGATAGGGATTTCGGAGAAGATTCTAATTTTTCGCTTTTCTTGGGATTCCATAAGCTCGACCTACAAATGATTGAACTCTTGTGATCCTAAAGATAGAATTAAATCATCGTTAAAGACGCTGGGTTATTTCGTTCGCGTTGGGTATGGGGCAACTATGTAATTGGGGATGGCATTTTGAAATTAAATTCACGTTTTATTCGTTACTACAATGTTGTGATTGCACTACTGGCGGTCATTTCTATTGTGATGGTTATTTTGGACTATTCATCAGTCATTAGCCTGACAGCCTTTCCCTACGATGTGGTAGACAATGCGATACTCGCTATCTTTACCGTCGATTACTTCGCACGCCTCTTAACCGCAGACAACAAGTTTAAGTTCTTTAAAACTCACTTGCTCGATTTGTTGGCAATCATTCCCTTTAACGCCATTTTTTCGTTTTTCCGGTTTGCCCGAGCCTTTCGTATCGTCCGACTCAGCCGCGCATTTCGTATCACCCGACTTGCAGGTATTATCAGCATTTTACAGGGACGAACCAGGAAATTTCTCCACAAAGGCGGTCTCATTTATTATCTGTGGTTATCGGTCATCCTAGTCATCATCGCGGCCGCCATCTATTCGTTGGCCGAGGGTGCCTCGTACAGTGATTCAATCTGGTGGGCAATCGTCACCGCCACCACCGTTGGCTACGGCGACATTTCACCTCACACGCTTCTAGGAAGAATTGCCGCTGTTCTACTCATGTTCAATGGTATCGGTCTCATCGGCGCTCTCACAAGCTCTATTACTGCTTATTTAGCAGAAGACAACAACACTGTTTCAACGCAAATTGACGATCTGGTGAAACTTAAAAAGCTGCTTGATTCCGGAGGGCTAAGCCAAGACGAGTATGCGCAGCTGAAGCATCATATTTTGGCAAACGCAAGTCAACATGACACGGATGGATAAAATCGATTTTCTCAAGTTTCTGCTATCAAAAGTCATCTTTGGTCCCATTTTGGTCCCAAAGTCTCAAAAACAAAGCCCTCCTAAGGTAACCTAGGAGGGCTAAATCGTTGATATATAGGCATTTCACTTTCTAAGAAAAACTAAAACACCCTATGAAATGCCGGCTGCAGGACTTGAACCTGTGACCCTCGGTTTACGATACCGATGCTCTACCAACTGAGCTAAGCCGGCATACTGACCCGTACGGGATTTGAACCCATGTTACCGCCGTGAAAGGGCGGTGTCTTAACCACTTGACCAACGGGCCATTGCTGAACAACAAGTAAGATTATACAGGAGCAATATAGCACTGTAAAGCCTTTTTTCTCACACAATTTCGATTCCGAAAAGTGCCCCGAAAAGTACGTTGAAAAGACAGCGGAAGATTTAATTTTGAGCCAATTTAATTGTCTATCTACTTTTAGTAAGTGTATCATAAACCTTGAACCGACTCGTTATGAAAGGATGTTGTTATAGATGAAGATTGCAATTATTGGTGCGACTGGCAATGCAGGATCAGCGATCTACAAAGAGGCGCTCAAGCGAGGCCACGAAGTTACCGGTTACGTTCGTCATCCAGACAAAGGTATCGGCGTTCTTCCGCCTGATGCCGAACTCGTGCAGCAAGACGCTTTCACCCTCACCCGCGATCAGCTGCTAGGCTACGATGCGGTTGTTGATGCCTTCGCAACAACCGTTGAACAAGCCTATCTCCATATTGATTTAGCCGATCACCTGATCCACGAGTTACGGGAGACCACCTCCCCGCGGCTAGTCTTTATTCTAGGAGCAGGCAGCCTGGAAACTGACGGCAAGCTCCTGTATGATTTACTTAAAAATGATCCGCATGCACCGGCATTTATCAACACGCCTAAGAACCAGCTCAGAGAATATCAGCTACTGCAGTGGACCGACAATGTCAACTGGATTGGCATCTCGCCAAGCATGAACTTTGAACATGGGCCGGCAACTGAATACGTTCGCGGCGACAATACACTGCTAAAAGACGATGACGGTAAATCCGTTCTCAACAGCGGTACACTGGCAGTTGCGTTGTTGGATGAATTGGAAAAGCCAACCATTAATCAAGCACGCTTCACCGCCCGCAACGCTTAGTTCTTTTTTAAATCATCGAAAAGGATGTGAAATTATTTGGCACAAGTCACTTTAACCATTCATTATGTCGATGAAAACGGCAAGACATTAGGCCCAGACAATCACTTAATGAATACGCCAGAACATCATTTTCGACTCACTGCTCCGACCTTAATCGGTTATGATTTTCAAAAAGCCGTTCTCCCAGACGGCCAGCATGTCGGTGATCCAACTGTCACCGGTACCATGACGGGTAATGCCCCGCAGCTAACCTTTATCTACACAACGGCACCATCACTGGTTCATCACCCGGTTCCGGCAACATTGGTTATTCAGTACTTTGATAATCACAACCGGCCATTGCGTGACGCTCAGGTGCTGCATACCAAAACTGGTCACCAATATGAACTAACAGCACCGGACTTCCCTAATTTTCGGTATCACCACGCCATGTTACCCGGTGGCATGATCATGTCCGACAAAACCGTCTCTGGTCGCCTGATTCAGCCACACAATGAACTGACATTTATGTATGAACCTAAGTAAATTCTTGTTTCAATCAAAAACAGCTTCCGTTATGGCTTCATTGCCATGCGGGAGCTGTTTTGTTTTTACTGACCGGTCAATAAATTCTGTAACGTACTAGTGTTACCTTGTTGTTGCAACGATTTGACATCCTGATACGCTCGATAATAGTCACCTGAAGCGATCGCTTGGCGAACCGGAGTGATCGATTCCTCTTTGAACAACAACGCTGCAGCTAGCTTAGCTTGCGCCTGATTGGCACCAGTTGCCTTTTGCAGTAAAACTGCTGCCTGATCCTGATCTTGCGCGGCTTTCATGATCGTACTCATTTTGGTCTCTTTCAATGTATCAGCTGCGCGCTGGAGTGCGGCATCAGTCGTTGCATTCCCCGTCTTCTGCGCAGTAATTTCCGACACCAAGCGAGATTTAACCGCGGCATCTGCCGGCGTATCATTGCCCGTCACATTACGAATCGTATTGTTGATCTGCGGAAAAAAGAAAACGCAAGCCACGATCAACAAAAGCAAGACACCTGCGATAATTCCAAAAATTTTAAGTCCCCGATGACGAGGCTTTTTCTGCTGGCGAAGTTGAATCCGATTATTCATCACGATACCTCTTTCATTTTTACTGACGATGTTCTGTATCAACATTATGCGGATATTACCAAGCCCGGTCAAGTTTGACCATTACACATTGGCAATAACCACGTACCCGCTAAGCTACTACGTTTTTAAGCATCTTTTCGTGTATTCAAATGACAGATCAATCTCAATACATGGTGACACTGTGTCACCCCTTGTTTCATCATGTCATTAATGATCACTTACATCAATTTTTTGTAGAAAAAAACACCCGTCAACGACGAGTGTTTCATGAGCTCCGGTTGTCAGGCTCGAACTGACGACAACCTGATTAACAGTCAGGTGCTCTACCAACTGAGCTAAACCGGAATAAACAGCGTGGCAGCTTCCTACCCTCGCAGGCAGTTTCCCACCAACTACTCTCGGCGTGAAGAAGCTTAACTTCTGTGTTCGGCATGGGAACAGGTGTATCCTTCTTGCTATCGCCACCACACTTATGAGAACTTTGCGCTCTCAAAACTGGCTATCATTGTTGTTGTGTTGTCGGGAACCAGTGTATTTCATCGAAACGCGTTCGCAGTCACAGAAACCTCCACATAAGGCCCCTGAGTCCATTGGCCAAAACCCGGCCAACGAACTCAGGCCCGCTTATGCTCCGGTTTCTAAGCGCTCCTGCTCACGCTCTACTTGGTTAAGTCCTCGACCGATTAGTACTGGTCCGCTCCATGCATCGCTGCACTTCCACTTCCAGCCTATCTACCTGATCATCTCTCAGGGGTCTTACTTCCATATAGGAATGGGAAATCTCATCTCGAGGAGGGCTTCACACTTAGATGCTTTCAGCGTTTATCCCTTCCGTTCATAGCTACCCAGCGATGCGCCTGGCGGCACAACTGGTACACCAGCGGAACGTCCATCCCGGTCCTCTCGTACTAAGGACAGCTCCTCTCAAATTTCCTGCGCCCGCGACGGATAGGGACCGAACTGTCTCACGACGTTCTGAACCCAGCTCGCGTACCGCTTTAATGGGCGAACAGCCCAACCCTTGGGACCGACTACAGCCCCAGGATGCGATGAGCCGACATCGAGGTGCCAAACCTCCCCGTCGATGTGGACTCTTGGGGGAGATAAGCCTGTTATCCCCAGGGTAGCTTTTATCCGTTGAGCGATGGCCCTTCCATACGGAACCACCGGATCACTAAGCCCGACTTTCGTCCCTGCTCGACTTGTCAGTCTCGCAGTCAAGCTCCCTTCTACCTTTACACTCTGCGAATGATTTCCAACCATTCTGAGGGAACCTTTGGGCGCCTCCGTTACATTTTAGGAGGCGACCGCCCCAGTCAAACTGCCTACCTGACACTGTCTCCCGCCACGATCAGTGGCGCGGGTTAGAGTGTTCATACAGCTAGGGTAGTATCCCACCAACGCCTCCATCGAAACTAGCGTTCCGATCTCTACGGCTCCTACCTATCCTGTACAAGCGGTACCAACACTCAATATCAAGCTACAGTAAAGCTCCATGGGGTCTTTCCGTCCTGTCGCGGGTAACCCGCATCTTCACGGGTACTAT
Source organism: Lacticaseibacillus zeae subsp. silagei (assembly GCF_030770335.1). Classification (NCBI taxonomy): domain Bacteria; kingdom Bacillati; phylum Bacillota; class Bacilli; order Lactobacillales; family Lactobacillaceae; genus Lacticaseibacillus; species Lacticaseibacillus zeae. The sequence goes on along the minus strand of NZ_CP132484.1, from coordinate 1,335,301 downwards.
AATTTCACCGAGTCTCTCGTTGAGACAGTGCCCAAATCATTACGCCTTTCGTGCGGGTCGGAACTTACCCGACAAGGAATTTCGCTACCTTAGGACCGTTATAGTTACGGCCGCCGTTTACTGGGGCTTCAATTCTGGGCTTCGCTTGCGCTAACTCATCCTCTTAACCTTCCAGCACCGGGCAGGCGTCAGCCCCTATACATCATCTTTCGATTTAGCAGAGACCTGTGTTTTTGATAAACAGTTGTTTGGGCCTATTCACTGCGGCTGACCTTGCGGTCAGCACCCCTTCTTCCGAAGTTACGGGGTCATTTTGCCGAGTTCCTTAACGAGAGTTCGCTCGCTCACCTGAGGATACTCTCCTCGACTACCTGTGTCGGTTTGCGGTACGGGTAGTTTATTTCTCACTAGAAGCTTTTCTTGGCAGTGTGACATCAGGAACTTCGCTACTTTAATTTCGCTCCCCATCACCGCTTGTCCTTATGGTCGCAAGCATTTCACTCGCCACCAGACTTGCGGCTTGGACGCACTTTTCCAGCCGTGCGCTTTCCTTAGCCTCCTGCGTCCCTCCATCGCTTAAACAAAATAAACTAGTGCAGGAATCTCAACCTGCTTGTCATCGACTACGCCTTCCGGCCTCGCCTTAGATCCCGACTAACCCTGGGAGGACGAGCCTTCCCCAGGAAACCTTAGTCATACGGTGGATCAGATTCTCACTGATCTTTCGCTACTCATGCCGGCATTCTCACTTCTAAGCGCTCCAGCCGTCCTCACGATCGACCTTCAACGCCCTTAGAACGCTCTCCTACCGCGCACCCTTACGGGTGCACCCACAGTTTCGGTATTATGCTTAGCCCCGGTATATTTTCGGCGCAGTGCCACTCGACTAGTGAGCTATTACGCACTCTTTAAATGGTGGCTGCTTCTGAGCCAACATCCTAGTTGTCTGTGCAACGCCACATCCTTTTCCACTTAGCATAAATTTAGGGACCTTAACTGGTGATCTGGGCTGTTCCCCTTTCGACAATGGACCTTATCGCTCACTGTCTGACTCCCGGAGTAAGATCGATGGTATTCGGAGTTTATCTGAATTCAGTAACCCTTGATGGGCCCCTAGTTCAAACAGTGCTCTACCTCCATGATCCATCCTCCGAGGCTAACCCTAAAGCTATTTCGGAGAGAACCAGCTATCTCCAAGTTCGTTTGGAATTTCACCGCTACCCACAACTCATCCCAGCATTTTTCAACATACATGGGTTCGGTCCTCCAGTGTGTTTCACCACACCTTCAACCTGGTCATGGGTAGGTCACTTGGTTTCGGGTCTACATCTGCCTACTCATTCGCCCTGTTCAGACTCGCTTTCGCTCCGGCTCCGACTTTTCATCTTAACCTCGCAGGCAAACGTAACTCGCCGGTTCATTCTACAAAAGGCACGCCATTACCCCTTAACGGGCTTTGACTAATTGTAGGCACACGGTTTCAGGAACTGTTTCACTCCCCTTCCGGGGTGCTTTTCACCTTTCCCTCACGGTACTGGTTCACTATCGGTCACTAGGGAGTATTTAGCCTTGGGAGATGGTCCTCCCGGATTCCGACGGAATTTCACGTGTTCCGCCGTACTCAGGATCCTGGACGGAGGGTCCGCCGTTTCGTTTACAGGGCTTTCACCTTCTATGGCGCAGCTTTCCAGCTGACTTCGACTACGTCGAACTTTGGTAACTCCAATGTCCAGTCCTACAACCCCGAGAAGCAAGCTTCTCGGTTTGGGCTCTTCCCACTTCGCTCGCCGCTACTATGGGAATCGAGTTTTCTTTCTTTTCCTGCGGGTACTGAGATGTTTCAGTTCCCCGCGTCTGCCGCCGACAAGCTATGAATTCACTTGCAGGCAATACACTGCTGTGTACTGGGTTCCCCCATTCGGAAATCTCCGGATCAAAGCTTACTTATAGCTCCCCGAAGCATATCGGTATTAGTTCCGTCCTTCATCGGCTCCTAGTGCCAAGGCATCCACCGTGCGCCCTTTGTAACTTAACCTGTACTGACTTGCGTCAGCGGTTATGCGATGCGAATTTCTATATTAGAAACTCATACAAATACGCTGTGTTCTCGGCAATTTAAAACATTTACAACAATGATATCCAGTTTTCAAAGAACAAAGTCGCCGACTTGCGTCGGTGAATTGGCCTGACGGCCAATGGAGGATAACGGGATCGAACCGATGACCTCCTGCTTGCAAAGCAGGCGCTCTCCCAGCTGAGCTAATCCCCCATAAGGGTTGTTCAATTAACAAGCGAACGCTTGATGGGCCTAGATGGACTTGAACCATCGACCTCACGCTTATCAAGCGTGCGCTCTAACCAACTGAGCTATAGGCCCGATAGGCGTAAAAAGAGAGGTCATCCTCTCAAAACTAAACAAAGTTTCGTATGTGCAGGTTTCCGTCAGACTTACGTCTGTTTCCTTAGAAAGGAGGTGATCCAGCCGCAGGTTCTCCTACGGCTACCTTGTTACGACTTCACCCTAATCATTTGTCCCACCTTAGACGGCTCGCTCCCTAAAAGGGTTACGCCACCGGCTTCGGGTGTTACAAACTCTCATGGTGTGACGGGCGGTGTGTACAAGGCCCGGGAACGTATTCACCGCGGCGTGCTGATCCGCGATTACTAGCGATTCCGACTTCGTGTAGGCGAGTTGCAGCCTACAGTCCGAACTGAGAATGGCTTTAAGAGATTAGCTTGACCTCGCGGTCTCGCAACTCGTTGTACCATCCATTGTAGCACGTGTGTAGCCCAGGTCATAAGGGGCATGATGATTTGACGTCATCCCCACCTTCCTCCGGTTTGTCACCGGCAGTCTTACTAGAGTGCCCAACTCAATGCTGGCAACTAGTCATAAGGGTTGCGCTCGTTGCGGGACTTAACCCAACATCTCACGACACGAGCTGACGACAACCATGCACCACCTGTCATTTTGCCCCCGAAGGGGAAACCTGATCTCTCAGGTGATCAAAAGATGTCAAGACCTGGTAAGGTTCTTCGCGTTGCTTCGAATTAAACCACATGCTCCACCGCTTGTGCGGGCCCCCGTCAATTCCTTTGAGTTTCAACCTTGCGGTCGTACTCCCCAGGCGGAATGCTTAATGCGTTAGCTGCGGCACTGAAGGGCGGAAACCCTCCAACACCTAGCATTCATCGTTTACGGCATGGACTACCAGGGTATCTAATCCTGTTCGCTACCCATGCTTTCGAGCCTCAGCGTCAGTTACAGACCAGACAGCCGCCTTCGCCACTGGTGTTCTTCCATATATCTACGCATTTCACCGCTACACATGGAGTTCCACTGTCCTCTTCTGCACTCAAGTTTCCCAGTTTCCGATGCGCTTCCTCGGTTAAGCCGAGGGCTTTCACATCAGACTTAAAAAACCGCCTGCGCTCGCTTTACGCCCAATAAATCCGGATAACGCTTGCCACCTACGTATTACCGCGGCTGCTGGCACGTAGTTAGCCGTGGCTTTCTGGTTGGATACCGTCACGCCGACAACAGTTACTCTGCCGACCATTCTTCTCCAACAACAGAGTTTTACGACCCGAAAGCCTTCTTCACTCACGCGGCGTTGCTCCATCAGACTTGCGTCCATTGTGGAAGATTCCCTACTGCTGCCTCCCGTAGGAGTTTGGGCCGTGTCTCAGTCCCAATGTGGCCGATCAACCTCTCAGTTCGGCTACGTATCATGGCCTTGGTGAGCCGTTACCTCACCAACTAGCTAATACGCCGCGGGTCCATCCAAAAGCGATAGCTTACGCCATCTTTCAGCCAAGAACCATGCGGTTCTTGGATTTATGCGGTATTAGCATCTGTTTCCAAATGTTATCCCCCACTTAAGGGCAGGTTACCCACGTGTTACTCACCCGTCCGCCACTCGTTTTAAGTTGAATCACGATGCAAGCACCGTTCATCGACCAAAACTCGTTCGACTTGCATGTATTAGGCACGCCGCCAGCGTTCATCCTGAGCCAGGATCAAACTCTCATATAAATATGAGCTGTTCGAATAGCTCGATTTGTTGTTCTAGCGAATTGACTTCGCAAATGTTACTTTTTGCCTCGACACCGAAGTATCAAGGACCCTGCACATTTAAACGAAACTTTGTTCAGTTTTCAAAGGACGACCTTGTCAAAAGACAACTTTGATAGATTATCATGACCAGCAAATCATGTCAACAACTTTTTGAATAAACATGCATTTGTTGAATGCCCTGATGTGCTATCAATTTGACAACGAATAATATGATAGCAACTTTGTTGAACGCCGTCAACACTTTTTAAATGAGGTTTTGCTAAGAAATCGAAGGCCGAACATTCAATCAAAAATGCAGCGAATCATTAACAATCCGCTGCATAAACATGCATTTTCTCAATTAATTTTCTTGTTTGATGACAGTTTGCCCATGCATGTAAGGAACCAAAACATCCGGAATCTTAACGGTGCCGTCTTCTTGCTGGTAATTTTCAAGAATGGCTGCTACCGTTCGGCCAACTGCGAGTCCTGAACCGTTGAGTGTGTGGACAAACTGCAGCTTGCCTTCGTCGTCGCGATACCGAATCTGGGAACGCCGCGCTTGGAAGTCGGTGCAGTTGCTACAGCTTGAGATTTCCCGGTAGCGATCCTGGGCCGGGAACCAGACTTCCAGATCATTTGTCTTGGCGCTGGTGAAGCTAGCATCGTTGCTGGCTAATGTGATGACATGGTAAGGCAATCCGAGTTTACGCAAAAGATCCTCAGCATCATGAATCAAATTAGTCAATTCTTTCCAGGAATCTTCCGGTTTGCAGAATTTCACCATCTCGACCTTGTTAAATTGGTGCATGCGGATCAGGCCGCGGGTGTCGCGGCCGGCACTGCCAGCTTCAGAACGAAACGCCGGAGTTAAGGCCGTAAAATTGATTGGCAGTTTATCCGCATCAATAATGTCGCCACGGTAATAGTTGACCAGTGGAACTTCGGCGGTCGGAATCATGGTCAATGGCTCGCCGTCATTGGTGATGGTATAAGTAGCATCGGTAAACTTGGGAAACTGACCAGTTCCAAACATGGAATCGTTGTTAACCAAGTAAGGAGGAATAATTTCTTCGTAACCTTCTTTTTGATGTTCGTCTAAAAAGAAATTGTAAACGGCACGTTCTAGGCGGGCTCCGGCTCCTTTATAGTAAACAAACCGACTGCCTGAAACTTTGGCGGCTCGTTCAAAATCCAAAATGCCAAGACTCTCACCGATGTCCCAGTGATGTTTTGGTTCAAATTCAAAACTTGGAATCTTGCCCCACTTGTACTCTTCTCGTGAATCATCTTCGTTCAGCGACATTGGCACGTCATCTGCCGGGAAATTCGGTAAACGTACTAGAATATAAGTCACTTTGTCATTAAGTGCCGCCAGCTCTTTGTCTAAAGCACTAATCTTCTGGCCGACTTCGCGCATCGCTGCAATTTGGTCATCCGCGTTTTCTTTGTTGCGCTTCATGACGGCAATCTTCCCGGAAACTTCATTGCGCTGAGCTTTTAGTTCCTCGGTCTGCACTGTCACTTTTCTGCGCTCTTCATCCAGAGCCAGTAGCTCGTCGATTTCTTCACCCTTAATTGCCCGGGCGGCTAATTTTTTCTTCGCCCATTCAGGCTTTTGCCGAATCAATTTCAGATCTAACATACTCTTCCTCCCTCATCATTTTGATGTATCTGACACGTTAAAGTTTGCCTTGCCTCGTTTGCCGGCGCAGGAGCTGGCTCACGCTCAACCATAACGCGTCCCCCGGCGCAGGGGTCTGCGTGTAAGAACCTTGGTCGCAATGGCCTAAGCCCGGGCCATCCCGATCAAGGCCGCTTACACTCCGACCCCTAAGCGCGCCGGCTCACGCTCAACCATAACGCGTCCCCCAGCCCAGAAACCTGCGTGTAAGAACCTCGGTCGCAATGGCCAAAACCCGGCCATCACGACCGAGGCCACTTACACTCCGGTTTCTAACCGGGCTGGCTCACGCTCAACAAAAAAAGCCCTTCATCTCCAATGGGACGAAAGGCTTCTTTCCGCGGTACCACCCAAGTTTGGCGCATAACGCCACCCTCTTAGCCGATAACGGTCGGCTTCCGTGCAGCTCATCACTGCCCACTCAGGCGCTGGAATAAGGATGATTGTCAGCTTGCACCAACCGCTGACTCTCTAAAACATCCACTTAGGCGCTTCAGACGTGTTAACTATACATTGCTAAAATACCGCATCTTGACGCGGGATACAAGAAAACTTTGTATTTTTATGACGAATATACCCGTGATCTAACAACTTGCACAGATTGGTGTTAGGTTCTAGTAAATAAAACGCGCTTCCTTGAGCATCTTTTCATCCCAAAGTTCCCGCAGCAAACTATAAAGCTGGCCGTAGTGGTCATTGGTGACATTGATGTGCCACGGGAAAATCTGCGTCTTACCGACATTGTCTTGAATGAGTCCTACCGAAGTAGTGATGACCAGATCAACATCCTTGAGATTAGCATCAGGCGACGCTAACTCAACGAACGGAACAGCATGCAAAAACGCCAAGAGATCGATATAGCCAGTCATTGTTTGTTCGATAATCGGAGCAACCAAGACCTTTTTGCGTGGCTGAAATTGAACTACAAGTTGATGGAGGCTACGATAAAATGCCTCGGTCAAAACTTCTCGGCAATTTCGAAACGATGACAGCTTCTTGCGCCCAATCACTTCGTCAAGCGTGACCTTAACCTGTTGATAAAAGGCAGGATCATCCTTGGTTTGCTGAATGTTTGAACTGAACTCGGCTAACAAACTGGTCGTAAAATCCTTATTAAACGCCAGCACGCTTACCGTCACACTCAGCATATTGACGAACAGCAAACGGTAAGTATCATCGGGTAGGTGAATATCACGCTTGAAGCTGTATGGAAAATGCTCGAAAAATCCGCTGATCAATTGATAAATCTCGGGATTATAGTTGTTGTAGCGCTCGATCATCCGCTTTTCAACTTGCTCATCCGTGATAATATATAGCGGTGCAAAATTAAATAGAAAATAAAGCGCATCACTTTCGCTCTGTTGCTGCTGGGTGGTCAGATGTTCAAATTGTTTTGATTTATCCAGTAGTCGCGAGGCGGCGTCGCTGAACAGATTGGGAACCGGGTAATGCAGCACCTCCGATTGCGCGTCATGCACCAAAATGTGGCCGCTTAAAATGCGCTGATGCGAAATCGCCACATAATACATTAATAACTCGCGCGTGATGGTGTTGACCTTGCCGCCATCAAAAACGACCAGTAAGCCATCTAGAATCTGGCCAGCTTGCTGGTGCGTTAAATTTTCAAAAGGCCATGCCACGCCATTGGTTGCCAACCAATAAGCAATTGTCATAAACAGCCGGATGTTTAATTCCGGGCCGGTAAATGATAGTGTTTCATACGAGAACTGCACTCCGCTTTGCCGCGCATAACCCCGAATCGCCTTTAAATGGCGCAAAACCGTGGCTTTAGAGCTATCGCAGGCTTTCAAAAAATCATCAAGGTTCTCATACCGTTGATATAAGACAGCGTCTAAAAATTTGTATGGATGTGATTGGGCAACAAGATGATAGCGAAATTCGTCAGGCGGCACCGCAAATAGTGTTTTCACCGAACTATGGTGCCGGCCAAGCATTGCCTGTAATGAACTAATCAGGCCGTTATAAGTATTATAGACGCTGCCATAATTGCGGTTCGTAAGTGCTGCTATCTGTTTGAGATTAACCTCACTTACCAAAGGCCGATGACCACGATAAGCCGCTAATTTTGCCGTAACTGGTGTCTGCGCTTCCCGTACCTCGATAATGGTACGAAACAACCCCAGTTTCTCAGCGTCAGACATTGACAAAAAAATATCATGATTGTCTTTCATAAAATCTCCCTACTTCAGATAATTTACCCCATTTCCCATGATTATACTTCATCGAACATACAGCGTCAGGTTTCAAGCTCGGCACAAAGCTTGTCTATACCATTTTTATAGCAGTTTCTTATCTTAACAGATGGTTTTACGCATGTTTAAAGTTCAATAGTTCACTAATAAAACGTCATACTCGTCATTCTTTGTTATAATTGATATTGAAGCGAACAAAATTGTCTTCAGATTGGGGGATCACGATGCTTTACGAACAAACTTTTCTTGACCGCGCTGATTTCCAAAAATACCAAATGTTTTCAGCTATCAAGGATAGTAATGTCCAAACCTACACCATTAATACCCTCAGTCGCCACCTAGACCTTTCTTATCAGCAGGGCTACAACATCTTACAGGAACTCTTTCGTGATTTAACCGAATTAACGGCGCACCCGGAAAACCTTAAACGTAAGCAAATCAACCTTTTAATGGAAATCGACGTAACGGTTGATGATTATCACCTTTATTTGCTAAAACATGCGATTGCGTTTCAATTTGTTGACTACATTGTTCAGGCTAATCATCCCTCTACCGAGCAGTTTTGCCGTGCCCATTTCATCAGCCGCTCAACGTTGGTGCGGAAAACCGTCGCCTTGCGCGCACTGCTCGAACGGTTCCAAATCAAGTTGTCCTTTAGTGATTTGTGCTTTATCGGTGAAGAAAGCCGAATCAGGCTGTTTCTGTTTGATTTTTACTGGCTAGGTTACCATGGTGTTGACTGGCCATTTAAAGTCCTGGATGAAAAGCAAATCGTCAAAGAATACATGGCCCTGCCCAATGCCAAAACCAATCCGGTCGATATTCTTGAAGAGATCCTCTTTTGGGCAATTTGTCGGGTGCGGATCAGTGGCAATCATTTTGTTACCGGCAACGAACCGTTTGACCGGATCTTCAAGGATTACCCACCATTTCAGCATTCCGTTTATACGCAAGAAATGTTCCCGGCGTTCAATAAGCAATTCATGAAAGCTGAAAATGATTTCTTCTATTTTCAGCAACATCGAACGATCACCTTCTTGCGTGACACACCAGCCGATAAAGACTTTATTCATTACGTTCTTAGCCAAAAGACAGTTGCTGCCGATTTCGTTAAACGACTTTTAGCCTTTTTAGGTGATCATATTCGGCATCACACGGTCTTTGACCTTCAGCACGAACAGGGGTTGATCCTCAATCTGACCCGAATCGCATTGAACAATGAAATGCTGGGCGGCGATTTCATGCATTTGGTCGACTTTTTCAATCCCCGTGCGTTGAATTACACCAAAACCAATCTTTATCAAGGCCTCGAGGAATTCATTGCCACGCTGCCTGATACGCCGGCATATCGACATTTTCTTGGTAAGCAGCATCTATTTTTGCGCACGCTCTACTATTTGCTGACGCCTTATCTGCGCTACTTTGCGGAAACACCTACCGTACGGATCAGATTGGCCTATCTCGACCACAACTTGCTTAACCGCCGCCTTGTCAACTTCTTATCTGATCTACCAATGGTTCACTTGTTGCCGGAACGTGCCGTTTTTAAAACTGCAGACCTCGTTATTACAAGTGTCGATAACGAGCAGGCCATCAAAGCCGCCGCGCCTGCCGGTTTTCATGGGCACATCATTAGTTGGACAGCTGAAGACAGCGACGACGCCATTTTCCGACTGTACTTATTGATTCGCCGCCTGTATCTTAAGAAAACCGACGCCTCGTTGTCAGGCCAAAATGCCGATCCCGCTTCTTAGGCTCTCGTCGTTCGAATAAATTTTGCCAGTTATCCATCAAAAATCGGCTCTAAAACGCAAATTGCTGCGTTTTAGAGCCGATTTAGCTTAGGCGCAATTTCATATACTTTAGCGAGAAATGTTGCGGTCAAAAAGCCAATCAGCTACTCTTTTACTCACGCTCGCTTGCTCGCCTGATGCTCACGGTGTGGTGAAAGATCGACTTTTTCTAACGGAATCAGTTTGGTCTTGTGTTTGACCTTATACCAGACAAATAAAACGATGAATAGCGGAATCGACATGTAAGAAATCAGCAGACGTCCCCAGGCAAAATGTTGCACCGCTTGCAGATCCTGCCCCACAATCACAATTAAGCTCATGATGATCGCCAAAATTGGGCCAACCGGGAACCATTTTGCATGATATTTCAACTCATGAACATCATGCCCCTGCTTCACAAACGCACGCCGAAAGCGAAAATGTGATACCGCGATCCCTAGCCACGCCAGAAATCCGGTCAGGCCGGATGCAGCCACCAACAGTTGATATACATGGGGTCCCATAATGCTGGTCAAAAATGTCAAACCACCGACCAGTGTTGTCAATAGTAAGGCTGCAATCGGAATGCCGCGGGTGTTCGTTTTTTGAAAAACACGCGGCGCAAACCCCGAACCGCCCATGGCCCACAACATTCGGGTGGAGGCATACATGCCGGAATTGGCAGACGACAAAACCGATGTCAGAATCACGGCGTTCATCACACTGGCTGCCCCAGCGAGCCCAATTCGATCAAAAACCAGCGTAAACGGCGAAATCGCCACCTGATCAACGCTAGCGCCTAACAAATTCGGACTGGTATAAGGAATGATGGCGGCAATAACGGCAATGGACAGAATATAAAACAGCAAGATCCGCCAAAACACCTGCTTAATTGCCTTGGGAATGCTGGTTTCGGGCGTGGCACTTTCACCCGCCGTAATCCCGATTAATTCGGTGCCTTGAAAAGAAAAACCAGCAACTACGAAAACCGCTAACGTTGCAGGCAAACCACCAACAAACGGTGCCGCCCCGGTCGTATAATTTTTAAAGCCGATGGGACCGTGTCCGCCCATGATCCCCAGAATGGTCAGCAAGCCCACGACCAGGAAGACCAAGACCGTAATCACTTTGATTAATGAAAGCCAATATTCGGTTTCGCCAAATGATTTGACCGAAATAATGTTAATCGTAAAAATAAGTGCCAAAAAGCCCAGCGAAAACAGCCAACCTGGCACATCCGGTAACCAGAAGTGCATCACAATGGCCGTTGTTGAAACATCAACGGCAACGGTGATCGCCCAATTGAACCAATAGTTCCAGCCTAAAGCAAAGCCAAACGCCGGATCAACAAACCGGCTGGCGTACTCTGAAAAAGACCCGGATACCGGTACATAGGTGGCCATTTCGCCCAAACTGGTCATCAGAAAGAACACCATTAACCCGATACCAATATAAGCTGCGATTGCGCCGCCCGGTCCGGCAGTTGCAATCGCGCTGCCGCTTGCGACAAAAAGTCCGGTGCCAATACTGCCGCCGAGGGCAATCATTGAAAGATGCCGGGTTTTGAGTTCTCGTTTGACCTGATTCGTTGCTGACTGTGCCACAAATGTACTCCTTTGCTGAATGGGTTGAGATGTTAAACGTTAGGCTGTTACGGTTACAGCGCGTTTAAGCAATAAAAAAACCGATGGGTGTCAGTAACTAACCCATCGGCTTATTCTGCTTTTCGTCATGAATAAACGTGATCCGATTTGTTAGCGCCCCGCGATAGCCGCGACAGTCCAGCAGATGTTATCCACTGGCCCAACACCGCCTTACTGAACTAAGCCGGCATTTCGGCACCTTTCCCTTTAACAACTGTGCATCTGGCGTTCAGGCCATTGCAGTTGCGACTGATGATCGGTGCGACCTCTAATCTTGATTATGGTTCACGTTATCATGTCTTATATCTGACGGCAACCGGTTCTCACCCGGTTTTAACTCAATTTTCAGCTTTGCGGATGTCATCGACTAAACTAGCCGTGTCAAAATGCTGCTTTAAGAACGGTTCGTCATCTGTCGGCAAGTGTAACTGAAAGTCACTAAACTTTTGCAAAAATAATTCGCCACTGTCGAGCTCAAAGCCAAGAATGTGCCCACCCATGTGATGATCAGTCGCCAAAAAGTGCAAATGGAAACCCGGCGATACTGCACCGGCATAAAGATCCGGTGAAAAGTAACCGATCAACGTTCCTTTGACGTTATCGGCATGAAATTCTTTTTGACCCGAAGCCGTTTCTGTCAACGTCGGATAAGGAGGTTGCTGCGGCAACACAGCGCGCGTGTGCATTTGCGTAAAGGTCCCTTCGACCCGAACTGCCGCAAAAAGATTACTGGTTTGTAACCGGTCAAGGACCGCTTTCTGAAACCCGGTCAGATCCAACCCTTGAAGCTTTCCGGCCGAAACATCGTCTTGATAATGAACATTCGCAAACGGCACTTTCTCATTCGCTGCAACTTCACGAACGGTACCCTGTGCATTCACCTGATAAACTTTTCCGGCTTGAATAATCAACTCGCCATCAAGGCCGGTCAACGTGCCAATGCCGGTGTCACCGTGTTGCAACAAAGCTTCGATCGTCTGTGTCCCGGCAAACAAACCAGGTACTAGCATTGCCAGTGTCCCATGTTGATACAATCGATCCGTTTTCAAAAAATAACAACCTCCTTTTACACAGGTTTCGAGCCTGCAACCGCCTTGAGTCAACCTGCCACTAACGATTAATAAATCTGATCAGGGAGCATGGCCGCGCCGAGTTCCGCATTGTCGGAATAATCAACCGGAATATCAACCAGCACCGGTCCTTTCGTCGCAAAGGCTTCATCTAACACTTTGCCAAGTTCACTCGGTTGATTGACACGCAGACCTTTGGCACCAAAAGCCTCCGCATATTTGACGAAGTCGACCGGGCCAAAATCAACGCCAGCTGCCCGACCATATTTCATCTCTTCTTGGAATTTTACCATATCATAATGGCCATCGTTCCAAATAATGTGAACCAAATCCGCTTTCAATCGAACTGCTGTTTCTAGCTCTTGGCCCGAGAAAAGAAAACCGCCGTCACCTGATACTGAAACCGCCTTTTTACCCGGACGGACCAAAGTCGCCGCAATCGCCCAAGGCAAGGCAACGCCTAGCGTCTGCATCCCATTGGAAAATAGCAAGTGCCGCGGTTCGTAACTCCGAAAATGGCGGGCCATCCAGATATAGTGACTGCCCACATCTACCGCAACTGTCATATCGTCCGTCACGCGTTTTTGTAAAGCTGCTACGATACTGAGCGGGTGTAAGACTTTTTGATCTGCGAGAGCTGGCGGAACATCGCTTTCCTGCAGTTTTCCTTGCAGTTCCGTGAGGTATTTCTTGCTTTCAGGCGCCACCTGATAGCCTCGCAGTAACGGTACCAAAATATCCAGCGTCTGAGAAATATCACCGATCAGCTCGGTTTCCGGCTGGAAGTTGTGATCGATTTCGGCTGGCACGTCATCAATCACGATGATGCGCGACTTGCCATCCGCATTCCAGTTACGTGGTTCATATTCGACCGGATCATAGCCAATCGCAATGACAAGATCGCTGTGTTGCAATAACATATCCCCCGGTTGATTGCGGAACAAACCAACCCGGCCAAAGAAATTGTCGATTTGGCGGTGAGAGATGATGCCCGCACCTTGGAAGGTTTCAACCACCGGCAACTCGGTAACTGACAGCAACTCGCGAATTTCTGCCGTCACATCGCTAGAAGACGCGCGCATCCCTAACAGCAAGACCGGCAGCGACGCCTCTTTAATGGCATGAGCCAAATACGTCATATCACTAGGACTCGCCGGCCCTAACTTCGGCGCCACCAGCGGCTTAATCGGTTCCGAATTCACTGGGGAATCGGTGACGTCTTGCGGAATCGACACGAAACTTGCCCCTTGCTTGCCGGATTCCGCGGCTTGATAAGCATTGGCAATGATTTCACTGACATTATCCGGATCCTGCACTTCAGCGGCATATTTGGTGATCGGCGCAAAAAGATCGGCATTGCGCATGCTTTGATGGGAACTGCGCAATAAATCTGCCCGCTTAACCTGACCAGACAAAGCCAAAACCGGATCACCTTCAGCGGTTGCGGTCACCAAGCCGGTTGCCAGATTTGAAGCACCGGGTCCCGAGGTTGTCAGGACAACGCCGGGTTTGCCAGTCAAACGCCCGATCCCGGCAGCCATGAACGCAGCATTCTGTTCATGCCGTGCCACGATTAATTGCGGACTCTTTTCTGATTTGGGATGTTCTAAGGTCTCAAAAACCCGATCGATTTTGGCGCCGGGGATGCCAAAAACATAATCAATTCCGTGATTTGCCAGACTTTCGACAATTAAATCTGCGCCATAGCGCTTCTCTTCTGCCATTTCGCCACTTCCTAAATTATTGATGTGTTTCATAATACGCTTTTTGTGTTCCGTTTCAAGCCTAGTTTTTTTGAAAAACACTGACTAAACAGAAATGTTCTGTTGCATATTTTTCATTAATCTGTATCAATTTTAAAATTAGGTGAGTCGGTTGGGAGTCACTTAGCTGATGTTTTTTAGCATCATCTTGATTTTAAACGAAATGGCGTAAACTTTGCTTAAAAACTGCTCACAAAGTGCAACAGGGATAAGGTGTTCTGTGTGGAAGGGCTTCAGACCATTTGCCTGTTTAAGATCGTGCTTTTTCAGGGCTGTTAAAGGGTTGGACTTTATTTTCTATAACGCGTTTACAAAAAATGCACCGTCCTTTTCAGACGATGCATCATGCTTATTAAATGCCACCAAATTGCCTACTCAAGACTGCATGGAACGGCTGATTTTGCCGATGCCAGTCTTGGGATCTGTCATTTTCATATTAAAACCGAATTTCGTGAAAATGTGGCGTAACTTGGCTAAGTTGACTTTATCAAACGAGCTGATCGTGCCGTCAACCAAACCAATATCGGCTTTCATTGCTAGGTTAAGAAATGCTTTTAACGCCAGCTGTGCCAGGCCCAGATTCTCAAAGTCGTAAAAAGCCAGCCGACTTTCAGAACCCAGTGTCTCCAGGACGGTGATGTGCATCACATTATCCCAGCGATTGGTTTCAAACAAGAGCTGTGCTTGATAATCCGCTTTTGAATGGCCATACTTGTCAACATTTTCAAATGGTGTGTAGACGTAAATCGAGTTCGTTTTTTGCTTTTGTTCGTCGGATTTAAAGTCAGTGAACACAATATATTGGCTCACTTTCTTTTGGGCTGGATCCTGCGGCTGATTCATGCTTGACAACACGGTGAACTGCGGATCGGCTTCGATTGCTGCAAGCCGCTTCTTATAGGCCTGCTGGTACTCTGTTTGCACAGTCATTTTGAAACCTCCAGACTATTACTCGTTTTTCATTATAGCATTTTTCAATCCGATGCCTATACAAAAGAAAAAAACCGCGTTGAATTCACCCGGCTTTCAAAAAATGATTAAAGAAAATCCTCATTTTTCAAACTGTTTCGGCAAAAGTCGAAAGTACTGTTCATCGCGCGGCTGGTGCTCGGTTAGCCCTCGTGGCAATGGCACCTCAAACTGAAAAACAAAACCTAATCTTTTTAATAAATGAATAGAAGCCTGATTGTCGGGGAAAACGCCTGCCCAAATGGCCCTGATGCCATGAGCGAATTGGTCAGCGATGACAAGCTGCAGGCCCTCGCGCATCAGTCCTTGATGCCAAAAATCCGGATTAAGAATATACCCGATCTCACGCGTCATGTCATCACCAGTTTCCGGCGATAAGGCGCGAGGATAGACCCCAATGTTGCCAATCACATGCATTTGGTAAACCAACGCCAGATCCTGCTGCTCGCGGGCGAAGCGTTGAACGTGATTGGCCGCCGCCTCGCGCGTCAGCAAGGGTGGCATCCCTGCGGCCATGGTCACCTTTTTTTGTCTTGCATAGGCAAAGTAATCATCCGTATCTGCCAACACAAAAGGGCGAACTGTCACCCGTGGTCCTTGTAACATTGTTCCTCCCCCTGACGCTGTCTCATTTTGTGGAAAAATTTTTCCATTTAGTGAGATGAACGTCCCATTCATTTGAATCGAAGCCCGCATTTTCTTCAGCGGTAACTATTTATCTTTTCATATTATCGAGTATTCATGACGCGAAGACAAGTCCAGCCCGCTGCAACCCATGTCCCCACGCAACTATGCACAAGCATTTTATGATGGCTAAACGACCCTTATCGGTAAAATAAAGTTGTTATCCGAAATAAATCGATATAACAATCAGACAGGGCGACGTCCGATTGACTAGCAAACCTCACCCGCGTCTGACAGGCAGCGATAAATGTGATCGCACTCGGTGGCACCTGTTGCCACCTACATATTACAGACAAAAGGTGAGGACACATGAAAAAGCTTGTACGTAACATTTTGTTACTTTTTTATTCATGGTTTTTATCTGGCCACTCCGCGTCGTCAACGCCGCAGTTGCGCCAAAGTTCACCGTCACGCCAATCTTACCGGCTAATCAACGTCAGACAGTTCCTGGCTATTTTGACTTGCAGATTCAACCTGGCCAGCAAGAAGATTTACAGCTGCGGATCGCCAATCAAACTGATGAAACCCAAACGTATACGCTCGCTGCAAACCCTGCTTACACCACCAATAGTGGCATGATCGCCTTCGATCAGAGCCGGCCGTCGTTGGATCAGAATGCCATTCGGCTGAATACGTTGATCAAGGGACCCACATCAGTCACAATTACCTCGAAAGGCAATCAAGTGGTCACCTATCATTTGCAGGCACCATCTGCGCATTTTATCGGCATTATATCTGGTGGTTTTTACGTTTTACAAAAAGGCGGTACAGCGGCGACCTCATCAACCAGTGGCGTCCGGTTCACGGACCAATTTGCAATCGGTATCCCACTCATTTTACGGCAGGATCTGAAGACTCCTAATCCGCCAATGTTGGAACTCACAAAAGCCAGTATTGGCATTGCCAACCATTATCCGGTGGTGAACGCCAACATTCATAATCCTTCAAGCAATCAGTTTGGCGAAATCGCCACTGATTATACGTTATTCCCAACAGGTGGGAACAAGGCGGTATTGACCGGACATTTTGCCGGCTTGGCGGTTGCGCCGCATTCCCGCTTCACGCAAAGCATTCCACTAAATGGCAAGCAATTGCAGGCCGGGTCTTATACCTTAAAGTGGACAGCGAAATCCGGTTCGTATACTTGGACCAAGCAGGTTAGCTTTCGGTACAATGGCCACCTGCCGGCCAACGCCATCACCTCCCAGCCAAAAACTCCTGCTGCGTCGCAAAATAATTTAGCACTTCCTTGGATTATTGCCGGCATCGCAACAGCATTGCTCATCATTATTCTGGGTATTTGGCGCTGGACGGTCGTTCGACACAAGCAAAATCAATAGAAAAGCGTGCCGTTACTGCTTCTTTGGCTTATGATAAAGATAGCGCACAGGCACCGGCCTCAAGGCATCATGGTTTTGGTAATTGCTTAAGGCCGGTTGTATTGACTGCCGCATTATTGAAACATGGTAACGCTAAGAACGCACCCGCAACGCTGTTTGTTGCCGGGTGTTTAGCAAGACTGTCTGGGCTTTGTTTGCGTGCTTGGTAACTGCTCAGTGGCACAGAAGCTTGGGACGGCTTGCGCTCACCATAACGCGTTCGGTGGCACTAAAGCTTGGACGGCTTGCGCTCACCATAACGCGCTCCCCGGCGCAGAAGCTTGCGTGTAAGGACCTTGAAGCCTAAATGGTCACTGACACATTAGTTTCTAAGCAGGGCGGTTTGCGCTCACCATAACGCGTTCGCCAGCCCAGAAACCTGCGTGTAAGGACCTTGGTCGCAATGGCCAAACCCGGGCCATCACGCCCAAGGCCACTTACACTCCGGTTTCTAACCGGGCTGGCTCACGCTCACCATGTTTGAAGGAGGAGTTTCCCATGTCAAATAACCGCATGCTTGGTAATGAATTTCAAACCGCTTACGAAGACGCGGGCGGGACGGATATTTTAAAGTTTTTGGCGGATGTCAAACAGGCTTACCGCTGCATTAGCGATCTGACTGCGCGGATTACGGCGATGCCGGATTCGGTCAAGACCGAGTCGGTTCCGCAGCTCTTGGTTCAGCAATTGGACCAGACCACATTTGCTGAAAGTTCCGTTCGCAAATGGGAAGATGATTTGCGCCGGTTTGCTGCTTATTTAACGCCGCTGGAACCGCCAATTGCGATTCTTGACAGCTGGGACACGCTCACCGATTTTCTCGAAGCCAACCAGGCATTGCTAAGTTCATTGCAAAATGTACCGTTATTGCACCAAGACACGCAGGATGTCAAAACGGCCACTCAGCTGCTGGTTTATCCGGCCGAACCGCTTTTCCAGGTTGTGCAAGCCGATACCGGTGAAAGTGACGCTATTGATTTACCTGGGTTAACGGCCGCTGATCCCGATGGTGTGGCTGAAATTGCCAAAACCCACGGCGTGACGCCGCTTGCCGCCTTTACGGTTCAGCCTTGATTTTGCCCTGTCAATCCTGTATGCTTGACAGGTTAAATCATGAAAAAGCGAGGTGCTGAAAGATGCGGAACAACATCATCTTAGGTAACAATGAAACCGGCGAACGTATCTATTTAACTTCTAAGAACAAGCGGAATACGCCTGATCGCCTGCAACTCAAGAAGTATTCACCAAAGCTGCGCAAACGTGTGGTCTTTACTGAAGTTAAGTAGGCTATAAGCCGTCAAACGTCAAAAAAGTACCTTCTTACCGAGATTGTCGGCAAGGAGGTACTTTTTTTAAACGCCAAATGACACGCCTAGCATCATTTTTCGTTCAATAATGTCTCAAACAAAGACGGAGTGGGCAGCGCTGCATGAATTTGCTTTTTTGAAAATGGATCGACAAAGCTTAAACGCGTGGCCTGTAATGCCTGATGGTCAATCAAAGTACTTGGCTGACCATAAAGCCGATCACCAATGAGCGGATGACCGAGACTGGCAAAATGGACCCGAATCTGGTGGGTGCGGCCGGTTAACAGTTGCACATCAACTAGGGTGTTGGTCGCCATTTTCAGGACCTTATACCTGGTTAGAGCCGGCTGGCCGGCATCGGTAATGATTCGGTGAATCCCATCCGCCCCCAAGCCGATTGGCGCGTCAATTTTTCCTTCTGATTGCTTGAGCTGCCCGCTAACAACGGCTACATAATGCTTCTCCAACGTTGCGTGTTGCGCCTGATCAAAACGGCCTTGCGCGTAAGGGTGCTTGGCTGCCAGGACAAGTCCAACAGTATCGCGATCCAGCCGAGTGATGATGGCTGGCTGCGGTTCAGTGATGCCCTGTTGCTGCAAATACCACACGATCCGATTTAACAAGCTATGATTAGGTGCATGCGGGCCGGGAACACTGGTCACGTTGGCTGGCTTGGCTACGATTAGCCAGTTGTCGTCTTCGTATAGCACATGAAGCGGCACCTTTTCCGGCGTGACCGTTTTGGTGGTTGGAATCGCAAAGCGCACGACCTGCCCAGCGTTAATCGCAATATTGCCGACCGCCTGACCATCCACCCACAAAAGCCGATCACTCAGCATCTTTTTGAATAAGCGATGGCTGACGCCTTGCTTGGCCAACAGGCGTTTAACCGTGGTGGTGGTTGTCGCTTTTGAATCAAATGTATATCGCATGGTTTTCCCTTCGTCATGACCAGCATTCCTGCGCCTTAAAGCCGAACGAATTTTTTGGAAAGTTTGCATTCAAACGGCTTTTGGGACTATGGTTAGAGTATAACTAATGTACAAGAATAAGGAGGAACAGGCAAATATGCAAGTAGAAAAAGATGTGATTTACGATGAGGCCCATAATTTACCCGCTGATATTTATGTGCCAGAGGATGCCAATGGTGCGGCCATCGTGTATGCCCACGGCGGCGGCTGGTTTCGTGGAGATAAGAAAAATGAAGATGATTTAGGTGAATATTTTGCCAATGCCGGTTATCTCGTGGCGATTCCCAATTTTCGCCTAGCACCGAAGTTTTTGTATCCGACAGCGCAAAACGATTTCGATCATTTTGTCGACTGGCTGCTTGCTTCCCCTTATGACTTCGACCGCAAATGTCTGGGCCTCTTAGGTGCCAGTTCGGGTGGGACCATGGTTTTACAAAACAGCCTATCTTCCGGTTACCCTGTGGTTGCGTGGTCACCGGTTGTCGACTTTGCCAATTGGGTTCAGAAAAATCAAATGGTGAAAGCATCGGTTGATGCCAAAAGTGAATTTGGTCTCACTGAGATTCATGAAATCCACGATGCTTTTTATAAGTACTTTATTCAAACATATTTAGGCGGCCTGGATCCGCGGCTGTTAACAGCAGTCAATCCAACGAATCATTTGACCGACCAACTTGGGCCAACGTTGCTCTTTAACTCCGCAGATGAGCTAATGCCTCTGCCAAGTGCCTTACATTTCGTGCAACAGGCAGCTATGTTTGGCCGCGACATTTCATTGCATGTGGTGCCAGGTACCGGTCATGCACGCGACTACACCAGTTTCGCATTACCTGAAACCAAGGGTTTCCTTGATGATCATCTCTTTACCAGCGTTGAAGATAAAACGCTCAATAAGGCGACAGATTAAGTTTTTATTTGTAAAATCGGCGAGTTGCCAAATTAAAAAATCGTCTCCGACGTCACACAGACGCTAGAGCCGATTTTTTTTATGTCTTTATGTTTAAGCGTTATGGCCGAAGTATCAGTGGGGTGGTCGCTCCCGGTGCAACCCACTGAAGACCGCCGTTTACCGGCACCAAATAAATGGCATCTGCGGCAACATCGGTCGGCGTTAAAATAACACCGTTCCCCTGTTGTGTTGCTGTGTAACCAGAGGTCGTGTTTACCCCTGCTTGGGTAATGGTCATCTGGTCGCCAGTAATCGTCAGTGTCACGTGCTCATTATGCCATGTGCCAATATAAAACGGTGCTTTAACCGTGGGCTGACTAGTCGCTGAAGACGCGGTGGCGCTATATGAATTGACAGCATCGGTTGAAGTGCTGGCAGTCGTAGTCGTCACATCCGTTTTGGCCGAGGTCGTCACACTAGTTTCACTCTCACTTGCTGGCGTGCTTACTTGTACACTAGCCTGACTTGTCAGCGATTGACGTGTCGATGCTTTTGTTGACGTCATCTCGGCATCTGCCGTTCTTACCTCACTTTTGGCACTGACTTGATGCTGATAAAACGCGGCGCCGGAAAGTCCGCCAAGTGTTACCAAGGCTGCTGCTATCATCATCCATTTCTTCATGTCAACCACTCCCACTCAAACCTGATCAGCATTTTGCTTCTTTCAACATTTTTAGTCTAGCATGCCGGTCATTCCCAATGTTACAAAAAGATATCAAAGCAAACAAATCTTAATATTTACAAGGCTTTGGCGTGTCATCTTTTTGTAACTTAGTAAAAATAGCACGAATGACTTGCAAAAGCAAACATATGTTCGTAAGATTGTTCTGAGGTGATTTGAATGACGTACGAAGATAAAATCGGCGAGCAAAAGTTTGCGGCATTGGTCGACGATTTTTTTGCCAATCGGTATATCGACCGCGGCATGCGCAAGTGGCAGGGCTATTACCTCTCCGACCATACCGCAGCGTTAAAAAAACAAGCCAAAGCCGAAAGCGTCACCTATCCGCCGCTTTCTTTACAGGAGCAGCCTTATATTCGTATGATTTTGCTGCGCGCTTATGCTGAAGGCCAATCCGTCACCCTTCAGCTTGATTTGCAAACACCAAATGGTCAAATGTTGCCGCCAATCACCGGTAAAGTAGCCGGATTAAGCGATAGTGATGTGGTTAATGTTGACGGTCAAAACATCAGTATCGACATGATTCGGCATATCGATTTGATTCCTTTTCCGGTTTGAATCAAAAACGGCACCCGCTATTACCACGAGTGCCATGCTTTAGCTTCTTATTTTGGAAACCGAATGATCTGGTCAAGCTGGCTTGGTTCCCAGGAGCGTCAACGCATCAAAAAAGTATGCCAGACTCAGATAATCGGCCGTACCACCCGGGCTCAGATTCAGGGTGATCATCTCGGCATTTAAGGTGCGCAAGGCATTGGGCAACCGCGTATCGGAAACATGCAGTAATGTCTTTGCTGCATCCTGCACAAAACGCAAGCCAGCCGGGCCGCCGCGATGCAAAAGATTGGCATCTTCAACTTGCGCCATCAGATGCACCATTAAACGCAAGTAACGCAAATCGCCTTGTGTCGTCGTCTGTCGCAGATATGGCAACATGTGCTCACGAATGGTTGGGTAACCGGCCAGCGCCTCGCCACGAACGCCTGTAACGCCGTGTTTCACATATAAAGCTTCGCCATGACTTAGCTGCGCTTTGTCACCCAAATGGCGAAAATCACCGGCAACGCCTTGTGCAACTTGCGCCACCGCCGGAAAAAGCGGCGCAAATTCCACCGCCACCAAATCAGGCAAAGAATCCTGCTGCAACAACCAGCCAAGTGCCCCTAATAAAAAGCCAAAAGAGAAGTTGGCACCTCGATGCGTATTGACGCCGTGCGTTGCTGTCAGCATGGCATTTTCCGCGTCAATGCCAATCGTCCGCAACTCCTGATAAAGTTGCGGTACTGTTTTAGCTGCCAGACCAGCGTGCAGGTATTGTGTGAAATAAGGTGCCAACGCGGCAATGCTGGCCTCAAATGTGGTGACATCCATATCCCGGTGGGCCCCGTTAGACTCGGGATCGACTAAGCCTGGCTTGGGTGCAAGCAGCACTTCCGCATGTAAACTGTTCACCGCTGCTTGAGCGATACGTTGTTCATTCAATGTGTTTAGCCTTCATGACTTTTAGAATATATTGCAATGAATGTTCGAGATGTTCCCGGGTAATGAGTTTGATCTGATCGTCATCCCGATTTAACATGCCGCGATAAAGCAACCAATGTTCCTGAATCGCCAAATTACGGCGATCGTCACCATTAATACTAATATCGCGAAAATAAATCAAATAATTCTGCAGCTGATTGACAATCATTTTCAACCGCAGCATGTGACTCGCATCATAAATAAAGTTGTTAAATTCGGTAAACTTTGCCATGACTTCTGACACTCGTCCTGCATCGTTTAGGCGATCCGTTTCTTCCAAAAGCGCCCGCATCTGTTTAAATTGGTCAGGCGTCATCAAGCGCATGGCCTTGCGAATCGCTAAAACATCCAATTCCTTGCGAATGTCAAAAATCTCGTAAGCATCATTAATCGAAATCCCTTTCACAACAACCCCGATACCGGTTTTGCGTTCGACCAGGTCCTCTTCATCCAGACGTTCAAGCGCATAACGAATAGGTGTGCGGCTAATGTTGAGGTTTTCGGATAGATTCTTCTCGTTAATCCGTTCGCCGCTAGGTATTTCGCCGAGCAAGATAGTTTTGCGCAACGCTTCGTAAACCGCTTCTTTAATCGGCCGGTTTTGTGAAAGATCCAAATTTTTCTTAACGGCTGGCACCACTTCATTCATCGTTCGTTCCCCCTCGTCCTGGAGGCCATTATACCAAAAAAAGCCGTTAACTAGTCGGTTAACGGCTTGACCCAAATTTCTTCCAACAGAAAGCCATTCTTCTGCAGGCTGAAACGGGCGTGAAACTCAGTTATGGGTAGGATCAAACGTCAAATCAACTGTTTGAACCGGAACATCATAAAATGGATCTTCGCGCCGACCTAAAAAGTCTTTCGCCTGGTCAGGGAACAAAGCATAGCTCAAAACGTCTTCTTCTGAATGAGCGTATTTGGCGATTGCTTTACGGAATCCCGGCATCTGCGGCTCGATTAAATCAGCCGGACGTGTCGTCACGATCGACGCATCACCAATGATTTTCTTTGTCATTTCCGGAGAAATCGGTACAGGCGGCCGACCATATAAACCGCGTACATAGTCTTTGATTTCTTTTGGAATCAACTTATAGCGCTCACCGCTCATCACATTCATCAAGCTCTGAGTACCGACCATCTGTGATAATGGTGTTACCAGCGGTGGATACCCTAAGTCAGCACGGACGCGAGGCACCTCTTTTAAAACGTCCCCGTATAAAGCTTCCTGGCCTTGATCTTTCAACTGGGCAAGCAAGTTAGACAACATTCCGCCTGGCACTTGATAAATCAATGACTTCGGCTCAACATCCTTGACCCGCGGGTTTAATTGCCCCGCATCGCGGAACCGATCACGAATCGGTGCAAAATAGCTGGCAATATCACTCACCACGTCCAGCTTGACATTGGTTGGATAACCTAGATCCTGCAAAGCAACCAACATTGATTCAGTCGCTGGCTGACTGGTCCCACCGGCAAATGGGGAAACGGCAGTATCAATGATGTCAGCCCCTGCACGCACCGATTCAAGATACGTCATTTCAGCCATGCCCGCGGTTGCATGCGTATGCACTTCAAGCGGCACGGTGATCTCCTGCTTAATGCCGGTCACGAGATCAAAAGCTTTCTGGGGCGTCAGAATGCCCGCCATGTCTTTGATCGCAATCGAATCGGCACCCATGTCTGCCATTTCCTTGGCTAACTTGATGAAGTAATCAACCGTGTGAAACTCGCTGGTTGTATAACTAATCGCCAGTTGTGCGTGGCCACCAGCATTTTTAGTGGCTTCAAGCGCGGTCTTCAAGTTACGCGTGTCATTTAAGGCGTCAAAGATCCGAATAATATCAATACCGTTTTCAACCGACTTTGTGACAAAATCGGTGACAACATCATCGGCGTAATTTTTATAGCCAAGTAAATTTTGGCCGCGCAGTAGCATCTGCAACTTGGTGTGTTTCACAGCTTGACGAATCTTGCGCAGACGTTCCCACGGATCTTCGCTCAAGTAACGGAGGCAGGCATCAAACGTGGCCCCACCCCACATTTCTAACGAATGATAACCGGCAGCATCCATTTTGCCCAAAATCGGCAGAATGTCACTTAACGGCATCCGCGTGGCGATCAGACTCTGCTGGCCATCACGTAACACGGTTTCCATAAATTGGACTTTTTGTTTAGCCATGTGTGGTCCACCCCTCCTTTATGATTGCTTCGACCACTTTTTGAACTTCCGGCAGGCCGTGTCGCCGTGATCGAGCACAGACCTTGGCATCCCCGCCGCAAACCAAGCAAGCGCGTGGTGGCAAGTCAAGATCAACGCGCGAAATCTGGTGGAGCTGCCCGTCTTTTAACGTCACCACGTCCAGATCCAGTAGGTCGCAAAAACGCTGTTGCTGCTCAAAGCCAACCATCAGTCGCTTCAAGGTGATTGGTGACAGCCGAACTGCTAAATAAGCTTCGGGGCCAGTTGCCAAGGTTTCGATTTGGCTTTCCTGCACTGCTTCACCCAGTTGATCCTCTAACGCTTGCATCGCCGCTGAAAAGACTGCGACCACTCGCTGGCCAGTCTTAACCGGACCTGGAATTCGCAAAGTCACATGCAACAAAACGGTTTGGGGATGAGCGTTCAACCATTCACGTTCCTTGACGATCCTGGCATCTTTAGCTGCGAGCATTTGCCCGAGATCAATCTGTGGACCGTCTAAAACTGACAGCTTAAACATTGTGGACCACATCGATCAAGGTACCATCCCGATACTCGATCAGCGCAACGACCTTGTCACCATACTTAATCGGTTCAGGCGTACCGGTAATCTTGTATGCCATTTCTTTAAGCGCTTCAATCGAAAATTGTGGCACTTTCAATTGCTTGAACATTTCAATCAAGTCTGGCCGATCTGGGTTAATGGCCACACCGACTTCGGTGACTACGACATCAACGCTGGCACCTGGAGTCACAACGGTGTTGACATTTTCGACAATTGTTGGAATCCGGCCTCGAACCAATGGCGCAATAACCATGCTCATTTTGCAGGCAGCACTTGTATCACTGTGACCGCCTGATGCGCCGCGAATAATGCCGTCAGAACCGGTAATGACGTTGACATTGAAATCAGTGTCGATTTCCAGCGCTGATAAAATCGCGATATCAAGCTGGTTAATCACCGCACCTTTGCTCAGTGGCGAAGCATACATATTGGCATCGATTTCGTAATGATCGGCATTGTCACCAAGCGAGACCGCTGAAGGATGGTCAAAGTCCTGGACATCGATGATCTTTTCAACGAGTCCTTCTTTCAGGAGATCAACCATGGAATTGGTAATCCCACCTAGTGCAAAGCTTGCTTTGATGTCTTGCTTCAGCATTGCTTCCCGCAAGAACCGGGCAACGGCAAGTGATGAGCCGCCTGTGCCGGTTTGGAAGGAAAAGCCATTTTTAAAGTAAGCCGACTTGGTAATCACTTCTGCGGCATATTCCGCAATTTTTAATTCTTTAGGATTCTTGGTGAAGCGGGTCGCTCCTTTGGCAATGCCAGTTGGGTCACCAATAGAATCAACCTGAACTACATAATCAACGTCGGTTTGCGGGATACTGATCGGCGTATTCGGGTAAGGGACCAGACTATCGGTAATAGCAACGACTTGATCAGCATACTTGGCATCAATCATGGCATAACCTAAGGAACCACAAGTTGCTTTTCCTTTAGTGCCATTGATGTTGCCGTATTCATCACTGCTTGGTGCGCCGAGGAAAGCCACGTCAATGTGAATATCGCCGCGCGCAATCGCCCGCGCCCGACCGCCATGGGACCGGATCACAACCGGATTTTCCATGATACCACTGGAAATCGCGGCACCAACTTTATCACGCAAGCCAGAACTGGTGATGTTGGTGACAACGCCATTTTTAATGTGCTCAATGAGCGGTTCATGCACGTTGGCAATTGAACTTGGTGCAATCGAGAGATTCTTGATTCCCATTTTAGCAATTTCGGCCATGACCATGTTCATCACATAATCGCCTTCACGAAAATGGTGATGAAATGAAATAGTCATGCCGTCTTTTAAGCCAGTGGCCACAATGGCATCGTGAATCGAAGCAACCAATTTACTATGATCGGGCTTCACCGGCTTGATGTGCCGTGCATGTTCATCGTAAGGCTGAATATTGGCAAACTCGCCACCATAAACCCCATATTGATCGGCGTACGGTGCCGGGATCTCACGATTAAGCTTATTCTTGACCATCAGTCTACCTCCATTCCTGATGCCTTAGCGAGCGCAATCGTATATTGGGCTCGTTCGACCACCGGTTTATCAACCATCTGACCATTGACAGAAACAACGCCGGCACCTTTAGCCTCGGCTTCTTTCAAACCGGCGACAATTTCGCGGGCTTTTTGTACTTCAGCCAAGGCCGGAGCAAAGACACTGTTAATCACTGGAATTTGCCGCGGATTGATAACTGATTTGCCGTCAAAGCCGAGTTGCTTGATTAATTCGGTTTCATGCCGCAAGCCTTCTTCGTTGTCGACTTGCGTGTAAACCGTATCAATAGCAGAAATACCCGCTTCTCTGGCTGCGTGCAGAATATAGTTACGGGCAAAAGACAATTCCGCCCCATCGGCAGAACGGTGCGTGTGCTGGCTGGTTAAATAGTCTTCCGCACCAAGCGCAATACCGATCATGCGTGACGACGCCTGCGCAATTTCGCGAGCATTCAAAACGCCTTCTGCGGATTCAATCGCAGCCATCATATGCGTGGTACCGACCTCAATGCCATATTTTTCTTCAACTGCCGTAATTACGGCATCGACATCGCGAATATCCTGCGCGGTTTCCGTCTTCGGCAACCGAATCACATTAATGCCGCCAAGTACCATCGCTTCGATATCCTGATCGCCGCCAGCATCAAGCGCATTGACCCGGACAACCGTTTCAACACTGCTATAGTCAAAAGTTTTCAAAGCTGAATACACCAACATCCGAGCCGTATCTTTTTCTTTTAATGAAACGGCATCTTCAAGATCAAACATGATGGCATCCGCACCGTAAATGGGGGCATCGCGTAACATTCCCGGGTTAGCCCCTGGGACAAACATCATGGTTCTTCTTAATTTATCCATGCGTTGATCTCCTCCCAGTCAAATGTCTTGTTATCCGCTGCACGGTAGGCTGCCGCAATGGTCCGTGCTTTGATGGTACAATCCAAAGCACCTTTGTCGTTTGCTTCTACCGCAACCCCTTCGATACCCAATTTTGTCAAAGTTGCTGCGATCACGGCACGGATTTGCTCGCCAAACTGCTTTTCAACACTGCTCTGCAGTTGGATCGTGGTACCGCTGTCGGCAGGCGTCAGCGTGATTTGAATATCGCTTGACTCTAATGTCCCAGCCGTTGCGGGATGATTAATTTTCATGAGTTGATCGCTCCTTTATTTCTGTATAAACCTCCGGATAAACCATTTGTTCTACCGTGGCCCAGTCATGCTGTTTGATCGCGGCACGAACGCGGGTTGCACTGACAACCGAGCCGCCAATCGTCAAACGCGGCACCACGATTAATTCGATATCATCGGCAAAAGTCGCTGCCAACTGCTGATTATAAATCGCCGTGACTGGCGAAAGCGGTTCTTCACCAACGTATCGCCGGGTGATGCCAAGAATCGGGGCAATCCGCTGTTTAAAAAGCGCCGCGTCTAGTCCGGCTTGCGCGGTCGCAATCGCCGCATCTGCCCGATCCTTGAGAAAGTAACTTGGAAACGTGGTACTGGAGACCATGTAGTCCTGTGTCGGCAAAACCACCACGTTCGGCCAACGTGCTGCCACTTTTTTGACCAAGGCCAGACGCTCTGTTGCCGTAAACATTGATCGTTCAGCTGACAAAACAAAAACGTAAACAACTGCATTGTTCTTTGCTGCTTGTTCGATTAAATAGGCATGGCCGCGGGTCACCGGATTCGCATTCATCACAATGGCTGCAACAGGCTTGCCAGATTGGCGAGATTCTTCCAGCAGCTTGGTATAGTCGGCAAAGTTAGGATAGCCCCGTTCCAATAAAACCACTGATCCGGTAGCCGCCAACTGTTTAAATCCTAGTGACTGGAAAAATTTCAGCGTGCTTGGCTTGGTATAAACAAAGCTATGCGTGATGGCTTCATCGTCCAGTCGATCGAGCAAGGCCTGAATAATTTGCGCCAACAAATTCTCATGTTGAGCTGTCGGTGAAATGGCCACTTCTTTGATAATATTGCCTGACAATGACCCCGTCGCCAGCAAATCGTCTCCTTCAAAGATGCCAACTGTATAATCGACTTGGCGATCCGGAGTCAAGCCTGCATCAACCAGCAACGTCTGCCAGGCTTCAGCGGCCTGCGGGTTCAAATCGAACCAAATACGCTTTAACGTTGTCATTTTATTTTGCCGCTTTTTTGGCTGGCGCAAATTTCAACAATAGTTTGGCGACGAGGTAGATGATGAACAAAACAATAAACACGCCGCCCATACCTACCAGCATCAATTCACCAGCCTGTTCAACAGCAGTCGGATCAAATTTCATAACGCAAAACCTCCCAAGGGTGTTCAGACTTCTCAACTGACAGGTGCATTGATGTTAAGCACCGAAGAATGATAGCAAGAGACCGCCGGCAATAACCGAACCGATTTGACCGGAAACATTGGCCCCAACGGCATACATCAATACAAAGTTCTGCGGATCTTCATCCGTCGCCATCTTCTGAATGACCCGGCTGGACATCGGAAAGGCCGAGATGCCGGCCGCACCGATCATCGGGTTAATCTTTTCTTTGCGGAACAGATTCAATAGCTTAGCGAAAAGAACGCCGCCGACCGAATCCATGATGAAGGCGAAAAGCCCAAACGCAATGATCATCAATGTTTGAATATTCAGGAACTGATCTGCTTGTAATTTAACCGAAATCGTCAACCCTAACAGGATCGAAACGATGTTGACCAGTTCGTTTTGCGCGGTGTTAGACAATCGATCCAACACGCCACATTCCCTAAGCAGGTTACCGAACATCAGGAACCCTACTAATGGCAGGGAAATCGGAGCAATGAAACCAGCGATGATAGTGATGATAATCGGGAACAGAATTTTGGTTGTCTTGGAAACGCCTTCTGCGCGATAAGTCATTCGAATGCGTCGTTCATGCTTCGTCGTGACTGCTTTGATTGCCATCGGTTGAATGATCGGCACCAACGCCATATACGAATACGCTGCCACCGTGATGGCGCCCAGTAAATTCGGTGCCAGTTGGTTAGAAACGAAAATGGATGTTGGGCCATCCGCCGCCCCGATGATCCCGATTGAGGCTGCTTCTTTAATATTGAAACCGAAGAAAACAGCAACGAAGACAGTAGCAAAAATACCAAATTGAGCAGCCGCCCCGAAAAGTAACATAAATGGATTTTGTAACAACGGGCCAAAATCAATCATGGCGCCGATCCCAATGAAAATCAGTAATGGGAAAAGTTCAGTGTTGATGCCGGCTTTGAACAGGACATCCAATACCCCTTCCGTCTTAGTACCGCCAACGACCTGGGTCAAAACACCGGTTCCCGGGAAGTTCACCAAAATGGCGCCCAGTCCCATCGGAACCAATAATGTTGGTTCGTATTCTTTCTTAATACCCAGATACATCAAGAGCGCACCGATCAGCATCATCGCAATTTGGCCTAGCGTAATGGTCGTGATTCCGTGAATGAGCGCTTCCATACCTTCACTTCCCTCCTCTTTATTTGTTAAATAATGCTGATCAATCCATCACCAGAATTTACATTTTGATTCAGCGTTGCGATGATCTCGCCAACTGTACCGGCTTTGGGTGCCACAATTTCGTTTTCCATTTTCATGGCTTCGAGAATCATCAGTGGTTGATTTTCGGTGACAGCATCACCGGCTTTAACCAGAATCTTAGTGACAGTACCGGGCATTGGTGCCGTGACGACTTCACCCTCACCACTCGGCGCAGCCGGAGCAGCAGGTGCCGGCGCTGGTTCAGGCGTTGGTGCTGCTGGTGCCGGTGCACTTGGCGCAGCCGGAGCCGCCGTTGCTGCTGGTGCGGCCGTTGCTGCTGGCGTACCGCCGATTTCTTCCATTTCGACCAGATAGGTTTTACCATCGATCGTGATCTTGAATTTTCTCAACATCTTTTTCAGTCCACCTTTTTCTTAATTGACTTGACCACATAATGCCCATGACCATCACCCGCCGCAATCGCGCTGGCAATCAAGCCAACCCGTTTGGCCTCGGGATTTTCAACATACAAATGTTTAAGCACAAGTTTGGCATCAGGCGCCGTGTCCGCAGTAACCGCGGCAGCGATTAAGCTGGCAGTCAGTTCATTCGCCGGATCAACTTCCAGATAATTGGGTACTTCTTCCCATTCATCCGCCTGAGCTGCTTCATCAGCATTCACCGATTTAACCGGCGTCGATTCAATTAGCGTTTGCGGTTGTTTACGCCGATGCAACCATTTAAACATCTTTACACCCCCTAAGCGTGAGCCGATGCGGGTAGAAGCCGGAGTGTAAGCGGCCTTGGGCGTGATGGTCGGGCTTTGACCATTGCGACCAAGGTCCTTACATGCAGGCTTCTGCACCAGCAAACGCGTTAATGTAAGCTTGAACCAACGTTGTTAAATGCCGAACCAATCGTTATCGTCATGCATTTTCTGGTTCTCATCAACCTTATAATACGGGGAAAAGCCAATCACGATTGGCTTTTCGGTGTCTTTTTGAATTGGTGCTTACTTTTGTGGTAGATAGAATGGTACGTGGCCGAAGAGCATAACGGTGACCACGAAGATGGCGAAAACGCCTAATGCGTATTTACCAGCTTCACGTTGCCACTTACCCATGTCCAACCCGGTGAGCCGGAGCAGTAGGTAAATAAAGGCAACTAACGGTGAAAGCAAGTGGAATGCTTGTCCCATTAATGATGCTAAAGCCATCTGCATATTGGTAAAGCCATAGGCGCGTCCTGCAGTTGCCAGCACCGGCATAACGCCGAAGTAGAAGCCGTCGTTACTCAAGAAGAAGGTCCCTGGTGCAGAAATCAGCGCAATAACCAATCCCCAGAACCCAGCCATGGAACTTGGAATAATCGCGGTGAAACTCTTGGCAAGTGCTTCGGCCATCCCGGTTCCCTGGAATAAGCCCATGAAGACCCCGGCAGCAAAGACCAGAATAACAACTTGCACGGCATCGCCGCCGTTAGCACCGATTCGCTTGCTTTGGTCGCCTAACTTAGGATAGTTAGCCATCAATGCAATACAGGTACCAACCAAGAAGAGCAACAGCGGTGGCATTGCAATCGCCTTGATAAAGGAACTTGCCACCAACCAGGCAATAAGCACAATGGTCAGAATGCCATTAAAAGCAAACATATTTGGACGGCGAATTTCGGAAACTTCAGGATCAACCACTGACGTCATCTCATCGATTTCTTCATCGGTTAATTCCCGAACACCCAAGCGTTTCCGTTCCGCGCGGCCCATGTGTGGCGCAACGTAGAAAACAACATAAGCCAAGGCCAGAATCATACCTGGCAATAAATACGTCAAAATATCGGCATCAACCTTCAAAACGGCCATGGCCCGAGCGGTTGGCCCGCCCCAAGGCAACAGGTTCATGATGGTATTTTGCAAAATAATCAAAACACCGAGATTCATCATATTCATGTTGAGCTTCTTATAAATCGGAATAAATGCTGAGCAGCAGATCAAAGTCGTTGTGGTGCCATCCCCGTTAAGTGAAACTGCCATCGCAACAATCGCGGTTGCCATCAGCACTTTCATCGGGTCGCCTTTTGCGATCTTGATCATCCGGGCTGTAATCGGATCGAACAGACCGGCGTCGAGCATAATGGAAAAATACAGAATAGCGAATAAGAGCATGATCCCTGTGTTAGCGGTCGTTGTCAGACCCTTCAACACGAAATCGCCGATCGTCCCTTTCTTCGCCACGCCTGCTACCATCGCAATAATTGCAAACAGCAGCGGGATCATCACTAAAGAAGTGAATGGTGAGAGCTTCTTGGTCATGATGACGTACATGAAAACAATAATCATGGCGTAAGCAATGACGGTGAGTAACATAGTCCCAACCTCTTTTCATAAGTTTTTGTCGCTATCCACATGATACGTGATTTCTGTCACGAAAAGGCCGATTTTGCTTCTTTAGAACACCAAAAGAACAATTGTACGGTTAAGGGGAATCTAAATTTTCCAAGAAAAAGAAAACGCCTTCATTGGCTTAAAATTCGGTTTTAAGTCAATGGAGGCATATTTTAATGATACGATGGGAACAATTGTAAAAGAACGTTTTTCAATTGATACTTACTTCACAATTGACTAATACAGAAGCGTTTTTCTGTGTTAGTCTACCAATCCTGAAAACGCTCATCTTCCAACTTTTTCAACAGTTGGTGAAAGTTTTCCCGTGACGGAGCGTGGTCCAATGTTTCTTGCTGCAACTCATTAAACCGCTCTGCTAAGTAATAAGCAGTGAGATAAAGCGTCAGTTTTCGTTTCACAATAGCTTCCGGATCTTTGTCGTCCGGTACTTGGTGTGACCCCACAACAAGCTTGGCGAACTGTTTCGGATTTAACCGTAAATCATCAGGTGCATCAGCCTTCATGATAGAACCTCCTTTTTTAAGTATGCCTAATACTAACATAAAAAAACGAACGTTTCCGGCTAAAAGCAGGCGTTCGTCACGATGTTGGGGATGATGTTCGGGTTAAAAATGCCGGAGGAACTGCGTGCACCAACCAAACCTGACTCCCTGTCGGATAAAAAACCTCACCGGTATCTGCTGCCTTTTGCGCGGCCACGCGATAAATAACCGGATGGCGGTCATGCCGCACACCAACCTGCCACGCCATTTTAAGATTTTCGGAAAGATGGACAAAATCGCGATCCATTGGTTTAAGCCCTTCAACATCAATCAAAACGGCTGCTTGATGTGACGTGCCATGATATAACCAGATCGGCGGACGTCGCGTCGGCATTAACGGCAAGACCGGGACACTATGGCCGTATACCGCTCTGATGGTGCTTCCCTCAATCGCAAACCGCTGCTTGTCGCTTTGTGTCATAATGTCATCAAGCACTTGGCGATCAAGATGCATCTGGTAATGTGCATTGAATCGCCTAAGCAACGTTTCCAAATCTGTGCGGCCATAGCGATCCAGTGTGACACCGATTTTTTCCGGATGGTGCCGCAAGATCAGGCTTAATGTTTTACTGATTCTGACGAGTCGCTTATCCATTGATGACCACCTCGTTTTTCAAATTGACATAGCAAAGAAGGCATAACATTGAAACTGCATTTTTCCACGGCGAACTTAACCGATCTTGACGCCATTATGCGAATCGAACGGGCGGGCTTCACACCCCAGGAAGCTGCCAGTCGTTCCAGCATGGCAGCCCGCATCATTCATTATCCTGACACGTTTATTGTAGCGCGGACTGGCCAAACAATTGCGGGTTATATTGTTGGCCCAGCCACTTCACAGTCAACCATTACCGACGATTTGTTCGTTAGCAGCCAGCCTAACTCGGCAGCTGCACCGTATATTGCGATTCTGAGTCTCGCGGTTGCGCCTGATCTGCAACATCACGGCATTGGCCGCCAGCTCTTAGCCAAAATGACCGACGTTGCGCGCAAGCAAAAGCGCATCGCCATTACCTTAACCTGTCTCCAGCGCCTCATCCCTTTTTATGAGCACGCCGGCTTCCACAATGACGGACAGGCAGCCTCCACTCATGCCGGCGAAGTTTGGTTTAACATGACAAAAACTGTGGGGCCGATGAGTGAGTCGTGAGGTAAAAGGGACCGGTAATTTAATTCTGATCGCCGATTTTGTTACGCCCATTTTTCACTTTAAAAGTGGTGTTTTAAGTTCCATTAACATAGAACAATGCCCTTCTCTCAAATTAAAATATGGAAACCATAGCCGGCCATTGTCACCGGCTATTTTGCTTTACACACTAGCCGTTTCGGTTTAAACTACTAGTGTGTAAAGCATATTAGGCGAAGGGAAGATTCTGATGGCGAGAGACGACAACAGCCAGATGCTAAAAGGCATTTTACAAGGGTGCCTGCTCATCTTGCTCGCGCGCAAAGAACAATACGGTTATGCCATCAGCGAATCGCTTAATCTTTTTGGCTTCGAGAATGTGCCTAAGGGGACGATTTATCCGCTATTGATGACGATGGAAAAGAAGGGTCTCCTGACGAGTCACATGCGCCCATCGCCGGACGGACCAAGTCGCAAGTATTATACGATCACAGCAGATGGCGAAAAGGCTAGGCAAACATTCATCTTGCAGTGGCATGATCTCAAAAGTCACGTTGATCAAATTATTGCGAACCAACCCAGGAGGGATTAGCCATGAACAAGCGCAAGGAAGCTGTCAATAAAATAGCAGCTGAGAACAATCAATTACGTAAACAACTGACAAAAGCCAACCGCGATTACTACGAAGATTTGCTGGTTTACATGCGGGGCAAAAACTTGTTCCGGGATGATTATCAATTAGAAGAAAGTTTGCTAGGTATTCTCCAGGACCTCATTGATGCCCAAAATGATGGAACGGACGCAATGACTTATTTTGGTCATGACCCCAAACAGACGGCAACTGAATTACTAAAGACAATCCCGCCGCGTATCGGTAATTTTATCTGGTTTAACTTAAAATTGGCAGCAATGATGATGTTTATTTTGTGGCTGCCGCGTCTGACCTATCCAAACATAACCTTCGATGCCGGAAATTTGTTGCTGGCTTCCGGCATCGCGATTGTCAGTGTGTGGAGTGCACTTTGGTACGTCGGCAGCCACACTTTTGCCAAACCGTCCCGTCTTCAACTAACGGCAATTATTATTCTCGGTGTGATACTGTTTGGCATCATGGTCAGCGTTTTGCTGTTTTTCAAAACCAGCTGGCAAATTCGCCTTTCTCCCCATACTTCGTTCACCGTCATTATTTTAGGGTTGATCATTGCGGCAATTTTGCCGTTTATCCATCACCTCACTGAACTTGAGCGCCCCATTTACTACTTCAGCTTGTTTATACTCATTCTCGGTTTGCTTGTTTATTTCCGAGCCACACGTTCCTTCTTCAGAACCAAGATCGACTTTGGCCAATGGCAATGGTTGTTTTATGTTGCCGTGATCCTCTTGGGAATCGGCATCGGCGTGTTAATCTGGTGGCTGGGAGAACGACGGCATCGTCATTAAAAAGCCTGTCGTCACCACAAAATCCTTGACGGTAAGTTATCTTTTCTAACTAAAAGTACACCCCTACCGAAACATTCCGCTACAATAGATGGCATACGCTTTGATTGAAGGAGTGACTTTTTTTGATTCAAAACGAAACCATTCGTCGTCAGCTCCATCACCGCTCCATTCGGCGGTTTAAACCTGAGCACCTCAGCCATCAGACGATTCAGACGCTGCTGGATGTTGCCCAGCACACCGCAAGTTCGATGTATTTACAGCTTTTTTCAGTCATCCATATTCTTGATCCGAAAATTCGGGCCAAAATTGCGGCGATGAGTACGCAAACTTACCTGAACGGCCCGGGCGAACTGTTTATTTTCATTGCGGACTTGCACCGCGTCGCCGACTTGACCAAGGCGGCACAGCAACCCCTTGATCGACTCGGCCGGATGGATAAGTTCTTGCAGGCAAATGCCGATGCCACCTTGGCGCTGCAAAACATGGTTGTGGCAGCCGAAAGTCTCGGCTTAGGCACCGTCACATTAGGCAGTATTCAAAACGACGCGCAAGCCTTGATCGATTTACTGAATTTGCCTATGTACACGTTTCCGTTATTAGGACTCGCAATCGGGTTTCCGGATGAGCATCCTGAAGAAAAGCCGCGTATGCCTGAATCACTGGTCGCGTTCACGAATCACTATGGCGAACCGGCACCGGCTACTGAGGCAATGGCCGATTACAATCGTACGGTGCATGATTACTATGCCACCCGTCACGGCAACCCGCGCGAAGAAACCTACACCGATCTGGCAGTCAGCGCAGCCACGCACACGCCAGCCAAACGTGATGACCTATTCAAGTTGATGCGGCGTCAGGGCTTCTTCCCGGAAAGTTGAAAATTGCTTTTTGCATTCAAATTTTAAAAATCCGCATAACCCAACTGCCCCGCTGACTGCTTGATGAAATGATCAGGCAGTCGGCTTTTTTGTTACGATTTTAAAAGACGCCGGTTCCGTGATTTGAAGGCTTCCATCTTTCATGATTGATTCAGCATGATGTCCCGCGCCACAGCCTAAAAAATTCATTGACTCATCAGTCAATTCACTATTGACCTGCCAGTCAATGGCAACTATACTTCAGGCGAAAAGGTTATTACACAACGACTTCACAGCGGATCTGCCTTTTCACGCAGAATGCCAGCATCTTTTAAAAAGATCGCATTCATAGGAGGCTACCATGGCAACCAATGTCATCGAATTAGACCACGTTCAAAAAAAGTTCGGCAAGTTTGAGGCGTTAAAGAATGTCAGCTTCACGTTGAGTACGGGACAAGTCCTCGGC
This sequence comes from Lacticaseibacillus zeae subsp. silagei, assembly GCF_030770335.1. Classification (NCBI taxonomy): domain Bacteria; kingdom Bacillati; phylum Bacillota; class Bacilli; order Lactobacillales; family Lactobacillaceae; genus Lacticaseibacillus; species Lacticaseibacillus zeae. The sequence continues at coordinate 1,298,050 of NZ_CP132484.1, read as the reverse complement.
TTTTTAGGGCCTAATGGTGCGGGCAAGTCGACGACGATTCGCATCATTTTAGGCATGTTAAAGAAAACTGCCGGCAGTGTCACCGTATTTGGTCACGATGTCTGGCGTGATGATGCCGTCATTCATCCCCGGATCGCTTACATTCCCGGCGATGTTTATTTATGGCCGAATCTGTCCGGCGGCGAAATTATCGATTTGCTGCTTAGGCTAAACGGCCGCGACCATAATCAGAAAACCGATGACTTAATGCAGCGATTCAAATTTGATCCAACCAAAAAAGCGCGAACTTACTCCAAAGGCAATCGGCAAAAAGTCGCGCTGATTGCTGCTTTGTCGCAAGATGCGGACCTGTATATTTTTGATGAACCAACTTCCGGCCTTGACCCACTTAATGAGCAGACTTTTCAACAGGAAGTTCTTAAGCTCAAGCAGGCAGGCAAAAGTGTTTTGCTATCGAGTCATATTTTGTCAGAAGTGGAGCGGATGTGCGATTCGATCGTGATTATCCGTGACGGCAGTGTGATTGAAAGTGGCAATCTAGACCAGATGCAGCATTTAGCGCGGCTAAAAGTCGAAGTCACGACAACAACTGCGAATGATGATTTAGCTCAGGTTGCTGGGGTTCACGATCTGACATTTGCAGCGGCTGACCACACCAAAGCGGTTTTTACCGCCGATCGCAGTGAGTTGAGTCGCATTATGGAGACCTTAGCCACCGATTCAATCCTGGACTTGCGGGTTTCGCCGCCAACGTTAGAGGATCTCTTTATGCGCTATTACGGAAAGCCGGGTGAGTCACATGCGGCGGAATAATCGGTGTGCTGGCTATCTTTTAAAAGCCAACCTCAAACAAAATCTCAAATTTTCGGTTGTCTGGCTAGTGATTCTCATCATGATGATCCTCAGTGGTGCCGTGAAATTAGAAGCTGCCTTCGTCAACGGGGCTTCCGGTTCAAAAGATATTGTCAAAATGCTGCAGGCACCGGGGATGGCCGCCATGTTTGGCGCAACGCCTAAGGTTAGCACTTACAACGCCGCCATCATTTTTGCCGGCGTGATGGTCGTTTTCATGATTATCCTACAGGCCTTATGGATCATGCCGTTGATGATTCGCGACACCCGTGGACAAGAAGAAAGTGGCTTGCTGGAAATGGTCCGGGCGCGCGATGTCGGGCGCACGGCGGATATTACCGCCGCCATTTGGGAGCTGCTACTGGTCAGTTTTGTGATGGCGGCCGCCTACTTCGCCTCGCTGATCGCTGTCAACATGGACGGGACCGACATGACCGGCGATTTGTTGTTCGCCATTGCCATGCTAATCGCCAATCTGGTTTTCGGCAGCCTGGCTTTGCTGTTCGCCCAACTAGCCAACAATACCCGCACCGCCAGCATGTTAAGCTATATGATCTTGGCCGCCGCTTATCTCATTCGCCTCGTCACTGATCTGAACCACCAGCAACTGACCTGGCTTTCTCCGATCGGCTGGTTTGAAAAGGTCGATTTTTACACGAAAAATCAGCTCGCGCCCTTGTTTCTTGGGCTTGCCTGCAGCATCCTGCTTTGTGGTGCCGCCATGGCCATTGCGCAAAGTCGCGATCTCGGCGCTGGTGTGCTGGCAGAAGGAAACGGTCGCGCCACCGCAGCGCCATGGTTACGATCGATGCCGGCTTTGATCTGGCGCACCGAACGTGGTCTATTGTCCGGTTGGTTAATTGGCGCGGTTATTTTCGGCGGCGTCATGGGCAGTGTTCTTGGCGGCGTTGGCGATATTCTTAAAACCAACCCGATTTATCGCCAGCTCTTAGACGTTAAGCAAATTCATGCCGCCAATCAAACCATGGTGCTTTCGTTTCTGGCGATGTATATGGCGATTTTTGTCGCTTTGGCCGTCACCGCGGGGGTTCAGATTGCTTTTCGCCTTAAACACGACGACCGGCTGGGCTATCTCGGTATCATTCACGCGGAAAAGCCCACGCGGATTACGATCAGTACCAGTTACAACTGCTGGGCCTTACTCGTTGGTGTTTTAGTGCTTTCTGTCGGACTACTTGCTTTATTTTTGACCGGCAATGCGGTGCTGAGCCAGCCGCTGCCGGTAAAATATCTCGGTCGACTCTTCATCGGCGGTCTGCCTGCCGTCTTGGCATTTATCGCGTTAGGCATTGCGTTGGCCGGTTTATGGCCAAAACTCAGTAGTCTCTTTTGGCTTTATATGGGTGCCGGGCTGATCGTGCAGGTCTTTCACGGGTTGTTTTCACTGCCCAAGCATGCAGGTGATTTCACGCCCTTTGGCTGGATCGCTGATGTTCCGGTCAAAGCTTTGGGTCAGTCATGGCTTGTCATCATGCTTGTCAGTGCCGTGATTCTCTTCATCATCGGCGTTGCCGGATATCGTCGACAGGATCTGAGCATATGAAAAAAGTCGTCACTGACCCGCAAAAAGTAACCCGAATTTTACAAGCAGCAACTGACGCCTTCGGACAATTAGGCTTTGTCAAAACCAAAACCGATCAAATTGCTGCAACTGCCGGCGTCTCAAAAGGCTTGATTTTCCATTATTTTGGCAATAAACAAGCCTTATACCTCGACACCTTTAAAACCGCTTATCAGCGAATCTATGCCCATATGGATCCGTATCAATGGCAAGACGCCCCGGGGTTAGCCGCTATGATGTCAGCGGCGGTGAAATACGAGATGAAATTGCAATTGGCCTTTCCTGCCGAGTATCGCCTCATGATGCAGGCTTACGCAGATTTGCCGCATTTTCCCCAACCATTGCAACACCAAATCCAACAGGAAACCCAAGCTATATCGGTGGAAGCCAATCGGATTTTTCGTAAAAAAATCGAACAATTACCCCGTCGGCAAGGGATTTCCGTTGATGACATTTTCAGTGTGGTTTCTGCCCTCATCGCCCAACAAACCGCGGTCACAACACAGCTAATCGCCACTGGCAAGTACCGCAACTTTGAAGACCTGAAGGCGGTGGTTGATCAAATGAATCGACAGTTAAAGATCGTCGAGCATGGCTTTTTACCAGACTAACTAGTTATTTAATGAAAAAAGGACTCGGACAAAGGCCTCGCTTGAGATTGAGGTAAGTTGCCTGAGTCTTTTTGAGCTGTCATCACGCTTTTGCTTTCGTCAGCTTAAACAAGCGCGCGTAAAAGCCGAAGTTGACCAAGCCGATCAGGAGCAGTAGCGCAAAGGCTAATTGACTGCCAATGCCGACATTTTGGGCGTGAGTCAGGCCAGGCACCGTGACCGCGGTCATCATCCCGGCCAGGACGGTGGTGCCGATCGAGCCGGTGACTTGCTGGCCGGTGCTGTATAAAGCGTTGGCGTCGCTTTGATACTGGTGGGCCATGACCTTCAATCCATAAGCCGTACTGTTGCCAAATGCCATTGACCGACCGATGGCGAAGATCAAATACAGGATCGTCACGCCTAACACGCCGATATGGCGACCCCAAATCGTAAAGCCCAGCATGCCAACCGTAAACAGGCTGTTACCCAACAAAAGCGGCAATCGCCCGCCAAAATGATCCAGCATCCAGCCATACACCGGCTGTCCCAGGCCATTAAACACACTGCCAGGCAGTAAAATCAGCCCGCCGACAAACGCACTGGCGCCATCCACGGTTTGCACGTAATTTGGCAGCAGAAAATTAATCCCCACATTGGAAAACTGCATCAAAATATACGGCAAAAAGCTGTATAAAAAGCCACCGTCATGAAAAACATCCAGCTTAAACAGCGCCTTGGCATGATGCTTGGACAACCATGGCCACGAGCACGATGGCACCGGCCACACCCGCAATGAACCAGGTATGCTCGCTGATGCCGTTTAAAGCGAGCGTCAAACTAATCAACGCAACCCCCAGCGCCGCAAACCGCAGCCAATCAAACGCAAACGCAGAAGTCGGTGTATATTGCTTAATGCGCCCTTGCCCCATTATGAGCAGCAAGGTCGCAAACGGCAAGGTGCTCCAAAAAATCATCCGCCAATCAAAAAAGTTGGCAATGGCTCCACCAAAAGTCGGTCCCAAGGCTGGCCCGATCAGAATGATGAGGTTCGCAATGCCCATGTATGTACCCAATTTACTGGTGGGTACTGTGTCCAAAATAATGTTCACCATCAATGGCCCACACAAGCCGACACAGCCTGCCTGAACCAACCGCCCAAGCAATAACACCCAGAACACCGGGGCTAATGCACACATCAGGTCGCCGATGATGAATAGCAGCGCTGCAGTAATGAAAAGCTGGCGATTGGTAAAGCGGCGTTTCATGTAAGCAGAGCTAAGCATCACGAGTGCTGCCGCCAATAAATACCCTGATGTCACCCACTGCACCGTTGTCAAAGAAACATGAAAGTCATGCATTAACGTCGGAAACGTGACATTCATGGATGTTTCTGTTAAAACCCCGAAAAAAGACATAAGCGCCACAATGGTGATCACAAATAAAGCATGACGCGTGTTCTTTTCCTTTTGCTCGATGGTTGTTTTTGCCATGGTCGGCCTCCCTTTATCTTCCATGATAAGCCGGGCCATTTTCAGTAACAATATTGAAATTTAAATAATTGCGTGAAAACCAGGTTTTGGGCTAGCACTTTTTCTGAAAGTCAGCGCAAAAGTGCGCTAATATGGAATCAATTAATAAAAATTATTTTATCAAGCATGTTTAGCGAAACATGCTGTGCGGATATCCGGCAATCACCGGGAATCCCACTTGGAGGAAATCTCATGACAATCGTTTTGATTCTCCTCGGCTTCTTGGTCGGGGCTTTTATTATGACAATGGGTGGCGGCGGTGGCGCTTTCTACCTCGGCATTATGACCGGCGTCGCGCATTTGTCGCCAAGTACAGCTGCGGCAACCTCACTTTTTACCGCTATTCCGGCACTGGCGGTGGGCTGTTATAGTCACTATCGCACTGGCAATATGCGGTTTCACGCTGGCAACAGGATTCTGCTCACCGCCGTTCCCGCCACAATTGTCGGCAGTTTGGCAGCGCCTTATATTCCTGAACTAATTTATTCATGGGCCATTGCGATTATTTTTGTCGTGCTCGGCGTGCAGATGCTGCGGCAATCGTTTGCCCGTCACCCCAAAAAGACCGGCCAGCCCACTTGGTTTGCCTATGTGCTGGGCATCATTAGCGGCCTAATGGTGGGTATTGCCGGCTTAAGTGGTGGCGGACCGATTATGGCCGGATTGATGTTGATGGGTTTGGATATGCCCCACGCAGCCGCCACTTCCTCTTATGCGTTGGTTGCCCTCTCCATCATCGGCTGTCTGTTGCACGCCACCCAAGGCACGATCGCCTGGACAGTCGGCGGCTTGCTGATGCTGGGATCACTGGTCGGTGCCGCCATTACCCCGCGCATCCTCAACCGCTTCGACCCGCGGTTACTCACCGCCATCTTGCGTCCGGTTCTCGGTGTTTTGCTGATCGTGATGGCCGTGAATCAGGTGTTGTAGCCGACTTAACCAGCAGTTAAAAAATTTGCAGCAGACTTGAAAACGCCTCCATTGTTTTTACTGATGCCTCTCTGCATAATGAAACTAAAGAACAAATAAAAATGAGGGGTGAACATCATGCAACTGAGCCAAATTATCCGCAACAAGCGGCTAGCTGCCGGTTTAACGCAGGAAGAACTCGCGCAAAAAGTAGGCGTCTCCGCTCCTGCTGTCAGCAAATGGGAAAAAGGCACATCTTATCCTGACATTACCTTATTACCTGTGTTGGCGCGTAACCTCGGCACGGACATCAACAAATTACTGGACTTTTCTTCTGACTTAGATCCAGCAGCCCTTCAAGATTTTTTTACCAAGCTGACCATGACAGCACAAAAAGATGGTTGGCAAGCCGCCGTTGCGCTGGTTGATCAGGAGTTGCGCGACTATCCATCAGTTTCACAACTACAGATGATGGCGGCGCCTTTTCTGGACACGCTGAAGCCTCAGATTCCAAAAGACGACTGGCCTCCGGTACAACAGCGGATCATTCAGTTGTACAAGGCGGGTGAGCAGAGCTCGGATTTGCCACAGGCACAATTTGCCGCACTGGGCCTGTTTAATTTTTATCTCAGCGAAGAGCAATTCGACGCGGCTGAAAAGCAGCTTGCTGCGTTACCTAGCGAAACGGTGACTGCTTGGGCGTTAAAGCCTAAATTGCAGTTAAAACGTGGTCAGCTGACTGAGGCCTATGTTGAAGGCGAGAAACTTTTGGGGAGTGATTATGGCGCTCTAGGACAAGTGCTCGACTTGCTAACTCAAGTAGCCATCGCTGACCACCAGCTGGCAACCGCCGAGGAATATGTGAAGGTCGCCAAAGCATTGGACCAAGCGATTCACATGAACAGTCCATTCGTTATTGATACCGAATTGCAAATCGCCAAGGCAACCAAGGATGCCAAACGGGTAGTGGCGGTCATCCGGCAATTCGCTGACAATTTGGATCAACCATTTCCAAAGGTTTTCCAGCATCTGCCCCAACCAAAACCGCGGGAATCGCCAGCTGCGGCACGCAAGCAATTCGTCCAGACCACTGTGCTTGATCCTGACTTGGCATTTCTGAAAGATACGCCTGAATATAACGAATTGCTTAAGCAGTACGCCGATTAGCTGGCCTTATCTAAATTTTGTAACAAACAAATCATATGCAACCAAAAAGGCATTGCCTCACGCAGATTGTGGGCAATGCCTTTTTAACGTTTTAATCCTTAATCAGTTCGTAATCTTACCCGTACTCAAAAACTCATACAGATACCGGTTGACCAACAGATTATGCTCATGCAGCTTACTGTGTTGCGCCTTGCTGTTGGTAATTTCGCGTTCGGTATAGCTTTTGGCTCGACCTGCCACGATATACCGCAATGAACGGGCAGAGTTGACGGGGACACGGCCATCGGATTCCTTGCCCAGATTGCCAAACAGATTTAAAACCGCAGCTGTCTTAGGAAAATACTGCCGATTTTCGTACATCGGCTTGTAGCGGTCAGACATCACACTGGGGCGGCCATCGCTCGCCAACTTGATGTCTTGTCCGCTGTTCATCCCCGGCATTCCGGGAAAACCGTTGAACGGACCGGCGATCGTGATGAGCCGTTGCAACGTTGGTTCGCCTTTTTTGCCTTTGGTGACTGCCCAATCGGCCCAAGCCGCGGAACCGGCAGAATGGCCAACAGCATTAAAGTCTTGAATGCCGTAACGTTTTTTCAACTGCTTAAGAATCTTGGTCAGCGTGGTCGCATCTGGCCGCCCGCTGCTGAACACAACAGCGATCAGTGGATGACGAACGCTCGGCGACCACGAACCGCTCACACTGAGCTGACCGGTATTCGTCACGGTGTAACGCAAAACCTGACGATAACCGGGATGCTTGCTAAGGTCGTTGATCATATCTTTTTCCGAGCCATAACCACCACCAAAACCGTGAACAAACAATGTCGGTGTTTGATATGTCCCGGCAACGCGTTTGGTCGAAGGCGCCTCGCCGCGGTTCACCCACCACCACGCACCGCCACTCACAACCAGAAAGATGCCGATGATGAGCATCACTTTGCCCCATTTTTTCGTCATCCTGCGCCTCACTTTCTCGTGCTGCTTCTTGCCTTGCATTGTACCACGCAGCAGCAATTTTGGAACTTAGAAGCCACTCTCGCCGTCAAAATACTGGCCACTGATACTTGGCAAACATGATGATTGTTGATACACTGTGTTAGATAACTAATACACTAATAAGGAGGCACACCGTGGAATTTGACGATAAAGTTCCGATCTACCTGCAAATCAAGCAGTACCTTTACCAAGCCATTATCACGGATCGGCTTAAGTCTGGCGCCCAGTTGCCAGCTGTTCGGCAATTGGCCGCCGAGCTAACGGTGAATGTCAACACAGTTCAACGTGCTTTAAGTGAACTGATTCAAGAAGGCGTGCTCGTCACCCGCCGCGGCCGCGGTAATTTTGTGACCGACGACATTAAGGTCTTGATTGAGTTGAAAAATCGCGTCATTGCCACCGAACTCGGCACCTTGTATCGCCAGTTGGATGACCTAAATCTTAGCGCCGCTGAAATGAAAGACGCTTTTGCCCAATATGTTGACGAACAGGAGGCTCACCATGACCACGAATAAGATTTCCGCAGAACACCTAACGTATAAACACAATCGCCACCTCATTCTGGATGATCTCAATCTTGACGTCCAGCAAGGTCATTTCATCGGGTTACTGGGTGCAAACGGTGCTGGCAAAACCACGTTGATGCGGCTTTTAAACGGCGTGGCAACCAATTTTACCGGCACCATTCAAATCGGCGCGTCGGAAAGTATCGTCGACCGCAAGCAACTTAGCAGCTTCAGCGAATCACTTAAAGGCGTCAACGCCAACCGCACGTTACATCAAATCGCCACCGATTACGCCATCATGTATCTCGACTTTTCGGAAAAGGCGTTTGAAAATTTCACCAACAAGTACGAACTGGATTGTCACCAAAAATTAAGTGCACTCTCCAAAGGTAATCGGAAAAAGTTTGCGACTGCCCTCACCTTGTCCCGTCAAACCCAACTCTATTTACTTGACGAACCTTTTGAAGGTATTGACAGCATGACGCGCAAACGCCTTATCAGCAACATGGTCGCCTGGAAGCCTGCTGCGGCCACGGTCATGATCTCGGATCACCATGTCAACGATGTCGTGAACATTCTCGACGAAATTGTTGTGCTAAAAGACAAACATGTTATCGCTCACCGAAACACGGAACAACTCCGCGAAGAAACCGGTATGAGTGTCGAAGCTTATTATGAAAGCCTCTATGAAGGGAGCACCGCAAATGACTAATACCTGGACCATGACAAAAGTCTTGATTCGGCAGCGAATTCAAACCGTTGTCAACACGCTTATCGTTACGATCGTTGCAACCATCATTACGGCGATTTTAATCTATTTTGGCGGTAGTGCCCACTTCTCCATTGAACTTTTCTACTATGCGTTTCAACCATACTTAATCATTGGCGGACTTTACTTATTTATTCGACTCGCGATCAGGCAGGAACATACCTGGGTCGACAATTATTACCGCTCTGTGCCGATTACCAACCTAAAACTTTACATGGCCAATTTATTCAGCACTATTTGTAACTTTGTCATTTACTGTCTCGCTCAGAGTCTGATTTTTACCATCCTGCAAGTGGCCAGTCATGGCATTCACTGGCCGGAGATGTCTGTCTGGATGGACGCTGCCGAAGGGATCATCATTCTTGGCTTAACCTGCCTATTTATCTGGACATTTGTAAGTCTGGTCCACCTGCTCTCCGTCACCATCATGGCCTTCTTACCCGAAACCCAGATTCGTCTCGCACAATGGGCCATTTATCTGGTCGTCATCATCACGGCCTCCTACCTGTTCAACCAGCTATGGCAACTATTCTTAATGCCTTTTAGCAACTACAACATAGCCGCCATTTTCGGCGTTTTCCTGGTTATCTTCACGCTCATTTCCAGCCTTAACGTCTACCTGCTGGATAAATGGGTTGAGACGAAGTAGGTCGATTATTGGCATATGCCATCGTTCTGCTCTAAAAGCTTTTATGGGTATCCACATAATAAAAATGGACTTTCAAGCAGCGTTTGCTGTCACTTGGAAGTCCATTTTTGTAATAACACGTAAAAAATCTTAAGCCTAAGGCGCCAACACCCAGTGGTCCGGTGCCGCTTCGGTTAAGGCCGCACCAGCCGGAATCGGTGCGCGGTCAAAATGGACCCGTGGCTTTTGCTGCTCAAACAGCGGGTCGGCTTGCGGCACCGAAGCCAGTAGCGTCTGCGTGTAAGGATGCAACGGATGGCGGTAAACGGCTTCGGTCGCACCGGTTTCAACAATTTGGCCTTGATACATCACGACAATCTGATCACTGATGTAGTGCACCATGGATAAGTCATGGGCAATGAAAAGATACGTCAGATGCTGGGCTTGCTGAATCTGCCGCAACAGATTCACAATTTGGGCCTGGATTGACACGTCTAACGCCGAAATCGGTTCGTCCAATACCAGAAACTTCGGCTCAACCGCCAGTGCGCGGGCAATGCCGATGCGCTGCCGCTGACCGCCGGAAAACTCATGCGGAAACCGATTAATCGCATCCGGCGGCAAGCCAACTTGTTCCAGCAACTGCAAAACCCGATCAAGCCGCTCCTGGGTCGATGACGCAAGATGAAAATTATCAATGCCTTCCGCAATAATATCGGCCACTTTTTGCCGTGGATTCAACGATGCAAACGGATCCTGAAACACCATCTGGACCTGGCGCCGAAATTGCTTGCGTTCAGCATGGGAAAAATGTTGAATCGACTCACCTGAAAACAGTACATCCCCGCCTGAAATCGGCCCGATGCCGGCAATTGCACGGCCAGTGGTCGTTTTTCCCGAACCTGACTCGCCCACCAAGCCAACGGTGGTGCCGGAAGCAATTGTAAAATTGATGTGATTCACTGCTTTGATGAGCCGCTGATCTTTACGGAAGTTGACGCTTAGATCTTGAATGGCAAATAACGGTTCTGTCAAAAATAACCATCTCCATTTGTAAAAGGCTTCGAATCAGGCCTGATTCACCGCGACCGCCAAAGACGGTTCCCTGGTAAGTTCAGCAAATCGCGCCCACCGCTTTTGAATCGTGACTGGCGGCTGATAACTCGGGGTACGCGGATCAAGCAGCCACGAACGAACAAAGTGAGTAGGTGATACCTGAAACAGCGGCGGCATTTCCTTGAAATCAATAGCCAATGCATAGGGGTTGCGAGGTGCAAACGGATCGCCTTTAATCGGCTTCCGTAAATCCGGCGGTGTCCCCGGCAAGGTGAATAGCTCTTTACGCTGATCATCCGAACTCGGCACCGCATCCAACAATCCCCAAGTGTACGGGTGCTGCGGATTATAAAAGATTTCATTTGCCGTGCCAGTTTCGACAATTTTACCGGCGTACATAATGGCTACCCGATCGGCAATATTCGCAACCACACCTAGATCGTGGGTGATGAAGATCACGCTTAAATCACGCTTGGCCTTCTGTCGCTTGATCAAGTCCAGCACTTGCGCCTGCAGGGTCACGTCCAAAGCGGTGGTCGGTTCATCGGCAATCAGAACCTTAGGCTGCATGATCATCGCCATGGCAATCATAGCCCGTTGTCGCTGACCGCCCGACAGTTCATGCGGGTACTTGCGCGCAATCAAGGCAGGATCAGGCAAGCCGACCTCTTGAATCGCCGCGTTGACCGCCTGTTTTAAAGCGGCCCCGTGCAGGTGTCGGTGGGCTTTGACCCCTTCACCAATCTGCCGGCCGATGCGCATGGTTGGATTCAGCCCGCTCAGCGAATCCTGAAAAATCAACCCAAGCTCTTGTCCGCGCAATCGCGTATAAGTTTTCCTACTGGCGTACAGCAGATCGGTTTCGTCATATTGCATGGCATCAGCCTTGACTTCTGCATCTTTGCCAAGTAAACCCAGTAGCGCATGCGTGGTCACTGATTTACCCGAACCGGACTCGCCAACCAAAGCGAGCGTCTCGCCTTGATGCAGCGTTAAATCCACCCCATTGACGGCATAGACATTTTCGTTGGCTTCATGAAACGTCACGGTTAAGTTTTTAATTGAAACAATATCAGTCATGCGGAGGTCCTTTCAAAATTCATTTTTAATACAAAAGTAAATCAATCACGGTGCCGCCAATCAGATTCACGGCGACCCAAATGCCTAATTGCAAATTGCCAGGCAGCGCGCCGAGCATCTTGCTGGTCAAGTCAGCATGCGGGCGGCGGGTGTGCAGCAGCAATTTAATCCCCACGGCAAGTACCGCCAAACCCACCAGCAGCCAAAACGTCTGGTGTAGTCCCCACAATATGGCCAAGGTCAGGCCTTCGCGCGTTAACGACAAGCCTGTGGTAACCACCAGCAAGCCAATGAAAAGGGCGGCACCGACCTGCCAAGGATGTTTTTGGATCATTTTGACACTTCCTTAAAAAAGGTTGCGCTAACTACCAATACAGCGGCTTTTGGGTGAAGCCTGCAAACAAGCTTCTCGCTGCCGGCAGTCGGCTGAGTTAACCTTGGAATTTCGGATCAAGGGCATCGCGCAAACCGTCACCTACGATATTAAACGCAAAGACGATCGCAACTAAAATTAGAATCGGAATGTAAAGTTGCAGTGGGTGTTGGAGCATCTGATCCTGACCACTGGCAATCAGGATGCCAAGACTCGTGTTCGGGGCCTGAATTCCCAGTCCCAGAAAACTAAGGCTGGCTTCACCAAAGATGTTGCCGGGGATGCTTTGGCCAATATCCAGAATCAGAATACTCATCATATTCGGCACCAGATGCCGCGTCATAATCCGCCACAGTGGGGTGTCCAGCATCACGGCGGCTGTCACATAATCAAGTTGCCGCAATTGCATGACCAGTCCCCGCGCCTGCCGCGCCGCATCCGACCAGCTCGTTAGCGCCAAAGCAAACAACATGGTCCACATACCATTGCCTAAAACGACCATGATCAGCATGGTGATCAACAATCCCGGCAGCGAATTAAACACCTCAATAATCCGCATCATGATTTCATCGACCCAGCCACCAAAAAACGCCATGACCATGCCATAAATTGTGCCAAAACCAATTGCCAGAACGGTACTGAGAATCGCCACCAAGAGTGAAACCTGAATACCAATGCAGGTACGCGTAAACAAATCCCGCCCCAAGCGATCGGTGCCAAACCAATGAGCTGCACTCGGCCCGACATTGCGGCTATTGACCCGAATCAAATTGGGATCATAATGCTGGAGCTGCGGCCCAATCAAGGCCACTAACACAATGAGAAGTAAAATAATGCCCCACGCCACAGCCAAGTGATCTTTCAGTAACTTTTGCCGCGCCGACGCCCAGAAACTGATACTTTTGGGTGTGCCCTCTTCATCCGCAGATATTGCAGGTTGTTTTGTCAGCACAGTTGGCATACCGGCGTTGTCGGTTCCTTGAACAAAATGAAAATCCGTATCACTGACAGCCATTCGCCTGACTCCCTTCAGTTGTCATATAACTTAATCCGCGGATCAACCACGGTATACAGCAGATCGGTGATAAACATCGTGACAATGTACAAAATCGCCAGTAACACCGTTTCGCCCATAATAATCGGCACATCGCGATTCGTCAGCGCCGTCACGAAATACTGCCCGATGCCGGGAATCACAAAAATGCTTTCAATGAAAATTGATCCGGTGATGCCAAAAGCCAACGTCACTGGCAACGAGGTAATAATCGGAATGAACGCATTTCGCACAATATGGTGTAACACGATTTGCGGTTCCGATAATCCCTTGGCGCGCGCCGTCATGACATACTCGCTTGAAGCCACATCCACCATTGAATTTTTCAACAATCGCGCGTACCCGGCAATGTAGCCGATCCCACCGGCAATCGTTGGCAAAATGGTATAAATCCAACCACCCCACCACAACTGATCGCCACTAGGCCACCCGATAATCGGAAACCAACCGAGCTTGCCGCCAAAATAACTTTGCAACAGCAACCCCAGCACCAGACTCGGGAACGACATCAAAAACAGCGCCAGAATCGTCACCACCCGATCAATCCAGATGTTTTTATACACAGCCGCCAGAATGCCCAGCAGCAGCCCCAGCGGAATGCCTAACAACATCTGTTGAATACCTAAACGCGCCGATGCTGGCAGGCGGTCACGAATCAAACTCGACATGGTCACTGACGGATCGGCAATCGACTCGCCAAACTGTCCATGCAACATGTTGTTCATGGTGATCACATATCGTTCCATCACCGGCTTATTGAGACCCGTGTTCTTGTATACCTGCGCGCGAGTCGTCGCTGGCAATTTATCGGTTTGGGCACTTAAAGCATCACCAGGCACTGCCGAAATCAGGAAAAAAGTCGCCGTGGCAATTAAGAACGTCGAAATTAATAATTCGATAAAACGTCGCACGATCAGCTTGATCACGGTTGCAGCCACCTTCTCCTTGAATCAAAATGAGTCATTTTGCCATCTCCTATTGACCTTATGTACATTGGCCGTGTACATGGCCAATGTGACTAGCTAACTATTCTTTTGACGCATAAGTGTAGTTGAACGTGGCGCCAAAGACGGTTGATTGAAGGTTTTTAACTGACTTGTTGATATAAAGACGTGATTGCGAGTTGGTTAACGGCACGACGCCGAAATCTTTGGCAACCAGTTGTGTCTCAAGCTGCTTGTAAAGAGCCAACCGCTGTTGCGTGCTTAAGTTAGCATTCAGCTTGGCATCTAAATCATCAAATGTTTTGCTATTATAACCACCGAAGAACTGTTGGAACCCGTTATTTGAATCCCACAGGCTCAAATACGAATTCGGATCGGCGCTCCCTGACCAGCCATTATCAAGCAAATCATACTGATTATCATTTCTGGACTTCACAAAGCTAGGTACATCAGGGGCAGTTTTGATCGTGACTTTGACGCCTAACTGTTGATCAAGCTCTTGCTTCAGCCAAGTACCGGTGTCATCATCATCGACAGTCAGGTAAACAAAGTTCAGCTTGCTGAGATCCGTTGACTTACCCAGTTCCTTCAGCCCCTCTTTCAACAAAGCCTGACGCTTAGCCTTAGTGTTGTACTGTGCCTGTAGATCTTTCAGTGGGTTACCGACGTACTCACCATAGTTTGTCGATCCAACGTTCATCGATTGCGGCACCATGGTATAGGTTGGTTGGTCTTTGCCGTCATTGACCGCCTTGTTGTAACTTTGGCGATTAATAGAAAGTGAGACTGCTTCCCGCACCTTCGTATTTTTGAAAAGTCCCTGGGTCCCGCCATTGTGTTGATTCATGATTAAAACAGTCGTCCCAGAACCATCTTGTTTTCGCGAGACCAGTTTGTTACTCTTAGCCAATTTGTTGAAATCACTGATCTGTTTACCGGAAGCTGATAAGGCGTCCAACTGGCCACTTTGCATTAACGAAAGCACGGTCGACGGCTTGTTCGTGGTGGTATAGGTTACGGTTTGCAGCTTAACCTTTTTGGCATTCCAATAAGTGTTGTTCTTCTTTAGCGTGATCTTGTCATTCTTTTTCCAAGATGTTAGCTTGAACGGGCCGTTAAAGACCTGATCCTTCACATCGGTCTTCCACTTCTTGTTGCCGACTTTATTAATTTTGTCGAGGCGGACCGGATAATAAATGACCGACGCAAAATCTGACAAAAGCGACGGATAGGCATAAGCAAGCTGAACCTGAAGTGTTTTGGCATTCAAGGCTTTTACACCCAAGTCTTCGGCGCTACCTTTGCCAGTGTTGTAAGCTTCGGCGCCCTTGATAAAGTATGCACCGGTAGCCTGGGAAAAGGCGTTCTCCTTTTTCAATAACCGGCGGAAGGAATCCACGTATTGCTGGGCAGTGACTTTCTTGCCATCTGACCATTTGGCATCGCGTAACTTGAAGGTATACGTTAAGCCATCTGCTGACTTGGTGTAGGATTTGGCCCCAGTTAAAACGACTTTATCTTTGCCGTTTTTCGATTCAATCGTGGTCAAGCCTTCTTGAACTTCTGAAAGAATATCGTTCTCGTTAGTATTGCGCATATCATTCACATCTAACGTCGTCGGATCAAGCTCTTCGGTTAAATTCAACGTCTGAGCGCTGCTTGATGACGCAGAACCTTTACTGCCGCAACCGACAAGTAAGGTCGCCAGCGCAACGCCGGTAATAAGAGCTGTGAGCCAATGGGACTTCTTCATACATGCCATCTCCTAAAGTAAAATAAAAACTGGCGGTGCATCTAGGATTCTAGATACACCGCCAGTTTTGTCCTTCGTTCAAGTCACGTTTGTCCGTCACCTAAGCCAATATCCAGCCATGTAAATAGAACCGCTATGTTGTTCATAGCAGCAGCACATGGACATGAACATGACTTGGTTGAACTGGGTCATCACGTTGACTCCTCTCGAAGAAATTAGCATTAGCATACTTTTAAAAATTTTATTCGTCAACGGGTAATTTGTTAAAACCTGATTTGTTCGGGGCAGCAACATGCTTCAATACTGCTCGGCTATTGGGTTTGAGAATGCTCATAGAATTTTAATTTTGGTTAACTGCCGTTGTGATTGAGTGGTCGTTAAGAAAATAATGGCGGTGATTGCGGAAACGCCTTTGTCGTGGCAGCTGAGGAAAGAAGATAAAGAAAAGCAATAAGGTCATTTCATTTAAAACAGTTTTACTTAAAGCTGATTAACGTTCAGCTTTCATTCAAGTTTGCTGGCTAACTCATATTTAAATTTCCTCGTATTAGCCGTTTCTTTACGGTTAAATGGACAAAACATACTGCTCACATAAGCTTCATTTGAAACTATTTTAAATTTTATGCTCATCAAAACAGCCGACCGAGACTTACTTTCCCAGCCGGCTGTTTTCAATTTTAACAGACACGTACGTTACGCTTCTGCGCGGTGGTGCATCAATACCCACAGAAGTGCAGCGCCGGCGCCGATAAACAGCAACGCCGATACCCCGTTAGCTGCCGACAACATGGCAAATGCCATGGTTGCAAAAAGGCCGCCAATCGAAAGGCCAATCCCCCATTTTTGAATCGGTGTCAGGCTGGCAAATGAAGCGCGGAACCCCAGCGCCAACAAGAGTGATCCAACAAACGAGATCAGGCCAAAGATAATGTGCCCTAAAATCAACCAGTTAAACATCTTATTCCCCCTTTCTGATAAGCAATTCGCTGCGTTCAGAAGCTGGTGTGCCAATTGCCTCGGGTTCGATGACCGTTCATCCGGCCACAGCGCCCGAAACCAACAACCAAGTCTTTGCGCAGAGAATCGCGTCAATACGCTTTTACTATACGTGAGATGGTAGCGGTTGCCAACTATTTTGGCTTAGCGAGACTTTCTTCGTTTAAGCGGCCATTTTCCAGGCGCAAGGCCCGATCCCAAAACTGCGCGATATCCAGTCGATGGGAAATAACCATCATGGCAATTGGCAATGATTTCAAGCGTTGACTCAGTGCTTTTGCTGACGCGGCATCTAAGTTGGCAAACGGTTCGTCTAGCAGTAACATCGCCCGTTTTGCAACAAGTGCCCGCGCCAAGCCGATCTTTTGCAATTCACCTGCCGACACGTTGGCTTTCGTCTGGCCGTGCAGCTGGGTGGCGAGTCCTTGCGGTAAACGGTCAACGAATGCTTGCAAATCGGTTTGGGCAAGCACCGTTTCAATTGCTGCCTGGGTAACCGGTCGACCGAGCGTGACATTTTGCAGCAGGGTATCATCGAACAGCGCCACGACTTGCGGAACAAAACCAATTTCATCGGCTAGTTGCCCTGACACTGCGCCTGCCGGTTGTCCTTGAATCGTGCCGGCCTGTGGAACCAGCAGGCCTAAAATGATCTGAATCAACGTTGATTTACCGCCACCACTTGGACCGGTGACCAAAATCTTTTCATGGGTCGCAACATCAATCGTTAAATTAAGTTGCTGCAACACTGGCTGGTGCGCAGATGGGTAGGTGTAGCTTAGATCCTGTAAAACCAGTTGCTCTCCTGAACAGGAGGCGGCGGAGGTTGGGCACTGTCGAGATGCTTTTTGGGTTAAGTCTGAGTGTTTTTCTTCCGGCAATATCCCTAACGCGAGCAATCGTTTGGCAGCAACCAACTGCCGTGAAAGCTGGGCGTACTGGCCTGGCATGCTGTAGAACAACCACGTAAAACTCGGCGTCAGCATGGCAAACGCCGCAAATTGACCGACCGTAATCATTTTGAAACCGACAAACAGCAATTCAATGCCTAAAATCGCGATGTCAACGAATAACCCCAGCGCAAAACCCAGCACAATGGTTCCTGTTTGCTGAATGCCCATGTGATACTGTGCGTCTGCAAAGGTTTGATAAGCTTGGCGGAATAGTTTTAAACCAAACTGTTCACTTTGATAGTCTTTTAATAGTGTTCGTCCTGCAAGTACTTCCAATAATGTTGCCTGCATGCGACCATTTTCGACTTGTTGGGTATCTTGAGCCTGAGTTAAGCGACCGGCCATGAAGCGTGGGATCAATAACGCAGTCAGGCACAATCCCACGATGACAACCATCAGCAACCATGAACTCAACCAGCCGAATAAGCTGGTGGCAATGAACGAAAAGGTCCCACCAGCAAGTGCAGTTACCGACTGAATAAACAATGGGGCGGCCAAAGATGCCTCGGTTGTTAGACCGTTCAATTGCTCATTGCCGGCTTGATTCTCCGTTGCAACCGGGCCAGTCATGAGTGCGGTCATTTGTTGCGTTTGAAGTCGCTGGACCAGCCGATACTGTGCTTGCGTCTGCCACCGCCCAATCAGCCAGCGCCCTAGCCCTATCATCAGTGCCGCACCAAGCGCAACGACAAATAAGCTGATCGTTAACATACTTTGTTGGGTCACATTTTGAATGATGCGCGCTAACGCAAACTCGAAGCCGGCGCAGATCAAGGCGATCAACCATAAAAGCGGCGCGATCCGCGTCCCGACAAGTTGCCAGATTTGTTTTAGCTTAGTCATGCTGCTCACCCACCTTAATGATGTGATCGGCGGCCGTGACAAAATCGAACGTGTGCGTGATCACGATAATCCCGCGCCGTCGTGCCTCCTGCCGTAGAATCAGCATGACCACCGCCTGATTCGCCGCATCAATATCGGAAAAAGGTTCATCCAAAACCAGCCAAAGCCGCTCCGAAAGCAGTGCACGCGCGATCCCAAACCGCCGCTGCTCGCCTGGTGAGAGTTGCGCGGGATGTAATATTTGATCGACATCAGCCGCATATTTTTCAAGTCCAAGTTGGTGCAGTAGTTGGACGATCCGTTGTGACGAATGAGGTTTACCCAAAAGCAAGTTGGCCGCAACAGACGCCGTGAACATCACGCTGCGTTGCGGCACAAAGGCCATTAACTCAGCCGGCGAGGTGGCAGTTGGACGGCCGCGAATGTCGATGTGTCCGGAAGTCGGCAGTAACTCACCTAAAATCAGCTTCATTAACGTTGTTTTGCCAGCACCGTTTGCGCCAATGATAAAAGTGATGCCGTGATTATCAATCTGAAAATTCAGATTGTGCAATAGCTGCCGTGAGCTGTTCGGGTAATGAAAAGTCACCTGCTCGCCGATAATCGTCATGGGCTGCTCATGAGTTGCCGCTATTTTGGTGTTAGTCGTGATCGGAACTTCAGACGGGACCTGTAGACGCGGCAAAATGCGTTGTAGCGACGTTTTCTGTTGAGCAAGATAGCCAATTGTCGGCGCTAACCCTAAAAACGGCCACAAAATCGAGCCGACACCGGCATTCCACGCGCCCAGCACGCTCGCCACCGACTGCTGTGTTAATGGCAACAAGGCAAATCCCAGTACCAGGGTTAACACTTCCGCCAAATAAATCCCGCCGTTAAAAATACCGGACAAGGCACCGGCAGCACTTGCCAGCTGGTTGATGCTTGGCGTTGCCTCCTGGAAAAAAGCCTGATGCCGCTGTCGGATATACGCAAAAACATGAAGGTTCCGCACCATCGCAAAATTCGCTAAAAAATCATTGAAGAAGTCTTTATGGCGATCATCAATGCCAATCAAATTTGTCTGCGCCCGATTTTGGTAGCGAAAAAGTTGCCGAGAAACCACTGCGAAACCGAGACCAATCAGGATAAAAACGACTGCCAACTGCCAGGACTGAGTGGCAACATACGCGATGCCCAAGATGACGGTGATGCCAAAATCAACCAGTGGCAAAACGCCGGTATCCAGAAACTGCATAATGTTTTGGGTATCAGTCACCAATAAGTTCGTCGCTAAACCACTATCAGGTGCCTCATCAGCCTTCCCACCCAAAAAGCCACTCACTAAAGCAGTGGCAATGGCTAGGCTCAATCGCCGTTTTAGCCGTTCCACAACCACTCCTGATAACCAGTAAACGCCCGTATAAACAACCGATGCACCCAACATTCCGCCGAAAATACCGAGCAGCAAGCCAACCTGACCGGCCAGCGCCGCAGTTAATCCTAGCTGAATCAACATGGAAATGGCGACGTTGAAGCCATCAACCGCGACCCGCAAGCCAAGCAACCCTAGCAACCACCGTTTTTTAATTGAACCGATTTGAAAAATTGTTTGCATTGTTCTCGTCTCCTCGAGTGACTGGAGAATCCAGTCAAAATTTTGGGGACTACGTTGTTGCAAACATGAGTGCGTTTCATAACGCGTTTGCCAGCTCAGAAATCGGCTTACGAACGCAAAAAAAGACGGCCTTCCGCCGTCTTTTTAACATTTCATATTTGACCGACCGGAAGCTCATCTGCTAAGCGCACCAAAGAACCCTGCACCAACCGCAGCCCCTGCATTCAATTTTGATGGGGTAAATCGGTCTTTGATCCGCATGTTAAGATGCCTCGTTCGATTTCGGTTTTGATAGCGTTAGCATAACAGGCGCTTCCTGAAAAATCAATAAATTTTATCTGTGGTTTTTTAATTTTTCGTCGAGTTAACAAAAAAGGCACTAGCACCAAAAATTGTTCCACCGCTAGTACCACTTATTTAAAGAATTCAGTTACCAAACAACTGACAACCTGCTTTGACTCAGCAAGTCGCGTCACTCATCAGGATGCCCTTTTTGAATGCCGCTAACACATCTGACCCCTTGGCAATACGAACGCTGCCGTCTAAATAAGCATGCGCGTCGTCTTTGATACTGATGGCGCCATTCTTAAAGTCCATCGCCAAACCGCTGGCAAAGAAAATCATGTCATAGTCCGAAGTGTACAGTTGCAGACCGGCGTCATTGTCCAACTTCACTTGATAATCCGGATCCGGCTGGTCGAGCACAATCAAGGTAAACTTCGTGCCAATGCTGCAGGCACCGCCTTGTAACGAATACCGCCCGCCGCCGTCATCGGCAATCAACAGCAAAACCTTCTGATCAAAATGCTTCTTCTTCATCAAGTCAACAAACGACTGCGATAACTTAATCGATGCCATCATACCGTCACCTTTCCTGTTATTTACTTTTAGTGTGACACTTATGCGGGACAAAATCAATTGTGCACGGTTAATTATCTTGTATTCTTGTTAAGAACCAACTGCATTAATGAGAACTCCTTTTGCACGTTCAGTCTTCATCTCGATAAAGATCCTCAAATTCTTGCAACGAATGGATTTCTTGAATGGGAACGTGTTGTATAGCATTGATGATCCGCACATTAACAGTTTCTGTATCGGCATCTGTATGACTGTTAACTGCATTTTCAATTCTTTTCTCGTTATCTACCTCGGCCATGTTGCCCATCTCCTTTAACTATGCGATATGAAATGCCTCTTTTCTTAACAATTTTCATTATGCAATACCCCGAGACTGCATGGAACTCTTTTGCAATCATGATGACAAATTGCCAACCAGTTGCACTTGATCCCCAAAATTTTGAACATGTTCCGGCGCTTTCTCCACTGCAACCAACATCCCCTTCACTAGCCACAATTGAACAGTCGCTAAAAAGATACGGTGATCCTCCTTCTCAATCCTCGCCAATTCGCAAAAACGATCCTTGTACATCTTGACTGCATTCACATCTCGCGGCATGAAGCTATCAAAGAGTGCGGCAAAGTCCAGAAACCGAGGGCCGCGACGTGCCTCACCAAAATCGATAATCGCAACTTTTTCGTTGGCCAACGGAAGTAAATTCCAACGACCGAGATCGCCATGCACCCATGTTTCCTGCTGGCGGTCAATTGTTTCGAGTTGCGTGATCATTGGTGTCAGTTGTTCATAAATGCCGGGCCAATTTTGGACTAAGCTAACTCGCTGACTTTCCCAAAGTCGATCCAACGAATGCGAATCGTCAGGCGACCAAGGATATTCAAACCGATCCAGTGCA
Source organism: Lacticaseibacillus zeae subsp. silagei (assembly GCF_030770335.1). Taxonomy (NCBI): domain Bacteria; kingdom Bacillati; phylum Bacillota; class Bacilli; order Lactobacillales; family Lactobacillaceae; genus Lacticaseibacillus; species Lacticaseibacillus zeae. The sequence goes on along the minus strand of NZ_CP132484.1, from coordinate 1,276,119 downwards.
ACTCGAATATTTCGGTAACACGCCAATGTTGCAGCTAGGGCCAGCTTCATTTCAGCTTGCTCCCAATAATTCTGAACGCGATAGACCTGGTGATCCATCGTCACAAACGGTTGCCCGTCTGTGGTTGACAAAAGTGCTGGCGTTACATCGCGATCTTCCGCCTGAATCGCCTGCGTTAAGGCAAACTCAAGGGACGCGCGGGCGACATCGGCAACCGTCTTCACCAAAACCGTTGCCGTATCAGTCTCTACACGCCACGCACGACCGCTTTTCCCATTGGTCATCGGCGTCACTTTTATAATCTGCCCAAGGTCATAGGCATTTACGATCCGATCTAAATCAGGCATGATTCTCCTCCATACATTTCCGCTAATGGCCGTGTCGAAGCTTTTTTCATGACGAATGGGTGATTATCCGGTATGATCATCTCACCACTTGTCAAAGTAAGTTCCTGTTTCGCCATGCCATTCAAACATCAGCCTAAAGCTTCACGACAAGTCTTCCAAATTAGCATAGAATAACACTAGATCCTCGGCAAACTTCTTTTAGAAATGAGGCCATCCATGAAACACCGTAATCGCTTATTCTGGGTGATCGTACTTGTGGCGGGAGTCTTCTTAATTTATAGCACAGAGAGTCCGCTGCCAATTGCGACGCGCCAAACCGTCAAAAGCGGCATCGCCCAAGTCTGGAACACTGCCACACGCACTGTCTCCGGATGGTTGAATGGCAATAATCAAGCTAATCAGGGCAGCCAAGCCTCATCTGGTAGCCTGATAGCCAGCAACACCAGCCAATCAGCCACTTCGACCAGTACCTCAGACGACACCACCCCCGCCTTAAATATCGTTCAAGGCCGTCACCTCAGAAAAACTTATTACTATCACTTTGATGCCAACTTGCCGCAGTCAGAACACAACGTTTTCAACAAAGCTGTCCGCGCCTATAACGCAACCGGCATCGTCAAACTCATCCCTGGCAAAGGTAAAAAGAATGACAACCAAATTACTTTTTCAAGTTATCAAAAAAGCATGAGCGAGCAAGACCTCGGTGCCACCGAACTTGGTGAAGGCGGCCCGACCATCATTGTTGAAACCATGGGTACGCAGGTCACAGTCATCAACCATGCCCGCGCCAGTCTCAACCTCACCTACCCTGCGCAATCCATCAACGAAGCCGTCGCCATGCATGAACTGGGCCACGCGCTCGGCTTAGATCACAGTAAATCTCTCGACTCGGTCATGTATCCGATCACGCGCGGGGTCACGCAACTCTCTAGCGGCGATATTGCTGGGCTGAAAGCAATTTATGGGCAATAAATACGACTTCAAAAAGGCAACGCCACCGGCTGAAATAGCTTGTGGGGCTGCCTTTTTATAAAGCCTGAAAACGACACGGCTTCACTGACCAGTTGAACAATACTTTTAGCGATTCCGAAAAAGCACCGCCCACCGTTGAATTCCAATCCAATCAATGCCAAACAAGATCAATCCCACTGCAGTGGCCATCAAACATGGGAGAAGGAACATAAGGTCAAGATCGATATTCACAGTTAAACCCGCCTTAGCACAGGCAGTAGCTAGTAAACCATACAAGCTAAGATTGCCGACGACGGCAACAACATAGAAGCCTACTGAACAGATGATGCTTTCAGACAAACGTTCCAGCATCAACTGTCCGGTAGTGAATCCAATCTGATGCAGTTGATTTAAATTTACTCCCTGCTGCCGTCCCCTTAACATTGCCACTGACACGATATTTGCAACGACTATGATGACCGGCGCGCCAACATAAACAATAAATGAAAGCAGCGCATTTTGAACATCTACTTGACCTGCTGGTGTAAAACCATACAACGAGCTATACAGGCCGATGCCAAGTGTCTGGACTGCCAAAATGGGCACAAGCATTGTCGCCAGACGCTCCGAATTTGCAATGACCTGATAGCTCGCCGTTCCTATAATTGCTTGACGTTTCAAGGGAAGATATTGCTTCAAGAAGGCAAAGAAGTGCGCCAATAGTTGCCTCCCTGCAGCCAATTGCAAGAAAGCCAGCGCTACAAATGCTAAGAAAAACTGATTGCCAGCTCGCTGCGTCATTTGATCGAATGTCTGTTTTACAGCAGGTTGAAGTATGATCCGTACAGCAGCCGAAAGCAAAACAAGAAATGCCAAGCCGCTCAAAATGAATGAGAGGTGTATGTAACGGTGACGATGGCTAGTGCCAAGCCGTTTTAATGCGCCGTGGGTCTTTGCGAGCCCCGAGACAAAACAAGTTACCGCAACAATGGTACACGTTTCGACTAATCCCATTAGTGAAAAATGAAAGGGTGCATTTGGCAACCATTTTTGACCAAAAAGCTGTTGTAACAACCCATAGAACGGCGTGACTGTCATGATGCCCAGAAAGTACCCGGTGAACCCGCCGATACTGCCGAGAAATGCAAGCTGCGTGGCGACTAACAAGGCAACTTGGCGCGGAGCCGCCCCTAAAATGGCCCAAAGCTCGTAATCCTGTCGCAGAATTCGCAAAACACCGCGAATCACCCCACCAAGTACGAAGAAAAGCGTCATGCTGCCAAAGATCATCGGTATGATAAATAAAGGCTTAGGATCGTCGACAAGGCCGCTCAGAGTGTCTAGACCGACAAAACCGGTCATGCAAAAACCTACCAGCCACCCAGCAACCATAAAGACAAAATTGGCCGTCATCCAAACCCGCCACGAATAACGAAACTGCAACAAACTTGCCTTAATCATGGCGCCACCTTCTCCGATTCACGCATCGCAGCAAACAATGCTTGCTCCGTGGGGTGATTGAAAACCGCATCAATCCGGCCATCATGTAAGATAACAGCTCGATCCGTATGCGTTGCCTGTTCAATATCATGTGTCACCATCACGACACACATGCCACTATCTGCCAGTGCCCGTAATCGAGCAAAAATGACTTGACGTGAAATGGAATCCAAAGCGCCAGTCGGTTCATCAGCAAAGATCACTTTAGCATGCATCATTAAAGCTCTGGCAATGGCTACTTTTTGCTGCTCGCCACCTGATAACGCAGCCGGCAGTTGTGATAAATCCGCTTTAAACTGCAAATCGTTCATTAATTGCTGCACTGCTTCACGTGTGACTTTTTGGTGCGCTAACTGCAGAGGCAACACGATATTGTCATATGCTGGCAAGGCTGGCAACAAATTATACGATTGAAAAATATAGCTAATGGTATTTCTGCGTAAAATAGCCATTTTTCGTTCAGATAATTTGCTTAATAACTGACCGTTTATTTGTACTTCACCATATGTAGGTCGGCTCAGTCCGGACAGGCATCGTAACAGTGTTGTTTTGCCAGAACCAGAAGGCCCCACGATGCTCACAAATTCGCCAGCGGAAGCCTCCAAATCAATGCCATGCAGAATTTCAAACTCTTCGCCTCGACTTCCTTGTCGTTTAACGCTTTTTCTCACATCTATTGCCTTCAAAATAACTGTCATCACTGGCACCTCCTGGCATCAAGCGTGATCGTCATGCGACTTTGGCACCACTTCGTAGACGATCGCGTCAATGTTGTAACGATAATACGCACGCAAAATTCGGCCCAGATATTTGGTGATTTTCCAAAGAATCGGCACCACCAAAATAGCACCGCCGAGCATGACTAAACTGAAAACCATTCGCGTTATAGTAAACGCTTTGATCCCGGCGATAGCCTGCCAGATTACGGCACCTGGAGCCACTAAACACGCGCCAACGCTGCCCCACAAAGTAAGTTGTAAGGACACAAGCAAAACGGCAGGGATCCAGAAAAATAAAACATTAAAGAGCAAACTGCCCAGAAACGCAAAGAAATTGAAGTGGCGTGCCACAATCCGGTCTTCGCCAAAGAAATAAGCAGCATCGACATTAAATAATTTGGCCAAATCCTGCACAGCCTTCACTGGTGGTACATGCTTGTCACTTTCCCAACGTGCGACTGTTTGCTGCGTCACATAAAGTCGTTCAGCCACCTGACTTTGGGTCATTTTCTTTTCTTCGCGTTTTTTGCGAATTCGTTGGCCGATTGACTCGTTCATCGCAACAACTTCCTTTCAATGGGACACCTTTAGTAAGCCATGAGCAGTCACAAATAGCTAACAATTTATTTGATAGGTGCCAAAATGCCGTGATATGAAGGCATTCTCCTCATATAGATTAAACCACTATTTCCCGGGAAAGGTGCTCGAAACTTGTGGACATGGGTTCGTTAGACCATATGGATAGACAGCATTGCCCCTGTATGACAACGCATATGGAAGTTTCTAACACCAAGATCATGATGGACAATATCTTCCTTCAGACATCGAGAAACAATTTTCTCTAAAACTTGCTGCGGCATCGGACACAAAAACACCCCACAATCATTAGGTTCACTTATCTAACAATTGTAGGGCGCTTTAGTTTGGTTGCGACGCGTTTTTAATTTCCCAACCGAAATCCAGACTGACTAAGTCTAAACACCACCGCGGGAATCGAACCCGCGTGCAGAATATTTCCCTGCAGCCCAGCGTGGCTAACCGTGCATTGCTACTAACAATGAATTAACCCCTGTAGACACTATCATCACCCGTCGAAACAGTAGACGAAGCAGCGTAGTAGAAACCATTGTCGGTTACATAGATCCCAATGACGATGTTCTTGTAGTTAGAATTAATGATGTTCTGGTAGTGGCCACCTGTCTGGCCATTATTGTTTTCAGGACGTTCATCAATGATGTACTGCTTGAACATGGCGTTGGCAATCAAGGTGCTCAGTTTATCTGCGTCCCCATCAACGTCTGACTTGTAAATAGAAGAAGTCGAAATATTTTCGGTATTCAGCTGCATGTAGCCTTCACCATCAACATAGCTGACAGCCTGCGTACCTGATGGCGCTGGATTGGTTGGCCGAACATGGGCAAACTTGTACATGACTTCAACTGCCCGCTGTGCCACGGTTTCATATGCTTTTTGATACGGGGTAAGGGTTGTCTGCACGTGACCTGTCCGAGCCTGTTCGCCGTTGACCAAAACGTTGAATTTCTTCGCCACGGCCATCGTTAAATCGTTGTCCGTGTACTGTTGACCTTGCTCGACAGATACCCGCTCATCTTTGACTTGGACTTGATCTTTAATGAGGGTTGTGACGGCATCGTTAACACTCTTGATTTTGCCAATAATAGTTCCGGCAGCCGCATCATTTCTCCAAACATTGGTCGTGGTAATCGTTGTCACTGTATCTCCATTGTTAGGATCAGTGGTTGTAGCCGAGGTTGGCGTTGAGGAAACCTTTGTGTAACCAGTGGTATTGGTTAAAGTACGACCGCCTTCATCTACGTCAACTTCTTTATAAACCGTCTTAGCTTGCGGCTTGTGGTAAACATAAGTTACAGTGACCATCTTCCTGGTCCAATTACCGAGAGTAAGCGTGCTCGTACTTGTTGACGAACCGATGAGACGATAACCGTCAGTTGAGGTTAATACATTTCCCTCGTCGTCTTTATTGACGATGCTATTGGTAATCGTCATTCCGGGGTCTGTGCTCTTTTTCCAAACAATGGTGAAGGTGTATGTGGTCGTCACATTCCCGGATTTTGGATCGGTATCCTCTGAAACCTGAACTGACCGACTAACTTGTTCGTAATTATCAGTATTTGTCAAAACCTTGCCAGTCTCATCAACATTTACCATGACATTACGGATAAAATGCGTTGGTGCTGTTTCATTCTTCTTCCAAACAACCGTTGTCGTAATGGTGGTGGTGACGTCACCCGTTGCTGGATCGGTTGTATCAGACGAGCTCTTAGAACTGGAGACTTGTGTATAGCCCGTTGTATCCGTTAAGACCTTACCATTTTCGTCCACATTCACGGTCTTGTTGACGGTCTGATGAGTCGGGGTCGTATTCGTCTTTCTCCAAACAATCGTAACGGTAACGGTCGTGGTGACGTCACCGGTTTTTGGATCAGTGTCATCAGCAACTTGCTTCGAAATGGAAACTTGTGTATAGCCATCGACATTGGTCAAAGTATGACCTGCCTCATCGACATTTACCGTCTTATTAACGGTCGTGTGGACAATCTTGTGATAAGTATTAGTTGTCGTATAAGTGGTGATCGTATCACCATTGGCAAGCGTTTGGACAGATTTAACCGGTGTCCCTGCCTTCACTAATTTGTAACCATCCAAATTAGTGATTGTTTGGCCACTTTCATCTTGGTTGATCGTGACATTCTTTTCAGTGTCATGTGGCACATGAATGGTTGGCACTGTCTTTTGAACTTCAGCTACTGTCTGCTGGCCTTCTGCCAAAGTGCCATTATGATCGGTGGCATCGACTTTAGCTGTTTGATCTTTCGTCTTCGAGATATTGGCATTTGCCGTATCAACATTGGTTTGCGCCTTTGCTAATTGTTGTTGCCAAGTCGCAATCTTCTCGTTTAAACCAGCAATTGTTTGATTCAGTTGATCCAATTTAGTATTCAAATCAGCTAAATGTTGTTTAACAGTCGCGGCTGCCTGACTATCGGCACTTGTCACTGATGTTGGCAAACTTTGTAAGGTTGTCTGTGCTTGATTAAACTCATTTTGAGCGGCCTTTGCTTCATTGTCGACAGCGGTCAAATTCTGATTAGCCGTCGTCAGATTTTGGTTGGCTTGACTCGCTGCCTGCTGAGCTTGCGTTAATGCACTCTTTGCATCAGCTAACTGGCCTTCATAGACCGTGATCTTTTCTTGAGCAACTGCTAATTTAGCCTTAACATCGACAACTTGGGCTTGTGACGTTGGATCGTTTTTGACCTGACCCGCCAATGTATTCAGCTGTGTTTGGAGACTCGTGATCTGATCGGTTAGGTCCTTGACAGCTGAATTTGCCTGATCAACCTCGTTCTGCTTCGCGGTCACGGCAGCATTAGCCTGATCAAAAGTAGCTTGGGCTTGCTTAGCCGCAGCTTGGGCGTTTTGCAACTTATTTTGGGTTGCATCGACTTTAGCTTTCGCAGTATCAACCGCGGTTTGTGCTGCCGTGCGCTTGGACTGTAGCGACGTTAGTGTCTGATTGTTCTCTTCATTGAGCAGGGCAGTTAATTTAGCTTCTGCTTCGGCCTTGGCTTTTTCTGCAGCCGCCTTTTCAGCCTCGGCTTTTGCTTTGGCTGCCGCTGCTTCTTCTAGTGCTTTTTTGGCTGCAGCGTCATTTGTTGGCGTTTCTCCATTGCCAGTCGAATTAGGCGTTGTTGTTGTGTTCCCTGATTGTCCAGAACTAGCTAAGTTCGTATTTCCAGTCGGGGTTGAGCCGTTCGATCCGCCAACCACGGTGTATTTTGTTTCCGCTTGCTTTGCGCCACTTGCAATCGCCGGTTTTGCTGGATTTAAGTTGAAGGTCTGATTCGTTCCTGCCGCATTTTGCGTGGTGACGGTTGCATTTGCGCCATTACCCTGTAAAGCTAACTTAGCGCCAGCATAAATCAAGTCAACATTTGCAATCCGGTTAATTGCTGCCAACCGCTCAACTGAAGTCGTGTAACCACTATTGTTCATGGCCTCGCTGATGGTTGAAAGGGTATCGCCCCACTGAATATCGTAAACCGTTTTGCCTGAAGCTTTGAGTTGAGCTTCGATTTCACTAACAGGCCGCAACTTCCAAACCCGGCCATTATTTGTTTTCGTTTGTTGCGCGGAAGGCTGTTGCTCACTGGCATGTACGACTTGCCCTTGATTCGATAAGCCAACGCCAGTAACCCCCAATGCAAAAGCTGTCAAACCAACTGCCAACCAACCATGATGTTTGCTGTGAACCAAGGTGACTTTATGTGCGCGATCCCCCACTGCTGCCAAAAACCGTTGCTGTCTTCCCATTTCTTGCTCCTCCATATCTTAATGTTTTTATGAAACATATACGGTCACGTTAACCAGCCCCTGTGACCAAGAACATGATAGCATTTACAAAATAAAATTTATGAAAATTATTTGTAAATTTGTCAAAAATGCTAATGGTGCTTTTTCTACCTAGTGTATCCAGTCATGCTTGTGCAGACTTCTCTTAATTTAGCAATGCAAAATAAAAAGGCTTGAGACAACGAGTCCAAGCCTCTTGATGGTGATTGACGAGGTATCTTTTATACGTAAAAACACATATTCCTGCCAAACATCTTGATGTTAGCCAACACTCGAACGACTTTTCAGTATTCGCAAAAATAGTGGCCAACATAAATGGTTAAAGAGACCGATCCGACCTTAAGCGATCTAACTTGATTATGTCAGCTAAAATGACCTGACGGATGACGTCTATTAACCTCCCCCCTTTTATATAAATTACTTGATGAGCGCCTCATAAACGGTAGGCAACATTCGCCCCAGCGATGTTATTTTCCAGTAAATGAGATTTTATTTATGTTCAGTGACCAAAAGCAACGCGCACATCGTCAACCCCCTGTTGACTAGAAACGTTGCCATTAACCACCACCAAATGGAAGTACCCACTACTATCCCAGCAGCATGTTAACCTGCCCCACGCATGATTAACATGCAAAATACAACTTCAAAGTATGATCTTTTGGTTAAATATTGTATCCATAACCAAGTCAAATGCTTCGTGATGGTTTCTCATCACAATTGTTATTATACGTCTTTATGGTCTAATAAGTCTATTTATTTTTGAAATATGTGCCAACCAGCACTAATCCTTCAATCCGGAGTCAGGTAGCGTTGATGTAATGACCGAGCCAAATAGGGGGTTAAAGGTTGCCACTACAAGAAAGAGTTGCAAAACGGATCCACGAATTAAGACTCAGCAAAGCGATGACCCAAGAACAGTTAGCCGAAAAAGCCAACATGGATGTCTCCATGCTGGCCAGAATTGAACGCGGCAGTCGCGGTGATATTCGAATGGGTACCTTAGACCGGATTATTAACGGCCTGGGTGTCACTTACCAAGAGTTCTTCACGTTTGGCGATGACGAAAATCAGGCAACCCGACTTGCTTCTTCAATTTCCCTAATACAAGATCCGGATATCCTCACCGCTTTGCAGAAAATTGTCGATTCAATTACCAAACCATCAGACAAACATTCATAATCTGAGCTTTAAACATTTAAAAGCATTCATCGATCGCAGTTATCAGACTATTCAAAAAGCGCTAAGTCATCGCAGCAACGACAACCGTCGCTAGCGTCATGACTTAGCGCTTCTTTTTGGAGAAAAGGCGTGCATCTCACTGAGTTGCTTGGGGCCCGCGTGAATCCCACGCCATCTTGACTTGGTTAATAAAGTAAAAAGACCCCACCGCAGCATAAATCATCTGGTCATCTGCATTCGCACGTATATAGTCAACTGCGGCACTTGCGTGGGGTGCCTTGTAAACCAGATGGCCCTGTTGCATTTTGCCATTCTCTTGAAAAATGCGATATAACTCATCAGAAGACATCGCCCGCTCCGGGTTGTCTGGCGTTGAAACTACAAAAGTCGCATGAGGTAAATCAAGCAGCCTGTCAACACACAACGCAACTTGTTTGTCGCGTAAGAAACCAACGAGAACTGTTAACTTTCGGTTGGGGATCACTGTCAGAAGTGTCTTGACCAGCGCATCGATGCCATTTACATTATGCGCACCATCAATGACGAGCGTGGGCTTGCTGGAGAGCTCCTCCATTCTGCCCGGAAACGTCACCGAGTTGATCATCGCTAGAATTGAAGCATCCTTAATTTTACGCGGCTCGCTCGCGTTAAAAGCGCTGCACCATTTGAGTACCGTCGCAAGATCGTCAATCTGATATTTTCCCGCAAGTGAGAACTTCAAGGCACGATGCCAGCGACCATTGAGACGAACATCAATTAAGTTAGACGCTAGATCGCTGGAGAGCAGGTTGATTTCGAAATCTTGATCCACCCACAACTTTGCGTGTTGCTCCTTGGCCCGCGCCGCGATGATGTCATGAGCAACAGATGCCTGCGCAGGATAATCGATCACGCTCATCGAATCCGACTTAATAATTTTGGACTTGGCGGTCGCAATTTCTTCAATTGTGTTGCCGAGAATTTTCATGTGGTCGAGCGCAATTTTGGTGAAGACAGCGAATTTGACATTGCTCGTTGCATTCGTTGCATCAAGCTCACCGCCTAGCCCGCATTCGATAACGGCATAGTCAACGTGTTTCTGCGCAAAAAAGATAATCGCCACCAGATACCACGTCTCAAAAAAAGAAATGTCAGCCTGCGTCAGATTCATTCCAGCCATTTCCTGAATCAAAACGTCGTACGCAGCGAGAAACTCATCCTCAGCAATCATCCGCCGATTGTATTGAATATCCTCACGCTCATCAAGAAGCGACGGACTCGTAAACAGGCCAACCCGATACCCCTCATTTTGCAGTATCTGAGCAATCATGGTTGACGTTGAGCCTTTGCCATTCGTTCCACAGATATGAATGGTCGGAAACGTCTTATCCGGGCTTCCCAACTGCTTCAAAATCCTTCTAAGCAAATCAACCCGGTTCAAGGAATCATCATACAGCATCACCCGGGGAATACGCGCTAAAATCTTACGATAGCTATCATGCTCAGTCATGATGTCACCTCATTGATTTTTGATTTCCTGCAAGAATTCTATTCGGTAGTCCTTATCTTTAAAAGCGCCAGAGTAAAAAGACGTGAGCGTGTGACTATTCGCCTTCTTAATACCGCGCATTTCGGTACACATATGCCGGGCCTTCACGACCACCGCCACGCCTTGGGGAGCGACTAATTTTTGCAGCTCCAAGCCAATTTGACTGGTCAGGTTTTCCTGCACGTTAGGCTTTTTGGCAACATAGTCGACGAGTCTGGGAATTTTGCTAAGTCCAATGATCCGGCCATTCTTCGGCATGTAGCCAACCGAGACACTGCCAAAAAACGGAAGCAAATGGTGTTCACACATCGAATAAAACGGAATATCAGCAACAACAACGAGTTCCCCATCATTCGCCAGGGAACTGTTGAAGACTTTGCTTTCAGTAAAAGCTTTCTGATGCAGAGACGAAAACATTTCTTCATAGGCGCTCGCGACTCGCGCAGGCGTTTCCTGCAGGCCTTCCCTATCAGGGTCATCCCCAATCGCAATTAAAATGTTGCGTACGCTCGTTTCAAGTAACGCCCGATCAAACGGCTTCATGTGAGCACCTCTTTAATTCTCTATTTTTCTAATCTGCTGTGTCCCTTGAATCTTCGTAATGGCATCATGAATGCGAAGGACCATTTCATTGTTCCCATCGAAAACTTCTTCAAGTGGCTTTAGAACAAACAGACGATTAAACATTTCATGATGAGGAATCTCGAGGCGCGAAGTTCGGATCGTCTCCTCATCATAAAGTTCAATGTCTAAATCCAGTGTCCGCGGCCCCCAATGGATCGTGCGCTTGCGTTTGAATCTTTTCTCAATCTGATTTAACGCATTCAGCAGTTCAATCGGTGTATAACTGGTCTTGATTTTGATAACACCATTCACAAAATTTGCTTGCGCTTCATAACCGACTGGGCTGGTATCGTACCACGAAGAGCTGCCGGTCACTTCAATTTGCGGATCCGCGTCAATCACATCCACCGCTGCCTTAACCGTTTGCAGGGAATCGCCGAGGTTACTGCCAATGCCAATAAAAGCCGTATGCTTAAAACCAGCGCTCATATGGTGATGCACACCTCCGCATTATCAACGATGCCGTTAATCGGAAGGGCGATCTTTTTAATCGACAACGTCAACGAACTGAATTTATCCGCAAATCGAGCTTGCAACGCTTCAACGATTCTGACGCCCAACGTCTCCAGCAACTTGTCCTGCGACAAAGAAACCTCATGCGCGATGATTTTATAAACCTCGCCATAGCTGATGGTATTGGCTAACTCGTCAGCTTTTAAAATTGCAAGATCGGTTAACTTCAGCGTGATTTCCGCTGATATCGCTATATCCTGCCCGATAGTCCGTTCTTCCGGATAAACGCCAATGTGCGCATGGAATTTTGCCGAATTAAGCTTGATCACAACTGTCATCCTACGCCCTCCAAATCTGATTCAGCATGGTCAAAAGCTGCTTAGCCTCGGCCACTTCATGCACCCGCACAAAGTCCACGCCTTGAGCCGCCAAGTGCGCCGTGACAGCCTGCGTCCCCGCCAAGCGCCCGGGAGCGATACTTCCGGTTAAATCGCCGATAAACTGTTTTTGGGAATAGCCATAGAGCATTGGAAAATCATCACTTAACGTCTTGGCTTCGTTGATGACTTTCAAATTCCCTGCCAAATCCAGTCCATAGGCATACCCAAGTGCCGGATCAAACAAAACCCGCTCGGCACCAATGCCATATCCTTGCAAAAGTCGTTGTTGCGCATTGAAAAAGTCCTTCAGCTGCTCCAGCGCCTGGTCAGGAACCAACATTCTCGGGAATGAATTGTGGGCAAGCACCAGGCCCATTGAGGTATGGCCAATCATGTCAAGAATGACCTTTTCGGATGCCTCATCCTGAAAAATCAAGTTGATGACATCAACGCCAGCCTTGATCACACCTTCGACCACTTGCGGTTTATAAGTGTCCACAGAAATCGGAACGTCCAGCTTCCCTTTTAACGCCGAAATCACCGGCAAGATACGCCCCAATTCGATTTCCGCGCTAATCGGCTGGCTTCCGGGCTTCGTTGTCTGCCCGCCAATGTCAATCATGTCCGCACCTTGCGCCACCAAAGATAAAGCATGTTCGACCGCCGATTCAGCGTTTTCATACTTCCCGCCATCATAAAAAGAATCCGGCGTGACATTAACAATTCCCATAACCTTCGTCGTGCCATCGAGCGGCAATTTGAAGTTATTTGCAATAAAATAATCTGGTTTCATCTTAATCTCCTTTGAGACCCATATGGATTGATCAGGACGTGTGCCATAATTCTGGAACAAAATTGCGATGCTGATGCGTGGTAACAGGACTTGTAAAGAATTTGTTGCCAATTGGGGTGAATTGAACAGCATCCCTGTCTTCATCTAAAAGTGACGGGAAGCGAACTATCAGCCTAAACAACAAATATCAGCCAGTTTTATAATCAATTGTCCACAATGGAAACAAGAATTAATGTACCATGCAAAGGAAGTTACCGCAATTTTTTGATCAATTTTTTAATCATAAATGGCGGAGCCCCGATCCTGTATAATGATCTATAAAGGTAGTAATTTTGGAGGGATATCATGAAAAAATCAATAATTGGCGTCGCCACGGTGCTTTTCGCATTGGGCTTGTCAGGCTGCGGTAATCAGCAAAAGACAAGCCAAAAGACAAGCACACCAAGCAAGTCACAGGTCTTCAGCAGCAAGGCTTCTTCTTCATCGGCATCGAAGCAGCCATCTGCATCAAGCCAAGAAGCCGCAAATTCCAGTCAGCGCGTCAGCTCAAGCAGCGAACAAGCCGTGTGGTCAAGCGCCAAGGGTCAGCAACTTGCCGCATTCATGAGCGAGTGGCAAAAGACGATGGGCCAGCAATACGAAAGTTACTGGCAGGGAAATAGTGCTGATATGTACGGGCTGAAAATTCCTGACGAATTATCCCAACCAGATGGCACAAACGGCAAAATGGCGATGGCAGTCGGCGACAAAGCCGTCACCTGGGCACTAAGCGCAAACGGCCAAAGTAATGCCGAGTATACCATCGTTGCCATCTATTCAAATTCAATGCGCGCACGTTTTGGAGGTAATTACGTCTACCTATTCACACTACACAATGGCCAGCCTGAGGTACTTGTTACCGGACAGAATCAAGGAAACGAGAATAATTGGATATATTTTGGTGAAACGCGGAATGAGGCGTTGCGGGAGGGGTTTGCTAAGATTGTTAAGGGTGATTAAAGCCGTATATATTCTGTTTTTGACCATTTATCCGTAGATAGCTCGGGGAACTTGTTGCCCACTTTTCTGAATTGGTACTACTTTTTTTTAAATCAAACAAATATTTGTAAAAACGTTTTAAGAGAACGCCAAAAGGATCCGCAACGATCCTCTTTTTATGTCACTTCATTTCCCTGGTCGGCCGCTTCTTGAACTGGCTGTATGGTGAAAAATAGCGTGCGTTGATAACTTAGGCGGACGTTTAAAGAAAAGCCCTCTCCTGATTGTTGGGAGAGGGCTTTTTGGTACCGCAGTCTTAATACCAAGGCAAGTCGGAGATTCTAAAGGTTGACACCTTGGATGCCATTCGTATAAGTCCAGGCCAATATTTCGGCCATGTCCCCGCTGCGATAATATTGGCTGATGAGATTATTCCAGTCCGGCCACTTATCAAGCGGTACGTTGATTAGTCCTACGCCATGGTCAATCATCAACTTATTAGCCGTTAGCATAGCGGTGCGCTTGTTTCCATCCCAGAAAAGTTGCCCACGCATGTTGTGATAAAGCAGTCTTAACGCCCGCTCAGTGTCACTCATGGCGGCATCATTGAGCAAGTCCGCCAACCACTTTTCTTCAGCGACAACGTCAACATCCGGTGGCACAAAGTCTTCTTTGCTACTGATTTGGATCGTGCTATTACCCGTGCGAAAATGACCGGGATCCAGTGAGTCATGTAACGCGACGATTTTGTTGATATGGCGTTCCATCTCAAACGTGAGGGGGTGATCGTCCGTGGTGATATATTGCCAACCCCGTTTGAGTTGCACAATCACGTTGATGTCATCAATTGGCACACCGTTGACGCCCAGTCCATCCATGATTGTCTGCGTTTGAGGCAGCGTTGTGTTGACGCCTTCAAACCGAGCGTCGGTGTGCACAAGCTTAACAAAGTTGGCTCTGGCAAAACGTCTATTTTGGTCTGGCGTGATTTGAAATTTGTCCCGGAACATTGGTGCACCTCCCCAAAAATTTTCTTCAACCTAGTTAAATTATACCGCACATCTCCGTCAGTCGATGATTGCGGCATTCTCTCAGCCTTTCTTGACTGATATGATGCCTGCCTTTATTGAATTTTTCAGCGGCCTCTCTAAGAACTTACGCTCCACTTTCTTAAATTCGTATTCCTTTTTCTTAAATCAAATAAATACTTGTAAAAACCGTCTTAAAGAACGAAAAAGAGGATCCGCTGCGATCCTCTTTTTGTGTCACTTCATTAAGCTTTCTTGGATTTAAACAAAAGCGCCATCATTGAGAACAAGGTAACGATTAACCCAACAATCATGCTTACCAATGAGTTATCATCACCAGTTTGTGGATATGACTTCTCGGCCGTGACAGATGTTGCCGGTTTCGCCGCGAGCGGTTT
Source organism: Lacticaseibacillus zeae subsp. silagei (assembly GCF_030770335.1). Lineage (NCBI taxonomy): Bacteria > Bacillati > Bacillota > Bacilli > Lactobacillales > Lactobacillaceae > Lacticaseibacillus > Lacticaseibacillus zeae. The sequence continues at coordinate 1,260,846 of NZ_CP132484.1, read as the reverse complement.
AAGATGTTGCCCCTCATCAGTCTTCGTTTTGACATCAAGTGGTTGCGGCTTTGTTGTTCCTTGGTCAGCTTCTTTATCTGTCTTGTTTTGCTGACCTTTGGCTTTCTCCTCAGCTTCCTTGCGCCGTTGCTCCTCTTGTTTCTTCTTTTCTTCTTGTTTCCGCTGTTCCTCTCGTTCCTTCTGCTGTTCCGCTTTTTCCTGAGCTTCCTTTTCAGCCTGAATCATGTCATCAGACTTGTTGGCTTTGACTTGTTCCAGATTGGCTTCTGCATCATGAACAGCCAACAGAGCTGTTGCGAATTCTGCTTGGGCTCTGCTGAGATTTGTCTTGAGAGCAGGTAATCCCGCTTCCAAGGGGGCAAGCTTGTTTTGCGCGGCAACTAGAGCTTGCTGCTTGTCAGCACTATCCAACTGGGCTGCACGCAGTTCGTCTTTAGCAGTAGCCAGTTCCTTTGCCAATGCCGCTTTCATACTGCTGAGTGATTGAACGATCTTAGCGGCCTCGTCAGCACGTGTTTTAGCAGCGTCAGTATCTTGCTGTGCTTTCAGCAGATCAGCCTTCGCACTATCTAACTGTGCATGGGCTTTTGTTACTGCTCCTGTGCTACTTGCCAAGGATGCTTGCGCGTTAGTAAGGTCCTGACGGCTAGCTTCCAACTGAGCATCAGCCTTAGTCTTTGCAGCCGTTGCATCGTTCAATGCTTGGTTAAGCTTAGCATCTGCATCATGCAAGGCATTCAAAGCCGCCTGTTCAGTTTGGACGTTATTTTCCAATACTTTGCCAGCTTTAACCAGAGTATCTAACTGAGCATTCATTTGGCTAATTTGAACGCCAAGCGCAGCAGCTTTAGCATGGTCTGCCGGTTTCTCAACAGTATAGTCAAAGATGAAGTTTGGCAGGGCTTGGGTGTCTGAATCTCCCTTGGTATAGAACAAATTGTTAAATAACTTATTCTGCTCTGATGTCATGCCAACTCCATTAACTTCAAAAGTGGCTGCATATGCTTTTGGATTATAGGCAATTCCGAAACTACCAGCAGTATATAGCAGATTTGCGCGATGACCATAATGTAGAGCCGAACCTTTAGGATACAGATTATCGGTTTCGTCGTACCAGGCAGTCACCAAATAATAGGCAAACTCTTTATCGGAAAGAACATTTCCTACCTGAGCGACATTCTCGTTGTATGGCGAGTCGAAATGTTGAACTCTGCCTGGAGTTTGCATATCCGCATACTTTTGAGCCACTGCAGTTAGTGAGTCTGACAGTTGAAGCGGTGGTTGCCCATTCAAGGCGCGCAGCTGGTTAAGATACTGCGTGAAATAAGTGCGTACATTATCCATGTTTGGCACATACTTCTGATTTTCTGGCATTGGCTGAACGATATGTTGCTCGCCCGTGAACTTAGAATCCAACAAGAAGTTAGAATAATCCTGTGAAAAATCGACAACTGCTTGCGGTGCTTCCGCCGCAGTTTTTTCTTTTTCTGCGTCGGCAATCTTTTGATTAAGTTCGGCTTGATCAGCGGTATTTTGCGCTAGGTTGTCTTTTGCAGCTGCCACAGCTTTAGCCTGGGCATCCTCGGTCACCTGATGATTATTAACAGCTTGTTGTGCTTTATCTGCCGCATCATTTGCTGCATTTGCAGCTTGCTCGTCATTGTTCACCCTATTATTAGCCGCATCAACAGCTGACTGTGCCGTTTGCTGCTGTTTGTCTGCGTCATTTGCCTGATCTTGTGCCGCGTTGAACTGACTTTGTTGTCCTTTTACTTTCTGCGCGCTGGTAGTCAATTCGTCTTTTGCTTTATCAGCTTGTTCCTGAGCGTCTTCTTGTGTTGCTGGTAACGCGTCACTCTTTTTCTGGGTTTCATCAATCTTAGCTTGAGCGTCTTTGGTAGCTTGGTCAGCTGCATCTGTTGCCTGCTTAGCTGCCTCAGTATCCTTTTGGGCCTGCTCAATTTCAGACTGTTTGGTTGCAAGATCGTTTTTCGCCTTGTCAACCTGCTCTTGTTTGGCCTTTGCATCTTGATTGGCCTGTTTCAGCTGATCCTGCGCTAGCGCAACGTTCTTATTATATTCTTGCTCGTTCTTTGGTGGCGTATTGTTGTCACCAGTTTTTTGAACCGATACTGTTAGCGGCTGAGCAGTTGTCTTTGTCTGTGTGCCTGAATCCTGTGTACTTGCCTTCACTACCTGCTGGTTACCCAACTGAGTTGAAAATAATGTAGCCATTGCCACACCTGTGTACAATGCGCCCTTCACGAGATTATTTTGTGCCCTCCTTTTTGCATTGCAGCCACATCCCCATGTACAACGCATGATTTTTTGTGCTTACACCCCACAGATTTCTTGCAAGAATAATATAACGGTGCCCCCATTAAAGGTTAAAATTCAAAAAAACAAAAAGAAAAACAGCGTATCTCCTTTAGGCAACCGCAGAAAGTTATTAAGGTCATTATATGCGTAAATGCTGTTCTTCCTATTTTTCTATCGGCCTCATTGAATGCGTTATCAATAGCATATACACCAATGAAGTCAATCAATGACAACCGTTATACCATCTTGCCCTTTGATTTTACATCATGCATTACTTTTTGCAATACATCCTGCAAAACCTTCTGAAAGTGTCACTGTTAAAATCCCGTTCCTTTTGACAGCTGCCACCCGCATTTCCAGAAGTAAAAGCAAGCTGTCGGTATTACGCGCGGAAACTAATAACAATCCGTACAAAAAGACTGAAGAATGATATCCCCTACAAACGTACAAAAATTGAATTAGCTAGAAATAATTCCAGAAAATCTTGACTCAACTTGACAGCACGTTTAAAATTTGTTCTACACAAGACAAGTCGTATTAAGCAATAAGAACAAATTCCACCCCTTAACAAGACTTTATCTCATTTTTTTCGCGGTCTAAAATAACCCCAACAGCCAAATGTTGGGGTTATTTTTAGTTTTTGGAGGGATCGCAATGAATTTGGAAAAGACATTACTTGATTTACAAAACCTAAAATTCGAGATATTCATCAGCGCAAAATATGGCATTGATTACCACTGCTTTAAATTGCTGACACTCGAGCTACCAGATAAGTCTATCAACCTCGCTGACTTGTATCACCTACACAAATCCATGGGTACTAAGGCACTTGCCCATCAAATTGTAGCGGACTATAACCTATAGTTTCATTAAACGTAACATGAGCGCTGCGGCATCTTCTCGCTTTTGTTCAGGTTGATTTGCCAAGTAATCGAGTAGTTCCACAACTTTAGGTGTCTGCAAACGTGGATCCCTGAAAAAATCCGCCATTTGAAGCTGCAAAGCATTAGCAATTGCCGCCAAGTTAGCCAATTTGATGTTATCAACACGTTCGCGCTCTAATCGGGAAATTAGTGATACTGAAACGTCAGCTTTCTCTGCTAACTGTTCGATTGTCATTCCCTTTATTTGGCGTCTATCCAGCACAATTTCACCAATATTCATCAACACTGAACGATTCCTCCCGTAGAAGAAGCTTTAATGCCACGTTACGGGAATAATCGAGCACACGAAAGGAATCTAGTGATATATTATATCTTGATAGAAATGGACCAGATGACGTGTGTTTAAAAAAGCGTTCCATCAGTCACAAAAATGTGTCTCAACAAGGAGCAATAAGATAGTCATTTTGCAGCTTGCATTAGTAACGCTAAGAACTGAAATATTGTCCAAAATACGACTGTCATTTGGAGGAAATCATATAATGAGAAAATTATCGGTATTGGAATTATCATTATATTTGCCTTTACACTGAGTGCATGCAGCAACTGGTCAGGTTCTTCATCCAAAAGCACACTATCCAATGACGCATTTAGATCTTCCGTATATTGACTATCATTATTTTTGGAGTTAACTCCAAATAAGTCCTAACGATAGTTGCAACTAATCGCTACTTGTCTATTGCTCTGTACTTCAGCTAGCTGGGGGGGTAAGCACATCACCAACACTCCCAAATAAGTGATCCAAGACCAATGTCGCTGACTCCCTCAATTAACGAAATCCATATCTCTTACGTCTTTCATTCAAATATTTCTGGCATTTTGCCACAATTTTAACTGCTTGCATATCAATCTTAACCGCATATCCGGGATTGTCTTTATGATATATCCTATCAGCTTTCGATGCATAGCCCCTAAAAGTCTGAGCTTCCTCCGACATATTTAAATATTGTCCAGTTAATCGATGGTAAGCCTTTTGATAAGGAATATAAATCACAGTTTTGCCTTTCGCTAATTCTTTTTTTTGAAATGCTACTTGTCTAACAGAATGTCGAGATTTATGGGAGAACTTAAAAAGTCCTTTAGAACGTAACGTAACCTGACGCCCATCAAACACAAAACCCAAATAATCAAATATTGAGTTAGATAAATGACAATCCTCACCAATCTTTGCCACTACATGATCAGCTTTTGTATACAATAAAATTTTAGTTTTGCTCTTCTCTAATTGTAGCTTTGCAAGTCTCTGTGCCAAGACATCAATATCTTCAGCAACTTTTTGTATAGACTTCCGAGAAATTTGCTTTGGTATTAAGAGAACAAAATCATCAGAATATCGTCGATACATTCCTCCATATGATTGCGCTAACGTATTCATCGCATAATCAAAAGGCAACATATACGCATTTGCCAAAGCAGCGCTCATCGATGTTCCCTGAGGAATACCGACTTCGTGTTTTTTAGATACTTTTATTTTCCCTGATTTTATGGCTTCATCAAGATCTCGAATTCGTTCAACATACCTACTGTGTTTCTTAGCATATAACAGCATGTCATTCGGAATATCATCAGCTGAAATATCCCTGTATTTAGTCAATGCTCGCAGAACAACATACCAATCCGCCAACAATTCTCCGTTCGAACCGCCAACTAGGTCGAAAACACGCTGTTTAATCATTCGATGGTTGAGATTATCAAAGAAATGGACAAAATCACTTTTAATAATCCAGCAGTGATTGGATAAAAAAATATGATCAATAACTTCTTTACTTGATTCAATATTTGAGCCTCTACCGCGACGATAGGCTGTTGCAACCGCTTTAATTTTCAGGTCTGAAACTCGCTGTTCATAATGCGTATTAAGCATAGCTGCGTATAATGAAAAAATTAGTGAGTCTGAATGAGCGACTTCAACAATAGGCCGAATTTTTTTGCCCATCTTTAAGCGTTTCTCATTATTATCGAAGTACATTCTTAAAAAGGCTTTTTTTCTTAGTACCACGGGCAAAAATTGGTGATGTACAACCAAGTCCGGAGACTCAAGTATTTGCTTCATCTTTGCAGCCTGTTTCTTTGTGCTGAGTAGGGCTGTGTCAAAGTGTGGATAGCTTTTATCAGACTTAACAACTGGCACCTTAAAATCTCCAACCTGAATGAGAATCCGCTTCTTTAAAGATACTTTCAACAATTTCTCCTCCATTTTTGAGCCTAAAACAAAACAGGACACCCCCAGGCGTCACGCTACCTGTGACAATGGGGTGCCTGTAAGTTGCTCTCACAAAATGTAAGAACCGCCAAGAATGCAATTCGATGCTTACAAACGGCGTGATTCGCGTGAAAAATGGATAATCAAGATAAGACAACAACTATCACCATGCTTCTTGTTCGCTTCATCGCGAATGTGGCAGACATGGCCTGCTCACCAGTTGGCGAGAACTTAGCTAAGTTCTTGGCAACGGCGGTATTGACGAGGTGTCAAATCATGTGGTATTAACCTGTCACCCAACCGAGTCATCGACCTCTTAATTTGGAATGATAATTGAATTATAACCTAAGAAGCTTTGTGCTGCAATAATTCAAGACAGTTTGTATATTCCCCGTTTACTCTGCCTCTTCCCTTCTTTAGTCTTAATGTATTGAAGTGGTAGATAACCTTGAATACAAACACTTCCAACAAATCTACCGGTACAAACTAGCTTTTCAAAAATGTACCGGTGATTGTACCGGTAACTCAATAAATTCAGATAAATCAAAATGAATTTCAGACAAAGAAAAAGCTGAAGCACCAACAATTTTCATCATTGAGCTTCAGCCAAGTTCATTGAAATTTTGCACCGGTCATTCCCACTCAATCGTTGCCGGCGGCTTAGACGTAATATCATACACAACCCGATTAACGTGCTTCACCTCATTAACAATCCGGCTTGAGATCTCCTGTAACACATCCCAATCGATTCGGGCGAAGTCGGCAGTCATGCCGTCGATGGAGGTGATGGCGCGGATGCCGATGGTGTAGTCGTAGGTTCGGCCGTCGCCCATGACACCAACAGACCGGATTCCCGGCAACACCGTAAAGTATTGCCAAATATCCTTATCCAAACCATGCTTAGCAATTTCTTCCCGCAAAATATAATCGGAATCGCGGACAATTTCCAGCTTGTCTTCGGTAACCTCGCCGATGACGCGGATGCCGAGGCCTGGGCCTGGGAATGGTTGGCGCCATACTAATGCGTGTGGCATGCCAAGCTTTTCGCCGAGTTCGCGGACTTCATCTTTGAAGAGTTTGTTGAGCGGTTCGATGAGTTTGAACTTGAGGTCTTTTGGTAGGCCGCCGACATTGTGATGGGACTTGATCGTTTGGGCGGTGTCGGTGCCGGATTCCACGACGTCGGTGTAGAGCGTGCCTTGGGCGAGGAATTCGATGCCGTTGAGTTTGGCGGCTTCTTCATTGAAGACTTCGATAAAGTCGCGGCCGATGATTTTGCGTTTCTTTTCGGGATCGGTGACGCCTTTTAGATCATTGAGAAAACGATCTTTGGCGTCAACCTTGATGATGTTGAGGCCAAACTTGCCTTTGAGGCTGTCCATGACCTGTTCGGCTTCACCTTTACGAAGCAGGCCGTGATCCACGAAGATGCTGGTCAATTGCTTGCCGATTGCTTTGTGCAGCAGAACGCCGACAACCGAAGAGTCAACCCCGCCAGAGAGTCCGAGCAGAACGCGTTTGTCGCCGACTTCGGACCGGATTTTGGCGATTTGCTTGGTGATGAAATCGTCCATGCTCCAATTAGCTTCGGCGTGGCAGACGTCGAAGGCAAAATGATGCAGAATCTCGTGCCCGTACTGGGTGTTTTGCACTTCGGCGTGGAATTGGATGCCGTAGAATTTACGGTCGTCGTCATCCATAGCGCTGATCGGGCAATTAACGCTGGTGGCCGTGCTGCGGAAACCATCTGGCACACGGGTTACCAAGTCGCCGTGGCTCATCCAGACAGTTTGATCTTTTGGCAGGCCATGGAATAACTTGGCGCTGTCATCGGTCACTTCAATGTCGGCTTTGCCGTATTCGCGGTTATCGGCCGGTTCAACGTCCCCGCCGAGCCGCTGAGCCATCAGCTGCATGCCATAACAGACACCCAGAATCGGAATGCCGAGTTTGAAGATATCTTCGTCAACGCCAAGCGCGCCTTTGTCATACACACTGTTCGGGCCGCCTGAGAAGATAATCCCCTTTGGCGCAATTTCTTTGACTTCTGCCGCCGTGATGGTATGAGGCTTTAATTCAGAGTAGATACCAAATTCCCGGATTCGCCGGGTGATTAACTGATTATATTGACTGCCATAATCGAGGACGATGATCTTGTCGTAATCCTTGTTCTGGTCATTTGCCACAGTCCGCCACACTCCCTTGTTTGAATGCACTAATTTTACAGAGTTTTCATAAGCTGGTCAATCGTGAGTGAGAAGCCTCTCATCTAAGAAATTGCGAAGCCACCGCGTGATTGACCGAGTTAGTGCCAGATTGTCTGGCAAGTTGTTCCCGATTTTTGAAAAAAGGCATGCGCCCACCGTTACCATTTTCGTAATGCGACTTGATCGATTTTGTGTCCAGTCGTTTTATGCAAAATGACGTCCGCCCGATTCTTGGTAGGCAAAATGTATTCCTTCAGATTTTTAAGGTTGACATCTCGCCAGACTTTCCGCGCCATGTCAAAAGCGTCCTTGCGATTCCCGATGGCATATTGATAGTAGTAGTTGCTCGGATCCGTGAAGGCCGTGTCCAGCAAGATGCCGAATCGCTCCAGATACCACTGTTCAATCAAGGTTGGATCGGCGTCGACATAGATGGAAAAGTCAAAGTAATCACTGACATAAATCGGTTGCTTGCTTGGCAGCTGCAGGACATTGATACCTTCCACAATGAGAATATCCGGCCGGTCGATAACCTCGTACTCGTCAGGAACAATATCGTAAATCTGATGACTGTACTTCGGGGCGCGTACCACGCCGCTAGCATTTTTGACGTTGTTCATAAAGTGAATCAGCAACTGCATATCATAGCTTTCGGGGAACCCTTTTCGATCCAGAATGCCGCGGCGTTCTAGTTCGGCATTGGGATAGAGGAAACCATCCGTGGTGATTTGCTGGACGCGCTTGTCTGGATACGCCCGGCTCAGTAACAACTGTAGCAAGCGGGCAGTCGTGCTTTTTCCGACCGCCACCGAACCGGCGATGCCGATGATAAACGGCGTGTGCGGGTTGCGCTGCATCCCCAAAAATCGGCTCAAGGTAAACATATCGCCTTGGTAATCCTCATAGCGAATATGAATCAGGTGGCGCAATGGTGAATAAATGGTTTTGACATCATCAAGACTGATCTCATCGTTCAATGAACGTAACTGCGCCAGCTCGGCATCGGTCACGCTGGTAAAATTTTGCGAGTGAAACTGGGACCATTCTGCCCGATCAAACTTATAGAAATTCATTTCGGATTGCATAACTTACCGTGTCCTTGCGTTTAATGGTTTTATTTTAGCATAGAAACGACCGGTTATTTCGGCCAATCGGTTTTGCTTGACAGCTGGGAAAAGGTTGCCCACAATTAAAGCAATTAGTTCATGTTGCGTGCCACCATGGACTCCCCGGATTCTGAACGCACCGGCTCACGCTCACTACCATCGGAGGGTTGCTATGTTTGAATTTCTTTCCATTATTCTGGAACTGTTACTCGAAATCTTTATCGGACCGATTTTCAAGCCTGAATTCGATCTAGAATCATCACCTGAGTTTAACTGGTTTCGTCTTTTGCTAACACTTGCAGTCGGATTTGCCCTCGCAGGTGTGGGTATTTGGCTCTTGCTGCAATTGCGGATGGATTCGTTTGATTCGTTCGTACTCTTTGCCGGATTGTTGTTCTTAGCATCCGGCGGTTTCCCGGCTGGCCGGGCAGTTGTCGATTTTATCGCCTACCGACGCACAATCCGTCGTCAGCGAGATGCTAAAGTCGAAGCAGAAAAGCCTTATCAGGAACTTTGACTGGCTGAATGTTTAACATTAAGGAGACACTGAGCGATGCGTCAAATCATTAGCTTTGTCGCTTCCATTTTATTTATGTTCTTTCTTTTTCCCAGCTTCAAGCACCACCCGCGCCCGATTCGGTACTGGGTATGGTATTTATCACTGGCAATCGTTTGCATCGGGGCTACCGGATTCGGGCTTTGGATGCTCATTGCAGCCAAATTCCGGGTCAAATATAGCATGTTGGTTTTGATGGGCATTCTGATGATTGCCTTAATGCCGAGCGCCTTGATCCGTGCAACGCTCTTGTTTCGTGCCTATCGCAAGCGTACCCGCCAGCAGTAACCGACTTGACGACCATGCTTCATGCTTTTGCGGGCCACAACCCGTAGCAATTCATTTAAGTCTAAGGCCAAACAAAAAGCGCCCGAACCCGAGCGCTTTTTTGCTGCCAATCATTAATCATGCAAGGTAAACTGCAACTTCATCTTCGGCGCCGCAGCTGCGACCATTTGTCCCAGCAGCTCGTTGCTGTTAGCCATTGCCAAGTCAGCCATTTGCTCGTTTGCTGCGGTCAGATGTTCGCGGATATTCTTGGCATCCTGAACCGCCTTGTCGGTTTGCAGTTGCAGATGGCGGCAAGCCGCAACAGTCTTTTGTTCAAAGACGTCTTCCTGATCCTTGAACAAGGAGAAGTCGTAATCGCCGAACGTTGCGAGCAGGTTGCTCAGCCAGTACATTTTGGAAACATCAAAGTGATCGCCGGTGTCGCGATAAGCAGCCGGTGTGTCATTCACGTTGGCATAAAACGGCACAACGGCATTGAAGGTATTGGGGCCGAATGCCAGCCAGTGAATACCGGCGACTGCAGCTGGCACATCATTGCGAATTTGCAAAATGTGGAGTTCCTGATTGCGGTTAATACCGATTGGCCGATACAGCTTTTTCTGCGCCGGCGTACCAGTCGTGCCGTAAACATCGTACGGCGTGTTTTCGTAATGTGAGCTTTCGACAAACTTCACATCCTCGATGCTGATCTTTTTGGAGGTGCGGCAAATGAAAGGTAGGTCCTGATCAATCGGGGTGGTGTCGAATTCCGGATTGAAGTATTTTTGGCCGTACCATGCCCGCGGGTTGTTGTAGCGGGTGTCCTTGATGGTGGCTGAGCCGAAAATGTGCCGCAGATTATAGCCGTCTGCATCCGGATTAAGGTGATATGTCTCGATCAAGTCACGTAAATCCGCGCTGCTCATCGTGTCATCGCTGGTAAAATCAAAATCGGTGATGTTGAACCGGTTCGGGGCGATCACGTAAGCATCGTCCGGAATTCGAATCGCTGCCCAGTGATGGCCGCCGATGCTTTCGAAGTACCAGACTTCATCCTTGTCAGCAAACGCAATACCGTTGCTTTCATAAGTGCCATATTGTTGAAGGAGACTCCCCAACCGCTGAACGCCTTCACGTGCGCTATGAATGTAAGGCAACACGATTGTCGGCATATCTTCTTCGCCAATTCCGGCCGGCACCAGCGGATCAACGCCTAAAATCCGGCTGTTGGTCGTGATCGTCTCAGTTGACGTCATCGCCACATTGTCGCTATTAATCCCGGCCGCAGCCCAAATACCATGGCCGTCTTCGGCTTCCGGCGTGGATGTGTAGCCCAACGGATCAGCAGGCAGGTCAATCGAAAATTTACTGAGCACAGAATGATACTGACGCGGCTGATCTTCAGGTTTAACATAGACAAACTTTTGCGGATGCAACGGTGATTCGCCGTCTTCGTTACGCGCAATGATCGTCGAGCCGTCAATCGAAGCCTTTTTACCTACTAACACCGTGGTACACGAGCCGACATAACGTTTTGCCAAAATAATCGTCCTTCTTTCAAAATAGTCTCGCCTGCACAACGCCAACAAGCTTGATTTAAAGTTAACTTTACCGCGCAAAAACGGGTTTGCCAATAGTTGGCGGGAAACCTAGGTAAACAAAATCGCCTGTTTGAGATGATTGCTCTCATGACAGGCGATTAATATTTTTAATTTGAAATTTGTTTTCAGAGAGATAGCGGAGCTTGGCACGGCCGAGTATTCACATAACCAACCTACTCCCGCTAATCCAACGGCACCTCGCCAAAGCTGGCATTAATCTTGCGATAATCCGCACGCCGCTCCTCATAGCCGGCTAACAACCGCTTTTCGAAATCCGACTCTGCTTCAAGCGTTGGCAGCGGGCCGTCTTCTTTGTGGCGCGCTACAAACGTTGCAAAAGCCGTACCGACTTGAAAACGTTCGCCAGTCGCCAGATGCTCGCCAATTAAATGAATAAACACTTCCAAGGACCGGTGGCCGACGCCGCTGACCATACATTTGATCTCCAGCGCATCCCCTAAAGTGACCGGTGCATCCAACCGCACCATGTCAAGCGAACCAGTCGCCAACCCGCGACGGCCGAGTCGCTGCGCTGCAATCGAACTGACATCGTCAATCCAAGTAAAAATCTGGCCCCCGAATAGTGTCTTGTGGGCATTTAACATCCCAGGAAAGACCCGATAACTCGAAACCGCCAAAGTGTCACGCATTTTAACCATCGACTTTACCCCCGCTCGTACAGATCTGCCGGAACCTTATCCAACAACGGCGTTACATCCGGGCTGGCAAGCATCGTCAGCCGGTGCATGGCCCGTGACGCGACCGTGTATAGTAATTCCCGCTCGTCTTCTTCGTGGTAGTTCGCTGCGTTAACTTGCCAAAGAACCACCGCATCGAATTCAAGCCCCTTAGCCAGGAAGCTCGGTACCACAATCACACCGGCTGCTAACCGCTGATTTTCGGACTTGATGAGTGTGACCTTGATCCCCGCCGCTTTCATTTGATCGTAAATCGCCTCGGCATCTTCGAGCGTTTTGGCGATCACCGCGGTTGTCTGCTTGGCTTCATTGTTCACTTTTAGCTGTTCCTTGAGCGCCGTCATCAGTCCCGCTTCATCAGGCCGCACGACCAACTTAGGCAGCGGTCCTTGGCGGTTAAAGGCCACGATTTTCTGTCCCGAGGTCAAAATGGCTTTGGTGAAGTCCGTCACCTGCTTGGTTGACCGATAACTTTGCGTCAATTGCACGACCCGGGTCTTCTCCGGATCAAACAACTTGCTGGTTTCGTTGATCAGTGTTCGCGAGTCATCCTTGGTGAAAATGGCCTGATTTAGATCGCCTAACAACGTAAACTTGGCCCGCGGGAAGCTATCCTTGAGATAAGCCAACTGATACGGCGTGTAATCCTGAATTTCATCGACAAACACATACCGCATCTCGCGTTCGCCATGCCGGCCGGTGATCAGGTCATAAAGATGCAAGTACGGCGTTGCATCAGCCATTGGCAACTGCCGCTGCTTGAACACGTCGATGAAATGATCGACTTCCGCCTGCCATTCATCCTCAGAAATGCCTTCTGCCGCTAAATCATAAATCGCCGGTACTTCTCGCAAAAAGCTGACGTACTGGCCGCGAATGTTGATGAACCGATTGCGGACAATATCCTGCTGAATCTCGTCAAAGCCCTTCATCACCAACCGCCGCGCAAAGAAGCGATATTCATCATCGCTATTTTTAAATTCTTTCGGGCCATCCTGTTGCATCGAACGAATCGTTTCGTCGCTTAAATTCTGTACCGCTTCTTGAACCCATTGCGCTTTGGTTTCGGATTCGATTTTACGATTCAGCATTTTGATCAGCCGCTCTTTGGTGGCGTTCAGGCGATTGCCCATATGATAATTTTCATTGTAACTGTAAAAGATCTCGCGAATTCGCTTACGGGAAAAGAACACTTCGCCGCGGAAGCGAATATCCCGGAAACGCAAGCCGGAACGTTCCAGGCTGGTGGCGTATGTTTTGGCCGCATTGAAGAAATCCAGGCTACCTTTGACGCGGGCGATTTTCTTTTGCACCGGCGTCAATTGTTGCTCGAACTGGGAAAAGAGATTTTGGACGTCAATGTGCGGCAATCGGCGCGTCACATACTGGTAGTAAGTGAACTGAACCATATTCTGCTCGCCTAATTCCGGCAACACGTTGCTGATGTAGTCGGAAAAAAGCTGGTTCGGGCTAAACATAATCACCTGGCTGCTGGTCAGATTGCCGCGGTACCGATAAAGCAGATACGCGACCCGCTGCAAAACGGCGCTGGTTTTACCGGAACCGGCAGCACCTTGCACAAACAGCAAATCGGCTTTGGTGTCACGGATGATCTGGTTTTGTTCGCGCTGAATAGTTGTGACGATGGTTTTCATCTGCGTGTCGGACTTCTCGCCCAACACTTCCAGCAACATTTGATCGCCGATGGTCTCGGTGGTATCAAACATGGTCTGAATCTGACCGTTTTTAATCACAAATTGCCGTTTCAAAGAGACATTGACCTGTTGCGGCCCGTCCGGCGTTTGGTAAGTGACCTTGCCCAAACCGCCATCATAGTAGATGGAACTGATCGGCGCCCGCCAGTCATAAATGAGAAACTTGCCAGCCTCATTGGTAAATGAACCAAGGCCAATGTAGATTGTTTCCGGCTTTTCCTGGCCTTCCTGAAAATCAATCCGGGCAAAGTACGGATTGCCCAACAATCGTTTGACAGTTGCAAGTTGCTGAGCGCTTTGCTTCCATGCATTGGTGCGCTCATCAAGCACGCGTTGCTGTTGTTGGATCGAAGCAGCCGTTTCAATGGTTTCCGCGTCATTACTGAAGTTGAGGGAAAAATCATTGAAGAAGTTGTCGCTAATGCTTTTCTCTTCAGTCTTGGTCTTGGCCATCTCGTTTGAAAGCCGAACCTCAGCACCGGAGAGCTCCTTCATGATGCCATCTAAATGTTGCTGCTCTTTAGCCTGCTCATTCTCGACCACGCCATCATCTCCTTAACGGTTATCAAATAATCGTTATAACATCTTATCACTTATGAGCCTGCGCCGCAAAAGCGACATTCACCTAATATCAGGTTTTATTTTAACTTTCCGCGCAACAACGGCGTCCATGCTTCGAGCACATACCCTACTGCCAGGCCGATGGCGACGCCTAGTAAAATGCGTTTGAACGGCAGGCTGATGAGTAGACCGACTAAGACGCAAGTACCAACAATGACGGCCCTACGATTGAAGAAAGATTTTCCTTGACGTGGCGGCTTTTGATTTTGTATCATACGCATTCCTTTCATTTATTCATACTTTTCGTTACGATTGACTCATCCATTATCGCTGATCGGAGGTCATTATGGAATCTATTTCACTTTTAATTGTCCTGACAGCTGCCCTGGTAACCCCGCTGTTCATGGCACATTTTCACATTAATAGTATCCCGACTGCGGTAGCCGAGATTCTGGTTGGTATTGTATTAGGCAAAAGCCTCTTGGGGTGGGTGCACACCGGCGGCAATGTACAGTCGTTGAGCGAACTCGGTGTCACCATCCTGATTTTCCTGTCCGGGATGGAAATCGATTTTTCTCTGTTCAAGCCGCAGCCTAAGACGACAAAAGGACCGCAGCCAGCCAATCCCGTCATGCTTGCTGCAGTGGGATTTGCAACGGTAGTGTTGCTCAGCCTTGGCTTTAGCTACCTGCTGCAATTGATTCATTTCTTTAACTATCCGATTTTTGCGACCATCCTTTTTACAACGATCGCACTCGGCGTTGTCATTGCGGCGTTAAAAGAAAAAGAACTGCTGCACCAGCCGCTTGGCCAAACGATTTTGTTGATTGCAGCTTTAGGCGAAGTGATTCCTTTGATTAGCTTGACGATATACTCCGCCGTGAATGGCAGTAGCGACAACAATCTTTGGCTGCTGCTGTTACTGTTACTGGCTGCTTTGGTGTTGTTGGCGCGATTCAAACGGGTCTACAGCTTTTTTGCAGCGATCGATAAAAGCACCACGCAATTAGACATTCGCCTAGCCTTCTTCTTAGTCTTCACCTTAGTCACAATTGCTTCACAAGTCGGGGCTGAGTCCATTTTAGGGGCTTTCCTTGCCGGGATGGTGATGAAGCTGCTCGGACCGCGACAGGAAACCCAAGACAAGCTGACATCCATTGGCTACGGGTTCTTCATCCCGATTTTCTTCATCGTCACCGGCGCCAATCTGAATTTAAAGGCCTTAATTGCCGATCCTAAAAGCCTCTCATTGATTCCCTTAGTTCTAGTCGGCTTCTTTATCACCAAAATTGGCCTCTTCCCGGTATTGCGCCGCCGTTTCAAGGTGTCAAATGCTTTAGCCGGCACTTTCTTATCAACTGCCACCATTACGTTGGTGATCCCGACGTTAACCGTTGGCCGCAACCTTGGTATTGTGACGGAACAACAATCCGGCGCCTTCACACTAGCGGCCGTCATCGCCTGTGTCAGTGGGCCAATTCTGTTCAATCGCCTTTTCAAACCAGAACCGGAAACGTTCAAGAAAACGCGCGTCACTTTTATCGGCGGCAATCTGTTGACCGTCCCGATCGCCCAACATCTGAGTTCAGACCGATATGACGTCCAACTGTTTACCGATAAGGCCGAAAACTTCCGTACCTATAATTCCGAAGTGGCCATCTCCTTAGCAGACTATAAGGAAGACGCGCTGAAAGCGGCTGGTGCGTTTGACTGTGACATTATCGTACTCGGAGATTTCGACGCGGACACTAACTATGCGCTTGCCAAAATGGCGCTCGCCCAAAAAGTGCCGCGTATCATTGCCCGGTTTGCCGCCAAGGATGCTACCACCGATCGCTATGATCGCTTGCGGGATGAAGGCGTCGAAGTCTTCAATGCGCTTGACGCCAACATTGCCCTTCTCCGCAGCCTGATCGAAACACCGTCGACATTGCAGATTCTGGACGATACTGTCGCCGGAATTTACGAAGTGACGATTCGCAACTCGCGCTTTGCTGGTCTTGAACTCAAGAACCTGCCATTCATCGACGACATCACCGTCAGCCAGATCTACCGCAACAAAAAGTTCATCGCTCCACACGGCGACACCCAGCTGCACCTTGGCGATCACCTCATCTTCTCGGGCGATAAACACTTGATTCGCAACATTCGGACGCAGGTTGAAAAGCTTAATTAACTCGTTGAGGTTGAACCACCATTCTTCTTGAACGATATAGAAAAACTTACGCAATGAGTTCCTTGCCGTGCCAAACTCCGCAATCTGCGGCCAGATCGGGGCTGGCGACCGCGAAGCTAGAGTGGTGGGCATGACTTTGAGCCTCAGCAAACCCGGCTGAGTCTCAAAGCTCGGCCTTGTACTACGCCGGGTAGACCGCCCGGCGTAGTACAATCTCACCACTGAGCCCCCTCTGGCCTCCGATTGCTCCGCCTTGGCACTAATATCTTCATACCCTTAATAAACTTTCTCGGGCGAACCTGCATGAATTGTGAAGTAGCATAAAAGCGCATACTCTTTACCACCTAACTATGATTTTTAACCAGGCTTTCGTTTCCTGACGTGGTACAATGAGATTATTCTAAGAAAAAAAGGTGATCAAATGAAACAAGGAACAACGATCCTGACCTTAGACAACGGCTACCACCTGTGGACCAACACGCAAGGCAAAGGCGATATTCATCTACTGTGCCTGCATGGCGGCCCTGGTGGCACCCACGAATACTGGGAGAATTTTGGCGAAGAACTCGCTGATCTCGGTGTTCAAGTGCATATGTACGATCAGCTCGGATCGTTTTATTCGGATCAGCCTGATTATTCCGATCCGGAAATTGCCAAAAAGTACCTCACCACGGATTACTTTTTGGGTGAAGTCGAAGAAGTGCGTAAGAAGCTGGGCTTGGACCATTTTTACTTAATCGGTCAAAGCTGGGGCGGCGCGTTGACCCAATTGTACGCGCTGAAATATGGCCAGCATCTTAAAGGGGCCATCATTTCGTCCATGGTGGATAACATCAATGAGTACGTGGAGCATATCAACTTGGTTCGCGAAGAGGCATTGCCACCTTCAGCCGTTAAATACATGAAGAAAATCGAAAAAGCCGGCAAATGGGATGATCCGCAGTATCAAAAATATGTCGATGTCCTCAACCGAGGGTACGTTGATCGCAAGCAGCCGCCTGCTATTTCCCATTTAATCAGCACCATGGCAACGCCGGTTTATAATGCTTTCCAAGGCGATAACGAATTCGTTGTCACCGGCAAGTTGAAGGACTGGGACATCAGCGATCAAATCCACAACATCAAGGTACCGACGCTGCTGACATTTGGCGAACACGAAACCATGCCACTAAAAGCTGCGCAACGCATGGCCGAAGTCATTCCGCATGCCCGTCTGGTCACCACTCCTAATGGCGGTCACCATCACATGATCGACAATGCACCGGTTTACTTTAAGCACCTGAAGCAGTTCATTTCTGATGTTGAAAATGGCACTTTCAATGACTAGTTATCAAAAAGCGGTTTGCCGTCTGTGGCACCGCTTTTTATATAAAGGAGCCTCCTGATGGCCTATACCGTTAATTTCAAAACCGTCAGCACGACTGGCCTCGAAAGTTCGCCTGTCGCCCAATCGTTGGCTGGTTTACGTGCCAATGAAGCGCGCTACATTTGGAACAAATTCAAAGTGCCTTATGTGACGTATCCGATTGCTGAAAAGCCGGACAGTCTTGCTTGGCTGCAAACGATTTTAGCCGAACGGGCGTTGACTTTTGCGGCCAAGCCGCTGGAAATCTGCGACTTGGCATTGCCAGACATGCGCTGGGTCGAAGCCTATTATCAAGACGGACTTGTTGTTAATGTCATGTATTCATTAACGGACCCGAAAAAACGGGCAGTCGGCTTCAAACTCAGTGAGGGCATGGCTGTTCCTGATGAACTCGCCGGTAAGTTCAAGTTTGCCCGCCAAAAATCAAAACTTGCCGGCACGATTCGCGGTTCCTTTTTCGTGATTAAGGGCAGTTACTGATTTTATCGCCAATTGCTTCACGATCATTAAATGCAAAAAACGCTTGCTGCCAGTAGCTTGAAAATTCAAGCTGCTTGGACAGCAAGCGTTTTTAATTGTGTCACGGCACAAAGACGGACACAATCAGCTGCAGGTTGAGCAACGTGATCACCCCTGTCAGCAAATACCCGACCCAGCGGATCCCTGGTGAATTGACGTGATCCCCCATCAAATCGCGCCGATCGGTTAAGGCGACTAATGGAAAAAGCGTAAACGGCAGCGCAATGCTTAAGGCCACCTGCGCATAGACAATCACCTGTTCAAAGTTATGCTCGCTAAAGCCCATGATGAAGCCGATGATCATGATGGGAATCAAAGTCACTGCCCGCGTCAGCAAGCGCCGTTCCCACAGTGGCATCTGAATGTTGAGGTAGCCTTCCATGACAATCTGCCCGGCTAAGGTGCTGGCAATCGAGCTAATTAATCCGGTAATCAATAAGGCAAAAGCAAATAGCGTACTCATGATCGGGCTGGCAAGATTGCCGACGATGGCCGGATTCTTCAAGCCGTTATAAACACCTTGAAATGCCGTCACGTGTCCGCCAACGCCGTAGAACAAGGTTGCACCCAACACCAGCAACAACGCATTAATCAAGAACGCGGCCACGAGATGCACATTGGAATCCCACCTGCCAAACCGCAGCGCCTCGGTCACCTGCGCCGGAATATGTTCATCGTACCTGCGACTCTGTGCCAACGAGGAATGCAGATAGATATTGTGCGGCATAATCGTCGCGCCCATAATCCCCAAGCTAAGTACCAGCATCCCGTGATTCGTTAAAATCTCCGGACGTGGCACAAAACCGCCAACGATCCCGCCGACTGACGGATGCGCCCGCAATACCTCGATGCCAAAAATAATCCCTACCGTCAAAATCGAGACCAAGACAATCAGCTCAATGCGCCGAATGCCAAAACGCAAGAAGAATAAAACAACCAGCACATCGGCAATCGTCAGTAACATCCCCCACATTAACGGAAGACCAAACAGCAACTTCAGCGCAATCGCGGTTCCCACAACACCGGTCATATCCGTTGCCATCATCGCCGCTTCATTGATTAGCCACAGGCAAATCCGCGCCCATTTTGGCACAAAGGCGGCAATCGCCTGCGCCAGATCCAGCCGCGCGACAACCCCGAGCTTGATCGACAGACTCTGCATAAACATCGCAACTAAAATCGTCATCAACAACACTGACAACAACGCGTCATGGTATTTACTACCACCTTCCAACGCTGTCAGCCAGTTCCCCGGATCCATGTAGCCAACCGCTACCAGTGCACCGGGACCACTATAAGCCAGAAACTTTTGGAAAAAAGATGTTTCGTAAACGCCCGGTACCTGCACACTGCGATTAATGTCATCTAGACTGCGCTTGGCCTGTTGCGCCCGCAGTCGGTCATCTTGTTTCATCGTTTTGGGCCTCCGCTGCAACTTTTTCCTTTGCAAGCGATGCCAGTATGTCACAAAACGGTGCACACCCATTCATCGGACGCACTGATTTAAAGACTTTGCCGCCATTAGCCCGAAATGTCTGGTAATTTTGAACGTCATTTTCTTCTAGGGTCTCCAGACAATCTGCCACAAAACTCGGCGTCGTCACAAGTACCCGCCGCTTGCCCAAGGCTGCCAACGCCATCAAACGGTTGCGCAAATATGGCTTTAACCAAGGAACCGGGCCAAATTTGGACTGGTAACACATTTCGACCTTCTCCTGGGGTACTTTCTTTAAATAGCGTTTAACGCCTGCAGTCGTGGCTTCACAGGCTTGCTGATAAGGATCGCCATGACGCACCATGGATGTTGGAATTCCATGGTAGCTCAGGATCACGGTGTCATAGTCATCTTGGCTGTAGGCGTCGTCCAGTTGTTGCGCCAACAATTGCAAATAAGCCGGCTGATCATAGAATTGATCAATGACCAGCGTCTTAACTCCGGATGCTGCCACTTTGTCCAAAATGGTCTTCGTCGTGCTTTGCGTATACTCGGGAAACAGCGGAATGACCACAATCGGATGATCTCCGCGCGCCGCCATGCCTTGCAACGTCTCGCCAATGGGATATTCCCCACCATAAGTCATCGCCATTTGGACATCCCAGTCTGGCAGCTTCTTCCGCAAGCGATCGCGCGTCACCTGTGTATAAGCAATCAACGGTGATCCGGCTTTGGTCCATTCATGCTGATAAAAGGTTGCTGACCGCCAACTGCGAAAAGGCAGAATAAAGCCGCGTAAAATCGGCTGCCACAACATTTTAGGCATCGTGATGACATTCTGATCACTTAAAAATTCCTGCAAATACCGGCGCACATCCCGCGTACTTGGCGAAACCGGCGATCCCAGATTTACAATTAATAACCCTGTTGCCATTTTACTACCCCCATCATGCGTCAAAATCATAAATTAAGAATAACACAGTGCGCGTTCTTCTGAGGGCGTTTTCTTGCCTATAAGCATCCGTTCAAAGCTAACCTACCCGCGTTTCTATGCTAAACTATCTTTAGAAGTAAACTTTCGAGGAGGCAGCAGGATGGCTACGAAGGGTATTACCGTTTATCTGGTGCGTCACGGCCAAACATGGTTCAATCATTTCAATAAAATGCAAGGTTGGTGCGATTCACCACTGACCGAAAACGGGGTCAAAGACGGCACTAACACTGGCATTATTTTGCGCAATGTCGC
The DNA here is from genome assembly GCF_030770335.1 of Lacticaseibacillus zeae subsp. silagei. NCBI lineage: Bacteria > Bacillati > Bacillota > Bacilli > Lactobacillales > Lactobacillaceae > Lacticaseibacillus > Lacticaseibacillus zeae. The sequence continues at coordinate 1,239,927 of NZ_CP132484.1, read as the reverse complement.
GTTTACCCATGCTTATTGCAGTGACACGATGCGGGCAACGCGAACGGCTGATTTGATTTTAAGCAAGAATGTAACCGGCAAGATTCCGCTAACGGTTACGCCATTTTTCCGGGAGCAGTTTTACGGCTATTTTGAAGGCGAAGATTCCGGTCAAACCTGGTACATGGTCGGCTTTCCGCATGGCGCAAAGACGTATCCGGAAATTCTGGAACAATATGGCGTCGATGCCTCAAAGGACTTCATGCACGATGCCGATCCATTCCATGAAGCCGAAGACGCACGGACTTACTGGACCCGACTTATGAAGGGCTTCCGCCAGCTGCGGTCCGAAAACAAGGAAGGCGACAAGGTGCTCATGGTCAGCCATGGCACCACCATCCGCAGCATTGTCGACAAGTTCGGCAAAAATGACGGCTTCGTGGTCACCGATTCGCCGCGTAACGGGTCGATTAGCAAGATTTTGCTGACCGACACGGGGATTAAAATCTTGAGTTATAACGAGTTTGAAGCTTGATGGTCTTTCATCTTTCAGAGATGTTTGAAGGCCCATCACACCCTTGTCGTGCCAAACTCCGCAATCTCCGGCCAGATGGGGCTGGAACGCTGTGGGCACGACTTTGAGCCTCAGCAAACCCGGCTGAGTCTCAAAGCTCGGCCTTGTTGTAGGCGGGGCAAAGAGCGCCCCACCAACAACAATTTCACAGCTGAGCCCCATCTGGCCTACGATTGCTCCGCATTGGCACTAGGATCAAAAAAGACCACGCAACGTCAATTTTGCGTGGTCTTTTACTATTCAACTGGTATATACCCTTATTGCACCTAGTGTACCAATTCCTTTTCCTTAATCAACGAATCGCCGTGGATGAATTCCGGATTCGGGGTTAAGTCAAAGCGCTGTGCCAATTGCTCCAGATTCTCATCGGTAATCTCGTTGACGAACTTGCCGCCTTGCGCCTGGATTGCGGTGTAGATGGTTGCGGCCTTTTCAACGGTTTCGATCAGGCCATAGGTTTCGTCAATGGAGTCGCCTGCGCCGAAGATGCCGTGTAATGGCCAGAGCACGATGCGGTAGGTGCCCATTTTTTCAGCAGTTGCCTGACCGATTTCATTTGTGCCTGGGGTCATGTAAGGAAGGACACCGACACCTTCAGGGAAGACAACGATTGATTCAGCCTGCATCTTCCAGAAAATCCGGCTGAAGAGCTTCTCTTTCCATGGCAACGTGAAGGTCATGGCAATAGTGTTGGTTGGATGGCAATGCATGACAACGCGCTGGTTAGGATCCTTCTTGAGCCGCTGGATGTGGGTCATCAAATGTGCCGGGAACTCACTGGTTGGCTGGCCGCCGTCTGAAAAGCCCCACAACAAGTCAACACTGTGGCCATCTTCGGCGATGCGAACAAGTCCTGTGTCACGTTCCGGGAAGTCCTTAACATTCTTGAAGTAACGACCAGTGCCGGTTACCAAGAAGTATTGGCCGGCCAATTCGCTGGCATCGAACTTGATCGGGATGTTGCGCTTCACTTCATGCACATCACCATACTGACTAACTTCCTGTTCGGTCAACCGATAGCTGACATTGCCGCCGTTACGCTCGTCCCAGCCATGTTGATAAAGGTTCCAGGTCACCTTTTGCATTTGTTGAACAAATGGTGAATCAATAAACGCCTGCGTATATTCGGGATTCAAGAAATCCTTTTTTGAATCTGCCATGAAAACGTTCCTTCTTTCCTTATGGTCATCGCCCCGATTGCTTATGAAAACAGTGACAAATAAACAGATGATCCGTCTCGACCCTTGTCAGAAACGGCCAACCGCACTGAACCAGTAGCACTCTCGGTTTGATTTGTTCTTTATCTTTCTTACAACTCCTATTTTACGAAGCAATGTAAGCGCTCGACCAGACCAAATGTACGCATCAAAACGGCCAAAACGGAACAGATATACATATCGAGAGGCTATATCATGATGTCAACGGAGGCTGGTTCGGATGATCATAAAAGGTGTTCGGCGAAAATAAAAATCAGCCCGAAGCAACCGGACTGATTTTGCTTGATGCTTTAAGAGCTATACCGTGACATAATTTTCTGTTTAAGCTTTAGCCGCCAAATCCTTGTTAATGACAATGCTCTGATAGATCCAGACAGTGGCCAAATAATAGAGACCGTATAAGACGATGAACAAGCCAAACGGAACTAACAAATTTGCGTAAGGTTGACTTAGCAGGGTCTTAAACATCTGAAGCCCGAATAAGACGTGCACAATGCCGACCAATCCCGGCAGCAGAAACAGTGCGCCGATTTCCTGGCGAATGGAACGGCGCAGTGCTTGCGGACGGGCACCGATTTTTTGCAGCATGAGATAACGCCTTTGATCATAGTTGGCGCCAGAGAGGATTTTGAACATGAGCGTGGACGCCAGCATCGCCAAAAACGCAATGCCCAGGAAGAAGCCCATGAATGCAAGCCCAGAATACATGCCATTAATAATGTCATAGAAGGCAATCTTTTGATCGGTGTTACTATTGCCAAGCCGCGGATATTGATGTTGCTGCATGGTCACAATTTTTTGAATCGTATCATAATTCTGGTTAAAATCTTTGACTTTGATCGTCGTCAGCGTCTGCGCGTTGCCGAGTTTGGCAAATGTCGCAGCGTCTGCCACTTTCATTTGCTTACCGCGATTATTGCCGGTGAACACGCCAAAAGCCGTTGGGTAACGCTCGATGACCCGATCGAAATTGCGGCTGTTGACTTTGATGCTAGGCGCATTGAGTCCTTTATCATTTGCTTTGATTTCCAGCGGATGCGCATCAATCGCCGCTTTGCTGACGTAAACCGTTTTGGCATCCGACTTGAGCGTGTACTGATGCTTGGCAGTCACACCTTGTAACTTATTGACCTCCGCGCGGGTTGCGGCATTCGGCGAGGTCACCGTCACATCGTAAACCGTCGTTTGATTGACCAACATTGGAATGTCATGGGTAAAACCAAGGCCAACCGTAATCGCACCTAACGCCAACGCAAACAAAATCGACACGACCGATAAAATCCGGGTATAATCGCGAATTCGAAAACTTAGCTGCGATAACGTGAAGGTATGCAATTGCTCAGCTGCGAATGGCTTATTGCGCTTCATGAGACTAATCAACGCCACAAAGACGGAATTAAACAGAAAATACGTCCCCGCCACGATCGTTACTAACGCTATCGGAATTGCCATTAACTGAAAAACGGCAATGTTAGCCATGCTGTAGTAGCCAATCGCCAGCAACACCAATCCGAGCACAATCTGAATGGCGAAAGTGGTCTTGCGCTGCTTGATCCGATTCGGTGTCTGGGCTTGATGTAACAGTGCCATCATTGGCGTTTTCAATAATTTCCTGGCATTGTAGATTGCGGAAAAAACAAACAAAACGATAAAGAAGCCCAGCGTCCATAAAATCGCCGGCAACCAGATCGCGGAAAAACCGGTGGCCGGGGCATGTAACGTTTTGATTAACCATTGGCCGATAAAGGTCGTGCCGACCATCCCAATCGCAATACCGGCAATCGTAGCGAGTAAACCGATCACAACGGTTTCAAGAAACACCAGCTGGCCGATTTTGCGACCTTTTGCGCCCAGCATCATAAACATGGCATAATCGCGCTGCCGCATACTAAGCAGAAAACTATTGGCATACACGATATAAACCAACGTATTGATCGCCAGTAAAACAGCACCGAACCCGAAGATAAACGGCGTAACGCTAATCGGAGAATTTTTCGTCAAAAAGCTGGTGTTGGTGGCTAACGCCATAAACATATAAAACACGGCACTGGCAATTACCAAGCCAGAAAATAGCACCGCATAATCCCGAAAACGGTTCTTTAAACCGCCAAGTGCGAGCTTTGTCAACATCGTTTTCGCCTCCTACTTCTGGAATGTTCCGAGTGTCTCAAGAATCTCCTGATAAAAGGCTTCTTGGCTTTTATCACCATGTTTCAGTTCAGAACCGATCTGCCCGTCTTTGATAAACAAAATCCGACTGGCATAACTAGCCGAAAACGGATCATGCGTCACTAGCAAAATCGACACGCCTTCATCCTGATTCAGATGGGCCATGGTATCCAGCAATTCACGGGCCGCCGTGGAATCGAGCGCTCCCGTTGGCTCATCGCCAAACAGAATATCCGGCTGCTGAACCAATGCCCGCGCTGCTGCCACTCGCTGCTTTTGACCACCGGAAAGCTCGGTCGGGTAATGATCCAGCACCGGTTCGATGCCCAACGTCTGCGCAATTTTATCCACCGCTTTGGTCTGCTTCTTGGCGCTCACGTTCTGCAGAGCCAGCGGCAACGCAATGTTTTCCCGCCCAGTCAGATTTTCCAGCAAGTTGAAGTCCTGGAAAATAAAGCCGATGCGTTTCGCCCGAAAATCAGACAGTGCGTTTCCTTTTAGCTTGGTCACGTCATCCCCCTTAATCCGCACGGAACCGGACGTCGGGGTATCGAGCGTACTCAAAATATTTAACAGGGTGGTTTTCCCTGAGCCGGAAGCGCCCATAATGCCGACAAATTCTCCCGGTTCAACTTCAAAACTGACGCCTTTTAACGCAGGTGTCTGCTTCTCCCCGCGTTTACCATAAGTCTTGGTCACATTTTCAACGGTGACAATTGGTTGTTGTTTATCCATGATAAAACCTCCATTCGCCAAGTCACGGCGCTTGCTTGATTAATTTAATAATAGTGGTTATTAATCGATTTCTCCTGTCCATGCGCTAACAGTTGGCCTTTGGAAACTAACGGGTTTGTTAGTTCCATTAGCTTTTCTTTACTTTTTCCACCAAAAAGCCCTAAATCCTTGCTATAATCACTATTGATTCATGAAAATACTTATGAAAGTTGGTTCGTCGTGGGAAAATTTCGCAACAAAGCTCCGGGTCTAGGTTCGCAGTTAGTTCAGCACTCAACCTAGTAAAGGAGTTTGTTTTAATATGAACGATTTGGAAAAACCGCAAAAACAATATATTCCCTGGATGGTTGTCGGCCTCATGGATTTTGTGACCGTAATCGGGTTCGACGACATCATCTATAACTTCCAGAACCAAGGCTTGGTTGCCTTCACGAGCTGGATCATCATGACCTTCTTTTATGTCATCCCGTACAACCTGATTGTGGCGCACATGGGATCGACTTTTTCCGAACACGGCGGCGGGATCACCAGCTGGATGCGCGAGACCAATGGCGATACGGTTGGCTACTATGCTGCGTGGTTCTACTGGATTACCGGCCTGCCTTACGTGGTGGACGTCGCCAATTCCGTCGTCATTTCATTTGGCTGGATCACCAACGGCAATGGCAATATTCAAGCCAACCTCGGCAACGCATGGTTCGGCATTCTCACCGCAGTTATCTTCGTGATCTTTATCTGGCTCCAGCACTTCTTCAAAAATAAAAGTCTTGAAATTATGTCAACCATTGGCGGCGGTGCCATGTTCATCATGACCATTTTGTTTGTGGTGATGACCTTCATCGGCCTGTCCAAAGGCGCCCCGATTGCCACTCGCCCGTTTGACTTCAAGGCCTTCATCCCCAAAGACTTCTTCTCGCTGAGTTTCCTGTCGACTTTTGGCCTGTTCGTTTTTGCCATGAACGGTTCGGAACTCGCTGCGCCGTACACCAAGGACATGCGCCATCCCGCGCGTGACTTCCCCAAGGCGCTGAAAATGATTGCCATTATGACCATGTTTCTGACCTTATTCGGCACCTTCTCACTAGGGGTCTACTTCAACGCCCATCACCTGCCGAACGACTTGAAAATGAACGGTTCTTACTATGCGTTTCAGGCGATCGGTCGCCAATTCGGTCTCGGCAACAGTCTTATGTATCTTTTCGCCGTGGTTCAAGGCATTTATATGCTCGCCCAACTGGCGGTGATTCTAGATGCTTCTACGCGCGTCTTCCTATCTGACGTTGCCAAACGCTTCATGCCGCGGCAGTTGACCAAAATGAACGAAGACGGCTTGCCGATCAACGGCTATTGGATGACAACGATTCTTTGTGCGTTAATCATGGCGTTAGGCGCTTTGCTGCCGAAAATCAACGATATTTTCAACTGGTTATTGAACCTCAATGGCATTGTGAGTCCCTTGTCAACCTGCTTCCTATTCTGGTCCTACACGATGGTTCGCCTGCATCAGGATCGCTTCCCGACGCCGGATTATACGTTCCTCAAGAATCGTAAAGTCGGACTGGTAGTCGGCATCTGGATGCTTGGCATTACTTTTCTGCTCGGCACCCTCGGCTTCTTCCCGACCGATGCAACGGCTGATACTTTTGCCTTGATGCTGGTGCTGAACATTGTGGTGCCAATCGGGATGGTGGCACTCGGTGTCTTGATGCCGTGGATTGCTAAGCGGCAGCGCAATACTGTTAGCGGCCTCGCGTTCAGTCGCAATACTTGGCTCGTCTTCACGGCGCTTAGTCTGGTTGGGCTGATCGCAGCTGCAACCTATGGCATGCATGTCAACTTGCTTAACCACTTAACGCCGGTCATTCAGTGGGCCATTATTATTGCTGTTGATCTGGCCATTGCTGCCGTGGTGATCAAAGTCACGGCAAACGGACGGCATCAACTGTTGGCAACACCGGACGACGAAGCGTAAAACTGCTTGCCGATCTTTTTAAGTTCAAACAACTTTAAAAAATCATGCTCCGGAGACAATTCCGTATCTTCGGAGTTTTTTAATCTGATTGCTTGCCCGTCAGACATTTGGGGCAGCAAGGCTTGCTCGCTGCCATGATGGTGTCCACTGATTCAGCTGTCAACACGGTGATCACTGTCGCGGCGTGATAAGATTAATAGTAAAGAGCGATATTGTTTTTAATTTGTGATGATGCCATTTCTTTTAACAATCGTCACATGTCTTGATAAGTAGGAGGCTGCTATGCTTAGCTACACGATCATTTATAATCCCGCTTCGGGTCACGCCAAAGGCCCAACAGCGGCAGAAGTGCTCAAAGCGAAACTCGAAGATCGCCAGCGGCTGGTCACGATGAAGCCCACAAAAAATGCCGATGATGCCCGTGAGTTTGCTGCCCGGGCCCACTCGGATGTTGTCGTTGCAGTTGGCGGCGATGGCACGATTAATCAAGTTGTCGCCGGCCTAGCGCCACGACAACAACCGCCAATCCTAGGCATTTTGCCAGAAGGAACCGTCAACAACCTGGCCAAGGTGCTGCACATCCCCTTACTATTACCTCTGGCTATCAAGAACATCCTCGAAGCCAAACCCCAGCCGCTCGACGTCGCGCAGGTCAATGACCGCTACATGGTCAGTACGCTGACGCTTGGCGTTCTGGCCAATGCGGCGCTGTCGGTCACGCAAAAAGAAAAACGCCACTTCGGTCCCATCATCTACTTACTAAAAGGCTTTAAAGTTCTGGCACAACACCAGCACTGGCAGTTGCAACTAGACACCGCCCATCACCAATGGAAGAAGGACACTCAGTTTCTGCTGGTGACCATGACCAATTCAGTTGGTGGTTTCACCAATGCCGTTCCGGATGCAACGCCTGATGACGGCCACCTGCATGTCTTCATCGCGCCTAAGCTTACTTGGTGGCGTTCACTGCTTGCGATCCCTTACTTCATCACCGGCAACTTTCAGAAACTGCCGGGTATGACCTATTTTAAGACTGAACAGCTCACGATTCAGGCACCTAAAACCCTGCAAAGCCGCGTTGATGGCGATCCGAGTGCGAAGACCCCGCTGAAGCTTGCCGTGATTGCCGATCATATTCAGGTACTGGCACCGCCACTTAAATAAACGAACAACGCGTATAACAGCAAACAAAACTTTTCACAGCGCAATTCGCTCGCCAGCTAAAATACCGCGTGTTACACTAGTCTTATTCAAATGAAAGGGGTGAATCGCCATGCGGTTACGCAAGGTTGCACCATGACTGATGATCCGTTAGCACCGATCCGCGGCGATGACGCCCGGATCTATGAAAGGAATTTATGACTGAACAAATATCCAATGAAGTAACCTCTGAAAACGTTTTGATCGCAGGCATTTCCCGTCAGCAAGCCGATTTTGATTACACCATGACCGAACTTGGCGAATTGGCCAAGGCTGATAACTATACGGTTGTCGGTGAGGTCCGGCAGAACCTTGACCGCGCCGTCGCTGCCACTTATTTTGGCTCCGGCAAAGTCGAAGAAATCCGCGAGCTCGCCAATGTTTGCGATGCTACCACGGTGGTCATTAACGATGAACTCTCGCCGTCGCAACTGCGCAACCTTGAGAAGCAAACCAAATTGCACGTCATCGACCGTACGCAGCTGATTCTCGATATTTTTGCTGACCGGGCCCGTAGTAAAGCAGCCAAAACGCAAGTCGAAATTGCCCAACTGCAATACGCCTTGCCGCGCCTGCATCCCAGTGCCAACCGCCTCGATCAGCAGGTTGGCGGCGGTGCCGGTTTTGCAACTCGTGGCTCCGGCGAAACGCAACTTGAACTCGATCGCCGAGTGCTCAACAAGCGCATTAGCCACCTGCGTCAGGAACTCAAAGAAGCCAGCGTTGGCGATCAGGTTCGCCGCGCCCGACGCGAAGACAATGCGATTCCCGTCGTTGCTCTGGTTGGCTACACTAACGCCGGCAAAAGCACCACGATGAACGGACTCCTGCAACTCTTCGCTGATCGTCCGGAAGACAAACAGGTTTTTGAAAAGGACATGCTATTTGCGACGCTGGACACCAGCGTGCGGCAAATCACCTTGCCAGACAATCGCAAGTTCTTGCTCAGCGACACAGTCGGCTTCGTCTCCAAACTGCCGCATAACCTAATCGACAGCTTCAAAGCCACCTTGGCAGAAGCCGCCAACGCCGACCTGCTCATTCAGGTTGTCGATTACTCCGACGAGAACTATCCGGAAATGATGGCTATCACCGAGAAAACGCTCAAGGAAGTCGGCATTCACAACATCCCGATGATCGAAGCCTACAACAAAGCCGATCTACGTGAAGGCACCCGGTATCCGGAAGCCACCGGCCAACGCCTCATCTACTCGGCCCGCGACAAACGATCGCTCCAGGCACTCACACAACTCATCAAAGCCGGCTTATTTGGCCAAGATGAAGAACACACGTACCTGATCCCCTTCGATCAAGGACAACTAGTCAACTATCTGAATCAAGAAACAGTCGTTAAAGCCACCGACTACACAGAAGACGGCACCCGCATCACCGCGGTTGTCAACCCGGTTCAGAAGGGTAAGCTGGCTAAGTTTGCGGTTAAGGAAGAAGTCTGAAGCACCTGAGTTAAATCGAATATGAAAAGAGCCTCGCTATTGCTGCTTGAATGTTTCAAGCGGCTTGGCGAGGCCCTTTTTGGTCGATTTGATTTTTTCGTGCACATTTTTTACGGAATGCCAAACATTATGACAAAACGCCAAATTCATACCCGTTACTGCGGTAATAATCAATAATCTTCGGCAGCGTCTTCACAGTCATATCCTTCCCGATAGCATCATGCATCAACACGACCCGCACGTTACTGGTCGGATAAACCGCTAACGACCGCAAATGGTATTGCAACATCGCCGCTTCCGTTTTCGGTTCCTGGGCCGGACTTAACGCATCACCCACCGCCGCATTCCAATCCACCCAATCAAGCCCCAGCTGGGTCAAACCAGTATCAGCGGCCGTCAATCCTTTCCAGCTAAAATGACCACCGGGATAACGCCACAGATGTGTCTCAAAATCAGGCCCCAATACTTGCTTCACTGCTGCTTGCTCCATTTTGGCCTCATTCTCGATGACCGAAGCGGCGCCGATTCGTCCTGGATAAAGCAAATTGTAATTGTGCGTCATGCTGTGCAACCCGATGCTATTGCCGGCATCATATTCCGCCTTCAACACTGCGGCCGTCTCAGGCGAAAGCTGGCGACCGACCACAAAAAACGTAGCATGAACGCCTGCTTGATTAAGGATGTTCAGAACCTGCGGCGAATTGACTGTGTTCGGGCCATCGTCGAAGGTTAGGAAAACTACTTTGTTCTTGATGTTGCTGGTATAAGGAGCCGTCATTTCTTTTTTGACTTCGGCGACAGGATAGGCGTAGGCGGTGGCGGCAGGGACGTGCGCTTGACCGATATTTGACGGCAATTCAGCTGAAGCTTGTTTCCGTTCAGCTTGTTCCGCTACTTTTCGCTTTCTACTTGAAGATGCCCGCCGCGCGGATGCTTGCGCTTTAGATGTGCTGATGCTGTTGGCCACAGCACGTTCATGACTCGCCTGGCGTGCCCGCACCTCAGCGGCATGCCGATCCACCAATGACTTAACGGAAAGCGCCCCTGCCACAATCAACGTTAAACCGAGAGCGACCAACCACCACTGCCATTTGAAGCTGCTTTTCATAGTTAACCCCGCCTATCTTTAAAACGATATCCGGTTTTGAGTTTACCATGAAGCTTGGGGGTATGGGGTAGCGGAAGGCTGGATTTTAATAGTGAGGTCATCGGATTTTCACTTTAACCGCGAGTTTAGCCAAAAATCACTTGAACTGCTTCTGATTCATCATATAATTCGACTTCATGTAGTATTGAATATCGTCAAACTTTTTAATGGCCTGTTTCTGGCTCTTCCCTGGCTTGGTAGTCAGCTTGCCATTGATCATATAATGATTCTTCTGACCAAATACCGGAACCTGTCCCTCAAGATTCTGCAAAACCTGCATGTACTGCGAACCTTTCCACCCGGCATGGGTAAAGATTTCGGGCAATACGTACATTGGACTGATGGTTGGGCCGGTACCCGAAAAGTCTTTCGCCATTATTTTCTTTGCCGCTTCATTAGCCCACATCACATAAGGCGTGTTGTAGTAATTCTCATAGCCTTCTTGGGTAGATTGTTTTAGATTAATGCCAAGCATTTTGTAAGTCGAATTTTGGTCACCGCCCCACGGGTTGTGATCCCCCCAAAATGCCAGAACCACGGGTTGATTTAACCGATCAAGTTTATTTGTCAGCTTTAGAAGTGCATCTGATGTCTCTTTAACGCCGGTCAGATAATTGTTGATGATGGCATAATCGTCTTTGTTGTATCCTTTCTTCCACGGCAACAAGGAATCACCATCGAACTCGGTTGAATACGGGCCATGATTTTGCATGGTCACAGTTTGATTGAAGAACTGCTTACCACTCGCATTCACCTTTTTCAGTTGTTTGACCAGATCATTGAAAACCTTCGTGTCAGGAACAACATCAACGTCAGCAACATGCTGGTCATAGTAATTATCCCTGAAAAATGTCTTTTGAAAGCCCAGATAGCGGTCGATATTCTGCCGGTTGTAGAACCATGCGTCGCCAGGATGCATAAATCTAGTGATATATTTTTGTTCATTAAAATACTGAACAAAAGAATTGGTCATGCCATTGATTGGGCTTAGTTCAGAAAAACCGGTCAATACCTTACGTTCAGTATCAACAGTGCCACCACCAAAGATGGTTGTTGTTAGTTGACCTGCCATTCCTTCAGAGGCCACCTGATGAAGTCCAGCATAAACAGAGGGATCAATTTCCAAATCTGACCATTTCGAAAAATCTTGAAAAGCTTCCAACTGAATCGTTATCACATTGAGCCGTTTATCTGCAGGGATATCTTGGTACTGATAAGCGCTCAATGCCTTTTTTGCAGTGGCGGCATTATAACCTTCTGGCACAATCACCCAGTCATTTTTGACCGAATGAATGAACGAGAACATATAACCATTGACGACATACCGATCGGCGTCTGGCCCCCAAGGATCGTTGTTAGCTAAAGTGTAGTAATCATCGACTAGATAATAATGATTCATCATAAATACGGAGCTTATAAACACCAACCCCAGCGTTAGCAGGCGAACCCACCAGCGAAGCGTTGTTGTTTTCAAAAAACGACCTACAATTACTGCCAGAATCAACAAAACAGCTATAACCAAAAAGTATTTGACAGGTGGAATATAGCTGTATCTTGAACCCATGTTACTAGCCTCTGACGCCAACGAGATATCCGAATACTCAAATGGATAATCGCGATATTGCAACATAAAATAGTTAACGAGCGCAACGACGATCGCTAGAACCTGCCCCACAAGAATTGCGATTGTTACGCGATTAAATAGCAAATATCCTATCAGCATAAAAACAAAAATAGGCAGAATGTTTAATAAAATTAAACGCAGGCTCTTAAAGACAACATTAGTGAGATCGAGGTTATAGGCGGCTGAAGCCATATAAATCGTGACCACAGCAGTGAAGGCTGCCATAGCAAATAAAGCCACCACGTTTCTTAAAAACAGAACAGTTTGATAGCGGTTGAAGCCTTTAAAACTGGTAAAGAAATGCTGATTTGCATAGATTCGGGTTTTATTCTCAAACGATGTATGGTGCACGAACGTTTTAAAAAAACGCGGCGACACAACTAACGATTCCGGCTGTAAAAAAGCTATTTTAGCGCTGAGAGTTCGGGCTTTTGGTAAGCGTAAACCTTTCTCATCAATATCCAAACCAACGATGCGCGAATCGGGTACTAGCCAATTCAACATGAATACCGGCACATCGGCAACAATAAAAGTAGTAGCTTTGACGCGGCGGCGACTACGGTTGCTTAAACGCCGTCCAAATTGTCGCCACTTTTTTTCCGGCAATGGTTCATTTATGAAATAGCGCCAGTATTTGACCTGATAATCCAGTTCATCTAACCGATGCAACCAAAAAAGCAACCTAGTGATTAGCATGGGGAAGACAATCCAGAATCGCCACGGCTTATAGCGCAAGTAAAAGGTAAGCATCGCAGTTTTAACATTCAATCGATTGAAACGCGTATCCAGATCAATCACTTAACAGAACCTCCCATAAAAGACGGCCGTCCCCCAGCGGCCTTTATAAATAAGTTTATAAAAGAAGCGTAGACAGTATATGAAAATAATCATATCATGTTCATCTTGCAAAAGGTACTGCAACTCTTAAAGCTGTCACATGATGCCGATATCTTGGCCCACCTGACTTATTCAAAAACGACAAAACGTTCAGACACACAGAAAACCTCGGGCGCTCCGCTATCTAAAATATTATTTTTGAAAACACAAAAAAACGATTACCTTGCTTAAAGGCAACCGTTTCTGATAAGCCACTAAAACGCCATCTGGTAAGGAATAAACGTCTTATAGGCCCCACTGATTAAGAAAATGAGGACGAAGATCACACCGCACACACCAACCATCGCCAAAGTCCGCGTCCGTTTTGGCATAATCGAAAACACAATCGTTGGCAGCACAATCGTCTCGGTCGTTGTACCAATAGTCGACAGACGGCCCCCGATGGTTGATAACTGCGAAAGTGACAACAGCGTCAGGGTGGCAAATAAGTATACAATCATCAAGAATTTAAACTTAGCGCTTCCGCCAATTAAGGTATCCGCAATCATACCACGCTTTAAGATATAGAATCCTGTGACGCAGATCAATACCTGCATGAGCGTCACCGGATCAAATAAACCCGACGAGAGATAACTCGCGTTTGTCACATAAGGTGCGTATCTCGGTAACGTGTGGACAATAATGACACTCAGAATCTTAGGTGCAACGAAGCCCACAGCTGCACCAAGGGCTAAGAATCCGATCACCCATTTAAAGTTGATTTTACGGAACAGTAACCAGAATGGGTAAATTAACAAGAAGAACAACGCTGAAATATGGATCGTAGCCGACAAGCCAACAATCAGTAGAAAAGGAAGCGGCTTTTCGTCATATACAAACTTTAATGCCAGCATACAGGTCACGCAGACAAGCGAAGCCCGAATCTGTCCCATATCCCGCATGAAGAAAAAGCGACTCATGTAGTAAGCAATCGGAATGATTGCCGGACGGAAATATTCCCTTGCAAAGAAATAAAACAGCACTAAGGTCACTGTTGCCCATGCCAGTAAAAAAAGCCAAAAAGGGGCATGCAATCCGTTAAAAATATTTCGTAAAAACAAAAATCCAGGTTCAACCTGCCCTGCCGAATAATCACCTGCATAAATGGTCTTGTATGGCAAAAAATCGTTACCGGTTTCATAGCGTAATCCGGCAACCAGCGCGAGCATTATAACACCTAGCCATGCCCAGACAGACGACATTGTGACACGTCCGAGTAGCATGAAAATGATCATAATTGCAAAGAGACCTAAATAAAAAGCCACAACATCATTCTCCTATTGCCTTTATGCACCCAGCGTCTCATAGTTTCGGCGGTGAAGCCGTTTCTCTTCCAAGTTTCGACACTAGGTCTGATTCAACACAGTCCCGATTAAAGCTGCCGGTAGTTGTCGAACCTGTGCGATCGTTTGCGCGACATCACGTTTTGATGGCCCATCAGCCTTCGCAACAACTACCACGCCATTAGCAAGTTCCGCAATAAGCCCTGCTTCACTCGCGTCTGCCATCGCCGGCCCATCAATCAAGACGACATCAAATTTATCTTTAACTTGATCAAGGAATGCTTTGAATGCTGAACCAGCCAACAACGTTGCCGGATCGGCAAGGGATTCGCCTGCAGGTGCAACCGCTAACTTTTGAATCTTGGTTTCTGTAATCAAATCATCAGCTTTAACTGATACGGCGTCTGCGCCTACCAAGGATGAAAGACCTTTATTAGGCTGAAGATCAAAAACCGCTGCCAAAATTGGGCGATGCAGATTACCTTCAACCAGCAACGTCCGCTTCCCTTCCACTGCAAAACTAGCAGCAAGATTCGCCGCAACATAGGACTTACCTTCACCAGCAGTGGCAGAGGTGATCAGTAAAACAGAAACATCGTGACGACTCGTCTGTAATGACAGGTTGTTTCTAAGCGTCCGAAACTCCTGACTAGAAACGGATGTATCACTAACAAATTGATGTGCAAGTTCGTTTGTCATGGAAAACTCCTTCAAAATTGGATGTGCTCAAGTCAACATAGCAATATCAACGACTGCAAAGCTTACAGTTTCTTAGCAGAAATAACCCCGAGAACAGGTGCTTTGGCGACCTGTACAAGCGTTTCTTTAGTCTTGATCGTTGCCTGTTTGATTTCTCTGAGAACAATCCAAGCTAACCCAACCAAAAAGCCAATTATTGCGCCAATCACAACCAAAACAACCGGTTTCGTACCGGCTGCCACATCACTCGGCGTCGCCTTTGCCAAAATGGTCACCGTGTCCGTGTGGTTGGTGATCGTACCGACTGTCTTTTGAAAAGCAGCTGCAACTTCATTTGCGATCAAAGCAGCATCCTTGGCATGTTTAGATGTTGCATGAATTGAGAAGGCTCTTGAATTGTCTTCATTGTCAACTTTAACCTGCTTTTGAAGATCACCACTTGTGATATTGAGATGGTCTTTTTGTGCTAGCTGCGTTGAGGCCTCATCAAAAACTGCAGCTGTTTTAAAAAGGGATTTGCCAGTGGCAAGCAGCTCCGAATCATATTGATTCTGGTTCAACATCTGGCTAAGGGACTCGGTGTTGTTTTTTTGCTGATTGATGACGGTTAACGCCGTCGACGAATAGGAAGGCTTCATCATTCCAAAAGCAAAAGCACCAGCTAACACAGCACCCACCAATAAAGTGCAAAGTGCCAGCCACCAATTCTTTCGAAGCGAAACCATTAGTTCTTTCATACTCAGTAAGTTATCCATGATTCCTCCATCATAAACTCATTTCTTGATCAACAGATATCGGTCATGTCTGCTGCGTTTTTATCATACCGCAGAGACGGGAAAAGTCATACGTTTGAACCGGATTTAAAGAAATTTGCAAAGGTTTTTCCCCACGCAATCGTACCTCGTTTGATGGAGGCCAATAGCGTACTATCAATCATCTTATAGTAATATGTTGGCCATCGCCAGTTGTTGTACAGCCCCTGAACCAGAATCGGGAAGAAAAGCAGGAAATAAATATTCCCCCCGGTCAGCTTGAGACCGAGCCATAACCCGACTAAGTTAACACCAGCCGAGATGAGAAATGCTTTTGTGTACGGAATAATATTGGCATTAGCAATATATGATGCATGCACTGAGTGTTGCTGGTAAAGAAAATAGTAAAGGATTAACGGCAAAAACACCTGTAACGTCGGAACTGATTCAGGCTTTATCAACTTCAGTAGCGGGAAGATCACTAACAAGGTTCCAACAGAGGCAATGCCAAAAAGCCAAACATAAGCAGCGACTGCTTTCGATGTTTTCTCTCGGATCGAATCAAAATCCTGCTTAACAAAGTTTGATTGCAAAATCGGATTATATGCCCCGTTGATTGCTGAAGAAGCTGTTCCGATAGCCGAAGCAAACTGGACGCCGACCGAATAGACACCTGTCACCGACAGCGGCAAGAACGCACCTGCCATTAGTGACATACCTTGGGAAGTGACATAATTCGACATGCTGACCAATCCGTCGCGCCAAGTGTTCGGCCAAATGAACAGAAAAATTTCTTTAATTTCGTGCCAGTTCATTGGCGATTTAAGCTCTTGGCGATGAGCCCGCACCTCATCATCCTGCCAGTAAAAATGACTGCAGATCGTTCGAAAAATAATGCCATACATAACCAAGCCAATGACCGGAGATAAAATCGACGGATAGACTAGGAAGCCACCAAAAGTCAGCAGAATCTGTAGCGAACGGGAAAATACCTGTGCTTTGTTGACTGAGTCGATTTTGCCAGAACCACGAAGCAACGCCGAAAAGTAACCGAAATACAAATTAAGGAAAAGCGAAAAACAGAAAACCAGCCAAGTCCACTTATATTCGGCGGCAGGTAATTTGCTGAACACAAAAGCGTTCATGTAGATTGTGCCGAAGATGCCGACTAAGACAACAGCAACAATCGCCAGAATCATGTAAATAGCCCTAGCAGCGTGAATTGTCGAAGCCAGCAAGTGGTAGTTCACGACTGTGTGATCATGTTCCTTATCAACTCCGCGCGATTTTAATGTTTTCGCACCAGACCAAATATACGCAATATTGCGGGCAAATGCTGGGTCAAATCCAAAATCAAACAACGCGATGAGACCGTTGATACTTAAAATTAAATACCAATAGCCAATCTCTTGAGGATTAAGGAAATGAAAGATGATCGGCAGTAGGAGAAAATTGCTTGCCATCGAAAAAATGGTCCCCGCATAACTCCATACAATACTTTTTCTGGTCACTTCAAACCGATTTGGCAACTCGTTTCCTCATTTCACTTAGTTTCAAAACTTGCATAAATATGGCATAACCGCTGTTGCATCAATGGCCACGCGAACTCTTTTTGATATATTTTACGCATTAGATCGGCTTCTTTGGCCCAGTCCTGACGCTTGTCAATCAGTTGCTGGAGGCCAGCACCAATGCTCTTCTCAGAGGTTCCACAAACAGCCCCAAAACCATACTTGGTTAACCAATTTGACATGCCGGATTTTTCGACCATTAATAGCGGCTTGCCGAGTTCCATAGCTTCAAAGAATTTATTCGGGGAAGCATAAAGATGATTCTTAAGCACCGGATCATAGAGCGCGACCAAAATGTCCGCCGTTTTCTCGATGCCATTCACCTTTTCATAGGGCACAACACCTAAATAGTCAATTCGCGATGAACGTTTTGCGGCATCAGCAAACATCTCCTGATATTGACCCTGGCCGGCCACAGTTAAAGATAATGCCGGATTCGCCTCAACTGCGCCTAATAGTTCTGGCAGGCACCTATACGGACTTAATCCGCCAATATAGACAATTTTAAAATTCTTTTGCGTCGGATCAAATTTTTCGGCATCCTCGGCAACAGGACTATCTAACGGTGAATTATAGATCACTGCCAAATTTTTCGGCTTGGCCGGTTCAATTTGGCGGCGGCGATCCTCCGAACAGATTAACGTCCAGTCGGCTGTCGCCATCGCCACATTTTCCCAGTGAACGACCATCTTGCGATACCACCCCGGATAGTTTCGCGTGTCAGGCGCATAGTCAAAGATATCATAAACAAATTTAGTTTTGGTCTTCGCTACGACCTTGGCCGTCACATAGCCCGTATGCACATTACATGCCTGAACCGCGTCATACTCGCGTAAATGCTTACGAAGCCAACGATACAAAAAGGCCTCAAACCGCATAAATGCAAAAACCTTAAAATATTTAAAAGAATACGACAGCTTGATGCCTGTGAAAATTGCCTTCAAACGTTGACCATCGAATTCAAAGGTATCTGTTGTCATTCGGCCATGCGGATCTTCGCGCCAGCCAAGAATCGTGACGTCGTGTCCGGCAGCTTGCAGCGCCGCACTCTCCTTTAACAATCTTGAATCATCATCTACGTGTCCGGTCGACACAAACAATATCTTCATGGTTCCTCCTGATCCGTTCACTTCATTTCCCCGCAGCATCAGATTAATAAAAGTATTTTAACAAAAACGGGAAAACATCCAATACTCTGAATTTATATAGCAATATTTTGACCATCAATTTTTTGTCGTGGTTGAATGATAGCAGTTGTTTCCACGAGTACTGCGCCATTTTGATTCGAATGTGCTGTTTAACCTGAGAATCTTTTACTTTCGCCAAATTTTGAAAATAAATGGATAAACGCCTTCTGATCATATAATCATCAATATCTGCTTTTTTGGCCGAATTGTTCTTCCGAAGTTTTTGTTCAATCTTGTCTACAACCCTGGCATAATCCATGAGTTTGACCGCATTGACATCATGAACAATAGAGCCTGCGTGTTGGTAATAATCATACAAGGTTTCGCGTAATCGGTAAATGTGATTAGCGCGAAGTAGGATAGGTACAAAAAAAGCTAGGTCTTCAGCAAACGCAAAGTCCGGAAATCGTTCCTCACCGATTAGACTTCTGGCAAAAACTTTGTTGTGCGGAAAGCCTCCAATCGGATCATGTGCTCCTGTCAACATTTCGTGGAGAATGTTAGATAAGTTCGTCTCTTCAGCAGTTTCAGGTGATTGGGAGCTTGTTGTAGCGGCATCCTGTTCAGTCAATGAGAGGTAGTCAAAAATCAGCAGATCAAAACCAGTGCCATTAATGATCTTTAAGATTTTGTTGATAGCGTTTGGTCGAATTGTATCGTCGGCGTCGACAAACCAGATATACTTGCCGTGGGCATGTTCAAGGCCAGTATTGCGCGCAAATGCAACGCCTGCGTGAGCTTCGTCGATCAGTAAACTGTTCTTGTGCGCTTCATGGAAGTGCTGAAGCAGTTGGGCACTTTTATCGGTCGAGCCATTATCAACTAAAACGATTTCCACTGTTGGGGGGATTGCGCCTAGACTTTTAAATAGTCGAGGTAAATAGTTCTGGCTATTAAATACTGGGATAATGATGCTCAGTTGGTCGTTCATGGTGCCCTCCGTTTAATGTTGTAGCGCCTTGCTTGCTTTAAGTAAAATGTAACCTAGCTTTTATGGCATAACAGACCAAAGCTGTGGTTGATGCCATAAAAATAAAGCCCTGCACTCCGGTGACAAAAACACTGCCAAAACAGCTCGTGACTTTCCCGAGCATTATACCACAGGTTAGTATCTTCCCTGAGACAATCTTGCAGGTTCCTGCAGCGTCTGGATGAATAAATTCTTCTGGTCACTCAGAAACTCATCTAATCCAAACTATGCCTATGGTAAAATATTTTGGTCGTATGATTGGCAGCTTGCCAAAACTCGATCACCGCGGCTAAACATACTGGTCTTTTCCTAACCGTGTTTGTTTTACACGATATCAATTGAATGCCAAGTCTGTTTCCAGGCATGGCTTACATAATAAGGAGTAAAAATCAACCATGAAAATCAACAGTAATCGCATGATCAAGAACGTGATCATCATATTAATTCTATCTGTGGTTAGCCTGTTCAATGTTCTTCCTGTTCTAAAGCTTAACTTTGCGACTGCATATCTAGGCGATGATTTCTTTTTCCACGTTGAAAGGGTCCTAGCACTGAGCAACATCTTCCAAAGTCCTGTAAACTTTAACGTCTTTGGGCAAGCAGCGACGATGGCCAACATCTTTTACCCGTGGGAAACGGTCTATCCGCTCTATCTCATTTATGCTGCCACCGGCGACTTTATCTTCAGTTATAAGCTCTTCTACTTCCTGTTAACGTTTGTAACTGCGCTATTAGCTTACTGGTGCATCTACAAAATATCAAAGAACACATTTAGTGCATTGTGTTTTTCCGTTCTTTATATTTTCTCATTCTACAGAATTTCAAACTTCTTCGTTAGAGCGGCACTTGGCGAAGTTGTCAGTATGACCTTCTTGCCGCTGGTCCTATTAGGATTATATTATGTCTTATTTTCAGACTTTAAAAAATGGCGCGTACTGACGATCGGCATGACGCTAGTGACATATTCGCACGCGTTATCGCTATTTATGACAAGTGTTCTCATCATTGTGGCAACAATTGCCACGATTGGTTTTACAGACGACAAAATAAAACGTCTGATTAATCTTGTTAAAGCGGGTTTCTGGACATTCTTACTGTGTTCACCTTATTTATTTTTGGTGGCCAACACATCGCTAAAAAACGACCTTTACATTAACTGGACCCAGCCGCTAAAAGGCATGTCTCTTGTGCCGTGGTTGGCAAACTCACTGAGCAATCAAATGTATCCAAATCCAGACGTCAAGAGCAGTCTCGGCGCCTCAGTCGTTATTGCACTAGCCATCGCATTAGTCATCTTCGTATTTTCAAAGAGAGTTCGTACACCCTTCAACACATTTTGTTTATTTGGTGGCATTGGCATCCTCCTGCTATCAACTTCCATCTTCCCTTGGGCTTTGACAAACCAAACACTCTTCAGCCGAATTCAGTTCGTATGGCGATTAAACGCCTATACGTCTCTGCTAATTTTAGCCAGCTTCAGCATGCTGGTCGGCATGATGATGCCCAAGAAAATGCCGGCGCTAAAACCGATTTTGCTGGTAGGACTAGTTGTTTGCCTAACGATTAGTAGCGGCTCTGCTTTCGCGACTTTTGCCAAAAACAAAGCCGAAAAGAATCCGCGCGATCACCAAATCACCAAACTGGCGAGAAATATCTTTTATGGTGATTATTCACCTAAACAAGTGATTGACACGAAAAATCTTCAGCAAGTCTTGCAGAAACAATATTTCCTTAATCGCCGACCGATCCAGCCAACTACCAAGTACACGGACAATATTTATACGATAAAGCTCTCGAATGCAACTGGCAAAGATGCAATTTTGAAAGCACCTGTATTCTGGTACTCCTACCAAACTGTTACCGTCAACGACCAACTCGCAACTTCCAAGATGTCTTCTGCAGGAACGACTATCGTCAAGATTCCTAGAGGTAAAGCGACTATCACCATATCATATCATTACCCAGAGCTTCTTTTAGTATTCATCATAGTCGCAGTATTAAGCCTGGTTTCCCTAATAATGTCAGCACATTATTTTAAAGAAGTAATTGCCAGGGCCTTTCCTAACAAAAAGCAGGAACTTAAGGCTGTGACATCAAATAAGGATATTATCCGCTCGTAAAAAGCATGGCTGAATAAATAAATAATTAAAAACTGTCTAGCGATGTATTCGATCCCTAGACAGTTTTTATATAAACAATTTTTAAACCCCTTTAGACATTTATCCACAAACTATTTGCATGGCCACTTTATCCTTAAGTCATTCATAAACGATTTCCCGATAAATTTCAGCTACTTTTACTTCGGTACGTTTACGACTTGTTCAAACGTAAAGTCTGAGGCGTTGTTATTTCCGTCCGGATCAGACGTGTAGCGAGCCAAGATGCGTATCTGATGCCCCTTCAATGAATCAGGCAACTTAAAGGTTTCATCAAACCCGCTGTTCAACGAGCCTGGAATCTGTGGGTAAGCTCGTTGGACATCTGGCCGTTCGGTTCGATTAATCTTCCACCGGGCTAATTCCTGATTGGTGTTGGCGTCTAAAGCAAACAGATAACTAATTGGTTTGTCCGTAGAGTTTGAAGCCGCTGACCAACCTCGGAGCGTTAAAGTATCCTGACCCACATTGTATTCGTCAAGATGCCCCTCTGATTCAACTTGTGGGATTGAAATAACCTGATCAAACGTAAAGTCGCTTGCATTATTGTCACCTGCAGGATCAGAAGTGTAGCGTGCCATAATACGCACTTGATGGCCCCTCAGTGAATCAGGAATTGTAAGGTTTTCATCAAAACCACTGTTCAATGAACCGGCTATCTGTGGGTAGGCTCGTTGGACATCTGGCCGTTCAGTTCGATTAATCTTCCATCGAGCTAATTCCTGGTTGGTATTAGCATCTAAAGCAAACAGATAACTGATTGGTTTCCCGACTGAATCAGAGGATGCAGACCAACCGCGAAGTTTCAAGTTAGCTTGGTTGACGCTATATTCATCAAGACTACCCTCCCCAGAAACATTAGGTGTATCTGGAAGAACCCTTCTTGCAAAGTCAGGCATATAATACTTAAGTGCCGTCACTTTTACAACATCGCCGGGTTCTGGTGCTTGAATCATATTACCATCGCCAATATAAACTGCATCGTGATAGCTTGCTCCTCTACTTCCCCAGAACAAAATGTCACCTGGTTGCAGTTCATTTAAACTTACTTCTTTGCCAACCGTTTCCTGTTGAGTTGTGACTCTTGGCAAATTTATACCCACAGCATGGGAGAAAACGTACTGCATCAATCCGGAACAATCGAAACTATCTGGACCAGCTGCTCCCCATACGTAAGGCTTTCCTAATTGTTGCTTAGCAAGATTCACGACAGCGGCCTGTTGGTCGTTCATTTGTGCTGCTTCAACCATATTTTCACGATTGCTGTTAGTCCATGCAAACACTGACACCAAAAGTGATAATAAGGTTATTAAAAGAAACCTTTCCTTACGTTTATTCACTTTGTAAATACCTCCCCATGAGTATGTCTACGTTTCCCAACATATGCGAAGAAAGCAAGCCTTTTTAAGATGCCACGTTTATGACTTGTTCAAAGGTGAAGTCTGAAGCGTTGTTATTTCCGTCCAGATCAGATGTATAGCGAGCCATAATGCGTATCTGATGTCCCTTCAATGAATCAGGCAACTTAAAGGTCTCATCAAACCCGCTGTTTAACGAACCTGGAATCTGTGGGTATGCTCGTTGGACATCTGGCCGTTCAGTTCGATTAATCTTCCACCGAGCCAATTCCTGGTTGGTGTTTGCATCTAAAGCAAACAGATAACTAATTGGTTTGTCCGTAGAGTTTGAAGCCGCCGACCAACCTCGGAGCGTTAAAGTGTCCTGACCCACATTGTATTCATCAAGATGCCCTTCCGATTCAACTTGGGGGATTGAAATAACCTGACCAAATGTAAAGTCGCTTGCATTGTTATTGCCAGCGGGATCTGAGGTATAGCGTGCCATAATACGCACTTGATGGCCCCTCAGTGAATCAGGAATTGTAAGACTTTCATCAAAACCACTGTTCAATGAACCGGTTATCTGTGGGTAGGCTCGTTGGACATCGGGCCGCTCGGTTCGATTAATTTTCCATCGAGCTAATTCCTGGTTAGTATTGGCATCTACGGCAAACAGATAACTGATTGGCTTTTCAGTTGAATCAGAAGCTACAGACCAACCGCGAAGTTTCAAAGTAGCTGGGTCGACACTATAATCATCCAGGCTTCCTGCTGCTGAAGTGTCCGAAGAAAAAGCCTCTTGATCCCAGCTTTGAAGGTTATTGGCTTCAATGATGGATATCAATTTATTAGCGTAATCAGGATCAGTGGCATATCCATCTTGCTGAAGTAACTGCGCCACCTGTTTATAATCCTTAACTCCTAACAAATTGTGATAGCGAGAATTATCGGTAAAGAAGTTTCCATGATCCTCCACGCTAGTCGACCAATCAGGATATTTCCGAAATTCAGCATTAACTGTTACCCAGTTTCCATTGGACCATTCAAGTGTTGGCATCTCAACATATTGCCCGTTATATTGTCCCTTAATACCGAATAGATTATTAGCTTGTGTAGAAAGTTGAGACGAACCCCAGCCACTTTCAAGAGCAGCTTGTGCGGCTGTAATTGACGGTAAAACACTATGTTTCGACCAACTAGCAATAGCTCCTGCTTTTATTTGATCTAGAAACTCAGATGGACTAGATTGAAGGATTTCCAAGCTTCGACCAAATAGATTAGTGCCATAAAACCCTGGACCAACTTGAGAATTCTGTTTCAGCGATCCTTGAACAGTTTCCTCATGCCTAGCGATATTTATGTCATGGTTCACTGATGATGCTTGAACAACAGAGGATCCACCAAACGAAACTAATCCAATCATCGCTGTTAAGAAAAATATCTTTTGATACTTCATATCAGCCCTCCAATACTTTTTGCCTGCAACATCAACAACTCTTATATTATAGTGCTTTTTTAATGATGTAAATGTTTCTTTTCACTCTGATAGGTAAAAGATGTGTAAAGAGTATGTATATTCGGCGATATAACAATATTTGTATTCAATGGGCGACTCTAACAGGTGGTAACTAGGTGGTACAACTGTTCGGTTTGAGAGTCACAATTCCAGCATTTTAAATAACGAGGTATAACTATCAAGGTCAGCAGCAGTGAGCAAAAGTGTGTTAACGCTTCAACAAGTGCACTTTGATCTTTATGCCTCCATAAAGTAAAAGACATGCAATTGTTACTACGTTAACAAAAACAGCTATCCAAAATATCTTAGAAGGTTTGTAACCCACCGTTATAGTGTTTTTGCCCAAAAGCGGTTCTACAATTAACACCCCGATGTTACTACGTTGGTATTCCGAAGAACGCAACAATCGCCCATTCAATCTAACTGTAGAATGTTTATAAACAATCACCGGTACGAGCGTTTGTTTCCGATTTTTCGCCTGCCATGTCATCGTAAGTTGGCTCTTCGCATTAATGGCTTTTTTGACATTCAACGGGTTATTTAAAATTTGATCTTTGTAAGCATCATAGGCAAAAGTGGTACTTCCTGCCGTTGCCACCGGCAAATAGTCCGGCGTGTTTTTGGTGACAACACTGAAAACATTGGATTGATCATAAGCTCGGTTGAACAAATCACGTATTTCTGCCTGATTTTGCACTGAGGAGTCCGCACTTACGGCCAGTTGATCACTTTGCCAAGCGCTTGCCTTTTCGTTGACCCATGTGTAACCGTTGATTAGATTTAATCCTGCAACACTGAGAAAAAGCGCCGTCATTAGCCGTGACTTTTGTGAAACGATATTGGGGGCAAATTTCTGAACGGATAGAGCGGTCGCTAAGATAATCATTGTGAGCGCAATCACGTTAAATCGTTGCGGAAATTGAACCGTTTGAATGACCGGAAAATGGGTAGCCAAGAAATTCCATGGAAAGAGCGGCGAACTTAGCCATAAAAACAAAAGGCCATCAAGATTGATAAGCTTCTCAGCGACGGTCAATTGCTTCCAACTCAGCCCAGCAAAAACCAGTTGCAAAACAATGATCGCAGACAAAACTAATCCCAGATCCAACCGTGTCATATTGCCAAGCGACAATCGTGAAGCACTACCGAGGAGATCTTCAACCCGATATGGCATGACGAGACGTTCACTATGTAAATCCATGATGGCCGCAAGCGTGACCGCGTTTAAACCTATGGCAACCGCAACGGCACTTCCTGCAGCAATGATAGTTTGCCGGCGATTTTTCGCTAAATACAGCCCAGAAATAAAGAAAACCGCAGCGCTTAAAACATAGATCAACGCCGTAAAGTTCTGTACTGCCATTAAGATTGCTGCAGACAGACCAAATAAAATCGGATTTATAGGTTTTTCGTGGTTTGTCACCATTCGAATCAGCGGAATGGTTGTGACGGGCAATAGCGCTGCTCCCCAGCCTCTTAATGCGGCATCTGTTACATAAAAGATCACTAAGGGTGTCCCCATGTATAAGACGCCCGCGGCAAACGCTATTTGACGTTTAATTCGACAATACCGTGCCAAAAAATACATGCCGCCGCCTGCCGTAAACAAACATAGAAAACTGGAAATCAGCTCAGCTCTAAACCAAGTTTTAACGATAACCAAGATAATACCGTGCAGATAGGCAAACGCACTGCCATAGACGGCATTGACGATTCGGCCAGATTGCTTAAATGCATAAATCGATTGGAAGAAGTTAAATTTGCCGGTTTTGATTTGCATGGCAGCTTCATAAAAACGATTCCAGTGAAATTCCCAATCATCCCCGACTGCCAAGGCATGGTAATTGATTTGTGGCGATAAAACAATCAGTGCCACCACCATCATAGCAGCAATCCATATCATTTCATGCTTCCATCCCGGCTTACTTGCTTCTTGCACGTTTATTCCTCCCCAAAACCGCCAACTTCTTCAAGTGTTAACTCACTTCCAATAGTTTACACGTTCCGAGCCAAGAAGATAACCCTATCATTTTTCACAGCGCCTTTTTCTTCATCAAAAAACGCCCCGCATCAACTGTAGAATGAATCTACTAGTATCTGCAGGACGTTAACCCCCATGTGAGATAATCAGGTTTTTAAACTATTTAACTGTCAAACCACCCTTGTCAATCCAATATTCATGCCCATCAGCAAACTTCACCTTGACATAGGTTCCGCGATCGGTCTTTTGTTCAACCGAGGCATGAACTTTTTGACCGTCATATTGTTTGGCATTATCGTTACCGACAAGTGTGCTGATGCTGGTATGATACGGTCCATCACTGTAAAGACCATCTACACGGTCCTTTTGATTGATCGTTGCATCATAATTAACATTATTCGTTGAAAGAATCGGACTTAATGACGAGAAGCTTGTAAGAGCGAGTTTATCCGTCCAGTAAGTCTGGCCGTTTGCTAAACGAATCTGTACATATGTCGAATGCGTTGAACGAGAAGTCGTTGCTTCGGTAAGCACTTGAACCAACTGACCGTTTAATGACTTAGCATTGTCATTACCGATTGCGGTTGTAGCTGAGGTGTGATAAGGACCGTTTGCATACAACCCGTCAGCACGATGACTTTGATCAACGATAGCAAGATAGCTTACGGATTTCTTAAGAAGAATCTTGTCATACCCTGAATTATCGCCGGTTTGCAAACCACGCTTATCAATCCAGAAGGTCTGTCCATCAGCTAAACGTACCTGGGCATAAGTCGTGCCGCCAGCTCTGCTGGTAGTGGCTTCAGCAATAACCTGAACCTTTTGGCCGTCATACTTAGTTGCATCACTATTACCGCCAGATGTTGCGGCAGAGGTATGGTACGGGCCGGCGGTATAAATACCATCGCCGCGACCTTGTTGCTGAATTGTGGCCGGATAGTCCACTGTCTGTTGCGAAACAATGCTGTCAAACGAAAATTGTGCGGTACCATTCTTATCAATCCAGAAAACTTTGCCATCCTGAGCCTTAACTTGCAAATAAGTGCCACGCGATGTAACCGCCTCAGCCTGAACGTGGACATTCTGATTGTTGTAATTGACACCATTGAAGTTAGAAATAGCAGTTGAAGCACTGGTATGATACGGTGCATCGAAATAAATGCCGTCTTTGCGAGTATCCTGATTAACAATGGTGACATCATAGCTGACGGATTTGTTTGACAAAATCGGGTCATAAGAAGGTGCTGGCGGAGTAGCTGCATTCGGTTGCGTAAACAGACCCGTGTAATCAACTGAAACATCGACTGGTTTAGATGCTCCAGGCAAATACGCTAATGAAGAATACTGCCATGCACCAAAATCTTGATTCCACATCGAGTTAGCGCTCGGCGTATACGGATAGTCCGCAACCCATGTCCGGTTCTTACCGACTGTCCCAATGGCAGCATTCGAGTAAGTATAATACTTACCGGTATACAATACATGATGCGTATAACCGCGCTGATTAAGTGTCTGCCAGAATGCATTTAAACTCGCCCCGACATCCCCACTTACATCGGAACCTTCGACATCGGCAACAACATTGACTTCTTTACCGACATTCAGCTTATCAAGTGTATTGGCAAAAAAATTAGCTTCAGCCACTGCTTCGGCACTTGAACCGAAGTGGCTATAGTGGTAAGCCGAAACAGTCATGCCCGCGTTACGCGCATATTGAATCTGCGATGCCGCAAATGGATTCTGATAAGACGTACCTTCTGAGGCTTTAACAACGGCACCTCTGACGCCCAACGAATGGAGGGTATTAAAACTGTCTTGATTCATCCACCCTTGATAAGAGGCGACATCTACAACATCTGTTCGTGGAACTGATTGATCCCCAATGGTAAAGCTCATCATTGTCTGTGCTTTGGCTGCAAACGCCTGCACATTCGATTGCGGTGCTGCCTGTAATGTTGCTCCCGCAGCTTGTGCACTTGAAAATGACCGCACACCTGCTGTCGTATTAGCACTGGGAACAGTAGTATTACCAAAATTAGAATGTTCGTTCATATCGTGAAACGATACGGTTTGACCCTGACTCGTCTGACTTGTTTGGGCGTTTGCACCTGTGCCTTCATCAGCTGCAGACACCGGTGTTCCTAAAACAAGCTGCGAAAACAGTATTGACGATGCAATCGCCGCAGATGCCCAAAATAACTTATTCTTCATTTTTTTCTCCTTTTTCCCCATAAGTAAACTCCTCCCCAACTTTTTCAAATTTCATAACAGGCTCATTATACATGGAGATCAACCGCATTTAAAGAAACAATATGATTACAAATTAACAGTTTCTTTATGTTACAGACGTTCAGAACGCGCTACTTAGCGTGATTCTTCAGAACAATCGCGCGTAAACATTTTTTTCTGTATCTTTGTGAGCCACCCATAAAGCGTTGGTACTGCTAACAAAAACAAAACATAGTACTGCTCGAACCGGTATCGTGCTTGGGTTTCCATGAAGATATAGGCAAAGAAGAACATGCCGAAAATCATTGCTGGCAAAAGGTAACTAATCCGACTCGTCACCCATTTTTCGGTAATAACCCGTTTAAATGTTGCCAGAATCGTGCTTGCGTAGATAACCATACCAGAGCAATTTAGCGATGAGATCAACAAAGGATGCTGATCAAGAAATGGTTGATTACCCCCAAGATTGTACTGGTTATCCACATTGCCAATAAAGCCGGTAAAGCGTTTCATGATTTCTTGTATGTCCAAACCATGGGTAAAGACATACCTGAGTTTTTCTGCTGCAGCTTGTTTGTACAGTGAATAATTAAAATGATATTCCTTTAGGTCATAGTAAAGTTGAGATTTTCGGGCGCTAGTCGTATATTTACCGCTAACGCCTTTCCCTGTGAGCCCAATCAGGAACTTGTAGTATGGATTGCCGCCTTTAATACCATACGGCGCTATACCAGAAAGAATAAACAGCTGATTAATGAGCCAGCCTAAGCCCCAAAAAGCTACTAGAAATGCAACGGTCTCTAGCAAACGCTGGCGGCTCTTTTGCTGAACTGCCTGAATGGCCAGTGTTACAACAATTGCAATTGCCACAACGACCGCTGTTGGCCGTAAAACCTGTGCAATCGTGATGCAGACAGCTGCTATCAACAAATTAGGCCAGGATCGACGCTTTAAAACAAAATAAACAGCCAATGCCTCAAGGAGCAATCCTTCATGTTGGTTGTTAATGATCCCCACCCCAATAAACGTAAATGGGAAAAAGGTAAACAGCGCTGCACCAAACATAGCCCGATGGCCATCACAAAACAGTCTGATTGTCTTGTACAGCACTAAGGTTGTTCCCGTCATGACAAGCATTTCAACAATTTTAAAAAATAGCAGCCGTTCGCCAAACACACGCATCAACAGCGAAAGGTAATAGGCATAACCAATCTGGAAATTATAATACCTAAAATAATCACTTGGTCTAGCGGCTTGAGCCTTAAACGTACCGTTGATGATATCGTGTGCACCTTCAAGCAAGACCTGATAATCACTAACAGGCACTGGCCGAAAGATAAAGTTCCAAAAACTCAGAAACACAATGGCAAGCACCGTTAACAAAAGCAACGCTTGACGATCAGAGAGCTTCAACTGACTCAGCTTAAAGATTAAGAAAATGCCGACCAGAATACCCATGCCACCCAACACAAAAGACGGCGTATCCCAAGCCGAACCTTGTAGTATTTGTATCTTAAAAAGACACAGTAAACAAAAGGCAAAAACAGCAACAAGCAGATATCGCCCAAGTTTATTGATTAATGCATTAATACTCTCTAGAAGAACAATTGTACGTCGTCCCATTCTCCACTTCTTCCCCTTCTTCTCGCATTTTAAAACGCCTCGTCATCGGGTTCATATACCCCATCTTGAATATCTATGTATAAAGACTGGCATCCAAGGACAATTTATGCGTCGTCAAGCTTTAATAACCGCGTGACAACTGCAATTATAGTTTGGGTAGACACCTGCCTCCCGGATAAATAGCTTCAAGGCCACGATTAACTCATGTTATACTGGATTTCGGGCATCGATATGACATCGGTTTATTAACGGAGGAACGTTTGCGTTGGATCTTATTCTATTACCATTCATCGGCTTTTTATTTGCTAGTATACGTCCAAGTCAGAACCTTGAAGAAGGCCACCTGGGAAAAAGTGCCACTAACAACCTAAAAGGCATCAGCATCATCTTTATCATTCTGCATCACATCAATCAAGAGCTCAATGGTGTTAGCGGTACTTTCTTTGCTTCGCGACTAACCATGGCCGGTCGACTCGGCGTTGCCATTTTCTTTTTTGTCTCCGGTTACGGTATTATGCGGCAGTATCAGATCAAGGGGCCATCTTACTTAAAGAACTTCCTACCCCATCGTCTGCTGCCCATTATTTTACTTTATCTACTAGCAATGCTGCTTATCTTCCCGATCAAACACCAGCTGATGGGACTGACTTTTAGCCAAGCTGCCATTTCGATGACCAATGGCGCGCCGTTCGTGAATGACAGTTGGTTTGTTTTAGCGATTATTTTTTTCTACTTTGCATTTTGGCTCGGTATGCAAATCTCGCGTGGTCACTCGCTACCATTATTTGCCATTTTGTTTTTGTTGACCGGTCTTTACACGGTTTATATTTGGGATAAAGGTATGGGCGAATGGTTAGTCAACGCAGCCTTTGTCTTTCCGACCGGTGTCCTCTTTGCTTTTTATGAAGACCGCTTCATGCCGCTTATCCGCCGTTTCTATTTGCCGATCATGTTAGGGACGCTGACGGCATTTGCGCTTTTCTTTACTCTAGATGAAATGCATAATCAGTTAAGGTTCCGATTCTTTAGCGAAATCTTCTTCGCTTTAGCTGTCATGATGGTCAGCTATCGCGTTGAGTTTTCGAGCAAGCTCTTTTTAATCAGCAGCGCATGGTCGTTAAACCTGTATCTGTATCATCCCTTCATCGCCAGCTGGTTACATACGATTCCCGCGATTGGTGCCCATAGCGTCGTCTACTCAATCATGGTGATCTTATTAAGCTATTTCGTTGCCGGAATCATTGCCTATGTACAAGTTACCATCAAACAACTGAGGTCCAAACGACTGGCATCAAGAAGTGCTTGATAAGTAAGCAAGCAGAAGCCATTCAGGCCGACTTATGGCCTTTTTATTTTGCTCGTTTTAAAAAACAGTTTATGGTTTCCGCTGCTTTTCAACATCTTTGTCTGCTTTTGGCTGCTTAGATGGTTCATCATGCCAAGTCTGATCACTGATAATAAACCGCGGGCGATGCTTGGTTTCCAGATACGTTTTCCCCACGTATTCACCGATCACGCCCAAACTGAGCAGCTGAATGCCACCCAAAAATGAAACAATGCAAACAATTGAAGCCCAGCCAGCAACAGTAGCACCCTTAATTGCCATGACGACAGCCCAGATCGTACCGATGAAGCCTAAGATACTGACGACGGCACCCAGTTCGGCGATAAATACGATCGGCTTAATTGACAGACTCGTGACGCCATTAATCGCTAAGGCAATCATTTTTGACAGTGGGTAATGGCTCTTACCTGCCAAACGTTCGTGCCTTTCATAATAGACTGACGTACTTTTAAAACCAACAAGCGGGAACATGCCGCGCAGGAAGAGATTGACTTCCTTAAAATCGGCTAAATGTTGCAACACCTTGCTACTGGCCAACCGATAATCGGCATGATTGTAGACAACATCCACTCCCATCACCCGCAAGAACCGATAAAAAGCCTGGGCACTGACGCGTTTAAACCACGAATCGCTTTTGCGGTCTGAGCGAACGCCATAAACAATCTCACAACCGTCTGCGTACGCTGCCAGCATATCTGTCATCGCGTTAAGATCGTCCTGACCATCAGCATCAATAGAAATTGTCACATCAGCGCGATCTTTAGCGACCATCAGTCCGGCTAAAACCGCGTTCTGATGCCCGCGATTGCGACTTTGTTGAATCCCTAAATAATGCGGATCCGTTTGGGCAAATTTTTGAATTAATGGCCAAGTTTGATCTTTTGAGCCATCGTCTACAAACAGAACCCGGCTATTTGCCGCGATCTTTTGCGTTTCGATAAATTCAGAAAGCTTGGCCAGAAATCGTGGTGCCGTGATAGGTAAGACTTTTTCTTCGTTGTAACAAGGAATCACGATCCACAACACCGGAAGTGCCATCTTATATACCCCCTTGACACACGCTCGCCACCACAAGAATCTGTGGTGGCGAGTATGACATGCATGTAACTCATTTACTTGAACGGTGCTGGTCGCGTTTCACGTTTTCCGAATTCATACAAAATCGCATCTAAAATCCGCTGCGACGCATGGCCATCGCCATATGGATTCTTGGCATCTGCCATGCGTTGGTATTCCGCATGATCATCCAGCAACTGCAACATCGCCGTTTTAACCGTCTTCGGATCGGTACCGACCAACTTCAGGGTCCCAGCCTGAACCCCCTCCGGCCGCTCGGTAGTGTCGCGTAACACCAAAACCGGCTTGCCCAACGAAGGGGCTTCTTCCTGCACTCCACCGGAATCGGTCATGATGAAATAGCTGCGCGCGGCTAAGTTATGGAAGTCGACCACGTCCAGCGGTTCAATCAGATGAATCCGTTGGTGATGCCCTAAAATCGAATCAGCTGCTTCCTGAACCACCGGATTTAAATGCACGGGGTAAATGATCTCGATATCCGGATGGCTTTCAACCACATCCCGCATCACTTTAAAGACGCGGCGCATCGGCTCGCCTTGATTCTCCCGGCGATGCATGGTGACTAGAATCATTTTCTTGTTAGGATCAATCAAGTCCAAAACCTCGTGATGATAATCATCCTGGACGGTTTGATCGAGCGCATCAATCGCCGTGTTGCCGGTCACAAAGATCTGCTTGTCAGGATGATGTTCTTGTAACAAATTCGCGCGACTCTGAGCTGTAGGCGCAAAATACAGATCACTCAAAACATCGGTTAACTGGCGATTCATTTCTTCCGGATACGGGCTGTACTTGTTCCACGTGCGCAACCCCGCTTCGACGTGACCGACTTTGGTTTGTTGATAAAAGGCCGAAATACTAGCCGCAAATGTCGTGGTCGTATCGCCATGAACTAGCACAATATCTGGCTCTTCCTTGGCAATGATCTGTCCAAGCTTTAACAAAACATTGCTGGTAATATCCGCCAATGTCTGGCGTGTTTTCATGATGTTCAAGTCGTAGCTTGGCTGAATATGGAAAATTGTCAACACCTGATCCAACATTTCGCGATGCTGGCCGGTAACCACGGTGACCTCCTCAAACTCATCACTACGCCGTTTAAGTCCCAGAACCACCGGCGCCATTTTAATTGCTTCCGGTCGGGTTCCGAATACCGTCATAACTTTGATCTTTGCCAAGTTGGCACCTCACTCTTTTTCTTAATTAAAAACCGTCGCTAGACTGCGACAAATATTTTTAAACTCAGAAAAAAGTATAACAGATTATCGGGTTGGAATCTAAGCTACCTGAACCATCGGCCCTAACAGCTCCCAATACTAGCGGGTTGCTGTACCTACTTGAATGGTGTGCATAGGTTCGAGTCCAGAAATCATATACAAGGCATTGCCTTCTGTCCACGTAATTTGATTTTGTCGAGTGTTCGCATCCGTCACAGCTAAATCGACCGTCCCGTGTGTATCAGGTACCGGCAAGGCATTTTTGGCAAACCATGCGACTGCCTGCTTAGCAAGCGGCAGCGGATCTTCACCGTTAACAGCAGAGGCTTTAACAGTCACAGTCCAACGACCCTCATTCCAAGTCAGATAAGATGATCCGGCTGCACCTTGACTCGCGGCATAAATACCATCTCCAATGGCGACTTGGCGCAATCCCTGCGTCGATCGTGCTGGGGCCACCTGCGCCTGTGCGTCAGCTGCACTCGCATACGTTTTCTTCTGAATGGCCAACTCGGCATTGATATTCTGCAAAGTTGGATCGTTATATGGTAACGCTGACTGCCCTGGACTGAAGAAAATCGAATAATTCGCTTGATCACCAGTTGCAAAGATATTTAAATGCTGTGAGTTTGCAACCGGGTATGAAGCAGGCCACTTGGCATTTGGAATCTGGTTAAATACAGCTTGTTTCAGTGTTGCCAATCTCTGGTCATTTGACGTTGTACCACTCGAGGCCGCTGTTGCAGCTTTTTGCCCAGTCTGACTGGTAGTTGAAGCAGCATTCTGACTACTCGATTGCGCGGAACTTTGACTTGCGCTAGTCTTCCCATTAGACTTTTTTGCTGATGCTTTTTTGGCCTTATGACTCGTCTGGCTGGTCTTAACAGATTCTTTTTGGCTGGTACTTCTTTGATTACTTTGCCCGCAACCCGCAGCAAAGATCAACAACAACACCGGTAATACTAACAGCGTCTTCTTCATTTAAAACGCCTCCCCCTTAATATAACTTAAGTATATGCTTTAATTATAAATAGTTCACTTAATTGACGCACCTACTGGCGGGGGGAGCAAGTTATTAAGAAATTCGTTAAACATTTGAGCGTATGCAAAAATCGGTTCCGGAATGACAAGCCTGTCTTCCCGGAACCGATTCATTCGAATATATGACTGGTCCAATAGCCGTTAAACGGCCGAGACACCGGATTTATGCCACTACTATGACAAGTGCGTGATGTCCTGCTGAACCACCAAGTCATGCAACTTCTGACGTTCCGGTTCCGTGTCTTCCTCAAGTCCCTGCGAGGAAACCTTGTCAAATAAGACCTTAATGGTTTGTAGCAAAATACGGGCATCTAGAAAAATGCTGTAAGTCTTGATATACAGCAGATCAAACTTCAATTTACTGTGGTAGTCGGAAGCGTATTTGCCATAAACCTGCGCGTAACCAGTAATCCCGGCGCGAACATTATGACGCAGATAGTAATGCGGTTCCTGTTGGTTAAACTGATTGACGAAATACGGACGTTCTGGACGAGGCCCAACGATGGACATGTCACCTTTTAAAACATTAAAAATCTGCGGCAATTCATCCAATCGGAACTTGCGTAAATACTTGCCAACCGGTGTAATCCGCGAATCATGCGCTTTAGCCAACACCGGACCAGATTTCGCTTCGGCAGTTGCCGACATCGTGCGAAACTTCAAGATCTTAAACTCTCTTTGATTCAAGGTGATCCGCGTCTGTTTATAAATCACCGGACCTGGTGAAGTTAATTTCACCAATAAGGCCGTGATCAACATAAACGGCGATGCAACGACTAACATTAATAGGGCAACGACAATGTCAAAAATCCGTTTAAGGACGGCGCTTTCGGGCTTAATGCGAAATTGTGTGATGCCCATGACACTTTCATCTTCAAAATTCATCAAGTTTGGTCGCAGCATCATCAAATTGTCAAACGTTGATGGTAACAGGATGGTCTTTTCTTTCTTGATGATGATGTCGATGATTTCCCGGCGCTGTTCATCGGGTAAGCTCTTGGTAAGGTAGAAAATATCCACCTTATCAATAATCTTTTTGGCGTTCTCAACAAAGTGATCTGAGATAACGTAGGTTACTTTATGTTTGTTGTTCTTAGCAGAATGGAAGTTCTCCAAAACAGCAGGTAATTCATGTTCATACGAAAGCACGGCCACCTTGTAGTTACTCGTAAAGTGGATGTACATGTAATATATGAAAACGCGCCAAATACCAAGAATCAGAATACTAAGCACAAACGAATATGCAAGCACCAGTCTTGGAAATGCAAAGAACCGTCCCATGAACGTGATCATGGTTAATCCCAATATGGTAATCGTCTGGGCCAATACCGTATTGAAAATAATGTCACTGATTCGCCGATTATAGTAAACGTAGACGCCTAAGAAAAAGTTAACGAACAGAAAGAGCAGCGAAATGTAAATGGCTGAACCTTCATACATCTTAAAGTTCCATTCGGGAATCTCCGCACCAAACCGCCAGTAAAAGGCGAGCAATATACTTAAATTAAAAAGACCGACATCGCCGATCATCGTCAACAGCCGTTTAAGACCGTTCCATTCGGCACTTTGTTTCATACAGCAACCCTCTCAGTAAATATCTTTGGTTGAAAACAGCTCACTCATTATAGCATATGTTCGGTATTTGTCTGCTGCCGTGAATAGCGATTGGCAAGGCACCTGGGCCGAAACGAATGGTGCAACATCATCGTTGATAAGGAATGCCATCTCGTTCAGCGCTTTTAATCCCACGCCGCGCAGAAATGTCCGCCCACCAATAAGGAAACAGCACTTTAAAGAGATGCTTTAGCCGACCACGTAAGCCAGCATTGGCACTTCCCCAAGAATTATCGAAGAGATGTTCCATGTAGTTAGCATCTTGATTCCGACTTGCATATGTAAAATAATCACGCGGATAAACCACGATTCCCGGTTCTAACTCTTGACGTTGTCCATTCATTCGAAAATCAGGATAAAGTCGCATCAAGATTTTTGTCACAACCGGATTACTGGTCATTTTTTGCATATCATCCTGCAACTCAGGGAATTTCCGTCCAGCATAGACATCTAGAATTTCGGCTAGCAGCGGTGTTTTGGCTTCAGCGCCGATAAATGATGTCAAAATACTATTATCGTACTGAAAACCCCAAACCATCTTGTGATCCAAAAACGGCGCAAGATCCTTCTTGATAATCATATCGGTGTCAAGATAAAATCCGCCATACTGATACAAGACAGCGTACCGCAATTCATCCGCAGCATAGCCAAGTTTGCCCGCTTGGTACATTTTTTCAGAAAATGCATATTTTTTCAAATCAAAGTTTTTGTCATTCCAAAACTTAAATTCCCAGTCCGGCAGCTTCTCTTTCCACTCCTGAACCCTATCCTCGATAAACGATGGCGGTGTGCTGCCAAACCAGGCATAATGAATAATCTTAGGTATCATAGGCTTCCCCCCTCTTTAAATGTCAGCGTTTGTCGGTAATACCCATCAGTGAATAATGCAAAAAGTAATATAAGCTTTTAAAAATATTGAGATGTTCATGCTGCCGATAAATCGTCCATGTCCACTGAGCCGCCTGCAATTTGTTTGAACTCAGCGATGTCTGATGCTTCCGATATTGAGCCAAGATTCGGTCAGACGCAAGGTAGGCAAGCGTTCCGCCACGGGCAATCGACAACCAGCAAGCGTAATCTTCATGATTTATTTTAGGAAATGGATACTTTTGGGCAATTTCCCGAGTCAACATGACGGTCAATAGCCCGATCCGATTGCCTTTTAGCATTTCATGGTAATCCAGACGGGCTTCAGAAATCTTACGCTCACCGATTTTAGTGCCATGATCGTCCACCACATCGTACGAGCAATAAGAGAAAGCTGCTCGATGCTGCCGCATAAATGCGACCTGAAGCTTTAATTTATCGGGAAGCCACAAATCATCGCTGTCCAAAAAAGCAACGTACTGCCCCTCAGCACGTGCCACACCAACATTGCGGGCATTGGCAACACCCTGATTGTCATCGAGGTGAACAAACCGGATTCGACTGTCGCTAGCGGCTAACTGTTGACCGACTTCCGCTGTCTGATCAGTCGAATCATCGTCAATAATGAGCAATTCAAAATCTTTAAAAGTCTGGTCTAAAACTGACTGCACGGTCTTCGGAAGATACGCTGCAGCATTGTAAGCTGGCATCACAACGGAAACTACTGGTGTCTTAACCAAAATATCTCTCCTACAAGCATAAATTAAAGCAAACAACACGAAAAATGACCAGCCATTCGTTACGCGATGACCGATCAATCTTCCTATTGAACCGACGCCACATACTTCGCCAGCCCTTCAGCAAGCGGGGTATGGGTCATGAAATCAAATTGATCCAGTTTAGCTGTCTGGGCATACGAATCGCGAATGTCGCCCAAACGTGGCGCTTTGTGCGTGGCGTGGAGCGTTTTGCCGGTGAGCTTTTCGAGTTCCTTAGCCACTTGATTTAAGCTTGTTTGCTTGCCGTTTGCCACGTTGAAGACATCATCGCGCGCGCTTGGCGTTTCTAGCAAACCGCGAATGGCATGCACCACGTCGCCAACGTAGATGAAGTCGCGAGTTTGTTCACCGTCACCGAAGAACGTGAAGGGTTTGTCCTCCTTCAAGGCGTCCATCATAATTGACAGAACACCGCTGTACGGCGATTTTGGATTTTGCTTTGGCCCGTAGACATTGAAAAAGCGGGTGCAGACCATTGGCATATCGTATAACCGCCCGTAGTTTAAGACTGCGCGTTCGGTTGCAAACTTGTCGACCGCATATTGAGTCAGCGGTTTGACCGCCATGTCCTCTTTCTTTGGCAGTTCAGGCGAATCGCCATAAACAGCGGCTGAACTGGCAAAGAAAAGTTTCTTATAGGCGATCTTTTGTGTCCGCAAGGTTTCAATGATATTTAAATTGGCTTCCTGGTTAACCTGGTGGGTTGCGTATGGCCGCTCAACGGAATCGGCAACACTGGCAATGGCGGCCAACAGCACGATGTAATCGAACTGGCCTTCCATCAGAAGTTGGGACATGAAGGCATGATCGGTGATGCTATGTTCATAAAATGTAATCCGGCTGGAATCAGGAATATTGGTTCGCAAGCCCATCGATAAATCATCGACAATGGTGATCGTATTATCAGGATCCGTTAACAACAGCTCGGTTAAATTGGATCCGATAAACCCGGCGCCACCGGTCACTAAGTAACTACTCAAGATAATTTCCTCCGTCTTGCTGGTTTTATTTCTCTCCTATGGTATCACAGCCGCGCCCGAACCACCGCAGCTTATACCAAATGTTAGGAAAATGATAAGAACCGTTCCAAATGGCACCCTGCTTGCCAATACCGCACACGCAACATTTGAATCCGTCCCCATATACTAAATCGACTCTGGCAGTACACATTGATGTGCTGTCAGAGTCGATTTTGGTGATATTCACCTGCTTAAAAACCTAGTTCGACTGCACCAATCGCCGATCCAACCAGCGACTTGCCAACGACAAGGCATAGTTGACAACAAAATACATCACAGCTAACGCAACAAACATGGGAATCATGTAGTTAATGTTCTGCCCATATATGATTTGCGCGTGGTACGTCGCTTCTGGCAACAGGATAATCGTGGCTAGTGACGTGTCTTTGACCAGTGAGATGAACTGGCTGACAATCGGCGGAATCATTTTCTTAAGCGCCTGAGGCATGATGATGTAGCGCATCGCCTGATAAAATGTCAGGCCATTGCTGCGGGCTGCTTCCATCTGACCGCGCGGGACGGCGTTGATGCCGGATCGGACGATTTCGGCCAACATTGCCGATTCGAAAATGCTCATCGCCACAATGGCCGCAATGATGACGTTTAGGCGAATGCCGATTTCCGGCAACGCAAAGTAGGTGAAGAACAAGATCAGCAGCAGTGGCAAATTCCGAATCACATCAATAACAAAGCCGACAATCGCGGAAAAATATTTAATGTTGACATAACGTGCTAAGCCTAAAATCACCCCGAGAACGAAGCTGAAGAAGATGGAGGCTACGGAAACTTCCAAGGTCACGCCTAATCCCTGAAGCAGGTAGCGTAAATTAATCCAAGAATACGCGTCGATAAAATTATGCATCAGTCCTGCTCCTTTCTATGCGGTAACCCATTTTTTCTCAAGATAACGCATCAGATAACTTAACGGCATGGTCAAGATGAGATAAAGGATTCCGACGATCAGGTAAGTGTCAAACGTCGAAAATGTCGTTGCCGCAATGAGTTTGCCTTGATACATCAGATCGAAGCCGGCAACGAAGGCCAGAACCGAACTGTTTTTCACCAAGTTAATAAACTGATTGCCCAGCGGCGGGATGACTATTTTGAATGCCTGCGGGAAAATGATCTGCGTCATCGCTTGCGTATAGCTCATCCCGATACTGCGGGCGCCTTCCATTTGACCGCTGGGAACCGCTTCGATCCCTGCGCGCACGGTTTCAGCGATAAACGCACTCGTATAGATCAACAGGCCAATCGTGCCGGCGGTGAAGCCATCGATTTTGACGATAAATTGCGGCACGATCACGTAGAAGGCTAACGTGATGACCAGCAGTGGAATATTTCGCACCACCTCGACATAAATTCGGCCGATGATGCGCAGCGCCTTGAACGGGGAAATTTCCATTAAGGCAAACAAGGTGCCGATGATCAGACTGCCAATCAAGGCAAGGATGCTGGCTGCCAAGGTATAGCCAAGGCCTGAAAGAAAGGTGTTCCAGTTATTGGTAAGAATTGACCACATATCATTCCACCTCCTTAAGACTGAACCCTGGCACATCGCCAAACCACTTTTTAATTAACTTGGCATAAGTACCGTTTTGCTTGAGTTGTTTGATCGCCTTATTGACTGCCTTGACAAACGGCCGCTGCCCTTTGTTGATGGCAATCCCATAAGGTTCCTTGGTAAAGGTGCCACCGGTGACAATGTAGCGGTTGTCCTGTTCCGACATCCCGTACAAGATCCCATTATCGGTGGTAAGTGCATCTCCTTGCCCGGACTTCAACGCAGTAAACGCCTGGGCATAATCAGCTAGCTGCAGCACAGTTGTATCCGGCGCGGCTTTTTTGACGTTGTCGACCGAGTTGGAACCCTGCACGCCAATGACCTTCGTCCCTTTCTTCAGGTCCTTCACGGTTTTAATGGGACTCCCTTTTTTAACCAAAAGACTTTGGCCGGCATTAAAATAAACATCGGAAAAATCCAGAATCTTCTGACGCTCTGGGGTAATCGTCATGGTAGCAATCACCGCGTCAACGTTGCCACCTTTGAGCATCGGTACCCGCGTGTCACTGGTCACTTGAACCAGCTGAGCGTTCCCCTTCTTGCCTAAAATCTGTTTGGTCACGGCTTTGGCCATATCAACATCAAAGCCTTCGATTTTATCGGTTTTAATATTCATCAAACCAAAAAGTCGGGTGTCGGCTTTAACGCCCCACACAATGGTATTGGTCGCCTTGGCATGGCTCAAAATATCCCGATCTGCGACACTTTTCCCGCAACTGCTAAGCGGTATCATCATTAACAACAACACCAGCGGCAGGAGCATGCGTTTCCACATCTTTTTCATCTAACACACCTGCTTTCATAAAGTATCCCATCCGTAACTGGTCTTGTTGGGCTAATGATTGATGATCTTACTGATAAATTCCTTGGCCCGCGGTTCTTGCGGATCATCGAAGAATTGGTTGACATCGCTGGAGTCGACCAGAATCTGGCCATCATCCATGAAAACAATCCGGTTGCCCACGTGGCGGGCAAAGCCCATTTCGTGCGTCACTACGACCATCGTCATCCCTTGCTCGGCAATCTTTTGCATGACATCCAGCACGTCACCGATCATTTCCGGATCCAGCGCACTGGTCGGTTCGTCGAATAAAATGGCTTTCGGCTTCATGGCAAGACTACGGGCAATTGCAACACGCTGCTGCTGACCACCGGATAACTCGCCGGGAAAACTGTCCGCCTTGCTTTCCAGCCCAACCATCTTAAGCAAATCGCGGGCTTCCTGTTCAACTTCAGCTTTATCACGCTTCAGCACGAGATCCGGCCCGAGCGTGACATTTTGCAACACGTTCTTGTTGGCATACAGATTAAAATGCTGAAAAACCATGCCGACATTTTTGCGAATGCGGTTCATGTCGGTTTTCTTGTCGGCTAAATCAAAATCATTGACAATTAACTGACCGGACGTGATCCGCTCAAGCCCATTGATGCAGCGCAACAAGGTGCTTTTACCAGACCCGGAAGGCCCGATTATCGTGACCACCTCACCACGATCGACTGTTAGATTAATATTTTTTAATGCTTGGAATTTGCCAAAATACTTGTTAACGTCATGAAATTCAATCATTGACATTTTGGAGGACCTCCTTGGGTTCACTAGCTCTTATCATGGATTTTACATAGAAAACTAATGATGCGCAAATATTTCTTTTAAAAAGTGAGCATTTATTCGGTGGAAAAAACGAAAAATGCCGGTTTTTGGGACTTTTGCGGATGGAACCGCGATGTGGGAATTTGGTGTGCAGATATTGCAGAAACGGATGGCTTGTTTCTCAGCACGACGAAAAGGCTTTCGCACGCAAACTAATATTTTATCTGTAATCACAAACAAAGCCAAGCAAAAAGCCGCGGCATTTCACATTGACTGATCGTCAACGTGAAATACCGTGACTTGCTGACACTATTTTCATACGGAAAGTGACACCGTGTCACTCCTTATTTCTGATGCCTTCTACTTTCCCGGGTTGGAAATTGCTCGGACGCTTGTTGCTCCAGCTTGGTCGTCGCATCGTCATCAAGGGCGTGGCGTCTTTCTCTGG
Organism: Lacticaseibacillus zeae subsp. silagei; assembly: GCF_030770335.1. NCBI lineage: Bacteria > Bacillati > Bacillota > Bacilli > Lactobacillales > Lactobacillaceae > Lacticaseibacillus > Lacticaseibacillus zeae. Next base: position 1,197,111 of record NZ_CP132484.1, on the reverse strand, counting down.
TCTCCTGTGGCGCTTCTGGCTGGCGACCCTCCACTGAATGCGTGTCAGTGTCTGCCTTTTCTTGAGACGCTGCTGGCGACTTATCCTGATAAGCCAGCTGCACTGTCAGGCTGTATGGCTGCGATTCTTTACGCAACCCACTGCGACCCAACAACTTCTGCTCGCCGCCAATCAGAAAAACGTTGGCCGCCACCAGATGATAGTCCTGCGCCGCTTTTTCAACCGGCAACAAGCCCACCCGCTCAACAGTTGCGATGGGTTTGGCCGTCAGCGCGTTTAAGCCACCGGTAATAATCAGCTGATCGTTGACATGTTGCAAATCAAAAAACGGCAACGGATAGGGTGCGCCAATAGCGAGAACCGGTTTCTGCGTCTCCTGCGCAACCCGTTCAATCGCTTTGTCGTCCAAGCCCTGATAATTCAAGCTCAAAACGCCTTGCTTAACCAAACTGGCAACCAACGCATCAAGATTCGCTTGTTGGTCATCGGTTAGCGTAACATCGGCCGTCAGCAGTTGCTCTTGAGAAAACACGCCATTAGGCGGTGCCGCGCCTAATTGCGTTTTCAGCTCATTTTCAACAGCGGTTTTCTTTGCGCCATTGCTGCCCAGCCATTTTTCAACGGTTGGCGAAATATCAAATCGGGTTGTCTTGTTCGTGAAGTAATACAGGAAGTTCAACCCAATAAAATACAAAAAGACAACAAACGCCAGCAGGAACAACGCCCCGCGGATCCGAAAATCCGGATAACGCAGGTTTTCAATCGCAACATAGAGCAAGTAAAAATTAGCGAAAAATGCCACCCACGTGAAGGCCTTGCCTTTGGGTTTATCAGCAATGTTAAAGTAGCCCAGCACGCGGTTGATAATATCAATAACAGTTAACATGATTTCATCCTTTCCGCGGCTTATTGGCCATTCGTGCCGGTTGTGTCAGTTCCTTGATCAGTACTTGTCTGGTTCTGATCAGTCGTTTGCCCATTATTGGTTGAAGCGGTGCTTGGTGTGGACGTCACAGAAGATGTTGACGCCTTTGAGGTCGAAGTTGCCGAACTCGGTGTCGACGTTGCACTCGCGGTACTGGTCGTTTCGTTGTTGTTCTCCTCATGACTCGGCTGCGTCTGCGACTGGCTAGCAGCAGACGGCTGGGACGCCGGAGTTTGACTTGGTTCCGGTTTTGACGAGGCTGAACGCGCAGCCTTAGAAGCCGATTCGGATTTTATTTTGGATACCAACGAACTCTGATCGGTTGCCGATTTAGGCTGATTGACCGGGTTAATCGTATTAACAATGTTATACGCACTAATCAAAACAATCAGCGAAACAATGGCAGTCGGCGGTAATAATGGCGGTGTTCGATAAGCCATGTAGCCAGCTCCTTTCATTCATCGTTTCATTTTACCCCAAAAGTAGCAGGAAGCACCTTAAGTTACCGCTAAAATTATACGCTACTTATAGCGTTGGCCAAAGTGGTGCGCTTTTCAACAATCGTGAGATGGCTACCAATGCATGAGCCACATTTGAAACATGCAACACGACGCATAACTAAAAAAGACATCAGAGAATGGCTATCTCTGGTGCCGATACATCTACGGAGCACATCTGCTTCATTTACTTGCAACTGTTCGTTAGGCGTTAGCTTCTTTTAAACTGTTCGCGCGCTTCTGGCAGTCCGCGCATAAACCATAAAGTTCAAAATTGTGGCTTTGAATTTTAGCGCCCGGAACCTGATCTTCAAAGTAATTCAACGGACACATTTTAAGTTCAATCACTTTGCCGCAGTTCGTACAGATAAAATGGTGATGATGCGGATGCTGGAAATCACACTGCAGTTTAACCACGATTTGATCGTCTTGCATGCGACTTTCCAGGATGCCCATTTCGATGAATGATTTGACGTTGCGATAAATCGTATCATGCGACACCCCGGGGAATTGTGTGCGCATATACCGATCCAGAATCGTGACGGCCGTATACCGATGCTGGTTCCTGCCCAGATAGTCAACCATTGACTCACGTTGTTTGGTGACCCGGTAACCGTGTTGTTTTAACTGTTTTAATGCAATTGTTGTGTTGTCCATGGAATTAAACCCCTTTGGCTTGACACTTTAATTGAAGACGTGTAATGTATCAAATCGTACTGATTACGATTAGTACCATTTAGTGTAACACGCCTGACAGGAGGAAGCAATATGGCTGAAAAAACCGATTATGCATCTGCTGCACGTCGTTTAAAAAGTAAGAATCCCAAGACCCGTTCACGCGCTAAACGTGTGATTAAGGCCGTTAAGAAACCGACTAAATAACCATTGACAGATACCAAAATAGATTGAACGTGGCCTTTTGCTATCACATAGCGAAGGGTCACGTTTTATTTTTGTTCCGGATTCAGCGACATTAAACCGCAACTTTTAAGCGCCAGATCTTTCATGAACCGATCAACCTGTTCCCGCGCTTCATCCCAACTGTCATTTTTGATCACTGTTGCAAACGGCTTGAGTTCATCTGGCAAGGTTAAATCCCGCTTATATTCAGGACTTTTCAGCCGCGCCGCCACCATCGCTGGATCATCGCCGCGGCCCAGTAAGCGATCTTTCAAAACAGTCGGATCATCAATGGTGAGGAATAATACCACGACTTCTTTAGAGAGCTCCTGAACATAAGTGATCGCCCCTTTAGTATCCAAGACAATACTTAAAAAAGGATGCTTCGCCCAATTTTTCTCGAGCGATTCATGTGAGGAACCATATTCATAGCCAGCATAAGTGACCTTTTCGATAAAATGTTTCGTTGCAAAACTTGCCGGCGTTTCAAAATAATAATCGACGCCATTCTTTTCACCCTTACGAGCCGGACGGGTGGTATGCGTCATCACCCGATGAATTCGGTAGTTATCGCGCAGATACGCGCTCACCGTTGTTTTGCCGGTACCTGTTGCCCCTGTGATCACAATCAACTTATGCGCCGCTTTCATGATCCGCCTCCTTGAATATTGCCTCGATTGTACCAAATCAGCGCCGATTCGTCAGCTGAAAATCAACAATGAGCGGTAAATCAAGCTAGCCTTTTCCACTCAAAACCTTAGGACAAGTCCTGGTAAAAAGCGACCACCCCAAAATGATCGCTCGACACAAACCCAATCTTCTCATAAAAGGCTCGTGTGTCTGGCTGATCATCCGTCAACAAAATCCGCTGCCGCACTTCCGGATAGTGATCGACCAATGCGTTTACCAATTGGCGGCCAATCCCTTGACGTTGATAGTTGGGAAGCACCAGCAGATCCTGTATGAAAAGAATCGTTTCGCCATCCCCTACTGCTCGAATCAACCCCACTAAACGGTCCCCATCAAAGGCACCCAGAACCATGAGCGACTGCGCCAAGGCTCGTTTTAGTTTTGCGGGATTGCGCGTGTACGTGACCCATCCAACGGCTTGATATAAAGCCAATACAGCTTCGTCATCAAGTTTGCGATTATCAATCTTGATCATCCCTGTCCCCTCCTCGTGTAGTCGGTGCTTCGCTGTGTTAGCTTGATTGAATGATAAAAGGACTATGAAAGTAGCAGCTCGCGTTCAGCTTGACGTGCCGGGTTTTCCATAACGCGCTCCCCAGCGCAGAAGCCTTGCGTGTAAGGACCTTGGTCGCAATGGCCAAAGACCGGCCATCACGTCCAAGGCCACTTACACTCCGGCTTCTAACCGCGCTGGCTCACGCCCACAAAAAAGAAGCCCACCTCTAACCCAAGACAGTTAGAAGTGAGCTTCACCCACGGTACCATTCTAATTGGCCGTGCTGTGCGCGACCCACTCACCGGACGGATTCATCCGGGAGCGCGTTAATGGGCGCTGACCATCACAGCCTTACAAAAAAATGTTCGGTGTGCCGTGTGCACTAAGCCATATTCACGCGCGCTTGCAACCCCGCTCTCATCAATTCGGGTTTTCTGTAGTGTCTCGCGACCGCTACTCACTTAGTCCGTTTATCATCAATTTCAAGTTTGTATTCATGAGTTTAGCACAAATTTTTTAGTAGTCAAACATTGAATTTTAATTCAAAAAGAGTGTAAGCTTGCTTCAACATTGGCCGTCGGTGAAAAGTTCAATTAAGCGGCCATGAAACATCGCACTGAAAGGATGAGCAAATATGACAGATCCTGTTGCACTGTTGCAAAAATTAATTCGCATTGACTCAGCAAACGGTCATGAGCTGGCTGTGGCAAAAGTCTTGCAGGCTGAGTTTGAGGCCGCCGGTATTCCTACCAAACTGATCCCGTACAAAGATGATCGGGTTAATTTGGTGGCGGAACTTAATCAAGGTGACCAAGTGCTTGGCTTCACCGGTCACCAAGATGTGGTTAGTCCCGGCGACGAGTCTGCATGGACGTATCCGCCTTTTTCCGGAAAAATTGTCAACAATGTCATGTATGGACGCGGCACCGATGACATGAAAAGCGGTCTGGCGGCAATGACACTCGCGCTCATCGCTTTGAAGCAAGCCGGTTTTAAACATCACATTCGGTTCATGGCAACGGTTGGTGAAGAATTTGGCGCGATGGGTGCACGGCAACTCACTGAACAAGGCTATGCGGATGATTTGGCAGGCTTAATCGTTGGCGAACCAACCGACAAATTGCTGCAGTATGCGCATGGCGGGACCGTCAACTACGAAATCGATAGTGAAGGCGTCTCGGTTCATAGTTCACGGCCGGAAAAAGGCGTCAACGCCATTGATGGGTTAGTGGCCTTTGCCGAACGGGAGCCAACTGCCTTTGATCAAGCACCGGACGACCCGGATCTAGGCGTCTTTCGCCATTCAATCACGGTGATCAACGGTGGCGATCAAGTCAACACGATTCCCGCCCACGCCTATCTACGCGGCAACTTACGGCCAACTCCGGCTGCCAATATTGACTTAGTCGTCGACCTGTTGAAACAATTAGTCGAGCGGGCCAATCAAGCTACGTCTGCCAAATTAACGCTCAAGGTCTTGCATCGGTTCCTGCCAGTGCACTCCGACAAAAATGGTCACCTTGTCACCACTGCTAATCAGGCAATTGCCGCTGTCACCGGTACGCCGGCGCAACTCGCAGTGGCATATGGCGGCACCGACGCGTCTGAATTCATTCGCTCTGACAACCACTTTGATGTCATCGTCTATGGTCCCGGCGATAATCATTTCAGCCACCAAATCGATGAACACGTCGACTTAGACAGCTACACGACCGCCATCAAAACCTACCAGGAGATGGCAAAGCGGTTCTTCGCCTGACACTTTTGCCGTCAAAAAGTTAAAACAAACTAAAAAGCAGCCAAAACATCATTTTTGATGTCAGCTGCCTTTTAGTTTGGCTGCGTCACGCACTCGTCAAGTCAATGGCAAGTGATCACTGCTATTTAGTTGAGACAGTCACAACCCAATTGTGATTGTGATCAGTTTCGTCTAACAAAGCCGGTTTGTCGCCAAGTTCTTGGTGAACATCCACAACAGTCCCGGCAAGTGGTGCCTCAAGATCGAGGACAGCCTTTTCCGCTTCCACACTCAAAAACGGTTTGCCAACCGTTAAACTTGTTCCAACTTGCGGTAAATCAACAAACTTGATTTTGCCTAATGTTTCCTGTGCATCCTCGGTTAACCCCAAACGAACCTGACCCGCAGCCAGTTCGTCTTGCCAAAAATAAGTCGTTGCCATTTTCTCGCTCCTATTCAAAATCTTCTGTGTCGCGGCTGAACATATAACTTGTATGGTGATAGCGCATCGAGAGGACCATACCGACCGATAGCATATTCGCAAGCAGGAATGAACCCCCTTGTGAAATGAACGGTAGCGGAATCCCGGTTAATGGCAACAAGCCGATGTTCATGCCAATGTTTTCAAACACGTGGAATAAGATCATCATGATGACACCGGTCGAAATGTAAGCATAAAACTCGTTCTTGGTATCGAACGTGACCCGAATCATCTGATAGATCAACATAAAGTATAACAGAATCAGCACCGCTGCGCCGACAAACCCGAATGCTTCGCCAATCACGGAAAAAATCATATCCGATTCCCGCACTGGTACCGCAACGGCCATGTGGAACGGGCCTTTTCCGGTTAGCTGCCCTGATCCGATCGCCTTCATCGATTGCCATAATTGGTAACTATCGCCACTGGTACTGCCGGACGGGTTCAGCCACGAATCAATTCGAGCAAACTGATACGTTTTGAAGCCAATTGAACCCAAGAACGCCCGACCCCATGACTGTGTGACCAGCAAAATGGCCAGCGTTCCTATCGCAGCCGCTCCCAAGGCAATCGGTAATAGGATCCGCCAATTAATGCCCGCCACCAAGGTGACTCCGGCAAAAATGGCTAGAAAGACCAACGTTGTCCCGAAGTCATTTTGCAACTTCATCAAGATGGCAATCGGAAGGGTCCACAACACCATGCGGCCAATTAATTTCCAATCGTTTTGGATCGTGTGCGAATAAGCTGCATTGTGCTGGGTGACGACTCGGCTTAGCATCAAAATATACGCCGGTTTCATGATTTCCGAAGGTTGGAAACTGATTGGTCCAAGCGCAAACCAGCTTTTAGCACCGGTATTAATTTCAGTTGCCCGGTCATAAAAAATCAGAACTGCGATCATCAAAAAGATCCCGATGCCATACAAATAAGGCGCAATTCGCCACAGCTGTTCTGCATCAAACCGCATGACGAAGAAGATCCCGACGCCACCAATCGCGTACCAGGCCGCCTGCATAATCGTGGCCCTGACCGGATTCTGCGAAGTCGAACCATCATGAGACGCCGCCAGATAAATTGACACTAAACCGATCAGCGCCAGCAGCATGACTGACAAAATGATGCCATAGTCGATGCGATCGCCTTCAGAATTTGATTTAATTTCATGCGATTCCACGGCGAACCTCCTTTAACGCTCTTTGTTTACGCGCTGTTTAAAACGCGCTTACTGGGTTAGAAACCGCCCCAGTTCACGCTCTTCCGATTCACGTCATCCTTGATGCAAATGATATTCCGCAATCAACGCGTTGACAGCGTCATCCAGACTTTTAAAGCGATTTGGCTTGTCTGAACCGGCAACGTAAGCAGCAAAACGAGTGCCATCCGGTTCAATAAACCCAATTTCCTGATCACCGATTTTTAACACCGAAACCGTATGGCCATTGCGGGTTTCATCCGTTTGGGTGACCTTGATGTTTCTTTCTTTAGCCATGATGGCCTCCTAGCTTATGATTAAGATTTTGAATATCGCTGAGATCCAAGTCATTTTCAGGATGCGGGTTCCGCCGCAACGTAAAATAAGCCGGGACCGGATCAAGCCCACCTTTAACAAAGGGGTTGCACCGCAAGATCCGGGCAATCCCCATGAGTGTCCCTTTAATGGCGCCATGTCGCTGCAACGCCTGAATCATGTACGTCGAACAGGTCGGATAATACCGGCAGCTCGGTGGCAATAACGGGGAAATAAATCGCTGGTAGCCCCGCACCAGCCAGGTCAGGATTTGCTTCATGTCCACTCCTAACGCAGGAAATTAAAGAAATGGATCCACGTCGATGGCAAAAAAACCTTAAACGGATTGCTGCCGCCCATACCAAAACCGATCAGCAATCCTAAAATTAACGCAATCGCCGCAATGATCAACCAAATTTTAATGTGATGAAAAATGCGTTTCGGATACTCCGGGTCCATAAGCTAACTCCTAATACTGCCGATGATGTTCGATGTTGTCCAGTAAGACACCTGTGCCTAAAGCTACCGCATCTAACGGATCGTCGGCCAAAAGCACCGGCACCTTCAATTCAGCGGCGAATAACTGGGAAATGCCTTTTAATAACGCGCCGCCGCCTGTCAGCATAATGCCGCGATCGATAATATCGGCAGAAAGCTCCGGCGGGGTCTTTTCCAAGACACCTTTAGCGCCGTCGATGATCGCCATCATGGTTTCGTGTAAAGCGTCAGAGACCTCTTCAGAAGTCACGGAAACCTCACGTGGCAAGCCGGTCGCAATGTCTCGGCCGCGAACTTCAATGGTTTCTTTAGGATCGGCCTCATAAACAGCGCCGATTTTGATTTTAATCTGCTCAGCGGTATGCTCGCCGATAATCAGCTTGTGTTTGTTCTTTACATAAGCTGCAATCGATGAGTCCATTTTATCGCCGGCTAACCGCAGCGAACGACTGGTGACAATCTCCCCCAAAGAAAGTACCGCGATGTCACTGGTACCACCGCCGATATCGATCACCATGTTCCCTTGCGGCTGGAAAATGTCCAAACCGGCACCAACTGCTGCTACCTTAGGCTCGAACTCAAGGTAGACATGACGGCCACCGGATTTTTCGGCCGCCTGGATGATGGCCTTTTGCTCAATATCCGTAATGTTTGTTGGGGCACAAATCAAAATATTGGGTTTGGAAAACACGCCTTTTACATTTAATTTGTTAATGAAATATTCAAGCATTGCTTCTGTAATGTCGAAATCAGCGATAACGCCATCTTTAAGTGGTCGAATTGACCGAATGTTACCCGGTGTGCGCCCAACCATTTTATAGGCTTCTGTCCCCACCGCTAATACTTTGCCGGTATGGGTATCAATGGCGACAACGGACGGCTCATTTAAGACGATGCCTTTGCCTTTAACATTGATCAGTACATTGGCTGTCCCTAAGTCGATCCCAATATCTTTTGCCATGGGTATATATCTCTCCTCGTAAATTGACTAACTATCGCATTATAACATAGTTAAGACGAGGTTTTTATAGGAAAAGTTTAGGTAAGTTTAAAGCTGCTTGAACGAGCGATAAAAAGAAGGAGCTAACCAAATAACCTAACCCGACGGCCATGAAAAGCAACAGAACTTGCGCTTCACGGACATGGTTGGCCTTAATGAACCGCTCAAAACGCAGCGCATTCAATGCCCGGAATGCCAACATGATGAAAACAAAGTGGGACACGAGCGTTATGCCGGCATTTAGGCCGATTTCCTGAAACATGCGATCACCTCATATGTTATCTTCCCGCACTTTCGACATTCATGCAAGAGCGTGAGCAGGGCCGGTTAGAACCGCGGCTCGCGCTCACAAACAAAAAGGCACTAAAGGCAAAATCGCCTCCAGCACCTTTTTGTTCTTCATGAGTCTAATGACTGGTCTTAACGTTGATCCGGTTGATGGCGCGTCGCAATGCGACTTGCGCCCGCCGTAGATCGTCTTGGTTGTTTTCATTCTTGGCCTGCTCGATCCGCTTCTTGGCCCGATCGCGTGCTGCTTGAGCACGGCTCAGGTCAATATCGCGTTCGCGTTCGGCTGAGTCAGCGACGATTGAGGCGACGTTATCCGAAACCTCCATGAAACCCCCGTTGACCGCAATTGAATCGTTATGATCGCTTGAGTCAACACGTTGTACGTCAACCTCCCCGATCGCTAACGGGGTAACGATTGGCTCATGGTTGGCCATGATCCCCAATTCGCCAGCAACAGAATGAACCACCAACATCTTGGCATGATGGTCGTAAACCAGACCGTCAGGCGTCACGATATTGACACGAAGAACATTGCTCGTTTCTGCCAAAACGCGTCGCCTCCTTAGTTAGCTGCAGCCTGTGCAGCTGGCTTTTCGTCAGCATCCGTGTCCTGTTCATCAGGAGCAAAGCCCATCTTCTTAGCCTTTTCGACAACTTCTTCAATGCGGCCGACTGAACGGAAGGCATCTTCCGGATAGTCATCGTACTTGCCGTCCAGAATTGCCTTGAAGCCTTTAACGGTTTCTTCAACCGGTACATATGAACCTGGTTGGCCGGTGAAACGTTCCGCAACGTTGAAGTTTTGTGACAGGAAGAATTGAACACGACGGGCACGGGCAACAATCACCTTTTCCTCGTCGGACAATTCGTCCATCCCTAAAATAGAAATGATATCCTGCAACTCACGGTAACGCTGCAAGACCCGCTGAACTTCAGTGGCCACTTTGTAGTGTTCCTCGCCGACAATTTCCGGTGTCAACGCACTGGAAGAAGATTCCAGCGGATCAACGGCCGGGTAAATCCCTTGCTCAGTTAAACGCCGTTCCAAGTTGGTCGTGGCATCCAAATGGGCGAAAGTTGTCGCCGGCGCCGGATCGGTATAGTCATCGGCAGGCACATAAATAGCCTGAATGGAAGTAACCGATCCTTTTTTCGTCGAGGTAATCCGTTCCTGTAACTGACCCATTTCAGTTGCCAGTGTCGGCTGATAACCAACGGCTGACGGAATTCGGCCCAGCAAGGCAGAAACTTCGGAACCAGCCTGAGTAAACCGGAAAATGTTATCGATAAACAGCAGGACGTCTTGACCTTCGACATCACGGAAGTATTCCGCGATTGTCAAACCAGTCAAGGCAACCCGCATCCGGGCACCAGGCGGCTCGTTCATCTGACCAAAGACCATGGCTGTATTCTCCAGAACGCCGCTTTCCTTCATTTCAAAGTAAAGGTCGTTCCCTTCACGGGTTCGTTCGCCGACCCCGGTGAAGACGGAGATGCCGCCGTGTTCTTCGGCGATATTATGAATCAGTTCCTGAATCAAAACGGTTTTACCGACACCGGCACCACCGAAGAGTCCAACCTTCCCGCCTCGCAGGTAGGGTTCGAGCAAATCGATAACCTTAATGCCGGTTTCCAGAATTTCAGAACTGGTGTTCAAATCTTCGAATTTTGGTGCATCACGGTGGATGCTGTCACGCTGATGATCCGGTCCAAAAGCTTCGCCGCCATCGATGGGGTCACCCAATACATTGAACACGCGACCCAGTGTGTCTTTACCGACAGGCACTGAAATCGGACCGCCAGTATCTTGAACTGCCATGCCGCGCTGCAAGCCATCGGTCGAATCCATCGCGATGGTCCGCATGACGCCATCACCCAGTTCCAAGGCAACTTCCAGCACCAGCTGGGAGCCATCCTTACGGGTAATTGTCAAGGCGTTGTTGATTTCTGGCAAATTGTCATTGATTGGGAACGCTACGTCGACAACAGGACCGATCACTTGCGCAATTTTACCAGTTGCATTTGGCATATTCGTCCTCCTTGAGCGTGAGCCAGCCCGGTTGCTAGGCTAGCTCATGCGTTATGGTAAGCACAAACCGACTTTTCACAAGCCGGCTCATACCTGTTTATTCTAGTGCTGCCGCACCACCGACAATTTCAGTAATTTCGGTCGTGATCGCAGCCTGCCGTGCCCGGTTGAACTGGGTCGACAGATGCGAGATCAAATCGTTGGCATTATCGGTTGCGCTGCGCATGGCGGTTGTCGATGCGGCGTGCTCAGCCGTTTTCGCATCCATAATCGCACCAAAGATCAGACTTTCCGCATACTGCGGCAAGACTGCATCCAAGACAGCGTCAAGATCGGGTTCAACCAAGTATTCGACGTTGGTGTCTTCAACTTCGCTGACATCCAAATCACTGATCGGTAGCATTTTCTCCGCCCGAAAAGCAGAAGTTAATGTATTAACGTGGTGGTTGTAGCAAACGTAAAGTTCGTCAAACACACCATTATCATACATCGTCACAGCTGTTTTCACGATTTCACGAACTTCGTTAAAAGTCGGGATATCGGAAACACCACGGCATTCATAAGCTAGATTCAAACCACGAGCCTTGAAAAAGTCCGCACCGACGCCACCGATGGCCATCATGACATAATCATCCGGGCCTTCGTGATCGTCTTTGATCATCTGCATCATCGCTTTTAAAACCGTACTGTTATAACTGCCAACCAATCCGCGATCACTGGTGATCACGAGGTAACCTGTCTTTTTAACCGGACGCTTCTCGAGCAAACTGGCAACGGAAACAAGCTGATTCTTATTCGCCTCAGCATCATTATTCGCAGCATTAGCTAACTCAAGAAGTTGTCCCGCAGCTAAATGAGTCACAATCTGACGGACCTTATCAGCATAAAGTTGATATTTTCGGGCACGTTTTTCGATCTGACTCAATTTGGCACCGGAAACCATCTGCATGGCTTGCGTGATCTGACCGGTTTTCTTGGTCGAAGCGATCTTGCGCTTGATATCCATTAATGATTCAGCCATGCGGCACCTCCTTAACCTTTAGCAGCAGCAAGTTGTTTGCTAGTCTGGAAGCCACCGGCAAAGGCTTTGATCTGTGCATCCAGCTTATCGGTGTCCGGTAAATCACCGGTATCCTTGATCTGCTTTAACAAATCAGCCGCATTGCTATCGAAGAAATCAAACAGTTCGTCTTGGAACCGGCCGATGTCTTCGATTGGAATCGGATCAAGAAAACCATGGGTCAAAGCATAGAGAATGATAACCTGCTTTTCGACCGGCAATGGCTTGTGTACTGGTTGTTTCAAAACTTCAACCGTGCGCCGACCACGATTCAGCTTGGCTTGGGTAGCAGCATCCAAGTCAGAACCAAACTGGGTGAAAGCTTCCAGTTCACGGAAGGATGCAAGATCCAGCCGCAGTGTCCCGGCAACTTTCTTCATGGCTTTAACCTGGGCATCCCCACCAACTCGGGAAACGGAAGCCCCGGCATCAATCGCCGGCCGGGTACCTGCATAGAACAGATCGCTCTGCAAGAAGATTTGCCCATCCGTGATGGAAATAACATTAGTCGGAATATAAGCCGAAATATCGCCAGCCTGGGTTTCAATAACCGGCAGCGCCGTCATCGAACCGCCGCCGAGCTTATCGCTCAATTTAGCGGCACGTTCCAACAAGCGACTGTGGGTATAAAAAATATCCCCAGGGTAGGCTTCACGACCAGGCGGACGACGGAGCAGCAAGGACAGCTCACGATAAGAGGTTGCCTGCTTGCTTAGATCATCGTACACGATCAAAACATGTTTGCCATTGTACATGAACTCTTCACCCATAGCCGCACCGGCATAAGGCGCAATGTACAACATTGGCGCCGGTTCAGAAGGGCCAGCCGTCAAAACGATGGTATAATCCATCGCACCATATTTCTTCAACGTTTCGACCTGGGCACGAACCGTACTGTCCTTTTGCCCGATCGCAACGTAAACACAGATCATATTCTGATCTTTTTGATTCAAAATCGTATCAATCGCAATGGATGTCTTCCCGGTTTTCCGGTCACCAATGATCAACTCACGCTGACCACGGCCAATCGGAACCAAGGCATCGATCGCTTTTAATCCGGTTTGTAAAGGTTCGGATACAGATTTGCGTTGCATAACGCCAGGTGCCTTAAACTCGATCGGACGGGTTTTATCCGTCTTGATCGCGCCTAAGCCATCGACTGGCTGTCCCAGGGAATTGACAACCCGGCCAATCATGGCGTCCCCGACAGGAACTTCCATAATCCGACCGGTTCGCTTAACCTGGTCACCTTCGCGAATCTCATCGAAGTCACCTAAGATAATGATCCCGACATCGTTCGTTTCAAGGTTTAACGCCATCCCGTATGAGCCATTGCTAAATTGGAGCAATTCGTTGGCCATGGCATTTTCCAGCCCAGTGGCGCGGGCAATCCCGTCACCAATGTAAGTAACGGTGCCAACTTCTTCGGCCGCCAAATCATCTTGATATCCTTCAAGTTGTTTTTTGATCAGAGAACTGATTTCCTCAGTCTTGATGCTCATCCGGTTCACCTCTTTACTTATCTCTAATCTGCCAGCAGTGCTGCCTTCATCTTCTCGAAACGGTGTTTAACCGTTCCATCGATAACCGACCCGTGTGCTTGAATGCGCACGCCGCCGATGACGCTTGGATCAACGACTTGTTCCAATTGCGTCGACTTCATGCCAAAACGCGCAGCAATGGCACTGCGCAAGGCATCGGCTTGGTCTGCTGACAAAGCAACTGCAGTCGTAACAGTCGCTGTAATAATACCGGCTTCATCATCATAAGCGCGATTGAACGCCGTGATGATATCCGGCAATGCACCGAATCGACCATATTGCTGGGTTAACTTCAATAAGTTGGCCACAAGCGGACTGGCATTCTTGGTCAAAGTCGCCATCAGGTTGGCTTTGTCATCTGCCGTAATTCGGGCATTATCAAAAATTGTCAGGATCGTCGGATTTTCTTTGAATACAGACGCAAGCGCCTGTAACTCTTCATGAACTGTCGCTACCTGATCCTGGTCATGGGCTGCTTCCAGTAATGCTTTTGCATAACGCGGTGCAACCATTTGATTAGTGACTGCCATTTGCATCACCTAACCGTTTGATATAGTCGTCGATCAAGTCTTTTTGATCAGCTGCGTTAAGTTCCTTACCGATCAACTTCTGTGCGATCGTCAGACTTAAATCAGCCACATCGTTCTTGGCACTGGCCAAAGCATCTTTACGGGCTTGGTCAATGTCTGCTTGCGCATTTTTCTTCAACGTGGCGACTTCCGTGTTGGCCGCGTCAACCAATGATTGTCGTTGCTTCTCGCCGTTTTCCTTAGCTTGATTGACAATCTTGACAGCATCAGCCTGGGAGTGTTGCAGTTCTTCCCGTCGCTTGGCTGCTAAAGTTTCCGCATCTTTGCGGGACTTTTCAGCATAATCCAAGTCGCCGGAAATCTTTTGTTGGCGATCCGCCATCATTTTGGTAACTGGCTTCCATGCCACTTTCCCGACTGCAATCACCAAGATCAGAAATGTAACAAGTGTGAAGAGTGTGTCACCTAAACTCATCTTTTGCCACTCCCTTCTTTATTGATGAACTGAATTAACGGAGCATCAACATGAAGGCAACAACAACAGACAGGATCGGAACAGCTTCGATCAGGCCGACACCAATAAACATGGTACCACGCAAGGTTCCGGCCATTTCCGGCTGACGCGCCATACCTTCAAGTGTTTTGCTGATGACCATCCCATTACCGATTGAAGCACCGAAGGCAGCAATGCCGGCGGCTAGTGAGGCAGCTAAAAATTGCATAAGAAATTTCCTCCTAAAATAGTTACTCGGGTAGAACTTTGTGTGATGTATAAACCATACCAAGCGTGACGAAAACGTACGCCTGAATACTACCAATGAAGACTGAGAACCCTTGCCAAGCTATCTCGGCTACCGTTGCACTAACAAAGTTGAGTGCACCGCCGGAAAAGGCCCACTGCCGAATTAATAGAACCAAAACTTCGCCAGCAAAGATATTTCCGTAAAGCCGCAAAGAAAGCGTGATAAAGTTCGTAAACTCTTCCAATAGGTTGATTGGTAAGAGAATCGGAACCGGTGACGCATATCCTTTGATGTAACCTTTGAAACCTCTGAAGACAACGCCAAAATAATGCGAAAGTACCAGAACTGTCATCGCCATCGTCATGGTAATCACCGGGGATGCTGTTGGTGAGCGGAACCAAGTATCTTTACCAATATCTAACTCGATGAATAACCCGATTTGGTTACTAATAAAAATGAACAGGAAGAGCGTAAACGCAAATAAATTAAACGTGTAACGCTCCGAACCGGGCATCGCACTTTTGACGATACCGTTTGTAAAGTCCATGGCCCATTCCAGTACGTTCTGCTTGCCACCTGGCCGCATTTTCAGGTTTCGTGACAGCCATAGCACCAGTAAGAATACCAGAACTGCCGAAACCAAAACACCAATGTCGTTGGTCAGGTTGAAAGTTAAGCCGAAAAGCTTGATCGAGGGATATTGTTCGTTCACAGAATTCACCTCCTTACTGAAGTGGCTTCATATCATGTGTACCATCAAAAAGATGGGGCAAGATTGCAGAGACTTCGATAATCGTTGGTTACTAGGGTAGACCCTTGAAACACAATCATTACTCTAACACCATTTCAGTGAAAAAACAAAGCACTAAAAAGAGAAACTTTGGCCGTCATAAAGGCTTTTTCACTGATTTTTTCACGGCGGCCATGGCTTTCACGTGTCTTGATGCGCCTACAAAAAATCTTTTAACTAAAAATGAAAAAGGCATGTGCGTGACCACATGCCAATTCATGTCATTTTGTCCCAAAAAGTCTGTCGCCGGCATCGCCGAGCCCAGGCACAATATAACCGTTTTCATTCAAATGATCATCCAGCGCGGCGGCATAAATGTCGACATCCGGATTAGCGGCCTGAACGGCTTTAACCCCTTCAGGAGCAGCAACCAGTACCACGAGGCGCATTGACGTCGCCCCGCGCTTTTTGAGCGCTTCAATCGCCATGTTGGCCGATCCACCGGTTGCCAGCATCGGATCAACAATGATTAAATCCCGCTGGTCGATATCCGGCGGCATCTTCACAAAGTATTCATGCGGCTTCAGTGTCTTTTCGTCGCGATACATCCCAATGTGACCGACTTTTGCCGCTGGAATAAGGCGCAAAACGCCATCCACCATGCCCAAACCGGCACGAAGAATCGGAATAACCGCAAGTTTCTTACCGGAAAGCTGCTTTTGAACCGTTTTCCCCATCGGTGTTTCGATCTCGACACTTTCCAGTGGCAGATCCCGTGTGATTTCATACACCATTAATTCCGCGATTTCGTTAGCGATTTCGCGAAATTCCTTAGTGCCGGCATGCTTATTTCGAATCAAAGTAAGCTTATGCTGAATCAACGGGTGATTTAAAACTGTAAATTTACCCATGCGAGGCCTCCTGTGTGAGCCATTTGTTTGCAAACCCTATCTATGATAAGGGATGACGGGCTGTCAGCGCAAGGACTTCTTGACGAATTTGATCCAAAGCCGGTTGATCATCGCGATGCGCAATTGCCGCACTGATGAGTTCGGCAACTCGCTTACTCTCTTCTGGCGTAAAGCCACGAGTCGTAATGGCGGCCGTGCCGACGCGGATGCCGCTGGTTTTGAACGGGCCGTTTTGCTCGCCCGGGATCTGGTTTTTGTTGGTGGTAATGTCCACTTCGTCCAATAAATCTTGAACTTGCCGACCGTTGACGCCATAACCTGTGACATCAATTAATACCATGTGATTATCCGACCCGCCGGAAATCAGCCGTAAATGCGGATCTTCCTCAAAACCGGCGACCATGGCCTGCATATTATCGAGAATCTGTTGCGTGTATGTCTTGAATTCAGGCTTCAATGCTTCGCCCAGCGCAACAGCTTTAGCGGCAATCACATGATCCAGCGGTCCGCCTTGAATGCCCGGGAACAAAGCGGAATTAATGGCTTTACCATATTCAGCTTTTGCCAAAATCATCCCGCCGCGCGGTCCCCGCAGCGTCTTGTGCGTTGTCGTCGTTACCACGTCTGAATACGGCACCGGATTCATATGCACCCCACCGGCAACCAATCCGGCAATATGCGCCATATCAACCATTAAAAAGGCACCGACATGATCGGCAATTTCGCGGAATTTCTTGAAATCAATCTCGCGACTGTAAGCCGAGGCACCGGCGACAATCAGCCGCGGCTTGATCTGTTCCGCCTGTTCCCGAATCTTGTCATAATTTAAGCGTTCGGTTTTGGCATCCAACCCGTAATGGTAAAAATGATACTCCTGACCACTAAAGCTAACCGGACTCCCATGGGTGAGATGGCCGCCATCGGTCAGATCCATCGCCAAGACTTTATCGCCGTCTTCCAAAAAGGCGCGATAAGCTGCCATATTGGCCTGTGATCCGGAATGCGGCTGTACATTCGCAAACTCTGCCCCAAAAAGTTTTTTTGCCCGATCAATGGCCAGCTGTTCGGTCACGTCTATGTATTGATTACCACCATAATACCGATGGCCGGGATAGCCTTCGGAATACTTGTTGGTCAAAACCGACCCCTGAGCAGCGCGAACTGCCGGTGAAACAATGTTCTCCGAGGCAATGAGTTCGATATTATGCTCCTGACGCTCTTCTTCATGATGAATTGCGCCGAAGACTTCTGGGTCTTGTGCCATGAAATCCATGTCTCCACTCTCCTCTTGAATGCATTCATTCCTATTACCCAACAAAAAACCCGACCCATTGCAATCGTGTACGCCGTGAAAGCCTAACGTACAAGGCTTAACGCCACGAATCCAAATAAGGCCAACTGACACTCACTGGTCAGTTGGCCTTATTATAGCAAATCAAAACGAATCTGTAGGCATATTTGGTTGATAGTGGACATTACCAGCAGATTTAAGCAGGCGATTCATGTAAGCCATGCTTAATTCACTATGGGAAAACGCCTGCGCCAACACAAGTGTGACATCCGGATGAAGATCGAACCAACGCAACCCGGCAAACAAGTCATGGGTCGCACTTTTAATGTCCTGCCCCAACGAATAACCAGGCACCGCCGAGAATTTGGCAAGAATCGGATCGGTCGCCAAAATACCAAAAGTCTGTCCGGTCTTTTTGGCCCATTCGATCGCTTCGGGAAACTGGCCCGGATCATCGACAACCACCACTTGAGCAGATGGCGCATAGTGTTTATATTTCATCCCTGGTGCTTTGGGCGCTTCATTTTTGCCGACGTGATGAATCGCTGAATCGACCGGCCCTAAAATCGGCTCCAACTCGTCAGGACCGATTGCACCCGGGCGCAGAATTGCTGGTGGCGTGACAGTTAGATCGACAATGGTGGACTCAACACCGACCCGGGTTGGCCCGTCATCGAGCACGCCGGCAATTTTGCCTGACAAATCATGCAGCACGTGATCCGCTGTGGTCGGGCTGGGTTTGCCGGAAGTATTGGCTGACGGGCCAACAATCGGAACGCCGGCAGTTGCAATCAACTTCCGCGTCAAGGCGTTATCCGGATTGCGGAAAGCCGCCGTCTGCAAGCCCCCTGTCACCTTCATGGACAAGCGCCCAGGCAAAATATTCAGAATCATCGTCAACGGCCCCGGCCAAAAAGTCGCCATTAGTTTAGCTGCTGCAGAGGTAATCGTCGCATATTGCCCGACCATCGCCGCATCCGCCACCGTCACAATTAGTGGATTATCTGAAGGCCGGCCCTTGGCTGCATAGACTTTGCCCACCGCATCCACATTGGTCGCGTCAGCACCCAGGCCATACACTGTTTCAGTGGGAAACGCGACTAACTCGCCGCGCTTTAAAGCAGCGGCGGCTTCCGGGATATCAGATTCATGATAACGTTTTGACAACTTCTTCTGCCTCCATATTTTGTCTGTTGCTGTGTAACGCCAAAAGAACGGGTTTCACTCCGAATCCTTATCGGCAAACGCCTAAAATTGCAGCTTGGCCATGCGCGGGTGACCGGCCATATCCTGCCGAAAAGTCACTTGCGCTTGGGGTACTTTTTCCGCAAATAACTTCTGTAGTGCCGGTTGTTGCCGGTAACCGAATTCTAAATAGGCGGCTCCGTAGACATTCAAATGTGCGGGCAACGCTGCGACAAACCGTTCAAAAAGTGCTAGCCCATGATGATCGGCAAACAAGGCCAGCTTAGGTTCATAACGCAACGTACTTTGATCCATCACCGGCGTTTCTTCGGGTGCGATATATGGCAAGTTGGTGACCACAAAATCAAACCGGCCCGGCAAATGACTAAATAAATCACTCGTCACAAATTGCGCCTGCACGTGTTGCGACTGGGCATTCTGCTCAGCAACTGCCAGCGCTGCTTCGGACACGTCACTTAGCGTCATCGTGACTTGTGGCAGCTGGCGAGCCAAGGTAATGCCGATCGCGCCGCTGCCGGTTCCCAAATCCAAACCGGTTCGGGCGGCAGTCTGCTCTTTTGCGACCCAGTCAACCAGCTCTTCTGTTTCAAATCGCGGAATCAAAACTGCCGGCGTTACTTTGAACATCGCACCAAAAAACGGCGCCACACCGGTGATATATTGCGCCGGTTCAAATTTTGCTAGGCGGGCAACATCTGCTTGGAGTTGCTGCCATGACGCATCGGGCATCACGTCTTGCCGATGTAAAATCAATTGACTTGGCGTCCAGTTTGCCCGAGTCATCATGACATACCGCGCCCCATCAGGATCAACATGGTGTTCCGTCAATAACAAAGACGCCCATTTGAGCGCCTCAGCGTATGTTTTAGACATTAAGCGATTCCATTTTCTGTGCCTGATCGTGAACGATCAAGGCATCGATAATTTCGTCAAGGTCGCCGTTCATGATGCGATCCAACTTATTGAGCGTCAACCCGATCCGGTGATCCGTAACCCGGTTTTGCGGATAATTGTAAGTACGGATGCGCTCGGAACGATCACCAGTGCCAATGGCATTTTTACGCGTCTGATCGTATTTTTCCTGATTTTGGGTTTCGTAGTAATCGTAGACCCGTGAGCGCAGAATCTGTAACGCTCGAGCCCGGTTTTCCTGCTGGCTGCGTTCATCCTGCATCGACACGACAATCCCGGTTGGAATGTGCGTCATCCGCACTGCCGAACTGGTTTTATTGACATGCTGACCACCGGCACCTGACGAGCGGTAAACATCTGTCCGAATATCTTTAGGGTCGATTTTTAGATCCACCTCATCATATTCGGGCATCACCCCAACGGTTGCCGTGCTGGTGTGAACTCGACCGGCGCTTTCAGTCACGGGCACCCGCTGCACTCGATGCGCGCCGTTTTCATACTTCAGCTTGGAATAAACATTGTCACCGGTAATCATGACGACGACTTCTTTGTAGCCACCCACTTCAGTTGGCGTTGAATCAATGATTTCCGCTTTCCACCCCTGGCGCTCGGCGTAATGCATGTACATATTCAACAAGTCACCGGCAAAAAGGCTGGCCTCATCGCCACCGGCAGCTCCACGGATTTCCATGATGATGTTCTTATCATCGTTAGGATCCTTAGGCAGCATCAATACCTTGATCTTATCTTCAAGATCGGCTTTTTGCTTTTGCAGATCGTCAAGGTCTTCTTTAGCTAGCGCTTCCATGTCCTCGTCTTTACTCTCGCGAAGCACTTCTTCGCTTTCTTTGATGTCGGACAAAACCTGCTTGTACTTTTTATAGGCAGCCACGACATCCCGCATTCCGCCTTCTTCTTTCGACAAAGCCAGATACCGCTTCGTGTCGCTAATAACCTCGGGATCAGACATCAATTCTTCCAATTCATCATAACGATCCAAAAGACCGTCCAGTTGTTCAAAAATCTTATCCATAAAAATCCTCCTGAGCGTGAACTGGCGCGGTTAGAAGTCGGAGTGTAAGTGGCCTTGGGCGTGATGGCGGTGGTCTTGGCCATTGCGACCAAGGTCCTTACACGCAGACTTCTGCGCCGGTAAACGCGTTATAGCTGAGTGTGAACTGGCGCAACGCCAGCAACTACTCACTAATCCTGATGCTCAATCTTATCTAACGGCGGGTGGAAATAATGATGCCGGCAAACCGGGTAATATGACTCGTTACCGCCAATCAACACTTGCTCGCCTTCATAAACCGGCTTTCCGTCATGAATCCGCAAATTCATAATGGCCTTTTTGGCGCAAAACCAGCAAATCGTTTTCATTTCTTCAATTTTATCTGCATACAGCAGCAGGTATTTAGACCCTTCAAATAACTCATTGCGAAAGTCATTCTTTAAGCCAAATGCCATCACCGGAATATGCAATTCATCGACAACCCGCGCAGCTTCGAAAATATGATGCTTTTGTAAAAACTGGGCTTCGTCAATCAGTACACACGCCGCGTGCGGATCAGTTTCTCTGATTGTTTCAAACAAGTCGGTTTCATGCTTAACCGGAATAGCTGTCCGTTCAAACCCGATGCGACTGGCAATCATGCCAACGCCGGCCCGATCATCCAAGGCGCTGGTCATCAGAATCACCCGTTTATTTTGTTCCTCATAATTATGCGCGACTTTCAGGATTTCAATACTTTTACCTGAGTTCATCGCACCGTATCGAAAGAAAAGCTGGGCCATGTGCCGCCTCCATCTAAAATCTCACAGCTCACAGTATAACGGATTTTTTTCGCAAAGAACACCGTGACTGCCGGTTTGCTTGTCGTTTATGCTAAAATAGTCCCATTAAGTTGAGAGGAAGAACGCCGTGGCATTTTCAGCAAAAGCCAGCCTGGCAACTGCCATTGGTCGCAGCAGCTACTGGTTCTTACACACATTTTTAAAAGGCGGGTCAAGCCTCCCCGGCAAACTCGCCAATAAAATCGATCCGCGCGTTTTGCAGGCGCTAGGTCGTGACTATGATGTCATCGTGGTGACCGGTACCAATGGGAAAACCCTGACGACGAGCTTAATCGTTAAAGTGCTCAAGCAAAAATATCAGGAAGTTTTGACCAATCCCACCGGCTCGAACATGCTGCAAGGCATCACCACAGCTTTCTTGGCGCAACCCAAACACGGGCATGACCGGGGCATCGCGGTTCTGGAAGTGGACGAGGCTAACGTTGCCCCGGTAGCTGCCCAGTTAAAGCCGAAAGCTTTTGTACTGACCAATATCTTCCGTGACCAGATGGATCGTTATGGTGAATTCTACACGACCTATCAGAAGATTCTGGACGGCGTCACTCTTGATCCTAAAGCTGTGGTGCTTGCTAACGGGGATGCTCCGATTTTCAGTTCCCGTAAGTTGCCGAATCCAGTTCATTATTACGGCTTTACGTTGACTGACGAAGGCGATCACAAAGCCCCGCCGAATACGGATGGCGTTTTGTGCCCGGTCTGTCAACATATCTTACATTACCACGCCATCACTTACGCTAACCTCGGCAATTATTTCTGCCCTAACTGCGGCTTCAAACGGCCACAACTGAAGTATCAGGTGAACACCGTGACCAAAATGACACCGCAAAGCAGCGATTTCGTCATTGACGGCCAACCTTGCCATATTGATATCGGCGGTACGTATAACATATACAACGCCTTGGCCGCTTTCGCTGTTGGTCGGACTTTTGGCGTCAGTCCTGAACAAATCAGCCAAGCTTTCGCCTATGACGAGAAAGTTTTCGGCCGCCAAGAAGTCATTCAACTCGGCGATAAAAAATTAACCTTGATTTTGGTCAAAAATCCCGTCGGCTTGAATCAGGTGCTCAGCATGATCGAAACGGCGAAGCAGCCTTTTGGGTTTGCCATGCTGCTGAATGCCAATTATGCAGATGGTATCGATACCAGCTGGATTTGGGATGGTAATTTCGAAGATTTTGTTGCCAGCAAAAAAGCCGCGACATATCTGGTCGGCGGCGAGCGCTACAAAGATATTGCATTACGGCTCACAGTCGCAGGCGTTCCGGAAGACAAGCTCATGACTCAACCGGACCTTAGCAACGTCATCACGGAGTTGCAAAAAATGCCCCAGCAACAACTTTATGTTTTGTCAACTTACACGGCAATGTTGCAGCTGCGCAAGAAGTTGAGCGAAGGTGGGTACATTAAGGCGGGATTTTAAGTTGAACCTATAAACACCGCCGTTGCATCAAGAGGCTGAACCATAATTGCGTGCGAACGTTAATCGATTAGCAAATCTCGAACGATCAAAAACTTTAGGCAATAAGTTCCTTGCCGTGCCAAACTCCGCAATCTCCGGCCAGCTGGGTCTGGAACGCTGTGGGCACGACTTAGAGCCTCTGCAAAACCGGCAGAGTCTCTAAGCTCGGCCTTGATGTAGGCGGGGCAAAAAGCGCCCCACCAACATCAATTTCACAGCTGAGCCCCATCTGGCCTACGATTGCTCCGCTTTGGCACTCATATCTTAAATCGCCCACCGAATTACCTCAGGAAAACAAAGGGTGAACATACTCATGCCAATCGTAAAGTATGTTCACCCTTTTTATTGAGGCTCTGAAACTAATCCTAGATTGCTTCTAGAATTGATCCACTGTTTTTCTTGCGTTCAGGACTCATTCGTCACACCATCCGGCCCGTCCGCCAAAAAGCGTTGCACAAGCTGATCACGTTTGCCCAGAAACTCGCGATTAGGCTGCGGATGGACGCGGTTTGTCAACACGATCAGTGCCAGTTGACTTTGCGGCTGAATGAGCCAGAAAGTACCGGTATAGCCCGTATGGTACAGCCACAGCCGTCCCTTGCCATCACGCCGAAGATCCCAGCCAAGACTGCGACCGAGCTGATGGGCCGTCCAATCACGGGTTAGCTGCTGGGCGTGATCAGGCCATGCCGATGCCTGCTTTTGCCCAAAGAAGTATTGCGTGAACATCTCCAAGTCGGCTAGACTCGCAAACAGGCCGGCCGCCCCGCTATGCCGCCCCAAGATGGCACTTTTAGGATCATGCACGACCCCGCGCCGCAAGCCGGCACTCGGATCGTAAGTCGTTGGCACACACTGTTCCGGATCCGGTTGAAACGTTGCTTTAGGCAAACCAAGCGGACGCAGAACCTGTTGCGTGATAAGTGTTTGAATCGGTTGGTGATAGATCTGTTCCAAAGCCCATCCGACCAGCAACAAATTCACATCCCGATAAACGACTTTAGCATCGACTTCATCTGTGACGGCTAGTTGCGTCAGGAGGGCACGTTTCAGCTCCGGCGCCGGCAAGTCATCACGGTGCGGAATATACCCTTCCAGTCCAGACGTATGTGTCAATGCCTGCCGAAATGTGGTGGCATGCGGAAACGCCGGCAAAAACCGTTTCAACGGCATCTCCGGCGCAACCAGTTTCTGATCCCAAGCCTGTAAAAAAACGGTGGTGGTGCCGATAACCTTCGTCAGGGACGCGACGTCGTAAAGCATCCCTGGCCGCAACGGCGCTGGCGTGGGCTGCCATTGCGCATCGCCGCTCACCTGGTTTTGCACATCTTTTCCCGTCATAAGCGCCACACTAAATCCGGGGATGATACGCTCAGTCACCCACGTCTGCAGCTCCGCCGTGATCACTTGAAAATCCATCCTGGCCTTCTTCCCGACGCCGAGTCACAACCATACTACGCCACGCGGAACCACAGCGTGAGCCGATTAGGACCGGCAATCATCAAAAATTGATTCTCATGATGATAATCGTAGTCCGTTAGCCCGGCCGCATCAAGGTTCATCAAGATATTTTCCATCGCCATTTTGTCCGGCAAAATAAAGCTCACATAATCCAAACCATACATATCAGGCGTCGGCAATAATAACGTCGCTTCTAATCGCAAATTTATGCCGATGTGATGGCGATAATCACCGGCGGCCAAAAAGACTTCGCCGGTATTGGGGCTAGGCTTTTCCCGAAAACCGAGTCCATCTTCCAGATAGTGACTGGTGCTGGCTAAATCCGCCACCCGAAACTGAACGTAACCAATGGTCGTCCCGGAAGGCAATCGATCGTAATCCCGCGCCGCATGTTTACCGATTTCAGCCGGATCGATGGTTTCTTCGGTCTCATCTTCCCAGTTGTACTGTCGTTCCTCTTGATACTGCTCAATCGCGCGATCAATCGTAAACGCAACGCCATTGCCTTCTGGATCCTTAGCCAAAAAGCCTTGCTGATAGCCAGTTTGAAAAGCCTTTGTCACTGGCTGATCCTGTTTCACGATTCGATACGCGGCCCCCAGTGCCCCCGGATTGGGCAGCAAAATCGCAAAATGATCCAATCCCGTCACCGGTTTCTGCGGTGAGAGTCCCTTAATTTGATGTAAAACGACTAAAACCTGTTGATTAAGGCGGGTTCCCAAATAAATCGTATCGCCATTTTGACGCAATAAATCTAATCGGGCGACCTGCTGGTACCATTGGCTCACCTTGGCCAAGTTAGCAACTTTAAGTGCAATAAAATCCACACGCGTTTCTTCTGGCAATGCAATCCCTGCCATGTTCATCCGCTCCTTGTCTGTTTAAGCCCCGATTGAGTTCCAGCTTCCCAATTCGGCCTGTTGCCAACAGCATAATGAGTCGACTCATTTTTTTGCCAACAAAAAGCTTGTGATTTCAAACAATGGCGGTTATGACTAATAAATGCGCTTGCCAAGTCTTGTTATCTTTCTTACAGTTGTAGATAGTGGGGTTGTATTCTAAAGACAGTGTTCACACTCCACTTTAACGCGCTCACCGGCGCAGAAGCCTGCGTGTAAGGACCTTGGTCGCAATGGTCAAAGACCCCGACCATCACGCCCAAGGCCACTTACACTCCGGCTTCTACCCGCGCCGGTTCACGCTCGGGAGGTTTGTTTTACATGAAAATATTAGGTGTTTACGGTGGACAGGATGCCGATGGGTTGACGGCGAGTTTGGTTAAAGCCGTCTTATCCGGCGTGACTGCGCCTGCCACCACTGAATTTGTTGATTTAAATCAATACCAGATTCGGCCAGATGTTTCTGATCTGGCCAATCCGACACTGGACGAACTTGAAGCCAAGCTAAAGAGCGCCGATGTGTGGGTTTTAGGCACCCCAACTTACTTCGGTACGGTCGCCGGTCAGTTCAAGCAACTGCTCGACTGCATGCGTCATCGGATGACGCGCATGACTAAGGAAAGCGATACGCTGCCCGGCATTTTCAAGGACAAGCATTATGTCAGTGTGACCAGCTGTTTTGCGACAGGTCTGGATAACACGTTTACCCATCAAACCGACGCGACTTTGGTGGCAATTGACAAGGCGATGACGGCGGCTGGCGTCCATAAGATTGCCGAATTGGTGCTCCCGCATACTTGGGGCATGACGACCTTACCTGAAGCCAAAATCAATCAGGCGCACGCGCTGGGCGCGAAACTCGCGACTTTTAAAAAGAAGGATGATGAAACTTTGAAACGTTACATATTACTATTTGGCATGATTGCGGTCATGGCCTTGGCCACCATGGGCATTCAGCAAGTCTTACCAGGAGTAGCAACTAATTTTTGGTGGCGCTATGTCAGCTTTGTCGTGATCTTCTTCGTTCTACTCGCTTGCTTACTGCATTATGCGACCTTCATGCGTCACAAGCGGCGTTAATCAGCACAGCCACGATGATGTACAAAAATAGCCTCAGGAGATCATGTTCGTCTCTCTGAGGCTATTTTTTAATCGCAGCCAGTTAAACTTTAGCTTGCAACACAATCACGATTCCTAAGCAAACTAAATCGCAACGTTGCCGCTGAATTGGCTGTTGTACAAGTCCGCATAGAAGCCATTCTTCGCCATCAATTCGTCGTGGTTGCCGGTTTCAACAATCGAGCCGTGATTCATCACAATAATATTATCTGCGTCACGAATGGTGGATAGCCGATGGGCAACAACGAAACTGGTTCGGTCGGTCAGCAAGCGATTCATCGCGTGTTGAATATGAATTTCGGTTCGCGTATCGACAGAACTCGTTGCCTCGTCCAGAATCAGAATTTCCGGATCTGCGACAAATGCCCGGGCAATCGTCAGCAATTGCCGCTGCCCTTGGGAAATGTTGGAGGCTTCTTCATTCAGAATCGTATTGTATCCGTCCGGCAACTGGCGCACAAAATTATCAACATGCGCTGCTTTGGCTGCGGCAAGCACTTCATCATCTGTGGCGTCTTCGCGGCCGTATTTCAGATTATCCCAAATCGTGCCGGTAAACAGCCAAGTATCCTGAAGCACCATCGCAAAATGCGACCGAACGTCTTCCCGCTTCATATCCCGGGTATCCGTTCCATTCAGCCGGATTGAACCGCCGCTGATATCGTAGAAGCGCTCCAGCAAGTTGATAATGGTCGTTTTCCCGGCACCGGTTGGCCCGACAATTGCCACCATCTGGCCAGGCTTCACTTGCAGATTATAATCTTTCAGTAACAGCGTATCTGGCGTATACCCAAATTGAACATGATCCATGACCAATTTGTTCGGATCGTTCGGCACTGCCGGCACACCGGATGGATTGTCCTGCATGTCCTCTTCGTCTAACACAGCGAAAATCCGTTCTGCACTGGCAATGGTGGACTGAATCGTATTCGCCAAATTAGCCAGTTGTGAGATTGGCTGAGAGAACTGCTGCATATATTGCAAGAAGGCTTGGACATTCCCTAAGGTAATTGTCCCGTTGGAAACTTCGATCCCGCCCATGATCGCGACGAAAACGTAACCAATGTTATTAAGGAAAATCATCAAAGGCATGATGATGCCGGAAACAAACTGGGCTTTCCACGCAGCGTCGTAAAACGCCTGATTTTGGCCTTCAAAGTCGCGAACCTCATCATCTTCACGGTTGAAACTTTTGATAATAACCTGGCCACCATAAGTTTCTTCAACTTGGTTGTTCAATAACCCCAGTGCCTTCTGCTGAGCAGCAAAGAAACGCTGTGACTTCGGAGCAACGATGCCGACAACAATTAACCCAAGCGGAATCGTCACCAGTGCGATCAAGGTCAGTTTCCAGGAAATGGTGAGCATCATCCAGATGGTTCCGACAAACATGACGGCACTCGTAACCATCTGCGTGAGACTCTGTTGCAAAGTTGACGCGATATTATCCATATCGTTGATCGCTCGTGACATAATGTCCCCATTGCTGTGGGTATCATAATACTTGATCGGAACGGTTTTCATCTTGTATTTCAGATCTTTTCGCAGCTGATAAACCGTGTTCTGCGAAATTCGCGTCATGATGAACTGCTGCAAGAAGCTGAATAAGGCGCTGCCCAGATAAAGAATCAACACGATCAGAATAATGTGCTTGATCTTGTCAAAATCGATCGGGTAACTACCGACCGCTATCCCGGCTTTTTGCTCCGCCTGGCCCTTCATGACACCTTTAAAGATTTCGGTCGTTGCTTCACCTAAAATCTTCGGCGTACGAATCTGAAAAACCGTTGAGGCAATGGCTAGGACCAGCACGGCGATAATACCGATCAGCCGGTTACGCATATACCCAAATAGCCGGCCGGTCGTTTTCCAGAAGTTTTTCGGCTTTTCAACGAGACCGGCTCGACCACCTGGCCTCATTCGTGGACCGGATGATGGCCGCTTGGTTGCGGATTTTTGATTGTCTGCCATTATTTCTCGTCTCCTTCCCGAATCTGTGACTTGATAATTTCCTGATAAGTTGGGTTGGAGGCTTTCAACTCAGCGTGGGTGCCTCTACCGACCATTTTGCCTTCGTCCAAGACAACAATCGTGTCCGCATCGGCGACCGTGGAAACCCGCTGGCCAACAATCACAACGACTTTAGTTTGAATTTTCTTGTCAGCCTTCAATGCTGCCCGTAAATTGGCATCGGTTTTGAAATCCAAAGCTGAAAATGAATCATCAAAGACATAGATCGACGCATCCTTCACCAAAGCACGCGCAATGGCCAATCGCTGACGCTGCCCGCCGGAGAAGTTACCACCGCCTTGTTCAACTTGATAATCCAGACCTTCAGGATTACTTTCGATGAAATCACGTGCCTGGGCAATATCAAGTGCGTGCCAGATATCGTCATCCGACGCGTTTTCATTCCCGTATTTCATATTGTCACGAACGGTTCCGGTAAACAGATTGGCTTTTTGCGGCACAAACGCGACCGCTTCATGCAGCTTCTTCAAGTCGACATTTTTAACATCTTCGCCGTCAACCCGGACTGCGCCTTTTTCAGCATCGTAAAAGCGTGGGATGAGGTTGACCATTGTGGTTTTACCGCTCCCGGTACCGCCGATAATCGCCAGCGTCTGGCCACCTTTAACATGAACGTCGATATCGCGTAACGCCGGTTCTTCAGCGTGATGATAGCGAAACTGAACATGATCGAATGCTAAGTCAGGGGTTGCTGTATCCAACGTCTTCGGTGATGCCGGTGTGGTGATTCGGCTTTCCTGGGCCAAAACATCATTCAGACGGGCCGCTGAAGCCTGCGCCCGGGGAATGAAAACAAAGATCATGGACAGCATCATGAAGCTCATTAGAATCTGCATCGCATAAGTCATAAACGCGATCAGGTTCCCGGTTTCCAATGCCTGCTGGGCAATTAAATTACCGCCCCACCAAGTAATCCCGATATTCGTACCGCTCATAATCAACGTCATCACAGGGAAAACCGCCGCAATAATCGAGAAGACTTTGACTGCATTATGCGTATAGTCCTGGTTGACGCCTTCAAACCGATTCTGCTCAAAATTATCCTGCCGAAAAGCCCGAATAACCCGCACACCGGTGAGTCCTTCACGGAACACCAGATTAATATTATCGGTTTTCTTCTGCATTGCCTTAAACAACGGCACCGCAAAATACATGATGATCAGCAAGAAAAACGCCAACAGCGGCAAGCTGATCAGGAAAACCATGGTCAGGGTGTGACTCTTTTGGTAGGCAAGGAAACTGGCACCAATTAACATAATCGGCGCCATAATCATCATCCGCAAGATCATCATCCAAACATTTTGGATCTGCGTCACGTCATTGGTCGTTCGCGTAATCAGTGAACTCGTCCCCACCTTATCCATTTCATCATGGGAATAGTTAATGACTTTACGATAAATGTCCGACCGTAACTTTTGGCCCAGCTTTTGCGAGGTGCGGGACGCCAAAAAAACGTTCCCGACACTAGCGAGAATGCTGAGAAAAGCAAACAAAATCATTTTCATACCGGTTGCCCAGATGTAATCAATGTCACCCTTGGCAACCCCGTTGTTAACGATATCGGCGGTCAGATTCGGTAAATATAAATTGCTCATTACCTGAACAATCATGAACAAAATAGCGCCAATAACGGCGATGCCAGACATGCGCTTTTTTGCAAGCTTAAGCATAATTTCCTCCTAACAGATGCTTTTCGGACCCATACAGGCAGTCCGGTGTTTTACGTTTCCTAGTGATGGTTGTGATCATCACTGGCAACGCCAAATTGCAACCAGTCAAGAAGCTGATCGCTGCGTCGTTTGAGTTCAGCGACCGTAATCGGCTTACCTTCAGCCTGGTTTGAATAATAATAGGCGATCGTCTGCATGAACATACCGACAATCTGACGAATCAGTAAACTGACCTCATCATCTGTCTGAATACGAAGCCGACTGCGATCAATGCTGGTCAATAAGAAATCATGGATCTCCTGATGACCATGAGGCGGCTTTAGAAACGGCGCCTTAGATCCGGCCATTTTTGCGGCGCTATGAAAATCCATGTGTAAAAAAACGTTCCGATACAAAGCCGCATGCGGCCCATGTGCCAGCGCCGTGATGGTTTTGCCGAAAAACTCCGACATGGCAGGAAACAGATCGCCATGATGCTTCGTCATGACCTGTTGCAAAATCAAAACAGTCCGTTGCCGCACGGTTTCCAATAAATAAAAATACAGATCCGCCTTGTCATCGAAATATTGATAGTAACTACCGCGTGGAATGCCGGCATGCTTAATAATATTACTAATACTGGTTTCATTAAATGGTGCGCGGGCAAATTCTTGATACGCCGCGTCCATCAACCGCTGTTTTTTTGCTTCCGGCAAGCGGAAGAATGTTGCTTTCGGCATGGCGACCCCCTTTCTGCTCCGAGTCCCTTAGCCCGGCTGGCTGCTGCTCGGTTATGACAATCCGTCATATGACAAGGTGTCATTATAGACGGAGCCGCGCAAAAAAGCAATCAAAAAACGATAATTTCAGTCAAAGGTCCGAAATTACCGTTTCGCCTTACATTTTAAATCAGACCGGAATCAAAATCGTCCAGCAAACTTGACGTCATTTCGTTTCATTTTTAGCGGCATCATCAGTTTCCGGCTCATCATGGCGCAAGGCCAAAATGTCCTGTTCCTGGGTCAGATTAACGCCGCGAACCCGCATTTTCTGATTCACAATATCAATTCGCGTCACGCTGGTATTTTTCAACAAGCTGAATGGCAACTGATCAGGTGCCAGCTGATAAATCAAAGCACTTAAAAGCAAGCCGTGCGAGACGACCAAAATATCGCTGTCATCCGGACTCTGAGCATCTACCTGTTCAAAAGCTTGGCGAGAGCGCGCTAACAAATCAGGGAAATCTTCCGCTTGATGTGTCGGATCAGCGTTGCGAATCGACCGGACTAATCCCGGAAAACGTTTTGATCCGACCCAAGCCCGCCACGCCGTTGTCAGCCCATATCGACGAATCGTCCGGGCCATAATGGCATTGCCCGGATCACCTTCTAAACCGCCAAAATAATATTCGCGCAAGGCGGACAACGCCACTAACGGCGGCTTAGGTTCATGCCCGGCAAGAATCCGTTTGGCTGTTTCCAACGTCCGCGTTCGATCACTCGAAAAGGCTTTGGCAAACGGCACCGGCTGCAATAACTCACCCAACCGATCGGCTGCATCTTGCCCTTTTGCAGTCAAATTGGCATTCGTAATCCCTTGCAATAGCCGCGCCGCGTTCATCGGCGTTTCACCATGTCTGACTAAATATAGCCTTTTGGTCATTTTGACACTCCTATAAATTTGCGTCATTGTTGTTTCAAGCCGGTCCATCGCCAGATATTTCGTCAGTTTTTAAAATGGACCGGCTCACGTACCATCTTCATTCATGTTATCATGAAAAGCGTAAGCATCTTTGAATGGAGGCCTTTTTTTGATTGACGCAGCCATCATGATCCTGGCATATGCCCACGACCATCCGCAAAGTTATCACGTCCGCCAAGTCCCATATCAAAACGTCGCTAGCATTCTGCTCGACGACCGCGTGATCTTTCCTAGTCAACAACTCTTCTTTCCGCCGAATCGGTTACGGGTCATCCGGTTGCCGGAACACTTTTCCTTCAATAACCCTGAGCTTAGTGCTTGGCTATTGAGTCTATTACCTGAATTAGGCGAAGACGTTGAAACCCCGTCCACTAACCAGATGTGGATGACCACCAGCCATCTGACAAAAGCTAAGCGCCTGCTGATTGAGGTATCGTTTGAATAGCGCCGTCAAAGCCGTCTTTACCCGCGGATTACGCGCGGTGTTGATGGCTTTCTTCTTATTCATCGCCAGAGCGTTTCTAACCTGGCCATGGCTGGCGTTTATGATTGCGGCTTTTTTAATCTATGCTTGCATTTGCTTTGCTTATGCGGGCTTTTTGGTGTGGACGCAGCGGCTTTGAGGGCTGGGTTGATGTATAAGCCTACTACATCGCTATGACGCGCTCACTGGCTCCTAACAGCATTTTCAGGAGCATGGAGCTTGTCTCAATCATGTCTCAATTTTCTGAAATAAATCCTTGCTTGCGGTAAACGAAAAAAACAGAAACCTTTTCTATCAAGGCTTCTGTTCTTATCGATAAGCTATCGTCGTATCCAAGATTGGGTAGATAGGGATCGAACCTATGATTATGGATTCAGAGTCCACTGCGTTACCACTTCGCTACTACCCAGTAACTTAACAACGAATAATATCTTAAAAAAGATTTGCGCGGTTGTCAACGACTTTTTTTACGGAGGTGCAAAAAAAACGATTCTGTCGTAAACTGTTACCAATACTTAAGAAGTGAGGCGCAAGAATGAAAATTGAATCTGCATGCACTTCGATTCTGGTTGGTAAGAAGGCCAGCATCGACGGTTCAACGATGATCGCTCGTAACGATGATACGTTTAGTCCCCTGACACCGCAACGTTTCTATATGCACGCTGGATGGAAAGGCGAAAAATCATTACACGTCAAGTCACCGCTTAATGGGTTTGAAGCGGACTTGCCGGAAAATGGTTATCGCTATAATGCCGTTCCCAATGTCGAAAACGATAAGCTCGGCGATTACGAAGAAAGTGGTATCAACGAGCGCAATGTCGCAATGTCCGCAACCGAAAGTACGTACGGTAATGAACGGGCGTTGGGCTTCGATCCGCTTGTCAAAGACGGTCTTGATGAAGATCTGATCGTTAACATGGTGCTGCCATTCATCGAATCCGCGCGCCATGGCGTTGAATACCTCGGCCAGCTGATCAAACAATACGGTTCGCCTGCAGGTAATTCCGTTCTTTTCTCTGACAAAGACAGTGTCTGGTACATGGAAATCGTCACCGGCCATCACTGGGTCGCTCAGCGTATCCCGGACGACGCTTATGCCATTGCGGCCAATCAAGTTGCCATTCAGCAGGTCGACTTCGAAGACACCGACAATTTTGCTTGGAGCGAAGGTATTCAGGAATTTGTTGAAGCGCATCATCTCAATACCGACAAAGAAGGCTGGAACTTCCGCCACATTTTCGGCACGATGAACGAAAAAGACCGCCACTACAACACGCCGCGGGTTTGGTACGGTCACAAGCTGCTCAATCCGGAAATCGAGGCAGATCCTGAGTCAGCCGACTTACCGTTTATCATGCGGACTGACCATCTAATCACGCGTGAAGATATTGCCCAGATTCTTGGTAGCCACTACAACGAGACACCATTTGATCCCTATGGCCACGGCGCTGATGCTGACCGCTTCCGTTATCGCCCGATCGGCTTGAACCGCACCCAGAATTCCCACATCCTGCAACTGCGCAGTGACGTTCAGGAAGGCTTGGCTGCGATCATGTGGCTGGCAATCGGTATGCCATCCTTCAGTCCATATGTACCGTTTTACTGCAACGCCAATGACACGGATCCTAGCTATTCGAAAACGCCGAAAACCTTTGATCTTGATGCAGACTCCGCTTATTGGCTGCATCGCTTGCTCGACGTGTTGGTAGAAGCGCATTACACCCAGTTCATTCAGGCTGATCGCGATTATCTGACGGCACTCAACCGTGATTATCGTGAAATGCTTCAGTCCTTTGACGAAGGCGCCAAAGAATTGGGTGCCAAAGAATTGACCCAGTATCTAACCGAAGCCAACTATAAAATCGTTGCCCACACTAAGGCGGCGACTAAGGCGTTAATTAACGATTATGTCATGGAAAGTCTGAAGTTATCAAAGCTCACCTTCAACATGGACAAGAATCTTTAGTCACGTTTGTTAAGCAAAATAAGTACCACGCATTCAATGAATTTCGAATCCGTCAATTAGAAAACATTCTTGCCGTTTTTGTGCGCGAGGATGTTTTTTTATCTTTTCATATTGGCTATTTTCTCTGTTGGTGCAAAAACGCTACTTTTCGTAAAAACGCAATTGACCCCATGCCAAGGCTTGACGTACCATGACATTATTGCGTTATTGCCAAATTCGGCAGTGGCCATAATTAATCAGGTAAGGAGGCAATGTTGATGGCGCACGAAATCAGGCTACGCTGGCTGCTTACAGGAGCGCTGTTAAGTAGCATCGGGATGAGCTTCATCTGGCCACTAACCAGTATTTATCTACATAATCGTCTCGGCATCTCGTTAACGGTCATCGGGATTGTCTTGTTGCTGAACTCACTGGGGAGCGTCATCGGCAGCATTGTTGGCGGACGGCTTTACGATCAAGGAGATCCATACCGGTTAACCCTTTTTGGCGTCGGCCTTACCGGACTTGTACTCATTGGCCTGACTGTTTGGCACGGGTGGCCTGCCTACTGCATTTGGCTAACCTTACTCGGTATCGGATCCGGCTGGAATATCACCATGGTCAATTCGCTTGGAACCAGTTTACGTTCAAAAGACGGTCGCTACGTTTTTACCATGTTATATTTTGCCCAAAATGTCGGTGTTGTAATCGGAACGGCGCTGGTCGGTTTTGTCTATGATATCAGCGTAACCTTACTGTTCTTAATTGCCGTCATTTTATATTCATTATTCTTCACAGTCGTGCTCACAAAGTTTCGGCCAGCTGCAAAAATACCCCAAACTCAGCCAAAAGAAGTTACCGCAACAGCAGAGAAGCCATCTTTGCCCGCAGCAAACAAATTGATGCTGACGACTTTCTTCTTTGCACTACTGGTTTTTTGGTTGATGTACCAACAATGGTCCTCAAACTTGTCGGTTTACATGACAAGCCTCGGCATCCCGCTGCGCAACTATAGCTTCTTATGGACACTCAACGCAGCGTTAATTGTGGTCATTCAACTCTTCTTGAATTGGTTCAATGAACACGTGAATGGGATTCGCATTATTTACCAAATCCTGTTTGGTCTTGTCATGGTCGCCATATCCTTCCTCATCCTCATCACTGCGCGGACATATAGCTTCTTTGTCATCGCCATGATTGCGCTAACCACCGGCGAAGCCACCGCCTCCCCTGCGATTCCCGCCTTGGTCAATGATTTGACGCCACGCGCTATCAAAGGCCGTTATCAAGGCTTTGTAAACTCCTGGGGATCTGTTGGCCGGGCACTCGGGCCGCTTTTTGGTGGTCTTGTCATCGACTGGCTCAGCTACCGCAGTCTCTTCATCATCGCAGCCATCGGCGTCTTCACCTTAGTCGCTATTCTCCTTTCTATCTGGCTAAAAACTCGCCACGACTTGGTTCGCTATCAGTAAGGTTCTAATTTTCAGTACCGACTACAAAAAAAGCCCCCCATCCGCACATTGGCAGTTAAGTTCATGCCAACGACGGATGGGGTTTTATTATGCGGCCTTGTTTGTCGCTTTTAAATTATGAATGGCTTGTTCAATCGTTCGACCGGTCCCAAAATGATTCTGGTCATGCGCATCAATCGCCACAAACAACTGGTTTTTAGTATCGAGTTGAATTCGATATTGCATGATGCCGTCGCCTCCATTTTCAATCGTTTGGTTCTGCATATTATCCGAGAACCCTACATGGTCTATGATAGAACAGTTGTCAAGGAAATGTCGTCTTCTCATCGCTATCATTTACTCTGTAACGCTAAATCAAGTTCAGAGGTCTCCATGAGCAAGCATTGGATTAGCAGAAGGCAGTGTCTGTGCCGAAAAAGCATCGCGACTTTTGCTACCAAATAAAAAAGAACCCCAAAACGCCGTTATAAAGGCATTTTGAGGGTTCCGTTTTATCTGGTTGATTCTATTTCTCACCCGTACGGGATTCGAACCCGTGTTTCCGCGCTGAGAACGCGGCGTCTTAACCCCTTGACCAACGGGCAATGAGTGGCGCTTTATCGTACCCAAACTATTCTACAGGAAACCTTGGAAAAGTCAACTGTATTTTGGCCAGTACAAAGCCATTTGTCGACCAGCACAAAGCCATCATCGTTCGCGCCGCATCTTCAAATAAATGGCATCACTCGCAACTAATACAATTTCTTTTGGGCTGTTTGATACGCTTTAAAGGCACCAATCGTCATGTCCCGATCATGCTGGCTCAATGTAAGCATCTTCCCTTTCAGGCCATCGTTAATGAAGTCATAGATGGCCGCGTCCCGAAATCCGATCGCTGCAGCATCATCCGCCGTGTTGCCATAATAAACCTGTTTGATATTGGCCCAGATGATCGCACTAAGACACATCGGACAAGGCATCGCCGAAGTATAAAGCTCGCAACCGGACAGATCATGAGTTCCCAGCGCTTGCCCAGCTTTTCTGATGGCAGTAATTTCACCGTGTGCAGTCGGATCATGGTCGACCAAAACCTGATTATGAGCGCGACTCACGATCTTCCCATCCTTGACGATGACGCACCCAAAAGGACCGCCATCTGATCCATTAACATTGGCACGCGCCTCTTCATTGGCAATTTCCATAAACGATTTTTGATACATAAGTCTTGTTTCCCCCATGACAAACTAAGCAGAGTGGTCACCTGCTAGTTGGCTCTATTTAAAAGTCTCTCCACTAGCAATCCATGAAAATAGCGATCATTCTTGAATCTGATTAACCAGATCTGCGACAACTGCATGTGCCAGCTGACTGGTCGCAGGCGATACCGGATTCTTGCCATCGGGATCGGCCACGGCTTGCACAAAGGCTTGAACCATTGAAGCGAAGCCACGTGTCTCCAACATTGGCTGCCAGTTCGGGGCAAAGGTCTGTGAAGCACCACCACGACCGTAAACAACTAGCTGATCCAAATTCTGCACTCTTTGGACACCGCTTGGAGCTGCCACTTGCGCTTCTTCAAGATTGGTGCCGGCTTGTAAGTCAATGCCGGCCTCCCCGCGAATGCCAGGGGCTGTGAAGGTCACGCTTGCCTGTTGAAGTTGACCATCTGAAGTTGTATGCAACGCATATCGCGTGTTAGGTTTTTCAGGATAACCCGCCAACATAAGCGCTGTGTCCACTGGATGAACGAAGAGATCCCACAAGGCGTGTTTTGTGTCATCAAGTGCGTCAATTCTGTTCTTATCCACGCGCACACCGGTCTTATCTGCCACCTGGGCCAGATCCTGAATCATTGGGGCAAACCGACGATTAAACCCGACCGTCAACATCACATGCTGGGAATCAGCCAAGTCATAAAGTTCATTAACCTGTCCCATGTCAGTTGCCAACGGCTTATCGACAAAAACATGAATACCCTTTTCCAAAAAATGTTTGACATATTGATAGTGAGTTTCTGTTGGCGTATGAATCATTACGGCATCAAGCTGCTTTGCGTCTAACGCTTCCAACGAATTTCCCGCCGCAGCCAGTCCATACTGCTTTGATAGTTGTTGTAATTTATCTTCATCGCGGGTGCTCAACAGCCATTGCACCTGATCTTGCATTTGAGCATAAACCGGTAGATATGCTTTTCGGGCAATTGAGCCCAAGCCCATGACACCAATCGTTAACATAACTTCACCTGTTCTTTCATTGATATGGATACTCTCACACTAGCACAGGCCTCTTCAAGGGTAAAGATAAGCATTTATTAGGATTTTTATATTGGCTATCTTCTAAGTTTTCTGTATAACCCTCATAATGTCTTTAGACTTTTTAATCATACAGCTCTGAAATACGATTGTCCGCACGAAAGTCAGCATGTAGAAGCCTCTGGCGCAATGGTCGAGCTCTCCTCCAAACCGACTTATAAACGCGCTCATTCACGTACTCTGATCCGGGCAAACTTGAAAATTTTTAATATTTGGCTTACGGTTATTATGTAAACTAAATTAAACATTAGGTCTTCGCAGAATCTTTTCATTAAACGGGTACCGCTGCTGTAAAAATGGCGGTGGCACCAGGCCTCTTTTTTCTACCCAATTTTTCTGCTTGTGGCCTACATGCTCAGTATGCCAATCGATAGGAGGAACGGCTGTGAAACCTGCAAAAACTAAATTCAATGATGCCCCTGATGGCAGCATTCATCAGTATAATCAGATACTTAAATATTTCAATGACCGGCCGGCTGATCAGACTAAGCCGCGCGGTAATCGAATAACGTTTGTTTCAACTGGGATCATTGGTTACGATGGTGGCCAAACAACCATGTTACATTTAGGCACGCTCCTAGCCAACGCGGGGTATGACGTTTATTACCTCAGCTATGTCCCGCAAAGCCAAGACGAAATGATCCAAAATGCTGAATTTAACTATCCCGGCTATAAAGGTACATGCCTGCCGATGGGTGAACTCGAATCGCACCAATCTGATATTTGGATCGCCACTTTATGGGAATCGGTCTACATCATTAAAAATAAACCCGGCTATAAGATGTACTTTGTCCAGGATTACGAACCGTATTTCTACCCTTATGGTGACCGCTACCAGATGGCGCGACGTACGTATAGCCTCGGCCTGCACATGGTGACGCTTGGTCCATGGTGCGCACATATGATCACAACGCATTGCCAGGTCAATAGTCCAATTGACGTCATCAATTTTCCGGTTGATGTTGCCCGATATCCGTTTAAAGAACGTGACACTGCTCCGTATCAAAAAAAGCAGCAAATTACGTTAGCTGTTTACACCAAATGGAGCAGTCCGCGACGGGCGCCTGTCACGATTCAAATTGTCCTTGAAAATTGCCGCCACATCCTGCGTGCTAAGGGTATTGATCTAAAAATCAAATACTTCGGTACGGGGCGTAGCAAGCGTTTTATCAATGGTGAGAATCTCGGAAAGCTAACACCGCCAGAGCTTAACCAGCTTTATCATGAAGCTGATTTCGGCATCGCAACCTCGATGACTAATTTCTCCTTGGTTCCTTACGAAATGATGAGCGCCGGTCTTCCCTTGATTGATTTCAAAGAAGGTACTGGCAGTTACTTCTTGAAAGACAATACCTACTTCTCTTGTCATCTTGACGAGCGTGATCTTGCCAAAACGCTTCAGGCAGCATGCGCAAATCCTGACACGATCACACAGCATATTGAAAAAGCCCAAGCTTATCTGAAAACAATCAGCTGGGAACGAACCGAAAAAGACATGCTGGCAATTATCGCCAATCTTTATGCCAATGTTGACGTTGTAAAGTCATAAATTGAATCCGACGCAGTCATAAGTCAAAAATTAAGTCCGACGCTTGCCGTTGGGCTTTTTTTCTGGGAAAATAAACTTTAGAAATAAGTTCATACGAATATTTTTTAATCGCAATATTCGTACAATTGTCACTAGGGAATTTGGAGGAGAAAAATGTCAACACTGGGCAATTTATTTGTCATGCTCGGACTGATTGGTACAGTCTGGGGCACGATTCGTTTGGTGCGGCAACGCAAGCATCCATTAACGAAACGTTTCAACCTTATTATATTGATCGGCGGCATTGTGCTCATGTTTGTGGGCAGTCCGATGGTCGACACAAAACCATCAACAGCTTCATCAGCGCAAACAACCACCAAGAAACTGACTGCAAAGCAGAAAAGTCTTTTAAAGTCGGAAAAGACGCGCGGCAAGGTTTTGTTAGCAGCCAAGGCTAAGAAGTCTTCAGAATTAAAGGCACTGAAGAAGGAACAAACCAAGCTGGAAGACCAGCTTGACGCCCGTGCCTCATCATCACGAGCCGTTGAAGAATCAGCATCTTCGGCAGCTTCAGAATCAGCGTCCCGGGAAGCATCAGCCAGCAAAGTCGCGGCGTCATCTGCACAGGCAGCTTCTTCATCCCAAGCCGCCGCAGCAGCTGCGGCAGCTAAACAGCAGGCAGAAGAAGCAAAGAAATCTGCAGCACAACAGCAACAACAGCAACAACAAGCTGCCACAACCCAGCAGCAAGCACCTACCAATCAAGGCGATATGAATACAGGCGATCAGGGAACGATTGTCGGCAATAGCCGTAGCAAGATCTATCATGTTCCCGGCCAGGCGGGATATCGTATGAATTCTGCTAATGCCGTTTATTTCAACACTGAAGCCGAAGCACAAGCGGCAGGTTATCGAAAGGCGCTGCGATGATGAAAAGACAGATAATGAAATACCTCACCCCCTTAGTTGTTCTGGGTGTCCTGTTAGTTGGCTGCAGTTCTGAAAGCAGCTCGAAATCAGCCAAAACAGTGGTCGATCCGGTGGCTAGTCAGACCAAGCTTAACAAGAAAACCGCGTCAGCTATCAGCAGCCTTGACGATGCGATCACTGACAAACGTGAACAGGTCAGCAAGCTCAAAACAACCTTAAATAAGCAGGAACCAGAAGCAAAAGCATCAGAGGCCCCGAGCAGTTCACCGGACACCAGCAACTTAGCTAGCCTCGACTACACCGGTCAACAAGAAATAACCGTCAACAACAATGACCCCGCTTTTAACAAAAGTGACCTTTCCACAGCAAAAGGTGCCTGGGCAACTTACAGCGATTTAGACAGCCAAAATCGCGTTACCGATGCGAATGCACTTTTGAACAAATCGCTGATGCCCTCAGCCAAACGGGAACCCCTCACCTGGAATCCAACCGGCTGGCATAACAAAAAGACAGCACACGGATGGCTCTATAATCGTAGCCATCTGATCGGTTACCAGCTGACTGGCGAAAACAACAATCCTAAGAATCTGATGACGGGAACCCAAACGCTTAATAGTCCGCTCATGTTGGCTCATGAAATGGACATCGCTTACTACCTTAAACAAAACAGCCAGCATTACGTACGTTACGAAGTCAAGCCAATCTTCCGCGGC
Organism: Lacticaseibacillus zeae subsp. silagei; assembly: GCF_030770335.1. Lineage (NCBI taxonomy): Bacteria > Bacillati > Bacillota > Bacilli > Lactobacillales > Lactobacillaceae > Lacticaseibacillus > Lacticaseibacillus zeae. The sequence continues at coordinate 1,155,596 of NZ_CP132484.1, read as the reverse complement.
AACGAGCTCGTTGCTCGTGGTGTCCAAATGCGGGCGCAAAGCGTTGGCGACGACACAGTTCGATTCAACGTTTATATCTTCAACGTTGAACCGGGATATACTATCAATTACGCAGATGGTACCAGTACCAAAAATTAAAACACAAAAATTCTTTATTGAAAGCCGCTAGACACCATTGGTCCGCGCGGCTTTTTTCTTCGGCCATTTTCAATTGTTGAAGTGGGTTCGTTTGTGATGTTCCAAATCACTTTTGACACAGCCCCATCATTCAGCCATGATCTCACCCACTTGCAACAATTATGACGCGGTAAATCGCTAGTAATCGGGTATAATGAAATTATGTTAAGGCGTCTTTTTAAACGCCTTTGTCAATACATTACGCCACAACAAACCCAAACCCCTTTAGGAGGATTCAAATGAAAGTCATTAATGTCACGTTAAAGGTAAAACCGGAACTGACGGACGAGTATCGCCACTTCATCAGTTTGCTGGTCGAAGGATCGCGTGCCGAGGCTGGCAATCTTAGCTATGATCATTTCCAAAGCCTCACCGACCCCAACAAATATGAAATCATCGAGCATTGGCAAGACGCCGCAGCTGTCGAACTACATAACCAAACGGCGCATTTCCAAAAGTTTCTAGCGGGGATTGACGACTTTTTGGCAGAGCCGCTTGAAATTGTGCGGATGGATTATGCGGAGTAATTGATATTTGGGCGAAAGATACGAGTAGTTTATCGTTTTGCAAGCGAACTTTAACGTTACATGTTTCTTTTAAATCAGCCTATCATTTGAATAAGCATTTAGTTGACAAGTGACCTATCTAACAAATCTGTAATCTTGTGATTTTTCAAAATAAATCAGTTGATATTACGATCTGAATAAGTCAGTATAGTTTATACGTTAAACCATTCACCAGTCTAAATCCTGATGACTTTAAAAGCTGAAAAACTTTGGAGGAGCAACACATGGGAATTTTCGACAAATTCAAGGATGCGAGCAATAAACTTTCAGAATCCTCGTCCTTAACAGCCGACGAGAAAGAAGCGCGTAAACTGGCTAAGGCAGCGTTGAAAGCTGATATTGTCCTAGAACAACCCGTCCATTTTATAGCCGGTCGTGAATTAGTTAGTGCTACTAGCTTCTTTGGTGACAAAATGTATCAGTTAAAGAGTGGAAATGTTGTTTTTAATTTAGATAATCCTGTTTATTTCCGAATCAGCAGCATTAAGTTTGCTGGCCCTATTTATCATGAAGAACAGAAAACGCAGAGCCAGTCCGACACAAACCATAAAAGCAAGACTAAAAAACATCGGCATGGGCTTGGCGGTGCAGTTGTTGGCACTTTGCTTATGCCGGGCGTTGGCACGATAGCTGGTGCGGTTATTGGTGGTCACTCTGGGAAAGATAAGACAAAAGGCCACAGCACAACACAGGCATCAAGTGTCATGACAACTTCTCAAGTTGAAGATGATTCAAGTACAACGCTTTTCCTTGTTAACAACGAGACAGGCGAAAAACTGCAGATTGTTCTCTCCACCAAAACGGCTGACTATCAAAAACTCTTGTCTTTTAAGGTCGATGAAGAAAGTGAGAAAGCCATGGAATCCTCCGAGACAGTGATAACGTCAGATAAACCGAAAACGTCCGATGATCCGATTGAACAAGTAAAGCAATTCAAATCACTTCTTGACGACGGTATTATCACGCAAGAAGAATTCGATGCTAAAAAGAAACAACTACTTGGGCTGTAAAAAGTCCTAGGCACCGTTTACTTTTAGGTCTCCTATCTGTGTTCATCATATGCACACCCATTTATTTTGCGCCAAATGAACTTTATAGTATTAGTTACCAGATCTTCTGATTTAATTGACTCGGACGATCTCGAGGGATAAGGGTAATGAACAACTACTTGGAGGAGAATGATGCAAAAACATTTAATTTGGGGATTGGTTGCCGTCAGTGCAGTTTTAATTATTGGGACTGGAACTTATCTTGCTATATCCAGCAATCAGACTGAAACTCTGACTACACAATCTGATAAAGATGCAGATAAAAAACTTAACAAGAAACTCGACAAAGCAGCTGATGAGGCTATTAAAAATGACACTGAAGGCAATAAAGCTGAAAGTGAGTCGCGCATAGTGGCTGCACGTGAAAACTCACAAAGAATTGCAAGTGAATCAATGCAAGAAGAGAGTCAATCAAGGGCTAATGCCGAAGCAAATTCGAAAAGTACAGTATCGAACAGTGAAGCCTCATCAAAGACCAAAGTTACAGAAAATACTGAAACGAATCATGTATTCGGTCCTTTTAGCAAGTCAAAATTATCCGAATACCTTTCTGACATCAAAAGCCCAAGCGGTAACTACTACCTCGGCTCAGCTGGTGTCATGAAGGTCGGAGTTGGTGTTGATGGTTCTGGCAACGTTGCAGTCGTCAAAATCGACATGCGAAAAGCACCATCTGATCCCAATATCGATTCATCTCATTTACAGGAACTTGCTGCAGACTGGATGCCTTCAGACGTAACTCAGACCAGTAATCCTTCATCTACTACCTTTTCTTTTCATTCCAATTCAACTGGTCATGACTACAAAGTTGAATACACGCTCAATTCAAATCAAAAAGTAACTTTTATCTTTGTCCGGCAAGGTTAATTTTTATTTATTTAAATGAATAAACACAAAAAAGAAGCTTCCAAACCTGTGGATGAGTCCGAACTGAGAGTCACAAGTCAGTTACGGAGCTTTCCAAGTGGTCTGGAAGCTTCAGTTTTTAAATCATCTTAAAACGCGCAAAGCCCTGATACTACAGCCGTGCATTCAATTCCTTGGTCATATCCTCATACCCGGGACGACCGAGCAATGCGAACATGTTCTTCTTGTATGCTTCAACGCCGGGCTGGTTGAATGGGTTGATGCCATTCAGGTAGCCGGAGATTGAAACGGCTGCTTCAAAGAAGTAGATCAGATAGCCCAAGGTGTAGGCATCTTGTTTAGGAATGGAGACGGTCATAACCGGTACGCCGCCATCGGTGTGTGCCAAAACAACCCCTTCATAGGCTTTGCGGTTGACAAAGGACATCTTCTTGCCAGCGAGATAGCCGAGGCCGTCGAGGTTCTGGGCGTCGTCTGGAATGGTCAGATCGCGGTTAGGTTCTTCAACCCAAACAACGGTTTCCATTAAGTTGCGCAAGCCTTCTTGGATGTACTGGCCGAGACTGTGAAGGTCGGTACTGAAGTTGGCGCTTGAAGGATAGATCCCCTTTTGGTCTTTACCTTCAGATTCACCCATCAATTGTTTCCACCATTCGCCAAGGTACTGGAGCGTTGGTTCGTAGTTTTCCAGCAGTTCGGTGGTGTAGCCTTTGCGATACAGGATGTTACGCAAAGCGGCGTATTGATAGGCTTCGTTTTCTTTCAAGTCAGCAGATGCATAGGCTTTGCGACCATCGCCGAGTCCGCGCATCATTTCATCGATGTCGCCACCAGCTACGGCAATTGGCAAAAGGCCAACCGCGGACATAACTGAGAAGCGGCCGCCAACATCATCCGGCACAACGAATTCTTCGTAGCCTTCAGCGTCAGCTTCCTGCTTCAAAGCACCCTTGGCCCGATCGGTTGTGGCATAGATCCGTTCCTTGGCGCCTTCCTTGCCATACTTTTCAATTAACTTGGCCTTCAAAATGCGGAAAGCAATTGAAGGTTCGGTTGTCGTACCGGACTTGCTGATGACATTGATCGAGAAGTCGCGATCACCAATGATGTCGAGCAAGTCAGCCAGATAAGTACCGGAAATTGAGTTACCTGCAAAATAAACTTCTGGAAACTTCAAATCAGGATCAAGGTTGCGGAAAGTCTGGGAAAGAAAATCAACGGCCATCCGTGCGCCTAAATAAGAACCGCCAATCCCGATCGCAACGAAGACCTGTGAGTTGCCCTGAATCTTCTTGGCTGCTGCCTTGATCCGGGCAAACTCATCTTTATCATAATTAACCGGCAAATCAAGAAAACCGCGAAAATCCTTACCGGCACCGGTTCCTTCACGCAATTCCTTGTCAGCTGCAGTTACCAACGGCTGCATCTGTTCAAGCTCATTGGCATGAACGAACTTGTCCAGCTTAGATGAATCAAATTTGATGTACGACATCGTGTGCGTTCCTCCTCTAAATACGTCAATCGCTGACAAAACTTTTGCTTTGACCGCCATCATAAAAAGATTGCGGCACCGCTTCCAAACAAAATTTTAACCAGCAAAAGGCGCTGTTCAAATTCACACTCTAACAAGTTAACTTTAAAATTGAATTTGTAAAAAAGCAAGCAATCTGGCAACTTCTCATCAGATTACTTTGCTTTCATGATGCCCAGTACAACGCCGCCGAGAATGACGAGTGCCGAGCCCCAGCTGACCCAAATCATTTCCTTGTGCGTCTTGCGTTCGCCAAGTAAGTAAATGGAGCCGAATGTCGAAATCACGATCCCCATTTGCGACAGTGAATAAGAAACAGCCAACCCGACTTTCGCCATGGACAATAGCATGAAAACATTCCCGGTACCCCAAAGCAGCCCAGTTAGAATATTCTTCACAGTTGCCTTGGCAAAAGGCTGATGGCCAATGCTCATCAATAAGGCACCAATAATCATCCCCACAGATTGCGGCATGACAACTGCCAGTGCCCCTAATTGTCCCGCATTAACAATGATGGTGTACCCGGCATACCCCGCTGTGGAAATCAGCAAGGTCCGGATGCCTTTGGACACGCCGGACGCAGACGTGACATCATCGTTTTGTTCGCGCCTTGACGTTAACGTGGCACCAATAATCAGTAACGCCAACGCCAAAATACCAAGCGTCACATCCCTGCCGTTATGCCATTCGTGAAACAACAGCGCGCCAGCCAGTGTGGTCGCAATGAGTTGCATGCCGGTGGAGATGGGCATGGTCATCGAGACACCCATATACTTCATTGATTGAAACTGCTGGCCTTGGCCCAACGCCCAAAAAAGCCCGGAAATAATACCAAGCAGCCAGGTTTTGCTATCTAGCGCCGGGTGCATGACGAGCAAGGTTCCAACGCCGAAAACCAGCGCGCCAAACGTCATTCCCAAAGTTTGCTGATACGCATTGCCTCCAAGTTTTCCACTGACCAAACCAATGGAGCCCCAGGCAAACATCGGGATCAGCGCAAGTAAAATTACCATAACGCGCCTCTTTCTATATATCGTATCGTTAAGCTAAAAATAGAATACAGGCTAGTATTCTATCGGTTTTCCAGTAGCAAAACAACCAAAAAATCAGTTAGAAAACTAAGAGAACTTTTGGTTTAATCGATACTCGGCACGCAAAAATCTTTTCGACACCGGTTAGCGATGTGGATGCCACATGCGGTAAAAACCGTAACCCAGGATGGCGCCAATCAAATTAAAAATCACGTCGTCAATATCGGCCACCCCGCTGATCAGCAAGAATTGCAGCGTTTCAATGCTCAGGGATGTCACCAATCCGATTCCGATGGCAGAACCCAGTCGTCGCCGATGTGTACTGATCCAAGGCACGCCAAACCCTAATGGCATAAACCAGGCAATGTTCCCCAGTGATTGGTACCATAGATCAAAATGACTCGCCGCTTGCCGCAACTTCAATGTTTCAACAAGTGGCTGTAAGTTAATCACCGAAAGCGGTCGATCCCAATGAAACGTCAACTGCCATGGGTAATAAACATCACGGAAAACTGTCAACGCAAACAGTAAGATTAGATAGCCCACAAACAGGCCCAGTTTAAGCTCATGGCCAAATGATGTGCGCCGGTGAGTCGTTAGCAGCCAGAAGCACCGTAATGCCGCAAATATTAATAGGTAAAGGATCGTTTTGTCCAAACTATAAACCACCAGCCGCACCAAAGGAAAATGGTTGACGCGGCTTAATGATGTGCTGTTAATCCAATTGTAAAATGGCCCCAGAAAAAGCATCACGTTACCTCCAGTAGTCATTGTAGCAAACCACTTACCGGATACCCACAGTACATCTGGATTTCACTAACTCTTAAAGACTCCATAAGAATCGGCCAGTCTTGACTGAATTTGACTCAGTTGCGGTATGCTGTTTCGGTGCGAAAATGTCGCCTGACAACATCACAACTCGTTCACTGGCACAGAAGCCTGTGTGTATGGACCTTGGTCGCAATGGCCAAAGACCGGCCATCTCGCCCAAGGCCGCTTATGCTCCGGTTTCTAACCGGGCTGGTTCACACTCTGACTTAAACGCGCTCGCGTGGCCAGAAGCCTGCACATAAGGACCTTGGGCGCAATGGCCAAAGCCCGGCCATCACGCCCAAGGCCGCTTATGCTCCGGTTTCTAACCGGCCCCGCTCACGCTCTCTTTGTGTAAACACCTTTTTGCGGGTACAATGACAAAGAACAAAGTGGAAAGGAGTTACCGCTTTGAAACGGTTACGACTCAATCGCCTTTTATTGTGGCTTCGCAACACCCGGATCGGCTTTTTGGCGCTCCTGCTTGTTTTATTGTGGGCTAAAACCCTTTTCGGCTATTTTTTTGATTTCTCGCTTGGCCTAAATGACCCGCTGCAATATACCTTGCTTATCCTCAACCCCTTAGGCACTGGCATCATTTTGCTCTCGTTGGGACTTTATCCAAAACATGCCCGCCGCGGTTACCTGCTTGGCATCATTGTCTACATATTAAGTACCTTATTATTGCTCGCTAACGTCCTTTACTATCGTGAGTTCACTGATTTTCTGACGGTAACCACCATCCTCGGCGTTTCAAAAGTCAGCCAGGGACTTGGTGCCAGTTCGCTAAGCATGGTGAAGCCACATGACATCATTTATGTGCTGGATATTGTCCTAGTTGCGCTAACTTATCTGGGTTATGGCATTTGGAACATCTGGCGCTATATCCACAATCAACCACTGAAATGGCCGCATTTTGGCTTATCGCTTGATACCAGCCGCATGCCTTTCCACTTACCGCAAGCAGTAACGGTGTTTGGTGTGGCCTTTTTTGCCTTGCTCACTGCTACCAGTGAAATGAATCGTCCGCAGCTGTTGACCCGGACCTTTGACCGCAATTACATTGTCAAATACTTAGGTTTGGCTCCGTTTACCATCTATGATGCCGCCAAAACTGCCCAGAACAATCAGGTTCGCGCCCAGGCAGACAGTGCCAATCTCGATCCGGTTTTGCAATACACCCGCTCTCATTACGCCGCACCCAATGCCAGTTATTACGGAGCAGCCAAGGGCAAGAATGTCATTATCATTCACCTTGAAAGTTTCCAGCAGTTTCTGATCGGCCAGAAAATTGACGGCCAGGAAGTCACGCCGTTTCTCAATTCGCTCATAAAAGAAAAGGACACACTCAGTTTCAACAACTTTTTCCACCAGGTCGGCCTCGGTAAAACCAGTGACGCAGAAAACATGTTGGAAACCAGCACGTTCGGGATTGCGAACGGCTCACTGTTCAGCAGTCTCGGCACAGAAAATACCTTCGAAGGCGCCCCGGCTATTCTTAAACAGCGCGCCGGCTATACAAGCGCGGTCTTTCATGGTGGTTCTGCCTCCTTCTGGAACCGGGACAATGTTTATAAAAGTCTTGGCTATGACAATTACTTTTCCGGCAACTTTTATAATCATGACGAAAAGGCGGCTACGGAATACGGCATCAAAGATAAGCTGATGCTGGCTGAAACACCTAAATATTTAGAACACTTGCAACAGCCGTTTTACACGAAAATCATCACGACCAGTAATCATAATCCTTTTTATATTACCCAGGCAGATTCTGACTTTCCCGATGCCGGAACCGACGATGCGACCATCAACGGGTATTTTAAAACAGCTCATTATCTGGATGAGGCGTTACGCGAATTCTTCGATTATCTGAAAACCAGCGGCTTGGAAAAGAATTCATTGGTGATGCTTTATGGGGACCATTTTGGGATCAGTAACGACCGTAATACGACCCTGGCACCGTTATTAGGTAAAGATCCCAGCAAGTGGACAGCATTCGATAATGCGCAGTTACAGCGGGTTCCGCTGATCTTCCACATGCCAGGCCTCAAAGGCGGTATCAACAATACGTATGGCGGTGAAATCGATGTTTTGCCAACATTACTGCACTTGCTGGGCATCAGCAGCAAACGCTATGTTCAGTTTGGCACCGATCTGCTTTCGAGCCAGCATGATGACGTTGTTGCATTTCGAAACCATAATTTTGTAACACCGAAATACACTGTTTTAGGCAGCAAGGTTTATGACAACACAACCGGTAAACTTGTGACCATGACCCCTACTTTGCAAGCAGTCATTACCAAAGATCAGAAATCAGTTGATACACGGTTAAGTCTTTCTGATGATGTAGCCAATCGTAATTTATTGCGTTTTTATGTGCCGTTGGGATTCAAGCCGGTTAATCCGGGACAGTATGACTATAATCAGAGTCTCAGCAAGGTCTTGTCGATCGAACACAGTCTTGGCAGCAAGAGCACCAGTCTCTACAGTAAAAATAATGACCAATCAACCACCAACCTCTATCAAACCGATGCTCCTGAATTAGCCGATGACACCCAGCCAATCACCGATTTCCCTGAAAAAGTCCAAGCACAAACCGATTCGTCTGCAAGCGAATCCGAATCTAGCAGCTCCGAAACGGTTGATATTAGGACCAAACAAATCAAATAACATAGTGAATGTACGCTTTAAGTTCACACTTTGTTCAAATTCTTTGCTTATACTGCTTATGAGGTGAACGGGTAGATGCATTTCTTTGAGCGAACGTTCTCGGGTTTCCGTTATCATCGCCGTTATTACATTGTGATGATGCTGCTGTCGGTTGCGTTCTGCTTGATCAGCATCATGCTGATGACGAGTGAAATGATCGATCAATCCGCACAAGGGGCATTTCTGCAGCGTCTTAATTCTTTTGGCGATCAAAATAAAGAAGCCATTCTGCTGAGTACGCAGGTTGGTCAGGCACATATCAAAATGGTTCAGTCTGCGCAATCATTGTTGAATCGGGTCATGATCCTCAATGGTATCTGCTGGCTGATCGGCACGGCTTGGCTATGGCATCATCGCCGCTCTGAAACCGACGCGCTTTATTTAGTAGGCAAAAGCAGTATGTCCATTGGCTTGCAGTATGCTTTTGAAGCTTTCTTTAGTTTCTGGATCAGTTTTATGATCAGTGTCTTTTTGATCATTCTGTTTAACGACCAATTGATCCAGTTTCTAACCAATGCGAACCGCTCCGTTTTTGGCCATCTGCTGCAGGAAGGCTATCAAAGTGTGGATATGAACCGGGCTTTTCGGCAATTATTTGCCCGTCACCTAACCGGATTTACTCGTGAAACTTTATTTTATTACGGCGGTAGAACTGATGACATCACCCAACCAACGGGCTTCCTAACAACTTTAGGTAGCGGAATGGCCGTGATTTTCATCACCAATCTTGGATTAGTGACCCCGCTTTCAATGATTCGTAAGCGACGGGTCATGCCGCGTTAGGAGATATCTATGTTATTTCGGTCAAAACAACTTGATGTGTATCGTGAAAACCTCGCGAAGCTTTTTGCCCCTAAAACGATTCAATACTTGTACGTGCCAGACGAGGCATCGCTGAATGACTTGCGCGACCAATATATCAAGAACTTTGCGAGCGGTGGCCTGCTGAAGCAACTTGCATTCATTAGCAGCCGTGATACAGGTATTCTGGATTATCTCAGCGTCCGCAATAATCTGTATATTAATGGGCACAGCAAAAACACGGATTTTTTACCGGAATGGTTGAATATTAACTCGCCAATTCTCGATCAGCCAGCTGCTACATTGGACACCATGCAACGGCTATACCTGCAATTTTATCGTGGCTTAGTGGGTAAAAAACGTTATTTGCTGCTAAGCGGCCGTGCTGAAGTGTTTGACCCACAAGTCACCCGTTCCTTTTTAACCGAAGCCAGTCGCGCCTTGCAGCAAACCGACAGCTGCCTACTTGTCTTGACCACAGATCAATCGCTTTTAAGCGCCAATCCGCAAAATGCGTGGGAACAGCCACCGGTATTGTCTTTGAATGCCATTACCAAATAGCCTGACTCATCTGAACTCTGTACTTTAAGTCAAAAACCGGCGCTAGACAAATTGCTGTCTAGCGCCGGTTTTGTTTTAAGTTTTCACTTGCTAAAACGTGTAGCGGGCAGGAGGTTATGCCAATCCAACACGCTTGAATATTTCGTCAACATGCTTGAGATGGTAGTGATAGTCAAAGGCATCATCCAAATCGGCCTTGGACAGGCGGCCCATGATTTCAGGATCTGCCTCAAGCAACGGCCGGAAATCACGATGCTCATCCCAGGCGACTGCCGTTTTTGGCTGAACCAGATCGTAGGCTTGCTCACGACTTAGGCCACTTTCGATGAGCTTGAGCATGACCCGCTGACTATAAATCAAGCCGTGTGTCAAATTCATGTTTGCCTTCATCCGTTCCGGGAAGACGTCCAGATGATCCAGGATGCTGGTAAAGCGGTGAAGGATATAATCCAGCAGGCCAGTGGCATCCGGCAACATGATCCGTTCGGCACTGGAATGTGAAATATCACGCTCATGCCACAGTAAAACGTCTTCTAATGCTGGCGTTTCGTAACCGCGGATGACGCGGGCTAACCCTGAGACATTCTCTGAACCGATCGGATTACGCTTATGCGGCATCGCACTGGAACCTTTCTGGCCTTTGTTGAAGTGTTCTTCGACCTCATGGACCTCCGTGCGCTGCATATGGCGAATTTGCAAGGCAAAACGTTCAACTGATGTCGCAATCAATCCTAACGTCTGAATGTAATGCGCGTGCAGATCACGTGGCAGCACCTGCGTCGAAATTTCCTGCGCGCGAATGCCCAGTTGCTTGGTCACATAAGCTTCAACCGCTGGCGGCGTATTGGCAAACGTGCCCACCGCGCCGCTAATTTTACCTGCCTCAACATCACTTGCGGCGTCTTCAAACCGCCGAATATCCCGATTAATTTCGGAATACCAAGTCGCGACCACGAGACCAAATGTCGTTGGCTCAGCGTGGACACCATGCGTCCGCCCCATCATCACCGTATCTTTATGGGCCTTCGCCAATTTGGCCAGACTGGCTTTTAAAGCGTCCAGATCCGACCGCAGAATTTGATTAGCCTGTTTCAATAAGTAACCTTGTGCCGTGTCGACCACATCGGTACTGGTTAAGCCAAAATGAACCCATTTTTTCTCCGGTCCAAGGCTTTCGGAAACATCGCGGGTAAAGGCGACCACATCATGGTGAGTCACGGTTTCGATTTCATGAATCCGATCAACATCGAATTTGGCATTGGCACGCAAGGCTTTGACATCGCTAGCTGGGATTTCCCCTAACTTAGACCAAGCTTCGGCTGCCAAAATTTCGACTTCCAGCCAAGCAGCATACCGGTTCTTTTCTGACCAAATTGCCGCCATCTCAGGACGACTATAACGCGGAATCACAGGTTTTTTTCCTCCTCTAAGGTGAGCACGACTTTTAAAATCCATGAGGCTCAGATCCAGCCAATTAATAACCACTAATTGGTCAATCCGAAACCTTGTAGCTTGATAAAAACGTTACTGAATAACAAAATGTCCGGTTGCGTTAATACTGTCTTTGATTGCCTTCAAATCGCCAACGATTTCAATTTCACCGACTAACTCGCCGCCGTTCGGATAGAAAGCGAAGCGCCAGTCAGGCTTGATTTGAATTTGCGTCAACACCGCATCCATATCTTTTCGCCGGAGCGGAATACCAACCCCGTCCTCAGCCAGTTCCAATTCCGGTAACGGCCAACCAAGAATGGCCCGCAGATGTAACTCGTATTCGGAAATGTCGCTGGTGCTCTGCATAAGATGACCGTATAACTTTGGCCCCGGGTAAACTCGCTTGACGTACAACGTGCCATTAGTCGCCAAGAAGAACTCAAGGCTGAAAATGCCGGTATAGTCAAGTTTCTTGGCAATTTTTTCGGCAATGCGCCGGATCTCCACAATAACGGCCGGATCAACGTCAGCGCGCACCGATGAAGCTTTGAGCTGATGGTGGTCAAAATAATTTTGAATGACCGGACCGATGCGAATGGTCGTGCCGGCTTTTGCCACCATCACGGCCACCTCTTTGATGTTCTGCAAATAGGCTTCCAAAATATACGGACGTTGTTGTAACAGTTGCTTAGCGCGATCCACATCATCCGGTGTCGACAACAATAACTGCTGATCGACCCCCATCCCTTTTTGAATTGGCTTCAATAAGGCGGGATAGCCAATCGTATCAATCGCCTCATTGATATCGCCAGGCGTGATCACCTGGGTATAAGGCAAAATATTCATGTTGAGATCGTCAAGAAAGACTTTTTCCAGATAACGATCCTGCGTTACCGTCAAAATGTCGCTTCCTGAAGGCAATTGACTCGCGGTTGCTAACTCCGCTAAGATCGCGCCATCCACATTCTCGTCGGTAAACGTCATGACCGTACTCATTTGCGTCAATTCTTTTAACGCAGTTCGGTCATCTGACTTACCTACCAATGGAATATCGGCTTTTTCAAGGGCAATATCGGTTTGCGTTGGCGCCAAGACCACGGTCCGCATGCCCATTAAACTTGCTGTGTCGGCCATGCGAAAGGCTGAAACTCCGCCACCAATGATGCCAATAGTGGCTCCTGGACTAATAAATTGCGTCACATTTGTTCCTCGCTTTGACTTTATTTATCTGAATCATTTTCGTTTAAACCGCGATCAATCGGCATTTCCGGTGTTCGGCTAGGTGAATTGAAAATCCAATTCAACAGCACGGCGCTTAAGCTGGTCATCAAAATCCCTGATCCGAAAAGCAGCTGAATGGTTTTCGGCAAAAACTGGACAATATGCGGTTGAACGGTAACGCCTAGGCCTAGGCCAATCGAAATTGCGGCAACCAGCAAATTCTTGTCATTTTCAAAATCAACCTGTTGCAGCATCCGGATGCCTTGAACCGCCACCATGCCAAACATCACTAACATCGCGCCTCCAAGAACCGGTGCAGGAATGATCGTGGCCAATGCACCGATTTTTGGCAACAGCCCCAAAATAACCAGGAAAATTGCCGAATACATGACCGGTTTCCGCGTTTTAATGCCTGAAAGCTGCACCAAGCCGACATTTTGCGAGAAGGTCGTGTACGGGAAGGTGTTAAACAAACCGCCTAACATGACTGCCAAGCCCTCCGCGCGATAGCCACGTTTCAGATCGTCCGCTTCGATTTTCCGCCCAACGATATCACCTAAGGCAAAGAAAACGCCAGTACTCTCAACCATCGACGTCATCGAAATCAGAATCATCGTGACGATCGAACTCCATTCAAAATGCGGTGCCCCAAAATAAAATGGCGTCGGCACATGAAACCAGCTAGCTTCGACGACTGGCTGAAAACTAACTAACCCGAAAAAGCCAGCTAAGACGGTCCCGGCGATCAAACCGACCAAAATGGCGATGGAGTGCAGAAAACCTCTCCCCCAAACGTTAATGGCCAGAATCAGCAACACCGTGAACGTTCCGACCAGCAGATTTGTCATATTGCCGAAATCTTTGGCCGTTGTGGAGCCGCCGCCAAGATTCTGGAAGGCGACCGGAATTAACGACAATCCGATAACCGTAATCAGCGAGCCGGTCACCAGCGGCGGAAACAAAAAGCGCAATTTTGAAAACGCCCCGCCAATCAGAAAGACAAATAAACCAGCAACGATAATGGCACCATACATCGTTTGAAAATTAAATTTCTGCCCGATCATGATCAGCGGCGCCACCGCCTGAACCGCACAACCTAAAACAACCGGTAATCTGATGCCAAAATATTTATTGCCAAATACCTGTAAAGCAGTAGCAATGCCGCACATAAAAATATCAATCGAAACCAGGTAGGTCATCTGTTCCGAAGTAAAGTGCAAAGAGGCACCGATCAGAATCGGCACCAGTACCGACCCCGAATACATGGCTAACAAATGTTGCAGCCCAAGTGCCGCGGCTTTTGGATTGGAAATGCTTTTACTTTTCATGTTTAGGCTTAGTCCTCCGGTGCAAAAATGACGTGGCCATCTTCAAACGCACTGATTCTTGCCAAAGATTCAACCCGGACATGTTTGTCATCCAACAACTTGCGGCCCTTCTGGAAGGTCTTTTCGATGACAATCCCAACGCCGCTTAATGTTGCGCCGGCTTGGGCAATGATCTCCATCAACCCTTCAACCGCTTGGCCATTCGCCAAAAAATCATCAATAATCAGCACATTGTCGTCCGCGGAAAGGAACTTGCGGGAAATCGCAATTTCATTGGAAGTCTTTTTGGTAAATGAATAAACCGTGGCAGTGTACAGATGATCCTTTAAGGTCAGACTCTTGTGCTTGCGGGCAAACACAAGCGGCTTGTGAAACTCCATCGCCGTTGCAATCGCAGGGGCAATGCCGGAACTTTCAACAGTAAGGATTTTGGTGATCGGCTCATTGCTGAAACGCCGGTAAAATTCCTTACCCAGATCGGCCATTAAATCAGGATCGACTTGATGATTCAGGAAGTTATCCACCTTCAACACATCTGTTCCGATAACTTGGCCATCCTTTTTGATCCGGTCTTCCAGTAATTTCACCACAAGCACTCCTTCTATTTGTAAATTTTCAACAAGCTTACCATAAAAAACGTTGTGGAACAATATAGCTTCGGCAATTCCCGAACGAGACAAGTAGCCGCTTTCACGACAGTAAGAGAACAAAACCCCTGTGATTTGGGGCTATTAAAGCCAAACAACAGGGATTGTGCAAACATTAAAATGCGAACATTCAGCTGTCATATTGCGTCAGGTTCCAAGTTTCAATCAGATGAATCAACTTTTGCGGATAATCAGGATCGGTCGCATACCCATCTGTCTGTAGAGCCGATGCTGCCGATTTGTAATCCTTGGCCGCGCGCACGGTTGCGTACTGTTGTGGATTCCAATCAGTCCCGTTGACAAATAACAGCGCGTGATCACGGATTGATGCCGTATCATCGCTGTACACCCGAAACCGTCCATCAACCGTAATCCACTTATCATTGACATATTCTTTGGTTCGTAGCACCTTGGTGTTCGCAGGATTCGTTCCTTTAATGCCGAACAGATTGTGATAATCTTTGGCCAATGTGCTTGTGCCCCAGTCGGATTCAAGAATCGCCTGTGCCAACGTAATACTGGTCAAAACGCCATACTGTTTCTGCATGGCTTGTGCTGTCGGTGCCAGTCGCTTAATGAAAGCCTCTTTCTTCGCCTTTTCGGCCGCTTTCTTATCGATAATGGCCTGCTGCTGTGAAACTTCAGCTTGACGCTGTGACCAATATGAACCGACCACCAACGTTGCCCCGACTGCAAAAAACGCCAGAACGAGCCAGGCAGCCAGCGGAATCTTTTTCAATGTAAAACGGTGGCGCTTTTTCGCCAATGGCCTTTACCCCTTCGTCTCATTTTCACGTGTCAGTAACAACTTGCGCCGTAAAACCAGCATATCCTGCAACTTCAATCCATCAGCATAGACAGGCTGGCTGTATTGGTCAAAAAAGTGTTTACGAATCGAATCCAACCGAAACCCGCGTCGCATGTAGAAGCGGAGATTATCAAAATCGACATCGCCAGTGCCCACCAAAATCTCCTGATATTGCTGAGTGGCATATACCAAGCCCACGTGCCGCAATAATCCGGACGCAATGCCTTGACGGCGGCGCGCAGGCGCGACCGCAAGATTTTTCAATTCAATCGTCTGCTCATCTACTGGAACAACCATCGCGACGCCGACCGGCACCTGATCATCAAGCGCGGCAAAAAGTGTCCCTGTACTTAAATAGCGACTAAGCATGGCGGGATCTTCATCCCCCACCAATAGGAGATCTAAATATTGAATCCTTGCCTCAGGTGCCACTTCTTCAAATTTTAACATCGCGCCCCAGCCTCCATTAGCCCTATCCAAAGATGATGATTTTGTTATAGATTAGTTTACCATGGACCAATGGCTCTGATGTTACGAAACATTGTTTTTTTTACGAAAAGCTAGAGAATCAGTTCCTGGCTCACGCTCACACAAAGAAAAACCGACTGCATCGAATGCAGTCGGTCAATGGTTTCTTTAATTAGTCTTTGTTAACGTTAACCGCTTGTGGGCCACGATCGCCGTCTTCGACTTCAAACGTTACCGCTTGGCCTTCTTCGAGCGTCTTGTAACCGTCGCCTTGGATAGCTGAGAAGTGAACGAAAACATCGCTGCCATCTTCCCGTGTGATAAAGCCGTAACCTTTTTCAGCGTTGAACCATTTAACTGTGCCGTGTTCCATGAGAACATTCCTCCTTGCGTCATTTGACGCATGATAATATCGTGTATTTCTGTTTGGTACAAGTGGAAGAAAGTTCTGAAACCATGCAACCACGACCATTCAAAAAGTACATGTTTAGTCTACCATCACGGCAAAAGCGCCGCAAGTGTCAGCACTTTCAGAAATCAATTTTGCGAGGAAATAATATGATTGAAATTGCGCTTTAACTGTAGCAAGCGGGAGAAGTCTTCCAAAAAATAAAATAAGCGGGCGCGGCTTTCAAACGATGCACGATCAGTCGGCAGCGGTGAAGCCGCAAAGTTGCGCTGAATCTTTTTGACCATCGTAACTAGTTGCGTCGCCGGATTATCTTCATTCAACACACTAGCTGTCATCGACAAGGCATCGCTGATAACAGCCGCCTGCAAAACCGGTGTCTCGATTCGATCCAGGCTATCCTGCATTTGGCGTAACAGTTCATATTGATTGGCCCGCATCTCGAAGTAAGCTTGGTAATAGTCATTTTCCGACCACAATTGATTGTCACTGTGGCGATTGGCCCAAGCCACTGCCGCATCCAGCGTCATTTTCAAATCTGATAAATTCGCCCAGTTATCGGCACTTTTAAGATGCTCCGGCCCTAGCTGTTGACTCATATGATCGATGATTTCTCGCATTTCCGCTTCGACCTGTGCCTGGAATTCCGTGATTTTGGCTTCCAGGCTCGGCATAAACAGATTTGCCACAAGCGCAACGCCGGCACCGACTGCCAACAACAAAAGTTCATTGCGAATCCAGAACCAGCTGCAGCTTTTGGCCATCATAAAATGCGTGACCAACACGGCCGTCATCACAATGCCGCTTTGCACTTCAAACACGTTGGTTAGTGGAATGAAGATTAAAAGGAAAACGCCAAACGCCAGCGCATTGTATCCCAGAACCAAAAATGCCCCGATCGCAATGACAAAGCCCAGCACAGTCGCCAGCAGTCGGTAGGCAACCAGCCGGAACGATGCTTTGGTGGTATTCTGAACTGACAGAATCGTAATGATACCGGCAGCTGTCCAATATTCAAGATGTAAGGCATAAGCGATGAGCATCGCAACTGCTGTTCCCACCGCTGTTTTAACCGTTCGCATACCGATATGCATAAGCAATTCCTCCATTTGCCCTTAGTTTATCATACGTTGTTTTGTTATTAGCGTGATTGCTTCTAAGCCCGCTCACCATGTAGCCTCTAGTAATTCCTTTGTTGTTACGCTACCATAGAAAAAGAGGACTAAGACATGAAAAAATTACTGCCATTATTAGCCGTGCTAGCCTTTCTTTTTGTTGGGTGTTCGGCTACTTTAAATCAAAAAAAACAACTGCTGACAACAACACAGACTGTGCAGACCCAAGTGCAGCAAGAGCAGCAAGCGTTGCAGGTCATTGGCTCGACGGTGAATGATTTTCCGTCCACCTTTGAGAAGGCTTATCAAGATGACCCGTCGGCAGATCTAAAAAATGACGATGGTGCCGTCAAGAAATTGTTGGATAAACGCGCCGCAGCGTTCAAATCATTGGAAGCGGCGAACACAGCGCTGACTGATGCCAATAACACCTTGACCAAACACAATAACCAACCGTCTGAAGACATGCCCCAAGCGCCGCTGAGCAAGGTGCTCACCAGTCTCAAGCTGGCCAAACTCGATCACAAAACCCTGGTTAGTTATTATCGGGAAATGTTGAGTGCCGAGGACGACTTTTTTGCAGCCACGGCTGGCAGCGACGTGTCGCAAGCAGACTTGGAAACTCAGATCTCACAACTCAATCAATATTACAGTTCACTGAATCAGCAAATTGATGTCATGACGGCTAATCTGACAACCGTAACGAGTCAGAATACTAAGTTAACCAAAGCAGTCAAGGCGATGCATGACTGAGTGCTTGTCATCATCATAACGCGTTCGCCAGCCCAGAAACCGGAGCGTAAGGACCTTGGCGCAATGGCCAAAACCGGGCCATCACACCCAAGGCCACTTACACTCCGACTTCTAATCGCGCTGGCTCGCGCTCACTTTTCTAAGGAGGTCCCTTCTATGCCGCAAAGCGTGGCAATTATTATCCCTTGTCATAATGAATCCGAAAACGTTCCTTTGATCTACCAAGCTTTAATGAAAACTTTTCAAACCGACCTGACTCAGCTGCAGCCGCAAATCTGGTATGTCAACGATGGCTCGACTGATGACACGCTCGCCCAAGTCCAGCATCTGCAAGATAGCGATGCGCAAGTGCACTATATTGATCTGTCGCGCTCATTTGGTAAGGAAGCCGCGATGTATGCGGGATTGGTCACCGCCAAAGCTGATTATTATGCCGTGATGGACGCTGACCTGCAAGATCCGCCAGCCATGTTGCCGGACATGTACGCTGCCCTTCAGGAGGGTTATGACATGGCCGGCGCCCAGCGGACAGATCGTTCCGGTGAAGCGCCAGTGCGGTCATTCTTTTCCAATCTCTTCTATAAGTTCATCAATCGTGTTTCTCAGACCCAGATTGTTCCCGGCGCCCGCGATTTTCGGCTCATGACCCGCCAAGTGGTTGACGCGATCGTACATATGACCGAGCGTAATCGGTTTTCAAAGGGGCTTTTTAGTTGGGTTGGCTTTAAAACCAAGTACCTTCCCTACCAGAATATTGAGCGCCAACACGGTGAAACGAGTTGGTCGTTTACTGGCCTTTTGCGTTACGCCATTGATGGGATTATTGATTTTTCCGATGCCCCGCTGACCTTCGTTTCGATGATCGGCATTATTAGCTTTTTAGGCGCGTTTGCGGCCCTGATATTTATCGTCATTCGGGCGGCGCTTTATGGCGATCCGACAGCAGGTTGGCCGTCGATGGTCTCGATTTTCCTCATGATCGGCGGCATTCAACTATTCGCGCTGGGTATTGTGGGTCGTTACATCGGCCGGATCTATATCGAAACCAAGCAACGCCCGATTTTTATTGCCCGTAAAATCAAATAAAACCGGCATGCAGACTTTTCAGCTAGTTCAGCACAAAAGTCTGACACATCGGTACATTGACCATAACGCACTACTTCGTATCTTCGGAAGTGGTGCTTTTTTCTGGATCAAAATTGCGAATTGCGACAAAGATCCAGCTCAGGAAAAATATAATGGCAGCCGCCAAGGAAAGCCATCCAGTAACATGTTGCAACCGCGTGCCGGTATAAACAACCCGCACCCGGTGACTGCCAGCCGGCGCCGTGATGGTCAAGCGGGCATTTTTACCTTGTGCACGATACGGAACGACTTTCCCGTCAACGGTGACGTTGTAGCCGACGTAGGCAAACTTAGGTAATTGCAAGACAACCGATCGCGTGCTGGTATAACCAAAGCGCAAATCGTTATAATGCTGGGTCAGCGGGGTCAGGCGATGAAGTTTATGTGACGGCAAAACCACGGTCTGGTCTTTCTTGAAAAAGGTGGTGGAATCGAATTGTTTCGGTGCATACTCCGAACCGCCGCCAGTCGCATCGCCATAGTAAGCGGCGGCATTTTCGTCCGTTACTCGGTAGGTATTGGCATTCGTCATGGTTGTATTGATTGTCGCGGCATAGCTAAACCCGACCACGCAGGCCGCCAAGACCATCCCCCATGCGAAATGTTGCGGATGCACTTTTTCCGCCACCACCAATGCCACAGCCAGACTCAGGAATAAAGTCGTTAGCTCCAAGTATCGCCAAGGAAACTGAATCGTGCCCAAAACGGTCTTCCGAAACAGTGACCATGGAAAAAGATTAGTGCTTAAGAAAATGGTGACAAAACCAAGTCCGGTCGCTACTTTGACGGAGCGGCTCAACTTCGGCCACCAAAGCGCCAACCCAATCGCAATACCCAGCATCAAAACGCCCATCCCCGGACGGAACGTCTGATTCACGTTTTGCATGTTGCTGGTGGAGGCATACATACTCAATGAATTCTGGAACAGGTCGCCTAGGCTATATTGCAGGTAATTGAGCCAAATGGTGGCAGATTCGGCAAGTTTTAGCGGCAAATGTTGCGAAATCTCCCACATAGGCAGGTAGCTGCCCACCCCCATCAACAGGGAGCTGATCGCCGCGTATGCCGTATACCGGACCATCCGCCACGAAACGCGTCTTAATGCCACCAACACCAGGAACCCGCCAACCAGAAACTCGAGCACCATTACGAGCGACAGCATGTGCGCGTACATCAAGCCCGTCACGCCAAAGGCCAATAAGAACCAGTTGTCTGACTGCTTTATGTAGATCAGGTACATGCCAGCAGCAATGATCGGTAAAAAGATAAAGGCAAGATTTTCACCAAGAGCTCCGCGAACAAAGGCATCCAGCATCCGATAGACCGCTGTTGTATACACGACACTGAAAACGAATGCCGCAAGCGGACGGCGACGAATTTTCAGAAAGCTGGCGTAGGCTGCCAATACGGTCGCTACCAAAATCAATGTTTGATAGCCGTAATAGGCGCTGACCACCCCGAGTCCGGCTAACCGCAGCCAAACATACGGAAGCAGCATTAAGGACGGATAAAAAGCGTCAAAGGCATAGCCAAAGTGGCGAACTTCTTCAGGAAAAACTTTAGGAAAATACGCGCCATGCTGCACGCTGGTGACATAGCTTTCCATGCGGCGCAATTGCGGCATCGTGTCGTCTTGGTGGAAAATATAGGACAGATGCAATTGCGGCCACTGTACCAATAACACTAAAGCAACTGCCAACAGCGGCAGCAGCCAGATCGCATTGGTCTTTAAAAATCTCCTGATGTCTGAACTTCTTGTTTGTGTTGCCATAAAAGCCCTCCAAACGATGATCAACGCGCACGTTCTCTTAATATTGTAACAATAACGGCAACAGCGGGCGAAGTGATTTTTAAAGAATCATCAAGACTTGCAACTTAAAACGTTTTCATGCTGTTCCGGCTGCTGCACCTGGCCAGTCCCGCGTTATGATTAAGTTAATATTTAAACTTAGCTTATTTTTTATTCAGCGCGGTTTTTGCTATCATATTAATTATTAACGACTAACCGATTGCTTTTCAAAGGAGTCCTGCCTGGATATGTTGCATTTCAAAAAAACCAAAACCTGGCCGCTACTGCTTGTGAGTTTTGCGCTGACTTTTCTCATCAGTCTCTGTGTTTTTGCCGCTTTAAAAATGGCGCCATTTGGCACGTCGTCTATTCTCGCCAATGACTCGGCAGTGCAATACATCGACTTTTTTACTTATTTAAAACACGCATTGGCAGGAACCGCAGGCAAGGCGTATTCCTTTTCGAACAGTCTTGGCGGTGGCATGTATGCTAACTGGACTTACTACTTACTGAGTCCGTTTAACCTGATCTTTGTTCTTGTTTCCCGGCACGCGTTACCAGTTGCCATGTTGTTTGTGACGGCGCTTAAATACAGCGCTGCTGCGGCAACAGCTCAGTGCTATGCCAGTCATCATGCCGGCGCCCGCTGGTACACGTTGGTCTTCAGTATCAGCTATGGCTTGTCCGGCTTTTTGGTCGCCAACTTTCTTAACATCATGTGGATGGATGGCGTCATTTTACTGCCATTAGTGGTCTTGGGCATTGATCGGCTGTTTGAAACGCATCGGATCATGCCGTACGTCTTGCCGCTCAGTCTTAGTTTCATAACGAACTATTACATCGGCTTCATGATTGCCATTTTTGCGGTTTTATATTTTGGTTGGCGCTGGGCGATCCAACATCAAACCCACCTACTCCGCAAAATCGGCCTATTTGCTGGCGGTTCGTTACTAAGCGGGATGCTTGCCGCCGTGGTGTTAATTCCGACTTACTTTGCCTTGGCTGCTTCACGGCTATCAAGTGCCGGTGCGGATTTCAGTGTGAAGGCACTTTATTCGTTGCTCGACTTGCCTTCTAAGTTTATCCCCGGGAGTTTTAACTTCGACCAACTTTCCAACGGCTTACCCAATCTTTACATGGGCATGATTGCGTTGCTGGGAGCGGTGTGCTACTTTTTAGCAGCGTCGATTCCAGTCCGCGAACGGCTCGTCTCTGGTGGGTTGACCCTGCTGCTGATCCTGTCGATTTGGCTGAATCCGCTTGTGTTGATTTGGCAAGGCTTCCGCGCCCCGGTCTGGTACCTTTACCGCCATTCGTTCATCGTGATCTTCTGGCTGCTCATACTGGGTCTGCGCGGATTAGCCCATCTGCCTTCCGTTTCCCGCTTTCGCCTCGGCATGGCCAGCATCGCCACAGCAGGCTGCTTAATGATCCCAACGATTTTAAGAATGGCCACTCATAAATACGTCACCGCACTCAACCTCACCCTCGGCGGCGTCTTTTTGCTGGTTGCCGCACTCCTGCTTTATAGTATCCGCAGTCGGCTGCTACCGCAAAAATGGCTGGTTAGTGGCATCGTGATCTTGCTTGTTTTAGACATGGGCACTAATGCGTTCACGAGTCTAAAAGCGATTAGTTTCGTGCCCGCGGCGGACTTCACGGTTACCAGCAAAGTCCTTCAAGCTGGTTATGACGATGCTAAGAAACTCAGCTCAGGCGGCTTTTACCGAATGAATGCCGATAGCCAACGCTCCATGGATGACCCGTATCAATATAATTTTAACGGCATCAGCACTTTTTCTTCGGTACTCAACACCAGTACTATCAACACCTTAACCAATCTGGGCGCGATCGGATCAGCCGGACGGGTCAAAAATAATGACCTCACTTGGCCTTTGGAAAGTCTGCTGGGCGTCAAACAACTATTGATCGTTAACACCCAGAGTAAGAAAACCGGGACAAAAGCCTATCAGCAAGTTGCTTCCCGAATTATCTCCAACCCACGCTACGACTTATCGGCTTACAAGCTCGTGGGCCACAATAACTATTTCAATATTTACCAAAATCCCGATGTCCTGCCGGTAGCCACCCAAATTTACCGGAAAATTCCAACTCAGGTTCAGGCCAACCCAGTGCTCCAACAAAACTCGTATTTTGAAACACTGACACCTCAAGCCAACCAGACAATGCTGACAACCAGCGACTTTTCAGGCATCAGCGTCGACAACGTCAAACCGCTCACGACCTTGACGAACGCTGTTGCGACCAAAGTCAACAAGAAAAACGCAGCTTCGATCACGTTAACGGTCAACCCGACCAGCGAACAACAATATCTGGTTATGGGCGAAAACATGCGCAAGAACATGGCGATCAGTATCAACAACATTCCGGTTAAAAATGACCCCGACACTGGCAGCAAAACAGTTTCAATGCCGATCAACAGCACCAAACCGACCACGATCACGTTGACATTTAACCGTGGCCTCAATCAAATTGATCTCGATCACTTTGCGTTATACACACTCAATCGCACCGCGTTTAAACAAACCATTGCCACAGCCAAGCAAGAGGCTCCGCAACAACGCATTCAAAATGGCCGAGTTACCCTGACAACCAAAGCAAACAACAGCGGGTACATCATGCTGACCATTCCTTACGAAAAAGGCTGGCAAGTTAATTCTAAAAAAGTGACCTTGCAAAACTATCGCGGATTCATCGGCCTCAAAGTCCCCACTAGCCGTTCGACGTTCACCTTAACCTATCACACGCCCGGCATCACCCAAGGCTGGTGGCTGACGATTATCGGCGTTCTGGTGGCTATTGGTGTCACCGTCTATGAATATTGGCCAAGCAACCGGCGCCACTTGAAGCAGACAAAACGAATTTGATCGTCGTGAGTTCGTTTATCGACCAACGTAGAAGCTTTGTCTTTTCGTCGCCAGAAACGACTTCAAGATGATAAATCTGGCTATACCTAATTTAAATAAAAATAATAGCAACCCATGATTTTGTTCATTAATCCATGGATTGCTATTTATTTTTAAATTAATAAGTAGTAAATAAAAGAAAAATATACAGAACTTTTAGCTTACATGGTTGCGTTTTCATCATTTGATTGCTAAAATGCAACTATCAACTGAATAAACAAGCGTATGTTACTGGTAATGCAGGCAAGACTTTGATCATCGTTTCGACGTCAAACGATCTTCTTAATTTTGCCTGTTTTTTTCTCGCTTCAAAAATTGGTCACCCCATTAACCACTCGCAAAGCCCCTCAGCTGCTAGGCTTAATGGCAAACTTTAAGAAAGGAGGAGTTGTGTGTTTCGCATCAAAAAGGTTCTCAATGTCAACGTGGTGCTCGCAGAACAAAACGGGGATGAGTATATCGCTTTTGGCAAAGGCATTGGCTACCATCAAAAGGTTGGTGTCACCATCCCCGATACCGCTGTGTTCAAGAAGTTCATGCCAATAGATGACAGCCGCAAAAGCGAAATGATCCAATCGCTTAACCGCATTCCCGCGGTTTACATCAGCATGACGTCACAAATCGTCACTTATGCCGAAGAACAACTGCAAGCATCACTGCTCCCTAGCATTTATTACGCCTTAACGGATCATCTTCATTTTTCGGTTCAGCGTTACCACGCCCAGCAGGCATTGGGCAATCGGATTTATTGGGAAATGAAGACCTATTACCCCGACATTTTTACCATTGGCGAATACGGCTTAACCGTTGTGCGCGATACCTTAGAAGTCACGTTACCTAAGGAAGAAGCCGCCAATATTGCTTTTCATATTATTAATGCCACACCGGCTACAACCGCCAAAGCCAATGTTTTGGAAGTCACCCAACTCGTTGACAACGTCCTGCAAGCCGTTCGCGCGCTCACCGGCGGCACGATTGTTACCACTAGCTTGCACTATGAGCGGTTCGTCACCCACATGAAGTTCTTCGCCGAACGCTATCTAAGCAACACCATGTTGGAAGATGACGGCCAGTTACTGGTCAATGTGTACAGTTTGTACCCCGAAGCGGCCAAAATTGCTCTCAAAGTCGACAAAACAATCATGGCCATTTACAATAAACCGCCGACAAAAGAGGAACTGGCTTATCTCATTATTCACATCCACCGCGTGCTAATCGGGTAACCCACTGCCACGCACTCAAACAACCCAATCAAGGAGGCAACTATGTCTGACCAGTTAAAAATCACCGATCGCATTATGCAGGCGGTCGGTGGCGTTGACAACATTAAAAGTCTTAGCCACTGCGCGACTCGCTTGCGTTTTGTCTTAATCGATAAAACCAAGTTCAACACTCAACAGCTTGAACAGATTCCCGAAGTGCTAAGCGCCATCAGCTCAGGCGACGAATCCCAAGTCGTTGTTGGCGCCAAAGTGACCCAGTACTATGCCGAAATCATGAAAAACTATCCCATTCGCGAAAACAACGCCACTCCCGACGCAGCTGCGAGTTCCGAAAAGAATGTCCTAAAACGAGTTCTAAATGCCATCGTCAATATCATGGCACCCATCATCACCGTTTTAATTGCCGGTGGTTTATTCAAAGTGGTTATTGCCATCATGGCGCTTTGCGGACTTGATCCCAAAAGCGTGCCTTATTTAACCTTGAGCTTCATGGCGGACGCCGCGTTTTATTTTCTCCCCTTCATGTTAGCGGTCAGTGCAGCCAAAAAATTCAATACCAACACTTACTTGGCTATGATGATGGCCGGTGTCCTACTGCACCCTAACTTCACCGCAATGGTAGCAGCTGGCAAGCCCATTGCTTTGTTCGGCGCCCCAATTCGCCTTGCATCATACGGCGGCAGTGTCATTCCGATTATTTTAATCGTGTGGTTCATGAGTTATGTCGAACGGTTTGCGGAAAAAGTCGCACCGGATATGATTAAAACGATGCTTAAGCCGCTGCTGGTCGCCTTGATCACGGCACCGGTTGCCTTAATCGTCATTGGCCCGATCGGCAGCATGATGGGCGATGGCTTATACGCCGCCATCTCTGTGTTGAACCGAAATGTTCCTTGGCTAGTGCCAACCCTCGTCGGTGCCTTCACCCCGCTACTGGTCATGGTTGGTATGCATGTGTCACTGCTTCCGCTGGCCACCCTTTCCATCGGGCGATTCGGATCTGAAACCATCATGGGTCCCGGCATGCTGGCCAGCAACATTGCCCAAGCTGGTGCTTCCGCGGCGATTGCCGTCCGTGAACGCAAAGCCCGCGGACGTCAGATTGCGTTGTCTGCCACGGTGACGGCATTATCCGGTATTACCGAACCGGCACTTTACGGCGTAACGCTCAAATACAAACGTGCCTTAGCCTGCGTCATCGCGTCTGGTGGGCTAGCGGGATTATACGCCGGCATCAGCGGCCTTGTCCGCTATTCGTTTGGCTCACCAGGGATTTTCACGTTACCGGTTTTCATTGGTGCGAATCCGGATAACTTCCGCAACGCTTTAATTACCGTGGCGATCGCTTTTGGTCTGACATTCATCACGACCTACTTTTTCGCTGTGGTTGCTGATTCACCGGCTACCTCAGCCGCTAAGCCAACTACCCAACAATTTAAAAGCGTGGTTGCCGGCCGGATTGTTCCGCTTAGCCAGCTTGATGACGAGGTTTTCGCTTCCGGATCACTAGGTCATGGGGTGGCCATCGACCCCGAGGCTGACACCATTACGGCACCGTGCGACGCTAAAGTGACCATGGTTTACCCAACCGGTCATGCCATGGGGCTCACAACTGCCAATGGCCAGGAAATTTTAATCCACATTGGCATCAACACCGTCAACCTCAAAGGCCGCGGCTTCAAGACTCTAGTGGAACACAATCAGGAAGTTAAAGCCGGTCAACCGCTGGTGCAGCTGGATTTGCCTTTGATTCGTCAAGAAGGGTTTGATCCAACCGTGATTGTCTTGCTGATCAACACAGCTGCTCACCAGATTGACGTACACGACCAACCAACTGTCACCAATGAAGATGCGTTACTCACCCTTCGTCAACCGATGCCTGAGGCTTAAAAAGGAGCAAGTGTATGACAAAAACTAATTTTCCAGAAGGCTTCCTATGGGGCGGTGCGACAGCCGCCAACCAACTAGAGGGTGCCTACGATGTGGAAGGCAAAGGCCTTTCAACCAGCGATTTACTTTTAGGCGGCAGCGTCAACGTGCCGCGCAAAATCACCCGCACCGTCGACCCAGAAGCATTTTATCCAAGTCATGACGCGATCGACCACTTTCATCGGTTTAAAGAAGATATCGCGTTGTTTGCAGAAATGGGTTTCAAGGTCTATCGATTCTCGATTGCCTGGACCCGCATTTTCCCGACTGGATTGGAAACCAAGCCTAACGAAGCCGGCTTAGCCTTTTATGATCAGCTAATCGCCGAGCTTAAACGGCATGATATCGAACCATTAGTTACGATTTCGCATTTTGAATCGCCAATTGGTCTAACCAAAGCCTTCAACGCCTGGGCTTCGCGTGACATGATTGCCGCGTATACCCGTTTTGCTGAAACCATCATCACCCGCTACCATCACGATGTTCGTTACTGGTTGACTTTTAATGAAATCAACATGCTCACCCGACCAATGGGTGCTTACCTGGCTGGCGGCATGTACGTTGACGACTCGGACCGATTCATCAGTCCCGATACCGACTCCGAGCAGTTGCGCTTGCAGGCGCTCCACCACCAGTTTGTCGCTAGCGCCTTGGTGACCAAATTCGCCCACGAGCTGGATCCGCAGCTTCAAATCGGTTGTATGCTTGCGTACCGAATGCTGTATCCGTACACCAGCCATCCGGATGACATCGCCATGGTTCAACGCGCTACCGAATTCAACAATTTTTATTGTGGCGATGTCCAAGTTAAAGGCCACTACCCTTATTTCGCCCGCCGCTACTGGCGCGATCATTATCTTCATATCGACATGGCACCGGAAGATGCAGCCACGCTTGCTGCAGGAACGGTTGATTTTTATACCTTCTCCTATTACCAATCCAGCACCATGACCTGCACAGGTGAAGGCGAAAAAACCGGCGGCAACTTCTTCAGCGGCGTCAAGAACCCTTATCTGGAACGCAGCGAATGGGGCTGGGAAATTGATCCCCGCGGCCTCAGAACCGCACTCAATCAAATCTATGACCGCTATCAAGTGCCGTTAATGGTCGTCGAAAATGGCTTTGGCACCCGCGATCAACTCATTGAACAAAATGGTGTCAAAACCGTCAATGACGATGCTAGAATCGCCTATCTTAAAGCGCACATTCAGGCGATGGGAGCTGCGATTAAGGATGGCGTTGATCTTGTTGGCTATACGTCATGGGCACCGATTGACGTGATCTCAGCCAGCACTGGTGAAATGGCCAAGCGGTACGGCTATATCTATGTTGACAAACATGATGACGGTACCGGGACTTTAGCTAGGTACCGTAAGAAGTCGTTTTATTGGTATCAGCAAGTGATTCAGCATAATGGGCTTGGGTGAATTTTAAGATGACCAAAAACCACCTGTAGAGGGCTTGAAGCCTTGCAGGTGGTTTTTTATATATCAAAATATTCAGTAACTTATTCGGCAGCTAACCACGTAAGCAAAAGCGAGTTTGGCTTGTGAGCTGTCTAAATAGCCGACGAATGACCGTTTTGGCGCCGATATGCAGCCGACATGCAATGGTCACAGCATCAAAAAAATACGGATAGATCATCAAATGACCTACCCGTATTTCTTAACAACAATGAGAGTTCGAAACCCTGGCCATCTGCAGATTCATTCAAACGTTTTCGTCTGAATGTCTTTCAGATAGCTATCTTGCCCCATCATGCCGTTTCTTCTTCTTCAACGCCATCAATGCCGTGAGGGTCAAGAGCAACATGCCGATTGAGGCGACTGAACTTGAACCTGCATCATCGCTGGTTTGCGGTAATTGCTTATGCATACTTGGGTTATAAGCGCCGGAAACGCTGGTGCTCATACTACCACTTGTGCTTAAGCTGCCAGAAGTTGACGCGTTGGCACTTGAGCTCATACTCTCACTTCCGCTTGCACTCGAACTGTTGGAAGTTGAAGTACCTGAATTCGAGGCACTCGCAGAAGCTGAAGCACTGGAATTAGAAGCACTGGTACTCTGGCTCTCGCTTGCGCTGACACTTTCAGAAGTCGAAGTACTTGCACTCGTTGAACCACTTGTTGACGGCAACTGCCGATGCGACTCAGATTCACTGACGGATGCCGAGACGCTTTGTTCAGCTGACGTCGAGCTTGACTCAGAAGCCGATTGCGATGCAGATACAGACTCTGATGCCGATGCTGAACGTGATGCCGGTGCCGTTGAAATGCTTGTCGAGATTGAAGCACTTTGACTCGTCGAGCTGCTTGTTGAAGCAGATGTCGAAGTTTGCTGTGATTCACTGGTCGAAGTACTTACCGATTCGCTAATCGAATAACTTGTTGACTGTGATGCTGAGTGACTATCCGACTCACTTGCGGATGTTGACTTGGAATCATGAGCCGACTTGCTATTAGATGTTGACTGCGAAGCACTGGTAGACTCCTTGGTTGAATCAGACTGCGAAGTGCTTGTTGAGGCACTTGCAGAAACTGATGCCGAAGTCCGCTGCGATTCGCTGCCAGTTGTCGAATTAGAAGCACTCTTGGATCGACTGTCGGAAGCTGACGTTGATCCGCTGGTTGACACGCTTGCTGATGTTGAAGTTGAAGCAGCTTGCGATTCACTGGTCGAAGCCGATTCAGAATAGCTCGTTGAAGCACTGGCAGATGCCGTTGCACTATTTTCAGCAGATTCGCTTGCCGAAGTAGATGCAGAATGCTCTTGCGATTCACTGGTCGAGGTCGATACGGAAGCACTTGTCGACTTGGAAGGATTCGGCAGACTCGAAGCAGACTCAGACTTGCTTGTTGAAGTTGAAGTCGATGCCTCCTTTGAGCTGCTGGTCGATTCGCTTGCCGAACGGCTGCTGGATTCACTTGCGGATGTCGATTCCGACTCAGTTGTAGACTGATCATGCGCAGCGGATGTCGAAGCACTCGCCGATGCACTGGTCGACTCAGAAGCACTCGTGCTGGTTGAATCACTGGCTGAAATCGACTCAGCATCTCGTGCAGATGCACTGATCGATGTAGAAGCCGATGCACTGGTCGATTCACTAGTGGAGGTTGACGTGCTAACACTGCTTGACTCGTGACTGGATTCAGATTGTGAATCCCGTTGTGACTCACTTATCGAGGCTGATGTTGAAGCACGCTTTGAATCACTCGTGGAAGTCGATGCCGATGCTTGCTTGGATAGACTAGCAGACTGTGAGGCTGATGACTGCGAAGCAATTTGATCAGAAGTCGATGCCGAAGCACTCGTTGATTCACTTGCTGAAGTGGATGCCGACGTGCTAGTTGACGTATACGACGACTCAGAGGTTGACGCATTCGTCGAGGCACTGACCGACAAGCTCTCGGAAGCACTGGTCGAAGTACTCTCAGAAGTACTCTGAGAAAGACTTTCTGATGCTGATGTCGAAGCCGCATTTTGAGCAGATTCACTGGTCGATGCGGATGTCGAAGCACTAACCGAAGCACTGGTCATGGCCGATCCAGACTGGCTATCCGAAGTCGATGCGGATTCAGACTTAATGGTGCTGGTTGAAGCACTGTCAGAACTCGATTGTGAAGCCTGTCTGGATTCACTTGTCGAAGTCGATGCCGACTTAACCGTTGAATCACTGGCCGAAGTCGATGCAGAAGCCTGTTGCGAATCACTCATGGAAACAGATGCTGAGTCTTCTGCTGATTGACTTGCAGAAGTCGAAGCAGAATCGCTTGTCGATACGCTCGCTGATGCCGAGGTAGCATCTCGTTGCGATTCACTAATCGAACCGGATGTCGAGAAGCTGGTCGATTCACTCGTCGATTGTGACGTACTCGTGCTCTTCGACGTACTTGCTGAAACAGATTCAGACGTACGTTTGGAAGCACTGGTTGACGTCGAGGTTGAAGCACTGGTTGACTTCTCAGGATCCGTCGAACCTGAATTCGAAGTCGACTCGCTTTGCGATGTCGAGATCGAGATTGAGGCGCTACCGGACAGACTAGTCGATGTTGACGTTGACTGGCTCTCCGATTGACTGGCCGATGCAGAAGCTGCACCAGTCTTTGATCCTGCCTCTGAACTAGACTGAGAAGCACTCGCGGACTCACTTGTGGAGGTTGACTGGCTGTCGCTTTCCGACCCGCTTACAGATGCGGATGTTGAATGACGCCCAGATTCACTCGTTGAAGTGGATGCCGATGCATGCTGAGATTCACTTGTTGATGTTGACACGCTTGTGCTGGTCGAGTTCTTCGAAGAATCAGATTGTGAAGCCTGATCCGATGCGCTTGTCGAGGCTGAGGTCGAAGCACTTGTTGAAATGCTTGCCTGTCCAGACTCTGACTGACGCTTGGAGGTGCTTGCCGATGCAGAACCCGACGTACTCAATGACTGACTCATCGAAGTGGACGTTGAAGCCTGTTGCGATCTGCTTGTAGATTCTGATTCAGATTGATGAGTCGATTCATATTGTGAACGACTGGTTGAATCTGAATTCGAAACACTGGCTGATGCTGAGGTTGAAGCGCTCTTCGATTTGCTTGTCGAAGTACTGATGGATTCACTTGTGGAATCGGAATGAGAAAGCGAACTCTGATCAGATTGACTTGTCGAAGCAGATGTCGAGGCACTTACCGATGCGCTGTCATCCTTTGATTCAGAACGACTGGTTGATGTCGAAACAGATTCTGACGTTGATGTACTGGTTGAAGCACTGTCAGAACTTGACTGTGAAGCATGCCGCGATTCGCTCGTTGAAGTTGAAGCCGATTTAGTTGTTGACTGACTTGCGGAGGCAGACGCTGATGCATGCTCGGACTCACTTGTTGAAGTTGAAGCCGAAGCACTCGTTGACTCTGTCGTTGAAGTCGATGTCGAACTGCTAATGGATAAACTTGCTGAGGTAGATGCAGATGCCTCCTTCGATTCACTGGTAGATGTCGACTTCTCTGCACTATTCGATGCACTCGCAGAATCAGATGTTGAAACGCTAGTCGAATCACTGGCTGATGCCGAAGCAGAACCATGTTGTGACTCACTTGTCGAAACGGACTCAGAGAAGCTGGTTGATCCGCTCGTTGAAGTTGATGCGCTCATACTCTCGGACGTGCTTGCGGAAGTTGATGCAGAGGTACGTTGAGATTCACTTGTGGAAGTGGATTCCGATGCACTGGCTGACTGGCTAGGATTAGAGGAGTCAGACGTTGACTGCTTGGAACTTTGCGAAACCGAAATCGATGCACTGATGGATTCACTTGTTGATGTTGAAGTCGACTGGCTAGTTGAGGTGCTTGCTGATGTCGACTCAGATTCAGTCTTAGAACCTTGATCAGATGTCGATGTCGATGCCCGCTTGGACTCGCTAATCGACTGCGATGCGCTCTGACTCTGCGATTGACTGCTTGAATCAGACTTAGAAGTCTTCTCTGACTGACTCGTCGAAGTGGAAGTCGAAACACTGATCGAGACGCTGGTTGAAGCAGAATCACTATTGTGTCTGGATTCACTCGCTGAAGTGGAAGCAGATCCATTAGCGGATTCGCTTGTCGAAGTGGAGTTCGAAGCACTTTGCGATTCACTAGTGGATTGCGAGGCGCTATTACTGTTCGAATCATGTGAAGACTTGGATTCAGAATTATGCTCAGATTCACTTGTTGAAGTGGACGTTGATGCACTGTCTGAATCATGGTGATCCTGAGACTCGGACTGCTGCTTGGATTCACTGACGGATGCTGACTTCGAAGTACTTAGTGATTGACTGGTTGAGCCAGACATTGAAGCACTCTGCGATTCATGAGTTGAGTCAGATGCCGATTGACGCTTAGATTCAGACGTCGACTGGCTCTTAGAAGAACTCGTGGAAGTTGAAGCAGATTCACTAGTAGATGTGCTGGTTGAATCAGACTTCGAGGCACTTACCGATTCAGAACCAGAGTTGCGCTTGGATTCACTTCTTGATGTCGAAGTGGAAGCACTCTTTGATTCCTCATGAGATGTCGAAGTTGAATCAGATCGTGATGTGCTTGCAGACTCAGATTCAGAACCACGCTTAGACTCACTGTTCGAATCAGATTCAGAGGCACGCTTGGATTCACTGGTTGAAGTCGAAGCGGATTGACTAGCAGAAGTGCTGGTCGATTCAGATTGACTTGAATCACTGCCACTTGCCATTGACTTGCTCGTGGAAATAGAAGCCGAATCACTTGCCGATGCACTTGCCGACTGACGATCAGAAACACTGGTCGAGCCAGATTGTGACGCCTGCTGCGATTCACTCGTTGAGGTGCTGGTCGAATCCTTGTCGGAAGCACTCGCCGATGACGATGCTGACGTACTCTCCGATTGACTTGTGGATACCGACTTCGAAGCACTATTCGACTCGCTTAACGATGTAGAAGCAGAACCACTGGTAGATGCACTTGCAGAAGTTGATGCAGAGGCATCTTTAGAGGTGCTGTTCGGGGTCGACTCACTTGCTGACGTCGAAGCCGATTGACTTGTTGATACACTTACCGAAACAGATGTCGATGCGCGGTCAGAGTCACTGATCGAAGCAGATGTGGAAGCACTCATCGACTCGCTGGTAATTGATGAACCAGAGCTGCTCTTAGATTTAGAAGCAGAATTCGATTGCGATTCGTGCTGCGACTCACTCTTAGAAACGGATTGAGATTCGCTAATTGAATGACTCGTAGATGTTGAAACTGAACCGCTATCCGATTTACTTGCTGACTCGGAGCTTGATTGGGTTGCCGACTTGGACTTCGAAATTGACTCAGACCGACTACCGGAGACAGATTCGGACTTGCTCTCAGAGGACTGACTCTGTGAGGTCGATTCGGATTGACTCTTGGAAATTGAATCTGACTGGCTTGTGGAGGTCCGCTTGGATTCACTGTAAGACTTCGAGGTTGAATCTGAGTGCGAGGTACTTACCGAATTCGATTCAGAGTGACGCGTTGAGGTACTGTCTGACTCGGATGCGGAAGCACTGGTCGATTCACGCTTAGAGGTCGATGTGGAATCCGACTTCGAGGCGCTCGTTGACGCTGACTCAGAATTTTGCTTCGATTCACTGGTCGAATCTGACTTCGAATGCTTATCTGCTTCACTATCAGAAGTTGAAGCAGACTGGCTGGTCGAGGTGCTTACTGATGTCGACTGACTAGCGTTACTTTCACTGCCGGCGCCCTTGCTTTCCGAAATCGAGGCTGAGTCGCTAGCCGAATCGGACTTGGATGCCCGATCAGACTGACTCGTGGAAGCTGACTTGGAAGTATTCGTTGAATCACTTGCCGATACTGATGCCGACTGCCGTTCGGAATCACTTATTGAAGCCGATTGTGAATCACGCTCAGAAGCACTGGTGGAAGCTGCTTTCGAATCCTGACTTGACTCACTTGCTGATTGCGACTCTGAAGTGCTGGTTGAAGTACTCAAGGAACCTGAAGTCGAAGCGTGATCAGAGGTACTGGTCGAAGCTGACTTCGAGCTACTGTCAGACAAGCTGGCCGAAGCTGATTGTGAACGTTCCTTAGAGATGCTCTCTGAGCCTTGATTTGAACGACTGGTTGATTCGCTTTGCGACATCGAAACTGACTTACTTGTCGAATCACTTGCCGACGTTGAAACCGAAGCTGCGCCAGTTGTGCTCTTGGAAGCCGATGTCGAGGCACTTACCGATTCACTGGCATGTGCCGAAGCACTGGTAGAGATCGATTCAGACGTTGAATCAGAAGCTGAACCATTTTCTGACTTGTGCTTAGAAGTCGATTGCGACTCACTCTTGGATTGACTAGTGGATGTTGAAGTCGACTGACTGCCTGACTTGCTTGCCGAATCAGAACTTGAATGAATTTCCGACTTGGATTTCGAAGTTGATTCGGAGTGGCTTGTCGAAGTTGAACCTGACTGACTGGTCGACGTCCGATTGGATTCGCTGTAAGACTTCGAGGTTGAATCAGATCGTGATGTGCTTACCGAATTCGATTCAGAATGATGTGTTGACGTACTGTCCGACTCGGATACTGAAGCACTGGTCGATTCGCGTTTAGAAGTTGATGTGGAATCCGACTTCGAAGTGCTCGTGGAAACTGACTCAGAGTTCTGCTTCGATTCGCTCTTTGAAGCGGACGTTGAAGCTTGCTTTGATTCACTCGTTGAAGTCGACGTTGATTGACTAGCCGATGTGCTGGTCGATTCAGATTGACTCGAATCACTGCCGCTCTCCATTGACCGACTGGTTGACTTCGAAGCCGAGGTGCTGGCGGAATCAGACTTGGAAGCCTGATCGGAACGGCTAGTTGAATCTGACTTGGAAGTGCTGGTCGAGTCTTTAGCTGAGGCAGAATCTGAATTGCGCTCAGAGTCACTTGTCGAAGCCGACTGTGATGTCCGCGCTGATTCACTGGTGGAAGCACTTTGTGAGTCATGCTTGGAATCACTCGCTGAGTTCGAAACAGAAGTGCTCTCCGAATGACTCATTGATGTGGATGCGGAAGCATGATCCGAAGCACTGGTGGAAGCTGAATCGGACGTGCTGGTCGATAGACTTGCCGAAGTGGACTCGGAAGTATCCTTGCTGGTGCTGCCGGAGCCTTCCTTCGACCGACTCGTTGACTCACTGGTCGACTGCGATTGCGACTTACTCGTGGACGCCGAAGCTGAGGCTGAAGTTGAAGCCTGTTCAGACTCGCTAGTCGATGTTGAATTCGATTCACTGACAGAAGCACTCGCGTTGTTAGAAGTCGACTGCTTTTCAGAAGTTGAAGTTGACGTCGATACCGAGTTTTGCTTGGAATGGCTGTTCGAAGCCGATTGTGATTCACTCATCGACTGACTGGTAGAAGTCGAAACAGATTGACTGGTCGACTTACTTGCTGATTCAGAACTTGACTGAGTCGCTGACTTGGACTTCGAAGTTGATTCAGACTGACTGCCGGAGACGGATTCAGACTTGCTCTCAGAAGCTTGGCTTTGTGAGGTTGATTCAGATTGACTCTTGGAAGTTGAATCCGACTGGCTTGTGGAAGTCTGCTTGGATTCACTGTGTGACTTCGAGGTTGAATCCGAGTGCGATGTGCTTACCGAATTCGATTCAGAGTGACGCGTTGACGTACTGTCTGATTCGGACGCGGAAGCACTGGTCGACTCGCGCTTAGAAGTTGATGTGGAATCCGACTTCGAGGTGCTTGTTGAAGCCGACGTTGACGCCTGCTCCGATTCGCTAGTGGATGTCGACTTAGAGTTCTTGTTCTCTTCACTGTCTGAAGTTGAAGCAGATTGGCTGGTCGAGGTGCTTACCGATGTGGATTGACTAGCAGTACTTTCACTGCCAGCACCCTTGCTCTCCGAAGTCGAAGTTGAATCGCTTGCCGAATCGGACTTAGAAGCCCGATCAGACTGGCTCGTTGATGCTGACTTCGATGCACTCGTGGAATCGTTAGTCGATGTGGAAGCAGAATTGCGTTTGGAATCACTCGTTGAAGCTGATTGCGAATCACGTTCAGAAGCACTAGTGGAAGCTGCTTTTGAATCCTGACTTGATTCACTGGCTGATTGCGATTCAGAAGTGCTGGTTGAAGTACTAAAGGAACCTGAAGTCGAAGCATGATCAGACGTGCTGGTCGAAGCTGACTTGGAGCTACTGTCAGATAGGCTGGCTGAAGCTGATTGTGAGCGTTCCTTAGAGATGCTTTCTGAACTTTGATTTGAGCGACTAGTCGATTCGCTCCGTGAGTTTGAAATTGACTTGCTTGTTGAATCACTCGCCGACGTTGATGCCGAAGCTGCGCCAGTTGTGCTCTTGGAAGCCGATGTCGAAGCACTTACCGATTCACTGGTATGTGCCGAGGCACTGGTAGAAATTGATTCCGAAACTGAATCGGAAGCCGAGCCATTATCTGACTTGTGCTTAGAAGTTGATTGTGACTCGCTCTTGGACTGACTAGTTGATGTCGAAGTCGACTGACTAGCTGACTTGCTTGCCGAGTCAGAACTTGAATGAATTTCCGACTTGGACTTCGAAGTTGATTCTGAGTGACTGGTCGAAGTAGAGCCTGATTGACTCGTTGAAGTCTGATTAGACTCGCTGTAAGACTTCGAGGTTGAGTCAGACTGCGATGTGCTTACCGAATTCGATTCAGAGTGACGTGTTGACGTACTGTCTGATTCGGACGCGGAAGCACTGGTCGATTCACGCTTAGAAGTTGATGTGGAATCCGATTTCGAGGTGCTTGTTGAAGCTGACGTTGAAGCCTGCTTCGATTCACTAGTAGATGTCGACTTGGAGTTTTTATTTTCTTCACTGTCTGAAGTTGAAGCTGATTGACTGGTCGAAGTGCTTACCGATGTGGATTGACTAGCCGTGCTTTCACTGCCAGCACCCTTGCTTTCGGAAGTCGAGGTTGAATCGCTGGCCGAATCAGACTTAGATGCGCGATCTGACTGGCTCGTTGACGCTGACTTGGAAGCATTCGTTGAATCACTTGCCGATACTGATGCCGAATTGCGTTCGGAATCACTCGTCGAAGCCGAGTGTGATGTCCGCGCTGATTCGCTGGTCGAAGCACTTTGTGAGTCATGCTTGGAAGCACTCGCTGAGTTCGAAGCGGAAGTGCTCTCCGAAATGCTCATCGATGTGGATGCCGAAGCATGATCTGAAGCACTAGTGGAAGCTGAATCAGAGGTGCTGGTTGACAGACTTGCCGAAGTGGATTCAGAAGTATCCTTGCTGGTACTCCCAGAGCCCTCCTTTGACCGACTGGTTGATTCACTGGTTGAATCTGACTGCGACTTGCTCATCGAGGTTGAAGCTGATGCGGAAGTTGACGCCTGTTCGGACTCGCTCGTCGAAGTCGAGTTCGATTCGCTGACTGAAGCGCTCTGATTGTCAGAAGTTGACTGCTCTTCAGATGCTGAATTCGAAGCCGATACCGAGTTTTGCTTGGAGCTACTATTCCAGCTCGACTTTGATTCACTGATAGACTGACTGGTCGAAGTCGAAGTAGATTGATTGTTCGACTTACTTGCCGAATCAGAGCTTGAGTGAATCTCTGACTTGGACTTCGAAGTTGATTCGGAGTGGCTCGTCGAGGTTGAACCGGACTGACTGGTAGACGTCTGCTTAGACTCACTGTACGACTTCGAGGTTGAATCAGACTGCGATGTGCTTACCGAATTCGATTCAGAATGACGCGTTGACGTGCTATCTGATTCGGATGTTGAAGCACTGGTCGATTCACGCTTAGAAGTTGATGTGGAATCCGATTTCGAGGTGCTTGTTGAAGCTGACGTTGAAGCCTGCTTCGATTCACTAGTAGATGTCGACTTGGAGTTTTTATTTTCTTCACTGTCTGAAGTTGAAGCTGATTGACTGGTCGAAGTGCTTACCGATGTGGATTGACTAGCCGTGCTTTCACTGCCAGCACCCTTGCTTTCGGAAGTCGAGGTCGAGTCGCTAGCTGAATCGGACTTGGATGCCCGATCAGACTGGCTGGTTGAAGCTGACTTCGATGCACTGGTGGAGTTATTAGCCGATGCGGAAGCCGAATTGCGTTCGGAATCACTCGTCGAAGCCGAGTGTGATGTCCGCGCTGATTCGCTGGTCGAAGCACTTTGTGAGTCATGCTTGGAAGCACTCGCTGAGTTCGAAGCAGAAGTACTCTCTGAAACACTCATTGAAGTGGATGCCGAAGCATGGTCTGAAGCACTGGTGGAAGCTGAATCGGACGTGCTGGTCGACAGACTTGCCGAAGTGGACTCGGAAGTATCCTTGCTGGTGCTGCCGGAGCCTTCCTTTGACCGACTCGTTGATTCACTGGTCGACTGTGACTGTGATTTACTTGTCGATGCTGAAGCTGAGGCTGAAGTTGACGCCTGTTCGGACTCGCTAGTCGATGTTGAATTCGATTCACTGACTGAGGCGTTGTCGTCATCAGAACTCGACTGTTTTTCAGAAGCAGAAGTCGAAGCAGATACCGAGTTTTGCTTGGAGTCACTGTTCGAAGTCGACTGTGATTCACTCGCCGACTGGCTGGTAGAAGTCGAAGCAGATTGATTGTCTGACTTGCTTGCCGAATCAGAGCTTGAGTGAATCTCTGACTTGGACTTCGAAGTCGATTCGGAGTAACTCGTTGAGGTTGAATCTGATTGACTCGTTGAAGTCTGATTGGATTCACTATACGACT
The DNA here is from genome assembly GCF_030770335.1 of Lacticaseibacillus zeae subsp. silagei. Lineage (NCBI taxonomy): Bacteria > Bacillati > Bacillota > Bacilli > Lactobacillales > Lactobacillaceae > Lacticaseibacillus > Lacticaseibacillus zeae. The sequence goes on along the minus strand of NZ_CP132484.1, from coordinate 1,116,091 downwards.
TCGAGGTGGAATCCGATTGCGATGTGCTTACTGAATTCGATTCGGAGTGACGTGTTGACGTACTGTCTGATTCAGATGTTGAAGCACTGGTCGATTCGCGCTTAGAAGTTGATGTGGAATCCGACTTCGAAGTGCTGGTCGAAACTGATTCAGAATTCTGCTCGGAAACACTCTTAGAAGTAGAGGTTGAGGCTTGCTTCGATTCACTCGTTGAAGTCGAGGTTGATTGACTAGCAGAAGTGCTGGTCGATTCAGAAGCACTGGCGTTACTGCCACTTTCCATTGACCGGCTGGTTGACTTCGAAGCTGACGTACTTGCCGAATCGGACTGAGATGCCCGATCAGACTGGCTGGTTGAATCTGACTTCGATGCACTGGTCGAATCATTGGCCGATGCAGAGGCTGAATTACGTTCTGAATCACTCGTGGAAGCTGACTGTGATGTCCGCGCTGATTCACTGGTCGAAGCACTTTGTGAGTCATGCTTGGAGGCACTCGCCGACTGTGATGTTGACGTGCTCCCCGAAATACTCAGTGATGTGGATGTTGAAGCATGATCCGAAGCACTGGTGGAAGCTGAATCAGAGGTGCTGGTTGACAGACTTGCCGAAATGGATTCAGAAGTATCCTTGCTCGTGCTGCCAGAGCCTTCTTTTGACCGACTGGTTGATTCACTCGTTGACTGTGACTGCGACTTACTCGTGGACGCCGAAACTGATGCCGAGGTTGAAGCCTGTTCGGATTCACTGGTCGATGTTGAATTCGATTCACTGACCGATACGTTCTTATTGTCGGAAGTCGATCGCTCTTCAGATGCCGATGCCGAAGTGGATGTCGAGTTTTGTTCAGAATTGCTCGTTGAACTAGACTGCGACTCACTGGTCGAAGCCTTGGTAGAGGTCGAAGCTGATTGACTTGCTGACTTGCTTGCTGATTCAGAACTCGACTGATTTGCCGATTTCGACGTTGATGTCGATTCAGACTGACTGCCAGAGACGGATTCAGACTTGCTCTCAGAGGCTTGGCTCTGTGAAGTTGATTCAGAATAACTGGTCGATGTCGAGTCGGATTGACTTGTAGAAGTCTGTTTAGATTCGCTATACGACTTCGAGGTTGAATCGGATTGTGACGTGCTTACCGAATTCGACTCAGAATGACGTGTCGATGTACTGTCTGCTTCAGATACGGAGGCACTCGTTGATTCACGATTAGACGTTGACTTTGAATCAGACTTCGATTCGCTCGTTGACGCTGACGCCGAAGCTTGCTTCGATTCGCTCGTTGAAGTTGATTTCGAGTTCTTGTTTTCTTCACTATCTGAAGTTGAAGCTGACTGACTGGTCGAGGTGCTTACTGAAGTCGACTGACTAGCGGTGCTTTCACTGCCAGCACCCTTGCTCTCGGAAGTCGAGGTCGAATCGCTGGCCGAATCAGACTTGGAAGCCCGATCAGACTGGCTCGTTGACGCTGACTTAGAAGCATTCGTTGAATCACTTGCTGATACCGATGCTGAATTGCGTTCGGAATCACTCGTTGAAGCTGAACGTGAATCGCGTTCGGATGCACTGGTGGAAGCTGCTTTCGAATCCTTGCTTGACTCACTAGCCGACTGTGATTCAGAAGAGCTAGTCGAAGCACTCATAGAACCAGAAGTTGAAGCTTGATCAGAGGTACTGGTCGAAGCTGACTTCGAGCTACTGTCAGACAAGCTGGCCGAAGCCGATTGTGAGCGTTCCTTGGAAATACTTTCTGAGTTTTGATTCGAGTGACTGGCCGATTCGCTCTGTGAATTTGAAATTGACTTGCTTGTCGAATTGCTTGCCGACGTTGAAGCTGAAGCTGCGCCAGTTGTGCTCTTGGAAGCCGACGTCGAAGCACTTACCGATTCGCTAGCATGTTCTGATGCGCTAGTAGAAGTCGATTCAGAGGTTGAATCAGAAGCTGAACCGTTCTCTGAAGTCTGCTTAGAGGTTGATTGCGATTCACTCGTTGATTGACTAGTAGATGTCGATGCTGACTGGCTAGCCGACTTACTTGCCGAGTCAGAACTCGACTGGGTTCCTGACTTAGACTTCGAAGTAGAGTCTGAGTGGCTCGTTGAGGTTGAGTCTGATTGACTGGTAGACGTCTGCTTGGATTCACTATTAGATTTCGAAGCTGAATCGGATTGTGATGTGCTTACCGAATTCGATTCAGAGTGACGTGTTGACATACTGTCTGACTCAGATGTCGACGCACTGGTCGATTCGTGCTTCGAACTCGAAGTAGAATTCGACTTCGAGGTGCTTGTTGAAGCCGACGTGGATGCCTGTTTCGATTCACTAGTGGATGTCGACTTGGAGTTCTTGTTTTCTTCACTATCTGAAGTTGAAGCTGATTGACTGGTCGAGGTGCTTACCGAAGTCGACTGACTAGCGGTGCTTTCACTACCAGCACCCTTGCTCTCCGAAGTCGAAGTTGAATCGCTTGCCGAATCGGACTTAGAAGCTCGATCAGACTGACTCGTTGATGCTGACTTCGATGCACTCGTGGAATCGTTAGTCGATGTGGAAGCAGAATTGCGATCAGAGTCACTGGTCGAGGCTGACTGTGAGGTCCGTGCCGATTCACTGGTGGAAGCACTCTGAGAGTCATGCTTGGAAGCACTTGCTGAGTTCGAAGCTGAAGTGCTCTCCGAATTACTCATGGATGTGGATGCTGAAGCATGATCCGAAGCACTCGTGGAAGCTGAATCGGACGTGCTGGTCGACAGACTTGCGGAAGTAGACTCGGAAGTATCTTTGCTGGTGCTGCCAGAGCCTTCCTTCGACCGACTCGTTGATTCGCTTGTCGATTGTGACTGCGACTTGCTCGTTGATGTTGAAGCTGATGTCGAAGTCGAAGCCTGTTCAGACTCGCTGGTCGAAGTTGAATTCGATTCACTGACTGAGGCGTTATTGTCATCAGAAGTCGACTGCTTCTCAGAAGTTGAAGTCGAGGCTGATGCAGAGTTTTGCTCAGAATTGCTCGTCGAACTAGACTGCGACTCGCTGGTCGAAGCCTTCGTTGACGTTGAAGCCGATTGACTTGCTGACTGACTTGCCGAATCGGAGCTTGAGTGAATTTCTGACTTAGACTTCGAAGTCGATTCTGAATAGCTCGTCGAGGTCGAGTCAGATTGACTGGTCGATGTCCGCTTAGATTCACTGTACGACTTCGAGGTGGAATCCGATTGCGATGTGCTTACCGAATTCGATTCGGAATGACGCGTTGACGTGCTATCTGATTCGGATGTTGAAGCACTGGTCGATTCGCGCTTAGAAGTTGATGTGGAATCCGACTTCGACTCACTCGTTGAAACTGACTCAGAAGCCTGCTTCGATTCGCTGGTTGAAGTTGATTTCGAGTTCTTGTCGGCTTCACTATCGGAAGTCGAAGCTGATTGACTAGTCGAAGTGCTTACCGACGTGGACTGACTTGCGGTGCTTTCACTGCCGGCACCCTTGCTTTCAGAAGTCGAGGTCGAGTCGCTAGCCGAATCGGACTTGGATGCCCGATCTGACTGGCTGGTTGACGCTGACTTCGATGCACTGGTCGACTCATTAGCCGATGTGGAAGCTGAATTGCGGTCGGAATCACTGGTCGATGCTGACTGTGACGTACGTGCTGATTCACTGGTGGAAGCACTCTGAGAATCATGCTTGGAAGCACTCGCTGAGTTCGAAGCTGAAGTACTCTCCGAAATACTCATTGATGTGGATGCCGAAGCATGATCTGAGGCACTCGTGGAAGCTGAATCAGAGGTGCTGGTCGATAGACTCGCCGAAGTGGATTCAGAAGTATCCTTGCTGGTGCTGCCAGAGCCTTCTTTTGACCGACTGGTTGATTCACTTGTCGACTGAGACTTTGACTTACTCGTTGATGTCGAAGCCGATGCCGAAGTTGACGCCTGTTCGGACTCGCTAGTCGATGTTGAATTCGATTCACTGACCGAGGCGTTATTGTTATCAGAAGTCGACTGCTTTTCAGAAGTTGAAGTCGATGCCGATGCTGAATTTTGTTCAGAATGGCTCGTCGAACTAGACTGCGACTCACTGGTCGAAGCCTTAGTAGATGTCGAAGCTGATTGACTTGCCGACTTGCTTGCCGAATCAGAGTTTGAATGGATTGCTGACTGGGACTTGGAAGTAGAGTCAGAGTAACTCGAGGAAGTTGATTCTGATTGATGCTTAGAAGTCTGTTTCGATTCGCTCGTTGATTTCGAAGCTGAATCGGATTGTGATGTGCTTACTGAATTCGATTCAGAGTGACGCGTTGATGTACTATCCGCTTCAGATGCAGAAGCACTGGTCGACTCGCGCTTAGAAGTTGATGTGGAATCCGACTTCGATGTGCTTGTGGAAGCCGACATTGACGCCTGTTTCGATTCACTAGTGGATGTCGACTTAGAGTTCTTGTTTTCTTCACTATCTGAAGTTGAAGCAGATTGACTAGTCGAGGTGCTTACTGAAGTCGACTGACTAGCCGTGCTTTCACTGCCAGCACCCTTGCTTTCGGAAGTCGAGGTCGAATCGCTGGCTGAATCAGACTTGGATGCCCGATCAGACTGGTTTGTAGACTCTGATTTCGATGCACTGGTGGAATCATTAGCCGATGTTGAAGTTGAATCGCGGTCAGAGTTACTAGTTGAAGCTGATTGCGATGTTCGCGCTGATTCACTGATCGAAGCGCTCTGAGAATCATGTTTAGAAGTACTTGCCGACTGCGATGCCGAAGTACTTTCTGAAACGCTCAGTGACGTGGATGTCGAAGCATGGTCTGAAGCACTCGTAGAAGCTGAATCAGAGGTGCTGGTCGACAAACTTGCCGACGTGGATTCGGAAGTATCCTTGCTGGTGCTGCCGGAGCCTTCTTTTGACCGACTGGTTGATTCACTCGTCGAATCCGCCTTCGATTTACTTGTCGAGGTTGAAGCTGAGGCCGAAGTTGACGCCTGTTCGGACTCGCTAGTTGACGTTGAGTTCGACTCACTGACTGAAGCATTCTTATTGTCAGAAGTTGATTGTTTCTCAGATGTCGAAGCCGAAGCGGATGTCGAATTTTGCTCAGAATCGCTCGTTGAACTAGACTGCGACTCACTGGTCGAAGCCTTCGTTGACGTTGAAGCTGATTGACTTGCCGACTTGCTTGCCGAGTCAGAACTTGAATGAATTTCTGACTTGGACTTCGATGTCGATTCAGAGTAACTGGTTGAGGTTGAGTCAGATTGACTTGTAGATGCCTGCTTGGACTCGCTAGTCGACTTCGAGGCAGAATCCGATTGTGATGTGCTTACCGAATTAGACTCAGAGTGACGTGTTGACGTGCTATCTGCTGCGGATGTCGAAGCACTGGTCGATTCGCGCTTAGAAGTTGATGTGGAATCCGACTTCGAAGTGCTCGTTGAAGTAGACGTTGAAGCCTGCTTCGATTCACTTATCGAAGCTGAGTTGGACGCCTTTTTAGATTCACTGTCGGAGGTAGAAGCAGAATCACTGGTCGAAGTACTTACAGATGTGGATTGACTAGCGGTGCTTTCACTGCCGGCACCCTTGCTCTCGGAAGTCGAGGTCGAATCGCTGGCTGAATCGGACTTAGATGCCCGATCAGACTGGCTTGTAGACTCTGACTTCGATGCACTCGTGGAATCATTTGCTGACGCAGAAGTTGAATCGCGGTCAGAGTTACTGGTTGAAGCTGACTGTGACGTCTGCGTTGAAGCACTCGTCGAAGTACTCTGTGAATCACGCTTGGAAGCACTAGCCGACTGTGACGCCGAACTACTCTCCGAAACACTCAGTGATGTGGATGCCGAAGCATGGTCTGAAGCACTCGTGGAAGCTGAATCCGACGTGCTAGTTGACAGGCTTGCCGAAGTGGATGCGGAAGTATCTTTGTTGGTGCTGCCAGAGCCTTCTTTTGACCGACTGGTTGATTCACTCGTTGAGTCTGCCTTCGACTTACTTGTCGAGGTTGAAGCTGAGGCCGAAGTAGAAGCCTGTTCGGACTCACTGATCGAAGTTGAATTCGACTCGCTGACTGATGCGTTCTTATTGTCAGAAGTCGATTGCTCTTCAGAATAAGATGCCGAAATGGATGTTGAATTTTGCTTAGAATTGCTCGTCCAACTAGACTGCAACTCACTGGTCGAAGCCTTGGTAGAGGTCGAAGCAGATTGACTGGCCGAATTGCTTGCCGAGTCAGAGTTCGATTTAATTTCCGACTTAGACTTAGACGTTGATTCCGAGTAACTCGTTGACATCGACTCAGATTTCACACTGCTATCTGAGGTTGATACCGATTCTGACTGTGATTTGCTTGTTGAACCAGAAATACTTGCCGAAGCGGAATCCGATTCACGAGTTGAGGTTGATGCAGAAAGTGATGTTGATGTTGATGCAGACTTAGACTCGTCACGACGCTCTGACAAACTCTTAGATGCCGAAGTTGAAGCGCTAACTGAGCCGCTTTCGGAAGCTGTCTTTGAGTTATCTGCAGACTTAGAGGTGGCATCACGCTGAGAATCGCTCTTTGAAACAGATTCAGAACTGCGTGTTGATTCGCTTGTCGAAACTGAAACTGAGGTGCTTGCCGACGTGCTTGCGGACTGCGAAATGCTTGCACCGCTGTTGTTGCCATTGCGCGAGTCACTTTCCGAAGCCGAGAGACTCTCACTGGCAGAGTTGGACTCTGACTTAACATCTGATTCACTCGTGGAACCCGAAGCTGAAGCCGAGGTCGAAACGCTGGCTGATGTCGAAGCCGACTTACGATCAGAACCGCTTGCAATCGACGATGTGCTTTCATATTGTGATTCACTTGTTGAAGCACTGGTTGAATCTTTGTCAGAGGTACTTGCCGATTCAGAAGCAGAAACACTGCCTGACAAACTAGCTGATTCGGACTGAGATGCCCGACTCGACTCACTTGACGAGGTAGAAGTTGACATGCTTGTCGAATGACTTGCTGAATCTGATTCGGAGACATCTTTCGACGTACTCTCAGTCGTTGATTCCTTCGTAGATGTTGAAGCCGACATACTTGTCGAAGTGCTTGCCGAGTTTGAGGTAGCTGCCCGACTCGATTCACTCATTGAGACTGAAGTCGACTCACTGGTTGATTGGCTCGATTGAGCAGACTCCGGAGGTACTTGCCGATTCAGAAGCAGAAACACTGCCTGACAAACTAGCTGATTCGGACTGAGATGCCCGACTCGACTCACTTGACGAGGTAGAAGTTGACATGCTTGTCGAATGACTTGCTGAATCTGATTCGGAGACATCTTTCGACGTACTCTCAGTCGTTGATTCCTTCGTAGATGTTGAAGCCGACATACTTGTCGAAGTGCTTGCCGAGTTTGAGGTAGCTGCCCGACTCGATTCACTCATTGAGACTGAAGTCGACTCACTGGTTGATTGGCTCGATTGAGCAGACTCCGACTGTTTCTTCGAATCTGAAGCAGAAACAGATTCTGACTGGATCTTAGATGTGCTTTGCGAAATTGAATTAGATTCCGTTGCTGACTCACTGGCGGACAAGGAAGCAGACGTACTTGTCGAGGTGCTTGCAGAAGCAGAAGTCGAAGTTCGTTCAGAGTCAGACATTGAAGTAGATTCTGAAGCACTTTCTGATTGCTTAGAATAGTCCGGTGCTGAATAAACGTTGAAGCTGTCAGTAAATTGTTTCTTGTCTGACTGCCGAGTGAAGACTAACGTGCCGGCATTTTTATGCATGCCTTCTGATTGAAGGGTCTTCTGAGCATCATCGGACCAATCAATCGTAAAGGTACCAACGCCGTCAATCGTCCCAGTGCCGTCATTATTCCAGGTAACCTGATCAGCCGTGTAAACAACGCCATTAACAACAACGGCATCAAAGGCGTCCTTTGCAGTTGGAAGGTCATGACCAATGGTGTAGCCAATGTTCTTCTTACTATCGACTTGCGCATCTGTGGAAGCATTAGTGGTCGAATAGACGTTTAACGCACCTGCTGCGGTGTATTTATCGGATAACGTTACCTCAACATTAGCCGCATTCGAATGCAATCCAGCCGTTTCAATAGCATCTTCAGCACCCTTAGCCCATGCCAAGGTAACTGTGATGGTCTTGCCATCCTTAGTGGTAATGGTACCGGTGTTACCATCACTACTCCACTTGATGTCATCGGTCGTATACTTCGTGCCGTCAACTTCAATGTAGGCACCGGATCCATTCATAGCCTCTTTAGCAGTAGGCTTGTCGCCACCAATAACATAAACAACCGTACGATTATTGTTGACAGTCACATCGTGCTTCGCTGACGAACTGATGACGTTCACAGCATCTTTAGCAACTGTGCCATCCTGCAATGTCAGCTGAAGATCAGCGGCATCGGTATACGTTCCAGCGGTTTGCAAATCATCTTTGCTCTTATTCCAGTTCAGGGTGATGGTACCGACGCCATCAATCGTGCCCTTGCTACCGTCAGCATTCCACTTAACCTGGCTGGCGTCGTACTTAACACCGTTGACAACAACATAATCATAAAGGTCTTTAGCTGTCGGGAGGTCGTCGCCAATAATGTAGTTAACGTTCTTCTTGCTGGTAACGGCAACTTGTTTGGTGATGCTATAAGTGAACTTCTGTGGTAGTAAATCAAGGGCGGAATCAGGTACCTCAAATGAAGTGCCGTCATATTTAAGCTGATTTTTAATCCAGCTTAAGACTGCATCTGCACCATTTTGATTGAGTTGAACCGTCCATTTGCCTTCGTCACCGGTATAGGCAAAGTTGAAGTATGCATGCATATCCCCGGCAAATCCGGAAATAGACGAGAATTTGAGTGACTGGGTCGTCGTGTTTGTCCCATCATTCCAAGTAATCGTGATGGTTGGATCAATATCAGGATAATTTAAAAGTTCACCGTTGTACTGACGCGAATCAGTTGGGTTGGTAATGCTGATGTTATCAATGCTGGCGCCTTTGTGATAAGTAAATGTGATTTGACCCGTCTTACCCGTAAAGGTGCTGGCAGCATTTACTGGGTCAGGAATCCAGCCTTTGACAGTTGGTGCACCAATGTTGGTTAATTGGTCAGTCGGTGCCCAAACCGTATAAGTCTTGGCATCAGGAAAACCAGTTTCGCCAGATTTTGCCTGCAACGTAACGGTGACTTCGGTCAAAATTGACTGATAGCCATCAGTGAAGGCTTGGCCTGCTGCTGGTGCGTCTTTATTAATAGCACTTGCTACCGTGGTATAAATCGAAGCAGTTGTATCGTCTTTGGCGCTGTAATCTTGGCCATCAACCGTGATCTTCCCAGCATCGCCTGCATCCTGCACAGGCATCGCTGGGTTCTTCGCAATTTCCTCATGTGCTTTTGCTAACCCGGCTGCAAACGCATTATTAGCCCGGATCGCTTCTACTTGATAAGCGTAGGAATAGTATGGCCGAGCGAAGTTGGTCAAATCATCGACTAACGGCGTCAAGGTCGAGCTTAAAATGCTTTTTTGTGCTGTAAACTCAGTTGGATCTGGCTTGAGGGGATCAACGTTACCGTCTTTTTGTGAATGAGACTTGATATCAGCGTTGGCTTGCCCTTGATACATGGCGTCACGTAAGAACTGATAAGTCCTGGTGTAATCATTCGCTTCGAGTGTTGTCGCTGTACCGCCGCCACCATTGAGTGCAGGATCACCTACTGGTTCAAAATTAAGATCCGCATCTTTTTGCCGCTGTGCTAGCTGAGCGTCCGTATATGTTGGATCGGTTCTAAAGTCGTACAGTGCTTTAGCAACCGCTTGATATTCTTTGGAGTAGATCTGTTGGATCATCTCGCGGGCGCCTTCAGCGCTGCGAGCATAATTCTTGAGACCGGACGCCGTGTTTTGTGCATTATCTGTCTTCAGTAGAGCTTTGTCAGCGTCGGAGACATTCAATGAATCAATTAGTTCGTCAATGTTGTCAGCTGGACTACCACTCCAAGCATCCGAAGCTGCTTTTTGAAGCAAAGGCGTGAAGACTTTCATGGCCCATGCATAAGCAGCGGCTTGGGTCGTGTCACTTAAATTGGCCTGATTACTATTAGTGACAGCGGCTGGATTATTAACGTCATAGCCAGTGGCCTTATACGTATTTGAGCCGTCATCATAGATACCATTGTTCATCAGGTTCTGCAGGGCTTTATACTCACCAGTTGCCCAGTTGTTCATGATAGCTTGTTGAGCAACGGTTTTAATTGAATCATAAATACGCTGCATGAGGCTACTTTGAATAACCCCATCCAGGCCGACCATTTTAAGAAAAGTCTGAATGTTGCCGTTCAAACTAACGGCATCGGTAAAGTTGTCAGGGGCATAGTCAACCTTGCCATCTGCACCCATTTTGGCATTGCCGATTGACCGAATATCAGACAATGCCTGATGAGCGATCCCGTTGATGATATAAGGGGCAACCAGACCAACTAAGTTATTGAGGTAACCAACAGTTGTATTGACATTTGATGCCGCAACACTTGAATCAGTATATACTTGCAGTACCTTTGGAACGTTATAGTTATTCCAAAATGAATTCCAGATAAAGCTTAGTCCATTTGAGATAACGCCGCCCAGTGAGGAACCACTTAAGTCCCCTGAACGATAAGTAGTGTTGTTGATTAAGGAATTGGCTGCATCAGGATTTGTCGATTGATTCTTAACAGCGGCTAAATCATCCAAAATGCCTTGTGCATATGAACGCAGATAAGTGACATAACCAGCGTTGAAAGAAGGCAATGAGCTGTTGACGGCATAAAAGTAACCAGTACCGCTTAAGTCTGTGATGCTATTAGCACCAGGCCAACGACTGCTATTGTTACGATTATCCGGCTTCCAAATGGGATCGTAAGCATTTGTGCCGGTCTTGTTGTCAGTGATTGTCGTGTTCGTATAGAGTTTGGGATTTTTAATATAGGCATCAATCAAAGCTGCCAGCTGATTAACGGCGCCTCTAACGTTACCAATATTTAAAATCCCGAGTCCCTTGAGGTTAATATTACTAATAATGGACTTAAGATCAGACTCAGCAGCAGATTCACCACTCTTAAAATCTTTTTGATCCGTAATGGTGAATTCACTATCAGCAGCTGCCGTCTTGGCCTGCGCCATCATAGCAGTGAGTTTGTTGATATCAGTTGTTGCTAGCTCACCAGTCTTGGCAGCTAAGTCGCTTAACGATTGCTCGGAAATGCTGAGTGACGTGCTCTGAGAAGCACTCAAAGATTGGCTTTCAGAGGTGCTGGTGCTCTGTTTGCCTGTTGTGCTTTCAGATGAACTGGTTGAAGCCTGCTTTGAGGGGTTCGTGCTCGTCGAGGTACTTTCAGATACGCTAACCGATGTTTCCTTCGAAGCTGGCTGATTCGAGGTACTCTCTGACTTTTTCTGGCTTTCTGATTGTGTGGTCTTATTGCTTTGCGATTCAGTGGTGGAACCACTCTTCGCTGCGCTTTCAGACTTGGAAATGGATTCACTTACTGACGCGCTGGCCGCACTAATAGAGCTGCTGGTTGAAGTGCTCTGGCTATTCTTGCTTGAGTCAGAAGTGCTCTTTGAATCGCTAGCACTAACCGACTGCGACGCCGAGACGCTCTCGGACGTACTGGTTGAAGTGCTTTCCGAAGTTGATTGCGATGTCGTATTGGAACTCGCAGGAATGGTCGCTTGATTTTGAGTCGCCAGCACATCCTGTTTTCCGGCCTCTTTGCCGACACCAGCCGTGTTCGTTGTACTTGCGTGCACCGGCGAACTAGCGACGGCCCCCATACCAAATAAGCCGCTTAATGTGGCGATACCGGCAACCAACCATTGCTTGCCGGCTTTATACATTCTAAAACGGCTTTTACTGTTCGTTTCAAAAAGCCGCTTCTGTCTTTGAGGATTTAATCTACTCATTAATCGCCCATTCCCTCCTGATTCATCATTCTTAGGTTATTCCTTCATGATTTCAGTATACGTTCGTAGTGTAACATATAATTTTTCAAAATAACGATTTTTATTTAAATTAATATCAATATTTTAATTGATGCGACGTTATTCAAAATTGCCGATGTCAGTCACAGCGACTGACCTATCAACACCTTAAAGATGGCGACACTAAGGAACTTCAAATTTTAAAAAAATGTAACCGCTTTCTTGAAACGGCGCTTTTACGCCTAAAAATCGCACATAAGACTCCTTTTAGATATACTTCTGCCGTTAAAGGGGTTAACAAATGTCTGCCAATCCTGCTTCTTCGCTTCTATGCATTCGTGACAAGGACCTGTTTTTAATCCTCAGCAATAGCTCATGATAATATTTTGCGCAACAAAAAGACGCTTAGATCGCTTTTTTGATCTGAGCGCCGGGGTTGTAAATTGATCGGTCTCACAGATTATTTTTTGACAATGTTACCGCGCTTCCGTGACCACTTTAGCTTTGTCTAACGGCACATCTCTCAGTGCCAATGCGTTATAACTTGCCTGATCCATTTGTACCTCGTGAATATAAGCAATTTCGTTGGTCAAAATGGCCATTAAATTGCCGCGCACTTCGGAATTCTCATCAAAAGGCGATTCCGACAGTCTTAAAACGTTGTGCGACTTGGCATGTCGCAGTGCCGTCATTTCCAGACCCATATAGCGCGTTATGGCCGTGTCCTCCGGTTTCAAAAAGCGCGCAATCTCACCTTCTCGGAAAGCCTCGATATCGTCATAACGCCGCAGTTCATGGCCGCTAAAAGGATCCTCAACTGTGATAAGGTTGATTGCACCTTCATAGAAAAATTCGCGAATCACGACTTTCCCATCGCGATTTAAGAACTGAATCTCCTGAATATCATCATTATAGTAAAAAAGATTGCTGTAATGATTGCCGTCGAACGAATATTCCTCAATCAAGTCCTTAGTGCCATCTAAGTACTGGTAGCGCAACTCCTTGACTGCCCGGCGTGTACCGGCATAGGTCACCATCGAGCCAATCGTCTCTCCTTCGCTGATAAGCGAAATGGTGCCATCTTCGTTCATGTAAACCGCCGTGCCCTCAGGAACCGGCGCCTTGTCAAAAAACATATACTTGTGATCGATATAGCGCCGTTGGGTAATCGTATCAATTAAATCCACGCCTTGGAGGTGTTCATCTTTTAAGAACCCATAGAAACCGGGCAACGGGCCCAAAACTAACAGTTGCGTGTTAGTTTGTTTTAACCACGCCTTGTGGTCATCCCAGCCAGGTTGGCCGGCTTCCAGCTGATTGACAATTTCATAGTTCATCAAGCATCTTCCTCCATTCCCCTGCAATCCGGTGATCCTGAAAGTCTGCGACCGAGTTGAACGTCTGACCGCACAGTTTCTGGTAATCTGCCGCCTTCAAACGTTTTAGACCCGTCACCATTTGATCGACATTGTACTGGGTATCATCCCGCTTGAAGTCCTGCAAAAAGCCGTTGACATTGTCCTTGATTAACTCCATGGCACCAAAACGCGCCTTGTAAGTCACGACTGGCAAGCCAGCATTCAGCGCCTCAATGTACGTCAAACCAAACCCTTCAGAGAATGAGGCTGACACAAATGCGTCGTATTTAGGATAAAGCTTATCCAGCTGATTGGTCTGGCCTTTCATCTTGACATAATCACCGGCATGTAGCTTATCAATCAACTGGTTCAGCTTCATCTCTTCACCGCCACCGCCATAAATGTCGAGTGTGTAGTGAACGCCGTCTTTGTTCAAAGCAGCAACTGCTCGAATGATTAAATCAATGTGTTTTTCAGAAGCAAGCCGAGACGCCGTGATTAGGCGAATCGGATCACCCAAGGCTGTTTTAACCGGTGCTGTCTTCTGATCACGCACACCGCCAACCGGAATCGCGACAAACTTTTTCGCATACTGAGGAAAATCACGGATGAGATCCTCGCGCTGCAATTTGGTTGCGACTACCACGCGGTCGACTCGATTCAGCCGAGTTAATAAGTACTCGTAATGGTTGTTCCACAACGGGTTCTCTGGGTCATCCCGGTCAGATAAATGATCAGCGTGAACGATATTGACAATGTGACTGCCAACTGGGCGGTGATAGTCGATCGCCATTTCAACCCCTTCACCACGATCAATGATGAAGGTGCTGTTATGTCCAAAGAAATCGTTAAGCTTATTCATGAAATAACGAATCATCAACACTTCATTGGCGAAGAAAAGATGCTGCCCGTTTTGGTTATAGAGATGAATGTCTTTCATCAACATACCGCGATGCTGATCGTCAACGTAAGAGAACATCACCCGTTTTTCGCCAGTGCGTTGGTTGAAGATTTCGGTACGCCCGGTACTGACGAGCAGGACGTTACTCTTTTTGTGTTTGTCGGGATACTTAACCAAGTGATTGACGATCCGTAGGCCACCACTCGTGATGTATTCCTGAATCCGATATGTATTCGTCCCATCGATCAAAGTATGATCCTTTGGGGTGATCAAATCTTCAATGCCATGACGCAGATAATCGTCACCAAATGTAAAATATTCCCAAATATTAATCATTTTGCGATTCTTAATCTGCCATTTTGCCATTGCCTCGCGTAGTTCGCGCACCACGTCCAACATGACAAACCGGTAGTCGATGCCTAACCGGTCAAATAACTTGGCGCGGTAGAATTCGGCATGTTCGACACCTGAATTGCCAATGCCCATGGCCCGATTCATGAAAAAAATCATTTACCTTTACCCCTTCACTTTTCAATTTTTTTGGAAAATGCCGCTCGTAATGCCTGCCGCAAGTGACCGAGATGCCGGCCAACCTGGTATGCAACGGTTAACGATCCAAATGCCGGATCGAATTCATCTTTTAAAAATGCTGCCGTCTCTTGGCACCACTGCGGATCAAGCAATTGTTTAGCATTGGCAGCTACCACAAAAATCGTTCGCGCTGCTTGCGGCAACCATAACGGCTTGGTCAGGCTGCTGCGCTCTGTTATCCCCAAAACTTGCGATTGATCGGTTTGCTTCCGTGCACGAAAGGTCACCAACGCATGGTTTAAATCCACCGCTATATCAAAATGGTTATAAACAGATACTGGGATAATCATACCATAATGAAAAACGACCTGTTCATGGCGCATATTTTTTAAGCGAATTTCATATGCAGTCGCTGTAAGTGGAAAAGTAAACGTCCCTTTGCCGTCTTCGAAAACTTCCGATCCAACTTCCAAACCGGAAGCGTCGGTGAAGACAATCTGACAGAAGACACTGTCCTCCTTCACTTCCCAGTTGAGAACCAGCGCATAAGTTTCTCCTGGCGTCAAAATCGGCAATTCTGCCAGCTGCAGATTATGTTCAAAGTCTTTCGTCGTCGTCCACGCGTGAATGGTTTTCCCAGGGGGCATCATCGGCGCTTCAAACTGGACGGTACCATCTGCCAAATAATTCACTTGCGCACCATAGTTAAAGGTCGTATCCAGCATTCGGCGCCAGAAAAACAAATAAGCAGTCTCCATCGTTGCCTCTTTTCCCTAGAATGAACGCCCGAATTCCTGCGTTAAAATCATATGATATTGCCGCAGAAACCAAGCATTCACCTCGTTCGTATTGTCGTTATGCCGGCCGTGCAGTCCAATATGCAACACCCGGTTATGCTGCTGGCGGCGATTGAGCCACTTGACGATTTCATCAAACGCATGATGTTCGTAATCGTCATCCAGCATATGGGCAATTGCAAAAAGCGTATGATCAAACTTCCCGCCAGAAATTGTACGCCAGATGCGTTGGTTGATCTTTTCAGCGCTTTCATGAGTGGCGCTGCCATTAAACATCATCAGCATATCAAAAGCAGTCGCAAAATCGGCGCTGCGCCGCACCCGGCCATTCTCGGCGATTGTCCCTAGATTAATCAGCGGTTTACCAACCAAAATCGCCCGTGGATCTAACTTGGCACCATAATATAACGCCCCAAGCGTGCCCATCGACAGTCCGGACAAAATCAACTCATCCGGCCGAAAACCCAACCGTTTCAACGTCGCCTGAATCATTTCAACAACCTGATTCTCAAGCTGCGGATCACCAAGATAAAAGGCGCCACCTTCCAGCCGCGCATCGCTGAACAGCAAGAATGGATTACGCATCGCTTTCATCATGAAGTTACCTTCAAACCCTTCAGCCGACCGATAACCGGAAAAGTAAACCGACAGTGGCGGCTTCAAATCACCGGCGTCAAAGTAACTCAACAGCTCACCATCTAATGGCTTAACAGCTTTCAAGCGTTTGCCGCCGATAAACATCGTGCCATACTTGCCGCGACTGCGCCGTAAATGAACCTGCCTGATTTTGACCGTTCCATTACCTTTAGCCATCAAGGTAATGTTGACAAACCGGAACCCGGCTTTGGTGTCTAAGATCGTATCGTCACGAAACGCTGAGAGTGGAATGAGTTTCTTTTGGGCGATCTGAAAGTTTTGCGGATTCACCATTTGCAGTTTGGCCCAGACTTCGACATCCCCAGCCGTCTCGCATTCAATCGAAATGGCAATAGCTTCCATTTGCCCAATCCCTAGTGAGCCGCGCCAATAAACGGCTGGTTGCAAATTGCGGCCAAAATCGCCTTTTAGCGTCACCCCGACACTGCCTTGCTGCATAACACTTCCGGAAAAGCCATCGGCAATTTCGATCCGGCCAAAAGGCACCCGAATACCCCATTGCGCCGGATAAAAGAATAAAACGATCTGTTCGCCTAATTGGTCTAAATGATCTAACGAAATTGGGTGTGCTTGTTTTAAATCCAAAATGTGAATGATTTCCGGCGTTAACGATAACGTTTCATCATACATAATGGTGTTGGCAGGCAAACCGATCAGTTGGTCGGGTTGCTTTAACACGGCTGCGCCTTCTGTAATGATGAACAACGCTGTCGCATATTCGCGGCGTAACCGGGTCATGTCTGCATTCTGCCACAACGAAATGGGTAGCTGGTCGGGTTTTTCGGCTGGTTCATCTTCCGAATCGCTTTTGTCCGGCTGAGTTGCTAGCGGAGTCGGCGCAGTATTGAAGGCGGCGTTGGAAATAAACTCAAAGGCAAAGTCCTTCGTGAGATGTTCCTGCAATGGGATTGCCTGCGTCCCCAACTGTAAAACGGGATAAGCGTTATCTGCCATGGGTCAAAACCTTCTTCCATAAACGCATCAACTGGTCATCATCATGTTGATCGATCAATTTGACATTAGCGACCACCGTGCGATTCCAAGCGGATAGCTGGTCCAAATAACCAGACAGTGCGTCAGCCAATGCGCGATCCTGATCGATGATGCGGCCGTTAACGCCATCTTGGACATAACCGGTCTCATGCCGATTAATCTGCGGGATCGCCACACTGATGGCGCCAATCTGCAGCAACAAATTAGGTTGATCGCCTAAATCAACCAACAACCGACTGCTATGCAACCATTGCTTCAGCTGACCGACTTCCGGCTCGACGGCGTAATGAAGATGCGTCAACATTTGGAAAACCTGAAAAGCTGTTTGCTGAATCTTGAGGGCTTTTTGATTAGCGGCTTGATCCGCTGCCGAATCGGTTTGCGCCGGTGGCAGCGGCATTTGGGCATTTTCAACCGTCACATTGTCGCCAGCATGTGCTTGGTCGTCTTGCCACTTTTGAATTGTTTTGGTAATTTCGACAAACATGCCTGAGTCAGGACTAATGCCTTGAAGATTTGCGAAGAAGTTAATGGCCAGTTGTTGCAGATGGGCGACTTGATCATCATTGTCTGCAACCACAACCAACCGCCGTCGATTCTCCTTGCTCAACATGGCCAATAACTGCGGAAAAACCACCGCCAACCGTTCTGCATTGAGCTGATTGACATACCACATCACGGTCGTTTGATCGGTTTCATTGCTAACCCCTAAAGCCAACGAGGTAGCGTAAGGCGGGATGACCTGAATCTTTTGGTCGGCACCGGTGCCGAGTTGTTTCTTTAACTGTTCAGCATAGTGATCGGTCGGCGAAATAATCTCCGTTGCCTGTTCTGCCACCGCCCGGACAGATTGCCGTTCCTGCTTGGCTAGATGTTCTTCCACCAGCATGGTCACTGGATAATCTGCCATAATGGCCTTTAACATGGGTTGCGCCATCCCAGCCATGGCAACAATATGCGGATCCGCAGCCAGTGTTAAATGCTCGTTCAGTTTCTCCAAAATAACCTGATCCAGGTTCGCATATTGGTGCTGCTTGAATCGGCGTGCTGCTTGTGGGCCAATCTTGACCTGACCGGATGCTTCTTCGGTCATCACAATGCTTCCGGTTAAGTCATACCAAACGCGCCGAATGATTTTGCCTTGAGCGTCAAAAAATCGACTATAACTCCAAAAACCGCGATCATCATAAACGCGCTCTTCTTTACCGATAGCCCCTTCAGGAAATTCAACGCTCAGAATAAAACCGGTTTTAAACGTCTTGATCACGGCATACAACTCATCCTGTCGATTGAGCGTCACCTGACTTTGCGAAAAGATCCGCTCAACATCTGCTGGCATGCCCAAATCTTCCAGATCAACCGGTTGGCCAGCTTGAAATGGTACGTCTTGAATCGCATCAAAGACTGACCACCACTGTTCAGAGAGGAGATCATTTTCTTTTAAAATTCGGCGCAACCAAGGCTCTGGCCGCAAAAAGAGCAATTCAAACAGTTGATCATGGGCACTAAACAAGTGTGCCAAGTTAACCATCGACTCTTCTTCTAGCAGCTTTGGCGTTTGGGGCCAATTCGGCAGCAAATAAAGCATAGTTTCCTCCCTGTCAGATGACCTGATAACGATTCTTATACCAAAGGGCCCGCATTTGTGAATCTACGGTGTCCATAATGGTGACTAAGATCAAGATCTGCCCCAGCATCACGGAATAATTCGCAATGGGCGGATACTTGAGGCCAATAATCAACGGGGTAATCGCAATCACCACAAGAATCGAATTGCCCCAAACCGACATCAGTGAAAAATGGCGCAGCAAGAAACGGTTGGTCATCTCGCCTGGCACCTGATCAATAATATAGTCGCCGCTTTCCTTGAGATTTTTCGCTAACTTACTCGGCTGCATGTTCATATAGCCAAATGCATACCCCAAGAAAATCATGACCATCGCGTAGGAAAAAATTCCTTGGGGCGTGTTATACGAAAACCACTTAATAATTTGTCGTTGCCATTCACTGGTGGGCCCGACGGTTTGATTCACAAAATAAGTCGGCAAACTGAACAAAGACGAAGAAAACATAAACGGCATGGATCCGGCGACCAGTAACCGAATCGGCAAATACGACTTGGCCAATTCGTTTTCCAATAATGGCCGCTCAATCGGAATATGTAGTTCAGCTTCATTGATGATCGTCATCACCACAATGAACACCAACACAACGATCCCCGCAATGATGTACTCCTGCTCCGAGATCGGATGGCGACGCTGATAAAACCCGCTGTTTAAAACATTCGGCAGCGAAAATACCAGCGATGGAATAATCAACGCCACTGAGCTACCCACCCCTTTAGCCATATTCAAATCAGCCAGCCAGGTGGTAAACATCGCGCCACCGATCAAAATGATCCAAACCAGCACCAAGCCAAAATTAAAACTGAACCCGGGCAGATAAATCGGCTTAATGGCACTGCGCATCACATAAACCATTTCAAAGCCTTGAATAAAGGCAAAGAACAACGTGATGAACCGTTGGGCAATCCCCGATTTTCGAAGGGTCCAGCGTTGCACCTGCTCATCAAACAGCATCTGAATGGCCTGCCACACAATCATGCCGGTCATGTAAGGTCGCATGCCTAAAGATAGAATAGTGGCATTTTGCAACTGACTACCGGTCGCACCGGCAACCAGCTGCAAAAACGGCACTGATTTAAGTTGTTCGCTGGCTGAAGCAATGTCCGTTCCCGGCAATAAAACCAGCTGCCCCAAAGCCACGATGCCTAAAATTAATGCTGTCCATAATGAGCGGATCAACATGTCGTGCTTATTACTCACTAAAAAATGCCTCCTCAACCACGGGTTCACGGACTGGAAAAGGCCAATCACGCTGACGGCCTGTATACTCACGGCAATTATGCTGCCGGCTTCCGTTAAGCTTCCGGAAAACCGACTTGAACACTACCATTTGGATTCTTGTGAATGGTCGATAACATCAGGTTTTTAACCGCACGCTGGGCAAAATCGCCAGTCATGCGGTGAAACGCCTCCCGCGCATCTTTTTGATATTCAAAGAAAGGATTATGTTGGGCCGAAGCACGCGAATTAGCCGTGGATCTCAGCTGCTGCAAGGTATCAACCTGCTCGATCCACGCCGTATCAAGTGCTTTCAGCAGTGACACCTTTTCGAAATAATCAAACTGATCTTGCGAAGGCAGCAATTGGTGCTGGGCTTGTAATTGTTGATCCATCAGCTGGCGCAAAAAAGGCTTGACCGTTTTTTTCATCTGCCGCGTTCGCAACCCCTCGACATCGGGAATCGTCATACTATCCGTGATGAGTTGCGCACTGATGACATTCAAAATAAAATCCATCATTTGATCTTCATTTAACTGATGATGATCCGCTAAAAACTCATCGATTGTTCGATTCAACAGTTTGTCAACCGCCGCTTCTAAGTCCTGACTAGCCTGTATTTCGTCGCGAGTGCGATAAATTGTCTCCCGTTGAATCCGCATGACTTCGGAAAACTCCAACGTTTGAAAGCGCGAATCCCGTCCTGACCGTTCCGAGGCTGCCTGCGCATGATTAATCAGCCAGCGAAACCGATGGCCCGTTAACGGTTGCGGCAGCTTTTCAGCGTGACCACGATATTTTCGGCGAAACTTTTTCAGCCAGTTAGGGCCATGTTCAAGCAAGATCCGATCTTCCAACGAAGCAAAAAACACCGTTTCTCCCGGCGCACCTTGCCGCCCAGCGCGACCCCGCAGTTGATTGTCAATCCGGGCATTATCCATGCGCTCGGTGCCAATGACGAGTAAGCCGCCTTTTTCAACCACACCTTTGCCTAAATGAATATCGGTTCCGCGCCCGGCCATCGATGTCGCTACGGTGATCGTTCCCGGTTGGCCGGCTTCTTTGACAATCATGGCTTCTTTTGAAGCACTGCGCGCGTTTAACAAGTTATGCGGAATGCCGGCTTTTAGTAGCACCCGCGAATACAAATTCGACATGGTCACAGAGCCGGTTTCGATCAATACAGGCCGTTTCTCCGCATAAGCCTGCTTCACCATGTCAACTGAGGCATAAATCTTATGTTCTGTATCGAGGAAAAGTCGATCCGGCTTGTCTTGGCGGATATTCGGCTTATGCGTGGGAATAATGACCACGTCCAAATGGTACGATTCCCGAAACTCGGCCGCGTCTGTTTTTGCTGTTCCCGTCATGCCACACAAATGGGTAAACATGCGAAACAGATTCTGGTAAGTAATTGATGCCATTGAGCGGGTCTGGTCCGAAATCGGCAGGTGCTCTTTAGCCTCAATCGCCTGATGCTGTCCGGCTTCCAGGCGCATCCCCTGCAACTCGCGCCCGTTGGTGATATCCAACAATTTAACCTCGTGATCAACGACCACATAATCGCGATTACGAATGAATAAAAATTGGGCTTTCAAAGCTAACACCAAGTGTCGGTATAAATCCCGCCACTTAGCCGATAACAAATGGTCAACGCCAAAATAAACTTCCAGTAACGCAATGCCGGCCTCGGTAAACCAAACCTTTTTCTTGTCGTCGCTGAGCACATAGTCGCGGTCGGCTTGTAACAATGGGATCACTTCGGCCGCCAACAGGAAATAATTCGACTGAACGCGTGGCGCACCGGAAATCACCAACGGCGTTTGGGCCATATCCAGCAAGACCGCATCAATTTCATCAAGTAACGCAAAGCGAAAATGGGTTAAATACTTTGGCTTTTCCGGGCCGGACAGGTTGTCTAATAAATAATCAAAGCCTAGTGTGCTGTTGGTGGTGTACACAATATCGTGCTGATAAATATCATCGACATCCCGATCTTCATCTTCCTGGCCTTCTTTGGAAACACCAGCCGTGACCGAAACGCCGAGCCATCGATAAACGCGACCCATATCTTCAGCATCACGATTTGCCAAATAAGCATTGGCCGTAATCAAAAAAGTCCCCGGCCCTGCCAAGCCATTGAGGTACATCGGCATCGTCGCCGTCAGCGTCTTGCCTTCCCCGGTTTTCATTTCCGCAACATTGCCAAATTGCATGGCGAGTGCGCCTAAAACCTGTTCATAAAAAGGCTCCATCCCCAGCACCCGGCGATCTGCTTCGCGAACAACGGCAAAGGCCGGCACCATGATGCTGGCCAACGATTTTCCGGATTTCAAGGCTTCACGAAAATGCAGAGTCTGCGCCTTCAGTTCCTTATCCGACATTGCGCGATAAATATCCCGTTTTGCGATAACTTGTTTCGCCAGTTTAACATATTTATGTAATGCCAAATGCTCTCTTAGTTTCAAAAAGCAAACTCCTTTTCAGCTAAGCATGTTCTGGCTTTCTAGAACCACCTATTAATATTAGTCATTTTATAATATAATATAGCTTATCATGTCAAAACCAAAAAAACATACGCTGGATCAAGAAATACACGACCGGTTCAAGGCTGAAAAAAAACAGCTGGTTGATCCTCCTGTTAAGAAAGATCCCGGCCAAACCTTACAAAAAGTCATCGCCGTTGTCATTGCCATTATTGCCGTGGCTGGTGTCATTTACCCGCTTATTTCGATCTTTCAATAAGCGGTCCTTTGATGTGCCTTTTGTCATAAAGATACTATAACACTTGGTACATAATTTCTCAGAAAGCGCGTTAATTTGAAACAGATGGAGGTCTAAAGTCTTCATGAGCAAAAACGTCATCGTTTATTGCGTCACAGGGACCCACTTGCAACTTACCGCCGTGTCCATCGCCACGATCCTTGAACACTATCAAACTAAAAGAGACTTACAAATCAATATTGTTTGCAGCGGCGTTCGCCAACAAGACATCGCTTTTATCAAACAATTGCCGGCGATCTATGGCAAACCCATGGTAACTGTCGATTTTTGGTCGATTCCGCAAGAAATTTCCAAAATCAGACCGGATTTCACCATTGGCAGCGGCGTACCGGTCCCGCCGATGGCCATTTGGCGTTTGTTTATGCCTAATTACTTTAATGAGTACGATCGCATGCTTTACTTAGACAACGACACGATGATCGAAACCGATGTCAGCAACATCTTTGCCCAGCTGAACGAGCCATATGTGCTGGCAGCGGTAAAAGACTTTTTGTTTGCGACCGACGTTGGTTACGGCCCTGCCAATTTTAACGCCAAAGAAGCCTATGGTATCGATTCCATGAGGCATTACTTTAATAATGGCGTCATGTTGATCGATGTGGCGAAATTCAATCGGTTAATTCCGGTAAGCCGTTTGCTGCACGTCATCAATACATCGCATTGGCATTTAGCTGATCAGACCATTATTAATATTTTGGCTGCCGGTCATGTTAAATATCTGCCATATCGCTACAATTTCCAACACTCACTGGCATTCTTTGATAATCCCAAGGTTGATTGGAATCCACAACTGGTCAAAACGGTGACGGATGAGTATCCGCATATTCTGATTCGCCATTTTGCCGGTACCGGTCGCCTCACCTGTCCGTACCAACATGTTCGTCTCGCCGATGAATGGGAAGAAGAATTTTTGCGCGTCTTGATCAATGTTAAGCGGTTGAGTTTTAATATCAGTCCGATTCATACGATTCAACCGGAAATCAAGTAACCTTGTTTTTGATTTCCAACAGAGTAACAGCATATTAACGCGTTCGCCGACTTCTAACCGCGTCGGCTCACGTTCAGGAGGTTTTTCTTTTGGAGCAGCAGGCGGTTGTCTTCTGCGTTACTGGCCCGCATATTCAACTCACAGCCGTGGCCATCACGACATTGTTACAACATTATCATCAACAAACACCCTTAAAAATTTTAGTCGTCTGCGATCATGTCCTCCAGTCAGATATAGATTTGATTCGGTCATTCCCGCAACAATTAAATCGTCCCGCAGCGTCGATCGATTTTTGGGCGCCACCGGCTTGGGCTAAGGATCTGAAGCCTTATCAAATGCGCGGACGTACTGGTTCAACGCCACCGATGGCTTTCTGGCGAATGTTTTTGCCAGCTTACTTTTCGAACTATCAAAAACTGCTTTACTTGGATAATGACATCATTGTCAATACGGATGTTTCTGATTTGTTTGACCGGTTAGATGACCAGCATACGCTTGCGGCCGTCCCTGACTTTTTATTCGCGGCTTCCAAAGATTACGAGTTGCCATCCAAGGTTGATACCATGTATTTATATGGCATGGCCGATATGCAGCATTATTTTAATGGTGGGGTCATCGTCATGAACGTAGCGCGTTATAATGCCAGTTATCAACCCGGAGACATCCTTAAGCTCATTCAAACCACGTCATGGAACCTGGCAGATCAAACGCTGATGAATCTCATGTTTCAAGAAAGCACGTCGCTATTGCCTTATCGTTACAATTATCAACATAGCAAAAAATATTTCACCGATCCTTATCACTGGGATCCCGAGCGCATCCAACCAATGCTGGCGGCTTACCCACACATTGCCATTCGTCACTTCGCCGGCGAAGGTCCGGTTTCCGCACCTTACCAACATGTCGCGCTCCGTGACGAGTGGGAAGCAGCTTTTTGGCAGGCCCTGCATCAAGTCAGGCTGCTGGCATCAAAGGCCAGTCAATTATGATATTTTAGCGAACATTCTGGAGGCTTCTGAATGAGTGAAAATGCCGTTGTTTTCTGCGTCACCCGACTTCATCTTCAATTAACCGCCGTGGCGATCACGTCGATTTTGGAAAATTATCAAAATAACCAACCGTTGCAGATTCTGGTTGTTTGTGAGGATGTCCAGCAGCCAGATATCGACTATATTAAAACCCTTCCCCAAAAGTTTGGTTTACCGCAAGTAACCGTCGACTTTTGGAGCAAACCCAGCGAAGTCGATCAAATATCGCCGGACTTTACGATTGGCGAAGGTGTGCCGGTTCCGCCCATGGCAATTTGGCGACTGTTTACCCCTAATTATTTTGCCAACTATCAGAAGCTGCTTTACTTAGATAATGACGTGATTGTCAAAACCGATGTCAGTCGCTTATTTGACTTGTTGGATGAGCACCATGTCTTAGCTGCCGTTCCCGATTTTTTGTTTGCGGCTTCCAAAAACTACTACGAGGATCAGTATCCGGCTGAAGAACTCTACGGCATGAAATCCATGCGGCACTATTTCAATAATGGCATGATGATTATTAACACCGCTCAGTTCAACCAAATGATTCCGGTCGACAAATTGATCACAACCATCAACACGACCCACTGGCATTTAGCGGACCAGACAATTCTCAATATTCTTCTGGAAGGCCACGTGCAGCTTTTGCCGTGGCGCTTCAATTATCAACACGATCTCACCTACCTACACAATCCCGATTATCATTGGGATCCGCAGTTGGTGCAAAAAATCATTGACGACTATCCACGGATTGTCATTCGCCATTTTGCTGGCAGTGGATTTTTAGCATTACCTTACGAACACGTTCAAGTCAGCGATGAATGGGATCTGGAATTTTGGCGTCTGCTTGAAAAAGTCAAAAAAGCCAGTCGCGTAAGTCATCCCAGTAAGGACTAGTTTTTACAAAACAAAGAGGTTCAGTCATCAGTAGCCACTAATGATTGAGCCTCTTTGTTTTATTTATTTTGGATCTTGCCATCAACCGGCGCCTGAAGATCATCCAAAAATGCCCGCCATTTTGCCACAACATGAGCTTTCGAATACGTCTGCGCCAGTTTCTTAGCCGCCACACTCTGCGCCTGCCACAAGTCCGCATCGGTCAAAACCTGGGTTAGGCGTTTGGCCAGAGTTCTTCGATCGTTGAGTGGGACTAAGAAGCCGTTTTGGCCATCTTTAATTTGCTCGTTGATACCGTAATGCACATCATAAGCCACAGCAGGCATGCCGTGAGCCAGGCTTTGCATCAAGGCGAGGTTAAAGCCTTCGTAATAACCGGTTAAGGCCAAAACCGCGCCTTGGTCAAACGGTTTACTTAAGTCAGGCACATAACCCATAAACCGTGCATGATCTTGTAGGTGTGTTTCAACAAGCTGCTTTTGCAACTTCTGATAATACGATTGGTCGTTGATGTAACCGTAAATTTCCAGTTGAACATCCGGTACCTGTTGCTGGATTAATTGAAGGGCATCAATGAGTTGATCGAGTTGCTTTTCCGGATGAATGCGGGCAACGCTGATGATCGTGTGCTTTTTCCGGCGGTTTAGCGGTACTGATGTTTTTTCTAAAAGGGCAGATTCGTTGTACGCTGGTGGAATGGCCCAGGTTTTGACGCCGGAACGTTGATGTAAATCAGTTGCTTGGCTTTTGGTGGCGGTCACAAAGCCGATGACGCTTTCCGGATGATCGATTTCCTTCTGGACGCGATCCACGTATGGACTTTTCATCGGATCATTAGGGTCTTGGGTGTGGGCGGAGTGCCGAACCGCAATGATTTTTGGATGCGTAGGCAGAGCAAACAACGGCGCGTCCCCCATTTCCGGCCAGTCAGCAAAGAAATAGGCAGGCTGGCCGATCGCCTGCAAACGCGATAAGAAGTCGGTTATCAACTCCTGCCGCGTCGTGAAGATACTGAGGCCATCATCTGTTTGGAGGGTGGTTTGCTGCAAAACGTTATGCCCGTTATCGTCTTTTTGGTAGGTGTTTTCATAACCTACTTTGCCATCTGGCTGCATCATTTGTTCTGTCGTCAGATAGCCATCTTCATCAAAGATATGCCGCATCGATAAAAAACCACGCACATCGTAATAATCTGTTTGCAGTAATTGATCGCGGTGCCCGTAAAAATCGATTTTGTCGATCTGATCAGGTGCAAACGGATACCCTGAGTCTGGCTTAGCTAATGTCACCGTCACGACCCGATAACGCCCTTTGTAGTAATGCACCTGTCGCGCTTGGCGAACCGGTGTGACTAAATTACCAAAATCAAGATCGGTCAGCGTCCGCCGCGGGCCATGATAAATGACGGCTTGCTGAAAAAAGTCATTCATATTGACGCAATCTTCCGCCTCAATACCGGCTCTGAAGCGATTCAAATCGCTGAACCGATTATAAATGGTAGATATGATTTTAACCGGCACACCCATTTCTTTAAAAAGGCGATAACGTTGGCGAATGGCATAGTCAATTCCGGAAAATTCGTAACGGATCACATCTGTCATTAAATAAATCATTTATTCTGCTCCTTTGCTGGTTGAATAAATTGATCCTGCCATGCCTGCCACACTTTGTCCTCGCTGAATCGCGCTGCACTTTTATAAGCCCCATCACTCAATTGGCGAAGCAGCTGATCATCCTTGAACAATGCAATCGCCTTTTCTGCGAGTGCATGAATATCGCCATTCTTAACGATATAACCACTTTTCCCATCCATAATAATGTCGCTTGGGCCATAATTAACATCGTAACTGATCGCGGGAACACCATGCGACTGCGCCTCCAACAGTGCTAAACCGAATCCTTCATAGCGGCTGGAAATCAGCATCAATTGTGCGTTGTTGTAAACACCGGTTAAATCCGGTGTATAGGCAACAAACGTAACCACATCGTGCAAGTGTGCGTCATCGACTTGCTTTTGTAACTGATCCATTAATTTTTGATCATTAATGTAGCCATGAATACTTAACGTTGCATCTGGAACGGCCTGTCTTATCTGGACAAAGGCGCTGATCGTGTCCTCGAGTCGCTTTTGTTCATGAATCCTGGAGACACTGATAATATGATGTGATTGCCGCTTGTCAAAGGGAACGTGTTTTTCTGCCAGCGTTTGATCAGTAATAAATCCGGCCGGAACCGTTTTAATCGGGAAACTTTGAACTCGCTTTGCAATCATCGAAGACTGCTTGTGCGTCGAAGTAAACAGCCCCTGGAACCGCGACGCCTCCTCTATTTCTGCGCCAAGCGTCTCACTCAGCGCACCGGTTAATGGGGCATCGGCCGCAGTATGCACGTTATGCCAAAATGAAATCGTATAGACATGTTGCTGCATATGATAGATACCCGGATCCACCGCATACGAACGGTCAGCAATCATCCCTTCCGCATCTTGCTTGACTAACTGATCATAAAAAAAACCTGTCAACTCGTCATCCGAATCAAAATAATAGGATCGTGCATGATAACGCAACCAGATTCGTTCAGCCTGATCCCCTTTTACGTTCTGGAATTGCTTGACAATGACCGGCACGCCCCCAGCATCATAAAACACTTGGCGGTTATGCGCACCTGAAGCAGCATAATAAATAGAACTCGACAAAAAGCCCCGGACATCATACAAATCCTTACGCTGCAGTTTGCCATTTGCACCATAATACTCAACCCGTTCAATCTGGCCCTTTTCATAAAAAGTATAATCCGTGAACGTCCAGACCTGCATCACTTTTTGCCCATTGCGACGATATATGACGTTCGTTCCATTGTCTTCTGCATCAGCATTCACAACTTTAAAATTCGCGATATTTTCTCGCGGGCCATGATAAAACAAGCGGTTCTGAAAAAAATCATACAGATTGACAACATCGTCGGGCATTAATGATTCGCGCGTTAAATACAAGTACTGATACCGGGCATAAGTGAACGTTGCAATTTTAGCCGGAACGTTGTGCTTGTGAAACAGGATTAGGCGCTTCATCTGCGCATTCTCGATGCCTGAGTTATTATAATCAATTGCCGATGTTAAGAAGTAAAACATAAGCAGCTCCTTCTCGTAAAAGCCAATGAAGATTATGCATAAAAATCGAATTTGAACAATTCATTACATTCATAATTTTAGCACAGATATACGTTTTCTTAATTCCTGATGGCTCTGCTTTCAATAAAAAAGCATCCTGTTTGACTGTACGATTTAACTCGTTCATCAAACAAGATGCTTTTTTGGGGAGCGTGAGCCAGCCCGCTTAGAAACCGGAGTGTAAGTGGCCTCGGGCGTGATGGCTGGTCTTTGCCGTCGCGACAGAGGTCATTACACGCAGGTTTCTGGGCTGGCGAACGCGTTATGGTTCAAGTGTCAGAAACGCTTGTCTGATCAGCGATTTTCATGCTTAATCGTCGGAACGCTTGCGTTTCTTTAGGCCGTCAAGGAGCAGTGAGAAGCCTGCCAGCAGCAATCCCCAAATCGAGAGACTTGTAGCCTGTTCATCACCGGTTTGTGGTAAGTGACGGCGAGCATTACCATTACGAGCATTGCCATTAATAGTCTTATTTCCAGAATGAGCGTTGGTGTCAACACGATTCTTATCACTATTAGACGGATTGCCAACCTTGTGCTCGCCTGGTCTAGGCTGGTTGGTCGTATCACTCGGCTCCGTTACATGATCGCTAGGCTTTTCGCCAGACTCGCCACCACCAGTACCTGGTAACTCGTGCTGACTGGTTTTGCCGTTAAACAGTAATTGAGCAGTTGCATAGGTGACCGCGCCACTTCCGCTATCATGACCGTTGACAAATCTTGTGCCAAACGCAATTTCAACCTTATAACCCGATTGATCCGCCAGCTTAGTCAGGATGAATTCGATCGTATTGAACGGAATGCTATCACTCGCTGTTTGGTTCTGCGCTTTCGTGAATGCAGAAACCAAAACGTACTTGAGTGAAGCCGGATCAAGCGAATGACCGTAAATATCCGTGATACTGGTGATCATGCTCTTAATGGTGTCTGCAGTGATGGGAGCATCGTTGTTAATGTTGATGTCATGAATCACCACGACCGGATTCCGCAAGTTATCACCGATCAGGTTGTTGCCTTTATTATTTGACCCGATATTGCCATTCCCGACATTGTTCGAGCCGACATTATCACTTCCTTGATTGTTGTTGCCGTGATTGTTATTACCAGTATTATTGGATCCCACATTACTATTGCCAATGTTTTGGTCACCAAAGTTGTTAGAACCAGCATTGCTGTTGCCAGCATTGCTGTTGCCAGTATTGCTATCGCCGATATTATTGTTACCGGAGTTGTTCGAACCTACGTTACCATTACCAGTATTGTTGTCGCCCGAGTTGTTTAAACCGGTATTGCTGTTACCGCTGTTATCATCACCAGAGTTGTTTGAACCTGAGTTACTGTTTCCGGTGTTGTTATCGCCGGTATTGTTGTCCCCCGTGTTGTTAGAGCCAGTATTACCGTTACCGGTGTTGTTGTTACCAGAATTATTCGAGCCCGCATTACCGTTGCCAGTATTGTTGTCACCAGAATTATTTGAGCCGGTATTGCTATTACCGCTGTTATCATCACCAGAGTTGTTTGAGCCCGTGTTACCGTTGCCGATATTGTCGTCGCCAAAGTTGTTGGAGCCCAAATTACTATTTCCAGTGTTGTTGTTACCCGAGTTGTTCGAACCTGCGTTACTGTTACCGGTGTTATTATCGCCAGCGTTGTTAGAACCCGTGTTACTGTTGCCGGTATTGTCGTCACCGGAATTGTTCGAGCCCATATTATTATTACCAGTGTTCTCATCGCCGGAGTTGTTTGAACCCGAGTTATTGTTCCCAGTGTTGTTGTCGCCAGAATTATTCGAGCCGGTATTACCGTTACCGGTATTGTTGTCACCAGCGTTGTTGAAACCGGCATTGCTGTTGCCGGTATTTTTGTCGCCCGAGTTGTTGTTACCTGAGTTACTGTTGCCGGTATTGTTGTCGCCAGTGTTGTTCGAGCCTACGTTGCCGTTGCCAGTGTTGTTGTCGCCTGAGTTATTTGAACCGACATTGCTGTTGCCGCTGTTGCTATCACCAGAATTACTCGAGCCCTTGTTACCATTACCAGTGTTGTTGTCGCCGGTATTGTTAACGCCTGAGTTGTTCGAACCCGAGTTGCTGTTACCGGTATTGTTGTCGCCAGTGTTGTTCGAGCCTACGTTGCCGTTGCCAGTGTTGTTGTCGCCGGCATTGTTCGAGCCAGCATTGCTGTTACCGGTGTTATTGTCGCCTGAGTTATTTGAACCGACATTGCTGTTGCCGGTGTTGTTGTCGCCGATGTTGTTCGAGCCGGCATTATTGTTACCAGTGTTGCCGTCGCCAAAATTGCTGGAACCCGAGTTGTTATTACCGGTGTTTTGATCACCTGAGTTGCTTGAACCTTTATTACCGTTGCCGGTGTTGTTGTCACCAGTATTGTTCGAACCCGAGTTATCGTTTCCAGTGTTGCCATCACCGGAATTATTCAGGCCCGAATTGTTGTTGCCGGTGTTATTGTCGCCAGAATTGTTCGAGCCAGTGTTGCTGTTACCAGTATTCCTGTCCCCAAAGTTGTTTGAACCCGAATTGCTATTTCCAGTGTTGTTGTTGCCGGTGTTATTGGAACCAGCGTTACTGTTGCCGGCATTGTTGGCACCGGCATTGCTCGAACCAGTATTACCGTTACCGGTGTTATTGTCGCCGGAGTTGTTTGAACCAGCGTTACTGTTGCCGGCATTGTTGTCGCCAGAATTATTCGAGCCCTTATTACCGTTACCAATATTGTCGTCCCCGGTGTTGTTCGAACCCGTGTTACTATTCCCGGTGTTGCCGTCACCAGAATTATTCGAGCCCTTATTACCGTTACCGGTGTTGTTGTCGCCAGTATTATTCGAGCCCTTATTGCCATTGCCGGTGTTGTCGTCTCCGGTATTGTTGTTGCCCGAGTTGTTGGAACCAAAATTACTGTTACCGGTATTCTTATCTCCCGAGTTGTTGTTACCTGAGTTGCTGGAACCAGCATTGCTATTCCCAGTATTATTGTCACCGGAATTATTCAGTCCCGAATTGTTGTTGCCGGTGTTGTTATCACCAGTGTTGTTTGAACCAGCGTTACTATTTCCGGTGTTTTGGTCACCTGAGTTGTTCGAACCCGTATTACTGTTACCGGTGTTGTTGTCGCCAGTATTATTCGAGCCCTTATTTCCATTACCAATGTTGTCGTCCCCGGTATTGTTGTTACCCGAGTTGTTCGAGCCAGTATTGCTGTTGCCGGTATTCTTGTCTCCGAAGTTGTTGTTCCCTGAGTTACTGTTACCAGTGTTGTTGTCACCGGCATTGTTTGAGCCCGAATTACTATTTCCAGTATTGTTGTCACCCGAGCTGTTCGAGCCAGTATTGCTATTACCGGTGTTCTTGTCGCCGTTGTTGTTCGAACCGGCATTGCTATTTCCGGTGTTGTCGTCACCGGTATTGTTGTTTCCCGAGTTGCTTGAGCCTGTATTACTGTCACCGGTGTTTCGATCACCTGAGTTGTTCGAACCCGAGTTATTGTTGCCAGTGTTGCTGTCACCAGTATTGTTTGAGCCCGAATTGCTGTTACCGGTGTTGTTGTCGCCAGTATTGTTCGAGCCAGTGTTACTGTTACCGGTATTCTTGTCGCCGATATTGTTTGAACCCGAGTTACTGTTACCGGTGTTGCTGTCGCCAGTATTATTCGAACCCTTATTACCGTTACCAGTGTTGTCGTCTCCGGTATTGCTGTTGCCTGAGTTGTTGGAACCAGCATTACTGTTACCGGTATTCTTGTCGCCAGAGTTGTTGTTACCCGAGTTACTGTTGCCGGTGTTATTGTCGCCGGCATTGTTCGAGCCCGAGTTGCTGTTGCCACTGTTATTGTCACCAGTATTATTCGAGCCTTTATTACCGTTACCGGTGTTATTGTCACCGGTATTACCCGAACCCGAATTTCCGTTGCCAGTGTTGCTATCCCCGGAGTTGTTGTTACCCGAATTGTTCGAGCCCGAATTACTGTTTCCAGTATTGTTGTCGCCAGTATTGTTGTTTCCAGAGTTGTTGGAACCCGCGTTGTTGTCTCCGGTATTCTTGTCTCCGGAGTTGTTGTTACCCGAATTACTGTTACCGGTGTTGTTGTCGCCAGAATTATTCGATCCCTTATTACCGTTGCCAGTGTTGTTGTCTCCGGTATTGTCCGAACCCTTATTTCCATTACCAGTGTTGTCGTCTCCGGTATTGTTGTTTCCAGAGTTGTTGGAACCCGCGTTGTTGTCTCCGGTATTCTTGTCTCCGGAGTTGTTGTTACCCGAATTACTGTTACCGGTGTTGTTGTCGCCAGAATTATTCGATCCCTTATTACCGTTGCCAGTGTTGTTGTCTCCGGTATTGTCCGAACCCTTATTTCCATTACCAGTGTTGTCGTCTCCGGTATTGTTGTTTCCAGAGTTGTTGGAACCCGCGTTGTTGTCTCCGGTATTCTTGTCTCCGGAGTTGTTGTTACCCGAATTACTGTTACCGGTGTTGTTGTCGCCAGAATTATTCGATCCCTTATTACCGTTGCCAGTGTTGTTGTCTCCGGTATTGTCCGAACCCTTATTTCCATTACCAGTGTTGTCGTCTCCGGTATTGTTGTTTCCAGAGTTGTTAGAACCTGCGTTGCTGTTGCCGGTATTCTTGTCTCCGGAATTGTTGTTACCCGAGTTACTGTTGCCGGTGTTGTCGTCACCAGTATTGTTCGAGCCCGAATTGCTGTTGCCACTGTTGTTGTCGCCAGAATTATTCGATCCCTTATTACCGTTACCAGTGTTGTCATCACCGGTATTGTTGTTACCCGAGTTACTGTTGCCGGTGTTATTGTCACCGGTATTGTTTGAACCGGTATTACCGTTACCAGTGTTGTCGTCTCCGGAATTGTTCGAACCCGTGTTGCCGCTGCCATGATTATTCGCAGCAGTGTTCGCTGCAGCCGCTGTTTGTGCTGTACTGTTTTCCGCGGAGGCCACCGCCGCAGCACTGGCTGCTGAACTTGCTGCATTGAATGCTTCAACCGCTGCGCTACTTGCTGCAGAATTGTTTCCTTCTATGCTAGCCGAAGTTGCAACTACCGCAGCACTTGAAGCTTGGGCAGCATAGCTTTCCGCCAGTGATGCTGCTGCGCTTGCAGATTGAGCAGCCGAACTGATAGCAGCATCATCTGGCCAACTTGCTGCAGCACTGGCTGCTTCAGCTGCGGCGATTGATGCATTTTTCGCGGCTGTTTCCGCATCAGTAGCTGATTCAGAAGCAATTTTTGCATATTCAGCCGTTGCTCTCTTGGCGTATTCCTCAGCAGTCGCTGCTGCATCGATCGCACTCTTCTTGGCAACCGCAGCATTGCTGGCAGCCAAAAGCGCTGTAGCTGCCGCAGAAGAAGCTGTCGCTGTCGAACCAGCTACTTCAGCACTTGAAGCAAGAGCCGCGGCACTTGATGCAAGGGTAGCATAGCTGTTGGCCTCAGAACTTGCTAATAGGGCAACCGCAGCAGCACTGGCTGCATAACTTGCTGCAGTGGATTGCAGACTGCTGTTTGAGGCGTATGAATTAGCAACTTCAGCATAAGACGACGCAACATTCGCAAAGTCCGTTGCCTCTTGAGCACTTGATGAAGCTGCCGCTGCCGCACTTGAAGCAGCTGTTGCATAGATACTGTTAACCGTCAGTTTTGCCGGACCAAGCTTAATTGTCTGGGTTTTTTTATTGGAAGTATAACTAACGACCAAATAATAATAAGCACCATCAGTTAACTCAACATTATTCAGCGTCAAGCTATTGCTTGTTGCACCGGAAATGGCACTTCCTGAATCGTTGGCTGAATTAGCTTTATACCATTGATATTTAATATCGCCAGAATCCAACGTCGTCTGCGGGGTAAGCGTAACATCCGTGCCGACGTTGGCCGTTTGATCGGTAAGTCCATTGCCAATCGTGACAGTCTTAGAATCTGAATGTGTCGACCCATCACTATTTGTAATGGTGACAGTAATTGTCGTTTTACCGGTTTTAAGAGCCGTTAAATTACCAGTACTATCAATCGTGGCAACGGACAAATCACTACTGCTCCAAGTGACAGTCCCTGTGGCGTTGTCCGGGTCCGTTGCGTACGTATACGCCCCCTTCTGACCATCAAGAACATAATCATCACCACTAACAATCGTTATCCTACTTGCATGAATGTCATTTTCATAGACATCGACTTGATTAACATTGCTGTAGCCTTTGTTATCTAAAAAGAAACCGCTGGACTGAAAGTATGCTTGAAAACGTAGAGATCCTGCGTAGTCAGTTGTTTTAAAAGTTAATGTGCTCAAAACATTATGATTAAACACGCTGTTGCTTGGAATATTCGATATATTAACATCCTTAATATATTGCCCAGCATCCGCCACCGGCATCCATTTTCCTTGAACTAAAACATACCACGTGACTTTCCAAGTGGGATCACCAAGCCCAAATCCTGCATAGTAGCTGGCAGTCAACGTTGTAACCGTTTGTCCACCAGTCGTCGTTGAGACATTCTGCGGTGACACACCTTTCCCTGGCGTTAAGACAATACCGAGTGGAACCCAGGCATCACTGGAAACCGCTCCTTGCGTCGACGTGGTATCAAGTGAATAGTTCTTGACCCGTTCGGCCAGTGAGGACGCTGTGGCTGCATTGCTCATCGCCATTGAGGCAAAAGTTGATGCCTGAACCGCCGCAGAACTTGCTGCGGTAGCAAAAGAGCTCGCTGCAAGCAAGTCGTTGGCCGCCACGGCGCTGGATGCTAAGTTTAACTGATTCACGGCAATTATCTCTGAGCCGCGATTGAGGTCAACTTGTTGGGCAAAACTCGAAGCGGCACTCGCATACGCATAAGCTAGCGATGTGTTCTTAAGCGCGCTTGCGGAACTAGTAACCGCAGCGACCGAATTCGCTGTTGACTCAGCGGTTGTTGCGGCACTGGTAGCTGCGGTTATCTGGTCGCCATAAACCTTAGATCGGTTAGCGAAAATTTTTGCAATGCCTTCACTGCGGGCGCTAGTAGCTGCTGATACTTGCTGATAGGCTTGGCTCATTGTAGTATTAGCCGTTAAAGCAGCTAAAGAAGCCTTGTTAAAATCGCTACCCGCCGATTTAGCTTTTGCAGCTTCACTTGAAGCATTTTTTGCAAATCCAACCGCCAATGAGAGTGCTTGACTGGCCTGTGAGAGATAAGTCTGCGCATTAGAAGTAAACGCAGGATCAAGGGTGGCAAATGCGTTATTAAGCTCCGCATATTCGGAACTTGCCAAGGAGGCTGCCTGACTAGCCGCTGAAGCAGCCGCACTTGCGTTGATGGCATAGCTGGAAGTCAAGTATTCGGCAGTTTTGTCTTGTTCGGCACTTGATGAATCGGCCGCAGCTGCGAGCATCGCAGAATTAACAAATTCTTTGGTCTTGGCAGCGGCAGCATCTACCTCAACCGCCGCTGAACTAATAGCAATAGCGCTTGAGGAAGCTAATGCAGCGTATGAAGCCGCAACAGCATATTGACCATTACTTTCGGCACCTGCAGCACTTGCGGCAGCATCACTGGCCGCTTTAGCTAGGCTGCTAGCTAAACTGGCAGCAGACTGTGCAACAGCCGCGGCTGAAGTTGCCTGACTCGCAAGAAAAGATGCTGCCTGACCATTTGTATCAGCATTTTGCTGCATGTCTGTGATGGCTTGACTGGCTGTAGTACCAGCAGCAGTTGCTAAAGAGGCGGAACTAGCAGCCTGATTACTTGCTGTCTTTGCTTGCTCAGTGTAAGAACCTTTAGGGTCACTAACGAGAATCGTGATGGTGTTAGAGGCAGCACTGAAAGTTTTCGTGAAAACCCCCCACTCACTTCTTGTTCCGCTTGCGACTACTTGGAAGAAGTAAGTGCCAGCAAAGTCTGGTTTAAACGCCAGTGAAGCATCTGAATTGCTAATCTTCTGCCAATTCTTACCGTCAGTTGACTGGTACCAATTATAGGTTGGGGTACCTTGAACCTTGTTGTTCGGTCCTAAGTTGCCAATTGTTGTACTTAAATTTGCGGTACCGCCTAACGTTAATGCATTCGTCGACGTTACTAAGGATAACGTCGCTTCCGGGGTATCTGATTTTTCAGCTGACTGCGTTCCGGAAATATCCTTGTTAAACTGTGCCGCCAAACTGGCTGCCTTTTGCGCTGCAACCGCATAGGAAAGTGCTGCAGCAGCGACAGTACCGTTGACGCCGGCCAACGAGTTCGCCACTTGAACGCTAGCAGGTTGAATGGCGGCATTGCTGCTGGCCACAGCCGCTGCGCTGGAGGCTTGGTTAGCTAAGCTCGTTGACTGTCCAGCATAACTAGTTGCCTGAACTGTTTTGGCAGCAGATGCGGTTGATGAAGCAAGGCTTACTGCACTATCCGCGACACTGGCAGCAAGGCTCGCTGATGAAGTCGTTTTAGCCCGAAAATCAGCAATCGCCAAAGAGTTGGCCACCTCAGCACTTGAAGAAGCTGCATTGTACTGAGCGATAGCCTGCACATCAGCAGTATCTGCCTGCGTTTTAAACTGGGCTAAAATAGCATCCCCTGCCACGACAGCATCAAAGTTGCCGCTAGCGGCTGCTGAACTTGCTGCCTGATACTGTGCGGCTGCAGATGCCGCTGCTTGCGCGGCCGCGGTTGCTGCCTGACTAGCACTAACTGCAGCTGAAGAAGCAGCAAAATAAGCCGCCTTCACATCGTTGTTACCCGCAGCATACTGGGTCGCAGTATAGGCGGACGTCACTTTTTGTGTGGCCGCACTGGCTTGTCCCCTAGCTCTGTCGGCAACTAATGCTGTCGCCGCTGCCGCACTGCTTTGCGCGGCTAAAATACTCGGCATGGCCGCTACAGCTGCATCATGCGCGGCGGTTGAAGCCAGCCCGGCGTAACTGTCAATTAACGATGCGGCACTTTTCGCATTTGTTGTGGCGGTTGATGCTGCTGCACTGTTCTTTTGTTCAGCATACATCGATGCCAACGTTGCATAGTGATTGACGAGCTTCTGGGCATCAAGTGCACTGTTATAAGCTTGGGTTGCCTTGGTTGCCGCGGCACTGGCATTGGTATTACCAGCTGCTCGACTAGCATAACTGTCAGCTATAGCAACATAGGATGATACGGTTGTCAACTCCGCGGAAACCGATTTAACCAGTTCCGGATCAACGGTACTTGGCGCCTCACTTGAAGCCGCCACCGATGCTGCACTGGTTGGCGTAGTTGCCGTTGGTTGCGATGGCGTCGCTGCGGATGATTCAGCTGCCGAACTAGCAGTTGAACCTGTACTTTGACTGGCTGCCGATGCGGTAGCGTCCTTTGTATTTGGTGCGGCAACCTGGCTGCTGGGCAACACTGTCATCAGCCAATACCTGCTGCGTCTGGCTCACTTGCGCACTGCCAAGCCCCAACGCAAGAACGAACATGGAAGCAAAAACCCAATGCTTCCCATCTTTATACATCTTAAAATTCGTTTCTTTTACATTTTTATTTCGCTTTAAATTAATGAAAGCCATGTGCTAATTCCCCCCTAACGCCTTGGACGTCAGCGATGCCGAGAGATCAGAACTCGCAGTTTCCTGGATGTCTTTCATCGCCTTTTTCCAAGCCGTTTCGGCATTTGCCTGCGAGAAATCTCCTCGTTTTTTCAATGCGGCAGTGTGCATTTGTTCCCATAGTTTCCGATCCGACAAAATCTTTGTCACTTTTGCTGCCATATCCGTTATGGCGCCGTTTTTTACAAGATAGCCATTGACGCCATCCGCAACCAACGCTCTTGCACCATAAGGAGTATCGTAAGCAACGATTGGAACACCATAACTCATTGCCTCTAGCAGGTTCATCCCAAAGCCCTCATTTCGGGAAGTCTGCAAGATGACGCTTCCTTTTTCATAGACGTTTGCTAACTGATCGCCAGTGACATAATCAGCAAAAGCCACCTGCTCGCGTACGCCTTCTTTTTTTGCTAAGTCCTTGAGCTTCTCGAGATAGTCTTGATCAACCGCATAACCCCGAAACTCAAGCTTGGCATCGGGAAACGTTTCGCGAACTTTGGCTAAAACGCGGATTGCCTGATCAGGACGTTTTTCTGGCGAAAGTCGCCCTACAAACAAAATCAGATGCGGATCGCGTTTTGCTTCGTTGATTGGTTTCGGGCCGCGCGGAACATAGGTATCTGGCGCAACGATCACTGGCAGATCCGGCAAACGTGCGCGCAAATCTTTTTGTTCCGCCACAGTGGCAACGATGAGCCCGCCAAAATCTGCGCGGTGCTCTTCAAGTAACGGTTGATAAGCCGGCAGCCAGTCAGCATGCTTGCCCGACCGCCGCAACGGCACGTCATGCAGGTATGCCCACTCGCTACCAGCTTGTTGGACACTTGCCACGACATAGTCCAAATCGCGCCGATCAGAAATCAACAGGCTATGCGGATGCGCAGTCGTCAGTTCATTCAGGAAAAATAAAAACAGCTGGTCTTCGAGATTAAACCGAAAGTTACGCCCTTTATAATCCAAAAGCTTCCACATTGTCGGCTGAACGTTGCCCTCAATATTCATATGTGTTACTTCGAGAACCGTTTTGCCTGCCAAATTTAAAAATTTTTGGACGGCAAGCTGCCCATCCGGATGAAAATAGTCGACTGACGACTTGAAGCCGCGCCAATCAAAGTTTTCTCTAACCGTTGGATTATTAAAACGATCCAAATACGTGATGCTATGAACCAAGCCGACAGTCCCTGGCATGACCTGAATCTTGGCAATTTCTCGACCAGCCTCGTTAATCATTGTTTTGTTAGGGCCATGTGCAATCAAATGATATTCATCCAGAGGAATCTGCGACAGGAGGCGTAGATTTTGTTCGCGCCGCGGCACATCCATTGTTCCTTGGAAAAAATCGTACATATTGAGCACATCTTCTGCTTGCAGCCCTAAATCAAGGCGATTATGGGCTAACAACGGATTGTAGTTGCGTGTCACATACTGCGCACGAAGACCCATATCTTTAAAAAGGTGAACCCGTTGCGCTTGGGAAAACTCGGTACCGGAATTCATGATGAAAATATCGTTGCCGATAAAATAATTCATGCCTTTTTCCTCATTGTTTGTGCGCAAATGCTGGCACGGCCTGTAACTTACTAGGCCATTTGGACTGAGCATCTTTTAGTAGTGCTTGCCAAGCCTGCCATACATTGGTTTCTGAATACCGCTCTGCCGAATCATAAGCACCGGTCGAATAGTGTTGTGCCAGTTCCGGATCGCGCAGTACATCAAGTATGGCGGCTGCCAACGCCTTGTAATCGCCAGTAGCCACAATTCGACCGTTGATCCCATCTTCAATAATTTCATTGGGCCCATAGTTGACATCGTACGTGAACCCGATCAGCCCGTGTGAAATGGCCTCCATGATGCCCAGGTTAAATCCTTCCATCCGCGACGTGAGGCCATACATCATGGCATGATTTTCAACTTCTGCAACATTAGTGGTGTAACCTTTAAACTTCACAACATCTTCCAGGTGATTCTCTTTGATCGCCGCTTCAATCGCTCGCCGCGCCTTGAAGTTTTCTGAAGGATCCGCATACCCGTATAAATCTAAGCTGACAGCAGGTATCGCGCGATGCACGATACCGATGGCCCGCACCAGATCATCAAGGCGTTTTTCCCAAGCGATACGGGCAAAAACGACCATTTTGCCAAACTGCCGCTTTGCTACGGGAATTCGTGGTTCGGCTAACTGGTGATCAGGAATAATGCCCACAGGAATGGTAAACAGTTTTGTCTGCGGCGAAAACCGTGCCTCAACGTCCCGAGTTTGCCGGTGAGTCGCTGAAACCACGGCATCGTAACCGTTCATGGCGTGCATGCCAAACTCATAAAAGTTGTTCAAAATAGCATGCATCGGATCTTGCGAGTCGCTGGCGTGCGAGTTGTGCAAGTAAAACACTGTATACGCTGGTCTTTTCAGATGGAGCAAGCCCCAATCCCCTAAATGTGCGCGATCAAGCACAAAAATATTCGGTGTCGTTTCTGACCAAAAAGCCTCGTTAAGTAAATCAAAAAAATGTTTGGTCAGACGCTCAATCGTATCGAATTGCCGGACAGTTCCATCCCGATCAATCAATCGCCAGCCTGACTTTTGGCGCTGGCCAACCGCGTCATCCTTATTAAAAGTTTCCAAGACTGTCTTTCCGGCAGGCGTTTGCCAAGTCTCCGTGCCGACTTTGTTGTCTGGTGTATACCATTGGCTTAGCGATACAAAACCGCGACTGTCATAGTGATCGACCCGAAAAAGATTGTTAAAACCGTCAAATAGTTCAACCGACTGAACTGTCCTATCGTCATTCAAATTAACCCGCGCAACCAGCTGCCCACGAGCTGTGAATACCAGATCCCGCGTCTCCTCATGTTGCACGTGTGTATTCATGACCCCAAAGTCAAGCTCTGCCGTAACAATATTTTTGGAAGGGACATCTAACGCTTCCTGAAAATAGTCAAACATGCCAATCAACTGTCGATCCACAATCCCAGCCTCTTTGGCGTGAATGTGGAGTTGTGGGTCCCAGTCGCGAATCACGATACGCGACTCAACATGATGAGCATTAAAGAGTCTAAAGCGAGCCAGTTCCGCATGTTCAATCCCCGATTTCTGTTTGGGCATTGATGCGTTTATGAAGAAATTCATACTTGTAAAATCCTCCTGCAACGCTTCCACTGGATTAGACGGCCATTAACGAACACAAATTTCAGTGACTTTCGGTACCATCTCCCTCCTCGTTGTTTGGTTTAACCAAACTTACGTTATATTATATCTGATAGAATTAATTTTTGACAGTTATTACCTCGGTTTATTTTTTAAACATATTTTTGGTTTAATTGCTTATAAGTTCCGTCATTTCAACGCTTATAATAACTTATGGTTAAATTAAAAAGGTGCGCTGAAAAGGCTTTCGAGAACGATTTTGCAAAGAACACGTTCATAATTATTAAGTTATTTAATATACTGAATTCGCTTATCAATCGTTTGAGTACACCCGCTGACTTAACACCAATGGCAACTGGTATCGCCCACAAAAAAAGCTTCATCTCAGCCACTTGTTACTGACTGAAATGAAGCTACTATAAAAACTAAATTTAAGCTGCCACCGATCCACACGGGCAAGGGCACTTCATCGTAAGGCAATTAGCCTTACCCTTTTGCTCCTCATGTGACATCGACATCCATTTACATCAAGTTACTTTTTATTCGCCGGTTTGCCGACAGATTTGCCTGACTGCAATTTCGCAGCCAAATCAAGAATATAAGCCCGCAGCTCATCCTTGACTTCTGGATGAGTTAAGCCATATTCAATATTGGTTTTGACATAACCGAATTTGTTACCGACATCATACCGATCGCCGGTAAACTCATGGGCGAAGACCCGTTGCGTTTGATTCAGTGTGTCAATGGCATCGGTCAACTGGATTTCGTTTCCTTTACCCGGCTTTTGGCTTTCAAGAATGTCGAAAATCTCCGGTGTCAATAAGTAACGGCCGATAATTGCCAAGTCGCTTGGTGCATCAGCGACTGCTGGCTTTTCAACAAACTTCTTCACGTTGAAGAGGCCTTTGGAGACTTCCTTTTCAGGATCGATGACGCCGTAAGCCAATACCTCATCATGCGGAACCTTCTTGACGGCAAGAATCGAGGCATGGGTCTTGTCGTACTCATTGATGAGTTGTTTGGTTAACGGAACCTTGTCATTCATCAAATCGTCGCCAAGCATGACAACAAACGGCTCGTCGCCTACAAACGACTTAGCCAACCGAACGGCATCCCCAAGGCCACGCGGATATGGCTGGCGCACGAAGAACAAGTTAACCCCGATATCGGTGGTTGAATGAACAAGCTGCAACAAGGCATCTTTATGTTTTTCTTTTAGATTTTGTTCCAATTCAGGAGCCGAATCGAAATGGTCCTCAATCGAACGCTTTTGTTTACCCTCAACAATCAGAATATCTTCAATACCACTGGCTTTAGCTTCTTCAACGATGAATTGAATGGTCGGTTTGTCAACAATTGGCAACATTTCCTTAGCTAAAGCTTTTGTTGCCGGCAAAAAACGGGTCCCAAGCCCGGCTGCCGGAATGACTGCTTTACGAACTTTCACACGCATACAAGTCCCTTCTCTACTAATTTAACTACCTACTCTACTATACTAGAAACCGCTTGCGAAGAGTACACGATTCCGCTAATTCTAAGAAAGAATTCATGACTTCATCGCAAAAAAATAAAAAAATCTCGGTTATTGTCAAAATGACCGGGATTTTTGTTAATCATTAATTTCATGGACTTTGAACTTCAGCGGTTCAATATGGTGCTTTCGCCAAGCCGCCAACAACGGCTGAATGGCCTGATGGGAATCAATCAAGACAATCCCACAGTCACCACCGCCTGCGCCTGACGATTTAGCCGCGCCACCTGCTTCTTCAGCCAGCGTCACCAATTGCCGCAAAGCCGGCGTTTGAATCGCAACCCCGGAAAAGTGTGCCAACTCGTCCAACAATTCACGGTTACGGCGAATGCCAGCCTGAATATGACTGAGCGAATGTTCCCTAAAGCCGGTAATGAGTTTCTCAAGTGTCTCGCGACTTGCCGTCAAAAACTGTTGATAAAGTTGTGGCTTTTTGGCTTTAGCCAAGGTGATTTTATCGACTAATTGTGATGTCGATGCTGGCGAACCGGTCCAGCCAACCAGTAGTTGCATATCTGCTGGCGCCGTTAACAACTCAATTGACAAATCCGGCCAGTCAGCTTTGATCAAATCTGCCAGTGACATCTGATTTCTGGCAGCCGCCAACCATGCCTTGTCAAATGAGCGGTAGGCGATCCATCCACCATAAACCGATGCAGCAATGTCACCTAAAGAGCCATTACCCTGAACATCGAGGTGGGCAATGGCCGCAAGCTTATAAATCTGGTCTTTGGACATCTTCAAATCATAAAACTTGGCAAGCGCTTTGATCGTCGCGACTGTCACTGCTGCGGAACTCCCCAAACCATACTTCTTTCCGTCTTTGGCATCCAGTTGCGAATCAATATAAAGCTTGTATAAAGCAAGCGGTTTATTTAATTCACGCGCATACTGTTCCGTTAATTTAATCGCCGAGAGAATGTAATGAAATGGATTATCCCGGTTATCAAAAACCATCTCGTCGCCTTGGCGTTGCCAGTATAGCGAATTTTCTTGATACTGTTCAGACACGATACTGCCGAAATGCTTCGCGGCTTCGACTGTCACGGTGACAAATTGATCCAATGCCACAATGATTGCCGGGAAGCCGGTTTCGACCACCGCGTATTCACCGGCAACATAAAGTTTGCCTGGCGCCTGCGCTGTTATCACACAATCAGAACCCTTCAATTTTCATTAATCAAGGACCCCAGAAGGAATCCGACTGTAAGTATAACTGACCTGAAGTGACAAAAATGTTAGTCAGCAAAAACCTTACCCTTTTTAAAGAAATACCTTAATTATTTTAGCAGACATTAGACTTTCTGCAAGAGCGTGAGCAGGAGCACTTAGAAATGGAAAAATAAGCCGCTTATCATTTTTGCTGTCCAGGATCCAAAAACGCTAACTGTTTCTCCTTAATCTCGGCAAACGTCTGCCACCACATTCTTTCCCAACGCGTGGTTGGCGTAAATTTATCCCACGGCATGGGAAAATAGCCATTCGAGGCAAAATGAATGATCCCCGGCCGGTCCAACTGGCTTCTTATTTCATTGACCCGTTGCGGTGCCAAATGTTCATACTTATTCAGTAACCGATCATCGTATTGCAGATTAAACCGCCACGGCAACAGATGAATGTGCTGATAAAAGACAATATTGATAATATTTTGGTCACCATACGGGTAATTACGCCGATTGATGGCAGCCATCATCTTGTCAAACGGCGCAAAAGCTCGATAGGCGCGGGCATTAGCCACAAATACCCCTGCATTGATGTACTGGTCTGTACTCGGCAGGAAAAATTCCTTTGCCCGATTATGATTCGGATGCGTGGCGTCTTCGTAATCCAAAACCCCGCCAAGGATGTCTC
This sequence comes from Lacticaseibacillus zeae subsp. silagei, assembly GCF_030770335.1. Classification (NCBI taxonomy): domain Bacteria; kingdom Bacillati; phylum Bacillota; class Bacilli; order Lactobacillales; family Lactobacillaceae; genus Lacticaseibacillus; species Lacticaseibacillus zeae. The sequence goes on along the minus strand of NZ_CP132484.1, from coordinate 1,071,110 downwards.
CTGGCGTTAGCTGATCAAACAGTTCATTCACATCGGTTGTGACCAGCACATCATTGTCCAAATAGGCCAACTGATCATACGCCCGGAAATAATAAGGCAGCAACAGCCGCCAAAGGACCATTTTCGGCAATTTCGTGCCTGTTTCAAAATGATCCGAGACTTTTTCCATCATATCGTATGGCGGCGTCCAAAAATCAATCGATATTTGTTCTTTGCCATACAATTGGGGCATTTGGCGAATGAAGTCGATATCTTCTTGATATCCACCTTCCAGTATCACCAGTATTTTCAGCGGGTCGTCTGATTCATAATGCTTGATTAAAGATGTTATCGCCGTAGCGGTCAGCATAATATGTAAACCTTTTACACAAAAGACGACTGCTCGATTAGCCATCTAACATCCTCCTTTCATAATTATCAGGTAACAGATTACGAATCTTGATCGCGGTTGCACGTCAAAACTTTTCTTTAGGGTTGTCAAATCATCTTCTTCAGCGATTTATATCAATGTAAGGCAAAACAAACGCCTTACCAATTCAAACCACTGTTAACCGATATCGGCCGAGTCGTTAACAAACCAGTCATTCATTATAAGGAGGAATCACCATGAGCCGCAATATCACGCGCCAAACGATTGTTTATACCCTGACCGACCCGGAGAACGAAGCATTCAAGCAGGTACGTCGGATGAACAACGTTGACCCTAATGCCAAAGACGAAGAATTGCTGGCAATCGGTCAAGCGTTTGCGAAGCTTTATCCAAACGCATCACTGACCAGCACCGTCTTGCAACAACAAGCTGCTGTCGTTGCCTAAGTTAACCGGAGGGATTATTAATGAAAACACTGATTTTTAGTTTCAAGTCCGAAGCTGGTAAAGCTACAAGCATTCGGATCAACAAATACGACGCTGAGATCACGGCCGACCAGGCGCAGCAATTCGCCGACGCCGTTGCCCAGGCACAAGCTTTCAAAAAGGAAGGCATGAATCTGTATGCCACACCGGTCAGTGCTAAAGTGACCGAAACCAACAGCACCGACCTCTTCACCACCGAAAAAAAGCCCGCGTAAAGTAAAGGATCAAAACTGACCTCCCCCCTTAACACGGCACCCCATTTTCCATGATGATCGATATGAAGCAGCCATCACCTTCTTTTGAGGGCGATGGCTGCTTTTGGTGAGCGTGAGCCGGTGCGGTTAGGAGCCGGAGAACGCGTTATGATGAGCGCGTTATAGAAAGCGGAAATTCGATTTCACATTTGCCAACAAAAGAACAAATTACCCCTCAACATGACCTACCATCACGACTCCTTCTTCGGCTCATCGCTTTCACGACCGGTCAGCTTATTCAAGTCATCAAATGTTGGCAATCCCAGCAAATGCGACCAGGCGCGCAACTTACCTAAAAGGCTCGCTTTCCCGGGCTTGTCTGCCGCCAATGCATTGGCATCCCCAGCCGAAATAATGCCTTGAAATTCGCGGGCATACTGCGCTAAAACCATTCCTAACTGCTGCGCGTAGCCCCAGTTAGCCACTAACTGCCGCGGCGACATTTTTGATAACACAAACAAACTCAACGCCGCATACCGGCGTACTGCCAACGAAGTCAGTTCCGGTTTTTCCCGCGCAAGCGTCAGGAAAACGGCACCCAATTGGTGAATGGCTTCCAGATCGCGCTTTTGAAATTTAGCATGAACGCTACTGGTCGCGTTAAATCGGTAGTAATATCGCGGTTGATCGACAAAATGAATTTGATCAATGCGTGGCAAGAGTTGGCCGATGAAATAAGCATCTTCAAGTAAATTAAAGTTGGCAACCGGCACTGGCTCCTTGAACAAATCGGCGCGAAACATTTTATTCCATAAATAACCACGCAGATCATGGTCCTCAAGCCAATACCGATACTTGTCATCACCTTCGATTGTAAATACCGGCGCGTGAAACGACCGGGCTTTAATTTTAGTGCCGCCAATATAGTTATAGTAATTGACCACCGTCATATCGACCCGCGGTGTTTGCATTCCTTCTGCCATAGTGGATAACCACTGGGGGTGAACCAGATCATCGCTATCCATGAAAGTGATGAATGAACCGTTGGCGTGATCGATGCCAATTTGCCGGGCGCGGGCTTGGCCGCCATTTTTAACGTGGATGACCCGCAGCCGCGAATCCTGCCGCGCATAAGCCGCCAAAATGATCTTGCTCGTATCCACTGATCCGTCATCAACGCAGATCACCTCAAAATTCGAATCATCTTGAGCCAACAGACTATCCAGTGCCTGAGCCAAATACTTTTCGGCATTATAGACCGGCATGATGACTGAGATCAATGCTTCATGAGCTGCCATATCGTCCCTCTTTTCCCTTGTTCCTACAATGTTCTATTGTCCGACAGCACGGCGGCCAAAAGCGATATATTTAGCCAAATAAAACAACAAAAGCAGGAAACAAATGGCTGCTTCCTGCTTGCAGATTCCGTGATAGCTGGTTTTGATCAACCGTTTCTCCTACCTTAATCCGGCTAGCGGCGAATCCCATTATTCCGGAAGCGTCTTGAGATCGTCTTCGGTCAACTGATACTTGGCGTCAATCGGATCACCCTGTGAGGTCAGAATCTTCGGACCGTTATCCGTAATCACAAGGGTATGCTCATACTGGGCACATTTGCTGCCATCAGCCGTGACATAGTATTCCCATGTATCACCTGGCACCTGCTTGCCCTTAATCTTCCAGGTGCCTTCCGTGATCATTGGTTCGATCGTAATGGTCATGCCTGCCTTCAATCGCAAGCCGTGGCCAGGAACGCCATAATGCGGCACATTCGGACTTTCATGCATTGTCGGCTGAATGCCATGACCCACAAGCTCACGAACATCCCCATAACCATTGTCGTCTTCTGTATAGGTCTGAATCGCCGCGCCGATATCACCGATTCGATTGCCGACGACTGCCTCATCAATCCCCAGATATAATGACTTCTTGGTCACATCCATCAGCTTCTGGTCAGCTTCCGAGACCTTACCGACACCATATGTCCAGCAGGAATCGCTAAAATAGCCATGCCAACTGATCACTGTATCGACACTCACAACATCGCCGTCTTTTAATTTCAGTCCCTTACGCGGAACAGCATGAGCAACTTCATCATTAATGCTGACGCAGGTCACATACTTGTAGCCTTCAAAACCAACTTGTTCTGCTTTAGCGCCATGAGACTCAAAAAACTCTTTGGCGAACTTTTCGATTTCCCAGCTTGAGATTCCCGGTTTAATAATATCGCGCAAGCCAACATGCATCGCTGCTAAAATAGCGCCTGACTTGGCCATACCTTTTATTTCACGTGCTGATTTGATGGTAATCAAACTTCTTGCCTGCTTTCCAATACGATTTTAACTCGCAATTAGTGTAGCATTAATTGGAAAAGAGCGCGAGTGTAGCCGGTATGACGAATGAATCGCCCAGAAATTGTCACCCTATGCTATAATCAGGCGAATGAGCAAGAACAACAGCCTCGCCGTCATCGGAATTAGAGGGCTGTTTTTTAGGAGGATGAATAAAGAAAATGGCAAGCGCAAGAATTGTATATGCCAGCCTAACCGGTAACAATGAAGACATCGCCAGTATTGTTGAAGAGGCTTTTGAAGATTTGAATGTCGATGTCACCACCACAGAAGTTTCGCAAGCCTTGGCTAGCGATTTTGAAGATGTCGATATTTGTGTGACGGCAACTTACACCTATTCGGATGTTGGTGACGGCGAGTTACCGGATGAAGCGGTTGACTTTTATGAAGAACTTCAGGATCTCGACCTGACCGGTAAAGTATATGGCTGTTGTGGCAGCGGCGATCGGTTCTATGACGACTTTGCCACGTCTGTCGATGATTTCGACAAAGCCTTCGCCAAAACCGGCGCAACCAAGGGAGCCGAGAATGTTAAAATCGATCTCTCCCCTGAAGAAGACGACATCAAGCACTTGGAAGCTTTCACCAAGCAGTTAGTCGAAAAGTTCAAGTCCATGCAATAAAATAAAATGAACGCAAAAGGCTCGCGCAGGTTGTCGCGCGAGCCTTTTATTGTGCCGCTGAAGGCAAATTGAATACATTAGGATTCCTCTTTTGGCCGCGGCGTTTTTACCCGCCGCTTCACAAAGTCGTGGACTTTTCCCTTACTGCGATGAAGCCGACCGATGAAGTACTCCGCCGTCAGCGCATTGATGACCGCGCCCCACAACAAGACCAGGGCCGAGAAATTCAGCCATAACATAATCGCAATAAACGTGCCAATAGTGCCGTACGACAGGTAACGGGTGCCAAAATAGTGCATGTATAACGAAAACGCCTGGGCAATCAAAAGCCAGCCAATCACCGTGAACGCTGTGCCGGGCAGCACCGTCCATATTTTGATTTTGACATTTGGTAAAAAATAATCAAGAAACATAATGATGATGAATAATGCGGTAACGGTCACCGGCCAACGTAAGGTATTAAATGTTTTTAGCCAATCATCGTTTAGCCGCAACAAAGGAATCAGCCACTCGAGAAATTGGCGGCCAAATGCAAAGGCAATCAAAATCGTGCCCATCACAATAATCAGCATGAAAGTCATGAGCATCGACAACAGCCGTTGAATAATGAAGTTTTGCGTGGCGTCCACACCATAAACCTGATTAAAGCCCATCTTCAGGCCATTCACGCCTAGGCTAGCGGCCCACAATGTGGCGACCGCACCGATTCCCAATAACCCGCCACTACTTGTGTTCAATAAATTGGCAATCACCGGATCGAGCCACTTCATCACATTCGAAGGCACCGCCTGTGTCAAATAAGTTGCTAAACTACGGTAAGTCAGCCCCAGGTATGGCAAGGCGTTGGCAACAAATAAGATTAAGGGAAAGAGCGATAATAACGCATAGTAAGCGATAGCCGCCGCACTTTGGCCGATATTGGATTCAGCCACACGATTCATTGCCAAGCGGACAAAGACCCAAAACTTGGTCCGGCGCGGCAACTTCATCTCTGCTAATGCCATCTGGCCCGAACGAATCATGGCCTGTTGCTCCGTTGAAAGTAACGGTTGTTTTTTACGATGATTTTTCCGCGCCATGCTTTACCCTCCTTCCCAGCCAATGATTAAGGCTCTCTTTAATTTTGCCAGAGTTAATCTAGTAAAAACAAGCAAAACATATTTTGATTCATAAATCATTTGAATAATGACGATCTTCGAAATGGCGCCTCGCCGATCACGCCAGAAGATGGGTGTCAACTGCACGGAGAAAAGCTGAATAATCGGCTTTAACCTGATTTAAATACCACTTGCTCCACCGCTGAACCGCGCTGTCGAAATGCTTATCCAGATAACCGGTGACGACTGCTGCCTGCGGTGTTTGGGCGTGCGCCATCGCCAAAAGGTAGGCCGTAATCTGGGTATAATACTGAAATTCAGTGAAGTTGAGTTCCTCCAGATCCACCGATCCTTTCATATCCCGAAACTGGCGAACATAATAACTTTTATCGCCGACATTAAACCAGCCTAAAAAAGGGTCAGAGGCTTTTTGAAGAATCATCTGGGCGGCAATGATTCGCTGTCCTTGACTGACTTCCTGTTGCAAAGTCATGCGTTCGGTATGCGGCAACAGTTCCTGCCGTGGCGGCAATGCTTCCTTGACTTGCAGCACTATATGGCCGCCGCCTAAGCCGCTGAGCAAAACCAAGTAGCAGTTCGTCCCGAAGCTGCCGATGCCGACACTATGATGAATGATATCTGTAATCCGATACTGGCTTAACAAAACCAGAATATCCGCGCGGGTGGTCTTGCGATACTGGGTAAACCCATCGTAAATCGCCTGGTAAGTTGCTTGGTCAAGCCGCACGGAACTCGGCGGATCGTCTTTGAACCGCATGTGGCCATCATCAGTTGTCAGGGTATATTTTTTAACGACAGAATCATTATTGCGTTTTGTCGCTTTTTTAACGAATTTCGCTAACAATTGCGAGTCTTCTGCGCCGGGAATTTCCTGCATCAGGTGCTTGACTTCAGTGGATTGATAGAAGCGGTCCAAAGCACCGAGCTTGAACAGGTCCCGTAAGGTTTTGCGATAAATGCTGGCATCGGTTTGCACGAGCTCATCTAGCTTATCGGCCTCAAACCCCTGCTGATCGCCCAGCAGATAAACACTGGTTAGTAAACGTTTGATATCAAACTCAAAGCTATTAATCTGGGCTTCGTCAAAGTCATTGAGGTCGAACAGCAAATTCCGTTCCGGTGAGGCGTAAAAGCCGAAGTTTTGTAAATGCGCATCGCCATCGATTAACAGATTGATCCCGGATTTCTCTCCTTGACGCAGATCATAGGCCATCAGTTCGGCAGTGCCACGGAAAAAGGCCGCCTGCGATGCTCCCATGCGCTGGTGACGCATCGGCAATAGCGATTCCGTCAAATTCTGTTCCACACTATTAATAAACTGAACCGGATCACGATCAATTTTACTAACGGCAGCGAGGCTCTCAATCGGGGCGGTCTCCCGAATCTTTTTCCCAGTCTCCTTCAAATCATCAATCGTATACTTGGCTGCGACTCGCTCGCGCAATAAATCTTTAATGTCTGATGAACTTCCCATAACTGACTCCTTCTTGGTTTAGGTGCCGTCCGTTTCATTTTGATAGGATAACACTTGGTAAGTCAAAAGTAGCGCATTGTTGCGCGGTTTTCCAGTGTTGTGAGCGCCGAAGCAACAAAAAAACCTGCTTGCATGCGGTCTTACAGTGGCCAATTGGCAAGCAGGTTTTTATTCACATTAGTTTATAGACAACATGACGCACGGAAAAACGATGTTCCCCAGTTTATCGTTTAATATCCTTGTGCGATTTGGGCTTTTTCAAACCATGAGATTCGCGGGTCGTCTGAAAACCGACCATTAACAATAAAGTCTTGCGTCACAGCGGTTAAAATGTCGACCATTTGATCGCGGGTGATATCGATGAAGCCCGGTGCCATCAAATTAGCAATCCCGGTCGCAACAATCCATACCCCACAAATCGTGTTGCGCAATTGCGCTTCACTTAAGTTTTTGGCAGGTTCATAAGCATCAAAGACGCGCATAGCCGTACTCATTGCATATTCGCGCATCTCGTCAACCCCAAAATGATCTTCAACAAAAACCGCGCGGTAAAGCGGACGATTCTCTAGTGCAAAGTAAATGTAAGCCAACCCCAAGTCAACAACCGGATCATTCGTATAATGCTTCGCCATTTTCAATGCCAACAGTTCTTTGATTCGATCCATGACGGCTTGCTTTAATTCAGCCATATTCTTGAATTCTAAATAAATCGGCTGGGTTGAGCAGTTCATCTTCTTCGCAATATTCCGTGCGGTAAAACTCTTAAAGCCATGTTCCACGACCAGATCATATGCTGCATTGAGAATCTGATCATGCGTGATAGTTTTCTTTCGTGCCATATTGTTCCCCTTACTTTCTTTAAAAGTTATTTAAAACTAACTTGCACACAACTAAATTTTAGGCACTTGGGGCAACATCTCCACTCCAAAAGATATACCCCGTGCCTTGCTGTTATTTTATCAGAGATGAAAGCATAAAGGAACAGAATTCATAAAGAAATTTCAGTTTTTCTTAATTTATTTTGACATTTTTTGATACCAGCCCGAGGCATCTTACGTCAGTCAGCGATCTGACTATGGTAAACTGTTGCCAAACTACTTGGAGGGATCCCATTATGCCATTAGCCAACTTTAACGAAAAGCTTAAACAATACGCCGATCTGGCGGTGGACATTGGTGTTGCCGTCAAACCCGGCGATACCGTCTATTTGCAGATTGCCGTGGACCAGGCCCCGCTTGCCCGCCTGATTGTTGCCGCCGCTTATCAACGCGGTGCGGCGGAAGTTCAGGTTCAGTGGTCTGACGATACGCTCAAACGTCTGGACATGGCACATATGGCCGAGGACCGCCTCTTCAATATTCCGCCTTTTGTTAAAGGCCAATTTGATTACTGGGTCGATCACCAAGCCAAACGGATCACCGTCATCTCGAGTGACCCGGACAATTTAGCCGCCATTGATCCGACAAGAATTGCCAACTATCAGGAAGCTTTCACGAAAGCCTACCAACGCCTGATGAACGCCATCAGCTCAATGAGCATTAGCTGGACGATTATCGGTGCCGCCAGTCCAGCATGGGCGCAGAAAGTTTTCCCTGACGCCAAAACGCCGCAAGAAGCAACTGACCGGTTGTGGGAAGCGATTTTCAAAACTACCCGCATTGACCAGCCTGATCCAGAAGCCGCTTGGAAAGCGCACGATCAGAAATTGAGCGCAAAGGCGAAATGGCTGACGAATGAACAATTTGATCAACTGCATTACATGGCGCCGGGGACGGATTTGGTCGTTGGCTTGCCGAAGAATCACATTTGGAAGGGCGGTGGCGCCTTCAATCCGCGCGGCGAAGAATTCATGGCCAACATGCCAACGGAAGAAGTCTTCACGGCTCCGGATTTCCGACGAATCGACGGCACGGTTGTTTCGACCAAGCCCCTTAGCTACAGCGGCCAGATCCTGGAAGGCTTGCAATTTACGTTTAAAAACGGGCAAGTTGTGAACGCCCATGCCGATCGGGGGAATGATGTTTTGCAAAACCTACTCAAAACGCCTGGTGCCCGTTCACTAGGCGAAGTATCGCTGGTGCCGGATCCATCCCCCATCTCGCAATCCGGGCTTATTTTCTTCAATACCCTTTATGACGAAAATGCGTCAGATCACATGGCACTCGGCCAAGCCTATCCATTTTCGGTCAAAGACGGCGTGGCAATGAACGCCGAACAACGAAGGACGGCAGGCTTAAATCAAAGCCCTACCCATGTTGACTTCATGATGGGCTCCGCCAACATGAACATTGACGGCATTAAACCCGACGGCACTGTGGTACCCATCTTCCGCAACGGCGACTGGGCGTAGTGTCCAGCATCATAGCAGCGTTTAAAAAAACCGAATCAAAGCATTTTGCAACAATTGCGAAAATGCCTTGGTTCGGTTTTTGATTGATACGCCAGTCGACTCAACTTTGCGCTTTTGCCGGTTGGATCGCCTTTAAGACATCCAAAAAGATTTGACCGTATTTGTCGAGTTTAGCTTGGCCGACCCCTTTGACCGCCAAAAATTCATCCATCGTTTGCGGCATTGCGCTGCCGATTGCCTTTAGCGTTTTGTCCGAAAAAATCATGTAAGGCGGCAAATGCTGTTGTTCTGCCAACTGGCGCCGAGTACTGCGCAATTCCTGAAAGATTGTGTCATCGACTTCCAGTGTTTGCTTCGCTTTCTGCGCGGTTTTCTGGAAAACAGTTGCCTGGCCGCGTAAAACTTCGGCTCCTTTGGCGGTAAGCCCAAGTGTCGGATACTGGCCGCCGCGAGTTTCGAGATACCCGCCAGCCGTCAAAAAGTCGATAAACGTTGTGATATCGCGCTGACGCCGATTTTGCATCAAGCCGTAAGTGGACAGTTGATCTAAGTGAAACGACAAGACGCGCTGATTGTGCGCACCTGCGAGTACTTGGGCAACGACGCCTTTGCCGAATCGTTCGTGCAACCGTACGACACATGACAACACCTTCTGTGCATCAATGGTCACGTCAACCGATTCGCGATCATCAAGACAATTGGAGCAGCGTCCGCATGGCTTGGTTCCTGTTTGCCCAAAATAATCCAAAATGAACTGTTGCAGACACTGGTCGGTATTGGCATAACGTTCCATTGTTTTTAGTTTGTCATATTGCCGCTGTTTGTGCGCCTCGTCACCTTCGGATTGGTCAATGAAGAACCGTTGCACCTGTAAATCTTGCGGTTTGAACAACAAAATGGCTTCACTTGGCAAGCCATCCCGCCCGGCTCGTCCGGCTTCTTGATAATAAGACTCAAGATCTTTGGGAATTTGTGCATGGATCACGAAACGAACGTTACTTTTATCAATACCCATCCCAAATGCGTTCGTCGCAATCATAATCAGCTTACGATCAAACAGAAAATCTTCTTGATTGGTTGCCCGCTGCTTTTCAGTCATACCGGCGTGATACTTTGCCACCGGTAATTTTTTATGTTCCAAAAATGTATAAAGGCGATCCACCTCTTTGCGAGTGCTCGCGTAAATAATGCCGGATTGGTCGGCATTAAGTTTAAGATAGTCCAATAAATAACGATCTTCGTCCTGATGACGGACCACTTTAAAGCTAAGGTTATCGCGTTCAAATCCGGTATTAATGACCCCATCATCCGGAATCACCAGGCGCTGACAAATATCCTGACTGACCCGCGGTGTAGCGGTTGCAGTCAAGGCAATTACAGGGGGATGTGCCGGCAACTGGGCAGCGACCTGGGCAAGATTCAGATAACTCGGCCGGAAATCATGGCCCCACTGCGAAATACAATGGGCTTCATCAATGGCAAAAAGCGCCACATGCGTCGCGGCAAGTTGCTGCACAAACCAATCGTTGTCAAATCGTTCCGGAGCCACATACAACAATTTGATCTGCCCCGATTTTGCCTGATTCAGTCGCTCATTAATTGTCTGATAATCAAGGGTGCTGTTGATAAATGTCGCTGGAATATCATTGTCATTTAAAGCGTCAACCTGATCCTTCATCAAGGCAATCAAAGGCGACACCACTAATGTCAATCCTGGCAGTAACATAGCCGGCACCTGATAGCACAACGACTTACCACCACCGGTCGGCATCACGACTAAGGTGCTTTCTCCCGCCATCACGCGATCAATTGCCTGTTTTTGGCCGGTTCGAAAATGATCGTAACCGAATTTTTCTTTTAAAATCGTCGTTGGTTGCGTGACAACCATACTTGTCCTCCTAACCGGTTTTGCTTGCCCTAATTATAGATTTTGATAACGATGGCAGATGCCCTTTTCAAAAGTATCAACTTAGACATGTTACACCATCCAACTGCCGCTAATGATCACGTTCAAAGCAAATTAACCACAAACCAAATAACCAAACTAAAGCCTAACACCATCAAATCAAGTAACAATAAATTCAAATTCAATAAAGTCCACCACGCGAAGCCCGCTGGCCAGAACGTGAGGAAGAGATAGAAAATGACGATAGTGCCTAAAAACGCAACCGGCGCACTTTGCCACATATTCTGCAGGTCGCGGTGCGATAAAGCGACCCCTGGCGTCAAAATCAGGGTTACGACTAGAAAAATAGCCAGCCACTGCCAGTTAACCACCACCATGCTGCGCATCATGACCCATTTTTCGCTGAGACTCGATGAAGCCGCCAGCACTTCCCACACCTGATTGCCTGCCGGGAAAAACGCCCACCGGCCAAGGACTAGCAAAACAACGCTGATACCCCAAACCGGTGCGCTGCTGGATAAAAACAACCCTAGCTGGGCAAGCGGATCATGTCGATCATACCGCAAACTGACATGTGCGGCGCTGCCTTGCAACGGATCAGCTCGCAACGAAAAATTCGTCACCTGCAAGCCAAATAATCGTGCAACTGCCGCATGCAACAACTCGTGGACAAAAATGCCTGGCTTCATGTACCAGATTTGCGTGTTCGATCGGCCAGCATGATTGACCATTGCTTGAACGGTTGCGCCGTTAACCGCGCTGATCAGCAGGATGCCACCAATGAAGATCAACCAGCCGGGGACATAAACGTTCATAAAAACTTGCATGGGGGCATCCTCCTTTGGTGTGAACGGAAGGTCGAAATATGTTTATTTGCGCAAGATTAAGGGTATCAGTGCTTAGACGCAGTATTCAAAGGCAAGCCCGTTTAAGGAAAGTTTGTCCGATACTACCGCGAACGCGCTCACTGGCGCAGAAATCTACGTGTAAGGATCTCAGGCGCAATGGCCAAGACCGCCAAGACCGGGCCATGGTACCGACACTGCCGTGAAAACGCGCTCGCAGGCCCAGAAACCTACACATAAGGACCTCAGACCTAAATGGCCAAAGACCAGCCATTTAGGTCTGAGGCCACTTATGCTCCGGTTTCTAACCGGGCCTGTTCGCGCTCTAACAAAAAGCACAGCCTCTTGACTGTGCTTTTGACTGTGCCCTATCGGAATTGAACCGATGACCTGCCGCTTAGGAGGCGGCCGCTCTATCCTGCTGAGCTAAGGGCACCAGACAACGTCAATTATGCCAAAAGCCGCAGCGCAATTCAAATGCATTCTGCATGTTAACTGCTAATAGTGGTCATTGATCATTGTCTTTTAGCTTACTTGTTATGCAGTTCGATACGACCGTTCAATCGAGTCGAGCATTCTCCCAACGTTACGTCGGCGTTTGTGGCCAACCAGAAGTTCCGTGACCATCTGTTTGAGTTGTGCAACCCAGTTGATCGGCTGGACAGTTTCACTCACCTGAACACGACTAGCTGCAGCACTCAACGGCGTGATCAAATAACGGACTTTAAACCGTGAGAAACGCGTCATTGTCAGCATTGCGAATTCACGATTGATCACATTTTGTGTGACTTTCACCTGTGCCCATTCACCATCAGGAAACTGCTTGCGGTAGGTAAAACCACCAAGCTCAGCCATATCAACTGGCTGATGGCCTGCTGCGATAATGTCGGCCTGGACCGGCGCTACGATTTTACTATATAAAAATGCTGCCGGTGTCTGTAATGTCTTTTCAATTTTCATGGGGATTACCTCTCTTGCTTGTGAGCGTGAGTCGGCGCGCTTAGGATCGGCGTGTAAGTGGCCTTGGACGTGACGACTCGGGCTCCAAGGCCCTTACACGCCGACTCCTACGCCGGCGAACGCGTTATGGTGACGACGGTTATGCTGACCACCCGTTTTACTTTTGGGCATGGATTTGCTGGTAAAGATCAATAATCTCATCGGCAAGTCGACGAATTGTCATAGCACTCATAAGATGATCCTGACTGTGCACCATTAATAAGGTGACGTCAACTTTTTGACCTCGTGCTTCGTACGTCAGCATTTGAGTCTGAGCTTGGTGAGCTTGCTTGAGCTTCGCATCCGCGTGTTTCAAGAGCTTGCGGCTGCGTTCGATGTGATCGGCTTTGGCTGCATCGATTGCTGCCATCGTCGCTTTTTGCGCATCACCGGCTGCACTCATCAGCGTCATCATAGCAGCCATTTGTTCCGCCTTCATACTTTCCATGACTGCCCTCCATCCCTATCATACCGCTGATTTCGTCTCATGGCTGTTTCTTATGCTTACCTTTATTCCGCCGATCCCGTACGCGATTTTTTTTATGCTTACGATGCGGCTTCTCGCCCGGATCAGCTGCTTTAGCTGACTGCTCTTTCTTAAGCATTTTTTGTGCGGACTTTTGCTTAGGTACCTGAGCTGCTGAATCAGTGGTGGCATTGTCTTTTGACGTGTCTGTCGATGGGGCAGGTGGCGTGTCGACTAACTTTCCATCGACCATATACGCCCGGTGAATCCCATATTGCGGTACCAGCTTGGCCAAGTCACGGCGATCATGATCATCCCCCAAGGTCACGACCATTCCTGACTCGCCCATGCGGCCGGTGCGTCCGGCGCGATGAATATATACTTCGGCTCGCTTTGGCGGATCAAAGTTCACCACGGCCGGCAGCTTGGGAATATCCAACCCACGGCCTGCCATATCTGTCACTAATAACAAAGTCACGCGACCATGCCGAAAATCGGTTAGCGCCTTTTGCCGGCTAGTCTGGCGACCTTCCCGCGACAATACGGCAAAACGGACGGCCTGATGGCGCAAAATGCCGGCAGCTCGTTCTAACGAAGCATTTTGATTGAAGAAAACCAGTGCCTTGAAGCCATCAGTGTGGGCCAGCGTACGCAACCAATCAATTTGATGCGCGCGATCGGTTTGTAAGAAAAGATGCCGAACCGTTCCTTGCGTCTTGTCGATGGCACGGACGTCAATCAATTTAGGCGTTTTGCCAAACCACTTAGACATTTCCTTGAAATAGGGACTTGGCGTGGCGGAGAAAAATGCCAGCTGCGTTTCGGCCGGAGCCGCTGCTGCGATTTCCCGAACCTGCGCAAAACCGGGATCCCGCAACATCTCATCGGCTTCGTCAACGACCAGTGTTTGCAAACCGGCCAGCTTTAACTTGTGTGATTGGATCAGTTCCAACAAACGTCCTGCTGTTGCCACAATCACTTCAGGTTTTTCTTTGAGCCGCGTCAACTGCCGCTTCACGTTCGCCGAACCGATAATGCCTTGAACGTTGACATGGATATCTTGCGCGTACGGCGTTAACACGTCGCGCGTCTGGATGGCCAACTCTTGTGAAGGTGCCAAAATAAGCAGCTGAAGGCCATCACCCGGCACGATTTTTTCTAATAAAGGTAAGCCAAATGCCAGCGTTTTACCCGATCCGGTTGGTGCTAGGCCAATCACATCTTCATCGGTTTTTAGCGGTTGATAAACAGCGGCTTGAATCGGCGTTTGCTCAGTAAAGCCATCAGCCTGCCACCGTTTTTGAAACGGGGTTGCAATTGTCAAAATGATCGTCCTCACTAAAAGTCCAGATTAGCGGAAGTCCGCAGAATCGACATGACTTGGTGTACTTCCTTGGCGAGTTGCCAAGCTTTATCAAAGGCATTCCGATCCTGACCGGTAATTGCCTTGGCAAAGTAAGCAGCCTCCGCTTCCATTGGGTTAGCCAGCTTTTCGGTGCTTAAAACCTGATCGTCAAGTTTGATCGTCTCAAGTTCCGCTGCATTATCCATCGTCAAGGTCTGCCTGCCGGAATAAATCTCCGATGGCAGCGAACTATTGGTGGTTTTGCCGGTGATTAATGTAACAGAAAAGTCGCCATAATCCAACCGCGCTACACCATCGCCATCAACGCCGCTTTTGAGAAAATGCGGCAGGTAAACGGCATTGTCAGGAACCCCGAACCAGGCAACGGCATCGTAAACCAGATAAATGCCCAGATCCATTAAGGCACCGCCGGCGAACTCTGGGTTGAAAACATTCGGCAATTTGCCAGCCAAAAAGGCATCATATTTGGACGAATACTTCATATACGTGAGGGTCGCGCCATCGATTTGCTGGCGGTGGGTGAAATCGTTGACCACCTGGAAGTTATGCTCATAGACGTGGCGCGCAGCTTCAAAAAGATACAGTTGTGGCTTTTTGCGCAACGCTTCATCCAGTTTCTCGAATTCCATGGCTGTTGCGACCAATGGCTTTTCAACAATCACGTGCTTGTCGGCATCAAGTGCCGCCAGCGCTTGCGAGGCGTGCAGACTATTAGGACTGGCAATATACACCACGTCCACATCGCTGCCCAGAAAATCGTCCATCTTCGTATACGCCGTTGCAGGTGCCGTTTGGTCGATGAATGACTGAGCACTTTCTTCGTGTCGCGAATAAACTGCCGTCAGCTCAAAGGCATTGGTGGCCTTTGCTGCAGCCACGAATTGCTTGGTGATCCATCCTGTTCCGATCACGCCGAGTTTCAACATGGCAAGTCCTCCTTCAAACATGATCACAGCTGCATTCACACGCAACTGTGCACGTTCTTTTTTGATTCAACCATGGCCTAAATTAAAGGCCATTAGAACCGTTCATGATTATTGTAACAGCCCAGTAACAGAAAAACAGCACCACTGTAACCACTAAATAAAAAACTCATGGTAGACTAAGCATAGACAAAAATGGGAGGTCGAAAACATGGCGAGTTTTTTACGCGGGTTGAAATATGCACTCGCGCACCGCGGTCATCATCACAAGGATAAGGGCAAAGCACCGAATCCGGCAATGGCATTGGCAAAGAACTTCACGGGAAGCTTTGCTTTTCTTGATGAACAGACCAACAAGACCCACTCGCTAGCGATTTCGCCGCAGCTGCAGATCGCAATCGACAATAAAATCCTGCCAGGGCAAGTGGTCGGGATTACCATTAACGAACTGACTTTTCTTGATCACTATGGGTACAAACTGGTCATTACGGCAGACGATAATGGCCCGCAGACCATTTATGACGAAGCTGAAGATGCCACATATGCCATTATTATTCCAAGTGCGTGAGAAGCATCAGCTATTCACCAGTGCAGAAGCCGACTTACGCTAATAGCCAAAAAAGTGCCGATCCATTGCGGACCGGCACTTTTTGCTGTCTTTTTATGATGGCCTACTCGAGCTTGGCCAACGCTGCTTTGGGAACCTGTGAACGTGAGATGCTTTCCCAACTGGTGACGCCTTTTTTATCATTATAGGTGACTTTCAGAAACGCATTTTTTCTTAACGGACGATCTCGATTCGCATTAAACTTCAACTGTTGTAAGCCGCCTCGCTCATCAAAGCCAGGCAGATCGTAAGCGTAAATCGTGTGCTTGTTGCCTTCATCATCACGATTGGTGACCCGCTGACCAGTGTTGGTAATTTTTGTGTAGTACGTGGTACCGCCATAATTGGTGATTTCAAAAATCTTTAAACCGCCAAAAACGAGTACAACCAGCACGACCAGGCCGACCAGTACCTTTTTCATCCTGTTCACCTCGATATTAGTATGGCCCAATATGCCACAATCGAGAATGGTTTCGGCGAACATTTAACGAACAGTTTTGTTAGATCAGTTCGTTTGCGGTCTGTCCATGATGATTAAGCGACTTAGCGCCTATTGCGCCAGCCTCAAGAAACTGCTTCGCTTCCCCATAAACACCGCCGCCCGATATGCAGCTTGCGGGCCGTTGGGGATTCGGGCGCCATCGGTATATTGCCAGAAATTGCCGCTGCCAGTGGGGCGCTGATCACTATCCATCCACCGCGGTGCATGGGAAGCAACTGTTTTGACTGCCTTCAAAATTTCGGGACTGCCCATCAATAATACCGGCCGATGATATTGTTGTTGGATCAGGGTGATAAACGTCGTTAAATGCCGGGTCAGCCACGCCGCACTAGGCTTTTCTTCCCGGTAATAACTTAAATAAATACCAATTGGAAGATCACCAATATTCGACCCGACTTTTCGCTCAAACTGAAGTGCTTGCGCTTGCGGTGTGGTTTCAAAACTGAAAACATGATAGACCCCAATACTAAGCCTGCTGCCAGCGGCTTGATCAAAATTGGTATTGAAATTGTCATCAAAATAGCTGCTGCCTTCAGTCGCTTTGAGGTAAACAAAGCTGACTTTACTGGCGCGTAAACGATCAAAATCCTGAACCCCATCTGTTTGGTCCAACCGTACGCCCAAAATGGGATACGTTGCCGGATCCGGGCGCGGATTTCGCTGCAGCCACCACCCTACCAGCAACAAAGCTGCCAGTATGCCACTCGCGATGAATAACCATCGGTGCCACCGATGGCGATAAGTATCTGCATAAATGACCCGCCGACTCCGCAAAAAAATCCTCCCTTATCGCCGCATCCCCATTTATAGGCAAACGGCCGCTTTGATTGGTCTTATTGTAACAAAGTCAAACACTTTTCGGATAATAGGGTTAGAAAATTCTTGACCATGAACATACAAAATGACTTTTTTACTACGGCAATCCGGTATTTAACGGCGCATGCTAAAACCCAGTCTCAGTGCTTCATCAATACCGCAACGATCCTCGCCATAAAGCTTACTGTCGCTGAGCCGTCCTGATTGTCTTTCCACCAACCGTGCTTTAGAATTAGCTTGTGATGATAATGGTTAGAATTTTGAACTGTTGTTAATCAGAAAACGCTTAGAAAGGAGCGGCAGCCATGCTTGATGATCGGCTTTTGGGAACAACGTTTGTTTTGCCAACTTCAGCGCGGCATGGCGAGATAACGCTTTATGGTATTCATTATCATTATCGTGTCAACGATGATGCGGTTGCCGGCGACTTGGTCGTGGTGAATGCTGTTTCTCCGTTGTTTCTTGGCGTCGTAAAACCGGAACATCGGTTAAAGTATTAGGCCGCATAGTATATTGGTTTCGACTCAAGGGGGTCTTGTCTATGAATGTTGTTCTTATTTCAATTGCAGTGATTGTTTTAGTCATCGTCATCGCCGTGCTTTTCACCAGCGTTGCGATTATCCACACTGGCGAAGTTGGCATCGTCGAGCGACTTGGTAAATATGTGGCAACGCTGCAGCCTGGTTTTCATGTGGTGCCGCCGTTTATCTATCGCATCACCGAAATTGTCAACATGAAGCAGATTCCGTTAAAAGTTGACGAGCAGGAAGTCATCACGAAAGATAACGTTGTCGTGCGGATTTCCGAAACACTTAAGTATCACATTACCGATGTCAACGCGTATGTTTACCAAAACAAGGATTCCGTGCTTTCAATGGTTCAGGATACCCGAGCTAATTTGCGGGGCATTATCGGGAATATGGATCTGAACGATGTTTTGAACGGCACCGAAACCATTAACCAAACCTTGTTTCAACAAATTGCCGAAACAACTGCCGGTTATGGCTTGAATGTCGACCGGGTCAACATTGATTCCATTCAAGTGGACGCCACGATTCAGGATTCCATGAACAAACTACTCCGGGCTTCACGGGAAAAGGAAGCCAACATCATGGAAGCGGAAGGCCACAAACAAGCAGCTATTGCCAAAGCTGAAGGTGAAAAGCAGGCAGCCATTTTGGAAGCTGAAGCCAATAAGCAAACGCAGATTCTCCAAGCTCAGGGTCACGCGGAAAGTCAACGGTTAATCGCTGCTGCCGTTAAGGATCAGATCAACTCCATCAATGCCGGACTGATCGACAATGGCGACTTATATTTGAAGTATAAGAATGTTGAAGCCATCGAAGCTTTGGCTAAAGGCACGGCTAACACGGTTGTTTTGCCAAGCACGGCCATTGATTCATTAGGTACGTTGCCTGCACTTGGCACCTTGTTTAACCAGAAGCACGATACAAAAGAAAATTAAGCTTTTTAAGTCGAATCGCACAAGCTGCCCTTCGGCTTTTTAGTTCTGGATTTATCGCGTTTTTGCCAATGTATCTTAACTTTTAACCACTTTGGCTGCTTTATACTGATAGCACCCCCTTCACTTTCGAAACCAGGCCAAACAGCGTAGTATTGATTTAAAATAAACCCGGCATTTATCGGGTATTTTGAGGTGAGTCCATGTACCAACTCTTAACTGATTCTTGTTGTGATCTGCCTTATCAGACACTGCATGATCATCATGTCGATTTCGTTTCGATGCACTTTACGATTGATGGTGTGGAATATGAAGACGATCTTGGCGAGGATCATTATGATATCAACGCCTTTTATCAACAGCTCAAACAAAATGTCATGCCGACTACCACGCAGGTTAACGTCGGCCAGTTTGTTGACTTTTTCACGCCTTACGTCAAGACAAAAACCCCTATTCTCTATATTGGGTTTTCCAGCGGCCTGAGTGGAACTTTTAACTCGGCCACGCAAGCACGAGCCATGTTGCTGGAGAAGCATCCGGACGCGCAGATTTATTTAGTTGACACTTTAGCGGCGTGTGCCGGTGAAGGTCAGCTCGTTCTTGATGCCATTGATAAACGCGATGCCGGCATGCCAATCGATGAATTAGCAAAATGGTTAACTGACCACCGACTTGACTATCGGATGTGGTTTACAGTTGACAAGCTTGATTTTCTTTATCACGGCGGTCGGGTTTCCCGAACGTCAGCGGCGCTGGGTACCATGTTGAATATCAAGCCGGTGATGGATGTTGATACTGAAGGGAAACTAAGAGTTGTGCGAAAAGTCCGCGCTCGCAAACGCTCGCTCATCGACTTGGCGAATGAGACTTTAAAAGCCATTCAGGAAAATCCACAACACCGCGTCATCATCTCCACTTCCGGTGATCAGGAGGCAGCTAACTTTATTAAAGATCGGCTTCATGAAGCCTCGCCACAAACGCCACTGCAAATCGGTAACATCGGGCCGACAATTGCCAGCCATACCGGCTTCGGCTGTGTCGCGGTTTTCTCAATGGCAACGGAAGATCGGCAGTAATTATCGGTAACCGCAACCGTCACATATGCTTGTGTTTAAGGAAAAAGCGCCACAATACTTCCCTATCAATTTCACCAATTGGAAAGCTGAAAATGCCATATTTTTAAACGAGGAGGTTGCCCGTTATGGTGACACGACGCGCAATGCCAGAAGATATCCCGCATCTATTACCACTTGTCCAAGGCTATTATCATGACAGCCCGGTACCACTCACTATTGATCCGCCGGCCATGACAGCACATCTTGAGCGTCTGCGTACTGATTCCGAACTCGGTTATTTATTAGTCACAGAGCTTGACGAGCAGTTGGCCGGTTTTGCCATTTTATATCGCAGTTTCGATACGCGAACACTAAAGCCGCTGCTTATCATCAACGATGTCTATGTCGCCCCTAAGTTCCGCCGCCATGGGCTGGCTCGTCAACTCATGACCGCGGCATTCGATCTGGCAACCGATGAAGGCTTCACAAGTGCCAACTGGCAGACCCGCACCAGTAATCTAGGCGCTCAGCATTTGTACGACCAGATTGGCGAACGGGAAACCGGGTGGTTGCATTATCATCATGTGATTCCTGACGCATAGAAAAAAGCTGGCTCTTGTCATCAGTGCCGAGAGCCAGCTTTTTTAATCTGAACTATTTCATTTAAAACACTTTCGTTTGCACACTACCGATGCCAAATGGTAAGCCGCTTCTGGGGCTGCCGATACATCCCATCTTGCGGTTGTACCTGGAAAGCTTGATACCACGCCGGAAAGTTCTGGACTGGCACATTCACGCGTAACGCGGCCGGCGCATGGACATCCTGACGTAACAGTGTTTTAACTCGCTCCGGCCGCATTTTGGTAGCCCATGAACGGGCGTAGGTAGTAAAGAAGGCCTGCAGATCCTTGACATCAGGGTGATCGCCAAGCAAAGCCAACGCGACATCCATCCCTGCGTTATCCGCCATATTTTCACTCACTGTCAGCGTGCCATTCACCTTGACCCCTTCATACGTCCGCCCATCAAATTGCGCGGCCATCGCCTTCACCAGTTGATCAAAGGCTTGCTTATCGGCCGGCGTCCACCAGTTGTGCAGATTCCCATGCTCGTCATATAGCGCCCCATTATTATCAAATGAATGCGAAATCTCATGCCCGATTGTGACGCCAGTGCCGCCAAGATTCTGGGCCTTTGTCCAGTTAAGCTCATAATAAGGCGGCTGCAGGATCCCCGCCGGAAAAGTGATGTCATTTTTCAATGGGTCATAACTGGCATTCACTAAGTGGCCTGGCATGTTCCACTCATTGCGGTCTACCGGTTGGCCTACTTGCTTAAACCAAAATTGCTGCGCCTGGCTGCTTAATTTAAGAACAGCCGTCAGTAAATCATCATCTGCATCTACCGTCAAGTGGTCATACAGCGAAAAGAGCTGATCCGGGTATCCCATCTTCACCTTCATGGTGGCCAACTTGCGAATCGCTTTTTGCTTGGTCGACGAACTCAACCAGGTATTGTTCTCGAGCTGAACGCGGTACTGCGCAAGAATCTGCTCGACTATCGCGGTGATATCCGCCTTGGCATCAGCGCCAAAATAAGTTTGACCGTAATATTGGCCAATCACATCGTCAAAATATTCGTTGGCAATGCCAAAAGCATGCTTGGTCCATGATGACGCCTCAGGCTGTCCCGCCAAGAAACGATCGTATTGTCCGGCGAGCTGCCGTAGATCATCGCTTAGGTATGTCGCGCAAGACAGCAATTCGTTGATCACCATCCAGGCATGCCACTCTGGGTAGTTGTCTGCCGTGATAAGTGTTGGTAAGTTCGGCACATAATTCGGTACCACGGCATTAACCTTGGTTGGTGTTTGAGGCATTAAATCCGCAAAGGCTTGAGGGATACCCAAAAATCCGGCAGCTTCCTCAAATGCTTGCCAGGTCATTGGATTGTCAAAGGTACTATCTACAGCCAAATCAACATTATCGGGCACAACTTCAGTCAAGCGGCGATCAAACCGCTTAGCCGCTTCAACATAATTTTTTTGGTCACTTTCACTGAAACCTGCAGCCGCCAACATGGCCGTCGCCATTTTCGACCAAGCCTCAAGATCAGCGGCGTTTTCCGCATCACCATTGCGATACATTGCAGCATCAGGCAAAATCGTGTCTGGTCCACCAAGGTTTAAAATGTTGTGCTCGGCATCATGCATATCGGCATCGACATACGGCGTCACAGGCAACACGTATTGTCCGGCTATCAGCGTCGGCATCGCTGCCCGAAACTGGTCTAAGGTTGTAAGCTTTACCAGCGTCTGAACGCGTGTGCGCACAGGATCAATCCCCAACTGCTGGCGCTTGGTTTTGTCGTCAGCCTTTGAAAATAACCGAGCAGCGTATCGCAAAGGTAACACAGTGTCACTTTCTGTTTGTGTTACCTTTCGTAAATCGTCCACAAGTTTCGTGCGAATCTCGTCTGATAAATCACTATCAGCACTGACAACGCTTTTATCTGGTGGAATCTGTGCCTTTTCTTGCCACGCACCGTTAACCGCCATGTACAAATCATCCTGAATCCGTGGTAAAGCCATTGAAATCCCCTCGTTTCTTGATCGTAAGTTCAGCATAGTTTTAAACGCAATCAGCGTCAATCGCTTGCACATCGCGCATAGAACTACTATGTTGGAAACAAGTAGATTGTGAGGGTGATCAAATGACATTAGAAAAATACCGCTTCGACGGCACCGGTACGTTTGACATTAAGGCGTTCGCAACGTCACCACCAGATGAATTTACGAACAAAAAGGACAAAATCAAGGAAGACATTGATCATAACATCAAGAAGTTGTCGAAGGTACAAGAACATTTGGCTGCGCAGAAGCAGTACAGCGTTCTGATCATTTTTCAGGGAATGGATGCAGCCGGAAAAGACAGCATGATTGAGCACGTGATGTCCGGAATTAATCCCCAAGGAACAACGGTTGTGTCGTTCAAGGTGCCTACTGAATTGGAATTAAGCCATGACTTTTTGTGGCGCATTCATAACGCCTTCCCGGCTGGCGGCGAGTTAACGGTTTTCAATCGATCGCAATATGAAGAGGTGCTCGTCGATCGGGTTCACCCAGAACTACTACTGAAAGAAAATCTTCCCGGTATCGATTCGGTTTCCGATGTGCATGACGACTTGTGGACAGAACGCTTTGATGACATTAAGGCACTCGAAGCATACGCACGCCGCAACGGCATCTTACTTTTAAAGTTTTTCCTGCATATTTCCAAAGCCGAGCAAAAAGACCGCTTCCTCAAGCGCATCGAAATTCCGGAGAAAAACTGGAAGTTCTCACTGGCTGATATTCGCGAGCGCCGCTACTGGGACGACTATCAAAAGGCTTACCAAGAAGCCATTCAAAACACCGCCACCAAGAAAAATCCGTGGTATATTATTCCTTCTGATGACAAATGGTACTCACGCTTGGCGGTTTCGCAAATTATCAATCGCGAAGTAACCGCCTTGCCGCTCAAGTATCCGGTCATCTCGGAAGCGCAAAAGCAAGGGCTGGTTCAGGCCGTGGCAGATTTGAAAGATTAGATTCATTTTATTTGAAACTGTTTTAAATAAAAACCCCTTCAACTTCATGACTTCCGAAGTTGAGGGGATTTTTATTGCGCTTCACCCATGGCGTATCGCTGAATCGCAACCGCCGCGCCATCGTGATCATTATCAGGTACAACTGTTTTAATGACAGCTGACACTTGTGGCAAGGCATTGGCTAAGGTTACGCCTAGCCCAGCGGCCTGCAGCATGGGTAGATCGTTTTCACCATCGCCAAGCGCCATCGTTTCCGGTATCGGAACGTTGTACAGAGAGCTCAGGGTTTGCAAAGCCGATCTTTTCGAAACCCCTTGCCGCACTATTTCCAGATAAGTCGCCTTTGAGCGGCTGGCAACCAGCTGCCATTCCGGATGCGCCAAAATGATTTTCTCAGCTTGGTCCACTATTGCCGGATCGCCCATGCATAGCATTTTCTGCACCGACAAGTTATCGCTCAACATGTCCCTGATCGGTGCGGTTGTCGGCTTTACATCAGTAATCACAGCTTCCTGATCCGTCCATTTGTCAAAAGCAGCCACATACCAGTGCGTACCGCTGAATACATTTAAGCTTAGCGGAAGCATCGATAAGACATGATAGACCCGGGGGCCAACTCCTTCTGGCCAGGAAGTCGCCGCTAATATCCGCAACTGCTCACCTTCTGGCTGGCCAATCAAAGCACCGTTCAGACTGACCAGCGGCACTGCCAATCCCATTTGGCGGGCTAATGCTGTCATTGCCAGAGGAGGGCGCGCCGATGCTAAGACAAAAATCCCACCTGCCGCAACATAAGTCTGAATTGTCTGTTTAACGCCCGCCGTCAGCTGATGTTGCGAATTCAGCAACGTGCCATCAATATCACTCAAAATCAAACGATAGCGCAAGCAAAAAATCTCCCTTCCCGACCAGGATGAACCGAACATTTTCAAAAAGGTGACCGAAA
Source organism: Lacticaseibacillus zeae subsp. silagei (assembly GCF_030770335.1). NCBI lineage: Bacteria > Bacillati > Bacillota > Bacilli > Lactobacillales > Lactobacillaceae > Lacticaseibacillus > Lacticaseibacillus zeae. The sequence continues at coordinate 1,046,664 of NZ_CP132484.1, read as the reverse complement.
ACATCGCACCCTCATCATTTCAAGCGGCAACTGACCTTGTCAAGCACTATCTGCTGTGTGCTGCTGGATGCAACGGATCATTCAGCGCAGGGATGCTCTCCCGAACCGTAAAAGCAAAAGCCAATACTGCCAAGAGGATCAATCCGGTCGCTCCCACAAAAAGCAAACGGTAACTGCTGGTTCCTTCAATAATCATTGCGCCTAACAACGGCCCCAGAGCCCGGCCCGCGGAGGCAAAGCCCTGAATCAATCCTTGATAGCGGCCTTGTTGCGCCAGTGGTGTAAACAGCGTCACATAAGTCGAAACCGCCGGCAACGCCAAAACTTCACCCACTGTCAAAACGACCATCGCAACAATGAATGTTGGGTAGGCACCGGACCCGTTTAATAAAATCAAAAACGATCCGGCAAACAAAATGAATCCGCCAATCAAGCGTAACCGAATATGTTTCAGCAACCAGCGATCAAATGCTGTCAAAATTGGCTGGAACAACACAATCAATAACGCGTTGATGGTCCATAAGAAACTGTAGTCCTTAATTGTGAGCCCTTCGCTTAGCATAAAGGCAGAAATGTTACTCTGCCACTGTTCGTACATCAACCATGTTACAAATAACGTCACCATCAACATCACCAAACGTGGGCGCGCCGGATTCCGGCCTTCCTGGGTCACCTGCTTGGCAGACGCCGTGATCGTCACCTTTTCAATGCGATAGTGCCATAGTGCGACCACCAAAAAGATCGCAAATAAGCCGGCTGCCAACGCAAATACCATGGCAATGCCATAAGGTAAAACAAAGCCAACAATCAATGTACCGATGACAAGGCCAAGGTTTGACGTAAAATAGAGTACATTAAACACAACACTCGGGCGCTTGTCCCGAATGCGCGTCGCATAAGAATTGATGGCTGTGGCCGTCACCCCGCTGCCAAAACCGGAGACGACTAACAGTAACGGATATGCTGGCCACCCATGAAAGAATATCAGCAAAGCCGTTGCGCCAAGATTCAAGCCGATTCCGGCCAAAATGGTGCCATAAGGTTGCCAATGATCAAACAGCCAACCGCCGAGACTATTGCCCACAACCATAAACATCGAATTCAAAAACAAAACGATGCCAGCCACGGTCAGCGACTCACCCAAATATTCATGCATGTAAATCGTTGTTAACGGCCAAATCAGGCTAATACCCGTATTGGTAATCAGTGATCCCAAAAACAACCACTTCATGGCCAAGGTCTTATGTTGCACAATACTCCCCCATTTCGTGTCACTGCTAATGATGATAATGGAAATGAACAGAAAATAGCAACTCGAATGAGCAAATATTTAGGGGGTTATCATGATTTGCCCAAAAATCGGTGAAGAGAACGTCAGGAGAAGTCTCGACAAATCTTCTACAATATCAAAAACGTCCGATCTTATGGCAACTCGATCGGGCGTTCTTGTTAGCATCATCTTCCAAATAACTTGCCAGAAGCAATCGTACTACCTGATCATTTTAGTCACGTGCTTTACGCCACCAAATCATGCCTGCCGTGGTCAAAATAAGCACGACACCGAGCATGACAAGGCCGTTCACCACTTTCTCGCCTGCACGCGGCATCACGTTGTTTTCTCCACCAACCTTGTTAGGCAATTTTTTGTCTGCAAAGGCCACTTTCTTCTGCTGTCCGGCACCATTAACTTGTGTTTCCAGGCCGATTGCGGCCGCTTTTAGCACTTGAACCGCATGATCAATGACAGGTTGTGTTGCATTTTTATCAGCAAGAACCTTTTTGGCCACAGCCAATGCCGCTTCCAGTTTTTCCCAAGTACTGTTGGTGTATCGCTTGGCGTCATATGCTAGGACTTGTTCAATCAATTGCTGTAAAGCATCTTTATTGGTTTTGACATTCGTTTTTACAAGTCCGGCAATCGCTGTTTGCAGTGTTTGCACTGCTTGGTCAACCGCATCTTGGGTCGCCTCCTGATCCGCTAAAACCTGATTGGCCGCAGCCAGCGCGACTTGATATTTACCCCACGAATCGCTGATGTAATCATTGGCAACATAAGCAGCACCTTGGTTCACTAGTGTTTGAAGCGCGGTTTTATCGACTTTAGCGACTTGTAGCGGTTCAATTGTCACCTGAGCGTCTTCAATCCCCGGCAATCCGGTGGTCAAGGTCAGCTGTTGTGCCTTTGCCGTCAACGGAATCGTGAAGTTGAATTTACCGCCGGCACCGACATCAGCCGTAGCAACGACATGTCCCTGATCATCTTTAACCGTCAACGGTTCACCGGTTTGCCAGTTGCTGTCCACAACGGTACCGGACACAGTTGCCGTCTTTTTCGCTTGGTCATAAGCCACGTTATCGACCCGTACCTGTTTGGTTTCGAGTTGGGCGGCAGTTAAAAGACCCAACTTACGCTTCAATGACAAGATCCGGAAAACATGCTGATCAATCGCCTGTTCCGAAAGCTGACCATTGGTGACGGCTTGGTGAATCTGCGGAATGGCCGTCGCATAATCATCGTTCATAATGCAGTCATTCCCAGCCGCGACCGCCAGAACGTCGACCGGAACGTTGTTATGACTGGCCGCAAATTTAGTAATGGCACCCATCCCCAGCGCATCGGTAATAATCAACCCTTTATACCCGAGTTTATCACGCAGAAGGTCAGTGACAACACGCTTGGAAAGTGAAGCCGGATAAACCGGATCGACGGATTGCATCACAATATGGGCAATCATAATGGAATCAACGCCAGCATCAATGCCTGCTTTAAACGGCAATAGATCCTCTTTTTCAAAAGCTTCTTCTGACTTTGTTATAACGGCAAAATCAGTATGGGTGTCAACTGCCGAACCATAACCGGGAAAATGCTTAACGGTCGCCGCAATGCCAGTATTTTGCCATGCAGGCACAACCTGTGAAATATAATCGGCTGTTGCCGTATAATCTTGACCGATCGTGCGCGGATAAATGAAACTATCGGTATCAGCCGTGCTGTCAGCGACCGGCGCATAATTCCAGTTAATGCCCAAATTCTTAAGTATCGTGCCAACCTGTTGCGCTTCCTGGGTCACTTTCGCCATGCCGCCTTCAGCAAATAAGGCTTGCGGTGACGGAAAAGCGCGCCCATTTGCAATCAACGGATTCTGACTCAATCGCGAAACACTGCCGCCTTCTTGATCGACGCCAATCAGCAACGGTAACTTGGCGCTATCTTGAAAACTCTGCAATTTGTTCTTAAAGGCTGTTTGTGCTGCCTCCGGTGTTGATCCTTCCACACTTGTGAAATCAGCACCGTAGACGATTAAGCCGCCGAGATGATATTTTGCCACATCGGCACGTGCCTGGGCTGTGTCTTGTGGTGTTCGTGAAACAAACATCTGCCCGATTTTCTCATCAAGCGACATTTTGGAAATGTACTGGTTCAGTTCCGCATCACTAATCGGTTGGTCGCCAGCAGCATGAGCGACTGAAGCACTTGAAGATAGACCAATTGATCCTAAAAGTAAGACGCCACATCCAAGTATGGACGCCACCCGTTTGCCAAACTTCTTCATGAAAGTCCTTCTCCTTCCACAAATCTCCCAACAAATACTTAACATCATATTCTTTATCAGGTGAGATGACTGCCAAGCGCTAATAACTGGTAGACTTGACAGCGCACTAAATCCAGTTGTCTAGAGAATCATTAAGCACAGGCTCATTCTTTTCGGAAAATAGCAATTCCTAGTCATTTCTATTACTATACCGAAAGTTGAAATATTATTAATATTTCGTTATCCCCTCCCGTTTAGTTTGCAAATCCCAGCCATTAACGACAGTGTAAGCGTATGCGCCATTGCTAATCGTGTCAAGCAATAATTGATTTATAACTATTTAATTTTTAACGATAAGATAAGGCAATCACTACTAAAAAAGCCAATCTCAGTTCGACGATTTTCGTCACTAAGGTTGGCTTTTCTGAATACTTATGCGTTAAATACTTGATAAAAGACCTTACGTCCAAAATTAATCGAGCGTCAAAGCCGTAATGCTTTCAATATGCTGCGTCTGGGGAAACATGTCCACCGGTTGTGTCTGCTTAGCGGTGTAGCCGAATCCTGCCAACAATTGCAAGTCACGCGCTAATGTTGCAGGATTGCAGGAAACATAAATGATCTTTGGCGGTTTCATGTAACCCACCGCATCAATGAAGCTCTTGTCCAAACCTTTACGCGGCGGGTCAACCATCAGGACATCTACCGGCAAGTCAGCATCTTTCCATTTCTGAATCACATCTTCTGCCTTGCCAACTTCAAACGTCACATTTTTAATATGGTTTCGCGCGGCATTTTCTTGAGCATCGCGCACCGCTGATTCAACCACTTCAACGCCATAAACGTGTTTGGCATGACGCGCCATGGTGAGCGAAATGGTGCCGATACCGGAATAAGCATCAATGACAGTTTCTTTACCGGTCAATCCCGCGGCTTCAATGGCTTGGGTGTAGAGTACTTCGGTTTGAACCGGATTCACCTGATAAAAGCTAACTGGCGAAATCTGAAATTCGCTGCCTAACAGTTTATCCAAAAGGTAATCCTGACCATAAATCGTTTTTGATTTACGACCAAGGATGACATTGGTGCGCTTATCGTTTAAGTTCACCACAACGCTTGTAACTTCCGGTAGTGCCAGTGTCATTTCTTCGACAATATCTTTAAGGTGCGGCACCTGCCATGTGCGCGATACCAAGACGATCATCATCTGGTGCGTGGCGTGACCGCGGCGAACCATGATATTCCGGATAACGCCGCGGTTGGTTCGTTCGTCATACGCGGGAACCTGATATTTTCGCAAAAGATCACGAACAACCACAATGGCATGGTCAATTTTAGGATCCTGAATCAGAAAATCTTCAATTGGCACCAGATCATGACTGTGTTTTTTATAGAAACCGGTTTGCAATTCACCGTTGACCATGCGGACCGGCACCTGTGCTTTGTTGCGGTAACCGAGCGGATGGTTCATGCCAATGGTCGGCAAGACATCAATCGCTAAGTGGGCTTTTTTATAAAGTTCTTCGATTTGGCGCTGTTTGAACTTCAATTGCGCCGGATAGGCTAAAATCGACAGCGGCGCAATTCCTGTGCGAATATAAGCACCGTCTGCACCCGCAACCCGATCCGGTGAGTCCGTCAGGCGTTTGGTCACCTTAGCAAAGCCGTATTGTTTTTGAACCTTGAGCACGTGCACCTGCATCTTTTCACCAGGCAGAGCATCCTCGATAAACAGCGGGAAGCCAGCGACTTTTGCGACGCCCATGCCTTCATAAGTGAGATCCTGAATGGTAACTTCCAGATCCTGATTCTTGGTAACAGCTGGTTGGGCCAAATTAGTCATCCTTTTCGTCTTGTGAGCCGATTTGACCATCACCATCAATATCACGATGCGAGATCGATTCGACTTCTGCCATGTAATCCTTTTGCTTCTGCGCATCCGTCCCAAGATTCTTGGTTGGGATTTCATCCAGATTAGCATACATCGCAATATGTTGCTTCAAATTAACAAATGTCATCGGGGCATCGCCGCCATATTCACCATCTAGGTTGATTTTAAGCGTTTCATTGCCGCCGGTTTTGACTTTCAGTTTTCTGGTCTTGGTGTAAATAATGTTTGGGTCATCAACATGCCGCCCGCCGTTGAACACCAACGCCATCAGCTTCAGCAAATTCGCCATATTCGCCGTTTTGACGATAATCAGCGAAAACTTGCCATCGCCTAAGGCTGCGTCAGGCACAATCTGTTCAAAGCCGCCAACCGAATTGGTCAAACCGAGAAAGAACATGCTGGCCGGACCTTCGTAAACGCCGCCATCATATTCCAGCTTCATCGGCATCGTCCGAACAGCCGGCAGCATTTCCGCTCCTTTAATCACATAAGCAAAATAACCAAAAATCGATTTAACTTCAGACGGCACTGAGTAGGTGAGCTCACTTAATAAGCCGCCTGCCGCGATATTCATGAAGTAATGATGGTTTGCCTGACCAATGTCCATCGCCAGGGTCTGCCCTTTTAAAATCACCCGCGCTGCTTCAACCGGGTCATCCCGGGAAATCCGCAGTGCCCGCGCATAGTCATTGGTGGTGCCAGCAGGAATGATCGCCATCTTTGGTCGTTTCTTGGCTGGAGCGATGCCGTTGACAACTTCATTGATGGTGCCATCGCCACCAGCCGCGACAATTAGTTCAAAACCGGCTTCCGTGGCGCGTTTTGCTTCTTCGCGAGCAGAAAAAGGCTTCGGCGTCGTCTGAAACGCCGAGCTTTCATAGCCTGCTTGCTCCATGATATCTAAAATGTCAGGAACGAAACGCTTTAGCCCTTCGTTGCCGGAGGTAGGGTTGTAAATCAAACGCGCTCGTTTTCTCATGGCTTATTGACTCCTTCAGTGCACAAGTTAACGCGCAATGCTGCGAACTTGTGATTTATCTTTATTCGGTTAGTGCATGTCCAAATCTGGCATAACGCAAATTTTAGCTTAGCCTAAACCGGAAAAACGGCGGCCCCGTGATTCACTCCGGACCGCCGTCAATCTTTACCAATTGTATGCTTACTTGCTAATGATTCACAAGTACTGAAACGAATTAGCGCTTCTTGATTTCTGCCATCAGAATTTGGTTGACGACTTTAGGATTGGCCTGACCATGTGTTTGCTTCATGATCTGACCCACAAGAAAGCCAATTGCCCGGTCCTTACCAGCTTTAAAGTCATCAATACTTTGCTGGTTATCATCCAACACCGCGGTGATAATCGGGGTTAGTTTAGCCGGATCAGACAGTTGGATCAAGCCTTTTTCGCGAACCCAATGATCAGGATCGGTGTCATGTTGGATAATTTCTTTGAAGACCTTCTTAGCCATCTTGCTGGAAATCGTACCGTCACCGATTAACTTGATCATCCCTGCCAAATGCTCCGGGGTCAGCGCAACTTGCCCTAGTTCCATATGCTTGGCGTTCAGATAGCCAGATACTTCACCCATCAGCCAGTTAGACGCCTGCTTGGCATCAGCACCTTGCGCCACGGTGGCTTCAAAGAAGTCCGACATTTCCTTGGTCTGGGTCAAAACGCCGGCATCATATGCTGGAATGCCCCAGTCTTGGATGTAATGCTCACGTCGTTCTGCCGGCGGTTGTGGCAACGATGCCTGAACCTCGTCAATCCACTGTTGTGATACCGTAACAGGCGGTAAGTCCGGTTCCGGGAAGTACCGATAATCATCGGCGCCTTCTTTGACCCGCATCAAAATGGTCTCTTTTGCATCCGGATCCCAGCGCCGGGTTTCCTGGCGTACTTCACCACCACTAAGCAATACCGACTGCTGGCGCTTTTCTTCAAATGCCAGCCCATCGCGAACATGAACAAAGGAGTTCAGGTTCTTGATTTCGGTTTTAGTGCCAAGATGTTTTTGCCCGATTGGCCGAATGGAGAGATTGGTGTCAACACGCATGGAACCTTCTTCCATTTTAACATCGGAAGCACCGGTAAACTGCACAATCTGGCGAAGCGTTTCAAGATAGGCATACGCTTCTTCCGGACTGGTGATATCCGGCTTGGAGACGATTTCGACCAGCGGCGTGCCTTGCCGGTTCAAGTCAACATAGGAATAGCCGTCGTCTTCATGCTGGTTTTTACCGGCATCTTCTTCAACGTGCAGTTCCGCAATGCCGATTTTTTTCTTCTTGCCATTGACTTCAATTTCAACCCAACCGTTTGTCCCAAGCGGTTTCTCACTTTGGGTAATCTGATACGCTTTTGGGTTATCCGGATAAAAATAGTTCTTCCGATCAAAATGCGTCTCGCGGGTCACATCCGCGTGCAATGCCAAGGCAACCATAATACCAAGTTGGTAAGCGCCGCGGTTAATACTCGGCAAGACACCCGGGAAGCCCCAGTCAATGACATTGGTCTCAGTGTTAGGTTCCTGACCATAAGTCACCGGCGCTGGTGAGAACATTTTTGACTTGGTTTTTAATTCAACGTGGACTTCAAGCCCGATTGTCGTTTCAAAATTCATCTTATTTGCCTCCCGGGATCTGTGCTAAGTAGTCGTTTTGCGCTTCAAAAGCTGCGGCAACTTGGAAGATCGTGCTTTCGGCAAACGGCTTGCCAATGAGTTGCAACCCAACCGGCATCCCATCAACAAAGCCTGCCGGTACGGAGGCTGCCGGTAAGCCGGCTAAATTAACCGGGATTGTCAAAATATCATTCATGTACATCGTGACCGGATCGGTGACTTTTTCGCCAATTTTAAAGGCGACGGTCGGTGTTGTCGGTCCGATAATTAAATCATAATCATTAAAGACGGCTTCAAAATCACGGGTGATCAAAGTCCGTACCTGGCCGGCTTTTTTGAAGTAAGCATCGTAAAAACCGGCAGATAGACTAAAGGTTCCCAACATAATTCGCCGCTTAACTTCCGGTCCGAAGCCTTCAGACCGGGAGCGAACATAAACGTCTTCGATATTGTGCACGTCTTTGGCGCGGAACCCATAACGAATCCCGTCAAATCGCTGCAAGTTCGAACTAGCTTCAGAACTGGCGATGATGTAATAAGCCGGGACAGCGTATTGGGTGTGCGGCAGTGAAACTTCCGTCACCGTTGCGCCCAAGTCTTCAAGCTGTTTAGCCGCCGCCTTGATCTTGTCGGCAACTGCCGGATCGACCCCTTTGCCTAAGTATTCCTTAGGCAACGCAATCTTCATGCCCTTGATTGCTTGGCCAATCTTTTCGGTGTAGTCAGGAACTGGTGTGTCGGCGGTCGTACTATCCCGTTCGTCGTGGCCGGCAATCACATTCAGAACCTGCGCCGCGTCTTTAACGTTACGAGTCAGCGTCCCAATTTGATCAAGGCTTGAGCTGAAGGCAATAAGCCCCCACCGGGAAACCCGGCCGTATGTCGGTTTGAACCCGACGATGCCGTTAAAAGCAGCCGGCTGACGAATTGAGCCACCAGTATCACTACCCAAAGCAGCGACCACTTCACCAGCAGCAACAGCAGCCGCAGAACCGCCTGAAGAACCACCCGGAACGCGCGTATAATCCCACGCATTTTTGGTTGTCTTAAAAGCCGAGTTTTCGGTTGAAGAGCCCATCGCAAACTCGTCCAGATTGGTTTTCCCAACATTAATCGCACCTGCTGCTGCAAGTTTTTCGACAACGGTTGCATTATAGATCGGATTAAAGTTAGCCAGAATCTTGGAGGCTGCAGTCGTCACCACACCCTTGGTCACGATGTTATCTTTGATGGCAATCGGGACCCCGGATAACGGTTGGTCTGCATCAATCCCGGCAGCATCCACAGCAGCTGCCTGCTTTTTGGCTCCGTCTGCATTGATGGCAAGAAAAGCCGCAACATCCCGGTCGATTTTGTCAATGCCGGCTAATGTCTCATCAACTAATTGCTGACTGGTTAACTTACCAGTGCGCAACTGTTCATGAAGCTGATCGAGACTGGTCTTAAAGTAATCCACGCGTTAATCGTCCTCCTTATCAATAATCGCCGGCACTTGAATCAAGGTACCCTTCTTAGTCGGAACATTCTTGAGCAATTCGGCAACCGGTTCCGCCGGTTTGGCAACATCCGGACGCATTACGTTCGCCAGATGAATACTTTGCGTGGTGACCGGTACGTCTTTGGTCGAAACCTGTTCCAACTGTTCGACCATATCCAGAATTTCCGCAAGCTGATCGGTGTACTTCTCCAAATCAGCTTCAGAAAATTGCAGCTTGGCCAGACCAGCCACATGCGCAACACTGTCTTTAGAAATCATGCAATCCCCGCTTTCATTTTCTTTTTCATTCGTAGTTTACCATAAGATTGCCTCAATAACTCCCAAATACATGAGTATAAAAGCCTTTGTCACCGGAACTGCGCGAAACAAACGCCTGGATGCCTTGGGTACTTTGAATGGTAATTTCAATCGGCACGCCTGAAGGAAGGTATTTGCTGGCAGCAGTTGAAATATACTGGGTAAAGCTCTGAATTTCGGTCAACCCGTAGAACTGAGTATTAACGGTGATATTAAGGCCAGCCAGGTTGCCATCTTCATAATGTGCCTGAGCCGTAATCCCCGCTAAAGTCGGGAAGAACCCTTTTACCTGATTCGTAAAACTGGAAAAATCATTTGAAACGGTACTGTTAATCGCCTTGTGATCGCCAACTACCGGCAAAACCTCATTTTGCTGGTTCAGTTTCTTCCATGAACCGATATCGGTGCCGTTTTTACTGGTGGCATGTTCGACATAAACGCCGCCAACTAGACTATCCTGTTCCGCATTTTTATAAATGCCGACCACAATTGGAATATCATCTGGCACTTTTTCCATTTTGCGTAAGCGAGCGACGACTTTTGCCGCAATCGCTTCGCCTTGTTTCTTGATGGTTTCATCGGAGATTTCCGTCTGATACTGGGCGCCATATTCCGTCTTGGTATAATAATCGACCTTGTTCATGCCTAACGCAATCGCGATCCCGCCTAACTTCATGCTATTGCCATCCTGCAGCATGAAATCCTGCTCCAAAATTTGCTGCAAGTAAATGGGATTACGGGTATCAGGATCCTTTTTCCCATTATCAGGCGGATTTAGGCCTTCAGCATTGGATTTTGATTCACGTTTCAGCCAACTTCTGGCGGTGGCGGTGCTTAAGAGCTGCCCTTCTTCAAAAGAATACTTATCAGTCGGGAACTGGTTCTTGGCTAACGTTTGCAAGCCGCTTTCCATACTCTTGATATTAAAGGTGTTGTCGCCTTGGTCATTTTGCTGCAGTGTCAAACCACGTGCACTGCTCGTCTGATAACGGCCGTTCTTGATAACCCCTTGATACATACTGTTATCAACCGTTCCCGTTGTCTGGTAGCTTCCTGTTTTAGTGCCGCCTGTACTGCTGCTATTACTGTCCAGATTCAACTTGCCACACGCTGCTAACAGCATAACCGCACCGGTCAGTAAGGTTAACGTCAAAAATTTCTTCATTGATGAAGTTCCTCAATTCTTCAAGTTCGCCAACAATTCTGTTTCATCCATCGTCGGAACATTTAATTTCTGGGCTTTCGTCAGCTTACTGCCAGCTGATTCGCCGACAATCACCAAATCCGTTTTCTTTGAAACCGATCCGGTAACTTTGGCGCCTAATTTTTCAAGCTGTTTCGTCAGATCCGGGCGGGAAAACTCGGCAAATTTGCCTGTGATGACCACGGTTTTCCCGGAAACAAAGCTATCTTTTACCGCCGGCTGAGTTGGACCGGTATAACGTAGGTTGACGCCTGCAGAACGCAATTGATCAATCAATTTTCGTACCGTATCAGTCTTGAAATAAGTCACAACGGCTTCAGCAATGGTCGGCCCAATGTTAGGAATCTCCGCAATGTCTTCCTGACTGGCAGCCATCAGGTGATCCAAGTCGCCAAAATGTTCCGCAAGAATTCGCGCGGCTTTCCCACCAACGTGACGAATCCCCAATCCAAAGATTAGGCGTTCCACGGAATTTTGCCGACTGTTATGAATCGCACTTAATAAATTATTAATTGATTTTTCTTTGAACTTGTCCAGCTGAGCCAGATCGGTCGCAGTCAAGCGGTAAAGATCGGCGACATCCCGCACCAGGTGTTTAGCCTGCAGCTGCGCAATAATTTTAGGCCCTAAACCGTCAATGTTCATGGCGTTACGCGAAGCAAAATGCGTCAACTGTTCCTGCATTTGTGCCGGACACATCGGATTGATGCACCGCAGCGCCACTTCGTCATCAAGGTGAACTAGTTTCTGACCACACGACGGACATTTTTCCGGAATTGGCGTCGGTGGCGTATTTGCTGGGCGTTTGGCAACCAGCACCCGCGAAACTTCCGGGATAATGTCGCCTGCTTTATGCAACATGACCGTATCGCCAATGCGGATATCTTTATCATGAATCATATCCGCATTGTGTAAGGTTGCCCGCGAAACCGTCGTCCCCGCCAGCTGAACCGGATCCATCACCGCAGTCGGCGTGACGACCCCGGTTCGGCCAACTGTCCAGACGATTTCATGGATCACTGTCTCGGCTTCTTCAGGCGGAAACTTATATGCAATTTCCCACCGTGGCACTTTAACAGTGTTACCTAACTGGGCTTGCAGTGCCAAATCATTGACCTTCAAAACGATCCCGTCAATTCCGTATGGCAACGCATCGCGATCGCTTGTGTACTTGGTAATGTAAGCATCAATCGCCTGCATATCACTGGCGACTTCCGAACTGGGATTCGTGGTAAACCCCAGGTCATGCATAAACGCAATCGCTTCATGTTGTGTTTTCACGTTAAACCGATCAGGATCAATTAACGTGTAAATAAACGTGTCCAGTTCCCGACCGGCCGTGACGCGCGGATTCAGCTGACGCAAGGAGCCCGCAGCCGCATTACGCGGATTGGCGAATGGCTGATTGCCTTCAGTTTCCTGCCGGGCATTCAATTTAGCAAACGCCGCTTTAGGCATATAGCATTCACCGCGCACTTCGAGTGACAACGGCTTCTTCAAGGTTTTCGGCACCGAGTCGATGGTCAACACATTCTTGGTGACATCTTCGCCAATGTTACCATCACCACGCGTCGAGCCTTGGACTAACTTGCCATCTTCATAAATAAGCGATAAGGCAAGTCCATCGATTTTTAACTCCACATTGTAATCAACCGGATGCCCAACATTAGCCTGCATGCGCGCATCCCATTCGCTAAGTTCTTCAAATGAAAAGACGTCACCCATCGACAACATGGGAATCGGATGCTGAACTTTGGCAAAATCCGAGTTGATCACATCACCAACTTGTTGTGTCGGCGAATCAGGGGTGACCAATTTAGGAAATGCCGCTTCTAACGCCTGCAAATCACGATAATGATCGTCATAAACATTATCCGTCACGGTCGGTGCGTCTTTGGTGTAATACTCCAGACGCCATTGATTTAATTGCTTGCGCAGCTTGGCGACTTCCGCCTCGGCTTCTTCAAGCGTAAATTGAGCAGCTGGTTTTGTTAACACGGCGAGCCTCCTTAAACACCATACTTCATCCTCACGAGCCAATCATTAAGATTCAATTTTCTTGATCGGGGCAAACGCGGCTAGCAACCGCTTGATCCCCATCGCTTTAAAGGCAATGTCCAATTCCTGATCATCGCCTGTTCCGGTGACTTTGACAACGGTGCCCGTTCCCCATTTACGATGCGTTACCTTGTCGCCAGCTTCCCAACTGGTTTGACCAGCGCCGGTTGTCGGTGCCGGTTTGACCGTCACCGGCGTTGCGGCAGTCTCGGCATGACGACTATACGGCGAACTAAACGCCCGATCGGTTCGGTTAATAAACGGAATATCGCTTTTTGGCTGATTACCGCCGACCACTTCAAGCAAATCCGGATCGATTTCTTCAATAAAACGACTAGCCGGATTATTTTGCCGCTGACCATATAGCATTCGGGCATAGGCATTGGACAGATACAGCTTCTGCTTGGCGCGCGTGATGCCAACGTAAGCCAGACGCCGCTCCTCTTCCAGCTCGCCTTCGTCCATGGCCGCCCGACTTAACGGGAAAAGTCCTTCTTCCATGCCAACCAAAAAGACAACCGGAAATTCCAAGCCCTTAGCCGCATGCAACGTCATTAAGGTGACTTCCTGAGCATCTTCTTCTACTTCGTCTTGATCCGACAACAACGCCAGCTCGGCCAGAAAGTCGACAAAAATGTCACTGTCTTCATTCTCCGGCTGATAGCGCTCGTCAAATCCTTGCGTCACCGATAGCAGTTCTTCAAGGTTTTCAATTCGGGTATCGGCTTCCAGCGTGTGTGCTGCCCGCAACGTATCCAGATAACCACTTTCATCCAAAATGGCCTGCATCATTTCCGTAACATTCAAATCTTTGCGGCGGGTGCCGAGTTCCTGAATCATTTTGCCAAACTTCGCCAGATTACCGCGCGCTTTGCCGGAAATGGGACTGAGTTCGGCATTGGCTGCTGCTTCCAACAGCGACCACCCGTGCTGGCTGGCAAATGCTTCCAGCTTTTCGACACTGGTATTGCCAATGCCGCGCTTAGGTTCGTTCACAATCCGCGTGAAACTCATATCGTCTTCAGGATTGACGACCAACCGGAAATAAGCAAGGGCATCCCGAATTTCCTTGCGATCGTAGAATTTGTGGCCGCCCACCATTTTGTAAGGAATATTGGACTTGACGAATGCTTCTTCAATCGCACGCGACTGGGCATTTGTTCGATACAAAATCGCAAAATCACCATAGTGGCGATGATGCTCGGCCATTTCTTCTTCGATGCGGCGAATGACGAAAATCGCCTCGTCAGTTTCACTTTGGGCGCGATAATACGTGATTTTGTCACCTTTGCCATTTTCGGTCCACAACGTCTTCACCTGACGATTCAGGTTGTTCTTAATCACGTCATTGGCCGCACTTAAAATGGTCTTCGTGGAGCGATAATTCTGCTCAAGCAAAATCACGCGAGCCTTAGGAAAATCCTTTTTGAAATCCAGAATGTTCTGCATGTTGGCACCACGCCAGCCGTAAATGCTCTGATCCGCATCCCCGACAACACAAAGATTGTGGTAACCTTCCGCCAACATGTACACGAGTCGATACTGGGCCTCGTTTGTATCCTGATACTCATCAACGTGAATGTAGCGGAATTTACGTTGATAAAATGCCAGTGTCTCTTTGTCCTTTTCAAACAACACGATGGTTTGCATGATCAGATCGTCAAAATCCAACGCCTGATCGCTACGGAGCCGTTTTTGATACTCCGCATAAACTTCCGCGACAATTTTGGTGAAGGGACTATTAGCCTGTTCATCGGCATAAGTCTGCGGATCGATTAAATCATTTTTGGCATTCGAAATGGCCCCCAGGATCGACTTGGGGTCGTAGCGTTTGGGATCCAAATTGAAATCCGCCAGAATGTGTTTAACCAACGTCAACTGTTCAGCCGGATCGGCAATTGTAAAGGCGCGATTATAGCCCAATTTGTCGATATCCCGCCGTAAAATCCGGACGCAAAGTGCATGGAAGGTCGAGACCCAGATGTCCCGGGCAATTTCGGGATCAACGAGTTTCCCTACCCGTTCACGCATCTCACGAGCTGCTTTATTCGTGAAGGTGATGGCAAGGATGTTCCATGGATTGACGTTTTTTTCTTCTACCAAATAAGCAATCCGGTGCGTTAACACCCGGGTCTTGCCAGAGCCGGCACCTGCCATAATTAAAACCGGTCCTTCGGTGGCCAGTACCGCCTCAGCCTGCTTATCGTTCATACCCTTTAATGCGGCATCCATTACCATTTAACGAATCGTCCTTTCAGAAAAACCAAGTGAAAAATTCCTTGACCTATTGTACCAAACTTTGGGCCTAAGCGTGAGTGCCGGCAAGATACGATATCGGCCAAAACAGGCGGTATTTAATGCTTATTTTAGATTCCCGCTTGACCCGAGATTTCCGTCATTCGTTGTTATTGCATATTCATTGCGTTGACAGGTCACTCTGATACACTTAAAGAAAGCAGTCAGAGAAACAGTGACTCAAAAAAGGTGGTTCTATGAAAAAAGTTTGGGTGGGGTTGGGACTTTTATTATTATTGTTAACTGCCGGTTGCGGTGTTCAACGGCATGCAACTAAATCCAGTCGTGCATCGACATCCGCAAGTTCGCGCCAAGTAAGTGCTTCACAGAAGACATCATCGGTACCGCAGACGCCGTTAGCTAAATTAAAGGTTCGCTCGAAAGATACTTTAGTTTACGCACCTTTTGGCGACAGCCTTTCTGTCGGCCTTTTTGCAGACAAAAAAGCCAGCCGCTTCACCTCGCTTTTTACCCAACAGTTGGGACAATTAACCGGAAAAACCGTTACTGAAGCAGGCATTGCCGAAGTCGGTAAAACTGCCACCAATCTCGGCGTCCCGGCCTTGTCAGGCTTAGTGGCGCAGCAGCCGGACGTAGTGACGATCGAGTTTGGCACCAATGACGCTGTGGGTGGTGCAACGCCATCTACCCTTGCTGCTTACCGCCAAGCCCTCACAACCATTGTGACGACGCTGCAGGAAAAGACCACCGCCCAACTGATCCTCATGACAACCTGGTCGCCGAACAACGGGCCGTATGCCGCCGCGGATTTAAAATTTGACGCTGTTGTCAAAGAGATTGGCCGTTCCTACCACGTGCCGGTGGCTGACTTGGCGACGATCTGGCAAGGCCATGATGATGTGACCGGCCCGGCTGGTATCACCATTCCCGATTTTGCGGCTAACGGTCCGCGTGATACGTTTCATCCTAATCAACAGGGGCATGATCAAATCGCTGCCCTACTTATCAAAATCTTGGAGGAATGATCCATGCAAGCATCTTTAAAATTTTGTCCAAATTGCGGCCAACCGATTGGCCCTGACGATGACTTTTGTCCAAACTGCGGCTTTGATTTGCGTGCTGCGCGGCAACAGGCGCAAAGCACAAGTCAAAAAGAAGCAGCCAATTCACAATCGTCACCTGCCACCCCTTCACCCGCCGCTTCTGCAACGTCGGCTACTGCTGAGCGCCGCCGTCCGCCGCGGTCACCACGGCATTGGCTGCTCGTAACCGGGATTGCCGTGATCTTAATACTGGGAATCGCTTATTTTGCTGGCGCGACTTATTACAGTCAGGATCGGCAAGTCACTGAGCTGGCCGAAGAAATGACCAGTGGGGATGCCGATGATATGGCGGAAGTCGCGGTAGCCAGCGATGGTACGGCGTTACACGAGGACGATTTGAAGCCCCTTGCGCAACTCATCAAAAACCGCAGCGATCGCAGTCTTCTGCATAGCATGATTATGGCTAAGTCGACCAGCGGCCCGGTTCAGATTGTCAAGGCAGGCCATGAACTGCTTATTTTCCCAAAATATAAAGTCAAATTAGGGACAGCCGATGCCGTCGTCAAAACCAACCTTAAAAATGCCACACTCACGCTGAACGGCACGCCGGCGCAAGCCAAAGCGCATGACGGCCAATATATCATCACCGGTCAACTGCCAGGCGTCTACACGCTTAAACTCAGCGGCACGCATGACGGTTCAACCAAAGACTTCACACGGGAAGTGGTGATCCCGCTCAAAGGCCAGGCATCGGATCTAACCTTAGATGCAGCAACGGCTTCCTCTTCCAGCGCCACATCTTCCAGTTCCGCATCATCGCAAAATTCACATCCGGATAGCAATACCCACGACGATGATAGCGATGACGATTATGATGACAATGGCGTCACGAAAACAACACGCCAGTATCCTTCCGACGCGTCAAAACGCAACGACAATCATTCCACCAGTGGCATTGTGGGCCGCTGGGAATCAGGCGACCAGGCAACGTTCACTTTTAATAGTGATGGCACTTATACGGCAACCAATAACGGCACGCCAAGTAACGGTAAGTGGGAAGTCGTTTATCGTGACGGCAATGTCTTCAATATCAAGTTCACCAAGTCTGATGGCGGCAGCACGGTTGAACCCTTCGTCCTTGATGATGACGACTTGATCGAAACCAATCTCAAAATTAAATGGGAACGCGATGACTGATTTGTCCGTATCCTATTTGCCATTGTTGCCATGGTGTTATACTAATGGCAGTATCCGAATTTAATTCGTTAGGAGGCGGATAGTATGACATCAGATAAGTGGCGGCCATTAGTGGTCACGTTAATCGTCATTGCCGCCATCTTTGCCGCCTTGTTCATTTTGGAAGTCTTTAACAATGGCGGTGGCATGGGCATTGCCCACGGCAGCATGATGCGCGGCATTTCGTCCTGGCACATGGGCGGTTGCATGCGCTAGATGTTCGCATTTTGATCGCTTCATCGATGCCCCTGTTTGTGCATATGCACAGCAGGGGTTTTTATGTGGTGCTGAGCATGAGCCGGCGCGCTTAGAAGCCGAAGTATAAGCGGCCTTGGGCGTGATGGCCCGGGCTTAGGCCATTGCGACCAAGGTCCTTATACGCAGGCTTCTGCGCCGGGGAACGCGTTATAGCTGAGCGTGAGCCGACTTCTGCGCCGGAAAACGCGTTATCGCATCTCCCCAAAAATAAATAACTTGCCTAAGCAAACATATGTTCGTATAATGATAAACAGAGGTGATCTTCATGGCCTATGATTATCCACACGAACCGCATCGGGTCATTTTTTTGATTGACAATAAGTCCTTTTACGCCTCAGTCGAAAGCATTGAGCGTGGACTTGATCCGCTTAAAACCATACTGGTCGTGATGTCAGAACAGGAGAATACGAATGGCGGGCTCATTTTGGCGACTTCGCCGATGGCCAAAAAAATGTACGGTCTCAAAAATAATGTCAGCCGCCAGCGCGATTTGCCCAACGAACCGCATTTGATTGTCGTTCCGCCGCGCATGAACCTCTACATTCAGAAAAATCTGGCCATTAACGATATTTTTCGTCAATTTGTTGCCGATGAAGATCTGTGGGCCTACTCGATTGATGAATCCATCCTTGATATGACCCATACTTGGCGACTGTTTGGAAAAACACCAGGGACAGTTGCCAAGCTCATTCAATCGACGGTTCAACGGCAGCTAGGTCTGCGGACCACGGTCGGAATCGGCGAAAATCCGGTACAAGCCAAAATTGCCCTCGATGTTTATGCCAAGCACAGTCCTGATTTACTTGGCGAAATTAAGTATGCGACTGTCCCGGATACTATCTGGAAAATCACAGAAATGACCGATGTCTGGAGTATCGGTCACCGCACAGCAGCGCATTTAGCGCGCATGGGCATCACAAACATGTACGAACTCGCTCATGCGAATCCCTATGCCTTAAAACAGGAAATGGGCATTATCGGCACTCAGCTGTTTGCAACCGCTTGGGGCATTGATCGTACCAAAATCAGCAAGCGCATCGTGACCCGCCAGCCAAGTATCGGTAATTCCCAAGTGCTTCCGCGCGACTATAGCAATCAATTCGAAATCGAAATTGTCATCAAAGAAATCGGTGAACAGGTCGCAGCCCGCTTACGCCATCATCATAAACGTGCCGGTGAGCTTTCACTGGGTATCGGGTTTTCGTATGCAGAAAGCCAGCAAGACGGTCGGTCCGGTTTTACGCAAGCAAAGCGAATTTTGCCAACCAATCGCAACACCGACATTGTTGCAGCGTTGCGCGAGATTTTTCGAAAGAACTGGCATGGTGAAGTCATTCGCAATGTCGCCGTCTTCACATCCCGTCTGGCACCTGATACCGGCGAACAGCTTAACTTTTTTGAACCGGTCGATCGCCAAATCAAGGCCACCGATCTGGAACGAACACTCGATACGATTCGTAGTCGCTTTGGTTTCAAGGCGTTGGTGTACGCCAAAAGCGCGATGCATGGTGGTACAGCCATTCAGCGTGCATCACTGGTAGGAGGACACAATGGCGGCAATAGCTATGACTAAAGACCTCAAAATCATCATGGAACGGTTAACGCCACTATTTAAGCGCAAACGAAACACACGGTATTGGATCTCACTGGTGAATCAGACCTACACGCCAGCGTTCAACTTCTTTTTTAACATTCAACCCAAGGACCAGCGGCAGCGCTCGATCCCGTTGCACAGTCTGCACGGCTATGATCTTGCCCAGTTAGAGGCTTTCCTTGGCTTGTTACGCAAACAAACCCAATTAACCATTGAATTTGTCGGTTTTGAAGACATGCGCTGGCCGCAAACCAACCGAATCATTCAACGACGTGCCCGTCTTGATGAATGATGACCTACTTGGCAGTCTGACTGCGTGCCTACTACAACTAGCAAAAAGATGATATTGACATGGAAAAACTTAGGCAATAATTCCCTTGACGTGCCAAACTCCGCAATCTCCGGCCAGCTGGGGTGGCGACGCGAAGCTAGAGCGGAGACGGCGCTTTGAGCCAGAAAACCGCTGTCTCAAAGTCGCCTAACAACATCAGCAACAAAGACCGGTCGCTGTGTTGTTTCCACTGCTGAGCCCCATCTGGCCTACGGTTGCTCCGCTTTGGCACTAACATCTTAATAACCCTACCGAATTACCTTGGAGATACAAAAAACGAACACTCCAAATTCCAGAAATGCTCGCTTTTGAAGCGTGAACATGAATTATGCCCAACCTATTCCCTGATGCTCAGCACTAATTGCCCGATACCACCAAACCCACTGATCAAATTAATAGGCAATCGTATAAGAGTGGCGTTCATCAAGCACAAAGGCCTCAGCCATCTCGGGGCCGTGCTGGGCAAGAATCTGATCTGCTAGATAAGCCTGAAGATCTTCATGGAAGTAAGTTTCAAACCCAAAACTCCACGCCTGCACCAAATGTTTTCCTTGGCGCCGTCCTGCCTTAAAGTTCTCATAAATTGCGTGGTAAATGGAACGACCCGTTAACCTGACGCTTACTGGCAAGACAACCCGTTGATTGCCATGCCGAAAACGCGCATTAACCGTCCGAAAAGTCATGAAGCGAATAATGAGCAAAACACTTGGAATCATAATACTCAAGCCCACTAGCGCGACAAAAATGATGCCCAAAACAAAGCCAACAGCACTAACTGCCATGGCGCCGGAAATCACGACGCTTAGGCCGATCACAAACAAAATCAGTAACAACGCTGGAAATAGAGCAACGCCAGCGACTAAAACCCAGAGCAACAATTTAATTGCTATTTTCATAAAGCCTCCAAAAACATGCTGTTTATTCAATGGAAATCAGGTGCACATCACTGACACCGCGAATGCCGCCAAGTTTAGTGGCAAGATCATCAAGGGTTCCTTGCAGCGCTGAAATATCGAATGATATGACAACACTCGCCCAGTTGTGGATCGGAATATTCTGGTTAATGGTCACGATACTGGCCTGGGCTTGTGACATCACAGTCAAAACTTCCGACAAAATGCCGCGATCGTGATGAAGCATCAATGAAATGACCGCCTTACGCGATGCCATTTCATGATCTGGTAAAAACACATAGTCTTTGTACTTGTAATAAGTGCCGCGGGAAATGCCGACTCGCTTGACCGCTTCACTCACCTGTTTGACTTCGCCATTTTGGAGTAATGCCCGCGCGGCAATCACTTTGCCGACCACGTCCGGAAGAATCGAACTGTCAACAATATAAAACTGCTTCACGCGAATCCCCCCAAAATGAACCGACTGCCAGCAACCGCTTCTCACCGACAGACATCCGTTCGAATATGTTCATATTGTAACAGTCATTGCCACTTCTGAAAAGCAATCGTCAAATTGTAAAAGATTTGACATGCTTTCAGGGAAAATAAGCTCTCTTTACTTATAACACTTCGCCAAGGGCTGTCAATTCCACTTTAGGCAATCTCCGTGATAGCTCGATAGCTGCACTTATTTCATCAACGAACCTTTAAACGTATGCTATTTTGCAGTAGGCTGATGGTGTCTTTGAAGGGAAAAGCATGAGGGGGCTTTTGAATGAAGATGCGGCAACCGTATCATTTATCTTGGCAATTACTAACAGTGGCAATCATCATCGCGTTTATAGCGTTTGTCGAATACTGGCCGCACCTGAGTGATGATGCGTTAATGGGCAGCGGTCTCATTAGTGGTGGACTTTGCATCGGTGCATTACATATGGCACACCACGTCACCGACACGTCCAGGAGTCACAAGAAAAAGTAACACCTCTTGCCCGACAAAATGAGCTGCGGTTTTAACCGCAGCTCATCACTGTTAACGCTTAGATGTTACTCCAATGTTTCAGCTAAAAAAGGATGCGCGTAATTGACTTTCCCGCGCACGCTAGCTAAAACGCCTGGGACCAGCTCCTTAATGAGGTGGTCTTCGGCCACGATCGGAAACGGTGGTTCGAGGCGATAGTTTGCGGCCCTACGAAAACCGATGCGGCCGAAGAACTGCCGATCGCCGATGACGCTGACAAAATCGCGACGTAGATCTGTTGCCCGCATATCGAGCTCCGAAACAATCGCCATCCCTAACCCGCTACCTTGATAATCAGGTGCAACGGCCAAGGGGGCCAAGGCCACTCCTTGCATATGGGCATCAGGTGTAATAGTGACTGCAGTCATCAATCCGTACCCGACCAAATGACCGTCGATGGTCGCCACCACTTCTAGCGCCGCGTCATAATCGGCGGTGCGTCGTAACTCAGCGACTAACGCTGCTTCCCCGTGATAGCCGCGCTTGCTGCCGCTAAATGCGGTTTGCAATAACGCGTCTACTTCGGCAAAGTCGTTTTGCTGTATTCGTCGAATGGTCATAATTGTCTCCTTTTGTTAATAATAATTTTTATTATACACGTTTCCACAGTTGCGTGGTGCTTTGTTTTGGCACTAAACGACATCTTGGAGACGTGTTATTTGTTCGGTTTGGCCTGCTGCCCCGCATCACTGGCGGCATTGCTCGTCGAGTCCGGTTTGTCACTAGCTGAATCGCCCGATTGTTTCGAATCGGTTTGCTTCTTTTGCTTAGGCGCTGTCTCCTCATCCGGGAAGATCAAGGTAAAGGTCGTGCCGGATCCTAATTCAGAATCAACATCAATGGTGCCGCCATGCAAGCCCATCAGTTGGTGGACAATGGCCATTCCCAGACCAGACTCGCCATATTTCGTATTTTTTCGCGAAGGATCGGCTTTGTAATACCGCTCCCAAATGTTCTTCATTTGATCCTTGGACATGCCGATACCGGTATCACTCACCCTGAACTCGGTTTGGTGGTAGCCTAATTTCCCATTAATGGTAATTTGTCCATTTTGCGTAAACTGAACCGCATTTTGGACAATATTAAACAAAATCTGAACAAACCGGTCGTGGTCGGCATAAGTCGGCAGCTTTTCCGGCGCTTCAATCGTGATCTTGTCGCCAGCTTCTTCGGCCTTTTGTGCCAGTTGTTCGGCAATATTATCAAGATCCTTGCGGGCGTTGAAGGTATGTTTGCTCAAAAGAATCTGATTCGTGCGAATCTTTTCATAATCAAGGTTTTCATTGACCAGTCGGATTAAGCGATTGGTCTCATTGCGCATGAGTTCAATGCTCTTCCCTTTGCTCTCTTCGGGAATCGCGTCGTAAGCCAACCCTTCCAACAAGCCGTTAATCGTCGTCAGCGGTGTCCGCATTTCATGTGCCGCATCCGCCATAAACTGGCGACGCCGATCTTCCTGGCGCTGAATTTCCTGCTGACTGGCTTTCAACGATGTCACCATGTCGCGAAAATCATCCGCTAACTCTGCCACTTCGTCATGGCTGCGGCTTTTCATTTTGACAGTCACATCATAGTTACCTTCTGCCACCTGATGGGTCGCCTGGCGCAGTTGGTTGATTCTTCGCACCTGATACGACGCAATGAAGTAGCTGATAATGAACGCTGCTAACGTTGACAGAACAAAAGCAATCAACAAGTTGTGCTCGGTCTTGTTAATCGAGCTTTGAATTTGCTCGACCGGTGCAAATGCCGCAATGACAAACAGTAGTTTCTCACTCAAAAAAACCGGCTGGTAATAGATCGTCATATTTTGGGACCGGCCGCTCACAGGATTCGTCATCAGCTCCGGTACGGCAACGGCTGAACCTTGTTTTAACTTTTTCCAGTAACTTGATTTAATCGCTGCCATCGGGCTTTTTTGTGAAACCGGATACTTAGCTACGTTGTTCGCATCATAAATAACAAAATGCACGTGTTGATCACTGAGGATCTCCTCGGCATTTTGGATAAAGCGCGCATTGATCACGTAAGTATTTTCATCGACAGCATTGTTTTTTAAAACGTCAGTGTACTGCTCAAGCTGCTTAACCCCGTTTTCCCAAACTGTATTGGTTGTCGAACGAATGAACAGAATCGACACAATTACCAAAGTCACCATGATAACTGCAAAAAAGCCGATTAACTGTTGATAGAGCATTTTCATTGATCAAGCCCCGAATCATCAAACTTGTACCCGACGCCCCAAACGGTTTGAATGATTTGCGGACCGACCTTTTCGATCTTTTGACGCAACTTTTTAATGTGCGCATCGACTGTGCGTTCGTCACCATAGTATTCATAATCCCACACCAGCTGCAGCAGCTGTTCACGGGAAAAGACCTGCTTGGGGCTCTTGGATAACGTATGCAACAAGTCGAACTCCTTGGGTGTCAAGCCCTCGATTTGTTTACCATTCAAATAAGCTTCACGCGTCTTGGTACTGAGCTTGAAATGGTCGGTTTCAACGTCAAAGCCATCTTTTTTTGCTTCTGGCTCTGCCTGCTCCGCACCGACTTCGGTACCAACTTCAGCGCGGCGATGCAACGCCTTGATACGCGCAATCAGCGTAATCGGCGAAAATGGTTTAGTCACATAGTCATCCGCGCCGAGTTCAAGTCCCAACACCTGGTCACTTTCAGTATCCCGGGCCGTCAACATAATCAACGGAACGGTTTCACTAATCTGACGAATTTCCTTGGCCACCTGCATCCCGTCCATTTTAGGAAGATTCAGATCCAGGGTGATGATGTCAAAACTATCGGGCGCTTCTTTAAACTTGGCAAGCCCTTCTTCACCATCATAGGCGTTCACGACTTCCCACTTTTCTTTTTGAAAAAACATGGCCATCATTTCTGCCACGCTTGTATTGTCTTCAATCATTAATAGTTTCACTGATAAACCCCTCATTTCACAAATCTTTAAAACCTTTACGGCGTTTAGGTTTCGGAACGTCATCCGGTGCGACATAATCGTAAGGAAGCTGGTGATGGGCTTCAAGATACTGTTTTAGCCGACTTTCCGTATAAACGAATCCCGGTAAGAATAACAGTACCGCCACAAAAAGCCAAATGATGAAAAAATTATCCCACGAAAGCCGGTGAATGATCCACCCGGCAGCGGATTCGACGGCCCCGGTGACAATCAATGCCTGGCAAAACCACCGTTGTGCCAGGCGAAAACTATCGGCATTGACGCTGGCGAGATAGGATGTGTAGCCCCAGAAATTGGTTTGATGTCGCGGTCGAAAAAGCGCAAGAAGGATGCCCATTAGTAATTGCATGCATCCAGCAACAAGTAAGATCATAGACACGCCTCCATAAAATTAGCTTAAAACTTAAGTTTGCGTCAGTATAGTACCAAGTGCAAACATTTTGACAAGTTTAATTATACCGTGGTAACATATCATTTGCACCTTGTCGGGGGTGTAATGGTCTCGACATTGCTTTTCGCGCATGCGGTGCACCTCGGAGGCTCGGCTCCGTCATCAACGGAACAGTTAATATAACTGCAAAGAACGAAAATTCTTACGCTTTAGCTGCTTAATAACCAGCTAGCGTGATCCTTCCGACTTCGCTCAAGGGTCGGGTCTGGGTCTCAAATCATTGAGCTACGGTTGATGTTGCCACCTGAGGCATCAACAAGAGACTAGTAGGTTAGCTGCCTTGTGTTAGCCTTGCTGACTGGCGCGACATCGCGGCGAATTTTAAATTAATCAGCTATGGGTGTAGAGCTGCATGTAGCAGGGGTGATGGACAGGAGTTCGATTCTCCTCACCTCCACTTATCATTATCATTAGCTTTCACTGGCGCTCAAAATGCCGGTGTAACAGCATTTTATGTTTGGCAGATAGTCACTGATTATCATTAGTTGGTAACATCAGGTAACATTTAGGTAACATTTTAATCTGCTAGGCAGGCGGTGGCCACTTCATTATGAGGTGGCTATTTTTAATTTTAAGAAATTTAAGTCGTCTGCTATACTATGCTGCAGCACGCATATTAGGAATTCTTTAGGAGGAATAGGCAATGTTAATTGTGAAGGATCTTTTTGTTCTATTAGTAGCCGTTGAGGCTTTGTTTATA
This sequence comes from Lacticaseibacillus zeae subsp. silagei, assembly GCF_030770335.1. Classification (NCBI taxonomy): domain Bacteria; kingdom Bacillati; phylum Bacillota; class Bacilli; order Lactobacillales; family Lactobacillaceae; genus Lacticaseibacillus; species Lacticaseibacillus zeae. Next base: position 1,020,806 of record NZ_CP132484.1, on the reverse strand, counting down.
ATGTTTCTTGAGATGTTTGGCACCCAAACAGAAATGGCCCGCAAGGCTTTTGACTTGTCAAAGGAATATCTTGCCACCAAAGAAGCTAAATCATCTATGGCAAACCAAGGACTCTATAATGGCTTCATCGGTGTAGGTTTGTTATATGCTCGATATGGGCTTAGTGGCAGTGCTTCCTATCATGTTCAGCTATTGTTTGTAGGTTTTGTTGTGCTTGCTGCCATTTTTGGATCACTGACAGCAAATAGAAAAATCATATTGACACAAGGAAGCCCTGCAATCGTGGCACTTTTGCTGCTTCTATTCGTGCACTGATACGATTCTAACTAACCTTGAAATGCGGGGGTTAGTTGACTAGGTGAATATTGTTCACTTGGTTCTAACAAGCAGGTCAATATTTTTGACTTGGATAACAAGGCCCGAAATTCGGGGTCTGTGAGCTGTTTCGCTATTGTCGAAGCAGTCATTAAATTCCTGAGGGGTGGCGAATCACCACCCCCATTTATATTGCCCAGAACGACCGTACCTCAAAGTACACCTGTTCAGCGTGCACCAGAATGCGTCTGTCAGCACAAAAAAACGGGCATCTCTGCCCGCCAACTGAAAATGACAATCTACGTAGTCAACTTCCAAAGCAGAAAAATCTGCTAAACAAGAAGCTGGCTATTTTTATGACCAAAGAGGTTAGTGTAAATGATTTAAACACCGCATGGATTACGGCAAGGGGAAGTAACTGACCCTATGGTCTATAAAATGCGCCACCGGTTAGCTATGCCGTGCGTCGGTTAAAACGGATCTACCCGCTTATTGCCTAGGACTATCTTGATTATATCATAATATAATAATTATTGATACTATACGTCTGCTGCAAACAGTCCGCGTAACTGCTGGATCATACTAACCACTGAGTACGGTGGCTCTTGGCTTGCTGTGGTCACTGCTCCGCGGTTTTGATACCAGAATTCGGTCAGCATGGCAACCGCAATATCAAATTGTGAGTACGCTTGTAGCGCGGCAATTTCCGCTGTACTGTCAACGGCATTGTGAACGTAGTCTTGTGCCGCTTTCAGGTAATTGCTAATCAAACTATCGTCAGTGTTAGTCTGCACACGCAGGCTATTTTTAATGTCATCAGTCGTGACGGTCATGTGCTCATCTCCTATATAAAAATAGGGTGTATCTCAAGATACACCCTACACAGTTTCATTAAGCTGCTGGCTTGGTTGCCGGTGTGATGTCAACAATTCGAGCAGCGTCTGGATCAACCACTTCATAGTCGTTGCGGATGACAACAGCTAAGCCTTGGCTATAACTGTCGAACCGTTCCCACTGGGTGTTGACTTCGTTCTTCTGGGCTAAGAAAATTGCTTGAGAAAAGTCTCCGATGATGATCCGATAGGTGCCAGCCTTATCAGTCGGCAACACTTTGTTAGCAATCACGATCACTGGTGCCCCAAACAGTTGCTTGCCTGATGGTGCCGTGATGGACGGTTGTAACAAGTATCGGCCTTCGCTGTCTTTCAGGGTATCAAGGTAGTTAAATGCGTCCTGATTGACAATGACAGACAAGGACAATGCTGGATCTAACTCAACATTGAAAGTTTGCTTGATGTCATCAAGACCAGTACCCGTGATGTGCTTGAAGTTATCGTTAGTGCCCGTCTTACCAGTCAGAACACTGATAATGTTGCTATTGTCCGTGTTTTGTACCAACTTCTTGAGTTGATTCTTAACCTCGGCAACAATATCAACTTCACTGTCTTCTACCAGTTCATTAGACAGATAGATCTTGCCAGCACGGGTAGCAACCTTGTAGTCAACGCCACGGAACAGGGTTGCATCAATCTCTGGCACGTCTGCGAGTTCCGCCTTGGTGGCTAAGACACCATTGTTAGTGAGGGCAATTGGGTAGGTGCCAACTGGGGTACCGACCTGCTTCACAGTGACGTATTTAGCCAGATCATAATCGGATTCCTTTAGATTCCAGACGTCTTCGATGACTTCTTTAGGAACGACAGCACCGGCAGTGGTTGTGGTCAAGCCGTCACGTTGTTCACCCATGCTGCGGATGTAAGACTCGTAAGCGCGGGATTCAGTGTGTTCTTTGTTGTCGATAATTGTTTTTTCGGTCATGGTTTTATCTCCCTTTTCTGGTTGTTCAGTATTAGTTTTTAACCATTCTGTATAGCTGCGTTTGTCCACTTGGACGTTGGTATTGTCATACGCTGGAATAGCTACCAGTGAGACGTCAAACAAGCTCTTTACTTGCTTGATGGTACGGATCACTTGCCCGCTGTCGTCCTTAGTGAACGTGTCACCGTCTGGCGCAGCATTGAAAGTAAAACTCATGGCTGACAGATTGCCAGCTTGGACATTGCTGTAAGCATCATTGGCTGTGGTCGTATCGGGTAAGGTTGCTTCAAACTGCAAGCCTTTATCATCTACATTCAGGGTCAAGGTACCAGCCTTGGTACTGGCTAAGACTTGGCTAAAATCATGGTTTGAAACCATATAGACGTCTGATAGATCTACATTGTCGAATGCGTGCGGATCAACAACTTCTTTAAAGCCACCAAGATCCTTACTTGGGCTATTGAAAACTACTGCATAACCACTTAGTTTCTTTGGACCGCTAGTGGTGTCGTCCTGTTTCTTTGTGTCTGGATCGTCTTGGCCTTGGCTGTCGTCTGCTGTGGTAGGATCAGCGGTAGTTAGATCAGCGTCAGGATTCAGGCGCTTTTCTACGTCATCTTGATTCATTTGGCATACTTCCTTTCTGTTTATCTTGATAAGTGACAAGGTTGCTTAGTGGCGTGTAGTTCAGACTGGCCATGATCTCATCACCACCGGTAATTGGTGGCAGGTTTAACTTGGCTCGTGCCTCGTTAGTGGTCAGAACACCACCTTGTAACCCTTTAACCGCCAGTTCTTGCATTGTTGCAGGATCTGCACTAAACAGCTTGTCAGTGTTGAAACTGAACCGATTATCAGCAGTGGACAGCTTGGCGTCCATCTCACTTGTGAAGCAGGTAAAATACTGAATCAGCGTGTTTTGCAGATAGATCAAATTTGACTGTACGGCATTAGAGTGCTCACTTTCGATACCCAGCCGATCCAGTGGTAACCCGAACGCTTTGGCAATCATTTTCGTTGTCCAATCGCTAGAATTGACTAGATTCAGCACGTCAGTGTTGACCTCAAGCGCTTTGTAATCCATATCATTGTCTAGAATGATGGTCTTGAGGGCATTATCACCACTGTTAGCAGCTTCAAACTTTGATCGGATATTCTCTTTAGCTTTGGTGTCTAGCTGGCTCTTGTTGACCTTGAGAATACCGGTTCCTTGAACACCGGTGTTGAAGAATCCTTTCAGCAACGCATGCCCAGACTTTTGTACCCCAACCTCATCACGGAGGCTATACAGTGGCGATAGTCCTTTGTAACCGTCTTGTGTGAAGCACTTGAAGTGTAAGACCTCATTGGCATTTAAACGCTGTGAACGACCGCTGTCAGGCGTGTATTCGTAACTGATAATGCCGGTCGTATCATCTTGTTTAACCACCATTTGACTGTTGGGGACTAACTCGAAACCAGTAACTTGTCCGCTAGGATTTTTGGTAACCCGTGCAAAGCTGTTACCATTCAGCAGCATGTTAGCAGCTAGGGCAAACTTGAATGCCCACGCGGTCATGTGGTCATTGGGTGCTTTGTTAAGGAGCACGCTGATGCGCTTGTCACTGTACTCAATCGGATTGGTTGCGAGATCACTGGCAATCACGCGCACAGCCGTAAACACGTCCGAATTACGTAAAGCACCGATACCCACATATAAGCCGCTGTCGTTGCTGGTCATGCTGACAAGCGCATCTAAGAACGGGTCGCTGTTGTCATCGCGTGGTTGTGTTGTGTCATTCGTAAAAAAGCTCATTGTTTCACCTCCCTTTGTTGAAGTTGATGATGATTGCAATGGAGACCAGCGCAGCACCGATTGCTAACATACCAACACCAAACCCGAACAGCCACCAGATACCAGTGACCATGCAGATCAGACCTAGCAATAGCAGCACGGTCTGCACATTAAAAGCCAAAGTCATCGCTCGCATAGAACCGGTTCATCTCCTCACTGTTTTCTGTTGTCGTGATTGAATCCATTGCAATTGTGTAAGCATTCATCAGTGCTGCCAGCGGATCAATCTTAGTGGCATTGCGCGCTTTGTCGATAATTGGATTGTTGTTAGCGTCATATTTCAAAATGGCGTTATTCACTGCATAGGCCAGCAACTGATTATCAGGGTGCTTTAACTTGCCATTGAAGAGATCATCACGAAAGCGAGTTGTCGGAATTGACAACGTGCGCTGGCCTTGGCGTACCTCAACCATTGGAAAGTAACGTTTTTCAAACTCTGGTAGTAGGTAGCCGAATGACCACGGATCGTAACAGATGGCACGCACGTTCCAGCGGTTCCGCTCGATCAGGTCGAGAATGAAACACAGCACCTCGTCATAGTCGATCATGCCGCTATCAAGTTTGGTAATGCTGCACTCGCCTCGACTAGCACCAGCAATGTAATCGAACCCGTCACGCTTGATCTTCTCTTCCAGTCCGTACTTCGTTCCCACGAAAGAATGACTGTCGGCATACAGGTAGCCATCTTCTGGAACTAGCCACGAGATGCTGGTCAGGTCGCTAGACTTAGAGAGATCCAGTCCGATATACACGTCTTTGCCTCTAGTGTCTGGTGGCTCGATAGTGGCTTTCTCCCAGTCGTCCAGACTGATGTAGCTGTCTGCTCTGGCTGATTGCCAAGTGTTAAAGTTCTTGACGAGAACTGGCCTTAGGGTTCCTTGCTTGGCTGCTAGATCAACATCAGCTTGCAAGCTAGGCCGCATCGTTTTAGCTCTTTCAGCATTAGCTAGTAGTGGATTGGACTTCTCCCAAGTCTCTGGTGCAAAGGCTTCATCCTTGCTATCCTGCTCAAAAATGGCAATAAAATACCGATCTGCTTGTTCGCGACCGGTTAAGACTTTTGAGACAAATTTATACTCTTTATACATAGGACCATTCAGGTCTGGCCCCGTGGTCGAGATAACGGCCAGCAAACTGTTGTCACTATTGATCTGGCCGGATTTGAGTGTTCGTAGAATCTCATCGCTACGAGCCAGGGCGAACTCATCGACGACGGCCAAATCACCCTGCCAACCGTCTAGGCTGTGCAGATCAGATGCAAGCGGAACAGCTCGGCTGTTGCTCGGCAAGTCGATAATTTCGTTGCGATTGATCTTCAAACGATCACGCACTGACTTAGATACCTTAGAGACCTGACGCAAGCCACTAGACAGTATATCGAAGGATAAATGGGCTTGGGAATTGCTGTTGGCTGTGTAGACACATTCTCGGTTCATGGCTGGCTTGTTTTCCATGAGGAGATACAGCGCGCCGATGCAGGCCATTAGGTACGACTTCCCGTTCTTTCTAGCAAGGCTCATGTAAGCTCGATCATAACGACGATTGCCGGTTGCCTTGTCTCTCCACCCGAAAAGCTCCGAAACCAAGTATTTTTGGAAAAGTTCTAGTTTGAGTGGTGACCCATCACGTGCTGGCATCAGTTCGATAAATTCAATGGCTTTGTTGGCAAAGTCCTCATCGAAGTAATACGGCCACGGATTCTTTTTGCGCTTGCTGGCTTTCAAATCTCTGCGATAACGTCTCGCTGCTTGCTTAATCTTTTTACAAGCAACAATCTCACCACTTAGCACCTTGTCGGTGTATTCAGTTGCATAGTTCACGATGACACCAGCTCCGCAAACGGATCGTCTGTTTTCTTTTTGGTCTCGTTCTTAAATGCCAACTTAGCCCGACTGTATACTGACAAGCCAAGCAAGTCATCAATACGGATCATCTGATTAGTGGCATCCAGTTTCATTTTGACTGCTGGGTTAGCTTTCACACTATCGGTGGTTTCAACCATCATGCCTTGTTCTTGAATCAGCTCGGCAGCTTTCTGAATGTCAGAATAGGCTTGGCAATGACTGGCAATCAGGGCAGCATCTAGTTCACTCACTGGAATGTCTTTTTTGAGCAATGGTACAATACGTTGCCATTCAGTCACTGCATAGTCATCAAGCCATGCAGGGGGTTGGTCAACTAATTCTTGATAGGTGAACAGTGATTCTTCCATGTCACGCCGGTCTGCGAGCTTCTTTTTGCTCATTGTGCCGCGCATTTGCGTAATGGATTTCAATGGTGCTCCCATCTCAATCACGTCCTTTCTTTATATTTACGATTAGACTTATCTAATTTAATTATAACACATCACGTCTAGTTTACATAATATATGACGATTATCACGGATTTTCAACATCGAAACTCCTATGCTTGGTTCCCATGACTAGATGACCTAGCCCCCGTATTTATGTGGGGGTAGCGTGCCGCGTCTTCTACTTTCGTTTTGGTTCCGTGGCAAGCATTACACAGACTTTGTAAGTTGGTCTCGTCCAGTCTGCGGCTCCAGTCCACGCGTATCGGAACGCGATGGTCTACCACTTGAGCTTGCACATATAAGCCGTTTGCTTGGCATCGTTCACACAGTGGATGTGCTAGACGATACGAGTAAGACAGCTTGCGCCACGCTTTGGACTTGTAGAACTTAAAGTAACGACCACCGATTGCTTTGCGATATGCATAGCGTTCGTTGTCGGACGCTCGTGGTTCTGGCTGGTGCTTATCACAGTACCGCTGATTAAACGGCACCATGGTGTTGCACCCAGCATGGTTACACAGCTTCATAATCATGCCAATACGCCTGCCGTTTCAGGATCTGCACCTTGGTAATAAATGCGTACGGTGATCAGGTCATCTGGTGCGGCGTATACTTGGATGTGTTTAATCTGTGCTTTGTGTATCAACATAAACATTTCAATGATACGGTTAACTTCTTTATCGCTTGCTGTGTATTCAAATTCTTTCATAGTTCTAAGCTCCTTTGGTTGTCTTCTTGAGTGTCACAACATCGAATGCATTGGGATCATCATCGTAGGCAATAGACTGAATCGCGTACAGGGTGCCATTAAATTTTACCTGTGTACTGTCGTCTAGCGCGTCAGTGTGGCGTACCACGATCGCTATGGTGTCCGCTAGGTCGGTGCCGGTGATCTGGTAGGTCTGTGTAACAGTGCGGTTATATGATCCATAGAACAGGGTGCCAGTCGGCTCAAATGTAGAGATGTTAATACCTGCGCCAGTCCTGCGACTAACTGTCTTACCGATTTCAGCCACCTTGTTCAGGCGGGCAATTGAATAGTTCTTCATGCTATTCCTCCTGTAAAAATATTTGGTAAAATCGCGAAATTTTCGGTACTTCGGTGACAAACACTTTAAAACGCCTACATATCAGCGTTCTCCTGTCACCGAACTTCGAATATTTTCGGTAACGTGTCACCGAAGTTTTGGTGACATAAGATCGATAGCAACTGTCACCGAACTTGTTTTTCTGTATTCGTTGAGCGCGTAGTCATTGAACGATTGTCACCGAACTTCTGTGACACCCGTCACCAAAGATGTTCGTGCTAATCCCTTGAGCAAGTAGTGTTGTCACCAAAGTGCAGAAAATATCGGCATTCATTTTGTTTTCAGTTGAATCTTGGATTTAGCAGCGATCCCGTTAGACGCAAACCGATGTATCGCCGTGTACTACCGGTGTCACTGTCAAACCCTCTGCGACTGCTTACTTTTTTCACTCCGTAAGCATCAAGTTTCTTGGTGATGGCTTGTGTCGTCGTTTTGTCCATATAGTTGTTGTCTTGGCAAAAACGTTTGTATTCAGCCGTAACCACTGTGGATGCCTCACCACGATCATCATTTAGGTTAATTTCAGCGTACTGGTCAAGGAATTCTTTAAAGTGATCGTTTGCGTCCAGCCACTCTTGGCTTGCGTTTACTACCGAATCAGGCTTTGTTAGGCCACCGCTTTTAAGCGCCTTGGCAAACATATGCATGCATTTCATAGCGAAGCGTGGCGTTTCTTCGTCCATCTTGGCATCGTCAAACTGATCCCACCAGTGTGTGTGTCGGGTGTCACCATTAATCATCTTGATCACGGTCACCCGATCAGCAAAACCACTACTATGGTCACTGAATGCGGGCATTTCATTGGCGCTGAACAGTAGCTTGGCATAATTCATAAACTTAAAGTTCTGAATGCCTTTAAACTCGGCTGCTATATAATCACCACCAGTTAGCGACTTAATCACGGCTGTACTCTTGAGGTAATCCGCCCCAACATCTGCCACGATATTAGCTTCCTTGCCGTATAGGTTGGCTGTTTCGAAACGACGGTCACCATTGGCAAGGTCTGCTGGCTTTGATGCTGACACATTGTCACGCCCGATGAGGTTAGTAATTCTGCGAATAAGTGTGCTTTTACCTTCACCGCCGGTACCATACAACCACAGAAACGCTTGGAATGGACGATAAGACCGATAGAACATATAACCGATGAATTCCTCAAATGTGATCGCGGCATCGCCCATCATAGCTGCAAGCAGTCGTTCAGTCTCTGGGCAATCGTCCCTATCTGGATCGACCGCGTACTCATGAGCGTTCAGCATGTAATTGTCAGCGCTACTTTCCTGCATCTTGTTGGTCAGTATGCTGTATGTGCCGTTAGCGAATGCAACTAGTTCTGGATGTGGGTTCTCATCAAATGGTGATCGCTTGCCGTATTCCTCGTTATAGCTGATACGTTGCAAGAATCGTCTGGCGCCTGTAATATCACTTTCACGATACAGTCCCCATTTGAGCATCTCTTTGGTGGTTCGGCTCTCGGTGGTCTTAGTGAACTCGCCCTTGCCAAATGTGCGCCATGTCCCTTTGCTGGGCTCATATATGGCACCTTCACTCAACCCGGGAAAACTTTCTACCCGTGTTTTATCCATGAAGTGATATCCATAGGCTAAGAAGTCCACCTTGATGTGCCGATGAACGGTAACACTTTTAGGATCGTTTTCATCTTTCTGTTCTGACTGAAACCACACTTTTAGCCAACTGGGTAGCTTTTTCGCCAGTTCCTTGTTGTACGCTCGAATTCCTTTTTCAGATTTATCTGGCGGATCTGGATACTTGTTCACGTCAAATGGTTCCAATGTGCTCTTAGAAATGACTTTGAGCTGAGTAAACTCAGGCGACTTGTTTAATTCTTCTTTCAAACTATCCGTATGCTTCACCACCTAACTTCGGCGCGCAATTTCGCGCTTGCTGATTGAATTGATGATTTTGACTAGCTCGCCATTAGGCAAGGGAGGCCGAACGTAGCGCTGATTGACAGTTTGAATGAGATCGGCACAGTTATCTGGATCGGCGCCAGAACGGAAGACTGAACCGGCGATGCTTGCCAGCCACTGGTTGCGGTTGCCTTCATCTGTACCATCTACCAGACGATTAATAAAATGTCCAAACCACGAATCTGCGTTGCTGTGATAATCACTCGCGATTGGGTGACGTTGGCGCTGAATCTCATTAAGTAACCACTGAGGCGCTGGTGCTAGTTTGGTAATCTTATGGCCTTTTAGTGGTTGATACATGCCGTTCTCGCGAATGCTAGGGAAAACCGGTACACCAGTCGCAATATAGTCAAGGCCAGTTTTCTCACCATTCTTAGAGAACAGATCCGATCGGCTGGTAAGTTTTAATTCCTTTGGGTAGGTGAAGAAGATATGAAGTCCACCGTTTGGGGTGGTTTCCACATACGTTGAAGGAATTTGACCAGCACGACCATCAGCGCTCAATTTAGCCAACGACTCATTGCCATTGACTTCGCTTTTATGCCCCATGTCGATATCGAATACCAGCACACCGTCTAAGCCAATACCAATGTTATAATTAGGATGTTCGCCCCACCATTTCTTGGCTTGTTCTGGATCTTTGGTGGCATCTTTGTATCCATGCGAACCAGCAAGTGGTGTTCGTGTCTCTGGCGCAAGTGGATAGACTGCAAAGCCGTGCTGCTGATAACCAAGCGCTATTTTAAGCACGTCGACCATCGACAGCATCTCCCTCCATAAGTAGACGACGAGCATCAATGATCATGTCAGCGACTGTGTCGGCCAGTGCTGATTGCTGTTCATTATTGATCTGATGTCGCAAGATATTCACCATTGCACTTGTATCGCTTAAAAGTGCTTGAGCGGTTGTATAGTAATCTTCCTTCATCATTTTTCCCCCTCATCATCTTCCGGAGGATCAAGGGCAGCAATCTGATCAGCGATAATGTCTCGAGCACCGTAGATTACGAATTTCCATGTATCAAAGTCACTAGATGCAGCACAAGCTACCATTAACGCGTTATCGTGTGTTTGCTTGTCAGTAAACCAGCAAACGGATTCGCCGAATTCGTCAAGCATGGTGCAAAGAGCGAGCAGTGATCCTTGTGCTTTGCGTAATTCATACAGTGTGTTGTTCAAATCTAATGGCTTCTTAACAGTAGTTGAAACATTTTTCATATTAATGCCTCCATTTTTCTTGACAAAGTATCTACCTAGAGGCAAGCTAAAAAGGAATATATATCTTTTCGCTTGTCTTCTTCTCGCCTTGAGGTGCCACTCTTGGCGATTTTTTTGTGGCCTCGTTTAGCGAACGTTTCTCGGCTTTTTGGGCTTCCCAATATCGATCACAATCAGCATCAGCCTTTACAAACTGCGGCCACGTCCATCCATACTTGCTATTTACCATTTTTACCAAGGCCATCATCCTCTCGAAATTGCAGGTACGCTCCAAACACGCTGCCGACCATGAATGCCATGCAGAAAGCAGGAACGGTGAGCGGGTGGCTTAGTAGCCACGTAATAATGCTAATCATCGGCATCGTCCTCGTTTTCATAAAGCTTTAGGATCTCCGATACCCGCAGCAACTCTTTTGCAGTCGTAACGGCCAGCTCGCTATTGGGGATATACTTGCCATCAACCGTGACTGTACTGTCTTCTGCAATGGCATGAACGTTAAGCTTAATGTCGTCTATCAAATTTCCAAGCTCGTGATCTAGCGCTATCTCTTCTTTACTAAATAAATTCATAATGTTTCCTTCCTGATGCTTTGCACCTGCCATAAGTTACTTACATGTCCGCCTGCCCAGCGTAGTTAAATGGTTTTTCCTTCCATAAATTTTTCCAAGTCCACTCGCTTGATTCGCTTGGTACTACCTACGATTGATACGGGCAACCCTTCTCTAATCCACTTAGACAGCGTATTTCTTGAAATGTTAGCTGCTTGAGCTGCTTCGCCTAGCTTATATCGCTCCGGTTTATCTGCCTCGGTCTTCATTCGGTCAACTGCTTGAACAACTGCCAGCTGAATTTTATGATCCAGCACGGTATCGAAATCATCAGGTAGAATGATCTCTGCTCTTGTTGTCATTTTTTCGCCTCCTTAGCAATTAATATTTAACACGAATTAACTTTAGCACGCTATATTTAACATGTAAACCCCTAGTTAAAAAATATTTGCGCACTATGGTCATTTTGGCTATACTCAACTCATAAAGGGGGGCCATCAAATTGAATAACAGAATAAAAGAAGCACGTGAGCGTGCCGGATTAAGTCAAGGCGATCTCGCCAAGAAAATGAAAATGAAAACGCGCCAAACTATAAGTTCCTACGAACGGGGGAAAACACAGCCCAATGTTAAGCAATGGGAACAATTGTCTCAAATTCTTGAAGCACCTGTTCCATATTTGCAGGGCTATGATTTAACAGACGATGATTGGGCACAATATGACAGTGAAAGACGTGCAGATGAGCAGGACAAATCCGAAAACCAAGCTGATCAAGAACGTCTATTCGTTGCGGAAACTATTGATGATTTTAGGAAGAATGGAAACTACTCTGAAATTTCTGATATAGCACGATATACCAGAACTATAAGAGAAAGTGCTCTTAATAAATACCGCATAAATATATCAAAAGATAAAACAGTGTTGAATGTAGATCCCTTTTCTGAATGGGATAATGAGCGCCGGAAGAATATCAAGAATCCTTATATGCTTTATTTTGGATGGACTGATGCAGCTAATGTAAAACTGCATGATATTATCGAAAAAACGCGAGGGAAAATTGCACCCGAAGAAACTGCTACACTTGAATCTGTGTTAAAGGAGCTAAACAGTGATTTTTATCGTGTATAGCTTGCTGCGTTTAGTTTCTATATCTAATATCATGGCCGAATTCTAGGCCGCCACCTTTTCCCCAATTTCGGGGAAAACTCTCCAATCTAACACCGCCTGCCCAGCGTGACGGATAGGAGAAGAACATGGCAATTAAGAAAGTAAAGCTTAAGTCTGGTGCAGTCCGCTACCGCGTAACGGTCAACGCTGGGCTTATTGCTGGAAAACGCAAGAATATTGTTCGCAATGTTCAAAGCATGCAAAAAGCACGTCTACTAGAGTCAAAACTCAAGCTAGACGTGGCTAATGGTTTATATGATGAAAACGACACTACCCCACCGGTTCAGACCTTTAGTGATTTGTATAATCAATGGTGGCCGATCTATGTTCAGACTGTGGAAGGAAGTACGGCCTATAAGACAAAACAGCTTTTCCATAACCACTTGATCCCTATGTTTGGCTTCAAAACTCTTACCGCTATAAAAACCGGCAGCATTCAAAGTGCTGTCAGTCACTGGCGAGAAACAACCACCAAGGCATACAAGGAACGTTTCATTTATTTGAAAAAGATACTCTCATTTGCTGTTAAGATGCAGTACATCGAAAAGAACCCCGCAGACGGTGTGGAATTGCCACGCGGGGTAGGATCTGGAAAGCCACCAGTTTACTGGGATAACAAGCAAGTCGCCCAATTCCTAACTTGCATTGATCCTAATGCTGATCCAGAGAAGTACACAATGTTTCTGCTGATGGTTAGCACTGGTATCAGGCGTGAGGAACTATGTGCCCTGAATGTATCAGATGTTAATTTCAAAACGTCCACACTGTCAGTCAATAAAGCCTATGCAACTGGTCTGAATGGTAAGGAATCAATTAAAGGCACCAAGTCAACCGCGGGTATGCGAACAATACCATTAACGCCGAAAGTGACAATACAGCTTAAAAAGTGGATAGCGTTACTTGATACAAGTAAGGTTGTCAGCATTCGGGATGATAGACCACTGTTTCCATCGCCAGAACACTTTGATAGGCGGTTAGGCATTAACAGACCCAACACGTGGCTGAAAGGCATCATCGAAGCAAACCATCTAACACCACGAATCACGCTACACGGTCTGCGGAAGTCTTTTGTAACGAATATGATCCGCAGCGGTGTTGATGTTTCCACTGTACAGCGACTTGCTGGTCATTCTACGCCCGATGTAACGCTTCGCATATATGCCGGCATGAATCAGTCAGACGCTCGAGACGGCATCGACAAATTGGCCGAATATATGGAACAGGTAACATTTTAGGTAACATTTGCATTTAGGCCACCGCATAAATGCTGTTGTATCAGTAGTTAGAGGCACTGGGATTGGAGACTCCTCACCTCCATTATTAAGCTTTCCGATACTTTCCGTTAGTCCCGAAATGCCGCTAAATCAGCGTTTCGGGACTTTTTGTTTGCGGGTATTTGGGGTTGTTTTTGGCGTGAAGTGCACAAAAAGTGCACTTCACGCCCTTCTCCGAGCTAAAAATCACCTCAGATTAGCCGTGTTTTGGTAAAATAATAAAGCCAATTCAAAAGAGTTATAACTCATTTACATTAACGCGTTCGTAGTCGCAGAAACCGGGCTGGCGAACGCTCAGGAGGGAACAGCTATGAATCATGAAGTTACCACCTTAATCAGCATTCTCGAATCGGCCGGTTTTTCGCACGACGAACTTGCCGGCACGCTCGCCGAACTGAATGATGCCGTTAATAACGGTCAGGCAACATCCATTCAGCTCGTAAGTCCGGGTGCCGCGGCACGCTATATCAAACGAATCAACGATGAAACCATTTTCCAAGCCAGGTTCCGGCATAGCGATGAACCGGACCTGCTTAATAATGAATCAAGTGACGAACGGATTGAAAATCCCAATCAGGATTCGTGCATTGTAATCAGCTACGACCCAGCCCAACATTAGAAAGGAGGCGCGCATGAAGAAGATCGAGCATCGACCGATTGCAATCGTCACGATCATCGCCGGCAGTCTCGGCGTTGTCGCCAGTGGCATGAGTCTTGTCTCTGGTATTTTGCTTTTGACCAAGCGTCGCCGATCGTAAGTCAATCAAAAAAGCAAAACACCTGCCGTTGCAACTTGCCCTTAAATTTAGGAACAAGTCACGACTGCAGGTGTTTTTTAATGTTCAACAGTCTTCATGCGCTAAAATTATTCAGACGTGGCCAACTTTCTCCTTGCCTTCTTCTTCACGCCGTCGATTAATGGCCTTTATATCGGTAACCCCGTCAAACGTCAACAAGGCAGACTGGTAGTCACCAATGAGTTGGGCTTGCTCACGGTTGGCACCATTAAACTGAATTGGTAAGCGGACGCCGACCCGCTGAAGGACATCACCGGAAATCGGGCCGGTGTGACCGTTCACCCAATAACGGCGATTCGGCTGGGCTAACGGTATTTTCATATATTGCACTGTCCGGCTGTCGGCATCGGCAAGGACGCGGAAGAACCCTAAAACCAGTCGCTTGCGAGCGTGATCACTTAACAACCACGCCACCTGATTCTGACCATTGGATTGACGCGGCAACAATAAGCTGAAGTCGCCATTTAGAACAAGCGGCTGCAGATCATGATAGTAAGAAATCTGGTCCTTGATCGTTGCCAATTCTTTTGGTGACAGCTTGGTTAAATCAAGTTCATAGCCTAAAATGCCAAACGCTGCAACGCGAAAACGAGTTGCCAATGGCGTTGTCCGTCCGACCTGTTCATTCGGCACAGCCGTAACGTGATTGCTCATGCAACTTAATGGATAGGCAAGCGCCGTTCCTGACTGAATGGCTAGCCGCTCAATGGCATCGGAATCGTCACTGGTCCAGATCTGTGGGCTATAAAAAAGAATGCCCAAGTCAAACCGTCCGCCGCCACCAGCACAACCTTCAATCAACAGCTGCGGAAATGCCGTCAACAATTTCTGATAAAGCGTATAGACGCCTTGCACATAGCGATGGAAAAATTCGCCTTGCGGATGGCCGATTTTAGCCAGATAAGGCGAGTATGCCTCGGTGATACTTCGGTTCAGATCCCACTTAACGTAATCCAGATGCGTTTCGGTGATGACTTTTTGCATCTGATCGAAAATATTGTTGACGACCGCCGGATTGCTGAAGTCGAGCACATACTGATTGCGGGTGATCGAGAAGCGTCCGCGTTTTGGCCGGACAACCCAATTCGGGTGCTTCTGGAAGAACTGCGACCGCGGGGATACCATTTCCGGTTCAAACCACAGACCGAACTGCAATCCGAGGTCGTGAATCTCCTGCGCAAAATGGCCAAGTCCGTCCGGAAACTTGTGCTTGTTGGTAAACCAATCACCAAGTGAACTCAGATCGTTATCACGCGTCCCAAACCAACCATCATCAAGGACAAAACAGTCCACTCCGACTTGACGCCCGAGTTTGGCTAAGCGCAACAGCTTTTGTTCATTCAAGTCAAAATAGGTCGCTTCCCAGCTGTTTAATACCACTGGACGCGTTTTTTGGCGCCATTGCGGATCAATAATATGCCGCGCTACAAACCGCTGATTGACCTGTGCTAGTCCGGCAAGCCCGCCGGAACTGAAACTAAAAACTGCTTCAGGCGTGGTAAAACTGGTCTTCGGATCCAAACGCCAACTAAAAGATGCCGGATGAATACCGATTAGTAGCCGCGTCTGATCCCACTCGTTGACCTCGATGCTATCCAAGAAATTGCTGGAATAAATCAAGTTGGCGCCATAAGTGTCACCACTGGTAAACGACCGATTGACAGCATGTAAGGCCACAAAAGGATTCTGTTCATGACTGGAAGCTCCGCGTAACGACTCGACCGAAAATGTACCTTGGGTTAGTGGTTGAGTTTGAATATGCCGCTCTTTTGCCCAATTACCAGATAAATGCACAACATCAAATCGACTCTGCGGCAGATTCAAGACCCCACTCAGCATCCGTTGAATCATGACCGGTTCAGAGCCTTGGTTGGTCAAAGTCGCAGCCCGAACCACCGCCGCACTGTCGGAAAAGATGGTATATTGCAACGTCAGTAACAACTGTGCCGTTTCGTCTTCCAGATGAATCGTCAAAACATCAGTCAAAGCCGGGTTACCAAAGCTGGTCGGATGATGCAGATCACGCATTTTCGTGTGACTGATACGATAATCTTTGAATACAAAATTCGGATACACCGGCGCATCATCCTGAGTCACGCTTAAGCTGCCTTGCCGAAAATCGCCCGTGCCGTAAACCGGATACTCCTGCTGGGCATCACCCAAAGCAAATGGCTGGTCATTAGAAAAGTTAGCCATCCAGGCATACGGACTGGAACCTTGGGACAAATAATCTAAGTCCGTATCTGTCAATGAAAGTCGCGGCCCAAAATAAAGGTGACCAAGCTGCCCATTTGGCAACAGCGAACACAGGTAACTGATTTTCTGATTGTATAAATGAAAGGCATGATCGTGAATAACGTCGATCAATTGAGATCCCCCTTTGATTTTGTTCATTACCTTCGTTATAGCATAGAATGAGTACAAATGTTGTTTTCTGAAAAAGCAATTATGAATTTTCCAAACCAGCACCAGACACTTGCCGGCGAATATTTTCGCTTAAATAGCAAGATGTTTACAATCGTAGAAATAACACCAGTCGCCTCATCACAAAAGCCGGAAACTGCTTTCAGAATTTTGAAAACAGCTCCCGGCTTCTGTTTATTTTTGCGGATCCCAGCCCGCAATATCTTTTGTTGAAAAAGTATACGTCAGCTTTCGATGATAGGCCGCTTCATAGGCCCGACATTTTTGCCGGTAATCACGTTCCATCATTTGAAAACTGTTGTCGCGAACCGATAGTTTGGGATCGGGATAAATGGGATCAAGAACGTGAAGAATGTAGCGAACTTCCCGCAGTTGTTGATTTTCCCGAGCTGGCAGATCACGAATTTCCGTGAAACAGGAAATAATCGGCACCTTGGCCGACGCGGCGTAAAAATAAGCGCCGCGCTTTGGTGGCCGCGGTTTGCGGTAATTAAACCACATTTCCTGTTCTGGATAAATCAGAACCCAATGATGCCCGTTAAACGCCGCCGTCAGCATTTGCATAAACGGCCCATTCAAAAAACTTGGTCGCCCGGACAACGGAATCGTGTCATCGTAGTTCATGACAAATCCCAACAACCCCTTCATGGCCAAGTTCGTATCCTGACTCACGATATACATCCGATGACGGCCCGCCAATCGAACTGCTTTACGTACCGCCATATTTTCAAAAGGACTGAAGTGGTTGCTGGTAATGACTCCGCCGCTTTTAATGGACCGAATCTTGTCAATGCCAACAACGTCGACATCTTTTGTCACCCGCAACGCATAAGCATTCACCATGAGGCGGCAAATCAATGTTTTGAGCCGAAACGACCACGCCTGCCGCTGATGGAGGTAGCGGTTGATAATCGCCGTTTCTTCTGATTCAGAAAAAGTCGGATCATGCTGTTCGACTTTGACGTTGAACGTTTTGGCAGTAACCGCTCGGCGAATGTTGTCAATCACCGCCGCCCGATCCGGTCCGACAAACTTCCCCGATTTCATAGCGCCACCTGTTCACCGTGATTGACGGCATTTAAAACGGTGTTACTTGTATGACAAGCTTGAACTGCCGTCTTCAACATACCGGCCATACTATCACGATCGGCTTGCTGATCAGCGGGGGTAAACGCCGCTAACTGCTGTTTCAAATCGTTTTCAAAACCGGAAGCCGGCGCATAATGCCAAAACCGGTCGCTTAGCTTGGCATTTTGATAGTGCCACGGCTTACCAAAAAGATTATAGTGAATCAGCTTACCACCAGGTTCTGCAGCGGTCGGCACGCCGGTTTGCATGTTCCAGACTTTCGGTAAGTACTTGATCCTATGCTGGGCAATGACGTTAATGTAATCCTGATCAGCCGCAATCATCGTAAAATGATACGTTTTCAGCAAATGCAGGAAACGGCTTGAAAAGTGTTCCTTCCGCAACTGAGCCAGATTCATCAATAACACACCAGAATTAATATATTCGCCTGGTTGAACGCCAAAATCACGCTGGATGTATTCGATCGTCTCCGGATAAGTCATCATCACCGGATCAGCCACCCCGGCAAATAAATGATCGCCCATATCCGTTGCAAATAAGGCAGTTAGATCCCCATCCGCCACCGTATCTGCATCGATATAAATAGCTTTATCATATTGCGGAAACATATCGGCAATGAACAACCGAAAATAAATTGTCAATGTGACATAATCACCGCGTAACTTATTTGTGTCGCCACTAATTTGTTTGGTCACTGCATCCATCGCAATGAACCGGATCTTAAAGTGCGGTGCTGCCAATGCCGCCAGTCGCTTTTGGTTCTCCGCCAATAAGCCGCTGTTAAGAATATTGATCTCAAAATCAACTTGGGGATTTTTATTGGCCCGAATCGAGGTTAGCGCAACGGCCAGACAAGGGACATACCCATCATCTACCGAAAAGAAAATTGGAACTGTGGTCGTATTGGTCATTCAAGACACTTCTTTCAATTTAGGTGCGAGATGGCGGTAGTCTTCCAACAAATCATCATATTCATGTAAACCTAGCTGCTGATGCACGGCCTGAATCTGCCAAGGCTTGACGGTGATAATCTGAAACCACGGCCAGAAACGAAAAAAAGTCGTGAAATGTTGAAAGACGGTATCCGGTTTAAGCTGATGCTGCTCGTTATATTTTTGCGGCATGATTCGTTTAAATTTGGCCTTTATGTTCAAAGCACTTTGATCCGGCATGAACAGCCAGCGATGCCGAACCAGCCGCCGACACCGAACCAACAAACCATCTTCCCGAATATGGGCAAGATTCATCAACAGCACGCCGGAATTAAGATAATCGAACCAGGCAAGCCGATGATGAAACCACCATTTGCCATAATGATCTAGGACACCGGCAATATCAACATCCGTCATTGATTGATTGTAAAACGCATCAAACGGGCGGCGGCAAATCACATCCGTATCCAGGTACAATACGCGATCGGGCAACTCCGGCACTAAATCGGCATACAGCCGAAGCATACAGTAAGGCGTAAACATCGTGCCCATGTTAGCAAGCGGTGGATTAGCCAAGAACTGGTCCGTGATGTCAATCCGCGTCAGTTGATGCGCCGGATTCTGTGCCTGCATCAGCTTCGCCATCCGCTCAGCCGTGGCGGCGGAAAAGGGTTGGTAGTGGTGGTTCTTGACGTTCAGCTCGGCCGTTAAAATAAAAATGTGCAACGGTTGACGAGACTGCCGCATTAACGACAACGTAGCAATCAAAACGCCATCCGTCATGTTGGCATCTCCGCAAAACAAAATATTCGTCGTCACGGACATGTCCCTTCCTTCTGCTGATACCGAATATACTCGGCATTACTTAAAGAGGCACGGGCAACCATGGTCTTTTTTACCTGACCTGCTAACGCCTCTTGCCGCAACTTGATTGGAAGCTCGCAGTCAGGCCAAAAAGGACCATCAACGTATAAAATCCGCCGCGGTTTGCGCCGCCAGTGGCGTTTTTGATACGTCATGGTGGTCACAAAAACCGGCGCATCAAGTTCGACAGGATAATGAAACGCACCGGCCTCAAATGGGCGGATGCCGGTATAATACGGCCAGACATGGGCTTCAGGATAAATCATGACAACATGCTTAGCCTGAATAAGCTGGCGAATTTCGGCATTGAAGTCACGCAACTGATGTAAGCGCCGTGGAACCAAGACACCCCCGCCATAAGGTACTAGACGACCAAGAACCGGGACGCTCAAGTTCGCAGCAGACGCCAATGTAAATACTCGGCGTGATTGATTCACCCGCATCGGTGTGAAAACATCCCCAAACGGCTGAGTATGATTCCCATAAACAAAATAGCCGCGACCGGCTGCTTGACGAAAAACCTGCCGATTGCGAACATGCAGCTTTATGCGACAGTAACCTTGGGCAAACAGCCATGATCCGCCATAAACAAGATCTGCTTTGAGTCGAAACCCACGCGTAGGCTGCCACCGATAATTAGCAGGGATGGCGGAATTTTGATTAGGCGCTGCAACAACATCATCGGTCAACCGCCGATAAGTCAAAACTTTTGCCATCAGAATCCCCTTCCTCGTTGTGCTTAGCGTGAACCGGCCCGCTTAAAAGCTCATGTAAAGTGGCCTTGGATGGCTGCATCCAAGACTCTTAAAGCAGGCTTCTGTGACTGCAAATGCGTTTACGGAGCGCATATAAGCCACTACCATCTCAAGCCAAGAACCGCATTCGCATTATTAATAACACCAATCATAATACTTCCGCATTTCCTGAGCCATTAACAGCATAACGCGTTAGCAAAGTTAGTCAAGCCTAAATGCAAGCTCTATGAGTGATTGCTCAATCAAAAGGGCCTGATTTATCAACTTTAAGCAGCTTCATTCAATCTCCTACTAAGTTTACGCTCATTTTTTATTGTCATGATTCAGCGATGTTCGCTAGCTTTTTGCAGCGCGGCGTAATCGACGTAAGATAAAGAGCGTCACAATCCAGACCACCGCAAAGATCAGTGCAGATAGCATGGCCCGATCGAACACCATGATAACAGCCGTCAGGAGGAGAAAGCCTAAAACAAGATAATCCGAAAATGGATAGAACGGCATCCGAAAGCCGGCTTTATGTGGATATAACTTTTTATACCGCAAATGCGCCAACATGATCATCGCCCAAACGAACAGAAAACTGATCGTGGCCATACTTGAAACTAACGTGAAAACCGCACCAGGCAAGAAAAGATTCAAAACAACCGCTACCGCAATGACGGCGGTTGAAATTAAAATAGCCCGAGCCGGCACCTGCCGCCGTGACAATTTGGCCGCCCATTGCGCTGATTGACTTTTACCGGTGACCGTCAATGAGAAAAGTAGCCGACCAGTACTGAAAATAGACGAATTACATGCCGAAGCTGCGGCAGTTAACACAACAAAATTGATGATATCCGCAGCAAATGGAATACCCACATTATTGAAAACTTCAACAAAGGGGCTGTTAACCGGCGAAACATGCCGCCACGGATAAATACACATGATGACAAATAGCGCGCCTACGTAAAACAACAGAATCCGCATCGGAATTTCGTTAATGGCCTCAGGAATCACTTTATGTGGATCCTTTGTCTCACTTGCCGTCAATCCGACCATTTCGATCCCGACAAAACTAAACACAACCATTTGCAGTGACATTAAAAAGCCGCCGAACCCTTTGGGGAAAAGGCCCCCATCATTGACAAGATTAGCCAGACTCGCATGGCCGAGCGGCGTTTTGAAATGAACAATCATCATGAAAATGCCCAGAACAATGAGACCGATAATCGCGACAATTTTGATCAACGCAAACCAGAACTCCGCTTCGCCAAAAAGCCCGACGCTAACCAAATTCAGTAACAGCAAGACAGCTAATGCAATTAAGCCCGGCAACCACTGCGGAACGTCAGGCAACCAAAACTTAATGTATAAGCCGATGGCAGTCACTTCGGCCATTGCCAGCGCGACCCAGCAAATCCAGTAAGTCCAGCCTGTGACCCAGCCGGCATCTTTACCCAAAAACTTGGTAATAAAGTCAATAAATGTGTGCGAATCCACATCAGACATCAATAACTCGCCCAATGCCCGCATCAACAAGAAACAAATGCCACCAGTTATTAAATAAGCAAACAAAATCGAAGGACCGGCCGAGTGAATAGATTGACCGGAACCCAGAAACAAACCAGTTCCAATGGTGCCCCCAATCGCAATCAGTTGAACATGGCGACTTTTCAAATTCCGTGCGAGTTCAGGTTGATCATCTTTTTCAGCTGGCATGCGCTTCCTCCTTAAATATAAATGACCCGGGTCAACTAAGAAGACAGTAAAAAAAACCGACTTCTTAACCAAATGTTTTTGATTCGACAAATTTAAAAGTTTGGATGTTAAATTCGAATATGACAATACGACCGCTGTTATGTCATTGTACACGGCAACAAATACTGACAGGTGCTTTCAACCAGTTCATCACAGCAATATCATGTCATTATCAGGAATGGTACATATCGTTTAACGAATGTCCGTATTAGAAAAATTATACACCATTTTCAGAAAACCCCAAACCAACCACTAATCGACAATCTTAATTTGTTCGGGCGTCATTTTATCTACCAGGAAGCTTTGAAGGGTTTGCGGTGCTTGGCGGAAGTGCAATCTTAAGACAGTCACCTGCCCCATTTGCGCTAATAAAAGCGTCCCGGTGCCTTGTGCCTGCAAAACAAGCCCACTCAGATTTTGATACATCCGAATACTGCCCAAACCACCAATAATAGCAGGATCCGCCAAGCCTTTTTGCCAGCTTGCAAAGCAAAGAAACATGACCACGATGAATCCACCGCTGACCAAATCGTCAAAATGGCGACTTTGTTGCAACGTTAAAACCAGACTAAAAGCGGCGATCGCCAGATAAAAAATGATCCGCCAGACTTTTGGCGTTGCACGGATCCGCACATGCACAATATCAAAAATGGTGACACCGACCGAAACAATAGCAATTAAAACATACGCAATACTTAATAACGACATAAAGGCCCTCCTGTTGGTGATAACTTATTCTAACCGATTGCGCGCAAAAAAGCAGGAACCCACTCGCAGAGCGTGAGCAGGCCCGGTTAGAAACCGGAGTGTAAGTGGTCTCAGGCGTGATGGCCCGGTCTTGGCCATTGCGTCTGAGGTCCTTACACGCAGGTTTCTGGCCCAGTGAACGCGTTTATGAGGGCAGCAAAGAAAACCAAACAGGCACTGGAGACGCGATGCTAAGTCTCCAGTGCCTGTTTGGTTTCATGAAATATGACAGTACTTCTGTGTGGATGTGCCCCACCGAAGCAAAAGCCGCTGACGCTAACGCTTCTGATGCAACGTTATCTACAACACAATATTGGCTGCAGCCCAGTCCTTGACCTTAGCAATGAAGGCCGCAAATGCGTCGCGATCGTTGAGGTCCGGAAACTGCCCAAGTAAGACTTGCTTAGCACGTTTGACGTCAGGACTTGGTTTCTGCAAAATCAATAGGCTCTTTTCCGCATTCTTATCAGCAAAAAAGTCATCTGGCAAGTTTAACAAGCCCTGAAAATACATGGCCTTTGCCAGCCATTTGGTTAAGCCTTCCGCCTCTTTAGAGCGAAACACCTGACTAGGCACATAAAACAAGCCTAATCCGCCCGGCTTCAGGACGTTCATGCTTTGCTCAATTAACAGGTGATGCGCATAAGAATGGCCTTTCTTGGTGGCAGTCGCAAACTTTTTAGCGCGTTCATCAATCGGGTAATAGCCCACTGGCAAATCTGAAACCACCACGTCAGCATCTTTAAACAAAAGATTGTCCAAAGCATCTTGATGAAATAAATCAACGTCTAAGCGTTGAAGACTGCTACTCATTCCTGCTACTGCCAGCAACGCCTCATCATTATCAACGCCAAAGCCTTTGACTTCGACATTCCAGGCTTTGTGAAGCTGATTCATAACCGCAAACAACAAATTTCCGGTGCCAACAGCCAAATCAGCAACCCGCAGTTGATCAGGATGTTGTTGAATAAAGATGGTGATCATAAACGTCGCAAGACTAGCCATCGCGTCCGGCGTTATTTGTTTGTTCGGCTCAATCCCATCGACTTTAATAGCTTTCACCAAAACCAACTGTAACGCCTGACGAATTTCTTCCGGCTCGTAGGTAGCCAGCTTAATTTGATCAAACAGCGCGGTTAGCTTCTTTTTTGCCTCATCATTAGGCAAACCATCTTCCTGCATCACCTCACCTGAGTCAAGATCCTCTCCGGCTTCGGTAATCGCCGCAATAAAAGATGTTTTCAGCTGTTGATTCAAGATTGTCGTGCTGTCATCTAAAACATGGTAAAGCTTTTCAAGATGTTCGTTTGCCAAACCAGTGCCTCCTCGTTACTCTGTCAGTCAACCCGCGTCCTCACAGGATATTTTTCATGACCTTGGCTGACGCCTTGTCTACCAGTGTACTGATTGGCAAAAGCTTATTCAAGCATCTCTACCTTGGAAGCCTTGATTTCTGAAGGTTGTGACGCTTCGTTTGTTGATGAATTTGATTCAGTGGTGTCACTCGATGGCACAGTTTTATCAGTGGATGCCTCTTCCGTCGTCTGACTCTTGGCTTCGCCTTGTTGCCTCCAACGTGAATATGCCGCTTCAAATTGAGCTTTTTCGACTTTTGCGATCACTTGATATCGCTGCTGCCATAGTTTGAACTGTTCGAACAAGCCAACAGTCAGGGTTAGAAAAACAGCAAATAAAATCAACGTGTTGACAAACACACTCCCACGAAGCTTCATGGCTCCAAAAACACCCCACCTTCGAATGGTTGGGCTGACTTTAGTCGTAAAGTATACAAGAAGCCCTGTGGAGCAGCTTGAAACTTTGCTGACTTAATCTGCATAAATAAAGGCACGTGACCATCGAAATTGGATCTAGTACGAATCATACCTTCGCTTCCACGTTTAGCATAAAATTCGAAGGTATATGTCTTAGTTTTGGCACCACTTTGTCCTTGGAGTATCACGCTACTTTCTTTCACTTTTACGTCTTTCATTTTATGAGAGCGTATGTCCGCTTGTAGATCCTGTTCTGCTCTTAAAGCGTGAATCAAGTATTGATCTTGACGAGTAAACCGTTGAATGCCAGTTAAGAGTGGTTGCCAAAGCAACAAGATCACCATCATCAACCCCAATCCGACAACGACTTCAATCAAACTAAAAGCTTCAAGGCATAAATGAGAAAGTCTTGTTTTTATTGTCAGCATGAACAATGACCTCCTTGGAGTGCACCTCAACTTGCCAAACATCGGGACCCACCTTAACTTCTGTTTTCCCTCCCGGTGATGGCAGTCGAACCAACGCAACCCGAGCCGCATAATAGGCTGTTGTTTCTTGTCGGGCGGGAATGACCAGTTTTTGATAGGTTCGGATTAATAACGTTAACCAACTAGCTGCAAGTAAAACTACCCCAAGTGCGGCTAAGTGTTCGACTAGTAAAACTCCCCTCATTTTTTGGTGAATACGGTTCGCCCCCATCCCAGTTGAAAACTTACTAACCAGCTAAGTTTGCCCTTGTGCTTAAAATTTAACGAACCTCCTTGCTTAATTTTCCCTCTGTGATTACAAACCAACGTTGCATCCCCATCAAATTCCAAAGAAGGCGGAAACTGAAGAATCTTAATTGTACCGTTTATTGTTGTAAACTTGACTCGCCTTTCAGAGCCTTCAACGTGAAGATTACCATCCACGTGATCACTCCTTGCCTTCATCTTTAACATTTCCCATTCCTCAACGATCCTTTCCATAAACTCCCGCTCCTGTCGATGCGTCAGGGCCCCTCGTCCAACCGGCACCGCTACCAAAGCTAATGCCGTCAAAATAAACATCACCGCAACGACCTCAATCATGGTAAAGCCACTTACCCGTTTCATTTAGTGAATTTTGGCGGTGAACCGGATGTTAGTTTATAACCGCCTTTCTTAAGCGCATCAGCCTGACTTTGCGAAATCACGTCTTTTTTGACCAATTGATCAGGGGAGCTAAAATCAACGCCACCTTGATCAGGCTCGTTGTAAGTCATTTCCAACTGAGTATTGACGGTCGCAACCGTGGCCTTCAAATTTTGCGTATCGACACGTTTCATCTGTCCTTGAATCGTCAAGACCAATGCCAACGTTAACAAAATAATCACACCTAAAGCTGCTACGACTTCGATGAGCGTGAACGCCCGTAACTTTTTCCGTCGCATGTTCAAACACCTCCTAATGATTGGTAGAGTGGCAATAAGATCTGCAAATAAACCAGTAAAATCTCGCCGCCGATTAACAAAAACAAAAGCGGTTGGATCAAATTAACTAATTTCTCCAATTGGCGCTGCAAATTAAAAAATAGTTGCTCTCCGAATAGTTTGAGGCCTTCCGCCACCAGATGCCGTGACTGTCCCATCGTTAATAAACGCGCCACTTCATCTGGGACAAAAGGTTCTTGAAGGGCCTCGGTTAATTCTTGCCCTCGTTGAACTTTCGCCTGAATCCGACTACCTAAATTTCCAAGTGGTCCCTCCAAAGTTGCTAAATGCCGACAAAAATCGGAAATATCAGCCCCCGCCAACAAAAATTGAGCCGCTCCGGCAGTAAATTGAAACTGATAATACATTCGCAGAACCTGCCGCATCCCTGGCACTTTTTGTAGAACCAAGAGTCGCTTAAGTGGCGTTAAGCGGCGCCAGACCAAATAAATCACCACACCAAGTCCGATCAGCACAGCAAGACCGCCTAACTGAACCGCGACTAATTCTGATCTCGGCAAAGACAAGGCCGGCAGTACGCCAAACACAACGACAACCTGTAAAACCATCAACATGGCCAATAATAGACACGGATAAACAAGCAGTTGGGTCATTTTCTGCCGATTGCGCACGCGTAAGCCAAGATAATCACCTGCTACTGTTAGCGCCTTAGCCAAATCACCGTGAATCTGTGCCAACTGTAACTGTTGAAAAAGGATGAGTGCCAGCTCTTGGTGCGCCACCGCTTCTGAAAATGCAATTCCGTTAGCCAGTTCCGCTTCAATTCGTTCCCAAACAACCCGATACTTTGGCGCACTGACGCGCAAGTATGCGAAAACATCCGGCAAACTGAAACCAGCCGTGATTAACGCGGCACTCTGGCGACAAAAACGCTCTTGGGCAATTAACGGCACCTTCATGAAACCACCTCTTGTGCTTGGCTTTGCGACGAGCGTTCAAAAACAACTAGTTCTGCCACCGGATGAATCACCGGACGATAGCGCAACGCAATTGCCGCACTGGCAGTCAACGCAGCCGCAACCAACGCTTCAGATAGGCCGAAACTCGTTAACCGCAAAGGCGTATCACCGGCTGAGCGTGCATGAACCGTCGCCAATACAATATGACCGCTAATGGCTGCTTCACAGGCGCTTTGTGCGGTTTGCCGATCACGAATTTCCCCGATCAGTAAAACATCCGGACGATGACGCAAGGCCGCCTTTAGCAGCTGAGGGTAACTCATTTCTGCTTCCGGATTCACCTGAAGCTGAAGAAATTGAGGTTGATTGATTTCAACAGGATCTTCTATCGACAACACCATTCGCGACTCAGCCAATCGCGTGGCTAATTGATAAAGTAGCGTTGTTTTACCTGATCCGGTTGGCCCGGCCAGCGTCAACATCCCGCGCCGCTGCAACAAGACGCTCATCAACCGATCCAAGAGTTGCCGGGCACCGTCTGCATCGGGAATGCCGCTGATTAACCGCACGACCAACGATTCGCGGCCGCGATAGTCCGCTACCGAACTCAGTCGCAGAAAAACAGACGGCTCTTCTTGATAGAACGCACCCAATTGAACGCGCCGATGTTCTGCCACGTTCATCCCCGCCATGAACTTCAAATAATTAATCTCCTGTTGACCTAAGCGCGCCTCCCGTTTTGCCAGTGTCATCAGTCCTGTAGGTAGTCGAAGTCGAACAAGATACCCCTGTGCACTCGGCAAATAATAGATATCACTGGCGCCTTTTGCTAACGCACTCGTCAACAATTCATTCACTGATTGCATGCCTTTCCCCCCTACACTAAAAGAGTTCGCAATTCACGGGGAAACTCCTTTTGCAGCCGATTTTTGGGCAAAATAAAAAAGACAACGCATCTGCATTGCCTTTTCAACCATGTTTTAATAAATCAATTAGTCATCTGGCCAGTCGCCAGCTGTATAGACTTCCTGAACATCGTCATCGTCTTCCAGTTGGTCAATCATTGCTTGGAATTGTTCAACTTTGTCCTTAGGAATCGGTGTCAGATTTTGCGGCACCATGGTTAATTCATTTTGAACGAATTTATAACCCTTTTCTTCTAACGCATCACGAACCTGCGCGAATTCTTTAGGGTCGGTATAAATTTCATAGGCTTCATCCGACGTCTGCATGTCTTCAGCGCCGGCTTCAAGTGCATCTTCCAGCATCTGATCTTCGTCAACGTCAAAATCTTCGCGGGAAATAACCAGATAGCCCTTGCGATCGAACATATAGGAAACCGCACCGGCTGCCGCCATATTGCCACCATGACGGGTAATCGCAACCCGCACAGAACTGGACGTCCGGTTGCGATTATCGGTCAACGCTTCAACTAAAATCGCAACGCCACCCGGACCATAGCCTTCATAAGTCACTTCATCATAATTAGCTGCATCGCGATCACTCGCTTTATCTAACGCCCGTTTGATGTTGTCTTTAGGCATGTTGGCAGCTTTGGCTTTGTCCATGACCAAACGGAGGGATGGGTTACCACTGGGGTCAGGACCACCTTGCTTTGCTGCCATGTATAATTCACGTGATAATTTCTGGAAAATCTTACCACGCTTAGCATCCTGAGCGTTCTTACGGCCTTGGATGTTATGCCATTTGGAATGTCCTGACATGATAAACCCTCTTTTCATAAGTATAGATGCATACGGATCGTTAAAATTATAGCAAAGAATGAACCGTTATTCAACGTCGCTTCCGCCACCACAGCCATCCCCTGTCGACCGCAAGCGATATTGTCTTAAGTAAGCAGTTAGCCAAAGTGTCACAAAAACTGTAACCTCTTAGAAGATACATCTAGGAGGAATCACATGAAGAAGGTTGTCTTAACAATGAAAGAAGAAGAACGTTACCGAGTCATCAAAGCAGTGGTCAATGGTAAGACCTCCGTGCAACGCGCAGCCGTTAAGCTCAAGCGCTCCGAACGAACCATCTACCGACTGATCAAGCTTTACAAGCAACAAGGCAAAGACGGCTTTATCCATGGTAATGCCGGCCGTGAGCCTGCCAACAAACGCAACGCGCAACTCGAACGTCGGATCATTCATCTGTACACCAACAAGTATGCCGGTTTCAACATCGCTCATTTCCACGAGTTCTTAACCACTGCCGAACAAATCGCTATCTCCGAATCCTCACTTCGGCTCTTATTCAGACACCACCACATTCTGTCACCCAAAGCCCATAAAGCCACCAAGCGTCGGGTCAAGCGTGAGTTAAAAGAAAAAGAAAAGAAGGCCAAGCTCCTATCCAAACGTGATGAAGCCACCTTGTCAGCCATCGAAGTCGTTGAAAACATCAAAGCCCATCCAGAACGTCCTCGGAAACATTATTCTGGTGAACAGGTACAAATGGATGCTTCATGGGAGTATTGGTTTGGTACTCAAAAAACCACCTTACACGCAGCCATTGATGATCAGTCCGGGAACGTTGTCGGCGGCTACTTTGCCAAACAGGAAACACTCAGCGGCTATTATCACGTGTTTGCCCAAGTCCTTCGCGATTATGGCGCTCCAGCAGAATTCCTAACGGATCGGCGCACCGTGTTTAATAGCAACAAAAAAGAGGGCTCACCTTCGACCGAGAACCCTCTCACACGTTTCGGTTATGCCTGCCAGACACTTGGAACAGAACTTTCGGTCACCAGTATTCCGCAAGCCAAAGGCCGCATAGAACGTCTTCTGGAGACTTTTCAAGATCGGCTCACAAGTGAACTGCGGTTGCATAACATCACCACAATCGCAGATGCCAATCGGTTTTTGGTCGGCTTTATCAAGCGTTACAATGACCGCTTCGCATCTACCATCAAAAGTAGCATGTCGGTGTTTGATAAGCAACTAACACCCAAGGAAATTGACAATATTTTGATCATTGCCAATGAACGCAGCATCGGCCACGGACACTGTGTTCGCTTTGACAACAAGCGCTATCTGCCACATCGAAATGGCGAATTGGTTTACTTACCGCCGCATACAAAGGTCTTAGTCATCAAAAGCTTCACTGGCAGACTTTATATGACCACTGATGACGACCAGGTGTACGACCTTTTCTGTGTGCCAAAAGAACAGTTCATGTCAGCTAAATTCGATCTTACGCCAGCCGCGGCACCAACTCCTAAACGAACCAAGAAAATCCCGGCAATTACGCATCCGTGGCGCCGTGCTAACTATCGCGATTACCTTGATTCTCTTGGCATTAACAGTACAAGGGTTAAACAGTTGGTCGCCGAACGATATCCATACAAGAATTCACAAGCGATTCAAGTCTAATCAGGATCATCTCGCGTCCAGTTTTCGGACGCATGTTTTATGGAATTTACTGTCAAAGTCGAAAATCGCTTGACACGTCGCTTCCGCCACCACAGCCATCCCCACATCACGGTCACGGCAATGGCTGCTGCCACTGTGTCCAACATCACATCCTGAAACAACGGGGTCCGGCCGCCTGTTAACATCTGGTGGAATTCATCAAACGCGGCAATGCCGGTACAACTCAACGTCACCAGTGGCCAGTGAAGCCACCGATTCTTTTGATACATAAATGTTCCTTGGGTTAAACCCAGTCCCAAAAGGAAAAAGATCGTGACATGTGCGCCTTTGCGAATGAAGAACTCGACAAATTTAAAGTACCCCACCTCTGCTACCGATTGCGTTTCTCCGGCATAATCAAAGTGAATCGTGCTCAGAAATGGTTTAAACGGTTCACTTTGCAACAGCCGTTCCATGAGCGGCACGGTTGTCTGCTCCTTGTAAGTCATACTTGAGCTCACAAATAAAATAAATAAAAGTACTGCGGTTAACCAAAGTCCCCAATGACGTTTAAAAGAATGCACAAACTTGCCCTACTTTCACTCATAATTTTCTCATCTACTGTATAATAAACGTATTTCGAAAGGAAGTGCTGATATGTCTTACCCAATTAACTGGAATCTCGATTCAATCTTCCCCGGTGGCATCGACTCACCACAACTTGCCGCCCGAATCCAACAGGTAGCCGACGAACTGCCGCAACTGGAAACCCAGGTGGCTGCTTGGTCGCCTAGCGATGACGCTCCTGAGTTTACCGATTTCAAAACTTTTTGGCAACTGTTTGAAGATATCAGCAAAGGCCTAGGCACCACGGGCAGCTTTGTTGAAATGATTGCCAGCGCCGATACGACCAATTTAAAAACCGGCCCATTACAAGGTCGGCTCACCACGCTCGAGACGCGTTTTCAAAACATTAATAATCCGCTTGCCAAGAAATTAGCTGCCATGCCACAAGCCGCGTTCGATCAACTGACCGCAACAGGCAGTTTAGCGGAAAGTCGCTTCGGGCTCGCTGAAATGCGTGACCAAGCCAAGGACCTGCTTGATGACCAAACTGAAACCATGATCAATGACCTGGCAGTTGATGGGTACACCGGCTGGAGTGACCATTACACCACTTTAAGCGGCAGTCTTAAGTTTCCGGTTGTTGAAAACGGAAAAACAACCGAGCTGAGTGCCGGCCAGACGCAAAACAAGTTTGAAGGCGCGCCTGATCCTAAAGTGCGGCGGGACGTTTTCAACGTTTGGGAACACGTCTGGAACGATCATGCCAGTTTGTTTGCCGAAACGCTCAATCACATTGCTGGATTTCGGTTAACTGATTACCGCTTGCATCATTATCCGGATTATCTTTACAAACCGCTTCAATACAACCGCATGCAACGGGCCACATTGGATCAAATGTGGCACACCATCAGCGCGAATAAGGCCCCATTTGCCGCCTACCTCACCCGCAAGGCCCAGCTAACCGGCCAGCCAACCATGACTTGGCATGATCAGTGGGCGCCGGTCATCGTTGGCGATTTCAAGCCAAAAACCTATACCTTTGACGAAGCAGCCGAATTCATTGTCAGCAATTTTGCTAAATTCTCACCAAAAATGGCCGCATTCGCGAAACACGCCTTCGAAAACGGTTGGATTGAAGCTGAAGATCGGCCGGGTAAACGCGCCGGTGGCTATATGACCAGTGTACCGGATGTGAAAGAAAGCCGAATTTTCATGACTTTTGATGGCTCGGCATCTGGCGTTTCAACCATCGCCCACGAACTAGGCCACGCCTTCCACAGTGATATTTTGAAAGACATGCCGGTTCTGCGTCAAGACTACGCCATGAACGTTGCCGAAACTGCTTCGACATTCGCTGAATTAATCGTGGCCGATGCGACGGTCAAAGCCGCCACCGATCCCGCAGAAAAGCTTAACCTGCTTGATGCCAAAATGACCAATCCAATAGCTATGCTGCTGAACATTCACGCCCGCTTCCTGTTTGAAGACAGCTTCTATCAAGAGCGGGAACACGGCATTGTCAGCGTGCCGCGCCTAAAGGAACTGATGACCGAAGCCCAGCAAAAAGCTTACGCTGACGGTTTGAGTTCATTTGACCCAATGTACTGGGCGGACAAACTACACTTCTATTTTGACAATCCGCCGTTCTATAACTTCCCGTATACATTTGGCTACCTGTTCTCTAGCGGTATTTACGCCAAGGCGCAACAAACCGCAAACTTTGAAGATGATTACATCGCGCTGCTGCGGGATACGGCCAACATGTCGACAGAGGAACTGGCCAAAAAGCATCTCGGTGTTGATTTGACGCAACCGGCATTTTGGCAGCAAGGCATTGACCTAGCCGCCAAGGATGCGCAACAGTTTATGCAGTTGAGCGAGGACTACTTAAAATAATTGCTGCCCATTTCTTCTTAGTGGAAAGATTCTGATGAGACAAAAAGCCTGTTTGCTAAAATGCTAGCAAACAGGCTTTTTCGTGGGGCTATCCCATCATTTTAAGATCAACATTAACTTTTCCGTCAACACCCAACCTTATTCAACTGTGACAGACTTTGCCAAGTTACGCGGACGATCAACGTCATAGCCGCGATCGGCACTTGTGAAGTATGCCAGCAATTGCGCCGGAATGATGGTAACAAGCGGTGCCAGCAATGGATCGATGTCGTCCACAATAATCTGGTCACCTTTTTGTGCCTGACTGGCCATCGCAATGTGCAAGACTTTAGCACCACGGGCCTGAACTTCATCGGCATTACTGCGTGTGCGCGCAGCTGTGAGCGGATCGGAAATGATGGCGACAACCGGCGTATCCTTTTCGATCAAGGCAATGGTACCGTGTTTTAACTCACCAGCAGCAAAACCTTCTGCCTGAACATAACTGATTTCCTTGAGTTTCAACGCTGCTTCCAGGCTTGCATAATAATCGCCGCCGCGCCCGATGTAAAAGGCATTGCGCGTAGTTTTGAACATATCCGTCGCCAGTTCGTGGATGCGATCTTTTTGATCAATCAAAGCTTGCTGGCCAGTCGCTGCCAAACCCAATTGGTGGATGACGTCAAATTCCTTAGCTGCTTGCAGACCCTTGGCTTCCCCAACGGCTTTGGCAACCAATGCTTCAACAGCAATTTGGGCGGTGTAGGCTTTGGTCGAGGCAACCGCAATTTCCGGACCACCATGCAGCAACAAGGTAAATGTTGCTTCACGGGCAAGCGTTGAACTGCCGACATTGGTAATGGTGAGCGTCTGATAACCTTGCTTCTTAACTTCAACCAACACCTGACGAATATCAGCTGTCTCGCCGCTTTGGGTTAGGAAAATAAACAGCGGATGCTTGGACAATAACGGCTGATGATAAGCAAACTCCGAAGCAACGTGCACTTCAGCCGGGATGCCTGCCAGCTGTTCAAACAACGGGGCACCGACTAACCCGGCATGATAACTGGTGCCGGCTGCAACAATATATAGACGATCGGCTTGCTGTAAAGCCTCCATCAGGTCTTCTGGAATCACCACATGATGTTGATCATCGGTATATTTTTCAACCAAACGGCGCATTACAATTGGCTGCTCGTCAATTTCCTTGAGCATGAAGAATGGGTACGTGCCTTTGGAAACCTCACCGTCATCAACTTTAACCGTAAATGGCTTACGTTCTTCGACTTTGCCATCAAGTGTTTCGATGTGAATGGCATCAGCCGTCAGCGTCACAATTTCCTGATCCTTGAGTTCAACAAATTGGTCGGTTTCGCTCAGCATAGCCAACGCATCGGAAGCCACAACGTTGAAGCCCTTGCCCCGACCGATCAAAAGCGGGCTCTTGTTCTTAGCCACATACAGCACGGTTGGATCCAGGCGATCAACCATGGAAAAAGCGTATGAGCCTTGAATTAACTTCAATGTCTTGCGCAACGCCTCTTTGGCAGACAGGCCTTGACGGGCAAACAAGGCAATTAGCTGTACCACAACTTCAGTATCTGTGTCACTATGCAGTTCGATGTCTTGAAGGTATTGCTGCTTCAGGTCATTGGCGTTGGTCACAACCCCGTTATGCACCAGATAGAAGCGTTCGTCATTAGAAACCTGCGGATGTGCATTGGCTTCGGTCGGTCCGCCATTTGTTGCCCAGCGTGTATGACCAATCCCCATGACGCCCTGAACATCCGGTGTCACTGCTTTTTCCAAATTAGAAATATGGCCAACCCGCTTGATCAGATGGTCATGACCGGCTTGATCGTTTACATAAATGCCAGCTGAATCATACCCCCGATATTCCAGCTTTTCGAGCCCTTTAAGCAAGATTTGGGTTGCATTTTTCTTACCGATAACACCAACGATTCCACACATAGTCAACATCCTTTTCCTAATGTCTACAAATTGGTTTAGACATATTTTTTTATTGGTATCGCTAAAAACAAAGCTAACTATATGTTTTAAGTGGCCGTGTGTCAATACCAAATTTTCAATGGTATACTTTTCGTAAGAATATTGGTCTATATCTTTTTGCGAAAACGCGCTCAACTTAGACAATTCAAGGTTTGATCACCCCATATTTTCCATAAAAAAGCATTAAAAAAGCCACTGAAATTTTGCTCAGCGGCTTCTTAGACCAAACTACCATGTAACTTGACAAATATTAATCTTTTGGACTGCCCATTTCGCGCTTAACGACTGCAACGATCTGGTCGACATAACGCGATACCAGGTCTTCGGTTTTGGCTTCTGCCATCACCCGCAGCAGTGGTTCCGTACCGGAAGGACGCACGAGCACGCGGCCATCGCCAGCCATTTCTTTTTCAACCGTATCGATAGCTTCTTGAATTTCCGGATAGGCTTGCCAGTTTTCTTTATCGGCAACTTTAACGTTAACCAGCTTCTGAGGATAATCCTGAACCGGGGCTGCCAGCTCGGATAACTTCTTGCCCGTCTTTTTCATGACGTTCAGCAAGTGGATGCCAGTCAACATGCCATCGCCGGTGTTGTGATAATCAAACAAAATGATGTGGCCGGATTGTTCACCACCGATGTTATAACCGTCTTTACGCATGGCTTCAACCACATGCCGGTCACCAACCGCGGTCTGAACAGACTTCATACCATTGGCTTCAAGCGCCTTATACAAGCCGAGGTTGCTCATCACTGTGGTCACAACCGTATCTTGTTTCAGGCGGCCCTGTGACTTCATATAGCTGCCTAGAATGAACATGATCTTATCGCCATCGACAATGTTGCCTTCTTCATCAACGGCAATGCAGCGATCACCGTCGCCGTCAAAGGCCAGGCCGACATCGGCACCTTTTTCAACGACAAACTTGGCCAACGCTTGCGGATGCGTTGAACCTACGTCGGCGTTGATATTTAAGCCGTCCGGGCTGGTGGCCATCGTATCGAAGTCTGTGTCAAGATCGGCAAAAATCCGGCTAACCAAACCACTGGTAGCACCATTAGCACCGTCTAAACAAACATGAATGCCACTTAAGTCATCCGAGAGTGTCTGCTCCAAAAATTGCGTATACTTGAGCGCACCTTCAGGATAATCGTCAACGGTTCCCAGTCCCTCTGCAGCCGGACGCGGCAGGTTATCTTCCGGTGCATCTAACAAAGCTTCAATTTCTTCTTCCGTTTCGTCAGAAAGCTTGTAACCGTCTGCGCCAAAGAACTTGATACCATTGTCGGCAACCGGATTATGTGAAGCCGAAATCTGAATTCCGGCATCGGCCCCTTGGATTTTAATTAGGTAAGCAACTGCCGGTGTTGTGATAACGCCAAGATCCAGCACTTCAATGCCAACCGACAGTAATCCGGCAATCAAAGCATCTGCTAACATCTGACCGGAAATCCGGGTATCGCGCGCTACCAGAACCAGTGGCCGATGACTGGCATCCTCTTTGTGCTGAGTCAGCACATAGCCACCCGTACGCCCGAGTCGAAACGCCATTTCCGGACTCAGTTCCTTATTAGCAATGCCACGAACACCATCGGTACCAAAATACTTTGTCATCTTATTTTTTCCTCATTTCTTCCAGTGGTTATTTTTCACTTGCTGATGTGCTTTCGCTTGATGAACTTGATTGAGAACTACTGGCACTGGATGAATTCGATGAAGCGGTTGACGTGCCAGCGTTAGCATTGGTGCCCACATCATCGTTATCATTACCACCACCATTACCAGTCCCTGTGTTGCCAACACTTACCGTCACCTTAATGGTTTTCGGATCAGCCGCAGAAATACTGTCGTTGAGATCTGTCACATTAAAAGTTCGCGTGGTTGTCGACGTAATGCCACTGACATCAACCGGAACAGTTAACTTGCTCAACTTATCCAGACTTTGCTGGTCTCCATATACGGTAACCTGTTTTGTGTCTGACGACAAGGCGTACGTATGCCCGCTCGCCGCATTACCGGTTTGCTTCAACTCGATATTTACTTTTTTACTGGGTTGAGAAATCGGCAATGTCACGTGCACGGTTTGCGGTGACAGCACCACATTCATAGTATTGCCATTATCATCCAACGCTTGCAATAGCACCTCCTGGTCAACGGTCTTGCGGGTATTGTGCGCCAACGAGACATTGGCAACGACCTGGGCAATCGAATCGATCACGGAGCGTGCACCCGTCACTTCAACGGTTCGCGCCGAAAGCTTAGGGTCACCTGCCGCATAACCGGAAGCAATACTGGCCTTATTATAGCGAACCTGAATCGGCATGGTCTTATTGTCCCGCACCTGGATGTCGACAGTCACCGATTTAGGCGAAATCGAGTAGCTTAAATCCTTGTTCAAGCCTTCCGCCTTCAAATGGACGCGATGCTTGCCGACACCTAAATTGGTTAAATCAGCAACCACCCGAAAATTCTGGGTATTGGCGGTCATGGTCACTAAAGAAGCCGTTCCTGTCAGTGCAACCGATACTTTTGATGGGTACCCAGTGATGAAATACTTGTCGGTATTGGCGTTAACCTGCAACGGTACTTTCACGGTCTGAGTCTTGTTCGCTACCAAGGTTGTATCATCGTTGGCATTCTGCCGCGTATTGTTGATACTCTCAACGTTGACATAAGCGAACAACCCGATCGCGAGAAGCAAGGCTAACAACCGATTAACCCATGGCTTATCCCATAAGCGATTCATTGCTTGCCCTCCTTCTTTTTGCGTTGACTAAAAAGCCGCGAAAAGAAACTGACAACCGGATTTGGATTGGGCGCCTCTTCTTTTGGTACCAACTGAGCCGTCAAGAACTTCATGTAATCCTCACGCGTCAGGTTGCGAATCAAATTATTATTGTTCGTAATCGTGACTTCACCGGTTTCCTCAGACACAACAATCGTCAAGGCATCGGTCACTTCACTGATCCCGACAGCTGCCCGATGACGGGTACCCAGTTCCTTGGGAATCAGGTTACTGTCCGACAACGGCAAATAAGCCGCGGCCACCGCAATTCGATTGTTGCGAATGATGACCGCCCCGTCATGCAACGGCGTGTTAGGAATAAAAATGTTGATCAACAACTCGCCACTAATATCCGCATCCAGTGGAATACCAGTCTCGATGTAATCCTCAAGGCCGGTATTTTTTTGAATGGTAATCAGAGCACCGATGCGGCGTTTGCTCATGTACTGAATCGCCTTATCCAGCTCTTTGACCATACGCGTTTCGGCTTCATGTTGGTTATTGTTTGAGCGGAAAATCAACGATCCACGTCCAAGATGCTCTAGACCGCGGCGAATTTCCGGTTGAAAAATAATGACCAGCGCCGGCACACTCCAGGTAATGACCAAATCTGTCAGGTAGCCAACCGTTTTGAGTTGCAAAAACCAGGAAATAATCTTGATGGCCGCAATGACAAAAACACCTTTAAGCAGCTGCACGGCTTTGGTACCGCGAACCAGCATGATCAAACGATAAATGACGTACCAGACGACGAGGATGTCAACCAGATTAATAAGGGTGGACCAAGTTAATAAATTTGCGAGATAGGTGCGCATCCGCGTTCCTCCATTGTGGTTTGAAATCAAACTTCTGAATAATTATACCACGAGATGCCTAAACGGCGGGCGCTGAACCGAATGAAGCGGTGCTGCGGCGTTGACCGCGGAAAAATAAGCTTGCTTTTTCGACAGAAGTCGTGATAATAGCAAGTGAGTGAGTACTCACTATATTCTAAAAGAAAGCGGCTAAAATATGTCAATACAACCAGTTGTCAAAGTGACCGCCCTGCAGCAAGGTTACGGTCAAAAAATCGTCCTTAGCGACATTGATCTCTCCTTAAATCGTGGGCAGATCCTGGCTTTAATCGGTCCAAGCGGTGCGGGCAAAACAACCTTGATCCGTAGCATTATGGGCATGATACGCCCCCAATCCGGTCAGGTACTGGTTTTTAATCAACCTGTCCCTGATCGATTGCTTTTAGCGCGGATCGGGTTCATGGCCCAAACTGACGCCCTTTACGAAAGCTTGACCGGCGCTGAAAATTTAACTTTTTTTGCCAAAATGCAAGGCGTCAAGCAGACACAAATGACCGAGCAATTGCGCTACGCTGCGCATGTTGTTGACTTGCAATCTGCCCTCGATCAAAGCGTCAGAACCTACTCCGGCGGCATGAAACGACGACTATCACTTGCCATCGCGTTGATCAGCAAACCGCCACTTCTGATTCTGGATGAACCGACTATCGGCATTGATCCTGAGTTACGCCGCAAAATCTGGCATGAATTGCACCGATTGGCAAGCGATCAGGGTGTCGCGATTATTTTAACAACCCATGTCATGGCTGACGCCGAAGAAGCCGATGTGCTCATGATGATCCGCAACGGAAACGCCATCGCCCAAGGCACGCCTGACCAGCTTAAAGCAAACTATCATACAGATTCGATCGAAGCGGTCTTTTTGGCCGCAGGGAGGCAGCAAGATGCGCGTTAATGCATTAATCAGTCGTATTTTCAAAGAAATGATTCGCGATAAACGGACACTGGCACTGATGTTCATTGCGCCGTTGTTTATCATGACGTTAATCTTTTTTCTTTTCCAATCCAACACAAATACAAAAGCTGACTTAGGCGTGCGCGGTGTGGATACATCTGTGGTTCGGGACCTGGATACGGATCGAATCCGGCTCCACCATGTCGGCAAAGAAGATCCGACCATGCTCATCAAAGATCACGATTATGCTGGCATCCTGACTCAGAAAGGCAACAAACTGACACTATTACTCGCCAATGCCGATCAAGGAAAAAGTGCCCTCTTGAAACAGGGCTTACAGGCAGCAACCATCAAGCTTAAAATGCAGGCAGCAGCTACTACGATTAAAAATCAAGCAACCGCTTTACAAAAACTGGCATCAGCGTTACAACATTCCACGCGTGGAACTGCACAGGTAGCAGGGTCTCAACCGGCATCAACTGCCACTCACTACAGAATCGCAACTTATTATCGTTACGGATCGGCTAATTCGACTTATTTTGACACCTTACTGCCGATTCTGATTGGCTTCATCGTTTTCTTCTTTGTTTTCTTGATTTCCGGCATCGCGCTATTACGTGAACGCACAACCGGAACGCTTGACCGATTACTGGCAACTCCTGTGCGGCGAGGAGAAATTATTAGTGGCTATTTATTGGGCTATGGCATTTTTGCGGTGATTCAAACAATCTTGATTGTCGGCTATGCCTTGTTCGTCTTTAAAATCCAAATTCTCGGAAGCATTGCCGCAATTTTTCTAATCAACTTATTACTGGCAATCACGGCGCTTTCGCTTGGCCTACTGATTTCAACGTTTGCCAATACGGAATTTCAAATGCTCCAGTTCATCCCATTGGTCGTCGTCCCGCAAATTTTCTTTACCGGGCTGATTCCTGTGAATCAAATGCTCGGCTGGCTGCAACCGATTGCCCGCTTAATGCCGCTTTATTACGGTGCCGATGCGTTAACCGGCATTATTGCAAAAGGCCAGTCATTAAGTGTGTTGTATCCGGACGTCATTGCCCTCCTAGGCTTCTTCTTACTATTTTTAAGCCTGAATCTTGTCACCATGCGGCATTATCGACAGGTTTAAACAAATCTGACTAAAGAAGGAAGTGAACGATCGTGCAGCCGCATAATCTGACGGATCTATTCTCCTCATCGCTTGCTGAAAGCCAGTTGTCAGCCAAGCAACAAGCAGTTTTGAAAGCAAGTCTGAGCCTTTTTTCGGAAAAAGGATTTGATCGTACCAGCACAAAAGATATCGCCCACCTGGCAGGCGTTAGCGAAGGAACAGTTTATAAGCAGTTCAAAACCAAAGAAAGCATCCGCCAAGCGTTATTGGCGCCCATGATTCAACACGTTATCCCGAGCGCATTCACTGAGTTCATTCATGAAATCGGTGAGCAACACCTACCTGATCTGCATACTTTTCTAACCTTCATCGTGCATAATCGGATGGCCTTTGCCATTGCCAATCAGGCACAGCTAAGAATACTGGCCGCCACTCTTTTGCAAGATGCGGCGCTAAGCCATGCACTGGCGGAAAAGTTTCAAAAGCAATTCATGGACAAGGCCATCCACTTACTCGCCGTCTATCAACAGGAAGGTGCGCTCGTTGACTGGCCACTGACGCGCATCCTTCGCTATATTTTTGGTACCATTTTAAGTTACCTGTTGCCAGTTGTCTTGGGGATGCAATCTAGTTTTGATCTTGAGACTGCGGTTTCCGAGGCAGTGGCGTTTCTTGAGCGGGGGTTACAAACATGATAAGACCAGATATACCAGCTATAAATCGCTAAATTTTAATCACCTAAATTCGACAGTTTTGGGTGTTTTTACATCCGGCAGAACGTTAGAATGAGGTTAAACGTCTTAATAAAAGGAGCCATGTCTGAGTCATGAAAAGTGAAAAGGAGACGCGGCGCAAGTTTGCAACTGAATCGGTTGCGGATTTACTGGACGACTTGCACACAACGTCAACTGGATTAAGTCAAAAAGAAGCAGCTGCCCGCCTTGCTAAATATGGTGAAAACACAATCACCCGCGAAAAGCAAAAGTCGCAGTTGCTAGTCTTTCTGAAAAACTTTACCAGTGTGATGGCGATTCTGTTATGGGTAAGCGGGTTTGTTGCAATCCTATCCGGCACCCTGGAGCTAGGCATTGCCATCTGGCTGGTCAACGTTATTAATGGTATTTTCAGTTATTGGCAGGAACATGAAGCTCAAAAGGCAACGGACTCACTCATGAAAATGTTGCCGACCTATACGCAGGTCTACCGTGATGGCAAACTGCAACAGGTCAATGCTACCCAAATCGTACCGGGCGACGTTTTCAATCTACAAGCAGGCAATGCAGTACCGGTTGATGCCCGCCTGATCAAGGCCACCTCTGTCCAAGTTGACCAAAGTGCCCTTACTGGTGAGTCTGTTCCCGAATCCAAAAAGGTTGACTACAACGCTGGCCAAGGCGAATTCGCTGAGTCCAATCTTGTCTATGCCGGCACCACGGTTGGCGCCGGAACCGCAACGGCCATTGCTTTTGCGACTGGCATGAAAACCGAGTTCGGGCGAATCGCCGCGTTAACCCAACAACAAAAGCGGAGTCTAAGCCCGCTGCAATTAGAGCTTAATCGTCTAACCAAACAGATTTCACTCATTGCCATCAGCTTAGGCGTTCTTTTCTTTGTGGCCGCCATCTTCTTTGTCCACTATCCGGTCGCCCAAAGCTTCATTTTCGCGTTAGGCATGATCGTCGCCTTCATCCCCGAAGGCTTACTGCCGACAGTGACACTTTCGCTGGCTCAAGGCGTGCAGCGCATGGCCAAGAAGCATGCTTTACTAAAAGACTTGAACAGTGTTGAAACGTTGGGTGAAACAACGGTGATCTGCTCGGATAAAACCGGCACCCTGACGCAAAACCAGATGACGGTCGATCATATCTGGACTCGGTCACATACTTATACCGTGAGCGGCCAAGGCTATGTCAATAATGGCCATATTGAGTTAGACGGCAAACCGGTTCAATACGGCAGCAATCCTGACCTGGATCTGCTTATTCGTCTGGTCGCATTCAACAACGACACCGAAGTTGAACCAGCAAAAGGCCAAGCCCGACCGAAAATCCTTGGCACACCGACCGAAGCATCACTGGTGATTCTGGCGCAAAAGTCCGGTATCGACGTTAATGCTTATACTAAAAAATATCCGCGGCTTAAAGAGCTCCCCTTCGACTCCGATCGGAAACGGATGACCACCATCCACCAGCACGATGATCACACGCTTTCCATCTGTACCAAAGGCTCTCTTAGCGACTTATTGCCGCACTGCGACACCATTCAGGAAAACGGCAAGGTCCGGCCTTTAACCGCAGCAGACAAAGAAGCAATCGATGCCGCCAACCGCAAGTATGCTTCTCTAGGCCTTCGCTCAATTGCGACCGCTTATCGTGAAATTCCCCAAGAAGCTGATAAACAAAGTCAGCTCGACAACCTCACGATTGAGACGGCCGAAACCAAACTTACCTTTGTCGGCTTGGCCATCATGTCCGATCCACCACGTCCGGAAATTTACGATGCCATCGAGAAATGCCACCGCGCTAGCATCAAAATCATCATGGTGACTGGCGATTCCTCACTAACGGCGAAGTCCATTGCCGTTAAAATCGGCCTGACCTCCGACAAAGCGCGGGTCGTCACCGGCAGTGAACTCGATGCCATGAGCCAAGACGAACTCAAACAGGCACTGGCAGGCGAAATTAT
Organism: Lacticaseibacillus zeae subsp. silagei; assembly: GCF_030770335.1. Lineage (NCBI taxonomy): Bacteria > Bacillati > Bacillota > Bacilli > Lactobacillales > Lactobacillaceae > Lacticaseibacillus > Lacticaseibacillus zeae. The sequence goes on along the minus strand of NZ_CP132484.1, from coordinate 977,689 downwards.
TTTTGCCCGGGTCGCGCCAGAGCAAAAATATAAAATCGTTTCTACGTTACAAGCGATGGGCGAAATCGTTGCCTCCACCGGTGACGGCGTGAACGATGCGCCTGCGTTGAAAAAAGCAGACATTGGTGTTGCGATGGGCGTCACCGGAACTGATGTCGCCAAAGACGCTGCCGACATGATTCTTACCGACGACAATTTTGCCTCTATTGTTGCCGCCATCGAAGAAGGTCGTACCGTTTACAGCAACATTCAAAAGTTCTTGGTTTACATTTTGAACTCCAACCTACCAGAAGCGGTACCATCTGCCCTCTTCCTCTTCTCGCGCGGTGCCATCCCGTTACCGTTGACCGTCATGCAAATTCTGACTGTCGACCTCGGCACCGATATGATGCCAGCGCTGGGACTAGGGTCGGAAAAAGCCGAGCCTGGCATTATGGACAAACCGCCACGCGCACGTGATGCTCACCTTATGAACCGCACTGTTTTGTGGAAGGCATTTGCCTGGTATGGCTTAATTGCATCCATCATTTCCAGCGGCGCTTACTTCTTCGTCAACCATCTAAACGGCTGGCCATTACGCGGCCTGGCAACCAGCGGATCAACCTACGTCATGGCCACGACCATGACTCTTGCCGCGATCATCTTCTGCCAGATCGCTGCCGCTATGAACTGCCGCACCGAAAATGCTTCGGTCTTTAAAGTCGGCTTGTTCACCAATCACTTGGTCTGGTTCGGTATTGGCTTTGAAATCTTTCTGTTAGCATTGCTTAGCTACACGCCATTCTTACAGAACTTGTTCCACACCGGACCGTTAGCACTCACCGACTGGCTTTTCCTGGCAATCATTCCAATTCCCCTCTTCCTAATCGAAGAAGGCCGCAAATGGCTTAATCGCCGGCGCTTATCGCGTGAAAAAGTCACGGCTACCGCCCGTGCGTCAAGTGTTACCCGTTAACAGCATACCCGTGTGTTATAAGTCAGTTAAAAAAGGTCCAGAAGACATGTGATGCATATGCCTTTTGGACCTTTTCTAGTTGGCCATTGTTTGTCATCCGTCAACGACTCTACGTGCTCTCATTGCCTCACAAACCGGATTAATTGGAAAAGCCAGGTGCAACTCACCATTTTTTAAAAACCGTGACCGTCTCACCGAGTGCGCAAAGCCCAAAGGCCAGCATGATGATGATATAAGGTCGGTTCACTTTAATTGCCAAAGCTGCCAATAGCAGACAAACTACTGCCAGCCACAGACTCAGACAACAAATGATATCAAGCCACAGGCCTTCGTTGTGCCGACTGTGTTTTCTCATTTGGGTCACCTCATATACAACCTATCATACCTGATTGAGCTGCCTAGGACTACTGTATGCTTTCTTTCAATCTGTCTGGTTAAGATGACTTGACACCATTTTGGAGGCTTAATGGTTGCGGCTTGTTTGATACTATAAAAACCATCATAAATTCAAAACAAAAAATCCGCACCGGTCAGGGACTTTTTCCCGTCTGATGCGGATAGTTTTAGATACGAGTTCTCACCGGCGGTACATCTTAAATTCTAAGAATAAATCATTGTAGAGCCCAACCTTCGCCGGCGGGAGGTCTGAGTAGATCTCCAGATGCTTCATGGTCTCGTCATCTGGATAGAACTGCCGATCATTTTGGACGCTTTTTGGCAGCAGTTTTTTGGCGGCGGCATTTGGCGTCGCATAGCCGACATATTCGGCATTTTGAGCGGCGTTTTCGGGTTTCATCATGAAGTTAAGAAAGGCGTATATGGCTTTGAAATGTTTGGCGGTTTTTGGAATGACCAAGTTGTCAAACCAGAGATTGCTGCCTTCTCGCGGAACGACATAGTGCAGGTGTTTATTGTTGGCCAGCATTTCACTGGCTTCACCTGACCAGTCGACAGCGATTTTAGCTTCGTTTTCAGCCATATACATTTTGATTTCATCGGCGACAACTGCCTTGACGTTGGGCGACAATTGATCGAGTTTGGCTTTGGCCACTGCCAGCGTCTGCGGATTGGTTTCGTTAACTGACTGGCCCATTGAGATCAAAGCCGGCGCGAAAACATCACGCGCGGAATCAATCAGCATGATCGAATCTTTGAACTTAGGATTCCATAACTGATTCCAGTGCTGAACTTCACTGGCTTTGACAAACTTGTCATTATAAATGATCCCCAGTGTCCCCCAGAAATAAGGAATGCTGTATTTATTGCCAGGATCGAATTCCTTATTGATCAAACGCGGATCCATGTTCTGCATCCCGTTTAATTTACTTTTATCAAGCGGCAATAGCAGATGCGCCTTTTTCATTTTCTCAATCATATAATCCGACGGGACGGTCAAATCGTAGCTGGTGCCGCCTTGCTGGATTTTGGTGAACATGGCTTCATTGGAATCAAATGTTTCCTGATTCACGTGATAGCCGGTTTGCTTTTCAAATTTACTGATTAGTGCCGGGTCGATGTAATCGCCCCAGTTGAAAAGATTCAGCGTGTTGTCGCCAGTATTGCCTTGCGACTTTTGCAGGTCTTGGCTCCAAACCGCTAATCCAAGGCAAACGGCCAGGATGGCGACCGCAATACTAATGAGTCGTTTCATTGATCAACGCCTCGCTTTCTCGCTTGTGTTTGGCGCGCCGGCTCTGACCCGCCCGCTGTAGGAAGTAGTAACCGACAACCAGCAGTAAGGCAAAGACGAACATGACGCCGGATAATGCATTGATTTCCAAGCTGATGCCTTGGCGGGCGCGAGCGTAAATCTCGACAGCCAACGTTTCAAACCCATTGCCGGTCACGAAGAAGGTCACCGCAAAGTCATCCAGCGAGTACGTAAATGCCATGAAGAATCCCGAGAAAATGCCAGGCGTGATGTAAGGCACGATGACGCGCGTCAGCACCTGATAGTTGGAAGCACCCAAATCACGAGCGGCGTCCAGCAAGGAATGACTCATTTCCTGCAGACGCGGCAGGATCATCAGCACCACAATCGGGATAGAAAAGGCGATATGGCTCATCAGCACTGACCAGAATCCCAGCGGAACCTTTAGCGCCGTGTAAAAAATCAGGAAACTGGCACCGATAATAACATCCGGACTTACCATCAGAATGTTGTTGAGTGACAAGACCGTATTTTTCATCACGGGACGGCTGGTTCGATCAATGGCCAGCGCGCCCAATGCACCGATAATCGTCGCAATTAAGCTTGATAACAACGCTACCAGCAACGTATCCAAAACAATCTGAATCATCCGCGTATCCGCAAATAACTCAGCGTAATGTTTCCAGGTGAAGCCGGAGAAGTTGCTCATCCGATCCCCAGTCGAAAATGAATAGATCACAAGATAAAAAATCGGCACGTACAGACAGATGAACACGAAAATCAGATAAAGGTTGGACCATTTAAACTTACGCTTCATGCCGGCGCACCCCCTTCTTCTTTCGCTCACCGGTCAGGAACATGATGATAAACATGGCGACAATCAAAACAACGCCGATTGTTGAACCCATGCCCCAGTTCATTGTCGTCAAAAAATGCTCTTCAATGGCGGTGCCAAGGGTGATGACCCGATTCCCGCCAATTAACCGGGTTAACATGAACAGGCTTAAACTGGGAATGAAAACTGCCTGAACCCCTGACTTGACCCCTGAAATCGTCAACGGCCAAATCACTTTAGTAAACGTCTGCCAGCCGTTTGCGCCCAGATCCTGCGAGGCATTCACCAGATTTTCCGGTAGTTCTTCAATCGCATTGAAAATCGGCAAAATCATGAACGGAATTTCGATGTAGGCAGCAACGAAAATAAAGCTGAAATCAGTAAAGAGAAATTGCTGTGGTGCAATCCCAAACATCCCTAAGAAACTGTTGACTCCGCCGTCCTGGCTAAAGATGCCGATGAACGCATACGCTTTTAGCAACAAGTTGATCCACGTCGGTAAAATGATCAGCAATAGCCACAATTGCTTATGCTTGGCGTAATGCAGCAGATACGCAGTCGGATAACTGATCAGCAATGTGGCAAAGGTGATCAAAAAAGCATACCAAACCGAATTAATCGTCATCATAATATAAGTGCCGGATTTAAAATAAGTTTGGTAATTCGCCAAGGTAAAATGGCCGCTGATATCAAAAAAGCTTTGATAAACGATCAATACCATCGGCGCGATGACAAATAGTGCGAGCCACATCACATAAGGCGTGTAAAATGCAACATTCGTGGTGGATTTTTTCACGATGACCCTCCTCAGATTCAAAATCTAATGGTGCCTGCCAAGTGTTGGTTTTTCCAGACTACAAACGCCGACAGAACACCGATCCCCCTACCACGGATCAGTCGCCTTCATAGGTTTCCAGCCGTGCGTCGAATTCTTCTTCGGATTCGTTCAACCGCATGACGTGAATATCTTCAGGATCAAAGGTTAATCCGACTGTTTCCCCGTCTTTTGCCGGATTTGTCGAGTGAATCAACCATTCGTTTTTCAGTTGGTCGTACGCGACAATTTCGTAATAATCGCCGCGGAACAGTTGGGTATCAACTTCGACATTCACTTTGCCGGCGTCGGCTGCTGTAATGTCCAAATCTTCCGGGCGCAGGACAACTTCAACGGGTTCATTTGGCCGCATGCCGGCGTCGGCGCATTCAAACTGTTTGCCATTGAATTCAACCAGGAAGTCCTTAATCATGTGACCGGGGATGATATTACTTTCGCCAATGAAGTCGGCAACAAAGTGATTGACCGGTTCATCGTAAATATCGACCGGCGTGCCACTTTGCTGAACCTGGCCATCGTTCATGACAAAAATTTCATCCGATAATGCCAGTGCTTCTTCTTGATCATGGGTCACAAATAAGAAAGTGATCCCCAACCGTTCCTGCAATTCGCGCAGCTCGTACTGCATGTCCTTACGCAGCTTGGCATCAAGCGCTGATAATGGTTCGTCTAAAAGCAACACTTGCGGCTCAAGGACAATTGCCCGGGCAATGGCGACGCGCTGTTGCTGGCCGCCTGACAGCTCGGAAATCTCCCGATCGGCATATCCTTGTAGCCGAACCATTTTAAGCGCGTCCGTTACCTTGGTCTGAATCGTTTCCTTGCTCATACGATGCAACCGCAATCCAAACGCAACATTGTCAAAGACGTTAAGGTGCGGAAATAACGCATAATCCTGGAAAACGGTATTCACTTTGCGTTGGTTAGCCGGGACATCGTTTATTTTTTTGCCATCAAAAAGAACTTCGCCTTCCGAAACATCCAAAAATCCCGCAATGGCGCGCAGAATCGTTGTTTTACCGGAGCCGGACGGGCCGAGCAGCGTATAGAATTTTCCTTGTTCGATTTCGATATTGACATCTTTTAATACTTGCGTGTCGCCATAGCGCTTGCCGACATGCTTCAGTTCCACAATAATGTTGCTCAATGACCCCAACTCCTTATAGATAAGATGCTGTCGCAACCAGCAGGCACTTACTGCGACCCGTTGCTGCGTTGACAAGTTGATGTTGTTTCGTTGCGTGAAAATAAATGGTTTCGCCTTTTTTGGCAACATAAGCCTGATCGCCCAGCAGCAGTTTCACTTTGCCGCTAACAACGTAAACAAAGGTCTCAGCCGGGGATGGTTCAAACGTTTTAAAAATGCCATCCGGGGCAAAATCAATCATCACCGGCTCCATCTCATTCTCATTACTTTCCGGTACCAACCACTTCAGTTGATAGCCTTTGTCTTCATCCAGATAAGTGACCTGATCTTCTTCGTGGTAAACCAGCGAATCAACCGGCTCTTCCCGGAAAAAGTCTGCTGGAGACTCGCCTAAAACGCTCAGAATATCAAAGAAAGTCTCGAGTGACGGTGAACTCTGGTCATGTTCAACCTGCGAAATATACCCTTTCGATAAGTCGGTCCGCTCCCCGAGTTCTTCCTGTGTCAGGTTTTTTCGAATGCGCAGATCACGAATTTTACTACCAATATCCATGGCACACCGCCTTTTTAGGTTTCGTTAAACTAAACTTCAAGTTTACTGACTCTGCCTATTATACAAATGTCATGCACCAACGCAAGCTTTTATAACTGAGATGGGCAAAAATATTTTTCAAGCGGGATTGCCTGGCTGAAAATTTAATGAATATCGCCTAAATCGTTAGCAGCACAGAAACAGCGGCATCGCATTTTCTTTTAAGAAAAGGATGCCGCCGTTCGTTTATCTATTAAGAATAGTGTCGCTCTATAGCCAGACTTCTAAGATCAGACTTCCTCCAAAGACGTCAGAGTCGCCGCATTTTCGGTAAAGTTGACATTTTGATTCAGCCGCTGGGCCATGGTCATGGTGATGTAGCCTTTTTCCATCAAATCATGAATTGCCGTGCGCTCTGCGGCAAAGGCAATCGCGCGTAAACGACTCAGTTCATGTTCGTACTGAGTCGACTTATGCGTATTCAACGCCTTGACCGAGGCGATGCGGTTGCGATATTGAACAATCAACGAATAAATCACCTGGCGATTGTAATGGTGGGCCTTGTTTTCTTTTTGGCGGAGAAACTTCGACAGGTACTTCAACCCGCCTTTTGCCGTTTCTTTTTCAATGAACAATTTCTCGTTAAAGAAGCGATGCGAGCGGTTTTGCTCACTGGCCACGGTGTACCAGAAGTGTGATAGGCGCAATGCCGAGCGGTCAAAAAGCATCCGCAACGTTGGCCGCCCCGATCGTTTGGCCATGGAGTCCAGATCATCCATTCGGTGCTTTAATCGCTTGCGTGCTTTGGCATAACTCTTCGACATGATTTGGTTTTCCCGCCACAAATCGTCCAATGCATATAATTCGCCTTGAACACCGACTTTGCGCAAGTCGAGTTCATCTTGAACCAACGGCGGAATTGCTGCACCGGTATCCTCGGCTAATTCAAGGCGACGGATCAGGTTTTGGTATTCCGCAATGAGATCCAACGCCGCTTTTTGATTCGATTCCCGACGCTCTGATTCAACGCGGCGGACCGCCATCTGGTATACAAACATCTGCGCCTGGCTCAGGGAAATAATCCGTACATCATTCGTGTGATCTTCGTCAGACTCAGTGTCATCATCGGTTGCTGCAATGGTAGAACCACGCGTTTGCAAAGGTGCGACTGACCGAGTCACGATTGGCAAGGCCACAATCGCCACAATCAGGCTCAACACCACGACACCTGCCGCAATAAACAGCATCAGGCTCCGTTCCGGAAACGGATCCCCGTTGGCCAGAGCAGCGGGTACCGCGAATACCCCGACCAACGTAATGGCACCGCGAACGCCTGAAATACCGCTTAACAATGCCGCGCGCCATGAAGGCTGGTTGCCTTTTGAACGGACCGTCAGCAACATGTAACCATAAATCCATAAGGTCCGTAAAATCAGGATACCCAGATAGACCAAAACGACAAAGCCGAGTGCCTGTAACGTGCTGACTTCATGATCAGCAATCGTATCGCGCATCGCCACCGGAAGCTCAATGCCCAGAATCAGGAAAATAATTCCGTTAAGCGTGTAAACAATTAAATCCCAAGTCCGTTCCGACACGATTCTTAATTCCGGTAACGCAGTCACATACCGATTATATTGCGTATTACTCAGCAACCCGGCTACGACGACGGCGATAACGCCGGAAGCATGCATGAACTCGTCAACAATCAAATAAATAAAAAATGGCGTTAACACCTGCAAAATCGTATGCAGAATCACATCATTGATCCCTTGTTGCAGCAGCCAGTTACGACTCAAGTTGATGATCCCGATTAAAACAAACCCAGCCATTGCGCCAACTAACGCCACATAGAAGAAATCCTGAACCGCGTGTCCAAAAGCAAATGTCCCGGTCAGCGTTGCGGCAATGCCATATTTGAATCCGATCAAGCCGCTGGCATCATTGATCAGGCTTTCACCGCTGACCAAGTGCAAAACCCCACTTGGCAAATGGGTCCGCTTGGCCAGGCTCTGAACCGCAATCGGATCAGTCGGGCTGAGAATCGCGGCTAAGGCAAAACTTGCAGGCAGCGGCAATGGCGGGATCAGGAAATGAATCAAGTAACCGCCAACCAACATCGTTGCAAAAACCAGAAAAATCGCATTTCCGATGATCGGGCCCCGCAATTCCCACAACTCCCGCCGTGGAAAATGCCGTCCATCGTAATACAATAGCGGCGCAATGAACAAGAGCATGAACCAGTCGGTCGCTAAGTTTATCGTTAAATGAAAAAACAAAGCCGCGCCGAGTCCCAGCGCGACTTGAATCAAAGATACCGGGACAGCGACAATGTAGTGGCTGAGCACGTTTGACACGATGACCAGCGCCATCAAAAACAAGACGGCTTCGACTAAATGCATTGTGGGGCCCCTTTCTTTTATTTTGAATGTAGGCTATGACTGCAAGGGTTCGCCAATGATGCGGACTTCAGTTTCCAAATCGACACCAAATTTGGCCTTAACCGTTTTCTGGATCAGGTGGATCATATCCAGATAGTCAGTGGCAGTTGCGTCACCTAAATTGATGATAAAGCCTGCATGCTTCATTGAAACCTGCGCACCACCAATAATGTGGCCTTGCAGACCGGCCTTTTGAATCATCGGGCCGACAAAATGATGCGGCGGCCGCTTAAAGACTGAACCGCAAGACGGATATTCCAATGGCTGTTTAGCCGCCCGTCTTGCATTCAGCTCGTCCATTTTGGCGCGAATTGCCGGTTTATCGCCGGGTTTCAGGGAAAAAGTAACGCTTAAGACAACATCGCCAGTATCCTGAACAATACTATGGCGATACCAGAACTTCAATTCGCGATGGTTATAGGTTTTGAATTCACCTGCGCGCGTCAACACATGGGCGCTGCTGATGACATTGCAGACTTCACCGCCGTATGCCCCAGCATTCATGAAAAGTGCGCCGCCGACACTACCTGGAATTCCGGCCGCGAACTCAAGACCGGTCAATCCGGCGCGATACGCAGCTTCAGTCGTGTCAATGAGGCGTGCGCCAGCCTGAGCCGTTACGGTGTTATCTGTCACCGTAATCTCGTTCATGGCCGTCAAAATCAAGACCAGCCCACGGATACCGCCATCGCGCACAATTAAATTACTTGCGTTTCCGATGACCGTCAAAGGCAAATGCTGTTCCCGCGCCGATTCAACCAGAGTCCGGACCTCGGCAACGTTTTTAGGAAAAGCCAGTAAATCGGCTGGCCCACCGGTTTTTGTAAACGTATAATGGCTTAACGGTTCATCATGCATGATGGTGATCCCTTCAAGCATCCGTGGTGCATCTACCACAACATCAGGTCCTTTCAAAAAGACTACTTATATATTTTAGCAGAAATTGACGCTTGTGAACACTTACCTCTCCGTGCGTTTGTTAGAAAAGTCTAGTAGAATAAAAGAGCAATGTAGCGATAGGAGTGAACGTTTTGAAATTAATTTCATGGAACGTGAATGGCTTGCGGGCCGTCTTAAAAAAAGACTTTATGACAATTTTTAATGAACTGGATGCTGATTGGTTTTGTCTTCAGGAAACCAAAATGCAGGCAGGCCAAGTGAAGCTTGACCTTCCTGGCTACCATCAGTATTTTAATTACGCGGAACGCAAAGGTTATTCAGGCACCGCGATTTTTACGAAACACGAACCGCTCAATGTGACTTACGGCATGGGCATTCCCGAGCACGATAAGGAAGGCCGCATCATTACGCTTGAATATCCCAAATTTTACTTGATGACGGTTTACACTCCCAACTCTGGCAGCGAGCTCAAGCGACTCGATTATCGTCAACAGTGGGATAAGGATTTTCGTGCCTACACTAACCAGTTGGCGGAAAAAAAGCCCCTTGTTTATTGCGGTGACTTAAACGTTGCCCATGAACCGATCGACCTTAAGAATGATAAGACCAATCACCATAACGCTGGATTCACCGATGAGGAACGTGCCGATTTTACCAAGCAGCTTAAGAGCGGCTTTATCGACACTTTCCGCCATCTGTATCCCGACACGGTCACTTATTCTTGGTGGAGCTATCGGTTCCACGCGCGCGCCAATAATGCCGGGTGGCGGATTGACTACTTTGTTGCCAGTTCAAACTTTCAGCCGTATGTCAAAGATGCCAAAATTTTAACCGATGTCATGGGCAGTGACCACTGTCCGGTTGAACTCACCACGCAGGATTTACTATAGGAGCGTCAATAATGAACTTTATTGCCATGGATTTTGAAACTGCTAATCGCAAACGAGCCTCAGCCTGTTCGCTTGCCTTAGTGGTCGTGCAGCAAAATCGGGTTGTCGATAGTTTTTATACACTCATCAACCCGCAGATGCGCTTTGACCCGCAAAATATTCGCATTCACGGGATCACACCGGATATGGTTCAAAACCAGCCAACTTTTGATCAGGTTTGGCCGCATATCCAGATGTTTTATACTCCGGGTCGCATTGTCACGGCTCACAATGCCCCGTTCGATGTGTCGGTGTTGCGCCTGACACTTGACCGGTATGGCATCGCTGCGCCGCGCTATCAGGTGATCGACACTGTTCGGACTTCACGGCAACTTTTACCGAAGCTGCCGAATCATCGGTTGGATACGGTCAGTGCTGCGTTAAAAATTCCGCTGGAACATCACCACAACGCGTTGGCAGATAGTTATGCCTGCGCACGAATTCTCATTGCCGAGAACGAACATTTTGGCGAAGCCCGAACGAAAGCTATGATGAAGTTGGCTAAGGCTGGTTGATGAACAAGTAGAGCTTAGGCAATCAGTCTTCATGCCGTGCCAAACTCCGCAATCTCCGGCCAGCTGGGGTGGCGACGCGAAGCTAGAGCGGAGGGCACGACTTAGAGCCTCTGCAAAACCGGCAGAGGCTCTAGGCTCGGCCTTGTACTACGCCGGGAAGATCGCCCGGCTAGTACAATGTCACAGCTGAGCCCCATCTGGCCTACGATTGCTCCGCTTTGGCACTAATATCTTAAATAACCCAACAAATTACCTTGGGGAAACAAAAGGTGAACATACTCTAGTATGTTCACCTTTTTATTATATCTATGAGTTATGACCCAGCATTAACTGATTTAGAAGATAGCTTTATCCAGCTATATTACTTTTTAGCAACGCTACGCTCAGACTTCCAGATGCTAAAGGACGTTTTCATCGACTGCCACAAGCCTGAACCGGAGTAAACCAATACATTGTTCCGGTAGACTTTTACCGTGAACATGGTAAACAGTACGAGGAAGACGAGACTGATGGCGACGCTGATCCACGCCTCGCCCATGCTGGCCCGCCCTAGTGACATCTGGGTGGGCATCACGAAGACATTCAGGAATGGGACATAGCTCGTAATCTGTGCCAAAGCCGAATCGCTTGATTGAGCCGCAATCGTAATGAAATACCCAATCAACCCCAACATACTAATCGGCATAGCTGCCTGTTGGACCTGTTCCTGATTGGAAACCAGCGAACCGGTCAGTGCAGCCAGTACTGAGTAGGTCAAGGTGCCGATGATGAAGAAGACGACAATCATTGCTGTGGTGCCAGACACCAGAATCGAAAAGTCAAATTGTTTCAAAACACCGGACACAAACGACTGATTTTTGACGAATTGCCAACTAATCACCCCGGCAACCACATAAATTGCTAGCTGCGTCAGTAACAGCGCGAAGATTCCGGCCAGTTTACCGAAGAATTGGGTGGTCGCGCTCACCGAGGACAAAAGAATCTCCATAATGCGCGAGCCTTTTTCCGTGGCAATTTCCTGAGCAAGAATCGAGCCGTAAACCATGGTCACCATCAAGATTAAAATCATGGCCACAACCGCAACCCCGTGATTCATCAATTGCGTTGAGTTTGACTTGGTCACCTGTTTGCCGTTTTCAATGGCCACCGTTTTAGTGCTGACCATTGGCGGTTGCGTCAGTGCACTGACCTGCGCTGCCGTGAGATGCATACTTGCCGCGGTGCTGCTAAGTTTCAAGCCACTGAGTGCCGTGACCAAAGTGGTTTTATCAACCTCTTGGCCGTTATCCCGCGAAACATAGCGCGAACGGAATTGATCTTTGGCATTGACAGTTAAAATGCCGTCAACTTTCTCATCGTTCAGCGCCGCATCAGCCTTTTTACTCGATGAGTACACTTTAAAATGCAAATCATCGTTGTTTTGCTTACTTAATGCCTGGCTGACCGCGCTGACGTCACTGACAACTGCCACTTGGGCGGGTGCCTGCGTTTTGGCAATGTAAAAAGCAATGCCGAATCCAATCGCCAGAAAAAGCAATGGCGATAAGACCAAAAAGATCCACGAACCGCTTTTGGCATTCTTTTTGTAAACCTGACTCATGACGACCCAGAATTTATGCATGTGTTTCACCCACTTTCAAGCGGAAAATCTCATCAAGCGTTGGCGGTTGTTGCCGAAATTCCGGTATGTAACCATTGGCGACCGCTTTAGCAAAAATCTGGCGGCCCACTGCCGGATCTGCCAACGTCAACTCAAATTCCTGACCGTGTTGACGAATGTTCGTTACACCATCAAAGGCTTGCAAATCATCTCGGGTTAAACCGGATTCAATGAAGAGCTTCGTCCGGCCAAAGCTTTCGCGAATGTCACCGACAGCGCCGTTTAAGACCATCTTTCCTTGCTTCAGCATCACCAAATGATCCGAGATGGCTTCGACATTGGCCATATCGTGGCTGGAATAAATAATCGCCGCGCCATTGTCTTTTAGCATCTCAATCCCAGCCATTAACAAGCTCGCATTGACCGGATCCAGTCCTGAGAAAGGTTCATCTAGGATCACCAGTTTAGGCATATGAATCATGGTCGCAATCACTTGCACTTTTTGCTGGTTACCTTTGCTCAGGTCCTTGATTTTATCGGTTGCCTTGCCTTTAACCTGAAAACGTTCCAGCCATTCGGGAATCCGGGCTTTCACATCCGCCGTCTTCATCCCGCGCAATCGGGCAAAATAAATAATCTGATCCTGCACGCGCATCTTCGGGTATAAACCGCGTTCTTCAGGCAAATAGCCGATGATGTCATAATCCTTGGCCGTTAACGGATGGTCATTCCAGGTAATCGTTCCGGAGTCTGGGGTCAAAAAATTCAAAATCATTCGGAACGTCGTTGTTTTACCGGCCCCGTTTTGGCCAATCAGTCCCATAATTTCGCCAGGCTTGACGGTAAAACTCACATCATCAACCGCCGTCATGGTGCCAAAAGTCTTGACGAGATCTTTAACTGCTAACATTGCACACCTACTTTCTTAATTCATGTCATGCTCCACATTGCTAACAGTGTAGCATGTATACTTTGCTTATCAAAATATAATTTTTAACTATCATAGCCAATGATTAACCTGTTACACTAAAAATAGCACTAGAGCCACCACTGGTCTTAGTGCTATTTTAGTTGAAGTTAAAATAAAAATCATTGGCGCTACGCTCATTTTAAGCTCTGAAGCAATGTTTCATAGCGCTTACCCTGAGGAACAAATTCAAGATGACGGGTTGTATCCGACTGCTCATCTTTTTGAAAGTGCACCAGCAAATCGGCTTCGGGTTCGCTTGCACCCAGAAAATCCGGCCATTCAACGACTGAAACGCCGTCACCTTCAAAGTATTCTTCAAGTCCCAGGTCTTCGGCACCACCGTCTTCCAAGCGATAAAGATCCATGTGATACAGCGGCAGCCGACCGTGACGATATTCGCGAATAATCGTAAACGTCGGGCTTTTGACATAATCCGTAATACCCAGTCCCTTAGCCAAACCTTTGGTAAAGCTGGTTTTGCCAGCGCCAAGATCACCATCCAAGAGAAGGACATCTCCTGCCTGCAGATGCGGACCTAGCGAAGCGGCGAATGCCTGTAGTTCGGCTTCGCTGGTAAAATCCTTTTTCAAACTTGTCATAGCAAGGTCTGGGCCGCTGTAATAATGGCCAACTTGTAGACGTCTTCTTCGTTAGCGCCACGACTGAGGTCGGAAACCGGCTGATTCAAGCCTTGCAGAATCGGGCCGATGGCTTCAAAGCCGCCAAACCGCTGGGCAATTTTGTAGCCAATGTTGCCGGATTGCAATTCCGGGAAAATAAAGACGTTGGCTTCACCGGCAACTTTGGACTCCGGCGCCTTTTGCTTAGCAACGGTCGGGACAAACGCCGCGTCAAACTGCAACTCACCATCCAATGCCAAATCCGGTGCCAGCTCGTGAGCTTTCTGGGTTGCGGCCACCACTTTGTCCACTTGTGGTCCCTTAGCGCTTCCTTTAGTCGAAAATGACAGCAAGGCAACGCGTGGCGGATCAATGTCGAACAAAGCAGCGGTTTTCGCCGATTCAACCGCGATTTCTGCCAGTTGATCGGCATCCGGATCGATATTAATCGCATTATCCGCAAATAAGTACCGTTCATCTCGGCCACGTTGCATGATAAACGCGCCGCTAACAAGATGAACGCCGGGACGGGTCTTGATGATTTGTAAAGCCGGCCGCACGGTATCCGCCGTTGAATGCACCGCACCGGAAACCATGCCGTCTGCTTCCTTCATGTAAACAAGCATGGTGCCAAAATAATTGGCATCCTGGACAATCTTTTCCGCCTGTTCCGGAGTTGCTTTGCCTTTACGCCGCTCAACGAACGCGGTCACCATCTTGGCGTGAAGATCATCATGCTCAGGATCGCGAACCGTCAACTTGCTTAAATCCCAGCTTTTTTCGGTTGCCAGGTTATGAATTTTCTCAGGGTTACCCAGTACAATCGCCTGCACCAATCCATCGGCGGTCAGTCGTACCGCGGCTCCTAGAACCCGCGGATCCTCGCCTTCCGGAAATACAATGCGCAAATGCTTGTCGTTAATCTTGTCTTTTAAGCTTTCAAATAAATCCAAATCTTATCCCTCCATAAAAGCGCTTTATTCCTTAACATCATACCGTTTTTATCGGGTCGTGACCAGCGGAAGACAATGGAAAAACACTTTGCGTGACTTGATTAACTTGCCGCAGTCACGGTTTCTGGCAGCTGCCAGTTAATCGGCGTTTCGCCCATTTTTTTCAACGCTTCATTGGTGCGCGAAAACGGCCGGCTGCCAAAAAAGCCGCGAGACGCTGACAATGGACTTGGGTGCGCGGAGGCAATGATGGCATTTTTGCTGGTATCAATCAACGCAGCTTTCTTCTTGGCAGCATTGCCCCACAAAATAAACACAACCCCGCCACGCGCAGATAAAGCCGCAATTGCTGCATCGGTCAGCTCCTCCCAACCATGATTCTGGTGGGAATAAGCCCGGCCTGCTTGCACGGTCAAGACCGCATTCAGCAACAAAACGCCTTGATCGGCCCATGCCTTCAGATACCCGTGATGTACCGGCGGATAGCCTAAATCGCTTTGTAATTCTTTATAAATATTTTGCAACGATGGCGGCAATGCCACACCAGGCGCCACGGCAAAACTCGCCCCCACCGCCTGATGCGGATTATGGTACGGATCCTGTCCCAAAATGACCACTTTGACATCATGAAACGGCGTCCATTCGAATGCCTGAAAAATGTGATGCATTTCCGGATAAATCGTTTTGGTCGTGTATTCTTCCTTTAAAAACTCATGCAGCCGGGCATACTCGGGACTTTCAAAAATCGGTTCCAGCACCGTCTGCCAATCATTATGTATTAATGTTTTCAAAAGCTGCACCTCCGCAAATAGTGTACAAGAATCCCTGCGCGTTTGCTACCGGGCAAGCGCTTTTCATGCTAAAATTAAGGACGTAATCGCACCATGACAAACCGGAGGGAACAGTAATATGATCAAACTTATTGCATCAGACATGGATGGCACGCTTTTGAATGACAAAATGGAAGTCTCAGACGAAAATGCCAAAGCCATTCGTGAAGCGCAAGCCGCTGGTATCGAGTTCATGGTTGCCACCGGGCGCGGTGTTACCGAAGCCAAGCCATTATTGGCGGCACAGCAGCTAAAGCCCGCGTTCATCACGTTAAACGGCGCCATGGTTTTTGACGAGGCCGGCAAACCGGTTGTCACCATCCCTATCGCCGATGATTTAAGCCAGTACGTTATCGATACTTTACAAGCAGCCGACATCTACTTTGAAATCACAACTAACAAAGGCGTCTTTTCCGACAGTCGGGTTAAGCGCATTCAGAACGTGGCAGACTTGCTAGTCGATCTCAACCCTGATACCACTTACAAGCTCGCCGTTGCTTTGGCGGCTGCCCGGTTGGAAATCATGAATATTAATTATGTGGATGACTATCAAAAATTACTGGACGATCCGACGATTCAGATTATGAAAATCATCGCTTACACCGGCGAAACACCTGATATTTTAAAGGCCCCGGCTAAAGTATTTAAAGCGACCGGCAAATTAAGTGTCACATCCAGTTCCGTTAACAATATTGAAGTCAACAATATTAAGGCGCAGAAAGGTTATGCGGTTGAAGCTTATGCCAAACAAAAAGGCATCACAATGGATGAGGTCATGGCCATCGGTGATAATCTGAATGATGCCAGCATGATCAAAATGGCCAAATACGGCATCGCCATGGGCAACGCGATCCCTGAAATCACCGACTTAGCCTGGGGTACAACCGGCACCAATGGCGAAAATGGCGTTGCTGAGGCGATTCGTAAAGCCATTCGGATCAATAAAGCGGAAGCAACTAACGCGCGTTTCTAGGATTGGCAGCTGAACCACATCATGCAAGCCTTCAAGGGAGGTTAGCAAATGGCGTTATATCTTGACATCAATGCATTGAGTACCGGCAGTCTTAGTGTGGTCAAAACTGACAATGGTAAGCCTGCCTACATTCTGACCGCCCGTCACGGTCTCATTAACGGTGGTTTCGATTTGAATACGCTCAGTGGCAACCCGTTAGGTTCGATCCGGCAGAAAACGGTCAGTGTTTTCCCGCGATATGATCTGTACATCGCCAATCGGAATGTTGCCAGCGTCAAAAAGATGTTCGGCGTTTGGCACCAGTTTATTTTTATTTCAAAACTCAACTGGGTGGCTATGGGGAATCTCTTAAATAACCATTACCAGGTCTTCCACGGCGTTAAAACGATTTTCAGTGCTGAAGAAGTTGCCCCGGCGATCGTAAAGCTAACCATTCCTAACAATCGTGACATTCCAGCCGCCATTTTGCTAGCCGCCATCCTCGATCGCTTCCGCCACGTCGGCGTGGCCGATCCGCTCAAACGTTACGAGTACGGCCTGGACTTTCCGGATTAGCGTCTGGGTTTAAAACAGCTTAGGGCAATTAGTCCCTTGCCGTGCCAAACTCCGCAATCTCCGGCCAGCTGGGGCTGGAACGTGGTGGGCACGACTTAGAGCCTCTGCAAAACCGGCAGAGTCTCTAAGCTCGGCCTTGTACTACGCCGGGAAGATCGCCCGGCCAGTACAATTGCACCACTGAGCCCCATCTGGCCTACGATTGCTCCGCCTTGGCACTAACATCTGAATAATCCTACCGAATTACCTTCGGGAAACAAAATGAACATCCTCCGTCATTATTGGGGGATGTTCATATTTTATTTGTGGCTATAAATTATGACCCAAGCTTTTGCTTTGTTTAGTCCGTGGCGTCTCTGCCGCAAATCTCAGCCGCTACTCACCCACCGGCCGAACCATATGATCATAACGGTGACTGCCGATCATGAGTTCACCGTTTTTGACAAAGCCATTGCGTTCATATAGTTTCTTGGCGCGCGGATTTTGCTGGTCGACGTTCAAACTGACAACATCCGCCTTGCGTGCGCGGGCAACCGGGTCAACGGCTTGCAGCAATTTTGTGCCGATGCCATGGCCTTGAGCACTTGGCGCCACTGCCAGTGTGTCCAGATACCATTCGCCCGGATAAGTTTCGGTATCCGTAAACAGCGAGGATTGTGGCGTTAAGCCCAGCTTTGGCAATAACGGTTGCAAGGCGTCATCAATGTGTGCCTCCTGTTCGTGCAGATATCCGACTGCGATGCCTTCAATTTTGCCATTTTGATCGGCCACGAGCATCTGGGGATAGCCGTAGCGATAAGTCGGCAGAAGAAATGCCTGTTGCAATACTGCATAAAGCGTCTTCTTCGGCACGCGCATCAGTTGCGGAATTTCCATTTCGGTAAAAACAATATCAATCAGCGGTGCCACCTGAGCGGCATCCGCAGGTTTACTTGGACGTATGATCACAAAAATCGCTCCTTTTTCTTGTTGTTTATTATAGCAAAAAAAGCGAACGTTCGCGTGTTACCGCTTCCGAATCATTAATCAAATGTTTTTAAGCGAATAAGTCCAATTTTCCGCCGTTCTGGGTTAAAATATGTGAAGAGTTGTGTTGGCTTGCTGCCTACTAGATATAGTCAAGTGGTATAGCTACAACGCAATATCTTGTTCCAAATTTTCTTTTTGGCGCGACCCTGTTTGGCAAACCATGCGGGACCGACGAACGGAGGTGAGGAGCAGAAAACTATTTGAAGGAGCGTACTGGGTTGAAAGTTACTTTCAAGGACGTCACGATGTCCTACGATGGCAAGACAGATACCCTGAAGGATCTGAATTTTACCATTCCCGACGGCACGCTGGTTTCCCTGCTGGGTCCTTCCGGCGGCGGTAAAACCACAACGTTGAATTTGATTTCAGGGTTGTTGTCCCCTACTGCTGGGCAAATCTTTTTTGGTGACACGGATGTGACCAAAAAAGATGCCTTAGCCCGTAAAGTCGGCATGGTATTTCAGAACTACAGTCTGTATCCGCACTTGTCAGTGTTAGACAATATCGCCTTTCCGCTGAAAATGGCTAAAGTCAGCAAGGCCGAACGCCACGCTAAAGCTAAAGATCTTGCCAAGTTGGTCCATGTCGAAGACCAGCTTGACAAGAAACCGGGTGCCTTGTCTGGCGGCCAACAGCAGCGTGTCGCTATTGCGCGGGCGCTGGCCAAATCACCAAGCCTATTGTTGCTGGATGAACCGCTATCCAATCTTGATGCGCGGCTGCGAATCGAGATGCGGGAAGAGATTCGCCGAATTCAGCGCGAAACCGGCGTTACGACCATCTTCGTCACCCATGACCAGGATGAAGCCTTGCATATTTCCGACAATATCATGGTCCTGGCCAATGGATCGATTCAGCAGTTCAGTTCACCGCAGACACTCTACGATCAGCCTAATAACCTGTTTGTGGCTAAGTTTATCGGCGAACCTGTCATTAACACCATTCCGGCACAGGCCTTAGCTGCCGATCTTGCAGGAGCCGTTCCGGAAGATATTTTGAAGCAAGCCGAAACCGCCGGCATTCGCAGTGAGGCACTCATCCCTTACGATGCCGGTGAGAATGTGTTGGCCAAACTCCATGGCAAGATTACCCAAAGTTCTAAATATGGCCGGGAAGCCACCGCCAATATTACTTACAACGGTGAACATCTCTTGTCGACCGAAATGGCCGGTGTTTCCGGTAGTCAACCGGAGTTGGATTTTTATCTCACCAAATCAGGATTCTTTCTCTTTGATCAGTCTGGCGCCTTGATTTTTGGTGGTGAAAGTCATGCTAAATGAAAAAGCCAGCTTAAAATCGACAGCCAAGGCAGCGTTGTATTTGCTGCCGATGCTCGTCATTACCATTACCTTTAACATCTGGCCGATCATCAATTCTTTTTTAATGAGCCTTTACACCAAGTATGACTTTTACACGGATAAGGTCAGCGGCTGGGGATTCGACAATTTCGTCTATCTTTGGAATGATCCGGATTTTCACCTTGCCGTCCGCAATACCTTGGTCTTTGTAGTTGGCGTGGTGCCGATAACGGTGATTTTGTCGCTGATCATTGCGTTGCTGCTGAATCAGGTCAAGATCATTTCCGGCTTTTTCCGAACTGTCTACTTCTTGCCGTTCGTTACCAGTACCGTCGCCATTGCCATGGTCTGGAACTGGATGTTTCATGGTAACTACGGCCTGGTCAATTACTTCTTGAGTTGGTTTGGTGTTCATCCAATCAACTGGCTGACCGACCCGCATTATGCCTTGTTGGCGTTGATCATCATGAGTATTTGGAAAAGTCTTGGTTTTAACATCATTCTTTTCCTGGTTGGCTTGAACAACATCGATCACGGTTACTATGAAGCGGCAGAAATCGACGGTGCGAATGCCCGCCAGCGGTTCTGGAACATTACCATTCCGATGCTTTCGCCGATTACCTTCCTGGTTTCGGTCAACGGGATTATCGGTAGCTTCAAAGTCTTCGATGAAATCTTTGCCTTGTTCCAAGGAACACCGGGACCGGGTAAGGCCGATTTGACGATTGTGTATTACTTGTACCAGAAGTTTTACACCGAGTATAAGTATCCGATTGCCGCGGCATCAGGCGTTGTGCTTTTCTTCCTCATCTTGCTCGTGACACTCGTGCAGTTGTGGTATTCGCGCAAGCACGTTCACTATTAAGGGGGGGAGTAAAAATTGGCTAAAAAGCTCAGTAAGGTTTTACTTTATCTGATCGTTATTTTAGGGGCCATCACCATGCTGATCCCCTTCCTATGGATGATCTCGACGTCATTGAAAACAGCACCGGAAACCATTGCGGTACCGCCGATCTGGATTCCCAAGTCCCTCCAGTGGGGCAATTACGTCAAGGCATGGAACGAAGCACCGTTTGGTCAGTACTTTATTAACAGTATTATCGTTACGGTCGTCACCACGGTCGGCCAGCTTTTCACCAGTATTCTTGCCGCATTCGCCTTCGCACGGCTGAAGTTTTACGGCAAAAATATTTTATTCATCATCTTTTTGGGAACGATGATGATTCCTGGGGAAATGCTGATCATCCCTAACTTTGTGACCCTGTCGCATTTAGGGCAAATCGACCACTACGGCGCGTTGATTCTACCATGGTTGGCCAGTTTCTTTACGGTTTTCACCTTGCGTCAAACATTCCAGTCCACACCGGATCAGATTTATTACGCTGCCAAAATCGACGGCGCCTCGGACTGGAAATATCTATGGCAGGTGCTCGTGCCAATGAGCAAGTCCACCATCACGGCGGTGACCGTCCTTCAAGTCATCGGTTCATGGAACGCCTTCATGTGGCCGTTGATCGTCACCAACTCCGATAAGATGCGGACCCTGCCAGTCGGCTTGCAGGCCTTTACGACCGATGCCGGCACACAATATCAACTTTTGATGGCGGCTTCTACTTTCGTCATCATTCCAATGGTCATTTTGTATATCTTCTTGCAGAAGTACATTATTGCTGGGATTTCTAAAGCTGGATTGAAAGGATAATCTATCAAAATGAAAAAGCAAAATTGGGTAAAACGAGTCTTACTTGCAATGCTGACGATCACACTGGTTGCTGTCTTGACCGCGTGTGGTAGCAACAGCAGCAGCAAATCCAGTTCCACGACTAAGAGCGATTCAGGCAAACGTGTCACCATCACCTTCTGGCATGGCATGAACGGTCCTTACCAAAAAGCCATCAACCAGATCATTACCGATTTCAACAAGAGTCAAAAGCAATACAAGGTTGTCGGAACCGCGCAAGGTAACTACACGGCCCTGCAGCAAAAAATCATGGCTGCGGCTAAGTCACGTAACTTGCCAACCACTGCGCAGACCACTTACACCACCGTTCCTGATTACGTTAAAAACGGGTTTATCACCCCACTCGATCAGTACATGCTGAAGGGTGACAACAAGATGAGTGCCAGCGACTTGAAGGATATTTATCCAGCCTTCCTGTCAAGCTCGAAGTATCAAGGCAAGTACTACAGTGTACCTTTCTCCAAATCAACCCGAATCCTTTTCTATAATGAAGCACTGATGAAGAAGTACAACATCGACAAGCCTAAGAGTTGGGAAGACATCAAGAAAGATGCCGACAAGCTGAAGGCTGATGGCGTTGCCGCGATTGGTTTTGACAAGAGTTTCGATATGGAATTCGAAGGTTTAGCCCGTCAAGCCGGCAATCCGCTCATTTCCGCCAAGCCGTTGAAAGCCAACCTGGATACCAAGAAAACCATCACCGCCGCTAACTTCATCATGGACATGGTCAACAATGGTGAAGCCAAAACTGCCGGTGAAGATATTTACGGCGACAAGAACTTCACTTCCGGTAAGACTCTCTTCTATGCCGGTTCAAGTGCCGGGATCACGAACATGAAGCAAAATGCACCTAAAGACTTCAAGTGGGGCACCATGCCGCTGCCAAGCTACAAAGGCAAGAAAGCGACCGAACTCGCCGGTAATGACATCGTCCTCTTCAAGTCCGCTTCAACCGACCAGCAAAAAGGTGCTTGGGCATTCATGAAGTTCCTGCTATCTGAAAAGGAAACTTCCAAGTGGGCCCAGTTGACCGGTTATGTTCCACTGCGTAAGTCCGCGGTTCAATCTGCTGACTTCAAGAAGTATCTGAACGAAAACGAAACCAGCAAGGCTGCGGTTGATTCCCTCGGCTTCGGCTTCCAGTCCACGGCATTCATCGGCTTCTCGGAATATCGCAACGATCTTCTGAACGCGGTTGATGCTATGCTGACGAAACACGAAAAGCCGGAACAGGCATTAAAGACCCTGCAAGGCCAAGCTGAAACCATTATCAAGACAAACAAGTAATGGCAGCTCGCATCATTCGCGTGAATGATTGAAACGAAGCCTTGTTTAAAATAGCGTCAGACATGATCGACCCCAGAGATGCACCGCGTCTCTGGGGTCGATTTGTTTCAAGCGATACCTGCCCGCTATGATTGCTCAAAAAAATTCTTTATTTGCTTTTCAAGCATCCGCGGAGTACGATTTAATGTTCTCAAAAATATTGACGAGACATTGGAGGAAATCACGTGACTACGATTCGCTTTTTAAATGGCTTAAATACCATTGGCGGTAATATTGTCGAATTCGCCACTAAAACCAGCCGGGTCATTATGGACTTTGGGGTGGCAGCTGATTTAAGTCAGGAAACTGTAGCCTCGGCCCTTGAGCAAGGAAAACTGCCGCATGTGCCGGAACTCTTTTTCAATCAACCTGATCATTTTTCCGACGAAGCGATTTTTATCTCACATCTGCATATTGACCACATGGGTGCTTTGCAGTATTTGCAAAAGGACATCCCGATCTATCTTTCGGAACCATCCTATCGTCTCTATCGACTGCTCATTCAGTTGGGTATCGAAAAGCCGGTTGCAAACCTGCACCCCCTCGCCTTTGAAACTCCGCTTGCGGTTGGCGATCTGACGGTCACTGGGTTTCACAGCGATCACGACGAGCCGGGCGTCATGGCGTTGCTGATTGATGACGGTGCGCGCCGCTTTGCGCATTCAGGCGATGTCCGGCTCAACGGCCCGCATGCTGATCGGGTTCACGCATGGGCAAAACGGTTTAAGGAAGAAAAAGTGAGTCTTTTGATGCTGGAAGGCACTAGTTTTTCGTTTGACACGCCCATTCCTGTTGAGGATCAGAATCATCCCAGTGTGCCATTGACGGAAATGAGCCTGCAGACCAAGTTTCAGCAATTATTGGCGGATAGCTCTCAACTTGTGGTCATCAACCCTTACAATCGCAATTACGAGCGCTTAGCGGCGTTCCAAGTCTCGGCTCATGTCAATGGTCGGCAAATGGTTTGGGAGCCAAATGAAGCGGCTATTTTGACAACTATGACCGGCACGCAACCCGATGCCATTCTCGGCCAAACGATCCAGCTGACTGACATTGCCCAGCAACCGCAAAGCTACGTTCTTCAAAACAGCTTTGCAAATCTGGCCTCACTAGCAAACTTACCGATCAGCGCGTACGTCCACAGCAACGGCGAGCCACTGGGCGACTATGATCCCCGTTTCGCCCAGCTAAAAGATTGGCTAGCTGACCACAAGATGCCATTAGTGTTCATGAACGCCTCAGGACACGCGGCTCGTGAAGATCTGATTGAATTGGTCAAGGAAGTCAACCCCCGTGTCGTCGTGCCGTGGCACAGCTTCCATCCCGAACGCGAAGCTGACGCGATTGATGCCCAGACAAATGCCGATGTTCTATTTCCGGAAAAAGATTTGTATTACGATTTCGATCCTTTAACTGAAGAAGAATAGTTAGCAAAAAACAGGCTGCAAGGACACTTTGCAACCTGTTTTTTAATGCTGGAATAGATCATCTACCGTTGTCTGTAGCTGCTTGGCCAAAGCAAAGGCTAAGGAAAGCGTCGGGTCATATTTATTGTTTTCAATGGCGTTAATGGTTTGGCGTGTGACGTTAACGGCATCGGCCAATTCCTGCTGAGTCAGATTTTGCCGGGTTCGGAGTGTGCGGATTTTATTTTCCACTACAAAATCAGTCCCAAAAGTCCGATTAAAATTAACCCAGCGGTGATAACCACTCCCCAAACCACGAATTGCCTCGGTTCGCGGTCAGTATCATCGGCCTTGTGTTTATGCCACTCGTAGATAAAACCAAAACCAACTGGCTGCAGCGCCACAATAAGACCGATTGTTATATTTTGAAATGATGTCAAGATATCATAAATCACTAAAGCAAGGACTGTAATGAAATACATGTATTTAGCAGCTGTATCCATGAATTTCTGTTCCATCTCATCTGACCGTCGCATGCTCAGCACCCTCTTTTGTCAAAACTTTTTTACATTTTCAGTATAAAACCGTTCTGCTAAATGTCAAACATATTTGACTTTTTAGGCGAATGCCCAGGTTACTAGGTCATCAGAAACCAAAAGAACCAAACGAGAGCTGATTCTTTTAATAAAGCGCATCATGCTCACTATTGACGTTCAAACGCCGCCACAATGCGATCGTAATCCAGCTGACCCGTCGTCGACACGCGATAGTCGGCCGCGGCTAACTTGTCCGCATCCCCAATGCCCACCGAAAACTGGCCGGCCGCCTTGATCGCCGCAATGCCAATCGGTGCATCTTCAAAACTGATGACCTCAGCGGCTTGCAACTGCAATAACTGCTGGGCTTTCATATAAATTTCCGGATCGGGTTTGCCATGATGAAGGCTGCTCGGGTCCACAATGGCATTGAACTGTGACGCTAAGCCCAGTCGCTGCAAAATCATCGGGGCATTTTTAGATGCAGAGGTAATCGCCATTTTCAAGCGGTGTTGCTCGGCCTTTTCCAGTAACAACGGGATTCCCGGTAAGATATCCGAGGAGGTGATGGACGCAACTAACGCCCGGTAGCGCCGGTTTTTCTCCTCCGCCAGCGCCACCTTTTGCGCCTCGTCATAATTCTGTTCCTGATGGCCGTATTGCAAAATAAGCTCCAGCGAGTCCATGCGCGCACGGCCGCGTAACGCCGCATCAGCTTCAGGCGGCAAGTGAATACCCAACTGCTCGGCTAATTCGTGCCACGCCGTTAAGTGGTACTTCGCCGTGTCGGTTAAAACACCGTCTAAATCAAAAATAAAACCTTTAAGCATGGCCATCCCCCACTTCCAAGTGCACCGGTTTGCCATCAATTGCCATATCCAACGCCGGCCCCGCCAATAGTGAGACAGTGACCGTTTGCCCGACATCAACGGCTAATAGGCGCCCGCGATAGTTGAGTTTGAACTGATATCGGCGCCAATTTTTCGGTAATTGGGGGTGAAACTGCAGCTGATCATGATCGTAGCGCATGCCGGCGAATCCTTGCACAATCGCCAACCAGCTGCCACTCATGGACGTGATGTGTAGACCGTCTTGCGTATCGTGATTGTAATCATCCAGATCCAACCGAGCAGTGCGGGCGTAAAGTTCAGTTGCCTTATCGATTTTGCCGAGCTCAGCTGCCAACACTGCATGGATGGATGGACTCAGCGAACTTTCGTGGACCGTCAGCGGCTCATAAAAGTCAAAGTTACGTTCTTTTTCCGCCTTGGTGAAGCGATCATTCAAGAAGTACAAGCCTTGTAACACATCGGCCTGTTTGATGAACGGCGAGCGCAAAATGCGGTCCCATGACCAATGCTGGTTAATCGGCCGCTGATCTACCGGAATCGTGCTGGCAGGCCGCAAATCCTTATCCAGGAAGTTATCCTGTTGCACAAAAATGCCCAGGTGATCATCAGTCGGATAATACATATGGTCGATAATCGCCTGCCAATGCTGCTTTTCCTGATCAGTCACGGCAAGGGCAGTCACGACATCAGCATCGCCTTTTGCCAATCGTTCTAAGGTATACTGCAACTCCCACACGGCCATGGTATTGGTGTACCAGTTGTTATTCACGTTATTTTCATACTCATTAGGGCCGGTCACGCCATGAATCATGTATTGTTGGGTGCGCTGGCTAAAATGAACCCGATCTACCCAAAAGCGCGCGATCCCCACCAATACTTCCAGACCGTCATGCTTTACATAACTTTCGTCGCCGGTATAAGCCGTATATTGATAAATGGCAAATGCAATAGCGGCGTTGCGGTGAATCTCTTCAAACGTAATTTCCCACTCATTGTGACATTCAATGCCATTAAAAGTCACCATTGGATAGAGTGCGCCAGCCAAGCCTTGTTGCCGGGCGTTGTGAAACGCCCCCGGCAACTGGTCATGCCGATATTGCAGCAATGCCCGCGTCACTTCCGGCGGGGTCACAGCCAGATACATTGGCACGATAAATGCCTCCGTGTCCCAATACGTCGCCCCGCCGTACTTTTCGCCAGTAAATCCCTTTGGCCCGATGTTTAGCCGCTTGTCTTCGCCGTAATAAGTCATAAACAGCTGGGCAATATTAAACCGAATGCCTTGTTGGGCGGCCGGATCGCCTTCGATCACGACATCACTTTTAGCCCAGCGCTGATCCCAGCGGGCAGTGTGCGCAGCCAAATGCGCTGCAAAGCTTTGGGCGGTTACTTGCTTCATCAGCTGAGCCGCTGTCGTTGCTTGGGCCGCCGGTGCCACATCACGGCTGGTGACCACAATCGCGTCTTTTTCCAGTTGATAGCTCTGGCCTTCCGCTAACTGCACCTTCACCTGCTCATGTAATTGACCGCTTGTTGTGGCGACCTGACCGCTTACCGGCTGATCATTCACGCGCAACTGTTGTTTGAGCAAAACAGTAAACTGCGGCACCCCGTAAGGATTAGGTTTGGTTTGCAGCTGAATGCTTTTGGCACCCGCATCTTCATGCAACGGCACCCAAAAGCGCTCATCATAATTGCTGTCTTCGTTCGTGACCTGACCATCCAACGAGGCATCAAACGTCACCGCGGCATGCCCACGCAGCACCGTCGCCTTGACGCTCACAAACGCCGCTTCTTTAATGGTTTGGCTTAGAAACCGAGCAAACTCAAACCGCACTTCAACCCCATCACCCAGGTAAACAAATCGCCGCGTCAGCAAGCCCTGATGCAAATCCAGTGCAAGATAAAAATCCCGGTACCGACTCGTTGCCAAATCCACCTGCTGGCCATTAACCGAAATCCCGATCCCCAGAAAACTCGGCGCATTAATCACCTTGCCAAAATATTCAGGATAGCCGATTTTCCACCAACCAACCCGGGTTTTATCCGGAAACCAGACACCGCCTAAGTAAGTGCCCTGAAGTGAATCGCCGCTATAGCCTTCTTCAAAGTTACCACGAAGACCCATATAACCATTGCCGACAGCCGTAATGCTTTCCTGTAAACGCCGATCAACCTTATCCAAATGATGCGTGGCAACCAGCCAAGGATCAACTTCAAATAATCGTTTCAAAATTACACCTCTTTAAAAATGCGCATAAGTCAACCTTCATCAACCCAAGCTAACCATGAATCCTTTAGGCGCTAACTGACCATCCACAAATCCTTGCGCGAAAACAGCTTCCTTATTGACGGCAACTAAATGCTCCGTGGTGTTAAAATAGCCCGTCAGCATCTCATGTCCCTGCCGAACCACTTTAATCAGGCCGGTATCAGTCACACTTAGCCTTGTCCCCCCGGTTCCAAGCGTGGTTGCATGCTGACGGCGAAAATGAACCAGTGCGGCTACCCTTTTCCAAATCGGCTGACCCAGTTTCGCCCAATCCATCGGCTTCCGGTTATCCGGATCGGCCCCGCCGGACATGCCCATTTCGGTTCCATAATAAAGGCAAGGGCTGCCGGTTTGCATCCACGTGAATGCCAACGCCTGCAACGCCAAGTCTTCATCCCCATGTGCCAACGTCAAAATCCGCGGCGTATCATGGGAATCCAACATGTTCAGCATTACCTGATTGGTTTGATCCCGATACAGCATCAATTGATCCGTCAACAAGGCAACCATTTCCGCTGCTGTCCGGCGCCGCTTGAAAAAGTGATCCTCAATCTGCTGCGTAAAAGGATAATTCATCGTCCCTGAAAACTCATCACCGTTTAACCATGCCTGACTACGATGCCACACCTCACCCAGCATATAAAAATCCGGTTTGATCGCTGTGACGGCTTGATAGAACTTTTTCCAAAAGTGATGATCCACTTCATTGGCAACATCCAATCGCCAGGCGTCAATATCAAACGTTTTGATCCAGTACGTTGCGACCATCAACAAATAATCCTGTACTTCCGGGTTGGCCGTGTTCAATTTGGGCATTTTTTCCTCAAAAGCAAACGTATCATATTGCGGTTGGCCTTCACCTTTTAGCGGATTATGAAAAGGTGTCACCGGCGTTTGATGTAAATGAAACCATGATGCAAAGCGGGATTTTTCGCCATTGCGCAACACGTCTTGCCACTGCAGACTGCCATAACCCATGTGATTAAACACCGCATCCAGCATCACCCGCATGCCGCGTTGATGCGCCGCGTGAATCAATTTAGCCAACAACGCCTTATCGCCAAATGCAGGATCCACATTCAGGTAGTCGATCGTGTCATATTTGTGATTCGAAGTAGCAGTAAAAATCGGGCAAAAATATAACCCGTTGATACCCAAGGCCTGTAAATCATCAAGATGATCCAGCACCCCTTGCAAATCACCGCCATAAAAATCTTCACGTCCGGGATGATCCGTCGGGTGCCATGGTTTGGTACCAGCTAGATCGTTACTAGGATCGCCATTGGCAAACCGCTCCGGAAAAATCTGATACCACACCGTCGTTTTCACCCAGTCAGGCGTCTTGACACGATCAATCGCCTGAAAATAAGGCATCCGAAAATAGTTTTCGGCCTCATGCCGTGCGTCCGCACTATTTTGGCGCAGGCCACGATCACCGTACAGCCAAACCTTGCCATCCTGGCCAGTCACTTCAAACAAGTATTGCAGTCGACGATACGGCGCCTCCAGCGTCACGCCCCAATGGTCCAACACTTGCCCGGTGCCTATGAGCGTCATTGTTTCGCGCTGATAGACGAGCTGATCATCGCCATGGGCATCGGGAATGCGCCAATACGGATCGCCATACAGAACCGTCACCTTTGCGACATCCTGGCGGGCAGTATGAAAACGCAGATGAAGCGTCTTATCCGTGTATAAAAAGCTATCTTCACTTTCCGGTCGATGCGTTAAAGCCGCCAAATTCATGACGCAACCCCTCCTTGAACTGACTCCTGTGTTAAAAATTCACCGCACTGGTTTGAGCCATACGATTTGATATCTATACGGCGATCATACAGCCTTCACGCAGCACACTCAATCAATCCGCATGAACGTTTTACTTTTTACTATCTATGACCGCCGCGATTATCGTTGCGCCAACAAGTCCCAGGCAACACAAATAGGCACTAACGCCAAAATTCAACGTTAGTGCCTATTTTTAATGCATGCATTCAATTAATAACGAGCTTTCAAGGCACGTTGGACCTCACGTTCCTGATCTTTACGCTTCAGGGTTTCACGTTTGTCATAGCTGTGTTTCCCTTCAGCGACGCCTATCAGTACTTTTGCATAGCCATGTTTTAGATACATCCGCAATGGCACAAGCGTCACGCCTTGGCGCGCTGTCAATTGGCCAAGCTTGCGAATCTCTTTCTTGTGCAACAGCAGCTTGCGATTGCGCATCGGATCAACATTAAACAAATTACCTTCCTTGTAGGGGCTGATATGCACATTTTCAAGCCATGCTTCATTATTACGAATACGGGCAAAACCGTCCCGCAAATTGATCTTACCATCCCGCACAGACTTAATCTCGGTCCCTGTCAGTGCAATACCAGCTTCATAGGTATCAAGAATGTTGTAATCATGTCCGGCTTTTTTATTCTGGGCGAGCAGGTTATCAGGTTTTTGTCGATGTTTCTTAGCCATTAAACCATATCCCTCCTTTGTGAGCGTGAGTCAGCCCGGTTTCTGGGCTGGCGAACGCATTATCGCATCAGCCCTACTTAGCACCACGCTTAGCATTATAATGCTTCCCTTGATGCGGTGCCCCAGCCGGTTTACGCGGGCGTTGATTATTGCGCTGATTACGATTGCCGCCTCGGTTACCATTGCCAAAACTTGGCCGATTGCCGTTCGAGCGGCGATCGCGCCGGTCATCTTTTTTGACCAGCTTGCCTAAATCACTCGTCGGCGTCTTGTCATCCGGAATAAGTGAAAAGTCCATTTGCCGCTGATCAATATCGACGTTATCCAATTTAACACGTAGTGACTGGCCGACACGATAAGTCCGCTTGGTACGTTCGCCGACCAAGGCCATCTGACTTTCGACAAAGGAATAATAATCATCGCTCATCCGCGTGATATGAACCAAGCCTTCAACCGTGTTAGGTAACGCCACAAACATGCCGAAGCTTGTCACACCACTAACAACCGCATCGAACTCTTCGCCGACCTTGTCTGCCATGTATTCGGCTTTCTTCAGGTCGTCAACAGCCCGTTCGGCGTCAATACTACGCCGTTCGGCCATAGACGCTTGGGTCGCAATATCAGGCAACTTCTTATTCCACGAAGCCTGAACGTCATCACCGGCGCCTTCTGTTGCATAGTCGCGAATCAGGCGATGGACAACTAAGTCAGGATAACGCCGAATTGGACTGGTGAAATGACAGTAATACTTCGCTGCCAAGCCAAAATGTCCAAGCGGATCCGGTGAATACCGCGCCTGCTTGAGGCTCCGCAAGAGTTTTACGTTGACCATGGCTTCTTCAGGTGTCCCAGTCACATCCGTCACAACTTCCTGAAGCTGTTTTGGCGTGATTTCCTTACCTTTTTTCATGGGAACCGTAATACCGAAGCTGGCAATGAATTCCATGAATTCTTTAACCCGATCAGCGTCCGGCGTCTCGTGAACCCGGTAAAGGAATGGCAGGTGCTGCTTGTTGTAGTGTTCTGCCAAGGTTTCGTTGGCCGCGAGCATGAAGGATTCGATCATGCGTTCAGAGACACCACGTTCCCGCAACACGATATCGGTTGGGTGGCCCATATCGTCCACAATGATCTTGGCTTCATTTTCTTCAAAATCAATCGCACCGCGGGCATGCCGCATTTTATACAGAATCTGGTGCAATTCGACCATGTCTTCAAACATCGGCACGAGTTCCTGATACTCGGCCATCACTTCCGGGTCGTGGTCAGTCACAATTTTGTTTACATTGTTGTACGTCATGCGGGCATGACTCTTGATGACACTTTGATAGATCTCGTGACTCACGACATGGCCTTCGTGGTCGATTTCCATATCACAAGACATCGCCAGACGATCAACACCCGGATTCAACGAACAAATGCCATTGGACAACCGAAATGGCAGCATTGGAATCACGCGATCGACCAAATACGTACTGGTGCCGCGGTCAAAGGCTTCCTGATCCAAGGCTGATCCTTCCGTGACATAATGCGAAACATCCGCAATGTGTACACCAAGATGGAAGTTACCATTTGGCAGTTTCCAAACGACGACCGCATCATCAAAGTCTTTACTGTCATCGCCATCAATCGTGACAACTGCCTGATCAGTGATATCTTTACGGCCAACGCGTTCTTCCGGCGTCACGTGATCCGGAATGGCATTGGTCTGATCCATCACTTCATCCGGGAATTCGGTTTTAATGTGATTTTGCAAAACCAATGACATGATGTCCACGCCGGGATCATTCTTATTCCCTAGTGTTTCCACCACCATGCCGTACATTAATTTTGGATGGTATTCAGTCGGAAATTCAGTAATCTCCGTCACTGTCATATCGCCGAGTTGCGGGATCGTCCCGGTATCCTTTACATAAACCGGATAATTCTTCAGCTTCTTTTCATGGCTGACAACCATGCCAATAAAACCGGACTTGGCCCGATCTTTATCGGAAAAAGGTTTGAACTCGCCAACTAAGGTCGTCAGGCTGCGCTGAACAACCTTAGTAATTTCGCCTTCTGCTCCGCGCGAATCGTTTGGCCGCGCTTCACGGACAATGCGAACCTCAACCGTATCGCCATCCAAGGCAAAATCCGTGTTGGTAGCTGGCACATAAACATCATCATCCAAACCTTCAACGGCAACGAAACCAAAACCTTTTTCATTACCATGGAAGACACCGGTCAAAACTTTAGGCGTACCACCCAATGCATAACGGCCTTCATGATTGGCGTGGATCAGATTGTCATTTTCCATACCATTTAATGCCTGTACCAGCACTTTAAAATCCGCGCCTTCATTTAATTTCAACGCGCGACTAAGTGTCTGAACCGAATAATCAATCTTCGGATTCCTGCGAAATGTTGCTAATAATTCATTACGAATATGGCCAACTGTGGTCATGCTATCCCTCGTTTTCTTGTTGCATAAATTCAATAACGTCTTGTTCTAGTGCGTGGTGAGCCGAATTGACGGTAATAACGTGCTTGGCCCCGTCGTACCAGTGAAAATCCACACGGGCCGCGTTAATCAACGCATCGCGCAATTGGTACGCCAATCGACCATCCACTAATTCGTCCTCACCGGCCTGACCAATGAAAGTCGGTTGCTTGACTAGATCCAAATCGGCCGCAACCCCCGTGGCAAACTGATCAATTGCAGCCAGTTGTCCCGGCAGATAAGCCAGAATCTGGGTACTTTCATCCGGTTTATTGGCCAAGCGATTCATATACTGGGCATATTTTAAAAATCCCGGAATCAAATGATGCTTGCCTGGCAGAATCGGCGATGAAAAAACGCCGCCAGCCGTAATGCCAGGTAATTTTTCTAAAGCTTTTACCGCAAAAATACCGCCTAACGACAGGCCAAACACAAACACGTGGGTGTACTTTGCGGTCATATGGGCAACGGCAGCGCTGGCTTCTGCCCACCAGATGTCTGGATTGCCCTTCGTCAAAATATCCATGGGCTCTAAGGTTCCATGCCCGGCAAAAAGCGGCACATACACCCCATAACCGGCACGTTGTAAAGCTCGGGCCATAAAATTCATGTCATTGGGGCTGCCAGTGTACGCATGCAGTAAAACAACGCCTGTGTCGGTGCCTTCGTATTCAAAAGGTTGCGGTTTACGAAAGATCATGGTGAAATCGTCCTTTGTGGCTTTCAGTGATATTCGACGCATGAACGCCGATTTTTAAATATTGTGCATGTTTAGCTGCCAGACTGATACCAAGATCGTCCGTCTTGCCAAAACCTGATACAAAGCCTTGGCTGCAGATCGTCGATACACCGCACAGGAACTTATATGCTTAAGCGGCAGTTCTAGGCAGGTTGGATCCATGCTTCTGCAAAAAAAGCCCCCTGAACGTTCCAGGAGACTTTGGTTAATGGGCTTCCAGATAGACCAGCGCGATGGCGAGGCCGAAGAAAATGACACCCAATACAACGGTGACTTTCTCCATGAAAGCTTCAAAACCGCGGGATTTGGTCTTCCCGAATAAATCGGTTGCCCCACCGGACAATGCGCTTAACGCATCCTGTTGTTTGCTTGGTTGCATTAAAGTTGCGATCACGATAAAAATCGAATCGATCACAAGTAATGTGGTCAATAAACTTTGCAAGTTGTTGCCTCCCTTGCGAAAAATCTCACTTTAGTAGTTTAGCATAAAAGCAAGGCAAAGGCGAATCTTTGCTGATTTCAGTCATCTTTTTCATCATCGATCTAAACATAAGCCGATTTCAGCGGCCAATAAGCCCTTTCCTACAATCACATGCCCGTTCAATTATCATGCGACAGGCGCCTTTTTTCTGAAAGTCTGGTACAGCATGTAGCCGCCGATCACGGCCACCAGGAACGGCATTAAATAGCTGGCCTGATCCGCCACCCCAATTGGCAACATTTGATTCAGGGCAATATTCAGACCCATCAGTACCGGATAACCTAAATACCACCAGCGCATCTGCTTATCGATAATAACGCCAACTATGACGAGCGCAACCATGCCCCAATTCGCTACGAAACCCAGTAAGAACGGCACAATAAAGCTGG
The DNA here is from genome assembly GCF_030770335.1 of Lacticaseibacillus zeae subsp. silagei. Classification (NCBI taxonomy): domain Bacteria; kingdom Bacillati; phylum Bacillota; class Bacilli; order Lactobacillales; family Lactobacillaceae; genus Lacticaseibacillus; species Lacticaseibacillus zeae. The sequence goes on along the minus strand of NZ_CP132484.1, from coordinate 943,432 downwards.
CAAAACCGTCACCGGAATATGTGAGCAATCCTAGTTCGCCGCCAACCGAATAAAATAACCCAAGGAGAATGCTTGCGATTGCATACACGATGCGAAATGTTCTCATGGTGATCAAGTCCCTTCTGTTGACGATAGCCATCACTTTGACAGGTTCATTATACATGCATACCGATTAGCTGCCACCTAAAAGCTGCGATTCACAGACACGGCATCACACTCGCGTTTTATGCGCTGTCGCCAAAGCCGCAGACAGGGCATCGATTCGTTTTTTCACCCGCACACGCTCAGCCGCATCTGTCAGCAATACCAGTGTATCGCCTTCTCGAATCAATGTATCGCCATGAGGAATCACTTCCCGCTCACCGCGCCGAATGCCGATCAGCAATGCCTCTTTTGGCCATGGCATGTCACGAACCAGCTTGCCGTTGAGTGAACTGCCGACAAAAACCGGAATTTCCAATCGATCAGGCCGGTGTAGCTGGGCAACGGTTTTAGGAAATGTCATTTGTTCAAGCAAGGCTTCATAAATCGGCGCACCACCAAGCAGGTCAACCACGAGATAAGCCGTCAACGACAGCACCGCCAGCGGCATGAGATGGGTCAGATTACCCACCATCTCGGTCACCAATAAAATCGCAGTAAACGGCGCTTTCCCAATTCCGGCAAAGTATCCGGCCATCGAGAAGATAATCAGATTCATGATGTAGACATGTGGCAACAAGCCCAGCTGATACATGACCACCCCATAAATGGCCCCGATAATCGCCCCTAACGATAAAATCGGCAAGAAAATACCGCCCGGCAACCCTGAGCCATAAGAAATCATGGAAAAAACAAAGCGAATGGCGAAAATACCCAGTAACGTCAAAAGTGGCGGCACATACTGACCAAACCCGACAATCAAGCTATTGCCGCCGCCGAGCAGATTAGGGGTAAAATAACCGACCGCAATCAATAAGATGAACGGCACGACGCCTTGCACGACCCGTGGTAAGTGGGTCAATCGTTGATACCACCGCGGCATGGATAAAAGCACCCGTTGGTATAAATAGCCTAGCAGCCCTAGAAGAATGCCTAGGAGGATCAAATGCCAGTAACTGGTAACCGGCAAACTTCGCGAATAACTCAAATGTAGCACGGGAACCAGTCCAAACACGTACAGCGAGATGAAATCCGATCCAATGGCACCAGCCAGTGCAGTCAGCCAAACCAGCGGCGAGAAATTATGGTAAACCTCTTCCAACACGAACAGGGTCCCAGCAATCGGCGCATTGAAGGCAGCTGCGAGTCCGGCTGCTGATCCGGATGCAATTAGGAGACGCCGATCGGTTCCGCGCAATTTGAATCCACCAGCCAAGCCTTGACCCACGGCTGCGCCTAACTGAATCGAAGGCCCTTCACGACCCAGAAACAAACCGGGAGCAAGTGACAGCACGCCGCCAACGAACTTACGCCAAAGAATGGCCCACCAATGCATTTCCAATTCGCCGGCAAGCTGTCCTTCGACTTGAGGGATGCCTGACCCGGAAATATAGGGTTCTTGTTTTAACATTAGGGCCACAAGCGCCGCCAGCACCAGATTAAAGGCAATCAATAAGGCCCAGTGCCACCAGACAAACGGCCCCATATGTAAGTATCCGTATACCTGATGACTGGCGCGCAACCCGACTTCAATACAGTAACGAAAAGCACTGACCACCGTACCGGTCATCAAGCCGACCAATAATCCCAGCAAGACAAACCGCAGGCGGGTGATATCGAATTTTTCTTTTTCCTTAATGATTCGTGCCACAACATTTCCCTCCATGCCAACATTCATTCAGTATAAACCTTAAAAGGAAACGAGAAAAATCCCATTCTTTCAAAAAATTAGGAAAAAAACACGCCACTTGTCATAAGTGACGTGCTCGTAACGACAGCAACGGCGATTAATTAGTCGATTGCTTTAACGTTGTAGAAGGACTTGCGACCCTTGTATTGTGATTGTGCACCTAATTGATCTTCGATGCGCATCAACTGGTTGTACTTGGCAATCCGGTCGGTCCGGCTCATGGAACCGGTCTTGATTTCACCGGCGTTGGTTGCAACAACCAAGTCAGCAATCGTGGTGTCTTCGGTTTCACCGGAACGATGTGAAACAACGGCGGTGTAGCCAGCTTCTTTAGCCATTTCAATTGCTTCGAAGGTTTCAGTCAAAGTACCGATTTGGTTCAGCTTGATCAGAATTGAGTTAGCAACGCCCATATCGATACCCTTCTTCAGGTAATCGGTGTTGGTAACAAACAGGTCATCACCAACGATCTGAACTTTGTCGCCCATCTTCTGGGTGAATGTCTGCCAGCCTTCCCAGTCGTTTTCGTCGATAGGATCTTCAACAGAAACGATCGGATACTTGTTGATGTAACCATCGATCATGTTGGTCCATTCTTCGGTGGTGTACTTCTTGTCAGGGTTTGACCACTTGGTTGTGTAAGTCTTGGTGTCGGCATCGTACATTTCTGAAGCCGCAACATCAAAGGCCAAGGCAATGTCGTCGCCTGGCTTGTAGCCAGCTTTCTTGATCGCTTCAACAAGTAGTTCGAAGGCTTCTTCGTTGTCCTTCAAGTTAGGAGCGAAGCCACCTTCATCACCAACAGCGGTAATGTCACCTTTGCTCTTCAACAAAGCCTGCAGTGCATGGAAGGTTTCTGAACCCATGCGAACGGCTTCACGAACACTCTTGGCACCAACAGGCATAATCATGAATTCCTGGAAGTCAACAGTGTTAGTTGAATGTGCGCCACCATTAAGAACGTTCATCATTGGTGTTGGCAGAACATGAGCGTTCGGGCCGCCAAGATATTGATACAATGGCAGGCCGACTTCATCAGCAGCAGCACGGGCAGCAGCCAAGGAAACACCCAAGATGGCGTTGGCACCCAGCTTGCCTTTGTTTGGTGTACCATCAAGATCGATCATGGTTTGGTCGATCAGGCGTTGTTCGGTAACGTCAAGGCCAATCACAGCCTTGGCAATTTCATTGTTGACATGACCAACGGCCTTCAAAACACCCTTGCCGCCAAAACGATCCTTGTCACCATCACGCAGCTCAACGGCTTCGTGTTCACCGGTTGAAGCACCTGATGGAACTAATGCGCGGCCAAAACCGCCATCTTCGGTATACAATTCAACTTCAACAGTAGGGTTGCCACGTGAATCCAAAACTTCGCGTGCCAATACATCAGTAATGATAGACATATATTCTTCTCCTTTTTGCCAGAAGGCTGTTTAATATTGGAAACCAGATTAATCTTGGTAGTTAGCCAAGGCGATGAAACTTTCAGGATCCATCGAAGCGCCACCGACTAAGCCGCCATCGATATCAGGCTTAGCCATTAATTCCTTAACGTTCGCTGGTTTAACGGAGCCGCCGTAAAGAATCCGAACAGCGTCTGCCGTGTCTTTATTATACAACTTCTCAACGGTCGCACGAATGTGGGCAACAACTTCTTGTGCCTGATCGGCAGTCGCAGTCTTACCGGTCCCGATTGCCCAGATTGGTTCATAGGCCAAAACGGCAACCTTGACTTGGTCAGCAGTTAAGCCAGCCAAAGCTGCTTCGATTTGCGAAGCAACCCAATCTTCGGTTTGGCCAGCTTCACGCTGGGTCAAACTTTCGCCACAGCAGATAATCGGCAGAAGATTGTTCTTAAAGATAGCCTTAGCTTTCTTATTGATATCTTCGTCGGTTTCGTGGAAGTAACCACGACGTTCGCTATGGCCGATGATGACATAATCAACGCCCATTTCCTTTAATGCTTTCGGGCTGGTTTCGCCGGTATAAGCACCTTCATCTTCAAAGTAGCAGTTTTCTGCCGCTGTCTTTAAAGGTGTGCCTTCTGCTCCGGCAACCAAAGTCGTCAGATCAATGGCAGGTGCGCCAATAACCGTTTCAACTTTGCTTGCGTCAGGCAGTTTGCCTTTCACAGCATCCAAAAAGGCTTGCGTCTCCTTGGGGTTTTTGTTCATTTTCCAGTTACCAGCAATGAATGGTGTCCGCATGACTTAGCTTCCTTTCATTATGTACCGACACGCTCAGCACGTGTCGGCATTGACTGTTAGATCAGCATCACTGACAAATTACTTGTCAGAAATGGCTGCGATACCTGGCAACGTCTTGCCTTCAAGATATTCAAGGCTAGCACCGCCACCAGTGGAAATGTGGGTAATCTTAGGTGCGATACCCAATTGCTTAGCAGCAGCGGTTGAATCGCCACCACCAATGATTGTCGTAGCATCCTTCAAATCACCGAGTGCACGGCCGACTTCCAAAGTACCTTCAGCGTAATTGCTCATTTCGAAGACACCCATCGGGCCGTTCCAAACAACCGTCTTGGCACCTTGCAAGGCATCTTTGAATTCTTGAATCGTCTTCGGGCCGATATCCAATGCCATGTAGCCATCTGGAATATCGCCTTCAACAACCTTATGAGGAGCATCGTTTGAAAATTCTGGGGCAACAACAGAATCAACAGGCAAAAGCAACTTATCGCCGGCTTGGTCCATAATCTTCTTGGCTAAGTCGATCTTGTCTTTTTCAACCAATGAGTTACCAATACTCATACCTTTGGCTGCATAGAAGGTATAAGTCATGCCACCACCGATAAGGATCTTATCAGCTTTAGGCACTAAGTTTTCGATGACACCGATTTTATCGGAAACCTTGGCACCACCCAAGATAGCGATGAATGGGTGCTTCGGGTTGTCAACAGCGTCGCCTAAGAACTTGATTTCCTTTTCCATCAAGAAACCGGCAGCTGTTTGCTTCATGTTGGAAGCAATGCCGACGTTGGACGCATGCTTACGATGTGCCGTACCAAAGGCATCATTGACGAACAGGTCGCCAAGGCTTGCCCAGTACTTGCCTAATTCAGGATCATTGCCGGATTCTTTCTTACCGTCAAGATCTTCAAACCGGGTGTTTTCCATCAAAAGCACATCGCCATCGTTCATCTTGGCAATGGCATCTTCCAGTTCCTTACCGCGGGTAGCCGGTACAAAAGTAACTGGCTTTTTCAGCAATTCACTCAAGCGTTGGGCAACTGGCTTCAACGTCAGCTTAGCCTTATCTTCTTCGGTCTTAACTCGACCAAGGTGTGACAGCAAGATTGCCTTGCCGCCGTGATCAATGACATATTGGATGGTTGGCAATGCTGCCACGATCCGGTTGTCATCACCGATAACGCCATCTTTGATCGGCACGTTGAAGTCAACGCGGATCAGAACTTTTTTATCTTTAACATCTAAATCTGAAACGATTAATTTAGCCAAAAGATTTGACCTCCTTCATTTTCCCAAAGATGATGGATGAACATAGGTCCTCCACCATGGTGCTCGCAAAGGGCAAAAATCATCGTGTTTGCGTTGGTTTTTATCACCTTTCCAAAAAAAGCGGAGGGAGTAAAGCTCCCTCCGCTTCGGATGTTGCGGTTAGAAAAGCGTTACTCCGGATTAGAGAGTAGCAAATTTCAGCAAGGTACGGATCATCTGGCAAGTAAAGCCATATTCGTTATCGTACCAAGCAACCGTCTTAACTAATTGATAGTCACCGGCAGTTGTAACTTCAGTCTGAGTAGGATCGAAGATTGAACCATAAGTCGTACCGATTACATCGGAAGATACGATTTCGTCTTCGTTCCAGCCGAAGCTAGGGTTGTTTTCGGTGTGCTTCTTGATAGCTTCGTTGACTTGGTCAGCTGTAACGTTCTTGGTCTTCAGGATGGAAACCAATTCGGTCAAGGAACCGTCAACAACAGAAACACGCTGTGCGTGACCCTGCAACTTGCCGTTCAATTCTGGGATAACCAAACCGATAGCCTTAGCAGCACCAGTGCTGTGAGGAATCGTGTTAGCGGCGGCAGAACGTGCAGCACGCAGGTTGCCACCACGAACTGGGCCGTCAAGCAACATCTGAGTTGAGGTGTAAGCGTGAACGGTGGTCATGGTACCAACTTCAATGCCGAATTCCTTGTTCAGGAAGTAAGCCATTGGTGCCAAGCAGTTGGTCGTGCAAGAACCAGCAGAAACAATCTTATCGTCTGCATTCAAAGTGTCATCATTAACATTGTAAACGATGGTCTTCATCTTGCCAGCTGGGGCAGAAATCAGAACACGCTTTGCACCTGCATCCAAATGAGCTTGTGACTTTTCAGCAGAGGTATAGAAGCCTGTGCATTCAAGAACATAGTCAACGCCATCGTTCTTAACCCAAGGAATGTTCTGGGCTTGCGGTTCTGCGTAGACGCGGTATTCTTTACCGTCAACGACAATACCGTTATCGGTTGCACTAACTTCACCAGGGAAAGTACCGTGAGTTGAATCATACTTAAGCAAGTGAGCCAGCATGGTTGGGCTGGTCAGATCGTTGATCGCAACAACCTGGATGTCATTGCTCTTTGCACCCAATTCGTAAATACGACGGAATGCCAAACGACCGATACGGCCAAAACCATTAATACCAATCTTAACAGTCATGCTAAAATTTCCTCCTTTAGGAAATAAGGTTTTATTCTAACGGGTTGCCCCAGTTAAAATCGAATTTGTTGCACCGATATCAGTTAACAGCCACGTTCGACTCGGTGCGTGCTGCATGTACGCCGCAATTGCTTTGGCTTTACTTTTACCCGCCGCAACTGCGAAGACATACGGTATATGATCAAGATCCGCAAGCTGTAATCCGATTTGCGGTATCTTGTAAACGACCTTGCCCTTGGCATCATAGAAAACACCGAATGCCTCGGCAACGGCATGTTTGGCTTTCAACATGCTGATCGTATCAGGCGACATGCCACGGCGCTTAGCCATGACCAGCGCATCGCCCACACTATGAATCACTACCTGAGCTTTGTCGATAAGGTTTAAAACCTCTCTTACCGACGGCTCTTTGATTAAGGACTCATAGGACTCCGAGCTTAGATTCTCAGGAACATATAAAGCTCGATATTTGCTATCGGTTGCTTCTGCCATTGCGGCCGCAATCGAGTTGGCCTGAATGGTCACGGCTTCACCGAGGCCACCCCGTGCAGGGACAAACGACAGTTCACGGCCCGCAGATAGCTGAAAAGTTAACTGCGTGGCTAAATGTGCCATCGTTGTGCCACCCATAACGGCAATCGTTAAATGCCCAGGCGGTAACAGTAATTGTAAGGTTGAATTCAACGTTTTGCCAAGTTCATCAAGAACCCGACTACTCTGATCTGCATCCCCGGAAACGACCAGACAATGGTCGATACCAAGATGCGTTGCCAGTCGCTTTTCATCATCTTTGATTCCCAGCAACTGATTCATCAAATGATCGAGGCCGTGAAAAGTTTCTAACCCTTTAGCTGTCAACACCATGCCAGATTTCGAGCTCTCTAAAAGCCCCTGCCCGCGCAAAAAATCTGTTTCTGTACGTAATGCGCGTTCTGAAATCTTCATTTGTTCGGCTAACGTTCGCCGGCCAACCGGTGCCATCCAGTTAATAAATTGAAGGACCTGATAGCGTTTAGTGACGACGCCCATCAGATCAGGCGCGATCGCTTTGAGCCACGCAAGTTCAGTATGCATAAGGCACGTCCTTCTTTAATGGGTCATTTCACGTCCCTCCGAGTCGTTTGCCGACCCAGCAAGCTGAAAAAAATTAGGAACCCAACGTTTGCTGTTTTCCCTTACCAACAAAACCAATTGTAGCAGGGGTTCCGCTTTATCGCAAGTCTGTTGCCTAAATCGTCTTAAAGTAATCACAAAACCGGTTAAGTTTGAACATCTACTTCAAGAATGGTTCAAATGTTCGGCATTTACCAGTTTTGGCAACCTCGCTGCGGCTTTTTGATATCAGGGGTTTCGGCTTGCTTCTAATGAAATTTTCATGCACTGTATTTCGATCTATTTCAACAGCCTACACACAGCCAGTCATGGGTTCTTTCATCACTGCTTGTTCTGTTTTGAGCATTTTTCAAGCGAAACTGCCATTTGGTGAGGGAACGATTTCATTTGGCGTTTTCTTAGCCTAAAAAGGGCTATGCTGATCAGCGACATTTGCGTCCTACAAACACATTATGGCAAACAAAAAGCCCGCCATAGCGGACTTTTCTATTTTCGGTATTTTCCATATGACTGGAATTCTGCGCAGCCCGGGAGTCGAACCCGGATTTCGAGAACCGGAATCTCACGTGCGATCCATTACACTAACCGCGCAAGTACCTAATTATATTACTCAATCAGGAGGTAATTTGCAAGTCTTTTTATGTAGAGCGTGAGCCGGCGCGGTTAGAAGCCGGAGTGTAAGCGGCCTTGGTCGTGATGGCGCTCCTTGCCATTGCGACCAAGGTCCTTACACGCAGGCTTCTGCGCCGGGGATCGCGTTTCGGAACCGGATTGCCCTTAAGAGCTTATCACTTCAATTCGACGGCAATCTGATGGTCTCCATTTTCTTAAGACTCTTCTTCGACACCTTTTTCCCCCACCAAAATAAAAGCACACCGCTACTACAACAGCGGTGTGCCAATTCGTTTAAACCTTATTTTTGATTATTCTTATTAACCAGAATATCATCAATCAAGCCGTAATCCTTGGCTTCCTGAGCGCTCATATAGTGATCACGTTCAGTATCCTTCTTGATTTGCTCAACTGTCTGGCCTGTTGCATCGGCCAGGATCTGATTCATCTTTTTACGGGTCTTCAAAATTTCTTCGGCCGCAATTTCGATTTCGGTTTGCTGACCTTGGGCACCACCTGAAGGCTGATGGATCAAAATGGTCGAATTCGGCAAAGCAAAGCGCTTGCCTTTCGTGCCACCGGCTAACAGGACAGATGCCATGGATGCAGCCATCCCAATAGCAATGGTCTGAACATCGGACTTGATGAAGTTCATGGTATCAAGCATCGCCAAGCCGCTGGTGATTACACCACCGGGACTGTTGATGTAAAGGTAAATGTCCTTTTCAGAATCCTGTGCATCAAGAAAAAGTAGCTGGGCGATGACCGAGTTTGCCATTTGATCGTTTACTTCACCGGACAACATGATGATCCGGTCTTTTAATAGACGTGAGTAAATGTCGTAAGCGCGTTCGCCACGACTGGTTTGTTCAACGACGGTAGGTACTAGCATGTCCTAACCTCCTGAAAATCGTTTTTTAGCACTCTTTAAAGTACAGTGCTAAGTATACTGCTAAAGTCAAATAAGGTCAAAGATTTTAATCACAATCTTTGACCTTATAAAAATCGTTCAGACTTGTGGGTAGGCGTCGTCAGCGATAGCACTCAGATGCTCATCGACACGCGTTACCTCAGTCTTGATACGATCATATTCAGTTTGCGGCAAATTCATCAATTCCATGCAGGAGCCAACATGTTCAAAAATCTCATCGCGCGCATCCAAAGCCTTTTGCGTCAAGCTAACATCAACGCGACGTTCATCTTCGGTTGACCGTTTGCGGCTGATCCAGCCGTCTTTTTCCAGACGCTTCATTAACGGTGTCAAAGTACCGCTGTCCAACTCAAGTGTTTGGCCCACCTGCTTAACCGACATCGTGCCGTGTTCATATAGCGACAACAACGTAATGTACTGCGGATACGTCAACTTAAACGGCGCTAATGCCTGAGCATAGAAATGATTATATTGTTTCTGTGCCTTGTAAATTGCAAAACAAAGTTGTTCATTTAACGTGATCGGTTTGACCATAGTGCTTCCTCCTAAAACCTAAGCAACAATTGTATCCCGCTGAACGTGACAATTACCGCTTCATCTGGTAATAACATCACTGTAAATCCGAATGTAAACTGACTCATGTTTCTTGTCGTGGCATTCGTCAACCAGTGCACTGCCGGACAGTTTTTAGCATCCTAAAAGTGGCAGCTGGGTCGTTCAAATGCCCACATCAAATAACTTGATGTCGGTTACATTGTACACGATTATCTTGAGGAAACAAAGGCATTATCTTATAAATATGGCTTTTTGCTTATCTTGCAATTATCATAGCTGCTAGGCATCTTCCGGTTGCTGGTAACCCTCGGCAATCTGATTGAGTTTGCGCAACCGATGATTGACGCCTGACTTCGAAATTGTCCCACCCGGAACCATGGCGCCCAACTCCTGTAACGAGACATCCGGATGGGCTAAGCGCAAAACGGCAATTTCGCGCAGTTTGGTTGGCAGGTTATCCAACCCCACATGATCTTTAAGATAGTTGATATTCTCAATTTGTTTCTGGGCCGCATCAATGGTTTTGTTCATATTCGCCGTTTCGCAATTAACGAGACGGTTCACCGAGTTACGCATATCGCGCACAATCCGGACATCTTCGAACTTAAGCATCGCATTCGTCGCCCCGATCACCTGCAGGAAATCCGCGATTTTTTCGGCTTCTTTTAAATAAACAATATAGCCGCTTCGGCGTTCGACAGTGCGCGCATTCAGATTGAAATGATTCATCATTTTCAAAATGCCGGCATTGTGATCGGCATACAACGAATAAATTTCCAGATGATAGCGCGATGTTTCCGGATTATTCACCGATCCGCCGGCTAAAAAAGCGCCGCGCAAGTAGGAACGCATCCGTTGTGGTTCTTCCAAAACCGTTGCCGGGACCGTCGTCGAAATCGCCATCGTCGTCGGATCCAAAATTGACAAGTCCGACAGAATATCATTGACGCCTTCTGTCAGGCGGACAATGTACTGATAATTTTTCTTGAGTTTCATTTTGCGATGAACGACCAAGTTGGCTTCATGCCGATAAACCTGGCGAATCAAACTATAAATTCGCCGAGCAATGGCCGGATTTTCGGTTTGAATGTTTAAGACAAACCGATGGGCCATCAATGTCAGGCTGCCGTTCATCCGGATCAATGCCGACAGCTCTGCCTTCGCATGTTCAGGATGAACCTCGAGTTGGGTCAGTTCTTTTTTCACCATACTGGCAAAGCTTGCCATGCCCTCACCTCCGGATTTTCGCACTCACTTGAAAGGCTAAATTCAAAATTTCCTTAGCCACCTTGTCGCCATCATGGAAGACGCCGCGATCACGCAATTTCAAAAAGTCTTCCGAAATCACGCGACAGCCCATGTCACGCAAACCTTGATAATTATGCTTAACCGGCGTCAGAATCTCATTGTACTTTTGGTGATCGAGATAATTCTCGGGAACCGGCTCGATATTGACGAGCACAGTGTCGACAAAATTCTCACCCATCTGTTCATTCAAGACCCGGACATGGTCGGCATCGGTGAAGTTTTGCGTTTCGCCTTTTTGCGTCATGATGTTAACGATATAAATGACTTCGGCCTTCGTTTTCTTCACAGCGTCACCCAGATTGCCAATCATCAGGTTCGGCAGGATGCTGGTAAACAGACTGCCGGGCCCCAGCACGACCACGTCCGCGTCCATAATGGCATCAATGACTTCATGGACGGCTTTGGGTTCGCCATTAGTCGGATCGGTTTCGGAGACGGAAATATGCTTGATATTCTTACCGGCCGCGGTAATTTCGGATTCACCGGATAGGCTCGTTCCATCTGTGAATTCGGCATTAAGTGTGAGTGGCGTGTTGCTGGCAGGATAAACGTGACCATCCACCTGCATCATTTCACTCAGCTGCTGAACCGCCGGGAAAATACCGCCTTTCATCTCTGACAAAGCCGCAATGATTAAGTTGCCAATCGCATGGCCGGCAAAAAACGCATCGGTGGTGTTAAAGCGATACTGGAAAATATCCAGATACAGACTCGGCAACTCCGACAAGGCAACAAGCACATTGCGAATATCACCAGGCGGCACCACGTTAATATAATTGCGAATGGTGCCTGACGACCCGCCATCATCGGCAACCGTCACAATCGCCGTTACGTCAGCATCCTGTTCATGCAGGCTATGCAAGATAACCGGCAATCCGGTTCCGCCGCCAATCACGACGACTTTCGGACGCCGCCCGCGAATGACGCGGATAAATTTAGTTTCCCGACTCATGAACGATTCACCGTCTCCTTATGTTTCTTAATGTCCCGATGGGTAATATCAACCGCATACGCATCCGAAAATGCCTTACCGATGCGCTCCGCAAACGCAACGCTTCGGTGTTGACCGCCTGTGCAACCGATCGCGATCGTCACACTGGTTTTCCCTTCGGCTTTATACTTGGGCATGATCTCAGCCAGCAAATCGTAAAATTTGTTGTAGAAGCTTTCGGCATCTTCATTGTCCATTACATAGTCATAAACTTCCTGATCCAAACCGGTTTTTGGCCGGTAAGCCTTGACGTAAAACGGATTAGGCAGGAACCGGACATCCATGACAATGTCCGCATCAATCGGCAACCCGTATTTGAACCCAAATGACATGACTTCAATATGAAAGGCTGGCTGACCGCTATTTTCTTTGAAGTTTAAAAAGATCTTTTCCCGTAACTGCCGCGGACTTAACGTGGTGGTATCGATCACGACTTGCGCTCGATTCCGCAACTCAGTTAGTAGCACGCGTTCCTTTTTAATGCCGTCCATCAACCGGCCTTCCATTGCCAAGGGATGGGAACGGCGGGTTTCCTTGTAACGCGAAACCAGTTCTTCATCCGTCGCGTCTAAGAACAAAATGCGCGAATGAACGTAAGCGTTGTTGTCCAGATTAGCCAACATGTCGATAATCTGGTCATAAAAGGCCCGACTACGCAAATCCACGACTAGTGCAACCTTTGAGATCTTCCCGGATTCCTTAACGAGTTCCCAGAACTTAGGAAGCAGCGCTGGCGGCATGTTATCAACGCAAAAATACCCTAAATCTTCAAACGCCTGCATTGCAACGGTTTTGCCAGCACCCGACATCCCAGTGATAATAACAAGATCCAAACTTTCAGTCATAAAAGGCTCCTTTGTGCTCATATTCAATCAAGTATAACATTCCGGGCGTGTCATTCCTACCATCACAGACTCCCGAAATCAAAAAAGCCGAAGAACCGGCTTAGAAACACCGATCCTTCGGGCTTTTGGTGGACAATTTAAATGTTGCGTCGAGCAAAGGCGATGACAATACACTCGATGCCGAACAGGACGAAGAACATCGCCAGCAAGGTCACCAGCGTCACTGCCGCAATCACCGGCTGCATGAACAGCATCAGCGAAACAATGACCGCCAGAATATCCAGAATCAGATAAACAACAAACCAGCCGGTGCCGGCAACGCGCAGATGACCGACGTTGAACAATGAGCCGACAGAATCGACCAGGAACCAGATAGCAAACATCATGGTGATCGTCGCCACGCCTAAGCCAGAATTCAATAAGAAAATCAGGCCAATGACAAGGTCAAAAATTCCCATAATCAAGGAAATCCATGCCAATCTACCGGTAAACTGGCGCAATGTGGAAAAGCCCGCAAGAACCGCAATCCCTCGAATAATGGCAACGACAGCAAAGATAAAGGTAACCGTCCTTAATGTCGCTAACGGGTACCGTAAGACCACAAAAGCAGCAACCAGAAACAGAATACCGGTGATGAACTGCCCCCAGTCAAAGCCAAAACTCTTTCGATTTAACATATTATTCCCTACTTTCTTAATCATTTCTATCATACCATTTCAAAAAGCAATTCAATAAATTGAATTACCGGAATTTTTGAAGACGCCGGCAAATGCCGCTAGCCACGCATGATCCGCAACCTTTAAAAAGTTATCAAAAATCGGTTCCGCGCTGCTCATTTATGTACATAAATAGTCGCGGTTTTAAACGCGACTATCGAACGCTTTATTTCTTAGGTGCACTTTTTGCTTTACCATCCTTGCTGGCAGCCGCTTCTTTGGTCCGTTTGGTGTCACGGATCAGAACCGGTTTGAGGTACTGGCCGGTGTAGCTATCAGCCACCTCAGCGACTTGTTCCGGCGTGCCTGTGGCAATGACGCGGCCACCGCCATCTCCGCCTTCAGGACCCAGATCAATGACCCAGTCGGCAGATTTAACCACATCCAGATTGTGCTCAATGACCAAAACCGTGTTGCCTTCATCGACCAAGCGTTCCAGCACTTCCAGCAGCCGCTTAATATCATCGGTATGCAAACCGGTCGTCGGTTCATCCAGAATATAAAAATTCTTACCGGTCGAAAGCTTCTGTAACTCACTGGCCAGCTTCATCCGCTGTGCTTCACCACCGGAAAGGGTTGTAGCACTTTGACCAAGCTTCACATAGCCCAAGCCGACATCCACAATCGTCTGTAACTTGCGGCGAATCTTTGGAATATTTTTGAAAAAGTTGGTGGCTTCTTCAACGGTCATGTCGAGGACTTCCGCAATATTCTTGCCTTTGTACGTCACTTCAAGCGTTTCGGAATTATACCGTTTGCCATGACAAACTTCGCAAGGTACATAAACGTCCGGTAAAAAGTTCATTTCGATCTTGATGATCCCGTCGCCTTTACAGTTTTCACAGCGACCACCTTTGATGTTAAAGCTGAACCGCCCTTTTTTGTAGCCACGCAGTTTAGCTTCATTGGTTTCTGCAAATAATCCGCGAATATCATCAAAAACGCTGGTGTAGGTAGCTGGATTGCTCCGTGGCGTCCGGCCGATGGGGCTCTGATCGATATTGATTAGCTTCTCGATGTTTTTATAACCCAGAATCTTATCATATGGTCCGGGTTTTTCGGAGTTGTGATTCAGCTTTTGGGCCAATGCCCGCCGCAAGATCGAATTAACAAGCGTTGACTTGCCCGATCCGGAAACCCCGGTAACTACAATAAACTTGCCTAATGGAAAATCAACATTGATATGCTTGAGATTATGGTCGGCAGCCCCTTCTAAACGAATCACTTTGCCATTGCCAGTCCGACGCTTTAACGGTACCGGAATAAACTTACGGCCAGATAGGTATTGCCCCGTGATCGACTTGCGTACCCGCGCCACTTGTTTAGGCGTGCCTGCCGCCATAATCTGTCCGCCATGGTCACCGGCACCCGGGCCGACATCGATCAGATAATCGGCCGCCCGCATGGTATCTTCGTCGTGTTCAACCACAATGAGCGTATTGCCTAAATCACGCATTTTTTTCAAAGAGGCGATTAAGCGATCGTTGTCGCGTTGATGCAGGCCGATTGACGGCTCATCCAGAACATACATGACCCCGCTCAAGTTGGAGCCGATCTGGGTTGCCAGCCGAATCCGTTGTGCTTCACCGCCAGACAGCGTTCCGGCACTACGACTCAAGGTCAGATAGCCAAGACCGACATTGACAAGAAAGGTTAAACGATCCACAACCTCTTTCACTATTGGCTGAGCAATCACACTTTCAGCCTCGCTCAGCTGAATCTGCTTAAAGAACGGTAAGGCATCTTTGATCGCCAAATCGGAAACTTCGGCAATATCACGACCGGAAATTTTAACGGCAAGTGCTTGCCGATTCAGTCGCTTGCCATGGCAGACCGGGCAAGGCAATGCGGTCATGTAACTCCTCATCTGTTGGCGCGTAAAATCGCTGTTGGTCTCGGCATAGCGCCGGGAAATGTTGGTCAGTACCCCTTCAAACGGGACATCGACATCCCGAACGCCGCCAAAATCATTTTCATAATGAAAATGGAACGGCTTACCGTTACTGCCATCAAGGACAACGGTGCGCTCCCGTTTGGTCAACTTCTCAAATGGCACATCCATGCGCACTTTGAAGGCCGTTGCAGCTTGTTCCAACAATTCCGGATAATACTGAGAGCTAATAGGATTCCACGGAGCAATCGCGCCTTGTGCCAAGGTCATGCTTGGATCCGGCACCACCAAATCCATATCGACCGTGAGCTTAACCCCTAAGCCATCACATTCCGGGCAGGCACCAAATGGGGCATTGAACGAAAAGAGCCGCGGCTCCATTTCACCAATGGTAAAGCCACAAATCGGGCAGGCAAAATGTTCGGAAAACCGTAACGTCTCGCCGCCAATCACATCGACATTGGCGTAACCTTCCGACAGACGTAACGCCGCTTCGAATGAATCAAACAACCGGCTGCGCGCTTCAGGCTTCACCACAATCCGGTCAATCACGATATCAATATCATGAGCCTTGTTTTTATCCAGCTCATAGTCGGCCGTCGCGTCCATGACTTCACCATCAACGCGCATCCGCACATAACCTTCACGCATAATCTTGGCGAAGACTTTCTTATGACTGCCTTTTTTGCGCCGCACAATCGGTGACAAAATTTGAATCCGGCTCTTTTCCGGTAATGCTAAGACACGATCCACCATTTGCTCGACACTCTGACTCGTAATCGGTGTCCCATCATTCGGGCAAATCGGATGACCAACTCGCGCCCACAACAACCGCAGATAATCGTTGATTTCCGTGACGGTGCCGACCGTTGAACGGGGATTCTTGGAAGTCGTCTTTTGGTCAATCGAAATCGCCGGACTGAGCCCATCAATCGAGTCGACGTCCGGTTTCTCCATCTGGCCCAGAAATTGGCGGGCATAGGCAGACAGGCTTTCAACGTACCGACGCTGGCCTTCTGCATATAACGTATCAAACGCCAGGCTGGACTTGCCAGAACCGGACAGCCCCGTCATGACCACGAGTTTGTTACGGGGAATGGTCACGTCAATATTTTTTAAGTTATGGGCACGTGCCCCATGGATCACAATTTTATCATTTGCCATTCACAAAAAATCTCCTCAATTAAAACAAGCCGCCGTCTGCCACCAGAATGTCAGCCCATCTGGTGCGACGAAGCGGATCAGTCCCTGCGTCTCATTCAACGCCAGGATCACGACAAGAAAACAGCCACGATCGCCGGATCTAATCAAGGTAATCATGGCTGACTTTGTTTCATCATGCAAGTTCGTTACAAAAATCTCAAGACATATCCGCTTGCAACTCCAGAATGGTATCCCGTAACGATGCCGCCTGTTCGAAATCCAGTTTCTTGGCCGCCGTCTGCATTTGTGAACGCAGGTTGGCCACCAATTCTTTCTTATCGGCTTTGGTCATGTCTTCATAGTCAACCTCGGCAAAGGTCTTCTTGGCCTCGGCTTTCTCATCGTCAGACTGTTCGTAGGTCGAAATAGCTGCCCGAATCGGTTTGATAATGGTCTTAGGCTGAATATGATGTTCTTCGTTAAACTTCTCCTGAATCGCCCGCCGCCGCTTGGTTTCATCAATCGCGGCCTTCATCGAATCAGTGACTTTGTCCGCATACATAATCACTTTACCGTGCTCATTACGCGATGCCCGGCCGATCGTCTGGATTAAGGATCGTTCTGCCCGCAAGAAGCCTTCCTTGTCAGCATCAAGAATCGCAATCAACGAAACTTCCGGCACATCAATTCCTTCACGCAAAAGGTTAATGCCGATCAGCACATCGAACTTACCTAGCCGCAAATCACGAATAATCTTGGTCCGTTCCAGTGTCTTGATATCGCTATGCAAGTAGCGGACTTTAATCCCCATATCCTTCAGATAGTCGGTCAGGTCTTCCGCCATTTTCTTAGTCAAAGTGGTAATGAAAACCCGTTCATGAGCATCGATGCGTTTGTTGATTTCACCAACCAGATCATCGATTTGTCCCATCACCGGACGTACTTCAATCTTCGGATCCAGCAAACCGGTCGGCCGGATAATCTGCTCAGCAATATCTTCCTTGGGTACGCGACTCAATTCGTAAGGTCCCGGGGTGGCGCTGACATACAAAATGCGCTTGACGTGCTTTTCGAACTCCTCAATCTTCAGCGGCCGATTGTCCAATGCACTTGGCAAACGGAAGCCATAGTCAATCAGCATCTGTTTCCGCGCTCTGTCACCGTTGTACATTCCTTTAATCTGCGGCATTGTGACATGGCTTTCGTCAACCATGATCGTAAAGTCTTTCGGGAAAAAGTCTAGCAGTGTATACGGCGGTTCGCCGGGTTTGCGGCCATCCATGTGGCGGGAATAATTTTCGATGCCACTGGTGAAGCCCATTTCGCGCATCATCTCAATGTCATAGTTCGTCCGCTGTTCCAAGCGCTGCGCTTCAAGCAACTTGTTCTCGCCCCGCAACACCTTCAGGCGATCTTCCAATTCCGCCGAAATACTCTTGATCGCACGTTGCATCTGTTCGTCACTGGTCATAAAGTGGGTGGCCGGGAAAATGGCAACATGGTCCCGCGTGCCAATGACTTCACCGGTCAATGCGTCCACTTCAGTAATTCGGTCAATCTCGTCCCCAAAGAACTCAACCCGAATGGCATGATCATCACGGCTGGCCGGGAAAATTTCAACAACGTCCCCGCGAACGCGAAAACGGCCACGCTGAAAATCAATGTCATTCCGATCAAACTGGATATCGACCAGTTGCCGTAGTAACGTATTCCGGTCAATCGTCATCCCGGTTCGTAGCGATAACACATGATTCTTATATTCATGCGGATCGCCTAAGCCAAAGATCGATGACACCGACGCCACCACAATCACGTCGTTTCGTTCAAGTAACGCACTGGTTGCACTATGCCGCAACTTGTCGATTTCGTCATTAATAGCACTGTCTTTTTCAATATACGTGTCCGTGCTGGGCACATAGGCTTCAGGTTGATAATAATCATAGTAAGAAACAAAATATTCAACCGCATTGTGCGGGAAGAATTCCTTAAACTCGCCATAAAGCTGTCCCGCCAAGGTTTTATTATGCGATAAAATCAAAGTCGGCTTATTCAGGTTGGCGATGATGTTGCTCATCGTAAACGTCTTCCCGGTCCCGGTTGCACCTAACAGGATTTGTTCTTTCTTGCCTTCTTCAAACCCTTTTGTCAGCTTGGCAATCGCCTGAGGTTGGTCCCCAGCCGGCTGATAAGGTGAAACCAGATCAAATTTACGATCAGCGATTCGTTCGATCATCGACATGCCTCCAATCAACATGTGACGCGCGGCTATTCACACGCGCATTAACATCCATTTGTATGCGGTATCCCGCCGTTGTACCAAAATTTTTCATCAAAAAAGTTGGAACCGATTTGAAACGCATTCCAACTTTCATCTCGCATATTATAACATAGCGAACATACTTTCGCTACTTACTCGGCTCGTGTTCTGCCATGGTTGCTTTGGTCAGTTTGGCCAATTGATCACGACTGGCAAACTTTTCTTCCAGCATATCCGGCAAAACCTGATCGAGGAAGTACCGGACGCTTGGTCGATTCTTAAATTCCAGAATAGTACTCAGGCTTTCCGTGTAGATGTCAAGAAAGACCTGTTCAGGATTGCCTTTTTCAATTTCGCCAAATCCTTCGTAAAGCAAGTCGATTTTGTCGGCCACACTCAAGATTTGGCCCTCAAGCGTGTCGTCTTTGCCTTCAGACAAACGACGGCGATAACGATCCTGAAAATCGCGCGGAATTTCATTTTTGATGAAGTTCTCCGTCATCGTAGCCTCAACGTCGGCAAGCATCTGCCGCAATGTCGGCGTGGCATATTTGACCGGCGTTTTGATATCGCCGATGAAACGTTCCGTGTAATCATGGTTCAGCGACTTTTCGTAGAGCATCTGCCAATTAACCTTGTTCCCCGCCAATTCCTCGACATCGCCCAGCATTTGTGCGATTTCCGCAACCTTGAAGCTGTGGGCCGCCACCGAGTGCTCCTGATACTTGAAAAAGCCCGGTGCCCGCCGCAGTGTCTCCAGATTACTCAGTCCTTGGATAAATTGGTGCATGCCCATGTCAAAATGACCTCCTGTTGTTTGTTGTGACGATCAAAAAAATTACTTAAATTGCTAAAAGACTACCACCATAGCCAGACCATTGCAAGGTGTTTCACATTTTGGGACCGGGTTGTCCTGAGTGAATGCAAACAAATAGACCCTGAACGTTTTGTCAGGATCTATTTAAGCTTACGCAGAAAACGCCTTTACCACACTGATTGGCTTAGGCTTCCTCACGAAAATCATTCAAGGCTTTTTCGAACGCCTCAAGTTTCTCCTGTGCTTTTGCATCAGTTTCTGCCTTGGTGCCAACATAGAATTTGACTTTTGGCTCGGTGCCGGATGGGCGAATCGCAATCCAGGTGCCGTCTTCCAAAATGTATTTCAGCACGTTGCTAGAAGGCATCGTCAGTTTTTCAACCGTGCCGTCTGCCGACTTCGCTTCTTGACTCAGGAAGTCTTCCACTTTGGCAATCTTGACACCGCCAAAATCATCCGGCTGCTCTTCGCGGAACTTCGTCATGAGATTGGCCATTTGCTTTGGACCGTCAACGCCTTCAAAATCAACGCCAACCGTCTTTTCAGCATAGTAACCATATTTCTTGTACAGTTCCTGAACGCCATCCCAAAGTGTCTTGCCTTGTGACTGGTAGTATGCGGCTACTTCAGCCAGCAAGACTGTTGACTGGATCGCGTCTTTATCCCGAACGAATGGTTTGATCAGATAACCATAGCTTTCTTCAAAGCCAAAGAGAAACTCATGCTCACCAGTGGCCTGGAAGTGCTTGATTTGATCGCCGATAAACTTGAAGCCGGTTAGCACGTTAATCATGTCCACGCCGTAATCTTTCGCAATCGCCGTCGCTAATTCGGTTGAAACGATTGACTTCACAACTGCGCCGTTTTTCGGCAACGTGCCAGCTTGTTTGCGGGCTTCGAGAATATAGTGCAGCAATACCGAAGCAATTTGATTACCGGTCAGCAACTGATAATGGTCGCCAACTTTGACCGCGGTCCCCAAACGATCGGCATCCGGATCAGTGGCAATCAACACATCCGCACCGATTTTCTTGCCCAATGCGATCGGCAAATCAAAGACTTGGGCAAATTCAGGGTTCGGGAACGGGGTTGTCGCAAATTCCGGATCAGCAATGCTTTGTTCCGGAACCAAGCGGAAGTTTTCAAACCCGGCATTGCGCAAAACCATTTGTGCCGGAATGCGGCCAGTCCCATGTAACGGGCTATAAACCAGTGACATATTCTTCCCGACAGTGTGGACCAAGTCAGGATTGATTGTCACTGTGGCCACTTCAGCATAATAGGCTTCATCCACATCTTCACCAATCGGCTGCATTAAATCCTTGGCCCGCAACTCGTGAACATTTAACGCTTTAATCGCAAAAAGATCAGATGCCGACCGAGCGTACTTGGTAATTTTGTCGGATTCTTCCGGCGGCATTTGACCGCCATCTGGACCATAAATCTTGTAGCCATTGTATTGCTTCGGGTTATGGCTAGCCGTAATCATAATCCCGGCGTAAGTCTTCAAATGACGCACCGCAAAACTCAACTCCGGTGTTGGCCGCAGCTGGTCAAACACATAACTCTTGATGCCGTGAGCGCCAAGCACCCCCGCACTTTGATAAGCAAATTCCTGACTCATGTAGCGGGAATCATAGCTAATGGCGACGCCGCGCGCCTTTGTTTCATCCGTCAAAGTATCCATAAACCGCGCCAGGCCCTCAGTTGCCTGGCGTACCGTATAAATGTTCATCCGGCCAATGCCTGCACCAAGAACGCCGCGCATGCCGGCAGTCCCAAATGCCATGGGCGCAGCGAACGCCTCTTCCTTAGTTGTTTCGTCGTCAGCCATTTTCTTAAGATCAGCTTTTAGCTCCGGATCAAGTGTTGGTTCATCAACCCATTGTTGATACGTATCACGGTAACTCACGTGATCAGCTCCTATCTGTCTAAA
The DNA here is from genome assembly GCF_030770335.1 of Lacticaseibacillus zeae subsp. silagei. Taxonomy (NCBI): domain Bacteria; kingdom Bacillati; phylum Bacillota; class Bacilli; order Lactobacillales; family Lactobacillaceae; genus Lacticaseibacillus; species Lacticaseibacillus zeae. The sequence goes on along the minus strand of NZ_CP132484.1, from coordinate 921,804 downwards.
TTAATAATTTCGGGTACAGCCCTTCCCTTTCCAATCATACTATAAGTAACCAACGCTTGGTTGAAAACGCGCTCAAATAAGAAAATTCTTTTGCGATCCATTGAGAAGTTGGGGCAATAAATTCTATACCGTGCCAAACTCCGCAATCTCCGGCCAGCTGGGGCTGGAACGGGGTGGGCACGACTTTGAGCCCCATCTGGCCTACGATTGCTCCGCTTTGGCACTAAGATCTCAAGAGACTTGACAAGTTATTCATAAGTAAACAAAAAAAACAAACTTACCACCATCGTATCAATGGAATGTAAGTTTGCTTTTAAAGTTTGGCCTTATACTAGGCCATGGCCGTCTCCTATTTTTAGCTTCGAATCACTTCTAGTACACTAAAAATAACTAAGCTTTAACTTCAATGTTGGTATCATTCAAACTTTGGATATAGTTGAAAACGCCTTGCCCAGCAGTACCGCCTTCGCCTACCGCTGTGGTGATCTGCCGCAGGTCTTTGGCACGAACATCACCGATGGCAAAGATGCCCGGTACCTTTGTCCGCATGTGATCATCAGTTGGAATCCAACCATGATCGTCCAGAATGCCGAGATCCTGGAATGGTTCGGTCATCGGCATGATGCCGACATAAATGAAGACACCGGCAACTGGCAGAACATGCTCTTCACCGGTTTCCTTATCACGATACTTGACGCCGGTGACTTTCATGTCATCGCCTTGGATTTCCTGAACCTGGGCGTTCCAGACAAAATGCATCTTGTCATTGGCAAATGCGCGTTTCTGGATAATCTGTTGCGCACGCAGTTGATCACGCCGGTGAATAACCGTTACCTTTTTGGCCATTTGGGTCAGGTAAAGGCCTTCCTCGATCGCGGAATCGCCACCGCCAATAACGGCAAGCTCGCGGTCTTTAAAGAAGGCCCCGTCGCAGACTGCGCAGTACGAAACCCCGCGGCCGCTATAGGCTTCTTCGCCGGGTACACCCAGCTTTTTGTGTTCTGCGCCTGTCGCAATGACAATTGCTTTGGCTTCAAATTCGTCTTCATCAGTCTTGACCAACTTGGTTGCGCCATGATTCTGGACGCTGATGACATTACCATAGGCGTATTCGGCACCAAATTGAGTGGCGCCATCATACATTTTTTGGCCAAGATCAGGCCCAAGGATTGACTTGTAGCCCGGATAGTTTTCTACTTCAGCGGTGTTGTTCATTTGACCGCCATAGACACCGCGATCAAGCATTAACACTGACAAATTGGCACGCGAAGCATAAAGCGCCGCCGTCATGCCGCCGGGACCGGCACCGATCACGATTACATCATATTTTTTTGCCATTGGCAGTCTCTCCTTTTGCCGTATTGCTTACAAATAGTAAGCTACGTAGTCTAATATACAGGGTTTTAGTGCTTTTGTAAACTAGCATTGTCAAAATCAAATTCCGGTTTGCCGGATCGCTGCATGAGATCGGTAATCACCGCGCGAATTGGGGCATTTTCATACAGGACCTGGTAAATCGCATCGGTAATCGGCATATCGACACCTAACTCACGCGCCATGTGATGAGCAACCTTGGTCGTGGAAACACCTTCGACCACCATTCCCATATTCTTCAACACGTCTGAAAGCTTCTCGCCTTGACCCAGCGCATTGCCGGCGCGCCAATTGCGGCTGTGAACGGAAGTGCAAGTCACAATTAAGTCGCCGACACCGGATAGGCCGATAAACGTGAGCGGCTCAGCACCTAATTTTACGCCCACCCGACTGATTTCCGCCAACCCGCGGGTCATCAAGGCGGCTTTGGTGTTATCGCCGTAGCCGAGGCCATGCAACGCCCCGGCACCGATTGCAATCACATTTTTTAACGCTGCACCGATTTCGACGCCGATGACATCGGTATTGGTATAAAGCCGAAAATAGTCATTCATGAACAGCTGTTGCACTTTTTTCGCCAGCGGCAAATCTTCAGATGCGGCGGTTAAGGTGGTAATGTCATGCGTAGCAACATCTTCGGCATGACTCGGCCCGGAAATCACAACGATCCCTTGAATGAGATCCGATGGCAAGACGTCAGCCAAAACCTGCGAAATTCGCAACTCGCTGCCGCGTTCCAAGCCTTTTGCCGCATGGACAATAATCGGCTGCTCGCCGCGGCCACGGTGCGCCTGCAAAATCGGCTTGACCTGTTCGGCCACACTGCGAATGGCATTGGTCGGCACCACGAATAAAATCACGGTCGCCTGGTCCAACGCCTGGCCTAAATCTGCGGTCACGTGAAGCGCATCATGTAATGTAAATTCAGCACCCAGGTAATGCTCATTTTTGTGAGTCTGCTTCATGGTCGCAACTTGTTCCGGACTATGACTCCATAAATAAACGTCATGGCCATTTTCCGTTAGCAAGTTTGCTAACACCGTTCCCCATGAACCAGCACCTAACACTGCTATTTTTGTCGGCACAAAATCACTCCTATTCAACTGCTTTCAGCGGATTACCGTCTAAATACCATGCAACGTCTCCCCGGCGCCGCCGATACCAGATTAACGCACCAGCCGCGATGAACAAAATAATCGACAGAATCTGGGAAACCCGTAACCCTGGCACCACATACAGTGAATCGGTTCGCATGCCTTCAACAAAGAAACGGCCGAAGCTGTACCACATCACGTAACTCAAGACAACCTCGCCTTGCTTGAACCAATGCTGATGATGCCGCACCGTCATGATTAAGGCAAAGCCAACCAGATTCCACATACTTTCATACAAAAATGTCGGCTGGCGATATGCGCCGCCAATATTCATTTGCTGAATGATAAACTCTGGCAGATGCAAGCCACGTAAGTAAGCCAGACTTGTGATCGCACCATGAGCTTCCTGATTCATGAAATTGCCCCAGCGGCCAATCGCTTGCGCCAGCATAACCGTGGGCGCCGCAATATCAAGTACTAGCCAGGCTGGCAGCCACTCAATTCGGCAATAAATAGCAAAAACAATCACGCTGGCAATCAAAGCCCCATAAATTGCAATGCCGCCATGCCAAATGGCAATAATCTCGCCGGGATGGGCAGCATAATATGGCCATTCAAATGCCACATAATAAAGGCGTGCCCCGATGAGTGCAAATGGCAACGCCCATAAAATCAAATTCAGAATGTGATCTTCTTTAATACCGCGTTTTGGTGCTTCCTTCATCGCCAGATAGACTGCCAGTAAAACAGCACTGGCAATAATAATCCCGTACCAATGAACTTCCAGACCACCCAACTGAAACGCGATTGGATTGAGTACTAATAACAAGTTATTTTTCCTCCGAACTGCTCTGGTCGTTTGCTTCGTTATGTTCGATCAGATGATTAAGATTTTTTTCGAATGTCTTGGTCGCATCATAGCCCATTGACTTGGCGCGGAAATTCATGGCTGCCACTTCAATGATGATCGCCAGGTTACGCCCAACTTTAACCGGTATCGTAATCTTAGGAACCGGTACGTCAAAAATAAGCTGTGTCTGTTCACCGGAACCCAGCCGGTCAAATGTCTTATCCGGCGTCCAGTTTTCCAAATGAACAATAAGCGAAATGGTGGTGTCTTCGCGAACAGCACCGGCACCAAAAAGATTCATGACATCAATAATACCCAAGCCACGAATTTCCAGCAGATGTGAGAGAATCGGCGGCGCAGCACCCACGATGGTTTGTTCATCCTGTTGATAAACATCCACCCGGTCATCAGCGATCAGCCGGTGCCCACGTTGAACCAGTTCCAAAGCCGTTTCTGATTTACCAACGCCGGAATCGCCGGTGATCAGTACGCCCAGACCATAAATATCAACCAAAACGCCATGCATACTGCGGCGTTCTGCCAGCTGTCCGTCTAAGTATTCGGTGATCAAGCTTGACAGCCGCGTTGTCGGTAACCGTGAACCCAATACCGGAATATGCGCCGCGGTGGCCGCCGTAATCATTTCCGCCGGTGGTTGCAACCCGCGCGACACCAGAAACGCCGGGGTGTCCTCGGTTGCCATCCGTTTCAAAATCAATAACCGCTCTTCCGAGGACATATTCCGCGCAAATGAAATTTCTGTCCGACCAAAAAGTTGAATCCGTTCATGCGGATAATAATTAAAGTAACCCGTCAACTCAAGTCCGGGACGCGAAATATCGCTCAAAACGACCTGCCGAGAATCAAGATACTCCTCACCACTGTATACCTCAAGCTTAGTCGCCTTGACGAGTTGCCGTACCGTCACGCTGTCTGCCATGAAGTCCACCTTTCTTTCGCCATGTTTGCTTCATTTTACCATAACTCGGTGAACCACACGGGGACGACAGGGAAAATAGCTTTCAAAGTCGCCGCATTTCGCCAGAATAAGGTCAAAAGGTTACTTCCCATTAGTGCGCCGGATTACGCTCAGATAAAAAAAGTCGGTCCCCCTAGACAACTTTTGTCTTGAGAACCGACTCTTACCGCAGCTTTCAATCAAGCCGCACTATTTTTTACCCACAAAAATCATATTCATTACTGAAATGATGATGGCCAGTACCATGGTCGAGCCAAAACTGCTGAAAACAATTCCGGACACGAACCACGTCATCATACTGAGCATCAAGCCGTTGAGGACGATTAAAAACAATCCTAACGTGAGAATTGTAATTGGAATCGACAGAATCACCAGGATTGGTCGTAGCAAGCCATTAAGAACTCCTAAAACAAGCGCACCGACAACGGCCACACCAAAGCCCGCAACATAGAGTTGACTAGGAAACAGTTGCGCATAGATTAAGAAAACGGCGGTTGTGATGATGGTACGTTTGATGAAATTCATGACTAGAAATCGCTCCAATCATCATCATGTGACTCGGTAACGTGGGTAGCGTTTTTACGCGGTCGCGACGTACCTTGATCGCGATATGGATGCCGTGGACCACGGCGGCCATCACGGTCATGGCGCGAGAATAGCCATACAGCCAAAACCACCAGAAGTGCCGGTACGATTAACATTTTCAACAAGATGATCCCGATCGCAAATACCGCCACCAAAACCAAGCCAACGATGAAAAACATTAATGGAATTAATAGAAAAGGCATAAGCGATCCCCCTTAGTCATTTGAATCTTTCAGTTGAATATTGCCACTGGTCGTATTGAGTTTCAACTCGCTGCTACCAGTGCCCGGTCGCTCCAGTTCGAAGCGTTTAATCCCTTTTGCCGGTTCGGTCACATTGCTCAGGCGACTCTTAATACTGCCAAAATGGGTCCGGGCTTCGCCATTTAAGGCAATCGAAGCCGGCACAGCAACTTTCACATTGCCATTCATCGAAGTCCCTTCAATTTTGGTAAAGTCAGTGTGATAGGTTGCGCGAACCGTTCCATTTACGGTTTTCAGTGCGGCAGTTGCCGGGTCGGCATCAACTGAAACATCACCGTTAACAGTGGTCAGCAATAAGTCATGCGTATGGCCACCCTGAACCTTGATAGAGCCATTAACACCTTCACTTTCGATCATGACACCATCAATATTAGTGAAGGTCATTTGACCATTGGTACTCTTGACATAAAAATCTTTTCCGCTCATGCCGGTCAGATCCGCACTACCGTTGAGTAAGCGCACGGCCACATGATCATAGCTGCGTTTTGGCAGTGAAATGACTAGATCGGCCTGAACGCGCTTATTAGGCACCTGGAAACTGAAATGATCATCGGTAACATCAATCCGGCTGCGGTCGTTAAACGCGTCCAGCGGTGTCGGTGCATCCATTTTGCCGTACAGCTTGATGGCTGCTTCGACTTGAATACCCGGTTGATCCCAAGGCTTAAAATGCACGTCACCATTAGCAACCTTCACATCCAAAATGGTTGCCTTACTGTCAGGAAATTTAAATACATGCTCGAACTTCTCTGTGGCTAAGCCAGGAACGGTAACGGTGACATTCTTCCAATCGACATTATCCAAGACATTGTTGACAGTATCTTTGACAAAACCGCCGATTTGCGAGGTCGCATCCCCGATATTTTTACCAAGTTCGGAAAAGACGTCACGGGCATCTTTTTGCCACTCGTCATTGAAAATCTTGTCGCCGATCTTTTGACGTTCCAGATCATGTTTCTGATGACGAAGGGTGGCAAGGTTGGCTTTAAGTGACTCAACCTGGCCATTTAACTCGGCTAGTTGATCGGTGAGTTTCTGATTCTCCTGCTTTAATTCCCCGCGCTTTTGGTATTTCTCTGGGGACAAAGCTTCAAGATCTTCCATCGTGTCTAAGACGATAATCTGTTCGTTATTGGCTTCAATTTGCTTGTTGATGCTGGTTACTTGCGTTGTTGCCGCGTCCAATGCACCGGCTGCTTCGGCAATCTCGGTGTTGAGTTCGGTCAACGCAGCATCGGTGTCAGTATCGGTTTCTTCGTGATCATCGTGCTTGGCTTGATCATGCGTATCTGACTCCGAGTTGTCTTCGGGAGCAGTATGATCGGCCGGGCTGTCGGCTTGGGAGCCTTGCTGTTTGGCGAGGTTCTCCAAAAGTACCAGTGCCTCTTCGCTTGAAATAACGCCTTTTTTGACGAGGTCTAAAATTCTTTCGCGTTCATTCATGGGTTATCCCTCCAGGATTTGATTACATGATTAGTATGCACGGAATTTGACCACGGCGCATAGGTCCAAAGGTTGATTTTTAAACGGGTCGGAAGGCGGACGGTTCATTTATAACGAGGTTGAATCATAATTTAGTAGGTGCGCTCATAGTTTGATTCTGAACGGTCGAAAAAGCTTAGGCAATAAGTTCCAAGCCGTGCCAAACTCCGCAATCTCCGGCCAGATGGGGCTGGAACGGGGTGGGCACGACTTTGAGCCTCAGCAAACCCGGCTGAGTCTCAAAGCTCGGCCTTGGCCTAAAACGGGAAAACCGCCCGTTTAATGCCAATTTCACCCCTGAGCCCCATCTGGCCTACGATTGCTCCGCTTTGGCACTAACATCTCAATGCTCTGACAAATTACTCTAGGCAAAACAAAAACGAACATGCTCACTGCGGTCGGCCCTGTCAAGTTGACAGATGAAATAATATAAAATTTTGGTAGCTTTTAGACGGCCTTATTCCAGTATTCTTCTGGGGTAAGGCCGTCTCTTTGTCCTGAACGGTTTTCGTGATTGAAATAGTGGATCCCGTCTTCAACGAGCTTGACGAATTCCTTGTAAGTCTTTGCCATTGGATGACGATCCATCCACCGCAGTTTAAACTCGTTCCACCAGCGCTCTATCGGTGCGTTGTCATAGGGCGTTCCCGGCCGTGACATACTTCGTGTGACTTCAAATTGGTTGAGGTAGCGGTTGAATGCCTTGGATGTATAGGCGGAACCACGATCAGTATGAATGAGCGGATGGACGTTGCCAGCGCGAGTGAAAGCGCGCTGGAAGACCTGAATCTCGGCAGCGGTTGTTTCGGTTGCACTCAGGTTGTAAGCCAACAGATTGCGGCCATAGAGGTCAAGAACGCCACTGAGGCGCATCTTGTACTCGCCGTTGATACCGTATTTCAACTCGGTTGAGTCGGCTAGCCAGACTTGATTAGGGCGTTCCACGTAGAAGCATTGATTGAGCACATTGTCTTGCAGGTACTGTTCAGATTGCTTGACGCGCCTATGCCGTTTTTGGCGGATCTGACATCGAATGCCAAGCTCGCGCATGACGCGACGAACTTGTTTGATCGTGACCGGAAAGTCAATCAGCTCATCTTGTTGTAAGTTGATCAGGAGATTCCCAGCACCAATGCCTTGGTGATGAAAATCAAACCAATATTGAGTCCGCTCCTTAAGCCGTCGATCGTGGGCCTCCCACACTGTTTCCTCCCGCCTTAAGCCTTTGTAATAAGCTTGACGGCTGATGCCAATAACGTCCAATAACTTTGTGACAGCGCCATGTTGGCCTTGACTAACTTCTTCGATGGCACGGTAAGCTTGTCGGTGTTGTTTGATCACTCCTTGTGCTGGATTTCCAGTAATTTTTTTACAAAGGCCTCCACTAGCTCTTTGTCCTTGAGCTCAGCTTCTAGTTGACGAATGCGCAGTTTGGCCTTGTCTAATTCGGTTAGATCACGCTTGTCTTTGTGGTGACCACGGTTATCTACCAGCGCCTCATAACCGCCTTCGCGAGCCTTGATCACCCAAGACCGTGCCTGTTGATAAGACACATCAAAATGGGCTGCCGCTTCAGTATAGGAGTGCTTACCCTTAGTGACATATTCAACGACTTTAATGCGTTCTTCGAAGGTGGTTGTACGACTCATGGTGGGGACCTGCTTTCTAGACGGTGAAGCCGTCAAAGATTGATGATCCCTATTATACATGGCTATCCATCTTTGCAATTGTGTTGATGAGCGCAGACCAAATTGCATCGTGACTTCGGCTAATGACCCTTCACCACTGAGATAAGCAAGTACTGCTTCAAGCTTTTGTTCCTTGGTATAATGTTGATTCTTTCGAGCTTCCTCTAATCCCTTAATCCCATCGCGTTCATAGCGCGCCTGCCAACGTTGTAATGTACGATCACCAAGACCGTGTTGACGGGAGAAACTACTGATACTTATATTCGAATGTCTGAACTCCTCCAATATGAGTAACTTTTCTTGAGCTGTATGCTTAGATCTGGGCATAGAAAATCCCTCCATGATCATCAGATGAATTATGATATTTCATCTGACAACCATAAAGGGATTATCGCACACATTGCTGTTGAGTATGTCCGTTTTTAAATTACCAAGGTGAATTATGGTCATACCTGTTGATTGAGCATAAATACTAACTGAGCACTTTTAACAATCCTCATTGTTGAAGTGTCCCTTCATCAGAACTTGTCCTCAATCGCATTGGAGTTGAGTTCAGTGATCTTCCCAGTCTTTAAGTAAACAATCCACTCGCAGATGTTGGTGACATAATCGCCGATCCGTTCCAGATAAGAGGAGACGAGCATGTAGTCCATCGAGCCAACCACGGTTTCCGGGTTGTCCTGCATCTGGCGAATACATTCTTTATAAATTCGGGATGAGAAGTCGTTAATCCCGTGGTCTTCAAGCGCAATTTTGCGCGCCCGCGCGGAGTCTTCCTTAACATAGGCGTCCAAAACCTGCTCCACCATTTCCTTGACCGCTTCGGCCATGCCGGCAATCTCGGTTTCGATTTGTGGCACCCGGGTTTTGCCTTTGACGCGAATCGTTGATTTGGCAATGGAAACCGCATGATCGCCCATTCGCTCGAGATCAGAGCTTGCTTTCATCACCGTCACAATGACCCGCAGATCTGTTGTGACCGGTTGCTGCAGGGCAATCAGCTCAAAGCTGCGTTTTTCCAAATCGACTTCGCGTTCATTGATGTGTTTGTCTTCCTGGATCACTTCGCGGGCCAAAATCTTGTCATGATTAATGAAGGCTTTCACGGACTTATAGATGGCCTCATTGACCATCATCCCCATTTCCGAAAAACGTACATGAAGATCGTTCAATTCGTCAACAAAAAGTCGTCGCATACTACCCCTCCTACCCGAAGCGTCCAGTGATGTAGTCTTCGGTTTCCTTTTCTTTTGGATTTAAAAACATTTGTTTCGTGTCAGCGAATTCGATCAAATTACCGGTTAAGAAAAAGGCCGTTTTGTCCGAGATTCGGGATGCTTGATGCATACTGTGCGTTACCAAAATGATCGTGTACTGATCGCGTAAGCCCAGCAACATATTTTCGATTTGAGTGCTGGATATCGGATCCAAGGCACTGGTCGGTTCATCCAACAAAATAACATCCGGCTTAACCGCCAGCACCCGCGCGATGCACACCCGCTGTTGTTGGCCGCCTGACAACGATAACGCACTGTCATGCAAATGGTCTTTGACTTCATCCCAAATGGCCGCTTGCTTTAAGCTTGTTTCAACGACCTCATCCAGCTTACTTTTATCTTTGACACCAGCCAAACGTAACCCATAAATCACATTTTCATAAATCGAAAAAGGAAAAGGATTCGGTTGTTGAAACACCATGCCAACTTGTTTGCGTAACTGAACCACATCTTCGTTTGGTGCGTAGATGTTTTGACCGTGCAAGCTGACCGTACCGGTAATCGTGACGCCTGGGATCAGATCGTTCATCCGATTAAGCGTGCGTAAATAGGTCGACTTACCACAACCTGAAGGCCCGATTAAAGCCGTGATTTCGTGCTGGTTGAAATCCAGACTAATCCCTTTTAGTGCTTCAAACTTGCCGTAAAAAAGATGAACGTCTGAACTGGTAATGATTTTTTGTGCTTCAGCCATGGGGACCTCCTAGCCGAAATGTCCGGAAACATAATCGTTGGTTGCTTTAATCTTGGGACGCGTGAAGATCTTACGGGTTTCATCATATTCAAGTGCGGCGCCGCTATAAAAGAACGCGGTATAGTCGCTAATCCGAGCCGCCTGCTGCATGTTATGTGTCACGATGATAATCGTATACTTATCCTTCAACGCTAGCAAGGTATCTTCGACCGCTGAAGTCGAAATCGGATCCAACGCACTGGCCGGCTCATCAAGCAACAGAATATCCGGCTTCATTGCAATGGCCCGGGCGATACACAACCGTTGTGCCTGACCACCTGACAGCGACATGCCGCTTTGATTCAGATCATCTTTAACCTGATCCCATAAGGCGGCTTGTTTCAAACTGGTTTCAACAATCTCATCCAGCTTCTTTTTGTCTTTGAGACCAAAGCGGCGTAATGCAAAGGCAATATTGTCATAAATAGACTTCGCAAACGGATTAGGCCGTTGGAAAACCATTCCGATGTGTTTGCGCATTTCATAGACATCAACGGCATCGCTGTTAATATCGATGTTGCGATACATGATCTTGCCAGTGACACGGGCGCTTTCAATATTATCGTTCATTCGATTCAGCGAACGCAAGTAGGTCGACTTCCCGGAGCCACTCGAGCCGATCAATGCGGTGATTTTATACCGTTCAAAAGGCAGCGATACGCCATGAATGGCCTCACTGTCGCCATAAAAAACATGCAGGTCCTTCGTTTCAATGGCAATCTCCTGCTTGTCCCGATCAAACGGGCGGATATACGTATCATCTAAAGAATACTTTTCAAGTTCTTGCATCTTGAACCTCCATGCCTTTTCATGATAGGCGCCATGACCGTCTTCATCGCGGCATCCGCGCAAATCATCACCGTGAACCACGCATTAAGCGGCGGTCATCTTTTTGAATAAACGATTACCAAAATACCGCGCACCCACATTGAAGATTAGAACGGCGATAACCAGCACCGCACTGGCACCGGCGGAAACCGCAACCGCATCCGGCTGAATCCCTTCAGAGTTGATTTTCCAGATATGCACCGCCAGCGTCTCGGCTGGGCGGAACGGATTCAACGGGCTAGCAATGTTCGCCGGATTCCAATTGGTAAAATCAAGCGCCGGCGCACTTTGCCCGGCTGTATAAATTAATGCCGCAGCTTCACCGAACACCCGGCCGGCACCAAGAATCATCCCGGTAATGATCCCCGGCAACGCTTCAGGCATCACGACATGTAACACCGTTTCCCAGCGTGAAAGTCCAAGGGCCAAGCCTGCTTCGCGCTGCTCATTGCCAACGCCGCGCAATGAATCTTCAACATTTCGCGTTAACAGTGGCAAGTTGAAAACCGTCAATGCCAGCGCACCCGACAAAATCGAAAATCCAAACTTAAACTGCAAAACAAAAATCAGGAAACCAAACAAACCGACAACAACTGATGGCAACGAACTCAGGATTTCAATGGAAGTCCGGATCACATCCGTCAACCAGTTTTTCTTTGCGTATTCACTCAGGTAAATGCCGGCCCCTAAGGAAATCGGGGTTGAAATCAACATGGCCAGCAGCAACAAATAAAACGAGTTGAACAGTTGAATGCCGATCCCACCGCCAGCCTCAAAGCTTTGCGCCGGACTTGTCAGAAAGTGCCAGGAAATATGGGGAACCCCTTGAAACAGAATATAACCAAGCAGGCTTGCCAAAATAATAATGATGATGCCTGAGATAATGTAAAGCACTGTGGTAGCCACTTTATCCGCAATTTTCGGATTCATTTGTTCAGCTCCCCTTTCTTCCCGATCCACCGAATCAACAGGTTAAAGGCCAATGACATCAGCAACAATAGCAACGCTAAGGACCACAACGCGTTATTGTCAAGCGATCCCATGACGGTATTCCCGATGCCGCTGGTTAAAACCGATGTCAGTGTCGAGGCCGGAGATACCAGATTCTTTGGCAACAAGGCCGCATTCCCGATGACCATCTGCACCGCCAAGGCTTCACCAAACGCCCGTGCCATGCCGAAAACAATCCCGGTCAAAATGCCGGGAATAGCCGCTCGCAGAACAACCCGATAAGTCGTCTGCCAGCGAGTCGCACCTAACGCCAACGATGCTTCACGATAATGACGCGGCACCGCTTTTAAGGCATCAACTGTCATAGACGTCACGGTTGGTAGGATCATGACGAACAAAACAAACGTCCCGGCCAAAATCCCAAAGCCGGTGCCGCCAAAGATATGACGAATGAACGGCACGATGACGGACAATCCGATAAAGCCATAAACTACTGACGGAATCCCAACCAGCAGCTCGATGACCGGCTGCAGAATCTTTTGCCCCCATTTACGGGAAATCTCGGTCATAAAGATGCCGGCTCCGACAGCAAAAGGCGTCGCGATAATCGCCGACAGGAACGTGACCCCGAAAGACCCGACAATCATCGGTAAAGCCCCGACTTCGGGATTTCCATGAGCATCCTTAATCGAAGGGTTCCAAACACTCTTAGTCAGGAACGACCAGGGATTGATTTTGTTTTGGAAAAATGTTGCCAGTCCTTTTGATGCAACAAAGAAAAAGATTGCTACCACCACAATCACAATTAGGGTGATACAAAATAGGCTAATCATTTTGCCGCGCCGCTCTAACTTGGCTGACCGCGATTTTTTTAACATCGCTTCTCGAATTGGATCCATCATAACCCTCCTAAAATCTCATCACCGTGACCGTGCATGTCAATAAATGGCCCCTTTTGACAACGATCCGTGTACTTCGGTTGCCAAACGTCACATTCACATCGCACTTGGCTGCAAAGTGCCCGTCAAAAAGCTGCCGTTGTGCAGTTATTGCTTGCTAACATGGCCACTGGCATCACGAACGACCTTCATCTGGGTCATCGGGATATAGCCCATTTTCTGCACCAGCTTTTTTTGAATCGGTGATGACATAATATACGCCAAAAATCGCTTGGTTAGCCCGCGCGGCTGGCCTTTCGTGTACATGTGTTCATACGACCAGATCCGCCACCGGTTCGTGGTCACGTTGGCATCGGTCGGCGCAACCCCATCTACCGACAGACTCTGAACCGTTTTATCGATATAGGAAAAGGCAACGTACGAAATGGCCCCGGGCGTGCTGCCGACAATCTGGCGAACCATCCCGGTCGAATCCTGCTCTTGTGCGGCAATCGGTTGTTTGCCTTGAAGCACCCACTTCTCAAACGTTGCCCGGGTTCCTGATCCTTGCGCCCGGTTAACCAAAACGATTGGCACATTCTTGCCGCCCAACTGCTTCCAATTGGTGATCTGGCCTAGGAAGATCTGTTGCAACTGGGCCATTGTGACATTCTTGACCCCGACGTCCGGGTTAACAATCGGCGCAATGCCAACAACGGCTACTTTATGGTCCACGAGCTTTTTAGCGTTTATGCCCGGTTTTTCTTCAGCGAAAAGATCCGAATTGCCAATATCAACAGCCCCTTGCTGGATCTGGCTCAATCCGGTTCCGCTCCCGCCGCCTTGAACGTTAATAAAGACGCCGAGATGTTCCGTCTGATATTGTTCACCTGCTGCTTCAACCAATGGCTGCAGCGCACTTGATCCAACTGCGGTAATGGATTCACCTGACTGTTTGCTATTACTGCTGCTGCCGCATGCACTTGCCATAAACGCCAGAAGCATGATCGTAAACAGGGTCACAATTTTTTTCACACGAAATCCTCCATTTCAAGCTCCAACCATCTTATCAGCTGTGTGTAAATGTTCATGCTGTTGAATGTAAAGGTTGTGTAAACATCAACGTTAAGCCGGACGATTATTCTGGCCGACCGGCAATGTTACGGTAAAGGTTGAGCCAACCCCAACCTGACTATTAACCGCAACACGGCCATCCATACTTTTCACCAGTTCAGCCACGATGGCCAATCCCAATCCGGTGCCACCGTTGTGCCGGCTGCGCGCTTTATCGACCCGGTAGAAGCGTTCGAAAATACGGGCCTGTTCTTCTTCCGGAATGCCGATTCCCGTATCCGCCACCGCTAATGATAAGTGATCGCCTACGACTTGTGCGGTAATCGTTACGTGACCGGCTAGGCGATTGTAAAAGACAGCATTATTCAAAAGATTCCGTACGATCTGGGTCAGCTTACGTTCGTCGGTAACAATCTGCAAGTCCGGTGCAATCGCAACTTCAACCTGAATTTGTTTATCTTTAATCACTTTATCCAGATTGCGCAAGGCATCATCAACCAGCTTCTTAAGCGCAACTGTCGCTTGCACCGCCTGATTGGTTTCCGGCCGGCTCAGTGTCAGAATATCATTGATCAGCTGGGTGAGTCGCTTACTTTCATCGAAAATGATGCCTAAAAATTTATCCAGAGTCGCCGGATCATTTTTAGCCCCGTTCAACAAGGTTTCCGCAAACCCGGCAATCGCGGTAACCGGTGTCTTTAATTCGTGGCTGACATTGCCGACAAAATCCAGCTGCATTTTTTCAACCTGCCGGAGATAGGTGACATCATATAAAATCACCAATACCTGTAGCCGGCTAATGCCTTGATTCAACGGAATAACGGAGGCATCCACCGACTTTTGGGTCGCCAAGACGGTTAGTTCCTGATGATGGGTCTTTTCATGGCGGAATGTATGCTCGATCATCCGCGCAAGCGCGTAAGTTTTGACATCGTCGAGATAACTGTGACGCGGTTGGGGAATCTGATGCCCCAAAAGCTGCGACATGGCATGATTGTGCAAGATCACATCTTTGTTGGTGTCAATCAACATGACGCCTAAAGGTAGGTTGTCGATTAAGCGATCAAAGCTCGACTGGCGCACAGCTACTTTTTCGCGGAGATGCGCCTGTTCAGCGGCGAGCGCATTGATTCGCTGTGCCACAGGTACAAATGGTGACTTCGGCGGCAAAATCACCGGATCGGGTTCCTTTTTTTCGCGGATGCGATCCAGATTGTGGCTCATGACCCGGATGGCTTCCTGATACTGATGTTCAGAGCGGAAAAGCCAGAGTAGAATCAGCGCAATTAAGGCCGCGAAGATCAGTGTCAGAATCCAAAATTGCTCTGGCGCCGTGGTCCATACGCTTGATTTATACCGGCTAACGGCAACCCATTGACCGTGATCCCGAAACAGATAAGCCTGCTCCGTTCGCCCATAAACATTGACTGATGTGACGAAAGCCTTGGCACGGCGTCCTCGCAACGCATCAGCCATTACCTTCTGTCTGGTGGTCTGAGGATTATCCGGAATGATCGTGATAAAAGCAGCTTCTGATTCAGCCAGCGCCTGGCGATCAACGCCATCGTGATCAGACGTCACGTAAGTTCTGGCCACCCGGCGAAGATCACGTGCCTGCTGGTGAACGATTTGTTGATTCACTGTTGTCACAAGCACAAAAAAGCCTGCCAAAGATAGCAGACTAATAACAAGTGCACGGCGAAAAACCCGTTTATTCATGTGGTGCCTCCATTTGATAGCCGAATCCCCGAACTGTCTTTAAATAATCCGGATGTTTTGGATCGGTTTCAATCTTATCCCGTAAATGACTGACCTGAATATCGACCATGCGGGTTTCAGCTGGATAATCAAACCCCCAGACGCCATTTAACAAAGCGTCACGAGACAAGGTCTTACCTACTCGCTGGGCAAAATAAACCAGCAACTCAAATTCCTTAGGGGTCAGTTGCAGCCGGTGACCGGCTTTGCTAGCCTTATAGTTTTCCGGATCGATGGTGATTTGGCCAACGGTAATCTGATTGTCGTTACCGGAGCGCGCCGTGGTTTGCGGCTGGCTCTGACTACGCCGTTCGATGGCCTTGATCCGTGCGATGATTTCCCGTGGCGAAAACGGTTTGGTGACATAGTCGTCGGCACCCAATTCAAGTCCCACAATTTTGTCCGTTTCATTATCCTTCGCCGTCAGAATCATGATGGGGGTCTGAATCTTATCTTCACGAATCTTGCGGGTAACATCCAGTCCGCTCAGGCTTGGTAACATGAGATCGAGGATAATAAAATCAAACGGTTCGCTACGTACCTTGTCTAAGGCTTCTTGCCCATCGGTTGCTGTCTCCACCTGATAGTGTTCGGTTTCTAAATTATATTGCAGCAACGTCAAGATGGCTGGCTCGTCATCAACAATCAAGATCTTCTTCATGCTGTCTCCTCCGGGAATAAAATCATACCAAGTTCATGCGGCGCACCGGCAAAAATTGCGGTTTCGGCAAGGCGCAATTCACCATCTGCCTGTTGAAGCCGCAAGCGACAATAAGTGGGTTCCTTTTGAATGGCATTGTACAATTCACTGGCGCTATTCACCGCGATGTGGTTACAGGAAAGCACCCGATCTCCGGGTTGCAGATTCATTTGTGCTGCCGGGGTATCAGGCACAACCCCGATTAAAACAACGCCGCGATCAGTGCGCGTTACTGTCAGGTACACCTTATGGCCTTGCCAGAGTAACCCGCTTCCAAGAATAACACTGATACATGCAGGCACGATGGCGCTCGCAAATGCAGGAAGGAACAGTAATCGTGCAGCGACGCCGTATGCGACTAATGCGCCACCTGCGCCGGCAAACCACGGCCAGCTGCGTTGCCAATGCATTTTCGCCCGATCATGCTGTGACGTAAATGACGCACCTAAGACCAAAGGCAGGCCGACGATCGCAAATGCTTGAATGATCACTGTCAAAACCGGCAACTCGTCAACCTGAGTAGGAACCACCGGAACCAACAACGGTACCCAATAAAACTGCCGCAACCGAAACGCAGCACTTTTTCGCTGGCGCCGATCTGTCAAAATAACCGGCGATTCAAGTTGGTCGCCATGATTCAACCATGCCAGCACAGCCTGGGCAAGCCAAAGCAGCCCGATCAAAAGCGCCAAATTAGCTGCCAGCATTCCATCTGTATCAGAATAATCTGATCGAATAAACGCGGCTAAACTTGCAAGACCTAGCCACCATGGACTAAACGACCATGCAGACACGATCAAGGCAATCACGGTCAAACCGCTTATAGCCAATAAGGCAGCTAAACTGACCTGAAGTCGCGCCAAAACCGAGATGGCGGATACCACAATACCGATCAGGATACCTACCCAAAAAAACCGGGCAATCTCAATATGTTTTGGGTGAATCGCCCGTAAGTACCGGTGGCGTTCACGGCCCGTGCGCCGAACCGCAAACAAAATCGTCAACCCTAAGGCTAGCCAAAACGCCAAACCAACCGGGCTGATAAGTAAGGCAATGATCACTGCCATTCGTAACCCTCCACTATTCACTGTAAACAGTATAGCAGAAATCAACTGCTGCTCCTATAAGGTTTGGGCAATCGGAGATGGCTCAGTGATGCGGAGGCGGTATTGAAGTCTACAAAAAAGTTTAGGTAATAAGTTCCAAGCCGTGCCAAACTCCGCAATCTCCGGCCAGCTGGGGTGGCGACGCGAAGCTAGAGCAGTGGGCACGACTTCGAGCCCGCAAAGTACGCGGTCTCGAAGCTCGGCCTCATTGTAGGCGGTAAACCGCCAACAATGACTTCACTGCTGATCCCCATCTGGCCTACGATTGCTCCGCTTTGGCACTGTTACCCTAATGCCCTTAACGAATTATACTTGGGAAACAAAAAAACGAACATATCCTCTTTACTAAAGAATACGTCCGTTTATATACTGTGGTCGTGAATGATGACCAGTCTATTTTGTAAATTTGATTAGATTAACTTTCATAGACTAATTAATGCTCTAGAACTTAAGGAACCGCCGCATTGAGATGACCGATCCGAGCGCGCCGATGACGATCCCGATGCCGGCTAGCATCAAGTCTAACCAGAACAGGAATGGCATATTGGCATACAGTGAATAGCCACTGGCGCCGTTAGCCATGCTGAAACTATGGTAGACAACGGCATAACCGACATCAACAACAACGATCGGCAGGATTGCCCCGAACAAGCCGGTCCATGCCCCTTCAAGTAAGAACGGCCACCGAATATAGGAATTGGTTGCGCCGACTAACCGCATAATTCTGATTTCGTCGGAACGCGATAAAATCGTAATTCGGATGGTGTTGTTGATCAGGAACACGGCGACAAATAGGAGCAGAATCGTGAAGCCAAGCCCCCACTTTTGGGCAAGATCGACAGAATTAAAGAGTTTCTTCGCCGTTCTGCCCCCGTAACTGGCATCAACAACATGATCGAGCTTCTGCGCCTCTTTAGACACGGTTATCGTTGCCTTGGGGCTGGTCGTCTTAACCATATAGACG
Source organism: Lacticaseibacillus zeae subsp. silagei (assembly GCF_030770335.1). NCBI lineage: Bacteria > Bacillati > Bacillota > Bacilli > Lactobacillales > Lactobacillaceae > Lacticaseibacillus > Lacticaseibacillus zeae. The sequence goes on along the minus strand of NZ_CP132484.1, from coordinate 903,220 downwards.
TCGCTTAACGGATTCTGATCGCCGGAGAACATCCGCCACTGAGATCCGTAACCGCCGATAATTGTATCCAATTCCTGCTGACGGGAACGGTAAGTCACTTTATTGACATGATCAAGTTTCTTCAGCTTGTTCTTTAACTCATCCCGTTGCTTAACTGTTGTTTTTTTATCAATATAAACCCGCACCTGAACATCATTTTCAACCTGTTGCGAAATATGGTGCAAGTTGAAGATTAATGCCATAAAAATGCCGACAAGTAACAAGGTTACCGTCACGGCACTGACGGCGGCAACTGACATCCAGCCGTTACGCCGCAAACTGCGCAGAGAATCTTTGACATGGCGGAAAAAGACTTTACTCTTCATTGCCGTATGTGCCTCCTTCTTCGTCACGAACTAAACGACCACCGGCAATTTCAAGCAGCCGGTGTTGCCGTTCATTGACAATATCCTTGTTATGCGTCGCCATAATAACGGTCGTACCGTTGGCGTTGATCCGTTCGAGGATATCGACAATTTCATCGGAGGTTTGCGGATCCAGGTTACCGGTTGGTTCATCAGCAATCAACACCTTTGGCTTGTTCACAATCGCACGGGCAACTGACACCCGCTGCTGTTCACCACCAGATAATTCATCAGGAAAACGGCGCAACTTCTGCTCCAAGCCAACGAGCCCCAATACTTCGAGCACCCGGTCTTTGATTTCATCATCCGGCGCTTCGATAACCTGCATCGCATAGGCAACATTTTCATACACGGTCAATCGCGGCAAGAGTTTAAAGTCTTGAAAGACAATGCCGATGTGGCGACGCAAAAATGGTACCTCTGAAGGCTTCATGGTCGAAAAGTCAAAGTTATCAATTTTAATGGTGCCGCTGGTCGGCATCAATTCATGGTATAGCATTTTAACAAGCGTCGATTTTCCGGCACCACTAGGCCCAATGACGTAAACAAACTCACCATCTTGGATCTTAAGATTCACATCCTTGATGGCGGTGACGCCGTTAGCGTATTGCTTCGTCACGTTTTCCATTTGAATCATGCATTTTGCTCCTTTTTCTAAGCTAGAGACAGTATAACAGGCGATTAAGTCAGCAAGGTTTCAGGCAGATTACAGTTTTAATCCGGATTTTTCTGCGAAAGTTCCCACTGTAAATAAGCGTTGATAAAAGGATTGAGGTCGCCATCCATGACGGCGTTACCGTTGCCGGTTTCGTAATTGGTTCGATGATCCTTCACCATCGTGTATGGATGGAAAACGTAAGACCGAATCTGGGAGCCAAACGCGACATCTTTTTGTTCGCCTTGAATTGCCTTGGCTTTGGCGCGTTTGGCCTCTTCTTCACGCTGATACAACTTGGCTTTTAACATCGCCATCGCGGTCGCTTTATTTTGGAATTGTGACCGTTGTGCCTGGCTTGAGGTAACAATGCCAGTCGGAATATGAATCAGCCGAACCGCACTGGAGGTTTTGTTAATATGCTGACCACCGGCACCGCTAGAACGGAACACTTCCATTTTGACGTCTTCCGGACGAATATCGACTTGAATCGAATTATCGAGTTCCGGCATCACATCGACGGAGGCAAAACTGGTATGGCGGCGGCCGGCGGAATCAAACGGCGATATCCGTACCAGCCGATGCACGCCTTTTTCGCTTTTAAGCAACCCATAGGCATTTTCACCGTTAATGAGCAACGTCACGCTTTTGATCCCGGCTTCGTCACCTGGTTGATAATCGGCTACTTCCACCTTGAAGCCATTTTGGTCGGCCCAGCGCTGATACATGCGCATCAACATGGACCCCCAGTCTTGCGATTCCGTGCCGCCAGCGCCAGGATGAATTTCCAAAATGGCATTGTTGTGATCGTACGGGCCGTTCAAAAGGAGCTGCATTTCATAATGATCGAGCTTGTCTTGAAGATCCTTAATCTTGGTTTCTTCTTCATGCTGCAAATCCGCATCAGGTTCGTCCTGCAACAGCTCGAGACCAGCTTCAAGATCTTCCAGTTCGTTTTCAAGGGCATAAAAACGATCATGCTTTTCCTTCAACGCATTGTTGGCATCGATCACTTTTTGGGCGGCTTCAGAATCATCCCAAAAGCCCGGCTCAGCCATTTTGCCTTCATTTTCAGTGATCCGTTCGTTCAACGCATCGAGGTCAAAGTGACCCCCTAAATTGATTTATTTTGGTCCGCATGGCGGCCAAGGTGTTACGCATAACATTAAGTTCCATCGTCTAAATCCTTTCCCAAATAAGTGAGCGTGAGCCAGTCCGATCTGAACCAACTGCTTGACTACCGTTTTTCTACCGCTATCCCCAAAACACCCCAGTACCGCAAGTCAAAATTGCAGTGCCGGGGCGTCTGTTCATTGTTAACGGCGAATATTTTGCCGGATTTCGGCTTTCATGAACAGCCGGGTAACGTCATCGTCAATTGAGGCAATCATTTCTTCAAACATCCGATAGCCTTCTTCTTGGTATTCGACTAACGGATTCATTTGACCATAACCACGCAAACCAATGGACTGACGTAGCTGATCCATGGCATCAATATGATCGGTCCAAGCCGAGTCAACCACTCGCAAGATAACAACCTTCTCAAATTCAAGCATCTGGGCATCATCGCCTAGTTGCTTATTCTTTTGTTTAAAGTTTGTTTCTGCCAGATCTGCCAGCAAACCAATCAATTCATCTTGTGACTTACCATCCAATTCGCTGCGCTTGAATTTCTCCGGATCAATCATGTTCGCGGTGATCCACGCATACAGCGCATCCAGATTCCAGTCTTTCTGTTCGCCTTGCGTATGGGTTTGAACGATTCGGGTAATCGTACGATTGATCATCGCCATCAAGACCGGCTTCAGCGTCTCATTTTCATTAATGATCTGCTGCCGCTGCTTGTAGATAACCTCACGCTGTTCACGCATCACATCATCGTATTGCAACGTATTCTTACGGGTATCGTAGTTGTTCCCTTCAACCCGCTTCTGGGCGGACTCGACTTGCCGGGAAATCATGCGACTTTGAATGACCTGATCATCATCTGCGACTTTGAATCGATCCAGCATGGCTTTGATGCGTTCTGAACCAAAACGCTTCATCAAATCATCTTCAAGGCTCAAATAAAATTGAGTCGAACCCGGATCACCTTGCCGACCGGAACGACCACGCAACTGGTTATCGATCCGGCGACTTTCATGGCGCTCGGTCCCGATAACAGCAAGCCCGCCTAATTTAGTCACGCCGGGTCCTAATTTAATATCGGTACCACGTCCGGCCATGTTGGTCGCGATGGTAACTGCCCCACGTTGGCCGGCATTCATGATAATTTCTGCTTCTTTAAAATGGTTTTTCGCATTCAAAACAGTGTGCGGAATTTTGGCTTTATCAAGCTGCTTACTCAACCGTTCACTCGATTCAATTGCAACGGTCCCGACCAAAATTGGCTGGCCTTTCTTGTGGCGCTTTTTGATGTCTTCAACAACGGCATTGAACTTGGCATCCAGTGTCGGATAAAGTACATCGGGCGAATCAACTCGAATAACCGGCTTATTAGTCGGCACCGAAATAACTTCCATGTTATAAATTTCGCGGAATTCCTCTTGCTCGGTTTTCGCCGTCCCGGTCATCCCAGCCAGTTTGTTATACATCCGGAAGAAGTTCTGATAAGTGATGTTGGCCATCGTCTTATTTTCATCCTGAATCTGGACGCCTTCTTTAGCTTCGATCGCCTGATGCAGGCCATCAGAATAACGCCGGCCTTCCATTGCCCGACCGGTAAACTGATCGACAATCAGAACTTCGCCGTTGGAGACCATATAATCGATATCCTTGAGCATAATATAATTAGCACGCAAGGCTTGATCGATATGATGGGTCAACGCAGTATTTTCCGTGTCATACAGGTTATCCAAGCCAAAATTCTTTTCGGCTTTGCGGATGCCGCTTTCTGTCAGGGAAATGGTCTTAGTCGGCCAGTCAATCTTGTAATCGGTATCGGCTTTCAACGTTTTCACAAACCGATCAGCCCGAATATAAAGGCCGGTTGTCTTCTCGGCACCACCGGAAATGATCAACGGTGTCCGCGCCTCATCGATCAAGATGGAATCCACCTCATCGACAATGGCAAAATTCAACGGACGCTGAACCATTTGTTCCTTGTAAACAACCATGTTATCCCGCAGGTAATCAAACCCAAGTTCACTGTTGGTCGAATAGGTAATGTCGCAATTGTAGGCTTCGCGCTTTTCATCGCTGTTCTTGGAGTTGAGATTCAGCCCAACACTCAAGCCAAGCCAGTTATACAACTCGCCCATTTCCGTGGCATCACGGGTGGATAGGTACTCGTTAACCGTAACAACGTGTACACCTTTGCCAGTCAAGGCATTCAAATAAACGGGCATGGTAGCGGTCAAAGTTTTACCTTCACCGGTTTTCATCTCCGCAATATTACCTTCGTGTAACACGATGCCGCCGATAATCTGAACCCGAAACGGGAACAGTCCCAAAACCCGCTTGGCACCTTCACGAGCAGTTGCAAAAGCTTCTGGTAAAATATCGTCCAGAGTTTCGCCTGCTGCAAGCCGATCTTTAAATTTCTGGGTATTTGCTTTTAATTGTTCATCAGATAATGCTGCATATTCATCTTCATAGCGCTGAACCTGATCAGCGATTTTGCCGAGGCGACCGATCTCTCGCTTATCGCTTTCGACCCATTTTCTAAGAATATTGGCCATAAATGGATTCCTCTCTGTCGAAACCTCGTGAATCTAACACACTTTAATCATTCTAACATTGATACATTGTAACATCTTAACATTTTCACGGGGAGATTGAAAATACCATGATGACATTTTCGGTTATTTAACTCAGTCGTGATGCCCAGAACATGAATGCCACCAAACTTAATGCCAGCCAATGAAAGCAAATGGTTGCCGCGCTTGCCAAACAAAAACAAGACTGCCGGTAAATCAGCAGCCTTGTTTTTGTTTAAAGGGTATTTATTTATTCGTTGGTTTCGATCAGGCCGTAACGTCCATCACGACGCTTGTAAACAATGCTCGTACCATTTGTATCGGCATCTTCGAAGATGAAGAAGTTGTGGCCCAGCATATCCATTTGTAAAATGGCTTCTTGCGAATCCATTGGCTTTAATGAAACTCGCTTTGTCCGTACCACCGTCAGATTATCATCATCTTCGGCTGGCTTTGGCTCAGCTGGTGCACTAGTGTCAACATCAATTTGCCCAAAGCCTTTTTCACGGGATTTACGATTGATCTTCGTCTTGAACTTGCGAACCTGCCGCTCCAGCTTATCAGTTACAAGATCAATGCTGGCGTATAAATCAGGACTGGTTTCTTCCGCACGCAGGGTCAAAAACGAGAGTGGGATCGTCACTTCGACTTTAGCTGTCTTATCCGGATAAACCTTCAAATTGACGTGCGCCGTCGCAGTGACTGAACCTCCGAAGAACTTGTTCAGTTTGCTAATTCGCTTCTCCACGTAATTTCTGATGGCTTCGGTGACTTCGATGTTTTCGCCACGAACATTGTATGTGAGCATAAAACTTCTCCCCTTTCCTGCGTGTAACCAAATGCTTACACGCTGATTGGCTGGGATAAAACCCTTCCAATCTTCAATTTCATTATACCCGAATGTTGCAGTCAGACACAACAAAAGCCGCAATTCAGCGAATTAATGTCAACGCGTCAATTGTTCCTTTAAAACCGGCTGCCACCAATGCATCGCGTGCATGGTATAAAGTCCGTCCAGTCGTATACAAATCATCGAGCAGTGTGATTTGCCGAACCCGGTTCAACGTCTGTTCCGGCACCAGAACATGAAAACTTTGCGGTGTCTTCAGGCGTTCCTGTCGGGTCTTTTGGGCTTGTGGTCGCTCGGTGGCCGTTTTACGCAACCACGACCGCAACCGTAAGCAGCCAAATAAGCCGAGAATCGGATCAAAGCCGCGTAATTCAAAATGCTTTGGCTCACTTGGAATCGGCACAAGTGCAGACGCATGCCGCAAACGCGCGGCGATCAGATCCTGAAACGCCACGTGCAGTCGGTAATCGCCAAGCCCTTTATACTGGTAAATCCACGCTTTCATGCTAGCATCATATGCAAATAACGCCCGATTATGTAAAAGCGTTCCTTGGCGTTCCCACTTGCGACAATCCGAACACAATTGCTCGGTAGGCTGCATCCGCCCGCATCCGGCACAGGTCGCCCCGGTTATCGGGCAAAAGCGACTTAAACAACTGTGACATAATCTCGGTGCCAGCAGTGGCCCATGCGCAAATAAAGTCGTCAGTTGCAAACTGCGGTCGGTGGGTCGATCACATCCGATGCAACGCATACCATCACCTTCCGTTCATCATCACAATCTGGCGTTTAGCGACCAATAACGCCAGCGTATAGCGATCCGTGAAGAACACGACCGGATCATCTGGGCTGTCCGCCGCCCGTCCGGCACGGCCCGCAATCTGAATCAAAGCCGCAGCCGAGAATTCCCGATCCGCGGCTGCAATCACCCCCACCGCACACTGGGTGACTGTCACCCCTCTTTCCAAAATGGTGGTCGTAACCAGAACATCGAGTTGCCGTTGCCGAAATGCCATGACTTTTTCGGCCCGCTGCGGATCGGTACTGGCTACCCCGGCAGTTTTTAACCCCAGTTGGCGCAGCACATCAGCGACCTGTTCTGCCCAACTGATTTTGGGCACAAATAACAAACAAACTCGCTCCGTTGCGAGGACCTGGCGAATCCACGTGACCATCGCAGTCGGGAGCTGGCGCGGCACTTTTTGCAGATTCATCAATCGAATAGTCGGAACAGGTAAGGGATGGCCATGAAACCGGCGAAACAGCCTGCTAACACCCAGACCGTGGTGCAACGCTTTTTTCAATACCCGATCCGGTGTCGCGGTTAAATATGCCACTGATCCGCGGCGTGCCTGCTGAACGGCCTGATGCAACATTGGCGTGCCGTTCATGGGGAACGCATCGACCTCATCAACAACAATCAGGTCAAACGCCTGATAAAATCGCAGCAGCTGATGCACTGTCGCCAATAGCAAGTCACTATCGGTCTGATCAAAATGACCGCCATAACGCACGGTAATCGGTGTCGTTGCAAATGCTGCGCTAAATCGGGGTGCCAGTTCTCGGATAACATCAATTCGCGGTGAGACGATCGCAACGCGTTGTTGTTGCTGGATCAGCCGCGCCACAGTTGGAAATAACATCTCGGTTTTCCCTGCACCGGTAACTGCCCAGATGAGATGATCACGACCAGCCGTCACACTCGCCATTAACGCATCCGAAGCCGCTTGCTGATCCGGCGTGAGCGTACCGTGCCAAGTCAACCGACCGTCTCCAACTGGCTGATGTGGTTGGTCAAATCGATAAAGGCTATCCCGGTCAGTCAATCGTCCCAACGTCACGCATTCCGGACAATAGTAGCGGCCATCCGGCAATGCCACTGGCAACTGGCTGCGGCACCGCTGACAGCGCCAATGACCCTTATCTTTAACCAATGCCGGTACCACGGTGGCCTGTGCTATATTAGAGACAGCCAACCGTGCCAGCTCAGGTTGGGTGAGTTGTGCCCCAGCAAGATCCATTTTTATCACCTCAAAAGGAGATTACGCATGACCAAGCCATATCTCACTATTAAAGAAACCGGAAATTATACCCGGATCATCAAAAAATCGCGCTTCATCACCCATTTAGCCCGCATCCAAAGCGAGGATGAAGCCAAAACCATCATTGACCAAATCAGCCACGAAAATGCCAAAGCCAATCACAATGTCTATGCCTATGTTCTCGGCGATGAAAGTCAGATTCAGCGGGCAAGCGACAACGGCGAGCCTTCCGGAACCGCCGGAAGCCCTACGCTAGAAGGTTTGCTGAACCACAACATCCGCGACGTGGTAGCCGTCACGACCCGCTATTTTGGCGGCATCAAACTTGGTGCCGGTGGACTGATTCGCGCCTATGCCGGCAACGTCAACAACGCCATTGAAACCATCGGCATTGTGGCGCGCATCAAGCAAAAAACGGTCACATTCCAGATCCCTTACGCCGATCTTGAACCGTTACAACACTTTTTGACCACCCATCACCTCACCATTGCCAAAATTGATTACGGCGTGAATGTCACCATGACGCTGTACTTGGATGAAGACCAACTAGAGGCTTCATTAGCGTTGATTAATGATTTTCTGAATGGTCAGTTTTCACCGTCAATCGGTCAGAGTGAGTATCGCGAGGCACCATATCCGTTTGCCAAAAATCGGGAATGACGGTCGCGGACAGATTGTGACTAAAAAATCGTCAGCAGTCATTGGGGTACAAAAAAGATCCGCAAGACAAGGCTCATCTTGCGGATCTTTTTGACGCGACACTCGGCATCCAATCACTAGCGTTAGCTCACCGCGTGTCTATTTAGCATATTCAACGGTTCGGGTTTCACGAATCACGGTAACTTTGATGTGACCCGGATACTCTAATTCTTTTTCGATTTCATTGCGAATGTCCCGTGCCAAAATCACACTCTGATCATCAGAGAGCTTTTCCGGTTGAACAATCACGCGTACTTCGCGACCAGCCTGAATCGCGAAACTGTGATCAACGCCAGCATGACTGTTGGCAATGGCTTCCAGTTTTTCTAAGCGATGCAGGTAATTTTCAAGCGATTCCGACCGTGCGCCTGGGCGAGCGGCGGAAATAGCATCAGCGGCGGCGACCAGCACCGAAATGACACTGGTCGGCTCAACGTCACCATGATGGGATGCAATGGCGTTAATGACCGTCTTTGGTTCCTTGTACTTTGTTGCCAGCTCAACCCCGATTTCAACGTGAGATCCGTCTACCTCGTGATCGAGTGCCTTACCAATATCATGTAATAACCCCGCACGTTTTGCTAAGGTAACATCTTCTCCTAATTCAGCAGCCATGACACCAGCCAGCTTTGCAACCTGAATCGAATGATCCAGGACATTCTGGCCGTAACTTGTCCGAAAATGCAACCGACCCAAAATCTTAATCAGATCAGGATGCATGTTATGGATGCCCACGTCAAAAATGGCTTGTTCACCAATTTCTCGGATACGGTCATCCATTTCTTTGCGTGCTTTATCAACCATTTCTTCAATGCGTGCCGGATGAATCCGACCATCTTGAATGAGCTTCTCCAAGGCGATCCGGGCGATCTCTCGCCGGATCGGATCAAAGCCGCTCAAAACAACGGCTTGTGGGGTATCGTCAATAATCAAGTCGATGCCCGTCAAAGTCTCAAGCGTCCGAATATTGCGACCTTCACGACCGATAATGCGGCCTTTCATGTCGTCATTAGGCAAGTTCACTACGGTAACCGTTGTTTCTGCAACGATATCCGAAGCACTGCGCTGGATAGCATCCGCGATCAGTACCTTGGCTTTCTTATCCGCAGCTTCCTTAGCTTCATCTTCACTTTCTTTGATCATAACAGCGCGTTCATGCGTCAATTCCGATTGCGTTTCATCAAGGATCTGAGTTCGAGCCTGTTCATGCGTTAACTCGGCAATTCGTTCAAGCTCTGTCTGTTGTTTGCTGATTTCTGAAGAGATATCTTGTTCACGTTCATCTAGCTGTTGCTGCCGCTTGTTCAAATTTGCTTCTCGGTCAGCAAGACTCTGCTCCTTACGATCCAGCGTATCATCACGCCGATCCAGAGTATCTTCCCGCTGATTCAGTCGATGTTCCGACTTCTGGACTTCCGCCCGCCGATCTTTCAATTCATCTTCAAGTTGGGTTCGATAGCGATGATTCTCATCTTTTGCTTCCAGCAGTTTCTCTTTTTTTAAAGTCGCTGCTTCTTTTTTAGCGGCCTCAATGATACCTTCTGCTGTCTGCGTCGCTCGATCCAAACTGTTCTGGTGGAGCTTCTTTTGAAGTGCAAATCCGATCAATAAACCGACCGCTAAAGCGATGACTGCTGCGAGGGTTATTGAGACCAGTGTTACTGAACTCATCATTTCACCTCCGCATCATCTAAGCGATTCAATCATCTTGTTGATCAAAATCTTTGATGCTTTTTTAAATTATTACACCTCTATCAGTTTACGTGCTGGCAATGAAGGTGTCAACAGGGCAAGAGCGCGAGCAGGAGCGTTTAGAAATCGGAGTGTAAGTGGCCTCAAGCCTAAATGGCTGGGCTTTGGCCATTTAGGCTTGAGGTCCTTACACGTAGATTTCTGCGACTGTGAGCGCGTTTCGGAACCGGATTGCCCCACACTCCTTATTCCCGCACTAGCCCGGCTTTAGACATTTAGGGCTGAGGTCCTTACACGCAGGTTTCTGGGCCTGCGAACGCGTTTCGGAACCGAATTGCCCCACACCCCTTATTTTCCAATCCCAAACCAAAAAGACACTAACCAAAAAAATCGCCGGCTAGTGTCTGTACAACATGAATTTCACTATTCAATTTCCGAATCATTTAACAAGTCGATACTGTCATGAAGCTCGCGCCGATTCATCCGGATCGTCCACTTCAATCACTTGGTTTAACGGCATTCCATATGCCTCACGCACTTGCCCCTCAATCTTCTTACGCATTTCCTCATGAGTTTCAAGATAAGTCTTGGCATGCTCGCGTCCTTGGCCAATTCGCTCACCTTGATAAGCATACCACGACCCGGACTTTTCAACGATGTCTTTTTCAACCGCCATGTCGACTAGTTCGCCGCTTTGCGAAATGCCGCGGCCATACATAATGTCCACAATCGCCACTTTAAAAGGCGGCGCCACTTTATTTTTAACGACCTTGATTTTAGTACGATTGCCGATAATTTCAGCACCGTTTTTAATCTGTTCGGAACGGCGAATTTCCAACCGCACCGTTGCATAAAACTTCAAGGCCCGACCACCTGGCGTTATTTCTGGGTTGCCAAAAACGATGCCGACTTTCTCGCGAATCTGGTTAATAAAAACGGCAATGGTCTTCGTCTTACTGATGTTGCCAGACAGCTTCCGCAACGCTTGTGACATCAGTCGCGCCTGTAAGCCAACGTGCGCATCGCCCATATCGCCATCTATTTCGGCTTGGGGTACCAATGCCGCCACCGAATCAATCACCAGAATATCAATTGCTCCGGAAGCGACCAATTCGTCAGCAATTTCCAGCCCTTGTTCTCCAGTATCCGGTTGAGAGAGCAACAGTTCATCAATATTGACGCCCAGCGCGGTCGCATACTTAGGATCCATGGCATTTTCCGCATCAATATACGCGGCGGTTCCGCCATGCTGCTGCACCATTGCCACCGCATGCAAGGCAACGGTGGTTTTCCCGGAACTTTCAGGACCGTACATCTCGATAATCCGCCCGCGTGGTAGTCCACCAACGCCAAGCGCTTCGTCAATCGCAAGTGAGCCACTGGAAATGGCGGAAACCCGCGTATCAGCCTTGTCGCCCATTTTCATGATGGCACCTTTACCAAAATTCTTTTCAATCTTTTTTAGTGCTGTTGCTAACGCTTCTTGTCGTTCTGTGTCCGCCACTTCCTGCCGCCCCCTGTCATTGCTACCTCTCCAACTTTTCAATCGTTCCGAACATTAATCCCGCAAGCTCTTCAATGCGATCATCATGCCGGTCATAACCGCGCGTTTGCGCACATCATTGCGGCCACCGGGAAAATGATAAACCTGTGCAACCGGCGCCTGGCCCATCCTCGCTAAGCCGATCCAAACTGTCCCCGCTGGCTGGCCTTCCAGTGTGTCGGGCCCGGCCACGCCGGTAAAACTGACTGCAATATCGGCCGCAGCCCGCTGACGGGCATGCTCGGCCATTGCTTTGGCGGTAAATTCACTCACTACCCCATGAGCCGCTAACTCACGCGCGTCAATATTCAAAAATGCTGCCTTAGTGGCTAATGCATAGGTCACAAAGCCGCCTTTGAAATAATCCGAGACGCCGGGAACATCCCCCAAAGCCGCCTGAAACGCACCGGCTGTCAAGCTCTCTGCTGCCGTTATTTGCTTGTCGGTCGCCACTAATGCCTTGACCAACTCTTTAGCGAGGCTATTATCATCACCATAACCATAAAAGTAACGTCCCTCGCGCTCCATAATGGCGCCAATCACCGGTTCCAATTTTGCTTCAGCGTCTGCTTGGGTCTCACCGCTAGCTGTCACCCGAATGGTCACCTCATGGTCCTTGATGTAAGTGGCTAATGTCGGATTCGTTTGCTTGGCAATCAAGTCACCCAAATCCGTCACCAGTTGTGATTCACCAACGCCAAAGAAGCGCATCACGCGGCTGACAAAAGCTTCATGGTGGCCGCTATACTTGGCCAAACGAGGTAATAGCTCATGATCAACCATTGGGATAAATTCCTTAGGCGGCCCAGGCAGTAGTACATAGGCATGTTGGTGTTGTTCGACCCAGGCACCGACTGCCAGCCCGACACGATTAACCAATATATCAGCACCTTGCGGATACATCGCCTGTAACTTATTATTTGGCGTCATTGGCCGTTGCTGTTGTTTTACCCGCGCCGCCAGTTTTGCCATGGCATCCGCATCTTCAACCAACGGCAAATTCAGATGAGCCGCCAACGTTTGTTTCGTCAGGTCATCTGGTGTGGGTCCTAAACCACCGATCAAAATCACAATGTCACTGCGTTTTTCGGCTAAGCTGATCGCATCAGCCAGGCGCTGCGCATTGTCACCGACAACCTGTTGATGATAGCTGGCAATGCCTAAAGCGGCCAACTGTTTAGCCATATAGGCGCCATTAGTATTAGTAATCTGTCCCATCAGAATTTCAGTTCCGACAGCAATAATTTCTGCTTGCATATCTTTCCCACCTAACAATAGAGTTCGACTTTAATTCTTTTTTTCCCTTTTTCAAATCAAAATTTTCTGGATAAAGGCCATTGCAACGTGACGCATCTCACATTAAAAACGCTGCTATTTGCTTACAATCCATTTTACTACCTGCGATTGCACAAAACAGCCTTTGCCAACAAGACTGTGTGGTCCCCTAACTACCGGCTTACATAGCCCACACTGGCGCAAAAGTCTGCGTACTAAAAAAACCAGATCACCTGACCTGGGTTTTTACCAAACTTATTCATGACTCGAACCAAACGAATCAGCGAAGACAGCGCGATTTTTGTAGAAGTATTCCACCCCTGAATAAATGGTGAAGAACACGGCGACGTAGAAGAGAATCAGCGCAAACGGCACGTTGATGTTGTTAAACCACGCGTTGTTTAACATCAGAAAAATAATCGCAAACATCTGGGTGTTGGTTTTAATCTTGCCGGGCCATGCCGCTGCGAGAACTTCACCTTTATTGGAAAGTAGAAGCCGTAAACCGGTCACTGCCAACTCCCGCCAGAGAATGATCGCCGTTCCCCATGCCGGAATCTGCCCAGCAGCGGTTAAAAAGATAAAGGCGGTCATGACTAACAGCTTGTCCGCCAATGGATCGGCAAACTTGCCAAAGTTGGTTATTAAGTGTTGACTGCGGGCAATATGACCGTCTGCAAAGTCGGTGAGTGACGCAATGATGAAAATAATCAATGCGACGAACCAACTGACCGCCACCTTGGTTCCTGCAATGGTCAGATAACCCGCTGGCCAATTAAACGCAAGTAACAACGTGAAAACCGGAATTAGGAAGATCCGGATCAACGTCAACTTGTTTGGAAGATTCATTCTTGGGACCCCTCGCTTTCACTGGTACTGTTTGTGAAGGTGATTGTCCGCACGATGCTGGTTCCGTTTGAAATGTCAACGTCTTTGTCATTCAGTTTGATGGTTGTTGCCGTTGCATTACCAGAACGGACTTGGAAGGTTGATGCGTTATCCGGCAGTGAGACTTCTTGCGTATTGCCAGATGTTAAAGATCCTTGCCAAGTGGTCGTACCATTGACAATCACTGAAACCCATGCCGTTGCTCCCTTAGCACCTAAAGTAAGCTTGTTGCCGGTAGTCGGCAGATTTTTGAGCGTAACCGCCTGTGTTGCGCCATTAGCAGCCGCGACAGAAATATCGAGTTTACCGCTCTTTTCTTTCTTCTGCTTGGACGTTCTTTCAGATGGCTTGGAACTGCTTGAAGCGGATGCCTTGCTGGACTTTGATGAGGACGATGATGATTTTGACGACTTCGATGACTTTGCGCTACTGCGTTTAGACGAAACCGCAACGCTTTCAGAATCTGCAGGTATCGTCTGCTTCGGTCCTGATTGTGACATCAACATCACAGCATAAATGACAATAACCGCTACAACTACAATCCCTGCCACTGCAATCTGCGGTAAATAACGCCGCAATCGGTTGACTGGACTGGCTTCTTCAGCACGGGTTGCGCGCGTCTTATTTTCAACTGATTGAGCAGCATATTCTTTTGGCTGCGGTTCCGGGATATCCTGCTGAAACTGCGTTAGGAGCTCATCGCCGTCAAGACCGACCGTATCGGCATATTGTTTGATGAAAGCACGCACATAAAAATCACCTGGCAGCGCATCGAAATGTCCTTCTTCGATGGCAATCAGATAGCGTTTTTGGATTTTGGTGATCTGTTGCAGATCATCAATGGTATAACCCTTTTCAATCCGGGCGTCCCGTAATTTTTGCCCAATTTCATCCATATGTTTTCTTCACCCGCTATTTTTTATTAATTTTTAGTATAGCATGAAAAACCATCTGTAAGCCTTAAGAAATCCTTTGTTTGCTAGATGCGCCAGCCACCTGTGACGTAAAGGGTCTGGCCTGTCAGGTAAGCAGCATCTTTGGCAGTCAGCATAGTGACATAGTAACTAATATCCTGCGGGGTCGCAAACCTAGCCGCCGGAATTTCGGCCCGGACCTTGGCTAACGATGACTGATCAAACATCTGCGTATTCATTTTTGTCGACACCGCACCTGGAGCAACAACATTAACCGTGATGCCAAGGCTTGCCACCTCTTGCGCATAAGCTTTGACAAACGCACTTTGCGCTCCCTTTACCGTGCTATAAGCCACTTCCATCGCCGAACCGGTTCCGCCGTAAACCGAACCGATGAAAATCACCCGGCCATGTCCGGATTGGGCCAGCTTATGTTCCACCTTGGTTAACAGCACCATCGGCGTCAACAAATGCACCCGCATCAACGCCGTCATTTCTGGCACGGTCGTTTCTTTGAAAAGATGATAATAAGTCATCCCGGCAGCAAAAATAACCGCATCAAGGCTGAATAGTTGCGCGGTTAATTCGTCTAAATGCTGATCATCGGTTAGATCATATTGGAGCGGAATAAAGTCCTGGTGCGGATAGGCCACCTGAAAGGTTTTGACCTGATCCGTTACGATTTTTTCGTGACGATAATAGTGAAGATATAGCGACCAACCATCTGCTGCCATTTTCGTAGCGACCGCCTGCCCAATATCACCTGACGCGCCAATAATCAGTGCAGCTCTCATGATTGCCCCTCCGGAAGCATGGTCAAAACCGTCAAGGCGTCAGATTGGAAAATTTTGGGAATCAGTTCCTTGACGTCATTGAAGCTAATACTGTTCAAAATCTGCGGAAAATCAAACAGCCGCGCCTGGCCAAAACTCAAGGCGCTCAATTGATTTGCAACCCCATTCAGGCCGTTCAGTCCAGCATAATACTTACCCAACGAAGCGCGCTTGATCAACTCAACCCGCTCGCTCGTCAAATCAGACTGTGCCGTTGCGTGCAGCAAAACCTGTTTAATCGCGGCACTCAATGCTTGAGGATCATCCGTATCACCGCCGACAAGCCCGTAACTAAAACTGCGCTGATTGGTAAAATCGAAATCAAATGAATCATCAATCAGCCCCTGATCATACCAATCCTGGTATAGCTGGGAAGAATCGCCGAATAGAACTTCAAGTAACAGCCTGATGGTCAGCTGATACCGCCATCCCTCTGTTGTCTGCGGGATCGCTACCTGGCCTTTAAAGCCAACCAGTGTTTTCGGTCGGCTAACCGGCATCTTCAACTCACGATAAGG
The DNA here is from genome assembly GCF_030770335.1 of Lacticaseibacillus zeae subsp. silagei. Taxonomy (NCBI): domain Bacteria; kingdom Bacillati; phylum Bacillota; class Bacilli; order Lactobacillales; family Lactobacillaceae; genus Lacticaseibacillus; species Lacticaseibacillus zeae. The sequence goes on along the minus strand of NZ_CP132484.1, from coordinate 887,209 downwards.
GATAATGTCGGCCGTTTGTAAATCAGCTTCGACGCCGCGCGCAATGGGCTGCGGCTCCGGAAAATGCTTCTTAGCCTGATTATCGGCAACAAAGTCAATGATTTCGGCAGCATCAATATTGCCGACAATCACCAACGTCATATTGCTAGGTTGATAGAAAATCCGATGAATCGTATAAAGCATTTCCGGCGTAATTTTGGCAATGCTGGCTGCTGTTCCTGCCACATCAACGTGTGCCGGATGATTTGGGAAAAGATTTTCCAACAGCCCAGCATAAACCCGCCAGCCGGGATCGTCTTGATACATCTGAATTTCTGAGCCGATAATTCCCTGTTCTTTGGCGACCGAACTTTCGGAGAAGAACGGTTCTTGAACAAAATCCAGCAAAATCTGCAGATTCTTGGTTAACTGCGTCGTCGCCGAAAACAGGAAACTGGTTTTGGTTGCGCTGGTAAACGCATTGGCCGAGGCCCCAGTTTCACCAAAAAGATCAAAGGCATCATGGTCTTCTTTTTCAAAGAGTTTGTGCTCTAGAAAATGCGCAATACCAGCCGGGTAAGTGACCATTTTCTTGCCATCTGGGGCAAACCGCGTATCGATCGCGCCATAGTCCGTGGTCATAATCGCATAACTTTTGTGATACGCCGGCCGCGGTACGACCTGGAGTTGCAAACCGTTGGGCAGCGTTGTCGTGACCAAGGTTTCATCAACATCGCTAAAATATTGCGTCTTCATTCGCTCTCCTCCCCAGTCAGAAAATATGTGGCTTGAAGTTTCATGCCGGCTGCTGCTTCCTGAACCGCTTGGCGATCCACCGCCTGAATACGGCGCGCAAAGCTTTCAAAGTCTTGAGGGGCATCTGGCACCAATAGCTGATACAGCGCCTGATTGGTTAAAAACCGCGGGCTGTCGTACGCTGCCCGTTGATGATCCAAAATCCCGTCTTTAACCGACTGCAAAAGCTTATCGGAAAAGTCGCCGTTAACCACCGCGGCCAGTTGCTGCTGAATCAAGTCGGCCACTTGATCATGGGCTTTACCTTCGATCCCGGTTTGAACCAACATCAGGCCCCGGAAAGCGTCTAACATCGAGCTTGCGTAATATGCTAAGCTGGCTTTTTCACGTACATTGGTGAATAAAAGCGACAGGCTGGATCCGCCAAATAATTCTTCGGCCACTAACGCAGCAGTATACTTGGGACCCATCAAATCCGTTGTGATATGATAAGCCAAGTCAAATTTGGCTTGCTGGGCCACAACGGTTTTCGTTTGGGTCAGCACTTCAGGGTGCGGAGGCAAATCAAAGGCAATTGCCGGCATCGTCCGGGCACGCGCTGCCAGCGGCCAATCAGCAAACAGCTCCTCTACCTGCTGCTCCTGCACATCCCCCAAAACCGTGATAATCACTTGATCCTGACTCATCAGTTGATGATAATAGTCCGTCAAATCTGCGGCCGTCAGCGGAGCCAAATCCTCCCGCGTACCAAAACTCGGAATGGCTTGATCGGGATCAACGCCAAAATATAAGCGTTGCACGCCCAACGCGGCCTGGGTCTGCCGGTCATCATCCAAGCTAGCCAGATAATGATCCAGATTCTCTTTTTCCCGATCAAAAGTTACTTGATCAAATTGATCGTTTTGAAAATTCGGTGCAAAAAGAACCGACCGCAAAAAGGCGACCGCTTGCGGTAACAACGGTTGATCCGTAAACCGATCATCGACCGTGCTCATGGTGACGCCGATCCGGTGCAATCGGCCTTCCCGCGCCACGCCGATACTAAAGTTGGCGCCATACAGTGCCTCTAAATGGGCCGCCATCGCCGCTTGCGTCGGATACTGTTTACTGTTTGTTTCCAATAAACTGGTCAACAAAGTGCGCTTGGTGATCGTCGCGCGCCGCAATGGCGTCAAAAACTGAACATTAATACGTGTTGTTTTGAATTGGGTAGTTGGCAAAACAATGAGCCAAACTCCCGGCTTGATTTCTTTTTGCATAGTCTCCCTCATGACTGATTAGCATTGGTTGCCGATTCTGGTGTGGCAAAAACTTTTCGGGGCTTGCTGCCTTCGCTTGGGCCAACGATTTGATTAGCCTCAAGATCATCAATGAGTCGCGCCGCGCGATTATAGCCGATACGAAAACGCCGTTGCAACATGGATGTCGACGCACTCTGCTGAGCAATGACAAACGCCTTGGCATCATCGTATAACTCGTCTTCGGAATCACCTTGCTGCTCGGTTTCGACACTTTCCGTGGGTGTCATGCTTTCAACGTACGCCGGTGAGACCTGATCCGTAATCGCCTTAACGACCCGCTCCACATCAATCGATGGAATAAAGGCACCTTGAATTCGCAACGGTTTTGACGCCCCGATTGGCGAAAATAGCATGTCGCCGCGGCCAAGCAGCTTCTCTGCGCCGTTACTATCCAAAATTGTGCGCGAATCAATCCCGCTAGATGTGGCAAACGCAATGCGGGATGGAATGTTGGCCTTCATCAGCCCGGTGATCACGTCTACCGACGGACGCTGGGTCGCAATGATGACATGAATCCCAGCCGCACGCGCCATCTGCGCAAGCCGGACAATCGCGGTTTCAATTTCATGACCGGCAACCATCATCAAATCGCTCAATTCATCGATAATGACAACGATATACGGCATTTTTGTCTGCCCGCTGGCCGGATCAGCTGCGACTTTTTGATTAAATTCCTTCATGTTACGGACACCGGCTGCCGCAAATCGTTGATACCGCTCGTCCATAGCCGTTAAAATTTTATTCAACGCACTTGGCGCTTTTTTAGCTTCAGTGACCACTGGCGTCAACAGATGTGGCACGCCATTATAAACCGACAACTCAACGCGCTTAGGATCAATCAACATTAAACGGACATCAGTCGGCTTTGTTCGCATGAGAATGCTTGTCAAAATGACATTAATCATCACCGATTTACCGGAACCGGTTGCCCCGGCAATCAATAAATGCGGCATTTTAGTCAGATCAAACGTTACGACTTTCCCGTTGACATCGCGGCCAAGCGGCAAAACCAAGGGATGATCCGGTGCTTTTGGTGTTTCGGCCATCACTTCTTTAAAGCCGACTGTTGCAATATGCTGATTCGGCACCTCAATGCCAATCAGTGATTTCCCCGGAATCGGTGCTTCAATCCGAATGTCTTTGGCGGCCAGTGCCAAGGCCAGATCATCGGATAAATTCACGATCTTGGACACCTTCACGCCAACAGCTGGTTGAATCTCGTACTGGGTGATTGATGGGCCTAGCGTGGCACTTTTGACAGCCACCTTGACGCCAAAGCTTTCAAACGTATCTTTTAATTTGGTTCGATTGGTTTTAATCGCCTGATATTCAGCGCTTTGATCAACCGGCGGCGTTGCCGTTAGCATGTTTAAACTCGGCAGTTGATAATCCGCTGCAGGCATGTCTGAATCTGGATCGTGAACAGCGGCGGGTTTCTGGCTCGCCGATGAAACATGCGGTGCTGCTGAACTCGGCGAGGCAACTTTTGTCGGCGCCTCGCTTGGTGGGGCTGGCGGTACTGGCGCAGGTCCGTTAATTGTAAAATCATCTGTCCGTTCCGAAGCCGGCTCTGCCTGAGTATCAGCCGATACTGACACTGGCTTAGGCTTTGCCGCCGATGTTTTCGGTCGGGCGGCCGCTTTCTTGGCACGTTCTTTCTTTAAATCAATGAAGCTGCTATGAATTTGAAGTACCCCGCGCTTGCAAGCCTGCCCCAATGCTTGCAACCAGTTAAAAACCTGGTTAGCACCTACTCCCAAAAACACGAGTATGCCAGCGACAACGCCAAACCAGGCCAGAATCGTTGCACCAAGGCTGCTCAACAACGGCGCTAGCAGTGAGAAAAGGCTAGCTCCGAGTAAGCCGCCACCAACTTGAGAGGCAGTCGTCATCAGGCCGAAATCATTTTGCAGCAGCCGCCAAGTGGTCAAAAGATAATGGCTGTGAACATTTAAAGTCGCCATCGTGGTTGACGTCAACAAAACCAGCGCGGCAATGAGGACAATCGCCAGTCCTACCCACACATGGCGGGCAAGTTTAGGTAAGCGGTCAGCTAAAAGAAACCAAATGCCGGTCACAATCGTTGCGGCACTCACAACCAGGAAACTGTCGCCGACAACTAACCGAAAAACATTCGCCAACACTGTTCCAACCATTCCCAGACGGAAAAACGCCAGGCTTGAAAACACCACAAATAGCGCCCCAACCCAGCTCAGGGTGTGCTGCTGTTGTTTAGTTGGTCGCTTTTTGCGCGGACGCCTGCGCCCGCCGCGTTTTTGTGCCATGTGTTGATACTCCTTCCATTCCTGCCTATTATACACGAGCTGAAGCCGCAATTAAAAAAGGCAGCCATGCAGCCGCCTTTTTTGCTTCTTTAAGTATCAAATGCCATTAATGCTGGCCGGGTTGTTCATCGCTTGCCCCGAATTGCAGATTAACCCCTTGATCCAAAGCGACTGCTGTCACTTGATAAGTTAACGTTTCAATCGTTTCAACTAACGGTCGGCTAAGCTTGCCCAGTTCTTCTTGCGGCAATTCATTGGCTTCACCAAAGTAGTCCATTACCTGAACGATCTGGGTAATCTTCCCTGAGATTTCAAAACCGCTATTATCCGGAACAACATCAAACGGAATCATCATCTCAAAAAGATTGCCTTTTTTCAGTTCTTCCTGTCTTTTGGGATCCGACCACTGAATCTGCCGCATCGCAACCTGTAAATCATTCTTAGCCGGGGTGTCTGATTTAACGAGATCATAATGAAATGATTCGACGGTAATTGGGTAACGTTTTGCTTCCATCTTCGCGCCTCCTAAAGGTAAGTTACTTCAGTTTATCATGTTGGTAAGTATGAACGGTCTCCAGTCCGGCAAACTGTTGCTGCCGCAGCGCCTCATATACTACCAGCGCCGCGCAGTTTGACAGGTTAAGCGCCCGGACATTTTCCGTCATTGGAATCCGCAAGCACTGGTCGGCATGTTGCCGCATGAAGCCTTCTGGCAATCCAGTGGTCTCTTTACCGAACAAAAAGTAATGATCCACATCGGTATTGGTATAATCGCGATCTGAGTATGTCTGATCGGCAAACTTAGTGATGAGATACAGGTGCCGCGGATCCGCGACTGTGCTCATAAAATCATCCAGACTGTCGTGATAAATAATCCGCACCTTCGCCCAGTAATCCAAGCCGGCCCGCCGCAAGTGCTTGTCGTCGGTTTCAAATCCCAACGGCTTGATGAGATGTAAGTAGCTATTGGTTGCGGCACAAGTCCGCGCAATATTGCCGGTATTTGCCGGAATTAGCGGTTCAAATAAAACAATGTGATTCGCCATGTTATCGTCCCTTCAACACAAGTGCTTTCAGTGTAGCACACTTGCAGCACACAGTCCGCCCGGATAATCACAACTTTATGGCCAATTCCTAATCGATTTCCGTTTAAGTCTCCCAGCAGTTTCATAACCCAAAATGGCAAATCAACGAGAAAACCTGAGCAAGGCCGTTTTTGAGCAACAAAAAAACGCATTGCTTCGGAGCGCACTCAGCGAAGCGATACGTTAGTGAAGTAATTTATCGCAAACTTTTATCAATTACCCAAAAGCTAGCCCTGATAAAAGCCCGAAATAAATAGCTTAAAAGAATATTAACACCGGCTACCCCCGTTTTCAACCCCTTTACTTGACAAGATGTGCAACGATTAACAGATCGACTTCAATGTGAATACTTGAAAGCGGATTCGCGAGCATCGCGCGGCGACGTTCAGCCGGCGCCTGCCAAGACAATGGCGTCATCGTCAACAAATCAGCAAACTGAGCGGCTGCTAACGGAAAGTCATACGTAATTGGGTGAATCTCTGCTTGGGGAAAAGTCGCCAAAAAGCGATCCAGCACCGGGCGATTGTCGTAAGTTGCCTTGGCGGTTCCGGCGTACAACCCGGTCCGTAGTTCTTTGAGGTACCCAGCGCGCGGAATAATTTTCAACAACTGACCGTTCGGCCGCAACACCCGGCGAAATTCTTGATAGTTGCCAGGCGAAAAAATATCGGTCACCGTGTCAAAAGCAGCATCGACAAACGGCAAATGGGCCAAATCAGCCACCGCAAATAAAGCCGACGTCGCCAAACTACCGGCTAAATTAATCGCGGGCGCCGAGATGTCGAAGCCCACGGCCACCTGCTGCTTTTGCTCTGCCAAGTAAGCTGTCGGAGTGCCTTCTCCACAGCCAACATCCAGTAAGCGGTGATGCGGTTGCAAATGCACTGCCATGGCATCCAAAAACGGCTTGAACAAGCCGGCCGCAAGCATCCGCCGTCTAGCTGCCAACATCGTTGCTGTATATTCGGTTGCGACTTGCTGGCTTAAAAAGTTCATAGTCCCTTTGCGGCTAAAATCGCGGACGTGCCCTTGGGGACATACCAGTGAATCCTGTTCAACGCGCATGACATTGCCGCATACCGGACAGGCAAAAAGCGGCTCCTGCTGCGCGGCTAATTGAATTTTTGCTTCACGTTTTCGCATTATTTTCCCTTCTGTACATTACTAGCGCTTGTTGTAAACTAAAAGAAAAAAGCCAAGGAGCGTGCCATGCTTTCAATTTATCGCTTTGATGAGAAATCCGGCCAGCTGAATCCGCAATCGCGTATTCGCCCCGGCGTCTGGATTAATGCTGTCAATCCCACACCGGAAGAGCGTCAGCAACTTCAGGATAAAGCCAACCTTTCAGAGGCTTTCCTACTGTATGGACTTGATCCTGATGAAGGTGCCCGTTATGAATTCGACGAGGACAATGACAGCCATCTGTTTATTTTCGATATGCCCACCGTCACGCGCGATGCCCGCAAAAAAGTCGTTTATAAAACGGGTCCGCTAGCCATCATTATCACCAACATCGCCGTGATCACGATCAATGAAGAGCCGATTCCGTTGCTGAGCCTGTTTTCTGAAGGGAAGATCAGTAACTTTAACCCTGAACACCAAAGCCGGTCCGTCATTCAAATTCTTTATCAAATTTCCATTAGTTATCTGACTTATCTGCGCGACTTGAACAAAGCCCGCGAAGCCATTGAAAGTAAACTTCAGCACAACCTGCGTAACGAAGAACTTTATGGGTTGATGGGCATCCAACGTTCCTTGGTTTACTTCATGATGAGTCTTCGGACGGATCGTAATGTTTTGGAACAACTCAAACGAACCAACCCATTAAATCTCAACGAAGACGATCAGGATTCTTTAGAAGATACCCTTATCGAAAATCAACAGGCCGTTGAGATGGCGCAAATCAGCAATTCCATCATCAATGAAACCGCCGATACCTACTCGTCAATTATCAACAATAACATGAACGGCGTCATGAAGTTTTTAACTTCTTACTCGATTCTGCTGACAATCCCGACGCTGGTCTTCTCTTTTTACGGCATGAACGTCCATTTACCGCTGGCAGATATGAAAGTCAGTTGGATCATCACCATCGCCATCTCCATCGCGCTCGCCGTTGTTCTGGCCTTTCAATTTTGGCGCAACAAGTACTTTTGAGCGCGTCCTACCTAGCCGGGATCACCGGCTTTTCTTTTTCTCTGTGTAAAATCCGAACATTAAAAAGAAAATGATCCATTTTGATTGACTTTTACATTTGATTCGCGTATCTTAGCACTTGGTGTTTTGAATAACACCAAAAATGCTTAACAATGTTCGGCTTTTGCGAAAGGATGAATCCGATGAACAACGGCATGCAGATTTTTGATTATGAAGACATTCAAATGATTCCCAACAAATGTGTGGTGCGTTCACGCAAAGAGGTTGATACCAGTGTGAAATTCGGCCCCCACACCTTTAAGATCCCGGTTGTTCCTGCCAATATGCAGACCATCATTGACGAACCTTTGGCGATCTGGCTGGCCGAACACGATTACTTCTATATTATGCACCGCTTTCAACCGGAGCGACGCATGGATTTTGTCCGCGATATGAAGAAACGCGGCCTGATTGCTTCGATCAGTGTCGGCGTTAAAGATGAAGAATTCGATTTTATCGAAGCACTGGCAGCCAATGAATTGACCCCGGACTATATCACCATCGATATTGCTCATGGTCATGCCCAAATTGTGATTGACATGATTCAACATATCAAACACTACCTGCCAAATGCTTTTGTGATTGCTGGCAACGTGGGTACGCCCGAAGCTGTCCGCGAACTCGAAAACGCCGGCGCCGATGCAACCAAAGTCGGGATTGGCCCCGGTAAAGTCTGCATCACCAAATTAAAAACCGGTTTCGGGACCGGTGGTTGGCAGCTGGCTGCCGTTCGCTGGTGCGCAAAAGCCGCCCGTAAACCGATTATCGCTGACGGCGGCATTCGCAACAATGGCGATATTGCCAAGTCCATTCGGTTTGGTGCAACCATGTGCATGATCGGCTCCCTGTTTGCCGGTCATGAAGAAACACCGGGCAAACACGTCACGATTGATGGCAAAGAATACCAGGAATATTACGGTTCCGCATCGGAATATCAAAAGGGTACCCACCATAACGTTGAAGGTAAGAAGATTCTTTTGCCGGTGAAGGGTAAGATCGGTGACACGTTAAAAGAAATGCAGGAAGATCTGCAGTCTGCTGTTTCCTATGCTGGTGGTCGCGACCTTGAAGCCTTAACCAAAGTTGATTACGTGATCGTTAAAAACTCAATTTTTAATGGTGACCAATACTAAAAGCTTACATTTTGTAAGTGTTGCGAGTCGACTGCGGCTGTGCTATGCTAAGTGGGTTGAACTGTTCGAATATAACCGTTAAAAAACAAACCACAAACAAGGAGTGATAGCATACATGGCTAAAAAGTCAAAGATTGCCAAAGAAAAAAAGATTGAAGCGACGATTGCCAAATACGCACCGCTGCGTGCCAAGTATAAGGCTGAGCACAATTATGCTGCATTGCAGGCATTACCGCGAAATGCGTCCCCTGTTCGTGCCCATAGTCGTGATGAGCTTGATGGTCGGCCACATGCTTACATGCGTAAATTCAAGATGTCGCGTTTGAACTTCCGCGATTTGGCTCATAAAGGTCAGATCCCCGGCGTTCGCAAGGCATCATGGTAAAAAATGACACCTAGCTGGCTTGCTCCCCCAAAACTTGGCGGAGCAAGCCGTGCTAGGTGTTTTTTTATGGGTGCGTTATGGAGAAACCGCTTAGGCTAATCCTGTGTTTCGTACAACAAGGTCGTGCCAACTTTAAAGGTCGGCCGGTGCGTAGGCTTGAGATAAATCGCGTTTTGCATCGGCTTATCTGCAGGTACATCCTGAAACAATAAGGTCACATGCCCGATTGCTTTCAGATTGCTAACGGCCAGTTGCCCGACATAGGTCATCGTAAAGGTTGTCTCGTCAATCGTTATCCGGTCGCCTGCTTGAATCGAAAACTGTGCAAGCGATGCGGGGTCAGCAAATTGCTGGATCACGGCGACATCACGCAATGCGTCCGTTGCTTGCGGCCCAAACAAAATAATCATGGGATCTTTTGAGCTCAAGGCATCCTTGCCAATTGCTGTTACTGTTGCCTTAAATTGCATATTAAAGCCTGCTTTCCATTATTGTTGAGCGTGAACTGGCACGTTATGACAGTCACGGTAAATAGCCATAAATTTTTGCACGTTCTTAAAGTGTGAAATACTCATTTTGACATCCTGGGAGAAATAACGCTGACGACTCAAGTACGCTAATCAACCCTTGCCGCCACACCCGGTACCCGTTATTTCCATTCAGGTCACGCTTTATATCATAGCATAAGCAAGGTCAAAACATGCTATACTCAACATAAATTCGAAAGGAGCAATCGGTTCATGAAGCAAAGACTCTTATTAGGCGGTTACACGCGCCATGGCGGTGCCGGTATCTACGCAGGTACCTTTGACGATACTCAGGGACAATTGGCCGCGCCTACCCCACTGATTTCCGATTTAGGCTCACCGACCTACTTAGCGGTGTCTGATGACAATATTTTATATGCCGTCGATGCAGAAGGTGATCAAGGCGGGGTTGCCAGCTATGATCTGAACACTAATCCTCCTCGCTTGATCAATCGGGTTTTGACGCCCGGCTCATCACCCGCCCATGTTTCCATCGATGAAAATCGTCAGCTCGTTTATGCCAGCAACTACCATGAAGGCCGTATTAATGTTTATAAAATCAACCGCGACCACAGTCTAACGGCCACGGATGAGGTCGTTCATTCAGGCAACGGCCCCCGTCCGGAACAGGATAGCGCCCACGTCCACTTTGCGGCAGTCACGCCAGATTTTCAGCGACTCGCAGTTGTGGATCTTGGTAACGACACCTTGACGACCTATGCCGTTAGCGATGCCGGTAAACTCAGCGATCCCATCGTCTTCCATACCGAACCCGGATTTGGCCCGCGGCATATTGCCTTTAATCACAATCAGCCAATTGCCTATCTGCTTGGTGAGTTATCCAGCAAAGTCAGTGTTTTAAGCTACGATGCCGGTACCGGCAGCTTTGAGCTTATTACAACATTGCCAACTATCCCGGCCGACTATACCGACCACAATGGTGCAGCCGCGATCCGCCTCAGCAGTGACCAACGTTTTCTTTACGTCTCTAACCGTGGCTTTAACAGTTTGACGGTCTTTGCTGTCAGTCCCGACGGCCGTAATTTGACGCAGTTGCAGCAAATCAGCACAGCTGGTGACTTTCCGCGCGATTTTAATTTTGATCTGACAGAACGTTACATCCTTGCCGTCAACCAAAATACCAGCAACGGAACCTTATACAGCCGCGATCCGAAAACCGGTACACTCACGGAACAGCAACGCGACATTCCAACACCGGAAGCTGTTAATGTCTTGTTCTTAGCGGATAAGTAGTGGATTTTTTAACTCGCGTGGGACTTGCTTAATTACCACATATGATGAAATCGGTCAGCAAATGCTGTCCGATTTTTTTGACGCTATCCCCCCGTACCCGTCTTCGACCAGCACAACCACCACTGCCGCCGGATTCTGTAAGATCCCAATAAATTGCGGCTTCAATGTGGCAAGTGGGCTAAAACCTTGTATACTGTTAACATTGAGAATTGGAGGGTTATTATGTTTGATATTATTAAAGCCGTGATTATCGGGATCGTCGAAGGGCTGACGGAATTTCTCCCGATAAGTTCCACCGGCCACATTGACCTGGTTAATCAGGTCGTTAAGTTGTCCCAGGGACGCGAATTCATGAACATGTTTGAATACGTCATTCAGTTCGGTGCGATTTTAGCCGTCATTCTATTATATTTCAATAAGCTGAATCCATTTTCTAAGCCAACCGTTAAGGAACAAAACGCAACCTGGCAATTATGGGCAAAAGTCATCATCGCGGTTTTGCCTTCCGTTGTTGTTGGCCTGCCGCTCAACGACTGGATGGACAAACATTTACATACACCACTGGTCGTTGCCACTACTTTAATCGTCTACGGGGTTTTGTTCATCATCGTTGAAAACTACCTCAAAAATAAACCGTCACACATCACGACATCGGCTGACATCACTTACCAAACCGCGCTGTTGATCGGTCTTTTCCAGGTTCTGTCAATTGTCCCTGGCACTTCCCGCTCCGGCGCAACGATCCTGGGAGCCTTATTAATCGGTACATCCCGTTATGTTGCGACCGAGTTTTCCTTTTTCCTGGCGATTCCGACCATGGTTGGGGTGTCGATTCTAAAAATCGGCAAGTACTTGTGGCAAGGCAACGGCTTCACCGGCGAACAGTGGATCGTCCTGCTCACCGGCTCTGTCGTTTCGTTCCTAGTTGCCATCGTCGCCATCAAGTGGCTGCTTAAATTCGTCCAGACACATGACTTTAAACCCTTTGGCTGGTACCGAATCGCGCTCGGTGCTATCGTGTTGCTTGTGATGTTCCTTTAATTATGCCATAGGAGGATGTTATGTTACGAGAAGTTGCTGTTGAAAATTATACGCATATTCCCCAAGCCTTAGCTGCTGGTGCCGATCGCATCGAACTTAACGATAATCTGGCGGTGGGCGGCACAACGGTTTCGAAAGGCGTTATGGCGGAAAGCGCAAAATATGTCCACGAACATGGTCGCAGCCTGGTGACCATGATTCGACCACGGGGCGGAAACTTTGTCTACAATGACACCGAATTAAAGATAATGGAAGCCGACTTGTTTGAAGCCCAGGCACTCGGTGTTGACGGTGTTGCTTTTGGCGCCTTGACCGCAGATGGCCTGATTGACGAAGATGCAATGACCAGTCTGATTGCTGCGAGTGCCGGCATGAGTGTGGTTTTCCATATGGCCTTTGATGCCATCCCCGAAGACCAGCAACCGGCCGCCATCGACTGGCTGGCGGCCCATCATGTTGACCGCATCTTAACGCATGGCGGACCGCTCACGACCCCAATCGAGTCCACTCTGCCCCATTTACAAACGCTGATCGCTCACGCCGCGGATCAAATTACGATTCTTCCCGGCGGCGGCATCACCAGCCAAAATGCTACGGCAATTGCCGACAAGTTAGGCGTTAAGGAGTTACACGGCACTAAGTTGATTGATTTTTAAACTAACTATTCCCACGTCCCGTCTGTGCTAAACACGATTGAATAAAGCCCCACCAAAATCGGTTCTCGGAACAAAAGGCTTACCCACACAGCCTTTCGTCTCGGAACCGATTTTTTGATGCATTGATAAACTGCTTCGGACTAGCTCAAACCGGTTTTTCTTTTTAGATAACGCGCGGTATGATACTAGAGGGAAAAATGAAACGAGGGTTACGCATGATGCGAAAAATTTTTATCGGTATAATAGCATTCTTTGGACTTCTGACCTTATCCGGCTGCCAGAAAAAGGCCCAGCCGACTTACCTCAAAACGCCGTATACACAAAATGAATTCGTGATGGGCACGACTTGTACCTTGACGATTTATGATAAAGGCAAAAAATCGGCATTAAAAGACGGTTTTGCCATGATTCATCATGTTGACGATGAAGCGACGCTGACCCGCGGTGGTTCGGTGCTTGATAAAATCAATGACAATGCCGGCATTAAACCGGTCAAAGTGCCAAAAGACTTCATGCCGCTATTGGAGAAAGCTTATTATTTTTCCAAAAACTCAAATGGCAGTTTTGATATGGCGATCGGTGCAGTGACGAATCTGTGGCAAATCGGCTTACCAGGGGCGCGGGTACCAGCGCAAAGCGAGATCGACCAAGCATTACCGCTGGTTAACTGGCGCGATGTCAAGCTTGATTCAAAGAACAACACCGCCTATCTCACCAAAAAAGGTATGCGCCTTGATTTCGGCGGCATTGCCAAAGGCTGGGTGGCTGATAAAGTCCGCGACGTGTTACGCAAAGACGGCGTCACCGCGGCCATTATCGATCTTGGCGGTAACGTGGTGGTCATGGGCCACTCGCCACTGGGGGCCAAACGCGACTGGCATGTGGGCATCCAGGATCCGACTGCTGCGCGCGGCACCGCTGTTGGCACCATTCCGGAAAGTGACGAATCGATTGTCACTGCCGGTACCTACGAGCAATATCTGATTTCCCACGGCCACAAATACATTTACCTTTTTGATCCTAAAACCGGCTATCCTTATGACAACAATCTAGCTTCAGTCACGATTGTTTCCAAAAAAAGCGTGGATGGTGATGCGCTGTCAAATGCCGCTTTTGATAAGGGATTGAAGGATGGCTTGCAGTATATGAATGCTAAAAATAGTCAGCACATCCAAGCCATTTTCATCACCAATGACAAAAAAATCTACTTAACCAACGGACTCAAGAAACAATTTAAATTTGATGCTGATTCGGGTTACCACAAAGGCAATTTCTAAGTTCGCGCTAAATACAATACGCCCAAAGTCAGTCACCGCTTGAGACTGACTTTGGGCGTATTTGCATGCGAAAATAGATAAATTTATTAACCGGAGTTCAGCAAAAAGTCCACTCATCCCCGCAGCGGCAACTGCAAACGCTCAGCCAGCCCCGCCATATCCTTTGGCAACGGTGCCTGTATATCCAGCCATTTCTTTTTCAGTGGCTGCCAGAAGCGCAGATGAGCGCAATGCAACGCCTGCCGTTCAAAGCTGACAGGTTGTCGGCTGTACAAATCGTCGCCAAACAACACGTGCCCGATCGCCGCAAAATGCACCCGAATCTGGTGTGTCCGACCGGTGTGCAACGTCACCAACACAGCCGCGGCCTGCGAAGTCTGCGCCAGCGTTCGATATTCGGTCACGGATGGCTTGCCAGTCGTGCTCACGATTCGCCGCATATAAAAGCCTTGGCTCACCCCAATCGGCAACACGATCCACCCATGGGCAGGCAACGGCGACTTAGCGGTAACAATTGCCACATATTGCTTCAAGAAAGCCTCACTATGCAGTTGCCGATCCAGCAGACTATGCGCCAGACTGTGCTTGGCAAATACCATTAAACCGCTGGTATCCCGATCTAACCTAGTGACAACGTGTACCGCCTGACTTTCCGCACGCGTTTTGATCAAATACGCCTTGACCATATTGGCCATACTGTCATTTTTACGACCGATTGCCGGAATCGATGCCACGCCGGCTGGTTTGTTGACGACTAGATAATCATCATCCTCATAACAAATCGCCAGATCATGTGGGTACGGGACGACACTATCAGCCGCCTGCTCGGGAGCGGTTTGAACCAGGATTCGGTCGCCCGTGCGAATCCCATACGCGGTATTGCGTTGCCGTTTATTCACAAAAATAAAACCGCCTTGATAGTGGAGCTTTTTGAGTTGGGCACGGGAGAAACCCTGTTGTCTTAAAAAAGCCCCCAATTTAAGCGGCGGCCCTTCGTAATGCCATTCAAAACGCATTAATGTTTCGCTCCAATAAAAGCATCTTCGACCCGATCCCAAAAATGCATGTGCCGATAACGGGCAAAATGAATCCGTTCTTTGGCAATCTTATAACGAATCTGTTTAATCGTTGGTGGATTAATCACAAACTGATCGACTGTCATCACATAATCATCCCGACCAGTCGGCTCCAGCGTCACCCATTCATCAGGCGCCGTAATAATCGGCGAGCTCAGCGTCCGAAATACCCGATTATTAATCGACGCAATTTCGGTCACCTGAAGTGCGTCTAACCGCGGATGCATGACGGCCCCGCCATTTGATTTGCTATAAGCCGTCGAACCGGTCGGCGTGGAAACACACAAGCCATCGCCTCGAAAACTCTCGAAGAAATCGCCTTTAATATAAACTTCTGTCCGCATCGTACCGTTCAACCGCTTCAAAGTTGATTCATTAAGTGCCAAATAATGCGCACTCGTGGCATCCGCGTACATGGCACGAACATCCAAAAGCGGATAGCTCACGCTTTGCCCGGAATCTTCCTTTAAGGCAATCACAAGGTCTTCAATTTCAAAATCGCGCCAGTCCGTGTAAAATCCCAGATGACCGGTATGCACGCCAATAAAGCGAATAGTATCCAGTTGGTCAGCGTACCGATGAAAGGCCGACAACAACGTGCCATCACCGCCGATTGTGATGACAACATCGGGGTGCCGTTCATCCAGTTCAAAATGGCCGTTTTTTAACAGCTTAATTAACTTTTGGGCTGCCGTGATGGAGGCAGGTATGCTATTATGAAAAACCGTTACGCGCATCTTATTCATCCTTTTTACTGTCAGGCTTTTTTTCGTCAGTTGTGTCAGGATACGGCTGTTGTCCCTTGCCATAAACAAATAAATGTTGGGCTTCCTGAATTTCTTCGCGAATATCGGACATTTCCTTGTCAAGCATGAAGGAAGCCTCTGCCGCTCGCTTAAGCCGGGCTTTTAACGTGTCCGGAAATTCGCCATTGTATTTGTAATTCAGGCTGTGCTCGATCGTTGCCCAAAAATTCATCGACATGGTGCGAATCTGAACTTCGGCTAGAATCTTTTTTTCGCCGTGAATCAGCTGCACCGGATACTCAATTACAACATGGTAGCTGCGGTAGCCGGAAGGTTTCACATTGGTTACGTAATCCCGTTCTTCGACGATCTTCATATCCGTCCGTTGACGAAGCAGATCGACCACCTGATAAATGTCTTCCACAAATTGGCACATAATTCGCAGACCAGCAATGTCTTGCATATCCTGTTCCAAAAGCTCATCGCTAATGAACCGGCGACTCTGCTTCTCAATAATCGAACTGACCGGTTTAACCCGTCCCGTCACGAATTCAATGGGTGTATGCTCATTGGCCTGTTGAAATTGTTTACGCATGCCACGAAATTTAATCTTTAATTCCCCGACCGCTTGTTCATATGGCATTAAGAAACTGTCCCAGTCTCTTTGCATTACTGGCCCTCCCATACTAAACTCTAATAATGTGGTATGTTTGTCAGCTAACAAGTCAAAGCTTAATTGTTTGACTTGTTGATAGTTCCCGACAGCACTCACGACCACCATTCTATCATATTTTTGGCATGTAACCGGTGCCGTTGCGTTTGGAGGCAACTCATGGCTATTTCCCGCGAACAGGAATTTAAAACTTGTTTAACCAAAACCGCATTTCTGGCGATTTTGAATCATTTTGAGTTTGACCCGGCTTTTTCCCAAATGAACACCTATTATGACACAGCTGACGGTGCTGTCAAAGCGGCACGTCTTGGCTTGCGGATTCGCCAGTTTGCCGACCATGCCGAGCAAACGCTGAAGGTTCCCAACGACAGTCAGCATCGTGATCTTCAGGAAATTACCGATCCGCTCACATCGATGGAGGCGCAAAATTTAATTGAGCGGGGTGAGCTTAAGCCCGGCCAGGTCACCCAAACATTGGCAGCCCGCCACATTGACCCGGCAAGCGTCCATCCGCAAACACAAGCCAAAACAACCAGACGACTCGCACATCTGCCGGCTGGCTTGTTAACACTCGATCAGACCTTTTATATCGACCAGACCTCTGATTTTGAATTGGAAATGGAGTATCAAAACCTAGATGAAGCCAAAAAATTCTACGATAACTTGCTACAAAATTTTCACATAAAAAAACAACCTGTCATCAATAAAGTACAACGTGCATATGAGCATGTGCATGATTCACAAGCTAAATAATTGTTACTTGCGCGATTTCTGATAAAGTAAGTGTAGAAATTTGTTGCCAGCACATTGGAGGCCAAGACCGTGTTAGAAATTTTTCTTTTTTTCAATCCGATTGGCAGTATCTGTCTGAGTACAGAGCAAAAGCTGCTACACCAACTGGATAAATTCCAACAAGAGGTAAAGGTTCATTTTGTTCCGGTTCTCAATCTGGACATTATTGAACAATTCATGCAGTACGAACAATTAAACGTCCACAGCCTTGCCAAACGAAATCAATTGTTGCGTGCCGCTTATAACCTCGCATTGGATTATAAAGCGGCCCAGTACCAAGGCAATAAGAAGGCGCGCATGTTGCTGTTGCGATTACAACAACACGCGCCACTGGTTCAGTATCAATACGATGCCGCCTTCGTTGCCAAAATGCTGACGAAATGTCATTTAGATCATGAAATGTTTTACGAGGATCGGCAGCGCACCGAAGTCAAAATGGGGTTTGATTCCGATCAGCGTACTGCCAACCAGATGGGTATTACGCAGACCCCTTCCCTTGTCATTGTGGACACGGATCGCGCCGTTGATGACGGTCATGCTGTCTTAATCGAGCAAATCAGTGATGCCGATCTCATTCCGCAACTTTGTGACCTCATCAGAACAGATCCGGCCCGATTCTTCACTGAACAACCGGAAAATATGGGTGGTCATTTTCGATTCTTTTAAACGCCTCTAACGTCGTCACCCACCTTCACGATTAAGCGACCTAGCTTGATAACAGGCAGGTTGCTTAGCTGATCGGTTTCATCTGGCAGCAAACAGTTTAGCTGAATAGTTCTATGGTGTACTTGGGACTTTGCAATCATGCAAGGTCCTTTTTATATGATATGAGCGTGAGCCAGCCCGTTTAGAAGCTGGAGTGTAAGGCTCTTTTACTCCAGCGAACGTGTTACGGCGTGCGTTAAGTCAGGCTAAGTTTAGGCCGTCGCGCACAAAGACTTTAACCATTTAAATTCTGAACCCCTCATCCGCAATCTTTTTCTGATGAGTGCGTTATGTTGGCCAGCTTCCGGTCAATATCCGCAAACCATTGTGGCAACTGGCGCCACTGATAGCGCGAACCATCAAAACCGATGAGGCCAGCGTTTTTGATCAGTGCCAGCCAATGAGTATCAAGCACCCTAGCAAGTGTCCTGGCTGGCAATAAGGGCGTCCAAACATCTGGTAACGCGCTTACCCAGAAACGCTGGCTTTGCGCTGCTGTGAAGCTCCGACCTTCAAATATCAGTAGCCACTGAATCCGCAACCGTAATTCTGGAACGCCAAAATGCCGCAGCGGATGCGGTTGGTTATGAACCACCCAGGGAGCACCTTGCAAATTATGCCGTCTTTCATATGCCAATGCTTGGAGACGCATCCATGGCCGAGCGCGCTTCTGCAAGCTTAAAGCAATTTGTCTGGCCTGACGATAGCCATCAACTGATTCGGACTGCCATTGTTGGCTTGGCGGGTTGTCATGCGCATAGTGCGTCCAAAGCCGACCTTTGTCTTTTAGCTGTAACCGCGACAAAGTGCCAATCTGCACATTTAAATACCACAACGTTAACCTGTCATTTTCCAATGTCAAAAATTTGCGGGCTTGTCGTTTTCCTTGTGAATCGTGGTACCGACGTCCCAAGATCCAACCCACTTGCCAGCCACGGCGATGATACATCGTCGTCCGCTTCTTTAAATCAGGAATACTCAACGGGCTTGCCTGAAATTCCAACACTTTAGGTGGTTGTTGGTGAATCAGAATATCGGCACGCTGGCGGATCGCGGCATCATAGTATTCCAGTGTTGCCGGTCGCTCATGCTGACGCAGCCAGGTTGCCAACCAGCTTTTCCCGGCCAGATGTTCAGCGCTTTCCGGTTCGCCTTCACCAATTGGCCGCTGACGATGGGCAAAGTGCGCCGGCAGTACAACGCCATTTTTGATGAACACCCGTTGTTGGCAAAGTGGACAATGAAAGCGACCGCCAGCCAATTGACGCGCCTGCTGATGACTGGTTAATGTGATGCGGCGATTGTTCTCGTCTAACGCTACAAACATCATTTTCACCTCGTCTACAGATTACGCCAACAATCAAAAATGCCTTGTCCTTCCGCTAATCATCGGTTGGACAAGGCATTTTGATGACTAGCTATCGAAAAAGTAAACTCTCTATACAAAACTGAAAAAGCCAGCCAAATTAATTTTTAAAACTATGAATCGGCGCCGGAATCCGCCCGCCGCGGTTGATGAACTGAGTGGCATCGCCGTCATTGACTGCCATGATCGGAGCCGTACCGAAAAGTCCGCCGAATTCTACCTGTTCGCCTACGTGTTTACCTGGCACAGGAATGACGCGAACCGCCGTGGTTTTATTGTTAATCATGCCAATCGCCGCCTCGTCGGCAATCATGCCGCTAATCGTGGTATCCGGTGTATCACCCGGAACTGCCACCATATCCAGTCCGACCGAGCAAACGGCCGTCATTGCTTCCAACTTTTCCAAACTGATCTGGCCATTCGCCGCGGCCGTAATCATGTTTGCGTCTTCGGATACTGGAATAAAAGCGCCTGACAAACCGCCGACCCGTTCCGCTGCCATAATGCCGCCTTTTTTCACAGCATCATTGAGCAGGGCGAGGGCTGCCGTTGTTCCCGGTGTGCCAACATGACTGAGGCCCATCGTCTCTAAAATCTGGGCCACCGAATCGCCTTGAGCTGGGGTTGGTGCGAGACTTAGGTCAACAATATTAAACGGTACTTTTAGCCGTTCAGCTGCCACCTTACCCACAAATTGTCCCATTCGTGACACTTTAAACGCGGTCTGTTTAATGGTTTCACAGACGCCTTCAAAGCTGGTATTTGGTTCGGCTGCTAACGCTCGTTGCACAACCCCGGGCCCGGAAACACCGGTATTAATCGCCACGTCACCTTCAGAAACACCCCAGAAAGCACCGGCCATAAACGGATTATCTTCAACGGCATTACAGAAGATCACCAGTTTCATCGCATTCTGTGGCTTACGAGCGGCGACCTGCTTGACCACTGTACCCATTAGCTTCACGGCATCCATGTTCAAGCCACTGCGAGTGCTGCCAATATTGACCGAGGCACAAACCCGTTCGGTCGTTGCCAGCACCTCTGGCAAACTTTTCATCAAAGCGACTTCCGCATCTGTACTGCCATTTTGAACCAAAGCCGAATAGCCGCCGATTAAGTCGACGCCCAGGTCTTTCGCTGCCCGATCCATTGCCTTGGCAACCGGACGAAAATCCAACGTTGGGTCAGCACCTGCCAATAGACTGACCGGTGTCACGCTGATACGTTTATTGACAATCGGAATGCCGTACTCATCACTAATGGCCTCCGCAACCGGAACAAGTTTGGCGGCTTTGCGCATGATTTTGGCATAAACGTGATCGGCCGTTGTCTGTAAATCGCCGGTCACACAATCCAGCAAGGAAATTCCCATCGTGATGGTACGAATATCCAGGTTTTCCTCGCTGATCATTTCAATTGTTTCTTTAATCTGTTGCGTTTCCATGATTACTCCCTCATTGATCTAATTGGTGGTGATTAAAGCCGATGCATGGCATCAAAAATTTCTTGGCGGGAAACTTTAATTTCCACACCGATCTTGTCGCCTAAAGCCGTCAGATGCTGCTTAACAGACTTAAAGCTGGCATCATCCGGGATCTTGGCAAGTAGCATCATGGTAAAAGCGCCTCGCATGATGGTTTGTGACACATCCAAAATATTGACGTTCAAGTCGGCCAATGCCGTTGTCACTTGGGCAATGATCCCGACTTTATCAGTTCCAATAACGGTTACGATGACTTGCATGATTTGTCCTCTCTCTAAAAAGCTTTATTTTGATTGATGCTTAAAATGATGTCTCATTTTACCATAATCCGCCTCGCAACTTGGAGAGATCTTCAAATACTTAGACCTTAGCATCGGTAAATTATTTTCCCAATCAAACTATCTTATGATTCAAGTCAGCACTGAACCAATGCCGTGATAAACTAAATCGTGGAGGCAGAAAATGAAAGTCGTTAAATATTTTGCGGCACTGCTTGGCATGGTGCTATTCGCATTCGCGTTAAGTCAGGTGCATCCCGATCACAATGCACCTTTAACCAGTGATACTCGCGCCAACATTTGGGTGCTGAGCGATACCCATTTCATCGCGCCCAGTTTGCACGATGAGCGCACCGCTTACACTGAAATCAAGAAATCCGCTGCCGGTAAGGACATGGATTATCAACCGGTAGCCGTTCATGCCCTGGTACAAAGTGCGCTTAAGGCGCGGCCAACAGCTTTAATCATCACCGGTGACGTGACGTTTAATGGCGAAAAAGCCAGCGCGGAAAGCTTGATGCGACGCCTGCAACCGCTTGTCGCCAATGGCACCAAGGTTTTGATCATTCCCGGTAACCATGACATTTACGACGGCTGGGCGCGTGCATACAAAGGCAAGCAACAGCTGATGACCGAGCAAATCAGCCCTAACGACTGGCGGCAAATTTTTCATACCAGTTACGCACAGGCGGCGGCGCAGGATCCGAACAGTCTGAGCTATCGCGTGAATCTGAACCACCAATACCAGTTATTGCTACTCGACAGCAATATTTACACGATTGAGCCATCCAATCGCCCGCCTAACACAGGTGGCAAACTCTCGCCGCAAACGTTGAGTTGGGTTCGCCAACAGCTTGCCATCGGGGCTCATGCCCATCGCAAGTCAATTGTTTTCATGCATCACAACCTTTATAACCACAATGAAGCTGTGAATGAGGGCTATGTTTTAGACAATAGTGAGGCATTAAAGAAGTTACTAACCAAATATCATGTTCCGCTCTTGTTTTCCGGTCATATCCACGCCCAGGACATCAGTCGTGATCCCACTGGTCAATGCTCGACGATTGAGGTGGTCAGCGGTGCCTTTTCAGTCAGCCCGGCAAGTTATGGCATTGTCAGTTTCAGTCCGAATAAAATTACTTATCAGAAAAAAGCTACGGATCTAACGCCTTACCTGACGTCTGCGCAACGAAAAAATCCTGATTTATTGCATTATCAACGATACTTAAAACGTCTCTTCCTTCAAGATGGTGAAGGTTTGGCATATGGTGATTTGATGGACAACGGTGTGACCAATGAACACGATTTAGATGCGGCGGCCAGACTGATGGGGATCCTTAACTGGCGCTTTTTCACAGGTGATGACCACCCGAACAAAGCTGAACTCAAGCGTCTTCATGCCGATCCGGGGTGGGCGGTCCTCGAACGCTCGCCGATGTTGCGTCGTTATCTTAAAACCATTGTGCAGGATCACAATCTAAACGATCAGCATCTTGTCATCAAACATCCCTAATATTGTTTATCGGCAATGTTTCATTTTGTAAAAAGCAGGCCTTAGCGTCAACGCCAAAAGCGTTACTCTAAGGCCTGCTTTTAGCAGTACTGATGAACGAATGGCTTCTTGAGACTAGGATCACAATTGCGGCTGGCTTAAATGCTCTGTTAACCGAGTGATCGCTTTAGCAACGAGTTTCGGATCAGTGGCGAGGTTCAAGCGAATATACGTCGCCGTTTTGGGCGAGAACCATGCACCGTAGTCAACTGCCAAACCGCAGATGCCCTCAACAAAGGCCTTGACGTGGTCAGGTGCCACATATGCACCAATATCAACATAGGCTAAATAAGTCCCTTGAAGATCGGCAACAGTCGCTTTGGGAGCCGCCTGCGCTAAACCATCCAACAATTGCCGGTAGTTATACCGAACCACCTGAAGAACCTGATCCAGCCACGCAGCGCCATGCCGATAAGCAGCCTCGCCTGCGACCTGCCCCATCAAGCTGGTATCAACCGGATGCAGCTGTTTGATAAAGTCGTCATATTTGGCGCGCAGGTTTTCGTCTGGAATGATGATATGTGAGTTCAGCAGCGCAGCAAGATTGAACGTTTTCGAAGGGGCATTCAACACCACGAGATTTTGGCGGGCTTTGCCTTCCGCCACCTGCAAGGCTGACGTAAATTTAGGGCCGCTGACTTCAAGGTCACCGTGGATTTCATCGGAAACCACCGTGATATCATGCTGACTGGTAATCGTAAACAGCCGAGTTAATTCGTCCCGCGTCCAAATTCGTCCCACTGGATTATGCGGCGAACACAGAATCATCGCTTTAATGTGAGTTGTTGCCAGCGTCTTTTCCAATTGATCGAAATCCATTCGCCAGCCATCGGCAGTTAATTGCAGATCAACCGAAACTACGCGGCGGCCGAGGTCTTTGATCGCATTCATGAATGGATAATAAACCGGCTGCATGATTAAAACCGGGTCACCGGGGTCGGTCAGCCAGTTCACCATGGCATATAACGACTTCACCACGCCGACGCCAAACCGCATCCATTCCGGTTCGACTGTCACCCCATGGCGCTCTTTTTGCCAATTAATGAACGCACCATAATACGATTGTGGACGGATGGAGTAGCCAAACGTCCCTTCCTGTACGCGGGCGGTTAGGGCATCCAAGACCGCTTGCGGCGCCTTGAACTCCGTATCGGCAATCCACATTGGCAACAAATCATCCCGGCCAAATTCTTCTTTTAATCCATCCCACTTGACGGCATTACTATTTCGCCGATCAACCAAGTGTGCATCAACAAAGGCTGCAACGTCAGCTGGCAATTCTTCCATCAACGATCCCTGCTTTCTTGCTTTTGTTGCCATTGTACGCATCCATTCAGGGTGTGTCCACCGCGTTCAAGTCGCCATGACCCGCTAACGGCATACCGTTACTCAAGCAAGAACCTCTTTCAACGCCGGCTCAATCGCTTCAGGCGTTGTTTTCGGGGCGAATCGTTTCACAACCCGGCCATCGCGATCAACGAGAAACTTCGTGAAGTTCCATTTAATCGACTTCCCCAACTCACCAGGCGCTTCGGTTTTAAGATATTTGAAAAGTGGGGCCGTGTGCGCACCGTTAACTTTGATAAGCTGATGCATCGGAAAACTGACCCCATACTTCATTCGGCACGCCTCTGCCGCTGCATGACCGTCTGCCAACTCCTGTTTGAATTGATCCGAAGGGAATCCTAAGACGACAAAACCCTGATCTTTGTACTTTTTATATAGTTTTTCCAAACCGTCAAATTGCGGGGCAAACCCGCATTTAGTCGCCGTGTTCACGATCAGCAAGGGTTGCCCTTTATACTTGCTCAATGAATACTCTGCGCCATCTTCCAAAGTTGCATCGAAATCATAAATTGACATAGTTGGTCCGCCTTTCTTAATCAGAGTTGATGCCTTATACTAACACTTTTGGCGAAACAAACGGTACCGAAAAAATTCTTAAAACTTTTGCATACCGAAAAAATTCTTAAAACTTTTGCTTGCGTGGCCTACGCGCTTCCGCTATAATCATTTATGTTGTTGCCGCGATGGCGGAACTGGCAGACGCGCAGTGTTCAGGTCGCTGTGGGATTTATTCCCGTGCAGGTTCGATTCCTGTTCGCGGCATTTCATAGGATATTTTAGACTTCTTTAGAAAATGAAATGCCTATATATCAACGTTTTAGCCCTCCTAGGTTATCTTAGGCGGGCTTTGTTTTTGTTTTCAGGGGGGGACAAAAAGGAGACAAAATAAGCCTCCCTGAGCAAAGGAAGCGAATCATCGAGACTGTGTAGACTGGAACTAAAACTGCTTGGCTCAAATACGATCAAAAATTGCAAAAATGTAAATGATTCCTAAAATAAGCTCGAACGCCTATCGTCAATACTGCATCTAAGACTCACGCCACCTTGTATCTTTATAAATCACTTATCTTTTTTGTGAATAGGTGTTGACCGTTTGCTGTAAGATATGGATGGGTGTGTCCATTGTTCGAGTTTTCTAGGCGCTTCATCACCAGTTGCGAAAAACCGTTATTTGTATAAAATTCACGTAAATGAGGTTCATCGTCAACTTCAACGTATAAAACAAGTCCACCAACCACTTCATTTGCAACTTTTATAGTTTTATACGCCAAACTCAATAATTCTGCCCCAGTAATAAGATGAATGTCATGATACTGAAAGTTTAATCCAAGCTGCCCTAGTAATATCGAAGAAACGGCGTAATTCTCTTGCTCTGTCCTGTAGCCCATCGGCATCAGCTTGCGTTGCACAGACTTCGAAAGTCCACGCCAATTCTTCTTTGATATGGTCAGTGGTTTAGATGAAATAGAAAAATAACCAACAAGCACGCTTCTACCTTTGTACGAACTGAACACAAGTGTTGTCCGTGCTAGCGAGATTTTTTCAAACTCAATGCAACGCTCATGTAAGAAATTTTTACGTCTTTATTGATTGAAGTAAAAGAGGAGAGGCTCTCACGAACCTGCTCCTCAGGATACTTTTTTATAATTCCATTTAGAGAAACGAGATCAAGGGCCAACTTTCGCCCTCTCATGTCCACTACCAAAAAAAGAATCAAATTTGGCAGTTTTACTTAAGTCAGTGCTTGAGTAATGTCGAACCCTTTGTGTCACCTCAACATCAACGCGCTTAGACTGTTGTAACGCATTAGCCAAAGCACTCGCAGTTTTCGAAGTGAATTTAAAATCTGTTTGAAAGCTCTTCGTAGCCATGACTAACATCCCTTTCAATCTCATACTAAGCAATATTCTTACTCGATTTCAGTATTACTGGAGATCACCCAAATGTCAATAAAAACACTCTTAACCTAAAAAGATGGAGGCGAACTAATGACACATAAGACGCACCGCGCATTTGGCTGCTATGGGATTGCAACCATTGATCAGCACTTGATCGTCATTCGTAAAAATGGCGGCCCTTACATCCACCGCTTTGATCTTCCCGGCGGCAGCTTAGACGGCCCTGAGCCACTTGAGCATGATGTTTTGCGGGAGTTTAACGAGGAAACGGGACTCACCGCCACGATTGATCGTCAGTTGGGCGCTACCAGTTTTGTTTATCCTTGGCAGTATGAGCACTGGACCATTAATCAACATATCTGCGTTTTCTACACACTCACGATCACTGGTGGTCAATTAGCTAAAACCGTACCGCAATTCATCGGTCAGGATTCGCTAGGCGCGCAAGCCATCCCACTGGAAAAATTAACTTGGGAGAACGCCTCGCCGCTGGTCATGTTTGCAAAAAGTTTCTTACAAACCGGCCAAGCAGATTTAACCACTAAAACATTTCGTGAATGGACCGTGTTAAAGGAGGGCTCTGATTCATGAAGCAATTAACAGAACAGTTAGCGCAGGCAGTTGTGCGGCCACGGCAACGCAATACTTACAAAGGTAGTTTTGGCAAAATCCTTATTGTCGGTGGCAACGCACAGTTCGGTGGTGCCGCCATCATGAGTGCCAGTGCGGCGGTTTATGCCGGCGCCGGATTGGTCAGTGTGGCGACTGATCCAGTCAACCGCAGCGCCTTGCACGCCCGCTTGCCTGAAGCCATGATTCTCGATGCTGCTTCGTCTGCCCTCGAAACGGCTATTCGTCAAGCCACGGTAATTGTCGTCGGTCCGGGATTGGGAACCGATAACGCTGCCTTGGCGATTTTAAAGCGGGTCTTTGCGGCAGTTGAGCAGACGCAGGCTCTAATCATTGATGGTTCTGCCATTACCCTTGTGGCTGCGCATCATCTCGACTACCCGAACGCGCAGCTCATTTGGACGCCGCACCAGGTCGAATGGCAGCGGTTGTCTGGCCTTGCACTCCCCGACCAAACTGTCACCGCCAGTCAACAGGCGGCCAGCAGCATCCCTGGTATCGTTGTGGCCAAAAGTTCCCAGACGCATGTTTTTGTTGGCGATGACGTTTACGAAAATATGGCCGGTGGTCCGGCAATGGCCACAGGCGGCTCTGGCGACACGCTAACTGGCATCATTGCTGCATTTGCGGGTCAATTTCAGCCACTGAAGCAAGCGGTGTTAGCAGCCGTATTCGTCCACTCACATGTCGCTGATATTGTCGCTATGAATAGCTACGTGGCATTACCTACGATGGTGATTCGGGAGCTGCCTGCCTATCTGAAACAATTGTCTGAATCTTAAAAAGGTTACCAACCAATTCAGAGCATTTCCTTCATATAGGTGGGCAAGTCAGATTAAAAGCGGCAGCAAGAGCAGATTTTTCCACTCTTGCCGCCGCTTTTTATTAACGCAAGCTTATTTACACACCAAACTAATCTAGCCGTTATTTGGATATCTGTGCCAACTGTGCCCGTTCTTCATCTGTCAACGCGCGATAGTCGCCAGCGGCCATATTTTCCGGTAAATGCAGCGGTCCCATCGCGATGCGGGTCAAGGCAACCACCTCGTTGTCGACCGCCAACAACATACGCTTGATTTGATGATACTTACCTTCCGTGATCGTCATTTGAATCACTTTATTGTTAGTTGCCGGCACCACCGTTACTTCTGCCGGAGCTGTTGTAAAATCTTCTAAAACAATGCCTTGCTCCAACTGACGCTTCATGTCGTCAGTGAGTGCTTTTGCCAGTGTAGCGGTATAGGTTTTGGCAACGTGATGATTCGGTGCCAAGAGTCGATGCCCTAAATTGCCATCGGTGGTCAGCAGTAACAATCCGGTCGTGTCTTTATCCAATCGCCCAACCGGATATAAACCAGGCCGGTAATCATGCGGCCGAATCAAATCCAGAACAGTTGGTTGCACCGGATCCTCAGTTGCCGTAATGACCCCTGCCGGCTTATTCATCAAATAGTCGACTTCAAGCGGTCCATCGGCTTGCGCATCGTTCACTTCCACTGCGACGCCCGGTAAAATATTGTAACCCGGATCTGTCACAAGTTCGCCGGCAACTCGAACGCGTTTATCACGAATGAGCGCCTTGACTTCTTTTCGACTACCAAATTGCAAATGACTTAAATACTTATCTAATCGCATAACATCACCGAATGTGTAAGATTTCGCGTAACCGACTGACTCGTTCGCCAATAATCATGTCTGCCAAGCGCGTTTTTAAAATTAAATAACCATAAATCAATACCCCGACACCAACCGCTACCAACAAAACCAAAGCAGCGCCAAACTGGCTTTGCGGGTTAATGATCATACCGGAAAAATTCACGATCAGGTAACAAACGGCGCACATGATCAATGAAAACGCCAGAATACCGATACCGCGGCGAATCGTTTGACGCACGTGAATATTGTACATCCGATTCGTTGAATACAGCATCAACAGGCTTGATACCGTCATGCCAAGCATCGTTGCGATAATCGGCCCATAGACATCGAAAAAGAAAATCATCGGCCACTGCGCGATGACTTTGACCGCCATCCCCACTAACATTTCCTGAATCGCCAGACGATTGTTGAACAGGCCCTGAAGAATCGCAGCTAACACCGTAAATAGGCCCAGTAAAATTGCTAAAATTGATGACCACTGTAATAGCCTGATGCCCAACCAATCCATATCACGATAAAACAAAACATACAAAGGACGCGCAACCGCCACCATCCCAAAGGCTGAAGGAATCATTACAATAAAGAACAGCTGTAAGGTGTTCGTGATTTGCCGCGCCAACCCCGCAACATCACCACGCGTTTTGGCACCGGCCAGCAAGGGCACAACGGTAATGGCCATGGCAACCGCCAAGCTAACAATAATCATAATCAACTTATTCGCATTACCGGCAAATAAGGCGTAGAACCGATCCAGTTGGTCCTCACTTACGCGATAAAAAGCCTTCATCATCGGGTTAAACGTATATTGATCGATGATGTAGTAAATGTTAATCGTCGAATCCATGATGATGAATGGAATTGCCTGACGCACCACATCCAACAAAATCTCGTTGACGCTGATGTTCAGAGCCTGTTTACTTTGCGCCTCTAACGCATCTAAGCGCGGCTTTTGCTGAACAAAATACACAACCAATAGACCGAGTCCAAAAACTGCGCCAATAAACGCCGCAAACGTTGAATGAACCACCGCATCTAAGTAATGATGATTGCCGGCAACCATAATCGCATACGTCATCACCAGCATGTACAAAATTCGGGCGACCTGTTCAACAAACTGGCTGATCGCGCTTGGTGCCATTTCATTGTACCCTTGGAAAAAGCCGCGAATCAGACTCAACGATGGGATTAGCAGCAACGGCCACGCCAACGACCGGAAAACCGGGATCATCCGCGCATCCCCTGCCGCTAATAACGGTGCCAAAAGCCACATCGCACCGCAAGACAAAACACCCATAAGAAGCATGGCGATTGTCCCATGATAAAAGAGGCGCATGCCCGTTTTATACTCGCCCATCGCGTTGTACCGGGCAACTTGCTTGGAGACCGCCCCTGGAACACCCGCGGTTGAAATAATCAAAAACAGACTATAAATCTGATAGCCCTTGGTAAATAAGGCATTTGCCGTTAGAAAAGCTGCACCGAGCCAAATACGCCACGGAATGACATAGATGGCTCCTAAAATCCGCGAAAAAACACTGCCGGCAGTCATCCACGCCGAACCGCGGATCATTTTTTCCTTGTCTGAACGCGGCGGCTGATTACCGCTGCCCAGCAAATTTTCCATGATAAGCTCCTGTCGTGTTGCGTAATCCTTTATATTTTAGGCAATCCGCGCCTCACTTGCAATCTTTCCCGGATTTCTTTGGTGAATCAAAAGAAAACTTTGATAATTGTCGATAACACAATTATTAATATGATACCACGCCAAAGGAAGTTTAAAGACCGACTTGGCGTAATAGTCTGGAATGACGGGCTTTGTTTGGGGGGTTAACTTGTGTTTATAGTTGTTAGGGGGCTGGTTGATGCTCGCCAGCGCAGAAGCCTGCGTGTAAGGACCTTGGGTGCAATGGCCTAAGCCCGGGCCATCACGCCCAAGGCCACTTACACTCCGGCTTCTAACCGCGCTGACTCGCGCTCAAAAAAATCAGTCCCATCGACCCTCTCAGTCTTTGGCACCGATTTTGTTTTGCTGGAACCTAACGTTGAATGGTTGTCGTAAGATCTTGACGTCACGGATCTTCAATAACTCGCAATATCATCTCATTACTTGGCCACGATGTTGATGATTTTTCTTGGAACCACGATGATCTTTTTAATGTCCTTACCAGCCGTGAACTTCTGGACATTTTCATTGGCTAGTGCGGCTTGTTTGATGTCATCGTCGGATTCGTCAACATTGGCAGTGATGGAACCGCGGAGTTTGCCGTTGACTTGGACCATCATGTCGTACGTATCGGTCTTGAGCTTGCTTTCATCGTAAGTCGGCCATGGCGCATATGTCAGGCTGTGATCGTGGCCAAGTCGTGACCAGATTTCTTCCATCAAATGCGGGGCGATCGGTGCGAGCATTTTGACAAAACCTTCGACATACTCTAACGGCAAATCGTCGTCTTTGCGTGCGGAATTGATGAAGACCATCATCTGAGAAATTGCCGTGTTAAAATGCAAGGCTTCGTAGTCTTCGGTTACCTTTTTAACGGTTTCGTTATAAACCTTGTCCAAACGGCCGTCGTTGATGGTTGTGATGCGATCACGCAATTTGCCTTCGTCATCGATAAAGGCACTCCAGACGCGATCCAGGAACTTGCGCGCACCGGCCAAGCCCTTTGTGGACCACGCGATGCCGGCATCCAGCGGGCCCATGAACATTTCATAAAGGCGCAGCGTATCGGCGCCGTATTCGTCAACCACATCGTCAGGGTTAACGACATTACCCTTGGATTTACTCATTTTTTCATGATTGTCGCCCAGAATCATGCCTTGGTTGTACAGGCGCTGGAATGGCTCTTTATTCGGAATCGCGCCGATATCATAAAGGAACAGGTTCCAGAAGCGCGCGTACAAAAGATGCAGGACCGCGTGTTCAGCGCCGCCAATATAAAGGTCAACCGGCATCCACTGCTTGAGCTTGTCGTAATCGGCAAGTGCTTCTTTATTGTGCGGATCGACAAAGCGCAGGAAATACCATGAAGAACCAGCCCATTGCGGCATCGTGTTGGTTTCTCGCTTACCTTTGCGCCCGTTCTTGTCGACAACATTGACCCAGTCCGTCAAATTGGCCAATGGACTTTCACCGGTGCCACTCGGCTTGATATCGACTTCCTCAGGCAATACCAGTGGCAGTTCATCTTCCGGTACCAGCGTGGTTTCGCCGTCTTCCCAATGAATGACCGGAATCGGCTCGCCCCAATACCGCTGACGGGAAAAGACCCAATCACGCAACTTATAATTGACTTTGGCGCGACCAATCCCCTTATCTTCCAGCCAGCTAATCATCCGATCAATGGCGTCCTGTTCGTTTAAACCATCCAAAAATTCGGAATTGATGTGAACCCCATCGCCAGTGTAGGCTGCCTCATCAATATTGCCACCTTCGATAACCGGCTTGATTTCGATCCCAAATTTTTTGGCGAAGGCATAGTCACGATCATCATGCGCCGGTACTGCCATGATTGCCCCAGTCCCATAGGTTGCCAAGACATAATCCGAGATCCAGATTGGCAGTTTTTCGCCATTAACCGGATTGGTAGCATAAGCGCCGGTCCAGACGCCGGTTTTCTCTTTATCCAGCGCGGTCCGATCCAGATCGGACTTATGTGCAGCTTCCTCAACATAGGCATCGACAACTGCCTGCTGCTCCGGAGTCGTAATCTTTTCAACCAATTCATGCTCAGGCGCCATCACCACATAGGTTGCGCCAAAAAGTGTGTCCGGACGCGTCGTGAACACGTCGAATTTTTCCTGACTGTCAGTGACTGCAAAGGTAATCTGCGCACCGGTGGATTTACCAATCCAGTTGCGTTGCATCTGTTTGATCGATTCCGGCCAGTCTAGGTCATCGAGATCGGCAAGCAGTTTATCCGCATACGCCGTAATCTTCAGCATCCACTGCCGCATTGGTTTGCGAATGACCGGAAAGCCGCCGCGTTCGGTTTTACCATCGATAACTTCTTCGTTAGCCACAACGGTTCCTAAATCCGGGCTCCAGTTAACCGGCACTTCTGCTTCATAGGCCAACCCATGTTTATACAACTGTTCAAAAATCCATTGCGTCCACTTGTAGTAATTTGGATCTGTCGTATTGATTTCGCGATTCCAGTCGTATGAAAAGCCAAGACTATTAATTTGACGCTTAAATGTTTCAATGTTTTGCTTGGTGAAGGTACGCGGATTGTGTCCAGTATTCAAGGCATATTGCTCAGCCGGCAAACCGAATGCGTCCCAGCCCATCGGATGCAACACGTTGAAGCCCTGCATCCGTTTCATCCGTGCAACAATATCCGTTGCCGTATACCCTTCCGGATGTCCAACGTGCAGGCCTTGACCTGACGGATATGGGAACATGTCTAACGCATAAAAATTCGGTTTTTTCGGATCAGTCGTGGTATTAAACTCGTTATGTTCTGCCCAATAACGTTGCCACTTCTTATCGATCTTATGATGATCATATGCCATTTCTTTACCTCCTGATTATTTTGTGAGCGTGAACCGGCGCGCTTAGGGGTCGGAGTGTAAGCGGCCTTGGACGTGATGGCCCGAACTTAGGCCATTGCGACCAAGGTCCTTACACGCAGACTCCTGCGCCGGTGAACGCGTTACAACGTGAACTGGTTCACTAATTTTTCAAACAAAAAACCGCCCTATCTTCATTAGGACGGCTCAGCCGCGGTACCACCTAAGTTCTGTTTGCACAGCGCTCGAAGGAGATAACGGTCCGACCGGCTGCGATTACTGGCTTCACCGCAGCAACTTCAAAGGCCAGTTCAGTCTTAGCATCGTCAGGCTCGCACCACCGCCTGCTCTCTGATCCCCGCATCGACTTACTACTCCTTTGTTCGTTTGATGATTGCGTCAATCATAGCAAAAACCTTAGATGTGTTCAATGGTCTTTATGCTATTCTGTTCATATTAGTCATTTTCTTCGCGCATTCATCACAATTTATAGCGCTTAATTTTGGGGAGGTTTGTTTTGTTACATCGTCGTTCACTACCGCTCTGTCTTTCAGGAGCTGCATTGATCATTTTTATCACCCTATTGGTCGGCATTGTCACCGACGCCAATTGGATTCATACGGTCGATCAGCAAGTTATCGCTTTTGTAACCCATTTTCATGCAACAACGCTTAAGCCGCTGCTTCTCATCATTACCGAGTTAGGAAACCCGAGCATTTTAGTAGTTTTAACCATGTTGCTGGCAGCAGCGCTTTTACTTTGTCGTTATCGGACTGCTGCCGTGTTTACAGCGAGCGTTGGCGCCATCATGGGGGTGCTCAATGTCAGCATCAAATATCTGATCCAACGGCCGCGGCCGTTCATCGCGGATCCGCAAATTCGCGCCTTAGTCAAAGCTAGCGGCTTTAGCTTTCCCAGCGGACATTCCAGCGGCACCATGATGTTTTATGGCACCATCATTCTTTTGGCGTGGGCATTGTTTAAACATACGACTAGCAAATGGTTGATCACGATTCCGGCAGTCCTGATGATCGGTCTGACCGGTTATTCACGTATCTTTGTCCGGGTCCATTATCCGACTGATGTCTTTGCCGGCTTTTCGTTGGGATTCGCCTTGTTAATGCTGAGTTGGTGGTTTTTCAGCCCGTATTTGTCTCGCCAGCATCAACGTAAGCAAAAAGCAGATCGCTGAGTAAAACTCGCCATCTGCTTTTTTAATATCATAAGTTGACTGTGGTTGCCTGCATCGATGCACCACATATTGTCACTACCTATTTGTGTTGTTGCACATCCTGCACGGCTTGTTGAATCAGCTCTTGTTGCACGGCTTTTTGTGCCTGCTTCATTAGCGTGGTTTGATCGGCCGCCAACTTAGGATCGGCTTTGATCAGTTCTGCTGCTTTGGCTTTCACCTTTTTCGCCAAGGCGGCTTTTTGCTGCGCAGTTGGGTGCTGCAATGCTTTTAACTTGCTGCTAAGTTGTTTAGCCTGCGTCGTGGTCAGAACGAACCAGCTTTTGGGAATGGCGAGCTGGTTATGCTGAGAGACGAACTGGCCGGCGCCTTCATGGTTGAATAGCGCACCATAAAAGGCATTTTGGTAT
This sequence comes from Lacticaseibacillus zeae subsp. silagei, assembly GCF_030770335.1. Lineage (NCBI taxonomy): Bacteria > Bacillati > Bacillota > Bacilli > Lactobacillales > Lactobacillaceae > Lacticaseibacillus > Lacticaseibacillus zeae. The sequence continues at coordinate 853,015 of NZ_CP132484.1, read as the reverse complement.
TCCCACCGCGTCGTCTTACTAGTCAAGGAAGCCGTCGTATCAGAAGTTTTAACAACCTTGTTACGCACGGCCAGGTCAGCTTTGGTATGCACGGCCTTTTTCTTAGGATCCGTTTTGTAAATATAAACGGCATGTTTACCGGCAGTCCCCACGGTTTGCTTCAAAAGCATCGGCATTTGCGCATTAGGTGATGCGGTATAAATGGTCTGCTCGTCGGTTGTTGTCCGCTTAACCATCCCAAAATGGGCATTATCATTCAGCGTGATGAGCAACAAACTGCCCACGACGCCAATACCAAACACGATGATCAATGCGGTGCGTTTAAGCGAACGGTGCATCATGATGAAACTAAGATAAAGGCCAATGACCATCAACCCTAAAAACCAAAGAATCATGCCTTCACCTTCTTTTCATCTTTAATCGTCACTTCTTGCGACATGGCATGACTATTCAGGAAGAATGTCAGAATCCAGCCGACAAGACTAAACCCGACTGCCAGTAAAAAGGCTGCGTGGTATCCATTGAGGGTGGCATTGAAAAAGTCTTGCTTATACTGCAACGGATTGCTTTTTACCAAGCTGGCTGCCGGTTTGGCGAGATTGGTGACGTTTGACAAGACTGAGATCAAAACGGCCGTCGTCATCGAAGTCGCAACCTGCCGGACCGTGTTGTTCACCGCCGTGCCATGGCGAATCATGTCAGGCGTCAACGCATTCATCCCATTGGTCGTCAATGGCATCATGACCATTGAAATTCCAAACATCCGCACGGCATAAATCACCGTAATGAAGATTGACGGGGTGTTGGTCGTCAAGAAGAAATATGGCAATGTCGCAATCGTAAGCAAAAATAGTCCTAATTGCGCCAACCGTTTTGCCCCGATTCGATCGAATACCTGGCCAGTGACCGGACTCATCACCGCAATTAAAAGTGCCCCCGGCAACAGTGTTAAGCCAGATTCCAGCGCGCTTTTACCGTGAATAATCTGTAAATAAAGTGGCAAAATCATTTCAACGCCAACCATCGCCATGTTGGCAATCGTACCCAAAACGGTTGACAGCGCAAAGATTTTACTCTTAAACACCCGCAATTCGACAAACGGTTCTTTTAAATGCAACTGCCGATAGCCAAAAATCACGATGAAAATAAGTCCCACGGCAATTGAACCAAGCACCATCGGATCACCCCAGCCATCGTTTCCGACTTCGGAGAATCCGTACAGCAAGGCACCAAAACCAATGGAGGATTCGATCAGTGACGGCACGTCCAATTTGGGATTCGACAGTGGCAAAACATTCTTGAAAAAGAACAACGCTGCGATGAGGACCAAACCGGCAATCGGAAGAATCATCCCGAACAAGACCCGCCAGCCGAAATTATCAATGACATATCCGGAAAGGGTCGGCCCGATCGCCGGCGCAACGCCGATGGCAATGCCGGCCATCCCCATGGCGGCCCCGCGACGATTTGGTGGAAAAATCGACATCATAATATTTTGCAATAATGGCATCGTGATCCCGACACCCAGAGCCTGAATCAAGCGACCCGCCAATAAGACCGCAAAACTATTGGCAATAAAGGCGACCAGTGTGCCAACAAAGAACGTTCCCATGGCACTCATATATAACCATTTGGAAGGCACCTTCGCGCTCAAGTAGGCCGAAACCGGGATCATAATCCCATTGACCAACATAAAGCCAGTCGACAACCACTGTACCGTTGCGGTCGAAATGTCGAAGGCTTTCATCAACGTCGGAAACGCAGTGGAAAGGATCGTCTGGTTCAGTACTGTAATAAACGTCCCGACAATGAGCGTGATGACCATCATAGGGACGTTGACCTGCTTCCCGTTGATATCTTTAACGTCCATAACTTCGCCTGATTTCTTTATAATATTTCGTGCTTTTCATATCACATAATGTAATATTGACAAGATAAAATATTACAATTAAACTGATTAGTTGTCAAGGCAAAGGAGGCAGACCAGGCCATGGGACTTTTCAATGAACGATTACGCTCACTCGATATTTCGCTAGGTATCGGCGAAACCAGCCGAGTTACCGGGGCCACCCCGACCCAAATCCGCTATTGGGAAAAAAAGCATCTGATCCAGTCACATCGCCACGAAGCAAATGGCAACAAGCGTTATTCGCTGTCTAATATCGCGTTGATCGTCATGATCAAGTCCATGCTGGATGAAGGCTACACCTTAGCCAAGGCCAGTGAAGAAATCGAAAAGTCACACCAAAAAGCCGATATGCTTCACGTCCTAATGAGCACCCGTTTGCAAGGCATTCAGTATGACGATCATCAAACTTTTTTAAATTTTGGCCCACTGGAAAATGACCCTAGTTTTGATGTCATTGCCGTGGTTCAGGAAAACACCGCCAAGCTGTATAAAAAAGCCATCCAGCCACCTATGCCACCGCATCAAGGTTCGCTTCCCGAAAATAAAGATGATACAGGTAGGTCAACTTTATAAGTCCGCGGTGGCAGAACTGGTATCAGCAACCATTTTCAGACAAAAACGATCCTCGAGAGCAATACAAAATTTGCTTGTTCTCGAGGATCGTTTTTTTTACTTTGTCATATAGCGCATTGGCTGGCTTTTACCATCTCGCAAGCTCAGATTCTTTTACCAAGGATTCAAGCTTCCTCGTCAGTTTCCTGAGTCGTTTCTTTTGACAGAACCTTTTTTGCTTCAAAGTGGTTCGCTATCAATGCCAGCGCAACGATCACAATGGAGAAGAAATAGATATTGTGGAGTCCTTCATAGAGAATCTGGCGAAGTGTCGGTAAAACGGTGGCAGGTAAATTCTGCGCCGTATGCGGATTGATGAGTTCATTAAGCATATTGCTATTTAATCGGCCATCAGCCGCAACGCCTTGTGTCAGTCGTAAGTTGAGAACAATGCCATAAATCGACACCATCAATGTCTGCCCCAACGTCCGTGATAATGTGTTAAAGCTCGTTGCAACTCCTACCTGATCAGGCGCAACAATGGCCTGAGCCGTCACAGTCGTAATCGTAATCACCAAGCCAAAACCAAATCCAAGACTGCCAGCTACCAGCAAGAAGACAAAATAAGGCGTTGATTGCGGGACAAGCGCCAAAATGAGACTACCGCCAAGTAACCAAATCATGGCACCGGTCAGGATCGGCTTAGGCTGGAAGCGGCCAAGCAGCTTGCCGGCAACAAAGGAACCGACAACCCACATTAACGAGCTTGGGGTCACGGCAAAACCACCGAGGGAAGCATCCATTCCCAGAATGCCTTGAATCCACATCGGCATATACACTTCAAAACCAATCACGAATCCTGAAATCAGCGCCGCAATCAAATTGTGAACGACAAACGTGCGGTTCTCAAACAACTTAAGGTCGATAATCGGATCAACCGCATGTTTTTCCGCTTGCCAGAATCGCCAAAAGCCAAAAGCCGCCACAATGGCCATGCCGGCAATTTGCCAAAGTGCGTTAGGTTCGGCAAGCGCCTGAAAACCGTACATCAGCGCCAGCAAGGCAATCAGTAACCAAGCCGTTCCGCGAACATCCAGCGGCTGCCGCACCTGACGCCGATCTTCTTGCAAAAAGAACCAAACAATGCCGAACGTCAGCAAGCCCAGTGGCACATTGATGAAGAAAATCCAGTGCCAACTCAACTGGTCAACAATAAACCCGCCAAGCAACGGGGCAATCACCGAGGCAATTCCCCACATTGACCCGTTAAAGCCCAGCATTTTGGCCCGTTTTTCAAATGGATAAATGTCCGCAATGATCGTGAAAGTCACCGGCATAATGGCCCCGGCACCAATACCCTGGATCGCCCGGAAGATGATCAACATGATCATTGACTGCGATAAGCCAGATAATAACGAGCCGATGACAAAAATCGTCAGGCCAATTAAGAAGACTGGTTTACGGCCGATTTTGTCACTTAATTTACCATAAATCGGCGTCGCCATGGCGTTGGTCAACAGGAAAATCGAAAAGACCCAGTTCATGAGATGTACACCATGCAGGCTGCCGATAATCGTTGGCATCGCGGTCGAAACGATCGTACCTTCAATGGCGGTCATAAAAGTGCCGATAAAAATAGCCGTGGTGACAAGTGCAACATTTGTTTTTCTTTGCTTCATAACTACCTCTCTAAAGTGGTGATGTGATGTTGATGGTCGAGCAGCAGCGGTGACGTGTGGGGAGCCGTTTGCTAGCGTGGAAGTCTGTAGTTTAAAGAATCAACCCCTTACTTTTGCTCTCTATAACGCGTTCGCCAGCCCAGAAACCTGCATGTAAGGACCTTGGTCGCAATGGTCAAAGACCGACCATCACGCCCAAGGCCACTTACACTCCGGTTTCTAACCGGGCTGGCTCACGCTCACACCATAACGCGTTCGCCGGCGCAGAAGCTTGCGTGTAAGGACCTTGGTCGCGATGGCCTAAACCCGTGCCATCACGCCCAAGGCCACTTACACTCCAGCTTCTAAGCGCGCCGGCTCACGCTCACACAAAAAGACGACCCAACCGGTTTTCTCCGGCTGTGGCCGCCTCTTTTCTCGCTAATCTCGGTACTTGAGAAGTGCTTGCACCTTGTCGAGGTGTTCCCAAGGAAGATCAACATCTGTACGTCCAAAATGACCGTAAGCCGCCGTTTGTTCGTAAATCGGCCGCTTGAGGTCTAACATTTTAATAATTCCGGCGGGCCGTAAGTCAAAGTTCTCACGGATCGCCTGTTCAATCAGTTGTTCGGAAATGGCGTTGGTGCCAAAGGTGTTGACGGATACCGACACCGGCTTGGCAACACCGATCGCGTAAGCCAGTTGGACTTCAACGCGCTTGGCTAAACCAGCTGCTACAATGTTCTTAGCAATATAGCGAGCGGCATAACTGGCGGAACGATCAACCTTAGTCGCATCTTTACCGGAAAAGGCGCCGCCGCCATGCCGGGCAAAACCGCCATAGGTATCGACGATAATCTTGCGTCCAGTCAAGCCGGAATCAGCCTGGGGACCGCCTAAGACAAACCGGCCAGTCGGATTGACATAGATTTTCGTGTCATCGTCCATCATGTCAGCCGGAATGATTTTGCGAATAATTTTGGCCTCCACATCACGCCGGATTTCTTCAAGGGTGACGTCAGGGTCATGTTGAACGGACACGACGACCGAGTCAACGCGAATCGGTTGTTCGTTGTCATCATATTCGACCGTGACCTGGGCTTTGGCATCCGGGCGCAAATAACTGATTTCGCCATTATGCCGCAATTTATCGGTCCGCCGCATTAACGCATGGGCTAATGAAATTGGTAAAGGCATGTAAGTATCGGTTTCATCAATCGCAAACCCAAACATCATCCCTTGATCACCGGCACCGATCTTGTCTAACGGATCGGTATCAGATTCACGGGCTTCAAGGCTTTCATCCACACCCTGAGCAATGTCCGGGCTTTGCTCGTCCAATGCCACTAAAACACCGACACTGTCAGGATCAAAACCGGATTCTTTCGTATACCCGATTTTCTTGATTGTGCCGCGGACAACGGATTGAATGTCGACATAGGCATTCGTCGAAATCTCGCCAACAACCAAAACTAAACCAGTCGTCACGGTTGTTTCACACGCAACTCGGGAATCGGGATCTTTTTCTAGCATCGCATCCAGGATGGCATCGCTAATCTGGTCAGCAATTTTATCCGGATGTCCTTCTGAAACAGATTCAGAAGTAAATAAATGGCGTTCTTGCATCGTTTGTTTCCCCCTCATGATTTTCGGTTACAAGGCATGTTCGTTAACGGATAACGAACCCCATCGGGAATGTTTTGCAACTATAGTAGCATAACATAATATTTGTAAAATTTCCGAAAATCTTTGTCTATGTCACGAGGGTTCTGTAAAATGAAATTGTTACAGAAAGGACATTCATATTGAAAAAGTTCAATCAAAATGCCTATGCAGCAGCTTTTATTGGCCAGGTACTTGCTTACCCATTCTTAATTGCCACCGGATTGCAAATCAGTTGGAACTTTCAACTGATCGCACTTTTGCTGATGACCCTCTGTCTCGCCGGCACGGGGTTTGTGAAACGCTACGACCTGATGCTGCTGTTAGCTGCCATCATGGGGCTTCTCGGTGCCATCAACCAATGGCTGTTGCTACCGCTAATTGCGGTGCAACTCGTGATCACGTTACTTTTACGAACGCAGAAAATGCCCTCCCAATGGATGAATACCGTGATCTTCGGGCAAGCACTTTTAGCGCAGGTCATCATCATATATGCCTGCCTACACTTCTTCAATCGGACGATGTTATTGGATTTAGCGCTTCTTTATTTACCTGCGCTCATTGGATTGTGGGCCAACCACCTGCCAAAATGGGCTGACTTAATCCTGCTACTGGTCGTCGGGGCTATCGGTTATTTCCAACAGCGCATGAACCTAATTGCGATTGCTGGTATGTTGGTTGTAGCGCTCGCCATCAGCAGTCGTCGATCCTTTAAGTTACCGGCTTACAGCTATCAATTCAGTCCTCTTATAATGGCGTTACTTCTTTACTTAACCCGGTTGCATGGCTAGTAGCATTTCAGTTGTTCGTCTCTAAATACGTCAATTCAGACCCGCGACGATGGTTGTTGCGGGCTTTTTGTGTCGAAAATCAGCCTAAATTACGCTTTCCCAGTTAGAATGCTGGGCATCAGTTTGTTTTTCTATGGTACGCTCCCAGTCGCAGAAAAAGCGTCAGCTCCTATTTCGGGGGCTGACGCTTCACTTAATTGAATGCTGCAGGCATTTTTAGATTGACAATTGGCATTTTATCAGCAAATCAATGTTGGCATTAGCCCATAGCTTTTGATTAGTTCAGGCCGTATGCCAGCGTCCATGTCAGACTTGCTTCATAGATACCGTTTTGAACAACTGCGGTCTTAGGTAGCACAAGCTTGATATTTTTCTTGTCCCAAGCAAAGACGTTCGCGCCTTCACCTTGTTCAGGTGCGGCATAGGCAACTTGATGACTTGTATCGTTCGTGCCTAAATTCAACGTTGTGGTCTTGGCGATGTCAGCCACCGGTGTCAACGGGCCTACAGGGGTGAAGCCATCATCCTGCACTTCGTTGGTCAAGGCATAGACGCTGCCGGTTTGACCATAAGCCGTGTTGGTGAAGGTCAAAGTTGCATCATCAATGGTTTTACCGGTGTCCCCGCCGTTATCGTTTTTCAGTGTCAACGGAGAATCAGCTTTGACATTAAGCGTCCAGGAACCGGCCTTGCTATCAGTTTTGCCACTTGCATCGAGCTTATTCTCTGCATCGGTCCGCGTGGTTTGCTTGTCAACAACGGTGGTCCAAACTTTCCCCTTAACGGCAGACAGAGCCTTATCATCGGTGTTTAAAATCGCGGTAAGGTTCGTGTCGCCGCTCTTGTAATTAGGATACCGGTTGTTCGTTGCATTTCCGGCGTTGATTCCGTCGGCAGTGAAAACCGGATATTCAGAAACAAATGATTCGTGATTCCCGAAGTCAAGAATCTTTGGCACCATCTGCAGCCGCAGATAACCCGTGTTCCCAGATGGTGCCGTTTGGCCAAAGGAAATCCCCGCGGTCGTTTTGCCTTCCTGTGGTAGCGCCTGGCCACCGTTGACATTAGCATTGCCATCAACCGTTGCTGCCTGAACCGCACTCGGTGTTGCAAGCGCCAATCCCGAAAGAAGCAGCGCCCCAGTAGCAAGTGTACTGGTCATTTTTGTCACTTTAAACATGAAAACCCTCCTTAGTTATCTTCAATCCCACCATCGTTGCGAACGCCCTAGTGAATGCGTGATGATGAGATAAAATCATCCAAAACCTGTGTCCCCCAGCTAAATCAGTTAAAAGAGATTAACTGTTTTCCACGTATTGAAATCGTTGTAAGTCTTAATCGTTAAACTCAGACAAATCACAAAAGCAATCAATAAGACGATCGTCAAACCGATTAAGAACCATTTGACGCGACGATACGAAAAACGCGTGATCAATGCCTGCACCTGCATCACCTCCTTTGTTGCCTGTTGAAATTAGATTTCAGCCGATTTTTTGGCTTTACGGTGTTGACGCCAGCGGAAAAGGACAAAACCGATGATACCCAACACCACAATGCTGATCGCAACCTTCAGCAAATTCCATTTTTGTTGCGCCAGGCGAAATGCGGTGTGCGAACTGGCGATTAGTTTGCCATCACCGGTAATGCGCACATACTGAGTGATGGTCTTTAAATGCCGTCCCTGTTTAATTTCCGCAAGCAGTCGATATTGACCGGATACAGGTTTTTGCCCTTGAATATCGTGCGTCATCACAAACTGAGTCTGAGGCGCGATCCGTGACAACGGCTGCTGCATTTTAAGCGAGAAAAAGCGGCTGGAGGCATTGGTCAGTTGCACGGATGCCGTTGCGTCTTTTAAAAAATGGCGCTCTGGATTCAGAAACCGGTAACGCAACTGAAATCCGGATGATCTTTTGACCAAACTCGTCTGCTTTAGGCGCAGCGCCTCCAGACTTTGAAAATTACGTCCTTGATGCAAAACCAGCCCGATGGTGTAGGCAATACGCTGACGAACGTTGGCCGTGTCAGTAGGTGTCAGTGCGATTAGATGAATAGCCGACAGGTAAGTGCCTTTTGGCCGGGCCTTACTCGCTTTTAGGACAACCGGTACATCCTTTGTCTCGCCCGGTGCAAGCGTAATCTGCGCTGGCGTTTTGACTAGGTCACTGCCGGCAATGGTTAAATACTGCCGATTCACTTGTTTGGGTTTGACATACTGCACAACCCCGTTAGTTCCGGTTTGGGCATCGAGAATCGATACCCCGACAGTTAAAGCTTTTGCACTGGCGTTATAGGCTTGTACGGTAATCGTTCGATCTTCGGTTTGCGGCAATTGAAGCTCATAATATCCTGCCGCTTTTTTAACCTGATTATCGTCGGGAATAACAGGCGCCACCATAAGCGTCTGTTGAGGGTTATTGACAGCAGCAACAGCTGTTTTTATCTGATAACCGCTAAATAACAAACACGCAAGTAACATCGCAATGAAGACCAATTGCTGGCAGCGTAATCGCCTTTTCATGACTTTGGCCTCAGTTTAAGCACCCATAACAGCGCCCCTGAACTCGCTAGCAACAGCACGCCGCTGCCGATGGTGGCATAGAGCCAATGATTAACCGGCTTTTTTATTGCCCGTTCGTTAACGGTTTTGGCCTGCGAAGTCGTCACCTTCATGGTTTTCTTAAATGTCCAATTCACCGGAAAACGATTGTAGGTACTCAAGCCCTTTATCGTGGCTTTAATGTGATACGTTCCGGGCTTCATCTCGTCATAACTCCAAGAGACAGGGAAAACCATTTTTGAATTTGGCGCAATCATGACGTTGCTGGCCTGGTAAGTGCGAACCTCGCCTTGATCGGCACCAATACTAACGTCGACTTTTGCCTGTGAGATCGCCATGGTTTCAACGTTACGCAGGGTCACTCCTAACGCCGGATGCTTTTGAAACAAGATCGGTTTGGTTTCGTCGTATTTGACATCCGGGAAAACTTCATAGTTCTGTCCCCGCAAGACGACACCGACTGAATAAGCATAGTTCGAGCCGATCGCCGTGCTGCCTGATTTGCCTTTATCCACCCTTTCAATGAAATGCCAATCGCCATAAATCATCCCATCATAATTGTTCTTAGGCATAGTAATCGTGGCAGTGATAACCTTCATCTGCTTAGGCGCCAGTTTAATCGTGGCACTGCCGCGATCTAACGCTGCTACTGTTGTGAATGGATGTTTCAGACTCGGATCCAAGTCATTTGTCTTCGGTGTAAATTCGATTCCACCACCATCTTGCGTATAGGCATTGCGCAAGTCGCTGGCCACCGTAATATTTTTATCTGAAAAATTTTGAACCCGCATTTGAATGGTATGGGTGGAATCTTTTGGATAGACCAAGTCAAAATAATTTAACTGGGTATTGGTTTGGGCATCCGGCAAAACCGGTTGCACTTCAAAATCAGTTTTTTCACTTTCGTTTTCTGCTAACACGCGTTGTGGTACGGTTCCAAAAAACACAAGCCCCAAAACAAGCAGCATGCCGTACCACGACTTTTTCCATTTCAAACCTCATTCCCCCTCGCTTGCCGCCTTAACTAAATACGGCAGGTTGGCCAACTTGACCCTCACGGCAACATCGACAGATTCCAGGTCAACGTTGTCTTGTAGTGTGCCTGGTAACGCTTGGTGCTTGCTGGTACGTGCAGGCCGACACTTGTTGGGGCACTGTCGGCATCCCCGAAGTTCAATCGCCACGTGCTTGCCCCACTATTGTCATATAGGGTACCGGTTGCTTCGGCTTGTTCCGCATCGTCCTTGAGATAGTGGCCCCGCTTATCAATTGCGGCCAAGACCGTGGATTTTGTAGCTGTTGGATCCAATGCAAAATCATCAGGTGCTTTATAAATCAAGTTGTCTTGTTGCGCCCAAGCCGGTCCGGAAACCATCGTGTGTTGCAGCCGCGGATTCAGAAAATGCAATGTGGCATTATCCAATGTATGCGACACGTGCAAATCAGGATTTTGGCTGTCAGGTTTTACCTCCGAAGTGAATTGTCCATTTTGCTGAACACTGAGTTGCCATTGGGAAACCCCGTAATAATCTTCAATCGTGACCCCAAACGGCAATTTCTGTTTGGTTTTCGCCTGATTCTCGCCAATGTAATAGGTACGATCAACACTGTTGGTGTCAAAATCACCAAAGTCCAACGACGGGTCAACTGTCAATTTCAGCATCGGTTTCTCATACCGATAAGTGATCACGGTTTCCTCCTTATTGAAAACCGGATCGACAACTTCGGCCTGATCAAACGTTGCCTGGGTAAGGTCGGCGTTGCTGGCCTGATCAATGACGGTCCAATCCTTGATCGCTTTAGGACGAATTGCGCTAGCGTCAACGTCTGAAACTTTCTGCCCGATTTTGCCCGTGACTGTCACTTCAGGTGCGATCACTTCTGGCTTAGCCATATCGCTAGCCCGATTCACATAGCGGAAAGTAACTTTACCGGTTGTGGCCGGTAAATGAATCGTGGTCTGATTTGAGGTGATCTGATCACTCCCGGAACCGCCAACCGACGCTTGATTCAAAATCGTTTCAGCAGTATCTTGGCGGGCAATTTTGGCAGTAAACCGAACCTTAAAACTGTCGCCGTCTTTAATGGTGTACGGGAACGGAATCGTATGATTGGTTTTAAAATTTTCTTCGGCGGCAGTATATGGCTTAAACGCCCCACCTGTATCAGCGTTGGCTATCTGTAAGGAACCATTTTGGTAAGTGTGGTTTGCGTCAAGTTGGTCTTTAATACTGCCGGTGGTGCCGCCAAGCAAATTGGTGTAAGTCAGCTCATAAGTGACCAGATCACCGTCTTTGGCGTCGGTTGATGTTTTAAAATCCGTTTCCCCAGCCGTATCGTTACGAACCGCCTTTTTCAAGACATAACTCAATGGGGGTCGGCGGGCTTCATATTGATAGGTCACGGTATACGGCACAATGGCTGAAAACGTTCCGGCATCCTTTTGATCTGGCGTATTCGCCGTATATTTACCTGTGTACTGATACCAGTCATCGCCTTTATGAATCCATTCCGGCCGCCGCTTAGCCGCATCCCACTGATTTCCCGGATCACCGGGAATCGTGAGTGGGTCCTGGATGGCATTACCTGCTGTGTCCACAAAATTAACGGTCACCGGCTGGGCATTTTGTGGCATTTTCAGCAACGCCACTGCTTGGAAAGTCGGGTGCGTACCACTGGAACCGGTATAACCAAAGAGCACCTTGTCTGATTTGAAGTAATCCAATACATTGTTAATTCTAAAAATGCCGCCTTCTTTGGGATTACCATCCATGTAATACTGAAGATCACCACCTAGAATTCGTACACCGTCCTTATACGTGACAGATGGTGTCCACTTAACCGTAAACGGACGAAATTTACCATTTGAAAGTTTCGTTGCATCCGTTAAGGGAACGTATTGAAGATGTCCAACGTCTCTAGAAGTTTTGGTGGTCAATGGGGTCTCACCCGGTCGAACTACTCCTAAATGGCCGGTCATTTTGGTATTCGGATAATCATAATCATACATATCATCAAATTGTGCCCTATCGCCGCTCCAGTAACTATCCATCTCAATAGACAGTGCATTTTGAATATAGTGGCTGATCAACTCCTGCTTCGGCGGCCCGCTTCTGGACCATGGATACGCGCCTAAGCCCCCGCCTGGCGCACCATAAGCGGCAATACCTTCAGGATCATTTTGCAAAGTAAACGTCATCCCGTCTGCATCATAACCAGGCCGCGAACCAAAGTAATGAGCCGTCTCGTAGGTAAAGGCGCTGTTAAGATCAATCCGCTGTTTACTCCACATACCACCAATTTGCCAATTTTGATAATTCGCTGACCCAGTCACAATCAATGCTTGCGGATAAGTTGTACTAAAAGACGAACGGTTCTGGTTATATTCCGGCTTTGCCATGCTCTTGAAAAAGTAATCCGGTGCCTTTAATGCAGAATCTGGAATACCCGAATCAGGTGGAATATCATCATCCGCCGCTACGGCCTTTTGAATCGGAAACAATAACATAAAAAACATCGCAACGAAAATCCCAGCAATCGTCAGTACACGTTTCACCCACATCACCCCCAACTTTTCAGCAATTCTTAAAAGCGTTTTCTTTTATCGAATCTTACCGTACGATAACTATAACAAGGCTGTTAAACATGGACAACATAATATTATGTATATTTCATGACTTATAAGTTAATATAATACCCGTTTTTCTATTTTGATTTCCTAAATAAACTATTAAGGCCATAAACTTTTATGAGAACATCGTGTTTTTAATTTTTATGTAAACATTACAAGCTCAAAATTGCTTTTTTATTGTTTTTGATTCGTTATGTTCATTTCTTGAGTTTTAGCCAAATAGTAACAGTCACCGTACTCGCCTAAATTTCAGTTATTCATAATTACTGGCTGTCAGTTAAGTTTCTTGTGAGTAGTTAATTGCTAAATAAATTTATAAAGATGATCCGTTTGACGCCTTTATCTGGAGGTTAGCGATACATTGTGCGAAATCAATCAAGCAAGCAGATGTCATCATGTTATAATTTATTTAATAGAAATTGATAGGAGGTATTCCCGTGCAAAGTCAAAGCCGTGAAGGCAACCGCGTTTCACGTCGGTTCTTTGTTATCTTGTTTGTTTTTTCGTTGTTGGTTTCGGCTTTGGCATTCACATCAAGCAAAGCTGCAACCACGAGTGCTGACAAAAGTATTCCGATGATAGGATTGAAGGGCAACGATGCGACGATTACCGACATGAATGGCCATGACGTCACCAATGAGCCTAAACTTTCCAAAGACTTCATCTACACCCTTAATTACCATTGGCGCGTGCCCGACCAAACTGTTGTTGCAGCAGGCGATACGGCAAAAGTTAGCTTACCGGCCACGGTCGTCATTCAAACCGATCTTAGTTTTCCAGTGAAAGATCCCAAAACAGGCGCCGTTATCGGCAAATTTTCCGCTAAAGCAGGCAGCCAAACAGCGCTTTTGACGTTCACCGACTTCTTCAGTCATTCCACTGTAGAGCGAACTGGCACTTTAACCTTTACTGCCCAAGGTACATATGATGACCATGAGCATCATCAAGTCGGCTGGTATATTGCTAAATCAGGATGGGCAGTCCTGCCGCCCGCTAATGCTTCAGCAGCTGAAAAAGCTCAGTATGTCGATAGCCTTGGCCGACCTAAAATTCTGCAGTGGGAAATTACCGTCAATCCCCAAATGGTCCAAGTTAACCACCTAGTTCTCAATGACACCCTTGGCAGTGGTCAAACTTTTGACGCCACTCGAAAAATCCAAGTTCAAACTGGCAGCTATTCCCAAGGTGCTTTCCACCAAAACGGCACCATGAACCCGGATTATCAAATTAAAGGAAACCAAATTAAAATTGAACTAGGTAATATCGACCGAACCATTAAGATTGATTTATGGACAAATCCAAGTCCGGCAAGTTTTGCTCAAACGACAACGTGGACAAACCAAGTATCTGCAGAAGCTCAGAATCAAGGCAGTGGCTTGCCGACAGATGCAAAAGGCAAAATCGTGTGGACAGATAATGGCAGCGGTAACGGTAAGGTTGGTCAAGTCACACTAATCAAACGTGATCAAGATCATCCCAAAAAGGTGTTAACGGGTGCGGTTTTTGCTCTTTACCGCGCCAACCACACCTTGGTTCGCGCAAACCTAACAACCGATGCCCAAGGTCAGCTAACCATTCGTCAATTATTGGCCGGTAGCTATTACTTCGTTGAGACAAAAGCACCTAATGGCTACGAGCGCAATCAAACGCCGTTACCCTTTACAATTAATACCCAACATCCGCAAGTCACCATTCAAGTAAACGACCGAGCTTCTGCAACCCCGCCACCGGTCAAACCTTCGACATCATCGATGCCTTCTGCGTCTGCAAGCAAGCCGTCTGAATCAGGTTCAAGGCTCCCATCCACATCATCAAAACCTTCCACATCGGTAAGTGATTCTTCTAATTCAAGTTCCAAGCTGCCCGCTACCTCGTCAGAGTCCTCTACATCGGTAAGCAGTTCTTCTACCTTAAGACCGAAGCACCCGTCAACATCGTCACAGCCTACTACATCCATAAGTGATTCTTCTAATTCAAGTGCCGAACTGCTATCCAAATCTAACAACCAGCCCGGAGGCATGAATCATTCTCAAAATCAGCGTCATCTGCCGGACACTGGCGAACGCCTGGAAATCGCCGCCGCCATGTTAGGTAGCTTTCTAACATTAATTGGAGTTGTTCTGTTCGTTAAAGTCCGCAAGTAAATTGAACTAAGCAGTAAATTGCCATGATGACATAATGAGGCTGTTATCATGGCTTTTATGCGTCTCCCAACCACGGACATATATGAAGACGGTTTAGATCAGTTGCCAATCAATGCATCACCGCTAAATGAATACCGCCGAATCATGAAACGGTTTTGGTCTCGTTTTTTTAAAGCAGACAAAATCAGAGCAAAAAAAGAAACCCGAAATGCTATCAAATCAGCATTTCGGGTTTCTTGTGGAAAGTATGTAGAGACAACAAAACGGAGAGTAGTCAGAAAAGTATTCTGCAAATCCTTACATAACAAGAGTTCTAACACTTTTAAAAGTCTAACCGCAGTCACATGAGTTTTGTTAGATTGCTTTTTGGACTGTGACTACGTTAGCGGCTACGGTCGAGGGTGTTATCATACATATTCATGTAATTTCAAAACAACAAAAAAGCCGTCATACTAGGATTTTGACCTAACATGATGGCATAATGATTACCATTTCCGGAGAGTAAGGGATTCGAACCCTTGATACAGGTAAAACCCGTATACATGGTTTCCAACCATGCTCCTTCAGCCTCTCGGACAACTCTCCATAAAAAACTCCGGTTGTCAGGCTCGAACTGACGACAACCTGATTAACAGTCAGGTGCTCTACCAACTGAGCTAAACCGGAATAAACAGCGTGGCAGCTTCCTACCCTCGCAGGCAGTTTCCCACCAACTACTCTCGGCGTGAAGAAGCTTAACTTCTGTGTTCGGCATGGGAACAGGTGTATCCTTCTTGCTATCGCCACCACACTTATGAGAACTTTGCGCTCTCAAAACTGGCTATCATTGTTGCTTGTTTGCTTTGCTGAGAATCGGCGTATTTCATCGAAACGCGTTCGCAGTCGCAGAAGCCTGCGTGTAAGGACCCTGAGTCCATTGGCCAAAACCCGGCCAACGAACTCAGGCCCGCTTATGCTCCGGTTTCTAAGCGCTCCTGCTCACGCTCTACTTGGTTAAGTCCTCGACCGATTAGTACTGGTCCGCTCCATGCATCGCTGCACTTCCACTTCCAGCCTATCTACCTGATCATCTCTCAGGGGTCTTACTTCCATATAGGAATGGGAAATCTCATCTCGAGGAGGGCTTCACACTTAGATGCTTTCAGCGTTTATCCCTTCCGTTCATAGCTACCCAGCGATGCGCCTGGCGGCACAACTGGTACACCAGCGGAACGTCCATCCCGGTCCTCTCGTACTAAGGACAGCTCCTCTCAAATTTCCTGCGCCCGCGACGGATAGGGACCGAACTGTCTCACGACGTTCTGAACCCAGCTCGCGTACCGCTTTAATGGGCGAACAGCCCAACCCTTGGGACCGACTACAGCCCCAGGATGCGATGAGCCGACATCGAGGTGCCAAACCTCCCCGTCGATGTGGACTCTTGGGGGAGATAAGCCTGTTATCCCCAGGGTAGCTTTTATCCGTTGAGCGATGGCCCTTCCATACGGAACCACCGGATCACTAAGCCCGACTTTCGTCCCTGCTCGACTTGTCAGTCTCGCAGTCAAGCTCCCTTCTACCTTTACACTCTGCGAATGATTTCCAACCATTCTGAGGGAACCTTTGGGCGCCTCCGTTACATTTTAGGAGGCGACCGCCCCAGTCAAACTGCCTACCTGACACTGTCTCCCGCCACGATCAGTGGCGCGGGTTAGAGTGTTCATACAGCTAGGGTAGTATCCCACCAACGCCTCCATCGAAACTAGCGTTCCGATCTCTACGGCTCCTACCTATCCTGTACAAGCGGTACCAACACTCAATATCAAGCTACAGTAAAGCTCCATGGGGTCTTTCCGTCCTGTCGCGGGTAACCCGCATCTTCACGGGTACTATAATTTCACCGAGTCTCTCGTTGAGACAGTGCCCAAATCATTACGCCTTTCGTGCGGGTCGGAACTTACCCGACAAGGAATTTCGCTACCTTAGGACCGTTATAGTTACGGCCGCCGTTTACTGGGGCTTCAATTCTGGGCTTCGCTTGCGCTAACTCATCCTCTTAACCTTCCAGCACCGGGCAGGCGTCAGCCCCTATACATCATCTTTCGATTTAGCAGAGACCTGTGTTTTTGATAAACAGTTGTTTGGGCCTATTCACTGCGGCTGACCTTGCGGTCAGCACCCCTTCTTCCGAAGTTACGGGGTCATTTTGCCGAGTTCCTTAACGAGAGTTCGCTCGCTCACCTGAGGATACTCTCCTCGACTACCTGTGTCGGTTTGCGGTACGGCTAGTTTATTTCTCACTAGAAGCTTTTCTTGGCAGTGTGACATCAGGAACTTCGCTACTTTAATTTCGCTCCCCATCACCGCTTGTCCTTATGGTCGCAAGCATTTCACTCGCCACCAGACTTGCGGCTTGGACGCACTTTTCCAGCCGTGCGCTTTCCTTAGCCTCCTGCGTCCCTCCATCGCTTAAACAAAATAAACTAGTGCAGGAATCTCAACCTGCTTGTCATCGACTACGCCTTGCGGCCTCGCCTTAGATCCCGACTAACCCTGGGAGGACGAGCCTTCCCCAGGAAACCTTAGTCATACGGTGGATCAGATTCTCACTGATCTTTCGCTACTCATGCCGGCATTCTCACTTCTAAGCGCTCCAGCCGTCCTCACGATCGACCTTCAACGCCCTTAGAACGCTCTCCTACCGCGCACCCTTACGGGTGCACCCACAGTTTCGGTATTATGCTTAGCCCCGGTATATTTTCGGCGCAGTGCCACTCGACTAGTGAGCTATTACGCACTCTTTAAATGGTGGCTGCTTCTGAGCCAACATCCTAGTTGTCTGTGCAACGCCACATCCTTTTCCACTTAGCATAAATTTAGGGACCTTAACTGGTGATCTGGGCTGTTCCCCTTTCGACAATGGACCTTATCGCTCACTGTCTGACTCCCGGAGTAAGATCGATGGTATTCGGAGTTTATCTGAATTCAGTAACCCTTGATGGGCCCCTAGTTCAAACAGTGCTCTACCTCCATGATCCATCCTCCGAGGCTAACCCTAAAGCTATTTCGGAGAGAACCAGCTATCTCCAAGTTCGTTTGGAATTTCACCGCTACCCACAACTCATCCCAGCATTTTTCAACATACATGGGTTCGGTCCTCCAGTGTGTTTCACCACACCTTCAACCTGGTCATGGGTAGGTCACTTGGTTTCGGGTCTACATCTGCCTACTCATTCGCCCTGTTCAGACTCGCTTTCGCTCCGGCTCCGACTTTTCATCTTAACCTCGCAGGCAAACGTAACTCGCCGGTTCATTCTACAAAAGGCACGCCATTACCCCTTAACGGGCTTTGACTAATTGTAGGCACACGGTTTCAGGAACTGTTTCACTCCCCTTCCGGGGTGCTTTTCACCTTTCCCTCACGGTACTGGTTCACTATCGGTCACTAGGGAGTATTTAGCCTTGGGAGATGGTCCTCCCGGATTCCGACGGAATTTCACGTGTTCCGCCGTACTCAGGATCCTGGACGGAGAGTCCGCCGTTTCGCTTACAGGGCTTTCACCTTCTATGGCGCAGCTTTCCAGCTGACTTCGACTACGTCGAACTTTGGTAACTCCAATGTCCAGTCCTACAACCCCGAGAAGCAAGCTTCTCGGTTTGGGCTCTTCCCACTTCGCTCGCCGCTACTATGGGAATCGAGTTTTCTTTCTCTTCCTGCGGGTACTGAGATGTTTCAGTTCCCCGCGTCTGCCGCCGACAAGCTATGAATTCACTTGCAGGCAATACACTGCTGTGTACTGGGTTCCCCCATTCGGAAATCTCCGGATCAAAGCTTACTTATAGCTCCCCGAAGCATATCGGTATTAGTTCCGTCCTTCATCGGCTCCTAGTGCCAAGGCATCCACCGTGCGCCCTTTGTAACTTAACCTGTACTGACTTGCGTCAGCGGTTATGCGATGCGAATTTCTAAATTAGAAACTCATACAAATACGCTGTGTTCTCGGCAATTTAAAGCATTTACAACAATGATATCCAGTTTTCAAAGAACAAAGTCGCACCCGCTAGGGTGCTTGAGGGTCGTCCCCTCAAAACTAAACAAAGTTTCGTGTGTGCAGGTTTCCGTCAGACTTAATGTCTGTTTCCTTAGAAAGGAGGTGATCCAGCCGCAGGTTCTCCTACGGCTACCTTGTTACGACTTCACCCTAATCATTTGTCCCACCTTAGACGGCTCGCTCCCTAAAAGGGTTACGCCACCGGCTTCGGGTGTTACAAACTCTCATGGTGTGACGGGCGGTGTGTACAAGGCCCGGGAACGTATTCACCGCGGCGTGCTGATCCGCGATTACTAGCGATTCCGACTTCGTGTAGGCGAGTTGCAGCCTACAGTCCGAACTGAGAATGGCTTTAAGAGATTAGCTTGACCTCGCGGTCTCGCAACTCGTTGTACCATCCATTGTAGCACGTGTGTAGCCCAGGTCATAAGGGGCATGATGATTTGACGTCATCCCCACCTTCCTCCGGTTTGTCACCGGCAGTCTTACTAGAGTGCCCAACTGAATGCTGGCAACTAGTCATAAGGGTTGCGCTCGTTGCGGGACTTAACCCAACATCTCACGACACGAGCTGACGACAACCATGCACCACCTGTCATTTTGCCCCCGAAGGGGAAACCTGATCTCTCAGGTGATCAAAAGATGTCAAGACCTAGTAAGGTTCTTCGCGTTGCTTCGAATTAAACCACATGCTCCACCGCTTGTGCGGGCCCCCGTCAATTCCTTTGAGTTTCAACCTTGCGGTCGTACTCCCCAGGCGGAATGCTTAATGCGTTAGCTGCGGCACTGAAGGGCGGAAACCCTCCAACACCTAGCATTCATCGTTTACGGCATGGACTACCAGGGTATCTAATCCTGTTCGCTACCCATGCTTTCGAGCCTCAGCGTCAGTTACAGACCAGACAGCCGCCTTCGCCACTGGTGTTCTTCCATATATCTACGCATTTCACCGCTACACATGGAGTTCCACTGTCCTCTTCTGCACTCAAGTTTCCCAGTTTCCGATGCGCTTCCTCGGTTAAGCCGAGGGCTTTCACATCAGACTTAAAAAACCGCCTGCGCTCGCTTTACGCCCAATAAATCCGGATAACGCTTGCCACCTACGTATTACCGCGGCTGCTGGCACGTAGTTAGCCGTGGCTTTCTGGTTGGATACCGTCACGCCGACAACAGTTACTCTGCCGACCATTCTTCTCCA
This sequence comes from Lacticaseibacillus zeae subsp. silagei, assembly GCF_030770335.1. Taxonomy (NCBI): domain Bacteria; kingdom Bacillati; phylum Bacillota; class Bacilli; order Lactobacillales; family Lactobacillaceae; genus Lacticaseibacillus; species Lacticaseibacillus zeae. Next base: position 832,879 of record NZ_CP132484.1, on the reverse strand, counting down.
ACAACAGAGTTTTACGACCCGAAAGCCTTCTTCACTCACGCGGCGTTGCTCCATCAGACTTGCGTCCATTGTGGAAGATTCCCTACTGCTGCCTCCCGTAGGAGTTTGGGCCGTGTCTCAGTCCCAATGTGGCCGATCAACCTCTCAGTTCGGCTACGTATCATGGCCTTGGTGAGCCGTTACCTCACCAACTAGCTAATACGCCGCGGGTCCATCCAAAAGCGATAGCTTACGCCATCTTTCAGCCAAGAACCATGCGGTTCTTGGATTTATGCGGTATTAGCATCTGTTTCCAAATGTTGTCCCCCACTTAAGGGCAGGTTACCCACGTGTTACTCACCCGTCCGCCACTCGTTTTAAGTTGAATCACGATGCAAGCACCGTTCATCGACCAAAACTCGTTCGACTTGCATGTATTAGGCACGCCGCCAGCGTTCATCCTGAGCCAGGATCAAACTCTCATATAAATATGAGCTGTTCGAATAGCTCGATTTGTTGTTCTAGCGAATTGACTTCGCAAATGTTACTTTTTGCCTCGATACCGAAGTATCAAGGACCCTGCACATTTAAACGAAACTTTGTTCAGTTTTCAAAGGACGATCTTGCCAAAAGACAACTTTGATAGATTATCATGCCAACAAACGAGTGTCAACACTTTTTATTAATCAGCTTCACAACAAGGTTATGAAGCAACTTCTATCTCTTTCCAAAAAAGAAAGTTCGGTTTTTGACAGCAATAATATAATACCAGTAACCTCGACAGCACGCAAGCATTTTTCTCAAAATGCTTGCACAAATCATTGCCATAAAATAGCTATCGAAAATGAAACCTACGCGTTCATCCACAGTTTTTCGCGCAAAATCAAAAAGTGCGGCAATCAGGCTAGACCTGAAAACCGCATAAACTGAAATAGCTTAACTTTTTCGACGCGAATTATTGTTCACTTTGTATGCTGCTTTGCTGGCTTCATACCCAATTTAACCTGGCAATCAGGACAAATACCGTAGACTTCAAGATGATGGCCGCTCACCTTAAATCCAGTTTCTTTAGCCGCAACCGCTTCAACGTCTGTCACTCCTGGGTAGGTAAAGTCAAAAATCTTACCACAATTTGTACAGATCGCATGGTAGTGCGGTTCAATTGGAAAATCAAAATGTGTTGCCGCATCATTGGAAGACATTTCTTCAACTAGATTAAGGTCCACCAACAGACGCAAATTGTTATACACCGTGGAAACACTCATATGCGGAAATTGCGGTGAAAGCTTTGCATAAATCATCTCGGCTGTCGGATGTGCAGTGCTGTCGATCATGTATGAAATGATCGCTTCACGCTGTGGTGTGACCCGAATCTGCTTTGCTTTGAGCAAGTTAATTGTCTTGTTATAAACTGCCTGATTCATCGCCAACCTCCTAATTATAAACATTATCATCTAGTAAAATTGTACGCCTTTTTCTAATGTAGCACAACCTTTACTTACAAAAGTTTAGAATTTCTCAGTACTAGATACTTAAGATTCACGCATGAATTTGTGTACACCAAAACGGATTATCCCTCAGCGACAACCCTGATACATCTAATTTGGCCAAGGGCTTTGATCATATTGTCACCTTTACACATTACAAAGCGCCCCTATGAAGACAGGCTGTCAATTGAAAAAAGCAGCGCCTCAGTGGGCACTGCTAAACCATAATCATCGTGACTACTTTGAGTCATCGCTGCTATCGTCATCACTACTGCTTTTAAGTTCGGGCGCATCGGTTTTGTATTCATCCACCGTAGACTTACCCTTATTTTGCGCCTTCAGACTCGTACCGTCTTTTTGGGCAGCTTTGAGCTTCTTTTTCGTATCGGTTAACTTATACGAAAAGTCACTGCGATCGACTTTTTTAAAGCCGCTTGGCGTATAGAATCGGAGAAGGTCACCGTTAATCACGCGATCTGACAAGGAAAGTTCAGTCGTCACGCGGTTGGTAGCCGCATCAACTGTCTTTTTCTGACTGGCTGATAGTTTGCTGATCTTCTTGCCAGTGCTGGTGTTAAAGTACTGACTTCCCACCTTGGTAAAGTCAGGCGTCACAAAATCCCCGTTTCTGAATGCAACTGTTTGTGGATGGTTGGGCGACAGCAAATCAGAACCAAATTGAACAGTGTTGTTATCCTTGACACCAAGTAAATTCAAAATGGTCGGCAACGCATCGATTTCCCCACCGTACGTGTGATTAATGCCGCCTTTGAGTCCTGGCATATGGATCATAAACGGCACCCGTTGATACATGGCATTGTTATAGTCATTAAAGCCGGAGATGTTGGTTAACTTAGCCATCGCCTTCTTATGGTTGTTGGAAATCCCATAATGGTCGCCATATAGCACAATCATTGACTTATCATACAATCCGGTTTCTTTTAACCAATTGAAAAATTCACCCATGGCTTCGTCAAGATAGCGCGCTGTCTGCACATACCCGTCTACCGTGTCATCGCCTGTATCGGTTTTACTGATCGTTTGGTTGGCCTTATCCAGAGTATACGGATAATGGTTGGTAACCGTGATCATTTTGGCATAAAACGGCTGCGGTAGCTGTTCAATGTATTGAGCCGAATCTTTAAGGAAGATCTTATCTTTCAGACCATAGCCCACGTCATAATTCTTACCGCTTGAGAAGTAATTCTTCGAGAAGAAGTAATCATACCCCCAAGACTTATACGTATTATCGCGATTCCAAAAGCTTGGTACATCCCCGTGGAATGAAGCGGTCGTGTAGCCATGCTGATCCAAAATAGCCGGAGCTGCCTGGAACGTGTTGGTCGTGCCATCTGTCACCATAGCTGCGCCTTCAGGTAAACCAAATAATGAGTTCTCCATCATCATTTCGGCATCCGCGGTTTTACCTTGGCCGACTTGATTAAAGAAGTTATCAAACGATAAAGTATCAGATTCGTGATACAACTTATTCAAGTTTGGTGTGACTTCCTGGCCATCCCATTTGAAGTCGATCATAAACTGCTGCAGGCTCTCCAGGTGGATGATGAAAACATTTTTACCTTTTGCCACACCCGTGTATTCCGCATTTGGGGCGACGCGATTTTTGTTTAAGTAATTCAGTACTGACTTAACATCGCTCGAATCGGCATTAGCTTTGGTGGCGCTGTTTTTAGCTGTCTTAACGCCATCGACGACCGTGTAAGCATTCAGGCCGAGATACTTGACGATATAGTTGTTATCAAAAGTCCGGGTCAGCAAACCAGAACGATCGCTGTAGGCCATCGCCAAGTTGGCGCCAAACATCAATACCGCCAGCAACGAAACACCGAGAGCAAACCGTTTTTTGATCGGGCGAATATCCATGCGAATCACTTTAAACGCCAGCAATAAAATCAAAATGATTACATCAACAAAAACCAGGAAATCCGTTGGTTGAACAATCCCCATGATCCCTTTGTTTAAGTTATTGGAAACTGCTCCCGATCCTTTGATCAACGCAAACGTCAAGAAGTCTGAGAATTCCCGATAATAAAGCACATTGGCAAAAAGCCAAACAGACGTCAATGCATCAATCACCAGCATCGTGACATACGATTTTCGTCCGGACATATATAAAGCAATGCCAAAAAGAAAAAGCGTTGTCGGGATGGGATTAATCGCCAAAATCAGATGTTGAAAGCTGCCGGTGACTCCCAAGTTAAATTTGGCTTGATATGCCCAGTACGTCTTTGCCCAGAATAAGACAATGGCAAGGGCCAAAAAGCCGAGTCTTGTATTGAAAAAACCTCGAAGTTTAGTGCCGATCTGGTTCATTTGGAGCCTCCAAGTCATTGTTTAATGTCAAAAGTATAGCACATTCGCTAGGATAACCGCTTGTTTCTCAAAAGACAAATGTTCACCGTTGATTAAAGCTTAATTATGGGCAATCTTAAAGAAGCCTTAAAATGGGACGTCCGGATATCGTGGAGAACGAGCGTTGTATTATTTGCGGTGCGTGTCATGCGAAGCTCTGCTTTCCATAGAGCTGTTCACCGGCACAGAAGTCTGCATTGTAAGGACCTTGGTCGCAGTGGTCAATGATTTCTTACTGGGGATTGTTCTATTAGAGGCAAAAAGCTAATTGATTTTCGCTTTCTATAACGCGTTCGCAGTCGCAGAAATCTACGTGTAAGGACCTCAAGCCTAAATGGCAAAACCCAGCCATTTAGGCTTGAGGCCACTTACACTCCGATTTCTAAGCGCTCCTGCTCACGCTCACATAAAAAAGAGGCCAACCCTTTCAAGTCCGCCTCGTTCAGCACTCAGACTTAAGCCTGGTCGCTGTCGTTAGTATCATTAGTGTCCTCGTCTTCATCAAAATCCATCAGATCATAGATTTCCATGGCCGCAAGATCGATGTTGTCAAACTGGAAAGTCTGGTGCGTTCCAAGTTCTTCAAGTTCATAAGTTTCGGTCTTGGGATCGTATGTCACGAGGCCCTTTTCATCACCATTTTTTTCGAAGCGGCGTGACTGTGTCTCGCCGTCGCCTGTCTGCATGGCTTCGAGGCGTTTGATGATGGCCACGAGCTGTGATTGTTTCATAAAATGGCCTCCTAATTTTTCCTATTTCAAGAAATAGCTTAGCATAAACCGCCGCCTCTGTGGGAGAAATATCACTTCAAATTGCAGTTTTATCCGCTTTGATAACGTTGCGCGACGACGGGTAAATGGACTATGCTATTTGCAACCTACATATAAGGAGCGCGCGTATGACATTGCAACCACTAAATGAACAATTACCGGCGATTGAGGTCAGTGAAATCCGGCAATTTGATGAAAGTGTCAGTAAAATTCCCGGCATTTTGAAATTGACCTTGGGTGAGCCTGATTTTAACACACCAGAACACGTTAAACAGGCGGGTATCGCGGCCATTCAGGAAAACTATTCCCATTACACCGGCATGGTCGGTGATCCTGAATTACGGGCAGCGGCCCAGCATTTTTTCAAAACTAAGTACGGAACGGATTATGATGCCGCGGATGAAATCCTGGTGACCGTGGGCGCGACTGAAGCCTTGGCAACGGCAATTACCACGATTAGCGATCCAGGTGATGCAATCCTGGTTCCCTCCCCCATTTACCCCGGCTACATTCCGCTTTTGACTTTGAATCATGTGACCCCGATTTATATCGACACCAGCAAAACTGATTTTGTATTGACGCCGGAGCTCATCGAGGCCACCATTGCTGCCAACCCTGATGCCAAAATTAAGGGTATCATCCTGAATTATCCTAGCAATCCAACCGGCGTGACCTACCACGCTGCCGAAGTTAAGGCCATCGCCTCGATCGCCGAAGCACACGACCTTTATATTATTTGTGACGAAATTTATTCTGAGTTAACTTATGACGCTACCCATATTTCAATGGGGCGTTACGCTTACGATCGGACATTCGTCGTCAACGGCTTATCTAAATCCCACGCCATGACCGGCTGGCGCATCGGTTTCCTGATGGGCCCGCGTCACTTAATCGCTGAAGCCAAAAAGGTGCACCAGTATCTCGTTACTGCCGCAACTACCATTGCGCAACGTGCCGGCATCGAAGCTCTGACTAAGGGGGCAGACGATGCCCAGGTCATGAAGGCAGCCTATATCAAACGGCGCGATTTTGTTTATGCCGCCCTTATTCAAATGGGCTTTGAAGTGGCCCGCCCTGATGGTGCCTTTTACCTTTTTGCCAAAATTCCTGAACGGCTTCATATGCATTCGCGTGAATTTACCCAAGCACTAGCCAATGAACAAAAGCTGGCGCTGATTTCCGGAACAGCATTCGGCCCGGGTGGTGAAGGCTACATCCGTATCAGTTATGCCGCTTCAATGGACGACCTTAAAGAAGCGGTCAAACGGCTGCGCGCTTTCATTGCCAGCCGAACTGACTGATTTCTCCAAAATAGACTTCCTGAGTACAGCAACTTAAAAAAGTGACGTTCGCGACCAGACTGCCTCCAAATGGTCGCGAACGTCACTTTTAATTTGTCTGAATCTTTACGCACAAACCGCAGCGCAAGACCTGATGCTCAGGAAATCTTATCCGACTTTTTGGGTGGTAAGGCCATCGCAATGATGCCGCAAATCATGCCGAGATAATAAGTTAAAAAACGCCACAATAACATCCCTAAGACCAACTTGGATGGCGAGGCAACATACGTCGCAAACAGCGTCTTAAAGCTGTATTCCGCACCGCCAGCACCACCGGGAATCGGAAACAGGCTCACGATCATGACGATCATGACGTGCAGAACAATCACCTCAACAATGCTGACGTGATTAACCCCGAGTGCCAGAAGAACAAAATACGGCACCGCATAATAAAGTAACAGCTGCACCAACGTCAGTAAACAAGCCTTGATCACGCGCACTTTTTCCCGCTTCAAATGCAGACTTTCCGCATAAAACGTATCGATTTTATGATCAAGATCGGTCTGCATCGCCAGTTTTCTTTCCGGCTTCACAAACCAGCCAACCGGCACCATGATGAGTCTGACCAGCCGCTTGGTAAATTTGTAATAGTACATCACCATCAACAAACCGACAATCACGATGACATGAATGACAAAGCCAAACACAATAAATAAAGCCAGCGCGCCGAAATGTCTGGAAACCTGATCAAATCCGATGACCAACGTTAAGATGAAATTGATCAGGACCATAAATTGATAGACGACAAATTTCATCAAAAGCACCGAGCTCGCACGACCCGCCTCAACGCCGCTTTGCATCAACGCAAATAACTGAGCCGGCTGACCACCGGAAGCCATTGGCGTAATCGCGTTGAATAGCTGCTCGACAAGTGGCACCCGCAGCGCTGTCTTAAAATCCAGTGTATCCGTCCCGTTCTTGATAAAAATCTGGACGACAAACGTTTCGACAATCCATGAGCCGAACATGAGCAAAAAGGCCACCAGCAACCACTTTAGATCAAGTGATAATAACTCGTGCACCAGCTTGGCGCCATTCAAATCACGCGCTTCGTAAATAAAAATGCCGGCGCCAATCAGAACCATGATTAGGACGGCCAGTTTGTTCTTCCGTGTCATATAACTCCTCGGCTATTGCTTCCCTAACGCGGCTTGCTTTACGTAGAAATCGTGCCAGATCTTTTCAAGGCGGCTTTCCGCATAAACCTGCGCTGCCTGATGACTTTTAGCCGCATAAGTTGCCAACAGCTCCCGGTCATCCGCCAAGGCCCGAATCCGCGCCTGCATATCATCGACATCAACCGCGGTAATAGCATAAGGGGTGATGATCTGCTGGTAAAGCTCAAGATCACGTACCATAACCGGCGTATCGGTTGCAAAAGCTTCAAGCACCGACATCGGAAACAGTTCTTCAAAGGATGGCAAAAGAAACAGATCCGCCATGTTATAGTAATCAATCATGGTTTCCCGCGGCATAATACCGGTAAAGTCCAGATTAGCCGGCGCATTGGCGACTGCCTGCTTAAGCCGTTCATAGCCTTCAGTGATCCGACCAAATGAAAATCCACCCGCCCATACGAACCGAAAGTCAGGATTCTGTTGGGCCAACTTGATAAAATCACCGACGCCTTTCCGATCCTGCACCTGACCGGCACCAAAAATCACAAAGTCATCGGGTTTAAACCCATTTGCATGCCGCAATGCCTGCCGTTTCTCGGCTGACACCGGATGAAACGTCCGCTGCGAAACAAAATTCGGAATATACGTCACTTTGTCGGGACTGATCCCATAAGCTTCCAATTTCGGAATGAAATTGGGATTGACCACGACCAATTCATCCATCCGCTTATAAAAGGCAAGCGTATATTTATCAAGCGTCCACCGCGCAACTCGCGGCAACTTTAAGCTGGCATCCAACGTGCTGGGAACAAAATGAACAAATCCGATTTTTCGACCTCGTTTTTTGGAAAAGGTTGAGGCGTAAAACTTAGGATCAATTGTATGATAATGGCTAATGTCACTGCGCGTATAACGATTCACATTGATTTGAAACTCATTGGCAAAGTCATGCTTGAGCAGCCCCATTAATTCTGTGTAAACTGCCCCCACGCCTTGCCCCGCCACTTTATTAGCGGACGAAAACATGTTAATAACGATCATAGTTAGCCTTTCATGGTCCGTTTACTCGTACTTTCATCGGTCCATGGCGCAGATTCATCAGCTTCATTAGGCGAATAATGACTGATAACATCACGATAGAAATCAAGCACGCGATCCCCGAAACGATCCGCAGAAATGGCAGCTAGTTTTTCAGCACGCGGTTTAGGGTCATCATAAGCGTTAGGATGACGCAGATAATTCACAACTTGATGAACCATTTCCGCTTCGGTTGAAAAAGTGGTTCCAAGCGCAGGATCGTCGAGTAAATGATCGGTGTAATCGCCTGACAAAGCCACCACTTTTCGATCTGCCGCCATGGCTTCAATGTAGGTTAACCCCTGGGACTCCGAATCACTTGCCGACACAAAAACATCGCCAACCCGGTAATAATCACCCACATCATCATGATTGATTTCACCGGTGAATTGCACATGATCGGCAATTCCTAACTCGGAGGCCTGTGTCTCCAGATCTTCTCGCGCTGGACCGTCACCGACAATTAAAAGAACAGCATTAGGGATCTGCGCCAAAATGGCCGGCATCGCACTGATCACCTTGTCGATCCGCTTCTCATAAGCAACCCGACTGAGTGAGATCAAGACCGGTACATCAGCTAGACCCAGCTTTTCACGAAGATGCGGATCTTTTTGCTCGGCAAATTGGGTTAAGTCAACTCCGGTCGGTATGATCTTAATCTGCGTTTTGACACCATAGCGCCGTAACGTGTCGTAAACCCGTTCAGACGGCGCAATCACGCCACTGACATGATAAAGAAAGGCACGCGTAAATTGTTTCACATGATACGGCTTTAGCAGATGACCATTTAAAACATAGTGCAGGTAATCTTCATACATCGTGTGATAAGTATGGATGGTTGGAATCTTTAATTGCTTCGCCACAAACTTGCCGATGTAACCCATTGAAAACTCGGTTTGCGTGTGGACAATATCCAAGTTTAATTCCTTTGCTACGGCATAGGCATGAAACAATCCACGGACAGCAATTCGCCGATCGGTAAAGGACACGAATGGCACACTCGTAAAACGGAATAAGTTGGGCTCGACAGCATCATCTGGCACATGTGGATCGGTGGTCGTAAAAATATAAACCTGATGACCTTTGCGTTCTAGATCGTCCTTCAAGGTCTTGATGGACGTCGCGACACCGCTGACTTGCGGAAAGTAGCTATCTGTAAAAATCCCGATATTCACCTGATCCCCTCCAGACGTCATTTGTTTAGTATAAGTATAAAGATAGGCTTAGCTAAATGCAATTTTCTCACAAACCTTTAGAATTATCTTACCTTGCCGTCAAATTAACCTCATCAGGCAAAAGTCGTAAGTTTTTTCCCAGTCGTTTTGTAAGCATTGTTGAAGCCAGGCCTTTTATAAACTATCTTCTCCGTTCGCTATCCATAACATTTTTAATAATAGCCAACAAAGCAATCATCTTTTAGCCGTCTGCTCGGCATGGGTGCTGTCATCAGATGGCGGCATTTTAACCTTGGCATTGACCCGCCGTGCTCTGCGGAAATACTTGGAAAAAATGTGGCTGTTGATTCCCCAGAAGTAGAAAACAATCGCACCTATCACAATCACCACAAAGTCCATGGGATAGTGAATCCAGTTTAAACCATTAAACTCACGACTGCCAATTAAGGAAATGACCGACAGGAAGATCAGGTAGCCGATCATCCACGCGGACGCTTTCAGCTGTTGCCATGTCGAACGCCAGCCCGAACGCCATTCATAAAATAAATACAGTGGAATGCCTAAGAAGATGACGCCGATGACTTCCACTGTCGTTGGCCACTTCGCCCAATATGCTGCCAGTGAAGTTAACACAAACGCCAAGGGTGCCATGAAACGCAATCTGGCTGACTTAACCGGTCGCTTAAAGTCAGGTGCCATGTCGCGTAATGAGATAACCGTAACCGGACCAGTCAGATAAGCGATCAGCGTAGCCGTCGAAATGACGCTTGCCAGTGTTCCCCAAGACGGGAAAATCGAGACCATGACCATACTCAAGACTGCATTGACTACCATTGCGACTCGCGGCGTTCCGTATTTTTCGTCAATTTTACCGATGAATTTAGGAATATGGTTGTTCCCGACCATGGCCTGAAGTGCGCGCCCTGATGAAGCGACAAACGAGACGCCGGTACCAAATGGCGACACAAAGGCATCCATATAAAGCAAAACGGATAACCAGTGAATTCCTAATAAAATGGCCAGATCAGCAAATGGTGAATTGAGATTCAATCCTTTCCACCCGTGCGTTGCCAACATGTTCGGCGAGATCGTCGTAATGAAGACACTTTGCAGCAAAATATAGATCACCCCGCTGATTAACAGCGAGATGCCGATGCCGCGTCCGATGTTTTTCTGCGGGCGTTTAACATCGCTGCCCATATTGATCACGGTCTGGAACGCATTAAACGAGAAAATAATCCCTGATACCGATGTTGCCGCAAAAATCGGTGCGCTCCCATATGGCATCAAGGTGGCAAACGAGTGTCCATAATTTTCGGGATGGAAGCTCGACATTGCCAGCAAAATAATCGTCAGCAGCGGCACCCCGATTTTAAAAATCGAAATGAAGCTGGTAAACCGCGTCAACAGCGTGACTGACCAGTAATTAAGCAATGTGAAAATAATAATAAACGCAAAGACGACTAGCAAGCCCTCCGGCGTTATCTTGCCTGCCTTTAAAAAGCCGCGAGTAAAGCCCGCCCATTGCCACGGCCACGACGCCATATACTGCACGGCCGCCACAGCTTCGATCGGCAGCAAGGTGACCAGCGAAATCCAGTTGGCCCATGATGCGATGAAACCGACCAGCGAACCATGTGAATACTGGGCAAATTTGCTCATCCCGCCAGACTCAGGAAACATGGTCCCCAGTTCGACATAGTTATAAGCGATGACCCCAATGATGACGCCACCAATGATCCAGGAAAAAATCGCAGCTGGTCCGGCAACTGCGGCTGCTTCCCATGATCCAAAAAGCCAGCCGGAACCGATCAACGAACCAAGCGCCAGCATGACTAATTGAAATAGACCAATTTTATTATCTTTTCCTTTAGAAGCGATAATATGAACCCTCCTTATAAAATGACTTTTATAATTTAACGCAGATTTCTCCATATGTAAAATAACCTGACTCGTAGGATGGCGCCACAAACAAAGTCATGGGACTGGTGGCGCGTGCCTGAGATTTTTTGGGGTCTTTGCAGAAATCAATCATTCTTGTCACCTGAAACGAAAAATAGAAACGATCTGTCCTCACATACCGGTTTTATTTTGGCAATCGTTAATGTGGGATTTAGTTGAAGCTTCAATTGCGGGATCTCATTTAAAAAAGTTGTCACTTCGGCATTAAATACGCACGCTCTCATTTTTTCGCGAAAAAATAAGAAAATAATGTTATTAATTTTGCATTTTCAAAAGTGCTATCTGTTCTCCTTTTCGCGAGCATACAAGTGATTAAATGGTATAACTGAACAATTGTTCGCTATTCAATTGCAAACGTTTTATTGTAGAATAATCTTGTCATTACAGGGTAATACTGCTAGTTAATCGGAGGGAGGAGGCGATATGAAACAAGTAGAAATAGAACTCATACGTGAAGCTGTAAACGATTCGGCAGCATTTGGCAAACTGTTCGCTCAGTATCGGCCATTGGTGTTGACGGTTTTAAAACCTTACCATCTCAGAGACTTTTCATACGACGATTGGATGCAGGAGGCCCGGATTGCGATGCTTAAAGCCGTTGTTCGCTATGACGGCAGCAGCGGCTCACAGTTTGGCCCCTACTATCGGATGGTTTTAAAATCCCACCTGCGCTCGGTGTTGCGCAAACACTTTGCCCATAAACGCCGCATTGACGCCAACGCTATTCCGGTCAATGACACGTCACTCGAGTCCTTGCATGATCGACTGGCAATTCGCTCAGTCGAAGACGGACTGCTAATGCGCGTCGAATTCTTACAGTTTCTGGAAAGTTTGTCACCCTTGGAATATGAGGCATTTGAGGCGGCCATTCTATATCCGTCCAAAAAGCCCATGCTTGATCGGCATCGACGCGCGTTGGAACGCGCTCGCGCGAAGATTCTGAAGTTCTCGCGGGAAGACGAGTAACAAGAACTCCAAAAAGCTCCCCGGGATTGCTGAAACGCCACAACTGCCTTACCATGGCCGTTAACGACGGACACGGTAAGGCAGTTTTGCGTGATATGAATTTATTTAGCTAAAAACCGGGCTACGAGCCGGCATTTAGCTTAGAAGTGCTTTTATCTTCAACTTTCTGGAATCCTGTGAGTGGCCATAGTCTCATTCCGTTAAAGCGACCACCCGTTTAGGGATTTGGGACAACAAACACAAAAAACTAACCCACAACTTTTAAGCAAGCCATACGCATCAATCCAGCCAAGTTGGAGTGTCAAATCCTTGTAAAACTTGCCACTTTAAAAAAAACTTTATCTATTCAGTATTGAAACAGTCCAGCTCACGCCGAAATCTCTTCGAATCAGCCTACCAAGCCAGTTGGACACACGTAAAGATCAATTCCGAAGAGTCGATTTTTGGCGTCATTATTGATATGATCAATAGAAGGCAACAAGTTATGGAAAAGCAACAGCGACAGGCCTCAAGATGTGTGCTGCAAAAGACAGCGCGTCTCACATGCACTCAGAAAACCTGGTGACACAAAAAACACTAACATGAGCGCATGTCCATCACATCTACAGAAGGTACCTGTTAATTAGATGACATTGAAAAAGCCTGAGGCCGCATTCACACGTCCACAGTGATGAATGACTAACGCTGCCATACACTTCTTATTTATGACTGCTTGGCATTCCTCTTTTCAAAACAGAACCAAAATATTGAGCAGTCAATTTCCACGCAGAAATGGAGGAAATCAAAATGGATATCGTTATTGTTATCGGTGGTGCGCTATTTGTCTTAGGCATGTTGATCGCAGCCGTAAACACGCGCATTGATTATGGATTCTTCACCCACTATCGAAGTGTCAACCGCGGCGTTAATTTGATCGCGATACTGCTCATCATCATCGGTTTAGGGATCGTCATTCTTAAATTCATGGCAAATGGACAGTAAGCCTGTCTCATACCCAATAAATCGGAAAATAAAGCCCAAAGTTCCTTATGCGCACCGAAAAGTACCACTCAGACCACACCATGAGCCTATTCACCAGAAAAAGCTGGGGCAAATGACAAAAATCAAACAGCGAACAGTAAATTCGAAAACGGTTCATGAATGAAAGATGATCGGCATTTGGCACAGAAATTACCAGATAGCCGATCATTTTTTTAGACCCCTCACCTATTTCAAGGTACAAAAAAAGCCCCACTATAGGGGCAAGTCTACCGGTGATCGGGGTCGAACCGATACTCCATTGCTGGAACGGGATTTTGAATCCCGCGCGTCTGCCAATTCCGCCACACCGGCATAATGTAAAATGGCACTCTCTTGCTGGGCGTTAACCGCAAGATAAGGCGGTGATCGGAATCGAACCGACGATCAAGGTTTTGCAGACCCATGCCTTACCGCTTGGCTACACCGCCATATTCATCAAGTTAAGCGCGTTTCTCCTATGGCAGTTGGAGAAAATTGGGGTAGCTGGATTCGAACCAGCGCATGACGGAGTCAAAGTCCGTTGCCTTACCGCTTGGCTATACCCCAGTAAAAGGGCGGTATGTGGGGATCGAACCCACGTATGCCGGTGCCACAAACCGGTGTGTTAACCGCTTCACCAATACCGCCATGATAAGCAGGGATAGTAGGAGTTGAACCCACACTGACGGTTTTGGAGACCGTAGTTCTACCATTAAACTATATCCCTATAAATGGAGGAGATAGGATTCGAACCTATGAACCCGAAGGAGCGGATTTACAGTCCGCCGCGTTTAGCCTCTTCGCTACTCCTCCATAATGGCGCGGGACGGAATCGAACCGCCGACACATGCAGCTTCAATGCATTGCTCTACCGACTGAGCTACCGAGCCATTTAGATCGCTTTTATGAAGTTGATGTTCCCCTCAATTAGAGGGGGACGGTTCCAACGGGACTCGAACCCGTGATCTCCTGCGTGACAGGCAGGCGTCCTAACCAACTAGACCATGGAACCATGTAATTGCGGGAGCAGGATTTGAACCTGCGACCTTCGGGTTATGAGCCCGACGAGCTACCGAACTGCTCCATCCCGCGATAATAATAAAGGAGAATGAGGGATTCGAACCCTCGCGTGGACTTACGCCCACCTGACGGTTTTCAAGACCGTTCCCTTCAGCCAGACTTGGGTAATTCTCCATCTAACCATGACCCGTACGGGATTTGAACCCATGTTACCGCCGTGAAAGGGCGGTGTCTTAACCACTTGACCAACGGGCCACAACGGAGAAGGAGGGATTTGAACCCTCGCACCAGTTTCCCGGTCTACACCCTTAGCAGGGGCGCCTCTTCAGCCACTTGAGTACTTCTCCATGTGCAATATAAAATTAATGGAACAATGGGCCTAGGTGGACTTGAACCACCGACCTCACGCTTATCAAGCGTGCGCTCTAACCAACTGAGCTATAGGCCCATATCATAATCGCAGCGGGTGACGAGAATCGAACTCGCGACAACAGCTTGGAAGGCTGTGGTTTTACCACTAAACTACACCCGCATAAGGGTGATTATGAAATGGCGCGGGACAGAATCGAACTGCCGACACATGCAGCTTCAATGCATTGCTCTACCGACTGAGCTACCGAGCCGCAAACGGTCCCAACGGGACTCGAACCCGTGATCTCCTGCGTGACAGGCAGGCGTCCTAACCAACTAGACCATGGAACCATGTAATTGCGGGAGCAGGATTTGAACCTGCGACCTTCGGGTTATGAGCCCGACGAGCTACCGAACTGCTCCATCCCGCGATAACAGTAACAAATCGATTATACCGAACAGTGACCACCCTGTAAAGATGGACCTTGTAGGGCTCGAACCTACGACCGGACGGTTATGAGCCGTCTGCTCTAACCAACTGAGCTAAAGGTCCAAGCTCAATCGCGGCGGGGGGGATCGAACCCTCGACCTCCCGGGTATGAACCGGACGCTCTAGCCAGCTGAGCTACACCGCGAAAAAACCATATGGACTGGCGTCCAATCGGGAAAACAGGATTCGAACCTGCGACCCCCTGGTCCCAAACCAGGTGCTCTACCAAGCTGAGCTATTTCCCGTCCAATGCACCCAGTAGGAGTCGAACCTACAACCTTCTGATTCGTAGTCAGACACTCTATCCAGTTGCGCTATGGGTGCAAATCATGATAATACCGAGGAATCTTTCGACCAAACGCACCCTCGGCACTGCGTTTGGAAAGCGGAAGACGGGATTCGAACCCGCGACCCCCACCATGGCAAGGTGATGTTCTACCACTGAACTACTTCCGCATGAAACAAGATGCTTATCAAATTATTGGTGCCATGCCGACTAAAGGATTCGAACCTTCGACCCCCTGTTTACAAGACAGATGCTCTACCAACTGAGCTAAGTCGGCAAAAATATCGACTTGAGCCGCCATTTAAAACCAATAATTCTCTGAGCCGTGACAGGCTCGAACTGTCGACCCACTGATTAAAAGTCAGTTGCTCTACCAACTGAGCTAACGGCTCAATGGAGGATACAGGGCTCGAACCTGTGACCCTCTGCTTGTAAGGCAGACGCTCTCCCAACTGAGCTAATCCTCCATATGTAAGCGTGGCAGCTTCCTACCCTCGCAGGCAGTTTCCCACCAACTACTCTCGGCGTGAAGAAGCTTAACTTCTGTGTTCGGCATGGGAACAGGTGTATCCTTCTTGCTATCGCCACCACACTTATGAGAACTTTGCGCTCTCAAAACTGGCTATCATTGTTGCTTGTTTGCTTTGCTGAGAATCGGCGTATTTCATCGAAACGCGTTCGCAGTCGCAGAAGCCTGCGTGTAAGGACCCTGAGTCCATTGGCCAAAACCCGGCCAACGAACTCAGGCCCGCTTATGCTCCGGTTTCTAAGCGCTCCTGCTCACGCTCTACTTGGTTAAGTCCTCGACCGATTAGTACTGGTCCGCTCCATGCATCGCTGCACTTCCACTTCCAGCCTATCTACCTGATCATCTCTCAGGGGTCTTACTTCCATATAGGAATGGGAAATCTCATCTCGAGGAGGGCTTCACACTTAGATGCTTTCAGCGTTTATCCCTTCCGTTCATAGCTACCCAGCGATGCGCCTGGCGGCACAACTGGTACACCAGCGGAACGTCCATCCCGGTCCTCTCGTACTAAGGACAGCTCCTCTCAAATTTCCTGCGCCCGCGACGGATAGGGACCGAACTGTCTCACGACGTTCTGAACCCAGCTCGCGTACCGCTTTAATGGGCGAACAGCCCAACCCTTGGGACCGACTACAGCCCCAGGATGCGATGAGCCGACATCGAGGTGCCAAACCTCCCCGTCGATGTGGACTCTTGGGGGAGATAAGCCTGTTATCCCCAGGGTAGCTTTTATCCGTTGAGCGATGGCCCTTCCATACGGAACCACCGGATCACTAAGCCCGACTTTCGTCCCTGCTCGACTTGTCAGTCTCGCAGTCAAGCTCCCTTCTACCTTTACACTCTGCGAATGATTTCCAACCATTCTGAGGGAACCTTTGGGCGCCTCCGTTACATTTTAGGAGGCGACCGCCCCAGTCAAACTGCCTACCTGACACTGTCTCCCGCCACGATCAGTGGCGCGGGTTAGAGTGTTCATACAGCTAGGGTAGTATCCCACCAACGCCTCCATCGAAACTAGCGTTCCGATCTCTACGGCTCCTACCTATCCTGTACAAGCGGTACCAACACTCAATATCAAGCTACAGTAAAGCTCCATGGGGTCTTTCCGTCCTGTCGCGGGTAACCCGCATCTTCACGGGTACTATAATTTCACCGAGTCTCTCGTTGAGACAGTGCCCAAATCATTACGCCTTTCGTGCGGGTCGGAACTTACCCGACAAGGAATTTCGCTACCTTAGGACCGTTATAGTTACGGCCGCCGTTTACTGGGGCTTCAATTCTGGGCTTCGCTTGCGCTAACTCATCCTCTTAACCTTCCAGCACCGGGCAGGCGTCAGCCCCTATACATCATCTTTCGATTTAGCAGAGACCTGTGTTTTTGATAAACAGTTGTTTGGGCCTATTCACTGCGGCTGACCTTGCGGTCAGCACCCCTTCTTCCGAAGTTACGGGGTCATTTTGCCGAGTTCCTTAACGAGAGTTCGCTCGCTCACCTGAGGATACTCTCCTCGACTACCTGTGTCGGTTTGCGGTACGGGTAGTTTATTTCTCACTAGAAGCTTTTCTTGGCAGTGTGACATCAGGAACTTCGCTACTTTAATTTCGCTCCCCATCACCGCTTGTCCTTATGGTCGCAAGCATTTCACTCGCCACCAGACTTGCGGCTTGGACGCACTTTTCCAGCCGTGCGCTTTCCTTAGCCTCCTGCGTCCCTCCATCGCTTAAACAAAATAAACTAGTGCAGGAATCTCAACCTGCTTGTCATCGACTACGCCTTGCGGCCTCGCCTTAGATCCCGACTAACCCTGGGAGGACGAGCCTTCCCCAGGAAACCTTAGTCATACGGTGGATCAGATTCTCACTGATCTTTCGCTACTCATGCCGGCATTCTCACTTCTAAGCGCTCCAGCCGTCCTCACGATCGACCTTCAACGCCCTTAGAACGCTCTCCTACCGCGCACCCTTACGGGTGCACCCACAGTTTCGGTATTATGCTTAGCCCCGGTATATTTTCGGCGCAGTGCCACTCGACTAGTGAGCTATTACGCACTCTTTAAATGGTGGCTGCTTCTGAGCCAACATCCTAGTTGTCTGTGCAACGCCACATCCTTTTCCACTTAGCATAAATTTAGGGACCTTAACTGGTGATCTGGGCTGTTCCCCTTTCGACAATGGACCTTATCGCTCACTGTCTGACTCCCGGAGTAAGATCGATGGTATTCGGAGTTTATCTGAATTCAGTAACCCTTGATGGGCCCCTAGTTCAAACAGTGCTCTACCTCCATGATCCATCCTCCGAGGCTAACCCTAAAGCTATTTCGGAGAGAACCAGCTATCTCCAAGTTCGTTTGGAATTTCACCGCTACCCACAACTCATCCCAGCATTTTTCAACATACATGGGTTCGGTCCTCCAGTGTGTTTCACCACACCTTCAACCTGGTCATGGGTAGGTCACTTGGTTTCGGGTCTACATCTGCCTACTCATTCGCCCTGTTCAGACTCGCTTTCGCTCCGGCTCCGACTTTTCATCTTAACCTCGCAGGCAAACGTAACTCGCCGGTTCATTCTACAAAAGGCACGCCATTACCCCTTAACGGGCTTTGACTAATTGTAGGCACACGGTTTCAGGAACTGTTTCACTCCCCTTCCGGGGTGCTTTTCACCTTTCCCTCACGGTACTGGTTCACTATCGGTCACTAGGGAGTATTTAGCCTTGGGAGATGGTCCTCCCGGATTCCGACGGAATTTCACGTGTTCCGCCGTACTCAGGATCCTGGACGGAGAGTCCGCCGTTTCGCTTACAGGGCTTTCACCTTCTATGGCGCAGCTTTCCAGCTGACTTCGACTACGTCGAACTTTGGTAACTCCAATGTCCAGTCCTACAACCCCGAGAAGCAAGCTTCTCGGTTTGGGCTCTTCCCACTTCGCTCGCCGCTACTATGGGAATCGAGTTTTCTTTCTCTTCCTGCGGGTACTGAGATGTTTCAGTTCCCCGCGTCTGCCGCCGACAAGCTATGAATTCACTTGCAGGCAATACACTGCTGTGTACTGGGTTCCCCCATTCGGAAATCTCCGGATCAAAGCTTACTTATAGCTCCCCGAAGCATATCGGTATTAGTTCCGTCCTTCATCGGCTCCTAGTGCCAAGGCATCCACCGTGCGCCCTTTGTAACTTAACCTGTACTGACTTGCGTCAGCGGTTATGCGATGCGAATTTCTAAATTAGAAACTCATACAAATACGCTGTGTTCTCGGCAATTTAAAACATTTACAACAATGATATCCAGTTTTCAAAGAACAAAGTCGCACCCGCTAGGGTGCTTGAGGGTCGTCCCCTCAAAACTAAACAAAGTTTCGTGTGTGCAGGTTTCCGTCAGACTTAATGTCTGTTTCCTTAGAAAGGAGGTGATCCAGCCGCAGGTTCTCCTACGGCTACCTTGTTACGACTTCACCCTAATCATTTGTCCCACCTTAGACGGCTCGCTCCCTAAAAGGGTTACGCCACCGGCTTCGGGTGTTACAAACTCTCATGGTGTGACGGGCGGTGTGTACAAGGCCCGGGAACGTATTCACCGCGGCGTGCTGATCCGCGATTACTAGCGATTCCGACTTCGTGTAGGCGAGTTGCAGCCTACAGTCCGAACTGAGAATGGCTTTAAGAGATTAGCTTGACCTCGCGGTCTCGCAACTCGTTGTACCATCCATTGTAGCACGTGTGTAGCCCAGGTCATAAGGGGCATGATGATTTGACGTCATCCCCACCTTCCTCCGGTTTGTCACCGGCAGTCTTACTAGAGTGCCCAACTGAATGCTGGCAACTAGTCATAAGGGTTGCGCTCGTTGCGGGACTTAACCCAACATCTCACGACACGAGCTGACGACAACCATGCACCACCTGTCATTTTGCCCCCGAAGGGGAAACCTGATCTCTCAGGTGATCAAAAGATGTCAAGACCTGGTAAGGTTCTTCGCGTTGCTTCGAATTAAACCACATGCTCCACCGCTTGTGCGGGCCCCCGTCAATTCCTTTGAGTTTCAACCTTGCGGTCGTACTCCCCAGGCGGAATGCTTAATGCGTTAGCTGCGGCACTGAAGGGCGGAAACCCTCCAACACCTAGCATTCATCGTTTACGGCATGGACTACCAGGGTATCTAATCCTGTTCGCTACCCATGCTTTCGAGCCTCAGCGTCAGTTACAGACCAGACAGCCGCCTTCGCCACTGGTGTTCTTCCATATATCTACGCATTTCACCGCTACACATGGAGTTCCACTGTCCTCTTCTGCACTCAAGTTTCCCAGTTTCCGATGCGCTTCCTCGGTTAAGCCGAGGGCTTTCACATCAGACTTAAAAAACCGCCTGCGCTCGCTTTACGCCCAATAAATCCGGATAACGCTTGCCACCTACGTATTACCGCGGCTGCTGGCACGTAGTTAGCCGTGGCTTTCTGGTTGGATACCGTCACGCCGACAACAGTTACTCTGCCGACCATTCTTCTCCAACAACAGAGTTTTACGACCCGAAAGCCTTCTTCACTCACGCGGCGTTGCTCCATCAGACTTGCGTCCATTGTGGAAGATTCCCTACTGCTGCCTCCCGTAGGAGTTTGGGCCGTGTCTCAGTCCCAATGTGGCCGATCAACCTCTCAGTTCGGCTACGTATCATGGCCTTGGTGAGCCGTTACCTCACCAACTAGCTAATACGCCGCGGGTCCATCCAAAAGCGATAGCTTACGCCATCTTTCAGCCAAGAACCATGCGGTTCTTGGATTTATGCGGTATTAGCATCTGTTTCCAAATGTTATCCCCCACTTAAGGGCAGGTTACCCACGTGTTACTCACCCGTCCGCCACTCGTTTTAAGTTGAATCACGATGCAAGCACCGTTCATCGACCAAAACTCGTTCGACTTGCATGTATTAGGCACGCCGCCAGCGTTCATCCTGAGCCAGGATCAAACTCTCATATAAATATGAGCTGTTCGAATAGCTCGATTTGTTGTTCTAGCGAATTGACTTCGCAAATGTTACTTTTTGCCTCGATACCGAAGTATCAAGGACCCTGCACATTTAAACGAAACTTTGTTCAGTTTTCAAAGGGCGACTTTGTCAAAAGACAACTTTGATAGATTATCATGACCAACGTATCATGTCAACAACTTTTTAGAGTGAATATTTATTCAATCCATTTCAATTGCGACTTCATCATACGAGTCGTTTATTTCATCCGTCAAGAATCGACGTCTTTGTTTTGACAACAACAAGTATCATACCAGCACTTCAACAATCTAGTCAACAAAAAATTAGCAGAAATTCAAAGAATTACCAATTCCGATAAATGGCGAACATTTTAATCCGATTTGTATAAATATTCGCATTTATCGCGAACAATATGCAGTAAAATGCGTTTAAAGTTCATTTAACTCATGACGCTTACAGTCGGATATGTAGCTGTTTGCGCTGACTACTGTGGAAAACGGCCACTGAAAGTATTTTGCCACGTCAATTTCCAAATACCTAACATAATAAACGCCACTTCATTTAGCCGCCAAATCTCGGTAATCACCCTACTTAGCTAAGCGATCTAAGTTGTCGATATCAGGTCATCATTAAAATGTGCGGTACCTGCGTTTATATCAACTTTACAAATCATCAGTCAAACATTCTCGCACCATGACTCGTCATTGACATCCGACTAACTTCCTACAAAGCAACCGCACAAGTCAGTTTGCTTTCAACGGCCCTGCCCTTCCTCTCACTTACCGCGCCTTCACGCTTTTACAATTGCTTACCGCCTCAACGAAAGAAAAAAGCCACTCATTTTTGAGTGGCTTCTTCGTTTAAATGTTCAAGTGCTTCAGCGACCCACCCATCTAAGTGAGCGGCAATCGGTGCAAAGCCGGTGTGAAATTTACGACTTGTCCAATAGTGCTTACGGCGACGCTTCTTACTTAATTTAGGCGGCGCCTGTAAAGCACGCAAAGATAAACTGATTTTATGGGTATATTCGTCGATGTCCAAAATCACAACTTCAACTCGCTGGCCGACGGTAAAAATATCGCTGGTGTCCTTGACGTAACCATGCTGGCATTCTGAGATGTGCACTAATCCTTGCGTGTGCTCATCCAGCATCACAAACGCCCCGTATGGTTGGACGCCGGTGACTTTGCCAGTCAAGATATCTCCTATGCGATATTCCATTCTGACACTTCATTTCATTGGATTTCTCTTTGAGTATACCCTAAAAATCACTTGCAACCAATATCAGTCTTGAATCGTCAGTGCATCAATCGTCACAGGCTCAACTGGCTTGTCGTTGGCACCCGTTTTGACTTTGCTGATCTTCTCGACCACTGACATTCCTGACAATACCTGTCCGAAAACGGTATGGCGATGATCAAGCCATGGCGTCCCGCCTTGTTGGTAAGCGTCAATAATCGGTTCCGGGAACCCGGCTTCGCTTAATTGAGCCTTCATGCTTGGGTCCAAATGCGTATTGGTCACGATGAAAAATTGACTGCCGTTCGTATTGGGACCAGCGTTGGCCATTGACAGGGCACCTTTCAGGTTGAAAAGCTGATTCGAAAATTCATCCGCAAACGGCTTCCCCCAGAGGCTTTCTCCGCCCATGCCGGTACCAGTCGGATCACCGCCTTGAATCATGAAGTCTTCAATGACCCGGTGAAAAATGACGCCATCATAATAGTTCTTTTTAGCCAAGCCGACGAAGTTTTCAACGGTTTTGGGGGCTTGTTCCGGAAATAGTGCAATTTCAAATTGCCCTTCGCTGGTTTTAAAGATTGCTTTTGGACCTTTGAAATCGGCCAGTTCTAATTGTGGATAGTCCATGTTCGTTCTCCTTCTTTAGTCAAATAACGTGCATCGTTCTAGGCGTAGTATACCAGCATCGGCAACTCGCGCCAATTAAATGAATAGACGGAACCCTTCTACAACCTTAACGTTGGCATTAAAAATCAGTTGCTGCGCTTTCTACACTTTTCCCCAATTAACGCAACGCCCGCGCTTTATGGCACTTTAATCTCCCTAAATTGCCGGCATTCTCCGCCTTCGTCAACTTGGTAACTATTCGCAAAATATGGTAGGGTATGAACGTCATACTATATAGAAACGGAGCATTGCAAATGTCAGTGCAGCATGTATATGAAATCACTGTGATTGGTGGCGGGCCTGTTGGTATGTTCGCCGCCTTTTATGCTGGCTTACGTCAGGCAGACGTCTTATTGCTTGAGAGTCTGGACGAACTTGGTGGCCAAACCGGTAATTTATACCCAGCCAAAATTCTTTACGATATTGGCGGCTTTCCCCACGTCAGCGGAAAAGATCTGGTTTCACAGCTGAAAACGCAGCTGATGCATTTTCACCCGGATGTTAAAACTGCTACGGAAGTGCAAACGATTGATGAAGCAGAAGACGGGACGTTTATTCTGCATACAAGTCAGGGCGACTTCCGGAGTAAAACCGTCATCGTTGCGACAGGTGGCGGGGCGTTTACGCCCCGTAAACTGGCCGTTGATTACGATCCGGCATTAGAAGGCAGGCAATTGTTTTACTTTGTTCAGGATCTGGAGACCTTTCGCGATCAGGACGTGGCAATTGCCGGTGGTGGCGATTCGGCCATTGACTGGGCTTTGGCGCTGGAGCCGGTGGCCAAGCATGTCAGTCTGATTCACCGGCGCGCTAAATTCAGGGGCCTCGAGGCAAGTGTGGCAGCACTTGAAAAAAGCAGCGTTGCCATTCATACGCCTTATTTGATTGAGGCGGTTAAACAGGAAAATGACAAGCTCGCCTTGCAGTTAAAGGAAGTTCGCGGTGACAATGAGCCGGTTTTAACAGTCGATAAGTTGCTGGTTAATTATGGTTTTGTCACCGACAAGCGCCATCTCCAAGCTTGGCAGTTTAAGACCGATCGTAACGGCATTCTGGTTGATTCCCAGATGCAAACCAGTCGCCCGGGAATTTTTGCTATTGGCGATGCCGTCAGTTATGCGGGAAAACTACCGCTGATTGCCAGTGGCTTCGGTGAGGCACCAACGGCCATTAACGAAGCACTTAGCCGGCTTTATCCGGAACGGCGGCAAGCGTTACACAGTACCCAGCTTTATCGATAATAATCAGCCTTACCCCCACCCAGCCTAAAGGAAAGCGTGAGATTATGACCAATGAAGAAAAGCTTTATGAACGGACGATCCAATTGTTGCATGAGCGCGGCGTTAACTTAAGCGACATCGGCGAACTTGTCATGTTTTTGCAGGAACGTTTCATCCCTAACTTAACCATTGAAGAAGCAACCCAAAACGTTCGAATCGTTTTGCGCAAACGCGAAGTGCAAAATGCGGTTATGACCGGTATTGCACTGGATAAGGCAGCCGAGGCCAACCAGCTTGAAGAGCCTTTGCAGAAAATCATTGCCGAAGATGAAGGGCTTTACGGTGTCGATGAAGTCTTGGCCTTTTCTATTGTCAATGTTTATGGTTCAATTGGTTTTACCAATTACGGCTACATCGATCGGATTAAGCCAGGCATACTGGCCAAGCTCAATGCCCACGAGCCCGGGATTATCCACACCTTCCTTGATGACATCGTTGGAGCCATGGCGGCAGCGGCGGCTAGTCGACTGGCGCATTCGCATCCGGAAATCGAAGACGATATTTATTGACGTTTTTCTAAAATTTGCCTTTGTTTCATGAAATTTTCATATTATCCCGTATAATGAAATGTAAATTCATTAAAGGAGCTTACCTAATGACCCAACTGTTTGATTTCATCCTGCATATCGATGAGCATTTGATCACCATCGTTAATAGCTTCGGCCCTTGGACCTATGTCATCCTCTTTGCGATGGTCTTTATCGAAACAGGGGTTGTTGTCTTCCCGTTCCTACCTGGGGATTCACTGTTGTTCGCTGCCAGTGCGTTAGCTGCCAATGCCGCCTATAATTTAAATGTCTGGATCCTTTTCGCAGTCTTTTTGGCTGCCGCGGTTTTAGGCGATACGGTGAATTATGAAATTGGTAAACGCGTGGGGTCGGCCGCTTCTACCGGTAAAGGCTGGTTTGGCCGCCTGATCAACCGCGACAAGCTGCTGCAGGCCGAAGCGTTTTTTGACAAGCACGGCGGCAAAACCATTGCGATTGCCCGCTTCATGCCACTCATTCGGACATTTGCACCGTTTGTGTCAGGCGGTTCGCGGATGCATTATGGTAAGTTCATCCACTATAATTTATTAGGCGGCTTCCTCTGGGTTACCTTATGTGTACTCGGCGGCTTTTACTTCGGCAACGTAACGTTCGTCAAAGAGCATTTTTCGTTAGTAGCGCTTGGCATCGTTTTGATTTCACTCTTGCCAATGGTCATCGCTGCCGTTAAAACCCGCACTGCTAAAGTTGTGGATCGTTAAACCAATCATCAAATTTTCTAGGTATGCAAAAACGCATGCTCCCAATGTCACAACGATATTGGAAGCATGCGTTTTTTGATTTTTACAATGGTGACTGACGCTGGGCATCTTGACGACCGCGCCAGATGCCCCATACCATGATCGCCTCGAATAAGGCAAATGCCGTGAGAAAGCAAAGCATGAAGAAGCCTTCAGGTAAAACATTGATGATCGGATCTGTCCCCGGATCAAACAGCCAGTCACGATTGCGAAATAGCACCTCATGGAAAATGATGAAGAAACGATCAAAGTTAATGCTTAGCAATCCGGTTAAGATGATCGGCACCACCGCCCCGATCATAAACGGCCGGACCAGCAAATACCGCTTCTTGGCTGCTTTAAGCTGACGCACCCACCGAATGGCAAAAGGAATCGTCACAAGGACAATCACAAGATCCAAAATAAACAAATGGCGCACATCGGCAAAATGAAGCGCGCCATGCAGGCTTGTGGGGAAATCCTGCATATGCAGCGTACCAATCCACGGCAAGTCTAAGTATGCCATGAGTTGCAAATAATTATGGTACAACCGTCCCAGCGACATGGCAGCAATTTGCGGCAGATTATCCATATGGGCATAAATCGGGAACGTCAGCAGCGTGCTCAAAATCGTCACGAAAATGACCCCACTAACAATCGCTAGCCAAAGCGTCAGCCAATGAACGATGCGTTTCATTTAGACCTCCCAGTCCGTCAAGGCATCAATCTGATGCGTGGGTTGTTGGACCTGCTTGGAAACATAATCACGGGTAGAAACGCCGGTATAGACTAAAATCGTATCGATCCCGGCATTCAACCCTGCCTTAATGTCGGTGTTGTAATTATCACCAACCATGGCGACAGCGTCTTTTGGCAACCCCATCTTCTTCAGCGCTTTTTCCATAATCGTCGGTTCGGGTTTGCCAATATAAAACGCCCGTTGCTGCGTACTGCGTTCCACTAAAGCAATCAGTGACCCTGCTCCAGGCACCAAGCCACGTTCATTGGGCAGATTGGTATCCGCATTAGTCCCGATAAATTTAGCGCCGCGTTTGATTGCCAATGTGGCTAACTCAAATTTATGGTAAGTCACGTCATAATCCAGCCCGACTACCACATAATCCGGATCCACTTCATTCAACCGCAATCCCGTATCCAAAAGCGCCTGCTTCAGCCCCAGCTCACCGATGATATACACTGACTTTCCGGAAACATCGCCATGATTGAGATCAGTCAAATAAGCCGCGGTCGCAAGCGAAGGCGTGTAAATCTGCTCCGGTGCCACATGAATATCGTGATTCTGCGCCAGATTTTTGACCACATCTTCAGGACTTTTCGTCGTATTGTTCGTCAAAAATAAAAAAGGAAGCCGCGCCGCCTGTAGCCGTTCGACAAAGTCTTTAGCTGCCGGAATGCGTTCTTTGCCACGATAAATCGTCCCGTCAAGATCGATCATATAACCTCTATACTTCAAGTCTGTCCCTACTTCTTGTTAGTCTCACGTTGACGGATCGTAAAATGCCGCTTGCGTGGTTGTGTCTGATTGACTGTTTTGGCCTGTTCGCCACGAAAATGCGTCGAACGTGTCGTTTTTTCCGTGTATGGCTTGTTTGCCTTGGCATAAGGCTTACGTTTGCCATGATGTTGTCGCTGTGTCGGCTTTGATTGTTGCCGGTGCGCGGTTTTGCCTGTCGCCGATTTTCGCTCCCGATCGTGCCGCCGATCAGCTACCTTAGTTGCCGGTTTATCCAAACGGGCAAGCACAAAATAAGCACAGCCAAAATTGCAATATTCATAGAGATAATCTTCTAATGTGCTGATCTGCTGATCCTTGCTGGCACCGCGGCGATCGTCTTTGTAAAAACCGCGCAACCGTAACTGGTCGTAACCCCAGTCGCCAACAATATAATCGTACTTATCGAGAATATCGTTGTATCGCTCGTTCAACCGTTCAACGTCAAAAGCATCGCGGTGGTCTTTGACGATGCGATAACGGCGGCCATCAATCGTTACCAAGTCGTGGCCGACCTTAACGACGCGTAAATCTTTGGTTGTAGCCTGAGTCAAGGCAACATCAATTTGTTCAGACAATGCTTCGCGTTCAGCCAAGTCGCGTCCTCCTTTTTTCGTACTGGTAAACCAGATAATCCATAGTTCTAAAAGTATAGCATGAATTTATAAAGGAAAAACTTTTGCCATATAATCGCCAACAACCTGCCGTATCAGTTTTGGAAAAAGAAATTCATTGCTGCCCATAATTTCGATAGTTGGGAAGAACGGAATAAACAGAAAGTTATCGACGGTAGCGAAAGTATATTGCCGTTCCGGAACCAACGGCTCGCCATGCCACAAAACTGTCCGCTTTTCTCGATCAACCGAAATGCCACGATAACCGATGTCACCAAAAATTTTGCCGCGGAAGCTCATGCCGATCATGTGAAAGTGGCGGAGAAACATGCGGTTCTTTTCCATTTCCATGATCAGACGCCATAGCTCTTTGCCACTTAAAGTTACTTTTAGTAGGTGCATGGGGTGGGGCAAACATGTCAGGAGATCAGCCTGGGTGACAATCCCGGGGCCGAGTGGGATCAGAAAAAGGCCGGCATTCAGGATCGCTGCATCGGTTTTAGCAGCATCAGCGACTGCCGCCAAGCCAAAATCAAGTAACGGTGATGGCCGATCATACTGAATCGCCAGGTGTTTAGGCAAGCGAGCAACTTTTTGCTGTTTTAACAAGGCAATGCCTTTACTTTCATAACCTTGAATTTCCCGCGGATCTGCTGCGGCTGCTTGCAATAAAGCGGTTTGAAAGGTTTCGGCACGACGCGTCTGAATTTTGTGGTCATCATCCAGCGTTAACGTAATCTTGCCAACATAATGGCCATACTTTTCGGCGGCAGTTAACAACGTTGTCCCGTGTAATTCGCCTTCTGCAAGCAAGTGATGCGTATGCCCGCCAATCACAACATCAATCTGCGGATATTGCTGGGCTAAATGACGATCAGACTCAATGCCTAAATGTGATAGCACAATCAAAACATCATAGGTGCCCTCAAGCTGTTTAAGAATCGCCGGAAAAACGTCTGCCACTGTCTTAACCTGCCACCCATTTGGCTGATATGTCAGGAAAAATGGTGCCGTAAAGCCGACAATGGCAATTCGCGTCCCTGCCGGTGTCTGTTTCATGACAATGGGCTTGGCCCAATGCGGACGCGTACCATCCGGCTCAAACAAGTTGGCCAGTGCAACGGGAAAATTAGCGTGATCGTACAAATGCTCCAACACCTGATGCGGATTGCCGACCCCTTCATTGTTGCCAATGGTCACTGCGTCATACCCGATTTCATTCAACAATTGAATATTAATCTGCCCGTCCGTTGCTTCGGTTAGCGGTACCGAACGATCCATCGCATCGCCATCGTCAAAAGCTAAAACGCTCGCCCCTTCTGCCTGTTCTGCAGCGCGGGTTCCCAACATAAACCGGCGAATTTTCGGCCAGTTTTCAAAGTGGGAATGCAGATCATTCGTGTGCAGAATCACTAACTTTTCCACAAGGCACCTCCCTAATCGGTCTTTCAGGTGACATTTCTAAACTAATACCCTAGTTTTATCCTATGCCCTGCAAGACAACGGGTCAAACATCACATTGCGCTCAGCGTTCCTTAGCCAACACCGCAGCTTTAAGCCGATAAATCTTGTGTACTTCAGCCGCCGTCAGTGGGGTGCCAAAAGGCAAATGCGGCACTAACAAATCCCGTTCCGGAGCGTCCACGCCTACATTGATATTCTCCGCAATATTGACGCTATTGTGGTGAATGTGGCCGTGTAAATTCAGCGTCTGCTTCACAATACCCATCATCAACGGATAATGCGTCATGATAAACTGCGTATGGTCATCCTTGATAATCGTGCCAACTGAATGGAAGGTGAACTTAGGCAAGCCGTTCACGCCCGGATCATGGCGATGAAGAAATTTAAACAGTGATTCGTAGTCGTGATTTCCTTTTATAAAAACAATCCGGCCGTGCAGCTGCAATAGGATCGCCAACACTTCCGGTGGTTGGGGAAAATGCTCCGGATTCATGGCAATGTCACCTAAATGATAAACGATATCGCGATCATCAACGCGCGCATTCCATGCCTGAATCATCGCCGCGTCCATTGCCTCAACGGTTGGAAACAGGCGCGGAGCAAAATCGTTGTTTCCTAAAAGATCCGCATGAAAAAAGTGCGTGTCCGCAATAAAATATTGCATATTACTCCTTTCGGCGATGTGCATGTCTGGTCGTGACCACCCAAGTCGTCATCGGCACGGTCAAAATGACGGCAATAACCGAAATCAAGACCTGCAAGAGTTCGCCAACAAAAATCTTGTTATTAATCACTTGTGAAAATGGATAGCGCAGTGACGCAAACCAGATAAACAAAGAGGAAAAGCCGCCAAAGAAACCAAAGAACAGCGTATTTAAAGCAGTTCCGATAATCTCGTGCCCCATTTGTTTAATCCCGGTAGCGCTTGCCTGATCCTTAATCTCATCCATTCCGGCTGCAACGGCAATTGCTGCTTCGGCGATCGCTCCAAGCGTGCCTAGCAAGGTCGTTGCAATCAAAATGTGCGGGAAACTGACGCCGATATACACGGAAAAGCCTTCCAACGCCTCGGAATCTTCCGGTCCAAACCCGGCTGTCTGGCTTAACGTCATCGTCAAAAGAATCAGTCCGACTAACAATGTCATAATTAATAAAGACGAGACAAACGCCGGGCCGGCCACAGAAAGCTGACTGGTGCTTAAGAAAATGGTGCTGGCCAATATAATCAGCCCAAAAATAATGGCTACAATAATCGGATTAAACCCGCTGGCCATTAAAATGACGACCAGGATCATTAACAAGGCGTTGACGGCTAAAGCAAAGAAATTTGACAGGCCTTGCTTGCCGCCGACAATAAACATCATGACAAGCAGAACCAAGGCTAATGCAAGAATGACGTTCATGCTGTCACCTTCTTAATTTTAGCCATCATCGCCGCTATTCCGCTCGTCACCGGCACCGCCAGTACAATGCCAAACGCACTGATGAGGCTCTGGGCAAATCCCAGCCCCATCACCCAGATAACCGTTTGCGCAATCGAGTTATTATTGCGAATCCACAAAACCGATTCCATAAACGTATCGGCGATGAAAATCATAAACAGAACCGAAATCAGCGGTCCCATGACATTACGGCCAATAGCCATCCCTGCCCGAAACCGCTCCTTGGCCGTGTCGTGAAGCTGGAAAATCGCAACCGAAATGTCACTCGCCTCGTCTAGCACAGCGCCCAAAGAGCCGATCACAATTTGACCGAAAAATAAAAGCTGTGGCGTCTGGGTAGCGTATTTGACCTCTTCAAAGTGAATACCGTTGTAATTGGTCAGGGCCATTATGCCATAGCCAAGTGCCACTGCAGCCGCGGTGGCTAACAACGTCCCCAATGAAATAGTTGCCGCAATCGGCTTGAACCCGACAATGAACACTGCCGTCAAAACAGTGAAAATCACCGCCAAAATGACAAATAGCCACCATGCCTGCCACTGTTTACTGCCGATCTCCCATTCAACCGCGACAAAGAAGATTACCGTGTTAAGTAAAATGCTAATGCTCGTTAACCACGCTCGCCGGCCCATGACCAAAAAGATCAAACCAAAAGTCAAGACCAGCAGTGCCGCCAGAATCGCATCCCGCTTCACGTTGTTCAAGGTATAGGCGCCTTTATCAACATCCAGGAAAACCTGCTCGCCCACGCGAAGTTCATTATCCAGCGCACCGCTAAACGAGTATGTATTATGCATGGTGATGCGTTTGCCGCGTTTGGCGGTATTCAGGAGACGCACACGAACCTGCTGTTTGATCAGCCGGTCATGGTTTTGATCTTCGTCTTGGTGGTTGGTGGTTTTGACCACTTTAACTGCTTCAACCTGACCCACTGGCTTGGTATAAAAGCCGCTGTCAAATTGCATGCCAATAAAAACCGCGATCGCCGCGACGAACGGGATAAGCCATTTACCTAAATACTTCACGCGGATCCCTCGCTTTCATATGCCTTACATTATATAAGTAGCGTCAATGTGACGCAAAGCGCGTGTCCGACCTATCCGCGGAAATTGTCACGCTGACAAGCCCGGTTATGCGATAATCACGGAAATTATTCAAAAAATTGAGGTTTTTATTAAAATCTATCTCTTGAGTGCCGAGCCGGCAGAAACCCTCATCGTCATATTTTACCCGACATGATTTTGCCGGAGAATCTCATGATAAGCATCGCGAATGGGGCCTTCCGGTTTGTCCCATTCTTCCCAACTGGTTAAATCAGCCGGCGGAAATTCATAATGCTCGTTGATATACTTCTCATAAGTTGCCACAGCGGTTGAGTGGGCAATGTTCAGCTGAACAATCCGCACCCGCTTGATAAAGCCCTTCATAGCTGCTTTTTCCGCGCGGCCATTCAACATGACATTCCCCAGTTCAAAATAGCGGCTTCCGTCAAGTCGGGTAATTTCCTGAATCAAATCAAAAACCTGATATTTTTCTGCCAAGATTAACACTCCTTATTTGTCAACTTATGTTACGACACGTCTATCCTAACGCGTTTAAACGCGCCAGTTCGCGCTCACTATGCTATTGTTTATGGTATGATGTTTTTTTCTGGAAAGGAGCAGCCTGTATGGGCAAACGATTCACTGTGGCAGTTTTGCTGCTGCCATTATTTCTTCTGCTTTCAGGGTTTACGCTGGTTGGCCACCGTGGCGATCCGCTGAACTATCCGGAAGAAACTTTTCAAAGTTTCGATAGTGCTTTTAACAACGGCGCTGACTATGTTGAACTCGATGTACATGAAAGTGCTGATGGCGTGGTCGTGATTCAACATGATTCAACCATTCAGCGGATGACCGGCGCCAATCTGACCATTGCCAAGAGCACTTTTGCGCAACTTCAGCAATATCATACCAAAAATGGCGAACCGGTTCACAGCCTCGAGGAGCTTTTCGCCCACGAGCAACAGACAAACCATAAATTCTTGATTGAAACCAAAATCGTTAAAGGCGAACCGCATCCCCACCTTGAAGACAAAATTACAGCTTTGATTAAACAGTATCACATGGAAAACCGCGTCATGTTCCATTCATTTTCGGCTGCCAGTCTCAAGCGCTTGCAGGCGGATTTGCCTTCTGTGCCGCGGATTTTAATTGTTGGTTCGCTTAAACGGATCAATTTTGATGTGTTGACTTATGTAGACGGCATTAATTTAAGTTCGGATCTGGTGACGCCGCAGCTGGTCAATCAGCTGCATGACCTTGGCAAAAAAGTGTACGTCTGGGATGAGATGAACGAGGATCGTGATCGGTGGACTTGGCTGGTTAACCTCAACATTGATGGTGTCGTGACCAACTATACGAGTCTTGGACATGAATTTCAGGCGCTGAAAGCCGCTTCCGTTACCACCAGTATCAACGATCTTGGCGCTAACTCCAGTGTCTCGGCGCTTCCGGTTTACGAAAACCCTTATCAACCGCTGTTACGTCCTGAACAGTTAGCACCGCAAACCCCAATTGCGATTTCTGCAATGGTCACCATTGCCGGCAACACGTATTATCAAATCGGCGATAACGCGTTCGTGCCAGCTACAACGATCAACCTCGCACCCCAAGCTGGCTGGGCCAGCCTGTTTCTCCACCAAAAAATCGTCGTCACTAGTCGCGGCTTCCATGCCCCGATTTATGCCAACCCGCTGCATCAGCAAAATGTTACTGGGCATGTTGCTGACAACACGCGCGCCCGGGTTCTGGCCGCACGCTACGAAAATAGCCGGCTCTACTTAAAAACCAAAGCAGGCTGGTTAAAAGCCAAAGATGTGCAAGTGTTGCCATCTGCCGAAAACATGGCAACCTGGCTCATGCTCTATCGCAGCATTCCCTTAAAAGAAAAGCCGCTCATCCACTGGGCATTAGGCAATTCGGCATTTGACACCCCCTTGCTTAATGCTCGGGTCACTGAAATCGGTTGAGAAGGGTTACGACATGGGTGTGCTTACAATCGCGTCATGACAAGCTTTTCACCGGATCTTGACCACTTTTCCATTTTCTCCGAATGATTCAGTCGTTTCCGTGGAACAAACATGCTATTCTAAAGACAACGATAGAAAGAAAGTAGGTTAACCTCATGGCAATTAATTGGCAGCAGGAAGCAGAAAAATTAGAACCCCAGCTTCTTTCTGATCTCACGACACTGTTGAAGATCAACTCCGAGCGCGATACCGCGCACAAAACCGCAGAATATCCCCTTGGACCCGGTCCGGCAAAAGCGTTGGATGCCTTCTTGGCAATTGCCGAGCGGGATGGTTTTAAGACGCTCAATGTGGACCATGTTGCCGGTCGGATCGAGTTAGGCAGCGGTCCTGAAACTTTAGGACTATTTGGGCATGTCGATGTTGTTCCCGCCGGACCCGGTTGGCAAACCGATCCATTTGACCCGGTGATTCGCGATGGTAAGATTTACGGTCGTGGCACCAGCGATGACAAAGGACCGAGCATTGCTGCTTACTATGCATTGAAACTCGTCCGCGATCTGGGCCTGCCGATCAATAAAAAGATTCACTTTATCCTTGGAACCGATGAAGAATCCGATTGGGTTGGCATGCATCGGTATCTCGAAAGCGAACCGGCACCGGATTTTGGCTTTTCTCCTGATGCCGAATTTCCAATTATCAACGGTGAAAAAGGCATTGCCAGCTTCAAAATCGTGCAAAAACCGGTTGCTGCAGCAGAAGCCCAACTGACTTTGAATGAATTTTCGGCGGGTATTCGACCAAATATGGTTCCGCAAGAAGCAAAAGCAACCATTACCGGCGACTTGCCTGAAAGCTTTGCGACTCAAGTCAACGACTGGGCCGATCAGCAAGGTGTCAAACTCACCTTGACGTTGGGTAATCCTACAACGATTGAAATCGTAGGTAAAGGTGCACATGCCCAGGAACCAAAGGATGGCAAGAATGCCGCCACTTATCTGGCAAGCTTGCTAGCTGATTTGCCTTTTGATCCGGCAGGCAAAGCGTATCTGACCATGATCGCCAAATACCTGCATTTAGATTCACGCGGCCACCACTTAGGTATCAACTACACGGACAAACTAATGGGCGAGTTAACTGCTAGCCCGGATATCTTCACGTTTACCCAGGATGGCGAACAAAGTGTGTTGGTTAATGTCCGTTATCCGCAAGGCACCGATGCTGATAAAATCCGTGATCAAATTGAAAGCGCGGTCGGTGCCGACCAATTCGACGTATCCTTGAGTGGTCATGCCCAGGAACCGCATTACGTTCCTGGTGACGATCCGCTGGTTAAAACCCTATTGCAAACTTTCACTGACCACACTGGTATTGCCGGTCACGAACAAGTCATCGGTGGCGGTACCTATGGCCGAATCATCAAACGGGGTGTCGCTTTCGGAGCCCAGATGCCGGGACAGGAAAATGTCATGCATCAGGCTAATGAGTACATGCCAATTAAAGATATCATCACAGCGGTAGCCATTTACGCCGACGCAATCAGCCGCTTAGTCAAATAAGTCAAATGCCTGTCGGTTAAAAAGATCGCCGTTTTTCTGATTACCAGCCGATCTTGCCGCTTTTTTTAAATGAATGATGACACAAGTACGCCAGAAGTCTGTTCCCGGACTTCTGGCGTACTTGCGATTGATGCAGAAAGGAAGTTTTTTTATGTTGACGCCTAATAGCTTAAATCCATGGTTGGATGATCCGCACCTGCGCGCAGCAGTGGCCACGCAAGCAACGGTAACCTCGACCAATACGGTTTTAAAACAAACGGTTCAAAACGGAGCAACGTTGCCGCAAATTCTAATTGCCGGTGAACAAACTGCCGGTGTCGGACGCCATGGCAAACCCTTTGCCAGTCCGGCCGATGCCGGTCTCTATCTGAGTTACGCCTTCCACCCGCAAATCAGCCGTGCCTTAATCACGCCAGCTGCAGGTGTCGCTTTGCAGCAAGCCATTGAAACCCAATTTGGTATTGCCACCGCCATTAAATGGGTCAACGACTTGCAAAAAAACGGCCAAAAGGTTGCCGGTATTTTGGCAGAAGCATTGCTCGAACAAAATGCTGTGGTGCTTGGCGTCGGCGTTGACATCTTCCCAACCCCGACAGCGCCTTTACCAACCGATCAGCCGATTACCACCCTTCTTGATGAAAAGCCTAGCACCGATCCGCGTCCGGAGCTTGCCGGCCGTTTCTTGACGAATCTCATGCGGTTGTTTGCAAATCCTGACACCATTATGCCGATTTATCGCACGAAGGCTGCCTGGATCGGTCGGCAAATCACGGTTAGCAGCACACAAAACCCGCTGACCGGAATCATCAGCGGGTTCGATGACAATGGTGCCTTGCTGTTAAAAACGGCCCAAGGAACAATGGTCGTCACAACTGGCACCATTCGCTTAGTCGATTAAGCCACACATCGTCTAGTTTGCCAGCAGTAATTTCGTCAAATCACTGAATTCATTCAGCTGATAAGTCGGCGTTATCTGCTCGCGATTAGGTTGAAAATGCGGATTGAACCAGATTGAATCAATCTTGCCGTTGATGCCGCCTTGAATGTCCGACGTCAACGAATCACCCATAATCAATGTTTCGTGCCGATTGAACCGGGGAATTCGCTTGGCAACATAATCAAAAAACGCCACGGTCGGCTTCGGACTCCCGACACTATCGGAAACAAAGATGTCCTCAAAATAATCAATTAAACCACTGGTCGCCAGGCGCTCACGCTGGACCGGCTCAATGCCGTTACTGACGATAAACAATCGATAATCTTTTAAGGCATCCAGGGTTTCCGTCACGCGCGGCAGCAAAATCGCCTCCTGATCCAGAAAATGGTGATACGTCCGTTCAGCCAAATGCGGATCGGCGTTCAAATGGTGATGGCGAAATAGCTTGGCGAATCGCACGTCAAACAGTTCCGGTCGTGTGATGCGTCCCGCTTCATAATCACGCCACAGATCAGCATTGATTTTCAAATAACTTGCCTCAATCCGCGGCGTATATGGTAATTTAAGCCTGGCAAACATCTTAGCCAGGCTTTTTAGTTCCCCTGCTTTAAAATCCAACAAGGTATCGTCTACATCAAACAAAATAACTCGGTACATAACTGACTCCTGTTCTCGCTCGCTTATTTTATATAGTTATCAGTCTTGCACAACACAACGCGGGTCGCAAGTGAAGCCGCTTGAACTTATGAATGGTGAGGACAAACAGACAAGTTGGTTTTGAAGTGCGTTCTCGCAAACAGAAACTGGCGCTTTCCACAAACGCATTCTCTGGCGCAGAAGTCTGCGTATAAGGACCTTGGTCGCGATGGCCTAAGCCCGGGCCATCACGCCCAAGGCCACTTATACTCCGACTTCTAACCGCGCCGGCTCACGCTCTGCCTAAACGCGTTTGCGTGGCCAGAAACCTGCACATAAGGACCTTGGTCGCAATGGCCAAAGACCGGCCATCACGCCCAAGGCCACTTATGCTCCGGTTTCTAACCGGCCACGCTCACGCTCTTGCCAACAGTATTAGAATCCGCTTTATTTTTACGGTATACTAAGGAGTATTAGACCAAAATTTAAGGTGGGACAAGCACTTGAAAAAGTTCGTCGATCGGGTCAAGACGCTTGGGACTCGATTTCGCCGCTGGTTCACGGCATTCGTGACGCGGCGTCCTGATTCCAAAGCTGATTCCAAACATTTAACGGGTAAGACTGCCATTGTTTTTTACGGTAATGTCACGCTTCAAAGTATCAAAAGTATTGTCTATTACTTATTAGGCGTTTTAGGCATTGCGGCTGTTTTCGGGCTCGGCTTATTTGGCGGCTATTTTGTGTCGATTATCGATGCAACGCCGATTCCGACCGAAGCAGCGATGAAGGCAACGCTATCCAACACCAGCCGCACTTCCAGTATGTATTTTGCACATAACGTCAAGCTCAGTGACGTCAAAAGCGACTTGTATTCCACAAAAGTCAGCCTTAACGATATGTCGCCATGGCTGACCAAGGCGATCATTGCCACTGAAGACGAGGACTTTTACCGTCATGACGGGGTTGTGCCCAAGGCGGTGATTCGAGCTTTGTTTTCCGATTTAACCGGCATGGGTAACCAAACTGGCGGCTCGACTTTAACGCAGCAGGTTGTCAAAATGATGTTTTTGAACTCAGAGACAACCTTCAAACGTAAAGCCGCGGAGATCATGTTGGCGCGGCGCCTAAACAATCATTTCAGCAAGAACGAAATCCTGGAAACTTATCTGAATGTTGCCACGCTGGGTCGGAACAACAAGGGGCAAAACATTGCCGGCGTTGAAGCGGCTGCGCAAGGACTTTTTGGCGTCTCTGCAAGTCAGGTGAACCTGCCGGAAGCCGCCTTTATTGCTGGCTTGCCGCAGAGTCCGTTTGTTTACACACCGTATACTGCCAACGGTCAACTAAAAGCCAGCCTTAAATCTGGCATTAATCGGCAACAGACCGTGCTGTTTCGGATGTATCGAGCTGGCGTCATCAGTCACAAGCAGTATGTTGCAGCCAAGTCATTCGATCTAAAAGGCGCGTTCCTCAAGCCGGAAAATGCCGAACAGGATGACAATGAGTATGGGTATGTCTACAACATGGTGCTCAGTGAAGCTAAATCATTATTAGCTGAGAAATTAGCCCAAAATGATGGTCACTCTGCTGCCGACCTTGCCAAAGACAATGCCTTAAACAACGACTATTTGAGGCAAGCAGGCGATCTTTTCGCTTCCAAAAATTACCAAATCAAAAGTACCATCAACAAAGACGTGTACGATCGGATGCAATTTGTGATGCGCGCCACGCGAAATACATTCGGTCAAACCTACACCAGCACTCAGATCAATCCTAAAACCGGCGAAACCGAAACCGTTAAGCATCCGGTTCAAAACGGCTCTGTCGTGTTGGACAACCAAACCGGCGCTGTTCTCGGTTTCGTTGGCGGGGTCTCAGGTGAACTCAATCACATTTACACCTTACGTTCTCCCGGCTCCACGATTAAGCCGCTTTTGGTGTATGCACCAGCGATCGATCAAAAAGTCATCGGTTCGCAGACGGCTTTGGCTGACTTCAAAACCAACCTTGGCAACAATTACAGTGTGACCGATTACGGCGACCAGATTCAAAATCGGTTCATCCCTGCCACCGAAGCCCTTGCCCAGTCCTACAACATTCCGGCAGTTAATCTGTATAAACACATCAAGCCGAACGTCAATGTCAAAAGCTACATGGAAAAAATGGGCATCGATACCCTTACCGATAACGATTACAGCCAGCTAGGCCTTGCCTTAGGCGGTACCGACTATGGGGTCGACGTCAAGGAACAAGCCAGCGCTTTCTCCACTTTTGCTAATGAAGGCGAACACGTTCCGGCTTATGTCATTTCTGAAATCGTTGACCCTTCAGGACACGCGGTCTACCGGCATCAGGTTAAAAAGACCAAGGTTTTCTCCAAAGGTACGAACTACATCATGAATCAAATGTTGAAAAACGTGGTTGAATCAGGAACGGCCGAGAGCCTGAACTATCAGCTGCGCTTCAATACGGACAACCTGATCGGGAAAACCGGTACCAGCAACGATTTCCGCGATATTTGGTTTATCGGTTCAACGCCGGGTGTCACCATTGCCAGTTGGATGGGTTATGACAACAGCAACGGTACCAACTACACGCTTGATGAAAATAGCTCCATGACCAACGAAGCTTACTGGTCGAAATTAGCCAATGCGGTTTATCACACCATCCCTAAGCAATTTAAAGTTGACAAAAAGCTAGCCCGACCAAGTACCGTCAAGTCCGTCACTGTCGATAAACAAACCGGACAACCGGCTGGCACTTTAACTTTTAACGGGCGGACTTACCATACAGGCGGATCAACCGTTACCAGCCTCTACAATGATTGGGAGCCAACTGCGAAAGCCGAATTTGGCATCGGTGGCAGCAAAGACAATTATCAATTGTTCTATGACCATCTCAACGGTAAAAGTAATGGCTATGGCCAGGTTTCTGACGCTAATGGTCGCTCGACCGAAGCCAAAAAAGAGCATCAGGAAACACCGATCACGCCTGAAACCACGGCACCGGCCACAACTGAAAGCAGCCAAACGCCTAGCGTCACGGTGCCTTCCAGCCAGAAAAACCAGCAAGGAACCTCCGAAAACCAGCCAAGTGAACCGCAAACAACGGGAACTGGCGGGACAAACGGTGCAACTGGCACTGGCGGCGAAACAACCGGCACTGGCACGACAACAACTGGCGGTAACACAACTGGTGGCACAACGACCAATAATCAGCAAACCACACCTGCTACAACTGGCAGCGGTCAGTAAGTTCATACTTCATCTTGAAAGCCAAATCAATCCAGTAACGCAAAAATCGGTTCTAAAGACACACATCATCTGTCTTTAGAACCGATTTTTTATTGCTCATGAGGTGCCAAAGCTGATTTCGCTCAACACCTTTATTTGGTTGAGCCGCGTTTCAAAATATCGAAACCTAACATCACGGTTTTTTCTTCGATCTCTTCTTTGTTCATCATCTTTGTCAGCAACCGCATTGCCACCGCGCCAATGTCATAAAGCGGCTGATCAATTGATGTCAGTTGTGGCCGGGTCATTTCGGTTAACTTGGTGTTGTTGCTGGTAATGATTTCAAAATCATCCGGCACCTTCACGCCCTTGTCCAGTGCGCCATCCAAAATGCCGACTGCCAGTTCATCATCGCCGGCAATGACAGCCGTTGCGCCGACTTTCTGCAGCTTACCAAACAATGCCAACCCTGCCTGATAACTTGGCTCATTTTCAAAAATCAGGCTTTCGTCATAGGCAACACCGGCTTTCTCAAGTGCCTGTTTATAGCCCTTGAGGCGGAACTGGCCGTTAATCGGATGGGTGAGCGAGCCGGTCGCCAATGCCACCCGCTTATTACCGCTCTCCAGTAATTGGTGCGTCGCTTCTTCAACCGCGGCCACGTAGTCAATATTGACACTGCCAACCTGTTCATCTGGATCAATCGAACCAGCCAGTACAACCGGCGTTTTGCTCCGGGAAAATTCAGCGCGAATCGAATCGGTCAATTCATGACCCATGAAAATCAACCCGTCAACCTGCTTGGCTAACAAGGTGTTAAGTACGGAAACTTCCTTTTGGTTATTTTCATCCGAGTTCGCCAAAATAATGTTGTATTTGTACATGGTTGCAACATCATCAATCCCGCGGGCCAGGCTTGAGAAGAACATGTTCGTGACGTCGGGAATAATCACGCCGACAGTTGTCGTTTTCTTGCTGGCCAAGCCGCGCGCCACCGCATTCGGCCGGTAGTCGAGGCGTTCGATAACCTCTAGAACTTTCTTGCGGGTAGCCGGCTTCACATTCGGGTTACCATTAACCACTCGGGACACCGTCGCCATCGATACATTTGCCTCGCGGGCAACATCATAAATTGTTATTGTTTGTTTTTCCACTTTATTTTCTCCTTAGTCGTGAGTATGAAAATCACGAAACATCTATTTACATTCCAAAATAGCAGAATGAGAAAGGCAATGCAAGCGTTTTACTGAATTTTCCATGAAATTTTCACAAACGGGCTTTTCAGAAAGTGTCTCTCAAGGCTCGTGATATACTGGTAAGGAAAGTTGCATCAGGCATTGAGATTGGTCCCCTTATTGTGCGGGTCATTTTCAGTGCCTGAGCAATTGGCGCGTTAATATCACGGTGCATCACAAAATGCGGTAAAAGATTCGCTTTGCATGATATTTTGTGCTGTGCCCTTTTGAGGAGGACCACGATGAACGAGCATTTAGCAGCATTACAAACCTGGGTCGGCGAAGAAGGCCTTGACCTTGCCTATATCAGTGACCCAGTCAATATCAATTATTACACGGGCTTCTTCCAAGATCCCGAAGAACGGATCACCGCCTTAATCGTCACCCCGGACAAGGATCCTTTCCTGTTTACCCCGCAATTAACCATTGAGGAAGTTAAAAAAGCCGGCTGGCCTTATCAGGTGTTTGGCTATCTTGATCACGAGGATCCGTTTGCCGTTATGGCGACCCATATTAAGGCCGTGAACCCTAATCCAACCAAGTGGGCGATCGAAAAGGATAACCTCGCTGTCTTCAAATTTGAAGCCATCATGAAGCAGTTTCCTGATGCGACTTTTCCGATTGATGCTTCCCGTTTCATTGAAAAGCAACGGTTAATCAAAACACCAGCTGAAATTAAACAAATGGAAATCGCCGGTGCTCAAGCTGACCGCGCGTTCCAAGCCGGGTTCAAAGCGATTAAAGCCGGTGCCACCGAACAGGAAGTCGCTGCCGAGATTGACTATGCCATGATGAAGGAAGGCGTCATGCACATGAGTTTCGGCACCATCGTCCAAGCTGGCGTAGATGCGGCCAATCCGCATGGCGAACCGATGGGGACGAAACTCGCGCCAAACGAACTGGTTTTGTTTGATCTTGGTACTGACAACCATGGGTACATGTCCGACGCCACCCGTACCGTCGCTTTTGGCCAGGTTACCGGTAAGCCGCGTGAAATTTTTGATATTTGTTTAGAAGCGAACCTGACTGCCATGGATGCCGTTAAGCCGGGATTAAAAGCATCTGAACTCGACAAAATTGCCCGCGACATTATTACCAAAGCGGGTTACGGCGAGTACTTTAATCACCGTTTGGGTCATGGTATCGGCATGTCCACCCATGAGTTCCCATCCATCATGGAAGGCAACGATATGATTCTACAGCCAGGCATGTGCTTCTCGATTGAACCCGGTATTTACGTTCCTGGTGTCGCTGGTGTTCGGATCGAAGACTGTGTCCACGTCACGGAAACCGGCTGCGAACCTTTTACCCACACATCAAAGGAATTCACTGTCATTAATGGTTGATAACGCCGAGTTACTCGTCGGAAAAAGATGAACAGGGCGCTAATATCAAAAATGGTCCCAAAGAGGTAGACGCTGCCTTCTCGGGACCATTTTTATGTTGTTGACTGCTGCTGTTTTTGCCTCTACCACCGAAATTGTCTAGTCTGCTTCCGACTGTTCATATAAAATGCCGGCCTTGCGCAGTGCTTCTTTAATTTTGGCGATATTCCGTTCATTTTTAACGCTAATCGTGTGCAAATGAATGCCACCGGTTAACTCGGACAGCAAGCGGCCTTGATAACGCGCTAGGCGACTCAAAAACAGCTTCATATCGGCAACGGTGCGAATATTTAGCTGGCCGCGTAACTGACCATATAACGGATGCTCGACCAAAACATCTTCAATCCACCCGCCGTTGTCGAGGATCAGCTGCAGCTCCTGTTCCGTTTGCTCCGGCGTGTGTTTGCAAGGAATCAAAAATTCATGGGCAGCAGGGTGGGACAACGTATAACCACGCGGCGTCGCAATGATCGGCTCGCCTTGGGCCCGCAAAAGCGCAATATCGCCGACAATGGTCTGACGACTGACGGTAAACCGCCGTGCAAAACTCGACGCACTGAGTGGCTCAGCCGCAGTACTTAAAGTAGCTTTGATGTGTGCCTGACGTTCGCTATTTAGCATAGTATTCTCCCTCATTCATGATCAAAATGATTCAAACAAATTCAGCTACGATGCTAAAAGCGACAAACGAAAGGCGCTCACGTCGGGGTGTCTTTCGTTTGTCGCCATTTTTAATATTCAAAATCTTGTGGTTATTAGTGCTGATTAATCGGTGGCTTCAGATTCAGAACTTGCCGGTTTGGCCTCAGATGCGGCGGCCCCACTAACTGGCTTTGGTTCGGTCGGTTCCGGCACTTCATCGGTGCGGGTTTCACTGCCTTCATCGTCATCCTTGGCTTGGGCAAACGCACTCTTACCGTCCAGCACAATGTCATCAAAATCAGCTGAAGTATCCGTATCCGCTGCAGTATTCAATTGATCGCGCAATTGCTCGGTCGCAGCATCATAATTAGCCAACGCTTCTGACCCATCGGCATCATTCCCACGCGCCTTCAAGTCATCGACAAAATCCGTCGCGCTTTGCTTCCAATCCGCACTAGCCTCTTTGGCGTAATCATAGTAATCAACCGCACGATCGGCTAAATTCGCGGAAGCATGCTTAACCCGTCGCTTTAACTCGTCACTGGTTTGCGGAGTCAATAAATAAGTCGTTGCTAAGGCACTGGCAGCTCCGAATACAAATCCAAGCAAAAAATGTCCTTTTTTAGCCATGATGATTCCCCCTGCTATTCATTATGATGTTTCTTTTTGGTCAACATTGAAAATGCTTTGGCACCCATACGTGTCGCAACCGTCGCCTTGGCCCCGTTCTTGGCACCATGAGCAACGCGTTCGGTCAGATTACGCGTTGACTGGTTCAGATCGGAAACACTTTCACCAAGTTCGCCAATTGCAGTAAAGACCGGATCAACTGCCGCCACCTTGCCATTTACATCTTCAAGAAGGGTATTGCTCTTGGCAAGAAGGCCTTCGATTTCCTTCGTCAAAATGCCAAGCTCCCCGTTGACCGTGTTCAACGTCTTATTCGTCTCGGCAACCGTTTCCTTAACTTCCTTGGTCACACCCGAAACCCGAATCGCAATGACGGCAATCGCCAAAGCAATAATCAAAAAAGCAACCGCAGCAATGATCCAAGCAATCTCTCCACCTGACATGCAACACCCTCCATTTCAAACCAGTTGGTTACATCAATCATAACATCGAGGGGAGAGTGGTGCAAAAGATTTAAGAGCGCGAGCAGGCCCGGTTAGAAACCTACACATAAGTGGCCTCGAACCTAAATGGCTGGGTTTGGGCCATTTAGGTTCGAGGTCCTTATGTGTAGGTTTCTGGGCCTGCGAGCGCGTTTCGGAGCCGGATTGCCTTCCAATCCTTATCCCCGCAACACTTGGGTTTTGGCCATTTAGGCTTGAGGTCCTTACACGTAGATTTCTGCGACTGCAAACGCGTTTCGGAACCGAATTGCCTTCCAATTCTTATCCTCTTTGGCCATCACGCCCAAGGTACTTACACGCAGGCTTCTGCGCCGGGGATCGCGTTTCGGAACCGGATTGCCCTACAAAATTTATTCCCCCAATACCTAGGCTTTGGCCATTTAGGTTCGAGGTCCTTATGTGTAGATTTCTGGGCCTGCGAGCGCGTTTCGGGCCGGATTGCCCCGCAAAGCTTATTCCTCCAATGGCCCGGCTCTGCCCATTGCAACCAATGCCCTCACACGCCGCCCCCTGCGCTATCGAAAACATCCGAAACCGAATTACCTTACCACACTTACTCCCTACCACCCTCACCCACCCCTTCTCCCACCAAAAGTAAAAACTTATCCGCATCATGACAAATCTCCAGCAGATCCGCCCCGGTTCTGGTAAAATAAAGCCAACACCAAGAGGAGGTCGTCACGTGACAGGCATGATGTTCACGGCAACGACCGTAACTGAACAACCCAATGTGTGGTTACGGTAT
This sequence comes from Lacticaseibacillus zeae subsp. silagei, assembly GCF_030770335.1. Classification (NCBI taxonomy): domain Bacteria; kingdom Bacillati; phylum Bacillota; class Bacilli; order Lactobacillales; family Lactobacillaceae; genus Lacticaseibacillus; species Lacticaseibacillus zeae. The sequence continues at coordinate 787,976 of NZ_CP132484.1, read as the reverse complement.
TTTAAAACCATCAACTGGGATAAAATTGCCGGAACCCTGATTGATAAGGTTCTGTCGTTGCTATTCTTTTCGATTTTATTTCTTGCACTTTATCGTTTAGGCCAGTTCGCCATCAATCGGGCTTTTAAAAGCTATCAACGGCGCGCCCATTTATCAGGTACCCGCGTCAAAACCATCCATACCCTTTCGCGCAATCTCTTTTTCTATTTTGTGCTCTTCTTCTATTTTTACGCGATCCTATCAACGCTGGGAGTTCCGGTGGGTACATTACTTGCCGGTGCGGGCGTGGCCGGCTTGGCAATCGGCTTTGGTGCCCAAGGTTTCGTCAATGACGTTGTGACTGGTTTCTTTATTCTATTGGAAGCGCAGTTTGACGTTGGCGATATCGTCAAATTAGGCAAAATTTCCGGAACGGTCACGAGCCTTGGCCTACGCACCACGGTGGTCAAGAGTTATGACGGTACGGTTAACTTCATCCCTAATCGCAACATTACAATCGTCAGCAACCTTTCCCGCAGTAACATGCAGGTACTCATCAAGTTACCGCTTGAACCGACTGTCGATCTTAATTTGGTCCGCAAAACCATTGAACAGGTCAATACCGACCTGGTTCCAAAATTCTCGACCATCACCGAAGGCCCGGATATTCTGGGTCTGACGGAGGACCAAAATGGCACGTTTACTTACCAAGTCCTCTTCTACGCGGAAAATGGTGAACAACTCAGCTTACAACGGACTTTTCTCGCTGCTTACATTGCGGCGCTAAACTCTGCGGGCATTCATGTGACCACGCCGCCGATAAATTTACAGGCTGGCTCATAAACAGTACGCCTTTTTAACCATACTCATGCCAAAATCCATTTATAAGGAGATGTTATGCTAAATTTCATCAAAGGTGCCATTATCGGCATTGCACTTGTCATTCCCGGTCTTTCCGGCAGTATTTTTGCCGTTGTTGTCGGGCTGTATGACCGCCTCTTACAAGCAGTGAATCACTTTCGCGCCAACCCCAAGAAAAATTTGCGTTTCTTGGCACCGATTGGCTTAGGAGCCGTCGTTGGCATCTTGGTTTCCACAAAGGCCGTCCTAGTCGTTACCACGCATTGGCCGCTGCCAAGTTATGGTTTCTTTATCGGGTTAGTGCTAGGCATCGGCCCGTTTATTTATCGCAAATTGGTGCTCAAGCCCTTCACTTGGTGGTACCTCTTACTGGTGGCTGGAGGATTTGCCGGTATTTATGGACTCGCCAAGCTTGGCGGGACCCAGCCGGAGAACCTCATTGCCATTCAGCGTCTGAGCAGTGTTAGCGATGCTGGTGTGATGGCCTTTGCTGGCATCTTCGCTGTATCGTTAATGGCCATCCCTGGTATTTCCGGCTCCGTCATGCTGATGGTTATTGATCAGTATGGAACCGTCTATAATGCTGTCAGCCAGCTAGGTGATGCGGCCCGAGCATTTGCTTCTGGTAACTGGGCGGCTTTTAATGCGGCTGTGGGCTCAGTGGCGCTGCTGCTGCCCTTCATGCTTGGCGCCATTGTCGGTCTGATTGCGGTTGCCAAATTGATGGCGTATTTGCTCGAACATTTCGAAACCCAGGTTTATTATGCTGTATGCGGTATTGTTGCCGCAGCAGTGGTCATTCTGATCGAAACTGGCATCGCACCTTATTGGCCGGCTACTGGTATGGTCGTACCCGTACTTTTTGTTGTTGTTAGCCTCATCATCGGCGTTTTAGCGACCATCTTCCTAGATAAACCGGAATCCAACGCAGACGCTGACTAGTGTCGACAACAAAAAAAACCAGCATACAGATTTGTCCGCATGCCGGTTTTTAAGGGACTAAGATTCTTTTTCAACGACTGACGCTAAAGGTTCCAGTTGGAAATGCTTGTCGATGTTGTGACCAATATTGTTGATGCCTTTCATCACCTCACGCCGGGTCACGATGCCGGTGAAGTACCCGTCCTGAACGACCGGAATGAACGGGTTGTCGACGAGCAAATGTAAAACGTTCTCCAAGTCATATGGGTCACTAATTGTCGCCACATCAGTCTCCATGACATCTTTGACGGTCATGGTATCTAGCGACTGAAAACTGATATGGTCCAGCCCCAACATCGTTTCGGTAATCATCGGCAGTGAAATGAGCCCTTTGAACTTCGAGTCGTGATCCAAAACCGGAATTTTCGCATAGCGCACCTTGGTAAGAACAAGAAACGCATGACTCAATGGGTTATCTTCGGAGACCGTTGCAACCATATCTGCAGAAATCATAAAGTGATGACGATTTTCAATCAGCATATTGGCAATGGCTTGATTTAACATGTGGGTAGCTCCTTTTTAACATTCTTGGTTTAAGTACGTTAGTCAAAAAGTTAGATTAGTTAACTTTATTGCTTCAGTTTACCGCTTATCCATGCCGGTGCCATCCGTCAAAAGGCGGAAACACCATATGGTTATTTTACCATGAATGACATCAAGGAATTTCGATCGTCGTTATTCATAAGAAATACGACAACTTTTTGGTGAGCGTGAGCCAGCCCGCTTAGAAGCCGGAAGAACACTTTATCCAAGCAACAAAGCAAATCAAAGTAAGCACCATGCACATGCTAGCAATGAATGAATCATTTGGAGGGGTAAAAATGACATATGATCTAGGCGTGCGTTTGGCCGCCGAATTTATTGGCACTGCCATTATGGTTTTGTTAGGAAATGGCTCCGTTGCCAACGTCGATTTGAAGGGTACCAAAGGAAATGGCTCGGACTGGCTGCTGATTGCGGTCGGCTACGGCGCCGGAGTCATGATTCCTGCCATGATGTTTGGCGCCATTTCCGGCAACCACATTAATCCTGCGTTTACGTTAGGTTTAGCTGCCTCTGGCATGTTCCCGTGGTCTGAAGTGTTGCCGTATATTGTGGTCCAGATGGCGGGGGCCATGGTTGGACAGTTGTTCGTCGTTGCGGCTTACAAACCGCATTACGATCTCACGACCAATACCCAACACATTCTTGGGACATTTAGTACGATCAGTGCGACGAAGAGCAAACTAAACGGTTTCGTCAACGAATTTATTGGTTCGTATATTCTTTTCATCGGCGCCCTTGGTATCACCAAAGCACCATTCTTCCAAGATAATCTTGGAACGGCACACATGGGCTTAGGTTTCCTTGTGGCGACATTAGTGGCATCACTGGGTGGCCCAACCGGACCGGCATTAAACCCGGCTCGTGATCTCGGCCCACGAATTCTGCACGCGCTTTTGCCATTAAAACACAAAGGCAGTTCCGACTGGGGATATGCCTGGGTGCCTGTAATTGCGCCAATCGTCGCGGCCATTCTCGCGGTTTTCACCTACAAACAACTCTTTATGTAACAACGATCTGATTCTTCAAAAAAAATCGGCTCTAGCAATTGCCGCTAGAACCGATTTTTAATTATCTCAAACATGCCGATCATGCCTGCAAAAAGTCGCGGCTTAATGGCGCAACGATGCTGCCGTCCCGCTTCAAAAAATCAACGTGCACTTTGTCCTCTGTCCAGGAAACTGTGGCGTAAGTACCGCCTAAATTGGCGAACTGACCGCGGGGCTGACTAATCGAGCCCGGATTCAAAATCACCATACCGGCGCGCTCTTCCACGCCAAGTTGATGGGTATGCCCGAAAATCACCAGCTGGGCGTGAGCCGCTTCGCCAGCAGCCATGAGCTTGTCCAGCCCAAAGTTCACCCCAAACCGATGGCCGTGCGTCATAAAAATCGTGATACCTTTAACCGTCGTTGTCACACTCATGGGAAAATTAGGATCAAAGTCCATGTTCCCCTCAACCGCATGATACGTTTGAAAAAGCGAATCATCTGCAGGTAACTCCGAATCGCCAGCATAGAAATAACCATCCAGATCCGGCTGCTGTTTCAAGATTGTCGCAAGAACTTCACGATCGCCGTGCGTGTCGCTTACTGCCAGAATTTTCATATCTCTTCCTCCAACCATGCCTGCCAAACCTTTTCCAGTGACCGCATGGCATTACCGCGATGACTAATCTGATTTTTTTCTTCGGCAGTCAGCTCTGCCAGTGTTTTACCTAGTGACGGCACCAAGAAAAATGGATCGTAGCCAAAGCCGTCAGTTCCGCGCGGGATGGCCGTGATTTGTCCAGAAAGATCACCATGAACCACCAGATCGGCTTCCGGATGATCCGGTTTTGCCAGCACCAAGGTTGTATGGAACGTGGCGGTTCGCGCATCGTCAGGAACATCGGCTAAATTGGCCAAAAGTTTGGCATTGTTCGCCGCATCGTTATGCCCATCGCCAGCATAACGGGCTGAACGAATGCCCGGTTGACCATCCAGCGCATCAACCATTAAACCCGAATCATCGGCAATCACCGGTAGCTGGAGATCTTTTGCGTACTGGTCGGCTTTTTGCCGCGCATTTTCTTCAAAAGTCGTGCCAGTCTCGTCGACAGTCGGGACGCTGGGAAAATCAGCCAGGCTTTTAACCGTGACGCCAGCAGGCTCAAACATCGCCTTAAATTCTTTTACTTTACCGGGATTTTTGCTGGCAACCACGATGGTTTTACCAGTTGGCATATCTGCCGCGTCAACAAAGTGGGTCGGCTCTGATTCAATATTAACATGCTGGGCGTGCATGGGAGCCTTCAATTCAAGCCATGCTTCACCTAACTGATCAAACATGGAAGGGGCGCCTGTCGTATAATAATCGTGCGTGGGCGTTTCATGGCTGTCATTGGCCAAATCAAAATAATCAAGCAGCATCGAAACATCATTAACGGTTTCTGCGCCTGAGTCAATTAAAGTGACGCCGCTGCCCATCACGTTTTGAATAATCGGCCGTAAAATCGGGTAATGGGTGCACCCTAACACCAGCGTATCAATGTCGGTGTGCAACAGCGGCTGCAAAGTATCCGCCACCACCCGCTTGGCGATTGGCGAATGCGCCTCGTTACTTTCTACCAGTGACACAAACTTGGGCGCGGCCAGACTGGTTAGCCGAATGTCCGGCGCTTTCGTCCGCAAAGCCTGGGTATAGGCACCACTTTTAACCGTTCCTTCTGTCGCGATAATGCCGATATGGCCGGTGCGCGTTGCTTTTAAGGCCGCACGACTGCCCGGCTTGATGACGCCGATCACCGGGATCGATAGCTTGGCTTTAATCAACGGTAAAGCCGCCGCTGTCGCCGTGTTGCACGCAATGACCAGCATTTTAATATGCTTGGTGAGTAGAAAATTAACCATCTGCCAAGTAAATGCCTGAACCTGTTCGGCGGGTCGCGGTCCATATGGCAGACGCGCTTGGTCACCTAAATAAACCGTATTTTCGGCCGGTAACTGATGCAAGGCTTCTTTCACAACGGTCAAGCCGCCGACACCTGAGTCAATAAATCCGATTGGTTGCTTGTTCATCATGATGAATCTGCTATATAAACTGTGGAAGGATGTCTCTTTGACACCAATAAAGGTTTTATATATTTCCTTTCTTGATTGACAATCCTACATTTCATTTAGTCCCGTCAACAACGGTATTCCCACTCTGAAATAATTCATCATGACAGTGACCGTCTCCTGAACTTTAAGGGTATAGCCTACCCCGTAACCTTTGATTTCGCATAAGCTATCAGATTCTCAACAGCATTTTCGTCGCGCCCCAACCTCACCCCACACTGGTAACAATGATAATCATCGTGACCCGTACGATGTTTCAAGTTGCCGCTTAGCGTGACCCGTTCATCAGCCGTTTTCACATAACCGCAGCGGGAACAGCGTTGAGTACTAGGGTAAAACCGATCCGCTAACACTAACGTATTCCCATACCAGTCGGCCTTGTATTGCATGATCATTTTAAACTTACCAAACAATGACCGATGCAGGTTCTTCGCGAGACGTTTATTCATGCGCATGTGTTGATTGTCTAAGTTCTCAATCCCAATTAAGTCATAATCAGTGACGAGCATAGTCGTAAACTTTTGCAGTAAATCCGTTTGAATCCGCTCAACTCGTTGGTATTGACGCTTCAACTTGGTTCTCGTTGTGCGATAAGCCTTGGAGTTAAAATGCTTGGGACTTACTTTCCGTTTGCGGGCTAATTGGCGCTGATAATGAGCAATACGAGTGTAAAGCACTGGCAGACGTTCAGGCAAGGTGGGTTGAGTGGCATAGCCAGTTGACGTTTGATAGTCAAACTTGCCGATGTTGGCATCAACCCCAGTGACCGTTAGAACCGGCCGCTTTTCAACAGAAGTTTGAACCTCAATTGAAAAGGAGGCATAGTAACCGTCAGCGTCTTGAACGACACAAACCTGTTTCAGTTCTCCTTGCCAACGCGGTTGCTCAGCTAGTTTGATGTCATACCAGGCACCAGCACCATGAGGTTTATCTAAACGTAACTTGCCTTTCACAAGTCGCGCGCGATCCGTTTTGAACGTTTTGCGGGATCGTTTCTTAGATTTCCAGTTGGGTTTATCGTGATCTGGCATCTTCGGATTGAAGTAGTTCTTCCAAGCCTTACTTAAATCGTTTACCGCGAGCTGCAAAACTCGGGCTGACTGTTCATACTGCCAATCGGCTTTGTTCCAAACCAGCTCATCGCGCACTTTGCGTTCATTAGGCCGCAACGTTTTATCCGCCATTACTAGGGATGCATCGTACATGCCATTCCAAGTTTCGAGGGCCTGATTCCAGCAAAACCGGCGATAGCTAAACAATCGCTCCAGTTCACGCCGCATGGTTGCATTGGGATAGAGCTTGATCTTATGCGTTTTAATCAAAAGTTGTCACCTCCTCTCAATTGGCTGGTTAAACGCTACTCGAGAGGAAGCTTAGAGTAGACGTTCAAACCAATGTTAGTTAGCGGAATTTTGGTAAGAACCATCATACAGTACCGATTCAGGCTATTGTCAATATATTTCGCAGATTAACTTGGTTTGAACACACGGACAGCTTCCACTTAATTATTCTATCCATGTTGTACCGCTTGATTCCATACTATTCGACATATTTGAGTGCTGTTAACATCCTCCTTTTGAAACTTCAATTTAAGGTATCGCCGTTGGTTAACATCGATTACCACGCTAGCCTGTTAATAAATCGCAAAAATCTAGCGTGACCCCCGACTGAAAACACGTGACGGCCCCTGATACTTATCTGTCGCGATAAAACTCTGAAACTTCATTGTGAGTTTAAATCTTAAAAAAAGCAAGCGTTCAGAAAAGCATGTTTTTAAACCCATTTTTCGGCTATACTAGACGAATAGAAACAGGAGGCACAACATGGCAAAATCTGATTATACCACCCTGCTGAACCTTCCCGGCTCGGTCTCATTCTTTGCGGTAACGGCAATGCGCGATCTAATGTTGCCGAATATGCTGGGTGAAGAACAGCACCATATTCTCTATTGGTCAGGGCGTGATTTGGCAACCAAATTACCAGTCGATGAAACCGCCTTACCGCAACTCTTTACCCAGGTTGGTTTCGGTACATTAACGCCGCTCAAACAAAAGCGCCAGGAGCGCCAATATTTGCTGGCTGGAGACGTCGTGGCAACCCGTATTCGTACATACGATGACCCAGACTTTCAACTTGAAGCCGGGTTTTTAGCCCAATCATTGCAACAGGTCTTGGGCTTTGCCGTTGAAGGCGGCAGTGCGATTCAACGGCGCGACCAAAACGTTGTCCTAACCGTTGTCATGGACAATCAAGACTCGCAACCTACTGCCGATCATCTCATTGATCTGGCGCCCGATGATCAGTAACTCCCCTTCAGGTCGACCATCAACTTAAGGGATGACCGAACAACTTGAATTAGACGCAATCATGCAAAAGCGACCCCGAAGACGCCATTCGTCTTCGGGGCCGCTTTTTGTCAGGCACGAATATTAACTATCGCTATTTTCAGAACCTCAGTCTAGGCCATTGGCTGACCGCTGTTGCCAACTCTTCGTGTAAAACTGGTCGTTAAGTTTGTAATGAACGCCAGTTGCCTTATTCGTTTTAAGGAACGGCCGAACTGTCTGATCCATTTTAAGCCAGCCGCGCCAGCCAATATGAATCGTATCTTCCATGAAGTACGGTTGCGCACCATCTTGGCTTAAGTCCAGGACATGATTAAAGCCTTGTGTTTTCAGCTGATAATTCAACTTCGTCACGGTGTCTTGGATCATGTTCATATCCAAGCCGGTATACGCTGCCCACTTGGCATTGATTGGCGGAATGACAAACAAAACTTCCATGTGCTTTTTCGCAAAGGTATTCAAAACCAGTTGCAGATCAGAATATTCCGGCGATTTCACATAACTCCAGTGCGCTTGTGACCCCTCCAGCTTAGGCAAATTCTTTTTAACTCTTTTCGAATAAAAGTCATTCTTGAGTCCAAAAGGATTGTTCGTCGTCTCCTTCATGCCTATCTGTGTCGCCACACCGTCTAAGTCGTCAACATCATACTTAGCCGGCAACTGTTTGGCCGCTTTATTCAACTTAGGCTGGTTATTATTTAAAAACAGCTGCGAGAACAAAGCATCCTGATGATCAGCCATCGGACTTTTAACTTGCTTCAAATACCAATACTGGGCATCCGACAGCTTCTGTCCGGCAGCGATGTTCTTCAACGCACCATTGGATATCCGATCCGAGTTAGTCGAAGGAAATTGTAATAGTCGGCGCGCTGCATAGCGATCCGCTTCTGAATTCGGATTCGCATGCAGCAGGAAAGTTGTCAGTTGCGCCGGTGAAAAGAAGAAGTCAAACTGCGCCTTCCGCACGCCGCCAGGAACAAACCATTGCGGCGACAGCACCATCACGGCCTTTTTTCCATTCACATGTGTCAAGGCATTGACCGATAAGAAATGCGTCAGCGATTGAGTTCCGGCCATTCCCATAAGAAACGGACGATAGCTGCGATGATACTTTTGCGCCAACACGGAAGGATGAAAAGCATCCATCCGCGACAATTCGGATGACCCAATGAACGGGACATAATTCTCGGCCATGGCTTCATTTTTAATATTTTCGCCTTTAAGCACGTTGGCCGACATTGAGCTGGCTGCCTGCCTGATCGTCGCTTGGCTGCTGCTGCCAAACTTAAATGGCACGAGCATCAAGGCGGCGACCAGGATCACAGCGATCAGCAGCGGGCCAAGTCCGCGCCAAAGGATCTTCCCGATCGGTTTTTTCATTGTGCTTGTTCGACCTTTGCAATGATTTTATTAGGGGTATCCCATTCCTTACGATCAAATTCCGAAACCGGTGCATTCACACCATATTGACTTTGCAGTTCCAACAGCAGCTGTACGGTCCCCATTGAATCCAACAGCCCGGTTTCAAACAAGTTCATATCCAAATCCTTTTTCACATCGTCAGAACCGGTTAAATCAGCCAAAATATCCAAAACACCATTTTTAATTGATTCGTCTGCCATTATCAACTACCTCTTTCTTTTCAACTCCAGTCGGTCATTGAGCGACCGGCCATTTACCACAACATTTTTAATGGAACCACAGTGTGTCCAAGAACCCGGAAAAAATCAAGAACGAAAGGCAGACTGCATTTGCTGTCATGAAAATAGCAAAGTAATGCGTCGCCTTATTGTGCGGGAAGAAGTCTTTGTGCTTCTTCTTAAAGCGCAGCCAGGCATCGGTCAAATTGATGAGCATGGCGTGGAACAACCCGTAAACGATGTAATACCAAGTTTCACCATGCCAGATACCCATAATCAGGAATAACACCAGATAACCGACAAATGCTGTCGAGACCCGTGATTTCAGCCACTTATGCTTCATCACGAAGAACACAAACCGCATGTAGATGTAGTCACGGAACCAGAAGCTCAGACTCATGTGCCAACGATTCCAGAAGTCCTTAATGTTATAAGACATCCATGGCTTGTTGAAGTTCATTGGCGTCTCGATGCCCATCAGATACGAAATGGCTACTGCGAACAAACTGTAACCGGCAAAGTCGAAGAACAAATACCCAGAATAAGCGTACATGACGCCGACAACTGGCCAACTGAGTCCCAAGAATGCCCCACCGCGGCTTGCCATCGCCATATGCTCGACGGAAGGCAGCCACAGCGTTCCAAAGATGTAACCCAAAATGAACTTGTAAAGGAACCCGAGCATCAGATAGTGCATCGCTTTTGTGACTAGCTGGGCATAATGTTCAGGATCAGGGACCCGATCATAATCTTTGACGAAGCGGCGATAACGGTCAATCGGGCCGCTTGAGATCGTTGGGAAGAACAATAGAAATTGGACAAACTTCCACATATTCAGGTCTTTGATCGAGCCATCCCGGATTTCCATGATCGTTCCGACGACACGGAAGGTCAGATAACTAATTCCCAGAAAACCCAGAATCGAGCCGTGATGTTGGAACAACGGGGTAAACTTGACAACCGCTAACTGGGCTATGCCTAGCGCAACGCTGAGATAGAACACCGCGGTCGAATTTTTCGACCCTTCTCGCGTGCGATACTTGAAGTAGGCATATACCAGCAACAGGTTGAAGACAACATAGCCCAACAGTGCCTTACCCTGTGGCCACTTGTCAGCGTCAAAAATCAGAACCAGGAACACCAGTGAAAAGATGCTTTCATACCAATGCATCCTGAAGCCTTTAAACATCCCGATGATGACCGGCAGCAAGGCGATGATCAAATAGAGAAAATACTGTGGATTCTCATATGGTTGTAAATTCAGCATTAGTGATTTACCTCTGCAATCAGTGCTTTGCGATCAACCTTACCGTTCGCTGTCAATGGTAATTGATCCCGATAGATAATGCGTTGCGGAATCATATATTCCATCACCATCTTGCTTAACTCGGCTTTAACAGCCTGGGTCAACTTCATATCACTATCGAAGTCGTTGGGTTTGGCAACCGCAAAAGCGATTAATTGTGCTACTTTATGATCCTTATCGTACCGCGGCACCGTTGACGCCTGCTTGATGTACGAAACCTGATTCAGGTTATGGTCAACATCTTCCAGCTCAATGCGGTAACCGTGCAATTTAACTTGAAAATCGGTACGACCACGATAAAAGATCATGCCATCTGCCGTCATCGTTGCTAAGTCACCGGAACGATACCCCCGCTTACTGCCAACTTTGAAGAAAGCTTTCGCGGTTTTATCCGGATTATTGAGATAACCCTTAGAAACACTTGGCCCGACAATCATTAACTCGCCTTCCGTATCAGGCGGCACTTGATTGCCTTGCTCATCAACAATGAAAATGTCGGTGTCAGGCTTGGCATACCCAATTGGCAACCGCGGATATTGATCGACAATTTCCTGCGTGATCGCCATACCGGTCACGGCAACCGTTGCTTCAGTCGGACCATAAGTGTTATAGACCGTTGCTTTCGGGAAGCGGGTAATCAGCTCCTGTGCGGTCTTATTGACAAGTTCCTCACCGCAGAATAGAAAATGCGTCAGATTCGGATAATTTTCCTGTTTAAAGTTCGGATCTAGTAAGGCAATTTCGACAAATGACGGGGTTGAAACCCATTCATTCAGACCGAGCTGTGGCAGCGTTGCAAATAAGTCTTTAAAATTGTCGGTAACTTCTTTTGGCAAAGCCTTTAACGTGCCGCCAAGTACCAATGTCGGATACAGATCCATGACACTCAAGTCAAACGAATACGGCGGTTGGGACATCGAAACGACGCCTTCCTGGAGGCCAAAATCGGAGATATTCCAATTAACATAGCTCAACAGATTCTCGTGGCTGATCTGAACGCCTTTTGGTTTGCCGGTTGTGCCGCTCGTGAAAATGATGTAGTAGTTATCGTCTCCGGTGACGGCATGTTGCAAGGAACGAATCGGTTCATGCGTCTTTTCAGCGTCATGGAGTTCCGGTGCCTTAATAATCTGGACGTCTGGAACCGTAATCGGCAGCGGTGCGACTTCAATGACGGCCGGTGCATGGGCAACATCCTGGACCTGCGTGATCCGTTCATTCGGACTGTGCGTATCGATCGGAATGTAGGCATGCCCTGATTTTGAAAGCCCAAGGAAAACCTCAACCATATCAAAGGTTTGTCCGCCATACACAATGATCGGCTGACCATCTGGCAAGGTTTCCGCAAAGAAACCGGCCAAGCGATCACTGCCGTCTTTTAACTGCGCGTAGGTGTACTGTTTACCTTCATAATCATAAGCCACGCGCGTTGGATGCTCTGCGGCGACCCGATCAATCGCTGTGATGACATTATCGATCATCTCGGTTTTCCCCCTTTTTAGAACTCGTTATAGATGAATTTACTGTTATTGATGCCACTGTATCCGTATAGATAAACCAGAACCAGCAGAATCACGAAATACGTGACGGTCCAAAAGATGAACCGAAATGTGGGATTTTCCCACACTGCTTTTAATTTTGCGAACATCTTGTCACCCCACGTTCTTAATTACACGTCTATTATAGTTTTACAGAAAACGCCTCGCCAACGAAAAGCGTAACAATCACCTAACAGTTTCGTAATGTGAACCAGACAACTAACTACCGGGCTTCAACCCAAACAATTGTTTAACATCTCAAAGTTCCTGTTATACCAACGTCGGACGCGTTTATGCGTGTTCAATACAGGTCGTTTCCCAGGCTAAACCACCACGATGAAATAACCCTAATATAGCGATTACATCTGAAAAATCCCACTGATTTTCCTCGATTTGGATTAAGATTCGTCTTTTTATCATGTTTTTTATATCCACAGTGAACGGTATTTGCTTTAATCCCAAATTTTTGAGTCTCACCAATCTGGTTATGAAAAAGAAAAGACGCGTAACTTTCGCACAAACCTGCTTGTGTGCTAAAAAGTTACGCGTCTTATTTGACACTTTTAAAAAAAGGCCACAGCCTTATTCAGACTGCTGCCTATGACCAGAATGTTGGTCCTTTTGCTTCAATTAAGCGGTGTACTTGTTCAGTGTTGCATCGAGCTGATCTTTGGTTTGATAGCCAACCAGCTTCTCGACAACCTTGCCATCCTTCTTGATAACAAGGGTCGGGATCGCCATAATGCCAAATGACTTTGGTGTCTCCGGGTTGGCGTCGACATCCATCTTGACGAACTTAACGTCATCGCGGCTTTCGGCTAACTTTTCGATCACTGGGCTCTGCATACGACAAGGGCCGCACCATGTCGCCCAAAAATCGGTTAGGGTGACGCCAGTGTCGGTCTCCGTCTTGTAGTTTGAATCTGTAACTGCTTGAACCATGAACGGATTCCTCCTCTTACTTTTTGTAACTAAATAATAGCACATTCACTGGTAAAATACTACCAGCTACTTGAAATTAACAATCGTTGCCCCAGATCCGCCAGCATTCTGCGGGGAAAATCCAAAGTTCTTCACTTGCCGGTTACGCTTCAGGTACTGGGTCACGCCATTGCGAATCGCGCCGGTGCCCAAACCATGAATGATCGTCACCGACGGATAGCCTGCCAACAATGCTGCATCAATATATTGATCCAAATCGGCCATCGCCTGCTCATAGCGTTCGCCGCGCAAATCCAGCGTGGTGGACGGGCCGCTCATGCCACCACCACTAACTTTAACCACTGGCCGTTGGGCGGAAGCCTGTTTGGTCGGTTTGACTTTTTCCAGTTCTGACGTTGGCACTTTCATTTTTAAAATACCCATCTGAACCTGCCAATGATCCTTGTCGAATTGTTCTAATAAAGTGCCGGTCTGGTCATAACTGGCAACCTTCACCTCATCGCCAACATGCAAGGCCTGTTTTTCCCGTTCACGCCGAAGCACCCGATTTTTTTGCAGTGGCTCGTCTTGGTGCAGACGCTTCAAGGCGGTTTTGGCCGCAATCAATTGATTTTCTTTGACGGATCCCGGATTGGTCAGCTGCATTTGCCGCAGCTGCTTAATAATTTTATCCGCTTTTACCTGCGCCTTGTCAACCATTGCATTAGCTTTTTCTTTTGCCTGTTGCAACTGAGCATCCCGTTCGGTGGTAAATGTCTTGTACGCGTCAGCCAATTCGTCGTGAAGCGCTTGGGCATCTGCCAGTTGCCGCTGCGCAGCTGCCCGGGCATTTTCTGCTGCCTTACGTTGCCTTTCTAAATCGCTGATCATATTGTTGAGTTCGTGACTGTCAGAGCTAATCATCGACTTAGCCCGATCGACAATCGGCTGCGGTAGGCCTAATCGCATCGAAATATCGAAGGCGTTTGATCGACCGGGAACGCCGACCAGCAAGCGGTACGTTGGCTGAAGCGTTTTGCTGTCAAACTCCATCGAGGCGTTGATAGTTTTGGGCGTGTTGTAGCCGTACAATTTCAGTTCCGGATAATGCGTCGTGGCCACCACGTACGTGCCAATTTCGCCGACCGCATCCAAAATCGCAATCGCCAGCGCCGCCCCTTCCTGCGGATCCGTGCCCGCTCCCAATTCATCAAACAGCACTAGACTGTTGCGGGAAAGCTGTTTAAGAATGTGCACGATATTATCCATATGGGCAGAAAAAGTAGACAGATTCTGTTCGATCGACTGCTCATCGCCAATGTCGGCAAAAACCTCATCAAAAATGCCGATGCGGCTTTCATCGTCAGCCGGAATAAACAAACCGGATTGCCCCATGAGCTGCAACAATCCTAACGTTTTTAAGGTGATCGTTTTTCCACCTGTGTTAGGGCCTGTGATCACCATTGCCTGATAATCTGCGCCCAGTGGGATATCATTACCGACAACCTGATGCGGGTCAATTAGCGGATGACGCGCCTGCCGCAACAGGACATCATTATCGGATGAAACAAGCGGTTCGGTTGCCTTTTGGCTCTTGGCCAACTTGGCTTTAGCGTTAATCAAATCAAAATGGCCCAAAACCGCTGCATTGGCCTTGATCTGCCCTGTATAGGGTGCCAACTCATTTGATAGCTCAGCCAACACCCGATTTACTTCAGCTGTTTCTGCCATCTGTGCCTCGCGGAGACGGTTATTCAACGCGACGATGGCCTGTGGTTCAACAAAAAGGGTTTGCCCCGTGGCACTTTGATCGTGCACAACGCCACCGAATTTACCACGATACGCTGCTTTCACCGGGATGACATAGCGATCGTCACGAATCGTTACAATTGGATCACTCAAATATTTCGACTGGGCGCCACGCGTATATTCAGACATTTTGTTACGAATATCGCTTTCAATGCGTTTAATCTGCTCACGAATCCCGTGCAGCTCGGGACTGGCTTCATCAGTTAAAGTGCCATCAGGATCAACGGCAGTCTTCAAACGCCGAGATAATTGCGGCAGTGCTGTCAGTTCCTCTTGCAACGTATATAACTGCCGAAAGTCAATTTGATCCTGTAAGTCGGTCAAAAATTTATCGATGGCACTCACTGTTTGCAGTACCCGACTGATGCTGGCCAACTCCTGGCCATTCAAAACGGCCCCGATATCGACGCGCTTTAATGCCGGATCAATATTTTCCAGCTGGGGTACCGGAATGCCGCCTTTGAGCCGCAATGCTGAGGCTCCATCAGCAGTTTCATCGAGCGCCCGTTGTACGGCCACCGGATCCGTTAACGGCACCATATCCTGAACCAGCTGTCGTCCTTTCGCCGTTACGACTTGACGCAACAGTGCTTGCTGAATCTTGTCGTATTCAAGTGTTTTTAAAATCTTTTTATTCATATTCTGCTCCTATAACCACGAAGCGCCCAAAGACATCGGTTCTCCGTCCTTGAGCGTCACTGTGTTCACAACCAAAGGGCATTCACAAATTGTGTTAACCCTGGTGAATATTTAATCATGACTTTGGCAACGATTGAATGGTCGAGTCCCTGTTGAATCCCGGCAATCGGAATCAACGCCAGCAACGCCAGAATGAGAAACAAAAAAATATACCCGATCACCAGATTGGCACAACCGCCAATCACCGCGCTGTGCCGATGCGCCATTGCCGCATAAGTCAAGTCATGGAACCACAAAGCCACAATCCGCGTGATGAGCCACCCGATTGTCAGCACCAATAGAAACGCAAATCCACGATAGAACGCTGTGTCTAACGTTAAGCCGATCTTATCGGAATAAAACGCAAATTGACCGGCATCGGTTGCCGATGGATAGGGAATTAACAAGGTAAAGTGTTCCCCGAGCGGTTGCGCCAATGCAGTGGCCGCCAAAAAACTCAGGGTATAACCGCCAACATGCAGCCATTGTAAAGCTGCTCCGCGGCGTGCTCCGCTATAATAAAAAAATACTAACGCTAAGATAATCGTAATCGAAATCAAGTTGTTCCCCCACTACGCTTTCTGATCTGAGTCATCCTGTTGAGCTGCTAACAGTTTAACCTGGTCAGAAACGGCATTGAAGGCAACTAAAATCGCCTGCTCTTCGGCGGTCAGATCCGGTGCGAGCGTTTTAACCTGATCCAGCCGTTCATTCAGCAGCTTCGTCACGGTCAAAAAGTGCTGCTCGGATCCGGGTCCGATAATCGTATACGCTTTACCGCCAATAACGGCTTTAAAGCGGCGCTTCTCCTCAGTCATGACGCGAATGCCTCCACTCTTTTAAGGTGTATTTTACCATAGTTAACCGGTCGCGAGCAGGTGCGGGTAAATGCGACTAAAATTGGGAGTTATCTGCTCGAAATGTGTTCGGTTGCTATAACGCGCTCCCTGGCGCAGGAGCCTGCATGTAAGGACCTTGGTCGCAATGGCAAAGACCACCTCGAAAACATACGTCCTCACTCCATAACGCGCTCCCCGGCGCAGGAGCCTGCGTGTAAGGGCCTCGGGCGCAATGGCAAAAACCGCCATCACGCCCAAGGCCACTTACACTCCGGCTCCTAACCGCGCCGGCTCGCGCTCACACAAAAAGCAGACCACCAATTCCGGTGGCCTGCTAGGGGGATGACTTGGTTAATCTTGTAGATTTGAATCGTCATCGGCCAAGAAGGTGTTTAGGACTTCTTCGACCATATCCCATTCCTCATCGTCTTCGATAGGAAAAAGATCTCCCGAGCTGGCATCCCCGTTTGCATCCGGCGTGAATGAGAAAGCCTGGATTTCAACTTCCTGATTATCGCTTTCGCTGGCAGGGTATAAAAGCACGTAGCTTTTGCCGTAATCTTCGGAATCAAACGTGAATAAAACCTGATAGAGCTCTTCATTGCCCTTTTCATCGATCAGCGTAATCTGCTGATTGTCATCGCCGGGCGTTACATGTTCGTTATTCGCCATCTTGCTTCTGCTATATAAAACGTGGAAGAATGTCTCTTCGACACCAATAAAGGTTTTATATATTTCCTTTCTTGATTGACATCCTACATTTCATTTAGTCCCGTCAACAACGGTATTCCCACTCTGAAATAATTCATCATGACAGTGACCGCCTCCTGAACTTTAAGGGTATAGCCTACCCCGTAATCTTTGATTTTGCATCAGCCATCAGATTCTCAACGGTACCTTCTCTCGATTAGCTGGTTAAAGGCTACTTGAGAGAAAGCTTGAGATAGACGTTCAAACCAATACTAGCGCTTGGTAAGAACCACAATACCGTAATACTTTGGCCCTTATCAAGACATTTCGCCAGTTAACTCAGTTTGAACACACGGACATCTTCCACTTAATTATTCTGTCCATGTTGTGCAACTTGATTCCATATGGTCCGACATGTTTGAGCGGTGTTAACATCCTCCTTAAACAGGCGGAACCTGTGTGGCCACCTGCCATGATTATTGCTTCGTCAAGGGACCTTTTGCATCCAGATAATTTTGCAGGATCATCTGGGCAGCCACTTTATCGATAACCTGCTTTTGCCGCTTACGGCTGGCGTCTGCTTCTTCAATCAGCATCCGCGAAGCCTCAACGGTTGTAAGCCGCTCATCAATAAAGTCAACTGGCAAACCAAACGTCTCTTTAAGTAAATCACCATAAGCCTGTGACTTTTCTGCGCGTGGTCCAATTGAATTGTTCATATTTTTGGGTAAACCCAAAACAAAGGCGGTCACCTCATATTGCTTGACCAACTCTTTGAGGCGTGTAATCCCAAACTGTTGTTTATCTTCATTGATCCGAATAATCTCCAGACCTTGTGCCGTCCAGCCTAAAGGATCACTGATCGCTACCCCGACAGTCCGAGAACCGACGTCCAACCCCATTAAGCGCATTAAACTTGCTCCTTGCCAAGATAGTTTCGAACAAGCTCTTCAATGATCTCGTCGCGCTCATGTTTCCGGATCAGGTTACGCGCATCATTGTACCGAGGAATATAGGCTGGATCCCCAGAAATCAGATACCCCACTATCTGGTTGATCGGGTTATAGCCTTTTTCCTCAAGCGCCTTATACACAGTTTCCAACGTTTCGTGAACATTTTTCGGATTGTTATCTCGAAAATCAAAGTGAACGGTTTGATCTAATGTGCTCATTCTTACACCTCTATTCTATCCGCTTCACAGACCATTTTACTTGAAAGCCAGGCAAATGTACAATTCCTGAGCAAAAGTAAGTAAAAAGTCAATGAAAGCGTCTGTTACACCCAATCATCATCCTCGTCATCCCAATCAGCCAAGCCGATCACCTGTTTAATCTTATCAGGATGCACTGGAAAATGAATCGGCGGCATAACCTGCGCATCGACAACCTCACCATGCAGCGTACGCCCTTCATTTCCCACCGGAACGATGACCACGTCGCCTTCCTGCAGTCCAGGCAAATCGGTTTTATACAAATAATCCTTGGACCCTTGCCGGAAGTTGACTTTAATGTAATGCATCAACTGTGGACCGAGTTGATAAGCTTCCTGCAGATCACGTCGTTCACCGATCCGCCGAAAATTCTGAATGGCCGCAGTGACTGTCTGCCATAACTTCTTCATCTTCAAGTCGGTTTCAGCATTCACTTGAAGTTGCGTTGGCTCGCCGTGCGGATACTTTACCGTCAATACCAGAATCGCTCGCGGCCGCTGAGCAGGATCGACAGTGATGGCGGTTAAATCGCCTAAACCAGCCACAGCATCGGTCACCTTTTTAGCTAAGGATGCTACCAGCTCAGGGTCATGATAGACAACATCATGATCGGAAAGCGGCTCGGCGTAGGCAGTTTTCAGAACCACTTGATTATTCAACGCATCAATCAGGTACGTTCGCCGATAACGTAATTGCCGATTTAAAAAGCGGCCCGGTCCATCGAACTTCGGCAACTGGATGGTGCCAAAGCGGACATAATCCAACTGCCATGCTGTGGCTGGCAAAAAATGACCGCCGGGAACGGTAACGGCATACTTCAATAAACTAAGCAAGGTTTCAAAATTTTCAGGAAGTGGCTGACCGCCTTCGTAGCGATCCTTCTGACCACCATCGTCAGTGATCGTCAATTCCCAGCGCGTGTCAGCCAGCATCGGTGACTTTTCAGCTGACGGTTTGCGCCAGGCATTGAAGTCGAGCGCGGATAGTTTGGCAATAAACGCCGCAGCATCCGCTCCTGTCAATTCATTCTCGGCCGCTCCTTCCAGCGTTGTCGGATCAACAATATAATCTATGTTAACCAGGTTATCGCGACAGACGACTTGATAAACCTCCCGCGTCCCCAAGAAATCGGTTAAGGCCAACCGCAACGCTCTCATGCTACTCACCCCCAATGGAATCGTTTTCTTCATTCTACCATGAATCATCGCGCTCATAACGCCAAAAATAAAATGCGTCAGGATTCGACTAACAAAATAACTGTTAGCGAATTCTGACGCACGGTACAACTATTTAAATGGCATTCAAGAGGATCAATTCAGCACTGAAGCTGACCATGATTACCAGTAAAACGGCTTCAGTTTACTAAGCTTGTTGGCCAATAACCTGCTTGGCTTCGTTTAAGGCTGCCCCGATGCCAGCCGGATTCTTGCCGCCTGCTTGAGCCATATCCGGACGGCCACCACCGCCACCACCAACTTTTGGCGCGATGGCTTTGATCAGGTCACCTGCTTTGATGCCGGCTTTATTCGCGGTTGCATTGGCAGCTACCAGCAAGTTTGCCTTGCCATTGGCTTCCGTTCCCAGCACGAGTACATCCGATGCGTTTTTGGTTTTCCATTCATCAGCCAATTGTCGCAGCTCGTTCATCCCGGCAACCTGAACCTGTTTGGCAATGATCTTGAAGTCGCCAACCGTTTCGGCATGATCAAAAATACCAGCCGCAGCTTGGGCAGCAAGTTTTGCCTGCAACCCATCCACTGTTTTCTGCTCGGTTTTAAGATCAGCCTGCAGTTGGGCAACCTTGCTTGGTACGTTCTTCACCTGATCAATTTTCAGATGATCTGCGGTTTCTCTTAGCCAATCCTGTTGTTGCGTCAGATATTCGTAAGCTTCTTTAGATGTCACAGCTTCAACCCGGCGAATACCGGCACCGATACCGGATTCACTGGTGATCTTGAATAATCCTAATGCATTGGTATTGGTTGGGTGCGTGCCACCGTCAAATTCCTTGTTATAATCGCCAATCGACACAATCCGCACGACATCGCCGTATTTATCCCCAAACATAGCAATCGCGCCAAGTTTCTTGGCCTCTTCAATCGGCATCTCTTTCCAGGTAATCGGCAAAGCATCCCAGATTTTCTGATTAACAATCGTTTCGACTTTGCGGAGTTGTTTCGGCGTTACCTGTCCAAAGTTCGTAAAATCAAATCGCAAGTAGTCCGGTTCGACTAATGAACCTGCTTGGTGAGTGTGCTCGCCCAAAACGTCGCGCAGTGCCTGATCAAGCAAATGAGTCGCCGTATGGTTAAGCGATACTTTCTTCCGCCGCAGCTGATCAACACTCAGCCAGTATGCTTGGCCTTTTTCCAACTTACCGTTAACCGTCACCGTATGCAGATTCTGGCCATTGGGGGCGTGTTGGACATCGGTCACTTCTGCCAATACCGTTCCGTCTTGCGCCTTAATTTGTCCGTGATCGGCTACCTGACCGCCCATTTCCGCATAAAACGGGGTTTCATCAAAAATTAATTGTGCCGTGCCTTCACTGACATCATCTTGCAGCTGATCGTCAACGATAATGTCCTGCAAGGTCGCATGCTTATGATCCAATTCGGTCCAGCCGGTAAATTTACTTGGGGTTGTAATGTTCATTAAGACAGTATCCTGACTGCCCATCGACTGGCGATCGCCGCGTGCTTTACGGGCCCGATCACGTTGCGCGGCCATGTTCTTTTTGAAGCCGGCCATATCGACTTGCAAGCCTTCATCCTGTGCATACTCGTTTGTCATTTCAACCGGGAAGCCATACGTGTCGAACAACTTAAAGGCATCAGCGCCGGAAATCTCTTTCTTGCCGGTTTTCTTTAATTCAGCAATGATCTGGTTCAACAGATTGACGCCAGCATCCAACGTCTGACGGAATCGCGTTTCCTCGGATTTGATCACCTTTTGGATAAATGGTTGGTTGGCCAGAATCTGTGGGTAATAGCTCTTCATGATTTCGCCAACAACCGGTACCAATTGATACAGGAAATCGTGATCGATGCCTAGCTTTTTACCATTCAGAACCGCCCGCCGGATCAGTCGCCGCAACACGTAACCGCGACCTTCGTTGCTTGGTAAGGCGCCATCGCCAATCGCAAATGTCACCGTCCGCGCGTGGTCCGCGATGATTTTGAATGAAACATCATCCTGCGCATTGGCACCGTACTTCTTACCGGCGCTCATCTTTTCGGTTGCCTTGATAATCGGCATAAACAGGTCGGTTTCAAAAATCGTTGGCGTTCCCTGAATCACGGCAACCAAACGTTCCAGCCCCATGCCGGTATCAATATTTTTATGTGGTTGCTCGACAAAGCGCCCGTCCGGTAAATGATTCAGTTCTGAAAAGACAATATTCCAGATTTCAACATATCGCGAATTTTCACCACCGGGATAGTTCTCCGGATCATCTTCAGCGACATTGTTGAATGATTGGCCGCGGTCGTAAAAAATTTCGGAATCGGGACCGGATGGGCCTTCACCAATGTCCCAGAAATTATCTTCCGCTTCAACGATGTGATCGTCAGGAACGCCGACCTTGCGCCATAATTCCTTGGTTACCTTATCTTTTGGATAAACCGTGACATACAGACGCTTAGGATCAAATCCAAACCATTTAGGACTCGTCAGTAATTCCCACGCCCACGGAATCACTTCTTTTTTGAAATAATCACCAACGGAAAAATTGCCTAGCATTTCAAAAAAGGTTAAATGCCGCGCGGTTTTCCCGACATTTTCAATATCGTTGGTCCGAATCGATTTTTGGGCATTGGTGATCCGTGGATTGTCCGGTACGACTGAGCCATCAAAATACTTCTTCAGCGTCGCAACACCGGAATTGATCCATAACAAAGTCGGATCGTCGACCGGGATCAACGAAGCACTCGGTTCAACGGCATGACCTTTACTCTTAAAAAAATCCAGAAACATTTGGCGAATCTCGCCACTTGACATCTTCTTCACGATAACTTTTCCTCCTCTGAGCGTGAACCAGCCCGTTTAGAAACCGGAGTGTAAGTGGCCGTGGCCTTGGGCGTGATGGCGGTCCTTGCCATTGCGACCGAGGTCCTTACACGCAGGTTTCTGGGCTGGTGAACGCGTTAATGTGACTGACTAGTAAACCCGTTAACACAAAAAGCACCATTGCTGCCAAGGGCGCTTACACGCGGTACCACCTTGGTTGCAATGATGCGACTCATTACCACTTCATTAATATTCGTTCAACTGATATCAGGGAGCACATCTTAGCCTGGCGCAACCGTTCTCAGCTAATACGGTTGTTTCTGTCTCACACAGGGGTCGACGCATGTCCTAACGGTTGTTCATTATAGCTTTCTTGAAAAATCGGGTCAACTCACTTCGGTAAGAACTTGAACTTGCTGCGTTTTCGGACCAGTAAAACCATCTGCACAGCATAATAGTTGGGCATCTAATTCACCGTAATCGTCGCAACCCGGCGATAAACGGCGGATGCCATATCGACCTCTCCTGGCATCTGATAAAACGGCGACAGTGCCAGCGCTTCTTTTGCTGTCGGCTGAGCCGTCAACGCCGTGCTTTTTTGCAAGTCTTCGACAATCAGCTCACTACCGGTTCGTTTAACCGGAATGGTCAGGCCAAAGCGGTTAGGCAAATACCGCGGCATTTCCAGCGGCAGCGTATTGCCGAATGGAAACAGGCTGGGATTACCGCCACTTTGCAGGTATTCATATTGATCCTGAGTCGGCAGACGGAAGCCAAAATAGCTTAGCGACTTGCTCAGATCAGCTTTACGCCACGATTTAATGATACTAACCTGATAATGATGCGCACTGGCCAATCGCAATTTGACGCTGCCGCTTGTCAGAGTAGCCGGCCAGCCGGTTTGCGAAAATGGATCAAGGCTGCCATGGCGATCCAGTAACGCCAGTACCTGCGCGCGAATTGCCGCATATGCCATATGGTTGCCCTTGAAAATTCGGGTGGTCAAACTAACCCGTCCCAAAATCTCCTCATTGGCTGGCGTTGCCCTTGTTGCGACCAACATAGGAGGCACATCGGTTTTTCTAACCGGCGAAAGCATCTGTTGAATGTCAGCCAGGGTCAAATCGCTTTGCGTCAGGTAAGGTGCCAACTCTTCTTGATGATTCGTGGTGAATCCCAGACTGACATTCGTCATCCCCGGAACCAACCGCACCCATTCGCCACCGATCATCGCTTCAAAAGTGTGAAGTGTCTGACCGTAAAACGTGGCGGTCACCGGACGAATTGCGTCAACTGTCAGCAATGGACTTAAGAAATAGCGAGTCAGCTGTTGAAAAATAAAGCGCTGCCGTTTTTCATTCAGGGTATTCCATGTCGGCAGCGTCAACTCGTTTACGGCCATATTTTTATCCTCGTTTGCGGTTTTTACGTTTTTCGGCTAATAAGGCTTGGCGACGGGCAACTTTGGCATTACGTTTGCGTTCCAATAAGGCAGCAGTGCGAATCTTCTTACGATAGTTTGGCATATGCTTTTGCTTGGCTTTTTTGACTAAGCCGCGCATCGCCAGACTCGTTTCTTCCTGCTTAGGCTTACGGTGAACGCGCCGATTTCGGTCATACGTGTCGACCAGTTCGCCCTTGTGCAGTGTCTTAGGCGCAAACTTGATGCCCATATGCTCTAACTCGGCAACCTGATCTTCTTGTCCCGGTTCATAAAGCGTGATCGCTGTCCCGGCCATGCCGTTTCGTCCAGTCCGCCCTACTCGATGAATAAAGAACTCCAGGTCTCGCGGAATCTCGGCGTTAATTACCATCGAAACCCCTTTGATATCAATGCCACGCGCGGCCAAATCAGTCGCAACCACGTACTGATATTTAAGATCGGCCACTTCTTTCATGATGCGCCGACGTTCACGCGGTTGGATGCCACCATGAATCTTGGCAACTTTCAACCCTTGATGTTTCAGGTAATCATGAATCGCATCCACACTGGTTTTGGTATTGGCGAAAATCAACACCAGAAACGGATGGCCCATCGTGACAAGCTGATAAATCAGTTCGTTTTTATCCTGTCCTTTAGCAGCAATCAGAATATTCTCAACGGTGTCGGCGATGACAGACTGCGGTTTGAGTTCAATCATCGTGGGATGATGCATGTATTTACGCAGGAATGGTTCGAGCTTTTGGGGAATGGTGGCGGAAAAAACGGCCATCTGCAATTTTTCCGGAAAGCTGGACGCAATCGCATCGACGGTCTCAAGAAAACCCATGTCCAACGTCATATCGGCTTCATCAACGACAAAATGCCGAACCGAAGCAGGGACTAAATCATAACGTTTTATCATGTCTAAGATCCGTCCCGGTG
This sequence comes from Lacticaseibacillus zeae subsp. silagei, assembly GCF_030770335.1. Classification (NCBI taxonomy): domain Bacteria; kingdom Bacillati; phylum Bacillota; class Bacilli; order Lactobacillales; family Lactobacillaceae; genus Lacticaseibacillus; species Lacticaseibacillus zeae. Next base: position 763,165 of record NZ_CP132484.1, on the reverse strand, counting down.
TGCCAATGGCAACATGTGGTTGATGATGCTGCAGTTTGTCAATCTGCTTTTGCTTGTCCATCCCGCCGACTAACCGACTGATTCGAATCGCCGGCTCCGTTTGGGTCAGTTGTTGGGCAACCGCATAAATCTGATTGGCCAGCTCGCGGGACGGTGCCGTGATGACCACCTGCGTTGCATCCTGTTCAGGATCGACCATGCTAAGCAACGGTACCAAAAAGGCGTGGGTTTTCCCGCTGCCTGTCTGACTCTGACCCACAAGATTCTCCCCGCGCAATAAGGCCGGAATCACCTTTTTTTGAATCGGCGTCGGTTGCGTGATCCCCATAGCATCAAGGCCGGCGATCACGAACGGCTTGATTTGGTATTGTTTAAATTGATTCTCCATAATGCCTACTTTCCTGAAGTTGAATAGTCTTTGACCAATTGATCAAGTTGCGTTTCGATTTGAATCACTTCGTCAAAATTAGCGGCTTTGGCACCGCTGGCCAAGGGATGCCCTCCGCCATTGTGCGCTTTTGCGAGTGTATTGATAATGGGCCCCTTAGAACGTAAATGAACCCGGTACCCGCCTTCTGCCTGTTCGATAAATTCGGCCCAGGCGACAACAATGTCAAGTCGGCCAGGTGTTCCGACCACGGCACTTACCTGATCGTCTGCTAATTTCAGATCCTCAATGGCAGTACGTGGCACAGTAACGCTCGCTGCCCCGGCAGGACTGATCTTCAAATGGTCAATCACATAACCTTGAAGTCGAGCTTGCGCCAACGTGACCGTGTTCATCTGATTGTTAATCGCAGTCGGGTCAAAATCTTTTTTAATAAGCTCGGCGGCTACCTGCAACGTATGCGGCGTCGTGTTGTTAAAAAGGAATCGGCCGGTATCACCGACAATGCCGGCATAAAGCATCCTTGCCGCTTGATCCGATAATTTTAACGTGCCATCACTGGCCGCAATAAGATCGTAAATCAGCTCGGATGCCGAACTAGCATCGTTATCGACCCAGGTAAGATCGCCGTATGCATCATCATTAGGGTGATGGTCGATTTTAATCAGCATTTTCCCTTGATTAAAGCGCGTATCCGAAATGCGCGGGGTGTCAGCTGTATCGGTCACAATCACCAGTGCGTCCTTATAAACATCATCGCTGATAGTTTGTTCCTGCGCCAACCAACTTAAGTTTCCGGTATCACTGCCGACTTGATAAACCTGTTTGTCCGGAAAACCCGCGCGAATGGCCTCTGCCAAGCCGACCTGCGATCCCAACGCATCCGGATCCGGATTAACGTGCCGGTGAATAATAATGGGATTATTGGCCTTAATGGCGTTGATAATATCGGTTTGAATCATGTTTGATCAATTCCTTTCTAGTAACTGACAGGTCACAACCGCCTTGGCCACCTGCACCCCATCGCTGAGGACGTCGACATCGACGGTGGCATCATGGCGCGTCAGTTCAAGTACCCGCAACAAAACGGTCACAATGCTTTCCAGTTGTACAGGGCGGAAAGTGGTCAGATTCACACCTTCAACCAACACATTTCGCCGCCCGCTAGCGTGGAGATACCTTGTGGTGCAGCTGTTGATGGCTTCAGCAAGGACCCCAAAACTCATCGTCCCCAACGCATTGGTCATCGCTGGCACCGTTTTGAGTTCAAACCCGCCACCGTACGGCTTTTGCGGTGTAATCGCCGTCAATTGGGCACTGACTTGATCCGCAATGGTATTGGACAATTCCCGACTATGCGCAATCCCGGTCAAACTGGAAAAGACGGCATTGCGCGTCACAATTCCGAGTAGATTCCAGCTGTCATCAACCACCGGCATCGCATTCATACCGTTATCCTGCATTGTGTGCCCGACGGTGGTGACACTCAGATATGGCTTCACGGTTTGCGGGTCTTTTTGCATTAACCGCTCGATCGGCACGGTTGGTTTTTTATCAGCTGCCAATGCCGGACGCATTAATCCAACTAGGCGACCGTTGCGGGTGATGACCGGTAACGGATAATGCGGATCCGTCATGGCCAAGTAATCGCCCACGGTTGCTTCGACGCCGATCGTTTCGATCTGAGAAAGTGGGGTATAAATCGCGGCAACCGTTAAAATATCTTGCTTAATCGCTTGATCGGACAAAGCCCGATTAATCATTGTCGCCACGGTAAACGTGTCATAAGCGGTCTGCAGCACTGGCAGCTGTTGATTATCCGCTAAAGCAATAATCGCCGGACTGGTTTCAAAACCACCGGTGATTAACACCGCAGCACCGTCTTCAAGTGCCAGGCGCTGAACGTCTTCACGATTCCCGACAATCAGCAATGAATTACGCGTAATATATGGCCGCATGGCAGCCGGCGTCATCGCGCCAATCACGAACTTATCGAGCTTCTTATCCATGCCGGCGTGTCCGCCTAAAACGTTAGCATCAATCAAATCAACTAACGTCTTAAACGTGACGGATTCAATTGGATTTAACGGCTTTTGTTCGATTCGGATCGTTCCGACTCGGGCAATTGTGGAAACGAAACCGGTATTCTCGGCTTCCTTAATCGCCCGATAGGCAGTACCTTCGCTTACCTTCAAATGTTTAGCAATTGATCGAACCGAGATTTTCTTGCCGACCGCTAAATTCGCAATATAATCCAGAATCTGCTCATGCTTTGTTGCCATACCATCACCTCATTGCAATCTATCGTTAGTATACCATAGCTTTGGCTGTACTATGACAGCATGGAAACAGTACCATTCGTCCGCCTGCAGCATGATCGTGAAAGCCATTCCATTCCTTATCCCAATGGCAAGTCAATATTTTCATACTGTTTAGGATCCAGGCCAGTCACAGTAATGCCCAGCAGGCGAATCGCTAACTTCGGTAACTTGACGCTTTGCCAAAGTTGCCATGCAGCCGCAAAAATATCCTGTTCTTTTTCAAAATAATGATCTTGAGTTAAGCGCTTAGTCTGGGTGATAAAATCGACATCCCGGACTTTAAGGACAACGGTCTTGCCATGCATGCCTTTTTGATTCAAGGACGTGACCACCATCGCTGCCAATTTACGCAGCTGGGTCTGGACACTCGTGCTGTCAGTCAGTGGTGTGCCATACGTTCGTTCCTTGCCAATTGACTTGGCCGTCCGCACAGCCACCGGGCGATTATCGACGCCACGGGCATGTTGGTACAGCACAAAACCCATTTTGCCAAACATTCCCAGTAGCTGATCCTGCGATAACGCACGCAACGTTTTGCCATCAGTCACGCCTAAATCCGTTAATTTCGGCAGCGTCTTTTTCCCGACGCCGCGAAACTGTTTAATCGGTAAGCGATCCAAAAACAGTAATGCCTGTTCCGGTAGCACCACGGTCCGACCGTTGGGTTTGTTATAGTCAGACGCCTGTTTGGCAATGAATTTGTTGTAAGAAATACCGATGGAGCTGGTCAGTTGCGTGGCCTGACTGATTTGATCCTGCAACCATAAGGCCAATGCAATGGTGCTGGGAAAAGCGTGATTAGCCGTCACATCCAGATATGCCTCGTCAAACGCAACTGGTTCTATCAAATCAGTGACTCGATGAAACAAGGCATGAATTTGGGCTGAGACAGCTTTATATTTAGGAAAGTCCGGTGTTTTAAACACCAGTTCCGATCGCGGCACCAGTTGCAAGGCTTCATTAGCAGGCATGGCCGAGTGTACGCCATAGCGCCGAGCCACATAATTAGCCGTCGTCACGACGCCTTTTCCGCCGGTCGTGCGCGGATCACGGGCAATCACCAAGGCCTTGCGTCGCAGTCGCGGGTCATCGCGCATTTCAATCGAGGCGTAAAAAGCATCCATATCGAGATGGATAATCTTTCGGGACGTATCATTTTGTAAAGGTAATTCGAAGAGTGCCATATGTCCCTCCTTACGGTGATTGAAAAGTGGTTGTGCTTACTTGGCCAAGATTGAAAAATCCAAAGCTTTCTATGTCGGGCAATAAGGCTGGCCGAATTTCGCTTTCGATAACGCGCTCGCCAGCCCAGAAACCGGGCTGGCGAGCGCTCACTCAAAAAGGAACCATAACCTTTCCGGCCACAGTCCCTTCTCACTGTATATTAGTCTTAATCAGCCATTTGAACCCGGTGCGGTTGCCAGAACCATTCGCGGCCGTCACGCGACAACAAATCAAACGCTGCCTGTGGTCCCATGGTTGCGGCCGGATACGTTGGCATGTTCGGCTCTTGCGACCAGGCAGCCTGGATGGCATCAATGAAGTGCCACGAAGCCGACAATTCGGACCAATGAGTAAAGTTGGTCTGATCGCCTTCCAACACGTTGTTGATCAACCGTTCATAAGCCTCTGGTGCTGCAGCCGCTGCCTTTGGATCATGGCGGTAACGCAATTCATCCGGTTCAATGGTGAGGCCAGTTCCCAACGCTTTGCCGTTTAGCTGTAGCGAATAGCCCTCACTTGGCTCGATATAGATCGTCAAAGTATCCGGTTTGCTGTCGGCGGATTGGCCGAACAACGGCGCAGCGACTGGCTTGAAGGTCAGTGTCAGCTGCGTCGATTTGCGCGTCAAACGCTTGCCGGTGCGAATATAAATCGGAACGCCTTGCCACTGCGGCATATCCAACATAATTTTTCCGGCCACAAATGTCGCGGTTTGGGAATCAGCCGCCACGCCTTCTTCCTCACGGTATCCGCGAACGGCTTTCCCATCGACTTCAGCGCCGACGTACTGGGCGCGGACAAAATTGGCTTTCGCTGTTGCCAGATCATAGGGCTTCAACGCCGCGAACACTTTATCCTTTTCCGCCAAAATATCATTGGTGGTAAAGGACTTCGGCTTGTCCATGGTGAGATAAGACAGCACCTGCATCACGTGGTTTTGCACCATGTCCCGCAGCGCACCAGCCTTTTCATAATAACCGGCCCGTTCCTCAACACCGACCGCTTCTGCCAACGTAATTTGAATGTTGTCGATATACTTCTTATTCCAGATGCCTTCAAAAATCGTATTGTCAAACCGAAACGCCAAAAGATTCTGAATCATCTCTTTGCCTAAGTAATGATCAATCCGGAAGATCTGATCATCGTCAAACGTTGCCGTTAACGAGTCATTCAGTTCTTTGGCGCTGGCGTAGTCATGGCCAAACGGTTTTTCGATAATGAGCCGATTAAACCCGACATCTGTCAACAAATGTTCGGACTTGAGATGGCTGGCAATGGTTTCAAAGAAGTCCGGTGCCATCGCCATGTAAAAGACCCGGTTGCCACCCGTCGCAAACTGATCATCCAACTTAGCCGCCAGATTTTTTAGCGTGATGTAATGATCCGCATCGGTGACATCATGGCTTTGATAAAAGAAATGTTGGGCAAACGCGTGTGCTTGCGCCGGCTCGGGATTAAGCCCGGCAATCGCGGTTTCAACCACCTCATGGTAATGTTCATCGCTCCATGGTCGTCGGGCAGTCCCGATCACGGCAAAATGTTCAGCCAACACGCCGCGGCGATAAAGATTAAACAATGCGGGATATAGCTTACGCGAAGCCAGATCCCCTGATCCTCCAAAAATAATGATCACAGCGCGTGATTCTTCTGGCATGTATACGACCCTGCTTTCTCAAAACCTGATTACAATTCAACAAATATATGAGCAGCGCGATCAGCATCGACCGCCAATTCTTTTCCAGTCCGATCCAATTTAATGACCACCGCATCCAGCGTTTTGGCAGTCACTGTAAAGGCATCATCAAGTCGCAAATCAATTTTGACGGTGTAATCAATTAACGAGACTTCATCGATTAGCCGTTCGATATGACCGCGTTGGCCAACTTCCATTGCACCCAAAGTGACCCGACTCTGCTGGATATAGTGGCCTTCAGCATCCGGAATGACGCCGCCATGTGGGCAGTATTCGGGATTCCCCAACATCGCGGACAACCGCTTGGCCATCTCCGGTGTCAGCGCATGCTCGAGTTTTTCCGCCTCCTGGTGAACAGCGTCCGGCGAATACTTCAGACACTTAACTAAAAACACTTCCCAAAGACGATGATTACGCACCAAAATAGCCGCTTTTTTTCGGCCTGCCGATGTCAACTGGATTCCCTGGTAAGGCGTGTGCGCGACCAGTTTTTCTTCACCCAGTTTATTGATCATCTCACTGACCGAGGCAGCAGAAACATGCATCCCCGCAACGATTTGCTTATTAGAGACCAATTCGGTGTCACCGCCGATCTCAAAAATCAACTTAAGATAATCTTCTTTATTCGGTGTCATTTTACGTCCTTACTTTTAATTTGCAGTCACTGTACTACATTATGCCATGACTTGCACAAAAAAACACGTCAATTTCATGACGTGTTTTGACAGATCGGGTAAAAGGTTAATCTGATGAACCTTTGCCGCTTATCGTGAAATGATTAGCATGTGCTCGCCTAGAAAGTCGATTCCGTGCCTTCGTATTCATCGAGAATGATGTGCTTCAAATCACTGATTAACGGTTCTTGCGGGTTGGTGACTGTGCAGTTGTCTTCGTAAGCAAGTTCGGCAAGTCGATCAACCTGCTTGTCCAGATCAGCTTTTTTAACTCCTTGATCCTTCAGACTCAACTTGATACCAACGCTGTGTGCCAGTTTGATGAATGCCTGAACGTAGCTTTCTACCAGTTCATCGGTGGTTTTCCCTGGCAGACCAAGATAGCGGGCAATTTCTGCATAATCTTCGTTAGCGCGGAAGTAACTGTACTTAGCCCAGATAGCGCGCTTCTTCGGCTGACTGGCATTGAAACGGATCACGTGGGGCATGGTGATCGCAATGCAACGGCCATGAGGGAGATGGAATGCCTGACCCAGTTTGTGGGCAATGCTGTGGTTAATCCCCAGCAGTGCGTTGGCAAAGGCCATCCCAGCAATGGTTGAGGCATCGTGCATCTTGGACTTTGCAGCGATGTCGCCGTGGTAACTCTTTTCAAGGTTTTCAAATACCAGCTTGATCGCTTCAAGGCTCAACCCCTTAGTGTAGTGGGTTGCCATGGTGGATACATAGCTTTCAGTTGCATGGCAGAGAACATCGAGACCGGAGTCGGCGACAACCACTGGCGGTACGGATTCGATGAATTGACTATCCACAATCGCGATATCCGGGGTCAGCGCATAATCGGCTAAGGGATACTTGATGCCGGCTTTCGAATCCGTGATAACCGCAAATGGGGTAACTTCAGAACCGGTACCGGAAGTCGTCGGGATGCAAACCAGTTTGGTCTTGTTCAGTTTCGGGAAGGTGTAAGTCCGCTTACGAATATCCAGAAACTTTTGCTTAGCCCCGAAGAAGTCGGCGTCTCCTGCATCGTTGAATAAGCACATACCCTTGGCAGCATCCATCACCGAGCCGCCGCCGATAGCAATCACGGTGTCCGGACCAAATGACCGCATGATATCGGTTCCTTTGAAGACAGTGTCGGTTGATGGATCAGGTTCAACATCAACGAAGGTCTGCACCTGAACCGGATTTTCCCGGCGTGCCAGTACATCTTCAATGATCTTTACGAAACCCAGCTTTTCCATGCTGCGGTCAGCAACGATGAACGCCCGCTTAATGCCTTCCATGTGTTCCAGATAGCGAACCGAGTTTTTTTCAAAATAAATCTTTGGCGGCAACTTCATCCATTGCATGTTGTTGCGCCGTTTCGCCATGGTCTTGATATTCAGCAAGTCAACTGTCCCCACATTGTGCGAAATCGAGTTGCCGCCGTAAGAGCCGCAGCCCAGCGTCAGACTAGGAATCATTTCGTTATAAAGGTCCCCGATCCCGCCGACAGAAGATGGCGTGTTGATCAAGATCCGGCAAGCCTGCATGGCATCGGCATACTTCAAAGCCAAATCCTCATCAGCCGTATGAATAACCGCCGTATGCCCTAACCCGCCGATGTCCAGCATAGTTTCGCATTTCTTGAAGGCATCTTCATGCCCGTCAGCTTTGACCATGGCCAAAACCGGACTCAGCTTTTCGCGGGAAAGTGGATACTTCGCGCCCACGCCTTTAAGTTCAGCGATCAGAATCGTGGTATCTTCCGGAATTTGAATACCGGCCCACTCGGCAATCTGCTTCGGACTTTGACCAACAATGCGCGGATTGACACTTTGCTTTTCAAGATTGATCACGGTGCTTTCAAACTTCTTCATATCTTTAGGTTGGACAAAATAAGCGCCTTGGGCTTCGAATTCTTTCTTCACGGCATCGTAAATACTGGAATCAACAATCGCCCCTTGTTCGGAAGCACAGATCATGCCATTGTCAAAACTCTTGGAAAGTACCAGGTCATTGACGGCCTGTTTGATGTTGGCACTGGCTTCGATGTATGCCGGGGCATTCCCTGCACCAACCCCTAAAGCAGGCTTACCAGAAGAATAGGCGGACTTAACCATGCCCGGGCCACCGGTTGCCAGGATCGTTGCGATACCCGGATGATCCATCAGGGCTTTGGTCGCTTCCATGCTTGGTACCGGAATATACTGTAAAGCGCCTTTTGGCAATCCGGCTTTTTCAGCTTCTTCACGGATGACTTCCAGCGCACGCGCTGAAGACTTTTGGGCACCTGGGTGGAAGGCGAAAATAATCGGATTACGGGTTTTGATTGAAATTTCGGATTTGAAGATCGTGGTGGAAGTCGGATTCGTCACCGGTGTTACTCCGGCAATAACCCCGATCGGTTCGGCAATTGACACCAAGCCGCGTTGCTTATCTTCATTGATCACGCCAACTGTCTTATTGTTCTTAATTGAATGCCAGATTTCTTCGGTGGCAAACATATTCTTGATGGCTTTATCTTCCCAAACCCCACGGCCGGTTTCATCAACGGCGAGTTTTGCCAATTCCATATGATGATCCAAGCCGGCAATCGCCATCCGATGAACGATGTGATCGATCTTTTCTTGATCAAAGGTTTTCATAATCTTCAAGGCTGAGTGCGCATTGGCAACCAGTTCGTCGATCATGTGCTTCACATCAACTTCAGTAGCAGTCTTCGCGGTATTCTTAAGCATGAGCTTACCTCCAAGCATTTCGCAGAATTTTTGTTAATCATTTCACAAGAAGATCATAACCGATTCATGTGAATTTGTAAACAACTTTGGTGAACTTTTTCACGAAAAAGTTGCTTGCTCACTGCTATTAGCGGAGTATCAAGGATTAAAAGCGCTTTTCACTTTGTATTTTTTCGAACTTGATCGTCGGAAATTACGAGCGATCGACAATTTGATCTGAAATTACGTGCTCACAGTCACAGAAAGCTTCACGTAAGCGTTTCCGCTCGTGCTCAATAAAAAAGAGAGCCGACAAATGCCCGCTCTCGTTTGATTCAGCAATGAATTGCCGATTAATTCTGTTTATTGTCTGCTTCCGAAGTCGTGTCGTCTGAGGCAACTGCTTGGCTATCAGCTTCCGATGCAGTGTCATCAGCTGCTTTGGCTGCGCGTTGTTCATCCGTATTGGCAGCTTCCTCTGACTTGGCTGCTGGCGCCGGTGTTGCAGGACGAGAAGCTACGCCGCGAACCGCGTTTAAGTTGAACGTCAGATAAATCCCATCAGAATCGATAACAACCGTTCCTGCTTGCTGGTCAATGGAGTCGATAACCCCGTGCAGGCCGCCAATTGTCACAATCGGATCGCCTTTTTTTAACCCATTCAGCATTTCCTGGCGCTTCTGCTGCTGCTTTTTTTGCGGACGAATCATGAAAAAGTACATGAAGGCCCCAAACAAAACCAACAGAACGATCATTGAAACATTACCATTTCCCAAATTAGGCACCTCTTATTTTTAGTTTGTCAATGCATAGTGTACCAGAATTTCGCGTTGTGCTCCAATAAACTAGAAATTCTTTGCCTTTTCCTTGTTGTACCCATAAGCTTCAAAAAAGTCTTCGCGGAAAGCCAAGAGGTCGTCATTCGCAATGGCTTCGCGAACCTGCTGCATCAGGTGTAACAGGAAATACAGGTTATGGTAGGTCGTCAACCGAATGCCGAACGCTTCGCCAACGTGAATCAGATGCCGAATATAGGCGCGGCTGTAATTGCGGCACGCGTAACAGTCACAATTAGGATCGAGCGGGCCAAAATCATGGGCATACTTCGCGTTTTTGATGACAAGGCGGCCACGACTGGTCATGCAGGTGCCGTTGCGGGCGATCCGCGTTGGCAAAACGCAGTCAAACATATCAATGCCGCGCAATGCCCCGTCAATGAGCGCATCCGCCGACCCCACACCCATCAGATAACGCGGTTTATTCTCCGGCAGCAGCGGCGTTGTGAAGTCCAAAACGTGATTCATTTCATCCTTGGATTCACCAACCGACAACCCGCCAATCGAATAGCCTGGAAAGTCCATGCTGACCAAGTCCTTGGCACTTTGCTCACGCAGATCTCTGAAGCCAGCTCCTTGGACAATGCCAAACAACGCCTGCCAATCCGGATTCTTATGGGCTTTTAACCCCCGCTCCGCCCAACGACTGGTTCGCGCCACACTCTTTTTGACGTAATCATAGCTTTCAAAAAATGGCGGACACTCATCCAGACTCATCATGATATCGGGGCCCAGTGCATTTTCGATGGCAATGGCTTTTTCCGGTGACAGAAACATTTTTGCCCCGTTAAGATGGTTCTTGAACGTAACGCCGTCTTCCGTGATGTGCCGAGTGTCGGCGAGTGAAAAGACCTGAAAACCGCCAGAATCAGTCAAAATACCTTTATGCCAATTCATAAATTTGTGCAACCCACCGGCTTCTTCAATGAGTTCCGGTCCCGGGCGCAACCACAGATGGTATGTGTTGGCTAGAATAACGGTGGCACCCATCGTATCTAGTTCCTCCGGCGCCATCGTTTTAACACTTGCCTGTGTCCCTACCGGCATAAACATAGGCGTCGGAAAAGTCCCGTGTGGCGTGATTAATTCACCTAAACGGGCACCACTATGCTTATCTTGATGGATGAGACGATATTTAACAGCTGGTTCCATGAACGACTCCTTATTCATCACAATGCCCTCGCAGCACTGCTGTTCCATTTTCTCGTTATGCCAGTTTAACAGAGTTACTTGTGATTTAAAAGTAAGGGATCTGTTTTAAATGACAAAACGAACGCCACTCAAAGTTTGACTGATTTAGGCCCGTTTGCTTTTTTCGGACCGCGATTCCTGTTAAAATAAACCTAAGGACGGGATCACCGTTACCGTAGTTTTCGCACTTCCCGGGTTTTGACCTGGCCATTGTGATCGTCTATGAATACGTTGTTCCACGCAGCGATGCGTTAAAAGAAAAATCGAGACATGTCTGTAGGTGTGTGTTGATGTGATCCCGTCCGTTATAAAGCCGGCTTGCGTTGGGCAAGCCGGCTTTTTGCGTGGTGTGGTGGTTGAAAAAATGTTCTCTGATGCTTTCCGTAACGCGCTCGCCGGCGCAGAAGCCTGCGCGTAAGGCCCTTGGTCGCAATGGCCAAAACCGGGCCGTTACCTTTTGCTTCGCCGTAACGCGTTCGCCAGCCCAGAAACCTGCGTGTAAGGACCTCAAGCCCAAATGGCCAAAGACCAGCCATTTGGGCTTGAGGCCACTTACACTCCGGTTTCTAACCGGGCTGGCTCACGCTCATCAATAAATAAACATCGCATCCCCAAAACTAAAGAACCGATATTTTTCTTCAATCGCATGCTTATAGGCATTCAAGATGGTGTCGCGGCCGGTGAAGGCGGCAACTAGCATGACGAGGGTTGATTTTGGTAGATGGAAGTTGGTGATGAAGGCGTCGACGACTTTCCACTGGTAGCCTGGCTTGATGAAGATGTCGGTCCAGCCAGAGTCCGGTTTGATTTCACCGTCGAACTTGGTGCCGATGGCTTCGAGTGTCCGAATCGAGGTTGTCCCGGTTGCGATGATGCGGCCGCCGTTGTCGCGGACCTCATTTAACGTTGCCGCGGCTTCTGGGGTTAAGCGGTAAAATTCGCTGTGCATTTTATGCGCTTCGATGTTTTCTTCAACTACTGGCCGGAACGTGCCGAGGCCGACATGCAGGGTCAGATAAACCAATTTGACGCCTTTATCCTGCACTTTTTTCAGCAATTCTTTGGTCCAGTGCAGCCCGGCTGTTGGGGCTGCTGCGGATCCTAGTTCCTTAGAATAAACTGTCTGGTACATCTCCGGATCGTCAAGTTTTTCCTTGATGTAAGGCGGGAGTGGCGTTTCGCCAAGCTTGTCCAGAATTTCCATGAAGATGCCATCGTAATCAAAATGAATCATGCGGCCGCCGTGATCCAATTCCTTGGTGACCGTTGCTTTTAACAACCCATCACCAAAGTCAATCACAGTGCCAACCGGTGCCTTACGCGCTGGCTTCATCAACGTTTCCCAGTCGTCGCCGGAAGTATTGTTAAGTAACAAGACCTCCATATGTGCGCCGGTTTCCGGTTTAACACCATAAAGCCGCGCCGGCATCACCCGAGTGTCATTCATGACCAGTGCGTCCCCTGGTTTGAAATAATCCAAAATATCATAAAAATGCCGATCCTGCATGGCACCGGTGTCAGCATTCAATACCAATAACCGACTGGCATCGCGTTCCTTCAGCGGGGTCTGCGCAATTAATTCATGTGGCAGATCATAATCGAAATCCGAAAGTTGATAATTTTTATTTTCTACTTGACGATAACGTTTTTTGTCTTGCACCTTGTTCGCTTCCATTCATTTTAATCGTTTTGACTTACTGCGCCCGGTTATCAGGTTCCGGCGCCGTCATCCCCATATGGGCAAATCCTGCCGGCGTGACCATGCGTCCGCGTGGTGTCCGTTTTAAATAGCCGATCTGTAGCAAATAGGGTTCGTACATTTCTTCAATGGTGGCCATTTCTTCGCCGATGTTCGCCGCGATCGTGGATAAGCCGACCGGACCGCCTTGATAGTCGCGAATCATGAACATCAACAGTTTCCGGTCAATTTGATCGAGTCCCTGCGCATCAACCTGTAATTGATCCAGCGCATGATCGACCATTTGCAAGTCAACCGGACTTTTACCGGCAACTTCCGCAAAATCGCGCACTCGCTTCAGCAGGCGATTGGCAACGCGCGGTGTACCGCGCGATCGCCGCGCAATTTCATGAGCGCCTTCAGCATCAATCGCCATGTCAAAAACCGTTGCCGACCGCTTAACAATTTCGCTTAAGTCGTCAGGCGAATAATACGCCATATGCTCGCTGATGCCAAATCGATCCCGTAATGGCGCCGACAGCATGCCCGCCCGCGTTGTGGCACCGATTAGTGTAAACGGCGGCAAGGGAAAATGAACCGGGTGCGCGGTCGGGCCCTGACCCACCACAATATCAATATAAAAATCTTCCATCGCCGAATAAAGCATTTCTTCAACGATTTTGGGTAAGCGGTGAATTTCATCGACAAACAACACGTCACCAGGGCGTAACTCATTCAACAGCGCCACCAAGTCGCCCGGCTTTTCAATGGCCGGTCCGGAAGTGGTCCGAATGTTGACCCCCAGCTCATTGGCAATAACTAACGCCAACGTGGTTTTCCCCAATCCCGGCGGTCCGTAAAGCAATACATGGTCCAAAGATTCTTCACGTTGTTTAGCCGCAGTGATATAGACCTGCAACTGGTGCTTAACCCGATCCTGGCCAATGTATTGCGCCAGCATCCGTGGACGTAAGCTCTTTTCAATTTGCGCTTCGTTCAGGTCGTCAATGTCGCCTGATACCAACCGATCCTTGTTTGCGTCTGCCAAAAAGGTTCACCCCCTATTCTTAAACCATTCATAAATGCCTTCATGTTGTCGACATTGAATGGCTCCAGTATAATCAATGCTACGCACGTCCGCTTAATAATCGCAAGCCTTCGCGCAAATAGGCATCAGTTGTTGTGGCATCAAATGCCTTCAAAGCATCTGTGATACCGTCGACTGACCGTTGGGTGTATCCTAAAGCGACTAAAGCCGCCAATGCATCGGCCAGCGCCGGTGCCACGTCACTAGCTGTCGGCGTGATGGCAGCGGGCGACGGCTGGGCATCCGCTGAAATTTTTCCTTTTAGATCGAGAATGATCTGGGCAGCGGTTTTCTTACCAATACCCGGAAACTTGGTCAGGAACTTAACGTCGTCCTGGGCGATGGCAGTTGCTAGGCCGCCACTGGAGACATTCGCCAAAATAGCCAGTGCCGATTTCGGGCCAATCCCGGTGACAGTCAGCAACTGGTTAAACGTGCGCTTATCAGCGGCAGATTCAAAACCATACAAGGCTTGATCATTGTCGCGGATAATCAGCTGAACGTAAATCCGCATCTGCTTGCCAGCTTCAAAATCATACGGGTTGGCAACCAGCAAGCGAAATCCGATACCGTTGACATCAATCACGATGTACGCAGGGGTAATGGCCTGAATCGTGCCTTCAAAGTATTCGTACATAAGCTCTCCATTCAGTACATATGTTTGGTACGCTTGATTCATTGTAGCATAGATGTTTTCTTGATGATAAATCGTTTTGAGGCTTAATGATGACTCCCAAAAATATCCGCCATTTGATTAACCTGGCAACCGTTGCTGTTGTCATCGCTTTAATTGCCGTGACTATCTACTGGTATGACCTCGGCATTCTCTCCGATGTCAAGGTCCTGCAAGCTTATATCGCTCAACTCGGCCTGACCGGTGTTCTGTTTTTTGTCATCATTCAGGTTATTCAGGTTGTCATTCCGATCATTCCCGGCGGCATTAGCACAGCAGCCGGGGTCATTCTTTTTGGGCCGTGGTTTGGTTTTCTCTACAACTATGTCGGCATTGCGATTGGCTCGTTCATCAACTTTTTCCTCGCGCGACGCTATGGTAAACCGCTGCTGACTTATTTGATATCGGAAAAAACTTACGATAAGTATATCGGTTATACGAAAAATCAAACCCGGTTCGACCGGTTATTTACGCTGGCAATTGTGTTACCGGTCGCACCTGATGATGTTTTGTGTCTGCTGGCTGGTTTAACCAAAATGACGTTCACAAAATTCTTCTGGATTATCATCCTTGGAAAGCCCATTACGATTTTCGCCTACAGTATGAGCCTTCTTTACGGTGGCCGCTGGTTGATCGATTTATTCAGTTAAACTAGTTGCCATAAAAAAGGCGCTGCCAAGTTCGTTTCACAAACTTGGACAGCGTCTTTTTTGCGCAAACGAACGCGCAATCATTCGTCGATCATTTTGACAAACTCAGACAACCTGACGCACATATGGGTCGTCGGAAATGCCGCGGCTCAGAATTAGCTTTGCCCATTCCTTTGCCGAAAACAGACTGTGATCTTTGTAATTGCCGCAACTCTTGATATCAACGCCCGGTACATCATCCCAGGTAATATCATTGGCAATTGCTTCCAGGCTGGACTTGAGAGCCTTGGCTACTTCAGTGGTGCTGTGCGTGCCCCAGGTAATCAGATGGAATCCGGTTCGGCAGCCAAATGGTGAACAATCGATGACGCCATCCATCCGATCGCGCAACAACGATGCTAACAAGTGCTCGATCGTGTGCAAACCAGCCGTATCGATGGCTGCGGTGTTAGGTTGAACCAGCCGCAGATCATAATTCGAAATTTCATCGCCTTTGGTACCTTTTTCAGTCGTAATCAAACGTACGTAAGGTGCCTTGACTGCCGTGTGATCCAATGTAAAGCTTTCGACTTTTGCCATAAATAAAAGATCTCCTTCTCAATCGTTTACGTATTCATCATATAACACAATCGCCGATGGTGCGTAAAAAAATCTGTCACGTTTCGGCTTGTGTCACCCTAAGGACTTGTCAGTCAGGCATCAGCCCAAACACGATGGGCAATGCGTTGAACCAACGCCAACTTGGCCCATTGATCGTCTTCTGTCAGCTTATTACCTTCTTCGGTCGACGCAAAGCCGCATTGAGTGGACAAAGCCAGATTGTCTAACGGCACGTAAGCAGTTGCGGCGTTGATGCGTTCGATCACCGCTTCTTCATCTTCTAATTCCGGAAACTTCGAGGTGATCAAACCTAATACAATTCGTTTGTTGGGATCCCCGTTCCAAAGTTGCGGCAACGGTTCAAACGACCCGGCCCGTTGACTGTCATATTCAAGAAACAGCCCGTCGTATGGCAAGTCCCCAATATCATCAGCAACATATTGATAGCCGCCGGAGAACAAAAACGTCGACTGGAAATTGCCGCGACAGATATGTGAGGTGACCGTCAAATCTTCCGGCAATTTCACCAAAACCGCTTTAATCACGCGGTGGGCCAGCTTAGCTAATGCCACAAAATGTTCATGTTTCTTCGGATCGTTTTCGGTGTCCTTCAAGTTCTGAATCAGATATGCCCAGTTCGTGTCATCGATTTGAAGATAACGATCGCCTAAATCATAAAAGTGCTGAATCGTATCGACATAAGCCTGGACAATATCGGCTAAATAGTCATCAAAGGTGTCATAATACTTCGGCCAGTTGTCACTACGATGATCCCGAAACAGCAAGGCTGGACTGGGAATCGTCTGTTTTGGCAGTACCCCTTCCGGCACGATACTTTTAAGATACTCAAATGCCGCAAAGAATGGATGCTGTGGGTTAAAGCTGACTTTTCCCGCCAAATGAACGTTCGCCGCCGCATTGATGCCGCCTTTAAAATCATGTTCATACTTCCAGGAATCATCTTTTTCATAGCCATTTAAGCCCCAGAAGAAATCCAGATGCCAGTACCGGCGGGAAAACTCCCCATCCGTGACCGCATTAAAACCTAATTCAACCTGCTTTTTGACAATGTGATCAATCGCTTCGTGCTGAATCGCCAGCTCTTGATCCTGCTGAATCTCGCCGATGTCCAGTTGCTGATGCGCCACTTTCAATCGTTCCGGACGCAACAAACTGCCAACTAAATCAGCGCGAAATGGTGCTTTGATTTTAACTTCTTCTGTCATGAGAATTCCTCCCGTTTTATGAAAATGACGATCCTCAAACAACATTGACCACATGGCAACGAAAGAGGCGGCAATCGCGATAACGCATTCTCTGGCGCGTCAGTTCACGCTCACCATAACGCGTTCTCTGGCGCAGAAGTCGGCGTGTAAGGGCCTCAGTCGCAGTGGCCTAAGCCCGGGCCATCACGCCTGAGGCCACTTACACGCCGACTTCTAGCCGCGTCAGTTCACGCTCAAAAAAAAAAGGCGCCCCTTGATCCGTTTAAAGATCAAGGGGCGCCTGACGCGCGTTACCACCCTTATTCGTGTCGGCATAGCGCCAACACCTCACCAGTACCAAATTCGATACCTGGCATGGTAACGGATGCACCCGTTTCAATGGCGTGAACCACTGAAAAGCTATTTGGAGCTCATCTTCTCCGATTAACCGATCGCCTGCTTCCACTGTCCAGGCTCGCTTGGGATCCGCGCTTCAGATACTCTTCTCCGCAAAGCAATGTTGTCTGTTTTGAGTTGCGATTATCATAACACCGTCATGTTTCGTGTCAAGAATAACTTCAAACAGGTTATCATTCTGTTATGATTTGACCAGACTATTATTTTTGGAGGCGTCTCATGGGAACAACTTTTTTTGCGTATTCAGTGCTGACTCATCAAGACAATTGGCAAAACACCTTGCGTTACGGCATCATCATCATCGGAGCTGTGGCGATCATTGCCTACCTGGTTTATTTTCTCCGTCACAAGCGCAGCAACAAATATCGTGACCTTTTAGTCCTGGTGGCTCTCATCGAGTTGTTGACCATCGGCATTCAGATTCGCGATCTTCAGGCAAGCCGCACTGCCACCGTTAATTCACAGGCAGTCGCTACTTTATTGCGCAGTGTCGCTACGCAGAAACAGGTGTCCGTTAATCAGCTGTATGCCAACAGTAGCACGGTTCACACGGGGATGCTGGTGACGATTGGGCGGTCCACGAAAAAAATGTACACCGTCACGATCAACGCCGATAACAATAGTTACCAGCTCACCAAGACAACTTTAATTGTCCCGCAAGTCCAATTCGTCACTAAGTAGGAGGCACCCATGGCACTTTTTCAGGATTTATATTTTGTGACCGCAATGAAACTGCTTTTAGGCTTTATCGTGTTTGTTGTCCAGATTAAGCTCACCGGTAAAGGCAATCTTGCCCCGGCCACGATTGTTGACCAGATGCAAAACTATGTCCTCGGCGGCATTATCGGGGGTGTCATTTATAATACCGACGTCAGCATTTTGCAATTTGTCAACGTCTTACTAATCTGGACACTCATCGTCTTCAGCTCGAAATACCTGACGAATCATAATCGCTGGCTCAAGCGGGCTATCGATGGCGAACCGCTATTAGTGGTCTCACATGGGAACATTCGCGTCGAAACCGCCACACAGGTTGGGTTGTCAGCCAACGACCTCGCCTATCGCTTACGTACCGCTGGTGTGAAAGATCTGCGCGACGTTCGCCAAGCCTATCTTGAACAGAACGGACAGTTGAATGTCATTTTCAAAGGCGATGAGACTATCAAGTATCCACTCATCTTAGACGGCCAGATTGACCCGGCAGCACTTGATGCGATTGATCGCGATGAAGACTGGCTCAAAGCCCGCCTTGCAGAACAAGGCTATAAACCAGAAGACGTGTATATGGCAAGTTTTCTGGGTGGCAAAGTCGTCATCGCGCCTTATGACCGTGACTAGTCGCGGGTTTACCAGATGAACGAATCGACGGCTTTGGCTACTTGTGGGTTCTCATGTAATGCACTGTGCTGGGCATCGCGGCCAAAGTATTCCCTTTCCTGATAAGTGGCTGCCCGCGAGCTGACAAGATAGCGCAAGGATCGCGAAGAATTGTTAGACACACGTCCATCTGAATCGCTGCCATTGTGGAGATCACCGTAAATATTCAACACTTTAACGCCTTTGGGAAAATGATCCCGTAGCCGAGCCAATTCGGCATAGTTTTCGTCCATGGGCGACGGGTATCCGTTGGCCGCCAGCTTAATCTGATGCGGTTGATCGCCCATGCCAATAATGCCGTCGAAATGCCCGGCAATGGCAACATAGTGCTTCATTTTCGGCAGTTTGCTTTGATCCTGATTGCGAACCGCATAAAACATCACCGCCATGTTGCCCATCGAATGTGCGACAAAGTTAACATTGCGCACACCATAGCGCTGGTAAAGCTGGCGATTAATCGTCGTCAACCAATCAGCCAGTTTCACAACGTCAGGATTCTTGTTATCTTGAAAGATCACCTGAACAATGGGCTTGCTAACACTATGGGGATCACCGGTCCAGTGAACTTTGCCGTTTTTAGCAACTGTTGCCGTCAGCACTTTGGTCGCACCAGTCCCCTCGGCCCGCCGAATCAGAGTATTCGTCGACCCCGCACCGCCAGAATAGCCATGCAAATAAAGTGTCGCGGTACGTCCGATGGTGGTTTCTTCTTTAGTTGGCGGCGTATCGGCCTGGTTGTTATACCAATACCACCCGGCACCGGCAACAAGAACGACAACCAATAATACCAACCAAAGCCACTTATCTCGTTTCATGAAACCTCCCTTTCTAGTGAGCGTGAGCCGGCGCGCTTAGGAGACGGAGTGTAAGCGGCCTTGGGCGTGATGGCCCGAACTTAGGCCATTGCGACCAAGGTCCTTACACGCAGACTCCTGCGCCGGGGAACGCGTTATGGTGAGCGTGAGCCAGCCCGGTTAGAAACCGGAGTGTAAGTGGCCTCAGGCGTGATGGCCCGACCTTGGCCATTGCGACTGAGGTCCTTACACGCAGGTTTCTGGGCTGGCGAACGCGTTATGGTGAGCGTGAGCCAGCGCGCTTAGAAGTCGAAGTGTAAGCGTCCTTGGGCGTGATGGCCCGGGCCTAGGCCATTTCGACCAAGGTCCTTACACGCAGACTTCTGCGCTGGCGAACGCGTTAATGCGATTCAATAAACCCGTCATGCCGCATTCACCGACTCACTTTCATCGGCGGCCGGCCGCGGCAAAAAATGACTCAGCGCCGCGATCACCAACCCTATCACAATGGTCCAACCGGCCACGCGCTGCCACAACGGTGAATACGCAAGAAGCAAATCACGCGCCAGTTCAGCATTAACCGGCATTCGTGAGCTGATGGCGCCTAAAAACGGACTTGCGGTTGTTAAAACTGCCATAAAGCCACCCATATAGCCCATGATATAAGTGGAGCGCCCCGTGACCGCCAAAAATCGGCGCCAAGAGTGGGCGGTTTTCAGCATAATCAATAAAACAATCACCATCAGGATCGCTGCCACAATGACCGCGGTTTGAGTCATGAGCACCAATAACGGATAGGCCCGTCCCCAGCCCTCAGACATCACGAACTGATTGATTTCGCGATCAAGGAAGGTTGTAAGGCTCGTCAGCACTTTCTTTTGATCAAAACTTTGTCCTTGATCGGCAGCGGCTTTCTGCAGGCGACTACCTATGCTTTCTTTAATCGTATCCAGTGACACACGCATTTGATTATCCGCACTGGCAGTCACCATTTTTGACGCTAACCGTTGCGTGTCATCGATGGTGACCAGCGTCGATTGCGGATTCAAAGTAGCGCCGTTCTTGTTCGCCGTATCGATTAATTCTTTATTTAGGGATTGGGTCATCTGCACCAACCCTTTACTTTTAACAATCACCTGTTCAGTGCGGGCTGGTGTCCCAACAGTCAGCATCATTCCCGTGCTGAAGGCTTCAACAAAAAGAAGCACCCAGAAAATCATGGTGAAAAATGCAAACCAACTTCGGGAAATGGCTCGCCATTGTTGTGTTCTCGTTTCGATCACCTGCTTCCTTATATGGCATTCATTATACACGATGCACCATCGTGACTTGTACGCATCCTGACATTTGGACTACACTAAATGAAGCGGCAACGACATCACCTGTTATTGCACGATAAACCACCAGCGATTTCGTATTTCACAAGGAGGTTGTTTGCATGCACTATACGTTAAACGACGGCAACGTCTTGCCGGCAGTCGGGTTCGGGACATATAAATTAAATGGCACGAACGGCGTCAGAGCTATGGTCGGTGCCCTTAACCTAGGGTATCGCCTGCTTGATGCAGCGTTTAATTATGAAAATGAAGGTGCTGTGGGCGAAGCGGTTCGCCAAAGCGGCATTCCCCGCAGCCAATTGATCGTTGCATCTAAGTTACCCGGCCGTCATCACCGTTATCAAGAAGCCATTGACACCATCGAAGAAAGTCTATACCGCGCTGGTCTGGATTATTACGACCTTTATTTGATCCATTGGCCTAATCCAAAAGAAGGACTTTACGTTGAAGCGTGGCAGGCGCTGATTCAAGCGCAACGGTTCGGCTTAATTCGCTCAATTGGTGTTTCCAACTTTTTGCCGGAGCACATTGATCGGCTGATTAAAGAAACCGGCGTCACGCCAGCGGTTAATCAAGTGGAGCTACATCCTTACTTTAACCAGCAAACCCAACGTGAGTATGATGACGCCCATAACATTCAAACAGTTGCCTGGAGTCCCTTAGGTCGCGGTGCCGTTTTAAAAGAACCTGTCATCAAGCAAATTGCTGCGGAACATGGTAAAAATGTCGGGCAGGTTATCCTGCGCTGGGATCTCCAACACCGTGTCTTGCCAATTCCAAAATCGGCTCATCTTTCCCGGCAGCGCACGAATCTTGATATTTTTGATTTTAGCCTGACAAAGGATGAAATGACAGCCATTGATCAGTTGAGCAAGCCTGATGGCCGCTTAAGGGATCAGGATCCGGCTGTTTATCAGGAGTTTTAATTTGTTTCCATAACGCGTTCGCCGGCGCAGAGGTCTGCGTGTAAGGACCTTGGTCGCAATGGCCAAAACCCGGCCATCACGTCCAAGGCCACTTACACTCCGGTTTCTGACCGCGCCGGCTTACGCTCAACCAAAAGGAGTCGCAGCGTTTCGCTAAAGACGACACCGCGACTCCTTTTTCTGGCATTATGGCTACTAACCAGCAATTTTACTTTTAAACGAAAGAGGCAATCATCATGACTGAACCTATTCGCGTTTTATTCATTTCAATCTCCGGCAACACGCGTGCTTTTGCTCATCGCTTAGCCGACTATGCCGAAGCCCAGCACCAGCAGAATCCGGATAATCCGCCGATTCAGCTGAAAG
Source organism: Lacticaseibacillus zeae subsp. silagei (assembly GCF_030770335.1). Taxonomy (NCBI): domain Bacteria; kingdom Bacillati; phylum Bacillota; class Bacilli; order Lactobacillales; family Lactobacillaceae; genus Lacticaseibacillus; species Lacticaseibacillus zeae. The sequence goes on along the minus strand of NZ_CP132484.1, from coordinate 741,023 downwards.
AAATTTCCGAGGCTACCCAGAGCGACGGGGAAACCAAGCCGTTTTTTGTGATGGTGCCCACGTATCTTGATGGCGGAAACGGCATCGACAATGGCGTCAAGGAGCTGATGACCAATGCGATGGGCGACTACCTTGCTGAAGGTGAAAATGCCGAATATTGCTTAGGCATCATCGGTTCGGGCAATCGTAATTTCAATGAACAGTACTGTCTCACTGCCAAACGTTACGCCAAAGAATTCGACGCCCCATTTTTAGCTGATTATGAGCTCCGTGGCACCCCCAGCGATGCCCAAAAGATTTACACGATCCTTACCCGTGTTGCCGCCAACGAAGCACAGCATTAGCAGTCAATCACCAATTGGCGTTGAACCAGCCGACCACGCGTTTAGCATAAGCCTCGGGATCATCCGGGAAACTGCGCGCATGAGCCGCGCCCTTAACCACCCAGAGCGCTTTTTTCGCCTTGGTGGCTGCGCGATAATTCTGGTAAACCATTTTAGTCGGAACAAATGTGTCTTTGGCTCCGTGGATAAAAAGAATCGGCCGTGTATTCTTGTGCAAAGCCGTGATCGCACTGGCATCAAAGACGTTGTAACCTGCCTTAAGCGTTGCGGTCAGCGCCACTGCCGGCACCAACGGCCACTTTGGCAAATTAAACATTGACTTGGCTTGATATGCAAGTTCGTCAATAATGCTGGTGTAGCCGCAGTCTTCAACAATGCTCTTGACTTGCGGCGGCAGCTTCTCGCCACTGACGTACATCACGGTCGCGCCGCCCATCGAGACACCGTACAAGGCAATTTGACTTTGTTTGCCTTGTTTTTTGATGATTTGGTTAATCCACTTCAGGTAATCTAGTCGGTCTGGCCACCCATAACCGATATAATTGCCCTCTGATTGGCCTTGGCCGCGATCATCAGGAGCCAGAACATTAAAGCCGGCATCATGAAACATCTTGATTTGCGGCGCCATATATTCTTTGTTCGTCATATAGCCATGCGCCACTACAACGGTTTTGGGCGTTGGTTTGGCCGCCGGAACATAATCCGCCACCAACTTAAGCTTGTCGCCAACCGCCTGCTGCGTCCAGGTTTCTTTATGTACGGATTTAAGCCATGCTTTCCCGTCCGTAATGATGCGACTCTCTTTGCCACTCAAAAAAGACTTCTTTGAGGGTACAAATGCATATTGGTAAAAATAAAGACTGGCCCCAATTAAGCCCACCACAATAATCCCAACGACTGACAGTATCCCGATCAGCCACGCCTTTTTATGTTTTCGCACGTTTTGTAGCCTCCATAAGTAGTTCAAGTCCTTTACATAACTAAAAAGTGTACCGCAACTTTTCAGAATTTCAAGTTACATGTAGCCTGTGTTTTGTTAAGATAATGTCTGGAGGAAGAAAAATGACTGATAAACCCTTACTAGAGGCATATGTGGATGCCTATTTCTCAACATTCAAGAATATCAACGAACTGATCTCAGAACCCATGGCCCAATACCATTTGAGTTTCGAGCAATACCGGATTTTATCCGACATTGCCAATGATCCCACCATCAGCTTGACTGCCATTGTTGCCAAACGCGGCGTAACCAAGCCGGCTGTTGCGCGGCAAATACGCGTGTTGCGTAATTTGAATTACGTGACGCAATCCAAGTTCGAAGCTGATCGGCGGCGTAATACATTGCAGCTAACACCGCTTGGTAAGCAGGTAGAAGCCGCGATTACCAAAGAAGCCAGCGAGCGCTTCAACGAATGGGTGAACGCTTTAGGCGTACGCAAAGCCAAGCAATTTGTGAAGCTTTTAAATGAAATCGGCACAAAAGTCATCCAGCCCCGGCAAGCTGCAAAAAAAGAGCAGTAGGCTGCTGGACTGTCTGGATATAAAAACGACGTCAAAGCTCGGAAAACCGAACTCTGGCGTCGTTTTGTTACTTGCAGATGTACCACACTCTCAGGACTTGGCGTTAAGTTTGGCAACCTTTTTCAAGCCTTCCGGAATTGCTTCCGGCTTGTCGGCCAAGACTTTGGCGCCGGCATCTTGCAACTCCTTGGCTGACCCGAAGCCATAGGTGACGCCGAGCAGCTGAACATGATTATCCAAACCACCCGTCATGTCGTTTGCCCGATCACCAATCATGACGCTGGTAGCCGGATCCGTCTGGGTTGCCTTCAAAGCATAAGCCAACACGTCGGTCTTGGTCACCCGCGTCTGCTCATCGTCACTGGCACCATAAGCACCGGCAAAATATTGATCCAATGAAAAGTGTTTAACCAAGCGATGCAACATGGTCTCAGGTTTTGCCGAGGCAATGTAAAGCTGATCGCCTTGTTGCTTCAATTCAGTCATGGTATCCAGGAAGTTAGGGTAAAGTTTTGCTTGATACAGGCCCTCTTCCTCGTAGTAATGATGGAAAGCGTCAATTGCCCGTTTAACCTCGACATCATCCAACTCCGGCCAGACTTTCGGCAACATATCCACCAAAGCCGGGCCGATAAACTGTACATACGCCGAATTATCCAAAGGCCGCAAGCCGCGATCCTGAACCATGTATTTTAATCCCGCGACAATGCCGGCTTCTGAATCTGCCACGGTCCCATCAAAATCAAAAAATAAAGTTGCCATTAAAATCCTCCTTATTCTCAACCGTCCATAAGCGCCTCAAACCGTCATGAACACTAATTTTTGGTGAGTTTACGACTTACATTATACAAGTTCCTGTTCCCGATGGAGGGCATCCTTTAGAATCACAGGCGCAATTAGCGTTGTCAGGACAATCACCACAATGACCGCCGAATAATACTCAGCATCCATCAACTTAGCCTCAAAACCGATTTGGGCCACGATCAAGGCCATCTCGCCGCGGGACACCATGCCGGCGCCGACCACGTTACTTTGCAACCAGCTGGCACCGGCTAAGCGATCGCCGAGACCGCAACCGACCCATTTGGTCACCAAAGCCAGCAAGGTCAAAATGGCGATAAACCCGATATCGCGACCAAACGTATCAAAGCGCATGTTCAAGCCGACGCTGACAAAGAAAACCGGAATGAACACCGCATAGCCAATCGCACTCAGATTACTGTCAACTTCCTGCCGATAATGGGTCTGCCCAACTGCAACCCCGGCAAAAAAGGCGCCGATAACCGCTGACATACCAACAAGATCCGCCACATAGGCCATCCCCAAGCAAATCAGCAACGACATAATGGTGACAGCCGAAGCCGGAAACAGCTTTTCCGCCAACCCCATCAAGTACGGTGCCGCCCACCGAACCACCAGATAAATCCCGATAAAATACAGCAACTGTTCGACAATTTGCAACCAGAACGGCACGCTGGCTGTCTTTTGTTCCCCTAACACTGCCACCGTGAAACTCAAAATCAAAACCGTCAGAATATCGTCGACCACCGCCGCACCCAAGATGGTCGCCCCATTGCGGCCGTCCAGCGCATGCAGTTCTTTCAAAACCTCAACGGAAATCGAGACGGATGTTGCTGCAAAGGTGATGCCGAGAAAAAGGCTGCTGGTCAAATTGAATCCCCAAATGTGCGCAAAGCCGAACACGACGACCACAGGCACGATCACCCCGATCACTGCTACCAGCATGCCGGGTTTGAAGTATTTTTTCAGTAAATCCAAATCGCTTTCGAGCCCGGCTAAAAACATCAAAATAATAACACCAATTTCGGCAAATAATGAAATCGTATGGCTAGGCGTCAGCCAACCCAATAATGCCGGTCCAATTAAAATTCCCGCTAACAACTCACCGATCACGGCAGGCATTTTCAGCAAGCGACTGATATGCGCCAGTATCAATGTTGTTACCAAGATGAGTGCTAAGTTGCCAATATCCTGCATATTTCTCCTCCATTTTGAAAATCGTCAACCCGTTGTCAGCCGCACCTCGTAGGCATTCCGTTCCGGCACGGGCTCATCCATGTACACAATTCCGCGAAAATCGAAACCCATCCCGGTAATCGCATGTTGCATAATCACGTTTTGTGCGTGGGTATCGACCCGTAAGTCGGTAAAACCGCGGCGATAAGCTTCACTCATGATGTTGCTGAAGAAAACCCGGCTTAGTTGTTTGCCGCGAATACTGCCATCAAGCGCAAACCGATGGACGGCCAGGTATGGCACATCGGCCAGCCAGCCTTCCCCATCGATCCGGAGATAATGTGGATCCGGACCCACAACCAGCGCCGCCAGTCCGGCCACTTTCCCGTCAACCACGAGCACCCGGCCGATCCCGGTGGCAACGTCCTGCTCAATGGCTGCCTGATCCGGATAAGTGCCTTGCCATTGAGGAATGTCCTGATCGCCTAAAAACTTGCGAGCAGACGCAATCACCCGCATCATATCAGGAATATCGTTGGTCGTCGCCGCGCGCATGAAAATGGTTGACATCAGCTTCATCTCCAAAAAATAATTGTATTGCCCTATTTTCCCGCATCTGACCGCAAGTTTCAATCTGCTCGTTGAAAGTTAAAGCCCTGTCTCAAATTTAGTGACAAAAAGGCCCTCGCAAATGAACTGCGAGGGTCATCTTCGTTGCTAACAAGCTTAATGACGGTGATGCATATGATGCTTCTTGTTCAAAGGCACCTCTTCGTACTCGGGTGCAAAGACGTCATGGGCGCCGCGATGTTCTGGCGCCAACCGCCAGTTGTGGCGACCATGATGATGCTTGTGCATTTGCAACTTAAGACTCAGCTGTTTGGTTCGTTCTTTTTCGATGCGCAGTTTCTGGTGACCGCGAATGATCATGATGCCGCCGCCTAACGCCAACGCAATTGGAATCAAATGCACAACGGCCATCGGGATCATCAGTTCTGGTTGTTCCTCGATCGCCTTATCAAACGCGTGGACCGGTTCAAATAGATCATCTTTTAATTCATCAATGCTAGCCATGAAAGCACCTCCATTACCTGAGCAACTTTAAATTACCACTTTTATTATAACGTTAATTGGCGCTTAAAGGGGGTTTTGCATCGGTTTGTGTGAGCCACTGGCCTAGATGGCTGAAATAGTCAGTCGGATTATCCAGCATCTGCCCGTGCCCGGCGTTTGGGGTAACATGCAACGTGGCATGCGGAATCGTTTTGGCCATTCGTTCCGCGGCGGTCAACGGCATGGTTTCATGCCCGCCAAATGTCAAATAAGTCGGCACCGTGATTCGGTGAATATCGGCCCGGCGATCCCAATTTTTAAGTGCACCGACCATCACAAATTCGTTGTCACCTTGAAAATGGTGATAGACCGGCGTTGCCAGTGTTGAAATTAAGTGGCGTGGCTGGGGATCGGCTGCGTGGTGCAGATAATGCTCGCCTAATTCGTTCACTAACGCCTGGTATTTGGCATCGTCAAACGCATGGCGCGCTTCGACTTGCTGCATATACGCAACGTCTTCAGGCGAAAACATCTTTTCGCGAATTTTGTTGATATTGACTAGGTATTCATCCAGATTATCAATCATCGAGCTTAGAATCAGCCCCTTAAGGTGTTCGCCATATTTAAGCGCATACTCGATCGCCAGCACGCCGCCCCAAGACTGGCCAAGCAGGTAAAAGTGATCAATCCCCAGCTGCTGCCGGACATTTTCCACCTCATCGACGAAATAATCGATGTTGAGGAACCGTTTTTGATTGGCCGGATCCGAAAAGTCGGGTTGATCGGAAAAGAATGAACCCAATTGGTCGTAACGGGTGACGCGGACACCATACGGCGCCAGTTCTTGCGCAAAGTTTTCAAACACTTCGTTGGTGCCGCCGGGTCCGCCGTGCAAGGTCATCAGCCGAATCTGGCCTCGGCCTTGCGTTTGGGTCCATAGATGATAACCGTTTGGCAACGTTACAAAGCGGGTTCCGTTCGGGTTTAGTTTTACCATGCGATCGCTTCTTTCCTGTCATTTAACCTTTATTATGACGGTTGCCGCGAGCTCAGACAATAGCATATGGCCAGCAGAACTTCAAAGATTCGTAAAAACAAGTGTGATATTCGGCATCTGGTTGCATAGATTGGTAAAATAAATGAAAAGAATTGGAGGGCATGCGATGGCAGCGCAAAACATTTCACCTGATCAAGGTTTATCGGCACAACAGGTTCAGCAACGGTTTGACAGCGGTCAGCACAACCTTCCGCTCAAGCCGTTGACTCGTTCCATTAGCCAGATTATCCAAGTCAACACGTTTACTTTATTTAATTTGGTCAATGTTGTTCTGGGCGCGCTCATCATCACCACCGGTAGCTACAAAAACCTGTTATTCCTTGGCGTGGCCATCATCAACACTGCCATTGGTACCATTCAGGAAATTCAAGCAAAGCGGCAGATCGATAAAATGTCCATCCTCGCCGCTGCTCATGCCACCGTCATTCGTGACGGCCAGCGCCAAAAAATCGATCTCGAGCAACTGGTCATGGACGATATGGTGCTTCTCAAACGCGGCGATCAAATTCCGGTTGACGGTACCGTTGTTGCCACCAACGGGCTTGAAAGCGATGAAAGCCCGCTGACTGGTGAGTCGCGGCCGATCACCAAAAAAGTGGGCGATCCGTTGCTTTCCGGTGCCTTTGTGGTTTCCGGACAAGCTACCATGCAAGTGACCGCTGTCGGCAAAGATACCTTTGCCGCTAAACTTTCTTTGGAAGCCAAAGCCGAAAAAGCCGGTCAAAGTCAATTACTGGCAACAATCAATCGCATCATTCGGGTTTTAACCTACGTGCTTATCCCGATCGGTATCATTCTTTTTTCCGTTTCCATGATTCGCCGCGGCAATTATAATCGGGCTATTTTAACCACCAGTGCGGCCATGATTGGGATGATTCCGGAAGGTTTGGTGTTGCTGACCAATGTGGCGTTAGCTGTTTCTGCCCGCAACCTGGCCGTCAAACGCGTGCTGGTTCGGGCCTTACCTGCCATCGAAGCCTTGGCGCGTGTCGATACGATTTGCCTGGATAAAACCGGCACCATCACCAGCGGAAAACTTAAAGTTGCCAACACATTGCCGGCAACTGGCCACAACGCCGAAGATGTCACTAGTGCTGCGGCAGCCATCGTGTATGCCCTCAATGATGATAACGAAACCGCCTTAGCCATCAAAGCCGCAATCGGCGCTGACGCCAACCAGCAGGTCACGCAAACCATGCCGTTTTCATCTGCGCGTAAATGGTCAGGTGCCGTGGTTGACGGACGTGCTTTATTTATGGGCGCCCCGCAGTTTACTTTTGGCGACCAGCTGCCTGCGAACATTGCGACCCAAATCAAACAGGCCGCTTCAAACGGTTACCGCGTGCTGGCGGTGGGAACTGCCAAAACGCTTGCTCAGCCGCTTGTGAACCCGGAGTTGCTCGGGCTCATTTTGATCACCGATGAACTGCGTCCGACTGCCATTAATACGTTTGATTTCTTCAAGAGTCAAGGCGTGGCATTAAAAGTGATCTCCGGTGATGACCCGATCACGGTCGCCAATATTGCCAAACAGGCACACCTTGAAGGCGCCGATCGCAGTGTCGACATGAGTACGATCGCTGCGGATGCCACTGAAGTCGACTTTCAGGCTTTGGTCAAGCAATACAACGTTTTTGGCCGCGTCACCCCGGATCAAAAGAAGCAGCTCATTATGGCTTACCAAGCATTAGGCCATACCGTTGCGATGACCGGTGATGGGGTCAATGACGTCCTTGCTTTGCGCCAAAGTGACTGCAGCATTGCCATGGCTTCCGGTGCCGATGCTGCCAGCTCGATTGCTGATTTCGTTTTACTAGATTCTAATTTCGATGCTATGACCGGTGTGCTCAACGAAGGCCGCCGCGTTATTAACAACATCGAACGGGTGGCATCGATGTATCTGGTCAAAACCATGTACTCCGTCATCTTGGCCACCATTTTCGTCTTCCTGCCACTCGACTATCCCATCGTACCGATTAACCTCACACCGGTTTCGGCCATCGGCGTTGCCATCCCTTCCTTCTTCCTGACGCTAGAGCCTAACTTTGAGCGCGTCACCGGGCAATTCATGCAAAAAGTCATGACCGTTGCCGCGCCAGCCGCTATCAGCGTGGTTATCTACACTTTGTTGCTAACTTGGATGGAGTCGTTCCTGAACCTCAGCTTCGACACCACCTCAACAATGGTCGCGATGTTGATCGGCACAATTTCCCTTAATGTGTTACTGGTCGTTGCCCGTCCCTTCAATCGGCTCAAGGTCGGATTGCTGGCTGGTTTAAGCGCTGCGTTATTCCTGGTATTCTTCATTTTCAACCATGTCTTTTCGCTCGCCAGCTTGTGGCAGTGGCAGCTAGCATTGATTTATGTACCTCTCATGGTCTCGACTGTACCGTTTTATCTGCTCATCCAGGAATTCCTTGGTCGGCGAGTGTTATCAAAAATCAATTGGCGCTAGACAAAAATTCCATCCGCCATTTGGTTTGACTCGTGTATACTGAATTTGGATGAATTTTCTGAAAATATTTAGGAATCGAGGCACACGCATGGCAGAGGAACAAACTTTAGTTTTGGTCAAACCCGATGGCGTCGCGAATGGGCACATTGGTGAGGTCATTACCCGCATTGAGCGGCGCGGCTTTACCATTGAGGCCTTAAAAATCACTCAGGCAACAACCGCCCAATTGCATCAGCATTACGCGGCACTTGTCGACAAACCTTTTTTCCCAAAAGTTGAACGGTTTATGACCAGCGGCCCGCTTGTGGCCATGGTTGTCAGTGGCTTTAATGTCATTGAGGCCGTTCGAAAAATGACGGGCGCAACTAATCCGGGAGACGCTGCACCAGGCACGATTCGCGGCGATTTTGGCCGGGAATGGGCCGACCAAACCATCCGCAACGTGATTCACAGCTCCGATAGTGAAGAAAGCGCACGGCGGGAAATCCCGATTTGGTTTGCCGATAAGCAATACGCGCCTAAATCATAATCACCGGGCGGGTACATAACTAATAATCGGAAAAAACCGCGGTACGATCTTTGTAACGATCGCACCGCGGCTTTTTTATGCCAACATGTTAACGGCAAGCAAATTTAATAATACGTACGCCGATTGCCAAAATTAAGCTTGGCAATAATCGTATTCGGCTCCGTCTGATCCGGTGACTGGATCCACAAGCCACGCGAAGCCAGTTCCTTAAACAAGTAGTTCGCCGCAGCAATTTCTTCAGCAGCAGGATCATCAATCGTCGCCCCTGCCTGATGGGCTTGGGCAATAGCGTCGTCAACGGACAATACCACTGTGTCGGCAAAGGTCGTTTCCAAAGTCGCGTATAATTGTCCCAGTTTATCGTCAAGATAGGTCTCTAAAGCTTTGAAAAAATCCGCATGGTCGGCTTTTCGATCAAAGTAGCGCGCCACTAGCTGATTGTTGTCGATACCCATTCATAACACATCCTTTTTATATAATTCTACCATGAGCAGTTAGCCGAAAGAAATAATCGGTTCAACAGGAGGCCGACACGCACCTTAAGCGCGATCAATGCTATACTTTAGCCACCATGTGAAGGAGGCTTTTATATGAGCGAAACTGAGTTACCTAAACGCGAGGCGGTTGATCCGAAGCTGACTTGGGATCTAACCCCGATTTTTCATGACGACTTTGCTTACGATGAAGCGGTCAAACAGGTCCGGGCCCTAACCAAGGATTTTGTCCGCATGTATCAGGGAAAATTGACGGAACCGGCCGTGATTGTCGATGCGTTGGCCGACTATGGCACGATTGTGGCCCTCGATAGCAAAATTGCCCACTGGGGATTCATGCCGTATTCGACTGATACCACCGACCCCAAATTGCGCGAACGCCAGGCACAAGTTACCGCACTGGGCGGCGAAATTGGCGGTCAATTGAGCTTCTTTCAAGCCGAGCTCACCCAGTTATCCGAAACTGTGCTTGACGCCGTGGTCGACAAGGCACCTGACTATGCTGGCTTCATTCGCCAAATCAAAGTGGCCAAGAAAGGCGCCTTGCCGCCTGCTGCCGAAAAGGTGTTAGCGGAATTGTCCCCGGTTTTTCAGGCACCCAGCAACATTCGCGACCAAACGATTTTCGGCGATATGGACTTCGGCACGTTTACGGCTCACGGTAAAACCTACCCACTTTCGTTCGTGATGTACGAAGAGAATTACCAAAAGCATCCCGACACGGAAATCCGGCGCGCAGCATACGCCCAGTTTAACAAGACTCTACGCCGCTATGAAAATACCATGGCTGCCGGTTACTTAGCACAAGTGACCCGCGAAAAAATTACGGCAACCATGCGCGGTTACGATTCCGTCATCGATTACCTGCTCGCTGACCAGGAAATCAATCGGGAAATGTTTAACCGCCAAATCGATGTGATCATGCAAGATCTAGCACCCATTATGCGCAAATATGTAACCCACGTTAAAACGCTTTGGGGACTGGATCACATCGGTTATACCGATTTACAAATCGACATTGACCCTAGTTATGCACCAACCATCACCTTGGAACAGGCGCAGGAAATGGTCAAAAACGCGACGGCGTTGATGGGCAAAGATTATCAGGATCAGATGATGCAAGCGTTCACGGATCACTGGATTGATTTTCCCGCCAATCAAGGTAAAGACTCAGGCGCGTACACGGCCGGGCCTTACGGTGTCCATCCATATGTTGAAATGACCTGGAGTAACACGCTGCCAGCAGTGTACACGCTGATTCACGAGCTGGGACACACGGCGCAAATGGTCCGCTCGCAGCAAGCGCACAATGTTCTTGATGCGGATTTCAATGATTACTTAGTCGAGAGTCCTTCGACTTTCAATGAATTATTATTGACCCACTATTTGGAAGAAACTGCCAAAGACCCGCGGATGAAGCGATTTGCTTTGTCACGCTTGTTGAATGACACCTATTTCCACAACTTTGTCACCCACTTGCTTGAAGCGGCTTTTCAACGTGAGGTTTATACGCTGATCGATAAGGGCGAAAGCTTTGATGCTGCGCGCCTTGATGCAATCAAGCGCAAAGTATTGACCGATTTCTGGGGCCCGGCTGTCGAGCTTGAAGAAGGCGCTGAGCTGACTTGGATGCGGCAAAGCCACTACTACATGGGGCTGTACTCATATTCCTACTCTGCCGGTTTGACCGTGGCCACTCAGGCTTTTCAAGCTATTGAGCAGCAAGGTCAGCCTGCTGTTGACCGCTGGCTCCGGTATCTGAGCCTGGGCGATTCACTCGATCCTACCGCCGCAGCCCGCGTTGCCGGCGTCGATGTCACCACGGATGCTGCCCTGAAACACGCTATCAGTTTCTTAGGTGATACGGTGGATGAAGTCGTGGCTTTGAGTAAGGAAATCGGCCAGGATTAGTCATAGAACTATGCAAAAACCGCATCTTTTTTCGGAGATGCGGTTTTTTGATGGATTAGACAATCAACTCAAGCATCTGTATCAAGTCGTATCACCTGATCATATTTTTGCTGCCACGATTTGCTGATGTGATGGGCAACCTCGATTAACGTTGCCGGTCCCTGTAGCAAACGTGCGTGCAGTTGATCGCTTAACGCTTCATCTAGTGCAGAGGTCACCTCATCAGCTAACAGAATTGGTCGGTGCCGTAATAACGCCCGGGCAATTTCGAGCCGTTGAATCTGGCCGCCTGACAGATTATGCCCACCGTCGCCAACCTGATAGTCCCAACCTTTTTGCGCAATCAAGGTTGTGAGCCCCGCGTCAGCCACCGCTTTGTCTAAGTCGGCCTGCGAAAATCGACCGCCTAACGTTAGGTTAAAACGGATCGTATCATCGAACATAAAAGGTGATTGCTTGATCAAGCCGAACAATCGGCTTAATTTTCCACGAGTTTCGTCAGTAATTTGTGTGTCCCCGAGCCAGTATTGGCCGGCAGATAACGGTAATTCACCCGCCAATAATCGCAACAAAGTCGATTTGCCATAGCCGGACGGTGCCATGATCAAAACCTTTTGGCCAGGCATGATCGTCAGATTTCGGTCATCAAGAATTTTCTGGTTACCAATGACCACTGAAGCATCTTTTAGCCGAATCGTCCCGCTCGTCAGGTCGCCATCAGTGGATGAATGAGGCCTTGGCGCTGCTTGGTGGACTTTTGCGACCAGCGGCTTTGTCGTCTGCCATTTGTTTAACGCCTCAATCATCATGATCAAAGGGTTGCGCATGTCATTTGACAGCTGCACGATCCCCATAAATAAAGCCAAAGTTGAAGCGCCTGCCATGACGCGATAGATGCCAACGCCAAATGGCAAAAGAACGCCAAACCAAAGTGCCAGCAACATCCCTAAAACGTTCATGTTACCCGTCAGGATCGTCAAACTTTTCAACTGGTCTTCCAGTCCCCTTGCCAGTCGGCCGATTCTTGTTTTGACCACTGCCTGTGCCTGATAAATTCTGATCGTGTCCCTGCCTGCCAAATAATTCTTAATGCCGGTGGTCCAGCGGCTATTCGCGGTCGACCAGTCTGCTGAAGCGGTGTGCAATGCGCCTTGAGCAACTCGCGCCACCGCTAGCGGCACCAAATTGCCAATGAAAAAGGCCAAAGCCGTCATCCAGTCAAATGCGAACGCCCCGATCATGGCGCCAGCAAACACAATAATTTGGTTAATGATGGTCAGTTCACTGGTAATCCCATTGGTTTCGATCATTTTCAAGTCGTTCGTCATAAACGATAACGCAGACGTCTGGGTGGTCGCTAAATCTGCATCGTCAACTAAGTAAGCCGCCATCGTTGCTTTAATTTGTAAATTGACCTCACGCGTGATCGCGGCTTGTAAGTACATCACCAGCCAAGCAGCCGCTGATGCGCCAAAAAAGATCACGACACTCGGCCCAACCGCATGCCAGAGTTGCGCCAAAGACCGAGCCGATGCCGCTTGAATGAGCATCGTCAAACAAAATGCGACGCCGACATTCATCAGGCTATAAAATAAAGCAGCACCGGTATACATCACCAATTGCCATTTGCGGCCATATCGCCACGTTAACATATCAATCACTCCCATTACTTCGACTAACCGAGTCTGATCAGATGGCTTGTTGTCTAATATACGCAGGTATATGCTGGGAGATATGATAAATGTCATATATGAAAGGTGATCACCATGGAAATCGGTTCGCTCCTTCGCCAAATTCGCACGAATAAAGCCCTGACACTCGCTGACGTAGCTGATGAGGACATCAGCAGTTCTTACCTGTCAAAGGTTGAACGCGGCCAAAACGACATCACGGTCACTAAATTGATTCATTTGTTGCGCCGATTGGAAACCACCCCTGAAGAATTTTTATATCTTGCCACTAACGGCTTAAGTCTTGGTTACGGCGATCGCGATCGATTTCTGGAGACGTATTTTGGCAAAACCACGTCGATGTCGATTGACCCTAAAAAAATCCCGCAAATCATTAAAGCTTTAAAAAGCGAGGAAGAAAAAGCCCGAATCTTTTTTGAAAAGGCACCCTCACTAAAACATAAACTAGCCGTTAACGGGCGCGCGATTTTAGCTATTCTATTCCAATCACTATTTGTTGAGGATCGCCACGAGTTACCAGTGCGTCCCGATCTGACTCACGTTGCGGAACAATATTTGCAACGGTTAGATAATTGGGGTGAGTTAGATCTCTATTTTTTCATGCTCTTCAGCATCGCCATGCCGGCTTCCACACAACGCCGATTGTTAACCATTGCCATCAAGCGCAGTCATTACTATCGTCACTTTACCAACACCCCCTTACTATTACTCAACTTGCTGGAGAATCAGGTCATGTTGGAACTGACAAGGCAAGATACCAAAACCGCAGCGCATTATTTAGCCCAATTAGAAAAAGCGCTCGACAAACAGCCAAGCGCTGAGTTCGCTTTGTGGGCGCGATTTCACCAAGCGGAGTTATATGTTAGAAATGGCCAGCACAAGCAAGCCGCAACCTTGCTTGATCAAAATATCCAAATGGCCACCACGTTAAAGTTACGCGATCTAGCCGACATGTTTTCTTATGCCCGGCCGATCATTCTGAACGAGCCACCAACATCGGTGTATAAGTATTTTCACATTATGATTGGCACCCTTGAGGAAACTGCTTAAGCCATCCTTCGTATTTACCACGAATCAAATTTGAACGGCGCCATGCGTAAACGGACCGTTCAGTAAGCTGGTCACATCGGCAACTAGGGGCTGAATCGCCTCTTGAACGGCAGGATATGACTCGCTTCCCCAGTGCTTTAACGCGCGGATCGCTCGCAACCGCCGGAGAAAATTCATTTGACTGAGTTTGGGATAGCCTTGCACATAATAAAAACTGGTTACTGGGCACTCATGCATGAGCTGATATTGTTTAATTTGCTGACAGTTCACATTGTCACGCCGAACCACGCCGCTGCCAAACACAATGACCATCTCAGGCATCATGGATTTAAATTGGCGGAAAAATGATTTCAACCCGAGTACCTTATTTCCCACAAGGTGCCCGCCGTAAATAATCAAGGTGCGGTTTTTTAAGTCCGAGGCTGTCAAAAACTGCACATCAATCACTTCGCAATGTAAGGTTTGCGCAATACTCAAGGCAAACCGTTGGGTAAAACCGGTTTCGGAAGTATAAACGACTAATGTTTGCTGCATCTGGCATCCCTCCTCGTATATTTAAATTACAACCAAGTTCTTGGATAGCTCCGTACTTGGATGTTGCGTGATATTCTCTAGTTGTTCATTGGATTTGGGTCCAACTGGTATAGGCTTTTCCCTCCTGTTGCTAGCTATTGCTAGACTTCACCCCGAGACTGCCGCCCAGATGAATCGAACAAGCACAAACCACAAGCTGCGGGGGCTGGAGATCAGTTCGGTGACTCGCGTTTCACCGAGCAGCTACTGATCCTCAGACAGACTGCTCATACTGCGAGGAAGTACTGTAGGTTCATAATTAGGGAATATCGCGCAGCGCCCAAGCCTATCCATAAATCAGAACAGAAAGGAGGTCCAATTCGATGAACTTGAATGTTGGTATTGATGTTTCAAAAGCAAAGCTTGATTACTGTGGCTTGGATTCTGCCAAGAAGGTTATTTTCCAGGACAAGACCACGAATACCCCTGACGGGGCCGGCCAAATTGAGAAATTAATCCTGGAATGGGCTAAACGCCAAGATGATTCACTAAAGATCGTGATTGGCATGGAAGCCACCTCGGTGTACAACATCCACCCCACACTTTACTTTGAACAAAGCTCAGCGCTCAGTGCGTTGGATGCCACTGTCGTCACGTTGAACCCCAAGATGACTCATCGTTACAGCCAATTGTTTGATGACGACAAGACTGATACCATTGATGCCTTCCACATCGCAGACTTTCTGCGCATTGGCCGGTATCAAGTGCCAGTGACCCGCGACGAGAAACACATTGCCTTACAGCGGCTCACCCGCGAACGGTATCACATCGTCAAACAAATTACAGATGGCAAAAACCACTTCCTCAACAATCTGTACTTCCGATTGAACACACTGGAAGCTGAGCTACCGACTTCTGTGTTCGGAAACACGATGATGACGGTGCTTAGCGGTGAAAAGTACACACTGGACGAAATCGCTCAGATGCCCTTACAGACGCTTACTCAAGATCTTAACCAATTGTCCCACGGTCGCTTTGGTGACCCAGAGGCGATCGCTAAGGCCTTACAAAAAGCCATCCGTAGCTCTTATCGCTTGAGCAAGACGGTTGCCGATTCTGTTGACCAGGTCATGGCGATTTACATCAACCAGATCCGGATGTTACAAAAGCAACTAAAAGCCCTAGACAAGAGCATCACCGACCTGTGTGCCGTCATTGATGGCTCACAGTCAACGCAAAGTATTCCAGGCGTTGGCCCAGTCTACTCGGCTGGACTACTGGCTGAAATTGGTCAGATTGAACGGTTTCCGAGTGAAGCTAGTTTGGCAAGCTATGCCGGACTGGTTTGGCGCAGAAGTCAATCCGGAAACGGTGAGCGGCAACTAACGCCGCGCACGCATAACGGCGATCAGTACTTACGCTATTACCTAATTGAAGCTGCCAACTCGGTAAGAGCGCATGATCCCACATTTGCCAGATTTTACGACAAGAAATACCGGGAGGTGCCAAAATATCAACACCGACGTGCTTGTGTCATGACTGCAAGAAAGCTGGTACGCGTGATCTATGCATTACTTAAAAACCACGAGTTGTATAAACCAGCCAAAGCGGTCTAGCGCGCCAAGCGTCAAGTTAGGGCTTTAGATTCACCTAAAGAAATTACTAAATCCCTGGGCTGGGGGAAGTATACCCTCTGAAAAATGAAACAAGTCTAGATAATTTGAATCACTCCCTTGACTTCAGACCACAAGTCTCGAACGCGTGAACGTTAATATGCATTATTACGGTTGGAATATCTCCGTTAATTTAAGCTTACATAAATATTTATATTAGCGTCAATGTATATGCTGATAAATTTGCGCCAATTAAGTTGTGTCCGTGTCGCTTATCCTCTAAGCATGATACACTGACTGTGTTGTCCTAAATCTCACCTGTTTCCATCGTATACACGTAAAGGAGCGTTTTTTATGGAAATAACCCGACACGGCACGGTCATCACGACCAATGGCAATCCAACGTCACTAGGCGAAAAACTACCGGCATTTACAGTCACCGATGCCAAGGGACAGCCGGTTAAGACTAGTGATCTCAGTCACCGCCTGACATTAATCAGTGTTGTTCCCGACATCAACACACGGGTCTGCAGCATCTCAACCAAACATTTTAACCAGGATATGGATGAATTTGACGATGTTGATTTTTATACGATTTCAACCAACACCCCGCAAGAACAACAATCCTGGTGCGCGGCGGAAAATGTGACGAAAATGCAGCTGCTTTCCGACCAGAATGCTAATTTTGGCAAAGCGATGGGTTTATTCGTTGCCGACAACCACACCGATGCCCGCAGCGTTTGGATCATTGACGGCAACGGTACGGTTAAATATCGCGAACTCATCACCGAACAAACACATGAGCCTGATTACACCAGCGCCTTAGCTTATTTAGAAGCGCATCAAGCTTAATTTTGGGCAGAAAAAAAGAGCCGTTGCGGGCTCTTTTTTCTTATCCTAAGATGTCATGCTTATGCCAGTCCCTGAACCAGCATCATCAAAATCGGAACAACAATCACAAACAGGACTGTCGAAGTCGTCACAACGTTGGTGGCATACTTCACGTCGGCGTGGGCTTCTGTTGCCAAAATCGGCAGTACGGCAAGACCAGGTGCAGCCGCCTGAATGATCAGGGTTTGCGCTTCGAGACTTGGCACATTGAAGCCAGCCTTCATGCCCAACAGAATCAGCCCGGTGATCAATGCCGGGGCGATGACGAATCGGCCAATCAGAGCCACGATGGTATCGCGGTCAAACCGAATCGCTTTCAAGCCGGCATCAGCCAAAATAATCCCGATATAAATCAGCGATAGCGGTGTCACCAGACTACCAACGTAATTTAATGTGTTAACCGCAAATCCTAGCCAACCAACATGAATGAACGGAATTTTCAGCAACAGGAAGACTAAGGCAACCAAGAAACCAACCAGTGGCGCGGGCAACAATTTCTTCCAGTTAAAACCGGCGCCGCTTTTATCTGCCTTTTCCTGCGTCGGGTCATCCCATGCCATGATAAAGGCGCCGACTGTCCAGGTTGAGACCGTGTTCACCACGTAATACATCAGGAAGTACGGCACCGCTTTGTCACCAAACAGCGCAAGGTTCAGCGGTAACCCGATGAAAATGGTATTGGCATTCACAAACATGTTGATAAACGTCCCACGACGGCCTGGCTGAACTTTAAGCAGCCACACCAGTAAAAAGGCGATCAGATAGCCCAGAATCACGGCACCAAAGCCATAAACCAACCCTGATGACAGGCTTACCAGCTTATCGAGGGTCAATCGTTGCAAGACAGAGATAAAGATTGACGCCGGCAGGGCAATTTTCATCAACAAGTCAGAAATAGTTTTCCCAAACTGATCATCAAACCGCCCTTGCCGCCGCAAGACATAACCCAAGGCAATCAGTAAAACGATGGTCAGCACGCTTTGAATCGATGTACTTAATGCAGTCACGGTTTTATTCCTCCAAGTCTAGTTCGAGTGAATTCGGCAGTGGCCGATATTCCGGTTTCCAAGTCATGTCAGCAACAGCCTGCTTGGCATCGCTGATCGGTTGTTGATTCAACCCATTTTTGATGGCGTCTTCCGCAACCGCAATTGCGACCGTTTGGCTAAATTGATCCAGTTTCGAAACTGGTGGCAAAACCGCGGCGCCTGGCTGATCAGGATCCACAATGCCGCCTAAGCTATGCGCTGCGGCAGAAATCATTGAGTCCGTGAGCAGTTTGGCCGTGGATGCAATCGTGCCTAAACCTAATCCCGGATAAACCAACGCGTTATTAGCCTGGCCAATCGCATAACTGACACCCTTATACGAAACATTTGCGGCTGGAACGCCAGTGGCAATCAATCCCCGGCCATCTGTCCATTTGATCAAATCTTCCGCCTTGGCCTCAGCCAGTTTGGTTGGGTTTGATAATGGGAAAATAATCGGCCGCTCGGTGTGCGCAGCCATTTCCTTCACAATGCTTTCGGTGAAGGTGCCGGGAACCGTTGAAGTGCCGACCATCACGGTTGGATGCACAGCTTTGACAACTGCCTCAAGCGTCGTGAGCTCATCCGCATTGGCAAATTCACTGCGCGAGCGGGCAAACGGCTTTTGCTCCGGGGTTAAATCGGTCATGTCATCAAACAATAAGCCCTGCTTGTCGACCAGATAAAAATGCTTCTTAGCCTCTTCAGGACTCAATCCTTCTTCAATAAACGCTTCATACACGCGCGACGTAATGCCGGCGCCTGCTGTTCCGGCCCCAAAGCTCAAATAAATTTGATCGGTTAGTTTTTGCTTGGAAATATTCATGGCGCCCAAAAGTCCGGCTAACACAATGATGCCCGTGCCCTGTATATCGTCATTGAAGGTCGTGATTTTATCTTTATATTGATTCAAAATGTCAGCGGCGTTACTGCGGCCAAAGTCTTCAAAATGCAGATACAAATTCGGGAATAACTTCTCGGCAGTTGCAACAAATTTGTCCACAAACTGGTGATACTTTTCCCCGTATACCCGTTTATGGCGATTGCCCAGATAAAGCTCATCATTCAGTAACGCTTCATTATTGGTGCCGACATCCAAGACAACGGGCAGAACCTGACTTGGATCGATGCCGGCTGCGGCGGTATAAACCATTAGTTTACCCACAGAAATGTCAACACCTTGAGTACCCCAGTCACCAATGCCGAGAATGCCTTCAGCATCACTGACCACTAACAACCGAATATCGCGGCCATCAGCACTATGCTTCAACGCACTTTCGATGTGATCCGGATCATCGATCGAAAGATAAGTGGCGTTTTGCGGATTCACAAACAGCGCACTGTAATTTTCAATCGTGTCAGCAATCGTCGGATCATAAACGATCGGCATGAATTCGTTAATGTGCTCGGAAAAAAGCTTATAGAATAGCACATGATTTTCGTTAAACAAGGTCATCAAAAACTGCCGCTTGGCTAAATCGGTCGGCTTTGTCTGCAATTGTGCATACGCCTGCTTGACTTGTTGATCCAATGTCTGGACAGCTGGTGGCAACAGGCCGTTTAAGCCATATTGGTCCCGTTCTTCTTGCGTAAAGGCCGTTCCTTTATTTAAAAAGGGATTATTTAATATTTGTTCTGGTGTATATTTCAAATTCAACACTCCTCTTTTGTGTTAAACATGGGCCAACTCTTTTTAGCCGGCTCGCGCTAATATGCCGTGAAGCAAACACAACTTTTAATTACAAGACCAGACATTACGCCGCGTCCAATCTTATAGTCAAACTTGGCAGGAGTGATAAAATATTTTTATATGCTTTCATGATTATTATTTTCTTTACGTTAACGTGCGTCGGCTCACGCTCACATTAACGCGTTCGCAGTCGCAGAAATCTCCGTGTAAGGACCTCAAACCTAAATGGCCACAGCCCAGCCATTTAGGTTTGAGGCCACTTACACTCCGATTTCTAAGCGCTCCTGCTCACGCTCACAGGAGGTTTACATGTGAACACCAGAGACTTTGAATATTTTCTCGAACTTACCGATACCCGTAACTTTTCGCAAACGGCCGAAAAGTTTGCGGTTAGTCAACCGACCATCACTGCGGCGATCAAACGGCTGGAGGATCATTTTCAGGCACAGTTGATCATTCGTGACCGCCGTCATCATGAAATCAGTGTGACGCCGGCTGGTGAACAGCTTGCCAGTCACGCCGCGATTATTCTGCATCAGTTGGATTTGGCCAAGCAGGACATTGCCTGGGATCAGAAAAGCAAGATTCGCTTCGGTCTGCCACCGATTATTGGCAGTTATCTGTTTCCAAAAATTGCGGTCGACTTGATTGCTGCCGGACTGATGCCGCAACTGGAAACATTTGAAGCCGGGTCAGCCGCACTTCTTGATCAAATCAAAGACGGCAATCTCGATTTTGCCTTACTGGGTGCCAGCGGTCCGTTGGTCGATCCCGACCTGCACGTCATCCAAATCGATACGGCGCCGTTTGTCATCATTACCGCCGAAAATGACCCCTTGGCCCAACAAACACACGTCCCCTTCGCAACACTTGCTGATCGGCAGTTTATCACCTTGAGCGAAGGTTTCGTCCATACCCGGGCATTTTCCTGGTTTCAACAGCAACACACCTTCACGCCGAAAGTGGTTTATCGCACCAGTGACGTTCTGCTGTTAAAACGCTTGGTCACCCAGAACGTAGGCATCGGCTTTTTAACCAAAGTCGCCATTCAGCCTGACGATCATCTCGCATCGCTCAAAATCGACGACCCCAAACAGCCGGCCTTCACCATCTCGTTTGTCTATCGCCAGGATCGCGTCTTGACACCCACCATGAACCGCTTTGCGCAGATTCTGAGCACGCCAAAAGTGGTTTAGACTTCAAACAAGTAAAAACGGCCGAAAAGAAAGTTGCCTTCCTTCGACCGTTTTTGCTTACCGAAAAGTCTTCGCTCAATTAAAAATAATCCTTCCGCCATAACCACCAAGCAGCGATTCCGCACAAGACCGCCGTACCGCCAATTAACCACCAGAACGCCCAATAGGCATTGGCAAATGGCAGGCGGACATTCATGCCGTAAATGCCGCCGACAATCGTAGGAATCGTTAAAATAATGGTCAGGCTGGTCAAAACCTTCATGATGAGGTTCAAGTTATTTGAAACGATCGCACTAACAGTGGTTGAATACTGATCCAGTAACTTGTTGGTAATCCGGACCATCGTCTGCGCCTCGACGACCTCGACTTCGACATCATGTAGCCGGCGAAGGTAACCATTGGTGTTGAAAAAGCGTTCGCCTGCCCGTAAGCTTTTCAACAAGTTTCCGGAATGATCAAGCGCCGCATCAAAGAACACTAGACTTTTCTGCATCGCCATGAGCTGATAAAGCTGCGTGTTTTTAGCGGCTTTGCCTAAACTGCCTTCAATCTGTTTCGTTTCATCATTTAACTTGTCCATATCGATCACAAATTGGTGTAAAACCCGCCACAGCACTTCTAGCGCAAATTCTTCCGGCTTGGGTGAAAGCTTCTGCTCCGCCAAGTCGTCAAACGCCTGCAAGGGATGGTCCATGATCGTAATGACCCGATCGGCTAACAAAATCATGGTCAGCGGCACTGTATTAAATTGGCGGAACCCCATCTCGTTCGTCATCTCAATCGGGTAACGCAGCACGATTAACCCGGGAACGTCATCAGCGGGATTCAATCCTTCGACCCGGGCATTTTCATGTTGGTCAAGTGCCGCGTCCACGTACGTTTTGGGCAAGCCATACTTGGTGGCCAGTGTTTGCAACTCCTGCGGCAACGGCGACTGAACCCGAATCCAGTTGGCTTGATCATCCGTCGCCACCTGCACATTGCGTTGCTTTTGAATTTGATAGCACGTAATCATGTTGACACCTCTTTTGACTAGTATACCGTATCGCTATTTGAACATTCACGACTTGTCAAAACTGGTATGATAATTATGAGGTGATGATTTTGAAAGTAACACTCGAACGCATCTATCAAAAACCCCAAGCAAGCGGCTTCCGTGTCCTCGTTGATCGGGTTTGGCCGCGGGGCATCAGTAAAGTCAACGCTGCCTTAGATTTGTGGGCCAAAACCATTGCGCCGACAGCAGAATTACGAAAATGGTTTGGCCACGATCCAGAAAAGTACCCCGAATTCAAAAAGCGTTACTTAGCGGAACTTGCTGCTAATCCTGATTTGCCGGATTTCATCAAGACGCTAAAAGCGCATGAACAGGATCCGATTATCATGTTATACGGTGCCAAAGACGAGACCCATAACCAAGCCGTTGTTTTAAGCGAATTTCTTAAAGATAAGTGAGGTTCCCATGGCCACAAAAGCCGAATTCCGCACCCGCCAGCTTAAACGCCTTCAGGAAGCTGCCGCTGAAACCCAGGCAGCTAGCGAAACACTAATGGCGACTTTAATCAAGACAACCGTCTGGCAACAGGCCAAAAGCATCGGCATCACGGTCAGCGGCCCTTTTGAAGTCGCCACAGCGCCGATCATTGCTGCGGCACATGCTGCTGCTAAAGCCGTTTTCTTACCGCGCGTCATGCCAAAACGCCAGATGGTCTTTCTGCCAGATCCCGGCCATGAGCACCTCGTCAAAAGTGCTTTTGGTATTCCCGAACCTGCCTACCAAGCCGACTTGGTTGAGCCGGCTCCGGATCTTTTAATTGTGCCCGGAATCGGCTTCTCATTGGCAGACAGATATCGTATCGGTTTTGGCGGCGGCTACTATGATCGCTTTTTAGCCGAATATTCCGGCCACACCTTAACACTGGTTCCGCCAGTCATGGCCTTTCCGCAGCCTGATTGGCCAGTTGATCCGTTTGATGTCCCGATTGAAACCTTAATACTGGCTAACGGGGACATGATTAGGTAACAATTGTATTAATCGATTGGCTGAGCGGCATTTGCCTGCACTTGATATCAAGTGGCTGGCAGTTTCGTTTTAACCAGTCAAAAGGCGCCAAGCAAGTTGCTTGCCGGCAGCCTTTTTAATTCTGCTTGTGTTTCAAACCTGCTTACCCTAATATTGGGGAAAGGCTTTCACCATATTTCAGGAGGCAATCATGCGACGTGAACGTATTCGAAAGAATCGAAGGAGGCTTTACCTCATATTAACCGGCATTGGTGCGGTCGTTATTTTCATTGGCGTTTTCGTTTGGCTGGTGTTGCGCGGCGCCAAGGTTCAAGGACCGACAGCTTCGTCTTCCGCCACCAGCATTTCCATTTCATCAACGGTCACCAGTTCATTTAAAAGCGGCACTTACACCGCTTCCGGGGACGTCACCGACACCAACGGCGACCACCACGATCTGACGGTTTATGTGAAGTTAACGTCATCCAAAACCTATACCCGTTTAATGATTTTTGATGCGGGAAACCAACCGCGCATTATTAACGATACTGGCGACATCAAACAGAAAAAAGGCAAGTTAACGCTCAGTTCGGCGCACGCTAATGTTTACAAGTATGCCAGCGCGAAAACTTATAAGCACAATCAGCCGACAACAACGGTTGAATATGCCGCAGAAGGGGCAACTGGCACTGTTCATGATTACACCACAGCCTTGAAGAAGGAACTCAACAACACGATTACCTTAAAGGGCAAAACACCGCACAATTATCGTTACCTAACAACCAGCCTGCCGTTACAACGCTCAAAGAAGAAGCTTCTCAGCCTCGATGATTTCAAGACAAAGCAGACTGCTTCAAGTTCTGAGTCAAGCTCAACGACGAGTGAAACGTCAACTTATCAGCCATCGCAATACAGCGAACCATCTTCAAGAGTTTCAGTAACGCCAACACCGTCTACTGCGCCGAGCGTGGAAAGTGAACACAGCCAAGGCAATAGTACCGGACAGTCCAATGGTAGTACTGGTAATAATGGCACATCAAATAATAATGGTACTGAAAATAATAGCCAACCAACGCCGAGCAGCCAAGCCAGTAGCCAGGCACCATCCCCGACTCAGCCAGCTAGTTCTTCCACCGGCAACAGCAACTCCTAACAGGGGTACATTTCCTTCAACTGATTAACGAGCAATGTTTGGGATAATCTTCTCTAACATTGCTTTTTTATTGAACTTTTGGCTTTGAGGCACCGAGTACACACACCGCCAGCAGTCCTCGAATTGTCCCTAACCGAAGCAAGCGTTGCATGGCTTTGACGCCACCTCGCGCCTGCGCTAAACTTGCAGTCATGGCGTGCCTTTTAGGTTCCCCAGCATTTTCATGATTCTTATTCACCAGCCACCGGAGGCTATTATGATCAACTTATCTGCCAATAAGCTATCATCCCGCGAGCAATACAAACTGCTGTCTGGCAGCATCATTCCCCGCCCCATCGCGTGGATCACGACGCAAAGCACGGCCGGCGTCATCAACTTAGCGCCATTTTCATTTACAACCGGCATCTCTAATCAGTTGCCATTGCTATCCGTGTCCATTTTGCGTGATGGCGGGCAGCCAAAAGACACGGCGGCGAATCTTTTGGCCCGCCATGAAGCGGTCGTGCACATGGTGAGCATCGATCTCACCAAGGCGATGAATCAAACTGCCGCCCGCTTAACCCCGGATCAAAGCGAATTGAACCTGATTGATCTGCCACTGGTGGCCAGTACTGAAATTCAGGTGCCTGGGTTGCAAGCCGCGCGTATTCGCTTTGAAACGCAACTTTATCAATATGTACCGATTCGTGATCGTGCCGGGGTGATTATCACCGATCTCTTTATCCTGGAAATTCGACAGTTCCACTTTGCCGATACGGTGCTTGATTTGCCAAGCTTACACGTTAATCCTGCCGCTTTGGCACCGGTGGCCCGCCTCGCCGGTCCTACTTATGCCGAACTTGGTCAAACTTTTATGTTACGGCGGCCAAAATAATTTATAAGGAAGTGTTGGTATTTGACCGCATTTATCTCAAGCGTCTTTGGCGTTCTTGAAATTCTCATTTTGATCATTCTCGGCTATTTCCTTACTGCCCGCGGCTGGTTTAATAACCACTCAAGCAAGGTAATTGCCAAAGTTGTTACCCAAGTCGCTCTACCAGCTTATATGATCGTAACCATCGCATCGAAATTCACTGCCGGTATGCTGCTGCGGTTATTGCCAAACTTGTTGTTTCCGGTCTTGTCCATGATGATACTTTTCGCGTTATCCTTTTTAGTGTGTTACCTGTTAAAAGTTCCAAAGTCGCGAAAAGGCACATTTAAGTCCATGTTTTTCAACTCCAACACAGTTTTTATCGGCCTGCCGGTTAACCTAGCCTTGTTCGGTCCTCGCAGTTTGCCTTATGTCTTGGTCTATTACATGGCCAACACGACGATCTTTTGGACCATCGGCGTCTACCTTATTCAAGGCGATGGCCCCAAACCAGCCCGCTTTAATCTTAAAAAGGCTTTGGGGAAAGTTTTCTCCCCACCTTTACTGGGTTTCATGCTGGGAATTGTGTTAGTCTTGCTGAATATCAAGTTGCCGACTTTTTTGATGTCTGATCTGACTTATATCGGCGATTTGACGGTTCCGGGCTCCATGTTCTTTATCGGCATTGCCTTACACGAAGCTGGGTGGAGTCAACTGCGCCTCAGCAAGGAAGCACTCGGCATCTTCAGCGGCCGCTTCCTTTTTGCCCCACTGTTAATGACGGCACTGGTCGCCTTTGCGCCGGTTCCGACGCTGATGAAACAAATCTTCATCCTGCAATCCTGCATGCCGGTCATGACCAATGCGCCGGTGGTTGCCAAACTTTATGACGCCGATGCTGACTACGCTGCGATCATGGTCACGGAAACCACGCTTCTATCCATGATCGTCATCCCCATCGTCATGACCTGCATCCAATTCATTCACTAGGAGACCACCATTGAAAAAATTAGTTTGGCTCATGTTATTACTTATCCTGAGTGGTTGTTCTCAAGGCACGCCGACTGCCAAACCATCATCAACTCGATCAGCCACCAGTGAACGGACATCAAAGCCGGCAAAAACCCGGAAAAAAGCAAAAAAAGCTGCGCCTAAAGCAACCTTGTCCACGCTGGTCGGTCATGCGTTTGTCCAACAGGATGACCAAAAGAAAGCGATCCGCGTGTTGTCGTCAACCAGTGGCTATTACCTCGAAACATTGTCGAACCAAGATGGTGACTTTGAAAGTACAGATCAAGGTATTTTTGCGGCCCAACTGACTTTAAAGGGAAGGATTTTCACCTTCACCGGCAAAGCCCAACCACAGGCCGCCAGCAACACGGTTCAATTCCAACTTACTAAAAAGGGATTACTGAAACAGCTTCCGGATGGCCCATTTTACAAAAAGGTACCAAAAGACGATCTTGATCAGCTTAACCGTCCTTAATGGTAGCAACTGTCACCTCAACAAAAAAGCATTTGCCACGCACACTCAATTGAATGTGTGCGGCAAATGCTTTTTTAGCTTGGTCTATTATTACTGGCACTTATACAAGCGCAGGACGATACAAACTCACAACAATGCCGAGAATCGTCACATCCGGGAAAAACATGTCTTCCATATCATCATTTTCCGGATGAAGCCGGATGCCGTTCTTTTCTTTGTAAAAACGCTTGACGGTGGCTTCATCTTCTTCGGTCATTGCCACGACAATCTGCCCATTTTCGGCGTCGTTTTGCTTCTTCACAATAATCTGATCGCCATCAAGGATGCCGATCTTGATCATGGAACTGCCTTGAACCCGAAGCATGAACAGCTCATCGGCCGAGTATGGTAGGTCATCCGGCACCGGGAAATAGTCATCGATATTCTCAATGGCAGTAATCGGCACCCCGGCCGCAACGGTACCGACAATCGGAATACCTTCTGCCTGCACGCCGATAAAATCGCGCCCTGCTGCAGTCACTTCGATTGTTCGCGGCTTAGACGGGTCTTTAGCGATCAATCCGGCCGCCAGCAGTTTTTCTAAGTATGCTGCAACGGTACTGGAAGAACTAAGGCCAACTGATTTGCCGATCTCGCGAACTGTGGGTGGATACCCATGATCCTCGATCGCGTCATAGATGGTTTGTAAAATCTGTTTCCAACGTTTTTGACTCGCTTGTGTTGGCATCCGCTCACCGCTCCGTTCTCATTTGTTACACCAAGCATACCAAACCGAACGAACGTTTGCAATCATTTTCGCCGTCGTTACACGAAAAAATCCGCAGTCATCACGGCTGCGGATCATTTCATCAAATTAGTTATGCAATAATGGCATCTTATGCATCTGACGCCGATCACATCTGCTCTTGATGACTGCATAGAAGAAGCTTAGGAAAATATCCAGAGCCATCAACAAGATGCCGGCCGTCGCATAGTTGCTAAATAACAGCAATGTTGCGACCAGGGTCAGAGTTATTAATGTCCATTTAGCCCCGCGAAGTAAATTCATATGGGGTCACTCCTCTCCGTATCGGTAAAACCGACATTGACTCACCGTTTTGGTTGTGACTTTATCATACCTGATTTTTTTGATTTGTAAAGCTTTTGTATATGTAAAATTTACATTTGACGCCCTTATTTAGGCATTTTTAATATTTGTAACGGCTAATCGGTGTTTTTGTAAATTTATTGTAACGGCGCCGATACCTTCTTCGAACCATTTTAGTTAACCCTAGCCTCGAAAAATCATGGCTAGTCTAGTATCATTGTTATACGGAAGCATCCGACGTCTGGCGGGTAGAAACTTCGAAAAAAATGACTCACGTGCAATCAGCTGACTTGTAAAAAAACGGCAACTGCACGTCGAAGCTTTCTTGGTTTACCACAGATCTCATGCTCGACTTGTCGTCTTTTGTAAAGGTTACTAATGACACCGCTGATTAAATCGCGTCATAACCTTTAACGTCCTTAGAGGAGGATCGCCTGTGAAACGTACCGATTCATGGTTCTACCGCCGCTTCATCAACAACAAGTTCATGGTCTTCTTAATTGACCTGCTTTTGGCCCTGCTGGTTATTTTTGTTTTCACCAAAATTGCCTGGGTATTCCAGCCTGTGGTCGATTTTCTCGGTATCATCGCGCCACCGTTCATTTTCGCCGGCATTCTCTTCTATCTGACAGTTCCGATCATTAATCGCCTTGAAAAAACCGGGCTGCATCGCGGTTGGGCGATTGCGTTGCTCTTCGTCGTTTTGATCGGCCTTCTGGTCTGGGGACTGTTGCGTTTCCTTCCGGCGGTGAGCAACCAAATTACCAGCATTGTCGATTCGGCACCGCAAATTTTTACGGAAATCGGTAAATGGCTGGATGACTTGAATGATAAGCAAAATGTTTTATCGCAGCATGACCTCAACAACATCGCCAGTGAAGTCCAAACGTTCTTCACTGGCAAACAAGGTGCTTTCGTCACCGGTACCATCTCGCAGCTGCAAAATCTGATTGGCATTGTCGGCAATGTTGTCATCACGATTTCGACAGCACCGATCATTCTCTTCTTCATGCTTAAAGACGGCGACAAGTTCACGCCGATGGTGCTGCATATTATCCCCACCAAGTTACGTGGGTCCGTCAAACAGATGCTGCACGAGATGAACGAAAAAGTCGGTTCATATGTTCAGGGCCAAATCACGGTCGCGCTGTGCGTGGCCATCATGTTCATGATCGGTTACTCGGTGATTGGCTTGCGTTATGGCTTAATTTTCGGCTTGCTGGCTTGCCCATTGAACCTGATTCCTTATTTCGGGTCAGCGTTGGCAATGATCCCGCCACTTATCATGGGCGCGTTGACGTCGCCGAAAATGATTCTCGCGGTCATTATCGTTTTCTTCATTGAATGGTTAATTGAAACGCAACTTATTTCACCACTGGTCATGGGCAGCAAGCTTGAATTGCATCCCATTACAATCGTGGTGGTCTTGCTCACGGCCGGTAATCTCTTCGGTTTAGTCGGTGTCATCCTTGGCATTCCGGGTTTTGCCGTTTTGAAAATTGTCGTGACCCGATTCTTCAGTTGGTACCAGCAGGTTTCCGGTTTGTATGAAACCGACAGCCCGACTGATGACGTTGATCAAAAAGGAGTCTCTCATGAATAGTTTTAATGTCTTACTGATCGGCTTAGACATCGTGTTGATTGCCCTCGCTGGTTATTATCTATATTGGCAACACAAAATTAATTTTGCCTCACGCTATGCGGTTTCACAACTCGTTTGGGCGGTGTTGCTTGGCTTTTGGTTCATGACAACCCGCGTTAACAACATGCCGTATATCGTATTCATTTCAATCTTCCTGGTATTGTCCATTATGGCCGGAACAGGTGGCTTGGCCCCGACTCGGCTTATCGCAAACGGCTTGCTTGCCCGAGTCATTCCATACACCAACATGTCTAGTATCACGTTGACACCTGTCAGTCTGCCTAATGGCCAGGAATGGGTCGTCGCGGTTTTTGCCCTTAGTAAGCGACGCATGGTCCGGCTAACGTTTCAGGCAAGTCTTCAGAACCTGATGACCGAGTTAACCAAGGTATTACCCAAGACAGTACCAGTTACTGTGCAGCGAATGAACTAGTCGCAGTCTCATCATTGTTGGGCACTTAAAAAACGCTTCGGAAAATTTTCCGAAGCGTTTTTATCATTGATCAGCCAGGACAAAGCCCGTTTATTCATCTAATTTTCTAATGGCCAGCAGTGCGACCAGTGCTAATGCCAATCCAGCACCAGCAATCAACATCTGCCATGGCGTTGTCGTATCAAGGAAGAAGTAGTCAATGAGCGCCAACATCAGCGCCGCAAACAAAAGATCTACCCAGAATCGGCGCCACCGAGTTGTCGCCGCCGCATCCAAAAATAACGCAATACCAATCAAGGCAGCCAAAACAATGCCGAAACTAATCGTTGCAATGGTACCAATGACATCATCTGGCCGCATCGTATACCACGCGAAGAATGCAAAGCCTGCCGCTGCCAAAACCAAAACAACGATCAGGCCGATCAATTCACGCTTTGTACTCAATTTTTTCACGAGCTGCCTCCTTCGTCATTGAACGTGCTTTTTCATAAGAGCGTGAACCAGCCCGTTCAGAAACCGGAGTGTAAGTGGCCTCGGGCGTGATGGCCCGGGTTTGGCCATCGCACCCGAGGTTCTTACACGCAGGTTTCTGGGCTGGTGAACGCGTTTTCTACAATATCTTGCATATTTTACCAAACAACCACTGCATTTCCAACTCTCTTAATAAAAAGGTTACAATAGCAACAGATAACTGATCAAACGAAAGGACGATTCAGATGCCAAAAAACATTGCCATCGGCTTCACTGAAGGCCTACCCATTACTGAACCCAATAGTTTTCAAAGCTTCACCCTACCAGTACCGACACCGGAACCCAATGAAGTTATTGTACAAGTGGCTGGGGTCTCGGTTAATCCGGTTGACACCAAACGCCGCCAAACCGCACCACGACAAACAACACCACAGATTCTCGGGTACGATGCAGTCGGCACCATTACCCAAATCGGCTCCGCCGTCACTGCCTTCCACGTTGGCGATCGTGTCATCTATGCCGGAACTACCCGCAAGCCCGGCAGCGATCAACAATTTCAGGCTGTTGACGCCGATCTGATCGCTTTGGCGCCAAAACAAGCACCCACTGCTGACCTGGCAGCACTGCCGCTTGTCGGTTTGACCGCGTGGGAATTGCTTTTTGAAAAAATGGGCTTCATCCCGGAATATAATGCCAACAAAGGCCAGCACTTATTGATCATTAACGGCGCCGGTGGTGTCGGTTCGATGCTGAGTCAACTGGCGCGGTGGAGCGGTTTAAATGTTTTGGCAACTAGCAGTCCTAAAAACCATGACTGGTTGCGGGCTCATGGCGTTGCAACGCCACTTGATTATCATAAAGATCTTGTGAGTCAGGTTCACCATGCTGGCGTTCAAACCGTTGACGGCGTTGCCTTGCTTTATCATCCGGAGCCGTATCTGGCCACTGCCAGCCAGTTAATTCGCGCTTTTGGCCACATCGGCTGCATTGTCGGTCCCCAAAGCGGTCTTGATTTGGGCGTTGTCAAAGACAAAGCGGCCAGTTTTGACTACGAGTACATGTTTGCCAAAACCGACTTTGACTACCATGTTGCCACACAAGGTGCGATTCTAAGCAAGCTTTTGACGCTGTATCAAGACGGCCAGATCAAAGCTTCGGTGACCAAAGAATTTACCGGCATTAATGTTGCCAACCTAAAGGCCGCCACCCAACTTGTCGAGGCGGGTCATATGGTCGGCAAAGTCGTCTTAACCGGAACCTTCAGCGACTAAAACTAGTTTCAAAACGCTAGAAGGCATCAGTCAAAAGGCCACTACTTCCGGAACCCCAGTGCATGTTGCAACGCAATCTTGGCCCCTTCCGAGTTAAGTTGTCCCGGATCGTAAATAATGGAGCCATCGCCCATATAATAATGGAACCGTTGTAACACAGCGCGATTGCTAACAGTACGCAACCGCAATTCGTCATTAATCGCCGCCAATAGCTTTTCACTCCAAGACGCCGCCATCATTTCGGGAATATCCCGTTCGGTCACAAATCCTTTATCCATGATGGCATCGGCGCCTTCTTGTTTTTGCACGCGTGTGACCGTATCTGCTTCTTGTTCTGCCATGATGTTCCCTCATTTCGTTCATTTTCAGAAAAAAATCTAAAGCTGACAACCTAAGTCAGGCCGCCTATTTGATTCTATCACACGTTAATGCCTTCCTTGGTTTTCACGTTCGATCGTGTTACGGTTATTTTATTCCAAAAGGAGGCATTTTTGATGCAAGCTGACAATGGAAAATATCACAGTGGTATTGACCCCGTTAAAGCAAAGCGACTGAATCTCCTCAGCAGGCTGGCAACTTTTACCTGTATTTTAATGTATGTTTCGTACATTCCGGAAATCATGGCTAACTTTTCTGGAACACCGGTGAATCCGATTCAGCCGTTGGTGGCCATGATCAATGCCACCTTGTGGACCGGTTATGGCTGGATGAAACCAGCTAAAGACTGGCCCATCATCATTGCCAATGTACCCGGTATCCTGTTTGGCTTAATCACCTTTGTCACGGTTTTTGTCCACTAATCAAGTAAATCTGACGACACCTTCTTGATATGAAGGTGTTTTTTGCTTTACCTAATGGTTGCATCATGTTAATATTACTCCAACAGATGAAGTAATCAGTCAGCAAAATCAAGATCAGTCTCATCTGTATTCTCGCGCACACCAGTATAAAACTCGCAAAAGGAGGAGCGCCGTGATCAGTAGTGATGCCATGCGTGGTTACAACGACGCACTCGTCCTTGCCATTTTGCAACAAGGTGATTCCTATGGATACAAAATTGGCAAAGAAATCCGCGAGCGCACCCATGACCAGTATATGATTCGTGAAACCACGCTTTACGCCGCCTTTACTCGCTTGAGCAAAAACGGCTATATTGAATCTTATCCGGGTGATGTTACGAACGGTAAACCCCGCACTTATTATCGCATCACTCTCAGCGGCCGCGCTTTTCTTGCAGTTAAGGCCGAAGAATGGCATCAGGTTAAGCATGTGGTCGATTTATTTTTGAACTAATTGTTTGCCAAAATTGAACCTTGGAGGATCGCCCATGGATACAATTACAGCTTATTTAGACAGTCTATTTGCTTCTTTTCCGGATAACCCGAAAACGCGCCAGGCCAAAGCCGACATGCTTGCCAATATGCGCGATTATTATCGTGATTTGTTGCGCGAGGGTAAAAGCGAAGAAACTGCAATCGGTGCCGTCATTCGTGCTTTTGGCTCTGTTGATGAATTACGGGAGGATCTAGGGCTAGCGCCTCAGGCTGACCACGCAGACACCGACACAACTACGGAGCCTGATGATGCCGTTTCTGAAACGGAGCTCAGTCATTTTTGGCACATTGCCGACCGGTTTGCGACACAAATTGCTTTCGGCGTTTTTCTTTGTTGTATCAGCGTCGCCTTGCCCGCCTATACAACGGATTCCTCGCTTGAGGTCTTCGGCATCATCGGCATGTTTCTGCTCGATGCTGTCGCAGTGGGGCTCTTCATTTGGGCCGGCACCATGTTTAGCCTCCAAAAGAAGCGGCTCAATGGCCGGTCCTTGTCTGAAAGCGCCAAAAGATTTGCCCAAGAAACAACCGATACGTATCAGCGGCAATTTTCTGCAGGTTTAATCGTGGGCATTATGATTTGTATTGGCGCGTTGATCCCACCAATTCTGTCCACTTACTTATCGCATTTTATCAGCGACGATGCCGGTGGTGCCTTGTTCCTCATCATTGCTGGACTAGGAACCTACTTAATTGTGTATGTCGCCATCAACTATTCGCAAATAAAGCGCTATACTGACGCGACAGCTGTGCCGGATCCTGAGCCACACCTTCATCATAGCCATCGTGACAACTTCAATACGTCACAGCACCACCACAATCAACGCGCCCGCCAAGACATCGCGCTTTTCCGCCAAGTTTACTGGCCGCTTATCCTGGTGACCTACTTCCTAGTTTCATTCCTTTTTCACACATGGACCTATTCTTGGGTCATCTTCATCATCGGCGGTGCATGCCAAAATATCATCATTTCACTAATCGCTCAGCGAGATGAATCCTTGTAAAATTCGTCGTTTATAGCAAGGCTGGCAATCCTATGTCATGTATCAAGGACAATCCTCTTTACACAACCGCAGAAGTTCAGTACAATTGTCTTTGTGTTTTGGGTCCATAGCTCAGTTGGGAGAGCGCCTGCTTCGCATGTAGGAGGTCGACGGTTCAAGTCCGTTTGGATCCATTAGCTTTGAAGCTACTTAATTAGCGGGTCTTTAGCTCAGCTGGGAGAGCGCCTGCATGGCATGCAGGAGGTCGACGGTTCAAGTCCGTTAAGATCCAGAAAAGGCGCCACGTACGAAAGACATGACTTTCGTACGTGGCGCCTTTTGCATGGTATAAAATTAGCAACAGGTGCGTGCTCTCAAAAATGGCTACACATGTTCATCTAAACGTGTTTGCTGACACCTGAAACAAAGGGCCCAGCTAATCAATTAAGCAAAGCGCGTCTTAATTTTCATACGTTTAACATCCTCAATCGTTTGGCATCCGGTTAGCTGCATGGCAATATTAATTTCCATTTTCAGATGATCAGCTACTGCCTTGACGCCTTGCCAGCCGCCAAGCGCCAAGCCATAACTGAATGGCCGACCAACGCCGACAAGATCTGCGCCAAGTGCCAAGGCTTTGAGCACATGCGTTCCACGCTGCACGCCGCCATCAAAAATGATCGGTACCCGATGATCGACCGCGGCCGCAATCGCCGGCAACTGCTCAATCGCTCCAGGTGCTCCGTCAAGCTGCCGACCACCGTGATTAGAGACATAGATTCCTGCCGCGCCTGCATTTATGGCCGCAACGGCGTCATCAGGATGCTGAATGCCTTTAATAATAATGGGCAAGCCTGAGTAGCTGGCAAGTTTGTCGATAAGTGCCAAATCTAGTTTTTGCATGGATTCTTTGAACAACCCACCTGCACCCACGCCGGTTTGTCCGCTATTATAGCCTTCCAGATTAGCAAGCCGACCTTTCAGATGGTAATGATTCATGACATCTTTTTCGCGATATCCGCCCAGCGTTGAATCCGCTGTCAAAATAATCGCCAACGCACCGGCATTTTTGGCCTCATCGAGCAAATACTCACAATATGACCAGTCTTTTGGCATGTATAGCTGAAACATATATGGCGCACCATCACTGACTGCAGCAGTCTCGGCAATGGGTTTGGAGGCAAAAGTACTTTGTGACATCATAATGCCGGCTTCTTTTGCGCCTTTTGCCAAACCCAGTTCACCGCTCGAATGGGCCAGCGTGTTTCCGGCAATGGGGGCCGTTAGTAACGGCGAAGCCACCTTAGCGCCCATGAAGGTTGTTGACTGATCTGGTTTTTCAACACCTTGTAAGACACGTGGGAGCATCTCGACATCTTGAAACGCGGTGGTATTCCGGCGCATTGTATAGCCATCATCGGAACCTTCACTAATGTAGCCAAATTCGCCACGCCCGAGCACCTTCTCTGCGCGGCCTTCCAGACTTGCCAGATCCAACACGTCAATTGCGTTTACTTTACCGAAAGGATCGGTTTTAACTGCATCGATCATTGTTTATTTCCTCTTTTCCATTGAGATCGGATCGTTTGGTTTGTCAACGACTTATACCAAGTAGTCAATTAACTGATTGACATCGTAACGGTCGGTTTTCAGTGGTTTTTCCGCTGCTTTCCCGATTGCAATCGCCATAACTGGCACAAACCGTTTTGGATCCAGTCCCAACGTCGGAATGATGGTTTTAAAGTCATAACCAGACCAAGGATTGGCATCATAGCCGTGAGCACGCGCCAGCAAAAGCAGTTGCATGCCGACCATCGCGCCATCAATGGTTGCGTCTAGGGTCAGAAACTCCGGTGAAGCGTGTTCATAAAGTGGCAAGAACGTATTGAAAATCTGGTCAAGTTTCTCTTTACTGATCTTGCCGGCTTCGTAAACTTTAGTCCAGACATCGCGATAGACTTCGTGCGACTGCGTGTCCCCTGCGATAAAAATAATGGCTGAACTCGTATCGATTTGCGGATAGTTGAACTTCATGGCCGCTTTCTTCAATTTTTCTTTTGCTTCCGGTGTATCGATGATGACAAAATGCCACGATTGCAGATTACATGCCGAGGGTGCGGTGGTTGCCTGCTTGATCATTTCCTGCAATTCATCCCGGCTGATTTTGACGTTGGGATCAAATTTCCGCACTGAATGGCGGTCAAACATCACATTGGCCAAATCGTTGTTCGTTAACTTTGGTGCTGTTACTGTGTCTGTCATTTTGAATTACCTCATTTCTTATATAAATATATTAATCGCTTTCATCGAAATAATATAGTCCATAATCAAAGGATTCCCCATGCATGAGGCGGGTGACCGAACATCGGCAACTCCTCACCCACCACCCCAAGTAACACCGCATCCACAGCGTCGTTGAGCCAATTACCGAGTCGAATCAGTTGCTTTTGCTTCCTAATCAGCCTATGTTTACGGCGAAGGGAGTTGATTGCATGCAAATTCATTTTGACGAAGGTGCTGTTGACAAGATCAAGCCGCATTTGGATCCGGACAAGAAACTACTTTTGACCTTTGAAGACGGCGTTGGTCCTTATTCACAACACGCTATGATTCATATGCAGGTGCAGTTTTCACTGAATGTGGTCAAAGCCAGTGATCCGGCAACCGACTATGATACGAAAATTGATAGCAACCTCGGGCCGATTCTGATCAAGGGTTACTCACAAGAAGATTTAAATGCAAATATGAATGTCCACTTCAATAAGACACTTAATACGTTGATTTTAAGCGGTGATGGCGGCGATATTGATACGAACATGGGCTTTATCGACTTCACGGAAGCCAATGGGGTTCGCAATAATCCAGCCCGTTAATCGTCGTATCAGGATTTTGTCACCAAGCGTTGTTTAAAAAGTGACTGAAATTTAAAAGCAGCCGTTCCAAAAGCTATTTCAAGCTTCGGAACGACTGCTTTTCGTTTGCCATCATTTGGCAATTAAGCTCCACGCGGCTTATTTGGTAGCGTCACAACAAATAAGGCACCGTGGGGATGGACGTCTTTGACCTCAATGTGACCATGATGAATCGTCACAATCCACCGGGCGATGGCCAATCCCAAGCCGCTGCCGCCAGTTTGCCGGCTGCGGGAGGCATCTTCGCGATAAAAGCGTTCGAAAATTCGGGATTTGTCAGCATCGGCAATATTCGGTCCTGAATTGCCGACAATCAATTGCCAGTCCCGCGGCGTTTGCGTGACTTCGACCCAAATTGAATCACCTGCTTGCGTGTATTTGAAGGCATTGTCTAGCAGAATCACCAGCAATTGTTTGATCCGAGCTGCATCAAACCAAGCATGGCCATCTGCCGGCAGCTTGGTCGTAAAGGACTTGTCCTGACTTTTGGCAATGTCATGATAAGACGCCAGCTGTGGCGCTAAAGCCTGATCAAAGCGCAGGTCAGTTAACTCGATTTCGATGGTGTTGCTGTCAGCCTTGGCAATCGTCAACAAGTCATCCGTCAACTGCCGCAAACGCTTGGTTTCGCCCAACGAAGTCGCTATTGCTTCGCTTTCATCGATAATGGTGGCTTGCGGTTTTGTCAGCAGGGATTCCTGTTTACTTTGAATCACGGCCAGCGGTGCCCGCAATTCGTGGGCGGCATCCGCAACGAAATCCTGTTGCCGCTGCCATGACCGCACAATCGGCCGCATTGCCCGCGTCGATAACCAATAAGACAATCCCAGCGCCAACGCCCAGAATAAAATAATCGTCACAATCAAAACCTGCCGAAACGAGCGAATAGCTGCTTCCTGGGCATCGGTGTTCTGCAAAATCAATACATAATGACCGGCATATTGTGGATCAGCGGCCGTCTGCGGCACTTTAACCAACAATGTTCGAAATGTGCCAGTCGAGGTCGCTAAAGTCTGTAGTTTGTTAAGCGCCTGCCGATCCAAT
Source organism: Lacticaseibacillus zeae subsp. silagei (assembly GCF_030770335.1). NCBI lineage: Bacteria > Bacillati > Bacillota > Bacilli > Lactobacillales > Lactobacillaceae > Lacticaseibacillus > Lacticaseibacillus zeae. The sequence continues at coordinate 703,339 of NZ_CP132484.1, read as the reverse complement.
TTCAGTTTCTTGAAATACGCATAAAAGCGTTCGCCCAGCATGGCTTGATTAATAATTTTGCCTTTTTTATTGAAGACCACCATATTCATCCGAAACGAAATCGGCCGACTCCCTCCCGGCTGCCGTGGGGCGTTGGGCGTCGTCATCCCTGTTGCCGGTTTGATGATCATGGTCTTTTGCTGTTCTAACGTATGGTCAATATCTTGATAAACCGAGCGTTCATACAAAAAAAAGACGATCAATCCCAGCACCAGGAAAAGTCCGGCAAAGCTCAGTAGTTGCCCGACAAACAAGCGCCGTTGCTGCCGTTTAATTCCTTTATCTGCATTCATTCACGGCCCTCCGGTTCTTGAAAAATATAGCCAACATTGCGAATGGTTTTAATCCAGCCGTCAACTTTCAGCGGTTTTAACTTTTTGCGTAAGTTCGACATATAAACTTCAACCACACTCACAGCGGTTTCGGAGTCAAAGCCCCAAAGTCGATCGAAAATCTGATCTTTCGTGATAATGGTTTTTTGATTCTGCAGCAAATACACGAGCAAGTCGAATTCCTTACCATTTAACGAAACGGGTTGCCCATTGATCAGCACTTCATGGCGATTTAAATACACTTCGTATGGCCCAGCAGTTAAGCCATCATCATCAAAAAAGTGTCCAGTGCGTTTCAACAACGCCTTGAGCCGCATAATGAGCTCTTCGCGGTGGAAGGGTTTAGTAAGGTAATCATCCCCGCCTAATTCAAACCCGCGCAACTTATCGGCAAGTGCATCCTTAGCCGTCAAAATAAGCACCGGCGTTTTCACCTGCTTGGCGCGCAACTGCTTGAGCAAGTCGAAGCCATTTAATTCCGGCAGCATGATATCCAGAATAATCGCATCAAACACACCTTCCTCGGCCTGATACAAACCATCCGCCCCGGTTAACGCGGCTTCAGGTTCGGAAAAGTCCCGAATAAAATCAATGATGCTTTCATTCAAATCCGGATCGTCTTCTATGACAAGAATTTTTGGTTTAACCGTCATTTTTTACTCCTAATTATTTGAGTGAGCGTGAGCTGGCGCACTTAGAAGTCTGCGCCAGCAAATGTGTTAGGGCCGATCACCTCAACCACTATTTCAACCTAACACGCCAACCATAAAACCTTCTTAAGAAAAAACGTGCCCTTCTTTAAGGTTAATTTATGCTGCACATCGCATACTAATCCCATTCATCAGGAAGGGAGCGATACGATGCGCCTAAAGCTGAAACAATTCATTAGCTTCGGTCTCGTCGGAGGGATCAACACCATTTTGACTTATCTGATCTATCTGACATTATACCAATTGATCAATCCGACCGCTGCAATGGGTGTCGGTTATGGGTTAACGTCCATCTTGGGACTTTTCCTCAATGATACCTGGGTTTTCAAAGTCAAAGATCATCGCCAGCTTAAAAATGTAGCGCCGCGATACTATTTCTCTTATGGCCTCACATTTATTTTAAGTCTGGTGCTGACCAGCTTCTGGAATGATGCTTTGGGTTTACCTAAGCCTTTAGCACCGATGTTTTCGCTTATGGTTACTGTCCCGACGAACTTCCTTTTAAGTAAGTTCTGGGTATTCCGAGAAAAGGGAGTCACGGCACATGAAAAAAATTAGACAATGGACGGTTGATTGGTGGCTCATTGGCATTTTAATTCTCGCAGCATTTCTCTATGCATGGAACATCTGGGAAGCAGGCAATGCCAATGATTATTACACCGCCGCCATTACCAGTATGGTTCAAAGTTGGCACAATTTCTGGTACGGCGCTTTTGATCCCGCTGGTTTTATTACAGTTGATAAACCACCGGTCGCACTGTGGTTTATGGCCATCTCCGCCAAAATTTTCGGCGTTCATGGCTGGTCAGTTGTCCTACCATCCATTTTGTTCGGCATCGGCAGCGTTGCCTTAATCTACAACATGATCAAGCCACGCTTTAATGCCTGGGCAGCGCGACTAGCCGCACTGGCACTCACTTTGACGCCGATTGTGGTTGCGGATTCGCGGACAAACAATATGGACGCCACCTTACAATTCTTCTTATTGCTTGCGAGCTGGTGCCTCATGAAGGCCATTAGCACCCGCAAGCCATGGTTGGTGGTTGTCAGTTTTGCCTTAATTGGCGTCTCGTTCAATATTAAAATGCTTCAGGCCTTTATGATTTTGCCGGCCCTATTGCTTTTCTACTGGATCGCCTCGAACCAGAAACTTTGGCGCCGCCTTACCACACTAGGCATTGCGGCTGTCGCCATGGCGGTTACTACATTAGCCTGGCCAATGCAGGTTGATTCGACTGCTGCGACTCAGCGACCCTATGTCGGCAGTTCTGAAACGAACTCGGAAATGGAATTGGCTTTTGGCTATAACGGTACTGAACGCTTACTAGGTCAAACAACCGGTACTGGCGCAGCTTTCCCAGGCATGGGGAATAATGCCAAGTCCAAGACCGGTGGCACCCCACCAACTGGCACTAAAGGTAAAACCGGGACTGCGCCTACCGGAACCAAGGGAAAAACCGGTACAGTACCAACCGGCGCTAAAGCCAAAAAAGGAACAGCGCCAACCGGAACCAAAGGAAAGTTCGGAACCCCACCAACTGGCGCAACCGGTAAGACCGGCAATCCACCAGGTGGCAAGTCAACTAAAGGCACGTCCGGTCAACCAGGTACCGGCAACACCCAAGGCGGAACACCACCAACTGGGACTAAAAAGCAGCAGGCAACTGTCAAAACCAAAAAAGCTACCGGCGGGAAAATGCCTGCCAACTTCAAAAAAGGTAACTTTAAAGGCGGACCTGGTACAGGCGGCGGTGCTCCGGGCGGCCGTAAAGGTGGTGGCGGTGGCGGTGGTGCCTTTGCCATTGGTACTGCTGGCCCGTTACGCTTGCTCCAATCCGACCTTGGCCCGCAAATCAGTTGGTTAGTCCCAGCTGCTTTAATCGGCTTCATCAGTGCATTTGCCTATTATCTCGATCGCAAGCATAAATGGTATCAAACAACCTCTCAGCAAAATCATTTGCTTTTCTGGATGGGTTGGCTCGTACCAGTCGCTGGTTTCTTCTCAATTGCCAGCTTCTTCCACCCTTACTACATGATTATGCTCGCACCGCCGATTGCTGCTTTGTTCGGCATCGGGATTGTCACAATGTTTAAGCAATTCAAGCTGGGCTTCAAGCATTGGCAAAGTTGGTTATTGCCACTTGCCATCGTGACAACAACGGCACTCCAGGCTTGGTATGTCAGCTTGTACTATCAGTGGCAGACATGGCTCGTGGTTGGTGCAGGTCTAATCGGCTTAGCGCTTCTTTTCATCGGCCGAACCAGAAGTTGGCGCAAATCAGCCCTGGGCGTTGCCATTGCCGCTATTTTGGTAGCGCCGGGCTTCTGGTCACTTACACCGACACTTGCCGGTTCATCAGCTGCGATTCCGTCTGCCGGTCCTTCACTTCTGACCTCCGGCGGTAACAGCGGTGGTATTGGTAGCGGCAGCGTTGACAGCGGATTGCTGAAGTATGTTGAAAAACATCAAGGCAGCGCCAAATACCTGTTTGCTACCAGCAACGCTAGCACGGCCGCGCCTTACATCATTAAGTCCGGCAAAGCAGTCATGGCGATCGGCGGATTTAATGGTACCGACCCTGCCATTACCCTCAAACAATTCAAAGCCCTCGTTAAAAAAGGCGACATGAAATATTACCTGTCCTCAGGTCGCTCAGGTAATTCCAAGATTGAATCCTGGGTCACCAAAGTCGGTAAAAAGGTTTCTTCAAACAAATATAGTAGTCAAAGCAGCTCAAGCACCAAGTCCCCAGGTGGTATGGGAATGGGCGGTGGCATGGGTGGCGGCACCCTGTATGAGCTTGACGCTAGCATGGTTAAGTAATCCATCATCATTTTGAAAGGAGAAGATGCGCTATGCGACAAGAAAAGGATCCCTTCATCTCGATCGTTTTGCCAGTCTATAACGAAAGCGCCGGTATCGGTGAGACGATCAAGGAACTGGCTAATTACGTCCGTGCCAGACCGGAACGATATGAGCTCATTTTTGTCAACGACGGTTCGACTGACGATAGCGCCGATCAGATAAGAGCTGCTGTGGCCGAAAATCCGACGATTCGGCTGGTGGATTTTTCGCGCAACTTCGGCCATCAACTGGCGATTACGGCCGGCATCCGTTACGCCAGCGGTGACGCGGTTGTCGTCATGGACGCTGACTTGCAAGATCCGCCCCGCGTGATTCCCGAAATGCTGGCGCGCTGGCGGGAAGGCTATGACGTTGTTTACGGTAAGCGCCGCAAACGCAGCGGTGAAACCTGGTTTAAAAAGCTGACCGCCGAAACGTTTTATCGGGTGTTGAAAGCCGTCACGAGTATCGATATTCCGGTTGACACCGGCGACTTTCGACTCATGGACCGTCGTGTTGTCAACGTTTTAAAACAGATGAACGAACAAGATCCGTATGTTCGCGGCATGGTCTCATGGGTCGGCTATAAACAAGTCGCCGTAGAATACGATCGGCAAGAACGCACGGCTGGTAAAACCCACTATCCGTTGCGGAAAATGCTGCACCTTGCCATGAACGGCATTACCAGCTTCTCGACTGTCCCTTTGACGATTGCCAACTGGTTAAGCGGCTTCTTCCTCTTAGTAGCCGTTGTCACCACCTTCGTCAGTCTTCTACTTGGCCGCCTCAGTTTATTGACTTGGGTCATTAGTGCCACCTTCTTTGTCGGCGCCGGCGTGACCTTCACGATCGGACTACTTGGCAATTACATCGGCAGAATGTTTGCCGAAAGTCGCCATCGACCGCTTTACATCGTTGCCGACACCTATGGCTTCAAAACCCAGGCAGCGCAACAGACGCATTATCGCTATCACGCGTTGCAAAACTAAAGAAAGCTCTATTCACCATTGATAAAACAGGACTGCTGGTCATCACTCGGCAGTCCTGTTTTTGTGAGCGTGACCCAGCCCGGTTAGAAACCGGCGTGCCGATTCAAAATTTTACAGACGACACTTTGTCATGTTACGGTTATTATAAGTAAGTATTGACATGACCCACCCAACCCAGAAAGGACTGAGTGTATGCCAACAACGACCAAAGCCTTGACACTTCTGACGCCGAGCGATTTGGCCGCTGAATTTGACACTAACCTCACAACCGGTCTGACAACTGATGCAGTTGCCAAACACCGGCAACAAAATGGTTCCAATCAATTGACCGCTGCCAAAAAGCCTAGCTTGTTTCGGCAAATCGCCCACCACCTCAGCGATATCACGTCATTGATCCTGCTCTTTGCTGTCGGCCTATCCGCTTATCTCGCATTGACGACGGACAGTAACTGGACCAAGACGATTGTCATTGGCAGTATTGTTATCTTAAACGTTGTCATTTCCTTATATCAGGAACGCAGCGCCGAAAAAGCATTGGCTGCGTTAAAAGCCATGACTGTTCATACCGTTACCGTGATTCGCGATGATAAAACGCAAACCATTCAAGCGGCGAATTTAGTTCCAGGTGACTTAATGCTGCTCAAGGCCGGCGATGCCGTTGCTGCAGATGCCCGGCTGATTGAAAGTCAGGAACTTGAAGCAGACGAAGCCGTTTTAACCGGCGAAAGCGAATCTGTTGCTAAATCAGCTGCCCCATTAGCTGAAGTTCCTGAAAATCTCGGCGATGCGGCTAACTGCATTTTTTCCGGCACCGCAATTACCAGCGGAAAAGCAACCGCGATCGTCACGGCGACGGGGATGAATACCGAACTGGGAAAAATTGCCTCGCTATTAAACCAAACCAAAAAGCAGGTCACTCCACTCGCTAAACGGCTCGACGCACTTGGCAAACGGCTATCATTAGTTGCAGTTTTAGGCGGCGCGTTAACCATGTTATTAGCCATGCTGTATCATCAAGAAACTCTGGCAGACAGTCTAATGCTTGGTGTCAGCTTAGCCATCGCGGCAGTTCCGGAAACATTGCCGGTCATTGTCACCTTGAGTCTGGCACACGGTGTTCAGAAAATGGCCAAGCGCCGCGCGATCATTCGTCAAGTTACCGCAGTCGAAACCATCGGCAATGTCAACGTTATCGCCTCGGACAAAACCGGTACCTTAACGCAAAATAAGATGACCGTGACGCATTTTTGGTCATTCGGGCAGCCTAATATTCAAAAGGCTACAGCCGAACCGCTAACGACTGATACGCGCCGTTTTCTATCCTATTTAGGACTCGCCACCAACGCCAAGTTAACCGATCAGGACGAACCAGACATCGGTGACGCCACCGAGCTGGCCATTATGCGGTTGCTTGCCCACTATGACTTAAGCCGCGACGATCTTGAAACCCGTTACCCACGTATTGCGGAAGCCCCTTTTTCATCAGCTAAAAAAACCATGGCGACGTTACACCGCACTCCGGATGGCCACTATCTTGCTATTATTAAAGGTGCCGTGGATCGGATTGCCTTTTCAGCGCCAAACTGGCAAACTGAAGCCGCTTCTGTCCATGATCAGATGACAGGACAGGCATTGCGCGTCCTAGCTGCCGGCTACCAAGAATTCACAGCCGATCCCGGAGCTGATTGGGAGAGCCAGCTCACAGATGTTCAGCCACTGGGGCTCATCGGACTGATCGATCCGCCACGCCCGGAAGTACCGGCTGCGATTCAAGCCGCAAAAGATGCCGGGATCGTCACTGTGATGATTACGGGTGACCACCTTGACACTGCCACCGCCATTGCCCGCGATATCGGAATTCTTGATGGCAGTCACCGCGCGATTACCGGTCACGAGTTAAACCAAATGAGTGATGAAACCTTAGCTGCCACCATTCACCAGATTCGCGTCTTTGCCCGTACGACCCCAAGTGACAAAATTCGCATTGTGAAAGCCTGGCAACAGCAACAAGCCGTTGTCGCCATGACCGGTGACGGGGTCAACGATGCGCCAGCGCTGAAAGCTGCAGACGTCGGCATTGCGATGGGCATCACCGGAACCGACGTGGCGAAAAACGCGGCCGACATGATTTTAACTGATGACAACTTTGCCACCATTATCGACGCGGTGGCGCAAGGACGAACAGTTTACCAAAATATTCTCAAAGCCGTTGAATTTCTGATTTCCGTCAATTTCGCCCAGATTTTCACCATGTTAATTGCCGTTTTAATCGGCTGGGGCGCCGTGATGACACCGGAACAACTGTTGATTGTCAACGTGCTTGCCGACGGGATTCCTGGATTCTTCCTGAGCCGCGAACTGGCTGAACCCGGCATCATGCACCTCAAGCCGATTCCTAAAGAAGCCAGCATCTTTGCCAATGGCCTCAGTAAACGCGTTGCTGTACGCACGGCGACTTATGTGGGACTGATCCTTGGTATCTACGCGATCGGACGCTTCGTTGTCAGCCCTGATCAACCGATTGTCGGCATGACCATGCTCTTCTTGACTTTGGCGATTGGCTCCATGCTCGACGTTTTCCCGATCAAAACCCGGGCGCGGCTCAACCGCACTGCCTTAACCAGTAATCCGATTTTAACCGTCAGCCTGTTGGGAACCATGGCGGTCATTTTGCTGCTCGCACTTCTTAAACCGTTTCAACAAATCTTCCAGCTAGCTCCTCTGACACTTGGTCAGTGGCTCATTGTGTTCGTAGCCGTCTGGTTACCAATGCTGATTGTTGAAAGCTACAAACGTTGGCAGCATCGGCACGAACTGGCGGCCTGGCACCAACCGAATCTGGTTAGCGACAACGAGTAACGAGCGTTTGGTTATTACGAATGAAACTGCTATGATTTAGTTAATAATTGAGCATAGAAGTGATTCTTAACGAGGAGGTAGCTCTAATGCAGTTTTTTCAAGCATTCATTCACGACGGCCAAAAAGCGACACTACAAACGATCACCACAGATGATCTGTCCGCGGGCGAACTTTTAATCCGCGTCGCTTATTCAGACATTAATTATAAAGATGCCTTAGCTTACCAGCCGCACAACCAAATTATTCGGCAATACCCGCAAACTCTCGGTATTGATCTCAGCGGCACGGTTGTAGCTAGTCAGGATCCGCAATTTAAAAAAGGCGATCAGATTCTGGCAACCGGCCACGGCTTAGGCGTCAGTCAAGGCGGCGGTTATGCCCAATATGCCCGCATCCCGGCAAGTTGGGCCATGCCACTACCGCCGAACATGACGCTTGAAACGGCCATGGTATTCGGCACAGCAGGATTAACAGCAGCATTATGCATCAATGCGTTGATGCAAGCTGGCATGACGCCAGAACAAAATCCCAAGATCTTAGTAGGCGGCGCAACAGGTGGCGTCGGCAGCATTGCCCTACAACTGTTAGAAAATGCCGGATTTTCAAATCGAATTGCCGTTGTGCGCACCCCTGATCAGCAACAGCAAGTTCGCGATCTGGGAGCCACCGCAACCTTGGCGTTAGACGAATTACCCAAAGGCAAAGCCCTGAGCCGCCAACAGTTTGATTACGCCATTGATCCACTTGGCGGCAGCTTCACGTCCAGTCTACTGCCAAGCATGCGCTATAATGGTGCGGTCGCGTTATGCGGCAACGCGGCCGGTACTTCCTTGCCGCTGACGGTTTTCCCGTTTATCTTGCGGAATATTAGCTTGTTGGGCGTGGATTCCGTGAGCGCCCCGAATGAATTACGTCAGGAAGCATGGACAGTGCTGGCAAAGTTAAACCCTGTTCCTTTCCAAAAAATCAGCCTAGCCGACCTGCCGCAAGCGTTAAACAACCACTTTACGCACCATTCAGTCAGAACGGTTGTTAGTATGGCTTGAGAATATTTAGAGGAGCAAAGTCAGCTATCTGTCAAAATTAAAAGGCACCTGGACTCCCAACGATAGACGTGTTGGGAATCCAGGTGCCTTTTCAATTAAGCCGCTTTTTTGCATTCACTCGCTAACCGGGCAGCTCACACCTGAACCCTTAACTTAATAAAACAGCATCGTCAGCAAATTCCTGCCCGCTACGTTCTTTAAACAACGTCAGCAAGTCTTCAACCGTCAGATTTTGCTTCGCTTCACCACGGACATCCACAGCAATTTCGCCATGATCCAGCATGATCAGCCGGTCACCGTATTTCAAAGCACTCGCCATGTTGTGGGTGATCATCAACGTGGTGATCTTCTGTGCCCTCACCATCTGATCGGTCAGCGCCATGACCGTTGCGCTGGTTTGCGGATCAAGCGCTGCCGTGTGTTCATCTAGCAGCAACAGCGCCGGCTTTTTCAACGTCGCCATCAGCAACGTGACTGCCTGGCGTTGGCCACCGGAAAGCAAGCCCATCTCCGCACCTAATCGCTTCTCCAGTCCCAATCCCAGTGTCGCAAGTTTCTCTTGAAAGTGTTGGCGATCGCGCCGCTTCACGCCACTCGCCCAAAAGTTGCGCCAATCACCGCGTTTTTCCGCCAAAGCCAGATTCTGTTCAATCGTCAATAACGAGGCCGTGCCTGATCGGGGATCCTGGAAAACCCGGGCAATTAATTTAGCACGCTTGGCAACGTTTTGGTAGGTCACGTCTTTGCCGTCAATGAGAATCTGTCCCTGATTAACCGGCAGGGTACCGGCAATGCTGTTAAGCAACGTGGATTTGCCCGCGCCGTTACCTCCGATGATCGCCACAAACTCGCCGCGTTCCAGGCTCAAGTCAATACCCTTCAATGCGTGATTTTCATTGACGGTTCCTTGTTCAAAATATTGATGCAAACCGTGTACTTCGAGAACTGCCATTTTAACGAGCCTCCTTTTGCTGTTCCATCGGTGAAACGGCCATCGTGTCTGCCGCTTTGGGTGTCGTTGTCTGACTTTGCTTGACCGGACGCCGATTGCCATGCCGCACTTTTAGCTGGAAAAGTTTCTTCTTCAGTAATGGCAAGGACAGGAAGACCGTCAACATAAGTGCGTAGAAGAAGCGCAGGTAGTTCGGATCCACGCCCATATCCAATACCACCGCAATAATCAGCCGGTAAATCACGGCGCCAACGATGATCATCAACAACCGGGCCCACAGCGGTACGCCGCGAACCAGAATCTCCGAAATGATAATGGCAGCAAGGGCAATCACGATCGTGCCAATCCCCATCGATAAGTCGGCATAGCCATTGGTTTGCGCCATGAGACTGCCCGACAAGGCAATGAGCCCGTTGCTTAGCATATAAATGATGATCTTCATGGCGTCATTGTTAATCCCGTTCGCCGCCGCCATGTCCTGATTGTTACCAACAGCGGCCGCCGCCAATCCCATTTCAGTGTGGAAAAAGAATACCAATATGCCGATGACCATTGCTACTACAATGGCGCCAACCATGATACCGATCGTTGTCGCATCACCGCTGTCAGTCAAATTGAAAACTGTTTTGACGGTGCCAATTAAGCTGATATTGGCCTTGCCCATAATGAACAGGTTCACCGAATATAAGCCCGTCATCGTCAAAATACCGGTTAACAAATCCGGAATATGCAGCTTGGTGGTCAAAAATCCGGAAACTGCCCCGGCTGCGGCACCACCAACAAATCCCATCAGCGTTGCCACAATCGGCCCCGTCCCCGATACAATGGCGTGGGCGGTAATCGCTGCTCCCAGCGGAAAACTCCCTTCTGCTGTCATATCGGCAATGTCTAAAATGCGAAAAGTCAGATACACGCCGATTGCCATAACCGACCATAATAATCCTTGGGCGATACTCGATATCACAATGTCCATAACGACTCTCCTCGTTTTTTTAAATCAATCGGTTCCTCATTCTGCTTCTTCTAACATGGCTTTTGTCAGCCCGAATTGCCGCATCCGTTCCGGATTAATCACCAATCGCGTTTTGGATGGTTGTTCGACCGGCAAATCTTTAACCTTCTTGCCCTCCAGCAACTGCACGGCTAGTTTGCCGGTTTGCTTGCCAAGATCTTCGTAGTTGGTGCCCACAGTGGCAACTCCGGCTAGCTTAACCATGGTCGCGTCTGCCGGAACCACGGGAATTTTTTCTTTGGTGCTGACTTTACCAATCGTCGCCATGGAAGCTGCCATCGTGTTGTCGGTTGGAATATAGATGACATCGCTTTGTTTCATCAGTGCCGATGCACTTTGTTCAACGTCATTGGTTGTCGCTGCGGTTTTTTCAACGGCTGTCAGCCCCAGCTTCTTAATCGCGGCTTTGGCTAGCTTGACTTGAACCTGCGAATTTTGTTCTGCGGCGTTGAACAGCAAGCCGATCTTTTTGGCCTTCGGAAAGACCTTATGAATAAACTTGATCTGGCCCGCCACATCGACTTTATCGGTGACGCCGGTGGCATTTTTATTCGGTTTCTCGGAGTTAGCGACCAATCCGGCCGACTTAGGATCAGTGATCGCCGTAAATAACATTGGTGTTTTGGTATCCGCCTTTTGCAACGCTTGAGCAGCGGGAGTCGCAATGGCCAAGTTAAGATCATTCTTGTCGCGGGCGAGGCGCTGGCTCATGGTTTGCAGATTTGATTGATCGCCTTGGGCATTGACGTAATCCAGCTTGATCTTATTGCCTTTGTAACCGGCCTTAGCAAGTTCTTCCGTGAAGCCTTTGCGGGCTGCAGTCAAGGCCTGTTGGTCAATGAGCTGTAAAATGCCGACCTTTACCTGACTCTTGTCAGCAGCGGCTTTGGTTGACTTGCCACAGCCAACTAACGTCATGATGGCTAGTGCGGTTGCTGCGACGGCAGCGATTCGTTTGAGTTTCATTTTTTCTTCCTCCTGAGATGTTTGGTGAATTGGCGTGCTGGTTTGGACGGGTAGTTAAGGTCCCCGCGCACGGTTGTGAGCAGGACAGCGTCGGGCTCTGGTTTGCAGTACATATAGAAAACACTGCAAAGGCGCCGACACTAATTTGAAACGCGTTCACTGACGCAGAAGTCTGCGTGTAAGGACCTTGGTCGCGATGGCCTAAGCCCGGGACATCACGCCCAAGGCCACTTACACTCCGACTTCTAACCGCGCCAATTCACGCTCTGCTCTAAAAAGAGACCCGCCACCGGATTTACTCATCCGTGTGGCGGGCCTCTTACTTTTTTCCCGGGAAAGAAAAAGCCACATGGATGAATTCGTCCATGTGGCGGTTAATTGCAAGTGAAATACTCACGGCCATCATGGATACAAACCTGATTGGCTTGTATCCATGAGATACAAACCATTATCCGAAATAGCCGTAATAGTACGCGTGATTAAGTTGTGTTGTTTTGTTTTGTCTCATGATCAACACTCCTTGTGTCCAGAAGTTTGTTCCTTCTGGCTTGTTTCTAAGAGTATCCTCATAATTTCATCTTGTCAACACATATTTTCACGATTATTTTGACCATCTCAGGTTTAGCTCGGTTTAAAATGTCAAAGAAGGTTGTTACACCGGTTACTTCGGTAAGTTAACTTTTTGTTTCACCACTTTTAGCATGGCATCATTTTTCACGGTTTTAACATCAGCCGGTTTTTCGACGGCGAGTTTTTTGACCGAAGTGCCTTTCAGCAATTTGATTGCCATTTTGGCGGTTTGTTTGCCAAGATCGCGATAATCAATGCCTTTAGTGATTGTGCCACCGTCTTTGACCATGGTTGACGCTGCTGGCACGACCGGGATTTGTTTCTCCTTGGCAACTTTACCGATAGTCGGCATCGCCGCAGCCATCACATTATCTGCCGGTAAATACAGTGCATCGACATCTTTGGCTAGGCTTTCGGCTGCCTGTTGAACATCGTTAGTTGTAGCAGCTGTCTTGATTTGGTAACGCAAGCCCAACTTCTTGAGATGTGCCTTAGCTTGCTTGATCTGATAGACCGAATTGGGTTCGCCGGCGTTGTACATCAGCCCAATCGTTTTGGCTTGCGGAAAGGTTTTGTGCAGTAAGTCAATCTGGTCGCTAACGGCAACTAAATCGGTAACGCCAGTGGCATTTTTGTCCGGCTTCGTCAGGTTCGTCACCAATCCGGCTGACTTTGGATCCGTGATCGCGGTGAAGAGCAACGGTGTCTTCTTGTCGGCTTTTTGCAACGCTTGGGCGGCTGGCGTGGCAATGGCGAGATTCACGTCATTCTTCCCGCGCGCCAGCCGATCGCTCATGGTTTTGAGATTTGCCTGGTCGCCTTGCGCGTTCACATAATCGATCTTGATGCGCTTGCCTTTATAGCCGGCTTTAGCGAGTTCGGATTCAAATCCTTTGCGTGCTTCGGTCAACGCGGTCTGATCCATCAATTGCAAAATGCCGACTTTAACAGTTTCTTTGCTGGTGGCTTTCGATTGCTTGCCACAACCCGTTAAAGTCAAGCTAATCAGTGCCATGCCAGCCAATGCGAGTAAAAGATGTTTTTTCATGATAGTCCTCCTTGAAGTGACGTTGCGTATTTATCCTGTGACAAAACCGTGAAGACCTTTTTAGCAGATAACTAAGTACAAGCGGAAGTTTGGCCTTGACTTACCCTCCCCATAAACACATTCGCCTAATAAAAAGCGGGCCAGTCACATTTTTCCATGCGACTGGCCCGTGTTTTCGGTATAGAAAAGCCGCATGGATTATTGTTCATCCATGCGGCGTTGTTGACACATTTAATGTGACAGCCTTATGGATGCAAACCGTTGCTTGCGCGGTTTGCATCTGACTGCAAACCGCTATCCAAAAAAGCTGCCAAAAAAGGTATTCAGTTGTGTTTGCCGATGATTCATCACGGTCAACACTTCCTTCGGTTTTGTATGAAATTAAGAATACCGAATGGAAGATACGTTCGTCAAGAGGAATTTTTAATCTTTTTACAATACGTTTGTTATCTAAAAATCATTTTAAGGTACTGATGATTGGCGGCCGCTACCAATCGATCTACCATACTTAGTCTAAGTGCGCCACTTGCTTGTTGGGCCAACCGAATAAGCGGTGTGTCCAACACGATCGCCTGCTGGAACTTGGCCTCTGGACCGTCCTTGTCAATGTAATCCTTGGTACGCATTTTAATGACCGTCCGTGCGACCAAGCGCAGCAGCCACGAATATTTCTGCATTTCCCGCGGCGTATTCAGACGCGTGAATTCACCAGGAACAAACTCATGGTGCGGCGGTACCTTTTGACCGGTGAGTTGTTCAAAATCATGAACGGTCGGCTTGCCAGACGGTGTGGTATACCAATCAGGGACATTTTCAAAATTCGTAAAGGCCTGTCCGTGAACTTGAACCGGCAAGACACTGACTATATCTGCAGAACTTGTCCCGATAGCCACGGCTTTTGCGGCATCAGGCAGTTCCCATGTCTGGGTTTGTTCATGCCACTCTTTGAACGCCTGTGCCGGAAGTGCCAACGTAACCGTCACCGTTTCACCAGCTTTAACGAACACCTTTTTGAAGGCTTTCAGTTCTCTGATTGGGCGCAAAGGACGCGCGGTTTGTTCCTGAACGTAAGCCTGGACCACTTCTGCACCATCGCGACTGCCGGTATTCGTCAACTCCACCTGTACCGTCACTGGCTGGTCATCGGTGACGTGATCGTCAGTGAGGCGCGCATTTTTAATGGCAAAAGAGGTATAGCTTAAGCCAAAACCAAACGGAAACGCCACCGGCACCTGCGCTTTGTCGAAGTAGCGGTAGCCAATATACGTGCTTTCTACATAGGGTACGGAACGCGTACGGTGATCGTAAAGCTCCGCAGATGGTATATCCGCATAACGAACCGGATAAGTTTCGGCCAACTTACCGCTTGGATTTACTTGTCCGGTCAAGACCCGACCGGCAGCTGCTCCGATCTGTTCACCGCCTAAATACAAATCCAAAACCGCCTGTACCTGATCCAACCATGGCAGCTCAACCGGTGCGCCGGCAACCAACAAAACCACCACATGCGGATTAATTGCAGCAATCGCCTGCAGTAAATCATTTTGAACTTTCGGCAAGGCCATGTTTTGGCGATCAAAACCTTCAGATTCATAGTTGTCCGGCAATCCGGCGACAAAAATAACCTTGTCGTGGGTGCGGGCCAGTTCCAGTGCTTGAGCGATTGCTTCCTCATCGACTTGATCATCCAGTCGATACCCTGCTGCATAATCATAAGCGATGCCAGCTTGCTTGAGCCCGGTCAAAATTGGCACCTGTTCCGCTGCCTTAATATGCGATGAACCGGCACCTTGGAAGCGGGTCTCTTTAGCTAATTCGCCAACCACGGCTACCTGTTCATTAGCAGCCAAAGGCAAAATCCCGTCATCGTTTTTCAACAGCACAATGGCACTTTCGGCAATTTTTTGCGCCAATTTGGCGTGCTGATGTAACATTTCTTCGCGCGAGCCAGTGAACTTAGGCCGCTGTTTACGCGCCATTTTGGCAATATTGGCAGCGGCGCGATCCAGACTGGCAGGCCGCAACTCGCCGGTCTGAAAAGCCTTCAACGCCTCTTTGTCAAAAAGGTGCTGATCCCCGGGCATTTCTAAATCCGTACCGGCGTTCAGCGAAGCAACCTTATCGTTTAGTGCGCCCCAATCTGTGATGACGGCGCCGTCAAAGCCGAACTGGTTGCGCAGAACCTGCGTCATCAAATAATGATTGTCACTGGCATAGCGACCATTTACTTTATTGTAAGAACACATCACCGATTCCGGATGCCCTTCAGTAACCGCAATGCGAAAGGCTTCCAGATAGATCTCGTGCAGCGCAACCGGATCAATGATCGAATTAGACGACAACCGGCCATTTTCCTGATTATTCGCCGCAAAGTGTTTCAGGCAAGCCGCAACCCCTTGCTTTTGAATGCCTTGAATCCAAGCCGCACCAAGTTTCCCGGCCAAAAACGGATCCTCGCTAAAATATTCGAAATTTCGGCCACACAAAGGATTGCGCTTCATATTCACGCCGGGTCCCAACACAACATCAACGCCCAGACTGCGTGCCTCAAGACCGATCGCCTCACCCATTGCAGCAATGAGTTCAGGATCCCAAGACGATGCGCTGGCACTAGCCGTTGGAAAACTAGTACTCGGCACACTGTCATTGATGCCCAGATGATCGGCTTCCGCAGCTTGATAACGCAAACCATGCGGCCCGTCACTCATCCGAATGCTAGGAATACCGTGCTCAGGAAACGCTTCGGAAGACCAGAAGTCTTTTCCTGAAGTCAATTTCACTTTTTCTTCAGTAGTCAGACTATTAAGATTAACTGGTGACACTGAATGCTCCATCAAATTACCCCATTTTTAAATTTCTAACTGGCGTCTTTGTCTTCCTTAAATCTTAACGTTTTTCGTCCAAAATTTCCCGTTAATGGCCTCATTTTTGGGGAAAAAGACCAGCGAAATGTCACGTTTGCCAAGGCTTATCGAATTAATTGACTATTTTTGATGGAAAGTGACAATCTGCCGCTTATTCCCAAATAAACGCTGGTGGTTGCCAAAAAACCAGCGAAAAAACACGTGTTCTAAAATTTTGTGTCAGATCGTCATAAAAAGTTCACATTTACGGATTATTCTTTTAACCGTAGCAAGGAAGTTTACCCCCTTCTTACTACTACCCCAACCCAACTTTTTTCATTTTTACTCCTCCAAAGTAAAAATAAGTCAGTACCACCCCCAATGGCGCTGACACGGGAACCCCGCGCACCCCCAATGCGTGGGGCTTTTTTTTGTTGAGCGCGAACCGGCGCGGTTAAAAGCCGGAGCATAAGTGGCCTCGCACCTAAATGGCTGGGCTTTGGCCATTTAGGTGCGAGGTCCTTATGTGCAGGCTTCTGCGCCGGTGAGCGCGTTATAGAATGCGAAAGCTCAACTACATACGTGCCTACAATAGAAAGTCCTCCCCGTTAACGCGCCCTCGACCAGTTGAACCCTTTATGTGGCATCCCCCACGCCAGCAACCGCCTTACAGAACACAACAGTCCACCTACATACTTACAAACCAAAAAAACACGACCCCCGCCCGATAACCAGCCACACCAAATGGCCAACCATCGAACCAAGGATCGTGTTTTGCTTTACTCACCCAAACAACCAACCACACCATCACGCATCAGCATCACGCACCGTAATCCGGTCCTGCAATGCAGTCGGCCGTTCCAACTGATCAAGAATCGCCAGCGCCATATTCCCCGTGGTAATGTGACTCTGCCCATCTTCGCCAACCAACAACGTATCCTTACCGGCAACATAACTCGTCGCCGGCCCACTCGGAAACGCCTCGCTTGCTGAAATCCCGATCCAGTTAACATTATCGGTCATCTGCAAGAAGCGATATTCATAATACTGATATTTAGCGCCATCATACCACGGCTGGCTTACAGCACTCTCAGGAAAATCAAGAATCATGGGATGATCCGCGCCTGGCATCGACAGACTCGCGCTACCCAAAATGAAAACCGCTAAAGTGTCCGTATTCCGTAACAAACTAATTAAGTGGGTCGCAAAGTCCAAATGCAAATACCCACGACCGGATCCCCACGGTACACTCAGCGCATCCACAACGGCATCAACGTTATCTAAATCGGCTTCTGTCAATTCCAGCGGCGCCTTCACCAATGTCGGGACATTTTGCCCAAGGCGACTGGCAGCTTTTTGCGTATCCCGAACGACTGCCAACACCTCATGGCCACGTCGCTGCGCCTCGGCAACAATTGCGCTCCCAGCCCGGCCAGTCGCACCTAAAACAGCTATTTTCATTTTCCTACCTCATTTCGTTTACGCTTACCAACCAGATTTGATTTCATTCTAGCATGCATTTGATGAAAGCGGCTGATTCAACCTTCTCTGTGGCAAAAATGAGAATAAAACTTCCTTATATGCCTGTTTATGCGGTACACTTAAAATAACCGGATAGAATGTGAGAGGATATTAAATGTCAATCGAAACGAGTCTAACTTACCAAAAAAAATTCTTCAGTGATTTTACCGATGCCTGGCATAAAAAATCACGCTATCGCTTATATCAGGGAATCGATGCAACCGCCGAAAACTTGCGGCTAGACATCGAAGAAGCCCCTGGTTACATCTTAGCCTACGACAAAAGCGCCCAAGCCGAGTTGCACGACTTTTTGCAAATCGGGTTCATTGATTTTTTGCGTCAGCACATCCCTTTTTTTGAGGTCAACGACCAAGGAACCGTCTATTTCGGGAACTGGTACCACCGTCGTGACTTCGGGCATATCAATGTTATTTTACGCGCCATCACCCAGTCGACCGATGAGCAGCGCAAAATTCTGCCACAATTGGAAGCCTTCTCTGCCGACCCCGACCATTATTTAGATCGGCAACTAGATGCGATGCGCAAGGAAGTGTACCGCGATGTTGATTCGCTGCACACGCAAATCGATAATCTCGAAGCCGAGGCTGCGCCGGAACGCGACCAACCTGCCCAAGGCGGTAGCGGATTCCGCGGCTTGTTGAAAAACTTCATCGATCCAAACGATGACGATGATCCTGCGCCAACGTCCCGAACTTCAGCCGCAGACGCTTCACAACTCAAAGCCCGCTTTGACAAAGAAAAGCTGGCCGCTGATGACACCTTCGACAAGCGCAAACGTGAACTGGAAGTTTCTGCAGCCATCACGCGCTATGAATATCAGGCCGTCATGAATACTTACAGTTCCGTTGCTGAATTTGAAAATGTCCTTGCCAATCTAAAGGACGATTTCATGCAGTCATTAAAGCTTGAAGGAGGCCGCACGAATGCTTAATCTGAATGACACACATCTGGCTGCCTTAATTGCCAAGCCCTTATCTGTTTCCCAATTACGGCAACAAATTAGTACCGCCTATCAAACCGAAACCGATCGCCTGGCTGACTCACCTTTATGGGGCGCCAACGATGACGCTTTGACAGCACTATTAGCCAGCTACACCGGTCTCATGCGCGATAAGCTCTATCAGACGTTGCAAAACATGGCGTCAATTCCGGCCAACTTTTTGCAGACGTTGTGGTTCAAGGATACGACAACCGATTCACAGCACAGCGAAATCACCCTCATTCAAGCAACTGAAAACGACAATAACACCTTATTGACGATTGTGAATCCCTTAAGCGCTGACGCAACGCTCAAAGCGGTCAATCTGCCAACCTTATTGCAGATAACCGCAAGCGACAGCCATGCGTTGCCGTACGATGACGATGAAGTCAAGGCACTTTCTGCGTTAACCAAGGCGCTTAACCAGGGTGGCTACCAGTTCTCATCAATTGATGAAACGGTCTTACAACCTGTCAACGGGCTACACTTTAAGACTCGTTTTGACAACCTCAAGCCATTAGTTGCCAAAAAGACGGTTGTCAAAGCAGGCGCCTTTAGCATTAATGTCACCTTAGATCTTGAAAGCAAAGTGCTCGATTATCAGATTCTGGATGAAGACGGCCACGACTGGAAAGATCTGGGTTCGGAAGATGTGAAAAGTGATCGCTTCGAATGGGCATCAACGACAATTCCGGAAGAACTGGTCAATCACCATCTCAAATTGGTCGTGCGGGTTGCTGCCGGCAATAACTCTCCTGCCTTAGACGAGCTGTTTGTCATTGCGTCAAACAATGCGATTTTGATGCGTCAAGGCAAACAAAAAGGTGTCTACGAATTACCGCTACCCAATCAAAAACTCTTTACAGTTCTGATTGATCCTGATAATAATATGGTTTATCTGAAGTATCCGGATCCGGAAACTCAGGTAATTGAATTAAACCGGCAATATCCGTTTATTGGCGAATGGCTCAAAGCTGTATTGCCACAGAAACGGGCGTTTAATTAAGGTTAATCATCACGGATCAGGCAGCTTAACGTATTCGCTGGCGCAGAAGTCTGCGTGTAAGGACCTCGGTCGCAATGACCAAAGCCGCTTACACTCCGACTTCTAAACGGGCTGGCTCACGCTCATCATAACGCGTTCGCTGGCGCAGAAGTCTGCGTGTAAGGGCCTCGGTTACAATGGCCAAAGCCCGGCCATCACGCCCGAGGCCGCTTACACTCCGACTTCTAACCGCGCCAGCTCACGCTCACAATTTGTTGGGAGGTTTTTCCATGGCTAATGAATTTCCGCAAGTAATGACGATTGGCGGTACGGATAGCGACGGCAGTGCCGGTGTTCAGGCTGATTTGCATAGTTTCTTTATGCGCGGTGTATATGGCGCCACTGTTTTGACCGCTGCTGTTGCCGGCAACTCCTATGGCATTCAGGACAGCATGGTGATGCCATTGCCGTTCATCGATGCCCAATTCAAGTCGTTGGCCGCTGACCTGAAAATCCGCGCGGCCAAAACCGGGATGTTGGCTGATCGCGCTTTGGTACAGGACATTATCAAGAACTGGCAGCAATATGATTTTGGCGCGTTGGTAGTTGACCCGGTCATTATCACCAAACATGGTGCCATGCTCTTGGAGCAAGACGCGTACGACGCCGTCAAAAATGACCTCATCCCGCTGGCAACCGTTGTGACACCGAATCACTACGAAGCCGAGCATCTTACCGGCATGAAACTTGATACGGATGCCAACATCGAAGCAGCTGCGCATCAGTTGCAAGATTCCGGAGCTAAGAATGTCGTTCTAAAAGGCGCACACGATAATCCTGAGCAAAAAGAAGTTCGCGACTTCGTGTTGCTGGAAAGCGGCAAAACCTTCTGGCTGAGCGAACCTTACCACAATACCGATCGGGTCAATGGCACTGGCGATACGCTCTCTGCCGTCATTACCGCTGAAATCGGTAAAGGTAACACGATCGAAGACGCCATTCGGATTGCCAAACGCTTTACGAACCAAGCGATCGGCCATCCCATTGCCGTTGGTCACCAATATGGACCGATCAATCATTGGGCCAATCAAATCGTTTACCCACAAAACTGAACAACGCACAGAACTGCAAAACAAAATCGGTGCAGGAAACCCAGACAGTTTCCTGTACCGATTTTAGTTTGGCCACCTTAACTTAACCGTTTAATACCACAATTATCGATTAGTTATAGACGACATGCTCTTCATCAATCTGTCCAAAATTTTCGTCTAATGCCACTCGCAAAAGTACAGGTGCCGTTTTCGAATACCCCGCCACATAAACTTCACGATGACGATCATTGTACTTCGGCACCAGCTGATTGTCCGCAATCGTTGTTTGAATCCGCTTCAAGGCAGTTGCGCTATCGTCCAGCGGCGTGTCGCTGAAACTCTGAATCTCGAAACCCTCGGCCAACTGTTCAAAATGTAGCTGTTTGGCGATGGCGGGATCAAAATCAAGTTGCGCCAGCGCAGCCGTAAATTGCGCCTTTTCAATAAACAACGGTTGTTTGAGCCATATCCGGAAAACATGGCGATTGCTGATTTTGTCACCGCCTGACCAAACCGCCTGCAATGGATAAGGTCGGTATGCCTTAAAATTCGGAATCTTGATGCCCACGCTAGGACCTTCGCTGATTTGCTTGGCCACTGCTGTTACCGCCGCTGCTAAATCGGTAAATGTTGCATCAGCTAATCGATTCGGCGCAACCCCCATCGCCGTGATATAACTCCGCGTCGTTAATTTAACAAAACTTGGTGTTGCCGAACGCGAATATTCGTCCTGTTCGACTTCCTCCCAATTGAATTCACTCATTTTATTGTCCCCTCTCTGTAAGCGCTTATCACATTCCTGCCACAGAGTTTAGCGATGTTGGCGGTGAAACACAATTAATTTGTCTGGGGCTTGAGGTAGTGCAGTTTTTGCCGATGGTGAAAAAGTGAAAAACGCCGCTTGTTTCATCTAAGCACACCTTGGACATTAATTGCTACTCCCCATTTTCCGATAGCTGACGAGAATGGATACCCTGATTGTTGGCGATCTTTTTGAAACGGCGATTAAGTTCCGCCTGATTAGCCTCACTATAAAATGGATCCTTGACCTCAAAGGGAAATCCGCCTCCAGCAATACTCTTCTTGATGAAAATGTTTATAGCTGTTGCTAAATCAAGTCCCAAGCTTTCAAATATTTCCGTAGCTCGCTGCTGATCAGCTTGGTTAACTTTAACCGCAATGGTCACTTTCTTTTTTTCACGATCTTGCAAAACCTTCACCTCCGCATCGTTTTAACCTGATGCAAATACGCTGAACAATGCTTATTAAAGCTACAATATCAAATGCCAGTCGCAAGTGATACTGAGTTGATGAAAAATTCTGTTCATGGGCAGTGTCCAACCTAATCATTCATGTGCGCCTATATTGGCTATTAAATTCTGATCGCAAACAAAAAGTCGCGGACAGCATAATCCGCGGCTTTTCTACACATAGGTTTTATTTTTGCTTACTACCAAACAACTGCAGAATCCCCATCACGACTAACAATCCACCAAACAGCGAGAAGACCATCATCACGGTTCTGAATGGGTTAATCACCATGATCGCCCCGATAATGATGAGGGCAACGCCATAGACGATGGTTGGCCACGGTGCGACATTTACATATTGCTGCTGATGACGGGCGCTCATAATTTTATTGATGCCATAAACGATCAACACGATGCCGATGATAAACGGCCCCATGCTCATCAGTGGCATGACAATCGCCGGTAATAGCAGGGCTACTAACAGATAGACGATGCCTGTAAAAAGCGATGTGCTATAAGTTCCGGAACGCTTTTTGGCCGAAAAGCCGTCGATCAGCTTAGGAATGGCCGCAACAATCAACACCGCGGCCACGATCCATAGAAAACTCCGGTAGACTTGGTGTGGTTCAATTAAAATCCAGGCCCCGATCAGAATCATAAGCAGGCCGCGTAACCACGACCACCGTTGAAGACGATCAAACATTGCTTGCATTTTTGACGCTCCCTTGTTTTGCTAATTAGAGCATAGCATATTGCCAGGCAATGCCCCTCCGTCGTCAGACCGAACTTTACCACTGTTCATGATTCCAGCTGCGACCGTCGATTTCTGCTTCCAGTTGTTCGCGGCGCTCGGCTTGTTGCGCGACAAAAGTTTGCAGGGCCGCAAAGAACGCCGCCTTTTCATAAGATACCGCATCTTTTTCATGCTGGGCGGCCGTGGTAATGAGCCACTGTTCGTCAGTCGTCACTCAGACTCACCTGCCTTCAACTCATGCAGCGTCAAACGCAAACGGTCGATTTCATCAGTTTGCGAAGCCAGTTGGTCAGCTAGCATGGTCGTCTTGGGGTCTTCCTGCAGCCGATTGATAAACCACTGCGCCTGAGCTTCAAAGTTATCAGGATGCTGCAGCGTCAAATATTGCTGATAACGGATCAGTAATTGCTGGTGGTCCGAGTCATTTTGGTTGGCGAATCGGGCAATGGCCAATGGCGTCAACAGCTGCAAGCCGGTCTTTTCTGCCAACGCGGCATAAGGTGCCAAAAATTGGCTCAAACTAAACCCTACCTGACCGCCAAGTTGATAAGCCGATTCCGGTTGGCTAAAGCTCACCACGAGGCCCAATGACTTCCCCTTCAAAAGGCCGCCATGCGCATCATAAACGAATTGCTTCACCCAAACTTCTGTCAGCCACTGATGCAAGCTCGCTGGCGCCATGTACCAATACAACGGGAACTGGAAAACAATCCGGTCAGCCGCCTGAATCATTTGCTGCTCGGCGGCGACATCAAACGGCAAGTTCGCATCTAAATGGTGCCACACAACTTGCGATAAAGAAACGGCACTGGCTTTTAGAAACTGCTGCGTGTCGCTTTTTTCGATATTCGGATGGCTAACAACCACTAGTGTCTTCAATTTGATCCCTTCAGTAAATGCTGTGCTAAGAATGCGACCGTGCCCGGCCACGCTTCGGCAAGATATCCTTCCGCATGCTGGCCGCCGGGGATGACCTGCAATGTCACCGGCACGCAAAACGTTGCGGCTGCTTGGCCGAGCTGATAAATGCCGCTCACCGGAATGATTTCTTCCTGCGAATTAGCCAGATACATTGGACCAGCCTGCGCCGTCAAACGTTCAAACGGCTCGACTTGCGAAAACTTAGTCTCATCCGCATCCACATAATTCAAAATGAACCACTTGTAAAATGGATCGTTCCGGCCGCCTTGATCAATTTTAGCGCTCGCGGTGTTCACAAAATCGGTTTTGGTATCAGGTTGCGCCACAACGTTTGGGTGCGCCGCAAACCACTGTTGAATGTCAAAAATCCCCGACCATGAAACCATCGGCACGCCTTCAGCCAAGCCAACGTCAACCGATAGAGAACCACCGGCACTCGATCCGAACACGCCGAGCTTTTTTGTTTCGGCATGATCACGCAACCACGAAAAGGCCGCTAAAACATCATCCCGCGCTGCCGGGAAAAAGGCTTCCGGTGCTAGCCGATAATTCGGAACGGCAACCGCGTAGCCAAGCGCGGCGAAGCGTTCGGCCATACTACCTTCCTTATTCTTTTCACCGCGAAACCAACCGCCGCCGTGAATATCAAGAATCGCGGCACCATTTGGTTTGTCCGGCTCATAGAAATCGAGTTTCTGTAAAGGAGCATCGCCATAAGCAATATCTTTGGTGACTTTAACTGTCAAAATAATCGCCTCTCAATCATCACGATGACCACAGTATAACGCCCTTTTCTATAAAACAGCTAAAAATTGCCCCGCTTCAGGTTGCTGCGAAGCTTGACATAAACGGCCCGAAATCTAATCCAAATCACCCAGTCCTAACGCCTGATTCAACTTTTTCTGGACAGTTGGCAGTGCTATTTTGCCAAAATCCTTAGGCGCCACCCAACGTGCAGGGATAAACTTCAGCTCCTCAGCTTTGGCATCGGCCCCGATTAACGTCATCTGCCAGCGTTGGTGGGTAAACGTATGTTGAACCTGCTTGACGCCAAGATCGGCAAACGTTAAGGACAAGCCTGATGACGCCCCAAAAATCCGGCTCACTTCATCTAGTTGATCGCTCATCATGGTTGCTTCGAGATCCGCCATATCAATCAGTGGGAACATCCATAAATCTGCCAACATCCCGGTGCTAGGACGCTGTTCGAATAAGTAACCAGCATCGGAGCGCACCACTAAAGCAAAATAGCGATGCACAACTGGCCGCGGTTTTTTCGTTTTAACCGGATAATCCGCCACAACGCCATCGCGATAACTCGCATCAAAATCGCGGACAGGCGAGTGTTCGGGATCCGGGTGACTGGCGGACATATAACTTGAGCCTAGATCCATCACCGCTTGATTGAAATCGCCAGGACGATCTTTTGGAATTAAGGGGCGGATCAGATCGTAAAATACTTGGCGCGTTTGCGGCCGTGCAATATCGGCATCTACTTTGAACAAGCGGGCAAATACCCGAAACGCATTGCCGTCAATGGCGGGCACAACTTCGCCAAAACTAATGGAAGCAATCGCGCCGGCTGTATAAGGGCCGATGCCAGCCAATGTTTGTAACTCGGCTGACGTCTTCGGCCATTTTCCGCCATAATCGTTCACAATTTGTTTCGCTGCCTGCTGCAGGCGTCGCGCCCGCGAATAATAACCTAAACCTTCCCATGCCTTCAAAACTGTGGCTTCCGGCGCCACGGCTAGTGCCTCGACAGTTGGAAACTGCGCCATAAAGCGTTTGTAATACGGAATCACTGTCTGCACCTGGGTCTGTTGGAGCATTAATTCGCTCACCATCACATGATAAGGGTCATGATCTTGCCGCCACGGTAGCGTTCGCGCGTGACCGTCATACCAATCTAAAAGTGCCTGTTGAAATGCCGCTACTTTTTCTGGCGGCCAATCCATTAATTTGTTGTTTGTCATCATAGGGATTAGCTTACCATGGAGTTTGGTGTTGGGGAACTGTTTGGTGGCTTGATGGGGATTGTTCTATTTGAGGCAATTGAAATATTTTGCTTTAACTTTCCATAACGCGCTCGCCAGCCCAGAAACCTGCACATAAGGACCTCAAGTCTAAATGCCCAAAGCCCAGCCATTTAGACTTGAGGCCACTTATGCTCCGGTTTCTAACCGGGCTGGCTCGCGCTCACAAAAAAATCACCCCTACGATCATACGTATCGCAGAGGTGATTCCTTTTTACGGTTCAATGATCACTGCAACTGCTGCAATTCTCATCGATTCGTTTTGCTTACTACTGGGTTTTGCCCATCAACGACAGTGGTGCCGCTTCTGATCATGCTTGCAATGCAGTTCGTGAGTCTTGAGCCGCCTGACGACAAACACTACTCAATCCATTACTGAATTTCAATGTTGTGACCAGACTCCTTTGATTCAGTCAACTTTGGGCATGTGATGTTGAGAACACCATCTTTGTAGCTTGCCTTGATGTTGCTGTCATCAACGTTTGGCAGTTGATAGCTCCGACTCATCGTGCCATAGCTGCGTTCGGACATCATGACGTTGCCGTTCTTGTCGGCGTGATCTGTGATGTCATCCTTGTGAACATTGATGCTCAAAATGCCATCATGGTAGTTCAACTTGATGTTGTTCTTGTCGATCCCAGGAACATCAACATGAACTTCGTAAGCGTCCTTGGTCTCCTTAACGTCAGTCAGCAATCCGTTGACGGCCGTGCTGGCAATGGAAGGAGTTGCCCAATCCATCCAGTCAGATACCGGGCCGAAGAACCGACGCGCCAAGTTGTCAAAGAACGGATCATTAACATCATTCATCAACTCATTATTACGACGATTCATAACTTCATTAGCCATAACAGATAACTTCCTTTCAATCAGAGACTTTGGGGATTCAGGAGAACGATCTTAGCTCCGGAGCCTTTGTTCCTTCTCCCTCGCTCCACCTATAGTTATACCACAAATTAGCACTTGTGAACGCCGAGTGCTAAAGTTTTTTGAAAAAAGTTTGGTTTGCGGTTGTTATGGGACGTCATTATTGTATTTTCAGCCTGTGCATTCGCCTATACCTTTGTTGGAAGTAGATATCATCGGGGTACTTGTGGTTGTGACCGTAAGTGATTTTAGCGGCATTGGTATTTGTTCTATTGTCTGCAAAGATAGGTTGGGCTGTTACGTTCTATAACGCGCTCAACAAAAAAAGATCCCAAACAATTTCTCATTTGGAATCCGTGACTTAGCTAAAAATTAGTTTTCATTTTCAAGGCGTTCTGCTTCTTCGTCAATCGTTTCGAAACCTGACTTCTTAGGCTTCTTTTCAGGATGTTCTTGGCGCTCCTTTTCGACCTTAGCGATCAAAGCTTTCTTCTGTTCTTTGCTCAATGATGCCATGTGATGTCGCCTCTTTTTGGTGTGAGTTAGAAGGTTTGACCCTTTCAACTTCTGTTATACCACTTAAATGGCACCTTGACACACCAAATTTTAATCTGATCACCGACTCAGGAGAAGAACAAATGAATTTTTGGCCTTCTAAGCCAGGTTTTCCAGGCTTATTTCTCTTGGGATTTCGCCCAATCGAATCGTTTAACTTGATCAAGGTCATCGGTCTCAGCCTGTGACAACCGATAATTAAAGTCAAGCTGTAAAAGCCATCTAGCACTAAGACCAGTGGCTTGCTCAATTTTCCGCGCAACATTGATGCTCATATACGCATGCCGGTTCAAAATAAATGAGAGCTGCTTTTGCGAAACGTCAATGTGCTCCGCAAACTCAGACTGCGTAATATTGTGATACGCCATCAGTTCCTTCAACGCATCAGCTGCCGAAGTCGTTGGCACAATGTTCATGGGTACTGAATCATTAAAGTCTACTTCAAACATAAGTGAAGGACCTCCTTCTTTAGTGGTAATCTTCAATGCCTACAAAAACAACTGCCACGATTTCTGCAGTATCCACAGATTCTTGATATTCGTCATCAAATCCAATAAATAGTAGTCGATAATTAGCACTGATATCAACCGCAAATATTCCTTGCCGATCACCCTTCAAAGCGTGAAGCCGTGATGGTGGAAATCTGGACACGTCATCCAACGTTGTCGCCGCTGCAATTTCATCAATTCTCGCCGCAATTCTTCTACCGACACTAGTTCCGAAAATTCGATTTCGTATACGCGGATCTGTTAATTGTCTTTCCAGTCTGTTGTTCTTCGCCCTAGCCTCCATCAACACCCTAACCTTCTTATGGCATATTACCATGAAGGTATATTCCTTTCAAGTAAATTTTAAACTAAAACCATTCCACAGCAAAGCGCAACTATGCCATATGCAGCACTTTCAGCCGACTGCGCCCAGTTCCTGCCGGTTGTACCTGGAGCTGATCAGGAATATTATCGCGTAATTCCGTGACGTGGGAAATAATGCCGATCAGCCGCGATTCGCCTTCCAATGACTCGAGGGCGTTCATGGCCACATCAAGGCTATTGGTGTCCAAGCTGCCGAATCCTTCATCAACAAACAACGCATCAATGTTGATGCCGCCACTTTCCTGTTGAATCACCTCGCCCAATGCTAATGCCAAACTAAGGGCTGCAATGAAGCTTTCGCCGCCAGATAGCGTCTGGACTGCGCGCTGTTCGCCAACCTGATCATCATAAACATCTATTTCCAAACCGGAATGAATTTTCTGCGTGCCTAGATCGGTGTGCAGCACAAACTGATACCGCTGATTGGACAGAACCTGCAACCGCGTGTTGGCAACGTCCAGAATTTGCTGAAGATAGGCTTGCAGAACATACCGCTCCAAGCTCAGTTTCTTCGGCCCATTGCCGTTCATCACTGTGGTTAACGTCTGTAAGTCAGCATATGCAGCCAAAGCAGTTTGATTTTTTGCTAAAATGTCCGCAGCCTGCTTCAACAGCTTCTTGGCCGTGTCATGCGCCTGCTGCACTTCAATCAATGCGGTCTGGGCCTTGGTAGCTGCAGCTTCCGTCGAAGCAGCCTGTTCTTCAAGTTGATCAAGCGCCGGCTCGTGCTGATCGCCAATGGTTTTATTGCTGGATTCCAATAACGTCTTTTGCTTCAAAACCGCATTGTTATAGTCTTGAGTCTGCTGTTGCAAAATCGGCAATTGATCCAATTGCTCTTTTAGTAAAGTAAATTGTTTGGATCCATCTGCGCCAAAATATTCTGTTACTGCTTGTAAAAAGGCCGTCGCTGCTTCCTGATGGTCTTTTTCCAGCTTGGTGATTTGCTCCGTGGCGTGGCGCTCATCGGCATGGAGTCCGGCTAGTTGGCGATCCAAGTCGTTTACTTTATCTTGTGCGGCTTGTTGGTTTTTCTGATACGTGTCAACCGCTTGGGTCAGTTCCGCTGACTGTGCGGTCACGGTTCCCAAATCGCCGGTCCCTTCAGGTAGCGCCGCTTGCATCGTCGCCAGCGCACTCGTAGCTGTAGCAGCCTCAAGTTTGGCAGTATTAACTGCATCTTGAGCGGCTTGAACCTTGTCCGTATCCTTCGTGACAGCGGTTTGCAACGATTTCAATGCTGTCTCAAGCGCTGTTTGTTTTGCCTCGGCCGCTGCCAGTTGCTTCACGATTTTGGTAGTCTCAGCTTCAAACGCACCCAATTGAGCTAAAATATCGGCATTGTCAGCACTAGAACTCATGAGATTTGGCTGCTGGGCCAGTTTTTCCACAAAGTCACGTTGGGCAACACTAGCTTTTCGGGTCGCCGCTGCCTGTTGCTCTTCAAGATTTTTAAGCTGCGTTTGCAGAGTTGTTTCTTTTGCGGCAGCCTGCTGACGCGTTTGTTCTGCCTGCTTGATGGCCGCCTCGGTTACCAATGGTTCAGTCGTGGCAACGGCTGGGTGGGGATGCTCAAGGCTGCCGCAAACCGGACAAGGCGTGCCTGGTTCCAGCTTAGCCGCCAGCCGGGCAATTTGCTGTTTGATTTGGGTTTGTTGCAGGTCATTTAGTTGTTGCGCTGTCGTTTTGCTGGTCTGTGTCGCCTTTTCCAACGAAGCTTTAACTTTTACTAACTTTTCTCCAAAAGTAATGGCATCTTTTTGCGCTTCCTGGTAGTTCGCTGCAATCGGCGTCAAGGTCGCCAATAACTGTTTATGTTCGGCTGCTTGATTTGCTAAATCGGTCACTGACAAGTCAGATAATTCGGTTTGCTTCTGGGTGAGCGTTTGTTGATCATCCGCAAGTTTTTGCTGCGCCTTCTTCAATGCAGCACTTGCTTTCGTGACCGCAGCGGCTTTCATCGCTGCCTGTTGTTTTTGCGCGCTCATGGCAACAAGTTGTTCGCGAACCGCCTGCAGCTGATCAAGCTGTTTTTGCTTCGCGTTGATCGCCGTCTCTTGTTGCTGCAGCTCGGCCAAGCTTGCTTTAGCCTGATCCATGGACTGTTGGATCGTCACCAAAGTTGCCTGGGTCTGCGTTGCTTGCTTCCGCGCGGCTGTCAAATCCTGCGCTGTGGTTTCGAATCGTTGCGCAGCGGCTTCATGTTGCTGAACCCAGGTTAATTGAGCCATGCGTTTCAGTCGGTCTTGTTGAGCCGGTTCCTGCTCAGCGAGTTCCGCCAGGGCAGCGGTGGTCTGTTCGCGATCTTTGAACGCTTGCGCCAACTGTCTGCCTGCTTGAAGTGCGGTCTGCGCAACCTGATAGGCATGATGACTGCTATCGGCAGCTTTTTGTCGTGCCGCAACTGTCACCGCTTGTTTTTCGACAGTCTCCCGCATCAAGTCCAACTTGTCCGCTGGGGTGCCATTTTCATCTGGCTCGACTTCAAAATTAAACTGAGATGTCAGCAGGTTGAGCATGCGTTCCTGATCCTGAATTTCCGCACCCTGCTCTTTGGTTTTGGCCAACATCGCTGTCTGCCAACGCTGAATGAGCTGCGTGCCAAATAAATCACGCAGTAAGTCTTCCTTAGCATTGCTGTCCGCATCCAAAAAGTGCCGAAAATCACCTTGAGGCAACAGCACAATCTGGCGAAACTGTTTGGCATCCAGATGCAAAACCGCATCTAACTGCGCCTGCACCTGATTCTTCTTGGTATATTCCGCTACCTGCTTATCGCCATCCGCGATCGCCAGCACGACCTTAGCCTTAACCTCGGTAAGCCCATCTCCGCGCTTTTTTTGTTGCAACTGTTGCGGCTGCCGCGTGACCGAGTAGTGTTTGCCATCATGTTCAAACGTCAACGTCACCTTGGTCAAATCATGATGGCTGGCAAAATTCGACCGCATCTGAACGCCATCACGCTCGCCGGAAGTTTCACCATATAAGGCATACACCAGCGCGTCAAAAATGGTGGTTTTCCCGCTGCCGGTCGGACCGCTGATCAGAAACAAGGGGCTGGTCTGAAAATCATCAAAATCAACCGTTTCATCTGCATATGGGCCAAAAAACTGCATGTGTAATTCTTTTAGTTTCATTGCTTCTGCTCACTTTCTGCTGCGGCAAGACCAGCTTTTGCCCATTTTAACTGATCAGCCGTCAGCTCGGTTTGCATCAGTTCTTCATAAAAGGCCTTCAATAAACTGATCGGATCCAGATCACGTTGCCGCTGCTGTAATGGTTTCACCGCCTGGACACCATTTTCGCGGCGTAAGCTGATGATGCGTGGATAAATCTGCCGCAACTGAGCCATCACATTGGGAATCACCTGGGTATCGGTTAAATCAACCCCGATGTAGGCATCTCGATCCTGCTTTTGGTAATACGCCGGATCGGTCAAATCAGCATAGCTGGCTTTTAATTCCAGTAAGTCATGCTGTGGCTTCAGCGGCACAAATTTCCGCTGCATCGTTTCGGTGTCCACAATGTAGACACCCTTCTCCTGCTTCGCCTCGCCTACTGCATACTTCAGCAAAGCGCCGCTGTATTGAATTTTTGGCTCGCCATGCAGCGCGTTGTGATTATGTAAATGGCCCAACGCAACATAATCAAACGCCGCCAAATCATCGATCGGCACCGCGTCTAGGCCGCCGACATTCACTTTTGTTTCCGAAGCGCTATGGTCACTGCCAGCCGCAAAAAAATGGCTCACTAAAATATGCCGCATCCCCGGTTTGAACAGCGTCTTCATCTTGGTAACGATCGGCCGAATCGCCTGTGCGACGTTTGTAACGGTCTGATCCTGAAAATAATCGCGAACCGCGAACGGCTCAAAATAAGGTAGTAGGAAAAATT
Source organism: Lacticaseibacillus zeae subsp. silagei (assembly GCF_030770335.1). Taxonomy (NCBI): domain Bacteria; kingdom Bacillati; phylum Bacillota; class Bacilli; order Lactobacillales; family Lactobacillaceae; genus Lacticaseibacillus; species Lacticaseibacillus zeae. The sequence goes on along the minus strand of NZ_CP132484.1, from coordinate 671,382 downwards.
GAACGCCATCCATCTCAACCGGCGTGAATGCTTCGGCTAACTGCGTATTAACAAACATTTTGGTGGCAGAAAACCAGGAACGGCCTGTCCGCAAACGCACCGCCGAATCGTGGTTGCCCGAGATCACCAACAACGGGTAATGCAATTCGCGATTCAACTTCACGAGCATCCGATCCAACACCGCCACCGCCGCCTCGCTCGGCAATGCCCGATCATATAAATCGCCGGCAATCACAATGGCGTCTACCTGCTGTGCCTTCGCAACCGCCACCAGCTGATCAAAAACCGTCTGTTGGTCTGCTAATAAGTCAAAATCGTTTAATTTTTTGCCAATATGCCAATCGGCTGTGTGTAAGAATCGCATTTGAACGCCTTTCTTTGTTACCGCTTACTTGCTACAATAATATTGATTGTTTAGGAGGAAAATTTATGAACACGTTTATCTTTGATATCGATGGAACCTTACTCGATAATGTCGAGGGTTATCTTTACGGCTTGCAGAAAACGCTGCGGCGGCACGGTCGCAAGGTACCCATCCAGGATCTGACTTGGACCAATGGCCGCGCCGGTGTCGACAGCTTAAAAGAGCTCGGCTTTAGCGATGCGGAAATCCCCACGGTTCACGAAGAATGGCGGGAAGATTCTAAAGCCTTTTTGACTGACGTGAACTGGTTCCCCAACATGCAAACTGTTCTTAAACAGTTAGGCCAGCAATATAAACTCGGACTCGTCACGTCAAAAGATAAACCGCAGTTTCTTGAAGAAGACAAGAAGTATCACTTCAGCCCTTATTTCCAGACGGAGGTTGTCGCTGGTGAAGCTAAACGCAACAAGCCATTTGGCGATCCGATCACGTTAGCTCGTGAACGGCTGGGCGGCACCCCTGAAACAACGGTCTACATCGGTGATACGTCAACCGATGCCCAAGCAGCCGCCGATGCCAATGTCGCTTTTGCGCTTGCCGGATGGACCACGCCGCCTTCACCGGCCGTCGCCCCGCGCATCGCTGTCTTGCATCAAGCCGCCGATTTGCTGAAGCTGCCCGACTTAGGATAAACGGTTGTTTCTATTATATACTACGCATTTGTTACGCTAACGTCATTTTAAAAAGGCCAAAAAAATGGACAAGAAATCGATCATACTCATATAGAAGCTTTTAGAAAAGCCGACCCTCGACGAACTTTGCCTGTAGGGATCGACTTTTCTTTGGTTTTATCAACTGATTGGTGCAGCAGATGACGCACTTTCACCTTCACCAGAAAAGCTCATCTTTAAATGGCTTCTAGCCTATCGCAACCGTATGCCAAGCAGAAATTGTGCGAACGGTATATACCGAGCGTTAAAATCTGTTATATTCTGTTCACTTTTTCGTGCAATTTGTGAGCTTATTCAGGTAATAACCAATTTCTTAAAGATTCAAACAAGTCGCCAAAAACCATATAACCAACGGAAAACATTGTCATTATGAGCTTGACGAATGATTCCCCCGGTGGTAACTTAAAACTGTAATAAGGAACAAAAACAAACAACAACGAACAGATTATGTGAGGTGATTCAATGTTAAAAGACGAGCGCTTGCTGACAATCCGTAACTTAGTGGATCGCAAAGGGATTGTGACCGTTAACGAAATTGGTGATAGTTTAGGTGTTTCAACCATGACCGTGCGCCGGGATCTGGAAGAGCTCGCCGATCGAAATGAGTTAATCCGCATTCACGGTGGTGCCCAAAGCACGCATTTTAAGCCGCTAACCGAATTATCCCGAAACGAGAAGCGATCCATTCATGTCAACGAAAAACGCAAAATTGCTGCGACCATCGCAGACATCATTACGTCAGGCGATACGGTGTACATCGGTCCCGGCACGACCATGGAACTCATTTCCCAGTACCTCAAAAAACCGGAAGTGCGCATTATTACCAATAGCCTTCCTGTTTTTCAGAGTTTTCAGGATCGTGCAGATTATTTTTCACTGAAACTGATTGGTGGCCAGCTGCGAGAGCGCTCCGGTGCTTTCATTGGCAGCTTAGCTAATGAGATGTTAGCTCACCTCACGACTACCAAGGCATTTATCAGTGTCAACGGGATTGCCGACAACCATATCAGCAATGCCAGTCCTGAAGAGGGACAGACCCAGCGGATTGCCCTCAACAATGCCGGCATGAAGTTTGTTGCTGCGGATCATTTTAAACTGAATCGACAAGATTTTTACAGCTTCTATGACCTCGATCAGACTGATGGCCTCATCACGGATGATGGTATCAGCGCTGACGATAAGCAGCATTTTAGTGAGTATACCTCTGTTATCGTAGGAAAAGCATAACGCGTTTACTGGCGCAGGCGCCGGTTCACGCTCACACACACAAAGGAGAATTGAATTATGGATGTCATTATTGGTGCAGACAAAGACGGTTTTGCAATGAAGGAACAGGTTAAGAAGTATTTGGAGGATCATCAGTATCAAGTTGCTGATGTGACCCCTGAACCTGCTGAAGATTTTGTTGAATCTGCTTTGGCAGTGACAAAGAAGTTGCTGAACGGCGACGCTCACAAAGCGATTATGTTCGACCGCTATGGTGTTGGCTCAGCTATGGCTTCTAATAAAGTCAAAGGCATGGTCACTGCCGTTGTTCAAGAAGAAAACACGGCGCACATGACCGCTGAACACAATGGCGCCAAGGCTATTGCTATCGGCACCGGCATCACCGGCCCTGATCGCGCCATCGCGATCGTCCAACGTTACCTCGACACCGAATATGCTGGTGGCCGTCATCAGATTCGGTTAGACATGTTGGAAAAGATGATCTAAGTTACGTCTCCGTTTATTTAAGCCAAGAAAGGAAGTTTCATCCTAATGATTATTGCAATCGGAAATGACCACATTGTCACCAATGAAAAAATCCAAGTCTCCAATATGCTGAAAGACATGGGCTACAAGGTAATTGATGAAGGTACCTATGACACGCATCGTACTCACTACCCAATTTATGGCAAACGCGTTGCTGAAGACGTTGCTGATGGGCGCGCAGATTTAGGTATCGTAATGTGCGGAACCGGTATCGGTATCTCAACTGCTGCCGACAAAAACGAAGGCGTTCGTGCCGCGATGGCCAATGACGCAACTTCAGCAGTTTATGCCCGTGAACAATTAAATGCCAACGTCTTAGGCATTGGTGGTGCCGTTACCGGTATCCACTTGATTGAAGATACGGTTAAAGCTTTCCTTGACGCAACCTACAAGGAAACACCGGAAAACAAAAAGATCATTGACAAGATTGACAACATTGCCAAGCCTAACCCAGAACAAAAAGACAATCCGCACTTCTTCGATGCTGAACTCGAAAAGTGGGACGAAGGCGTTTATCACGACTAATTTGGCTTCATGAGCATTAACGCGCTCACTAGCCCTTACTAATGGAGGAATTCTCATATGACTGTTACCCTTACTGCTGGTCAATTTAAACACTTACAAAAACTTTCCGATGACAACAATGTTATCTCCGCTTTGGCCATTGATCAACGTGGTTCCCTGAAGAAGATGCTGGCAGCCGCTGCCAACAAGCCGGCTGATGAAACCACCATCGTTGATTTCAAAAAGGCTGTTTCTGAAGAATTAACCAAATACGCCAGTGCCATTCTGCTCGATCCAGAATATGGCTTACCGGCTGCCAAGGTGCGCGATCCTAAGTCCGGTCTGTTACTTTCTTATGAAAAGACCGGCTACGATGCCACCGAACCTGGCCGCTTCCCTGATTTGATTGACAATCAGAGTGCATTGCGCATCAAGAATGAAGGCGGCGACGCGGTTAAGTTCTTGCTGTACATTGATCCAGACGAACCAGACTCAATCAACGATCGCAAGTACGCCTTTGTTGAACGTGTTGGTGCCGAAGCTAAAGCCAACGACCTGCCGCTGTTCCTTGAATTGGTTTCTTACGATGGCAAGACCAATGAAACCGGCACTGCTGCATGGGCTAAGGCTAAGCCAGAAAAGGTTATCAAGATCACCAAGGAATTCAGCAAGCCACAATATAACGTTTCTGTCCTCAAAGTTGAGGTGCCAGTTGACCAGAAGTTTGTTGAAGGCTTCACCGATGAAGGCGTGACCCCGGTTTACACCAAGGAAGAAGCCGCGAAGTATTACAAGGCACAGTCAGATGCCACCGATCTGCCGTTTATTTTCCTTTCGGCAGGCGTTTCAAATGAATTATTCCTCGAAGAACTCAAATTCGCTAAGGAAGCAGGTTCAACCTTTAATGGTGTTCTCTGCGGTCGCGCAACTTGGAAGCCAGGCGTTAAGCCATTTGCTGCTGAAGGCGAAGCTGCCGGCAAGAAGTGGCTGGAAACCGAAGGCAAAGCTAACATCGATCGTTTGAACAAGGTTTTGGCTGAAACTGCCACCCCTTGGACGGACAAGGTTACCCACGATTAGTTCGTGTGTAGGCCATAAAAGCCGACTCCCCAGGGAATCGGCTTTTATTAAATGAACGACTGGCGAAAGCGCAGAATGATGTTTAATGAATGCGCGCCAGCTCACGCTCAACTTAAAAGGAGAAAAATTCCATGATTTTAACGGTCACTCTAAACCCCTCAATCGACGTTTCCTACCCACTCGAACATCTCAAAATTGACACGGTGAATCGCGTCAAAAATGTTCGTAAGACCGCTGGTGGTAAGGGGCTGAATGTTTCCCGGGTGATTCACATGCTGGATCACGATCTTACTGCGACCGGTTTTATCGGCGGCTATTTTGGCAAATGGTTGGAGCATCAACTGGATCAAGATGGTATCGCCCATGATTTTCTGCCGATCGATGCGGAAACCCGCAGTTCGATCGCAATGCTGCATGATGGCGGCAAGCAAACAGAGATTCTTGAAGCCGGACCAACAATTACCCCTGAAGATGCACAAAAGTTTCTCGATCACTTTGACAAATTGCTGAATCAGGCAGACCTGCTGACGATTTCCGGCTCCATGCCACAAGGACTACCCGAAGATTATTACACGCAAATGATCGCCCACGCCGGCGCCAAAAACGTCGAAGTCTTGCTCGACACATCCGGCGCCACTTTAAAGTCAGCACTCGAAGCACCGGTGAAGCCGCTTTTGATCAAGCCAAACGAAGAAGAACTGGCTGGTCTGCTTAACCGCGAAGTCGATAAAACCGATTATGCCGCGTTGAAACAAGACCTCCAGGATCCGATTTTTGATGGCGTTGATTGGATTGTCGTTTCTTTGGGATCAGCAGGCGCCTTTGTTAAGCATCAAGACAAGTTTTATCACGCCGCCATTCCTAAGATCCAGGTCGTCAATCCGGTTGGTTCCGGCGATTCAACCTTAGCCGGGCTCGCCATGGGCATTCACGATGGTAAGTCTGACGAAGACATTATGAAGACGGCGATGACCACCGGGATGCTCAACACGATGGAAGCTGAAACCGGCTTCGTCAACCCGGCCAAGTTCGCTACCTATTTTGCCAAAGTCACGATTGAAAATTACTAATTTTGGAAAGAAGCCATTAAATGTCAACTTTTGAAAAGATTCAGCAGTTGAATCCAGATAAGCAGATTCATCAGCTAACGGATCCGGTGTTTGCCGATTACGGCGTCATCTACCCGCAATACGATGTCAGTGAGCTCAAAACGTTCATGGACCAAAATGTGACCATCCCTGCCCCAACCGCAGCCAACCTCTATGTCCCGTCCAACCCGAATATGGAAAAGATTCCGGTTGTCCAGCAAATCGGCCGCGATGTTTTCGCTGGCCTGCCAATTGAAGCAGGTGAATGTGCCGGCCACGCCGAAGCTTTAACCGCCGTAGAATTCCACCAAGGCAGTGAAGTGAACGTCTTTTTCACAGATGTCGTCATGGTCATCGGCAAGCGCGGCCAAATGCACGCTGGCAAATTCAACGCGGAAAAAGATGCCAAATTGTTCTTCGTTCCAGCTGGCACCGTGGTTGAATTCTTCAGCGACACGTTGCACTACAGCCCGTGTGAAGCCCATGCCAGTGGTTTCAAGTTTATCGTGATACTGATCCGCGGCAGTAATCAACCCTTACCAGCTGATTACCACACTGACAACAAGCTGATCGTTAAACAAAATAAGTTCCAAGTCGTTCATGCCACCCGTACCGATAAAATCAAGCAAGGGATCCAAATCGGCGTGACAGGCGAGCTCGTCAAAGTGGCACATTTAGATTAATCAATCATGGCCGACGACGCCGATGCCCCAACAAGCACAAGCTAAGACTCGACCGATCGTTCATTTTTGGAGGCGTTTTTTATGGTAGAACTAGAATCAGTTAAAGATGAATCACCATTAAGTCGTTCCTTACAAACCGAACACTATAACGGCGCAGTCGCAGTGGTAACTGCCGACAAAGAGTTAGCAGCAGATTCGCAAGGCTTCGCGCATATCGATATGAAGGTTCCGTTCGCATCGCATACGCTCAGCGGTGCCGGAACTGTCACGCAACAATTTTTTGGTGTTTTGCTCATGCAATTTGTCGAAAAAGGTGCATTAAAGCTGACTGACAAACTGTCACAATATGTGCCTGAATATAAGCAGGCTGACAAAATCACCATCGGCCAGCTCGCCACCATGCAAAGCGGAGTTCCTGATTACTTAACGCTCATGGCTGAACCGTTCAAGGACAACGCTCCAGCCACCTTGCCGGCTGAGCGTCTGGCCTTACAAATCAACCAGCACAATGCCGCTGACATGGATCTGGCCAAAGTCTTGGACGTCATTGATGATCAACCGTTAGCCTTCAAGCCAGGCAGCCAGACTGCTTATAGTGCCACCAACGCCATTTTGCTAGGCGAAGTGCTTGATCGGCTCACTGAGGAACGCCCACTTGAAGCCATTTTAAAGAAAAACATTTACGATCCTTTGGCTTTGACACATACCAAAATCGGTACCTCACACGCTTTTGCCGAAAGCTATCACTGGATTGCCGGCAACCCGAACCTCGCTGGTAAAGGTGACGAAAATCAGGCAGATCGCGGCTTAGTCACAACAGTCGACGATCTTGAAAAGTTTGCGCAAGCTGTCTTGAAAGGTAAGTTACTCAAAGCCGCAAGCTGGGAAACCATCTTCAAGGCTGCTGAAGGTGGCTACGGATTCGGCTGGCACAAGCTTGCTGACGGCTGGTTAGGCAACAGTGGCAGTGTCCTCGGTTATACCGGCTTACTCAGCATCAACCGCAAGCAGAAAAAGGCTGCGGTCGCCCTGACGAATGTTCTAAAGCCGCAAGCTGATATGACAGAATTCGTTGATAAAATTCAGCGGGCTGCACAAGAGCTTTAAACTTCATAGACAAGAAACCCCGGCTGAAGCCACCAACTTCAACCGGGGTTTTCTTGACATTCATGACATCTTAGCGAGACACTAACAGAGAAAAATTGAAAAGCAGATGGAGCGCAATCATGACATTTTGGTTATTCATTTACTTTATCGGCGCCGGCATCCTCGGCGGCTTATTGGCTTCGATTGCTGGCTTAGCTTCATTAGTTTCCTACCCAGCACTGCTCATAGCCGGCATCCCGCCAGTCATCGCCAACGTGACCAACACGGCCGGACTGGTACTTTCCGGAATCGGCGCAACCGCGTCATCATCCCGCGAACTTCGCGGTGAAGGCAAACTGGTGACCGGCTTAACCGCCCTCACGCTAGCAGGCGGCATTCTCGGATCTGCACTTCTACTTATTGAGCCGGCATCCACATTCGAACACGTCGTCCCCTTCTTCATCTTGTCAGCCGGTGTTCTTCTCTTAGTCAGCGGACACCAAGCGGACCGGAAGAATGTCCCTGCCTTACGCGATCAGAACAAGTTCGGCCTGGTTTTAAAAGCTATCGGTCTCTTCTTGATCGGTGCCTACACCGGTTACTTCGGTGCGGCAGGCGGCGTCATTATCCTCGCAATTTTAACGCTCAGCCTACCCCAGCGCTTTGCGGTGCTTAACGCCTTCAAGAACGTCATGGCCTTCATGGCTAACGCAGTCGCGACGATTATTTACGCATGGACTGGCAAAATTGATTGGCTAGTAGTTCTCCCGCTTGGCATCGGCTTTCTGATCGGCGGCTACTGTGGTCCGATCGTTGTGCGGCATGTTCCGGTGAGATTGTTACGGATTTTAATTGCGTTTGCTGCGTTTGGGCTGGCGGTGGATTTGTTTGTGAAGGCCTATTTTTAGTTAACCCATTGAGCCAGCAATTAATTAAAAAACCCTATTAGACTCAAGCCAAACGGAGACGTTACAGATAATCAGCACCAGATTCACAAAAAGGTAAGTTTTCTCACTCCTACAAGTGATCTTTTTCAGTCCCAAAAGCCGCCACAAAGGAAACCATACGCAAACAGCTAATCCGCATAGACAGATTAGCTGTTTTTGGTTCCATCTTACTGACAAACGCAGACCCCAAAGCATTGACTCAACCAGTCACACTTTAGCAGACTTTGGCTTCTTCTTATTCTGCATAAATTGCTTAACTGTCACGACTTTTCCCTGATTAAGTGGTTGAAGTTCTTCTCCAGAGAGCATCAGAGCATGGTTTTGCAATGATATCTGGTGACTTTCTGATTCCGACTCCTCATGTCCACCCCAATCATTTGTCGTTAAAGCCTGCGAATTTGGATAGGTAAAAGTTGATAATTTTTCCGGCTTCAAGTCAATGACTGTTCCATCTTTGCGGAACGATCCCTCTTCTATTTTAAAGCTAGCAGGTGCTTGGGGATTTTCACTAACATTGGTGATATTGATGACGTAATGCCCACTGTTTTTTAAATTGATGACAGTGCTTGTCATACCGTGTCCTATGAAGAATGTTCCCAAATAGAAGTACTTACGTCGTTGGTAGAGCATAATGCCCATACCGGCCGCAATCATTGCTAAAACAAGAATCGAAATGTTAGTCGCCATATCATTCACCTCATGTAACTGATTCTACCATGCAAATTTGTCAGAAAAGGGGTGTGACTAGAAAGCCACGCCCCTTCCTCAATAACTGTATCTCCTAGATAAGTCAGCGACAACTAGATACCGTCATCAGAGCCAGTAGCCATATTGTCTGGCATATCCAGCGTAAACTTTTGCGTGCCTTGTTTTGATGCAGCAATAATCGCATCAGCATAGGCATCGGCATTGTCATAGTCACTGAATACAGATTCAAGTAACGACCCTAGGTTACAGCCAGAGACAACCGCCAATTGCGGATTTTTGCTAGCTAGAGTTGCCGCCACTTTATACGGGGTTCCGCCAGCTAAATCTGTAAAAAACAGTGTCGGCTTGGGATCAGATCCAAGAATCGTTTCAAACTTAGCTTGAAGTTGTTTATCACTCATACCTTCTGAAAAGTTTACGAACGACCAGTTGTCTGGAACGCTAGCCAGAAGATGTAGCGCACCTTTGAACCCATCGGCAAAAGTACCATGCCCGGTGACGATCACTTGAACTTTACTCAATGTCTAATTCCTCCTCAAATCATTTACTAACAGCTACATCCAACCGATGGCCGCCATAACAATGGCAAGTGCAAAGGTTACGACAATTAACCAAATTGGGTTAACATTCTTCTTCAACAGCCAGTACAGCAAGAAGACAAAGGCAAATGGCAGAATGTTCGGGAAGATTTTATCCAGCAACTGCTTTTGCAAGTTGATAACCGTATTCCCGGCACCAATTTTAATGGTGAGTGACATCTTGACATAACTGGCGATCAAACCACCGATAACGGTCAAGCCCAAGATAGAAGCAACGTGTGAAATGATTCGAGAGTTTTCCTGAATGACATCAATCGCTCGCGTACCAAGGTTATAACCCAAGTGTGCCAATGGAATACGAGACCAGAATAGGAACAGGTAAACCAGGAAGAACAGAATTGGTCCAAAAACGTTCCCGTTCTTCGCGATTGAGGCAGAAATACCACCGACAATCGGCATAATGGTGAACCAGAAGATCGCATCACCAATGCCGGCCATAGGACCGAACAATGCGTTCTTTAAACCTTTAATGGTTGTCCGATCAACATGGCCTTCTTCCATCGTCAGTAGCAATCCCATCAGGATAGGATACAGTGGCGGTGAACTGTTGATGAATTCCATGTTATCGGTCATAACGGCTTTAAGGCCCTCAGGATCATCTTTATAGATCTTTTGCCAGTATGGCAGCTGCGCCCAAGTCCAACCTGGTGAATGCATTCGTTCATATGAGAAGGATGCCTGAACTAAGTTAGACCGAATCCCAAGCATGGAGATTTCATGATTGGTAAACAAGCTTTTCTTTTGTGTCTTATCATTCTTGTCATCAGATGCCATCATTCATGCCTCCTCCTTGAGATTGATTTTGAACTTCCTTAACTTGCTTCTCTAACTTGATCTGATCACGGCTGCGATAGAACTCGATCAGTGCAAATACTGCGCCAACCAAAGCAACTGGCAGAACATTTGAGAATGGGATCATTGAAGCCATAACGAATCCCAAAAGCAGATATGCAAAGTATTGACCTTTTAACATAACCTTCAACAACATTGCAAACCCAACAGCTGGTAAAATACCGCCAGCTAATTCAAAACCATGTGTTAACCAGTGAGGCATTGAAGTAACAAGTGCCTTCATTGGGCCCTGTGCTGCATATGCACTCAGGAAAGCCATGATCCCGAAGGACAATGTAACGATCGTGAGCGGAATGAAATTCAGACGTTTAAACGCCCCTGCATTTCCTTCAGCGGCATATTGATCAAATTTCGGCAAAAACAGTGAAAAGCTGGAGTAGAAGAACAGCAGAATATATTGCATTAACATCGCGAACGGTAATGAAAGACCAATTGCCGTTGCTGGAGCTGTTTTGTTAGTTGCCGCAATAACCACCGTCATAATCCCGCAAAGAACCGTGTTCGGCGGTTGTGTCCCGCCGGCAGGAGTCAATCCGGCAAAAGCTAGTTCAGTTAACCCGCCAGCAATGACACCGAGCTGTAAATCGCCCAGAATAAGGCCAGTGACTGTGCAGACAATAATCGGACGGAAAATGAAGAACGCCTGTAGCCAGCAATCAAGACCTGATATCATTGCCCAAAGCGCGATTAACACCCCTTGAGTTAAGGTAACATCCATGAACCTGACACCTCCAATTTAATCTATTGACTATTTGACATTCTTTAACAAGTCAGCAGTAATTGGTGTCTTCTTATCACCCGGATAGTCCTGAATGAAAATATTGACGCCAGCGTTCACAATTGCTAACAGATCCTCTTTGTCTTGTTCATCGACATAGACCTTCTTAGTAATCTCTGTCTTGCCCTGAGCAAAGTGCATATTGCCCACATTGACTTCCTTGATTGGCACACCGTTCTCAACTAACTTGCGAGCGTCGGCTGGCGTCTTAATAACGATAAAGATGTGCTGACGATCGGCAGCCTTACCAATAATGTCAATGGTATGTTGAACCGTAAAGAAACGGATACCAGCGCCTGAAGAGTCAGCTGTCGTTGCCATTAACTTCTGCTGGAGCGGATCATTAGCAGCCTGGTCGTTAGCAACCAGAATCAGATTTGCATTAACAGCACGTGTCCATGTAACCCCAACCTGGCCGTGCACCAAACGGTTGTCAATTCGTGTAAAAACAATATTTGCAGCCATCACTTTTCACCTCCTTATAAAAATATTATTCGCAGCGTGAACAGAAACTGACGGTGTGTTTTTGCTCTGCGTCATGCTATTTGTAAACCTGATCCTTCTAACAAAGTAAACCAGAATAGGCCTTTTATAGCGCTTTCAAGAACTAGATCAAAAACCAGTCTGATTGAGCGGCATTACAAAAGCGATCGGGCATTTTTTAAATGAACAACATCTGGGGAAATGCCAATTTTGAATCAAAAAGTTACATCGGCCACCGCTTAATCATTTGTCAGCAATTTGTTAACTATTGTTTGTTCCTGTTCACTTTTAATTATAAACAAGCGTTTTCAGTAGTCAAGAAAATCCTCAAAAAGGTTGGCAAATTATTGAATGAATTTTATAGAGAGTTTAACCCCTTGTTGTGCAAGTACTTAGACAATCTATAAAACTTTGCAAATTAATGAAGTAGATTATTCACGCCAGAATTTTTCCTAACAAAAAAGAACAAATTAAAACAAATAGGCCTCAATTTAATTGGCAACCATTGACTTCGCTTTTTGCCATCTATGATGCATAACCTGATGCCATTAACACCTAAGCACAAGAAAAAAGCCTTCCTAATCAAGGAAAGCTTCCTCCTGTGCAAATAACCCACTAGTTAAAAAACACTATGTCTTATTCAAACGTCCAAGTATTCGCCAACGTAAATGGCTCACCCGGCAACAGCGTGATCGCCGAGAGATCATCCCCGCTAACCGGCGCAAACTGGCATTCAAGAGCCACACCGTCAAACTGCTTGATGTTGTGGGGAAGACCCGTGCCATCGAAGTGATTGGCCGTGTAGACAACCACGCTTGGCGCGGTGGTGACTAAAGTCATGGTGTGCTTGGCAGTTTGAAGCTTGGCCGCCAGTGTTTTGCCGTTTTTCAAAAGAAATGGATGGTTAATGCCGCGCTCGGACGTGATTTGATCGGCACGGGTGTGGATGACATCGCCGAGTTTTTGGCCTTGGCGAAAATCGAACACAGTGCCGGATACCGGCTGCCAGCCTTGATTTGGCAGGTGTTCGGCGTCTAATGGCTTGTAGTCATCGGCCGGAATTGTCAACGTGGTGTCATCAATCGTGGCTGGTTGATCCAGCGCAAAGTAAGTATGGTTGGTCGGATTAAAGAGCGTTTCCGCGTCACTTAGCGCATCGACCCGATACTGTAAGGCATTTGCGTTGGTTAGCGTGTAGGTGACTTGCAACTTGAGATTGCCGGGATAGCCGTTGTGGCCGTCCGGATCGACGAACGTAAAGCTGGCGCTGGCGGTCGTTGCCGTTTTTTCGATGCGGAAATTGTAAACTTGCCGATCGAGGCCGTCATCCCCGCCATGAATGTGATTGTTGCCTTCGTTCATGGGCAAGTCGACTTTGACACCGCCGTGCTGCCAAACATGACCGCGGATCCGGCCGACAATGCGGCCAACTGTTCCGCCTAGAAAATTACGCTCTTTTGAGTAATCCTCACGACTTGGTAACGAGAGAATCATATTGTGCAACCCGTCAGCTTCCGGCAGCAGTACTTTTTCCAAAGTGGCACCGTAGTTTAACAGTTTGACCACCATTCCCTGATCATTGGTCAAGGTTAGTTCATACAAGTCGTGTCCTTGGTACTGACCATATTGTTCAACTGAAACGTCCATCATACCCTGCTATATAAAACGTGGAAGAATGTCTCTTTGACACCAATAAAGGTTTTACATATTTCCTTTCTTGATTGACAATCCTACATTTCATTTAGTCCCGTCAACAACGGTATTCCCACTCTGAAATAAATCATCATGACAGTGACCGTCTCCTGAACTTTAAGGGTATAGCCTACCCCGTTACTTTTGATTTCGCATAAGCCACCAGATTCTCAACGGTACCTCCTCTCGATTAGCTGGTTGAAAGCTACTTGAGAGAAAGCTTGAGATAGACGTCCAAACCAATACTAGCGCTTGGTAAGAACCACAATACCGTAAGACTTAGGCCCTTATCAAGACATTTCGCTAGTTAACTTGGTTTGAACACACGGACAGCTTCCACTTAATTATTCTGTCCATGTTGTACCGCTTAATTCCATATTGTTCATCATATTTGAGTGCTGTTAACACCCTCCTTAATCAGTGATGCATAGGCTACAAACTGCTTGCCCGCATCACAAGCTCACTCTTAAAATTGACTTGGCGTGGCACCCGCTTGGCGTCACTCAGCCTTGCCTGCAGCAATTCAACCGCCGTCTGGCCCATTTGATCCGTCGCCGCATGGACCGTCGACAGTGGTGGCGTCGTGAATTTGGCGACTGCCACATCGTTAAAACTAATGACGGACACCCGTTGCGGCACTGCTAAGCCAGCCTCGTTCAACGCGCGCAAGGCACCGACCGCCATGGTGTCGTTGGCAATAATGAAGCCATGCGGCAATTGGTCGCCTAACGTTTCAATCGCTTTTTTCATCAAGCGGTAGCCCGAATCCGGCGTAAATTCGCCGATTAACCGAAACTCAGGGCGTGCAAGTCCGGCGTCTTTCGCCGCACGATCAAATGTTACCGTACGCACATCCTGAAACTGCTCACGGCCGCTGCGACTCGTCTCAAGTCCGCCGAGAAAGCCAATATCATCAATGCCAACTTTGCGAAAATGCTCAATGATCTCTTTAATCGGCCCGGCATAATCGGCGGTAACCGAGTCGCAGTCAAACGCCAGCATGTTCTGATCAACAAAGACCACCGGCAGTCCCAATGCTTTCATTTTAGCCACTTCACCTGCGTCATATTTGCCTAACGCAATGATGCCTTGGATGTTGGCAACACTATCGCTATCCAGCTGCTCAAGGTGAAAATTCTGCAAATGGTACCCGACGCTAGCTGCTTTGGCTTCAATCGCGTATTGAATTTGCAGATAATAGAGATCATTCAGTTCTTCCTGCTCACTGCGCCATTGGACAAGGACCACCGTTGTCTGAGTGGGCACCCGTTTGCGTCGTCGCGGTTTATACGCTAGTTTCTCAGCGGTTTTCAAAACGCGCTGCCGCGTTTCTGGCGTCACAGCCAGCGTCGCGTCATAATTCAAAATTCGCGAAACCGTAGCGATCGACACCCCCGCCGCCTTCGCAATATCTGTAATCGTGGTCATCGATTCCCTCCGTTTCCCTGACTGTGCTGCCAAAAAGTGCGCTTAAAGCGTGCGGCAGAAGCGGCCAAACGCTTCCTGACCGATTTCATCGCGTTTGAACACGCCGGCATCTTCCAGCACGCGGGCAAAGACGCGGCCCACAGCTTCTTGCAGCTGGGCTTCTGCGTTATCCGGCGTCCACTGGTATTTGGCCTTAAGCTGGTCCGCCCAGGCTTTGTGCATCGGCTTCATGTCATTGGCTTCACCTAATAAATATTTTTGCACCTCAGCCAATTCCGTCTTGAGCCGTGCCGGTAAAATGGCGCGTCCCATCACTTCAATCAGTCCGATATTTTCCTTTTTAATATGCTGGACATCCTGATGCGGGTGGAAAATACCGTCAGGATACTGCTTACTGGTCTGATTGTCACGCAAAACCAGATCCAGTTGGTATTCGGAGCCGACACGACGGGCAATCGGTGTTACGGTGTGGTGCGGCTTACCGTCCACAAACGCCCGTACGTCAACGGATTCATCCGTATACTGATCCCATACCTGCCGAACATGTTCAGCGGCATTCACCAGTTCTTCGCGATCAGCGCTGACCAAGCGAATGACACTCATCGGCCACTTCACGATACCGGCGAAAACATGCGGATGGCCGCTAATCTCGACTTGGGTCTCAATTGGTGCCTTAGCCATCGGGAACGTATGCCGGCCACCTTGGTAATGCTCGTGAGCCAGCATCGAACCGCCAACAATTGGCAAATCCGCGTTGGAGCCGACAAAATACGTCGGGAACATGGCCACAATCGCCAACAGATTTTCAAATGTGCTCTGATCAATCACCATCGGTTCATGAATGGCATCCAAGAAGATCGCATGCTCATTGAAATAAGCATATGGCGAATATTGGAAGCCCCAGGTTTTCCCACCTAACAGGAAGCGGATAATCCGGTGGTTGGTACGTGCAGCAAAATTACTGCGACCTGCATAGCCTTCCGTTTGCAGGCACAACGCACATGCCGGATAACCGGACTGAGCGTGGGCTGCTGCGGCAATATCTTTCGGATCTTTTTCCGGCTTGGAGAGGTTGACCGTAATTTCCAAGTTGCCATACTCGGTTTTAGCCGGAAAGACCAGATTCTTGGCAATCGCCCGAGTTTGAATGTAATTATTCGCTCGACTCAAAGCAAAAAACCAGTCAGTCGCAGCCCGCGGACCCGCCTGATACTTATCCCAGAACATTTGGTTGACGCGACTCGGAGTCGGTGTGGCAAAATCCATCAGCTGCGCTTCAAGAATCTGGCGGGCTGACTGTGAATCCGGAATTTTACCGTTATCCTGGGCCGCTTGAACCATCAAATCCAGATTTTTCAGCGGATCCTCGTCACCTGGCAAGTCCAGTGCCGCATCCCCGATTAGGTTCAGCAACTTGTTGGTCAGGTACACGGCGTCCATGTGGGTATAATCAGGATTCAGCTTAATAATGGTCTCAATATGATTGGTAATTGCGGTCAATTACGGTCACCAAAGCCTTCCGGATGATTCTCGTGCCAGTTCCAGGCAGTCTCGATGATTTTGTCGATGTCATCATAGTTCGTTTTCCAGCCTAAGATGTCGCGTGCCTTGTCCGAGCTGGCGATTAAGGTACTTGGGTCGCCTGCACGCCGCGGCGCCATGGTTGCCGGAATCTTCTGGCCGGTCACTTTACGCGCGGCATTCAGGATTTCCATATTCGAGAAGCCGTGTGCGGAGCCGATATTGAAAGCCGATGACTGGTTGCCCGCGTTCAAATACTTCAATGCCAGTACGTGGGCATCAGCTAAATCAACCACATGTACATAATCACGAACATTGGTGCCATCCTTGGTTGGGTAATCATCGCCATAAATCTGCAGACCGGTCCGAGTACCTGCCGCAACCTGCAAAATGATTGGGATCAAGTGCGTTTCCGGATGATGATCTTCACCAATCGAACCATCTGGCATTGCCCCAGCCACGTTGAAGTATCGCAGCGCAACAAACTTCAGACCATAAGCAATGTCGGCCCAGTGCATGATCTTTTCCATGGCCAGTTTACTTTCGCCGTATGGGTTGGTTGGCACTTGCGGATCGGTTTCCTTAATCGGCACCTGCTTCGGTTCGCCATAAGTAGCAGCGGTCGATGAGAAGACAATCTTTTTAATGCCGAACTGGTTCATCGCTTCAAGCAGCGTGATCATGCCACCGGTGTTGTTGTCAAAATACTTCAGTGGATCTTTCATGGATTCCGGCACAATCGAAAAGGCCGCAAAGTGCACGATGCCGTCGATCTTTTCCTTGCTGAAAACTTGGCTCAGGAAGTGGTAATCGCGAATGTCGCCTTGGTAAAAACGGGCACGCGGATCAACCGCCTTGCGATGACCGGTAATCAAGTTGTCTAAAACAATAACATCTTCCCCGTCAGCCAATAGTTGCTTAACCGTATGTGAACCGATGTAGCCTGCGCCACCTAAAACTGCAATTGTCATGTTAATATTTTCTCCTTTACTTTTTGCTTCCGCATCCGTCTGCACTAACTGATATATTCCGTCAGCGCTAGTTTAACTGCTTAGCTCCGTCGGCAATGTCTGCCACATAGAAGTGCGCATCATAGCCGATCTTCTCAGTATAAGCTTTGCCAACGTTACTAATAAAGTCCTCGACGTCAGCGCTGTTAACAATCGCGATCGCGCAGCCGCCAAAACCGGCACCAGTCATCCGTGCACCTAAGACGCCGCGTTGTTTCAGGGCGTTGGTTACCAAAGTATCGAGTTCAACGCCGGTAACTTCATAATCAAAGGCCAAGGAAACCCCAGATGCGGAAACCAGCTTGCCGAAGGTCGTCAGGTCGCCTTTTTGCAATGCTTGTGCTGCCGTCAGTGTCCGTTGGTTTTCAAAAACCGCATGGCGGGCACGTTTGATCAGAATCGGGTCATAAATGAGGTAGGTATTTTCGTCAAATTCGTCTTCAGTCAGCTGACCAAGGCTCTTTACTTTGATGCCTTTTTGCAGCATTGCCAAAGCCTTTTCGCATTCACTGCGGCGTTCGTTGTACTTGGAATCAGCCAATTCGCGACGCTTGTTGGTGTTCATGATGACGATGACGTTATCGCCCATTTCAACCGGCAGATACTCGTATTTCATCGTGTTCGTGTCCAGCAAGGTTGCTTGGTTGGCGCGGCCCATTTCGACGGCAAACTGATCCATGATCCCGGAGTTAACGCCGATATAATCGTTTTCGACTTTCACGCCGAATTTAACCAAATCCAACGGGGCAAATCCGCCGTCAAAAAGATTGTTCAGAATCGTGCCGACCAGCATTTCCAACGAAGCTGAGCTCGATAAGCCGGCGCCATCCGGCAAATTACCATTAATATAAACGTTCAGGCCGTGGGTATAATTAATCCCCGCCGTCTTCATCACGCGCGCCATACCCTGGAAATAATCCGTCCACAAACCGCGCTTTTCCTGGAAAAGATCCGGGAACGGAATGTCGATGATACCAACCTTAGGGAAGTTAGCTGAATACAAACGGAACGCATTGTCTTCATTAGCACCAACCGCGGCATAAGTACCAAGCGAAATCGCGCAAGGGAAAACGTGCCCGCCATTGTAATCGGTATGTTCACCAATCAGGTTAATCCGTCCCGGCGCGAAGAACGTATGCTCCGCCTGCTTACCAAATTGCTCCGTAAAACCTTTCGTGACATCTGTACTGTTCACTCTTGATTCCTCCTATGTTTAAAAAAATACGTCAATTTGTTCGCGATTTTTGTAACCGTTTTTATTTTACTAAAAAAGTAGCGCAAATGGAAGCGCTATTGTCAAAATAATTTATTTGGATTGGGGCATGTGGTCGTTCCTTGCTGTGTTATCTGGTTATGTTTTACTAAAATTTTAATATCCACTTGCGCTTATGCCGGTTTGATCAGCGTGCTTGCAGGCACCCAAGTCATTTTAATTGACGCCTACCCAAAACTGACGATAATAATCAGAGCAAAGAGCCGATATTGCAATGATTTAACCGCTTCGGCACTGTGGAGAATTGCGGTGCCGCCAAGGAGGTTTTGGTTTTTATGACAAATTTGGATTTAACCATCATTGTGCCAACGTACAATCTTGGCCGGTATCTGCCGGCTACCCTTAAAACCATTCAGGAACAGACGATTGATGTTGAGTTGTGGCTTATCGATGATGCTTCAACGGATCGGACGGCGCAAACCGCGGCCGATTTTGTACGCGGCGTGCCAAATTACCATGCTACGGCTTTTGATCGTCATCGTGGTATTGGCGCCGCCCGCAACTTTGGGATTGATCATGCCAGTGGTCGGTTTATTGCTTTCGTTGATGGTGACGATTTGATCGCGCCTACTTTTGCCGAGACCCTTGTCCGCGGCTTCACGTCAGGTGTCGTTGCGACCGCGGTTGGTTACGATTGGTGGCATCGCAGCCGCGGCGGTCCTGATCGGTTCCGCTTATTGTCCCAGGCCGAAATGTTTGAACAGGTTTCTCATCACGGGACGGAAATCGGCGGGTATATTTGGAACAAAGCCTTTTCCCACGCTGCTTTGGATGCCGGCAACATTCGCTACAAAGAGCAGCTGCGAATCGCCGAGGATTATGACTTCACAGCCGAGTATGTTGCTCATACCCGCGGCAAGTATGCGTATAATCCAACGGTTCTGTACAAAAAAATCAACCGCCCGAATAGCACGATGCACAATTTTTCTTGGGACGATCGGCGACAGGAAGACAAAATTTTTGACCACATTTATCAGCTCAAACAACTCATCTAATCAGCCTTACCTAACCCGGCCGCCATGCCGGGTTTCGTGTTTCTGAATGCATAAGCCTAATGAAATTTAGGTGAATCTATATTCTCAATTGCGAATATAGGTCTTATGGTTAAAATAACTTATGATTTATATAAGCATAATGCTTGCATTCGTCCCGGCGATCGGGTATAACTATTACCGGAAACGTTTTCATTGTGTGCAATTATATTTCACTGGAGGTAGCTAATCGTGACAAACGAACAACAATATATTTTAGCGATTGATGAAGGAACGACCAGCACCCGGACCATCATCATCGACCATAATGGACAAAAAGTGGCGGATGCACAACGCGAGTTTCCGCAGTATTTTCCGCATCCCGGTTGGGTAGAGCATAACGCTAACGAAATCTGGAACGCTGCCCTGTCAACGATTGCCACGGCTTTCATTGAATCCCATATTCAGCCGCGGCAAATCGTCGGCATCGGCATCACCAATCAGCGGGAAACCACGGTTGTTTGGGATAAGCAAACGGGCTTGCCGATTTATAACGCCATTGTCTGGCAATCCCGGCAAACCAGCGAGATTGCTGATCAGCTCAAAGCCGATGGATACGACGATCTTATTCACGATGCTACGGGGCTGCTGATTGATTCTTACTTCTCAGCAACCAAAATTCGCTGGATTCTGGATCACGTTCCGGGTGCCCAGGAACGTGCGGAAAAAGGTGAACTGCTTTTTGGAACGATCGACACCTGGCTTTCCTGGAAGCTGTCCGGCGGCGCGATTCACGTCACGGATTACACCAACGCCTCGCGTACCATGCTGTTTAACATTCATAAGTTGGATTGGGACGACGAGATTCTGCGCATTTTGAACATTCCTAAGCAAATGTTGCCGGAAGTCCGCAGTAACTCGGAAATCTATGGCGATGCTGCTGCTTATCACTTTTTCGGCAGCACGGTTCCGATCGCTGGCATGGTCGGGGACCAGCAAGCCGCTTTGTTCGGTCAGTTGGCGATTCAACCAGGTATGGTCAAGAACACTTACGGAACCGGTGCCTTCATTGTCATGAACACCGGCGACAAACCCACCCTTTCCAATCACAACCTGCTGACTACCATCGGCTATGGTCTTGATGGCAAAGTCACCTACGCACTTGAAGGCTCGGTCTTCGTTGCCGGCAGTGCCATTCAATGGCTGCGCGATGCAATGAAAATGATTGAACGCTCAAGCGATTCAGAAGCCGCCGCTTTGGCATCAAAAAGTCAAAATGAAGTCTATGTTGTTCCCGCCTTTACCGGTTTGGGGGCTCCTTACTGGGATTCCGATGCCCGCGGTGCCATTTTCGGGATTACCCGCGGTACGACCCGCGAAGATTTTATTAAGGCAACTTTGCAATCGCTTGCATATCAATCCCGCGATGTTGTCGACACGATGAACGCCGATACCGGTATGCCGATTCCGGCACTACGCGTTGATGGCGGGGCTGCCAATAATGATTACCTGATGCAATTCCAAGCCGATATTCTAGGGATTCCGATCGAACGGGCCGCGAACCTTGAAACCACCGCGATGGGCGCTGCCTTCTTTGCCGGCTTGGCTACGGGCTTCTGGAACAACACCGACGAACTGCAAAGCATTGTCAAGGTCGGCAAGCGGTTTGAGCCACAAATGGACGCCGTCGATCGTGACTATCTGTACGAAGGCTGGAAGCAAGCGGTTGCCGCCACTCAGATGTACAAGCATACGGACAAACACAACTAATTCTTTTTAAAAAAATCATTCAATCATTATTCAAAAGGAGTTTATAAAAATGGCATTTTCAAATGAAACCCGCAAACAAACGATTGAACAATTAAAGCAAACCGAACTGGATCTTCTGGTTGTCGGTGGCGGCATTACCGGTGCCGGAGTGGCGATTCAGGCGGCCGCAAGTGGCATCAAGACCGGCTTGATCGAAATGCAGGACTTTGCTGAAGGCACCAGTTCACGTTCGACCAAACTGGTCCACGGCGGCATCCGTTACCTTAAGACATTTGACGTTGGCGTTGTTGCCGATACCGTCAAGGAACGGGCCGTTGTTCAAGGCATCGCGCCGCACATTCCGCGGCCATTCCCGATGTTACTGCCGATTTTCCAGGAACCTGGCAGCACTTTCGACATGTTCAGCATCAAAATCGCGATGGATCTTTATGATCGGCTGGCAAACGTCGAAGGCTCGCAATATGCCAACTACACCGTTACGAAAGATGAAATTCTACAACGTGAACCGCAGCTTGAAAAAGACGGGCTGCAAGGCGGTGGCGTTTACCTCGACTTCGTAAACAATGATGCGCGCCTGGTTATCGAAAACATTAAAGAAGCGGCTGAACTTGGCGGACTTATGGCCAGCCGCGTGAAGGCGATCGGTGTCTTGCACAATGACGCTGGCCAAGTCATCGGTTTACGCGTCAAGGATCTTTTAGATGACAGCGAATTCGATATTCATGCCAAACTCGTGATCAACACCACCGGTCCATGGTCCGACAAGTTTAAAGCGCTCGACAAGAACGAAAATCAGGCCCCAACACTGCGTCCGACTAAAGGGGTTCATCTAGTTGTCGATGGTTCCCGTCTGCCGGTACCGCAACCGACTTATATGGATACGGGTTTGAATGACGGCCGGATGTTCTTCGTGGTGCCGCGTGAAGGTAAGACTTACTTCGGTACGACCGACACGGACTATACCGGCGACTTCAAGCATCCACGCGTCGAGCAAGCCGATGTGGATTACCTGCTGAAAGTGATCAACAAGCGCTTCCCGGAAAGCCACATCACGATCGACGACATCGAAGCCAGCTGGGCCGGTCTGCGGCCACTGATTGCCAACAACGGCAGCTCCGATTATAACGGCGGTGGTGCCAATACCGGTAAAGTTTCCGACGATTCGTTCGAAGCCTTGGTCAAAGTCGTTAACGATTACGAAGATAACCAAGCAACCCGGTCCGATGTTGAGCACGCCATTTCCAAACTGGAGACCGCGCATGCCGAAGCGTCCCTGAGTCCATCCCAGATTTCCCGCGGTAGCTCCCTTCGCCAAGCTGATGATGGCATGATCACGCTGTCCGGTGGGAAAATTACCGACTACCGGAAAATGGCGGCTGGTGCCCTTGCCTTGATTCGTCGTGTCTTGGCTGAAAAATTTGCGACCGAAACCCGCACCGTTGATTCTAAAAAGCTTCAAGTCTCCGGCGGTCATTTTGATCCGACCAATGTTGACGATACGATTGCGTTCTACACTCGGATTGGGATTGACGCTGGCATGCCTGAAAAAGACGCCGCTGACCTTGCCAATCGCTACGGCTCCAACATCAGTCGCGTGGTTACGTATGCTGACGGCCAGTCGGCACCAGGTTTGAGCCTCAAAGAAACCATGAGCCTGCGCTATTCAATCAATGAAGAAATGACGCTGACGCCGGTTGATTACCTGTTGCGCCGGACCAATGCCATTCTTTTCCATGCTGAAACGCTGGATGATTTGAAACAGCCGGTTGTGGACGAAATGGCCCGCATCTTGGGTTGGGACGAAGCAACCAAGGCACAACAGCTGGCTGATTTGGAACAGGCCATTAGTGAGAGTCGGTTGGATGACTTGAAGAAGGCGCCGGCTTCGGCTCCTCAAGCCTAGAAAGGGGCACCCATATGTGGACACAAGCATTAGGTGAATTCATTGGTACCTTCGTTTTAATCCTCCTTGGCGATGGCGTGGTCGCAGGCGTGTCACTAAACAAATCCAAAGCTAATGGTGCCGGTTGGGTTGCCATTACCCTAGGATGGGGATTGGCCGTGACCATGGGCGTTTATACCGCCGCCTTCTTAGGACCGGCACACCTTAACCCCGCAGTCACCGTAGCGTTTGCTGTGATTGGCAAATTCCCTTGGGCGTGGGTCATGCCATTTATCATCGCCCAGTTACTGGGTGCGTTGCTCGGAGCAGCTGCTGTCTGGTTGCATTACTACCCGCACTGGGCAGCCACCAAGGATCCTGCAGCAACCTTAGGCGTCTTTGCCACTGGCCCGGCCATTCGCAGTTACGCAGCCAACTTCATTTCCGAGTTCATCGGGACTGCCGTCTTAATTTTCGGACTGTTGGCCTTCACCAAAGGCAAATGGACAGATGGCCTGAATCCAATCGGCGTCGGCATCCTGATCACCGCGATTGGCTTATCACTTGGCGGCACCACTGGTTATGCCATTAACCCGGCCCGAGACCTTGGCCCGCGGTTGGCGCATGCCATTTTACCAATTGCCAACAAAGGCGATTCCGACTGGCCATATGCCTGGGTACCGGTTTTAGGCCCACTGGCAGGCGGCGTGGCAGGCGCGTTGATCTTTGCGGTTTTGCCTTAATCATTAAACAATTCAAGACACAAAAAACCGACATCGCGATTGATGTCGGTTTTTGTGTATACCTTTGAATCATCCTAAACAGCAAGCTTCCTATAAGCTGAAACTGTTCCAGCATCTTGCGAACAGCTTTTTTGGCTATACAACGATAGTCATACGATTGAGAGTGCTATGCTCCAGCCTCTTTTCCAGTAGCAACCTGCTTTTCGTCATTGACCAATTTAGCATCGTACAGTTTGATAAACGGAAACCAGATCAGAAATGCCACGATGCCACACAGGATCGCCACAATTACCGCTCGTATATCGACGGTACTGATCAATGCGCCGAAGCCCATTGGTGATGGCCATGGTGCCTGCGTGATGATCGGATTGATTAATCGAAAATAAAAGGCAGCATAAGCCAATGAAGCACTTGCCATCGGTGCCAAGAAGAATGGAATCGCCAGATAAGGATTATAAACGATTGGCAGACCGAAAATCAGTGGCTCATTGATATTGAAAAATGCTGGCGCTAACGATGCTCTCCCCAAAACCTTCAGCTGTTCCGAGCGTGCAGCAAAGGCAATGAAAATGCAAAGACCAAGTGTGGCCCCGGAGCCACCCATAATCGCAAATGAGTTGTTGAATTCCCCGGCAAACGGAATATGTGCACCTTTTGCATTAGCAGCCATGTTGGTCAGCAAAATCGGGCCGATAAAAGCACTGATAATGTTTGCGCCATGAACACCGACAATCCACAGGGCATGGATCAGGAATTCGATGACGATGACCCCGACCCATGTACTCGTCAGATTGGTGACAAAACTAAACGGAATTGAAATCATTTTGAAAATATCCGTCCCTAACAAGACAAGCGAGCCATTGATGACCATCACAACAAGGGCAATGACAGCGGTTGGGATCAAAGCAGTGAACGAACGGGAAACACCTTCAGGGACAGCTTCCGGCATTCTGATCGTCCAATTATGCTTGACACAAAATTTGTATAAATAGACAGCCACAATCGCCATAATAATTGCTGTGAAAATGCCTGAAGTTCCCAGACGATCGATCGTTGCCGTCATTCGAAAGCCACTGATTACTTTTTCTTTTGGCGTAATGGTATTCAGTAGAATAATCTTTCCGCCCTTGACAACTAACTCAGGCAAACACATGAAAAAGGCAAAAAGTGACAAGAACGCGCCGTTTAGCGGTGCAACTTTCAGCTTATCCTCTGTTTGAATGATTCTGGTCAGCTCATAGCCGATCGCCAGCGCAAAGTACATTGCTAAGATGCCCATGGTCGCTGTGTTGATGACCATATAAAGATCACTGAACTTCATAAAGGTGGCGTTCCAAAAACCGGCTGTCACCGGCCAAACTAAAGGGATAACATTAAGAACCAACACCATTGAGCCGACAATTGTGAAAGGAATACTCGCCATGCCGGCTGCCATGACCGCACGTACAATCCGATATTGGGCAACCTTCGACATGGGTTTAAGCAAGGTCTTCGTCATAAAATTGAAAAAGCGCCCGTTATTTTCCATTACAGATTCCTCCTACTTTTATGAGCGGGCCAGCGCGGTAATACTTGCGATGACACCAAGAATGACACTTAATGGTCTTAGATCTCATGACCGACATTTAACCATCTTGTGTTAAAAAGCTTCTGCGCCGCAAAGTTTGTTACTTGTGAAGCGTTGCTTGATATGCCTTCAAACGACCATAAAGTCGATCCTTGTTCTGCTCAATCAAATGCAGCCGGCGTAACGACCAGCCACCAAGGCCAATACCGATCAGCAAAATCAAAAGAACAATGCCGCGGTTGTTATTCGTGTCGCGAACGAAGGGGTATAACGCATTGAATAGTGGCGTCACGATCAAAATACTGAGGCCAATGTTCACCCCTGTTTGGCACCGGAAATAAAGTGTGGTATATGGCAAGTGATTCGTTGGGGTGCCAAAGAGTTTAATTTGTTCATAAATCACCGGAATTGCAAGCACCATTAACCCCACCGGCAGCCATTTGCTCCAAAGATTGCTAGCAATGATTGCCCACCAAAGATTAGCAAAGAAGAACACAGCGGTTAGATAGCGAATACCTAAAAATCGATTGAACCGCATACTTTGTAAACTAAGTGCTTGGCGATTTTTATCAATGGTCGTCGTTGTTTGTGTTTGTATGTTCTCACTTGCCTTTATCTTCTGGTTCATCGTTTTTCAACTCCCCCGCAGCAGCCTGATTGCGATAAAGGTGCTCCATTTCCAGTGCAACTTCGCGTAACGTCATCGTGGTCATCAAGTGATCCTGGGCATGAACTAAAATGATCTCCATCTCGATCTTTGTACCACCGGCATATTTCTTTAAGAGATCGCTTTGTGATTGGTGTGCTAGTAATAATTCGTCATTTGAAGCCTTTAATCGTTCATCGGCTTTGTCAAAATCGCCAACACGCATAGCCGCGAACGCCTCATGAATCATGGTTCTTGAATTACCGCTATGCAAAATAATTTCAAATGCAATTAATTGAATATCATCTGAATTCATCGGCACTATTCCTCCTCCATCATTTGTAAAAAGCGGTGACGAAAACTTTTAAAATCAGGGGCTGCCACTAATGACGTTTGCCAATCCGCATGGTCAGTCAACGCAACAATTGTCTGGGTGACCGAGGTCAGCCCTCGATTCCCCAAATAAGAAGGTGACAGAAGAAACACGAGCTGGACAGCTGGAAAGCTTTCGGACCATTTCAATCCCGCAGGAATGACGCCAATGGCAATTTGGGTAAATTGGCCGACTGGCATTGCCGGATGAGGAACAGCGATTTTTGGACTAAATATAATGCTGCTCATCTGTTCGCGTTGATGTACTTGAGCTTTTAACTCGTCGGCAAAATTAGCCGGTTCAAGAAGCGCTAATTGAGCGCAAAGGTGATTTAAAACCGTCTCGCGATTAACCGGCTCTGTCCACCGTACAAATCGACTAGAACCAGTAAATTGATCAAAAAGGCTTTTATCGACAGCCGCAATAGCCTCGACTTTTGAAGTTGCTTTCCCATGTGGGCGATTATGCGTCTCCAAAAATTGACGAATCGCTCGGACATCCATTTCGCCCAAGAAGACACTGACCTGAATGACTGGGACACGCAGCACCTGGGTCGATAAATCAATCGCTGAAATGATTAGATCAACGTCAGCCAAACTTTCGTCATCGACTTCGTAATAACCTTTAACTCCGACAATATTCAGTGCCTCGCCAAACTCCTTTTGCACGCGATTGTTGAGTAACTCTGCACTGCCATAACCGGTGGCACAAATAATCAAGGTCCGCAGTTTATGGGCATTATGATACTTTTCGACTGCCGCCATGAGATGCATCGCCATATAGGCCGTCTCGTCATCGTTAATCGTGTACGCAGACAATATTTTTGACATGCCTAGAAAGCGCTTGGTGTCGGCAAAATATTGCGGATAGTGGGTCTTGATTTCTTTTAACAGTGGATTTTTAAGCTGAATGCCTTGCTGTAGCCGTACTAACATCGGCTTGATGTGTTCGGCCAGACTCTTTCTTAATGCATAATCCGTGCTCACTGGATAACCTGTTTCTGTTTCGATTCGCTTAAGTACTTGATCCATGTCTTTCCAAAGAGCCTGGTCAGTCGAATCTTGCGGATTTCCCTTTGCCATCGCAACAAGCTGAATCGCTAAATAAGCAACTTCACTTTCCGGAAACTGCAATCCGGTACTTCTGGCGATCCGTTTCATGATCCGCTCAGCCACTGCATCATGCCGC
Organism: Lacticaseibacillus zeae subsp. silagei; assembly: GCF_030770335.1. Classification (NCBI taxonomy): domain Bacteria; kingdom Bacillati; phylum Bacillota; class Bacilli; order Lactobacillales; family Lactobacillaceae; genus Lacticaseibacillus; species Lacticaseibacillus zeae. Next base: position 643,663 of record NZ_CP132484.1, on the reverse strand, counting down.
TGATGTTCTGGCGCTTGTTCAACCTTCACAGGAGGTAAACTGTTTCCTTTTCGAACCCGCTCGATGCTGAGTGCCAGGTACAAGACAATATTTTGAATGATGAAATCTGACAGCCGTAAACTGGCTTCGCGGCATTCATCGATCACGACGATCGTCAGCTGTTCAAAACTGACATCGGCAAAGAACGACTTGTTTTCCATAAACCGTTGAAAGTTATTCTGACCATGGCTAAAGAAATAATCCAGAATGAAATGTCGCCGATTGCGTTCTGTCCCGACAACATAAAAGCCTTTGTTCGCCCTGCTCTCAAGATGCAATGCATAAGGCTCCAGCTTCTCACGGACAGTAATCATGTCTTTCGAAAGTGTTGAGCGACTGACAAACAACCGATCAGCGAGATCATCCATGAGCAATGCCTCGTCCTCGATTAGCAGTTTATTGAGAATATAATTCTGGCGATCAATCGACTCGGACGCCGTTGCAGTATCATCGACTTTTGGACTTAACACCTTATGCTGGTTTAAAAACAGATCAAACGCCACCGGGTGGAGAATATGTAAGCGATAACCGAAACTCGGCTTCGCTTCGAGACTCGCACCATGTTTTTCGATCATGACTTTTAAACTTTTAACATAGCTTCGAACCGTCCTAGGCGTCATCAAAAGTGTGTTTGCCAAGTCTTTACTCGTGACATATTGATCCTGATTCTCAACGAGATAAAGCATTAACTCGCGCTCTTTCTGCTTCATCCAGACGGCCTCCTCGTATCCGGTCTTTACTTCGCGGCTTTCTACATAAGTGTGTTGTCGTCGCCGACCTGAAGGAAAGATAACTTCAGAGATTTTTTTCAACCAACTTGGCCATTTTCTCGATCCCCATTGGAATTGGAATATACGCGTCAAAGGGAATGCTGACGACTGGCTTGCCTACCTCTTTGCCAACTTTCTGGAAGTTATCCAGATACATGTTGGTCTGCGGTGAAATCAGGAAAAGATCGAAGTCGCCGTTGCGGATTTCATCTTCACCTTCAGTTGCCGTGACAGCATCTAACTGAATGTCCTTACTATGTGCCTTAAAGTAATCTGTGGTTTTCTTTGCCATCATGGATGATGACATTCCTGCTGCACAGATGATCAATGCTTTTTTCACGATACAGTCTTCCTTTCCTACTTGACGGCCAGCGATCACACTGCCGACTGCCATTGTCTTAACTCAGATTCTCGCCGTTGGACGTGATGACCTGTTTGTACCAGAAAAATGAATCTTTACGGCTACGAGCAAGCGTTCCTTCGCCTTGGTTGTCCTTATCAACGTAAATGAAGCCATAACGTTTGTCCATTTCGCCGGTTCCGGCAGAAACTAGGTCAATCGGGCCCCACGGTAAGTAGCCGATTAAATCGACGCCATCTTCCGTCACTGCCAGTTTCATTTGTTCAATATGTGCGCGTAAATAATTGATGCGATATGAATCGTGAATCTGACCATTCGCCTCGACTTTGTCATACGCGCCGAAACCATTCTCAACAATGAACAAGGGTTTACGATACCGATCTGTCAGCCAATTCAGCGCGTACCGCAACCCGCGCGGATCAATTTGCCATCCCCAATCGCTAGCCTTCAGATAATTATTTTTAACCAGTTGCTTTAAGTCGAAATCGTCAAAAGATTTAGCTGGATCCTTTTTAACAGCGTGCGACATGTAATAACTAAGCCCAATATAGTCGACTGTGCCATTTTTCAGAATCTGGCGGTCTTCTGCAGTGATTTCAGGCGTAATGCCTTTGCGCTCCCAATACTTGAGCAACGTTGCCGGATAATCACCATGAACGTGCACATCAGCAAAATAGTAATTGTGTTCCATCGCTTTTTGCGCCAACAACACGTCCTCAGGATTCATGCTGTATGGATAAATCGGCCCCATCGCGATCATGCAACCGATTTGCAGCGTTGGATTGATCGCGTGACCGATTTGCACGGCTTCTGCACTGGCAACCAATTCATTGTGGGCTGCCTGATACATGATGGCCTCCCGATCATCGCCAGGTTGATAACGTAAACCCGAGTTGGTGAATGGTGCAAAATCATCAACAAAGTTTGCTTGGTTATTGATTTCGTTAAATGTCATCCAGTACTTAACCTTGTTCTTATACCGTTCGAAACAGGTAGTAGCGAATCGAACAAAAAATTCAATCAACTTACGGTTTCTGAATCCACCATATTCAGTCACAAGGTGATACGGTAATTCAAAATGTGACAAGGTGACAACCGGTTCGATGCCGTTCCTCAATAGTTCATCAAAGAGATCATCGTAAAACTGTAAGCCCGCTTCGTTTGGTTGAGTCTCGTCGCCATTTGGATAAATTCGTGTCCACGCAATCGAGGTTCGAAAACTGTTGAAGCCCATTTCCTTGAACAAAGCGATGTCTTCCTTGTAACGATGATAGAAATCGATCCCATCATGGTTTGGATAATATTCTCCTGGAACCACGCCGTCTGTGATCGTCCGCGCTTTTTCCGGACCACCCACCGTCATAACGTCGGCAACACTGACACCCTTTCCGTCTTCTTGCCAAGCGCCTTCCAGTTGATGGGCAGCAACCGCACCACCCCATAAAAAGTCTTTAGGTAACTCTGTTGTCATGTTTGAACCTCCTCCTCTTGTTCTTACATGAACCAGCATAATATGTAACCGGTTACACGACCATATCAGCTTTTTCCGCATAAATGAGGAAACGGACTAGCAAAAAAGAAGCAGTCGTATTTTTAACCGATTCCTCTGCGCTGCATTTGTCTACTAAAAAACGGCTCCCATTTAGGAAGCCGCCAATCGTTCGAACGATCGATCAATATTGCGGGTAACTAGGCCGCGATGATCTTCGAATGACACTTATACTTAGCTCTAAACACACATTATCATTTTCGGTACTTGCCGTCATTTTTTGAGTTCCGAATCACTTTATCAACCGCGCCACCCGCTTCTGCAATGCCGGCACAACCTCATCCATGAACCACGGATTGCGATTCACCCAGCCGTAGTTCAACGGCGAAGGATGGACGATCGGGAAGTAGGTCGGTAGATACGCCCGGAAATTTTTGACGGTCGCCGTCAGCGTCTTTTCCCGGCGTTTGCCGAGGTAGTACTTTTGCGCATAGGCACCGATCACAATCGTCAACTGGATGTGTGGCATCAGTGCCAACAACGGGGGATGCCACTTAGCCGCAAAGTCTTTTCTTGGCGGTAAATCCCCTGACTTGCCTTTTCCCGGATAATAAAAGTCCAGCGGCAGGACGGCGATTTTACCGCTGTGATAAAATTGGTCGTTCGTCACGCCCATCCAAGTGCGCAAACGGTCACCACTCGGATCATTCCAGTAGGTTTTCGTGGTTTGCGCTTTCCGGCCAGGCGCCTGACTCGCAATCAGAATGGTTGCGTCTGGCTCGATATGGTAAAGCGGATCCCACCCCTGCGCAGTGAAGTCTGCATTGGCCGGATCACGCCGGATTGCTTCAAAAATCTGATTGTCTGTTGTCACGCCTGAATGCCTCCTTGTCGATATCTCGGCCATGCTTTGGTCCGTTCAAAATCAGCCGCAAGCGTCCGCGCGTCTTTGATCAACGTCTCCGGATACGCCATTGTGGCCAATAAGGTGATCGCATTATGCGACGTCGCCGGGCCTTGATGCAACAAGTAGTCAAAGACAACGCCATCCTTTTTGGTCACCTTTTCCTGAAAATGCCAGTTAACGCATTGTTCACCCATGATATCGGTCAGCTCGTTATCATGCGTCGCGACTACCACCAAACTGGGATAGTGGCTTAACCAGTTGATCACACTGGCCGATGCGGCAATTCGTTCGACCGTATTGGTGCCTTTCAGAATTTCATCAATGAAGCCGTAAATCCGCTTGTTGGTCGCAACCGCATTTAAAAGCCGGTGAATCGCCTTGATTTCAGCCACAAAATAGCTGTCGCCTTCACTTAAATCATCCCGGATCGCCATGGCCGTGATCACCAGCCCCGGTTGGAGCGACATGTCCTTCGCCAAAACCGTGTTGATCGTTTGCGCCAATATCGCGTTGACGGCGATACTTTTGACATACGTTGATTTGCCAGACGCGTTGGCACCGGTAATCAAGGCGTTCTTCTGCCAGTCAACCGGATTGGCCACCGGATGTTTGAGCAACGGATGAACCAGCTCCTTCGCTGTCAGCCCGCCATCCGCAAAAACCGGTTGGCTGCTGTCGCCATGCGCCTCGCGAAAATTAGCAATCGCAATCGCTAACTCCAAATCGCCTAACGCCTGCCACAAAGTTAACGCCTCCGCATGCCGACTATGCAATCGCGTCAGGACGTTGTTATAGGCGATAAAGCCCAGCATAAACATACTGCTAAAATATTCAGTCATCATATCGGCACTGCTGTTATCGCGCGTGCGGAAAACAAAGGCAAGCCGCGTGATCCCGCGCATCGGCTTCAACGCGGTGCGCAAAGCCGCTTGCGTTGGTTGGGCAATTTTGACGAGATGTTCAGCCGTCACAATCGTGCGCACCAAATACCCCATCGCCATCACTTCGGCGTCCAGCGCCTCCCTTTTCAAAACGTAATAAAAAAGATTCACCATGAGGCTCAACGTCGCCACCGCCACCCCAAGTGCTGGCACCAACGGAATCAGGAGCAGGCCCAAAACCGGTAACCCGCCTAAAACTTTAAAGCGCCACGCATGCGGCAAGGCCTCTTGCGTCGTCGTACGCAGATAATGCTGACTATTATTCGCCGCTTCCGTGCCCAAACCAGCAAACGCAAGCTGAACTTTAAGCCGCTCCTCGGCGTGCGTGCGAAAAAAGTCAATCAACGTTTCGTTAACATCAGGTTTGCCCAAATCGTAAGCCCGCAACTGAGCATACACCCGCTCCGCACCAACGCTGCTCTGTGTGGCATTAAGTTGTTTAAACACCTCAAACATGTCCAAATCCTGCCACGTCAAATCATCAATGAGACAATCATGATTAACCTGCGCCTCATGATCAAGATACGCCGTCTTTAAATAGCGCTCGCTACCACCACGCTTAACCGGCAACGTCCCCCAGTCAGCAAGCAGCTGCCACTTCAACTTCGCCTGACGCCGCCACGCCAACAGCAGATTAAGCACAACGACGGCAACAGCAAAGCCGCCAACACCAAGCAAAATTATCACGGGTTGGGTCATATCGATCATCCCTTCTTATGCACCAGGTCACGGGTTCATACCGGTCATTTATCACACAAATCTAATGATATTATCTCTCGTGCAAAGATAAAAGACAAAAAATAGACGAATCAACTTCCGGCAACGTTATGCGGAAGATTAATTCGTCTGTTTCTAAAGAAGCTAAAAAGAAATTCGGAGAATATTTAGTTGCATCCTTGAAAAGCCCAGTGCCAAAGCGGAGCAATCGTAGGCGGTTTGGGGCTCAGCCGTGGAATTGTTGTTGGTGGGGCGCCTTTTGCCCCGCCTACAACAAGGCCGAGCTTTGAAACCGCGCACTTTGCGGGTTCAAAGTCGTGCCCACAGCGTTCCAGCCCCAAACCGCCGGAGATTGCGGAGTTTGGCACGTCCCGGAACAAACTGCCTAAGCCTGCCGCAACGACTCCGGATAAATGGCTTCCACTTGCTTCTGCGCCGTCTCATGCTGCATAAACTCGTCATAACTGGTGTCAGCCCGATCAACAACACCCAGTGGCCCGACCTCGATGATATGATCCGCAATGGTCTGGATGAACTGGTGATCATGACTGGTAAAAATCACGGAACCCTTAAAATCAATCAACGCATCGTTCAGACTAGTAATACTTTCCAAGTCAAGATGGTTAGTCGGATCATCCATGATCAACACATTGGCCTTACTTAGCATCATCTTCGCCAGATACGATCGCACCTTTTCGCCACCAGACAAGACATTCAACTGCTTAAGCACCTCATCGCCGGAGAAAAGCATCCGCCCGAGGAACCCGCGCAAGAACGTATTATCCTGCTCATCTTGCGGCGCAAATTGACGCAACCAATCCAGAATATTAAGGTCAGCGTGATCAAACTCGGGATTTAAATCCTTAGGCATCGCCGCGCGGCTAGTCGTGACACCCCAGGTAATGGTGCCGCTGTCCGGCTCCAGTTCACCTGCCAGCAACTGCATCAACACCGTTGCGGTTACATCGCTGCGGCTGATGATGCCGGTTTTATCGCCTGGTCGCAAAATGAAACTGACATCTTTCAGCACCTGTTGCCCGTCAATCGTCTTGGAAACATTTTCAACCCGCAACAAATCGTTCCCGATCGCCCGCTCAGGTTCAAACTTGATATACGGATACTTGCGGGAACTCGGTCGAATATCGTCCAAAGTAATCTTTTCAAGCTGCTTCTTACGCGACGTCGCCTGCTTCGACTTAGATGCATTAGCCGAAAAGCGGGCAACGAATTCCTGCAGCTGCTTGATTTGTTCTTCTTTTTTGGCATTGGCCTGACTCTGCAGCTGCAACGCCAACTCGGAACTCTGCTTCCAAAAGTCATAGTTCCCGACGTAAAGCTCGATCTTGCCAAAATCAACATCACACATCATGGTACAAACCGCATTTAGAAAATGCCGGTCATGGGAGACAACCAACACGGTATGCTCATAGTCCGCCAAAAAGTCTTCCAACCAGCTAATTGCCTGGGGATCAAGACCGTTTGTCGGCTCGTCCAGCAACAGCACGTCCGGCTTACCGAACAGCGCTTGCGCCAAAAGCACCTTGACCTTCTCCCCTTCAGGCAGATCGGCCATAAGTTTCTGATGTTCGCTTTCCCGAATACCCAGCGACTGCAACAATTGAGACGCGTCGCTTTCCGCGTTCCAGCCGTCCATTTCTGCAAACTCACCTTCAAGCTCGGCAGCCTTGTTACCGTCTGCTTCACTGAAGTCCGCTTTAGCGTATAGCGCGTCTTTTTCCGTCATCACTTGGTATAGGCGTTCCCACCCCTGTAAAACAGTGTTCATGACGGTCTGGTCATCGAACGCAAAGTGATCCTGTTTCAGGCTGCTCATGCGCTCGTTAGGTGACAAACTGACAGATCCGGTTGTCGGCGTCAGTTCGCCTTCAAGAATTTTGAGAAAAGTCGATTTTCCCGCCCCGTTGGCACCAATAATGCCATAACAATTACCGGGCGTGAATTTCAGGTTAACGTCTTCGTACAGCTTCCGGTCCGAGAACGTCATCGAAACATTGTTTACTGTGAGCAATTTCATACCTCGCTTAAAAGATTTCTACATATATTATCAGATTATCGCGGGTTTCACAAATAACGCTGTTTCGTCAAACATTCTCAGTTCGGCTGACCGGCTAAAACTCGATAGAAATAATATTAGGGTTGTCGGCATAAAACATCAGCAAGCGCCGCATATCTTCGTTGGCCCTGCTTTCGACATGCAGGCTCATTTTCACCTCATCGCCTTCATGCTTGATGGAGACGTTCAAGACTTTGATGTGATACTTGCCAAGCGTCTGACGCATGTGTTCCATATCAAAGCCTTCATTGCGAATTCGAATCGTCAAAACGCCATTGTCGCCACTTGGCAGCCAACGATAATGGTGATGCAGAACCACCTGAATGCAGAGGACAAGTGCCGTCGCCGACAAGCCGAGGATGTACAGTTTGGCACCAATGGCCATCCCAACGGCAGCCGTGGTCCAGACACCAGCAGCGGTCGTCAAGCCATTGACGTTGTTGTGCCGCACCAGTATCGCGCCGGCACCAAGAAAGCTGACACCGCTGACGATCTGCGCCGCGACACGAGACGGATCCAACGCAATATTTTTCAAATTCAAAATATCAAAGAAACCATACTTAGAAACAATCATAATCAATGCCGACCCCAGCGCGACAATCATGTGCGTTCGGATACCGGCATTTTTAAAGCGATTTTTGCGTTCAAACCCAATGGCAAACCCGCAAAACGCTGCGACCAGCAGTCGAATGACGAGTTCAACTTGATCCATTATTGTCATTGTCAAAACATCACAACCTTTGTTCTTACTTTACCACCCATGGCAACGGTTTAAAACGCACGAATGGGGCCCCCGACTCTGCGTGGACGTTTAACGAAAAAAGTTCAATGATAGCGGCCGCTGACAGCCTTCACGACTGCCAATACAGCTGCTTAACTAAATCATCCTGTCCAGGTGAAAATCGTTGCAATCCCTACCCGCTATGCTACACTAAAACCAGATTAAAATGATTCTAGTTTGGAGGAGAAAGAATGGCAATTGATTTACGGGATGTACAGGATGTGTATAAAGATGCAGGGTCGGATATTATTTTTGCAACATTTGATCTTAAACGGGAAGACGTTGCAAGCGACAAGGAGATGATTGCCGATTTGGCGGATCATCTGCCGGCCTTCATTAACAGTCTGAATATTCGTTATCCTGATGCAAAACTGGCAACGGCTTTCGGCTTTTCGCGGAAGGCGTGGGATTATCTTTTTCCTGATGCCGAACGACCAAAGGAGTTAGAAGAATTCCAGCCAATCGTGGGCCCTAAATACACCGCGGTTGCCACCCCGGCGGATCTATTCTTCCATATCCGGTCACAAAACTCCGCCGTACCGTTTGAATTGATGTCCGAAATCATGGAAATCATCGGCGACAACACGGTCACACTTGATGAAACCCATGGCTTCCGCTACTTTGAAGGCCGCGCCATCATCGGCTTTGTAGACGGCACGGAAAATCCCAGCGCACTGGACACACCGGAATACGCGGTGATCGGCGATGAAGACCCTGCGTTTGAAAATGGTTCGTATGCTTTTGCCCAGAAATACCAACATAACCTCGATGCTTGGAACAAGCTCAAAACGGAAGACCAGGAAAAAGCCATCGGTCGCAAGAAGTTCAATGATTTTGAGTTAGCTGATGAGGAAAAACTGGTTAACTCGCACAACGTTGTGTCTCAGGACAACGAAGGCGGCGTGGAGCATAAGATCGTGCGCATGAACGTTCCCTTCAGCAATCCTGCCGAAAAAATCAACGGTACTTATTTCATCGGTTACGCCCGCCACTGGGCCGTCACCAAGCGAATGTTGCAAGGCATGTTCGATAACTCCGACCGCCTGCTCGACTTCTCGACGCCATTGACTGGTGAGCTGTTCTTTATTCCGTCTAAGTCCGTTCTTGGGCAGATTGCAGATGGTGAGCTTTAAGATTTCTAACGCTTAACGAGCACATTGATTGTTATCAGACGCTGAACCATAATTCCGTAAAAGCATTAACAGTTTAATAAATCCCGAACGACACAGAAAAGGTTCAGGCAATCTGTTCCGGGTCGTGCCAAACTCCGCAATCTCCGGCCAGATGGGGCTGGAACGCTGTGACGGCGCTTTGAGCTCGCAAAGACCGCGATCTCAAAGTCGCCTAACAACATCAGCGACAAGCCCAGTCGCTGTGTTGTTTCCACTGCTGAGCCCCATCTGGCCTCCGATTGCTCCGCCTTGGCACTAACATATCGCCGTCCCTAACGAATTACTTTTAGTGAAACAAATAGCGAACATACTCACAATTTCCCAATGGAGTATGTTCGTTTTATATTGCCGTTGTGAATTATGCCCCAGCTACTTTCCTAGCGATTTCGTTCTTTCACCCACAAACATATATAGACCAATAAATCAAGAATCGATCATTCACGCTAACCGTCAAGTTCTGGTGTCACATAACCTAACGCAGAAAATAATTTTTTGCAACCCAGAGAATCCTTTAACATCGGCAAGGTTATAATCCAGCCGAACATTGGTCTAGATAAATGCTAGATGGCCTAACCCTGCTTCGGCAAAAACCCGTGCTACAATACCACCATTCAAGATGAACGGGGTGGCACAGATGAATTTAGCCGATACAGGGTTTGTGATCATTGCAAGTGTGCTGGTTTGGTTTATGACACCAGGGCTAGCTTTCTTTTATGGTGGGCTTGTTTCAAAACGCAACGTGATTAATACCATGCTTTCGGTCTTTTATATTACCGGCATTGCCATTTTATTGTGGGTCGCCGTTGGTTACGAACTGAGTTTTAACGGTAATCTATTTGGCGTCATCGGTCAGGTGCACCATTTTTTCCTGAGTGACATTTCGCTTGGCGCGGTCACGGCGGCGCGGATTCCGACCGGGGTTTATATTCTTTTCCAGATGATGTTTGCGATCATCACGCCGGCTTTGTTTGTCGGTGCGGTGGTCGGGCGAATGCATTTTAAATTTCTGACTTGCTTCATCGTTTTGTGGTCATTGCTGGTTTATTATCCGCTGGTGCATCTGATTTGGAGTCCAGATGGTTTGCTGGCAGGTCTCGGTGTTCTCGATTTTGCCGGTGGGACGGTGATCCATATTAATGCCGGGATCACGGCACTGACCCTTTCAGCGTTTCTCGGACGCCGGACTGATGAACATACGGTTCCCTACAATCGGCCTTGGGTGTTGCTGGGAACCGCAATTTTATGGATCGGCTGGTATGGCTTTAATGCCGGGTCTGCGCTGGGTGTGAATCAAGCTGCCATGACCGCTGCCTTGACAACTTCGGTCGGCGCGGCGGCAGCGCTGGTCACCTGGATGTGTCTCGACATCTGGCAAACCGGACATCCCACCTTGATTGGCACTTGCACCGGTGCTTTGTGCGGACTGGTCGGCATCACGCCGGCAACTGGCTATGTCACGAGTTTTGGCGCCGCCTGCATCGGGGTTTTGGCAACGTTAGCCAGCTACTGGTTTATCAGCAAAATCAAGCCGCGCCTCGGAATCGATGATACCTTGGACGCATTTGGCTGTCATGGTGTGGCTGGGATTGTCGGCAGCATCCTGACCGGTGTTTTCGCCAGCAAGCAGGTCGCGCCCAACATTGCGCACGCCGGTCTGGCCTATAATGGCGGCTGGCATCTGCTGCTGATCCAGCTGGCCGGCACGGTAATTGTCATTATCCTGGTTGGAGCAATGGTCACCATCATTACCATTGTATTATCTCGCTTCGTCAGCATCCGCGTGTCCCCTGCCGCTGAAAAAATGGGCCTGGACTACAGTGAACACGCCGAACCAGTCGATGAAGAGGTTGCGGCTAGCTGGGAACACCACACACCTGTCAGTTCATTTCCGGATGAGTTTAAGGGGCAACTCCATGGTTTCGATCCGCGGCCGCATCAGGATGATCGCTGATTGACGTGCGGTAAAAAGGTTGATTAAGAGGGCACCGCCTGTAACCGTTCACCTTTCCTTAACCACTTCAAGGCACTTTGATTGTCTTTTTTCCTAATCATGGTTAAAATGCCGCTAGTTTAACATTGGCATACCGTGCTTCCTAGCCAAGCTTTTTAACCATGCTGGGAAGTGCACAATGATCGTAAAGGAGAAAAGAATATGATCGGATATGGATTTAGCGAGGCAGGCGGTCCGGAAGTCATTGATGCGATTGAATTACCGACACCGCAACCGGGTCCGCGGGAAATTCAAATCAAAACCGAAGCAATCGGCTTGAACAACCGAGATCGGATCGCACGGCAAATGGGCGGCAGCGGCTTGACGGTGCCAGGTTATGATGTCGCTGGGATCGTCAGTGAAGTGGGTAGTCGCGTCACGCAATTTAGCGAAGGCGATCGCGTCATTGCCCGAACCACCAGCGCGTATGCCGAAATCGTGACCGCAGCGGCGGACATGAGCGTTTTATTGCCAGCTGCCATCACTGCGGAAACCGGCGTTGCGCTGATTACCCCCGGCGTCACCGGTTATCGCATGGTCGAACTCGGTAAAATTAAAGCCGGCGATACGGTGATTGTAAAAGGTGCTTCTGGTGGCGTCGGCTCTGCTGCAATCCAGCTGGCGGTTGAGCGCGGCGCTTCCGTGATCGGCATCGCCGCCAGCCGCCATGAAACCGAGGTCAACCGCCTTGGAGTCGAACATTTTGTCGCGTACGATCGCGGCAATCCTGTCGATGAGCTACGGCAAACGGCTGATGTCGTGATTAATGCAGCGATGAATGGTCTCGGCGGTGATGACGACGTTGAAATGGCCAAGGACGGTGGCCTGATCGTTTCGGTTAGCCACACAGAACCCCTGCTAAGTCGCGGCGTTCGGTTCGTGCATACGCGACCACTCGGCGGCTCTGAAGTCGGTCGGGCGCTGCAAACGCTTGTTGATTTAATGGCGCAAGGAAAACTGACTGTCCAAGTCGGCTACGTGTTGCCATTTACCCGCGAAGGTTTTATCAAAGGCCATCAACTGCTCGATGATCCGCGGCATGAAGGCCGGATTGTCATCAAAGTTTCTGAATGATCAAACTTATTTTCGTCCTGATGATCAAACAATTGACTTAGAAGTGGTGCTTAGATCATCTGAAAATGCGAATATTAAAAACCGCGGTCACGCTAACCGCGGTTTTTTTGCATGCAACTTGTTTGTCAACTGATATATCAGTTGACCACATCCACCGGCCCGTGATCGTCAACATGATCGCCGTGAACATGTTGCAACCGACCATTAACCAAATAATCAATGTGATCACCATGCGGTACTTGTTCGTGACCGCAATATTGATCATGCAACTCACCTTCAACAATCGGACTTTCACCATCAGGATTAGTGGCGGATACGGGAATCACAGCCTCATCAAAATGGTCTTCATGCGGGTGATGAAGATGACCATTTTCGAGATAATCAACGTGATCACCGTGCAATAGCTTGGTGTGGCCACAGGCAAGGCTGTGGTGATGGTGCGCATCTACTTCCGCAATCGTATGTGCCATTAAAAGTCCTCCTCTTTAATTGTCTCAGCATTTTCTATAGACAATCATTTTATATCATTGATATTTCATAAAGTCAATTATAAAGTTTACTTATGAACTATCAGACGTTACTTTTTATTGTATAATAAGCAATTTAAGTCTTTGATATGGGTGCCTTTGCTTGTTAACGTTTGTGATTTTTTCACCACCCAATTTTTTAAAACTTATTTTTCTCCAAAGAAGGTGTTTTAGTATTAAACAATGCCGGACTTGCTGAGTGGCATTGAAGATAATTCTTCCCCATGATGTCTTCTACGTTGTCTGAGCGGCTGTTTTACTTGTGATCACCATGCCCGGGTGGTAATCTGATGCTGGTTATGCACACTCGGCAGCATGGCGATGTACATAAATTTTGCAACCGGCTATAGCAAATCACCTGACACTCATTCTAATAAAGAAAGCGGGTTTTATTGTGGCACAAGACATTTTGATTACAACCACCGAGAACATTCCGGGTAAGCATTATGAAATTATCGGCGAAGTTTTCGGCTTAACCACCCAGTCCAAAAACGTGATTAGCAACATCGGCGCAGGGCTAAAAAATATTGTCGGCGGCGAAATCAAAGCTTATAGCAACATGCTGCATGAGTCACGGGAAAAAGCGATTGATCGGCTGCGTGATGAAGCTCGTAAAGCTGGCGGTGATGCTGTTGTCATGATGCGGTTTGACTCCGGTTCAATCGGCGGCGACATGCAAAGCGTTGTTGCTTATGGAACGGCAGTTAAGCTGCTCGACTAGTCTGACCTCTCACTAACAATCCAACTCACCTCGCTCACGAGAAAAAACAGGTTTTGCTTTGGCAGAGCCTGTTTTTGAGACCATTCATCTATTCGATGCGACGAAAGGAATTAGCGTGACATGCCACCGTTAGACTATCACCATCAAGATACTTGGCCGAATGGTTTTGGCCAGCAACAGTCCCCGATTGACCTGCGCGAAACCACCGCTGCGGATACTTCGACGTTAACCGTTTTGGCCCCGTGGCTGGCAGATCAGGAAATTGACGACCACGTTACCATCCGCTTAGCCGGACATGGGCTTACGCAGATCGACCAGACCCAATGGCACTTTATTCAGGCGCATCTGCATGTGCCGGCAGAACACCAAACCGTCAATCAACGCGCCGCAGAATGGCATTTTGTGCATCAATCGGCCATTGGCGCACTTTGCGTCGTGGCGGTTTTATTACCGTTGGGCGATGGCATGCCGGTAATGGACAGCGTACTTGATCATTTCGTGGCCCGGAGCTCGCAGCCAGTAGCACTGCAACTCAACAGTTTACTGCCGCCAAAAGGGACGGTCTTTCGTTACCTCGGCTCACTGACCACGCCACCGCTAACTGAAGGCGTCACTTGGTATGTCATCGATCAAACCTCCATCACGATCAGTCCTCAACAACGCCAACGTTTTCAGCAACTTTTCCCGGATAACCATCGACAGCTTCAGGCCCGCAATAATCGTCCAGTTTTGCGTGGCTCATTTTTGCAGGGATCGAAATAGGCTTGGCACCGTCATTGTAAGGCCACGGCGCCCAACTTTTTTATTATCGTCTACTCGCCATGCTCACGCTCAGGAGGCTGGTGCATCATGAAACGCAAACAACCAAAACGTCATCATTGGTTAGGAAAAACTGTACTCAGCTTATTATTGTTGGCCGCTGGCGGTTATTGGCTTTGGTGGCAAATTGGCAGCCGACCGATCCACGCCCGAACTTATCGCAATACCAACGTCGTCACGGTTTTCATACCGGGCTACGGGAGTAATAGCCTGACATTTGGGCCCATGGTCAGCCGATTTCAGAAGGATCACGCCACTAATCAAGTCACGACCATTAAAATCAGTGCCACCGGGAAACGCACAGTGACAGGTGCCAAGCGCTATGACGGAAAAAATCCGCTTATCAGCGTTGTCTTTGAAGATGCCAAGGCACCGGTCAAAGAAACCCGGCAACTCACCGCCTTGCTACATTGGCTGCGTACCAAGCATCAGGTTAAGCGGGTTAACCTTGTCGGCCATTCCATGGGCAGTAACCTCAGCTTTCGGTATCTGACGGCGCAACACACTGACGCCCAACCGCAAGTGGTCAAATATATCTCGTTTGCCAGCGAATTTTATCGCGATCCCACGTCGCAACTGGCACATTTTCCTAAATCCGTTCAAACCCTCGTCATTGGCGGCCAGATCTTCGGCGCAAAAGGCGACTGGGCAGTCAGTCTTGCTGGCGTCAAGCGGTACGAAAAAGAGCTTAAAGCAGCCGGCGTTTCCACATCCCTTTACATTTACCGCGGAACACCAATCGGAGCTTACCACAGTAGCTTGCATCAGAATCCTTACATTGATGCTGAGATACTGCAGTTTTTGTTTACCTGATATCCGACATCCACTGCAACGAGCTAGCAATCAGTGTTTTTATAAATTTGGTGTTAAAATTGGGGCATCAAATCAGGTTAACCGGTGAAAACGCGTTCGCTGGCGCAGGAGTCTGCGTGTAAGGGCCTTGGTCGCAATGGCCTGAGTCCGGGCCATCACGCCCAAGGCCACTTACACTCCGACTCCTAAGCGCGCCAGCTCACGCTCTAAGGGGGGATTGCTTTGAGTCAGGTCGTTATTTTCGGCATTATGTTGGCCACCGTGATTGTTGGCAATCTGCTTGCCCGCCATATTCCTAAGATTCCCCTACCTTTCTTCTTGATTGGCCTTGGTGCAGCGTTAGCCATCATGCCGTCGTTGCGGAACTTTGCCATTGATCCATCGGTTTTCTCCTTCGCCATCATTGCCCCATTGCTGTTTAACGAAGGTCAAAATGCATCACGACTCCAGATTGGCCGATCATTGACCAACATTGTGTCGCTAGCGGTTGGTTTGGTGCTGTTTTCGGTCATCATTTTAGGCTTTAGCGTCCATGCCCTTTTCCCGGTTATTCCGCTCAGCTTGGCATTTGCCTTGATCGCCATTGTCACGCCTACCGACGCATCGGCAGTCAGTGCCGTTGCGCAAACGAACCCTTTGAGTGACAGCCAGATGCAGCTGTTAAATAATGAAAGTCTGTTCAACGATGCGGCGGGCATTGTTGCCTTTGACCTGGCCCTTTCCGCCTATGTTTCCGGCAGGTTATCGGCAACCGATGCGTTGTTGGACTTTCTGTTTGTCTTTTTTGGCGGCATTTTAGTTGGTGCGATTATCGGCACCTTGATCGTCAATCTCCGAGCGTGGTTAATTCGGATCGGTGACGATGAACCGCTTATTATGGTCGGTATTCAACTGCTGACACCGTTGCTGGTTTACTTTTTGGCTGAAGAGCTGGCCCTTTCCGGCATTTTGGCAGTCGTGGCGGCCGGGATTGCGCAAGGTGTTGAGCGTGACCGATTACGGCTGACCAGCGCCCGCATGCAGATTATCAGCGCCAATGTCTGGGAAATGATTGCGGCGGTTTTGTCCGGATTGGTGTTTGTCCTGTTAGGCTTATCGTTACCGAATGTTGTCATCGAAGCCTTACGCGGCCAAGCCGGCCTATTCAGTTTGCTCGTGGGAATCGGTGTTTTCATTTACGCGGCAAAATCACTGGTTCGCTTCTTCTGGAGCCGCACGCTGTTACGCATCGGCAAGAAAAATCGGTGGCGCAATGCCTTGATCATGATGCTGGGCGGCGCAAACGGGACCATCACGTTATCATTGGCTTTTTCGATGCCACGGACGATTAACGGGCACGAATTTGCGTTGCGTCAAGGTTTGATCCTGATTGCCGCGGTGGTCATCCTGCTGAGCCTGATTGTGCCGGTGATTGTGTTACCATTCTGCGTGCCTAAACAACCAAAACGCAATCGCCAGTATATCTGGCTGCGACGCATGTTGTCGGCTGGTATCGATGCCATGCGCGACGAAACCGAACATCACAGTGAAGCCCAGATCGTCGCCGATGCTTTATCGCAGGAAATGATTCTAAACGACAATCCATCGCGCCGGCTGCAACGGAGCATTTTTGAAGGCACCATTACGGCGGAAAAGGCAGCGATTGAAGCGTTGCGCGCAAACGGAACGATTACAAAAGATGAGGCGTATTATTATAACCGGTTTATCGACTTAAATGATTTCACGGCTGATCAGCGCTTATGGAAAAACCTGTTTTTGCGAATCCGCTTTTCCATTAACATGGGGCGCATGTATAAGGCTTTTAATGAAGCCCAAAATGCCTTTCTGACTACGCCGCTTAACCTTGAGCCAATCTTTTGGAAGCGGCAGTTCACTGCGCATGGTGAGGACCTTCTGCCAATTGAGCAGGCGGGATATGATGCGGTGATGAAATATCTAACGCATATCGAAAATGTCCAAAACCGCAGTGCCGTCAACACCATCCGCCGTTTTTACCGCGATCGCCATCGCCGGGTTCACTCCGATTCCTTCGACGGCGACATCCTCTACGCCATGTTCCTAAAAGCCTTCCACGCTGAATATGAATTTATCCAGCAGGCATTTGC
The DNA here is from genome assembly GCF_030770335.1 of Lacticaseibacillus zeae subsp. silagei. NCBI lineage: Bacteria > Bacillati > Bacillota > Bacilli > Lactobacillales > Lactobacillaceae > Lacticaseibacillus > Lacticaseibacillus zeae. The sequence goes on along the minus strand of NZ_CP132484.1, from coordinate 626,363 downwards.
AGACGGCAAGCTAAACCGCGACATCATGCAACGCCTACAAACCCGCATCACATTTGACGAAATCACCTATCTGAAAAATCAGGATAGTTTTATCGTGTGACTGTGCATGCAAAAAAACGGTTCCGGGGAGATGAGGTTATCATCATCTTTCCGGAACCGTTTTGCTTTAAGGCGATTATGAACTGTTACCGTAACTGCGACATGATTTTCGATCGAAATATAAAGGTCGGCACAAAACTTCTGTAGTGCCAAAGCGGAGCAATCGTAGGCCAGATGGGGCTCAGTTGTGAAGTTGGTCTTAAACGGGTGGTTTTCCCGTTTTAGACCAAGGCCGAGCTTTGAAACCGCGGTTTTTGCGGGTTCAAAGTCGTGCCCACCACGTTCCAGCCCCATCCGGCCGGAGATTGCGGAGTTTGGCACGGCATAAAACTCCTAGCCTTACTTTAACGCTTAGCCTTTGAGTCAGAATCCAACGCCATTTCCAGCTCATCCGCAGCCGTCTTGGCAACACTTTCAATTTTCGCCAAAACTTTGCCATACGGCTTCGGGTCCTTATTGATATACCGCAACAGGCCAGCCATTCGTGCCGTCATGTCGTACCAACTTTGATTCGGCATGCCAGAAATTTGGCCGACGCGAGCATTTGGCAAGACATCAATCAACTGTTCCAAGGCATTTTTAACCACCGGCAACGCACCGCGAACCCGATCCGAGTCCGCATACGTGGCATCGAAAATCAGTTGCATGAACCGATCAGGCTGTGAGTGCTTCGACGGGGTTGCGGCCCGCTCTGCACGAACGCCCATGACGACTTGCTGCAACCCAAGCAATGTCAGGCGCACAAGTTGGTCATGCTGCGAAACACCAAGCTCAGGCATCGGATTGATCCCAATCAGGCTGAGTTCATCATGACTTAAGCGCAAAGCCGCATTAGCAACAAAATCAGACAATTGCAAACCAAGATGCTCACGCGAATCAGCAAACTCAAAGCGAACTTTGATCGGCCGTTCCAGTGACAACGTCAGATAGCGGCTGACAATATCGGCCCCCATCACGAGCTGATTGCCTTCCAGCTCGTTACGATGGTCAATCATAATCACGATACTGTCAAAAGTGGTATCCACATCCCGCAGCACATGAATCGTTGCGCCGATATACGGATAGAGATATTCCATTGACGGCGCAAAATCAGGATAAGTCGTTTTGCGTGAAAAGACTGTGTACATCCCCATATGCTCATGTTTGGCCGCTTTAATCAATTGCGTCAGTGCATCGACTTGTTTGCCGCGCGCCTTGACTTCATCGCCGGGCTCCCAACCGTACGGGTAAAGGGCATCCCGAAAACCGGCAAGACTTTCATCGTCACCTTCCGGGAAAACAGCTGCAATTCCCATATGCATCATGCGCGGATCCGGCCGCCGTTCTTCAAAACTTTCATCGATGAACAGCTGCAATTGCTTACCAGTGACCAATGGCGCTTCGGTATGCATACCATAACTGGCACGCTGATTCCGCTGGCTGGTGGCGTTGGTCGCAGAGGTGTTGTTGCTCGTACTACTTGCAGTTGCGCCATTGCGCTCATTTGACGAAGAACGGATGACGCTTGGTGTATGAGTTTCAACTTTATTGACCACAGCCGGCACATGTTGCCTGGTTGCGTCTTGACTGGTCATTGACTGCGACGCACTGGTAGAAACCGATTGCGTCATTGGCTGCCAGTTTTGCGGATCGGCATTGGCCGCAAATCGATTCTGCTTAGGCCGCCCTGGACGTCGGGTGCTATTTGGCTTGTTACGATCGGTCCGCACATTACGCCGTTCGTTTCGAACCGGTTCGTGTTCAGACTTGCTATTACGCCGGAACGTCTCGGTTTTACCGGTTGGCGTGTGCTGTTTAGTATGCCGCGCCGTTGTTTCGTGCCGTTCATCGGTTTCGGCCGGTTTCGTCGAAGCCGCAACAGACTGACTGTTCGTTTGTGCCTGATGCTTCTTTGCTTCGGCCTGAGCCTCTTGGGTCGCAACATCGGGCTGCTGCCGAATGGTAAAACGATGGTTCCGAGTTGACGGCCGCTTACTTGTGGTCGGCTGCTCGGTTGGTGCTTGTGAGTTAGTTGCCTGGTTTTGATGCTGATTGTTTGTCCGGTTAGCTTGCCGCGCCGTCACGATTGCGCGATTGACCCGTGTTGTTGTCCGACGCTTTGGTTGCGTGCTTGCTGCATTTTCCTGTGCGTTAGTAGCCGATTGGGTCGTTGACTGACTGTGATTGGTTGCCGATGCACTCGTTGAGTTGGCTTGGCTGTGTGCCGGACGTCCAACGGTTCCGGTTGAAGTTCGCTTAGCTGCCGCTTTTGACGTTGCTGACGCCTTTGCAGCGGTTTTGCGGGTCGCCGGTTTGGCTGCTGGTTTTTTGGCAGCAGTTTTCTTGGTCGTTTTGGTGGTAGCTGCACCAGCCGGCACTTTGCCTGATGCAATGATGCTCTCAATCTTGGCCGTCGTCTTGCGGCTGACTTTTTCACCGCGTAAGGCTTTGCGTAACGTCGGCACGGATACGCCGATGGCAACGGATGTGGCGTTGGTGTTCAGTTGATGCTTTGCCATATAAGCATTTAATGAAGTTTTTAACTTATTATCTTTATCCAAAATATTTCCTCATATCCTACTTAAATTTAAATGATTCGGTACTAGTTTACCGCAAACGAGGACGAACGAACATGATTTGGAACAGCAAGCGTTATACTTACAAATGTAATGCATGCCGGTTTCAAAAATGTCTGCATTTTGCGTTCACTTGTTTGCGCAAACTAGACTTTTCTTGTATAGTCTTTTTCTGTATGCCACTAGATGAAAGAAATGGAGATCAACATGCAACGAAAACTTAGCGGACGCCATATGCAAATGATTGCGCTTGGCGGTACCATCGGCGTAGGCCTGTTCATGGGTGCCGGTGCAACAATTAAATGGACCGGGCCATCAGTTCTGATTGCGTATATTGTTGCCGGCCTTTTTCTCTATCTCATCATGCGCGCCTTGGGTGAGATGCTGTATGTCGATCCGGCAACTGGCTCGTTTGCCAAATTTGCCAGCGAATACATGCACCCGCTTTTTGGTTACTTAACCGCATGGAGTAACATTTTCCAGTTCGTGGTCGTGGGCATGTCAGAAATGATTGCCATTGGTGAATATTTTAAATTCTGGTGGCCCGGGCTGCCGGGATGGCTTCCTGGGCTCGTAGCGATCACCTTCCTTGTTTTAGCCAATCTGATTTCGGTGCGAATGTTTGGCGAATTGGAGTTCTGGTTTGCACTCATCAAAGTTGTTACCATTATTTTGATGATCGTTGCCGGACTCGGCGTCATTTTATTTGGTCTTGGTAATGGCGGCCATCCCGTGGGTATCAGTAACTTATGGACCCACGGCGGCTTCTTCACCGGCGGCTTTAAGGGCTTTTGTTTTGCCTTATCGATTGTGCTCGGTTCTTACCAAGGCGTGGAACTCATCGGGATCACGGCAGGCGAAGCGGCTAATCCCAAGCCGACGATTGTTAAGGCGGTCAAAGATACGATTGGCCGAATCCTTATTTTCTACGTGGGCGCAATTTTTGTCATCGTGGCAATTTACCCATGGGATCAGCTCAACACACTAGGATCACCGTTTGTGCAGACCTTCGCCAAAATCGGAATCACGTTTGCGGCATCCCTCATTAACTTCGTCGTCATCACGGCTGCCTTGTCCGGCTCGAATTCAGGCATCTATTCTGCCAGCCGGATGCTGTACACCTTGGCTGATGCTAAACAATTGCCGCGAATTTTCACTAAGCTGAATCGTCATGGCGTGCCGTTTTACCCGGTCGTTTCCGTTGGCGCCGGCATTTTACTCGGCGTCATCTTAAACGCCTTACTGCCTTATGTGGCCCCTGCCGCCAAGAATGTTTTCGTGCTGGTCTATAGCTCCAGCGTTTTACCGGGCATGGTGCCGTGGGTCGTCATTCTCGTCAGTGAAACGCGCTTCCGCAAGGTTCACGCCGATAAAATGCCTGACCATCCTTTTAAAATGCCATTCGCACCTTACAGCAATTATCTCACACTTATTTTCCTCGCGTTCACTTTATTTTTCATGTTGCTCAATCCCGAAACCAGCATCTCATTGTTAGTCGGTGTGATCTTCTTGGTACTGGTCTGCCTGCACTACTTTTTCCACTATCGCACCGGGGCGAAAAAACTTCCCCCAGCCGCGCATGATAACGATCACCGCTAAGAATTAGTGCGGTTTAGGCAGTGAAAAATTTGCATTTTTTCACTTTTAAAAGAAGCCGCGTTCTCATCTTTTGTTCCATTTTTCCGATCATGTTTTTATTTCTTCACTAGTTTGTATAATGGACTTGTAGGAAGAAAGGAAGGTTGCTTTTATGAAAACGATCAATATTGGCGACGTCACGGTACCAATTGTGGGCATGGGTACTTGGTATCTGGGCGAAGGCAACGCTGCGCAGAGTGCTCGTGAAACCGAGGCCTTAAAATACGGGCTGGATCACGGCTTGAACGTGATTGATACTGCGGAAATGTACGGGAATGGCGCTGCTGAATCCCTGATCGGCGGTTTTCTGGGTGATTACAACCGGATCGACATTTATTTGATTTCCAAGTTCTATCCGTCCCATGCAGACAAAAAGCAAATGCGGACGGCGCTGACCAATAGCCTGTCCCGCCTTAAAACCGATTACCTCGATCTCTACTTGCTGCATTGGCGTGGGGCGACCCCGTTAGCAGAAACCTTGGAAGGCCTCCAGGAATTGAAAAAAGAAGGCCTGATTCGCCAATACGGTGTTTCCAATTTTGATGTTGACGACATGGATCAGCTCACGATGGAACCCGGTGGCGATCAAGTTGCCGCTAACGAAGTGTTATACAATTTGCAATCACGCGGCATTGAATATGACCTCCTACCACGTCAAAAGCAAGCCGGCATCACGACGATTGGCTACTCGCCTTATGGTTCCGGCAGTGGTAAGTCAATCAAGTTGACCCCGGAGCTCGTGGATCTGGCCAAAGCCAAGGGCGTTTCAACCCATCAGCTTATGCTGGCGTGGGTACTGCGTAATGGTGATGTGCTGTCGATCCCGCGTACCGGCGAAGCGAGCCACATGGCCGAGAATATTGCGGCTGCCGATGTCACCTTCACACCGGATGAATTAGCCCTGTTTGACCAAGCGTTTCCGGCACCGCGTCACCATATTCCGCTTGAAATAATTTAAACCTAGCACACTGCCAGTTTTGAGCGTCGCTTAGTCTAAAAAATTCGGCGAGCGCTTTCACGCCTCAATAAAAAACGTTATACTGATAACAACTATTTTTCAGGAAAGGACCTTTGTTGTGAAAATCTTTGTTGTCGGTGCCCACGGTCAGATTGGCCAGCTATTGGTGCACAAACTGTTGGATCGCGGTGATACCGTAACTGGCGGTTATCGCGATCCGCTCACCCAGACCCCTGATCCGCAGAAAAATTTCCGGGCAGTCGAACTTAATCTCGCATGGCCGGTTTCACGCTTGACGGAACTTTTTGCCGGCCACGATGCCGTTATCTTTGCTGCCGGTTCGCGGGGTAAGGACTTACTCGGCGTGGATCTCGACGGCGCAATTAAAACCATGAAAGCTGCTGAAGCCGATGATGTCGGCCGCTTCATCATGTTAAGTGCGTTGGATGCCGAGGATCCCGCAAAATGGCCGGAAGAGCTGCACGATTATTACATCGCCAAGTACTACGCCGATGAGTGGCTGATCCATAACACTGATCTGGACTATGTCATTGTCCAGCCGACCGCCCTCACCAATGACCCGGCGCAAGGCACCATCACGCTGCAACCGCAACGGCCATCGACCATTCCGCGAGCCGATGTCGCCGATGTCCTTGTCGCTGCTTTAGACAGCAACCGCCATCGCGAAACAATCAAAATCGCCAGTGGCAACACGCCGATCGCTGAAGCCGTTAAAAGTTGACGAACCGGCCCAGCCGTGCTAATTTTAAAGCAACGTTAAAGCGAAAGTGAGGTCTGTCCATTGAAGTAAGCCAATTGTTGAAAATGTCCAAGTCCTGTTCTCAGCAACGGGATCAGTGCGGACTTTTTGACAATTGGGCTTGATCAATGGCGGATTCTCCGTTTATTTTGGTCAGCCCTGAATTATTTGGGGCTGTTTTTTGTGAGCGCGTTATAGAACTCGGAAGAAGGCTTCTCCTACTCGCCCGTAGTAGAACAATTTCCTGTGAGCTAGCTTTGGCAGTTACGCCATCGCACGCCATCGTGCAGTCCCAAAATCCAAAAAGTCAGCTGATCTTTCTTCTGATAGCACAGGCATATCCGCGAAAGGACGTGACTGTATGTCAACGATTCAAATCAAACACCTTTATTTTGCCTATGACGGTCAGGCGCCACTTTTCAGCGATGCCGGGTTTAACCTCGATACTGGCTGGCACCTTGGCTTGGTTGGTCGTAACGGCCGCGGTAAAACCACGTTGTTGCGGTTATTGCAGCAGCAACTGTATTACCGCGGATCAATCACCGTTCCGGTACCCTTGCGCTATTTTCCGCAACCGCTGAACGAGCGCCAACTGACACTTCACGCAGCGCAAGCCTTCCAAGACGTGGCGCAATGGCAACTGGAACGCGAACTAAATTTATTGCATGCCGGCCCCGATATCTTGTGGCGGCCATTTCGGGATCTATCCGGCGGTGAGCAAACCAAGGTCCGGCTTGCCTTGCTCTTCATCCAAGACGATGGCTTTGCGCTCATTGACGAGCCGACGAATCACCTAGACTTGCGCAGTCGTCGCCAAGTCGCTGCCTATCTGAAACAAAAACCTGGCTTCATCGTGGTCAGCCACGACCGGGATTTTCTCGACGCTGTCACCGACCATACGTTGGCGATCGAACGCAAAAAAATCATGCTTTACCAAGGCAACTACACCACCTTTACCATGGAAAAGCAGCGGCAGGATCAAACCGAACTCGCGCAAAATGCCCAGTTAAAAACGGAAATCAGCCGCTTGAAGCAGACTGCGCACGCCAAAAAAGTTTGGGCAGAAGACAAAGAACGCAGCATTTACGGCGATCGACACGTCAAAAACAGTGGTCATAAGGGGCGCGGCTTCATCAGCGCTCGAGCAGCACGAACCATGAAAAAAAGCAAAAACCTCGAGCACCGCATGGATAAGGAAATTGCCACAAAAGAGCAGCTGCTCAAGAATCTTGAAAAAATCGATCCGCTTACGATGACACCGCAACCAACCCACCATCACCATTTGATTGTGGCCGAAAACGTTCAGGTTGGTTATAATCAGCCGCTTTTCCAACCAATATCATTTACGTTGCACCCCAGCGACCGGGTGGCGATTGTCGGTGAAAACGGTAGCGGTAAATCGACGTTGATCCGGGCTTTGCTGGGCCATTTTACCGGCACACAAACCGGGCTTCTGACCCTTGCACCGGTTGCTTTAAGTTTGGTGCGTCAGCAATATCCTGACAATCGCGGGTTACTACCGGACTTTGCCGAAAAGCGGCACCTCAGTCTTGAAGCGTTGCTTAACAACTTACGTAAGCTTGGAATGCCACGCGCCGATTTTGTCACGCCGATCGAACACCTTAGTATGGGTCAGCAAAAGAAGGTCGAAGTCGCGCGTTCGCTTGCGACACCAGCTTCCCTTTATATTTGGGATGAGCCGCTCAATTATCTGGACACTTATAATCAAGACCAGATTTTGACCGCCATCAACCACTATCAACCAACAATGCTTTTCGTGGAACACGACGAGCATTTTATCAATGAAATCGCCACGAAAGTTGTCCGTCTGACGCCGCTGACGTAAATCGGAAACAGGTCTACCTGCTCTGTGTCCGAGACATATTGCCCGCAAATTAAGCGGTTCCATGGTATACTCACGGTGAAAGCTTCAAAACAAGAAAGGATGGATAGCATGGCAGAACGATCTTTGTATCATACCTATGTCCGCAACGAAAATGGTTTAGTCGGTGAAAGTTATGTCGAAGGCAACCAAGGATTAGCCCTTGGTGTTTCCAGTTCGCTTATTGATGCTCCGGGCACCAATCCGGAGCAATTCATTGCATTTGCCCTGTCCACTTGTTTCAATGCAACGATTCGGATCGTCCAGCATCGTGAAGGCACTGCGGAAGATTCGCAATTACGCACCCGGGTGGACATCGAACGTGACAAAATCGGCTACAAATTCATTGTCGACGCGCAAATTCTCATGCCAAGTCACACACGCGAAGAAGCGCAAAAGATTGTGACCCAGGCATTAGATGAGTGCCCTGTCGCTAAACTGTTAAAAGAAAACGAAAATGTCAGCTTCCGAATTGTTGACGAATTTACCGATGAGCCGACGTTAGGTGAATAATGAGCGGTAACGGTTATTCTTCGTCTACATTCACTTAAGCAAAAAAGTACGCCCGGAATCTTCTGGCGTACTTTTTTTATTTTTCCGTCAAGAATCCTGTATCTCAAAACCTTAATCCACCGTGCGCGTTACACTTGACCATAAGTGGAGATGTTAACGATGATCAAGCAAGGTAACGGACAAACACCGCATCACTTAGGATTGGCGCTTTGTATGTGGTTAGGCAGCATGGCTTTTCTGGCGACTGGCATCTGGGCCACCATTTTATTAGTGCTCACGTCCCGAATCACGGCTGTACTCATCATCACCTTGATTGGCGGTTGGGTGACACTCGCCGGTATCTTCGCATGTTTTGTCACCCTATGGCAATTAGTCCGGGCGTCGCAAGCGGCTCGTCACTTGGTTCGGCGGTTACAATGGCTTCTGGGCGTGATCACGATCATTGTGGCCGTTATCAGTTTGTCGCTTTCTTATGCGTGGGCCAAAAGTGGCGATGCTCCGGGTATTATTTTCATTGGCTTGTTTCTTGCGGCGATGCCTTTTGCTTGCTGGCTTTTGACCAGTGTCTGGCGGTTGACGTTAGAGCGGTGAGTTGGTGTCATGGAGCTCTGAGTACGACGCAGGGTTTTCTATTGGTGGCAATGGCATGTTATTGACTGTTGCGTTTTATAACGTGTTCACCAGCGCAGAAGTCTATGTGTAAGGACCTTGGTCGCAATGGCCAACCTTTTTTTACTCGGGGAGTTTTTTTCTATTTCGGGCACATGTGAAATCTGACTTCCGCGTTCTATAACGCGCTCACAGTCGCAGAAATCTACGTGTAAGGACCTTGAAGCCCAAATGGCCGAAGCCCAGCCATTTGGGCTTCAAGGCCACTTACACTCCGATTTCTAAGCGCTCCTGTTCGCGCTCAACAAAAAAAGACCCACCCAGTTTCCTGAGCGGATCTCTTTTTTAACGAACCAAGAATTAAAGCTTGGTAACGTTAGCAGCCTGAGGGCCACGATCAGATTGTTCTACATCGTAGGAAACAGCCTGACCTTCGTCAAGACTCTTGTAACCTTCGCCGTTGATGGCGCTGAAGTGTACAAAGACATCTTGGCCGTCTTCACCAGTGATGAAGCCGTAACCCTTATCAGCGTTGAACCATTTAACTGTACCTTTTTGCATGAAAGTGAATCTCCTTTTCAAAACTAACAACAACAGACAACCGTAATCCTAAAAAGGAAATTCATGTTACATGATGTTTCCCGTTCAAGTATTACCATGAATAGACTATAACACGTCCAGCAAAAAAAAACTAATTTTTTTGCAAATTAATCGCGATTAATTCGCTGAAAGCGCTCACTTTTAAGAAAGTCGGGCCTTTCAGCAGAGCAATTAGTCTAGACCAATGTGCATAGCAACTTGATTTTATTAGTTGGAAAATTAGCCATCAATCTGATGACAGTACTTTACCTAGTAAACGAATCAAACCACGTCACACCTTTACGTGTGGCTCGATTTGTTTTTCCATCAACTTAAGGCGTGATAAAACTTCCTCCTCTAACTAGAAAGTGTATTTTAGGCCTTTACACTAAAAAGATTCGATGCTACATTGTGGTTGACGAATGAAACATAAGTGAACATACAGGAACAAATATAAACATTGTACGAAAACAAAATTGCTTTCACCTTTTTGCTTCGGGTGTTCTCCCCCACTGACTTCCTTCAAAACGATCAGCTTGCCCCGCCAGTATCTTAGTCACAAATGCAATTCAATTAATCAAAGGAGTGACAATTTTGGATGTTGTGATTGGTGCTGATCAAGACGGTTTTGCCATGAAAGAAAAGGTCAAGGACTATCTCAAGCAGCGCGACTACCATGTCATTGATGTAACGCCGCAACCAGCGAAGAATTTTGTTGAGTCTGCTTTGGCTGTGACCAAAGAAGTGATGGCAGGTAAGGCGCATAAAGGCTTGATGTTTGACCGTTACGGCGTCGGTTCAACGATGGCGGCAACCAAAGTCAAGGGTATGGTCGCAACCAATGTCGGTGACGAAACTGCTGCGCATCAAACTGCCGAACATAATGGTGCCAAAGCCATTGCGATCGGTACTGGACTTATCGGCCTAGATCGGGCGCTCGGCCTGATTCAACGCTATCTGGACGCGGAATACGTTGACGGCCGCCACCAGGTTCGGCTCGATATGCTTGCGAAAATGATCTAACTTTGGAAGAAAGGAAGTCTGATCCCATGATTATTTCTTTAGGTAATGATCATATTGTGACTTACATGAAGATTAAGATCTCGAATTTTTTAAAGCATGCTGGCTATCAAGTTATTGATGAAGGCACCTACGACACCGTCCGGACGCACTATCCGATTTATGGCAAGAAAGTTGCCGAAGATGTCGCCGATGGTCGTGCTGATCTAGGCATTGTTTTGTGTGGTGATGGCAGCGGTATTACCATGGCTGCCAATAAAAACGAAGGCGTTCGCGCTGCTATGGTGAACGACGCCGCAGCGGCCAAGTACGCTCGCGAACAATTAAATGCGAACGTACTTGGCTTCGGCGGTGCCAGCATTGGTGAGCATCTGGCATACGATATCATCAAGGCCTATCTGGACGCCACCTACAAAGAAACGCCGGAAAATGCGGAATTGATCAAAGAAATTGACCACATTGCCAAACCAAACCCTGATCAAAAAGATAATCCGCACTTTTTCGATGAAGAAAACGAAAAATGGGCCGAGGGCGTCTATCACGATTAGTCGCTTCTAGGTTGCCATCGAATTAACCAGTATGGTGATTTAGTTGTCACCGTAGCAAAAAGGCTCTGAATTTCGAGTGATTGAAATTCGAAGCCTTTTTTGATGCCATCATCTTTTTCTTGGCGTTGGTATTTTGTCACTATGGCCCAATCGTGCGTAATGTTGAAGTACAGGGAAAAATGGACAAAATCAGTCGACGCATACCATAAAATCGTATACTATAAAAACGTAGCAACGTGAAGTAATGGTGTTAATTTCATGATCCGCCTTATTTCTGCAAGCGGCAGCGTTGAAAAAAGTTGTTCAACGTCTCAAAAAAGGTGAATAACATGACTAAAAGTACACTCGAAAAAAGTATTGAAGAGCTCAATCAACTATTAGACGGAAATGATCCTGGCGTTGAACGGCATGAGCGACATCTACCAACACCGCCTGAGTTTACCGGCGAAGAAATCAAGAAAATTCGTCAGCAAATCCCAGCAACGCAACTCGTCTTCGCTCAAATTATGGCGGCTTCTCCTCGTACCGTTCAGGCTTGGGAAACGAACCGCGGTAAACCAAATGGGCCAGCTCGGCGTCTCATGCAACTGATTGAACTTGATCCATCAGTGGCGCGACTTTTGATGTAGAAAAAGAACAGGGTTTGATGCCAAGTACCGTTTTATGGACGGCTGCTCCGTTGATAATTTTTTTGGCCTACGCTCACACTATAACGCGCTTCCCGGCGCAGCAGTCGGCTCACGCTCACATATAAAACAACGGCGATCAGATAACTTCACTTATCCGATCGCCGTTGTTTTTGTACTTTCTGTAGTTGTTCATAGAAAGATCGCTTGGAAACTCAATGCTTGGACACAGCTAGTTCAACTTTTGTCATTGTCACGAATTGCCTACATTCCCTGCGCATACATAGCATCTGCCACTTTAAGGAAGCCAGCGATGTTCGCGCCCGCTTCGTAGTTACCAGGCACGCCGTATTCGTCCGCAGCATCTGCGCTGGCCTTAAAAATGTGTTGCATGATTTCGTGTAGTTGGCTGTCGACTTTTTCAAAGCTGTCACTTTCGCGGCGGGAATTCTGGCCCATTTCCAGCGCTGAAACAGCGACGCCGCCAGCATTGGCTGCTTTTGCCGGTCCGTATAAAATTCTGGCGTCTGCATAGGTAGCGATGGCGTCCGGATCGCTTGGCATATTGGCGCCTTCAGCAACCGCAATCACGCCGGCTGCCTTAAACCGCGCCGCTTGATCACCGTCAATTTCATTTTGCGTGGCGCAAGGCAATGCCAAATCAAACTTAAGATCGGTGGCGTCCCAGACCGAACCTTCATGATACTGTGCACCAGCCACCCGGTCCGCATAAACTTTAATGCGACCGCGCTCGACTTCCTTGATTTGTTTAACCACCGCAACATCAATCCCGTTTTCATCGACCACATAGCCATTCGAATCGGAAACGGTAATCACCTTGACGCCCAGTGCTTCAGCTTTCTCGGCAGCATGAATCGCAACGTTACCAGCACCGGAAATGACCGCACGCTTCCCGGCTAACGTCTCGCCATTGGCTTTCAATAACTCATCGGTATAGTAAATCAACCCATAACCGGTGGCTTCCGTCCGCGCCAACGAGCCACCATAACTAAGGCCTTTACCAGTCAAAACCCCACGTTGCGCACCTTTCAGCCGTTTATATTGACCGTAAAGATACCCGATTTCGCGAGCACCGACGCCAATATCACCAGCCGGTACATCCAAATCCGGCCCAATATACTTGCTCAGTTCGGTCATGAAGCTTTGACAAAAACGCATCACTTCGGCATCCGACTTTCCTTTTGGATTAAAATCGGAACCACCCTTGGCCCCACCAATCGGCAAAGTGGTCAGACTATTTTTAAAAATCTGTTCAAAGCCTAAAAACTTCACAATGCTAAGATTCACGGAAGGATGCAAGCGCAGGCCACCTTTGTATGGACCAATCGCCGAGTTAAACTGAACGCGAAATCCGCGATTAATTTGAATATTTCCTTGGTCATCCTGCCACGGAACGGCAAATTGAATCGCCCGCTCCGGTTCAACCAATCGCCCAAGAATATTGGCCTTCACATACTCCGGATGCTTCTCAAACACCGGCGTAATCGTTTTCAAAAGCGTTGAGGCCGCTTCAAAAAATTCCGATTGGTTCGGATCGCGCTGTTTAAGCGTTGCAAGCACTGACTGCACATAAGAAGCTGCTGACATGGGAAACCACCTTTCTCAAAAAACGTAACGGACGTTGTTTTAAGATTAACAGAAAAATGGCATTTTGATAAGAACTCTTTGTTAATGATGACCAGAATTTCAGTCGTTTATTAACTTGTCTCAACTATCCTCTGTTACAATGAAATCGGATACATGTAAAAAAGCTGGTCACGGCTGCTGGTCTTCAACAGTCCAGTGGATTCAGCTCGGTTGGGTACTGATTGTTTGAACACAAGTTGTTAACATCGTTATGAGGAGGAATTTTGGAATGCAGAATCGCGGAAATATTATTTTAATTGGTGACGGCGCCATTGGGTCGAGTTACGCGTTTAACTGTCTTACAACCGGCGTCGGTCAGAGTCTGGGCATCATCGACGTCAATGAAAAACGGGTACAAGGCGACGTTGAGGATCTTTCGGATGCGCTGCCTTACACGTCACAAAAGAATATTTATGCGGCTAGTTATGAAGACTGCAAATATGCCGATATTATTGTGATTACTGCGGGGATCGCGCAAAAGCCGGGACAGACACGACTTGAGTTGCTAGCGATTAACGCCAAGATTATGAAGGAAATCACTCACAATATCATGGCAAGCGGCTTCAATGGTTTCATTTTGGTGGCTTCCAACCCGGTTGATGTGCTGGCAGAATTGGTTTTGCAGGAATCCGGCTTGCCGCGCAATCAAGTACTCGGCTCCGGCACCGCATTGGATTCGGCGCGACTACGAGCGGAAATCGGCTTGCGCTACAACATTGACGCCCGCATCGTTCATGGTTATATCATGGGTGAACACGGCGATTCCGAATTCCCGGTTTGGGATTACACTAATATCGGTGGCAAGCCAATTCTTGACTGGATTCCGAAAAATCGGCAGGAAAGCGACCTTGCTGAAATCAGCGAGCGCGTGAAAACCGCGGCTTACGGGATCATCGAAAAGAAAGGCGCCACTTTCTACGGTATCGCTGCTTCGCTGACTCGGTTAACCAGCGCGTTCTTAAATGACGATCGCGCAGCATTTGCCATGTCCGTTCATCTCGAAGGCGAATATGGCTTAAGCGGCGTTTCGATCGGTGTTCCTGTCATTCTTGGCGCTAACGGTTTGGAACGCATTATCGAACTTGATTTGAATGCCGAAGATCATAAGCGTCTATCAGATTCTGCGGCGATTTTAAAAGAAAATCTCCAGAAGGCCCAGGAAGCTTAGTCAGTATTCATCAGTCAAAGAAAATTAAAAACGCTCACAAAGACAAAATCTTTGCGGGCGTTTTTAATTTAAACCATATCTTTTAAACCACTCAGTCTTCTTTTGACTGCTCCAATGCTTCGGTTTCCTGCTCAACAACCGACCCTTTTGTCAGCGCTGAATGCCGCATACCGTACAGGAAGTAGATAGCGCACCCGATCAGGAACCAGACGCCGGAGTACATTTTGGCTTGAATGTCCAGACCCAGGAAAACCACCAGCGAGCCGAGGAAAGCTACGGCAGGTAACACCGGATACAACGGCATTTGGAAGCGCGGCTTGGCGATGTCCTTGCCTTCACGCGGACGGAGGCGATAAATGCCGAGCGTGACGAACATGAAGGCAATCAGCGTGCCGGCGGAAATCAGTTGTGCCAGGAACGCAAATGGGAAGAATGCCCCGATAATGACACCGATCGTGATTAAAACTGCCAACGCAATGTTCGGCAACTTGCGGCTGTTCAACTTGCCCAAACCGTGTGGCAACATGCCATCGCGGCCAAAGCTGTAAAGCAACCGGGATCCTGCCATGGCCATGCCGATTAAGGCCGTGAACATTCCCAAAACCGCAATGCTTTCGACCACTGTCGCGACTACCGCATGACCGGAGTGGCGCAGCGCCCAGCCAACTGGTTCGGCGTTGTTGGCGTAATCTTGATACGGGAACATGCCCAACAAAACGAGGCCGACCGAGACAAACAGGAAAACCGCAATTAACAGCGAGCCAAGAATCCCCCGCGGCATCGTTTTCTCCGGATCGATCGCTTCAGCCGAATTCGCAGCAATCGAATCAAAACCGATATAGGCCAGGAAAATCATAGAAACGCCGGCATAAATCCCCTGCCAGCCGCCAAAAGGGGTACCGTCAGCATTCAGATGATACTTCGGGAAAAACGGATGGAAGTTTTCCGGATGAATCGCGGTCAAGCCGACCACAAGGAACAGCAAAATTGCCAAAACCTTCATGACCACCAAAATGTTTTCGACCCGCGCAGCACTTGACACACCGCGTGACAGCAAAACACCGACCATCAACATCACCACCACGGCGACGAGGTCGACAACCCCGCCGTTAGTGCCAAACGGATTGGCCAACGCCGCCGGAAAATTCAGGCCGATCGTCGCCAGCAAGCCGCGAAAATTAGCGGATAACCCTGAAGCAACGAACGCAACGGCAATAAAGTACTCGGCTAACAAAGCCCAACCGGCAATCCAGCCGAAGAACTCGCCGAACACCACATTAATCCATGAATACGCCGAGCCGGCAAATGGCATCGCGGCCGACATTTCCGCGTACGCAAACGCTACTAATCCTGCTACAATCGCAGCGACTAAAAAAGAAATCGAGACTGCGGGACCGGCGTGTTTAGCCGCAACCACCCCTGGTAACGTGAAAATAGACGCCGACACAATGGTCCCGACCCCTAAAGCAAGAAAGTCACGTACCCGTAACACTCGCGGCAGGTGCGAATCTTTATCTTCGTAAACACTTGGATCCTCTTTTCGAACCAGTCGTTGCCACACTTTACCCATTGGAACCTCCATTAAACAGTTAATGCTGTCTTTTCAATGTGTTAATAAAAAATCCATGAAAACTAGGTTAGCACATTTTAGCAAAGCTGGAAAGCGCTGTGTTTTTAATGACATCAGTTATCATAGGAAAAATAACCTTACAATTTTTTAAGCTAGACAATTTGCCTGTTAAATCAACATTTCACAGCTAAAAAAGCACCAACTTTAAAAGGCAAAAACTGCCCAAGCGACCTCTTTCGTCTCTTGGGCAGTTTTCATCAGGTTATTAAGTGACTGAGTTGATACGTGGCACGGTGCATCAAACCGGAAGTACTGCTGCGAATTTAAATCTGTTCGCCTTCTTCTTCAACCAGCTTGGCAGCTTTGGTTTTCACTTTACCCGCGGCTTTAACCGCCGCGCGCATATCGACCGGGTGACCATCGCGGCGATCATCGGCATACTCGGCGGTAGCAGTAAACAGCAAGTCGGAAGCCGAATTAACCGCCGTTTCCACGGAATCCTGAACCACCCCGATGATGAAGCCGATACCGACCACCTGCATCGCGATGTCATTGGAGATCCCAAACAGTGATGCCGCCATTGGAATTAATAACAGCGACCCGCCGGCAATCCCCGATACCCCGGTTGCCGAAATGGCTGATAAGAAGCACAGCAGCAAGGCTAGGAAGATGCTGACATGCACGCCCATGGTATTGGCCGTTGCCAACGTCATAATCGACACCGTGATGGCAGCACCACCGGAGTTAGCCGAACCGCCCAGTGGAATCGAAATCGCATAGCTTTCTTTGTTCAAGCCTAAATCTTCGCAAGCTTGCAGATTGATCGGGATGTTCACCGCGCCACTACGGGTGAAGAATGCCGGAATGCCGCTGACTTTTAACGTCCAAAACGTCAACGGATAAGGATTCTGATGGGTCAACAGCCACACCATAAATGGGTACACGATCAGATAGACAAATACCATCGTCGCGACCAACAAGATGAGCAGCTGACCATATGCCATGACGCCTTTAACGCCAGTCTTACTTAACGATTCATGCAGCAAACCGACAATCCCGAACGGTGCAAACTGTATCACCGTTTGGGCTACGCTGCTGACGGTTTCTGCAAACTCGGTCACCACTTTTTTGGTTGTGCCACTCGCCAGGCGCAATCCCGCCCCAATCAGCACTGACCAGAACAGAATCGCCAAGTAATTGCCTTCAACCAGCGCAGAAATCGGATTGGCCACTGCATTGGTCAGCAAGTCGGAGACAACCGTGCCTAAATCCTTTGGCGCACTTTCGGCAATTTTTATTGCGCCAGGCAAAACAAGCTTGATCGGGAAAAGATAAGAAACCGCGACCGCCGCAATAGACGAAAGCAGTGTGGCACTTAAGTAAAGCACGATCACGGTGCCAAAGTGATTCTTCGAGCCAGACCGGTATTTTGAAATTGCCGACATGATCAGCAAAAACACCAGTAATGGCGCGATCGCTTTTAATGCGCCAACAAATAACTTCCCTAAAATATCGATAAAGGACCAGGAGGGCACCAATACCCCTAACACTGCCCCAACAATGATTCCGATGACAATTTTCAGAATCAGCGACACATCTTTGTACCGTCTATACATCTCGGCCCTCCTCCATGAAAAATTAGTGTTCAATGAGAACACTTTTTAGTGTGCCCTAATTCTGCGGCAACTGCAAGTTATTTTTATCGAAATCGGCACAAATTTTTGTGGCGTTTCTCCGATCATGATCGGCCTCGCTTTTTTGCCAAGCAAAAACACCGATGCCCAACGACATCGGTGTTTTAACTACTAGACTTCTAGACTTTGATTCTTCGCCAAAATGACACGATTATCATTTCGAACCACTTTTCAGTGAAGCCTTAACTCATTATTCAACTGTCTTTCCTAAGCGCTTCTTCTTAGGTGCTGCCTTAGCCGCATTGGCATCGGCATCTTTATAACCGAAGAAGTAAACCAAGAGGAAGGCGGCAACCAAGGTCACAACCGAAGCAATCCAGAATCCGGCAAAGTTGCCTGGATTGTGTGCCCAACCCGGAGCAGCAAATGATGGAAAACCAATGAAGCTGCCAGTGAATCCGTACATCGAAACACCTAACAGGCCATTGACAACGCCACCGATTGCGGCACCGATACTAGCAAAGACGAAGACCCGGCCATACTTCAAGTTAACACCATACATCGCAGGTTCGGTGATGCCGCAGCATGCGCTGATGAACGCGGAAATAGACAAACCTTTCAGTGCTGGGTTGTGCTTGGTCTTAACCCAGACAGCCAACGCGCCGGCACCTTGGGCAATCATAGAAATGGAGACGATGCCGTTAAGCACGGACTCTGGGTGTGCCGAAGACAATTGTGCGGTAATAACCGGGATAACCGCCCAGTGCAATCCGAAGATAACCAGAACCTGATACAGACCGGCAATAATGGCGTCGGAAATCATTGGCGTCAAGCTGAGTAATGCCTGAATCCCGGATGTGATCGCACCAGACAGCACCGTGATCAGTGGACCGACAACCAAGACAACCGTCATGCCGACTAAGAAGATTTCAACCAGCGGCGTGAAAATCATCCGCAGAACCAGTGGCATCCAGCTCTTGATCCACGGTTCAAGCTTGGCTGCCATCCATGCCGCAAAAATCATCGGGAAAATCGAATACGTGTAATTCGCAATGTGGACAGGTAAGCCGAAGAAACTGGCATTGACCCCCATGCCCAGTAACGTACCACTAACTTTACCAGCCGTTGCAATCTTAGCAATTGATGGATAAATCAGGAACGCACCGATAATGCCAACGATAACCGGATCCGAACCGAGTTTTTGCGCGGCCGTGAAACCGACGATCACAGGCAGGAAGTAAAAGGCTGCATCGCCCATCGCATTAATAATCACGTATGTCGGATCCGTTGTTGAAAGATGGAACCAGGTGGTCATAATGTTGAGAACACCTTTGAGCATCCCACTGGCGGCCAACAGTCCGATAACCGGAATCATGGATCCGGTTATCGTCCCGATCAACGCCTGGGTCCAACGTTTGATTGTGCCCCAGAAACTGGTATCTTTATCCTCTGCTTGGGTTTCTTTAATGGCTTCCGCAGTACCTTCAGCATTAGAGTAGCCGGGGCCTAACTGTTTAATGACTTCATCATAAACGTCAGTGACGGCTTGCCCAATGACCACTTGATACTGGCCGTTTGCTCGGGCAACATCAATGACGCCCGGAATGTTGCGCACTGTGTCATCGTCCGGCTTTTGTTCATCTTTCAGATAAAACCGCAACCGGGTGATACAGTGAATCAAACTATTGACGTTCTGTGCCCCACCGACATCGGCAATAATCTGGCGGGCAGTCGCCGCATACTTGCTTTCCTTCTTATTTGGCGTCGCCGCCGTTGTTGATGTAGCCGCAGCTGCCTTAGGTGTCATCACGGCAACTTCTTCACCAACCTTAACTTCGCCCGGGGTGACATCAAGATGATCAACCACGTCATTGGTATTGGTAATCGCAACAATGACCGTGGTCTTTTTGCCGGCTTTCTTGATCGCATCCAAATCCATGGAACCAATCACGTCGCCGGCTTTGACTTTGGCATCCATTGCCGTATCGATTTCAAACGGTGCGCCTTTCAACTCAACCGTATCAATGCCCAAGTGAATCAACAACTCGGCGCCGTCATCGGCTTTAATCCCGATTGCATGCTTGGTATCGGCAATCATCATGATGCGTCCGTCAACCGGCGCAGCAATCTGACCATCTGATGGTTCAATACCAAAGCCATCACCCATCATTTTCTGTGAAAAGACCGGATCGGAGACGTCTGTAATCGCCATGGCAAGCCCTGAAACAGGCGCCAAAATGTGTAGCTTCTTTTCATCAGCCATTTTTGGTTCCTCCTTAATTCTCTTCCGATGTCAACAATGCGATCGTCGC
The DNA here is from genome assembly GCF_030770335.1 of Lacticaseibacillus zeae subsp. silagei. Classification (NCBI taxonomy): domain Bacteria; kingdom Bacillati; phylum Bacillota; class Bacilli; order Lactobacillales; family Lactobacillaceae; genus Lacticaseibacillus; species Lacticaseibacillus zeae. The sequence goes on along the minus strand of NZ_CP132484.1, from coordinate 606,245 downwards.
ATACGGCGGCAATGTCATCGTTGCAGTTGGTATTAATCCTGACTCATTGGTAATAAGCACTTTTGCGGATTGGAATCGATTTGGCAGCGGTACTGTGATCGTCTTGTCACTGAAGTTATTCAGGACCAACAAATGATCCTCACCAGCAACCCGTTCGTACGCATACAAGCGGTCGATATCGATTCCAAACGGTTCATAACTGCCGTCACTGATCACGTCGTATTCTTTCCGCAACGCAATCAACTTTTGATAAAATTGGAAAATTTCGCCATGCGCCAACTCATCTTTGACGTTGATTTCTTTTTGATTCGTCGGTCGCAGCCAAGGTGTACCGGTGGTAAAGCCGGCATTAGCCGAATCATCCCACTGCATCGGCGTCCGACTGTTGTCACGGGCCTTCGCCAAAATGATGGCAAACGCCGCTTTTTCCGACTTACCTTCCTTGAGCAACGCCTTGTAAGCATTCTTGGCTTCGATATCCACATAATCAGCCATTGAATGGTAGTGCGGATCGGTCATGCCGATTTCCTCACCCATATAGATATACGGGGTGCCACGACTGAGATGAATCGCCGCAGCAAGCATTTCGGCACTTTTAACCCGATACTTGTCAACGTTACCAAAACGATTGAGTGCCCGCGGCTGATCGTGGTTATTCCAAAACAGCGCCTGCCAGCCGCCGCCTTGATCTAACTGTTGACCCCAAGTGTGCAAAATGTCCCGCAACGCATTGAAGTTATACGGTTCTTTCGTCCACTTTTCACCGTTCTTATAATCCGTCTTCAAATGGTGAAATTGAAAGACCATGGATAATTCATGATTTTCCGGTTTCGTGTAGGCGATTGAGTTCTTAACAGTTGTGGAACTCATTTCGCCCACCGTGACACTGTTTTGATCCTGGCCGAAGCTGTTGGCGGCCAGTTCCTTCAGATAGTCCTGAACAATCGGCGTATCCGTGTACAGCGTTTTGCTGGCAACCTCTGGCGGTGCATCGACCAGTTTTTCTGCCTTGCCAATCACATTCAACACATCGAACCGAAATCCGTGGACACCCTTGGCACGCCAAAAGTTAATAATCGCTGCGGCTTCTTGCCGAACCGCTGGATTGTGCCAATCAAAATCAGCTTGGCGGCGTTCGTATAAATGCAGATAATAATTGCCGGTGTCGCCAAACGGTGCCCACGCTGGCCCGCCGAATTTGCTTTCCCAGTTAGTCGGCAAGCTGCCATCCGGCTTTGGCGGGCGAATATAATAATAGGCTTGATAATGCTTGTCGCCAGCCAATGCCTTTTGGAACCATTCATGCTCTGTGCTGGTATGATTCAACACCATGTCCAACATGATATCGATCCCAGCTTCTTTGAGTTTCTTAGCCAATTCGTCAAAATCCGCCATCGTACCAAACCGTGGATCAATGTTGCGATAATCGGCAACATCATAACCGTTATCGTATTGTGGTGACACGAAAAATGGATTGAACCAGATCATGTCGACGTGCAATGACTTAAGATAATCAATCTTGTCAATAATGCCACGCAAATCGCCGACCCCGTCGCCATTGCTGTCATAAAACGACTTGGGATACAGCTGATAAATGACTTTCTTATGAAATCCCATCATGCACCTCCTTAATCTTCACCTTTAACTGAAGCTCGACCTGCCACCATTCACGGCCGCATTCGCCGCGCAAAATCATGAAACTTAAACCGATCCGCCCGGTGACGCGACTCCGTGTATTGAAACTTTGTTGTATCGACCAGACTGCTGCAACTGCGAACTACGACGACCACTGCGGCTTGGGGCAACTTCAGGTAACGCCGATCTTCTTCGGTGGCTGTTTCCACCGTGATTTCCTTGGTCGCATAGGCAATGGTCAATCCCACCTGACCTTCAAGATAGGCATACAACGAATCCTTGGCTGCCGACTCCGGAATCGGCGGCACTACCTTAGGATCAAGATAATCGATATCGATGATGTCTGGCTCACCTTTCAAATACCGCACCCGCTTCAAAAACCGCATCTGCTTCGTCGTGACGTGCGGATCCACATCCTTAAACGACTTGGCTGGTAATGTTGCAAAATGATTGGCCAAAATGACGGTTCGCGTCTGTAAGTGAAATTGTTTGGCCAGTTCGGCATAACTCACAACTCCTGAAACGGGAAAAACGTATTCCTGCCGATTAATCACCGTTGAACCTTTACCTTTTTGCGACTGGATAAACCCGTCGTCTTTGAGCAGCTGCAATGCTTTTCGTACCGTGTCACGCGACGCCTGGTACATTTCCTGCAACGTCCGTTCACTTGGTAGTAACGATCCCGTTACATAAATCTCTGCTTCGATCTTGTCCTTCAGATCCTGATAAATGACATCGTACTTACGCATTTCTTCCCCCTCCAGAAAGCGATTTCACTTACAGAGTTTATTTTACCTGTACGTACAGGTTTGTCAACAAAAGACGCTTGGATTTGGTCAATAATATGTGACATAAACTAAAAATGTTGTCATATCAGCATTTTGGGACATAAAAAAATCCCGTACCTAAATACGGGGTTCTGATATATTAATATCCACATTAGACGGCGTTTATATCACCAGCAAAACATCAACGGCATAATGTTTTTCATTCAGCCTAAAGTCTCTCTCTCGATCTTTTCGCAGACAAAACCGTTAGTCGGTCACATGCTTCGCATCCTGCGCAGTTGCTTTGAATTCCCGCCGAATGCGAATCGACAGCCCTAGAGCCAGTAATTCGAGAAGAACAAAGAGGATCAAGCTAACGGTATAATTGTGAAAATATTCTTCGCTAAAACTCAGCAGCGTCGGGCCAACGATTCCTGCAGCGGCCCAAGCTGTGAGCACATAACCGTGAATTGCGCCGAGCTGTTTGGTACCAAAGACATCCCCAAGATAAGCCGGAATGACCGAGAACCCGGCGCCATAGCATGACATGATCAGGCATAACGCAATCCCAAAGAGCAGCGGGGAGCCCACGGTCAAAATGCCGACCAGCATGATGACATCTACCACAAAAATCAACGTATAGGTGAGCGGCCGACCAATCAAATCAGACAACGTTGCCCAAGCCAAGCGGCCAAAACCATTAAACAAACCCACAACCCCAACCATCATAGCGGCAGTCGCAGCAGACATACCGGTTTGCTGCTGGGCCATCGGCGATGCAACCGCCACAAGCCCGATACCACAGGTGATATTGATAAAGAACATCAGCCATAAGTAGCGGAATGCTGGCGTTTTGACCGCTTCATTGGCGGTCATCGCCTTACCGGTCAAACTCACGCTTTTGGCAAGATCGGCTGCCGGCACTTCATCCGGTCGCGGCTTACGGATTACTTGAGCTGCTCCCAACATGATCACCATATAAACCGCACCCAGCAAATACATGGTGGCTACCAAGCCGATAGTTGCGATCAATTGCTGGGCAACCGGGCCAGTCAACATGGCGGCAAATCCAAAGCCCATAATCGCCATTCCGGTCGCGAGTCCGCGATTATCCGGGAACCACGCAATAATCGTTGAAACCGGCGTCACATAGCCGGCGCCCAAACCTAACCCGCCGATCACGCCGTACCCAAGATAGAGCAACGGCAACGAATCGATTTGAACCGCCAACCCGGTTAACAAAATCCCCGAACCATATAAAATCGCGGCAACTGTCCCAGTCAACCGCGGGCCAAAACGCTCAACCACACGGCCCATGAAGGCAGCGCTCATGCCCAGAAAGAAAATGGCAATACTAAACGCCACTGTGACTGAGGACAACGCCCACCCTGTCTGTTTGGCAATCGGACCGGTAAACACGCTCCATGCATAAACAGAACCAATCATCAAATGCAGCAAAATACCGCCTAAAGCGACCAAATACCTACGTTTGCTCATTGCTACCTCCACGAAGTCTTTATTGATCAAAACAGCGAACAGCATTGTTCTGATATAGAAAGACTATCATAAGTTTTAAGCTTTAGAAAGGCCTCTAAATCGCTTTATTTACGAATTATATTAAAAAAGATTCCGGAATTATTCGGAATCTAAATAGATGCTATTCAAACACCATCTGATTATGGTATAGCTCGGCATAAAAGCCATTTTGCGCCAGCAGCTGTTCATGATTGCCTTCTTCAATAATCCTGCCATCGCGAAGGACGACAATTTTGTCGGCATTCAAAATCGTTTTCAGCCGGTGGGCGATAACAAAGCTCGTCCGCCCTTGAATCACATTGTCCATCGCCGCTTGAATCTTGGCTTCAGTGACCGTATCCACGTTACTGGTCGCCTCATCAAGAATCAGTAAGCGCGGATCGGTTAAGATAGTCCGGGCGATCGACATGAGCTGCTTTTGCCCGGCTGAAAAGACGCTTTGTTCATCCGAAACGAACGTATCATAGCCATCCGGCAGACTCACAATAAAGTCATGGATGTTGGCCTGCTTGGCGGCGGCTTCAACCCGTGTTTGGTCCGCCTCCGGATCACCGAAGCGAATGTTATCGCGGATTGTACCGGAAAACAGTTGCGGATCCTGCAGAACGATGCCGACATTTTGTCGCAGCGATGCAAGTTTGAACTCGCGCACATCCACACCATCAAACGTAATCGAACCGGAATCGACATCATAGAAACGATTCATCAGGTTCATAACCGTGGTTTTCCCGCTGCCAGTCGGGCCAACCAGCGCCACCATCTCACCTTTTTCAACATGGATCGTAACGCCGTGCAGGATCTCTTTACCCGGAATGTAACTGAAATGCACGTTATCAATCACTAGCTCGTGTTTCAAACCATCGAGGGTGCGGCCATTTTTTGGATCGACCTCATCCGGCTGTTCTCGCACTTCGGTAATCCGACGGGCACCGGTAATGGCTAATTGAATCATGTTAAACAGACTGGTCAGCTGCACGATTGGTTGATAATACTGTTGCGCATAGTTAACAAACACAACCACCAAAGCTAAAGCCGCGCCTTGACTCAGCGATCCGTTTAACGCTAGCCAGGAACCGGCAAAAATCACAATCGCCGTGTTCAGCAACGACAACCCCATGAGCAACGGGTTTAAAATCCCGCTCCAAATCTGCCCACGCAAGTTAGATTTGCGTACCGCATTGTTATACGGTTGGAAGCCGGCAACACTTTCCTGCTGCAGGCCATTGGTAATCAACATCTTCTGACCGGTAATCTGCTCGTTGATGTAACCATTGAGTCGGCCGATATCGTCCTGTTGGCGATCAACCGCCACACTCGCCTGGTGCATGACAAACGCCGACAAGCCAATCGCCACCGGGGTCGAGGCCATGGTGATCCACGCCAACGTGGCATTCTGGGTAAACATCATCCAGATAATCCCGATAAACTGGGCACCGCTTAAGAAGATTTCGATCAGCGCCTGGTTCATGGCATTGAAAATATTATCCAAATCACTGGTAAACCGCGACAGAATATCACCGTCACTATGACTGTCAAAATACTGGACTTTCATCCGCTGCATTTTCCGGAACAAGCCCACTCGCATGGTGCCAGTCGAATAACCGCTGACTTTTGACAGCAGCAGACTCGAGATCAAAATACTGGAGGCATCAATCAAGTACAGCAAGACAAAAATGGCTAGGGTGTGGTTAAACGCCGTAAAGGAGGCTTGCGCACGCGTTGCCGGGTTCGCCCATTGCTGAACATAGACAGTCAGTTCTTCAATGGCGCGGCCCATATACGTTGGTGCAACAACAATCGCCCATGTGGAAATCGCGATCAAAATCGTCGTGATCAAAAACTCTAGCCAGTATGGCCGTAAATAATGGGCGTAAAATTTACCCGCATTTTTCAAGTCTTTCATGAGTTACACCCCCTCTTCCAGTGCCTTTTGGGTTGCATAAATTTCGCGATAAACATTATTATGCTGAGCCAATTCATGATGCGTGCCGCTACCGACCAACCGACCTTCATCAAGTACCAAAATGCGGTCAGCCTTAATAATCGAACTGATTTTTTCAGCAATAATAATAGTAGTTGTGTTTTTCAGCTCATGCGCCAAGGCCTCTTGAACCAATTTTTCCGAGCGAGCATCCAGCGCCGAAGTAGCATCGTCGAGAATCAGGATCTTCGGCTGCCCAATGACCCCGCGTGTAATCGAGAGCCGCTGTTTTTGACCACCTGAAAAGTTCGATGATCGTTCTTCCACTTCTGCATTGTACGTGTGCGGCAAGCGCTCAATGAACTCAGCTGATTGAGCGATTCGAGCTGCCCACTTCATCGACGCTAAATCAGCGTCCGGATTACCTTGCTGCAGATTTTCGGCAATGGTGCCGGAAAAAAGCGTGGACCGTTGCAGAACAAAGCCAACCGTCTGCCGCAAATCAGCTTCGGTGACAGCGCGGACATCATGCCCGCCAACTTTGACGATCCCGGTGTCCGGGTCAAACAGCCGTGGAATCAGCTGCGCCAAGGTGGTCTTGCCACTGCCGGTCGCCCCGACAATACCGATCATTTCACCCGGCTTAACCGCAAAACTGATATCACGAATCGTCGGTTTTTCATCCCCTGGGTAGGTGAACGTCACGTCATCGAATTCAACGGCGCCGTCCAGATCCCGATGCGGTCCGCTCACAAACGTCATACTCGGCTTGGTATCCATCACTTCATGGATCCGTCGCAAAGAAACCAGCGCCCGTGACGCAAACGTCAGCATAAAGCTACCGTTAATGATCGCAAACAGAATCTGCATCAGATAATTGATAAAACTGGTAATCGCCGCCAAGTTGCTCGGGTGGCTCGTGATATTTTGGCCGATCAGCCAGATACTTAAGGCAATCGCCAAATTCGCGATCAGGAAAAACGCCGGCATCAACAAGGCAAACAAATTGCCGATTTTGACACTGACATCCCGCATCTCATCGCTTGATTCCGCAAAATTTTTCGTCTGATTGGCGCCTTGAACAAACGACTTTACCACCCGCATGCCCATTAAATTTTCGCGCGCTAAGGTGTTCACTTTTTCAATCAACTGTTGCATCCGGCCAAAATATTTGCCCATACGACTAAACGAAAAAAGACTGACGCCCAGCAGCAACACCATCATGACCGCAATCACCCACCACAACTCCGGCAAGGTCACGATCGCAAGAATCACGGCACCCACAAACAGAATCGGGATACGCGTGACTTGCTGGAAAAAGCCCATGACAATCTGTTGCACCTGATTAATATCATTCGTCATGCGTACAACCAGATTTGACGGTGAAAATTTTTCAACGTCCGCATAAGCCAGACTCTGGATTTTGGCATATTCATCTGCGCGCAAATCAGTAGCAACACCCAGTGCCACCCGCGCCGAATAAATGGTATTGATAATCCCGCCAACAATCCCGATCACCGCCAGCCCAATCAAATACAGGCCATTGGTCCAGACGGTCTGCTTGTCATTTTTCATAATGGCATTCATGATCACCTGAAGCAGATGCGGCTGCCAAAGTGTCGCGAACGCTACCACAAAAATAGCCAGGATTGACCAGATCACGTCCCAGCGATATTTCTTAATGTATGGAACCAAAACTTTCATAGCATTCTTCCTCCGATGACTTGTGCTATTAGCTTACCCTAAAACGTGAAACAAGTCAGCGTAAACGCTCTTGGAGCTTTTTCGTTTGTCTCAAGGTCAGCATGACACTGGTGTTGTCATCTTAACAAACCTGCATCATTATTGGCTAAATAATGAGAATAGAACATATGTTTTTCCGGAATTCTATGCGTTCACAGTCATAAGAGGCTTCATTTTAATTTAATAAATATCTTGACAGCTGCCATAATTGTCAGTATGCTAGTCGCAACATTGAAATGCGGAAAGATGAGTAGTTGTTGGTTTCCTGCTTAGAGAGTGTCTATTTTGGTGCAAGGACATCTGGAAATGGCAACGAATATGGTCTTGGTGATGCAGGTGTGTCGAGCGCGAGCAAAGCACACATGGGGACGCCCATTATTGCGTTAGGTCTCACAGCATGGCTGTCGGACTGATTGAGGAAAGTCGTGTGAGCGGCTTTTAAACCAAGGTGGTACCACGGTAAGCCGTCCTTGGCCTAGACATTTTTGTCTGGGTCGAGGACGGCTTTTTTCATTTTTCAACACCTGTGCGCCATTGCAAACCACGTCTTTCGACAGTTCATTTCGATTCATTAGCAAGTGTTCTTCAATTCATCATTGGACTGATTGACATCCTGCTTCATAACGCGTTCGCTGGCGCAGGAGCCTGCGTATAAGGACCTTGGTCGCAATGGCCTAAGTTCGGGCCATCACGCCCAAGGCCGCTTATACTCCGGCTCCTAAGCGCGCCAGTTCACGCTCACTCTTAACGCGTTCGCCAGCCCAGAAACCTGCGTGTAAGGACCTCAGACGCAATGGCCAAGACCGGGCCATCACGACTGAGGCCGCTTACACTCCGGTTTCTAAACGGGCTGGCTCACGCTCACTTTAACTAGGAGGTTTTTCTTATGACAACAACCATCATCGGTTACCCACGAATTGGTGAACATCGCGAATTGAAGTTTGCCACTCAGAAGTATTTCAAGCACCAGATTACGGCACAGGAGCTGCAGGAAAAAGCTCAAGCATTACGCCAGCAGCACTGGGAAACCATTCAAGCCGCGGGTATTGATCAGATTCCCACAGGCGATTTTTCTTTCTTCGACAACACCTTGGATGTTGCCAACCTTTTGAACATTGTGCCAAAGCGGTATTTGGACTTGAACCTGTCGCCACTTGATACCTACTTTGCCCAGGCGAGGGGTTATCAAGGCGATGCCGGTGATGTTAAGGCGCTTGCCATGAAGAAATGGTTCAATACCAACTATCACTATCTGGTGCCTGAATTTGATCGCGACACGCACATTCAAGTGACGGACTGGCAACTTTTCGAGCAATATCAAGAGGCCAAAGCATTAGGCATCGCGGCGCGCCCGACTTTAATCGGCCCTTACACGTTGTTGAAACTGTCACGCTTCATTGATGTTGCTCCGGATGATTTCGTAGCCGACTTAATCACCGCTTATAGCACGATCATTCAGCGGCTACACGCAGCCGGCGCCGAATGGATTCAACTTGATGAACCGGCGCTGGTTTATGACCAGACCGATGCTGACTTAGCCTTGTTTGAACGACTTTATACGCCGATTCTCGCGCAAAAGAACGCTGCCAAAATTCTGGTCCAGACTTATTTCGGCGATTTAACCGACTCGTTTGAACGGATTTCCGAACTGCCTTTTGATGGCTTCGGCCTGGATTTTGTGGAAGGCTATGCGAACCTCGATCTGCTGAAAAAGCACGGCTTCCCGGCGCATGCCACCTTGTTTGCCGGCATCGTCAACGGCAAGAATATCTGGCGGACGCACTATGCCGATGCTTTGGCAACGATTAAGCAGCTGTCAGCTATCACGGACAAGCTTGTGTTGAGCACCTCCACATCGCTATTGCATGTCCCTTATACACTACGCAACGAAACGCATCTCAAGCCTGAAGAAAAGCAATATCTGGCGTTTGCTGAAGAAAAACTAAATGAGTTGCACGAACTTGACGCTATTTTCCACACCGGCGCCGATCACGAAGCTTATCAGGCTAACGTCGCCTTATTCAGCAAGCCACGTTACGAGGAAAATAAAGCCTTAAACGCCAAAATTGCTGCCTTAACGCCCGAGGACTACAAGCGGACACCGGATCGCAAAACCCGGCTGGCGATTCAGGCTAAGGAATTCAACTTGCCGCTACTGCCGACAACCACCATCGGCTCGTTCCCGCAAACCGCAGAAGTTCGGCGCAATCGGGCTAAGTTCCGCCGCCATGAAATCACGGAAGCCGAATATACGGCATTTAATCATCAAGAAGAAGTCGATTGGATCAGATTCCAGGAAAAAATCGGCTTGGACGTTCTGGTTCACGGCGAGTTTGAACGCAACGACATGGTTGAATATTTTGGCGAAAACTTCGGCGGCTTCCGCTTCACCGACAATGGCTGGGTACAAAGTTACGGAACCCGTGGCGTGAAACCACCGATCATTTGGGGCGATGTTGTACGCACCAAACCGATTACAGTGGCGGAAACGGTTTTTGCCCAAAGTCAAACCGACCACCTCGTCAAAGGCATGCTCACCGGACCGGTCACCATTTACAACTGGTCGTTTCCGCGTGAGGACTTGAGTCAAAAGACCAGCGTCGAGCAGATTGCTTTGGCCCTAGAAGATGAAGTGCTGGATCTTGAAAAGCATGGCATCAAAATCATTCAAATCGACGAGCCGGCATTACGGGAAAATCTGCCACTACGCAAAAAAGACTGGTATCCCAAGTATCTGGACTGGGCAGTCCCAGCCTTCCGCCTCGTTGCCAGCAAAGTAAAACCGGAGACCCAGATTCACACGCATATGTGTTATTCGCAGTTCGGCGACATCATTAAGGCGATTGATAATCTTGATGCCGATGTGATTTCGTTTGAAGCTGCGCGCTCTGATTTCAGCCTCTTGGACATTCTCAAAGCCACCCATTTTCAGACCCACGTTGGCCCCGGCGTTTACGATATTCACTCGCCGCGCATTCCTTCCAAAGACGAAATCGTCCACATCATCCACGAAATTCTGAAACGGTTGCCGGCTGATCATGTCTGGATTAACCCTGATTGCGGACTTAAAACCCGCGATGTCCCGGAAACCAAGGCCAGCTTGATCAACATGGTCGCAGCGGCTAAACAAGTACGTAAGGAACTCACTCATGAAAATCAACCAGTGCTTTAAAGATCATCAAGTCATTTCATTTGAAGTCTTTCCCCCGCGCAAAAATGCCAGTAACGTTGCGTTAACGCCGATTCTCAATACCCTCGATGCGGTAAAAGAAGCCGATCCTGATTTTGTCTCCGTCACATTCGGCGCGAATGGCAATAAGCCACACATGGGCACACTGGAGGTCGCCAAGTTGATCAAAGACGAGTTTGATCTAGAACCGGTCGCCCACTTACCGGCTGCCCAGCTCACCCGTGCGCAGGTCGACGCAGAGTTACGCGGTTTTCAAGAAGCCGGCATTGATAACATTCTCGCCTTGCGCGGTGATATTCCCAAAAGCGGCCGCGTCAGCAACGACTTCCCTTATGCCTGCGATTTAATCGAACACATTCACCAGCGCGGCGATTTCAATGTCGTGGCAGCCTGTTACCCGGAAAAACATCCCGAATCACCAGATGTAGTCAGCGACATTCGTCACCTTAAGGAAAAAGTCGATGCTGGCGCCAGCCAACTGATTAGCCAACTTTTCTTCGACAATCAGGTTTTCTACCGTTTCCGCGAACGCACCGAGCTTGCAGGGATTCACGTGCCCATCGAAGCCGGGATTATGCCGGTGATCAACGAGCATCAAATCGAACGCATGGCCACCATGGCTGGCGTCAATTTGCCGCCAAAATTTGTCGCCATGATGCAACATTTTTCCGGCAACAAAGAAGCCATGCGCGATGCGGGGATTGCTTATGCCATTGATCAAATTATTGATTTATTAGTGCATGGTGTTGATGGCATCCACATTTACACCATGGACAATCCCACGGTTGTTAAACGAATTGCTACGGCAACAAAGACAATTCGGAATGCTTAACTGATTTTGATACCTTCAATGATGAATGGTCCCGGCGCGGTGCCAGGGCCATTTTAGTTTGCACGGAAGCCAGTTTGTGCCAATATATAAAAAAGCTCATTGACAGTTCGTTAAAAATTGCGCATGCTCTTTGTTAAGCACCTATACTTTTAGAAAGGATTCATACTTTGAACACGAAAAGTCTGATCATTAGTCAGGATTTGTGCGGTGTCGGCCAAGTTTCCATGGGCGTGGCTTTGCCGTTAGCGGCCGGTCTGGGGTTGACGCCGTATGTGTTGCCGACCGCCTTACTGTCGAGTCACACTGGCGGTCTGGGCGCTAATACTTATCTTGACCTGAGTTCCGAGATGCCTGGAATTCTGACCCATTGGCAACAACTGCAACTACAACCCGACGGCATTTATCTCGGCTATCTTGGCCAAAATGCCGCGCTTCAATGGCAACGCTGGCTGCCAAAACTTTCTGCGCCGCTGGTCCTGATCGATCCGGTTATGGCAGATGACGGCAAGCTTTATAAAGGTTTTGATGCCGCCTACGTCGAAACGTTGCAACAGTTAGCCTACCGCGCCACAGTTCTGACACCGAACATCACCGAAGCACAACTGCTTTTAGACGAGCCACTGGTGGCATTGACGGAACCGTCAGCCGTGATGGCGTTGGCTAAGCGCCTGCACGCCCAATTCCACAATGCAGTTTTAATCACCGGGGTGCCGTTTCATAAGCAGATTGCCGTTGTCGGGATGGATGCGTCTGGAGAAACGCTGGCACTGGCACAGCCTAAAGAACCCGGGCATTATTTTGGCACTGGCGATCTTTTCGCTGCGGCCTTGGCAACTGGCTTGCTGAAAGGCCAGCGCTTGCGGCAAGCAGCGGCAACTGCCATGGTGGCCGCACGCTTAGCAATTAAAGCCACATTGGCCGCTGATGCTGACCCGAAATACGGGTTAAATCTCGCTGGGGTGATCCCGGCACTGAGTAAGCAACTGCCTTAGATCATACAATACGCTAGCGTGCTGCCAGCTTCTAACCGCGCGGGCTCACGCTCATCTTTGGAGGGTAAAACATGCAAACATCGCACAACACTTTAAAAAATATCATCTTCACCGGACTATTCGCCGCAATTATTTACATTGGGATTTCACTATTACGCATTCCGATTCCGGCGATGGTCGGTCGGCCGTTTATTCACTTTGGCAATCCCTTGATGGTGCTGGCCATTCTCTTTTTAGGCGGGCGGCTAGGCGGCTTAGCAGCAGCGATTGGCTTGGGGGGATTCGACTTGCTGAACGGCTATGCCGCCACCTCTTGGCTGACGGTCTTGGAAGCGATCGTGATGGCAATCGTTGTCAGCGCGCTTGTCAAAGCGTTTAAGCATGACGATCAGCCGCGCAACATCATCATCATTGGCATCGTTGCCGGGTTAACGAAAATCGTTACATCTTATCTCACTGGCATCGTTGAAGCACTCATGGTCGGAACGATCTTTAAAACCGCAATTGTCGGTGCCTTTTTGAGTCTCCCGGCAACTGTCATCAACTCAATTGCAACTGCCTTTATCGTGCCAATATTGTATTTTATTCTTCGTCCACTCTTTAAACGGTTCACGAACTGAATAATTCCTTTTGTTTTTTATTACGATTTCTTTTGGCCTAGTCCGGCGAACAGCAGACTAGTTTAACACTAAGCAGAACGCTTGGTGTTTTTTTATAGGCTTTTTTAGCGGCGTTATACAACAAGCATTTCCCTATACAACAATAATCTTTTCTGTCATAATCAGCGCATCACAGCATGTAGACAACTCGGTCAAGAGGAGGCCATTTTTATGACAGAACTCATCGTGACCCTCAGTCACATTCGGAAGAGTTTCGGACCCAAAGAAGTATTGAAAGATCTCAACTTCTCAATCACCCCTGGTAGCATTGTTGGTTATATCGGTCCCAACGGCGCCGGTAAAAGTACGACGGTTAAGATGATGCTCGGCTTGCTTGAGCCAGATGACGGCACACTCGAATTATTCGGCCAACCGATTAGCCCTAAAGATCCCAGTTATAAACGGCGAATCGGCTATGTGCCGGAAAGCGCCGATGTTTTCGATGCGTTAACGGCGCGGGAATATTTGAGCCTCATTGGCCAACTTTACGGTTTGAGCGCCGCCGATGCCGAGCAAAAGGCCTTCGCGCTGGCGGAATTGGTTAACCTACGCGATGCTTTTGATCGGCGAATTTCATCATATTCAAAAGGGATGCGGCAACTGATTCTGATTATTGCCAGTTTGCTGCACAATCCGGACATTTTATTCTGGGATGAACCATTGAACGGGCTTGACGCTAACACTGTGCTGGTCATTGAAGAAGTGCTTCAGGATTTGCGCGATCAAGGCAAAACGATCTTCTATTCTAGCCATATTCTTGATGTCGTCCAAAAATTGTCGGACCGGATCATCGTTTTAAACGCCGGGACGGTGGTGGCGGATGGGCCATTCAAAGCCATTGCCAAGGAAGCCGACACCAACTTGCAGCAACTCTTCAATGATCTGACCGGTTTTGCGGAACATGGTCAAAAAGCCCAAAGCTTCGTGGATATCGTGACAGGCGGTGACTCGCATGAACAGGTTTAAAAAAGCGGAGCCGGAACCAACTGACCCAGCGGCATTACCGCTACCGAAAAATTTTGCATGGTTAACCCGACTCCGCCCGACGTTGGAAAAACGCGGAATTCAATTTGACCAGTTACGATTGATCCTTGCAACTAAGAGTCTGCTAGCCTCCCGTGAATCGAGTGGCTTAGGCAGCATGTTTAACAACAATAAGCGTCGCACGGGTTCAGGTCTTAGAAAAACCTTTTTGTGGAATACTTTATTCGGTGCAGTTTTAGGGCTGTTACTGCTTATTCCCACATCAATCGTGACCACATTTACCATGTTCATGACCGTCCAACTGTTGACGAGTTTTCTGGCAATTTTAACCAGTTACTCCAGTTTGATTCTTGATCCGCGTGATCGTACGGTTTTTGCCGCTCGCGGTGTCAATGACCGAACGTTGAGTTTTGCCCGACTTCTCAATATTTGTTTCTACTTAGGGATGACGCTGCTGGCAATGGGCGGTCCCGGGATTGTCATCAGCGGCTTTCATTATGGGCCGATTGTTGCGATTGGCGGCTTCATCGCACTGCTATTCAGCGGTGTCTTAAGTCTGATGCTGGCACTTTTTGTCTACTTGCTGATTTTGCGGTTCTTTGACGGTGAACGCTTACGGAACATGTTGAATCTGGTGCAGATTTTACTGATGATCGGCATCTATGTCGGCGGCCAGTTGCCTAATTTATTGCCACAATCCATGTCGATTTTCGGTGCGTCCATCAGTGACCAGTTTAGCTGGCTTTTCATACCAGCCTTCCCTGCTTGGTTCGCTGGTTTACCTATGCTATTTGCCGGGCAGGTAACAGCTTTAAGCCTCATGTTGGCTAGCTTAAGCGTCGTGATCCCGATTGCCATGACCCTTACTTTTCTTCACTTCTCTGGTGTATTTGAAGTCTATTTGGAAAAACTAAATCAAGGCAACGCCCGTCCACGCAAACTCGGCTGGTGGTTCCGCGGTCTCAGTGCTTTAATGACACGTCCTGGTGAAGAACGCACTTATTTCACCTTGGGTTGGCGGATATTAGGCAGTGAGCGTGACTACAAATTACGAGTTTATCCGCAACTGGCATATGGCCTGATTTTACCGTTAGTCTTCATCGGCAATGAATTGCGGGAAATGAGTTTCAAGTCCGCAAGCCACTTTATTGCTTACGCCGGCATCGGTGTCATCGTGGCGCTTGCACCAGCTTTAGTCAATCTGCGGTTTTCAAGCCAGCCTCAAGCCATGGCAATTTTCCAATATGTCCCGTTTAAAACGCATGGATTATTATTGCGCGGTGTGGTTAAGGCCATGTTTGCCCGCTTATTCCTGTTGCCACTTGTCTTGATTACCGTCATCACCACAGCCATCGGTGGTTTTGATGCGTTAGTGGCCGGTATTGCGGTCATCATTTTAACTTATGGCATCACGTTAATCATGGGCTGGCCACTGGTAGGCAGTCAATTTCCGTTTGCCAGTATCTATTCGACCAACGCAAACTTTCGCGGGGGATCCACTGGCGTTATCAGCGTCATTATAGGTGCGATCGCGGCAGTTATCATTATTTTTGTCGGCGGCTTTCTTGGTGGCTGGATTTTCCCACTTTTCCTCACAGCATTTGGATTGACGTTTGGCTTGCTGCTAGGGCACTTTTACCGCACCAATCTCCGTTACGAATTAAGAATCAACACTGAGCCAGAATAAGCACTTAACATTCCAAAAATGAACATCATTCTAAAATCGCCCCTTAAGACGAAATTTGTCTTTAGGGGCGATTTGGATTGATCGAGCAAAATGCCGGCAAGCTTCCACGCACGTGCGTCAAGTTTGATCAAATTAACACGAACTAGCCAACCAGGTTCTTTTTGCGTATAGTAGTCTGGATGTCTTAATTTGAAAGGAATACTGCTATGCCGCGCACTGAAGCTCATCTTACGAACGATTCGAATCGAAAAATAAAAGGCGTTACATTTGCCGTTGTTGGCGCCATTTTTTGGGGTGCCAGCGGTATTTTTACGCAAACGCTTTTTACCAATTCCGGGGTTAAGCCGCTTTGGCTCGTGGGTATTAGACTCTTTTTTGCTGGCTTGCTACTGGTGTTATGGAGTGCCGTGCGCGACCCACACTCTTTTTTGGCGCTTTGGAAAAATCGGCGGGATGCTGGTCTTATGATTTTGTTTGCTTTTTTCGGCATGGTACCGTCCCAATTGACTTATTTCCTTG
The DNA here is from genome assembly GCF_030770335.1 of Lacticaseibacillus zeae subsp. silagei. Taxonomy (NCBI): domain Bacteria; kingdom Bacillati; phylum Bacillota; class Bacilli; order Lactobacillales; family Lactobacillaceae; genus Lacticaseibacillus; species Lacticaseibacillus zeae. The sequence goes on along the minus strand of NZ_CP132484.1, from coordinate 589,780 downwards.
CCATTAATGCCGGCAATGCTGCAACTGCGACGATTTTGCAGTTTTTAGGGCCGGTATTTATTTTACTTTACATGGCGTTGACAACCCGGCAAATGCCACGGCGGATCGATTTTATCAGCATCACCTTAGCCCTGATCGGCACCTATTTACTCGTCACGCGCGGCCATCTCACTAGTTTACAGCTCGCCCCTGCCGCTATCTTCTGGGGGATTATGGCCGGCGTTAGTCAGGCGCTTTATACGTTGCTGCCGCGAACCTTGCTGGCCAAATATGATGCGCGCGCCGTCACCGGCTGGTCCATGTTGCTCGGCAGCCTGCCATTTTTGCCTCAGTACGTGCTGCATCCTAACCCAATGCTCACGCTGCCAGATCTAGGCGCAATTGGGTTTGTCGTCATCTTCGGCACCATGCTCGCTTATCTGCTGGTACTCGGCAGCCTCAACTACATTTCACCTGTGGCAACCGGCATGTTAAGCGCGTTCGAACCGCTAACCGCCACCACACTTGCTGTCACCCGCCTGCACATCGCTTTTGGCCCGGCAGAATGGCTCGGGGGGATCCTCATTGTCTTGAACACTTTGTTGCAGGCGCTGCCAATCAAAAAAATTCAGAGCCTGCAAAAACGATTGATTCACCAACTCTTGCAAAAATCGAAAACCTGACATCAAAAAGAGATGCTAAAAGTCTAGGGAAAATCCCGAAACTTTCAGCATCTCTTTTTTGTTCGTTGATTGACCAGAGCCAGTATCGACTAAAGGAAGCCGGTGAAACTGGCAATCAAAACGTGAATGGGCAGCTCTAGCAGGAAGGCCAGTGTGCCCAAAACAACGACCGGCAGTAAATGAGAACGTGTAAAATGTTTTTTCATTAGCAGACCCCTCTATAACCGCAATCCTGACAACTCAACATTCAAAAATAAGAATTGTCCATAGCATATTCTCATTTTCAGAATAATTCAACTCATTTTTGCGATTTTTGGGAGTTTCCTGTCTGGTAACGCATCATTCTGGTGCGTGCGCAAGTGTCCATGTGGCGGTTGCGTGGTATTTTCCGGCACGGACAGAGGGTGTCCCCTTAACGGTCATCAAGGCTTGTGCATGCCGCGCACTGTCACCAATCTGCCAGGTACCGCCGCCACTTGGCATGTTTTTGACAGTGACTGTATCGTTGTTATCTTTCACCCGTGCGACTTCACCGGTGCCTTCATTATCGATCAGCACGATTTCGGCTTTACCACCGGTTTGACTGCCGTTGTCACCTAGAACATAATCCCCACCATCCAGTTTAAACGGTGAAAGCTTCATTTGAAGGTGCCACCCCGGCTGATCGGGACGGGTATCAAGCACTTCGAGATAGTCCTCGGTGCCACCACCTTCAAGCGTATTCAACCACTTTTTGAAGTCTTCGGAACTTGACGGCAGCGAATTGTCGCCGGGGATACCGCGAATAATATCCGCAACACCTGGATCGACAAATGTGCCTGTATATTTCTTGAAAACGAATCCCGGTACATGTGTTAAAAACAGGTCGCCGGTGTGGGCACCAAGGACATACTTAATCTTATTTGAGCTATCAGCCGTATTGACTAACTTGTAATCCGTAGCTGGCGACCCACCATTGACCGTTCCAGCATCATCACTAAAAGCTTGATTGGCACTCAGGTTATATAATTTCACCTGCGCTGGCAAGCTAAACGTTACCGTCGTGTTTTTATTTTTTGGTAACTCCGGCATGTTCGTGATAACAGCCGACTTCTGGTCAGCCTGAACAATCGCTTTAACTTTCGGACCCGCGACGCCGTCAACGGTTAACGTCACTTCCAACTCGTCGCCAGGTTGGGCCGGCTCTCCATCAGCTTTCAGATAATCAAAGTACTCGCCTTTTGGTAAGGTGATTGTCGGCATTGGCCAAGGGCTACCATCAAGATTATCGACATTAAGATTGTAATCATAGGTTAACTGATCGCCAGGTTGCAGGATTGTGGTTTCTCCGACGACCTGACCTTCACGCTTTAACGTGACCTCAGGCTTGACGGTGATAAAATCTGCCAAACTCTTAATTGCGACCACGTGCGGTTCAAAGGCATTACCGGTAGCACTCGTGAAGCCCAGATACAGCTTGCGCCTATAGCCAAAAATGTCATTGATTTGTTGATTGGTCCATGTGAGTGCGCGCGTGACAGTATTAAAACCTGTCCCGCTTAATCTATAAATCAAATTCCCACCCGTAGCAGTCTTATGCCACTCCACACTCAAATCTTGCCATGAGCCGTTAGTAATTTTACCACTTAAAACTTTGGCTTCATTTGGAAATTCCGGGTTATTGAATTCAAGCTCAGTTTTATAATTGGGAAACCCGATTGCATACATACTTGCCTGGCCAGGATACCCAGAGCCAATGTATTGATCTGATGAGCCAATTACGGGGTAGCCAACCCTTTGATCCATACCTGTTGTGACAATCAGGCCATCACGACTTCTCTTGGTGTCAACCACGATTGCAAAACTGTTTGGCAAACCGGTTGTGGCAATGTCGATCGGCTTGCCACCATTCTTACCAGTAATCCCCCAGATGCCGAGTGACGCACCACCTGAATACACTTTGGTTGACCTGTCCGATGTCAGCGCGAAAGCAAGGCCATCCGCACCACTCGTGGTGTTACCCAAATAGATTCGCATGTCCAACTTAAAACTGCTTTTATCTAAATCGACAAAGGGTTGGTTACTCCAAATGCTCCCTGTTTGACTTGCTAAATTTGCATTCAACTCAAGACCAACTTCATCTGCACCATTTGAAATCATATGAGATTGCGTGCTGACTGGTGAAAAAACACCGTTCAAACTCGTAAAATTTCCTTCGCCCGGTGACGGATAAGTGCTCGGAACCGGCCAAGTAGCTGCCGCCACGGATTGTATCGGGCCAATCATCACGCTGAACACCGCAGCGAGGCAAATCATGATTAAAGTCTTTTTCTTCATTTTTTACCTCCTTGCCGTGAGCGTCCATGCATCAGCACAGCACTTAAGATAACAATCAACAAAACTTCGACACCAATGACGATCAGCCATGGTTGAACCGCATCCCCTGTTTGCGGAAGGCGGCTGTAGTCAAGGATGGATTGTCCTTGTCCATGTTGATCACCATGCGGATCGCCTGCATTGGATGGATCGGTTGCGCCAGCCGGATCGGTTGGGTCGGTCGGATCACTTGGATCGCCACCGCTCGGTTTTCCGCTCGGATCGGTTCCTGGGTCGGGTTTTGGATCGGGTTTTGGATCGGGTTTTGGGGTCGGTGGTGGCGTCGGATCCGGTTCCGTTGACGGCAATTCGCCGACGAGCTCGACTTGCGCCACTGATGTTTCGGCGTGCACCTTATGGGCTGCGGCTCCGCCTGCCGTGAGACCGACCATCATGAGCATCAAGAACCAAAAGTTACGCTTTCTTTTCGCCATCAGTCTCCCTTCCTCGTATATTTAAATTACAACCAAGTTCTTGGATAGCTCCGTACTTGGATGTTGCGTGATATTCTCTAGTTGTTCATTGGATTTGGGTCCAACTGGTATAGGCTTTTCCCTCCTGTTGCTAGCTATTGCTAGACTTCACCCCGAGACTGCCGCCCAGATGAATCGAACAAGCACAAACCACAAGCTGCGGGGGCTGGAGATCAGTTCGGTGACTCGCGTTTCACCGAGCAGCTACTGATCCTCAGACAGACTGCTCATACTGCGAGGAAGTACTGTAGGTTCATAATTAGGGAATATCGCGCAGCGCCCAAGCCTATCCATAAATCAGAACAGAAAGGAGGTCCAATTCGATGAACTTGAATGTTGGTATTGATGTTTCAAAAGCAAAGCTTGATTACTGTGGCTTGGATTCTGCCAAGAAGGTTATTTTCCAGGACAAGACCACGAATACCCCTGACGGGGCCGGCCAAATTGAGAAATTAATCCTGGAATGGGCTAAACGCCAAGATGATTCACTAAAGATCGTGATTGGCATGGAAGCCACCTCGGTGTACAACATCCACCCCACACTTTACTTTGAACAAAGCTCAGCGCTCAGTGCGTTGGATGCCACTGTCGTCACGTTGAACCCCAAGATGACTCATCGTTACAGCCAATTGTTTGATGACGACAAGACTGATACCATTGATGCCTTCCACATCGCAGACTTTCTGCGCATTGGCCGGTATCAAGTGCCAGTGACCCGCGACGAGAAACACATTGCCTTACAGCGGCTCACCCGCGAACGGTATCACATCGTCAAACAAATTACAGATGGCAAAAACCACTTCCTCAACAATCTGTACTTCCGATTGAACACACTGGAAGCTGAGCTACCGACTTCTGTGTTCGGAAACACGATGATGACGGTGCTTAGCGGTGAAAAGTACACACTGGACGAAATCGCTCAGATGCCCTTACAGACGCTTACTCAAGATCTTAACCAATTGTCCCACGGTCGCTTTGGTGACCCAGAGGCGATCGCTAAGGCCTTACAAAAAGCCATCCGTAGCTCTTATCGCTTGAGCAAGACGGTTGCCGATTCTGTTGACCAGGTCATGGCGATTTACATCAACCAGATCCGGATGTTACAAAAGCAACTAAAAGCCCTAGACAAGAGCATCACCGACCTGTGTGCCGTCATTGATGGCTCACAGTCAACGCAAAGTATTCCAGGCGTTGGCCCAGTCTACTCGGCTGGACTACTGGCTGAAATTGGTCAGATTGAACGGTTTCCGAGTGAAGCTAGTTTGGCAAGCTATGCCGGACTGGTTTGGCGCAGAAGTCAATCCGGAAACGGTGAGCGGCAACTAACGCCGCGCACGCATAACGGCGATCAGTACTTACGCTATTACCTAATTGAAGCTGCCAACTCGGTAAGAGCGCATGATCCCACATTTGCCAGATTTTACGACAAGAAATACCGGGAGGTGCCAAAATATCAACACCGACGTGCTTGTGTCATGACTGCAAGAAAGCTGGTACGCGTGATCTATGCATTACTTAAAAACCACGAGTTGTATAAACCAGCCAAAGCGGTCTAGCGCGCCAAGCGTCAAGTTAGGGCTTTAGATTCACCTAGAGAAATTACTAAATCCCTGGGCTGGGGGAAGTATACCCTCTGAAAAATGAAACAAGTCTAGATAATTTGAATCACTCCCTTGACTTCAGACCACAAGTCTCTCTTTTGTCGTTGCCGCCAAATAAGCCAAAGCAGGATCAGAATCACCACGGCAAGGATGATCGCAATGATGATCCATACCCAAGGCGTTTTTTGCGGTGTCCGGCCTAATTTTTCTTCAATGGCGTTCGACTGTTGTCGGGTAATCGTGAAGTTACGGCGCCAATGCCAGGTTTTCCCGACAGCCTTGGCAGTCAGATCCAAGGTGTAGGTTCCGGGAGCAAGCGCCTCTTTGGTGAAAATGGCATAGTCAAAATGTGAGTTAGGGGCAAACGACCACCCTTTTTCATGTCGGGTTAAATACGGTTCGTTTGATCCCTGCCGGTACACTTTGCCGTCTAACGTCATGTCGCCAAACAGTCGCGGCTTGAAGTTTTGAATGGTCGCCAAAACGCCTGCCTGGTTATCCTGCAGCCCCGGCTTGACCTGCATCAGCTTAAGATCAGGAGCCACTTCGGTTTCTGAAGTTTGCAAAACCACCCCGATCAGCATGGCAAATTTGTTATTAATCGCCATGCCGCCACCGCCGCTTTTATGCACATTCGGGTCTTCAACGTACAAACTGCCGAGAATTTGGCCCGTAAAGCCTTGTTCCGGAATTTTGACATCAAAAGTCACCGGCACTTGGCCATTGGCTGGAACGTCGATGGTCTGCGGCTCACTTGCCAACTGGGCAAATGTGTATTCGGCCGAGTTGTCCTTTTTGTTATTAGGATAATAGCCTAACGTTCCGTTATTTTGCGTGAACGCACTGACTGGACTGACCTTTAGCTTCTTAGCCTGATCGCTCGTATTCTTCACGTAAATGAGCAATCGCTGCGTTTCGCCTGGCTTGACCAGCAAATTGAAGTACGTGGATTTGTCAATCTGATTTTGCGGCAGAGCGGGGCTAATCGTGAAACCTGCGCCTTCAGCCGCCTGAACCTGATGCAGATTGCCAAGCCAAAACATGCCCAGCAGTGCAATAAGGCCAAATAGAATTTTTCGTTTCATGCTTACCCCTCTCTGAGCGTGAGCTGGCGCGCTTAGGAGTCGGAGTATAAGCGGCCTTGGGCGTGATGGCCCGGGCTTAGGCCATTGCGACCAAGGTCCTTATATGCAGGCTCCTGCGCCAGCGAACGCGTTAATGTGAGCGTGAACCAGTCCGGTTAGAAACCGGAGTGTAAGTGGCCTTGGGCGTGATGGCCCGGGCTTAGGCCATTGCGACCAAGGTCCTTACACGCAGGTTTCTGGACTGGTGAACGCGTTAATGTGAGCGTGAGCTGGCGCGCTTAGGAGCCGGAGTATAAGCGGCCTTGGCCGTGATGGCCCGGGCTTTAGGCCATTGCGACCAAGGTCCTTATACGCAGGTTCCTGCGCCAGCGAACGCGTTAATGTGAGCGTGAACCAGTCCGGTTAGAAACCGGAAAACGCGGCAATTTGCCAAAAAAGGACAGCGGATGCCCCGCCGCCCTTTAGCTTGAACACTAAATTACAAAGGTGCATCAGCCAGCGTCCAAGTAATTGCTGCTTGGTATCGGCCGGCGCTTGCTGTTGGATCTTTGAGAAGGTGAAGAACCGTTTCACTGCCCTTCTTTAATAAGGCTGTGTTCTTACCTTGCCCTTGCCCATTTGTGCCTGTTGCCAAAGCATCAGCCTTCCAGATCGGAAGTGAACCGCCACCGAAATCAAGGGTCGTTCCAGCTGTTGGGTTAACGGCATTGAGGGTCGGGTTATCTGTCGTGACGTCAGCAGTTTTGAGTGTCAGTGACCCATTCAACGTTCTACCGGCAGAGTCTTTCATATCGCCTAATTGGGCGGTCAGAGCCCAACCTGCACTGGTACCACGATTATCAGACACAGTTAGTTCGCCGTCAGCATTACCGTCCATGGCATTGGTACCGTCTTTAACCGGACCTGTTGCGTCAATCGTATTGTTATCAAGCTTTAGATCAACGTTGCCTGCCGTGATCTCACCGATGTTGATTGTGCCAAAGTGAAGATCAGGCACCTTGTCCAAGTTAATATCACCAGGAAGGATATTAACTTCTGCCACAGAAGTCTTTGTGTCATTTGCAGCAAACACACTTCCTGTTGGTACCAGACAACCTGCCAACGTCAAAGCCGAAATACCAGTTACAATATAATTAATTTTCCTCATCGATTTTACCTCCATGGGTGTTGTGAAAAGTTTCTTTACCTGTGTTACTAATATCAATATAGCACCTTGCCGAATCGGTAATCAAACAATACGATCAGCCAATTAGCCCCGTCAGACGGGCAATATTACGTAATTTTTGAAATTTTGTTTTTTATAAAATTAGGCCATTTACATTAATGCAAGTTTATAAGCAATATTAGCAATTTATTTTTAACCAGTTCATCAAATTGGCGTTATTGAACCCATTAAAAAATATTTTTTGTTCGTGTCATTTCGACCGCTGATTAGCCGATATGAGTTGTTCACTAGTGAACTTTAGTCAGCATTTTCTATTGACTTCATTATATAAAAATTATAATTATTACCCTTCCCAAGTTTTTCTTAGTTGCAACCAGCAACATTAAATTTAGATTAGTTGTTGACAAGGAAGCAAAGCGTGTTAAACTCATAATCAAATACAAATGCAACGCGAAAGACAAGTAGTGATGTTCATGGATTCAGCGAGCTTCGGTTGGTGTGAGGAAGCATTCAGGACATGATGAAGATCCCTTTCAAGCAGGACACCGAACCTTCAGTAACGTGTCATGGGAGCACCCATTACAGTGCTAGCATATCGTCCACGGACCGTATGCGATGAAGGCCAAGGCTCTATACTTTGGTGAATTAAGGTGGTACCGCGCAAAGTCGCCCTTAGATTAAATCTAAGGGCGACTTTTTTTGAGCGTGAATCAGCCCGGTTAGAAACCGGAGTGTAAGTGGCCTTGGGCGTGATGGTCGGTCTTTGACCATTGCGACCGAGGTCCTTACACGCAGGTTTCTGGGCTGGTGAACGCGTTATGGTAAGCGTAACCTGTCCGCATTTTCGCGCAGCAACTAGATCAACAAACCAATTAAGGATGTGATGCAATTGGAATCTGACATTACCCACATTAGTCGCCTCATGAATGAATTAACGCCTGACTTAAACTTATTGGAGGAACTCAAATGGAATTACCTGAAAAGAAACTTTCAACCCGTGATTATGTCGTCATTGCATCACTTTTGTTCGGCCTCTTCTTTGGCGCCGGCAATCTAATTTTCCCACTGCACCTTGGTCAGCTCGCTGGGGCTAACTGGTTCCCGGCCATGCTAGGCTTTTTGGTCACCGCCGTTGCGTTGCCGCTACTAGGCGTTTTAGCCATCGCCGCCACGCATGCGGAAGGCGTTTATGATATCGGACGACCGCTTGGTGGCGTCTTTGCCCTCGTCTTCATGGTGCTGATCCACGCAACGATCGGTCCTATGTTCGGCACCCCGCGGACGGCAACCGTCTCATTCACCACCGGCGTTTTACCAATGTTGCCAAAAGACTGGCAGCAAGGCGGCCTCCTTGTTTTCTCCGCCTTATTCTTCGGCGCAGCGTTCTTCCTGTCCTATAAGGAACGGAAGATCACCACTGCTGTCGGTAAAGTTTTGAACCCGATTTTTCTAGTGCTCTTATTCTTCGTCTTTTTCGTCGGCTACCTGCATCCAATGGGCAATCCGGCTGCGCAAACCGTTACCGCTGCATACAAAAACGGCAGCTTCATGAATGGCTTCCTGCAAGGCTATAACACGATGGATGCCCTTGCTGCGTTAGCATTTGGGGTCACCGTTGTCACGGCGGTTCGCGGCTTGGGGTTGAAAAATGATGACCATGTCGCCAAAGCAACCGCCAAGGCCGGCGTCATGGCAACCAGTTTTATCGGATTGATCTACGTTGCATTGATCGTGCTTGGCAGTATGTCACTGGCACATTTCAAACTGAGTCCTGAAGGTGGTACTGCCTTCAATCAAGTGGTCACTTATTACTTCGGTACCGCTGGCCACGCAGTTTTAGCCACCTTGCTAACGCTGACCTGTCTGACAACCGCTGTGGGCTTAGTCGCCGCATTCGCGCAAGACTTCCACCGGCATTTTCCTAAGGTTAGTTATCGGGCATGGCTGGCACTGACGAGTTTTCTGTCCTTCCTGACCGCTAACTTCGGGCTTGAACAAATCATCGCTTGGTCTGTGCCGATGTTGATGTTCCTATATCCATTCTCAATGGTACTTATCCTCATGTCTGTTTTCGGCAAAGCCTTCCATCACGATCCGGTCGTTTACCGCGTCGTCGTTGCCTTTACTACAGTACCGGCTGTTTTGGACATGTTCGCTGCATTCCCGGCAGTTGTGAGTCAAAGCGCAGTTGGCTTGGCTTTACACAGTTTCCAATTACATTACCTGCCATTCGCCGCAATGGGTCTGGGCTGGTTGGTTCCGGCTGCTGTCGGTCTGGTTATCGGCTTGGTTGCCCACACCGTTAAAACACGGCGGGCAACGGCTTTAGCCAAGGTTCAAGCTGAACAAAATTAAGCGGCATCGTTCTTGCTGATCATCCCAAAAGCCAGCTACCCAAAAGCTGCTTGATCAGACGTTTCGTCGCAATCGAAAAGGTACCGATCACGTTTTGCGATCGGTACCTTTATTTTTATACGTTTTCTTCTATATTATAGCCTAGCAAAGATTCACCGATAATCGGTATTGATCAGGTGCTTCAGTAAAACCTGATTTAATAAGCCGATGACATCTTTGATCGTTCGATTGGCCGGTGTCAGAATATCCTTTTGAAAATTCTGCGCTAGTTCCTTGACAGAAAACGTCTTGTGGAGCTCTTTGGTCATGAGCGCCAATGACGTTTTGACAATACCCTGATCGTCGGTCGGTTCATGGACAACCAGCCGGTCACTGATATCGCTTGGACATTGCTGCCGCTGGGAAAATGTGTCGATTAATGCCTGCCAGATGAGTTCGACAGCATTACGCGGATGCTTCTGCTTTGATGTTGGCGTTGCAAAGTGATTAATGCCACTTGAAACAACCGGTAACGACTGGCCACCTTTGTCATGATCGTGAGTTGCTGCCTGTGCTGCCGCAACCACGGCCTGTTCCTTTTGCTCTTCTGCTGTCGGCTTTGTCACTGACTGACTGACCAGCGAATTAACTTCCTGCTCGGTTTTAATCGTTGGCGTTGAACTGACTGTCTTTTCGGAAACCTTGCTTGGCTTGTCTGCCGATGCTTCTGACACTTTGCTGCTTGGCACTGAGACACCGCTGATTGCTTCAGTGCTTGCAGATGATTTCTTGTCGTCCTGGCTATCGGAAGGCACCACGGAACTTTTTGAATTTTCTTTACTGTCAGTCGTTTCATCCGTGTCAGCTACTGTGATGACCGGTTGCTGATCATCGGTCGTCTTTTCGGTGGCGTCTTGCGTTGGCTTCACGCTGTCTTCTTTTGGTTGTGCGCTACTGCAACTTGGTGCTGAGGCCTGTACCGCAACTGGTGGCGCTGAAGCTGCAAACGTCAACGCCTGATTACCAATCACCGTTGATACACCCAAGCCAAGCATGGCAGCCAAACCGTATACCCATGCCTTTTTCATCTTATCCTCCACTAAAACATTAACATCTTACATATCTTCTCCGCATTTAATATACCGCATTTAAGAAATAAAGTCACTGGACTTTAGGACTAGAGAGCGTGAACAGACCCGGTTAGAAACCGGAGCATAAGTGGCCTCAGACCCAAACGGCTGGGCTTTGGCCATTTGGGTCTGAGGTCCTTATGTGCAGGTTTCTGGGTCTGTGAACGCGTTTTTCTACAAGAGCGTGGACTGGCGCGCTTAGAAGTCGGAGTGTAAGTGACCATGGTCGTGATGGCCCGGGTTTGGCCATCACGACCATGGTCCTTACACACAGACTTCTGCGCCAGTGAACGCGTTTTTGCGCCAGTATCGGGCGAGTCAACGAACACCCCGGCAAACTACCATCGTGCAAGCAAAGCTGTTTCCCGCCGCTTGACCACACATCAATCAAAAAAACAGACCCGTTTCGTCGATTACTGCTGCTACACCATCAACGAAATGGACCTGTTTTGGACTGTGCAGATCGGCTAGCGATTCCCGATCTAGACATCAATATTGCCTAGTTACCGGGAGCGTTGCCGCCTGTGAGCTTATGTCTCTTAAAGCTTACTGAACATCTTTCACTTTGAGGAATGCATTGTTGGCCAGGGAATTAAGATCCGTATTCTTATTAACGATGCCGATCTTCTGCAAATCCTTACCAACCTGAATGAACGCTTTTTGTCCACCATAATATGAAGCTTTCCAGTCATATGTCTTGAGTGCTTTTTCGTTCACACTCGCTTTGCCGGCCGCAAATTTGTTTGAGACTTGAATGGCCGCTGTCTGTGACTGATGGGTTTTAACCCAGTTAGTGGCTTCTTGCATTGCCAACGTGTACTTCCGTGCTGCTTCAGGATGCTCTTTTGCAACTTTTGCGGAAACATATGCCACACAGCAATATTCAGTGTTGAATGGCGCCGTCTCTGCTGAAGAAGCGACGATGTTGAAGCCATACTGTTTGACCGCAATCTGAACGGTGGGATCTTCAATGGCAATCGCATCAACTTGCCCTTTGGCTAACGCAATTGGTAATTCAGAAGCATCATATTGAACAAATTGCACCTGGGCGTTGTTGGTTCCAACCTCAACCCCATGATCCCCCAACCAGCGTTTGGTAAACGTCGCTTCAGATCCGGCAACAGCGGCAACCCCGATTTTCTTGCCAACAAAATCTTTCGGTGACTTAAGCGTTGAGCCTTTTGCGGTTAAAACGCTGATACAACCGGTGTGCAAGCCCGTTGTAATTTTCAACTGTGCACCATTAGCAATCGGCTGAACGATTGACCCCAATAGCGAATTAGAGGCATCGATTTTGTTGGAGGTGACTGCCTCAATGCCCGTCGTGTTTGCATCAACCTTGACGACTTTATATTTCAATCCCACTTTCTTGAAGAACCCCTTCACTTGCGCAATCTGTTGCGGCGCACCGCAGACGCCACCCGGATCACCCAAGCGCAAAACATAGTTATCGTCCTTCTTAGCCACGGTGGCTGTGTTTTGTGGCGCAGTACTGGTTGTTTGCTTATTTTGATGAACAAACGCAAAAACCAGCACAACTGCCAAAACGGCAATCGTTGCGATTGCTACCCAAATAGTCTTGGTCTGCTTTTTCATGATGACACGCTCCTCTTTTGCTGCTAATCTGCAACAATGAAATGATGCATTAAGCTTTAAAGTTCAAAATAGCCAACACTTTTTCTTTTAACGCAATGAACTCAGGGCTGTTACGATCTCGGGGATGTGGCAAGGTAACCGGGACAATTTTTTTGAGCACTGCCGGCCGCGGCGTCATGGTGAAAACCCGGTCAGCCAGATAAACGGCTTCTTCAACGTCATGCGTCACAATGATCATCGTGATCTTTCGTTTCTGCCAGATACGAATGAGCTCATCATGAAGCCGCATCCGCGTAAACGCGTCCAGTGCGCCAAAAGGTTCGTCAAACAGCATAATTTTCGGATAATTAATCAATGCTCGGGCAAGCGCCACCCGTTGTTGCATCCCACCGGAAAGTTGGCTGGGATATTCATGCTCGAACCCGGTTAACCCCACAAGTTCAATCAACTCATGAACTGCATCGTCCGTGTTCTTTTGATGGGCAATTTTCAGACCAAATCTGACATTGTCCGCAACCGTTAGCCAAGGATAAAGGGTGGCATCTTGGAAAACCAACCCCCGCTCGCGACTTGGCCCCGTGATCAACTTGGAGTCGACTTTCAAAGTTCCTTCTGTCGGCGTATCCAGACCGGCTAACAGACGCAAAAGCGTTGACTTGCCGCATCCCGAAGGTCCAATCAAAGCAATGAATTCCCCTGGACGGATTTGCGCGTCCACTTGATGCAAGGCCTCCGTATTCTTGGCACCCGGTCCATTATCCGTGTATATTTTGCGAACATGATCAATTGTAATTGCCCCACTTGTCGTCTCTACCATTGGATAATTCCTTTCTGCCAACGCAAGAAGTGATCGCGAATTTTGAAAAAGATCGTAATAATCAACGAAAAGCTAATGGCGATCACCAGCAAGCCAGCGTAAACATTGGCGTAACCCATAATTTGTCGTTGCCAGTTAATATACCAACCGATGCCATATTTAACCCCAATCATTTCGGCTGTCATCAAAGTGATAAAACTTGAGCAGATACCGTTAAAAATGCCGACAAAGATATCTGGCAGTGCTCCCGGAATCGCCACCTTGAAGATTTTCTGGACGTTGCTTGCACCCATCGTGTCAGCAACTTCGAAAAACTGCTTTTTGACATTCACAATTCCCGAATTGGTCAGAATGGTGATTGGAAACCATGTTGACAAGGCAATCAGGAAAACCGAAGCTTGAAAACTTGTTGCAAATGCCGAAAGTGCTACGGGAATAAATGCTGTTGAAGGAATCGGACCAAAGAGTTTGACGACTGGCGATAACCAGTAATTCCACTTGGTATACCAGCCAATCAAAATACCGGTAACAAGACCAGTGACGATGCCAAACAACAAGCCGAGAAACAATAATCGCGTTGAATAAGCAAGACACTTCAGCAAGAATGCCCAGTCCTTGACCAGAACATCCAGAATCGATTCAGGGCTGGGGAAAAACAGAGGATTAATCAATGCGTACTTCAACGTCACCAGATTGTACAACCCCAACACCAGAAAAACGCCGCCAATAAAATAGCTCTTGTACACATAACGCTGTGCTTTGGATGTAATCAGATGATACAAAGCCAAACCTACCGTTAACCCCAACGCGATTAATAGCAAATCCGTGAACCATGGTTCTGATTTTGCTGTAATGGTGCTAGCTTTAGGTAATAAAAGTTGCAAAATCAATGTGATAAAAATTGCCAAGGGCGCAAAGAACGCACGTAGAGGTGCAATGGTATCTGGTTGCGCCACGGAAACCGCCGAAACATTCGTCGTCTCTTGCACAAGATCACTTTCCTTTCTTTGATGACCTCGAAGACAAAAAAACGCCGCCCTTAGCCAATTTCGAAATTGGCCAAGGGCGACGTTGCGCGTTACCACCTTGGATTTGCGAGAATCGTTCACACGATCCGCCTCGACAGGTACAATCAAGTTGATGATACCCCGGCACCATAACGACTGCCCACCGTTGCGGATTTACAATGCTCATCCACAAATCACTCTGGGGACCATTTTCGCTGATGCCGCCTGTCCGCCTTACACCAAGTTAGCGGCTCTCTGAGCAGTAAGCACGTAGTTACTTATCCCGTCTTCATGATCATCAATTGTTGAATCTCACTTTAGTCGCGCCGTGCATGCATGTCAACACTTTTCGAATTATTCAATTACTTTTTTATGAAGGCCGATAAAAATAAAAGAAGCATCACTTCTCTAGCTTGACACGCAGGACTATGAGTCTCTTTTGACACGTAGTCACACATGCAGCTTCCCTTGACAGAGAAAAGATAAGGGCGTATGACGTATTTGGATAGCTGAGTAAGCGATTACGATACGTGTCATCGGTGCTCTCCGGCGCTTTGTGCTTCTTCTGTATAAGCGGATTGTTAGTGGTGGACGCAATGTAACACGACAGCCATAGCCGAATTAGTATTACCTAAGACTCTAAGATAAAGAAAGAAGCGGTCCCCAATGATGATGTATCCATATATTAACTTAGGCCCCAGAGATGGCGTTTTGTTAGTTGCAGCCATCTTACTGTTAGTTTTAACCTTAGTTTTTAAGTGGTCAGTATTGGAGTTTGTACTTTCTGCTATTGCAATCATCATTGCGTTCTTGGCGGGAAGCATGAAACCAAATAAGAAGAACGTGCTGACCTTCATAAAAAAATAAGCTAAGAAAATCATTCATGAGAAGTAAAAGGCGAACGCAATTTCAACATTCAAATTGCGTTTGTTTTTATATTGGAGATAGCGAAAGCGTTACTTAATCGCCCAGTCTGTTCGCGCGCCCCTATCGCCCAGTCTGTTCGCGCGCCCCTATTGACAACACCTGTTTTTTAGCCTAATGTAATGTCAATATCTTAGCGGCAGAGAGATGAGTAGCCAGGCGAAGATCCGCAGCGAGTTGTCAGTTGGTGGAAGACAATGATTGGGTTCTGGCGAAGATGGTCTTTTCATGCATTCAGTTGTGAACGTTCACCGCAAGCAGCTGACGGGTGCTCCCGTTATTGAGTCAGGGTATTCGCACATGAGATGTGCTGTACCTAAAGGGAGCCGGATCAGTTCGGTTAATCAAGGTGGTAACGCGGAACATTTTCGTCCTTGTCTATGAAAAATGGACAGAGGCGGAAATGCTTTTTTATTTGCCCGTTCGTTTACAGCATGTCGCTGAGAAAAGTAGCTTGAGAGCATGCAGTCTGCTTGACATTTAGCGGAAAGTACCGGCATGTATCTTAAGAGACTTGTGGTCTGAAGTCAAGGGAGTGATTCAAATTATCTAGACTTGTTTCATTTTTCAGAGGGTATACTTCCCCCAGCCCAGGGATTTAGTAATTTCTCTAGGTGAATCTAAAGCCCTAACTTGACGCTTGGCGCGCTAGACCGCTTTGGCTGGTTTATACAACTCGTGGTTTTTAAGTAATGCATAGATCACGCGTACCAGCTTTCTTGCAGTCATGACACAAGCACGTCGGTGTTGATATTTTGGCACCTCCCGGTATTTCTTGTCGTAAAATCTGGCAAATGTGGGATCATGCGCTCTTACCGAGTTGGCAGCTTCAATTAGGTAATAGCGTAAGTACTGATCGCCGTTATGCGTGCGCGGCGTTAGTTGCCGCTCACCGTTTCCGGATTGACTTCTGCGCCAAACCAGTCCGGCATAGCTTGCCAAACTAGCTTCACTCGGAAACCGTTCAATCTGACCAATTTCAGCCAGTAGTCCAGCCGAGTAGACTGGGCCAACGCCTGGAATACTTTGCGTTGACTGTGAGCCATCAATGACGGCACACAGGTCGGTGATGCTCTTGTCTAGGGCTTTTAGTTGCTTTTGTAACATCCGGATCTGGTTGATGTAAATCGCCATGACCTGGTCAACAGAATCGGCAACCGTCTTGCTCAAGCGATAAGAGCTACGGATGGCTTTTTGTAAGGCCTTAGCGATCGCCTCTGGGTCACCAAAGCGACCGTGGGACAATTGGTTAAGATCTTGAGTAAGCGTCTGTAAGGGCATCTGAGCGATTTCGTCCAGTGTGTACTTTTCACCGCTAAGCACCGTCATCATCGTGTTTCCGAACACAGAAGTCGGTAGCTCAGCTTCCAGTGTGTTCAATCGGAAGTACAGATTGTTGAGGAAGTGGTTTTTGCCATCTGTAATTTGTTTGACGATGTGATACCGTTCGCGGGTGAGCCGCTGTAAGGCAATGTGTTTCTCGTCGCGGGTCACTGGCACTTGATACCGGCCAATGCGCAGAAAGTCTGCGATGTGGAAGGCATCAATGGTATCAGTCTTGTCGTCATCAAACAATTGGCTGTAACGATGAGTCATCTTGGGGTTCAACGTGACGACAGTGGCATCCAACGCACTGAGCGCTGAGCTTTGTTCAAAGTAAAGTGTGGGGTGGATGTTGTACACCGAGGTGGCTTCCATGCCAATCACGATCTTTAGTGAATCATCTTGGCGTTTAGCCCATTCCAGGATTAATTTCTCAATTTGGCCGGCCCCGTCAGGGGTATTCGTGGTCTTGTCCTGGAAAATAACCTTCTTGGCAGAATCCAAGCCACAGTAATCAAGCTTTGCTTTTGAAACATCAATACCAACATTCAAGTTCATCGAATTGGACCTCCTTTCTGTTCTGATTTATGGATAGGCTTGGGCGCTGCGCGATATTCCCTAATTATGAACCTACAGTACTTCCTCGCAGTATGAGCAGTCTGTCTGAGGATCAGTAGCTGCTCGGTGAAACGCGAGTCACCGAACTGATCTCCAGCCCCCGCAGCTTGTGGTTTGTGCTTGTTCGATTCATCTGGGCGGCAGTCTCGGGGTGAAGTCTAGCAATAGCTAGCAACAGGAGGGAAAAGCCTATACCAGTTGGACCCAAATCCAATGAACAACTAGAGAATATCACGCAACATCCAAGTACGGAGCTATCCAAGAACTTGGTTGTAATTTAAATATACGAGGAGGAAAAGTATGTGGAAAATCATAGCTGACGCCGTGCCGCAAATGGTCGCTGCCGGAATTAAATACACCATTCCGATCGCGATTGTCTCATTTGCCATTGGCCTCATCATCGCTTTAATCACCGCCTTGACACGGATCTCGGCGCGCAAAGGGGTGTTAATCAGCATCGCTAAAGGCGTTGCATCGTTTTACGTCTGGCTTTTCCGGTCAACCCCTTTGTTGGTTCAATTGTTTATCGTTTTCTTTGGCTTACCCAGCTTGGTCATCCCGGGCATTTTCCCGCATGGCATTAAGCTTGATCCGGTTGTAGCGGGGATCATTACCTTTTCGCTGAATACTGGCGCTTACTGTGCGGAAACGATTCGGGCGGCGCTTTTATCCATCGATTCCGGTCAGTGGGAAGCCGCGTATGCTGTGGGGTTGCCGCGCCGTCTGGTTTTGCGGGAAATCATCATCCCTCAGGCGCTGCGAACCGCGGTCCCGCCGCTGTCAAATAGTTTCATCAGCCTCGTCAAGGACACCTCTTTGGCGGCATCGATCACCATCGTCGAAATGTTTCAGGTCAGTCAGCAGATCGCGGCGGAAAACTACCAGCCATTGTTGATGTACTCACTGGTTGCGTTGCTCTATGCGATTGTCTGCACCGTTTTATCCTGGGGTCAGCGCTACCTTGAAAAAGTCACCTCGCGCTATACAGCAAATACACAGTCGACTCAGCTGTAAGGTGATTACCATCGCGCGGCCACTGGCACAAGCGCCGGTGAACGCACAACGCTATTTATGGAAGGAAGAAGTATGATGTTGAAGAAAAAGTTGTGGTTCCTGTTGCCAATCATGGCGCTCGTTGCCTTTACCCTGACGGCCTGCAGCAGCGGATCGTCTAGCACGTCTAAAAGTAGCGACGTCAAAACCGAACTGATTAATAAGAATGAACTCACGATCGGCCTTGAAGGAACCTATGCCCCGTTTTCCTATCGCAAAGACGGTAAACTGCAAGGGTTCGAAGTTGAGCTCGGCAAGGCCTTAGCCAAAAAAGTCGGCGTTAAGGCCAAGTTTGTCCCTACTCAATGGGATTCCCTGATCGCCGGTCTTGGCAGCCAAAAGTTCGATCTGGTGCTCAACAACATTGCCGAAACGCCGCAACGTAAGAAAGTTTATGCCTTCACGACACCGTATATGTACTCGCGTTACGCCTTGATCACTCGCAGCGACGATACTTCGATTAAGCAGTTGAGTGATATTAAAGGCAAGAAATTCGTTGAAGGTACCGGTACGCCAAACGCTGCCTTAGCGAAAAAGTACGGCGCGACCATTACACCGTCCGGCGACTTCACGGTTTCATTAAACCTGGTTAAAGAAAAGCGTGCTGATGGCACCATTAACTCCAGCGCTGCTTGGTATGCTTATGCCAAGAGCAATTCAACTGCCGGTCTAAAGAGCCAAACGCTCACAACCAGTGCGGCAAAGCCCGACGACATTGCCGGAATGGTCAGCAAGAAATCACCGAAGCTCCAAGCTGCTCTTTCTAAAGGTATCAAGGAGCTTCGCAAAGACGGCACACTGAAGAAGTTATCGCAAAAATACTTCGGCGCCGATTTAACGACGAAGTAACTTATATAGTACTGCTTTTAAACTTTCAAGCCGCGAATGCTCGAAATTCGCGGCAATACATAGTCAACATGTTCATCAAAGGGAGGTCGGGTTTTTATGACTCAATTCAATACGAAATTAGTTCATGGACCGCAACTACAGACTGATCAGGCTGGTGCTATCGTGCCGCCGCTTTATCAAAGCGCCATGTTCCGGTTTGCCCCTGATGGACAGGAAAACCACTGGGACTATGCGCGCAGTGGTAACCCGACCCGCGAATATTTAGAACGACAAATTGCAACATTGGAAAATGGTGACGCCGGCTTTGCTTTTTCCAGTGGGGTCGCCGCCATTGCCACTGTGTTGGCCATCTTTCCCAATGGTAGCCACTTCATCATCGGCGACTCACTGTACAGTGGGACTGATCGGCTGATCAACCAATATTTTGCCCAGCACGGTCTGGCCTTCACTGCGGTCGACACGCGCGACTTAGCAGCGGTGGAAGCGGCGATCCGCCCTGAAACCAAGGCCATCTTCTTTGAGACCTTTTCCAATCCGCTACTGAAAGTCAGCAGCGTGAAGGCGATTAGCGCACTTGCGAAGGCGCATCACCTCACCACGATTGTGGACAACACGTTCCTGACCCCATATTACCAGCGGCCACTCGATCTGGGTGCTGACATTGTGCTACACAGCGCGACCAAATACCTTGGCGGCCACGGCGACCTAATTGCCGGATTGGTCGTCTCCGCCCATCCTGAGCTCAGTGAAAAGTTGGCCTTCTTGCAAAACACGATCGGCGCCATCTTAAGCCCAGTGGACTGTAGCCTAGTGTCGCGCGGCATCGCAACCCTCGCCGTTCGCCTCGATCGAGAAACGGCCAACGCCCAGGCAGTAGCTGAATTTTTGAACCAACACCCCGATGTTTCCCACGTCTACTATCCCGGACTGCCAAGCGATCCGGGTCACGCGCTGGCTCAACAGGAAACCACCGGCGCGAGCGGCCTGTTATCCATTAAGCTCGCCGACAACATTGATCCACTGAAATTCGTCAACAGCACCAAGGTCTTTGACTTCGCCGATTCACTAGGCACCGTCTCCAGCTTAGTCAAACTACCATGGTTCAAACTACCGGAAGAAAAACGGGCAAGTTCCGGTTTAACGCCGCAGCATGTCCGCATCGCGATCGGCCTGGAAGATCAGCAGGATTTGATTGATGATCTAGCGCAGGCGTTGGTGGCGGCGGAAAAGAAATAGGTGGTACGAAAAAACATCCTTTGGGCGTAATGAAGCTCAAAGGATGTTTTTTATGCTCGCCGATCAAAAGTGGAAAACTGTCAAAATCTCAATAACCATTGTATGGCCAGCCGACCTGAACTTGTTTGGGTGGATCAGTTCGGTTTAGGCTATCTGCACCTTGCTCCAATGACTGCAGTGCTTGATAAGCAAGCCTCAGCCGTGACGCATAGCCACGCCAATTATCATCGTCTCGTCCGGCATTGACTGCCTGATCATAAGGTAAAAAGTTAACTTTTATTCCCACGATTGGCAGTTTCGCTGCTTTACAAATCAACGGCCACTCCGTATCTGTCAGCAAGCCTTTTGAGTTAGCTAAAAGATACCTAGCCGCTTCTTGGCTAAAAGCACAGCAGCCAGCCGTTATGTCCAAATCAGGCAATCCCAACACCGCAGAAGCCGCTTTATTGGTAATCGCCTCGGTTTCGCGCCAAGTTGCCGGATAACTGCGCATCACCACTGAATCACGACCGACAATCTGATACCCGTCAACCACTTGAAGTCGTTTCACAAATGCTTCTAGCGCAGGCTCCGCCCGTTCCACCGCCACCACGATCTTATCAAAATCGCAGTAAAAAAATGATGCCGCATAATGGACATCCCGCAAACCAAACTCAAGTACTTTTCGGCGGGCATCGGCAGCACCATGCGGCCCAATAATGCGGCAATGAAATTTTGGCGCTTCGTCTAGTAAACGCGCGATCTCATTATTAGTGACAGAACTGATTGTGACGTAAATAGCCGAAAACATTTTGCTGACACTCGCCACAACCTGTTGTAGCTGAGGCAAAGAGATATTTGGGTGATGGACAGTGGCTAGTAGCACAGGTTGCATATCAAAGACCCCTTATGCGATTTTGTCAGCGTTCGCCGGTTAACACAAATGCCTCCACCGGGATTCGAACCCGGATCTGTGGTTTCGAGGACCATTATGCTATCCATTGCACCATGGAGACTTACAAGTTTTATTATAGCGCTTTTAACGCAGTGGCGTGATGACTGACTTCGAAGCTAGTCCCAAAAGTCTCAAAAGTTTACGATAAATCAGCCCAAAACAAAAAACGCCCAACCCCTTTAATATCAAAGGATTGAACGTTTTTGACCTCTTCTAAGTGTCAAAGATTGGCACCCACACCGCCACTATCTACGCATCGTTTAGCTAAGCACGGCATCACTGACCTTAATCATCAAACTTAAACAAATCCGTCGACAGATACCGTTCGCCGTTATCCGGTGCAACGGTGGCGACGCTCTTGCCTTTGCCGAGTTTCTTGGCAATTTCAATGGCGCCGAAGATGTTGGCACCGGCTGAAATGCCTGGCAGGAAGCCTTCTTCATGGCTGACGTGACGCGCCATGTCGATGGCCTGATCGCTTGTCACTTCAACGATGTCTTGATAGAGGTTCGTATCCAAGACATCGGGAATGAAGCCGGCCGAAATGCCTTGGATTTTGTGCTTGCCGCCATGGCCTTCTTTGAGCATTGGTGACTCGGCTGCTTCCAAAGCGTAAATCTGAACGTTTGGATTGATTTTCCGCAAAGCCCGGCCGACACCGGTTAACGTGCCGCCTGTCCCAACGCCTGCGACAAACGCATCCGGCGTGCCGCCATCAAATGACCGGATGATTTCTTGTCCGGTGGTGCGTTCGTGTACGTCGGGGTTGGCTGGATTCTGAAATTGCATCGGCAGGAAATAGCCATTTTCTTTGCTGAGTGCCTCGGCCTTTTTGATCGCGCCCGGCATGCCGTCTGTACCCGGGGTCAAAATCAATTCAGCTCCATAGCCGCGCATCAACGCCCGGCGCTCGACACTCATGGTCTCTGGCATCGTGATGATCAGATGATAACCCTTCGCTGCCGCAACCAAAGCAAGACCAATGCCTGTGTTACCGGAAGTCGGTTCGACAATCGTGCCGCCGGGCTTCAAAACGCCTTTGTATTCAGCATCTTCAATCATTGCCAGCGCGATCCGATCCTTCACAGAACCACCGGGATTGAAGAATTCAAGCTTTACATAAACATCAGCTGCGCCTTCAGGTACAACGCGATTCAACTTGAGTAACGGGGTGTTGCCAATCAAACCTGTAATATTATCTGCTGCTGTGACCATATTAAAGCCTCCATATTCGTGAGCGTGAACCGCCGCGGTCAGGAGCCGGAGTGTAAGTGGCCTTGGTCGCAATGGCCCGGGCTCAGGCCATTGCGACCAAGGTCCTTACATGCAGGCTCCTGCGCCGGTGAACGCGTTAATGTGAGCGTGAACCGCCGCGGTTAGGAGCCGGTTCGTGCTTTATCGTGTCGTCATTGAACGATCTTCGTTACGATGGTCGGCAACATGCCGGATCCAATTGTCAAAAATCGTTCGCTGCGTTTTCTTCCAATTAAACTTCGGATGATCATAATCGTTTTTGTGATGGTAATAGTGTTTAGCACGCGCGTAATCGATCTCGGGATGCGCGGCGATTTCGCGGTGATATTCCGCATCCAGTCCCCACCGATCGTACTCGATATGCGAAAAGACAAAGGTCTGGGTGCCGGTTGGTTCCGTCACCATGAACAATTTACCTTTTGTCGTTGTCGCGTTGATCGTTAATCGCGGGTCATGGCGAATATCCCGAACATCCATCTCGGCATAACGCGCATGTGGTGCTTTGAAACCATCTTTTAAGCCTTGCAGAAGCGAATGCGGTTCCAGAATCGTTTGCGGGTAAACGCCAAACAATTTGTGAGGAAGAATGAGCTTACTGACACCAAAAAAATAATTCAGTGCTACCATGCCGCCCCAGCAAAGATAGAGTTGATTCGGTACATGCTGCCCCAGCGTTTTCAAAAGCGTCCGCACCTCGGCAATATAGTGCACTTGATCGAACTCTAAGGTTTCAATCGGCGAGCCCGTGATGATGAACCCATCCATTGTCGCCGCTTCGTGAATATCCAGTGGGTCTAAAATCGAACTGACCGCTTTTGGCACATCACGTCCTGCGTAATGGGTCATGGGGTAATAAAAATGCAATTCAACCGGAATCTCAGTGCGCGTCAAAACGTGTTGCAGCCGAGTTTTGGTATCGGCTTTATCGTGCATGACGTTTAAAATACCGATCTTGAGTGGCGATTTTGTCAAGGTTCACCTCCTATCTACTAATAGTATCCGTTCAACTTTAAATGAAGCTTTGCGCATGACCACGGACTAAGCTAATCCGTTCAACAGTCACTTGCCCGAACACATCAGGTGGATACCTTGACCGTTCGTATGACGCCAACATCGCTTAAATTCAATGAGGTTCCTCATAGTATCCTCCCTTTCAGTACTTATATACTAACTAAATGTAAGGCTAATAACAACCTTTTGCGCTAACATATTCGCAAATTTGTCGACCGCAAGCGATATTGTCTTAAGTAAGCAGTTAGCCAAAGTGTCACAAAAACTGTAACCTCTTAGAAGATACATCTAGGAGGAATCACATGAAGAAGGTTGTCTTAACAATGAAAGAAGAAGAACGTTACCGAGTCATCAAAGCAGTGGTCAATGGTAAGACCTCCGTGCAACGCGCAGCCGTTAAGCTCAAGCGCTCCGAACGAACCATCTACCGACTGATCAAGCTTTACAAGCAACAAGGCAAAGACGGCTTTATCCATGGTAATGCCGGCCGTGAGCCTGCCAACAAACGCAACGCGCAACTCGAACGTCGGATCATTCATCTGTACACCAACAAGTATGCCGGTTTCAACATCGCTCATTTCCACGAGTTCTTAACCACTGCCGAACAAATCGCTATCTCCGAATCCTCACTTCGGCTCTTATTCAGACACCACCACATTCTGTCACCCAAAGCCCATAAAGCCACCAAGCGTCGGGTCAAGCGTGAGTTAAAAGAAAAAGAAAAGAAGGCCAAGCTCCTATCCAAACGTGATGAAGCCACCTTGTCAGCCATCGAAGTCGTTGAAAACATCAAAGCCCATCCAGAACGTCCTCGGAAACATTATTCTGGTGAACAGGTACAAATGGATGCTTCATGGGAGTATTGGTTTGGTACTCAAAAAACCACCTTACACGCAGCCATTGATGATCAGTCCGGGAACGTTGTCGGCGGCTACTTTGCCAAACAGGAAACACTCAGCGGCTATTATCACGTGTTTGCCCAAGTCCTTCGCGATTATGGCGCTCCAGCAGAATTCCTAACGGATCGGCGCACCGTGTTTAATAGCAACAAAAAAGAGGGCTCACCTTCGACCGAGAACCCTCTCACACGTTTCGGTTATGCCTGCCAGACACTTGGAACAGAACTTTCGGTCACCAGTATTCCGCAAGCCAAAGGCCGCATAGAACGTCTTCTGGAGACTTTTCAAGATCGGCTCACAAGTGAACTGCGGTTGCATAACATCACCACAATCGCAGATGCCAATCGTTTTTGGTCGGCTTTATCAAGCGTTACAATGACCGCTTCGCATCTACCATCAAAAGTAGCATGTCGGTGTTTGATAAGCAACTAACACCCAAGGAAATTGACAATATTTTGATCATTGCCAATGAACGCAGCATCGGCCACGGACACTGTGTTCGCTTTGACAACAAGCGCTATCTGCCACATCGAAATGGCGAATTGGTTTACTTACCGCCGCATACAAAGGTCTTAGTCATCAAAAGCTTCACTGGCAGACTTTATATGACCACTGATGACGACCAGGTGTACGACCTTTTCTGTGTGCCAAAAGAACAGTTCATGTCAGCTAAATTCGATCTTACGCCAGCCGCGGCACCAACTCCTAAACGAACCAAGAAAATCCCGGCAATTACGCATCCGTGGCGCCGTGCTAACTATCGCGATTACCTTGATTCTCTTGGCATTAACAGTACAAGGGTTAAACAGTTGGTCGCCGAACGATATCCATACAAGAATTCACAAGCGATTCAAGTCTAATCAGGATCATCTCGCGTCCAGTTTTCGGACGCATGTTTTATGGAATTTACTGTCAAAGTCGAAAATCGCTTGACACCTTTTGCGCTAACATATTCGCAAATTCTTTTTGTTTGATTAGTCGCTGATCGACGGGCAACACTTATCGCGATTCGACGGCTTAATCTTGCATATTGAAAAGAACGATAACGACACATCAGCATAGAAAAACAAATTCTTTTATCAACACATGCCAAAATCGCGCTGCTGTTCTAAAATAGAAGTGTCACAAATCTTAATGTGGTTGCCATAATACGCTTACCATAACGCGTTCACCGGCGCAAGAGCCGGCTCACGCTCACTTACCTTAGGGAGGTCGCTTTTATGCGTACACAAACTCAGTCATCTGTCTTAAAACTCGCAGCGGTTGGGGCCGTTGCGGGCTTAGTATCAGGACTTGTCAAGTTGGGTTGGGAGAATATTTTACCGCCGCGAACACCGGAACGTGATGCCACCAACCCGCCGCAACAATTTCTGCAGCAGCACGGCCTCACGCCGGCGGAAACTCATGCCACTTACACGTATTCCGGCCATCAGATTCCTTGGGTCAGCCTTCTGGTCCACTTTGGCTTTTCGTCAAGTCTCGGCGCCCTTTATGCCGTTGCCGGGCATTATGTCCCGTTGTTTAAATTGGGTTACGGCAGCATGTGGGGACTTGGCGTGTGGGCCGGCGCTCATCTTTGGGCGATGCCGGCGCTGAAAATCGTGCCGCCTGCCAAGGATCAACCGGCGGAAGAACATTTGTCCGAAGCCGTTGGACACATGGTTTGGAATACGGTTAACCAAATCGTGATCAGTGACATGTTGCGAGAAAAGCATGATTAAGCGCGACTGCTAACACCCGAAGATTGCAGTCGTACATGTTTCGTGTCAGTTATCCACGAAAGAAGGTTTGCGGATGCAAAAAAAGCCGACTGCACAACAAACAAAGTGGCCTGAACGCATCAGTTACGGTCTGAGTGACGCGGCTGATAATCTGGTCTTTCAGGTGATGACAACTTATCTGCTGTATTTCTACACGGACATTTATGGATTGAGTGCCGGCGCGGTCGCCTTGCTGTTCCTGATCGCCCGCGTTGCCGATGTTTTCGAAAGTCCAGTGGTCGGTTTGATGATCGACCACACCCACTCGCGCTTTGGTAAAAGCCGGCCGTTCTTCCTTTGGTACGCACTGCTTTATGCCGTTTTTGCGGTGCTCACCTTCGTCACACCAGACTGGTCGGCTAATGGTAAACTGCTGTGGGCGTATGCGACGTATCTCATCTTAGGGTTCCTCTACACCGCAGTTAACCTGCCAATCACCTCCGTTCTGCCGACGTTAACCCAAAATCAGCAGGAGCTGACTTTGCTCGGGGTCATTCGCCAGTTCTTCGGCAGTTCCGTTCAGATTATTGTAGCCGTGTTCACCTTACCGCTAGTGGCGTTTTTCGGCCGCGGCAATGATCAGCACGGCTTTCTTTTAACCATGGCGTTGTTTGCCGGCATTTCATTACTATTAATTCTGAACACCTTTGTGCATATTCGTGAGCGTTTTACCCAGAAAAAAATCGCCCACCAACCTTTCCGCGTAGTTGCCAAAATCGCGGTGCGCAACAAGCCGTGGCTGATTCTGTCAGGTGTCATTTTCACGTACTGGCTGCTGACGGCGATCAAGAACCAGACGACGGTTTACTATTTCAAATACACGTTGCACAATCAGAATCTGGTTTCCTGGGCCAATAGTTTTACGTTTTCATCATTGATCGGCGTCTTGCTGATTATTAGCATTGCCGGACATTATGGGAACAAGCACACCATGCGTCTGGGAATGCTGATTGGCTTGGCCGGACAATTGGTGATTGCCGGGGGCGTGTACCTGCGCCAGCTGTGGCTGCTATTTTTCGGCATTCTAGTGAACAGCATCGGTCAAGGAATGATCGTCGGCTTGGTTTCCATCATGTTAGCTGACACCATTCGCTATGGCATCACCCTGGGCGCCCAAGCTGAAGGCTTCTTCGCCTCAAGCAACGACTTTGGTGTCAACCTCGGGCTGGGTATCGGCGGCCTCGTCACCGCTGGCTTGTTCGACCTCACCGGTTATGTTCCAAACACCAGCCAAAATGCCGCAACCCTTGGCATGATTGATTTGAATTATGTCTGGCTGCCCCTGTTGCTTTACGGCATCTTGCTGCTGCTCATTCACTTTTACCCTGAAAAGAAAATGTTGACCGCGATTCGCGAACATCATCTTTAGGTCAAAAAAGGATCTGCCACCCTCTTCGGTAGCAGATCCTTTTTCATATCGCAGTTTATTCCGTGGTTAACTCGTTGCGCCGGGCCAACATTGGCAAAACGAGCCCCAATGCCAAGAGCACCACCGGCGTAATCACATTGAGGCCCATTTGGAACCACCATGTGCCGGGATCGTTCAGATAGCTGATTTTCGGCAGCATCCCCAGTAAGCAGGCGAAAGCGGTGAAGAAGAAACACCAGCCGCCAATGAGCATGCCCGCGTGTTTGTTTTTCACTAACATGTAGTCTGCTTGGAACTTCTCAAGATGGCGATTAAGCAGGTAATACGCTAAGAAGACCCAGAGATAACGCAGCGGCATCACGACGGAGTTCAGGTTCAGCAGCCATTTGTATAACTCATTCATGTTGCCGATACCCAACGCCGGAACAATAATCAGGATGCTGACCAGAATCCCGGTCATCCAGTAACCGTTAATCGGCGTGCCTTTTTTGTTGATCCGCCGTAGTTTTTTAGGAATAAAATGCGGATCGGCGTCACTCAGCAGGATTTTCAGTGGTGCATCAATTGAGAAGGCCAAAGCTGAAATTGAAGCAAGCGCATTGGCGATGGCGTAGAGAATGACAAAGATATTCCCCAGGTGGTAATAGTTGCCAAGCATCGCAAACGCAGTGTATGGGCCATTAGACATGAGATCAGTCGGAATATGGTGACTGTCAAACAACATGCCCATGCCAAAAGATCCTAGCAAGGCACAAAACGCAACCATGCCGGCAAGGACCAGCATGCCCAACGGAAATTCTTTGGACGCATGTTTGGTGTTGTTAACGTACGGCGAAATTTTTTCCGCCCCGCCAACGGCAAAGACCAGCATGGAAATCGTGGTGAAGTAATTCAAGTCAAACTTCGGTAAGTAAGTGTGCAGATCGCCCATGTCCGGCGTGGCCACATGAACCCCTTTGACCATCAAAGGTGCCGTGACCGCCAAGATGATGAACAGGATCGACATCAAGAACATCGCGGTGCCGGCCATGCTACCGATGCGATTCAGGGTTGTTAGTCCGCGCGATGACAGCCATAAGAAAAGCAAGAACAGTGCCAGACAGATCAGCGACACGGTCATCGATGATACGGTGTTGACAAAATTACCGTTGCCTTTGAAAAGCCAGCTGAGCGCAATCAAAATCGCTTGCGGCTTCTGGGCTAGGTACGGAATGTGCACCACCCAGTAGGTCCACGCAGCGTAATAAGCCAGCCGCACGCTGCCGGTTTCCTTAATCCAGGAACTAACGCCGCCCGCCTGATCCTTAAAGGTTGAACCAAGCTGGCCGACGATCAAGGCATATGGCACGAAGTAAATCAGCATAATCAGAATCCAGCTGGTCACAACGGACAGGCCTTGTTGTGCATAGTTGTTAAACACATTGCCAAGGCCCCAGACCGAGACGAAGGCAATCAAAGCCACGTTATACCAGCGCAGTTGTTTCTTAGTGTCTGCCACGAAAATCCCTCCAAACAAATCCCGCCTTTGGAAAAACAGGAATTTGTTCTCCAGTGTACCGGTTTAGCAGCCCCGATTTCCCGTGAAAATGTATAGATATGGATTAGATTTTTCTAAAAAGGCAGTTGCTTTTTCGCCATGGACGGGTTTCTGAATGGAAAAATTTGGGCAATAGCTTTCTTGCCGTGCCAAACTCCGCAATCTCCGGCCAGCTGGGGTGGCGACGCGAAGCTAGAGCGGAGGGCACGACTTTGAACCCGCAAAAACCGCGGTTTCAAAGCTCGGCCTTGGCCTAAAACGGGAAAACCGCCCGTTTAAGGCCAATTTCACAGCTGAGCCCCATCTGGCCTCCGATTGCTCCGCTTTGGCACTAATATCTTAAAAACCCTAACAAGTCACTATTGCGCGAACAAAAAACAAGCACACCCCCAAAAAAATTCTTGGAAATATGCTTGTCTCTATACTGAAACCGCGAATTGTAACGCTAGCCTGTTTATAGCTATTTTCTACTCATTATTCGCGAATCAGCTTCACTTAACCGCCTTAGCAACCGCCCCATTAACTGCCTGTTGCTCGGCTTGGATCAAATCAACCCGGCTGGCGATGACGCTGGTGTCCATCGTGATTTCACGAGTTAACCCTGGCGTCGGTAGTTTAGGCTCGAAGAATGCTTTGAATTCGTCAAGCCGGTTTGCGGTTCGGAAGATGCCGGCAATTACGGTGATATAGGTGGTAAATTCCATGTCGCCGCCGACCGTCTTTTCCAGCCATGACCATTCTTTGCGAATCCAGTCCCATGCAGCCTGTTCGCCGACATGGTTGTTCAACACGCCGCGGAACCATGAGCGTAAATCCTGAGGCTTGATTGTATCGGCATTTTCGAACTGATCAATAATTTTCCCGATCAAGGCCTTATTCGGGGTGCTGGTTAAGGCAGCGAGAATGTCTGCCTTATAACTTGAATCCGTGGTCTGCTTATAGGCCGTCAACAACTGATCGAACAAGGCGGCGCTGCCAAAGTTTTTCACTTCGTTTTGGAGCACAAACATCCGCACGTCTGCCGGCAACTGCAGCAATTGATCCTTGTTAGCCGTGAAAAGGTCGTGACCTTGCGCAATGGCCGTAGCGTTTTTAGCATAAAGTGCCATGCTTAGCACATATGGGCGCGTCAATTGATCATCATTGGTTTCGCCTGGCTTCGGCAACCAGCCGAGACGTTTAAATTGGCCTGCGCTGAGCTGATCGAAGAATGCTTTCAGCTGGACTTCATCTGAGGAGTCAGGTGTCACAAACTGCTTCAAATCATTGGCAACCCGATACAAGGCATTGATGACAATCGCACTGCGACTTTCGGCAAAACGCGGCAACAACGGCACAATATTAGCGTATGAATTTTGCCGTCCTTCTGCCAACAGCCGCAAATCTTGCAGGATCTGACGCTGATCAATCGCATTCAGCTGGTCAAGGTGATCCAGAATATCGGTTAACAGCGTTTGATCATATTGCACGATGAAATGGGAGTTATTGCCAACGTTG
Organism: Lacticaseibacillus zeae subsp. silagei; assembly: GCF_030770335.1. Classification (NCBI taxonomy): domain Bacteria; kingdom Bacillati; phylum Bacillota; class Bacilli; order Lactobacillales; family Lactobacillaceae; genus Lacticaseibacillus; species Lacticaseibacillus zeae. The sequence continues at coordinate 559,291 of NZ_CP132484.1, read as the reverse complement.
ATCCGGAATGGCTTGCCGCTGTCTTGACGCAACTGTGCATAGTCGCCCAATGTCACTTGCTTATCGGCAAAAATCTGCGGTGCGACGGCATAGTTACTGTTCAACGGAATCTGCCATTGGCGGCCGACGTCTTTGCCTGCACCGATGAAGAACTGCTGCTGCGACAAGGTCAGTTTGCCATCCACCACTGCGGCGGTCACAACCGGATAGCCCGGCTGCTCCAGCCACGACTGCATGATTTTACCAACGTCAAGATGGGAGGCCTGACCTAACGCTGCCCACAAATCTGCACCCGCGGCATTGCCAAACTTGTGCGCTTCAAAGTAAGCTTTCAAGCCGGCACGCAAAGCATCGTCACCAATCAATGCCCGGACCATGACCAGCATCCGTGCCCCTTTTGCGTAAACAATGGCGCTGTCGAAAAGCGAATCGATTTCAGCCGGATCTTCAACCTGCACATGAACCGACTGCACACCATCAGTGGCATCACGCTGCAACGCCATCGGTACTTCCAGCGTCTGGAAAGCTTCCCAGATGTGCCAGTCCGGTTGCAACGCGTCCACCGCAACATATTCCATCATGTTGGCGAAGCTTTCGTTCAACCAGAGATCATCCCACCACTTCATGGTCACAAGGTCGCCAAACCATTGATGTGCCAACTCGTGAGCGATAACGGTGGCAACCCGCTGCTTCGTTTCAAGTGATGTATTATCCGGATCGATCGTCAGCAGCGCTTCCCGATACGTCACCAGCCCCCAGTTTTCCATAGCACCGGCAGAAAAGTCCGGCAATGCCAGCTGCCAAGAGTGCGGTAGCGGATAAGGCGTCTGATAAAAGTCTTCATAGAATTCAATCGAGCGTTTAGCAATATCTAACGCAAAATCCAGTTCGTTAGGCTTGTGCGCTTTCGTGGCAAAAACGCCAATTTTAACGCCGCTCTTCGTCGTGGTCTGCTTACTTTGCAGCTCGCCAAATGCAAACGCAATCAGATAGGTGGACATCCGCACCGTGGTGTCAAAATAATGAACGCCATTGATTTCACGCACTTCCGGCATATTGCTAATGACCGTCTCGCCTGGATGTTCATCAAACTTAATCGCCAAATCAAATGTTGCTTTGGCTTCAGGTTCGTCAACACTCGGAAAAGCCTGCCGCGCCGCCGTGGTTTCAAACTGGGTCCCGATGATTTGCTTCTTGACCCCGTCCACTTCGTAGTAAGACAGGTAAATGCCCATCATGGTATCCGTCAACGGCGCCGTATAGGTAATCGTCAACTTCACATCGCCTGCTTTTGGCAACGTGATCCGCACTGCCTCGGCCGGATCATCGGTTGTAAACGGGACCGCTTGGTTGTTCGCCTCAACGGATTCAACCTTCAAATACTTTTGATGAACCGCAATGTTCGGCTGCTTCGCCTCACCGATAATCGACGTCTTGCCGCTAATGGTCTTGGTCTCCCGGTTAATATCCAAATAGAGATCATAATGCGACGGTTGAAAAGTTTCATAGAAATGTGCTGCTTCGCTCATATCTTTCCTCCTCAAATTGTTAGATTACGCTCATTATACGCCAAGTGCGGGAATCTAATCAGTGAAAAGTCCGGTTTAACCGATGCCTGTGGTACATGTCACCGATTTAGGGTATCGTCTTTCATTGAACGGAACGTCACCTATCAGTTTGAATGTGACCGCAACGAGTGAATTTAAAATAACGATATCTTCAGCTCGTATACAACATATACCTCTTAATTTGAAACTTGTAAATTTTCTTGAACTGATGGGAGTTGAAGTCGTAAAACCAATTGTTGACCAAGTGACAATATCGGCTTTATAATGTAACCGGATACAAAGCGCCATATAATCAGTTTTTTTGCCTAACAGCCTTTGCCAAGCACCGACTTTCTCGGGGTGATTCAAATGAATAACGATGACGTATTCCAAAAGCGCTACAAACGCTATTTAAGATTTTATATTTTTTGGAACACCGGATATTTACTCTTAAACGGGTTTGAACTCACCGATAAACCACTAATTCTCAATATAATTGTTGTGGTAATCATCCCGTTATTCATTATGGGATATTTGATCTACGAATATTTCAAACTAAAAGTCAAACGGCCAGCAAAACTGATTCTCCTGATTTTTATGGTACTGGGTCTCCTTTTGGTACTACTTGTGTTTCTTAAAATTGTCAAGCTATGATAAATCCAACCGTATCGCAACATTGGGTACGTGTAGGTTTTAAAAAGCGAGGTGATTCAAATGAATAACATGGACGTCTTTAAAAACCGTTACAAGCACATCCTTACTTTCTTAGGCTTTTGGATCGCCGGATATTTCACGCTGGATTCATTGTTTTCTGGTTTGCCTCTGCCCCTCACCGTGTTTTCTTCTACCGTTGTGCCGATCAGCTTTTTGAGCTATTTGATTTATGATTATTTCAAACTAAAAATCAAAAGACCGGCTTCACTCATTTTTTTAGTCGTGATGATAGCAGCGTTCATCTTTGCAATCCTTCTATTTCTCAAGATCGTAGTGCTCTTCTAAATTCCAATGTGCAGTGATAACAGGAATCTGGAATTGTATGAACGATTAACACTGTCTACTACTAAGGCCAACCGCCTTTTTCCGAATGAAGTGGTTGGCCTTTTTATTATTTTTTACACGATTTCGTTGGAAGGTCATAGTCGCTCGCAACACCATTTGCCATCACAAAGTGAGCCTCAATACCGAATCCGGAAAGTCTTCGGCGCCACTCGATAAATCACCGCGGTGCCGATTGCCACATAAACCAGCGTCATCACGCCAATCAAAATGGCATATGCGTAACCGGAAAATTGCACTTGGGTGAAGACCCACGCCACCCAGTACATCCCCCAGTACAAGAACCGATACAGCGGGGAAACGACCGACATGTCGTCCGTAAACGGCTGGATTAAATAGTAGATAAACAAGTCGTGAAAAGAAAAGAACAGCACCATGCCGCAAACTTCCAGCAGTAACACCAAATAAAAGTTCACAGCATCCGGTACCGATGAAACGAATTGCAGCGCAAAAATAAACAGAAAAATCAGACCGCCTGTGACTGCGTTGTACCGGACAATCCGCCAGAATCGGTAGAAGAACCCGGCCAAAATGGTTTTCGGTTGCCGGTAAAACGGATAGTAAAGCATGGCTGAGTCGCAGTTAACAAATAAGAGTTGAACGATTGGGGCGCCGAGTGATGACAAGTACATTGGAAAGAACAAGGCCCCATAAATCGATGTCAAATCGCCGACCGATTGTCCAGCGAAAAGTTTGATGAGTACTAAAAATGCAATGCCAATGCCGCCAATCCAAAACAGCCGCGTCCGCAGCTTTTTCCATAATTGTTGCCGATAACGGGCAAATAATAAGGCATTCAGATAGTTACTGCCAAAGCGGCTGGTTGGCTTGATCGTTGTGTTGGTGTCCAGCGTCAATTTTTTCTGCATCGCCTTACCAGCTGCCAAAAACTGCTGATCACGAGATGCTGCGACCTTATCCAAAGCCATGGTTGCCTGCTGGATAGATGCCATCAGGAAAGGAATATCATCAGCGAATCGGTGAATATACCATGCCATCGCCAGCAAAGCGAACAAGCCGATCATGAATCCTAAAGGTGAGAAAACGCCGCTAACAAATGCCGCCAGTTGGCCGGTTATCATCACGCCGGCAACCACACCCCACAAGCTCACCCAGTAAATGATCAGCGCCATTAAGCCCAGTTGTCGGTGTGACCACGCCAAGCGCGGCAGAAAAGCTTGCCACCGCCAACTAAAGATGGCCATTTCCAGTCCAACCAGCAACAACCATAGATTACGGGTGATAAGTGCCAGAATAAAAAGCGGCAGAAACGGGCCAATCACAACCGCAATGATCTGATTGATCAACAAAGTTCCCCGAACCAACGCAACCCGATCCAGCGAAAAGTACTCGCCAAGCTTAATCGTTTTGATATTAATTGCTGCATACCGAAAAATCAGTCCGCGAAGCATGAGGCATCCCAGCGAATAAACCACCACGGCAACCATGATTCGCGAGGTGAAGTCGGTTGGGAGCGGATGAATGAAATCGTTGTAAGCATTGCCGACTAGGAACGCCAAGCCCATCATCAAGAGGGTTATCACCGGCTTGGTCAGCAGCATCATGAAATTTAACAAAATGGCCAAAAGACTTTTCAAAGCCCCGGTGCGATACCACTTAGTCGGAATCTTTTTCCCTACAACCGGGATCCGCCGTAGAAAGTAAATGATGCCATTCACCCCGGTGGTCGCATCGGTTTGCGCTTGAAACCAGTAATATCGCCATGCATCACGCATCTGCCTGCACCTCGTCACTTAACCGCGCAATCACGGCGTCTTCAAATGCCTGACTGTGAATATCCAGCCCCGTTAATTCAGTTAATTGCTGCTGATGCAACAGCACCACCGCGTCACAGATGGCCTGCGCCAACTGCATAATGTGCGTGGAAAAGACAACCACCGAGTCTGCCTTCATCGCAACAATCATTTGCTGCATTTCATGCGCCGCCACCACATCGACGGTTGTCAGCGGCTCGTCGAGTAGCAGCACCGGCGGCTTCAGCATCAACGACACCACAATCTGCAGCTTATTGCGCATCCCCTCCGAATAGTCGCGCAACAACTTATTGGCATCCGCCTGACCCAGACCGGCCATATCAAAAAAATCCGCCGCTTTGACCGTCGTATGCATCCGGTCCAGCCGTTCGCGGTTAATCGCGATAAAATAGTCAACGAATTCAACGCCGGTCATGAATGCCGGCAAATGTGGCTGAGTGTAAACCATACCGACTGCCGTATCCGAGTAATTTGTGATCAGCCCTTGACCATCATCCGAATCAACCGCAATCGTGCCGCTATCGATCGGCAGGTTTCGGACAATCATGTTAAACAACGTCGACTTACCAGAACCATTGCGCCCCAGCAAGCCATAGATCTTACCTTGTTGAAACGTATAATTGGCGTCTTTGAATAAAACCTGCTGATCAAAGGCCTTATCCAAATGGGCAATTTCAAGTTTTTTCATCCCGCCACCTCCAGTACCACCTGAATTTTTTCTTGAGTATAGCAAATTATTTTCAGCCATACCATTGACAAGGCTCCTGACATTTGCCGATAAATAACTGTTTTCACTCCCAAAAGCAACCCGATCGGTCCGCATGTTGGAAGCGCTTAAAAGCGACAACAGTATCCGCAAATGCTAAGCTTGGTAAGACATTATTGGGTGTAAAATAATGAAAGAAAACAGATTTACCCCAAAAAATAAATCAAATGAGGCGAGCTTATGACGCTCGAAACAATTTTGTATTTACTCGGTATGAGCCTGATTGCCGGTATCCTCAATGGTACGGTAGGAATGGCGGCGCTCACGCTTTACCCGATGCTACTGTCAGTCGGCATTCCGCCGATCACGGCCAATGCAACCAACACGATCGGTCTTTTGTTTAGCGGTTCTTCATCAGTGCTTTCATCACGGCGGGAATTAAAAGGCCACTGGCACCAGGCACTACTCATCACATTACTTAATGCTCTTGGTGGCGTCTTAGGGGCGCTTATCTTAATCCACAGTTCCAATGCCAGCTTCAAAAGAGTCGTTCCGTTTATTATTTTCCTGGCCGGGGTCATGATTCTGACACCGAAAAAAGATCCCGATCAGGCTACCCATCGCAAACTTGCGCAAGGGTTTGGTTATGCGCTGATTATGCTCGTCGGGTTATATATCGGTTATTTTGGCGCCGGTGCCGGACTGTTAATGATCGCGGTACTGTCGCGCATCGTCGCAGGTCCGTATGCAACTTACAACGCCATGCGCAACCTTGCATCGCTTGTGAACAACACGGTCACGTCAATCATGTTCATCTTCTCGATGCCGATTGCCTGGTGGGTTCTAATTCCGGTCTGCATCGGCTTGTTCGCAGGCGGCTTTCTCGGTCCGATGATTGTCCGCCTGATTCCGTCGCACGTGATCAAAACGGCGGTTGGGATCTTCGCGATCGGGCTTGCGGTTGTTTTGTTTTATCAGGCTTATCTTTAATTCAAAAGATGCAAAAAGGCATCGCCGAATTTTTTCGACGATGCCTTTTTTCTTGACCGGTTGAAGAACAAAAGAAAATATGTCGGCGCCGTTCATGCCAGCGCAGCCTGCTGCGTCTGATAAAACTTACCCCAGGCTGCCATGGCATCGATCACCGGCGCCAACGTTTGGCCCAACTTGGTTAAGCCATATTCCGTGGCGCGGCCATCTTCATCGCCGACTTTCTTGTCGATAATCCCGTCAGCTTCAAGTTGCGCCAACTGTAACGCCAACATGCGCTGGGTCACGGAAGGAATGGCCTTGTCCAGCGTGCTGAAGCGAGTGGCATCCCCCTTAAAGAGATGATAAAGAATGACGCTTTTCCATTTTCCCGAAATCAGATCAACCGTATTTTGAACCGGGCATCCTGCAGCACAATTATAAAGTTCACGATCCATCACAAGGCCCCCTCGTTGCTTTCCTACAAGTTACTTACAATTTGTTCACTTACTATGTTAGTGCATGCTGGCTAACATACAAGGTGAAAGGTTAAGCAAGCAAACGAAAGGAAGTCATTTTGATGAAAGCCATTGGATTTACGCAGCATTTGCCGATTGAGCAGGAAAACAGTTTAGAAGATTTGACGTTACCGACACCAACACCTGAAGGCCACGACTTATTAGTGAATGTCCAGGCAGTTTCGGTGAATCCGGTCGATACCGGAACGCGTGGCGCAGGTCATGCCCACCTTGCCCAGCCGAAAGTCATTGGTTGGGATGCCGTTGGGATTGTGACGGCTGTGGGGCAGGACGTTACTCGATTCCACGTAGGTGACCGGGTCTTCTACGCCGGCAGTTACAAACGTTCCGGCAGTGACGCCGAATATCAACTGATTGATGAACGAATTGTCGGTCACGCCCCGGCTAAGCTCACCGATGCCCAAGCCGCTGCCATGCCACTGACCAGTCTCACCGCATGGGAAGCGCTATTCGAAAAACTGCATATCCCACTTGACAACAAAGAGGAAAATCGTAAGCATGCCATTTTGATCATTAACGGCTCAGGCGGTGTTGGCTCAATGGCGACACAACTCGCCCACCTCGCTGGCCTGCAGGTCCTCGCCACTGCCTCACGCCCCGAGTCACAAAAATGGGTACGGGAACATGGCGCCGATCACGTTTTGAATCACCGTCAGCCATTACCGCCACAATTAAAAGCGGCCGGTTTCAAAAATGTTGACTACATCCTTAACCTCTCGCATCTAGACGAACACTGGAACGAAATTGCCACCATGATTCGGCCTGACGGGTGGGTTGCGGCCATTACGGAAAACCGGCGCGGTATTGACTTGCAAAAGTTGACTAAAAAGCGAGCCACGTTTGCCTGGGAGTGGATGTTTTCAAAGTCCTGGTATGGTTATGATCTCGCTTCCCAAGGGATCATTCTCGACAAAGTTGCCAGCTTACTCAATGACGGCACGATTCAATGCACGTTAACCAAGACACTGCAGCCGTTGAATGCAGCCAACTTGCGCAAAGCACATGCACTGGTCGAATCCGGTCACATGATTGGCAAGGTCGTTATTGCCGGTCCGTGGGCTTAGCTCAATCGATCACTGTAAACCGGGAATGACTGGTACTTGCCATAATTGGTTAGCGGCTTCATCTGCTTCAGCGCCGTCATATCATCATCGCTGATGGTAAAATCGACCTCTGCATTAGCCTTCATGTGGTCCGGGTTAACGGTTTTTGGCAATGGCAGTAGGCCCAGCTGCAGCAGATAGCGCATGCCCAACTGTGCAACGGAGACTTGATACTTAGCCGCCATTTTCTGGATGTCCTTATTCTTGAACATTTCGCCATGGCCGAACGGCGAATAGGCCTCGACTAATATCTGGTGCTCTTGCGCAAAGTCAATCGTTTTGAACGGTGTCTGGGTAATGTGCGCTAAAACCTGATCAACCATTGGGGCAATTTCAGCATGATCCAGCAGGTTCTTGAGATCGGTGGGATCAAAATTAGAAACTCCGATGGCGCGCAATTTGCCGGCTTTATAGGCTTCTTCCAATGCCCGCCAGGCTTCCAGATTCCCTTCGAAGTACCGCTCCGGCTCATCATATTTGGCCCATGGCTTCGGTGCATGGATGATCATCATGTCCGCATATTCCAGATCAAGCTTCTCAAGCGAGCCGTCGATAGCTTTGACGGCCGTGTCGTGATCCTTGATCTCGGCCGCGAGCTTCGTGTTGACGAAAATATTTTCACGCGGCACACCGGATGCCCGCACACCTTCGCCAACCCCGGCTTCATTACCATATGCCTCCGCCGTATCAATATGGCGGTACCCGACGTTGATTGCTTCATGAACGGCCTTTGCCGCGGCATCATCCGAATCAATCATCCAGGTGCCAAAGCCGATTTTGGGAATCTTGACCCCATTCGTTAACGTATACGTCTCTTCCAACAAGATGTACTCACTCCTTTTAAAAAATTACTGCACGTTGCTTGTCACGTGCGATGTAGCCATAACAGCATTTTCCCGCCGACAAGGGCATAAAAAAGACCGATAAACGCAATTTTGCATCAATCGGCTTACGTGCTACACTCACTTTATCCCCTAAAGTCGACTTTAGGGCAAGTCGTTTCTTTTTGCAATATGTCTTGTCATCTCGTAAGAAACCATGGAGGCTTTCATGTCAGTTTCATATACCATCGGCGAAGTTGCCGCAATCACCCATCTGTCTATCCCGACCATTCGTTACTATGATAAGGAAGGACTCATCCCTGATCTTCAAAAGGATCAAGCAGGGGCACGGTGTTTTACCGCCCAGAATCTTAGCGCATTGGAAATGATCAACTGTCTCAAAACGGCGGGTATGTCAATTAAAGATATCCGCACGTTTATGCAATGGAATCTTGAAGGCGACGCTACCCTCACCAAGCGGCTGGACTTCTTTAATCAGCTCCACACCGCAGTCGAAAACCAGATGAAGCAACTGGAACAAACGCTTAACACGATTGAATACAAGCAACACTATTATCGCCAAGCCGTTGCAGACGGCACTGAAAAGTACGTCAAAACCGGCACCGCGCATACGGCAGCCACGGCAAACGAGCAAGACCGATGAAACTAAAAAATGCGCTGGCATCTCATCATGTCAAGCGCATTTTTTAGTTAAGCTCACAACCCAATCAAAAATCTTCCAACCGCGTTTCAACTTTTCGCCGCTTGGTCGCGACCCATAGGCCAATCAGGAACCAGACGATGGCGATGTAAGGAAAAGTATTCATCGGAAACGCCGGAATCGGCCAGATACTCGTGTAAATCGGATAAATGAGTACGAGAATTCCGATCACCGGTGCCAGCACATGTTTGAACATCGACCGGCCCTTGTCTTTGCGGAAATAGACGATCGCACCGATATTCACCAACACGTAAACCGTCAGTAGCCCTAGCATCCCGATCGTGCCAAACCAGTTATACATATCGCTGGCACTTACACCCAGGCCGATCGCGAAAATAACATACACAATCAATGCGAGTCCGGTAATGCTATCGAGCGCATGCGTCGGCGTCTGCTTGTCCCCGCTTTCTACCGCCAGCCACGGATGCAGATAACCGCTTTTACCTAGCGCCTCCAGCATGAACGCGCCAGCATTAAGCGCTCCGAAATAGCAGGCAAAATAGCTGACCATTGCCGCGAAGTCCATGAAAATCGCTGCATTGGTTCCCAAATAATGGGTCGCCAGGAAATTCATGGGTGCCGTACTTTTCGCAAGATCACCAATATGCGCGGAGCCAAAGCCAATCACTTCGGCGTAACTGACAAGAAAATAGAAAATCGCCGCAAAGCTCACGGCGCCCAGCAAGGCAATGCTAATCGCTTTACGCGGATTCCTGGCGCGTGGGGCAATCGTTGCCGAGCCTTCAAAGCCGGCAAAGGACATCAGCGCAAACACCATGCCCATCCCCAAACCGGTCGCCATATGCGGCTGTGGAATCAACGGCTGCACCGAGTTACCACTGCGGCCGCCGGAAAAAATAATCACGACCGTCAGCACACTCAAAACCAACACCGCCAGCAATTCAAGGATCAGTGTCAAGCGCGTCGAAAATTCAATGCCTTTATGACTTAGCCAGCCACCCAGCAACAAAACCAAAATGTTGTAGAGATTTACCGGCAGATGTACGCCTAAATGACTGAGAAAGACATTGGCAAAGTTGCCGACAATGGCGCCGGAACTAAACACAAATGTCACGTACGTCAACACCAATAGCCAGCCGGAAATGAAGCCGGCCTTTTCGCCAAGTGCTTTGGCATTATACGCATAAGCTGAGCCATCGCCGGGGATCCGCTTGCCCAGTTCCACAAACGAAATCGCCACAAACAAGACGCCGATGCCGCCAAGCAAAAAAGCGATTGGCATGTTGATGCCGGCATTGGCCGCGGCACTTGCCGTGTTAAACGACATCGCCCCAGTTGGCGCCACCATTGCAATTGAGAGTCCAAAGACCTCAAGCAAGGTTAATTTTTTGCGCTTTTCCATAATTAATTCACAAACTCCTCTTCTTGGTGGTAAAGCTTGGCCGCTGTCTGCCAGCAAATCGCGTTGATCCAAGCTTTTTTCTGCGCCAGATCGACAAATGGCAGGGAGGCAAAATGCCCGATCAGTGCCTGTTTGAATTGTTGCGCCGCTAACCCATACATTTCCGGATACGTGCTGGCATCGGAGGCAAACAGCAACCGTGTATACGGCGCCAGTTCGAGCGCTTCATCAAAAACCCGCTGCACGCCGCTGGGACCGAGGTTATCCAGCAATGAAATATCAAAATAGACATTCGGAAAGACACTGGCTAAATAGCCGGCTTCGCGATGATACGGATAGCAATGCAGTAAAACCACTTTGAGTCCCTTTTTGGCAAAGGCATTCAGGAAATCACGCATCAGTAACGGATTGCCCAGATACATATCCGTGTCCGCGTCGCCATAGCCAACGTGAAATTGCAGGGGCAAATCCTGCGCCATGATCAACGGCGCTGCGTGGTACAGGATGTAATCGATGAGCGGCTTGGAAGTTAACCGTTTGGCCCCGGAGTTCTTCCAGGTATCAAATCCGGCCGCCGCTTCCATGAGATTAACCGGTTCAATGTGCAACCCCACGCGGTAAGCTGCAATCGATTTGAAGCCGACATAGCCATGTGCCTTCGCCTGTTGAATGTCCTGACTAAAAGCCTGCCACCAAGCCGCAAAATTGTCCGATTTCAGCATGAATGTTTCGGCGTGCGTCTCCAGCCGATAAATCGCCTTGACCGGCACACCGGTTAGCTTGGCAGTTTCATCTAAGTTGAGAATCGCGTCATCCGGTACAAATCCGGTATCAATCAGCAATTCTTTGAAGTGATAGTGGCCGAAAACACGCTGATTATAAGTGGCATAACCCGGATCATTCATCGCCGCCAGCGGGTGCTTGGCATCGAGGGCAAATTGCTTGGCTAAAGCTAAAAAGCCATGATAGGCCAAACGGTTTTTGGTGTCGGCGAGCGGATAGTCATTGTCCGCCTCCGTCGACACCTGCGCCAACCGTTCGTCACGATTCGGCACTTTCCCGTTAATTAAGAAATGACAGTGATGGTCCAACAATGGGACTTGGTCGACAAACTCGGTTAGGTCGTCCAAAACGTTTCCTCCTCATGCACAGCGGTCACCATTCATGATGATGGCCGAAATTGGTTCTTCAACTTGCAATTCAATATAGCTCGCGGTGCAATGCCGCAATTTTCTCTAATGCTAACTTCGAATAATATTGATCGTCTTCACGCTTGATTTTGGCGTAAGCATCGATCAGTTGCGGACCGAATACGTCGTGGAAAAGCGAATCGGTCACGAACGCGTCGACTGCCTGGCTCAATGACTGCGGCAGACGGTGAATCCCCATCTCATTGCGTTGGGCTTCGCTTAACGTTGCCGGATCGACATCACAATAATCACCCGGTTGCGTCTGGTGCTGAATACCATCCAGCCCCGCCGCCAGCAAGCCGGCAAACGCCAAATACGGATTTGCGGTCGCATCGCTCGCCTTCAGCTCAATGTTCATCGAACTAGCCGGATCGCCCCACGCCGTCGACGGAATCCGCACCGCCGCCTCGCGATTGTCCTTGCCATAGGTCGCATAAGCGCTGCTCCAATGTCCCGGAGCCAGGCGCTGATAGGAATTCGCCGATGGACAGGTCAGCGCCAGTAAGCCTTGAATATGTTTCAACACGCCACCGACAAAATACTGACCAGTCTTGGATAGCTGCATCGGCGCGTCTGCATCGAAAAAGGCGTCTTCTTGTCCGCGCCACAACGACAAATGAATATGCGCACCGGAGCCAGCCGAATCAACAAGGGGCTTAGGCGCAAAGGAGGCATACAAGTCAAAATCTTTGGCGGTGTTTTTAATGATCCGTTTGTAAATCACTTCATTGTCTGCCGCGGTCACCGGATCCTGCGGCAACATACTCAATTCATGCTGGCCAATGCCGCCTTCCGGATAATAGGCATTCGGCATAATCCCGACCTGTTGCAGTTGATTGATCGTTTTAAGAATGAACGGATAGGCAAAGTCCATGGACTCCGTTGAAAAGGCAACTCGCGGCATGGCCGGTTCACGATGATCCTTATCCCCGGTGAACAACTCGAACTCGTTTTCATAAGCTATTTTCACGGTGAAGCCGGCGTCGGCCAACTGCTTGACCACTTGTTTCAGAATGGTCCGCGGATCGGAGGCGTAAGGCGTTTTATCGAGATTATAAATATCGCCCATCAAGGTTGCCACTTGTGGCATATAAGGCAGCACATGCGCCGAAGCAGCGTCCCCGATCAAGCGCAATTCTCCAATCGGCGTCATGTCAGCGACCGGCAAAATGGTGTCGCGTTCACTGACATTCAGCGTTGCTTTGGTCAAGCCGATCCCGTCAGCCAGCTTGGCTTTCAGGCTGGCCAGCGGAATCACTTTTCCCCGCGTCAGTCCGTTATAGTCCACATACAAAAACTCAATCAGCTCAGTCTGCTTCTCCGTGAGCTGCTCGATAACGGCTTCATCGTCCATTCCGATTCCTCCTTGTTTGAGCGTGAACCGGCGCGGTTAGAAACCGGAGTGTAAGCGGCTTTGGGCGTGATGGCCCGGGTTTAGGCCATTGCGACCAAGGTCCTTACATGTAGGTTTCTGCGCCGGTGAACGCGTTATAGTGCCCTTACCTCGCACCAGATGGCTTCATTAAACAACTACCGTTTCATCAATGCTACTCGGCTTCAATCTTACATGATTCTAGCTAAAAGAAAAGATTTTCTGAAAATTGTTTTTGGAGTTGTTAGTTACCAAGTGCGACTTGTTTATAGCGCACCACACAGAAAAACCGCCTCATGAACGAGACGGTTTTCAACGGATACGTTTAACGTGGCACTTTTCACGATTCATCGAACCGCAGAAGTCACTTCTGATGATCTGCAACACGTTTCAAAAAGTCCTGGAAAACAACGAGCTGTTGCGGATCTTCCTGTTGCCACATATTCTCCGGATGCCACTGGACACCTAAGAACAGATCGTTGTCCGTGGACTCCATTCCTTCAACCACACCATCGGGCGCAACGGCTGTCACCTTCAACCCCTTACCGACAGTTTTAACTGCTTGGTGATGGCGGGAGTTGACTTTAATGGTCTGCTTGCCGTACAAATCAGCCAAGCGACTACCAGGCGTTAATTCGGCATGATGGGTCGCAAATTGACCCAATGTGGCTTGGGGATGTTGGATTCGCAAATCAGGATATTGCTGTTCAAGATCCTGATACAACGTGCCGCCCATAGCAACGTTCATGATCTGGATCCCGCGGCAAATACCGAAAATCGGTTTATTTGCGGCTAAGGCTGCCTTAATCAAGGCGATTTCAAACAAATCCTTTTGGTACAGCGTCATGCCGATCTTGGGATGCGGTTCCTCGCCATAGAGCGTCGGATCCACATCCGGGCCGCCTGGCAGCATCAGTCCGTCGACTAAGGCCATATCATCGTGCGCCAACTGTTCGGTCTGACTGACATCATCAGGGAACGGCAAAACGAGCGGGAGCGCACCAAGGTGAATAAATGCCTCTTTGACATCATGCGGCACATAAGCAGGGTGATTATTCGGCATCACGGGATTGACTTCGATCAGTTCGTCTGTGGGAATACCAATTCTTAGTTTCACGAGCGATTTCCTTCTATTCGTTTTAGTTTTAATCCCACGAGTATACGCCGTGAAAGGATTGGCGACAATAGACAGGCACGATTGCTCACGCCGTTTTGGTCGTTGCCACAATCAGCATCATCGGGCGGTGCATTTCATCAGCCATGCCGGGAATAGTCTTGACCATTTCAGCAGTCGGCGTTGGCTCAATCACGCGATCCAGTCGCAGGTGGTTGTCGAGCAAGGTATTCAAATAGGTCGTCACCGTCCGATGGTATTTTTTGATGCGGTGGCCTAAGAAGTCGGTTTCCCGTTGGCTCTCGTCAAAATAGCGATCAACCGGCCAGTATCGATTGTGGCCCTGCTCGTCCGTGACCCACTCTTCATTGCCTTGGGCCGTAAAAATCGGATGTTCCACGGACATGACAAATTGCCCACCAATTGGCAGTTTGTTGCTGATCTTGCCGACAAGCTCAGCGTAATCGGCAATGTAATGAATGGCTAGCGAGCTTAAAATGACATCAAACTGCCCCGGCAATTGATCAATTGCCTGCATGTCCAGCTGGCGATACGCGATCCGCTTGTCATCCGTCAGCTCAGCAGCCTTGGCAAGCATTTTGGCTGACGTGTCGATGCCAAGCACACTTTTAGCGCCATGATCAGCGGCATAGCGGCAGTGCCAACCATAACCGCACCCGAGATCAAGCACTCGTTTACCGGTGAAGTCCGGTAAGACCGTCTTCAACTCATGCCACTCCCCCGCCCCGGCTAACCCTTCTTTTGAGCGATCCATTTGGCTATAGGCCTTGAAAAAATCCGGATTATCATAAATCGCAGCCATCTGTGTTTCCTCCTTCGTTAATTAAGGCCATCATCGCAGTCCAGGCAAGAGGATGCAACCGGTATGGCAAGTAAAGCTACCAATTAGATTCTCATTGGCCAATGGTGATATTTTAGTTTGAAAAGCAGTGCGATGCATGCTATCGTTGGCTCAACGTTTTTTCGGCTAAAGGGAGGCCTTTTCGTGACAGATTGGAACGGCTATCAAGATATCAATGAAAAATATCATCTCAACGGTGCCACCATGTTAGTGGATGCCAATCATCAATTGTCCCACTGGCAAAACGGCATGGCGGATTTTGCAAAACAAGAACCATTCACGATCCACACTACTAGCGGTTTAGGATCGTTAAGCAAGCAATTTACGGCTGACAGCATGTTGCTGTTGGATGCGGCTGGGACGCTGAACATTGACGCGCCGTTGTCGGACTATTTGCCGGAATATCGGTACGCCAAGCAAATCACTTTGCGTCAGATGTTGCACATGGCGAGCGGTATTCCCGATTACACGGAATTGTTGTTAGTCGAATATACCAAAAAAATGCCGAACGCCAGTGAATCCCATTTAAGTTACCCGATACTGGAAGATCTGGCTCACGGTGACGCCCTTCAGCAAGTTCTTGACTTATTGAACCGCCATCCGCTAGATTTTGCCCCGGATGAAAAAGGGGCTTATTCAAATAGTAATTACTTCCTTCTTGGCCACATCATTGCCCAAGTTGCCGATATGCCGCTGGGCGATTTCATCGAGCAGCACTTTTTCCAGCCGTTGGGAATGACCCAAACCCGTTTCGGAACCCAGGCCGCCGAGGCAAATAGCTACGACGATCTAGATTTTACCAACGGCCAACCAGTGGCTTTAGGCCGCGGCGATTACACTGGTGGCGATGGCGCGGTGGTCAGTTCAGTCACTGATTTAGCCAAATGGGCGCAAGCTACCTTGCATCAGCAGATTTTACCTGCGTCAGCTTGGCGTGAGGCGTTAACGTTGACGCACGATTTTTACGGCATGGGCTGGATGAAGTCTAAAACCCCGGGATGGCTGGCGCACAACGGTCACGTCTTTGGATACTGGGCCTACTTTGACGTTTCGTTCAAAAGACAGTTAGCGCATATCACGTTAAGCAACATGTCGCCCGGGACCGACGCGCGTAAGGCATGGCATAAGGAAATGGCTGCGTGGCTCGGATCCCTTTAGCGGTTGTATAAGCGTATGTTAAACTCTATCTGCGCAATTGATCGCGGTTTTGATCGAGCAACTATTGGCAACAGGGGGATCTGTTATGGAAACGACGATTAAACGCTGGGGAGACTCTCAAGGTGTCATCATTTCAAAAACAATGCTGGCAAAAATGGGCATTGATGATCTCGATGCCCAACTGGTAAAGATGCATATAGATGGCAAAGGCCGTTTAATCATTGAAAAGAAAAAAAGTCCTTCAAAACCGGAAGAACGGTTTATTGATTTTGACATTTTAACTTACTCAAAGAAAGTCAAGCATGAAGGCGAACTAGATTGGGGCAAGCCTAGTGGTGATGAAATTTAACCACTCGTGCATGACACCTAACAAAACGGCTACACCAATTTCCAGCAAAATTTTTGAATAATATCTTTTTACCGATACTAAAAAAATCGCCCTTAGCCTCCATTGCTAAGAGTGATTTTTTGTATTCCAAACAACTCTCGCTGCCTGTTGCGTTTCCCTAGAGTTAGCAAATACCCCGATTTAGAAGAACTGCCGCATAATGTCCTTCAACGGTGGCATGGATGGAATCTTCCAGTAATTTTCAAGATACTGGGACCCATACTTCATGTAACCCTTCGCTTCCTCGCCGACAATTTTGCCTGGTAGCGGGGCGTCGTCTTGAACATAGGTGTTGATCAAAACCGGTTTCTCCGTTTCCTGATAGGCCTTAGTCAACGCTTCTTTAAACTCGTCGTTGCTGTGGGCTGTGTAACCAACGCCCCCAGCAGCTTCAGCAATCTTGGCATAGTCCATGTCCGCCAAATCGATTTCATAATTCAGCTGACCGGCACTTTGCTGTTCATATTCGATAAAGGCCAACTTCTGGTTGTTCAAAACAACCATGATAATGGGCAGCTTGTATTTAACCGCGGTAACGAAATCCTGCATGACCATGGCAAACGCGCCATCACCGGCCACACTGATATTTTGCCGCTTCGGGAAGGCTTCGGCCCCGGCAATCGCGCCCGGCAAGCCGCAACCCATCGTGCCTAACCAAGCCGAAATGGTATATTTCTGTGTTGGTTGAACGTTTAGAAAACGGGCACCCCATGACGTCGACGTCCCGACATCAACTGAGTAAACCGCATCTTTTGGCGCGGTCTGATCAATCGTGGCAAAGACTGCTTCTGGTGAGGCTGGGTTCGTGGTCAACAGACGCTTTTCGGCCATCCACTTGTCCCAACTTTCCATATTCTTCTGACAAGCTTTCAGGAAGCGATCGTCATCACGCAACGAACCCTTGGCGTTCAGTTCGGTCAAAAAGGTTTCGACATCGCCATCAACCGCCACATCAACCGAGTACCGCTTGCCCAGATTTTCCGGCTGCGTATCGATCTGGACACATTTTGCCTGTCCTTCATCCGGTAAGTAAGGTGTGTATGGATAATTGGTGCCGATCATGAACAATAAATCCGTTGCCTTCATTGCTTCATAAGCCGGCTTGGTGCCGAGCTTACCGACATTGCCAAGACTATTAGGGTGATCATCCGCAACTGTTCCCTTGGCCGGCATCGTTTGGATAAACGGGATGTGGTTAGCCTCAACAAACTTTTGAACCTGTTCCCCGGCATGTTCCGCCCCACGGCCGATCAAAGCTAATGGCTTCTGCGACTTCTGCAATAGCGAAGCCACATCATCCAGCTGCTTAGGATCAACTTCCGGTACGTTCAACGCAAAGGCCGCAGCACTGTCGCGATAACTCGTCGTTTCCTTTTGATCTGGCAAATCATCCGGAATCGTCAAAACCGCTACGCCTTTTTCCGTAAACGCGGTTCGAATCGCCGTGTCGACAATCTGGCCTAAATTATCCGAAGCCATGACCGTTTTATTATAAACCGCCACGTCATCAAACAGCTTAGGCGTATTGACTTCCTGGAAAAAGCCTTCATTCAGATTGCTGGTCGTGACCTGTCCCAACAATGCCAAAACCGGGGCGTGATCCATTTTGGCGTCATACAACCCGTTCAACAGATGGATGGCACCCGGGCCACCAATTGACAGGCAAACGCCAAGGCCGCCAGTCAGCTTGGCCGTTGCCGAGGCAGCCAGTGCCGCAACCTCTTCATGCCGAACCTGAACGAACTTAATCTTGTCTTGATGACGGCGCAACGCATCGACGGTCGTATCAATCGAATCGCCTGGCAGCCCAAAAACGTGCTTCACTTGCCAATCCATCAAAACGCTGACTAACTGATCTGCTGCTTTTGTTGCCATATCAAGATCTCCTCTTTTGACTACTTTTTCAAGTGAACAACTCAATTGTTCTCAATCTGTTACTATCTTCACCTTAGTGCTTTGATTTCTCTGGTCAATCATTCTTAGCAAGGTTTCATTTATACCGGCATAATTCACTTGTGAAAATATAATCTATTTTTTGAGATTGGTAATCAAATAACGCCTAAAACCAGCGTGATAAAGCTGTTTTATTTTTAATATTTTTAAAGTCACTTGTGAAATTAACTACGTAGTGTATGGACCGATCAATTGAATAATGAGAGCGTTCTCATTATTCGGTAAGGCCAATTGTGACCGGTTCCCGCAAAACCCGTCACTTAAACTGTCAGGATCTCATCATTTTCTCGCCCTTTTCTCTTGCAATCTATGGTAGAATACAACGGTTGTGAATTGTATATTTCGTAGGAGGATATCTACATGCCATTAGTTAACGCTGCAGAGCTTGTAAAAGCTGCACATAAAGGTCACTACTGTATCGGTGCCTTCAACACCAACAACTTGGAATGGACGCGTGCCATTCTCGCCGGTGCTCAAGAATTGAACGTTCCGGTTATCATCCAGACTTCCATGGGTGCTGCTAAGTACATGGGTGGTTATGAATTTTGCCAAACCATGATCGAAGCAACGGTTAAAGCCATGGGCATCACCGTTCCGGTTGTTATCCACTTGGACCACGGCAATTACGAAGCTGCTAAGGAAGCTATTGCTGCCGGCTACAACTCCGTTATGTTCGACGGCCACGACCTCGACTTTGAAGATAACTTGGAAAAGACCAAGGAAATCGTTAAGCTGGCCCACGCCAAGGGCATTTCCGTTGAAGCCGAAGTTGGTTCCATCGGCGGTGAAGAAGACGGTGTTGTCGGCGAAGGTGAATTAGCTGACGTTGAAGAAGCCAAGACTTTGGCAGCTACCGGGATCGACTTCCTGGCAGCCGGCATTGGTAACATCCACGGCCAATATCCAGACAACTGGAAGGGCCTGCACTTCGACCGCTTACAAGAATTGAATGACGCCGTTAAGATGCCACTCGTTCTTCACGGTGGTTCCGGTATCCCTCAAGAACAAGTTCAAAAGGCGATCACCATGGGTATTTCCAAGTTGAACATCAACACCGAATGCCAACTTGCCTTTGCTAAAGCAACTCGTGAATACATCGAAGCTGGCAAGGATCAACAAGGCAAGGGCTTTGACCCTCGTAAGATGCTCAAGCCAGGCACCGATGCCATCACAGACACATTCAAGGAAATCACCGGCTGGATTGGCAACAAGCCTGTCAAGATGGTTCCTGAGGCACTTTAATTTAACCTGTTCTAAGGTTTCATCAGTCCACTCGCATTTGGTGCGGGTGGGCTTTTTTTAATATTGCTTTTTCAAAGCTTTTTGAGCCCTTCAAGTCATTTTCTACTCTTGACGATTTATATCAAGCGAGTTATAATTAGCAAACAGATTAATTTAGATCTAGGAGAAGGCCATGTACGAGGTTGATTTTTACGAAGATAAAGATGGTTATAGTGAAATCCATGATTTTTTAGATCGCTTAAATGATAGTGCACAGAAGTCAGATAGAGTATTACTCGCAAAAACCCTCTATCAGATTGACTTGTTGGAACAGCTCGGTCCTAACATGAAAATGCCACAAGCCAGAATGCTTAAGGGATATTCAAAACCACTCTTTGAATTGCGTCCAATGCCAGAGCGAATATTCTATGCAGCCTGGAACGGAAATCATTATATTTTGCTTCATCACTATACTAAACGTCAAAACAAAACGGACAGACGTGAGATTCAAAAGGCTTTAAGCAATCTCGAAGACTGGTTAAAGCGAAAGGAGAACTAGATTATGACAACGTGGAAGGAATATAAACCGACAATAACCGCTTTATCAAGTGAAGATATGACGATCATTGATACACTGGCGGATTTAGTGGCAGAACGCATTCGGAGGGGAATTAGTCAAAAAGACTTTGCCGCAAAGATTGCCATGAAGCAACCACAGTTAGCGAAGATTGAGCGTTTAGATTCAATTCCCTCTCTAGTTACTTTAAATCGGTATGCTAAAGGACTAGGGATGAAAGTTCAAATTTCATTAGTGACGGCTTAAGTTCTCGTTGAATCGTTAACCCAACAATACCCCCGCGCATGCGCCGGGGGTATTGTTAGTTAACATAATAGTATCTAGAAATCTTGATTCCCCATTATTTTTCCAACAACTGATAAACAAAGCAACTGGTTTCATGATCGTTGACCAACCCTGCTGCCTGCATAAACGAGTAAATGACAACAGGGCCGGTAAAACTAAAGCCGTCTTTTTTCATTTGCTTGCCCATACGCTTGGCCAAATCGGTTGTATTGGGAACCTCCGCATGACTGGTGATGTGGTGTTGAATCGGATGATTTTTGACGAACGCCCAGACATAGTGATCAAAGTCTTCGCCTCTATCAGCCAGCTTTGCGATGGTATTCGCGTTGTTGATAATCGCTGTCACTTTCAGACGATTCCGGATGATTTGAGGATTCTGCAAGAGTACAGGAATTTCGGGCGTCATCTGCTGGACTTGGCGATAATCAAAGTTGGCAAAGGCTGTCTTGAACGCTGCCCGCTTATTCAAAACCGTCTGCCAACTCAGACCCGCCTGCATGATTTCCAGCGACAACAGTTCAAACAAGTGGCGGCTGTCATGACTGGGTCTGCCCCATTCTTCATCGTGGTATTGCTGCATCAAGGCATTGTCGGTTTCACCCCATGCACACCGTTGTCGCTCAACTGACATGGGACACCGCCAATGATTGCTGGTCAATTGGATGTAAAACCCGGACGAGTCTGTTCCCGCTCAAGGTCATTTGACGATTAGCCACCAGCTTTGTCAGCAGTTCATCCCCTAATTTACCGGCTAAATGAACCCGGCGCTCTGAAAAGTCGATGCAAGTCTGAACCTTCCCCTGGCGCACTGGGTGACCGAGGTATTGTGCCAAGACGTGCCGGCCTTTTTCTGTCAATCGATACGCGTTGGCGGTCGTCAAGGTAATGAGTTTTTGCATTAAAAGTTGGTCAAACAAGGCCACGCCGGCTTTTCCGGCCAAATGGTGGTAACAAGTCCGTGCATTGCCCAATTTTCGCGCTGCGTGCCGCCGATCCAAGTATTGTTCAGCTGCCGTACTGAAGGCATTGGGCTCTGTCTGTGGTTGAACAGTCTGAAAATAATCGCGACCGGCAAAATGTCGCCGGTTAATTTTCTCGGCACGCACCAATTTAAGTAGTTCGCTTTTGACACTTACTTCTGGATGGTTTAGCAGTTTAGCGATTTCTTTAGTCGTTAAAAACCGCCCACTACCTAACAACAGTAAGATTTCCTGTGCTAAATTCTCCTGCATAATCGCATCTTCTTTCCGAACAGCAAACATACGTTCTTGCGTCAATTATATCGTTTGCTACTTTTCGGAACAATACCTCTATGCAAAAAATTGCGAATCATCAGCGGCTTGTTTGCAGCTGCTTAAAATAACCTTGCCGCGCGTATAACAACATTGCCAGGGTTACCCCAATAGCGGTAAACACCGCAATACCTGAAAAGCCGGTGAACTGTTTAATCAAGATACCACCGACAACGCCGCCAATCGCTTCGCCAAGATACATCACCGCGTTAGCCAAAGAGGAAATGGTGCCGCGGGCTGATCGCGCTTGATCCTGCAAAGTGCTCATGAACAACGGCAACAGTGCGCCGCCAATTGTGTAAATCAATGCCAGAATAATCGTTGCGACCAATGCTGACGAAGCCAATGGCAAAACGACATAGCCACTGATGAACAGCAGGAATTCAAGCAGGAATGCGTGCGGCTGACCTAACCACGTCACCAGTCGAGCGCCGATCAAACTGCCGACAAACTGTCCTACTCCAATCACCAGAATAAAGCTGCCGATCGTGCCGACCGAAAGTCCAAAACTTTTCGCGAACCAGGTACCGATGAACGCAAAGCCGGTAAAATTTGCCGTCTGAAACAATAAGTACGCGCCTAATAACTTGAGTACCGGTTTGTTTTGCAAAAGCTGGCCGTAGATGCTGGATTTTGGCTGGGCGGTTCTAACTTCATTAAGGCTAGGCATGAACCGCGCGACCAACAATGTCAGTATCAGTGCAATTGTGCCGACGAAGAAGAAGGGAAAACGCCACGAGATAACAGCCAAATAACTACCGAGCGGAACACCGACAATCTGGGCAACCGCCAGACCGGCTGTGGCGTATCCCATGACTTTGACCACCTGACCCTTAGGAAAGAGCACCGGGATCGCTGCCCAGATCTGCGGGCCGGCTGTCGCAGCGGCAATGCCGGCAGTGAATCGGGTGACGAGCATCAGCGGAAACGTATTGGCCAGTCCGCACCCAGCAGTGGCGAGGGTAAAGACAATGAGACCGATAACCAAAATGCGTTTACGATCATGACGATCGGAAACCGGGCCAATCAGCAACGCCGACAGCATGTAACCCACCGCGTACGCACTGACAATGAGACCGGAAAGACTCGTTGAGATGCCGTAATACCGCGTTAAAGTCGGTAATAAAGGTGAAACCAGAAATGTATCTGTGCCAATCACGAACATAACGAGGAAAAATAAAAGCGAGAGCCTGCGTTCTTTCATACAAAAAGTCTCCAATCTGTTTTATAGTTTTAAATTTATCAAACAATTATCGCTAAAAAATAAGCAACCATGTGCTTATTTACAGCTCAGCAAGTAATCCCGGGAAGACGGATTCAATCTTATCGGTATTTAACGTGACGAATTTCTGCCGTCCTTGAACGCGTGTGGTAATCATGCCGATTTCACGTAACGTGCGCAAATGATATGACATCGTTGATTTGTCAATCTCCACGTGCTGGTTAAGCTCATTGCACCCCATTTCGTGGCCCACGTGGTAAAGCATGCGCACAATCGTGTAACGTCCCGGCTCGGACAAGGCAAAGAAAATTCGCTGCTTGAAAGCTGTTGCGTCTGTTGATTGTTTGATATCCATACAACAGTTATGCCACAGATCATCGGTGAAAACAAGGGACTTCTTAAAAATAAGTGAAAGTTTGAGCCTTTTTCGCAATTCAAGGTGTCCGTGTGCGGGGGGTAAGAATTGTAGGGCAATCCGGCTCCGAAACGCGATCCCCGGCGCAGAAGCCTGCGTGTAAGAACCTTGGTCGCAATGGCAAAGAGCGCCATCACGCCCAAGGCCACTTACACTCCGGTTTCTAACCGCGCCGGCTCACGCTCTTTCCCCAAAAGCAAATTTTCTTCACTCTTGGTATACTGTTCGTATATGTCAAATACCAAGTAAGGAGGGTTGCAGCATGGCGCGGTCCACTAATCGAAAAAGAAAAATGCGCTCGCCGCGACAGGCACGGCGTCAGTTGAATAAGTTATTGCGCGACCCAATTGCCAAACCGCATAATGCCGCAGCCGTGCGCATTCGCCTTGATGAACTCATGGCGCTTTTTCAGCATCGTGAGTACCGGCCACACCAGTCTGCAACCGTTAATCGGGTCAACATTCAAGGAAACGTGCAATTTGATCTGGCTCGTTGGTACCCTGAAGGTGGCCGGCTGCGTGACATGTTGCGCCCACGCGATCCGCTGCTTCCGATCACGTTTTCGGTTCAGGATTTTGGCAATCATCGCAAAAGCCTCGCCCGCGGCCTCACGCTAGCTGTTTCTAAAGCTGCTCGACAACTGGATCAAATGAGAGCCGCCGATAAATTGCCAATCATCATGCAGCCGTTTAGCGACTGGGTTCATCTCCTCGCCCTTGGATTGCAAAATTGGCTTGAAACCGGTCAGGTGGTCTTTTCTTTGCTTGATCTCAAGGGCGCCTACGTCTTGACGACGATGCCGACTGCCCCAGCTACTTGGCTGGCCAGGCTTTTTGGCATTTCCTTGGGCCAGGCCGATCAGACCCTGACCGATTTGCGCCACCAACGGCAAGAACAAGCAGACCGTTTAACCACCAAACTAGCAGCCAAATTTGCGCAGGAAAAAGCCCCGTTAGTGCAATCCGCAAACCAGCGCGCGGCCAAGTCGCTGCAGTTAGACCCACCAACGATGGCCCAGCTTGCCTCAGACCAAGCACCGCTAAAAACGCAAAAAGACGTCATCGATCGACTGGCCCGGGGCGACTACATCGTGATCGATACAGAGTTTGTGGCCGATCGCAACCAACTTGACCTAACTGAAATCAGCTTGTTACGGGTCCGTGATCATCACGTTGCAGGGGCGTTTGATATTTTTACCCAACTACCTGAAGGCCATCACGTAATGCCATTCTCGGTCAAAATTACTGGGATTACCGATGACTTGTTGAATCAATACGGACAACCGCTGCCGCTTGCCAAAACAGCTGTCGAACAATTGTTGAAGCATGAACTCGTTGTCGGCTTCGCACTCAGCAATGACCTACGCGCCCTTCGCGCCGGCCTCGCGATCGATGTGCCACCTGTTCAAACCTTCGACGTCGCCGCATTAGCCCGTAAAACTTTCGGAATCGGCAAAAAGCATACCCCTTCACTGCAATACTACAAAGAGGCGCTCGGCATTGATTTACCTTCTCACACAGCCTTGAGTGATGCCCAAACCACGATGGCCTTGCTCGAACACCTCATTTGGGAAGGCAGCCCACTCATCACCAAGGAACTTGGCTTTGAACAGCGTCCACCTGAACACGCCAATGATCCGGAGCCTTATCAGAAGCCGGATTTGAGTGACAAATAGTTAAAAATAAATATCTTGCGTTCGATCGAAAAGCTTAGTTCTCACATTTTATTAATCTGTTCAACGATATGATTAAATAAAGTACATTTTTATTGACTAATCCATCATAATTTAGCTATATTAAAGTTACAAGGGATCGTTTCTTTGGAGATTGTAAAGCAAACTCAAGTCCATATCCTGCGCGAACGTTCAAAAAATAGGGAGAAGGGCCATGCTGGAAATCATACTAGAAATAGTGATGATAGTTGCCATCATCTCGCTGCAGACTTTCTTTGGTTACATTGGCAACAAGATACTAGGAGCGCTTTTGCCAGCAGCTCTGATAGTTGTATATTTTTATTTCATTGTTCAAGGTCAAATACATTTCTCCATTATTGACATTGTCCTTCCCATTGTTGGACTTATGGCACTAATCAGCATTTGGGCAGGCGGGCGAAAGACAAAGCTTCGGAAGACGAAAGTTCAGGAAAAGTAAAAAGCAACGACTTTTGCAAACCATGGCGAAAGTCGTTGCTTTTTGCGTCCTCGATGGTTTTCTTATTGAAGTCACAAATGGGACTCAGGCTTCTAAATGCTCCCCTAGAATGGTATCTGGATCAATTCTCAAAGATTTGATCCAGTCAATATTCTTCTCAAAAAGTGTCTGATCGATCAGTCTTGTCGCTTTTAAAAACACCTTCAGTTTATCCAAGCTTTCTCGATTTAAGGAATCCAATTTAAACTGAATCATCAACTTCAGAAAGGTCACATGATGCCGCATGTAAAGAACATGACGGTCTAACTTTTCTAAGTCTAAAAAATCTAAAAAACGTACTGCAGAAGACGGATCATCTTGGCCAAGAAAGAACGCTGACAAATTATATAAAGCGCTTATCAGCAACTCATCGTAGCTAGGTAGGTGGAATTGCTGATAAGCACGAAACATCTTTTTTGCGATCCTCAAATTGATTTTGGCAGGTAAAGAGAACACTAGATTAGTGAACACTATATATTCAAAGCTGAACCACCTGCCAGGTTGAAGCAGATAGTCTTGAATAAAATCGCAATCATCTTTGGAAAGTGAACTCTCTTGCCGTGACAACTCGTCGATACAGTTCTGAATCATCATACCGATAAGTCTGTTGGGAGTTGTTGATGGATTTTTTTCTTTGTATGACTTTAATAAACTGATCAGCTCTTCTAAATCTGTTGAATCGTAGTAATGTGCCATTTGCTTAAAGATTGAGGTTGATGCCTCATCTCTATCATTAATCAAACGGCAAAATTCTTCAGCGGACATAAACGTTGGCTGAAGTATCTTCATCATTGTCCGCAACGTCATGTCACTCTGATCGTGCTCTAAGTGGGAAATTGTTGATTGGTGTAAATCTGCCTTTACTTCCTTGATTTTCAAGTCACGTCTTCGCCGCACCTCGCGATAAATGGATCCTGCTGCATAGTCCGCCACGCAAGTACCTCGTTTCTTTTCGAAATATAAAAATATGAATGATTTCATATTAGCATAAAATTCTTCATTAATGCGGTAATCTATAAAGAGCCAAAAATGGCTAATTTGGATTTGAGGTGTCAATCAAAATGCGAAAATTATGGATTGCAGCCTTTGCAACTTTCTTTATTGCTTCAGTCCTTGGCGTTCTTTATGGCCAAGTTGGTGGAGGTTTGCTTCTAGTCACAGCGTTAGCTTTTGGTGTTGGAAACGATATTATTCTGATTGTGATCCTTTATAAATTAATTTCCAGAATTTTTAAATCGTAATCCAGTCTTAGCTTGAGAGAAAAGAACATCAGTTTACTGAACACATGTAAGCGTTTATACTTAATACGGTTGCCTAGTATGCTACAGCTGAATTAAGGACACCATATACTGGCCTAACCGTTAACTAGTCGCTCCATGAGCCCAGATCTATCGACAATCCACGAGACTTGTGGTCTGAAGTCAAGGGAGTGATTCAAATTATCTAGACTTGTTTCATTTTTCAGAGGGTATACTTCCCCCAGCCCAGGGATTTAGTAATTTCTCTAGGTGAATCTAAAGCCCTAACTTGACGCTTGGCGCGCTAGACCGCTTTGGCTGGTTTATACAACTCGTGGTTTTTAAGTAATGCATAGATCACGCGTACCAGCTTTCTTGCAGTCATGACACAAGCACGTCGGTGTTGATATTTTGGCACCTCCCGGTATTTCTTGTCGTAAAATCTGGCAAATGTGGGATCATGCGCTCTTACCGAGTTGGCAGCTTCAATTAGGTAATAGCGTAAGTACTGATCGCCGTTATGCGTGCGCGGCGTTAGTTGCCGCTCACCGTTTCCGGATTGACTTCTGCGCCAAACCAGTCCGGCATAGCTTGCCAAACTAGCTTCACTCGGAAACCGTTCAATCTGACCAATTTCAGCCAGTAGTCCAGCCGAGTAGACTGGGCCAACGCCTGGAATACTTTGCGTTGACTGTGAGCCATCAATGACGGCACACAGGTCGGTGATGCTCTTGTCTAGGGCTTTTAGTTGCTTTTGTAACATCCGGATCTGGTTGATGTAAATCGCCATGACCTGGTCAACAGAATCGGCAACCGTCTTGCTCAAGCGATAAGAGCTACGGATGGCTTTTTGTAAGGCCTTAGCGATCGCCTCTGGGTCACCAAAGCGACCGTGGGACAATTGGTTAAGATCTTGAGTAAGCGTCTGTAAGGGCATCTGAGCGATTTCGTCCAGTGTGTACTTTTCACCGCTAAGCACCGTCATCATCGTGTTTCCGAACACAGAAGTCGGTAGCTCAGCTTCCAGTGTGTTCAATCGGAAGTACAGATTGTTGAGGAAGTGGTTTTTGCCATCTGTAATTTGTTTGACGATGTGATACCGTTCGCGGGTGAGCCGCTGTAAGGCAATGTGTTTCTCGTCGCGGGTCACTGGCACTTGATACCGGCCAATGCGCAGAAAGTCTGCGATGTGGAAGGCATCAATGGTATCAGTCTTGTCGTCATCAAACAATTGGCTGTAACGATGAGTCATCTTGGGGTTCAACGTGACGACAGTGGCATCCAACGCACTGAGCGCTGAGCTTTGTTCAAAGTAAAGTGTGGGGTGGATGTTGTACACCGAGGTGGCTTCCATGCCAATCACGATCTTTAGTGAATCATCTTGGCGTTTAGCCCATTCCAGGATTAATTTCTCAATTTGGCCGGCCCCGTCAGGGGTATTCGTGGTCTTGTCCTGGAAAATAACCTTCTTGGCAGAATCCAAGCCACAGTAATCAAGCTTTGCTTTTGAAACATCAATACCAACATTCAAGTTCATCGAATTGGACCTCCTTTCTGTTCTGATTTATGGATAGGCTTGGGCGCTGCGCGATATTCCCTAATTATGAACCTACAGTACTTCCTCGCAGTATGAGCAGTCTGTCTGAGGATCAGTAGCTGCTCGGTGAAACGCGAGTCACCGAACTGATCTCCAGCCCCCGCAGCTTGTGGTTTGTGCTTGTTCGATTCATCTGGGCGGCAGTCTCGGGGTGAAGTCTAGCAATAGCTAGCAACAGGAGGGAAAAGCCTATACCAGTTGGACCCAAATCCAATGAACAACTAGAGAATATCACGCAACATCCAAGTACGGAGCTATCCAAGAACTTGGTTGTAATTTAAATATACGAGGAGGAATTTTCATGCAAGACGAACGTTGGAATCACCCACTGTACACAACTGAAGCCATTAACGACGAAGGACTGGAAGGTCACGCTTATGTTCCCGGCGGTTTGAAAGTTCAGACGAGCAGCCCGATGAATGACCATCCGGGGACCAACCCTGAACAGCTTTTGGGCTTGTCGTTGAGCACTTGCCTTGAAGCCACATTGGAAGCCGTTGAAAAGGAACATGGACTGCCACATACCGGCGCAGTTCGCGTGAAAGTGGCGTTCATCGGCGCCCGTGCCGAGTACCAATTTCTGGTTCACGCCCAGGTCATGGTAAAAGGCGTCGATCTCGATACCGCCAAAACCTTCACTGAAGAAATTGAAAATCGCTGCCCGGTTTCAAAGTTACTTAAAAATAGCGGCAACTACACCATCGAAACCGTCACCGATTTCGCTGACTAACTGCTGCATCACCTATTCGTCTCGTTAAGCCAAATGTGCTTAACGAGGCGTTTTTATTTTCTGGCCCGCGATCTAAAATCGATTGTCACAAACGCCGCCACCATTAAGATTCCCCTTGTTATTCTTAGCTGACGACCTGACTTTTTAGCACTGAAAGCGGTACACTGATAACTAGAAGGGAGTTGCAACCAAATATGAAGAAGATTATCAATGACCCGGGCAATATTGTCCCGGAAATGATTGCTGGTCTCGCTGCCAGTTATCCGCAATATTTGAAACAGATTCCTGAAACAACGGCGGTCGTCCGCAATGACGCCGCATTTAAGCAACATGCAAAAGTCGGCGTTATTTCCGGTGGTGGTTCAGGGCATGAGCCGCTGCATGCCGGTTATGTCGGCCAAGGCATGCTTGATGCCGCAGTGGCCGGCCAAGTCTTTACTTCGCCGACGCCCGACCAGATTTACGCCGCGATCAAGGCAGTTAACCAAGGTGAAGGAGTTCTCATGATCGTCAAGAATTACTCCGGTGACGTCATGAACTTCGACATGGCCAAGGACCTGGCCAGCGTTGATGACATCAAAGTCGAGTCAGTCGTCGTGGATGACGATGTGGCCGTCAAAGATTCACTCTACACCCAGGGGCGTCGCGGCGTTGCCGGCACAATTTTTGTCGAAAAGATTCTCGGCGCGGCTTCTGAGGCTGGATTAGGCCTTGATGACCTCAAAAAGTTAGGCGATGCGGTCGTTAAAAATACCAAGTCGTTCGCAGTTGCCTTGCATGCTGCAACGGTTCCAGAAGTCGGCAAGCCCGGTTTTGACCTGAAGCCAGATGAAATCGAATTTGGCGTTGGCATCCACAATGAACCCGGCACCGGTCAGGAAAAGCTGCCGACTTCCAAAGTGCTAGCCAAGCAACTCATCGGCAAGCTAACCGCTGAATTCAAAGATCCTAAAGCTCATAAATACGCGGTGCTGGTCAACGGCATGGGTGCAACCCCGCTGTCCGAGCAGTACATTTTCATGGGCGATGTTTTGAATGAATTACATGCACAAGGCCTCAAAGCCAGCTTCACCAAGGCGGGCAATTATGTCACATCGCTCGACATGGCCGGGGTTTCGCTGACGATGCTGGCGCTGGACGATCCGCAATGGCTGACTTATCTGAATGCATCTGCACACACTGTAGGCTGGGGGGATACTGATGTTAAACGTTGAGACATTAACCAAATGGATGACGAATTTTGAAAACCGGATTGCCGATCAAAAAGATCATCTCACCGAACTTGACCGCGTAATCGGCGACTCCGACCATGGTAACAACATGGAACGCGGCGTCAATGCCATCAAAGCAGCGTTCGAAAAGACACCGCCAACCGACGATCTGGCGCAGGATTTCAAGACAATTGCCATGGCGATGCTCAGTAAAGTCGGCGGTGCCAGCGGTCCGTTGTATGGAACTGCTTTTCTGGAAATGGCTAAACTTGCCAAAACCGATACCGACTTTGGCGACCTTGTCGAAGCAGCTGCCAAGGGGATTGCCAAGCGTGGTCAAGCTAAGCCTGGCGACAAAACCATGTTAGATGTCTGGGCACCTGCTGCTGATTTGATTAAGCAAAACAAACTGACCGCCGCTGCCATTGACAAACTGGTCGAAGCCACCAAGCCAATGACCGCCAAACGCGGGCGCGCATCTTACCTCGGTGAAAAAAGTGTCGGCCACATTGACCCAGGCGCGGCTTCGACTGGTGAGCTACTAAAAGCATACCTCGATGCAAAAGCTTGAACTGTCAAACCTCAAAGGAGCGTGATTCTATGGCAATGGGCATGTTGCTCGTTTCCCACGTACCAGCCATCGCAAGCGGCCTTGAAACGTTGATCAAACAAGTCGCCAAAGATGTGCCAATCACCACAGCCGGCGGTACCAGCGACGGTCAAATCGGCACCGATCTTGACCATATTCAAAAAGCCATTAACGACAACCCGGCTTCCGAATTGCTGGTTTTCTATGATCTCGGCAGCGCTAAAATGAATCTCGACATCGCCGAAGAAGTCAGCGACAAACAAATGCATGTCTATGACGTCGCGTTTGTCGAAGGCGCTTATGCCGCGGCTGCGTTACTTGAAGCTAACGTGGCGCTCGATAAAATCGAGGCACAATTAAAGCCTTTAAAGGTCAAGTAACCTCCACTGCTTGCTGCCGCCAAGCAGCTTCCTGGCAGGATTTGACCCGATCAATTTGATATTTCTACCATAATCACAGGAGCAATGATGTTGATGGCCACATCCGATCAGACCAAAATGCAACTCGCGACCACCTTAAAGCAGCTCATGCAGCATAAGCCGCTGGATCGCATTACCATTGCGGAATTAAGTGCCGCAACCCACGTGAATCGCAACACGTTTTATTATCATTTCGAGGATATCTACGGCCTGCTGAAATGGACGCTTGATGCCGATATTGGGCGTAAAGTCATGCAAAATCTCGGGGCGGCCACCTGGGAAACCAAGTATCGGCTGGTGCTTGATTACATCCTGGCCAATCAGGCATTTTGTTTGAACGCCTTCAATTCTGTTGGTCGCGACATGCTGGAAGAGTTCCTTTTCCAGTCCGCGACTGACATGGTCAAGCCAGTGGTGCTGGACATTGATCCGACCACCCCGCCCAAAATGGTTGCGGACATCTGCAATTTTTATGGCGCCGCGATTGTCGGCCAGGTTTTGTTGTGGTTATCGCAGTCGTTACAGGAACCCGAAGCCGACCTCATCAAACGCGCCGATCTGATGCTTAACGGTTCGATTGCGTTCATTGTGCACAAGCAAGCGCACAATAAAAGAACTTAATTTTCGAACAAACGCCACATTTTGACTAAAGACGCTTCTTTTTCGCATGGCTATACTATAGCTATAGACGGAAAGGAAGCGTTTTTATATGAAAAAACTTTTATGGACGGCACTTGGCCTGGCCTTGGTAACCGGTGGGACAGCCTGGTACTTTGCTAACAAAATGGAACTGTTCAAAGATGACGCAGATGCATACAAGAAGTTCGAAAGTCGTTAGGGGGAACTAAAAGATGATCAAGCATAAGGCGATCATGATCGGCGCTGGGCTAGCTAATATGGCGGCTGCCGTTTATCTGATTCAGGAAGGTCATTGGCAAGGGGATCAAATCACGTTTTATTCACTGGACGATCATGGGTCAAATGATGGCGCACCGGCTGCTGATACGGCGGATGAGTACTGGAATAAGGTTCATCCAATGGAAAACACCAAAGGCTATGTGGCGCGCGGCGGTCGCATGCTGAACTATCGAACCTATGTTGATTTGATGGACCTGTTGAGTCGGATTCCCTCGGCAACTGAACCGGGGCTGACGGCTGAAGAAGATACCCGGCAGTTCGATGCCCAGCATCGCACTTTTGACAAGGCGCGGTTAATGGAAGGCGGCATCGGCATCATTCAAGCTGGCCATTTGGGGCTTAATAACAAGGATCGCCTTTTGCTGACCAAGCTGATTATGATGCCGGACTCAGAAGAAGAAAAACTCGACAATGTCAGCATTGCCGATTACTTCAAAGATGATCCGCATATGTTCCAGACGAATTTCTGGTACATGTGGGAAACGACCTTCGCGTTCCGGATTGAAAGTTCGGCGCAAGAGTTGCGGCGCTACATGCACATGATGATTTATGAGTTCACGCAAATCGAGCATCTGGTGGGCGTTAACCGCACGCGCTACAACCAATTCGAAAGCATCATGTTGCCGCTGATCAACTATCTGAAGGATCAAGGCTGCCGGATTATTCTCAATCGCCGGGTCACGGATTTTGAGTTTAAAGACACGACTATGACCGACGAAATCACCGTCACCGGCCTCAACATGCTGAACACCGAAACCAACAAAACCGAGCATGTTGCTGTGGATGATGACACTGCCGTCTTCTTTACCAACGGCTCCATCACCGATTCAGCCACACAAGGCGACTTTGACCACCCGGCCGTTGAAAACATGGATCAAGGTGCTGCGGCTGGCTTATGGAAACAAGCTACTGAACATTTTTATAACCTTGGCAATCCTGATAAGTTCTTTGCTGATCGCGCCGCCAGCGAATGGGTCAGTTTTACTTTGACCACCAAGGATCACCTGCTGCTCAATGAAATCGAACGCATCACGACGCAGCTTCCGGGGAATGCTTTGAATTCCTTCTTATCCACCCAACCGATCACGGCGCTTGGGCAAAAGGATGTGATGATGTCGATTGTCGTGCATCATCAGCCACACTTCACGACCCAAAAGCCAAACGAGACCGTTCTTTGGGGCTATTTCCTCTATCCACGGCGTTACGGTGAGTTCGTCAACAAGCCGTATATCAAAATGACCGGTAAGGAAATGGCGCTTGAACTGATCGGCCAATTGGCAAAAGTCGATCCGGGTCCCGGCAATATCCGCGATCACCAAGACGCAATTATGGCCAGCATCATCAACAATATTCCGGTCTACATGCCATATGCTTCGGCACTTTTCAACAATCGCGCCAAAGTCGATCGCCCGGAAGTCATTCCGGCCCATTCAACCAATCTCGCCTTCACCGGTGAATTCGTCGAACAACCATTCCAGATGGTCTTCACGGAACAAAGCGCTGTCCGTTCCGGTGAAATTGCTGCCTATCACTTCACTGGCATCCCGATGAGTCACCTCGTTCAAACGCCAAGATATGACAAGGATATTAAGACCTTGATGCGGGCAACGAAGAAAATGTTCGAATAGATTGCCACTAAAGCAACCTGTGCAAGTAAAAAGTCATTTATCCGCCACACTTTCAGTCAACCGGCACCAAAGACGCGTATTCTGTCTTTGGTGCCGATTTTATTTGGCTAGATTTTAACCATTAGACGCTCGCGAAAACACCCATATCGCAGGACTTTTGCTGCGATGATTTTCTTCTGGAAAATAAAGCAACTTTTCATGTGAGCAAAGGCTGACAACTGTTAAACTGAAGATAAGCAAACCCCTAACAACAAGAAGTGGAGGGCAACATGGATTACCAAGAAAAACTGCAACGACATGCTAGCAAGGAAATCGATCTTTATTGGTCTGATTTTCAAAAAAGCGATGACTATGCGGCTTTGATGCAGGATCCGGATTTTAGAAAAGTACCACCAAAAGAAATTCGCGCCATTCTGGTCACCTTCTTTGCTGCGTCATTCAAGAATCTACGCTCCACCATTCAGACACTTTCTGCTGAATCGGTTTCGATTGCACTCGAAACGACACTGCAACAGGTCAACGATGACGATCGCCGCCGCAGCGAAGCCATCGCCATTGCTTCAGAGCTCATCAAAGCCATGATGATTTGGTTAATTCGCACCAAACGCGTCAAGCTGACGATTATCGACTTCATTGATGCCTTAATGGGCGCACTGCTCACAACAACCTATGTCCTCGGGTTAGTCGAAGATGGCGAGCTCGCCTCCCCAATGGCTGATGATTCTGACGGGCGTGATATCGGCTTTGACCCTGCTGGCGATCTTGATGTCGATTCGGAAAGCATGTCAATCCTAGTTGATCAGCTAATGGTCTTTTTCGACTCAAAAGCTTGGCATCACCTACCAGAAGCCACTCAGGACGAAGAATTCTTTGGCGCGGTGATCTTTTTCCTGATTCACACGATTCAAGCCATGTTTGGCCACGAGCCGAAAGAATGGACCAGCCAGGACATCGGCGCTGCGCTGTTGCTACTGCTGCGCGACACCAAACTCGTGCCGCCGGATAAACAGGAAGGCCTGGGCCAGTCCTTAGCCATCTTCATCAAGTCCACCGCCAGCACCCACTTGTGGACGGCAACCCAAATGAAATCCCTAGCTGACACGGCGCAAAATCAGATTAAGGAAGCCTTGACCAAAAAGCCGGTTCCGCGAAAAGGCCACGCCAAAACAGCCGATCACGCCGACTCGGATCAGATTATTCCCATGGCCGAGTGGCAGAAGAACAAACGGCAAAAACGACAACGATAAACTTTATAGCATTGCACAAAAACGCCGTCAAAGGGGAGCTCCCTATTTGGCGGCGTTTTTGTGATGAGTTTTTGGAGATTTTTTATAGTTGATTAAACTGTTCCGTTTTTACCAAATCGTCATAGGTGACTTCCGTAACGGTCGGGTCAAGCGTCTTGGTGGTCATGGTTAGCGTGTTCGAATCCTGAACGTAAATTGCGCGCTTGCTCAAGTCATAGCCTGACCAATACTGGGTGTAATCCGTCAAAATGTCGTGTTTGGGGTCACGACCTAAGCCTTGCGGAATCAGGACCGTCTTGAAGGCATTGTAAAGCACGCGGATGCCATCTTTGCTTTCAAACGGATCAAGATTGCGGGACACAAACATGGCTCTGACAAACCGCGACGGGGAGGTGTAATCACCTGGCAAGCCAAACATGCCGTAGCCGGTTCCCAGTTCAATCGGGTCAAGGTGGTGATCACCGAGATCGGCACCTTCAGGATAATTGTGATCGTTCAGGCTGACATAGTTGCGTAAATTAGTGGTGTGCCAATGATATTCCGGGCTATTTGTCATGGCGCCAATGCTGTCATAAAGCTTGAAGGCCCCGTGATCAGTTGGCTCGATGACTAACCCAGCGCCAGACGGATCGACAAACGTATAATGCAGCGGAATTTTAACGCCTTGACCGCCGAACTGGAGCGGTTCATCAATCAAGCCATATTGACCGGCCAGTTCCCGTACTTCGGCAACATTTTTGCAAGTTGTCAAAGCCAGGCTGACAAACTCTTCACCTTTGATCGGTTTCAAGTTGCGTTTTGCCAGTGAATCGGCACTCGCCCAGCTGCACTCAACCAGCACCTGAAGATCGCCAGCAAGGCCTTCACTATTAACGCCGTCAAATAAAGCGACACTCTGATCAACACCAACGCCGACCGCAGCATACTTGGTTGTCCAAGTCCCACTTTGCGCCGGCAATTGATGATCGGCCGGTAGACTCACGATTTTCCCCGGAACGCCGCCAGCCGGTGTCTCGTGAAAGAAACTCGTGTTATAGTCCATCGTTCGGCCCCAGAAAATATCACCTTGAAGCGATTTGATCGTCATGGATGAACACATATAGAAAAACCTCCTTCGAGAAAATTGAATCACGTGATCTAACAGTACAATTGTTATTATACGCTTGTTCAGTCAGCACTTTAGGTTCATTTAACCTCTGACATCTTTTCAGGCTTTTAGTTATTAAAAAACCCGCGATATGATTGGTCGCGGGTGTGACATCTGATAAGCTATGAATGAGCAGAAAAGTTAATAGGCGGTGGCGCCTCGCAATCGAAAGAAGGTGATGCCGATGGTGTAAAAACTATCGAACCACATTCCGACGAAAGGAGGTGCCGGTGTGTTTATGATTGCCGCACTTGCGACAATCACGGTTTGCATCAGCTCGTTCACTGTTTTGGTCAACACGTTCACTCGTTTGATCAAGGCTTTGATAAAACTGTGCTTTGCAGTTTACGAGCTAAAGCAGGCGCTCGGATTATTCCGAAAAAAATAAACATACTAAAAGCCGCGTTGACTTTGGACACCAATCGCGGCTTTTAGTTTGCGATGTAAGCCACCGTTCTTAATACGGTTCTGCTGTAACAAGGGACGCTTTGTTGAGGCAAGGCGTCTCTTTTACGTATTCATTATAACAGATCCAGAATGGCATAGGAACCGCGGAAATTGACAGGTAACCACACTCAGCTATTTTCCTGCAAATAGCTAATCGGTTTATTAACCTCAAGCTTTGTCCCGGAAAAAGTCTTCTTGATCCAAGCTTGAAGCGTTGGATCGTGGTAAAGTTTCACAAGTTTTTTGAACTGTTTATTGTTCTTATTCTTGGCTGCAGTGGCGAGAATATTGACATTTGCCCGCGTCTTCTGAGTTAATTTTTCATGGAAAAGCGAATCCTTCAAAACGTTGAGTCCGCCATCCAAGGCCCGCGTATTGGAAATCAACTCTGCATCAACGTCCGGCAGCGTCTGCACCGTGGTTTCCACCTCTTTGAATTTTAGCTGTTTAGGATTGGTCTGAATGTCTTTCACGGTACTCAGCGCATTAAAATTCGGCTTCAGCGTGATCAATTTAGCGGCCGCAAGTAGTAATAGCCCGCGGGTGGCATTGGCCGGATCATTTGAAATGCCAATCGTCGCGCCATTGGGAATGTCACTTAAATGTTTGTACTTCTTTGAATACAACCCCATCGGCTCAAGATAGGTCGTCCCAAGTGCGGCCAATTTTTGACTTGGATTGATTTTATTGTATTGCTGAAAATAGGCGTACGACTGGAACGCGTTCACATCAAGTTGCCCTTCAGCAGTCGAAGCATTAATAACGTTGCCATCCGTAACCTGCTTCACTTTAATCGTCAGTCCCGCCTTTTTGGCTTGCGGCGATTTAGCGATATGTTGCCAGATTTGATAGTCCGAGCCACTACTGCCGAGCATGATGGGTTTGCTGCTTGAGCTGGCAGCGGTGCTATCATTTGCGGCCTTACCGCAAGCGACCAGCGTCAAAAGTGACACCAAGGCAATTCCTGTGACGATTATTTTCTTCCAACGATTCATAAACAAAGCCTCCTCAAATGGTCGGCCAGCGCGAATACGGCCGATAAAAACTTGACAAAAGTTATTTTCAACATCACCGTCTCATCACTTTGTTTTGAGTGACCTTCAAACTTGCTCCTGCTGCAAACAAAAAAGTCGCCCCCTGACTACTTATTCGTAGTCAAGGGACGACCATGCCGTGTTACCACCCTTGTTCGCGATGTCGCAACACCGCCTCCAGTACCTGTTGATACCTGGCAGGATAACGGCTGTAGCCGATCCATGGGCGTTAACCACACGAATCACTATTCGAAGCTCATCTTCGCCTTCTTGCCAATGCCCCTTTTCCACCAACCGGGTTCGCTGCATCATCTGCTCCAAGGTTACTCTTCTTCTCAAAGTGTTGATTAGTTGTTTAGGAATATACGGCCTTTATCCGCAATTGTCAAATTTTTTACTAAGAGCGTGAACTGGCGCGGTTAGAAGTCGGAGTGTAAGTGGCATCAGGCGTGATGGCTCGGTTTTGGCCATTGCGCCTGAGGTTCTTACACGCAGACTTCTGCGCCAGGGAACGCGTTTCAGCCAGAGCGTGAGCTGGCGCGGTTCGTCAGTTCTTTGGCCGATCACTAACAAAGCTAATCGCACTGGCATGTTGGCCACCGCAACTGATCGTCTGTGTCGCCTTCACGAAGCGGTCACTGGCAAAGCCTTCCTCGGTTCCGGGATTTGGAAAAACAAATCCGCCAGCCGAACTTTGAATATCGACGCGCAGACGATGACCGGCTAGCAATTCATAGGATGTTTTCTGAGAAAGTACGGTAAAATGGGTCACCTTGCCAGGCTTGAGATATTTTGATTCTGACAAACTGTCGCGGAACTTGGCATTCATCGTGCCTTCAACCATTTGAATGGACTGACCATCTGGCGTAACATCCAAGACCCGGAAGTCCCAGTCACAATCGACGGCGCTAGATGATGCCCAGAGATCGAGCTTCACCTGGCCAACGACACGCAGCGGGGTTGTTAGTTCCTTCGTGGTAAAACTAACCACATCAGGACGCTTTTCAACTTTCTGATAATCAGCCGGAAATTCGAATTCATTCTGGGTCACCGAAATTAACTTTGGCACGGGGTTGCTTGGATCGTGAACATAGCTGACAGTGCCCGCTTCTGGCGCAGGCACCGCCAAGCTGCCATCTGCGCCCAGATGTAAAACTTTGACGAGGCCTGCTGGGGGAAAAGATGCTGCTGTATGCCAGCGTTCTTCGCCAACAGTATAGTATTCAACCAATGGGCCCGCAGCGACGCCATTTTCAACACCCTTAAGAAAATGATCAAACCATTGCTGGTGAATCAGATCAATATCCGGCCGCAGTGCTTCGGCGCCCAAATGAACCGGTCCTAAATCATACTGGGCATTGCCGCCATGCAGCCACGGGCCAAGAATGATCCGGCGCTTGTCAGACGGATAGTCAGTCGTTGCCGCAATGGCTTCCGTCGAGCCGATGCCATCATCATCGTACCAACCACTTTGAATGAGCGCCGGCACTTTAATTTTGTCGCGTCTGGCAAACCAGTCCCCTCGGTTGAGAAAACGATCATAATGATTATGGCGCATAAATTGGGTCATGCCATATTGGGGATGCCCCAGAACAATCTCGGGAATCTTTTCGATCGGTCGAACCTTCATGAGTTGATCCCAATCATCGCGATCGGTTAATGCCGAATTAAAGTGGCGGCCGTCCGTCGCAATCGACCATGCCACCTGTGCCATAAACGGGGCGCCGCGGCGATAGTAGGTATCGGTGAACGGTCCGCCTGCCGTGACCATCGAAACAATGGCCTGAAGGTGGGGATTCCCGCTGGCAGCCGCGGCCCACTGAACATACCCGCCATATGAGCCGCCAGACATCCCCACTTTGCCGTTACTCCACGGCTGGGCAGCAATCCAATTCAGCGTGTCATCGCCATCATCCTGCTCGTGGATCATCGGCAACCATTCGCCTTCCGAATCACCGCGGCCGCGCACATCCTGCAACACCACTGCATAGCCCCGCAAAACATAACGCATGTAACTCGCCACATAAACCTCGCGACCATAAGGCGTTCGTTCCATCACGGTTGGAAAGGGTCCTGATCCGGCAGGCAAAATCACCGTTGCTGCCAACCCAACCCCATCACGCATGGGTGCCCAAGCCGTGAACGGTTGATGTGCCCGACCTGGTGTTGTGGAATACCCGGCTTCCTGCCACTTAGCCAAAACACTATAGCGTTCGTATCCCGGTTGGATCAGCACACTCGTCAGATTGCGCGCACAAACCTGAAACCCGACAATCCTGTCATCAGCCTCAATCAAGTCAACCGCATACTTTGGTCCCCGATTCATCCAATGATGTTCATCGGCCCGTTGGTATTCGGCGCCCCAAGCGGTTTTAAAATGATCCGCCTGCGAAAAGCTTGCGTAACCGCCATCTTGCCAGCGTTTTAAAGTTTCCTGAATATCAAGCTCGCCGTATGTCTTAAAAGTAGCATTATTGTCATCGTTTAACGTTTTTTCTCGACTGCCTAACCAAGAATATGTAATGGACTGATCCGCCAATTTGAACGTGCCAAAATGCAAACCAGACTGATAAAATTTAAAAATTGTCATAAAGACCTCCTTGCCTAGCCTGAGCATGAACCGGCGCGTTTAGAAACCGGAGTGTAAGCGGCCTTGGGCGTTTCGGCCATTGCGACTGAGCCCTTACATGTAGGTTTCTGCGCCGGTGAACGCGTTATGGTGACCACTGTCAACAACTCAAACAGCTTTTACAGATCGCATTCGATGCCTAATCCCGGTTTGTCGCTTAGCTGATACTTCCCTGCATCCGCCGTAAATCCACCGCGTAACCACGCTGGTTCATCAAATAGCAGAAACGAATCCAAGTCAGCGTACTGAACATTTTGGTGGGCAGCAACAAAATGCGCTGCCGCAGCAATGCCGATGCGTGTTTCCGCCATACAACCGACCATGCACGGAATCCCAGCCGCCTCAGCCACCGCGTTAATTTTCTCGGCGCCAGACAAACCAGACGACTTTTGCAATTTGATATTAATGATATCGCACGCGCTTGACCGCACCGCTGCAAAGGCATCGCTGGCATTATGGACGCTTTCATCTAACATCACCAACTGGTCAATTTGCTGACACACTGCCGACATCTGATCCAAGCGGTTAGCAGGTAACGGCTGTTCAACCGCCGAAGCAGCACTGCCAATGGCCCGCATCATCCGAATAGCCTGTTTAGGGTTCCATCCTTGGTTAGCATCTAGGCGCAAATCTACCTTTGGGCCAACTGCCTTACGAATCGCCTGCACAGCCGCAAGATCATCAGCGTCTTGAATGCCGACTTTTACCTTGAGTTCTCTGTATCCTTGATCGACCAGCTGTTTCGCTTCTTGCGCCATTTTTTCCGGCGAATTAATTCCGATTGTATAATCACTGGTCAAAACGTTCCCAGTCCCACCCAGCAACTGATAAACCGGCAACCCGGCATCTTTTCCAAGCAGATCCCAGCAAGCCATATCAATCCCCGCTTTTGCCGCGGTATGTCCAGCGAAACAGGCATCCATTTTGGCATGAATGGCTTCTAAACTACGCGGATCACTGGCATTTAACGCCTGGGACAAGGTCTTGAGGGCAACCTCTTCTGTATCAATGCTCTCGCCTGTCACCTGTTCAAGTGGGTTTGCTTCCCCATAGCCGATCAAACCGGTGTCGGTGGTGATTTTGATAAGCAGCGTCTCGAGTTTATAGAGTGTGGTAAATGCGACTTTGAACGGCTCATGCAAGGTAATCGGGCGGCGAAAGACTTGAATCTTCTTAA
This sequence comes from Lacticaseibacillus zeae subsp. silagei, assembly GCF_030770335.1. Lineage (NCBI taxonomy): Bacteria > Bacillati > Bacillota > Bacilli > Lactobacillales > Lactobacillaceae > Lacticaseibacillus > Lacticaseibacillus zeae. Next base: position 517,442 of record NZ_CP132484.1, on the reverse strand, counting down.
TTTGCACCTTAACGCCTTCTCTCATTTTCTTTTCATTTTACTCGTCCAAATATAAGCGTAAACCTGTTCTTTCCCCCGGACAAGGAACCGCTTTTTTCAACAGTGTTCTTATAGTTATTGAGTTTGCGGCACAATTAAGCAAGTGTTATAGTTTCATCATTGAATTTATATTTAATTAGAAAAAAGGGAGATTACATGTTGAAACGGCTCGCAAAAATTGCATCAGCTTTCTCGATCACGCTGTTACTGGCAGGATGCGGCCAGCAATCATCTTCAAAAACCAGTGGTAACAATACATATAAGACGATGACATCCGACATTATCGCGACCATGGATCCCGCACAGTTCACTGATGCCGTTTCAGGCCAAACATTAACGGACACAATGGCGGGACTCTATCGCTATAAGGGAAACAAATTAACGTCTGACCTGGCAGTCAAAACTGACGTGTCAGCTGACCAAAAAACCTACACGTTTCACCTGCGCCATGGCAGTAAGTGGTCAGACGGTACCGACGTCACGGCGGCTGATTTCGTCTTTGCTTGGCAACGGGTTGTCGATCCAGCTACGAAGTCCCCTTACGCTTTTATCATGAGTGGCATTAAGAACGCTGATGCCATCACAGCAGGTAAAATGGCTGCCTCACAACTGGGCGTCAAGGCACCGGATAAATACACATTCGTCGTCTCACTTGATCAACCGATTCCATATTTTAAAAGTATGACCTGCTTGCAGACTTTTGACCCAGTTGAAAAGAAAGCTGTCGAAAAATACGGCAAAAACTTTGCCAAGACTTCCGCCCAGCTTACCTTTAATGGTCCTTTTATTCTGAAAAATTGGAAAGGTACCGATGATTCATGGGTCGAGGTTAAGAATCTCAATTACTGGAACGCCAAAAACGTACATTTAAAGAAAATCACCTATCAAGCGGTCAAAGAAAATTCGACGGCAGTGAATCTATACAAGAGTGGTAAGTTGGATGATGTCTCAGTGACAGGGCAAACAGCTGAGGCCGCCAAAGGTCAGAGTGGTTACCATGTTATCAAGCAGCCGTGGGAAACCTATCTTAGAATGAATAGTCAAGCAGTGCCCGCTTTTGGCAATACCAAAGTTCGACAAGCATTATCGATGGCAATCAACCGAAAAGCTTTTATTAACAAAGTTTTAGGCGACGGTTCAACGCCAGCAACCAGTGCTGTAACCACTAATCTCTTTTACAATGCCAAAACCGGCGCTGACTTTGCCAAGGAATCGCTTAAAGGCGGATATGCTCAATACACCACCTACAACCTCAAAAAAGCGCGCAAACTTTTCAAACAAGGCATGGCTGAGGTCGGGCAAAAAACACTTAACTTTACATTCCTAGCAAATGACACGCCTGCAGCAAAAGAAACTGCTGAGTATCTGCAAGGCACTTTTCAAAATCTGTCAACAACCGGTATCAAAGTCAAAATGACGATTAAAACCGTGCCGCAGAAAAGTTGGCTGCAGATGGGCACGACGCATCAATACGGCATGATGGCCAGCATCTGGGGGCCCGATTATCCGGATGCTGAAAATTTCTTAACCCGTTACACTAGTTCCGTTAGCAATTTTTCTGGCAGCTGGAGCAGCCAACAGTATGATCAATACATGGCCAATGCTGCGGGCAAAAACGCTACCAAGCCACAAGCACGCTGGAACGATTTGCTCAAAGCTAACCGGCTGATTACTAAAGAACAGGGAATCATTCCGCTTTACCAATGGGGTACTGTCCATCTGACAAAACCATCAGTCAAGGGCGTTGAATACACGCCGAATAGTCTGTTTCAGTATATTGGGGCAACGAATAAATAATGATCGGATATAAGCATCTCCGGCAGCTTAACTTGTTCCCGTCTATTTCGAGACGTACACTGGTCACAAGACTGTACGGAGGTAATGCTTATGAACAAATCCGATCTAGCTGATGCATGCCCGCAACGCCATTTACCAGCCCATTGCACCAAGACTCACTTGTGCGCGCCTATAGAAGGCACATCGCCAAGACTCGCTGACCTTCAAACACCATGGATTGAGAGGCTAAACTCGAATGAAAGCATTGTTCTTCAAAACGTTTGGTGACGCGAATGTGTTGCAATATGGGACACTGCCAGACCCACAAATTGGCCCAGAGGATCTATTGGTTCAGACCCACTACATTGGTTTAAACTTTGCTGATATTTATCGGCGGCGTGGAACCTATCACCTTGAACCACACACACCATTTATCGATGGATATGAAGGCCTCGGTCAGATTGTTGCCATTGGATCCGACGTCACGACTTTTACACTGGGCGAGCGGGTTTTATTCGTTGACGTCCCATTCGCGAACGCCTCTTTGGTCCGCGTTCCGCGCGATCACGCCATTCGTGTTCCTTCAGCGATTGATGATAAAACCGCAGCAAGCATCGGATTGCAAGGCTTGACCGCCGACTTTTTGGCGCACGACTTGGCCCGGAATCATGTTGGTGATCGGGTATTGATCCATGGTATTAGCGGTGGTGTCGGCCAATTGTTGGCCCAAATGTTGATTGCCGATGGCGTCCAAGTAGCAGGTGTGACCTCTACTTTGGCGAAAAGAGAGATTGCCTTGAAGTTAGGCACATCAAGGGTTTTCCTTCGACACTCAGATTGGGCTGAACATGAACGCGGCCATTTTGACACGGTGTTCGACGGGGTTGGCGTTACGCTTCCGCTAAGTTTTGACTTGGTCGGGCATCGCGGCAGCGTTGTTTTTTACGGCATGGCAGGCGGGCTCCCACCCAAAATTGACGCTGTTAACTTGTTGAATCAATCAAAAAGTCTGCTTACTGGTGACTTATGGGATTATCTCACAAGCTTTGAAGCCCGCCAGACCCGTAGCACCAGATTATTTCGCTATGTCTTAAACGGCGCAATTAAGGTGCAGCCGCCAACTATTTTACCGTTAGCTGATGGCCGAAAAGCCCATGAATTGCTTGAATCAGGCAAAAGCACGGGCAAAATTTTATTAGAAAGCGGGTCGTTTTCATGAAGAAAGTCGTTGTGATTGGTGCGTACGGGACAATCGGGTCACAAGTAGCGCAATTATTGCGAAAGTATGGGTATGACGTCATCACTGCTAGTCGGCATCAAGGCGATGTAAGAGTCGATATTGCCGATCTGGCAAGTATTGAGGCTATGTTTACCAAGATTGGCAGCATTGATGCAATCGTCAATGTGGCGGGCGCGGTCAAGGTTATGTCATTGGACACGATGACACCGGCGGATAATATGGTTGCGGTGACTAGCAAGCTTCTCGGCCAAATCAATCTTGTATTGGTCGGCCAACATCATCTCAATGACAACGGCAGCATCACCTTAACCACCGGCGTTACCAAAGACGATCCGATTGCAGGTGGTGCGTCAGGCGCAATGGCCAACGGTGGCATAGCGGCATTCGTCAAATCAGCCGCGATTGACCTGAAGCGCGGTTTACGAATCAATTGTGTGAGCCCGACGATCGTAGAAGAATCTTACGACCAACTCAAGGATTCGTATGCCGGCTTTATCCCCATCCCGGCAAAGCTTGCAGCGACAGGTTATTTGAAAAGTGTCCAGGGAAAACAGACTGGACAGGAATATCGGATTTACCGTTAACAATTTTTAGAAGGCTTAAGTTCAAGGAACAACTAAAAGAGGCAAACGCTTGCCGAAGCCTGCGCATTTTTATTTTATCTACTATTCCCGGAGTCTTCTGAGTGCTTCCTTCAACTCGTCAATGGCATTTCGCAGTTCTACGAACATCTTGGTTAGGTGACGTCCGGTGATAAGCAAATAAGTGCGGTCTGCAACCATCATCAGTAGTATCGTCACCCCCATGATGACCATTAGTGCCAGATATGATTGCAATGTTCCGATACGGCTGCCATTACGATGAACTCGATATGTCAAAAAGACGAGAATCAAAAACAGTAATCCGGTTGACAAACTGCCAGTGATGACCTTAAGCGTTTTATGTTTCAACTTTCCTACCTCCGTTTGAGTGTCAATATGATCTTCAAATGTTATATCCCATTAGTTAGTGTTGCTAGCCGAAACTCCTCCATGTTACAATACAAATACAAAGAGAGCACCAGTTCCACCTGATGCTCTCTCTGCTGCAGAGCCGATTAAGACGGCTGGCATTGGGTTGACAATCAAAAGAAGACCGTCAGACTTCCTGTCAGAAATCTAGTGACGGTCTTTTTGATTGCCGATGATAGTAACAACGATGGCAACCACCGTGCCAATGAGCAGCAGCACAAAGCTGCCAAACGTTAGCATGAGGTTGATCGCATCTACATCAGACAAACAGGCCTCTCCTTTCACTCAGAGCTTGTGTATCCCCATAGGCGACCACTTCCCTTGTAATTGGATTTGCCAACCGTCATTAAACTTCTCTGCTATATTTTTATACCGTACTTGAACGCCAAACGCTAGAGCCGCAAAGGCTACAAGCGTTTTTTATTTACCGTCAAGCGAACAAGTTTCTATGCAACAATCAGAATTGGCATACTGCATTGTCATTTAAAGTCCAAGTCCGTTCAAGACTCGTTTATACCGAATACCGCGTGATCATACAGCCATTGCTTGATGACTTGAATGCGGCCGGTCTTATAATATTTAGCCAACTGTGATAGATACCAATGCATCTTCTTTTCCGGCACCGCCAGTAATCCGACATTTGCTTGATACATCAACGCGTTGGCGACAACGATAGCAGTCCGCTTATTGCCATCGGTAAAAACCTGTAATCGTGAAAGTGTCAGCATTAACGTGATGGCTTTGTCCGTCACGCTTGTTTCCGAATGTAAAATAGCGTTGACCGTTTGAATAACATTACTTTCAACCGGAATCGGTGGCACATAATCCTCATTGGTTAAGCCGACGACCACTGATTTTGTCCTAATTTGACCAGCATCAGGTTCGCCAGCGCCTTGAACGATTAAATTAACCTGTTTGATTGTTTCAGTATCAATTTCTGCCACATTGTGTAGGCGCATGGCAAATTGATAGGCGGCCTTTAAATTAAGCACTGTCTGAACATCCTCTGGCTTCACGCCGTCAACAGTCAGATTTTCCACGATTGCTTTGGTTTGTAACAAAGTCGTACTGAGGTTTTCGTACTTTCCGGCAAGATAAATCATTGACACCAAGTTCTTTCCAAACAGCAACTTTTCATCTCTAGGAGACAAGTGATATTTATCTTCGAACACTGACTGCTCCCCCCCTTTTTTACGTAACTTGGTTGCTTGTGCAAAAACCACTTGCATGCAGTCGTTAACTATATCAGACCAATTTGTCTTATTCGCTAAGTATATCATGCCAGAAAGTTTTTCTTTGACGATTAACCAGTATGAACGCAAATGTGTTGCAGTTATGAATTCAAACCAGTTACAATATCATCTAAGTAAAGAGCGCCCTGCACAAACAAGACGCCCCTCGTAAAACAGCAGAACCGTCAAAAGCACGGTGACTATGTCGCAACTAAAAGCCGCGGTTCCTCGTCAAAGTTAACGCGGCTTTTAGTCTGCCTACTTTCCTCGGAATTTCCCGAGCGCTTGCTTCAACTCGCAAACTGCATCACACAGTTTCATCAAAACGCTGAACGAGCCGATATTTGCAACTATGCCATTGAGCATCTGAATTAAGGACCCTAAGATTTCGGATCATTTGAAATCTTAGGGTCCTTAATTGATTCCAAGTCGTTCAACATAATCTTTCCCAATACTGCCCAAAACCACATCCGACACTTATCCACAAACCCCCAAGACCCCTCATCAACCCACTTAACAAGCCAATCACATGCAACTTTTCCATTCCCGCCGTAGAATGGCTTCATAAGTAAAACGGAGGCAATTGACATGCTGAAAATCTTGTTTGACCACATGCATGGCTGGGCGCGGGTTAGCTTTTTTCTGGCGCCGATCGCCATTATGGGTGAAGCCTTGCTGGATCTGCAGCAGCCGACTTTGATGGCCAGGATCGTGGATGTCGGCTTGGCGCGCAAGGATATGACCTATGTCTGGCAGACCGCGATCCTCATGGCGGTCATTGCCGTAGCGGCGTTTGCACTCGGCGCCATTTGTAATGCGTTTTCATCCTACGCTGCGCTGAAAATGGGGCAGAATCTGCGCAGCCACATGCTGGCCATTGCGTTAGCCGATCGCGATCCACAAGCGTTGAAGCCGGAAACTTTAATCACCCGAATCACCAACGACGTGACGCAGATGCAAACCATGGTCAGCATGCTCACCCGTGGCTTGATCCGCTCGCCGATGTTACTGTTCGGTGGGATTGTCATGTCCATGATCGTGTCGCCGCGGCTTTCATGGATTGTCTTGATCGCCTTGCCGATTCTGGCGATCTATATCTACGTTGTCGTCCGCCGTTCCTTGCCGCTTTATACCGCGATGCAAGGGCAAGTGGACGTGATGAACCGCATCATGAGTGAAAATCTGACTGGGGCCAAAACGATCAAGGCCTATGTTCTGGAAGACCATCAACGCACTCAGTTCAACACCGAAAATCATAACCTGCAGCAGATCAGCCAACGCGCCGTGCTCGCGACGGTTACCTTGGCACCGCTGATTATGTTAGTTCTGAATCTCGCTGTGGTCGCCGCCTTGGCCTATGGTGGCAATCTTGCAATCAGTGGCAGTATGACCACCGGCGAAATCATGGCATTTGTGAACTACATGATTCAAATCACCACCGCCATGACCAACACCGTCAACCTCATCACCACCTTCTCGCGGGCCGTCACCTCCAGTGCACGGGTCAGTGCCGTTTTGGCCGAACAAGCTGGCACCGAAGCCACTGGGACGCTGGTTGCCCCGGCTGACAGCACGATTGCGTTTAACCACGTCACCTTTGGCTTTTCCAAAAGTCGGCCGATTCTCGATGACATCAACCTCACTGTTCCCAGCGGTCAGTGGCTTGGCATCATCGGCTCGACCGGCTCCGGCAAAACCACGCTCATCGCCTTGTTGACGCGGCTTTACGAGCACTATCAAGGCAGCATCACCATCGGCGGCACCGATATTCAGAAAATCAGCTTGGCCTCATTGCACAAAAAGATCACCGTTGCCTTACAAAATTCGCTGCTTTTTTCCGGAACCGTTGAGCGCAATCTGGATTATGGCGCCCCACAAGCCACACCGGCGCAACTTGCCTCAGGTGTCGCCATCGCCAGTGCCACGGAATTTATCGGGACGGATTACACCGCACCAGTCGAAGAAGCCGGTAAAAACTTTTCCGGCGGCCAACGCCAGCGCCTGAATCTGGCCCGCGCGATCATCCCCGACCCGGATATTCTGGTCATGGACGACGCCACCAGTGCGGTCGATCAGGAAACCAACACCGCCATTCAAGACGCGCTAATCAAAAATCGCCGCAACCGCTCGACCATTATCATTTCCCAGCGCGTGCCGAACATCATGGACTGTGACCAGATCATCGTCATGCAAAACGGGCGCATCACTGCCCGCGGCACCCACGATGAGCTCGTCAAAAGTTCGCCATTTTACGCGCAACTTGTTCAAACCCAGTTAGGTGGTGAGTACCTTGATTAATATCGGTGGACGGCGCGGCCCGCGCAACCTGCATCCGGAAAAAGTAACCTTAGTGAACTGGAAACAAACCGTGCGCAGGATTTGGGGCTACCTCAGTGCGGATCGCAGTAAATTGCTCATTGTTTTTGGCTTAACCCTCTTCACAACCTTAGCCACCATCATCGGTAACCGCGTCAACGGTATTGTAGTTGACCAATTTATCACCAAGGGCCGACTGCGCGAATTGTTGATCGTCAGCGGTTTGTTGGCAGGCATGTATTTTTTGAGCAGCGTTTTCACGTATTTTCAGACCAGCATCACCACCAAAGTCGCACAGCGCACCAGTGCTGCTATTCGTCATGATTTGTTTGCTAAAATGCAACGCCTGCCGATGCGGTATTTTGACACCCATGACAATGGCGATATTATGAGCCGACTGACCAACGATGTCGATAATATCAACACGGCGCTAATGCAGACGTTTGTGCAGCTGTACACCGGGATTATCAGCGTCATCGGAATGGGCATTGCGATGCTGCTGCTGAGTCCGTTGTTGACGGGGATTGTCGTCTTGGCCTCGGTTGCGACGTTCTTTTATTCGCGGACAGCCGCGCGGATTACCCAGCGGGCGTTTACCGTGCAACAGGAAGCGCTTGGCAGTCTCAACACACAAATCGAAGAAAATGTTGCCGGCAAGCAGCTGGTGCAACTTTTCGATCACCAGCAAGACACGCTCGATCGCTTCAATGAAACCAACGCCCGCTACACAGCCGCGGCGTATCGGGCACAGCTTTTTTCTGGCGTCATCGGCCCGTTCAACAACATGACCAATAACTTCGCCTACCTGCTGATCACGTTTGCCGGCGCGCTCGCGATCCTGCATGGCGGCACAAGCATCACAGTCGGTGTCATCTTCACTTTTCTCATTTACCTGCGCAATTTCACCGGCCCCATCAACAACATCCTCAACCTGATCAATACCCTGCAACTGTCACTGGCCTCCGCCGAACGGGTTTTCCAGGTCGTGGACGCCGAGCCGGAACGCGATGTGCGTGATGCATTGGCGCTCACTCACACGGCGGGCAATGTGCAGTTCGATCACGTTTCGTTTGCCTATGATGGTAAAACCGAGGTTCTTCACGACATCAGTTTCACTGCGCATCAAGGCGAAGTGGTCGCCATCGTCGGGCCAACGGGGGCGGGCAAAACCACGATCATGAACCTGCTCACGAATCTCTATCCACTTACCAGCGGCAGCATCACCCTCGACGGCCACAACGTCACCGACCTCACCCGCGCGAGCCTGCGCCGCCTGGTGACCGTTGTGCAGCAAGAGTCGTTTCTTTTCACCGCCACCATTCGCGAAAATATTCGGATGGGTCGGCCTGAAGCCAGCGACGCCGAGGTCGAAACCGCCGCTCAAGCCGCCAACGCTGACACGTTTATCCGCCAACTACCAGACGGTTACAACACCATGCTCAGCGAAAACGCCAGCCGCCTGTCACAAGGCCAGCGCCAACTCCTCAGCATCGCCCGCGCCTTTGTCGCCCAAGCGCCGGTGCTCGTTCTCGATGAAGCCACCGCCTCCATCGACTCCAACACCGAAACCGACGTCCAGCGCGCCATGAACCGCCTCATGCAGCAGCGCACCAGTTTCGTCATCGCCCACCGCCTCTCCACCATTCGCCACGCCAGCAAAATCCTCGTCATCGACCAAGGCCGGCTCATCGAATCCGGCACACATGAGCAGTTACTGGCCGCCGGTGGCTTTTACGCGAAACTTTACAACAGTCCGCTGGCGGATATGGATAAGTTGAAGCGGTGAGAAGTTAGTTTCATTCCATTCAAAATGACTTTTCGATCTTGGGAGGACTGAGGATTTCCTTAGCCTCCTTTTATTTTGCCTTCTTACTGTCTCCTAAAATATATAAGCCCATCAGTATTATTCTATGCGCCTAAATCGATTACCTGATCATACGCACCTCTTAGCTCATGATCGAGATGGTGACTCACTTCAATCAGCGTCATATCAGGATCCTTCAAGAACTCCTCAGTGACAAGTCTAGCCGTTTTAGCATCTAACGCCGACGTCCCTTCATCAACAAAGGCAATGGGTTTTGGTGCATAAAAGAATCTTGCCAAAGCCAGGCGTTGCTTCTGGCCACCTGATAAATTCTGACCATTTTCCTGAATGATTTGATCCGGGAACTTAACAAAATCGACTTTTGCCTTTGAAAATGCTTCTTGTAAACGGTGCTTAGACTGCGACTGGTTTTCCCACAATGATGTATTGTTTGCCACTGAATCATTAAATAAATAAACATTTTGATCAACGTACTGCGAAACCTTGGTTAACTCCGCCATGCTCATGGTTCGTAAGTCCTTGTTATCGATATAAACATGGCCTGTATAATTGGTAATCTGTCCGTCCAGAATTTTCAGCAAAGTACTTTTGCCCACCCCACTGCGGCCAATAATCGCATACTTGCCACCGCGAGCAAACGTGAGATTCAAATGACTGAAAATCTTTTTCCCGCCAATCGTGTAGCTAAGATCAACAACCCTCAGAGCATAGTGAAAAACAGGTGCTGGCGTTTTTTCCGCAGATGGCAATTTCTTTGAAGCACCCGCGCTAACCTTGTCAAACAAGGGATAAGTCGCCTTAATTTGCACAGTGTCATTGCTTAGGCTCGACAGTGAGTTAAAAATGCTGGCGGCAATACTGCCGGTTGAACTAATCGCCCCAAGTGGAATGGCGCCAAGAATCGCAAGGATACTGGTCATGATATCGACCATCACCTGACAGAAAATGCTCAACGCTGCGATTAAATTCGAAACGCGCGCATTGGTCTTCGTGTAAGCCACCTTAACCGCGGCGTACTTTTTTGCGGCAGACTTAATCAAGTCATGAAGCTTATCTAATTTACTAGCATTAAACAAAACATCGAAGCCATTAAGCACGTTGGTGACTTGATTTGAAAAGGCTGCGTTACCCTCCGACATTGTTTTCGTCGCCGAGATCATCGGTCGACTTAACCGCGAAGGCACTCTAAGCATCAACACCGACAAGAGAAGGATCGCCGGGATAAACAGCAGGTGATACGCAGCCAGCGCAACGGTTGAAAAAACAACGGTTGTGCCATCGGAAAGCAGCGTGAAGAACTTCTTAATCGCATTACTTTCAATGTTGCCCACATCATTGACATATTCGGAAAGATACTCACCGGTCGTTTTGTTGTGGTACTGCGCGTATGAGCTACCGACAATTTTTCTCGAGATGGTGTCCCGGATATCCACCATAATCCGCTGAGTCAGTTTCTCTTGAAAAACCACCTGAAAATAATTGCTGAGCAGAAAGGCTCCCCAAACCGAGAAATTAATCGCCGACCACACCAACAAAGCGCGCATATCTCTAGAAAAGATCGCATTCGTTGTGAAAGTTAAAAGAACCGAAGTACCTGTGTATAAAAGGACGTTCACCACAATCCAAATAATGTTAATCCCTGTGCGTCCACGTTCGTGCTTTAAATAAGTTTTCATGCTAGTTCCCCTTTTCCTATGCTTCAACGTATCTACATCTTCTATCGTTTATTGATACTTCACACGATAGTCGCTAAAATGACTGATAACCGATACGTTTAAAATATGAAACAGGGGAGCGGTTCATCATCGAAAACTTTGGGGCAACATTTAAATATTTAAGAGAATCGCGCGGCATCACCCTTAGCTCTTTAGCTGATGATGTTGTGTCTAAAGGGATGATCTCCAAATTTGAAAACGGGACATCTGATCTCTCAACGAAACGATTTTTTCATTTGCTTAAAAAGCTTTATATCACGCCATTCGAATTCACGGTTGTCATGAATCACTTTGAGCCTTTATACGACAACAAATTCGCGACAGATCTAACACAATCTGCGCTAAACAATGACTTTGCGGGCCTCAAGCGTTTGGCGGATCGTGAATATGTGCGTTGGCAAAACTCGCATTCAATTTTTGACCAATTAAACTGGATCATGGCCGAATGCGTTCGCGCAGAGGCAGAAAAGAAGCCGTTATCTGATAAAGTCCATCTAAATGTGCTCACCAACTATTTATTTCAGTGTGAAGATTGGGGCAACTTTGAATTGGTTCTGTACGGCAACACCATGACTCAACTGCCAATCGAAACCATCACCGTCTTTTCACAAACCCTGTTAGATAAATGTTCCATCTACATCGGTCTCACCAGCGTTTACGAGACCTGCATCAATGTGCTGCTGAATACGATCGCGTTACTCATCCGGCATGGAGAAACTCAGCATGCCCTAAAAACGTTAGCGATTCTCGAACAAAAGAAGCTGCCGGAATCCTTTCTACTAGAACGGGTATTGCTAAACTACTACAAGGGAATATTACTGACTCAAACAGGCCGACGAACAGAAGGTGACCAATTGATTGATAGTTCCCTGCAAGCTTTAAAAGCGGGCGACTGCGTGGAATTTGTTAACTCATTAAAAAAAGATCTGGCGGAGCTTGGTCTGTATCATATTTGAAACGAAAAAGCGTTTTTGTTTAAGCAGACTGATACATACTATTTCTTAAAACACACAAGTGGCACCACCTCATGAATCGACATGAGGTGATGCCACTTGTGTGTTTGTTTGGATAAATGTTTCCCGATACCTTGCAACTACGGGGACCCACTGATGCCTGGAAAGCTGATGAAGAACTTCTTAGCAATCTCCTGCGCCGCTTCCTCCATATCAAAAAGCGCATCGCGTTGCTCAGCCGTGATCTGATAATGATGATCCAGCATTTGGTCCCTAATAAAAATGCTGACCGGATGCACTTCGGGTTCAATGTTGGCTCCTTGTATCCCTTTCTTAGCCAACCGATCGACAACTTGCTTGATTTTGACAACAACTTCTTGGGATATCTCGTCCGTTTGCGGCTCGAAAAGGTGTTGAAGCTTCAGCATCTTTGCGATGAGCGCTTGTTTTTCGTCAACTGCCATAAAGCATCACCCTCTCACCTAGACCTTATAGACATTGATTTGAACTCAGAGTCATGGTTTGGCAACGGTTACATTGCTGATCTGATGGCTTTATCTTAGTAGCGGATCATGCATTTTGCAAACAATTACTTTAAATTCTTAGCAATTGTAGCTCATGTTCTTGTTAAAGCTCATGAAGAAACGCTTTCAGCAGTGTGAGTCGAAGATGTTAGTTAATTTAACCGGAAAACCTAAATGAGGTCATTCAATGTTTGCGTGATGTTTTTCCATAAAGACTTCGTCTCTAGCTAGACGTTCTTGTAGGCACAATACACATGCCTCTAAAAGTAGAAAACTACTTTGCTCGAACATGGCTCCCATCGGTTGTTTCGAAACTTTATGAATTGAATGTTTTGTATCCGCCCGAAGAACGACGACAGTCTTAATCACTGCAGTTAAACGAGATACATCTTCGGCAGTGATGAGCGCAACTTCGGCCTTTTCATTAAGAGCGATCTCGGCTGCGTCAACTAGCGCTAGAGAACTGCCAGAGCCAGAAAGAATCAACAATAGATCAGTTTTCTTGACTGGTGGACAAGTAATTTCATCTATCGCGTGCACAGACAGACCCAGTTGCAATAACCGGTTCGCAAACATTTTGGCTACTAAGCCGGATCGTCCGTGACCAACTACGAAGATGTTTGCAGCGCGCCCCAGTTTTATCAGAAGTTCATCGAACTTTGCCTCATCAACTACAGGCTGATTCATCTCAGACAGAACAATTTTCTTTGCTTCGTTAATCTTTATCATGGGCTTTGATTCTTCCTTTTAACGTCTCAATGTTAGCCTTAGGATTGCTCGCCTTAACTAGATATCCACCAGAAACAAACTGATCTGCTCCAGCGCTTATCACCGCCTCTATTGTCTCGGGAGTGATACCACCATCTACCTCAATTAAAAAATGACTATCATGATCAGTACGGTATTTAGTCAGCCATCGCACCTTTTGCTGCATTTCTGACAAGAAACCATTAAAATGTCGGCCGGGACTAATCGTCATCACAAGGACTCGATCCAAGATTGGTAATAATTCGATTAGTTGTTCTGGAGAATCTCCAGGATTAAGCGCAATTCCTGCTTCAACTCCTTTATTTTGAATTAGTTTCACAAGATTAAAGCTGTCCGCAATGCTGTTTATGTGAAAAGTAACAGCATCTGCGCCTGCTGCGATGACTAATTTACTGACCGGTTCAGGATTAGACACCATCAAATGGATATCCAAATTAAACAGAGTGCGTGTATGAAGCCACTTGATCAAGCGATCATTTAGACCCAAGCTGGGAACATAGTGCGAGTCCATTACGTCAACATGTAATGTTTTAATACCAGCTTGTTTAAAAGTATCCAACATGCCCATCAAGTTATCCGGGGTAATATCAAGAATGGATGGCAAGATTTGTTTATCCATGAGTATCCTCCCTCAGCTTTTCTCCTACTGCTCCTGATGGATGATTGACAAGGAACTGTTTCTCAGTGAAATGTTCCTCTTGCATCAGCTCTACCGCTACAACATCAAACAGTGCAATCACGGCCATAGAGCTAATCGTAGCAAGCATATCGAATTCATCTAATTCACGACTTACTTTAATTGATACGACTAAATCAGCATCTTGTCCTAAAGTAGATCGCTGGTCTTCTGTCACTGAAATAATCTCAACCTGTTTCTCTCTGAGGTTAGGCAAAAATGATATCAGTTCCTTGGTGTTACCTCCCTTAGATATGAAGATGACCATGTCGCTAGAGGTCACAGCGCCTAGTGCGCCGTGGACGGCGTCTGATGGATTTAGAAAGAATGCAGGGATATTTACAACTCTAAGCGTATGCACCGCCTTTTGAGCAACCATGGCAGATGTTCCGCAACCTGTCAGAAAAATATTGCCTCGTTGTTCAGCAATTAACCTAATCAAAGCATCAACTTGCACGGTATCAATCGAAGATGCTAATTTCTGTATTTCCTGACCTTCAACCCGGAATAACGAACGAACTTGATTCTCATCTCTCACCATTATTCTTTGTCTCCCACCACAACAACGTTAACTGTACGATTACGTTCTCTCGTCTGGTCAAAGTCTACAAAATAGATAGAGCCAACCGATCCGTTCATTAAATGTCCATTTCGAACGCCTAGAGTAACACTGGACCCAAGCAGATCTGCCCGAATATGAGCGTCCGTGTTCAACATACTCCACTTCTCCGCTGGATAATCTGGATCATTTTTCTCCATACCGTAGGAAATGTGTTTTGGTCCAGGACTCAAGTAAGGAAAATTCTCGGTTCTTTGCCTTGGTACAATTCGCTCTAAGAGATTATCAATATCAACTGTCAGATAATCATCACCGTAGTAATTCGTATCGTGCATGTACTCATCAAAATAAATGGAACATGTCGTGTGAGCTGTCTGTACTAAACAAATACCATTCTTAATTCCACCATTTTCAACCACGTCAATAACTTGGTCCGTAATCCGGTGATATGAGGGACGTCCTTGAACAGTTTTTAATTTAATATCCCGAAAAACAGTACTCAAGATTGTGCCTCCTATTCTTCAATTTCTTTTTTGACTTCGTTATAAACTTTATCTGCACCGATACCAGTTAACAGAGCTACGCCGTTAATTACTTTCGGCTTGATGTTGTTTGGCACAACGGTCGTACTAACAACAATGTCATATCGATTATTTTCGATATTATCAATCTCATCACCAACTGCAGATTGTTTGATGGTTACTTGATTCTCTAATCCCTGTGTTTTCAACCAATCTTCCATTTTAGCTCGTACAACCGTCGAAGTAGCATGTCCTGCTCCGCACATAATTAACATTTTCTTCATGATTAGTTAACTTCCTTTTCTGTAGAGTTATATTTCTTCACAACATTAAGGTAATACAAAAGTCCCAACATAATGACCGTGATTGTACCGATTCCAAAGATGCTAAAGTGCTGCGACATCCAAACCATTAAAGCATTCGGCCACAAACCAGCCGAGACGAACGATACTGTACCTTTATTGCCGATATTATAATTGGCTAACTTGAATGCCTTCGTGACCAGTGGTGCCAACCAAGTTGACAAATACAACATCGGAATCGTATAAATAGCACCACCGATTAATGACCGGATAATATTACCTTTAAACGCCGCAACGAGAATGGTAAAGACAAAGACAAATAATGGTAAATCGCCAAAAGGTAAAACCTTATTTCCAGGTAATATAACCGCTAGGAATAATGCAACGGGAATCATTAAGAAACTGGTGGCAGCTACTGAGGGATGACCGACCGTCAAAGCCGCATCCATTCCGATGTTGACAATCTTCCCATGTAAATGCTTTTCTGTGAAAGCTTGTGTTGCTTCAGCGATTGGCGTTAAGCTCTCCATGAACATAGAAATCATTTTTGGCAGCAACTTCAGGACCGCAGCCATTTCCATTGCTAACTGAGAAGTCTTTGTGACGTCGTAACCAGCTAGGATGCCAATTCCGATCCCAATGATAAGACCGATCACAATTGGTTCCCCCAGAATACCAAAACGTTTTTGAATCGTTTCTGGACTCGCATCAATTTTTTTAAACCCAGGGATCCGATCGAATAACCAGTTGAGCGGCCAGGCTAATAATACTGGTGACAAGGCCATTAAGTGAGTGATTGAGATTCCTGGTAGCCCAAAGAATTTACTTGTCATCGGCTGAGTCAAATCAGCTAAGAATAGTTGCATCAAGAAAGCCGGAATCATTGCTAGAATGCCGTAAAGATAGTTACCTGTGACCCCCCAAACTAGTAAACCAATAAAGGTTGGTTGCCACAGGTTCCATACATCAATATTGAGTGTCTTTGTCATACCCATCCAAATTAGCAGTAAATTCGAGCCAAAAGCTATTGGGATAACTAATACACCTAAGGTCGACGAAAAAGCTAACGGGCCTCCGGGTCCAGAGCCCAAATCGATAATACTTAAACTAAGACCATAGCGAGAAACCATCAGCTTGATAGCAGGCCCTAGTGAAGTCTGTAACAAATTGACAACCAAATTCAAGCCGATAAAGCCTATTCCGATAGTAATGCCGGAAATAAAAGCTTTTGAAGGCTTCAGCCGTACGCATAATCCTAAAACAAATATAATGACAGGAATAAAGACGGTTGATCCCAGATTAATAAACCAATGTATAGCTTCTGCAATCATTTTTTGCTTCCCCCTTTAGAAAAATTCAAAGAATATTATTCGAATTCAAAATAGTAATAACTTGTTTTTTTGTATCACTTTGATTCAGTTTGTAAAGCACATTTTGATTTTGAAACATGTTCATCAGGTTACTTAACAAATCTGTTTGTTCATGAGGCGTACTCATCGCAATCATGAAAACCATTGAAACTTTAATAGTCTGGTTTAAATCTACCATGCTTCGAAAAGTAACTGGTTTAGTCAATGAAGCAAATGCAATTTGAGACTTATTAACGTAAATCGAATCAGTGTGGGGAATCGCCACTCCTATAGAACCCGTTGCCAATCCAGTTGGATATTCTTTCTCGCGAGCTAAAACGTGCGGTAAAAATTGGTCTGTTACCATATTTTTTGCCCTTAACTGTTGCGCTAATTTTGTCATGATTGCCGTTGCATCAGACGCATCAGAATGCAGTGTCATAATTTCTTCGTCAAAAAACATCTAACTTTCTCCTTCACTTCACTGATTAATTAAATCCAAGAATTGATCGGTATTGTTCAATCCAACAATCATTTGAACCATCTGTCTATTCTGAACGAGTCTGTATATATCCATTACTAAATCCCTGTAAATATTCACCTGTGCCTCTGGTACACACGCTAAAACAACAATCGAAACAGGAATCGAATTCCAGTGCACAGGCTTTTTCAATATCAAGAACGCAATCCCCAGCGACTTTACTGTATTTGGGACTGCATGAGGTAATGCTGCCCCGCTGTCTAACTCCGTTGTTCCAAGACGCTCTCGTCGAAAAATTGAAGACCGGAATTCGGTGTTAACCTTACCGGCTGCCTCTAATCGATCAACCAAAAAATTTAATGCATCTTGTTTATTTGGCATTCTTTCTTTCCAGAAGACTAAAGCGGGGTCAATGCTTCTTCGTAAAATTGGAAAATGAACTGTACCCTGACTGCTCTGGGGTTTAACAAGGGCATCCGCATACGCCTTCATCAATTTTGTTTGGTCATTTGCATCAAAAAGTGGTGAAATCCCTACAAACGGAACTGATGTGATCAAACTCTTTAGGTTCACGCCAACGATCAGCCCAATTCGAGTCAAATCAATCTGGGAAAAAGATCCCAAGCTCGCAGTCGTGTACTTTGTGTTTTGAGGCAGTAACATTCGGATTTGCGATTTTACATAATCTCTCAGCTCTCCGTGTTGATTAAAAACAATCAAAACATTTCGACTTGTTATAACTTGATTAATCGCAATGTGGAAATAGATCGTCACAAAAGAAACTTCGTCATCATTGAGCTCGATACGATAGCGATCCTCCAAGAATGACATAGCGTACCATGTCATTCCAAAAAGTTCTGGGTACTGCGATTTAATATCTCCTAATAAGGGGTTTCGCACGATCAACCCTTTCTGAAGGCGTAAAACCATTGCTGGCAAATGAAACATAAGCTGATGCCTTAATAATTTACGCCCTGGGATCTTAACCTCCTGTAACGATTCCATCCGAGTAATCATTTCTTGAACCGTTGCTTCCCACTGAGCACTTATACCGTTTGCAATTGGGCCGATTCGATAGGCCGAAAGATTACGCGCCAACCAATCTAAGTCGCCTTGTGTAAAAGTGATCTGTAATTGTTTTGAAATGGCTTTGAACAAATTGGTTGCGACTTCTGCTGAATCTCCAGAAAGGGAGGTTTCATAATCATTTTGACTACTCCTAAGCTGAATATGATGACCCAAGGCCGCTCTTGCTGTTTGAACTAGTGTAAGGATTTGTAAGGCGAATCGGTAATACGCTGGGACATTCTCAAACCATTCCGTTTGATTTTTAACGAAATAATCACTCAGCGTTCGGATCACCTTAGGATCGAAGAACTGTTTCAAATAGTTGTCAGAACTCAGCAGCTTGACATCTGTATTATCAACTACAAATGTTGTAACTGCCGTTTGACGTTGTTCCTCATTACCCTTAAATTCAAGAGAAATACCGTCGGACTCAATTCCGGGACTATTAATGGCAATTATGTCATTAATCCATGCAATGTCATTCAAGATAGAAGTTTTGCTCACTAACCAATGCTCAGACAACTGCTTTAAAGTCTGTTGCCGACCTTGAAGCAGAATAGCTTTAACCATTACTGCTCTTCGTTCAGCTGGCGATGTTCCAATTTCATCAGACTGTCTCTCTTGTAAATTTGCTATGATGTTCATAGCTTTAACTTTATCTTTGTCTTTACCACTGACTTTGATTCCGGCACGGGGCTTCTTCTGAATCTGAATGTTAGATTCAGAAACAGCTTCAGTGATGTCATCGATATCTTTGTAAATGGTCTTGCTAGAAACCTGATACTGTTGAGCGAGAACTTTCGCGGGTACATAGTCTTTTGCACCGCAAAGGTAATTAAACAAGTCGACTTGTCGTTTATTCATGTCTTCCCCCCTCGACGTTTAAGTTAGCACGGGTAGCAAATGAATGCGATTACATTATGCTTCGTATTATTGTGGAAGGTTCTTTGAAGCCAGTTGTAATAGACGTTTTAGTGGTCACTAGAATTTAAAAAAAGAGGTTCCCCTCGTATTTTCTTAGCGTTACGCTTAAGAAAACGAAAGAAGCACCTCACAAATGCCCACACGCCAGATCATCGAACAATCGCGCTTTAAAAAACATCTCAAGCACTTACTCCAGGCCGGCCGATTCACGCAAGCAGACTACCTACAAGTATTGGAATATCTACGTACCGGCCAACCATTGCCGGAAAAATATGACGATCATGTTATTAAGAAACGCAAAGCCGATCGTGCGCTGTTTATTAAGGGTAACTGGTTGTTAATCTACCGAACTGAGGCTGCAACAATCCGTCTGTTGGATGTTGGTCGACATGGGGAGGTTTGATCAGTTAGTAATTGAGCTCCAGCTTTATTAGGATACAGCTTGTGGCCTGCCCAAAGTCTATAAAAGTAAACGGATTAGCTGATTATTTCCAACCCTAAAAAGCAAGTGGACAGCAAAAAGACTCACTCTTCGCTGCATCAGGTTTGAGTGAGCCTTTTTCATTGGTTGGAAACTATGCGTTTTGTTGTTTTGCCTTCATAAAAACTAACAGGCAACATGATACGCGGTACTTCAACTGAAGTTTTGTTCTCCGCCAGCTTATTGAACTCTGCCACCGCAGCGTCAGCAATTTGTTTAACGGGTTGACGAATTGACGAGAGAAATGGCTGATCATTTGCGGAGATCTTTCCGCCATCAAAACCTATCAATTGAAAATGCTCTGGAACTGACATCTTCATATCTTCGGCAATTCTGAAGATCTCTAAGGCGTACTCATCAGTAGAAGTCGCAATCCCTATGTTCTTTGCGTCTGCCCCATTGCGCAACTGCTGCAACAGGTCACGGGCTTCGTTACGAAAATCTTGAATATGACGCCCAGATGCAAAATGATAAATTGAGAAATTGCAATGAAGTTCCTGACAATAATCAGTAAATCCCGCTTGGCGAGCCTTCATAGCGTCAGAGGCAAGGTGCTTAGACCCAATAAAAATCAACCTTTTGCATCCACGCTGATCGAGTTCTTCAGCTGCCATTCGTCCACCAGCATAGTTATCAGATGAGACTAACGGAAAGTGTCCAGTCGGTTCCTTTTCTATTGACACCAACGGCATGTGTGGATCCACATAGTCGTTTAATTGTGAGTACGAAATCGAAATGATTCCCGCAACCTTTTGTTCGTTAGCCATATCAACATACTCTTTTTCCTCATCGTAATTGCTATTCGAGATGCAAAGGATCATTTTGTATTCAAGTGCCTGCAACGCAGCCTGGATATCGTATGTTAATTCAGCAAAAAATGGTGTCCACACTGTTGGAACAATGAAAACAACGTAATTTGACCTCTGTGTCCGTAACTCACGAGCAGTTGCATTTCGCACATAATGCAGTTTTGAAATCGCCGCTTCAATCCGCCTTGCCGCTTCAGGCCGTACTTTATTTTTATTAAGATAGTTAGATACTGTTCCGCGAGAAACGTTTGCCTCACGCGCTACGTCATTCATATTAGCCATGATTAATTAAGTATGCCACTCCTTCATACGGCTTGAGATACATCCTTGTAGCTAACTTAGCTGGCGTACCATAGTTTCCAATTAGCAGTTTTGCATCACCTGTTGCTAGTTCATCAGGTAATTCAGCTTTAACTTTAGCATTCATGAACGATCCAAGCACCACAAGAATTTGGTTGCCAAGTTTTCGAGTGAAGCCAAAGATTGCAGAATCATTCGGATTAATAAGATCAAACCGTCCGTCAGTTATGATGTCGTATTTTGACCTTAACGAAATAAGCCCTTTGTAAAAATTAAAGACTGAGTCCTGATCCTCAATTTCGCTAGCGGCATTAATTGTGCCATAGTTTGGGTTCGTTTCGATCCAAGGCGTTCCTGTCGTAAATCCGGCATTGACAGAAGTGTTCCACTGCATGGGCGTTCTGGAATTATCGCGCGATTTATGGCGAATCATTTTCATGACTTCACCCTCTGACAGTCCTTTGGAGAGTAAGCTATGGAAATTATTCTTTGCTTCAAGGTCTCGGAATTGTTCAATCGAATTGAATTTGACATTTGTCATGCCCAGCTCTTCTCCTTGAAAGACAAAGGGTGTTCCTTGTTGCAAGTGTAAAATGATTGCAAGCATCTTAGCAGATTGCACCCGGAACTGCTGATCATCTCCAAAGCGTGACACCATTCGCGGCTGATCATGATTATTTAAGAATAAAGAGTTCCACCCTCGATTAGTTAATGACGTTTGCCAATGTGCCATTGACGCACGCAAATCACTTAATTTAAACCGAACAGTAGAATATCGACCAAATTCGCCATAATCAACATGCATGTGTTCAAATTGAAAGACCATGTTTAATTCATGTCGTTTCGGATCAACATATAAAGCCGCTTCATCAGCAGTAGTATGTGGTGTCTCACCAACCGTCATGACGTCATACTTACTTAGAACCTCACGATTCATCTCCTGTAAGAATTCATGAATTCGCGGGCCATTTGCAGAACCAGCATAAGCCGTCCCATACTGGCTATTTGGCATCAGTGGTGCATCTGGAAAGCTTTGATCTTTGGATAGAAGATTAATAGTATCCATTCGAAAGCCATTAACTCCCATATCGAACCAAAAGCGCATCATGGCATATATTTTCTGGCGCATGTTAGGATTTTCCCAATTTAGATCTGGCTGTTGGGGGGCATAAAGATGAAGATAATATTGACCTCGTTCAGGTACATACTCCCATGCTGAGCCTCCAAAAGACGCCCCCCAATTATTAGGCGCGGATCCATCCGGCTTGGGGTCACGCCAAATATAATAATCACTAAACGGATTATCACGACTCTTCTTTGATTCTTTAAACCAATGATGCTGATCTGAGGTGTGGTTCACCACCAAATCCATGATCAATTTAATACCATGTTCATGTGCAGCTTCTAACATAGTCTTAAAATCATCCATTGTTCCGTAAATGGGATTGATTTTATAATAGTCTGAAATGTCATAACCATTATCAACTAATGGTGATTGATAAATAGGGTTCAGCCAAATCGCGTTAATACCAAGTTGTTGAAGATAACTCATCTTTTCCGTAATACCAGGAAGATCTCCAATGCCATCGCCATTACTATCTTTAAAGCTCTGGGGATAAACCTGATAAACTGTACTCTTTTTCCACCAATCACTCATCATCTTCATCTCCGTTCAAGCTAATGGCATTCATATAAGTTAAATCAGCTTTTGCTTGATCAACAAGTGTCTCCATTCGTTCCGCCGTCAGATAATGTGTGCTTGGTTCCATAACAACACCCATAGCAAGTGCCAAATTCATTCCTGTTACGAGTTGCGTATGCGGCCGCTGAATGTATTTAAAAAATTTCTGGTTAACGGATCCGGCTTTAAGGTCGGTTAACACAATCACCTCATCATCAGATGCAGCCTCGTCAAAAATCTCGTTCACGGCAGCATCAATGGATTGATTGTCAACATATGCTGTTAATACTTGGACATTTGTTATTTCACCTGAGAAGAATCTTAGGGTCTCTGCCATGCCTTTAGCTAGGGTAACATGCGATGCAATGATGATTGTTCGTTTCAAAAGTAATCCCTCCGTTAACTCACTTTGTTGGTGCAATACCTAGGAAGCCGAATGCTGCTCCGACCAAGGAAAACACGATCACTGCCAAAATGATGCGTGTTGGTGTCCATGATTTCTTTCCCAGAAGCCAATAAACCAATCCGGCGAGGCAAACTGGCAATAAGCCTGGCATAATTTTGTCAAAGATGCCCGTCTGCAATCCCAATTTGACTTTTCCCGTTTGAAAAGTTAGTGGTGTATAAACTTTAACGACTGTAGCAATCAACGTGCCGATAACGGCAAGTCCCATGACAGAAACTGCATCTGTAAAGGCACTAATGCGCGACCCCAAAGTCGTAATCAGCTTAGTACCAGAATCATACCCTAACTTGAATAACCACATCTTAAGAAAATAGATCAGGACGTATAACAGCATCCAAATGATCGCACCAGTTGGATTTCCCTGTAAGGCCATGTATCCTGCAATTGAGCCCATTACTGTCGGAAACA
This sequence comes from Lacticaseibacillus zeae subsp. silagei, assembly GCF_030770335.1. Lineage (NCBI taxonomy): Bacteria > Bacillati > Bacillota > Bacilli > Lactobacillales > Lactobacillaceae > Lacticaseibacillus > Lacticaseibacillus zeae. The sequence goes on along the minus strand of NZ_CP132484.1, from coordinate 494,019 downwards.
AAATCCAAAAAACAGAATCTCCCACACCTGACAAAGGCCCCATAAGTGAAGTTTTTAAAGATTGCACAGCATCAATAGCTTTAATACCATCTTTTTCTTCCATCGCTAACGTAGCACCAAGAACAACATTTCCCATTTGGGGTGTTATATTGAAGTACTTGTAATGATTGTCCATTGCTGCAATATAGTCGTCGTCGTTAGGATAAATCTTGCGTAAAGCCTTAGCCATCGAGAATGCGACTGAAGGTGCTTGTTGTGTTTCAAAGTTATAACCTAGTCCCGCAGTGAAAATCCATCGGCGATACATTGACTTACGCTCTTTAGCAGTCAATATTTGCTTAGGTTCTACCTTACTATTCATCGTAATCATCTCCTTGCGTGTCATGCGAACCAACTGCTTGGACAGCGTTTTCTTTATTAAAATTCCTGACCTGATTTTGGTAGATCATATAAGCGGCGGCGGCGCCCAACAATGCCACACCCAAAATTGGCATTTTTAAATAGGCGGCTAAAACGAAACCAGCGATCAAAAATGTTAAGTATTTCTTAGTCGGCATGTACCGTAACAACATCCCAACCCCAACTACTGGCAACATACCACCGGCAATTGAAAGACCATCAGTGAACCATTTTGGTACGATTGCAAGAATGTCCTTCACAACTGTTGGACCAAACATAATGACAATTGAAACTGGAATTACATATTTCAAAGTCCAGATACCGATGCTTGCAATAAACGACCACTGCATCTTCTTGAACTTCTTTTCGTGTAAAAAGCGCTGTGACAAATGTGCAAAAAAATTATTAATAAATTTGACGATTAAATCAAGTTGTAATGTCAGCATCCCTACTGGTAATCCCACCGCAATCGCTGTTCCTGTTGAAGCACCTGTTCGAACAGCAATAAAGATTGAAACAATCGTTGCCAAGCCGTACTCGGGGACGGAAGCTCCACCGATACCTGCAACACCAAGCGACATCAACTGAAGTGTCCCCGCGATGATCATAGCCGTGTTGATATCACCCATGATGATTCCCATCACAAATCCGATCGTAACTGGCCAGTTATTGGTTAATTGCCCACCTGAACCCCCATCCCAAGCCATATACGCAGATAATAGGATGATTAAAATGTTTTGCAGAATTTCTGGCATTTCTTGCTCCCCCTAATTACATCTTTCCCTTGATAGCATCATTCAAACTAACAGCCGGTTCACCGGGGGTATATTGAAAATGTACTGGAATGCCTTCAGCTTGCAATGCTTTAAGATCCGCTAGTTCTTCATCATTCAATGCAACCCTTTCAGTAATCGGCGTGCGTCCATCCTCTTTAAAAATGACGCCTACGTTGACAGACGGGATTTTGACTCCGCCCGCAATAAGATTTAGCAGAATTTTCGGTTCTTTGACCAAAAGAAAGACGACCTGATGATCATAATTGCCGTTGTTAAAATTTGTAATTGCTTTTTGCTCATCAATAATAGACATACCAGTTCCTGAAGGTTTACTCATCCGCATACTAGCTTTAATAGTCTCATCCTGACTAATCAGATTATCGACAATCATGTAACGCTTAGGATTTAACTCTGCATTCCACTGATTGACAGTAACTCCGTGAACTAATCGCTGGTCAATTCTTGCAAGTACAATAGGCATAACTTATTCCTCCGTTTTTTGAACGTTCTATATAAAACAGCAATTTAACCGATACCTGTATATTAAGCTTAATATGTTAATATAAGTGAATCTGAATTTAAAATTTTGAACGTTCCAACTTTTGATACATTCATTGTATTCGGTTTCATTTAAAATGTAAACGATTTATTCCAGTTTTTTAAAAATTCTCTCGACATATTTGTTTCAGATCATCTCTGATTTTCCACATTGTTGCCGCCCGCTTTCCATGCTAAGCTGACTTCAAGAAGGGATGTGACTGCCATGTTTCGCTTGATCGCAGTCGATTTGGATGACACACTCCTCGACTCGCACAAGCAGTTGTCGTCCGCCACCATTCGTGGTTTGAAGGCGGCGCAGGCTAAGGGAATTAAAATCGTTCCGTGCACCGGGCGGCCATTGCCGGGCGTTCGAACCACGTTGGATGCTTTGGGGCTGCACGGAGACGATCAGTATGTCATTGTTCAAGGCGGTGGGGTGGTACAGAGCACCAACGGCAAAATCATTGCCCAGAAGTTTCTGAATCATCAGGATTATCAGGATTTTTCGACTTTTGCGACGCATGTTTCGGCGGCCGGGATCGATAGTAACGTGATCACTCCTGCTGGCGACGTATATACGGCTGATCGTAACATCAGCAAGTATACGGTTTTGCAGGCGTGGGAGAACCACGCCGGGATTAAGGTGCGTGAGCCTCAGGAAATGCCGGACGATTTTGTGATTGCTAAGGGCTTGTTGCTGGGTGAACCGGAAAATCTTGCCAAAATCCAACCGCAAGCTGAGGCCGAGTTTGGCAATCGGTTTACCGTCATTCGCAGTATGCCGTTCATGTTGGAAGTCATGCCCCGCGGCGTCAACAAGGGTTGGGGGCTGGCACAGCTGACCCAGTATCTGGGCTTGCATTCAGATAACGTGATCGCATTTGGCGACGAACATAATGATTTGGATATGTTTGATTTTGCCGGCACCAGCGTTGCAGTCGCCAATGGTCAGGACGTCGTCAAAGACCAAGCTGATTACATCACTGCCAGCAATGACGAAGATGGCGTGGTCCAGGCATTGAAGCACTTCAAAATCATCTAAATTTGGCTTGGTTAACTAAATCATCGCGGAAAAGTGCTGTAGACAAGGCAGATAACTGCCTTTTGCAGCGCTTTTTTGGTGAGCGCGAACAGAAGCGCTTAGAAATCGGAGTGTAAGTGGCCTTGACCGTGATGGCCGGGCTTTGGCCATTGCGGTCAAGGTCCTTACACGTAGATTTCTGCGACTGTGAGCGCGTTATAGAACGAGAAAGTCCAGTCTCACATTCGCCAACAATAGAACAGTTCTCCCATTAAAACTCTTTGGCCATTGCGCCCCAGTTCCTTGTAGCAAGACAGATAACTGCCCTTTGCAGTACTTTTTTGGTACACTCGGTTTAGGCAAAGCTAAAATAAAATTGTACGATAATTAATTGCAGTCAGCCATTGACGTTAGATTGTAACTATTCTAATATAGAGAAGGAATCGCGAGGCTGAATGCGGTTACTACATAACGAGGAGGAATTTATTGTGGACAAACCAAAGATTATTGTTGTTGGAGCATCACATGGTGGTCATCAAAGCGTTTTGGAGTTACTGCATCGATATCCGGATGCTGATATTACCATGTTTGAAGCGGGTGACTTTGTTTCCTTTATGTCATGTGGGATGGAACTTTTCCTGGAAGACCAGGTGACGGACGTCAATGACGTGCGGAACTTCCGCCCGGATGATTTGATCAAGCGCGGCGCCCATGTCCTTAACAATCATGAGGTCACGGCGATCAATGCTGATGTCAAAACCGTGACCGTTCGCGACACGAAGAATGGCACGGCACAGGATTATCCTTATGATAAATTGATTCTGAGTTCCGGCGTGCGGCCGAATTCATTGCCGGTGCCTGGTAACGACTTGAAAAATATTTTCCTGATGCGCGGTTACGACTGGGCAACCAAAATCAAAGCCAAGCTGGAAGATCCGGCAGTTAAACATATTACCATCATCGGTGCCGGTTACATCGGTATTGAAGCGGCCGAAGCCAGCCGGAAAGCGGGCAAGGAAGTCACACTGCTGGATATCATTGATCGGCCATTGGGCACTTACCTCGACCCTGACATGACTAACATTATCGCCAAGGAACTCACCGATAAAGGCGTTGAACTTAAACTCGGCGTTAAAATCGAAAGTTTCGCCGGTGACGGTGCCGTTAGTGCCGTGAAGACCGACGCGGGCGATGTTGCGACGGATCTGGTCATTCAAGCTGCTGGGGTTAAGCCGGCAACGGAATGGTTGAAAGGTACTGTCGACCTTGACGACCGTGGCTTCATCAACACGGATCCATATCTGCGCACCAACTTACCTGATGTTTACGCTATCGGCGACGCAACGCTGGTTTACGGGGTTGCCGCCCAGCAAAAGGTGCCGATTGCACTGGCAACGGTTGCCCGGCGTGAAGCACGCTATCTGGCGGCCAACATTTTTGCAGAACATCCGGCGCGTCCATTTGGCGGCGTCGTTGGCTCCAGTGCGTTGAGCGTTTTCGACTATCATTTTGCGGCTACCGGTCTGAACACGTTCACAGCCGGCCGCTCCGGGGTTAAGGTTGACACTTCGTTTTATACGGATACTTTGCGCCCGGCCTATGTACCGGAAGGCAATGGTAATCCACCGGTTTGCGTCAATCTCGTCTTTGATCCGCAAACTCATCGACTGCTAGGTGGTGCAGTTTTATCAACGTACGACGTCACTGCGCAAGGCAATGTCTTGGCGCTTGCCGTTCAACATGGCTTGAGCCTAGAGGATTTAGCCGAAGCCGACTTCTTCTTCCAGCCAGGTTTCGACCGGCAATGGAGCCTGCTGAACCTAGCTGCGCAACATGCATTAGGTGAACCACGCTTTTAATCGACTATTGTTTATTTGACAAAAGGCATTGGGGCTAATGCCTTTCATCAGCCATGCAAAAAGGACCAAGCACTTTTCAAATTGTGCTTGGTCCTTTTTCGTATGACTCAATGTAGCGCTGCAAACTTACGCAGCATACTTCGGCGCGCCTTCTTTTAACTGGCCATCGAGCAGTGTAAACTTTCGATCGGCAAACTGTTCCAGCCGGACGTCGTGGGTGACAACAACGATGGCCTTGTTGTGTTTGTGGGCGAGGTCGGCTAACAGCTGGCCGACAATGGCAACGCGTGGACTATCCAAAGCCGCGGTCGGTTCATCGGCGAGCACGATGGCCGGATCCGGATAAAGCGCCCGGGCAATGGCAACTCGTTGCGTTTGGCCGCCTGACAGCGATGCCGGATATTGGTTTACCAAGTTGGCAATTCCTAAATCGTCTAATAATGCTTCCAGCGCCTCATGACTGAGGTTGCCTTTTGGCTTGATCTTATCGACCAGCTTAAACTGTTCGCCGACCGTCAGATATGGGACTAAGTTGTAAGACTGAAGCACAAAGCCGATGTTGTCTAGACGCAAGGCATCACGCGCCTTGCCGGACAACTGTTCAAGATTCTTCCCGGCAGTCGTCACGACCCCTTCAGTCGGCGTTTGAATACCGCCAGCAATAGTTAAAAATGTACTTTTACCTGAGCCGGACGGACCTAGTACTAACGATAGGCTGCCAGAATCAGCGCTAAAATTGACATCCTTGAGCACTTCGACGTTGCTTGTCGGGGTCTTGAAATTTTTAATAATGTGTTTTAATTCGATTGCTGACATAGCATCAACCTCCAATGGCGGTAACAGGATCGACTTTTAAGATGGTCCGGATGGGAATGATCGAGCCGAGAAAACCGGTGAGCAGAATACCGATGACGATGGCAACATTAAGTTGAGGCGAGAAGATCATCGGGACGCCCATTGGCATGAACTGTGCCGTGACAGCCGTCAACGCGCCCCCTAAGGCCAAGCCCAATGTGACCAAAATCAAGGCTTGCGCAATGGTCGTGATGACCAGTGTCCGGGATGGTACGCCCTGCGCCCGCAGTACTGCGTAGTTTGGCAATTTTTGCATCGTCAAAATGTAGAGGAACACTGCGATGACAATCAGCGAAATCACAAACAGGAAGCCGATCATAAAGGTAAAGGTACTATTTTGGGCCGAATAACCGGGCAGTTTCTGGATAAAAGTATTCGCCGAGTATGTCTTCAAATCGCTGGTGTTGACTTTGAAGTTATTCGACTTGGAAACAATGCCGCTAGCCGTGAAGGTGTTTGGCAGATTATGCAAGGTGCGCCAAGCATTCATGGTGCCATATACAACCGGCGCAACGCTCATTTTGGCGTTTTCGGTAAAACCGACAATCGTATAGCGCTTGCCTTTCGTACTCAACTTAACTTTGTCGCCAAGCGCATAGCCTTTATCCTTGAATTCCGTATCCACCACAATTTGATGGTCGCTTTTAGCTCGATGGCCGCTGACTAGTTTCATGTCCTTACCAATGTACTGATCCCAATCAAGCCCGATCATGGTCGAGCGGATTTCGTCATGTTTGCTGCTGGTCGCGACCACGCCGATCGTCCCGACGTAAGCTTGCGACTTGCCTAAGTTGAGATCTTTGGTTTGCTGAGACGTCAACAACGATTGGCTCAAATTGATGTCCGAATCTTTTGCCAACACCACCCGCGACGTGTCCCACGAGTCAATCGCCTGCGTGTTTTGTTGCGATAATCCGTTGGCCAGTGCACTCAGAATAAACACTAGGTAGGTGACCAACAGCATCATCGCGACGATCAAGCCGTAGCGTAATTTTTCATGCCAGATTTCTTTTAATGAGAGATACATTGACTCACGACTCCTTCACGTGCAGCTGTAAAAGAGCTGCTTTCAAGTTTTTCAAAATTAAGTCCGCCTGCTCGGGATTGGCTAGCGCTTGCGAAATCGCACTGTGGCACAATGTTGTGACCGCCCACTCGATCGCATTGGCAGCAATCGGCGGTTCGCCGACGGTCACCATGCCGCTATTCTTGGTAAAGTGCAGCCGGATAAAATCGCGATCCTGGCTTTCATCAGCTTCCTGCAGAAAAGCGACCGTAGCGGCATATGGATCGCGTCGCATTTCCGGCCCAGCGATCCCCGTGTGCAAGCGCCCAATCACTTCTTTAAAAGCGTATTGATACGCATCTTTCAAATCGCTGAAATATTTATAAAACGCGCCACGAGCGATGTCAGCCTGCTTGACGATCCGCGCGACCTGCGCCTGCGCCAATGGGTACTTGGAAAATTCAGTTACCAGCGCAGCTAAAATGCGTTGTTGTTTATTTTCATCTAAATGTTCAAACGTTGATAAAACCATCATTATCCTCCTTGGTGACACCGTGTCACTACTTAACATCCTGTAGTCTACACGGATGGTGACACCGTGTCAACACTTTGGCAAAAAATTTTTTCATGAATGTTTTCAGCAACACGTTTCAGTCTATAAAAGCTTGCAGTTAAAGCATTCTTTTCACTCGAACTTTCGCACAACCAAAAACAATCATTGATTTAGCTATGTGCCAAAACAACGATTGTCTTTTTTGCTTATATCTAATTCAACCGCAACTGATCACCGGGATGAATCACGCTGTAGATAGTTTTGCCATTCAACGCAGCCAGGTTGTCCATGTTCAGGCCGTACCGATGCGCGATCGCCCACCAGCTTTCGCCTGCCTGCACGGTGTGGTAACGAACGGTGGGCGCTCGAACCACGCCGCCGTTGAGTTGCCCCGTAAGTCGGGTCGTGTAATGGCCGAAGAAATCATAACTCATGTCGACGCCCAGCCCATGAAAGTTGTTGGTGAACTGCCACGTGCCCACATTGTCGATCCCCGGCTGATTAACGCCATAACTTGCGATCCATAAGTTCTTAGGGATCAACGCCACTCGATCAAAACGCCCGGTCTTCATCCAATTGGCCATCGTATAGAGATCCGTGTGGGGATACCCCAGCGACTTGACCGTTTGAATGAACGCATTCGTCATGCCGGTCAGGTCACCGGTTAACTCCGGCGCTTCCACATCGGCGGCCATCACACTTTGCGTCGATACCCCCAGCGACCGCGCCGCCAAGCCGAAAAACCGGCCTTCCGCAACCGCTTCGGCACTATTGCGATAATGCGCATAATGATACGCATGCACCTGCATCCCCATCTTGCGCCCCGCCGCTAATTGGGCGGCCGCCTTTGGATTCTGGTAAGTGGTGCCTTCTGTCAGCTTCACCACCACCGCTTTGACGCCAAAATCGGCCAACTTACGAAACCAGCTTTCCGAATCCGGCTGCCAGCTGCTGACATCTGCCATTAAAATCGCCATCGTTTTTCTCCTATCTCTCGTGATTGCCTTCAAGCTTGACCATAAAAGTGCCCATATTCGTAATCAAGGTATCGAGTCGCCGCTCAATTCGTGTCAATAAAATCACGGCAATGACAACACCAACTGCTTGGTCCAAAACATACGTTAATAATTCTTTATCCATTTAAAAATTCCTCCAATTCGAGTTGCCGATATTTCGCCTGTATTCGCTTGCGCACTTTTAAAACCCGTTGCCGGCTCACCTGCAAATGTCTCGCAATGCAAGAATCAGCCATACCAGCTAATCGCAACTGCAAAACTTTGTGTTCCACCGGCGTCAAAACAGCTTCTAGTTGTTCCATCTGCAGTTTCAACGCTACGGACTGCTCCATGCTAGCGGGTGCCGTTGCTACGGTGGTCGTTTGCAACACCGCCGCATTGGCCGGTGCCTCTTCCAGCTCCCGCCGATGCCGAACTTTTTGCATCCGTTGCATCAACGTGAGGAAAACAAACCGCCACGCCAACTTGTTAAACTTGGTGATCGCAGCCTCGTCCGTTAACGGATCGCGATACCGGCTGAAATAGTTGAGATACACCAACATCCCTTCATCCCGCCAATCCTGAAAATCACTATGATGCGGGCGAATGCCCAACTTCGCTAATGCCCCGTAAACCACGGCTTGGTGCTCAAGAAACAACGAAAATCCCTTCTGTGCTACTGCCATCCTTCATCCAATCCGGCGCCTCATGTCTTTCGATATCGATAGGTGTAGTTTAGCGAGTGACGTGAGGGCTTGTCTGATCGCAATGAAGTGGCGTGAAGGTTGATTTAATAAGGGTCGACATTGTTCGTTGGGGTTGGTTAATTGAAAAAGGTTGTTGTGACGGTATTTTGCTGGAATGTATTGCGCAGAAACTTTTTGTTCAATTGTTTGTGGAAACTGCTTCGTTGAAATTTTGGACAAGAAAAAGCGTGTCCAGGAAATTGTCCCAGACACGCCTGCTCTCGTAACATATACGGTCAACTCAGCTTATTTTACCGTGAATACATTATTCTTTGACCTGCAGAAAATCAGCCAATGGGCGGCGATCGGTTTTGAGTTCATTGATCTTGCTCTCTGCCGGATAACCCAAGGCAATTCCCATCAGTAGCGCTTCATCATCCCCTATTTCAAAATGGGCACGGATTTCTTCAGGATGAGATGGGTGAATAACGTCTTTCGTTAAGTCTCGTTCAGTGTCCACAACCGCACCATTACAAAGTTTTCCAAGAGAACAGAACAAGATGCCGTCATTTAATTGTAAGCAACTTATCTGCATTCTTTTCCATTAGTAGGCGGAGTTTTAGCTAAATGAAGAATAACTCCCTTAAAAAAAGAGGCCAGCACGATATAGAAAAACGGTGAGCTCATTCTTAGATTCTGCCGCATTTATGTTTTGAAACAACAAGAAAATGCCCCTATAAAGATTGCGTCTACGGCAATTATCTGTAGCTAAATACCATTAAAGATTTTATACGCAGTTTACAAATTGTCGGTTTATATTAATTAAGAAATCCCGATTTGCTGTTTTCCCTAAAAAATACTAAAAATGTCGAACGAAGCTTTAATAATAATTTATAATACTAAATTCAAATAACCGATGATTTTTTATCGTTATGAGTTGTAAAGAGTTCTCTAACCTGGTACAGTTTTTACACAGAGTAGTTTCCCTTATATCTTGTTTCTATTTTCCGTTGTGTTTGTCTTGTAACAGGCAGGGGGCCTAAAATGAAAAAAATTGGTTTGATGTTCTTAGTGATGGGACTATTTGCGTCATTAGCGGCAATACCATCGTTGGTTAGTGCAACAACAATTGATTTACCGGAAACAGCGCCAAATAGTGGCTATGTTGCATTAGATGATAATGATAATGTTACAGCCACCTCTTCTCCAGTTCTTACCGAATTAGTGACGAAGCAGGGCACCAGCAAACGTAAACCACGAGCAGCCGTTAACATGGCTAATAGCCGTTGGGTTTATTATACAGACCATAATAACTACTTCAATGGTTACAAATGGGCTCACTCAAACTACTATCACAGAACCGAATATCACTCATCCACAGCAGCTGTTGATGGAAAAGATACTACAACACGATACGCAGATGCCAGAAAATGGTCCCAAGCCACGGCTGCAGGGAAAGGTGAACCGCAGTTTTGGTACTGGGCACCTTATAATTAAGAACTAGGTCAAACTACTCTTTCTGTCCTTCACACGTAGATGGAAATTGGCTGTATGTGCGTTTCTCAAAGCATACAGTCTTTTTCAATGATTTCTTATGTTCAACAATAACCCCACCATAAACTTATAGCCCGATGGGAGATGGCCTATGTTCAAAAAGATTTTAAAAGTCACTTTGCTTATAAGTGTTGCCATTGTTGCTTCCACATGGTTAGTTTATTTAACTGAAAAGCATACTACAGTTATGATTCGGCAAATTAGCAACATTGATGATCAACACTTGTCCAGCGCCTTTAATCACCTCCATTCCCGGTATTGTTCTAGGTATTGTCTGCGTAATTTATGGCTCATTAGGCGACTTTATATCCCTTAAGAAAATGACACTATTAGGTACGTGGATTTTCGTTGTGGGATCGGTCATCGGATTCATCTTTGGACCGATGAATATCTGGGCAGTCGTCATTGCGCGGGTACTCCAATCTGCTGGTGGTCAAGTTGCCGGCTCGGTTTTCCTAGTCCTCGTATCAAAATATGTTTCTAAAGCTGCTCGCGTCATCTATTACCAGATCTTTGTCGCGGTATTCCGTTTTTCTGCGGCAATCGGTGTCGTTTTGGCGGGCTATGTTGAAGCAATTGATTGGCGATGGCTTTTTGCAGCCGCTATCTTAGCAGTAGCATTTATTCCAGCACTTGCTAAAAATTTACCTGACCAGCATGCAAAGGGAGCACGAATTGATGGGATCGGATTTACGCTAATCGGTTTATTTGCGGGCGCCGTGACTATGTTTTTCACTGATATGAATTGGCTTTGGGCGATCGCATCAGTAGTGACATTAATTGCCTTTATCATCTACATTAACAAGGCAAAGCATCCCTTTATTACTCCAAGCTTCTTTAAAAATCCTGCGTTTATTTTAACTATGACGGTTATCTTCGTAGGCTATTTCTTCAGCTACACGTTGAATGCCGGTGTCAATGCAATCGGCCTAAATGTATTTCACATTAGTTCCGCAGAAGTTTCAAACTTATTAGTCTGGTCCATCCTCGTTGCTGCCGTGCTTGGCTTCTGTGGTCCGTTAATTAAAAAAATGGGCAGAACCGTATCAATCATTCTTGCACTTAGCTTTATGGGACTCGGTTTGATTGCAATTGCCTTCGCAATTCCCTATGGCAAAATTGCCGCACTTGCAATAGCACCATGTATTTACTATTTCGGAACTTCTTTCTTTTATTCACCAATTGTTGATACAGCAACATTGACAGTATCCGCACAAGAATCAGGGCGTGTTCTCGGATTGAACGATCTGATTCAAGCCATCACAGGTTCAATTGGAGTGGCACTTTTTGGAAACATGATGGCTTCTGGCGTTATGTCCGGTGGCAGTCCTGCTGGTGTTAAAGCAGGGCAAGCTTCAACATATGCCAATGTATTCTTAGTTGGCGGTATCATCGTGCTAGCCGCGCTGGCAATTTATATCATCTTCCATAAAGTAATTTACAGTCGTGCTCCTAAAGATGCTAAGTGATTTGGAAAGAGAGGATACGTCATTGAATAAGAGAAAAGTTATTTTAGATTGCGATCCCGGTCACGATGATGCAATGGCGATGTTAATGGCCATTGCTGCCGAAAACATTGACTTAGTAGCAGTTACAACATCTGCAGGAAATCAGAAACCTGAAAGGACGTTTGCTAACGCCCGTAAACTACTTGCACTTGCACACCGAGAGGACATTCCAGTAGCAATGGGGGCACAGAGGCCTTTACTGAGAGAACTCATCATCGCTGAAGATGTCCATGGAAAAACGGGCCTTGATGGTGCTGACTTACCTGATCCTTCAGTTCCTCCATTATCAACCAGTGCTAATGATCTGATTGCTGATATTTTAAGTAAAAGTACTGAGCCGGTGACGCTCGTGGTTACAGGTCCAATGACCAATGCGGCGATTTTTCTACTATCCCATCCGGAACTAAAGGGAAAGATTGCACAAATCTCATACATGGGCGGTGCATGTTTTGGAGGAAATATTACACCACAGGCCGAATTTAACATATATGTTGACCCCGAAGCTGCAAAAATAGTCGTAGATTCAGAGATTCCTACTGCAATGTTCGGGTTAGATGTTACCCTAAAAGCCCAACTTTTTAATGAGGACATTCAATACATTGAAACGATCGGTAATCCCGTAGCAGAAGTCATGGCTAACCTGCTCAAGTTTTTCAATCTCACGACCACAAAGCCATTCTTGGCGGCACCAGATCATGTTGAAGGCGTCCACATGCATGATCCTTGTGCAATGGCATATATCATTGATCCTAGCTTATTCCGAATTGTGTCGATGCATGTTGATATCGATACTGACCATGGCATTTCTGCTGGGAGCACCGTTGTCGATTATGATAACGTCCTTGGTAAAAGCAAAAATGTTGACGTTGCATTTGAAATCAATCTACCAAAATTCCGTGATCTCGTATTTAAATCAATGGCGTTTTATAACAAAGTTAAGTAAAGCCAATTAGCTTTTATAGCAACTGGAACAGCTTAGTCAGACTCACCTGACTAAGCTGTTCTTTTACAATATAACAATATTCATGCCACCCAGGACCTTAGTCTTTTATTCCTAACATTCAAGCACCCAAAACATTGAGGTACCATTTTCCCCAATATTCCAAGAACTCGAACCACCACATCACAGACAAACAAAAACCCCCCGCCTTTCCCAAAAAACACCAAAAAAACAGCGCCACAACGCCTCTCAATGTGTAAGCGCTTGCCCTTAATTTGAAGTAATGCTATATTAAAACCGTTAGATTGTGCAAAATTTAATGGTGCAGAATATTTCAACAACAACGAGGAGAGATGTTTGAAAATGACCAATGATCGTTCAACCATTGCCGCTGGTCTTGCCGTGGTGAAGGTTTTGGAAGCATGGCAGGTGGATCATTTATACGGGATTCCGGGTGGCTCGTTTAATTCAATCATGGATGCTTTATCTGCAGAAAAGGAAAACATCCATTATATTCAGGTTCGGCATGAAGAAGTCGGGGCGATGGCCGCGGCAGCTGATGCGAAGTTGACAGGCAAAATCGGCGTCTGCTTTGGCTCAGCTGGACCGGGTGGCACGCACTTGATGAACGGGTTGTACGATGCGCGCGAAGACCATGTGCCGGTGCTAGCATTGATCGGTCAGTTCGGCACGACCGGTATGAATATGGATACTTTTCAGGAAATGAATGAAAATCCGATTTATGCAGACGTTGCCGCTTATAACGTGACCGCTGTTAGCGCCAGAACCCTGCCACACGTGATTGATGAAGCTATTCGCCGCGCTTATGCCAACCAAGGCGTGTCCGTGGTGCAAATTCCAGTTGATCTGCCATGGCAGGAGATTCCGCAAGATAGCTGGTATGCTTCAGCTATCAATCACCAAAAGCCACTGCTGCCAGTTCCCGATCCTGACTTGGTGAAAAAGCTGACGCAACAATTAGTTGACACCAAACGCCCGGTCATCTATTACGGCATCGGCGCATACACCGCCGGCAAGGAGCTGCAACAGCTCAGCGAATTGCTGAAGATTCCGCTTATGAGTACTTATCCTGCTAAAGGCATTGTTCCTGACAGTTACCCAGCATACTTAGGCTCGGCCAACCGTGTCGCCCAAAAGCCGGCGAATGAGGCTCTAGCTCAAGCAGACACGGTGCTGTTTATCGGGAATAACTATCCTTTTGCGGAAGTCTCGAATGCGTTTAAAAACACCCAGCATTTCTTACAGATTGACGTTGATCCGGCTAAATTGGGTAAACGTCATCAGGCAGAAGTTGCCATTTTAGCTGACGCCAAAGCAACCTTGCAGCAAGTGCTTGAGCAAGTCAGCGAACGCGAGGAAACGCCGTGGTGGAAAGCCAATCTGGCTAATCGGAAAAACTGGCGTGACTACCTCAGCAAACTCGAAAATAAGCAATTCGGCGAGCTACAAGCCTATCAGGTTCTGAAGGCAGTTAATGATATTGCTGATGAAGATGCGATTTTCTCGATTGACGTTGGCGACATCAACTTGAATGCCAACCGCAATTTGAATTTGACGCCGAAAAATCGTCACTTCACATCCAACTTATTCGCAACGATGGGCGTCGGCATCCCCGGGGCCATCGCTGCCAAACTGGACTTCCCGGATCGTCAAATCTTCAACCTGTCTGGCGACGGCGGTGCAGCGATGACCATGCAGGATCTAGTCACCCAGGTTCAATACCACCTGCCAGCCATCAACGTAATCTTCACCAATAAGCAATACGCCTTCATTAAAGATGAGCAAGAAGACACCAACAAAAACGACTTCATCGGTGTCGAATTCGATGACATTGACTTCAGCCTTGTTGCCAAAGCCGTCAACATGAAAGGCTTCCGGGTTACCAAAATCGAAGACCTGGCGCCAACCTTCGCCAAGGCAAAAGAGATCGCCAAAACAGAACCGGTTTTAATTGACGCAGTGATCTCCGGCGATCGGCCAATGCCAGTTGAAAAGCTGCAACTCGACCCAGCCAAATTCTCCCAAGAAGAAATCGATGCATTCGTCAAACGGTATGAAGCGCAAGATCTGCGGCCGTTCGCTGATTTCTTGAAGGAAGCGGGATTGTCCGTACGTGATGCCGAAAATAGTGAAGGCGGGTTCTAGTTAGTCGGTGGTTGTTGACTACTGACATTAACAGTTCGTTATTTTCCTCCTTTAGTGCATGAGAAAGCCGTCCTGATTTTCGAAAAGGAAAATCGGGGCGGCTTTTTTGTGGTATGGAACTTTTTCAAGGGTAGTTGGCTGGTTAAATCTGATTTCGTCAATCTACTGACTGATCTGGCTTTGCAAACACACTTTACTCAGCACTAAAGATCCACACTCGTCCCCACATGCTGCTTATCCGCCGCCTGCAAAATCTTCTCAGCCACAACCACATCCAACACGGCTGTGCCAACGGCTTTAAACAGCGTCACTTGA
Source organism: Lacticaseibacillus zeae subsp. silagei (assembly GCF_030770335.1). Taxonomy (NCBI): domain Bacteria; kingdom Bacillati; phylum Bacillota; class Bacilli; order Lactobacillales; family Lactobacillaceae; genus Lacticaseibacillus; species Lacticaseibacillus zeae. The sequence continues at coordinate 478,846 of NZ_CP132484.1, read as the reverse complement.
TCATGTCGCTGCCGACCCTTGATTTTGCCATTAATCAACTGCCCGAGTTCGCCGGCATAATGCGCTTTTGTGACCAACCCTTCTTTCAGCGGCGTGATCATATCGCCGGCTTCCGCCAAAACGCCGTCCATGGTATCGAAAATGACACTGTCTGCCCGTTGAACAAGTGCAGCAGGAATCTCATGCATTTCTGGCGTATAGGCGCCAATGCCGTTAATGTGGGTGCCGGGTTGTACATCAGCTGCATCAAACGTTGCCTGCTTTGAAGTCGTAACTGATGTAATGATATCCGATGCCCGAATCGCCTTGGAAAGATCATTGGCTGGCAAAATGTCGACATTGAACTGCTTACCGAAACGATCGGTCATGTCTTGGGCAAATTTTGTCGCGCGGTCGTGGTCGATATCGGAAACATAGACACGCGTTAACTGGCGTACATTGAGCATCGCTTCCAGCTGCGTCGGTGCCTGACCACCCGTCCCAATTAGCGTGGCCACTTTAGCATCAGGGTTAGCCAGCAGATCGGTCGCCGCCCCTTGCAGCGCACCGGTTCGCAGCTGCGTCAGATAGGTCCCGTCAATGATCGCCGACACAATGCCGGTCTTCGGGTCCAGGCTAACCATAGTCGCTGGGACACTCGGCAAGCCCTTGTCGATGTTATCAGGATAAACGGAGACAATTTTAACGCCGAGCGCGGGTTGCTCGCCTGCAGCATAGCCCGGCATGTAAAGACTTTGGCCATGCTCCGCCTGAACATCAATGTTGGTCCGCAATGGCACAGTCGCATCCCCCTTGGAATAAGCCGCCAGCGCAATTTTATCGTCAGCGATCGCATCTTTCATCGTATAAACTGCCTGCACATCTTTTTTCGTTAAAATCCGCATCATATGACCTCCATCATCCTCAATTTAGTCAACGAGTTACGCTTCTTCTTTTTGCCGCAGCGACAATGCCATGCTGACGGCGGAATAAAGCAGCACCACAATCACCAGCCATTGCAGCATGCTGGTGTCTAAGCTTTTCACAAAGAAAACGGCAACCAAAACACCTAAAACGCCAAAAGTCGATGTAAACAAGGTGATCTTCCGACTATAATCTGCCAACTTGACGAATTGAATGGAACTTGTCGAAACAGAAAAAGTCGCGGCACCCATCATGATGGGAAAAGCCGCGGACGGGTTGAGCCCCATGGCATACACAGTCGCCATCGTCAGCGCATACGAGCCAATGCCGATATTGTTCAGCGCGCCGTAAACGAACAATAAAATGGCAGTCAATATCAGCTTCCAACCAGATAAACTGGTGACCGTTCCATTAGCGGGAATCCAGTTAAATTTGCCTGCCAAGATCATCAGCGCCGCAATCAGCAGGCCAGCCGTGACAAACTTCTTAATCGTGTCAGCGGGCAACTTAACCACAAACCGTGGCCCGATATAGGCACCAATCACCGCCGCAATGATGCAGATCGCCAACGTCTTTATGTCAACCGTAATGGCGGTAATGTACGAAAGCGCCATGGCAGCCACCGGAATAACACATTGCGTATTCAAGGTACCAGGCAGCTTTTTGATTGACACCCATTTGACCTTGGGATATAGCGCAGTGCTAATGGCAAAATCGGAAATGCCAAAAGTCGACAGCAGAAAAATCAGAAATGAAGTGAATGGCAAGGCCCACGTCGTCGCCGGTTCCGTCATGACTTCCGAGCGGTGCCTTAATAAGTCACGGACAAAGTAAAAAAGAAAGCCTAAGTTAATAAGTACAATTAAACCCAGTAAAATCTTAATCATGCGCGTTCTTTCCCTTCCGATCCAACATGTAAATGTCCCAAATGCCCTCAAGGTCTGGATCGAATGCTTTCTTGGCAGCCGTGTCCAAAATTCCGAGCGTTCTCAGATTATAAGTGTCGTGAATGACGTATTCTTGCGCTATGAGAACAAACAAGTGGTTTCGGTTGTAAATGACACTATCATCCTAACCTCCTAATAACTACTGTAAGTGAATTCATTCACTAGTCAAGGCTGCTCATCAGTAATTTTTAGCCTTTCGACTCACACTGCCTGTAAATAAGCACTTATAGTGAAATCTTGAAAACAGTTCTTGTGTATTCGTGTACATATTTGATTAAAAAAATAGCCCTGTCCGGTAAGTTTACCAGACAGAGCTATAGTAATGGCACACACCCTCAATACTTGAGCTGAAAAATCAAACATGTCGACCATAAGTGGTATCTCTACTTAAAGCGTTTAAAGTTTGCAATGTGTTCTTATTGACTGCATACGCAACAACCTATAGACTAAAATCATGACAAAGAAAGAGGAGTAATTACCCACACTTCTTAGTCTAGCGGATTGGATGGCACACACCACTCAACATTTTTTTGAATCGTGGAGGTGATGGCCATGCCAGACTCAGGAGACAGAGGGGGTTGCCACTTGGATGTGGCGTCGATTATTATCGCGCTAAGCATACTGATTACCAGTAGCGCTAAAGCGTATGCGATAATCAAAAAAGCTAACCGTCAAAGTTAGCTTCCCCACATGTCATCTGAACCGTGTTTGAGGTCATCGGGGTGCCTCCCGGTGGCCTTTTCTCAACCTCTAAATTATACGTTAGAAATGACAGATTGGTCAACTATTTGTCTGCACCAGTAAGTTTTTTGTACTATTTTCCCGCTTCAGTATGTTTTTGTCCGCTTCAGTATGTGTCAAGGCTCATATTCGTCCTTGCTGAATGTAATCCTTGTCACTAACAGAAAAAAGCCAGCCATGCAAGGTTAGCTTCCTAACTCGCGGTTGAGATCATCAGGGGGTTTATCTCGATGATCTCTTCTCAACCTCCAAGTCTTATGATAGGTTTTACAGACTCGTCAATAAAGTAGTCTCATATCTTCAACCTATTTCCCCGACATCCGACGCCTTCAAAAACTCGTTCAATTGCGCCACCAGCGTCTGATAATCCACCCTCGCATAATCATTCACGTCCACCCTGATCAGCCTGCCAATCTGAAAATTCTGATAGCCGCGATCACTCACTCGGTTGCTGAACACTTCAAACGAAGGCATGCCATCGGGTTTCTCGTTAATACTTTCAAGGGTATCACCGCGATGGTAATGATTCATGAGATGGCCAAGGTGGCGGGGATCAGACAGGTCACGTTGACGCTGGCGATTGTAGAGTATTTTGATGTCTGCTTCTAATCGGATTGTGATGACTGGGTAATGATTCTTCATGGCCAACTTTTTGAGGGCTGGTTTTTGCAGACGGCTGAACGGATAATCGCCTAGAATCATTTTGTGTTCGTTCATGAGAATATCAATGCCACGGTAGTAACGCGTCCTTGCCTCAGCATCAAGCGTTTGCTTTTCCTGAAGATTATCGAAACCCAGCTCATCGTAGAGGTGCTCTTTAAAAAGATCGAGCGGCAGCGACACGAACCCGCTGATTGCCTGCATAATCTTGTTTGCCGCATACGTTTTGCCAGTACCAGGGGCGCCTGCTAACAGAACCAAAACTTGTGTATTATCAGCCATCGTGCCATCTCCTCCTATCGCTTTATGCGTTCACTGGAACTTCTGCGTCCTTATTTAAGAACAGCCCGATTTTGTGCTTGACGATATCATAAACGACTTGGTTACATGGCTCGATGTTGTTGCGCAGAGAGTTGTTGACTTCTGTCTGGGCAAACATCTCTTTTGCTTTGCGGGTCCAACCAACTAACAACTCTGTCCCAACGTTGAATTTTCGGAATCCGTTCTCAGTTAATCGATGATAATCGGCTTCATTAACGCCAGTGCCACCATGAATGACCATTGACGTACTGATTTCCTGATGCAATTCTTCAATTAGAGGCCAGTTCAATTTGGTTTTTGATTTAAATTGGCCGTGATGCGTACCAACGCCGACTGCTAGTGCTTCAACATCAACATGGTTCAAGAACGCAATCGCCTGCTGCGGATCTGTGTAACGACCTTCCTTAACCGTTACGCCTTCTTCAGTTCCGCCGATTGTTCCGATTTCACATTCGACAGAGACACCATGTTCGTGAGCATAGTCGGCCACACGCCGAGCGCGTTCCATATTTTCCTTGTTTGGTAGCGCCGAACCGTCGAACATCACCGAAGAATAACCGGCATCGATCGCTTCTTTGATAGCATCAAACGACTTGGCATGATCAAGATGCAGGTCAACATCAACTAATAAGTCTTGCGCCATCGACTTACAAACAGCGACAAAGTTCTTCATACCGACATATTTCGCCGTTGCCACACTGGTTTGTATGATAATAGGAGAGCCCGCGTCCTTAGCTGCCATGATCATCGGCGGCACCATCTCTAAGTTGTGCGCGTTAAAGGCACCAACTGTGTAATCGAGTGCTTGTGCTTCATCCATTAATTGTTTTAAATTCTTGTACATATGATTGCCTCCCAAATTAATAGCCAAAACCAGACCGCATGACGCGTTTAGACATATCAAGCAACGCATCTGTTTTGCTAACCCATTTCTGAATGTCGTCATCATTCTTGGCTTTTGCCGCTTGTTTCCGCTGTACCTCATACAGATTCAGCAAGGCGTTATAAGCATCACCAAACTCCTCTTTATCCTTGATGCTCGCCTCATACGCAGCAATGGCCGCCAAATCGTTCCCTAATTTCGCTTGTGCAGCGCCTAATTGGTTGTATAAAAGATGCCGCTTTTCTTTATCGTCCGTTGTTTGCTTGATTTGTTCCGTTAAACTGGCGACTTTTTCCTTCAGATCTGCAGTATCAGTTGGTGAAATTGGTTGATCGTGCATTTTAGATACCGCAGACGCTGATTTCTGATCCTCTTTCTTTTTAAACAAACCGCCAAACATGATCGTGCTCCTTTCTTTAAACTGCTTTAAGAATCGGCGTCAGGATCCACGCATACATCAGCATGGCAACAATGGTGTCTGAGTCCGTTGCCGACGCATTCACGAAGCCAAACGAGGTCAAGGCCGTTACCAGTAGCGCCGGCAATAATGTGATGAATAGGCCATGAATGATTCCGCCGATAATGGCGCCGCGCCGACCACCGACAACATTACCGAAGATACCGGCAGTCCCTCCGGCAAAGAAGTTCGTCAGCATCCCCGGCAGAATAACCGCCAGACCGAAAACCGGCATCAAGAACATACCGATGACAGTGCCGATCGTTGTGGTAATGAAGCCTAGAATGACTGCATTAGGTGAAAAAGGAAACAGTACCGGGCAGTCAAGTGCCGGCTTGGCATTAGGTACCAGCTTCATCGCAATACCACGGAAGGCCGGAACGATTTCACCAAGTAAGAGCCGAACGCCAGCAAGCAGAACGTAGACGCCGACCACAAACTGAATGCCCATCATGAACGCATTCATGATATAGTTCAGACTCGTACCATTTCCGGCATACTTGGGGCCTGCGAAAGCCGCCGTAATCATGAACAACGGCACCATCACAACCGCAACCGACAGATACGTGTCTTGCAGAAATTCCATGTACTTGGGTAATTTAATGTCCTCAATCGAATGTTTCTTTTCGCCTCGTTCACCAAATACCCACGCGGCGCCGGCTTCTACCATGTAGCCGATCGTACAAAAGTGGCCTAGCGCAATGGCATCGCCCTTCGTAATCTTACGAACAAAAGGTTGAGCAATGGCAGGCATTGCGACAGCAAAAATACCGCCAATGACACTACCTACAACAATGGTCATCACAGAGTTAAGCCCGGCCATTTTCCCACCGACAACTGTCATCGTTGACATCCATAAAAGTGCTTGCCCGGTCAAAAAGATATATTTCCACGGTGAGAATCGAGCAATCAGGATGTTGACAATAAAGATGCCTAAGAAGGTCAAGGCAATTTCATTCCCTAAGCCCAGCGTGTTCATCGCCTGGCCGTTAATCGCCTCAATACTGGGAACAACGCCTTGCAAGTGAAAGCCATGTTGGAAAATCTTACCGAAATAAGTCAATGCCGTGACAATAGTGGCGGATCCCGCAGAAAGCACCTGGAAGCCTAATAGTGTTTTGAACGTCCCGGTTAAAACTGCACCAAAGGATTTACGCTGTAAGAGCAAACCCAACATCGCGATTAATGCAATGGTGATGGCAGCTTGGGTCAGGATATTTTGAATAATAAAGTTAACCACAACCATGATTCATTCCTCCTAACGCGTTTGTGCTGAATCAGCTGGCTTTTTCGGATAGTTCCTTAATGACCGGCACAAGCTTGGCTTCAATCTCAGCAGGATCAACAATGTTGTGCAAAAAGACAAACTTGATAGCTGGATCAAGATCATATTGTTTGAATTGTGAAGCAAAATTTTCCGCCGAAACAATAATGTCTGTTCGTAATCCTGGCGTTGATGAAATGGCTTCGTGTTCAAGTTTTTCATCTAAACCTAGGCGATTTAAAACATCTTCTGCTGTCATTTGGCAAGCTAAGGAAGACCCCAAGCCGGCCCCGCAGATGAAGTAAATCGTTAATTTCCTGCTCATTTAAATCGTCTCCTTTGAGGTTTTTTCGTTAAATAAAATCGTTTTGAATTGCTGAATATCCGTTTGTTGAGCCAGCTGATCAACCTTTTGCTGATCATTAATGAGTTGAACAATGGCTTTCATGACGTTGAGATGCGAATAATTGTCAATTGCCGCAAGACAGAAGATGATTTTCACAGGATCATTGTCGGGATTGCCAAAGTTAATTGGCTTTGCTAACGTCGTGATGGTGACGCCCAACTTCTTTGCCCCATCTTCCGGGCGCGCATGGGCTAACGCGATGGAAGGGCCAATGACAATATACGGACCGAATTTCTTTACTGAATCAATCATCGCTTGTACGTAATGCTCGGTAATGTAATCCTCGTCAAGCAATGGTTTTGCCGAAAGACGGATCGCATTTTCCCAATCATCAGCTTTCTGTTGAAGTAGGATCTGGTGGTCGTTGATTAAATCTTTCAACATAGGCTGAACCTCCCTTTCATTGATTTCGACATGGTTATCCTTAAACGCTGCCTGCAAATCAGCCAGTAATCTTTTATCAACTGTTACTTGATGTGCCTTGAGCGTGTCCAGAATGGTTTGAAACAGCCGAGTTGGATCTAAAGTCCGGCCTTCATATTTAGTCAACGCTGCATATTTCTTTAAAAACGCTGCGATGCGATTCAGGTCAACTTCTGAAGGAATCGGGTTTACCTTTAAACTGGGAATTTCATCAATAGGCATGTCGACTGTCTTGAAAACCAAACTGACTGGCAATTTACGGAGAATTCCCACTTCTGACGTGCTCAGAACTGCAAGAACATCAATGTTGAAGCGTTCTTCAAGTTTGGCTGCTAAAACCCGACCAGTCGCCGTGCCGAAGTTGCAGACAACCGCGGCTTGATACTGATAGTCTTGACGCTGCCGATCTTCAGCCTGTGTTGCCGAAAAATACATGGCAAGAAAGGCTTTCTCATCATCGGACATCGTCAACTGATAACGGCCAGTCATAAAGAATCGATTAATGGCGTCATAGATTGGACTATATCCTTGCTGAATGGTCTTCTTCAGTGGATTAACCACTTTCATATTCCGCGACAGGCGTTTGAACAAAGCAGTCATGTGGTTGTATAGCTCTTCAAAAAGCTTTTCATTTTTGGAAAAAGGAAAACCGATTTCTGTTTCCATATAATCCATCAGCGCAACACTGAAAATCTGGGCCTTAACCCAGTCGTCCAGATCAATCGCCCCGCGCCGATTAAAACTGTTAATCAAAAAGCCGACGTAACCCAGCTCACTGCTAACATCAATCGTTAAGTCATAGTGCTGAATCAACTCATTGAGGAAGTTTGCATTTTCCTTATTAAGGTCAACCGCCGTCTCATCGTCTTTAACATAATGGCCGCTACGCACTCGGTGCAGCCAAATGATGAGCAATACTGTCACTTGCTGGCGATACATATCGTTCGCGGCCAAAGCACCATTTGGAAAACACCTTAGCAAGAGATCGCTGATGTAAGTCACATCTTGTTGGTTAAAGACTTCCTTCATTTTGTCGACATACATGCCACTGGCGATCAGCTGTTGGCTGATTAAAGTGACTAACGCGTGCTGGCGCGTTAAGACATCCCCAAACATAGTACGAATGGATCGTTCATTACCTTCAATCTGCGCACCTAACTTTGGGCTGGTTGTGAGGGTTAAGCTGTATTTCGCTAAATCAGCCCGCAAGTTGCGCAAATCGGCATCCATCGTACTTTTGCTAATCTGCATCGCTTCCTGTTCATCGACAAGATAAACGGGATGCTTTGCCTGAAGTAAATCCAGCAATAGATAAACTTTTCGTTGTTCAGGGGTTAATGCACCTTGACTAATACTGTTAAAGTCAAGTACATCAGACAGCGAATGCAGCTGTTGCGTTGAAATGTGATTATAAGCAACACCTCTTTTGATATCGAATAAAGGCAATTCTTTCTCCGCCAAAACCTGATTTAAAACCTGAATCTCATTCCGAATGGTTTTGGTCGTGACATCGAATTGTTTACTTAAATCCGATAATGAGTTCTCTGAACTGTCCAACAATGTTCGCAGAAGATTCGTCAATCTTTCTCGCATTGCCTTACCCCCTTACAGCTTCTATACTAGGCAAGCGCTTACATTCCGAAAAGTAGAACCTTTTTCTTTTACTTGGGAAACAAAGTACACCTCGTCTTAAAGTTCAATCTATTAAATTTACGTGGACACTAAAAAACTCCATGATGACTAAGGCTTATCTGCTTAACCATTATGGAGCACAACATGAGATTCTAAGCTCAGTAATAAGGGAATCTTCAACCTCACAGAGAAAAATCAAAATATGTGAATAAAATTGCATGTTCTGCGAGTACCGCCCTTTTAATCCCGTATACTTATGAGCCATGCTATACTTGTTCTGATATGGAGGAGATCATTATGAAAAGGCTTTTACTCTTAGCTGTCATTGCAGTGACAGTCATTTTCGCAGGGTGTAACAAAACTACTAGTGAACAGGAACAATCCTCAAAGGCTCGCCCAAAAGAATCTATTACAAATCATACCCAATCTACCCCAACAACCACTTCAAGATCTTCTATGAAAAATCTAAATACAATCTGGTCTCCAGAAAAAAATACGAAACTAACTGCCTTCATGGAAGACTGGCAATCAAATATGGGACAATCTTTTAAGGGAACTTATGCTAGTGAATCAATTACTAGACTTGGTGCAGTATTTCCTAGCAGCTTAGAGACGCAAAAAACAGAGCTCGTATTTGATTCTTTTGCCACACTCAAGTGGTCTACTACAGGAGAAAGCAACGCTGATTACACAGTCGTTGCGGCAGCTGAAGGTGGCAAACCGAATGTTGTGTGGCCGATGCTGTATCTTTTTGTGATCACAAAAGACAATCACGCCCTTGTCCTACAAACACAGACGACAAATGGTGACTACCTCCATTTTTATGAGACACAGAATACCATGTTACAACAAGGATTTGCTAAGATTGCGGCAGAGAACAACAACGTCACTGCTTCCCCAAATTCAAGTTGGCACTGGACTCTAGATGAAGGTTTTCGCTACCTTAAATTGATGCACTCTTCGAACGAAAAAATTCAAGTGGCAGCAGATAGTACGACTGAAGGGCCCTTCTTTGATGTAAAAATCGATGATCACGGTCGAACCGGAAGAATAGTAGGACCAGATGGAGGTGGAGGCTGGTCGTTAACTAAATTAGATAACGGTACGACCATTGCCCAACAATTCGATGAATCTTCAATGCCTACGGGCGTCTGGTTTCTTGTCAGAGATTCAGATCATCTTATTCTAGATTTTAAAAACAGAGCGAAGTAAACACAAAATAAGATAGACAGACATCGATTAGAAGTCTGATAGAAAAGGCTCTCTGAAAAACAGATTCCAAGTTCAGCATATAATTCAGTAGTCTTAAAGACGATAGCAGTTCTGCTACAGTTGCTTCAAAATCCATGAATGTGTCTGTCGTAGGTGCACTTTTACGATCCTCTTATATAAAAATTACGGCATTCACCCCGTTAGTTTTCAGAGCGAATGCCGTGGCCATTATTTATCTAAATACAGATATTCAAGTGTTTGAAATCTGATTCAGATAAGTACACGTTTCATCTTTTATTTGAAATAAGCTACTCCAACCTGTAGTTACAGGCCTTGACGAAGGCGCAGTTGGCTCTATCAATTCTAATTATTTCAGTTAACAACCTCCTGAAATTCCCACCTTCAGGCTTGCTCAATTATTTCATTAACACATGCAATTCCGTTTTGAGCATCACTGACTAAGGAGCCCTTTTTGTCAACAAAACAAGCATTCACATAGCTGATAACCATTGGCATATTCATACCAGCATAAAGATCAAACTTCTTTGTACCTTCCATCAAAACTCTAGCAGCAATATTGCACGGTGTCCCACCTATCAAATCCGCGAAGACAGTAAAATGATCCGACAATTCCATTATCTTTTCAAATCGCTCGCGAAAGTCATCCGGTCCATCATTTGGTCCTAAACTCAAAGTTAGAATATTCTCTTGGGGACCTAGAATCATTTCAACGCTCTTTTTGAGCTCCTCACAGTAGCGGCCATGACTAATTAATAATAGCTCTGACATACCAGTCAATCCTTTCAAAAATTTAAGCTGATAGAATTTTAAGACCAGTTCCAATAATGCTAAATGCGATTATGACGATCAGTATCCAGCCGACTTTCCATTTCTTTTTCAACATCCACATTACTGCCAACGTTGCTAGAATGGGAAGCATTGACGGTAAAATCTGATCAAGGGTCTTAATTAATGAAACCGCGGCTTTCCCGGTACCAATCTGAATTGGTGAGTTGACAATTACATAACTAGGCACCATTGCCCCAATAACCATCATCCCTAGAATTGAAGCTTTTTCTGAAATACTTTGAATGATATTGGAGTCACTCATCCGAGACATGAGACTTGTGCCTTGCTCATAGCCAAGTTTAAGCCCGAAGTATCGGATGATCGTTGTTGGAACATTGTAGGCCAACAGGAAAAGAATCGGCCCAAACACGTTACCGGCCTTGCACAGTGCGATCGAAATACCTGTACAGATAATTCGCCAGGTTGTTAAGATCAGCGAATCGCCGACCGCCGAGAGTGGACCCATCAAGCTCACCTTAATATTATTGATTAGCTCTGGATCAAAATCCGGGTTTTTATTATTTTCTTCCTCCATAGCAATTGACGTTCCGAGCGTAATAGGAGCCAAAACGTTGGTGATATTAAAAAATTGCATGTGTCTGATAAGTGCTTGTGACATCGCGTTATTCTCATCTTTATAAATTGCCCGCAATGCTGGTGTCATTGCGTATGCATACCCAGTTGCCATCTGCCGCGTATACTCCCATGAAGCGCCCATTGTAAAGGTGCGCCAGAATACTGAGCGTAGGCTCTTTTTGACTGCTGGATTAGAAACTGTCTGTGTCGTCATTATTTGAACCTCCAATCATTGCAGGTCTATTCTTTTTTTCGTTGTAATACATGATCATGACGATGACCATCCCGATGATGGCTACCCCAATGATCGGCATCTTCAGATATGCAGAGAGTGCAAATCCGAGGACTAGGTATGGGACGATTTCCTTACGCAGAATCTGCTGAATCAGCATAGCAAACCCAAAAGCAGGTAACAGACCACTGGCAACAACTAGCCCATCTTGAACAAATTGGGGAATAGCGTGAACAATCGTGGATGAAAAACCAGTGCCAAAGTAATAGGCTGCCATAATTAGTAAGGTTGATGGCACAAAGTTCACGACGGTTCCGCCCCAGAAAGACATCATGCTAAGTTTGTGAGAATTGCCTTCTCGTGCATACTGATCGCATTTGGCAACATATAACGGTGCGACAAAGACATAAGCCAAATTTTGAACCAATAATACCAACATTGACAATGGCAACCCAAAAGTTAAAGCTGCAGATATGCCCTTACCAGTACTAATTGCAAAAACCGTGCCAAGCACACCAGATGAAACCATATCTTGTGGAACGGACGCCCCAATCTCCACGACTCCTATATAAGCTAATTCGAGTGCTGCCCCAATTTCAATTCCAGTCGTCAAATCACCTAGAACAAAGCCCGTCAATGGTCCGATAACGATTGGTCGAGCCACCTGACCACGCCCAGTTAAAAAATACTCACCATAACCTAGAAAAGCTACAAGGCCGATCAAAAAAGTTTTTAATAACATGACCCATACCTCCTAAAACTCCAACGTCTTGGAAGACGTTGTTGGGACCTGTTGAATATAAACTTTAACGCCGGCATCAGACAATTGTTGGAGTTCCTGCTTGTCTTGGGGTATCACATTAACGGTTGCGGACAGGTTTTCAGTTTCAGCGGTCGCCTTAGTGCCGCCTAAATTTAATTCTTTTGGCTTATTCTTAAGCCCAGTTATCAATCGATACGCATCGTGTATTGATTCGACGACGATCATCAAATCATACTTATCAGCAATGCCGCTGTTAATCTGATCAACACTTTTTTTGATAGACATAATAACAAGTTTTGCACCATTTGGACGAGCCATTTTGATTGTCGCTTTGCGGATTGGATCATTTGGCACATCATCATTGGCAATGAGAATACAATTGGCATTGGTTGCCCCAAACCACGATAGCGCAACTTGTCCATGTAGCAGCCGGTGATCGACTCGAATAAACTTGATCATTTCGATCTCCTCCTAAATTTTAAATTGATATCTGTCTGATGCGATCAGTTGCTCACCGTACTGGACGACTTGGTCATGATCATCAAATATCTGTGTTTCAAGATAAAATAACGGGAACCCAACAGAACGATTCAACAAATCAGCTGCTTCCACATCTGCAGTCTTGATGCTCAAAGTTGTATTATCCGAACTCATTGACTGAATGCCAAAATGATCTTTAAAAATCGCGTACAACGATCCATTAAGATCGTAATCTGGAAGTGAAGCAAATCGCGGTAGGGGATAATAATTACTTTCGATAAAAATCGGATCATCATCTAAGTAACGTAATCTCACCGTATGCAGCACGTTTTTTGAAGTTGTCGTTAAAAGGCGACTAAGTTTTTCAGTTGTTTGGACTCTTTCCACTTTAAGCACCTTAGTATGCGGCACAAAGCCGCTCTGCTTAGCCACCTTTGAGAAACTTTCCACTGTGCTCTCCCGAACAAGACGACTCACCCGTTGCGGTTTGCGCACATAGCTTCCTTTACCCTGAACGCGTTCAACGAGGCCGTCTCTGACCAGACCATCTACTGCTTGACGCACAGTAACGCGGCTCGCTCCGTACTCTTCTTGCAGTTTGACCTCGCTTGGAAGCTTACTATCCAGGGGATAAACGCCAGAAAGGATCTTGGCTCGAATGCTATTCATAATCAGTTCATACTTCGTTACGGGTGTCGTCATAGTGAAAATCTCCATTCAGTTTTATTAGTAGGCCACCTTTCCCATATATCGGCGCACATCTAAAGAATGATCACGCTTGACTGCCAACTTGGAACGATATTCGCTGAGAATGGTGTAAAAAAGGATAGGACTAAAGTATTCTGCTACTTCACTATCAATCATATCCAACCCAAGTTCTTTTGCATCCACAACTTCAACTTTTTCAGCGTATTTATGAAGAAAAGTTAGCGCTCGTTCGTCCATAGCTCGTGTCCGTCCGACACTTTCAATAACAATGTATGGACGATTTTTGTCTGTCACTTCAAAAGGGCCGTGAAAGTATTCACCAGAGTGAATTGGAACGGCATCTAGCCATTGCATCTCCATCAGGCTGCAAATTGCAAATCCATAGGCATGCCCAAAAGACGGACCACTACCAAGAATGTAAAACATTTTTTCATTGCTATATTTTTCAGCAAATGCCCGTGTCCTTGGTTGTACCTGTTCGATTGCATTGTCAACAATCGTATCGATCTTATTGAAACCATCCCTGAATTCTTCAAGTTGATCATAATCTTCAATTCCGGCTAATAACTGCGTAGCCATGTCAAGCATGATCGCCATCGGGTTATGAACGACCTCTCGCTCATTACCCCATTCATACACGATTTTTTCATCAGAGTATTTCAACACGTCAGCTTTGCCATTGAAGGTGAGGCCAACTGTGTAAGCCCCATGCTCCTTTGCCACCTTAGCTGCAGCAACAGTTTCTGGTGTGTTTCCACTGTGCGAGCAAACAAAAACAACAGAATTAGGTCCAATCTTTTTCGGGGTGACATGAACAAACTCATTTGCGGTATACCATCCAGTCGAAACAGTCTTAGCTTCCGACTGCAAGAAATAATATGAAACATACATGTCCACTAAAGACCCACCACAAGCGACAAAGTAGATAGAGTCAATCTTACCGTCGTTATGTTTGAGGATGCGTCGAACCATCTGTTTTGTATCAGCCATCTCAGTTCCTCCTTAATACGTCTTAATACGTCTTTTCAGATCTATTGTATCCGTTTTCAAAAAGCTGTCAATAGCTTTTTGAAATTTCGTATACAATTGCGAATTTCTTAATGGCTACAAGATTTTCATTTCCTTCTCACCCTAAACTGCCAAATGTCCGCATTCGTAACATATCAAAAAAGCCATAATTTCGAACACAAACGAAAAGGCTCTGAAATTTCACATAGAAAACTTCAGAGCCTTTTGATACAGGCATTTCGCCATACTTAACTTAAAAAAATAAAGTAAAGGGTCCGCATATAAACGAACTAACAAGGATCATACCTGATTTACATTTTCGACTTAATTAAGCTGTCTTGAGTACATAAAAAAGAGACAGAATCTTTTCAATTCTATCTCTCCTTCGTAAAGTGATCACTGCTGCGCCTTCACATAAGCCGCTGCCTGTGTTCCCGCCTGCCGACCAAAGATCACAATGTCAGCGACGGAATTGCCGCCGATTCGGTTATTGCCGTGTAGGCCGCCGGTGACTTCGCCAGCTGCGTATAATGCTGGAATCGGTTGTTGTTGCTTGGTCAGTACCTCAGTCTTCGTGTTGATTTTTACGCCGCCCATCGTGTAGTGAATACCTGGGGCGATTTTGAAGGCATAGTACGGGCCAGTGGTAAGACCGTGGTCCATCCCGGTCGTGCGCCCAAACTCAGCGTCTTTCTTGGTGGTGACGGCCTTGTTCCAAGTAGCAACAGTCTTGGCTAACGTTGCAGCGGGAACCTTCATTTTCTTGGCGAGTTCCGCAAGCGTTTTGCCTTCTACATCAAGCTTATCCTTAATATAGAAGTCAATGGCACTTGAACGCTGCCGCACACCTGAATCGATGACGACCCATGCATATTTACCTTTTTGCTTGTTAATGGCGGCGGAGACCTTGTCACGTGTGTTCATTTCATTGTAAAAACGTTTCCCGCTTTGGTTCACCAAAATGCCGCCTTCACCACGGGTCGCTTCGCCGATGAGGATGTGTTTGCTTTGGTTAACGGTTGGATGAATCTGAATCTTGTTCATATCGATCGCGTAGCCACCGACTTTTTCGATCATTTTGACGCCGTCACCGGTTGCGCCGGCTTGATTGGTTGTGACGTAATTGGCGAGATCCGGCCGGTATTTCCTGATCATCTGCTTACTTGCGCCAAAACCACCAGTCGTAACGATCACAGCCTTGGCCGCAATTTTCTTGGTTTTATCCTGGTTGATCTTCACAGTCACGCCGCTGATTTTGCCGTTCGTTTCATTTAGCTTGGTGACGTCAGTGTTAACGAACAGCGGAATCTTCTCTTTCTTGACTTCCTTGACCAGGCCATCAACCAGATAACCGCCCACCGCTGAACCATCATGCGGCCGATGAGTGCGTTTGACGGACATCCCGCCAGAAATTGTCAACTTGTCCAACTTAATGCCAATAGAATCAAGCCAATCAATGGCACTAGCAGAGTTATCGACAAAATAGCGTAGCAGCGCCTTATCATTGGTGCCACCGCCACCTTTTAGCGTTTCTTCATAGAAAAGATCGTTGCTGTCCTTAACGCCTTGGGCAGCTTCAACTTTTGTCTGGCTGGCGTTCATGCCGCTCGAAGCCTTCAGCGTATTGCCGCCAGCAACCGGCATCTTTTCAAAAATAACCGGATTCATGCCCTGCTGCTTGGCTTCAATCGCAGCCGTCATCCCCGCACCACCGGCACCGACGATCACAATGTCATACTTTCCTTTCATCGTCTTAGGATCTGTATAAGACTGTTGCGAAGCACCACTTGTCACCTTAGTGCTGGTTGTCTTGCTCGATTTCGAGCTTGATGAACTGGACTTTGAACTCGTCGAACTGCTACAGCCAACCAAAATAGCGCTCAACAGCACCAGCATCCCCGTAATTTTAACCCACTTTTTCAAAAGAAGTCCTCCTCTTTGAATGCGCTTACTAATGTACGTGAATAGGTTAACAAAGCTGTGTGTTTTTCTCAACTTTTGGAAAGGCTAGGTTAAATATTGCAGATTGCGGTCGACGTGGTAAACCATGCAGAGGTTTAGTGCTGACAACACTTGGCCTATTTTTTGCAAAAAAAACGGCTCCCCTTGTCAGGAAGCCGCCAACGTTCGAACGATCTATCAATATGCGGGTGACTAAGCCGCGGTGACCTTCGAATGACATTCAGTACTCTACAAAAAGAATATCGTTATGCCTCGTTTTTTTCAACTAAAACCCGCATAAAGTATCAAGCTAACGCCGATCATCTTAAGCCATGATCACAACGCGCTACACCTCATCATCCAAACGCGTCAACCGCTCTTCCAACTTGGCAATCTCGCGTTCGACTTTTTTCAACCGCGCCATCACCTCTTCCAAAGTGAGGCCCTCCGAACTATACCCTTTGTACCGCGCACTGATATAGTCCTCTTCTTCCAGACGGCGGGCCTCTTCTTGCAAATCGCCCAGTCGCCTGATCAGTGTGTCAAAATCCGGCTTTGCCATGTGGCTTCACCTCTTTACGCCAACGCGTCCGGTGCTGACAACTGTGGCGCCTTGCCTTCTCTAGCCAAGACCCAGTTGTCGTTGTTCCACATCTCGGTCGCGCGCCGATTGCGAAAATAATCCCACAACGATTCGCGTTCGACTTCGATCACTTGGTTGTCTGGCCCGATGGTGACCCAGTTGTAGGATCCGTTCCGGTGGGCAAATTTTATCCAGTAAACCGGTGCCGAAACATGCACGCCGTTGTCTTCATAATGCCGCTCCTGCCGCTCGGTACGCATGTAGCTCAAGCCGGCCGCGTAGTCGGGATCAAGTTGATTGAACAAAGTGATCGCTTGCTGCAGAGCTTTGTCAGCATCTGGCAAGTGCCCACCGTTTTTGAAGGCACTTGAGTTGAAGCTGATCAAGTGGCCTTTTTGATCGGTGACCACGGTCAGATGTTTGTTGTTGGGCGTGATGTCATCGGTGTTTTGGTACCGTTCCACTGTGACATGCGCCCTGTTGCGTCTGCGAACATCGGTTTCAACCACATAAAAGTCTTTGGGAATAGGCAGTAAGTTCATGAATTCATTTTTCAAAGTTCCGACCCCTTTTCCGTTTTGTTCAGCACATCAAGCATCCGTTTAAAGGCGACCTTTTCGGCAGCACTCAATCCAGTTGTCAGTGTTGCTTCATAGTCAGTCACAATACGTCTAACCATGGGTACCAGCCGGCGACCTTTTGGCGTCAGGCTGATGACCCATGCCCGCTTGTCCTCATCGGAGCGGCGTTTGACCACGAATCCCAACGCGATCAGTTGCGCCAGTCTACGCGTGACGTTGCTGGGATTGAGGTGAATCATTTTGAAAAGGGTCTCCTGACTCATTTCGTCCACAGTGCCCAGTTTCAAAATAAAATAGTAGTTGCTGGCATTGAGCGTGGTGGGAGCCAGCGCTGCATCCAGATCATGCTGGATGGTGCGGGATAAAATGTTGACCCGTGCAATTAATTCATCCGGTTCTTTTGGCATCTTTGACCTTCTTTCCTAAAATCATGGCTGCAATTAAAAATAGCCCAGCCGCAAGCAAGAAACTGACACATTGCGCCGTGAGTAACGCCGGTGCCCCCGCGTTAGCCGCGGTGCCGTTGGGCCGGATCAGGCTGAGGGTTTGGTAAAAGACCAAGCCGGCAAACGCACTGCCAATGCTCATCCCCAGCTGGCGGGCTAGCGAGGTGGCGGCACCGACCTGTCCCCGCATGCTTGCATCGACGCTTTGGATCAGCACAACGCTGTTCGGATTCGTGAACAGAGCCGTCCCTAATGCAAAGACAACGGACACGATGACAAACGGCCAGAGCACTTTTTCATTGGGCACCAGAGCAAAGGCGGCGTTCGTGACAACGAGCAGCAGCAAGCCGACCACCATGAGCCGGCGCCGATCGCAGTGATCAGTGAGGAATCCAGCAAGCGGATTGGCCACCAATGCGGTCAACGGTGTGAGCATCAACAGATACCCAGACACGGCAACCGGCACGCGCAGAATCAGTTGCAGATAAATCGGCGCAAGTAAGGTGAAAAAATACGCCGCAACATAATTCAAAAACGAAGCCGCCAGATTCCGCGAAAAGCGTTGGTTCCTGAACAGCCGCGTATCCAGCATTGCTTCTGGCGCTTGCCGCTCATGCCGCCAAAACAGGTAGGTGCCACCGCCGATCAGCACCAGCAACCCAATTGTCAGTAGCGGAACATGGTTTATTTGAAGCAGCAGCAACAAACCGCCAATGACAATGAGTTGCAGAAATCCACGGTGATCAGCCTTCCTTTTCCCTGAAGCTGACGTCACCCTCGGGAAAACCGCCCATTCAATTAACAAACAAAGCAAACCAATGGGTAAGTTCACCCAGAAAATGTATCCCCAGGGCAACCGGCTTAAGATTAAGCCGCCGAGACCCGGGCCGGCCAATGCCCCTGCCGAAATAAAAATCGACTCGATTCCTAACGCCCGCCCCAAAAGCGCAGGCGGGAAAACATCGGCAACAATCGCATAACTCGTCGCCATCGTCATACTGGCCCCGACCGCCTGCACAACGCGGGCTGCCAAGATCAGCTGAAAATGACTACCAAATCCAGCTAAGCCGGAACCAATCAGAAAGAGATACGTGCCCCAAATGAACAGGCGCGATCGTCCATATTGATCAGCCAGTTGCCCGAAGAACAACAGACAAACACTGATCGTTGTGAGATAAACCGTCAACAATAAGTTCACTCGGCTCGGACTTACCGCCAAATCCTTGGCGATGGTCGGCACGGCAACGACAACAATCGTTCCGTCAATGATGACCATAAAGAAGAACAAGCCAAGGGTGATGAGAATCAGCCACCGTTTAATCACGGCCTCACCTCCTGTTGTTATTATAGAGATATTTATTTGCTTGCGCAAGCAAATTTAAAAATATAACCATATTTTTTTGCGCCACCACTATAAAAATTCCGGTTCTTAATGCAAGAAAGCCCAACGAGAACGTTGTCTCATTGAGCTTTCTTAAACTTATTTTTCCAGTCCCGCCGCAATCTTTTCCAAATTCCACTTCATCATCCCATAGTAACTGTCGCCGGTTTTGCCCGGTGCCGCAATGGAATCGGTGAAAAGCGTGGCGTAAATCGGAATCCCGGTATCCTTCGAGACAGTTTTCATTGGCTTCGGATTGACACTACTTTCAACGAACAGCGACGGCGTTTTGGTCTGCTTGAGCTTGCGAACCAGCGTCGAAATCTGTTCCGGCGTGCCTTCTTCTTCAGTGTTGATTTCCCAGATATACGCAGATGGAATCTGGTAGGCCTTGCTGAAATACTTGAAACAGCCTTCACTGGTAACGATCAGCTTCTTTTCAGCCGGAATTTTGTCAAACTTGTTTTTAGCCGATTGGTGCAGCTTGTTCAATTTGGCTTCATAAGTGGCGGCATTACGCTTATAAAAAGCCGCATTTTTCGGATCGACTTTTTCAAGTTTTTTGGCAATGTTGCGGGTATAAATCATCCCGTTAGCAAGACTCAGCCAGGCATGCGGATCCTGTTTCGAAGACTCGCCTTTGCCTTGCAAGTGAATCACATCCACGCCATCACTGACCGCTACTGCCTTAGCCTTTGCTTTACTGCCTTCGTTGTTCATCATTTTGGTAAACCAAGCGCCAGGCGCATTTTCGAGATTGATACCATTGTAAAAAATTGCATCTGCTTTCCCGGTCGCCGACACATCCGCAGGCAACGGATCATACTCGTGCGGATCCTGGCCGACCGGAACGATCACGTGAATCTTGGCCTTATCCTTGGCCACGTTTTTCGCAATGTCACCGATGATCGTGTCCGTGGCAACGATCGATATTTTTGACCCTGCCGGAGCCGCCTTGTCCGAACTTTTACTTTTGGAGCCGCAAGCCGTCAACCCGATAAGTGCCGCCACAACGATCGCTGCTTGTACGAGGACTCTTTTACGGTTCTTATTTTTCATGATCTTCCTCCAATAGGTAGTTTGATTAAGTTCTGCTTTTTGGAAAATGGAAAACATACAATGAAAACACATGTACCGAGAAGCACGATGCAGGAACCGACTGCAATGTTAAACGAGTAGCCAATCACCAACCCGACGAAAGAAATCAGGCCGCCCAGTGCGCCGGAAGCAATGACCATGGTGCGTAACCGATTGGCAAAAAGATAAATCGTTGCTGCCGGGGTGATCAATAAAGCCACAATCAAAATCGTGCCAACGCTTTGCATCGACACAACGGCAACCAGCGTCAGCATCACCATCAACAGATAATGATAGGCATTGGTGTGAATTCCCATTGCCTGCGCCATCACCGGGTCAAAGGATGTGAGTCGAAGGCGGCGAAAGAATAGTACAACTAAGGCGATGACAACGATCGCAATCCCGATTGTCAAATACATGTCTTTGTCTTGAACTGCCAAAACGTTCCCGAACAAAATGTGAAAAAGATTGGTAGTGGTATGAACTAGGGCGATCAGAATAACCCCGAGTGCCAAAAACGAGCTGAAAATAATGCCAATGGCGGTGTCGCTTTTGATCAAGCTGTGTTGGCGAATCAAGGTAATTAATATCGCGGCTGCAATGCCAAAAGTTGCGGCGCCAACCACTGTCGGCACACCGATCATAAAAGAAACTGCCACGCCGGGAAGAACTGCATGGGAAATGGCATCGCCCATCAAGGACATCCCGCGTAAAATCACAAAACTCCCAATGACCCCAGCAACAATGCCAACCGTGATAGACGTCAGCAGGGCATTTTGCAAAAAATGAAACTCAGCTAGATCGTGCCAAAAAGTAAGTGTCATGACTGCCCCCCCTGATTGACATGCATGGGTAATCCATACGCCTGCTCAAGATTCCTGTCCGTAAAGGTTGTCGCAACCGGACCCGCGCCGATCATATGGATATTCATCATCACGACACTGTCAAAGTATGAGCGAACGGTTTTTAAATCGTGATGCACCATTAAAATGGTCTTTCCCTCCGCCCGCAGCTTGCGCAGAACAATCATGATGGCCGATTCGCTGCGGTTATCAATGCCGGCAAACGGCTCATCCAAAATAATCAGATCCGCTTCCTGAACCAGACACCTGGCAATCAGGACGCGCTGCAATTGGCCGCCTGACAGTCGACCGATTTGACGCTTGGCAAAATCCGTCATGTCCACCATCTCAAGTGCTTGCGCAATCGCTTTGCCTTCATTTTTCCCGGTGTAGCCGAACATATTGGCGTGGGCCTGCAGACCCAGTGCCACGCATTCGCGCACAGTGATGGGAAACGTTAGATCAATGTTGCTTTTTTGCTGAACGTACGCGATCTTCTGGGCCTGTTTTGCTAACGGCTGACCGTCCATCACCGCATTACCTTGATGCGGAATAAGATCCATCATGGCTTTGATTAATGTGGATTTACCCGCACCGTTTGGCCCAATAATGCCAACGATTTCACCTTCCTTCACCTCAAAACTAACATCTTCGACGACATTGAGATTCCGCTGATAGCTGACGGTGATGTGGTTGACTTTTAATATGACGACCCCTCCTTAATCGTAATGATTACGTACCAAAGTTAGGCTACCCTAAGTTTATAAGTTCGTCAATACTTTATTTTGAAGATTGTTTTATAAAAATTGAGCAGCTGATGATCTCATGGATTCAAGCCGCGCGAATAAAAGCGTTCAATTCATTGGAAGATTTCCGAAAAGATTTATATGCCGATCCTCATTAATTGTGAGAATTTCTTTTGCCGTCAACGCCCACCAATAGACAAGTCTTAGAGATAACATTCGTTTTCTCTAAGGCATTTTTTAGTTTCCCAAAGTTTTCTCTTCACAGTTCGAAGCGTAGAATGACCTTGTTGGGACATTGATACTTTGCATAACGCGTTCGCTGGCGCAGGAGTCTGCGTGTAAGGACCTTGGTCGCAATGGCCTAAGCCCGGGCCATCACGCCCAAGGCCACTTACACTCCGACTCCTAATCGCGCCAGCTCACGCTCAGAATGGAGAACTGAAAATGAAAAAAACGACCCTCACCGTGATCGGCGGTGTCATTGCCGCCGTGGTCATTATCGGCGGCGGCTTTGGCTTTTATCACTGGTATCAAGCCAAGTCCGAAGCTGATGCGGTTCAGGCCACGGCCCAAGCGTATACGCAAGCATTTGCCAAGCGTCAATATACCAAGGCCGCCAAGCAAGTGGATACCAAGCACCTTTCCGGGCCGGGCTGGGATTATACGCCTAAAACACTGGTTGCCCGAAATCAGGCCGTTTTTGATCGGGTTGGTGCCAGCAACATTAAAATCAGTAAAGTGACCACCAAGAAGCAGGATGCCAAGAGGTACAAAATGGCGTTTGATGCCACCATGAATACCAAGGTTGGCAAACTAAACACCCAGCATTATGATGCGTCGATTGTCAAAACCGGCAACAAATGGTTGATACGCTGGGATCCGAGTCTGCTTTTTCCTTCAATGTACGGCAAGGACACGGTGCAACTTGATGTCACTGCCGCCACGCGCGGCCAGATTCTCGATCGTAACGATCAACCGCTCGCTAAGAACGGCGATGTGACGCAGGCTGGACTTGTTCCGGGCAAGTTGGGCAGCGGCGACGAGCGCACAGCCAACCTCGAGAAAATTGCCGCGGCGTGGAACGTGAAGGTTACCAGCCTCGAAACGTTACTCAAGCAATCCTGGGTCACCGATGACACGTTTGTCCCGGTCAAAATCGTCACCGACTCACCGACATTAACCGGTGCCGCCTACCAGACAATCGGTTCCCGCACTTATCCATTAGGCGAAGCCGCCGCGCAGTTAATCGGCTACGTCGGTACGGCAACTGCTGAAGATATCCGCAAAGATCCGACCCTGACTGCCAACAGCAAAATCGGCAAAACCGGTTTGGAACAACTTTATGACAAGCAACTGCGCGGAACTGACGGTGGCACCATTTCGATTCAAAACGGCAGCAACGTTCACCCACTTTTAAGTAAAAAAGCCGTGAACGGCAAGAATCTAAAGTTGACGATTGATGCCGACCAGCAGAAAACGGCTTATAACCAACTCGCCGGAAAATCCGGTAGCGTGGTGACCATGAACCCGAAAAATGGCGAACTGCTGACGCTGGCCAGTGCGCCTAGCTATGACCCGAACGCCTTCGTCAACGGGATCAGTCAGACGGACTACGATAAGTATGCCAACAATCAGTCCTTACCGTTCCTCAGCCGCTTCGCCCAGCGTTACGCTCCCGGTTCAACGTTCAAGATGCTGACCGCGGCCATCGCCTTACAAAATAAGACGATTACGCCAGATACAACCAAGTCAATTTCTGGGCTCAAGTGGCAAAAGGACGGCTCTTGGGGTGACTACAAGGTGACGCGGACCGTCGATGCTTCGCCTGAGAACATGACGCAAGCCTTGGTCAACTCCGACAACATCTGGTTCGCTCAAGTCGCTTTGAAAATGGGCGCTTCAGCTTACCTCAAAGGCCTCGAACCATTTTTCAAAACCCAGCCCGACTTACCACTAACTATGAAAAAAGCCCAGATTTCCAACTCCGGCAAGCTCGCTTCCGAGACACTTTTAGCCGATACGGCTTACGGCCAAGGACAACTGCTCTTGTCGCCGATCGAACAGGCAGCCATGTACAGTGCCATCGCAAACGGCGGCACCATGCAGCAGCCGACGCTCATCCAAGACACAAAAGGCAAACGCACCAGCGTCTTGCAGGCCAACGCAGCTAACACCGTCAAAACAGCGTTAACCCACGTCGTTTCCGATCCAACTGGCACGGCACATAATCTTGCCATTGACGGCCACACCATTGCCGCCAAAACCGGCACCGCCGAACTCAAGCAAAAGCAAGACACCGACGGCAAAGAAAATGGCTTCCTGGTTGCTATGGATGCCGACAAGAACAGCTATCTGACCGTCGCGCTTATTGAAGGTACTGGCAGCGGCGAAGTTGTGACTGCCATGAAACCATATGTTGCCAGTCTGTATTAATTGAACGTCTGTCTCGCACATTTAAAAATCGCGCCGATTTCTCCACTAGTGATGAGAGATCGACGCGGTTTTTTTCGTTCCATGATTTGCCCTTAATAAATTATTTATGCTCGTTCAATGCCGCCTTAACATCATCCCCCAGCGGAATCGACGGGAACGCCCCCAACTTTTGAACTGTAAACGAACTGGCCATACTGGCATAGGTGGCGGCTTCGACAATATTTTTGAGATCTGGCTGCAACACGCTGGCCAAAGCGCCGATAAACGTGTCGCCGGCTGCGGTGGTGTCAACGGCCTTCACCTTAAAGGCTGGGACAATGGTTGCTTGACCATCCAGTGAAATGAACGCACCTTTCGAGCCCAACGTAATGATCACGCCGCGAATACCCAGCTCATGATAATACGCTGCCGAGGCCCGCATGCTGGCTTCATCTGTGACCGGGATGCCCGTGATCAATTCACTTTCGGTTTCATTCGGTGTGATGAGATCCACATTTTTCAGCAGCGTTAGCGGTAAGTCTTTTTGCGCTGGTGCCGGATTTAAAATGGTCACCTTTCCGGCCGCTTTGGCGATCTTGAAAGCTTTTGCAGTTGCATCCACCGGAGTCTCCAACTCGGCAACCACAAAATCGGCGGTTTGAATCAAGGTTGCCGCTTTTTGCACATCGTTCGGCGTCAGATCGAAATTAGCCCCATGCTGAATGATAATGGAATTTTGCCCGGACGCCTGCAGCAAAATATACGCTTGTCCGGTTTGCTCGCCGCTCGTTGTGGCTACGTATTGCGTGTCGATTTTATTTTTAACCAATTCACCACGCATAAAGGCCGCATTGGCATCGTCGCCGACCCGACCAATGAAACTGGTTTTAGCACCAGATCGCGCCGCGGCAACGGCCTGGTTAGCTCCCTTACCGCCGGCCGCTTGCGAAAAGGCGTCCATCTCCATAGTTTCGCCAGGTTTTGGCAGCCGCTGAATGTGCAAAATAGCATCGACATTGATACTACCGATAACAACAACATGATTAGGCATCGTTTTTCTTCCTCCAATATCCAATAAGTAAAAAGGACCGTGCACCGGCCCCTTTTTTCGACTGCTAGCTCACGATTAGCTTCAAGCGTAACATGACGCTTACTTATTCGCATCTTCTGTCGTGACAAGTGAGAGCGGTGATTCAATGTTCTTCTTCACCGTCTTGCCATTGAAGTGGTCATAAGCGGCTTGTAACGCCAACCGACCCATTTCTTCCGGTTTCTGGGCAACTGTTGCCGCCATGTCACCGGCTTTAACCGCCTTAATGCCATCCGCTTCGCCATCAAAGCCGACAATCGTGATCTTCTTGCCAGCGGCCTTGACTGCCTGCACAGCCCCTAATGCCATTTCATCATTTTGCGAGAAAATACCGACGATATCACCATTACCTTGCAAAATATTTTCTGTTACGGTCAGACCCTTGGCACGATCAAAACCGGCTGTTTGCTTGGAAACAATATCAAGCTGACCTTTTGCCGCAGCATCAAACCCTTTACCACGTTCACGGGTTGCTGAGGCTCCCGGAATCCCTTGTAATTCAGCAATCTTGGCGTTTTTGCCTAGCTTGTCAATCAAATACTTCGCTGCCATCTGCCCGCCTTTGACTGAGTTAGAAGCGACCAGTGTTAAAACCTTACCGCCATCACTGGACCGGTCAACGGTGATCACCGGAATACCAGCATCGTTGGCATCTTTAACGGCTGGCGTAATCGCACTTGAATCGACCGGATTAATAATCAGAACATCAACTTTCTTTTGGATCATGTCTTCAACGTTGTTATTCTGCTTAGCCGTATCGTTTTGGGCGTCCGAAATCTGCACATTGGTTTTATTCTTTTTAGCCAGATCCTGAATGCCATTTTGGACAGAAACAAAGAATGGATTAGACAGCGTTGACAGAGACACACCGACTTTCAAATCCTTCGGTGCCTTTTTGGTTACCTTGCTGCCACTATCAGAACTGGAGCCAAGACCGGTGTTGCCGCATGCCGTTAATGTGAAAATAGCTGCGGCAGCCACAACTGCTACCATTAAAAAGCGCTTGAACGAGTGTTTCATTTTCTTTTTTCCTCCTAAATTTGGCTTTTCCCCAAGGACTTTGTATCCACATTTGTTACCCATTGTTAGAAGAACGCCGATCCAGCAGTACCGCAATCAGGATCACGATCCCCTTGACAATCTGCTGATAAAAACTAGAGATACCCAGCAGGTTCATCCCATTATTCAACGTACCGATGATCAACGCACCAATCAGCGTGCCAAAAATCCGACCTTTCCCTCCGGCTAGCGAGGTGCCGCCAAGTACGACCGCCGCAATAGCATCCATTTCATAAGTCGTGCCAGCATCGGGTTGTGCCGAGCTCAGCCGCGATGTGAGAATGATCCCGGCGATTGCAGCCATTAAGCCAGAAATCGTATAGATAAGCATGGTGACCACTTTTGTCCGCACGCCGGCAATCCGCGCGGCTGTTTCGTTACCGCCCAGTGCATAGGTTTTTCGGCCAAAAGCGGTTTTGTGCAACAGTACGAACAAAATGCCATAGACCACAATCATGATAATGATCGGGAACGGAATACCGAACAAGTACCCGCGCCCCATGAACTGAAACAGAAAGCTATTGTTCATTTTGGCGCCGGTGATCGGGTTCCCATTCGTAAAGACATACGTGGCGCCGCGGAAAATCGTCATTGTTGCCAAGGTGGCAATAAATGGTGCTGCTTTGCCGTATGCGATGAGAACACCATTGAATAAGCCGAAAATTGCGCCAAGGATCAATCCGACTGCCAGTGCTAACGGTGCGGCAAAGCCACTGGTCAACATGGATGCCGTAACGGCACCTGACAATGCCAGGATCGAGCCAACCGACAAGTCAATGCCGCCAGTCAGAATCACGAAGGTCATCCCAAAGGCAATGACAGCATTAATCGACACCTGCCGCAGTAAATTCAAAAGGTTTGCCGGTGACACAAAGGTCGGGCTCATGATGGTAACAAGAATCACCAGCACGACCAATGCCAGCAGCGGCCCTAAGCGACTAAAAATCTTTTTAACGTCTAATTTGCCAGCGGCTTTGGTTTTAGATTGCGCCTGCATGTTCTTCCACTCCTCCTGTTGCCAGAGTCATAATCGACTCCTGCGTTGCCGTTTTACCATCCAAAATACCGGTGATACGCCCTTCATAGACCACTGCAATTCGATCGCTCATTCCTAAAATTTCCGGTAAATCGCTGGAAATCATGACGATGGCGACATGCCGATCAGTCAGCTCATTCATCAAGTCGTAAATTTCACGTTTGGCTCCGACATCCACTCCGCGAGTCGGTTCATCGAGGATCAAGACTTTGGATCCGGAACCGATCCATTTTGCCAAAACCACTTTTTGCTGATTCCCGCCACTCAGACTGCCGGCAGTGACTTCAGGACCCATCGCTTTGACTGTAAGCCTTTTCATTAACATCCGTACAAAATCATCGGTGGCTTTTTCATCCACCAAGCCATGCTTAACGAAGCCGTCAATCGAAGGCAACACGATATTGTCGTGTAGTGAATCGTCCAGTATCAACCCTTCATCCTTGCGATTCTCCGTCAAGAAGCCGAGATTGTGGCGAATGGCATCTTGCGGATCACGAATTTTGACCGGTTGCCCATCCAACAGAATTTCTCCGGATTGATACTTGTCGATCCCGAAAATCGCGCGCATAATCTCGGTTCGCCCTGCGCCCATCAAACCAGAGAACCCAAGAATCTCGCCTTGCCGCACACTGAAACTCACATCACTGAATACGCCTTTTTCTGTCAGGTGTTTGACTTCCATTGCCACTGGGCCAAAGTTGGGCGTACGATCTGGATAAAAGTCCTCAATCTCGCGGCCCACCATGTCTTTTACCAGCTGCTTCATGGTCACTTCCTTGGTCGCATATTCTGTGATGGACAGCCCGTCTCGCATGACCGTCACCTTATCGGCAATCTCGAAAATTTCTTCCATGCGGTGAGAAATATAAATAAATCCCACCCCGTCAGCTTTGAGTCGCCGCACGACACTGAAAAGTTGGTCTATTTCTGCCTCGGTCAGTGCGGCAGTCGGTTCGTCCATGATGATAATCTTGGCATCGGTCATAAGCGATTTGGCTATTTCTACCATTTGCTGGCGCCCAACGCTTAAGTTGCCAATTGGCTGATTGACGTCGAATTTAGCGCCAAGTTGACTTAGATAATGAACCGCCTGATCATGCATCGCTTTGCTATCCATCAAGCCGAACTTGTTGCGCAGCTCTTTGTTCAAAAACATGTTGTCGACCACTGACATCTCTAGAAAATTATTCATTTCCTGATGAATAAAGCTGATGCCATGCTGTTCGGCTTCCATCGGCCCAGAATAGGTTGTGGGTTGCCCATTCACGAAAATCTCGCCACTGTTCGCCGGATAAAGTCCCGTCAAAATGTTCATTAACGTCGACTTTCCGGCACCGTTTTCGCCCATCAGCGCATGGACCTCACCGGACTCGACAGTAAAATTCACCCCTTTCAAAACCTGATTGGCACCAAAGCTCTTGGTGATCTTCTTCATTTCGATCTTCATTGTGCTTTCCCCCAAGTGCTGAATGTGTGGTGATATGAAAAAACTTCAAACTTTTGAAAATGCGTTCACTGGCGCAGGAGTCTGCGTGTAAGGACCTCGGTCGTAATGGCCAAAGCCCGACCATCACGCCCAAGGCCGCGTTCCTAACCGCGCCAGTTCACGCTCTTTAAAAAATGACGCCACTTTCTAACAAGATATTCGAATAAGGCGTCATTTCCCCTGTGCGAACGAAAGCTTTTGTCTTGCTGAGATCTTTTTTCATCTGCTCATGTGGCATGAAAACAATCGGGACCTGAATACGCGCTCGAATTTGTGCCAGTTGGGTTGGATTTTGTTCTTTGATTTCCTCGGCCAGATACACTTTTTGAATTTGCAATTCGGCGAGGACATTCTCTAAAACAGCGATAAAACTGGGTAGATTTTTACTAACGGCAAGGTCGATTTTCCAGACATTTTCTGGCACGGGCATACCGGCATCGCCAATGCCGAGCAGGTCAAAATGCCCCATGTCCGCGATAACCTGTGACAGTTCTGTGTTAATGACAGGTCCTTTTTTCAAGATAAACGCCTCCTAAAAGTTTATGAACGCAAGCTGGTGCGGTTACACTGGCCGCGTCGAACCACGCTTAACCAACTTCACCGGCAGCTCAAGCGCATTGCGAGTATTGTGCTCGCCACTCATCTGCGCCACCAGCAGCTCAACGGCTTGCTGGCCCAGTTGGTCAACCGGTTGCGCCAAGGTGGTTAAACCCGGGGTCATGAACCGAGCTTGCGTGACATCATCAAATCCGACAACCGCGTAATCTTCCGGAATTCGCTTGTGTTGCTCGTATAAGCCGCGGTAAACGCCGCTGGCAACATCATCATTAATCGCGATAATCGCCGTGGCGTCGGTTTTGACAATTTGCGCGACTGCTTGCCGTCCGCCTTCCGGATCGAAGCTGCTACGGAAAACCAGCGCTTGATCAAAAGTAACGCCACGGGTCGCAAAGGCTTGCTGATACCCGGCAAGACGATCCTGCAAGTTGATGGTCAGCTGTTGTGGCAACACCAATGCAATTCGCCGATGTCCCAGTTGCAGTAAATGATCCGCAACCAAAAATCCTGCGTGCCGCTCGTCAATCCGAATGCTATCGCCGGTCGTCAACGTGGTCGCCTGATCCGTAAACACCATCGGCAGACTGAGTTGATGCCCCACTTTTTGAACAATTTCCTGCGAAGCCTCTGGTGCGGCCAAAATTAATCCACGCTGCGTCCCGCCAAGAAACTGGCGAATAAAATAGTCAACATTTTCATGGAACCCGTTGATGGAAAAGATCTGCGGAAACAACCCGCGTGGGATCGCCGCCTTTTCAACACTGACCACAAAGCTGGCGAAGAAGGGGTTCATCATGTCCGGGATTACCACGCCAATTGAGTTGCCGCGTTTGCCGACTAAACCCCGCGCAAACAAATCCGGTTCATAGCCCAGTGCCTCCTTAGCTGCCAGTACCCGTTTTCGTGACGCTTCGCTGAACCGCGCACCTTTGCCATTCAAAATTTGCGAAACAGTTGTCACCGAAAGCCCGGTTTCTTTGGCGACATCAGTAATTGAGACCTTTTTCTTCATAACATCCACGACCCTGCCTGCATCTTTAGGTAAAACGTTTTACTTAACTTTGCGAATCAAGCTTAACGCGATTCTGGAAGCGCTGTCAATTAAAAGAATTCGATTTTTATGAAACAAAATAGGAGAATGTGAGCATGGTTAACTTTATTGACGTGTTCTTCTGCTATAACCGAATGTCAAAAGTGTACCTATGTTGTTAGCGATGCAAAATAGCTAGTTTAATCAGCTTAATTACCCAAGTGTCCCGTTAGCAAAACCAAACTGTTACATAACAGGCAACGTCCAAAGTTCGTGATTTTTAAGTCATGTGTGTGAAACTTTTTTCCTATACCAAAAAATTTTGACGCCATAAAAAAATGAACCATCACCCTTAGCTTTTTGGATGACGGTTCATCGTTGATATTAAAAATTACCTAGTCTCACTCATGCGCACTTTATCGCTTAACTTCGCCCAGTGGTTGGTCGGTCCGTGGCCATGGCCGACGAAAATGCCTTGGCTGATGGCGCCTTGAAGGAAGGCTTTAGCCGTCACAATGGCACTTTTTAATGGCTGGCCCTTGGCTAATTCCGCGGCAATGCATGCCGAGAATGTATCGCCGGTGCCGTGGGTATTGGCCGTGGCGATTCGTGGCGCGCTCAGCCAAAAACTGCTGCCATCCTCAAGTAAAATATAGTCGGCTGCCTGGTCATCTTCGCTGCGATGGCCACCTTTGATGATGACATTTTTGACGCCGAACTGCTGAATGGTCTGCGCCGCTGCGATCGTGTCGGCATTCGTTTTAATCGGCCGCCCCACGATGATCTCTGCTTCCGGCAAGTTAGGCGTCACCACATCGGCTAGTGGTAGTAGCTTACTTTTGATCGTTGCAACGGCCTCCGGTTCAAGCAGCGTCGCCCCGCCCTTGGCGACCATGACGGGATCGACGATTAGCGGTCCGAAGTCGACTTGCTGCAGATTGCGGACCACCGCCTCCACGTGTTCACTATCAGCCAACATCCCGGTTTTGGCGGCTTTAATAGCAAAATCCGCATCTAGTGACTGAAACTGCGCATCAATAAAGTAAGTGGGGATCGGCAAACTAGCCTGAACGCCGTACGTGTTTTGCGCCGTGAGTGCCACCACAATGTTCATCCCAAAAACATGGCGGGCCTGAAACGTCTTCAGATCGGCCTGCATGCCGGCCCCGCCGCCGGAATCCGATCCGGCAATGGTCACGACTTGAGGGGTGCGATTGACGCTACCCATGTCACAACACCTCTTTCAATTTCTGGTTGATTGCGCGAACTTTTTGAGCCGTGTCCGGTGCCTGCATGATTTCACTGACAATCGCCACGCCAGCAATGCCTGTATTTTTGAAAGTGTCGAGGTTGCTTTCTTTAATACCGCCAATCGCTACTACCGGAATCGGCACTGATTCCGTGATGGTCTTGAGCGTCTCGATGCTAAGTACCGGCGAGTCCGGCTTGGTTGGGGTTGGGAAAATCGCCCCGACACCGAGATAATCCGCGCCTGCCGCCGCAGCAGCCGTGGCCGTGGCCAGCGTTTTGGTCGAAACCCCCAGAATTTTATCCGGTCCGATCAGCTTGCGCGTCACTGCCACCGGCAATTCGTCATCGCCAATGTGTACCCCTGCTGCATCAACCGCCAAGGCAATGTCCACGCGATCATCAATCATCAGCGGAATGTGGTAGTGGTCAGTAATCGTCTTAACTTTCTCGGCCAATGCATAGTAATCACGGGTTTTTAACTGCTTCTCCCGCAACTGCACCATGGTGACACCATTTTCACACGCCGCGGTAATCTTGGCCAAAAATGCTGCCTGCGACTCATCATAGCGGTGTGTCACTAAATAAAGTTTGAGGTCTTCTGGTTTCATAGAGCTTCTCCTTTCACCATTTGCACCCAATCTGCTTGATCAGCCAACAACGACAATTGATCTAACGTCTTCTCCCGGAATGAAGCGATGCCGCCTGCCGTATTTTGGGCTGCGGCCACCTCAGCGCAGCAGTTGAAATAACTCACGGTTAAAACGACCGCCTCATCGTTCGACAGGCCGATGCCCAGCAAGGCTGCCGTCAACGCACCGACAATATCGCCGGTACCGGTAAACCGATCCAGTTGCGGCACCCCATTTTCCAAGCGCCATTGGCCTTTTGCACTGACGACTAAATCCGTCTCGCCTGTTGCCAAAAATGTCGTGTTCGGGAATCGCTCGGTCAGTTCCTGCAAGGCCTTCGTTAATTCGGCAAGCGCCGTCGCACTTTGATCCAGCTGACTACCATCGACGCCACGGCCGGTACTTTTCAATCCGGCAAAACGCCGCACTTCGGAAATATTGCCTTTGACCACATTCGGGTGATTTTGCAGTAACTGCTGGCCAATGTCGTAACGTAATTGCGTTGCCGCCACCCCGACAAGATCCACCACAGCCGGCTTATGCGTTTCTGCGGCATAACGCCCTGCGGCCAGCAGACTATCTTTGCGTTCAGGCGAAATGTGGCCTAAATTCAGCAATAGCGCGTCGATTTGGGTAAAAAGTTCCGGAAACTCTTCCGGGAGATCAGCCATCACCGGCTTAGCATCGATATACAACAGCGCGTTGGCCATCGATTCGATCGTCACGGGATTGGTGATGCAGTCTACGAGTGGCGACGACTTTAAGAGAAAAGTGGTTTTAAATGCATCTGCGAAAACCTCGGTAATTGATTGTGTCATGAATTCTGCTCCTCCTGTTTTGTTTTGACAGTAACGCGCTCACCGGCGCAGAAGTCTGCGTATAAGGGCCTTGGGTGCAATGGCCAAGCCCGGGCCATCACACCCCAAGGCCACTTACACTCCGGCTTCTAACCGCGCCGGTTCACGCTCAACCATAACGCGTTCGCTGGCGCAGGAGTCTGCGTGTAAGGACCTTGGTCGCAATGGCCAAGCCCGGGCCATCACACCCAAGGCCACTTATACTCCGACTTCTAAACGCGCCAGCTCACGCTCAAAATATCTTTTGCAATCGGCGCGTGATGCCGTTGCGATCTAACTCATATAAAACAAATAGTGCAATGAGCGAGCCGGAAATGGATCCGCCGAAGAACCGCGGCGTGTATACAAACCAGTAAAGGGACTGGCTGCTGCCGGTGAACCAAACCATCACCGGATACGACAGCAGCGAACCGATCAACCCAGTACCCAAAATCTCACCAGCAGCGGCCCACCAATTTTGGCGACCGAAGCGGTAACCGATGCCGGCTAAGAATGCCCCAAAAACCGCACCGGTTAAGGCGAGTGGCGGAATGCCCAGCAGCGTCATCCGTAAAATGGCGCAGGCAAAGGCCATCACCGTGGCGTATAGCGGTCCCATCACAACGGCCGCGACCACGTTGACCACGCTCGACATCGGCGCCATCCCTTCAATCCGAAATAACGGCGACAACACAACATCCAATGCAATCATCATGGCTAACATGGCCAGCCGTTTAACGCGGTTTTGCCCCATCGGCGATCCTCCCTTTCGGCCATGCTTCCAAGCGATAGGCCATCTCCCAAAAACTGTATTCCATCTGTGAACTGATTTTAAAAGCGGCAATCATCTGTTGCTGTTCGGCTGGTGTACTGTGCTCGTAAAGCCGATCAACCAGCGCGACTGCTGCCTGCTGGTCGTCAGCATTTTCATCGCCGCTATAGGTTTCGATCCAGCGTTGGTAAATCGGCACCGGTGACTGGCGCTGCGCCAAATATTGTCCGACTTCCTGATAAAGCCACGGGCACGGCAGCATCCCCGCAATTGCAACATGCGGCGTTCCTTCAACCAACTGGCGGTACATGTGCGAAACGTAATGGTAGGCTGTTGGCGCAATCGCCGTGGCGGCCACTTCTTCATCAGTAATCGCCAATGTTTCAAAAAAATCCTGCCGCACTGCCAATTCACCTGCTGCCAAACCAGCCGCAGATTGCTCAGCATAGGCTTTTAACTCAGGTTCTTGAGCCTGCTCCGCAATTAATTCGTACAAATGGCTAAAATGTTTCAAATAGTACGCATCCTGAATCAGGTAAAACCGAAAAATCGTCGGATCAAGCGTTCCATCCTGTAACTCAGTCAGAAATGGATGCGACAGACTCCCTTCCCAATAAGGCACGACCTGTTGCCGTGCAAGTTCTGAAAATTTCATTTTTCATCCTCTCGTTAATCAATGTTTTCGTCAGCATCGCGGTATTTTCGCCTCATGGCATCCCAAAGCTATCGAACCAAGACATTCAACAGCAGAAACAGTGCCGCTGCCGCCACCAAGCCGCGGCGTGAACTAATGATCGCGCGGCTCACATTTCGTTTGGCGCCTTCGGTATAACCATGGGCGTACATGGCTTTGACATACTGGTCTTGCCACGACATGGCGACAAAAATCACTTTGACGTAAATCATGGGTGACCACGGATGCAGCTTTTGCCCGCGCAATAGGCTGGCTTCGCGAATCGCCGCGACCTCATGCATGATTTGCGGCAAGGCGTGGATGACAACCAGCAGACCGTAAACAAAATTAGGCGACAGCTTATGTTGTTCCAGCCACAGGAGCAATGCCTCGAGATCGACGCCGATCAGAAACACCAAGCCCAGCGCGGTGAAGGCATAAGTCCGCACAAACAGTAACAACGCGTAGGACATATCCGTACCGTGTAAGGTGATCGCCCAGTAAGTGCTCGCCGCCGGTATCAGTGGAAGCAAAGCTAAAACAACCAGACTTTTAAAGGCGCGTCGCCACAGCAGAAAGCCAGTAGCTAAGCCAATCAACGCCAAGTCAAGTTTCACCGAATGACTAAACGATATTTCAAGCGTCAAAAGCAGTATCAGCAAACTCAGATTCAGCGCATTCGTCTTTTTTGGCAACATCGTCTCACTCCCCAAGCACCGCCAAATGTTGATCGGCCAGTTGAACATGCTGTTGACTCACGCCTGCCAACGGAGCAAGCCGATGGGTCACAATCAAGAAGGCTTCCTCAGCTGCTTTTTCCTTAATCCACGCGGTGAAAAATGCACACGCGCGCTCGTCCAATCCGCTGAACGGCTCGTCTAGCAGTAAAAAGGACCGATCCAGGCTCAACATGGCAATCAATTGAATCATTTTCTTTTGCCCGTCGCTCAAGTGATACAGGCTGCCGGATTGCTTCTCCGTCAATCCCAGATAGTCGAGGGCCGCTTGTTGGCGTTCGCGAACTTCCGCCGTGAGCGGGGCACCGAACTTTAATTCATCCGCCGGCGTCAGCGTTACAAATTGCTTGGTGGCATCTTGCACCGCCAGCGTCATCGTTTGAAACAATCGCTGTCTGCGCCGCAAGCGCCGTTCACCCAGAAACATGCGGCCTTGGTAAGGATGCAGTTGCACCATGGCCCGCAACAACGTCGATTTCCCGCTACCATTAGCGCCAGTCAGGGTCGTGATGCCGGTATTAAAATGCCAGTCAGCCGCGCGGATCAATATCCGGCGATTCTGGGCACAAACCACTTGATCAAGGTGAAGCAAAGGCGTCGTGGCCGCGTCACTTTGCGTCAAATGAAAGCTGGTTGGGATCGTGGTGAGTGTCGTTAGCGGCAAGCGGGTCAGCTGTCCCTTTTCCAAGGAAACAAGCTCGTCGGCAACGCCGGCATAATCGCTTAAGTCATGATCGGCAATGACAATGGTTTTCCCCGCATCGCGTAATTTGCCCAGCTTGGTGATGAGTTGCTGCCGACTAGCCGGATCAATGCTGGCAAACGGCTCATCTAGCAACAAAACCGGCGCATCCATCGCCAGCAAAACCGTCAACGCCGCGCGCTGTTTTTCACCACCGGAAAGTGTCTGTAAGTCCCGATCCAAGAAAGCATCGGTTTCACCCAACACCACCGCCTGCCAAATTTGTTTTGCCATCACATCAGCCGGCAAGTCGAGATTTTCCAAAGCAAAATTAAGTTCACCGCGTAAGGTTCGCATGGTAAATTGCTGATCAGGATTCTGAAACAGCATTCCCACTCGGCTTGCTCTCGTTTGCATAGACGCATTGCGATTATCCTGCCCGTCCACCAAAATCGTGCCTTCATAAGTCAGTGGCGCAAATCCGGCAATCAAGTTGAGCAAGGTCGACTTCCCACTGCCACTGTCGCCGGTTAGCACAGTCATCGCACCCGTCGCAAATTCGAAATCGAGGCCATCAAACAATGGGCCATCCCGCTGAAATCGCAATTTTCTTAGTTCAATTCCCATCATTTACGACCTGCCAGCCAACCGCTTGGCACCAGCGGCCTGTTCATAAAGTTTCATCACGAGTTGAACCAAAACAACGCCGAAGAAAATAACCGACAGCAAGCGCACCGTCACCAATGCCAGAATCATGCCGAGGCTGTAAGCGCCGTAACCTAACTTGAAGTACTCATAGGTAAAACTGAAAACCGTCGTACCAACTGCGGCCAAAAGTAGGCTCACTCTGTCATAGCGCCGATAACGAGTCACGATGAATCCCGCTTCACTACCCAAGCCTTGAACAAAACCGGACAGCAACACAGCCGGGCCAAAGTAGGAACCATAAAGCATCTCCGCCAGCGCTGCCAAACATTCGCCTAAAATCGAACTACCTTTCTTTTTCAACAACATGGCGGTCATCGGTGCCGCCATCACCCACATGCCAAACAAAATCTCATTGGCAAACGGCGCATAACCGATTGGCGTCAATGCCGCTGCCAGCAACGCGTAAATCGCATCGGCACCCATAAAGACACCGCCAAACAGAAACGCCAGAAATGCCAGTAAAACAACATCGCGCAACGACCATTTGTCCATAAAAATAACCCCCATTTCTTCAAATAAAGACAGACGGGGGCTAAGCACGATCAATTCATCATTTCAAAGCCTACTTGCGTTTCATGTTCGCTGATCCGCCAAGTCAGAAAGCGCAGCGGCTTACCAGAACGCGCCCGTCAGCGTAAAGGTCTGCGTGTAAGAACCTCAAGCCTAAATGGCCAAAACCCAGACGCAATGGTGCGATTTTTACGCGGGGAATTTGTTCTATTTTGGGCACATGCGGAGTCTGACTGCCGCGTTCTATAACGCGCTCACAGTCGCAGAAATCTACGTGTAAGGACCTTGAAGCCCAAATGGCCAAAGCCCGACGTCCGCTCTCCATAACGCGCTCCCTGGCGCAGAAGCCTGCGTGTAAGGACCTCAGACCGCAATGGCTAAGACCGGCCATTGCGGTCTGAGGCCACTTACACTCCCGCTTCTAACCGCGCCAGCTCGCGCTCACAAAAAAGGACCCGTCACCAAATCATCGGCGGGGTCCATGAAATCACAAATAAGCATCAAAAAACGATTGATTTTAACGATATTTCCCTGCGACAGTACTAACTGCATCAGGTTCAATGGGTATCATCTCAGCTTTTACAGCACCCCAAATGTTTCTATTCGATTGTAACGGCAGTATATCACTTTTTATTTGGAAGCGCTACAGGAAAGAACTGATGAATAGCGCCAACTTCTTGGTCAAGCCTGCTTGGTAACAAAAAATACCGAACCCAGTGATGGTGCACTTTACGCCGTGATGCCTTGATGCAGGCTCACCGGCAGCAAATAATTCGGATCTAGGTCAGCCTTGTGATCGTTGATCCTTGTCAGTAACAGGTCGACTAGCAGTTTTGAGATGTCGTCCAGCGGTTGAACAATCGTTGTCAGCGCTGGGTAATAATTTTGAATGAAGCGAGTGCCGTCATAGCCGATCAGTTTTAGGTCATCCGGAACGCGAATTCCCATGGTCAAAGCCTGTTGATGGACCTGCATGGCAGTCAGATCATCGGTGCAGAAGATTCCATCATACTGCCCCTTGGTCAATAAGCGTTGGATCTCCGTACGGCGAATGGCTGCCGCGGTCTCGAACGGGATCGCCATGGTCGCGGGTTCGATTCCATGGGAAGCGAAGTAATCGTGAAAACCTTGCGACCGAGCATTTGTCGGTGAATTCGGCAATTCCTTACCGGTGATGATTAGCGGGGCTTGCACGCCATTGGCTGACAAGACGGATGCGGCCAAGCGCCCGCCCTGGGCATTGTCGGAACTTACGATCGGAATGGTCGGAGCCAGATTACGATCAAAGCTGACGATCGGTAGTCCGTACGCTTTATATTCCGGAATATTTTCATTGTGCGCTCCGGCAATGATACCGTCGACCTGATTGGCTGCCAGCAGGCGCAGGTACTCGCGCTCCTTTTCCGGATCATTGGCGCTGTTGCATAAGATCGCCTTATATCCGCGTTCGAACAGCAGATTCTCGAGTCGGGAGACCAGCTCACCGAAGAATGGGTGACTGACGTCGTAGAAGATCAATCCAATGAGATGCGGTGACTTGCCTTGTAGCGAGCGGGCCAAAGTATTCGGTCGATAATTCAGCTGATTCATGGCGGCATGAACCGCCTTTTTCGTTTTGTCACTGATGGCGCCGTAATTATTGATCACGCGAGAGACCGTGGTCGGCGACACTCCTGCCAATTTGGCAACATCTTCAAGTTTAACGGTCATAGTTTGGTATTACCCCTTTTTAGATTTCACGCTTGACACATACTGACGGCATCAGCGTTGGTGATCGTAGCTTATACTGAGGCGATAACGCGTCGCTGTGTTCCATCTTGTTGGTGCATTTTTCTGCCACCCTTGTGCGGTGTCATTGCGTCCCAATCTGTTTGTCACGATTAGCTTCATCATAACTGAAAGCGGTTAATTGTCAATCGAAAAACATTTTTAAAAGGTTAAGTATAATGAAGTCCCTCAATAATGAAGACTTAAATTGTCAAACGCTTGACAATTTGTCGAAAGCGCTTTATATTTTAACCGTCGCAAAACTGATATTATTTTTTAGCCCATTAACCGCTTTCCTGAGACTTGTGGTCTGAAGTCAAGGGAGTGATTCAAATTATCTAGACTTGTTTCATTTTTCAGAGGGTATACTTCCCCCAGCCCAGGGATTTAGTAATTTCTCTAGGTGAATCTAAAGCCCTAACTTGACGCTTGGCGCGCTAGACCGCTTTGGCTGGTTTATACAACTCGTGGTTTTTAAGTAATGCATAGATCACGCGTACCAGCTTTCTTGCAGTCATGACACAAGCACGTCGGTGTTGATATTTTGGCACCTCCCGGTATTTCTTGTCGTAAAATCTGGCAAATGTGGGATCATGCGCTCTTACCGAGTTGGCAGCTTCAATTAGGTAATAGCGTAAGTACTGATCGCCGTTATGCGTGCGCGGCGTTAGTTGCCGCTCACCGTTTCCGGATTGACTTCTGCGCCAAACCAGTCCGGCATAGCTTGCCAAACTAGCTTCACTCGGAAACCGTTCAATCTGACCAATTTCAGCCAGTAGTCCAGCCGAGTAGACTGGGCCAACGCCTGGAATACTTTGCGTTGACTGTGAGCCATCAATGACGGCACACAGGTCGGTGATGCTCTTGTCTAGGGCTTTTAGTTGCTTTTGTAACATCCGGATCTGGTTGATGTAAATCGCCATGACCTGGTCAACAGAATCGGCAACCGTCTTGCTCAAGCGATAAGAGCTACGGATGGCTTTTTGTAAGGCCTTAGCGATCGCCTCTGGGTCACCAAAGCGACCGTGGGACAATTGGTTAAGATCTTGAGTAAGCGTCTGTAAGGGCATCTGAGCGATTTCGTCCAGTGTGTACTTTTCACCGCTAAGCACCGTCATCATCGTGTTTCCGAACACAGAAGTCGGTAGCTCAGCTTCCAGTGTGTTCAATCGGAAGTACAGATTGTTGAGGAAGTGGTTTTTGCCATCTGTAATTTGTTTGACGATGTGATACCGTTCGCGGGTGAGCCGCTGTAAGGCAATGTGTTTCTCGTCGCGGGTCACTGGCACTTGATACCGGCCAATGCGCAGAAAGTCTGCGATGTGGAAGGCATCAATGGTATCAGTCTTGTCGTCATCAAACAATTGGCTGTAACGATGAGTCATCTTGGGGTTCAACGTGACGACAGTGGCATCCAACGCACTGAGCGCTGAGCTTTGTTCAAAGTAAAGTGTGGGGTGGATGTTGTACACCGAGGTGGCTTCCATGCCAATCACGATCTTTAGTGAATCATCTTGGCGTTTAGCCCATTCCAGGATTAATTTCTCAATTTGGCCGGCCCCGTCAGGGGTATTCGTGGTCTTGTCCTGGAAAATAACCTTCTTGGCAGAATCCAAGCCACAGTAATCAAGCTTTGCTTTTGAAACATCAATACCAACATTCAAGTTCATCGAATTGGACCTCCTTTCTGTTCTGATTTATGGATAGGCTTGGGCGCTGCGCGATATTCCCTAATTATGAACCTACAGTACTTCCTCGCAGTATGAGCAGTCTGTCTGAGGATCAGTAGCTGCTCGGTGAAACGCGAGTCACCGAACTGATCTCCAGCCCCCGCAGCTTGTGGTTTGTGCTTGTTCGATTCATCTGGGCGGCAGTCTCGGGGTGAAGTCTAGCAATAGCTAGCAACAGGAGGGAAAAGCCTATACCAGTTGGACCCAAATCCAATGAACAACTAGAGAATATCACGCAACATCCAAGTACGGAGCTATCCAAGAACTTGGTTGTAATTTAAATATACGAGGAGGACCTTTTATGAAACATGCTGACGTTGCCAAACGGATCTTGCAAGATATTGGCAAAGATAACATCCAGGCCGCTGCCCATTGTGCGACCCGGCTGCGCCTTGTTCTTAAAGACAGCAAGGCGATCAACCAGAAGGCGCTGGACGATGATCCCGACGTGAAAGGCACGTTCGAGACCGGCGGCCAGTTTCAGATCATCATCGGTCCCGGCGATGTCGATAAGGTTTATGACGCCTTGATTGGCATTACCGGCCTAAAGGAAGCCACCACAGACGACATCAAGAAGATCGCAGCCACCGCCGGCAAACCGAATCCCTTCACCAGTTTCCTGAAAATGCTATCGGATATCTTCATTCCGATCGTGCCAGCGTTGGTTGCCGGCGGACTGCTGATGGCGTTATACAACGTTTTGAGCTCACCGGGTTTGTTCATGAGCCGGTCAGTCGTACAGGCGGTGCCGAATCTGAAGGGACTGGCTGACATGGTTAACACTATGGCCAGCGCCCCATTCACCTTCCTGCCAATCCTACTGGGCTTCTCAGCAACCAAGCGCTTTGGCGGCAACCAGTACCT
Source organism: Lacticaseibacillus zeae subsp. silagei (assembly GCF_030770335.1). Lineage (NCBI taxonomy): Bacteria > Bacillati > Bacillota > Bacilli > Lactobacillales > Lactobacillaceae > Lacticaseibacillus > Lacticaseibacillus zeae. The sequence goes on along the minus strand of NZ_CP132484.1, from coordinate 436,954 downwards.
TGGCGCCACAATTGGGATGATCATGGTTCTGCCGACCTTGGTTAACGGTTACCAAGTGGCCGCCGTCACTGCCGCTGGAAAAATGACCTATTGGAACATCTTCGGGTTACATGTGGCTCAAGCCGGCTATCAAGGTCAGGTTCTGCCCGTCCTCGGGGTCGCATTTTTGCTGGCGACGATCGAGAAGTTCCTGCACAAACACCTCAAAGGCGCGGTCGACTTCACCTTCACACCGCTGCTGTCGATCATCGTCACCGGTTTTCTGACTTTTGTGGTCGTCGGTCCAGTACTGCGAGCCGTTTCTGATTTTCTGACGAATGGTCTGGTTGGCTTGTATAATGCGACTGGTTGGTTTGGCATGGCAATATTCGGGGTCTTCTACTCTGCAATTGTCATCACCGGGCTTCATCAGACCTTCCCAGCGATCGAGACCACACTCATTGCTGCCAAGGCAACGACTGGCGGTTCCTTTATTTTCCCAGTCGCATCAATGGCTAACATCGCCCAAGGTGGCGCTGCGGCTGCTGTGTTCTTCGCTTCTAAGGACAGCAAACAGCGTGCCTTAGCTTCAAGCTCTAGCATCTCCGCCTTACTCGGAATCACCGAACCGGCGATATTCGGGGTCAACTTGAAACTGCGCTTTCCATTTTACTGTGCCGCGATCGCTTCCGGTATTGCCAGCGCTATTCTCGGCCTCTTCCACGTCCTTGCCTGGGCGATGGGCAGCGCCGGCGTTCTTGGCTTCATCTCGATCGCGCCGAAATCTATTGTGGCCTTTTTACTGGCCGCAGTCATTAGTTTGGTAACCTCCTTCGTCATGACGTTCATCGTTGCCAAACGCGTTTTGAAAAATGAACCCGAAGAAGCACCCGTGGATCCGACCACCGGTGAAGAAACACAAGCAGATACCGTCATTGCCGCCCCAGTCGCCGGCACCACCGAACCAATCACGCAAGTCAACGACAAGGTCTTTTCAGCTGAGATCATGGGCAAAGGAATTGCCATCAAACCCGCTAGCGATGAGGTCCATTCACCAGTCACCGGCACGGTAACCGTCGCCTATCCGACTCACCACGCTTATGGCATTAAGGCTGATGACGGTGCTGAGGTGCTCATCCACCTTGGCATCGATACCGTCGACCTCAAAGGCCAGTATTTCACCAGCAAGGTCAGCCAAGGCGACCATGTGAACACGGGTGACCTGCTGGGAACCTTCGATTACCAAGCCATTGCCAATGCCGGCTATGACACCACCGTCATGATCGTTATCACCAACACGAATGCCTATGCCAGCGTTGAACCAGTCACTACGCCGACGGTCAAGCCCGGCGACCACCTCATCGCGCTGACCGCACGCAGCAGTGACAACGCCGTGGCAACTGACCTGTAACGTCAACTGCCCAGTCGACTCGCTTTTCACCCATTTTTTGAAGTTTAGCCACTCACCGTTGAAGCACGCCTCAAAGACTCAGCACCAAAAACAACCATCTCTGTACCATCGTTGAAAGGAGTCACTCTCATGCTCGGAGCAATCGAAGCTGGTGGCACAAAGTTTGTGTGTGCCATCTCAGAAAACGGTATCGACATCATCGACCAGGAAACTTTTCCGACAACAACGCCGGACGAGACCATCGCCCAAGTGATCGATTATTTCAAGGCGCACCCTGCCGACAAAATCGGTCTTGCCTCATTTGGTCCAATTGACGTCAACCGTAAGTCGAATCAATACGGTTACATTACCAAGACCCCTAAAGCCGGATGGCAGTTTTTCGACATTCTCGGTACCTTACAGAAACATTTTCCTGACACCAAGTTTGCTTTCACCACCGATGTCAACGCTGCAGCATACGGCGAACTCAAGGCCGGCGCTGGCAAAGGCTTGGATGACCTCGTCTATTGGACTGTTGGCACTGGCGTCGGTGCTGGCATCGTGCAAAACGGTCAGCTGCTGCAAGGCTACAGTCACCCTGAGGCGGGACACATCATACTGCGCCGCCACCCAGACGACACATTTGCTGGTAATTGCCCGTTTCACGGCGACTGTCTGGAAGGTATGACCAGCGGACCGGCGCTCCAGAAACACTGGGGCAAACCCGCCAAGGATCTGCCGGCCGATCATCCGGCATGGGATTTAGAGGCTTACTACCTCGCCCAGGCATGTGTCGACCTGACCCTGACCGTTGCCCCAGAGAAGATTGTCTTCGGTGGCGGCGTCATGCACCAGCAACAACTTTTTCCTAAAATCCGTGACCAGTTTAACCGGTTGCTGAACGATTATGTGACTGTTCCGCCGCTTGACAGCTACATCGTCCCGATTGATCTGGCGGATAATGCCGGTGCGATCGGCGCCTTCCTGCTTGCTCAAAGCGCCTGACCAACACAAAAGGAATCGTCTTAACGGTGCAACGACCAAAGTTTGCTCAAACACACTGGTCGCCTATACGCTGGTCTTACTAGCTAATTACCAAAGGTTTTGATGTTCCGCAGATTGCCAAACGGACAAACTGATTTTAGATGGCCCAATATTACTTTTAAAACGTTGCCGTAGTGGATTCGAAATTTGCATGATATAATAAAGATGTACAAAGAGCTTGGTGCGGGAACACCAAGCCCTTTGGAATGCTATTTAACAGCAGCTCATTTAAGGCCACAAAATAGCCGTCAATTCACTACCTGGGCGAGACGGCTATTTTGTGTTATTACGGTCAATTAGCACAATGACTAATGCTAATAAAGCAAGAATGAAACTACTTCTTTATCTTGGTCTTCATTGTTGCACCTCATTTGACAATTCAGGTTCATTTCAAAACGTTACCGTAGCAGATTCGAAATCCACATGATATAATGAAAACGAAAAGAGCTCGGTGCACCTACACCAAGCTCCTTGGAATGCTGTTTGACAGCAGCTCATTGAAGCTACAAAATAGCCGTCATTTCGCTGGCTGTGCGAGACGGCTATTTTGTGTTATTTCGGTCAATCAGCACAATGACTAATGCCAGCAAGGCAAGAACGAAACTGCCGAACTGAAACATCAAATCAAGTGCGTCTTTGACAGACACAATGCCACTCCTTTCCAAAGATTTGCGATGCACTACAGTCCTAAAACCATAGCTATCACCCTCTTTCGAAGTTCGTAGCTGCCGTCGCGTAGCATTCTTGGTTTATTGTAGCATAGGATTAATTAGAATAGAAACCACTTTTTAGAATATCGTTAGTTATCATTAAGCATTTATTAAGCGGTTTCTAGAATGTCATATCACTATTGATGCTTCTTTAGTCGCATGCTATTATATCCACATAAAAGAGTTTGGTGTGTCAACACCAGCTCCTTTAAAATGCTATTTAACAGCAGCTCATTTTAGACTACAAAATAGCCGTCAATTCGCTTGCTAGGCGTGACGGCTATTTTGTGTTATTCCGGTCAATTAGCACAATGACTAATGCCAGCAGGGCAAGAATGAAACTGCCAAACTGAAACATTCAGTCAAGTGCATCTTTCACAACTAAGAAACTACTCCTTTCTTTAGGATTGTGACGTACTAAGGTTCTAAAACCAAAGTCATTACCTTCTTTCGAAGAATGTAGCTGCTGGTTTCATAGCATACCAAACAGCCCATCATGCCGTACAGTTTCTATGTGCAGGATGATGGGCTGTTTATTTTCACTTAATGATCACTTCAGATAAGCCGTCTTGAAGTCATACGGTGTCCCGTTAGGATTGAACGACAATCCCTTTACGTTTGACCGTAACAACTGCAGGTTATCAGCTTGATATAGCGGCAAAGTACCTTGATCCTTCATCAAGATCTTTTCGGCGTCTTGCAACATGGTCCAGCGCTTTTGCGGATTGTTGCCGTACTTGGTTTCGGTTTCGCTTAGCAACTGATCCAACTTGGCATCTTTGTAGCCGGATGAATTGTAACTGGAATCACTGATCCAGACGTCCAGGAAGTTGTAGGCGTCAGCGAAAATCGACTGCCACCCTGTCACAACCATGTCGTAGTTGCCGGCGTTCATGGCTTGCAGCCGCTGCGCTTTTGGAATGCTCTTGATCGTGACTTTGACATGCGGCAGGTTTTCAAACGCGCCTTGCAGGTATTCGGCAACTTGCTTGGAAACATCCGTATCATCGGCCAGTAGCGTTAAGTTCAGCTGACTCTGGCCCGATTCTTTCATGCCTTCTTCAAACAACTTCTTGGCCTTGGTTTTGTCATACGCCACCGCACTTTTCACCTGCGTTGTCTTGGCAAAGTCCGCGCCAGTTTTTTGATTGGTATGCAGACCGACTGGAATGAAGCCGAGCGCCGGCTTAGAGCCATCTTTCAAAACATTCTTGGTCAGCGCGGTGCGGTTAATCATCATGGAAAAGGCTTGGCGCACTTTGAGATTCTTGAATGCCGGAACCTGTTTTTGATTCAGATCGACCCGCGTCATATTGGAAGACAATCGCTTAACCGCATCTTTGTCATTAAGATGGGCGGCGGCCTGCTCGCCGGTCAACACGATTGAATCCAACTTCTTAGTTTGATAAAGGTTCATCCCGGTTTGGACATCCTTGATGACCGTTTCGTTAACCTTAGCCAGTTTAACGTGCTTCTTATCCCAGTACTGCGGGTTTTTGGCAAGTGTCCAGCTATCACCGGTACCATTCCACTTCGTCAACTTGAATGGGCCACTATAAACCTGCGTCGTTGCGGAAGTGCCATACTTTTTGCCATATTTTTCAACCACTTTTTGATTCTGCGGATAATACAGCGGGAACGCCAGCAACTTCTTAAAGTAAGCGGTCGGATTCTCCAGCGTGATGGTCAGATGATGGCTATCAGTCGCTTTGATGCCTAGATCAGACGCCGGCTTGGTGCCTTTGGTGATGGCCGTGGCATTTTTCACGGGCGCAAAGTAGAACGCATCGGTGGCCTTGGTCTTAGGATCCACGGTGCGCTGCCAACTATACACGAAGTCCTGCGCCGTAATTGGATCGCCATTACTCCACTTGGCATTGCGAAGGGTGACATGGTAAGTCATGCCGTCTTTACTGGTCGTGACCTTTTTAGCCAGCGCCAACTGCGGCTTTTGCCCTTTGTCGGTTAACCGGTAAATTCCTTCCTGCGTGTTGTTTAAGACTTGAAAAGAAACGGTATCCGTTGACTGCGACGGATCATTCGTCACAATTGCAGATGTTTCTGACCAATTGAGCGTTTGATTGGTACTTGATTGCCCGCTTTGACCACTGCTGCTTGATGAGCAACCGGCGGCCAAAAGGACGAGTGCGGCAGATGGCAACACCAAAGGCCATTTTTTTGACCTAAACATATGTATCCCTCCAATAATTCCCAAATTGCGCTATTGACAAAATACTAAGCCAGATTCAAACTGATTGCAATGTAATGTTAATATTTTTCTCATCGAAAAGGCAGGGATTCTCATTGACGATTGACCTTGATTTAGCGCAAATACAGGCAGACTTTATCCGTTATGCAAAAATCAACACGCGCTCTTATCCGGGACGCGACACGACCCCTTCAACGCCGGGCCAAACGGAATTGGCCAAGTTACTGGTCCAGCAGCTGCAAGACTTAGGACTACAAGATGTCAGTTTGAATGACAAAAACGGCTTCGTAACGGCGACATTGCCGGCTAACACCGACAAGCCGGTCAAAAGCTTCGGCATCATCGCTCATCTGGACACGGCAGATTACAATGCCGAAAACGTGCAACCGCAAGTTCATCCGCACTATGATGGCAGCCCGATTGAATTTGCCAACGGGTTGCGGTTGACCGTTGAGCAGTTTCCGGCTTTGAAGCAGTATTTTGGCCAAACACTTATTACTGGCGACGGTACCACTTTACTGGGGGTTGACGACAAAGCCGGGATCGCCGGTGCGGTGGCGACGGCGCGGTATTTGCTGGCCCATCCGGAAATCAAACATGGTCTCATTAAGTTTGGTTTTGGCCCGGACGAGGAGATCGGTGTCGGTGCCGATAAATTTGACGCCAAGGAATTTGCGACTGATTTTGCCTACACTCTGGATAATGGCGATCCCGGACAAATCGAATATGAAACCTTCAACGCTGCGCAGGCCACGGTGACAATTGAAGGCACCTCAGTTCATCCCGGGGAAGCCAAGGGACTGATGGTGAACGCCAACACACTTGGCCGCCAGCTCGACGCCGCCTTGCCCGCTTTTGACCGTCCGGAATTCAGTGCCGGTCACGAAGGCTACTTCTTGCTCTTGAAGTTCCATGGCGAAATCAGCGAAGCCCAACTGACTTACATTATTCGTGACTTCGACCACCAACAGTTCGAGGCTCGCAAAGCATACTTCAACAAGGTCGTGGACGAACTTAATGCCCAGTTTGAGCAACCGCGCCTCAAAGTGACGATGTACGACCAGTATTACAACATGGCCGACATCATCAACAAGGATCCCTACCCGCTCCGCTTAGCTGAAGCTGGGATCAAGGCGGCCGGACTCACACCTAAAACAGTACCGTTCCGCGGTGGGACAGACGGTTCAAAAATTACTTATCAAGGTATCCCGACACCTAATCTGTTCAACGGTGGCATCAATTTCCACGGCCCTTATGAGGTTGTCTCCACAGAGGCCATGGGTAAAATTGCCGAAACGTTGATTCATATGGCGCAGTTAAATGCTGATGGGACGGTGGCCTAAAGAGCCGTACAGTGTCTGGCCTCGCGATGATTTTTCAGCTAACGACGCTGGTCTATCATAAAATTAAATCGTTCAAGTCTAAAAAAGACGACTAAGCCTCCTCTTGCAATTCGCACAATTGATTGCAACGGGGTACTTGGTCGTCTTTTTTGAAAATAATCATTAAGCGACTGCCACAACCCCGCCATTTTTGCCATGCCAATTTGCAAAAGTGGGGCTTTTGGCAGTCGCTCATTTCCGGCATAATAGCATTATCGTTGAAAGCGCTTACGGATTGGGGGAACTTACTTGCGTGAACACATGATTATTCAGGCACTACAAGCAAACGGTGCGATGTCCGCAGCCGCGTTAGCCGAGACGATTGGGGTGTCGCGGCGAACATTGCAAAATGATTTACGGTTATTGAATCGTGATGCGACCGGTTTTCAGATTTGCTTTCAACGTGGTCGCGGTTATCAACTCCAGGTGACAGATTCGCAACTGCTGACGGATTATTTAGCTGCCATGAAGCAGCAAGCGCAACCACAGATGCCCGCCAAAAGAATTCCGGAGTTGTTGCGTCTCTTGTTGACAACGACGCAATATCTCACGGTCGCCACGCTGGCGGAAACCCAGCAAATCAGTCCCAAGCAGTTGCAACGTGATTTACGGGAGCTGGATAAACTTCTTGTCGGCACGCCGCTGACCTTAGAACGCAAAGCACATTATGGCGTGCGGGTGTGCTGCCACTGGCAAAGTCGGATTCTGGCCTTGCAGCAATATGGGCTACCACCACAACACTCAACACTCACGCAACAAGTGCAACCACTAGGACTGGATCCACCGGTAACGGCCCAGTTTGCCAGTGAAATCGGCTGGTCGTTGGCCGTCACCGGTCAGCAACCACAACCTGCGCCTGACGATGCGCCATTTTCGGATGTGGTGACCGACATCCGTTTGGGGACAGAAGCCTGGCAATTTTTAACTGTCAGTTTTGCGGCAAAACGCAAACAACTGACTACCCGACTGGATCATGATCGGCTAAAAGCTAAACTTCAGGCTTACTTCACGGCATTGGATGAGCGCCACGCGACAAACTTCGCCACGCATCCGGAATTCTTGTCACTCATGTACTTCCATGTCCTGGCATTGATTGGCCGGCTACAGGAGCACCAAAGTCTGGCGGGCCTGAATCTGGAACCATTAGCGCGAGATTACCCGATCGCGTTTAACTGGGCGGTCCAATTTGCGCAGTGGCTAAGTCAGGAATATCAAATCGACGTCCCCAAAACCGAAATCGGCTACCTCACAACCCACCTGTTGGTACCGCTGGAGCAGGCGCATGAAAAATGGAGCCGCGGCGGCTACCGAATTGCGGTCGTGTGCGGTACCGGCGGCGGGATTGCGACGCTTTTGTGCTTACGCTTACGGCGAATTTTTCCTGAAGCCATGATTCAGACATTCGGACTTAACGAGTTAGCCGCGATTCATGAGTTATCGCCAGACTTGTTGTTTACAGTGACCGCCTTAAACGAATCATTTGACTGCCCGGTGATCCGGATTGACGAAGTTGCTTCGGATCTGGACTTTGCGCATTTGCGTCACGAATTATCGGTCGCCTCCCGCCACAATGCGACAGCGTCACTGGCTGACTTATTGGTCCCATCGCTATTTTTCCAGCAGCTGACACCAACTGATTATCGCAGCCTGCTGACCACCGTCACCGCGACAATGGCCGAGTATTGCGGGCAGGCGGACTATGCGGCGTCGGTGCTTCAGCGGGAAGACTTTCTACCGACCATCTATGATAATGGCATCGCGATTCCGCATCCTTTGTCATTCAATGCCAAGAAAAATGCCGTCGCCGTCATCCTTTTGCCAAATGGCGCCACGAACACGACCCGGTCGGTGCAGCTTGTCTGGCTAATCGCCTTGAAACAGGATCAACTCCCCTTGCATCGTACGTTAACCATGCAACTGGCAGCCTTAATGCAAAAGCCGGACGTCATCAATAAACTGGCTCAGCAAACCGAATTTTCGTCATTTCACCAGATCTTGCGCACAGCGCTGGAAGGAGCGGAAACAACATGGATTTACAATTAATGGCTGCGTTAAGCAATGCCGACGCAATCGCATCCAACGAAGGCGAAGTGCGCAACGTTTTACGCCATTATTTAGCACCGTATGGCTTTGCCACCCAGACAGATGGTCTTGGGAGTCTGATTTTTACCAAAAGAGCTGCCAAACCGCAGTTCTCCGTCATGATTTATGGCCACATGGATGAAGTCGGCTATATGGTCCGGACGATCACACCTGAAGGCCTCTTACGCTTGATGGTTGTCGGCGGGGTTAAACCTGCCGCCAGTCACTGGCAAAGCGTTCGGGTCACGACGGCTGCCGGAGAAAAACTGCCGGGCATGGTCATTCGCGATGAATCGCTGCCCGCCTTTGATCAAGTATTGTGCGATGTCGGCGCCAATACGGCTGATGAAGTCTCCGCACTGGGCATTAACATCGGCGACATGGTCACCTTTGCGACCGAATTCAGCGAATATGCCGCGGAAGGCGTTTTTGGCGGTAAAGCATTAGATGATCGGCTCGGTTGTTATGTCGGTGCCCGGCTTTTGACAGAGCTTGCCGATGAAGCGCTGCCATTCACGTTACATTTTGCCGCAACCAGCAGTGAAGAAGTCGGCATTCGCGGTGCCAAAACTGCCACCCAATTGATTCAACCAGACCTGGCTTTCATTGTGGATGTCGCGACTTTTCAACATCCCCGCGAGCGCAGCGAAGTGAACCAGCGTCAAGTCGGTAAGGGGCCGATCCTCACGCACTTTGATCGCACGTTAGCGCCAAATCGCCAACTGCAACAATTCGTCAAAGAGACCGCAGCTGCGGCTTCCCTGCCACTGCAATTGGACATGTTTAATGGCGGCGGTACCGATGGCGGTGAGGCGCATAAAGTCGGCGCCGGCATTCCGACAGTCGTGACTATTTTGCCGTGCCGCTATGGCCACTGTGCCCAGTCGCTCGCCCAAGCAGCCGATGTTGATCACATGGTCGCCTTGTATGCTGCCATGTGCCGGCAAATGTCATTGCAGCTGGTCGAAGCTGCCCACACTTTTTAGCCCCACCGATGACGGCTCTCAGTCGTCCTAATTCCTAGTGATAAAAATCCTGCCAGCCGCGTTACTACTGCTGGCATTTTAAAGGAGCGTTTTATGGCAACCACCCAGGAACTTGAAATTATGCAACTCATTGCGAACGCCGGTGAAAGTAAAACCAAAGCGTTCGAAGCGCTGGCTGCGGTGAAAACACGCGACTTTGACCGCGCGCGCAATTTGTTGGCGGAGTCTAAAGAAATTGATGTCGCCGCTCATAATGCCCAAACGGCCATGATCAGTCGAGAATTCGACCCTGATCAGACACCCGAACCGGTCAACTTGCTCATGGTCCACGCCCAAGACCACTACATGACCAGTCAGCTGGCACGGGACTTGATTGAGACATTAATAGAAATCTTCGAAAACAGAACGTAAACCAGCTCAATAAACATATTTCAAAACAAAAAATTGCTATGCCAATTCCCAACACTCAAAAATAGGAGGAACTTCCAAATGCGAATTCTTTTATGCTGTGCCGGTGGCTTTTCCACCAATATGTTGATGCAAAATATGGCCAAGGTTGTGAAAGACAGCCGTAAGCTGAATGAAGCGGATTTTCACTTCAACGCCATTCCCGTTGATGGTCTGGAGGACGAAATCGATAACTATGACATTGTTTTGGTTGGGCCGCAAATCGGTCACAAAACCGGCTACATTAGCGAAATCTGCGAACCGCGGCACATTCCTTATGCCGTGATCGACAAGGATGTTTACGGTCAAATGGATGGTGCGACTGTGATGAAGCTGGCGCTGGTGACACATGCCAAATACCAGAAGAAGCACGCCGGTTAATACTTAGCACTGTGCGTTTGTCGGCTTAAATTCTGGGCTGGCTCACGCTCACCATAACGCGTTCGCCAGCCCAGAAACCTGCGTGTAAGGACCTCGGGCGCAATGGTCAAAGACCGGCCATCACGCCCGAGGCCACTTACACTCCGGTTTCTAACCGGGCTGGCTCACGCTCACACCACGAGAGGAGTGAATCCCGCGATGTTTAACAAGTTTGAAGCGTTTATGAATCGTTTTTTCATGCCGATTGCGCATAAGGTGGACAATCAGCGCCACCTAAGCGCGATTAAGGCTGGGATGGTGGTGATGACGCCTTTTACCATTCTCGGTAGTATTTTCACCATCATTCCGGCATTACCGAATATGCTCGGACCTAAGAATGTTGTTTCGCAGTTCATTACTAGCAACGCCGCACTGTTTGATTTACCGGTCAAGCTGTCCATTGGCATGATCGGGCTATATGCCTGTTTGTCCATTGCCTACAACCTCGGTAATCATTACAAACTCTATATTCCTGGATGCGTCACCTTGTCTGGCTTTGCCTTTTTGATGATGGTTGCCACCTTCAACAAAGCCGGCCAATTAGATGTCGCCAACCTTGGCGCTCGCGGACTGTTCACCGGGATGCTGGTCGCTTTGCTGACGGTGGAACTGTATCACTGGTGCAAAACGCATCACCTGACGATCAAAATGCCTGAAGGGGTGCCGGATTTCGTATCCCGTTCATTTGAGCTGATTCCGGTCACCCTCATTACCGGGGGCGCGTTCATTGCTGGCCGGTTTGCGTTCTTAAACATAGCTGGTGAGTTGCCGCCAAGCATTTTGACCCGCTTCTTGGCACCACTGGTCGGCAGTATGGACAATCCGTGGGCCGTCTTAGCCCTGAATTTTGCGATCTGTACCGTCTTTTTCTTCGGCATCCACTCATCGGTTTTCTCACCGATCACCAGTCCGATTATGGTCACATTCATCGCCGAAAACATTGCCGCGATGAATGCCGGCGAAGCCATTCCCCATTTTTACACAGCCGGCGCGGTTTCCAGCTTCTTCGGCTTTACCGGCTGCGGCATCTCAATCGGCTGCGTAGTTGCCTGCATGTTGTCCAAGAGCAAGCGCTATCGGAAAATCGGTAAAATTTCCCTATTCCCGGCTTTATTCGGGATCAACGAACCGATCCTTTTCGGCGCACCGATCATCCTGAACCCGATCATGTTCATTCCGCACGTTTTCGGTGGGGCCATCATCGGCACGTTACCGATGTTCTTCATGCATTGGGGTTGGATTGCCAAACCGATCTTCAACCCACCTTATGTCGGCGTTTTCCTAGAAGGTTTCTTAACCAACGGCGACTACCGCACGATTTTAGCCAACGCCTTGCAACTGGTCTTGGCGGTCGCACTTTACTGGCCATTCTTTAAGGTGATGGAACGCGTTGAATTACGCGATGAAGCCAAAAAAGCCGCCCAAAAGTCAATCTTTTCAAAAGAAGACGAAGATACCTTGGCTGGGTTGGATCTCGACTTTTAATCAGCCGGGTTTGCGGAAAATAGATGTTGCTAAGGGTGCCGCTTGATAGATGTGCACCCTTTTTTCAAAGGCACGTATGAATGAGAGGAAAAGAATGAGTCACTTAACCAAGTTACAAAAGACTCTGGAAACCGAAGCATTAGATGCTTTGCTGTTGCATGATCGGCCAAGCAAACGCTATGTCGGCGCATTACCGGGCAGTGGCGTATATGTGATGATCACGCCAACGCAGGCACTGCAGCTTCACGACGGACGTTACCGTGCTGAAGCCGCCGATACCCAAGGATTTACGAATGTTGAAGTCCCTCAAGGCAGTTATTTGCCCCAATTGATCGACTGTTTAAAAACGCAAGGCAGTCAGCACATCGGTCTGGTCAGCGGCGGTTTTTCGATCGCGGAGTATCAAGCATTAGCGACCCACAACTGGACGCTTACGCTTGCCGACGATCTCGTGGCGCGGCAACGGGCGGTCAAAGATGAAGCGGAAATCGCTGCGGTAACTGCTGCTTGTGCGGTCACAGACACCATTTTTGCGCAACTCTTACCGCATATTCGGCCAGGGGTCAGTGAACAAACGCTCAGTGCTTGGCTGCATTTTTACGCGCTGGAAGCAGGGGCGTCAGCGATGGCGTTTGACCCGATCATCGCTAGCGGCCCGCGGGGAGCATTTCCGCATGGCCGGCCCACTGCTCGGCGTTTGGAGGAAGGCGAGCTGATCACGGTTGACTTCGGCGTGGTTTTTGACGACTATCAATCAGATATGACGCGGACGCTTAGCATCGGTTCGCCTCCCCCGGAACTTGCGGCAGTACATGAAGCTGTGCTCACTGCTCAGCAAACCGCGATCGCCGCCATCAAGCCGGGGATGCAGGGCCGCGAAGTTGACGCAATCGCGCGCGGTGTTTTGACGGCTGCTGGCTATGGCGACTGCTTCACCCATGGTCTCGGCCATGGACTGGGACTTGGCGGTGACCAGCCGATTCTCAACCCGCGCAGCCAGATGATCTTGCAGCCTGGCATGATCGTGACGGTCGAACCAGGCGCCTATTTGCCTGGCATTGGTGGGGTGCGAATCGAAGACGATGTGGTGATCACCGCAACCGGTGTCCGTGTTTTGAACCAAACACCGCGCCACTTAACTCAACTGGAGGTAGTGGAAAATGAGCCAGTTTGACACCCTTTTTGACCGCAAAGCCGGCAACGCGCGCAAGTGGGCTGATCAGGTGCTCGCTGAAAAATTCGGCCTAACGCCAGATGCGATTCCCATGGATTTGGCCGATTTAGACTTTCCAGTTGCTCCGCCGATTCACCAAGCTATGATGGCCCGGGCGGCAGTGCCAGACTACAGCTATACCTATATTCCTGAAGCTTTTTACACCGCCGTCATCGCCTGGAATGCCCGCCGATTCGGGCTTAAGCTCGAAAAAGACTGGATCAAGCTGAGCTACGGCACCGTTCCGACGCTGCACTATCTGGTTCAAGCCTTTACGTCACCTGGTGAAGGGGTTTTAATTAACACCCCTGCCTACGATCCTTTTGCCGAAGCGGTTCAAAACAACCACCGCCAGCTCGTGACCAGTCCGTTGGTGCTTAAGGAAGGCCAGTACTTTTTTGACTACACCGATATGGCGACCAAAATGCAACGCCCTGACGTCAAGCTGTTCATTCTCTGCAGCCCGCAAAACCCCTCCGGACGCGTCTGGACAGCAGCGGAATTGGCAAAAGTCGCTGAGCTGTGCCGGCAACATCACGTTTTACTGGTCAGCGATGAAATTCACCGCGATATTGTTTATCCCGGCGTCAAATTTACCAGCATTTGGCAGGCAGATCCGGCGATTCAGTCGCAAAGCATTCTCTGCTTGTCACCTAACAAAGCCTTTAATTTAGGCGGTCTGAAGACATCCTACGTGGTCATCCCAGATGCAGCAATTCGGGCGCGACTCAGTCAACAATTCAGCGCCAACTCAATCACCTCACCCAACAGTTTTGCCGTTCCGGCGCTCATCGCTGCGTACACAGACTGTGACGCCTGGTTAGATGAAATGGTCGCTTATGTCGCCACCAACTTTGACTATTTAACAAAGCGTCTCACCGCCATTCCCGAGATGAAGGTGATGCCAGCCGAATCCGGTTTTCTGGCTTGGATCGACACGCACCGACTTTTTCCTGACGAAACCAGCATGAAACAGTTCTTCACCGCGGCTGATTTATCCTGCGTTGTCGGCAGTTATTTTGTCGCAAACGGCGACGGCTTTGTCCGCCTCAACATCGGCATGCCGCGCCCATTGCTCAAGGAAGCAGTGGATCGCATCCTTGCCACCTATGCCAAGTGGCCGACGATGAAAAAAGGCACTTGTAAAATCGCCCGAATCACAGAATAATGACAAAAAATGGATCCTAGGAGACGTAATTCAGTCCCGCTAGGATCCATTTTTTGCGCTTGTGATTAATTAATGACGCTGAGCACTCGCCATCATTCAGCAAGCAAAGCTAACTATGCTTCATAATCCATCACTGGTGCCTTAGCTTCGTTGGGAAAATGCCGCTTGTACCATTGAAGCATGTTGCGTTCATTGGTGTTCTTAGCCATCCAGATCGGCTTGCCGATGCGTTTAGCTTCATCTTTGGCGGCAAACATCTGGCCATGATCGACAAAGTCAGTCGGCACGATCACCATATCGGCTTTTTGAACTTTCTTTTTTAACATCGCGTTGGAGTCTGAACGCGGTGAGAGAATCAGCTTGCCGCCGCGTTCCTCAACATTGCGCTTAACTTTACGCGGCATGCCGGAGTTTTCAATGCAGACGAGTAATAGTTGTTTGTTGGCAAATACCTGCTGTAGTGCGCGTTGCTTCCGTTTGGCCGGTTTATTGACCGTAGCTTTGTATTGCGTTTGACGACTCGCAGCCGTTTCATGATTAGGCTCCGTATCGGTTGCTTTGGCAAACTTTTGCTTCATGCGGGTCGCAACTGCGGCCGAATTCGTGTAGCGCCAAATGATTTTCCCGTCAATTTCCTGACCGCGGCGATAAGCATAGTCGATGTAGTCACCCGGTTTCAGCTTAAATAGCATCACATCATAATCACCTAAAAGCAATTGTTGGGTAGTTTCATGCTCTGGCGATTTAAATTCAATGTACCAACGCTTCACATCTTGGCGGAAGACGGCAGGCAGAAACTTCAGCCGCACAATGTCGGTCGGCAAAGGATCACGCTTCAGTGTCGTCATTTTATAATTCACTGAATCGCCATCTTTATATTCATCCGCTCGCACCCAATCGCCGTTTTCCGGTGGGTTCGACATTTTATGTAACTTACTTTCAGAGACTTTAATGGAACCGACATGGCCACCATTCAAATCCAAATGGAACCGGCCAATATACGATTTGTGATTATTCAGCCAGTGCTCTGACAACAATGGCACTTCAGGCTCGCTGCTGACTTTAGGCTGTTGCGGCACCTGCTCGTGTTTTTCTACTAGCGTGGTGACAATCGGTTTTGGAGTCGGTGCCTCAATAGTCTTTTCTTCAGAAGTTGTTGCTGGTTCTTGCTTAGTAGGTGTCTCAGACGGCGTTGCAACAAAATCGATTGCAGCGACATCATTGAGGATTTTGAGCAAATCTTGAATATCTTGAGTTGTTTTCTGAATATTTTGGGTCGTTAATTCAGCCGTTTTAGCTGTCACCTGGTGCTTGAGCAATTCAATGATCTTTAGTTTGTCATCCATTCAGATACCTGCTTTCATTTTAAAAGTGACTTTCTCCATTGTACTGTTATTGAAAAGATTACAAAAGCATTCTACCTTAAATTTTTCAAAAAAATGTGATGTCTTCAATAAGGTCAACTCAATCGTGTCATTTCGTCCATCATACTCGCAAAAACAGCACCCGCATACCGCCAATTATGCATCGCGGCATGCGAGTGTTGATCATGGTCACTTTTTATCATCTGTCCGGGGATGAATGTTCAACTCGCGGGCAAGATCATATTCAAATAATTCATAGCCACCCATGGCATCGTGAACTTCACTATTGATAAATGAGACATGAAAAAAGCCCGCATCCAACCGGATACAGGCTCTCCTCAGTCATTCAAAACTGACTAGTGCTTCACGATATCGTTGATATAAACCACGCCAGCTTTACCATCGCCTAGCAGATCAGGCTTCATGTCCAGCATCTGGGCATTCAAGTAGCTGATGACCATTGGCAGGTTCATGCCGGCATAAAGGTCGAAGTTGCCGCCTTCTGCCAACACCCGGGCAGCGACATTGTTGGGGGTGCCGCCTTTGAGATCGGCTAGCACGGTAACATCATCGGCCCCTTCGATTGCGGCTTTGAACTTGGCTTGAAAATCTTCAGGTCCTTCGTTCGGCAGCAACGCAACTGTCGCGATATCATCTTGTGGTCCCATGATCATTTCGGCACTCTTTTTGAGTTCCTCGCATAACTGACCATGACTGATTAAAACTAATTTGCTCATCTCGTAAAACTCCTTTAACATGCGCCGGTCCAACCGACCGCGGTTCATGATGATTTAAAATCGCATGACTGTTTAATGATACCTGCAATCAGATATGGCTGGAGCAGCTCATGCTTACAACTAAAACTTTACGTACTTGATTAGCCTTTTGCAATGACACCCAAGGCGGACAGTGCAATGGATACGAACAAGACGATGAAGATTGCCCGAGTCGAGGTCATGTGCTTACGGCCAAGCAGCCAGTAGATGGCACCCACGATCAAAGCTGGTAACAGCTTAGGAATAATCATATCCGAATACTTCTGGAAATCCAATGGCACATTGCCGATCTTTGGTGCAAAGGCGAACTTAACGTTAATCATGGTTGCAACCAACGCGCCAACCATGAAGACCCCCATGATCGTTGCGGCGTTGGTCAAAGCCGCCAGCCGATGCGACATGGTGGTAACTAAGGAAACCCCTTCGTTATACGCAATCCGTAACTGTTTCCACCGGAAGACCATGATGGCAACTTGGGCGGCGATCCAGATGAACACCCCAACTGGGTTACCTTCTTGTGCCATGTTAGCCGCAATGGCCCCGAAAATGGCAGGAATCAAAGCAGCGAAGATTGAATCCCCAATGGAAGCGAAGGAACCCATTAACCCGGTTTTCATACCAACGACGGTTTCTTCGCCGGCGATACCTTCTTTTTCTTCGACTGACAAATCAATCCCGGTGATGATGGTGTTGAAGAAGTTAGACGTGTTGAAGAACTGCGTGTGCGTCTTCATCATTTTCTTCAGTTCAGGTGTGCCATCACCATAAATCTTCCGCAGTTGTGGCAGGATCGTGTACAAGTAACCTGATGCCTGCATTCGTTCGTAGTTCCAACCCAACTGGAAGCCGAACAAGCTACGCCGATTAATCTGCCGGAAATCTTTATCCGTTAATTTGTAAGTGGGTTTATTAGAGTTCATCATCGGTGATTTCCCCCTCTTCATTGGTATTCTTCTTCGGTGCAGAACCGCTTTCACCGTTACCGCCGCCAGTGCTATCGTGCAGTGCTGTTGACTGCTGGTAAGCAATCGCAGCAAAGGCAAAGGCAATGAACGCCATCGCTAACATGGACAAGCCATTGAAGTTTGCCGTGAATTTCTTGGTAACTTCAGTCATCGCCGTACCCAGCATCTGGACACTGCCAAACAGCGTTGTGAAAAGCATCGTGAAGGTAAACCCAAGGAATAGATAAGCAAAATGCTTCTTAACTGGCAGGTAGTGAAGCAGGATCGCAAACCCGACAGCCGGCAGAACCGCGCCGGCAGTCGTGAGCCCGTCGCCTAACCATTTCCAACTTGTATTCAAGACATGTGCCACGTTGGTAACAAAGCCGCCACCAAAGGAAAGCGCCAAACCAACCGGAATCATCCGTGACAGTGCCCATGGAAGTGCACCGGCAAGGAAGTAACGTTCGATACCTTTGTAGTTATATTCGTCAACCATCTTATCAATCCGATGTGCAAAGAAGGTGTTGGCAAAACGTGCTAAGATATCGGTCTGAATCATGATACTTGCAACCGGAACCGCAATCGCAGCAACCGCTGCAGCCGGCTTCATCCCTGAACTAACGGAGAAAGCCGTTGCCAGAATCGTCCCGGAGTTGGCATCAATTTTAGATGCACCACCGAATGTGCCGACCCCTAAAACCATCAACTGAACGGACGCACCGATCATCAAACCGGCTTTCATATCGCCCATGACTAAACCTGATACTAATCCGGCAAAAACTGGTGAACTCATGGCTGAATAAATTTGCAGTTCATCAAGGATTTGATAACCTGCATATAATGTTAAAAGTGCTATTTGCCACCATGCAATCATTGTTGACTCCCCCTATCCTTTTTTGAGCAGCGTCATGAAATCTGCTGCGGGATCCCCCGGAACCATTTGTGCAATCAAGTGAACACCAGCGGCATCCAGCTTCTTGAAGGTCTCAACGTCATCATCAACCACATTGATTGACTTGGTAATGGACCGAGTCTGATCCGTCTGAGACATATTGCCGACGTTCAATTCTTTAATCGGCACGCCAGCTTCGACTAAGGCCAAAAATGTTTCCGGCCGCTTTGCGACAATGAAAACCCGCTGGGAATCATATTTGTGGTTCAAAATGTGGTTAGCCGCGGTCTTAACATCCAGAACTGACAACCGAACCGTCTCCGGGGTTGCCATCCGCAACCCACTCTTATCGATGTCACTCTTGGAAGCTGCCTCATCGACAACGATAATTCTGGTCGCACCCAGTTTGGTGGTCCAAAGATTGGCAACCTGGCCATGGACCAGGCGACCATCAATACGTGCTGCAATAATAGCCATTTTTTTACTCCTCCTCTTCATCCGGTTCTACAAATATCGGGTGGTCAGCCATTTTCAAGCTTTCGGCATAGCGGCCTTCGGTTTCAAACACGATGACCTCATTTTGTCCGGCGTGCAGGAGTCCCGCTGGCACATACAGTGACAACGTGGGTCCCTTCTCCCAGAACCTGCCGACATTGACACCATTAACCAGCATCACTCCTTTACCGAATCCGCGACAATCCAGATAAGTATCGTGCGGCTCTGTCAGATCAAACGTGTATTTGTAAAACGCCGGCGTTTCAGACTGCCAATCTTTTGAAAAGTCTAGTTCTGGCGCCTGATTCAGGTCCAGCGGGTACTGCTGATAACCCTTGATAAAATGCAGATCAACCATGACACCGGTCCGAATGCCTTTGAACTGGGTAATGGCCTCGATTTTGGCACCGTAGTTAACCCGGCTCATGTTTTCGACCAACAAATCAAGCTGGTGATGGCCTTCAACCTGTGGCAACAAAATGTCATCGCCTATGGCTTCCTGATATTGGGTCGCCAACCAGTGCTGATCCAAATACGCTTGAACCCGATCGCGGGCATCAATCACCCTTAATTTAGCTGGCGTTCCTTTGTCAGTGCCGCTAATCAACGGCTGCGCGCGATACAAGGTATAGCCGGTATACTGGCCCAAAAACTCTTGGGTTTGCGGATAAGCAGCTGCGACCGGCTTAGCAAGCTGATCAAGCACCGCAAACAACGAAACCTTAGCCGTCAGCGGATGTTCAGCCGGTGCCATAGTCTGTTTGATCAGTGGCTCGGCTTGCTGAATGTCCGGTAAGACCTCATGAAGCATTTTTTGAATGGCAAAATACTTCGGCGTGGGATTACCTTGTTCATTGAGCGGTGCATCGTAATCGTAAGAAGTCACCTGAGGCAAGTCGTGATCCTTACGTGCAGAGGTACCGTTCATGAACCCGAAATTGGTGCCACCATGAAACATGTAAAGATTGACACTGCCGCGCTCAATGACCGCCCGTAAATCTTCGGCGGTTTCGTCAGGATCGCGGCGAATGATCGGCTCGCCCCAGCGATTGAACCAGCCATCCCAAAATTCCATACACATGAGCGGCCAATCCCGTCCGTGCGCCTGATGAAACGCAGCCAGTCGATCAAAGTTCTTATCGGCTGCCGAACCAAAGTTACCAGTTGCCAGAATGCCATCGTTGATCATACTGCCGGCATTTAGTGTCGCTGGCCACGGTCCGTCTGAGGTGAATAACGGCACATCGACACCATGTTTCTTCATCAATTCGGCAAGCGCCGCCAAGTAATCGTGGTCTTCGCCATATGAGCCGTACTCATTTTCTACCTGCATCATCAAGACGTTGCCGCCATGGGTGACTTGATGATTAACCAGATGCGGCATCAACGCAGCGTAATAGCGATCAATGGCCTGCAGATAATTTGGGTCATCGGTGCGCAACCGCATGGACTTGGTCAACAGCCACGCCGGAAATCCACCGAATTCCCATTCGGCACAAATATACGGTGACGGACGAACAATCGCGTACAGCCCAAGATCTTCAGCCACATCTAGAAAATGTTCAATATCGAGGATGCCGCTAAAATCAAACTCGCCTTCGCGATACTCATGCAAGTTCCACGGCACATACGTTTCTACCGTGTTAAAGCCCAGTGCTTTCAGGTTATACAAACTGTGATACCAATCGTCTTGATGAACCCGGAAGTAATGAATTGCGCCAGATAAGATCTTGAACGGCTTGCCGTCCAGCATAAAATCATGCCCGATCGAAAAAGTCGTCATGAAGGCCTGGCCCCCTTTCACTCATAACAGCTGTCCTGCTAACACTCTTCAGTTTCACACATTAATCCCGATTTTCACAGGTTTTGTGTCAGATAATCTCTCATGCTTCGGCTTGATAAACCATTTTGCCGTCTAAATACGTGGCCTGCAGCGTCAAATCGGTATCCAGGACCAGATAGTCAGCCGCGCGACCCGGTAAAATGCTGCCGCACTGACCATCAATGTTGCATGAAGCAGCCGGCGTTTGGGTTGCCATCCGAATGATCGCTTCCGGTGTCGCCGCATTCCATGTCAGCAAATTTGTCAATGCATCTTTCAATTCCAACACGGAACCGGCTAGACTGTCGCCATCTTTCATGCGTGCCATACCGTCTTTAACATAAACCGGGAATTCACCCAAGACATAATCGCCATCCGGCATCATGCCGGCCCGCATACAATCGGTGATCAGCGCGATATGTTCCGCCCCTTTTAACCGAATTAACGTAGTGGCTACTTCTGGCCGTACATGGTGACCGTCGCAGATCAACTCGTCGTCAACGCCTTGCAGGTACATCGCGGCACCGACCATGCCGGGCTCCCGATGATTCAACGGACTCATGCCATTAAACGTGTGGGTGAAGACTGACGCACCGACATCAACACAAGCCTTTGCCTGTTCAAACGTGGCATCGCTGTGGCCTAATGCGACCACAGTTCCGTCAGCAGTCGCATACCGCGTAAAGGCAACGGCACCATCACGTTCCGGTGCAATGGCAATCTTTTTCAAGAGACCATTTGCCGACGTTTGCCAGGCATCGTATTCTTTTTCACTCGGATTCTTAAAATACTTAGGATTCTGCGCACCCTTGTGTTTGGTGGTGAAGTACGGGCCTTCAAAATAGATGCCTTGGATCTTGGCGCCGGTTTCTTCCCCAGCATGTGCGGCGATGGTTTTGCAGACGTCGTTCAGCTGGTCGAATGAACCGGTCAAAGTGGTCGGCAGCCAGCTGGTGACGCCGGCTTTTACCAAGTTCTGGCTCATTGTCTCAATGCCGTTCCAATCGTTGTCCATCACATCATGACCCAGAAGGCCGTGAATGTGCGTATCGACCAGCCCCGGCGCGATCAGCTTACCGGGTTGTTCCACGATGTCGCCATCCGGCTTGGCATTTTCCGGCAGATATTCGCCGAATTCTCCGTCATCGGTAATTTCCAGATAGCCGCCAATTTCAGTCGCATGTTTAAGGAAAAACTTTGCGGCGTGAATGTAATAACTCATGAACATTTGCCTCCCAGTTTAAGCGATGCAACCCGACACGATTTTCTTGCCGACTTGCACCATGACAACGCCAACCTTATTCCTGACCTGAATAGTCGTGCAGGATAACCCCTTTGACCACTCGATTAACGGTTCCGGTCGGTGATGGGGTGTCAGGTAAGTTGCCAACCTTGATGGAAGCCAAAAGTGCCAAAGTCTGGGCAAACATCACGTCTGGCAAAGCCTGATAACCTTCAGGCAGATCTTTTAGGCCATTTTCAAAATAGAAGCCCTCGCCTGAAAAGTTCTGGTCTTGCTTGGTGCCAACTGCCATGACGGATGGGGCAATCTTGTCGCCTTTGACTTCTTCAAGCACATCAATGTCATATTGACGGGTATAAGCATTGTTGCTGACAAAGTCGAACAGCAAGGTCTTGTCATTCACAAAGCTCTTAGGACCGTGGCGGAAGCCCATTGACGTGTCAAACATCGTGGCGTATTGACCGGCCGTCAGTTCCAAAACCTTCAACCGCGTTTCCCGGGTTAAACCACCGAGACTGCCGGAGCCCAGATAAACGATGCGTTCGAAATCACGATTGATGACGTTTTGAACTTCAGCTTCGCGATCGACGACTTCTTGGCCCATTGCAGCGATCGCCTTGACCCACTGTTGTTTGTCGGCGTCACTAGCGGTATCAAATACTAATAATGCGCTCAATGTCATGCAGGAGAAGCTGCCAGTCATCGCAAAGCCCTTGTCGTTAGAGCCAGCCGGTTGCAACAGCAGCAACGTCTTTTCTTCGCTGGCGGATTTCTTAGCCAACTGACCTTCAGGCGCACAGGTAATGCTGATTTGATAGAGGTTGTGCACTACTTGTTCGGCTAATTCGACTGTCTTCAGGCTTTCTGGTGAGTTGCCGCTACGAGCAAAAGAAACCAGAATCGTTGGTGTGTCGGCTTCCAAAAAATCATACGGTGCTGACACGATGTCGGTCGAACCGATTGATTCAAACACAAACTTGCTGCGATCGCCATGTGCCCGCAAATACGGGGTTACCGTGTCGCCAACATATTGGGAGCTCCCGGCACCAGTGAAAATAACCCGAACCGGCTTGCCATTAGCGGCATCCGTTACTTGTTTCAAGAAAGCAGTGATCTTTTCTTTGTCACGGGTGTAATTATCAAATGCTTCTTGCCACAGTTCCGGCTGCTGTTTAATCTCCGCTGTCGTAATCTGTGCGCCTAATTTGGTTAATTCTTCAGTTGTCTTTTCAAACAAATTATCCATCCTCCTAGTGATTAACATGATGAACGTGATAAACAAATTGATCAGCCCGCGCCACGCTCAAGGTATACTCGACGATTTCGCCAGTGTCTGCAAAAGTCGTCCGCCGAATGTTCAAGCACGCCGATGCCGGCGCAACCCGGAGCAACTTGGCGTCTTCCGGTGAAACCAAGCCGGCGAAGAACGCTTCGTCAACCGAGGCAATATGGATGCCGTAGTGCTCTTCCAACCAGTCATACAACGGTGACTTGGCCAAGGCGTCTTTTTCAAGATCCGGCACGGTTAACGCCGGTAAGTAACTGCGCTCGATCATCATCGGTAACTTGTCCGCAATTCGCAGCCGATCCAATACATACACCGGCGTCCCGGGATCGATGCGCATCCGCTTGGCAATATTTGCCGGTACCGCGATTTTTTCTAGCCGCTGAATCTTGGTCACGGGTTGGCGATCCATGGCTAGCATCTGTTTGGTAAAACTGTACGAGCCGCTGACATCGGTTCGCTCGTCGAATCGTTCCGCCACAAACGTTCCTTTACCGGTACTGCGATAAATAAAACCGCGTAGAAACAATTCGTTCAGCGCTGACCGAACCGTGTTTCGGCTGACATGGTACAGTTCGCTAAGATCCCGCTCGGACGGCAACTTGTCATTGGGCTGAAGTTTTTCTTTGATAAATGTCTCCAGCTGATTTACCAGCTGTTTAGTCAACGGAACCTTTTCCATATCCTCACCTCCACGTGGTACCAACCACTTAGCGGTATATGCGCTTGCACTTCTGATTGTCAACGGAAACGATCTAATTCTAATCTGGTGAATCTGCTTTTTTGATTTAACGTGGTCCATACCAGTCGTACGATCTTGTCATGAAAAGATACTACGGTCGCAAATATGCAGATTTTCTCTTGCTTAACCAACTGCTTGATATAAAAATATCAATACGAAAGCGTTCTCATTTTTGGTTAATTTTTTCGGGTGTTAATAAGGCTTTCAAATGCTTATAGGAAAGCAACTGTCAGACAATTCGCGACAGTAAAAAACGAACCCACCTCAAAATGTTGATGAGAGGTAAGTTCGTTGTTAATTTCTTCATTGGTAGTTTGTTGGTATTACTAGATCCTAGTGCCAAGGCGGAGCAATCGGAGGCCAGATGGGGATCAGCCGTGGAATTGTTGTTGGTGGGGCGCTCTTTGCCCCGCCTACAACAAGGCCGATCTTTGAAACCGCGGTTTTTGCGGGTTCAAAGTCGTGCCCACAGCTCTAGCTTCGCGTCGCCACCCTAGCTGGCCGGAGATTGCGGAGTTTGGCACGACCTGAGATTGATTGGCCCGTCGCTTTCTAATTAAGCGTCCGCACCCGGTGTCGATGTAACAATAGCCAGCTTTCCAGTGAACTGCCATGCCTTGATTTGGTTAGGAATCAGGAAGCTGTCACCGGTTTTGATCGGATAATCCTGGCCATCTGCCGTGAAGGTGCCTTCGCCTTCGAGAACAGTGACATTGGTATAAGGTGCTTGCTGGGTAAACGGCATCGTGCCGTCAACATCCAAGCGATAAACGGCAAAATGTGGCGACAACGGTGGCTTGACAAAGGTCGTGATCTGGCCGCCTGGTACTTGCTGTTTGGTAATATCCAGCTTAGGATCCTGGAACGGCACGGTGGTCACGTCAAGGCTTTGCTTGATGTGCAGCTCGCGCTTATGGCCTTGATCGTCGGTTCGGTCATAATCGTACAGCCGATATGTCGTATCCGAACTCTGCTGGGTTTCCAAAGCGACAATCCCCTTGTTAAGCGCATGGATCGTCCCGCTTGGCACATAGACAAAATCACCAGTCTTAACCGGATATTTGCGCAACAGATGCTCCCAATCGCCGGCCTCGATCATGTCCTTCAGTTGCTCGCGCGTCTTGGCATGATGACCGTAAATCAAGTAAGATCCCGGATCAGCTTGCAAAATATACCAGCATTCGGTTTTACCCAGCTCGCCCTTGGCCTCATGGGCAGCTGCGTATGCGTCATCCGGATGCACCTGCACACTTAAGCTCGCTTCGGCATCCAGAATTTTCACCAAAAGCGGAAATTCCTGACTATGTTGCGGTCCGAAATAAGCCGGGTCTTCGTGCCATGCCTCACGCAAGGTTTTGCCTTTGAGCGGCCCGTTTTCGATTGTCGCCGGTCCATGCGGATGCCCTGAGATAATCCAGGCTTCACCGATTTTACCGTCCGGGATATCAAACCCGTATTCTGTTTTAAGTTTGCGCCCACCCCAAATTTTAGGATTAAAGTATGGTTTCAAAAATAATGGTTCTGTCAAAAGATCCACTTCCTTTTAGTCACGTTTACCAGCAGTTCGCTGTGTCATAACTGCTTTTCCTGCTATCGACTCCCATTATACACGATTGCTCTAGGCCAATCATCCGGTATCGCGTGCTCCCCTTCATCAAAATAGCGCATTATCATTTTTTAAAATTAACCAAACTCGTTAATTGGTTCAACGTTTCATCACAATTAACTACTAAGATGATCTTTGGTGTTTGAAAACACTGACAGCCCGCTACGCAAGAGATGCGCAGCGGGCTGATTTGCGTTATTCAGCAGATGCCATGCTCTTTTGATGGGCAACGGCGCGCTGCTTGAGGAATACGATAATGGCGGTCGAGACAATGACCCCGATTAAAATTGACAGGAAGAATAAGCCTAAGTTGTTCGTCGCACCTAGCACACCGACAATTGGTCCGCCATGCGGCACGGCATCGGTAATGTGGAAGACCATTCCCACGGCACTGGCCACCCCGGAACCGATAATAATGCCCGGGAAGACTTGCTTAGGATGCGCGGTTGCTAACGGAATCGCGCCTTCAGTAATGCCGATCAGCCCCATCAAAATGGCCGATACACCAGCCGTCTTTTCTTCGTCGCTGGTCAATTCCGACTTGAACAATGTCGCAATCCCGGATGACAATGGCGGTACGGCAATGGCACAGGCAACGGCACCCATAATCTCAGGCGTGCCTGCAGTAATGGACGCAACCCCGAAAAGAAAGGCAACCTTGTTGATCGGACCACCCATATCAATCGAAACCATGGCGCCTAAAACAAGCCCTAAGACGACACTCGTGGACGGACTCTTGGACAAGAACGTCAACAGGTTTTGCAGTGCGGTCATCAACCAGGAAATCGGACTGCCCAGTAGATAGACAAACGCCGCACTGATAATCGCGGTACCAAGCAACGGGATGACGAAAATTGGCATCACGGCCCGCAGACTCTTAGGAATCGGCCAGGAGTTCATCCACTTGGTTAAATAACCAGCAGCATAACCAACCAGAATAGCGCCTAGAAAACCGGTTCCTGCTTTGGTGCCTAAAATGGCTGGGGTGTTAGAGACCATCGCGCCAACCATCGCTGGAGCCAAGGCCGCACGTCCGGCAATCGCATACGCAATAAAGCCTGCCAGAATCGGAATCATCAAGCTAAAGCCAATGTTGCCGATTTGATTCATCGTTGACCAAATTGTATTCGGGGCAACCACCATCCCTTTAGCGGTCGCGTGACCACCCAGCGCGATGGACAACGCAATAAATAAACCACCAATGACGACAAACGGAATCATGTGGGAAACCCCGTTGAGCAGTTGTTTAATCACTGGGCTTTGCTCATGTGACGTATCTTCAGCTTCGGCTGCTGCTGTTTCATCCTGATGCTGCTTTTCGCCAGTATAAACATCGGCATGCTTACCTTCATCGACTAACTTTTGCGGATCCTTAATCGCTTCCGCCGTCGTTGAAAAGACAACCCGCTTGCCGACAAACCGTTCCATGCCATCAATGGCAACATCAATGGCCAAGACAACAAAATCAGCAGCTTTAATCTCATCAGCGGTTAAACTATCTTCAGTGCCTGACGCACCTTGCGTTTCAACTTTAACTTTGTAACCGTCAGCCTGCCCGGTTTTCTGCAGCTTTTCGGCTGCCATATAGGTGTGGGCAATGCCAACCGGACATTTGGTAACACCAACAAAACTTGCCATCAAAAATTCCCCCTTATTTTATAAGACTTGATCCAGTACTTTGGTCATTTGCGAACCATCGTGCTGCGCGTCCTTCAAGGCTTTGATAAAATCATCATCCATTAACTTACGCGCCAGTTTCGACAACATTTTCAGATGCAACTTGTCCGCACCGTTTTGATCCGGCATTACTAGGACAATGGCGATCGAGACAGGCTGGCCGTCCAAAGAATCCCACGCAACAGGCTGTTTGAACGTCACAACGCCAACAAAAGGTTCGGTTAATCCGTTGACCTTGGCATGTGGAATCGCCACGCCGTTACCAAATCCCGTGCTGCTTTCGTCTTCGCGTGCAATCAAGTTGTCGCGCAACTCATCAGCTGAAATCGGACGATTCGTGCTTAAAATTGTCGCAATAGTTCCAAGTGCCGCGTGCTTCTCGGCGGGAACCGCAACATCTGTGTGAACATCGGTGGTGACATTAACTTCATTCAAATCCGTTCGCTCCTTTATGAACATATTCAGATAAGGTTTTTAACGCGCTGGCTGGGGTCGGACTTTGTGCCAGCTTTTCACAAAATAGACGATCATCAATCATTCGATTCATGACTTGGTAAATGCGGCGCTGATCGCCAGGTGCAGCCGCATTGAGTGCGAGGAAAAAGACCACTTTGACCTTCTGCCCAGACCAGTCGATGCCTTCTGGTGCCAGTCCAAGGGCAATTGCCGGACGCTGAACCATTTCCGGCGAGATATGGGGAATCGCGACGAGGCGCATCGCCGTTGTCGCGAGCTTTTCGCGATCTTCGGCCAGTTTCAGCGGCAACGTTTCGTCTTCAAACACACCGTTTTTTGTCAATTGCCGAATCATTGCCTGCATGGCCGCATGTTGCTCAGTCTGCGGCAAATTCGGCAAAACCAGTTTTGGATCTAACAGGCTGAGAAAAGCATCGCCATCTGTTCCAAAACGCAGGCGATCAGCTTGCTGCGCGACTTTTTCGATGTCATGTTGCAACAACAACGGATTCACGATCACCACTGGTTGGCGCATCCCTTGGATCGGCACCGTGCTGATAATCAACGTCTCGGGGATCGTTTGCCGCATCAGGTCTGCCAAGCCGATTGTCCGCGTGATGACTAGCTTTTCGCGGAAGCGTTCTTCCAAGCGTTGGGCAAGCAAACGGCTGGTCCCGACACCGCTGGAACAAACCACCACCGTTGAAATGCGATCTGCGGCATGTTGCCGTTCGAAGAAGGATTCGAAATGTAGGGCGAGAAAGCCGGACTCGTCATCGTTGAAAGTGACATGATAGTGTTTCGCAACGGCCATGCTCAGCTGAGCAGCCGCATCAAACGCCATTGGAAAATTGCGTTTGATCTCTTCCGTGTATGGATTGGGAATCGTCATACCCTGGGAAATCCGGGCCAGAGCGCCGCTGAGATGAACGCTTAAATCGTCCAGCAGCCGTGTGTCTGGCGATATCCCGGTTAGCCACCCGGCAATCTGCTGTCTAAGCACCGGTGCTGCCTGATCCTCAATACTTGCGGCCGGGGCATCACTGACCTGCCGATCCAGAATCGCTGCGATGTGGGCGTTGATCTGTTGCGCATCGGCATTATCCAGTGTCCGGTGCACATGCTTAGTCACTAGGGTTAATAATTGCTTGGTTTCCGGCAGCAGTGGCGCTGGGTGGACCGGTGCAGGCGCGGCTTTTTTGGGTCGCTCGCAAGCGATGATGAGATGAATGGCCAACGATTGCAGTGCATAATCTGAAAAGATCAAGTCTGACTGTTTCAGAAATTCAGCCAAGCTTTGCATAACCGCCTTGGTGGTCGCTGGATTGACTAAATGATTCAGATACGCCGGCAAATGAATCTGCTGGACCACCTCGCCGTCTTTTTGCTTGGCAACGGACAGGCTTTCACCCCAGTAACCGCGAAGTAATTTTGCCAACATATGGCGCCGCCGTGATTCGGAGGCTGTTACTTGGATACCGGTTCGGCTGGTTTGCACGGTTACGTGATTTTCTCGGAAGACTCGCTTGACGGACTTAAAGTCGTTGTCGATGGTGCGGCGACTAACAAATAGGTCGCCAGCAAGCTTGCTGAGGGTATACGGCCGATTGGTCAGCAACAACTTGATCATCAGATAATGCTCACGTGCTGTTTGCGAGGTGAACCCTTCCTGACCATGAATGCTGCGTAACAAATGGGCTTTTTGGTCGGCCGGTCCGTCTAAAGACACGCCGACATTGCGCTTACGCACCAGCTTGACGGCATAAGGCGCCAAATCTGCATCCAGCCGATTTAAGTAATTGCCAACTGTGCGCTCGGAAAATCCGGTCGCTTCGGCAATTTGATCGTAATGAACCGTGCCGTGCTTCAGTAAGAAGTCCAGAATCAACAGCTTTTTATCTTTCAAATTGCCGTTCCCCCTTTCCAATTAAAAAGTCTAGACCACCTGTCAGCTGTTGCAAACGCTTGCTTTTGCATTTATGAAAGCGCAATTTTTGCACTGTTATTGCGTCGTGATTCCAAAAACTGTCATTCATGTTGATTCCTTTCGTTGCTGGACGTGTCGTTGCCGGCCACTTGACCGGTTTTGAGGCAACCAAAAACCCGTTACGCAATTAAGCGCAGCGGGTGTTATTGTCAGTTTAAAAATAACTAATCTGTCTCACGACGGCGCCAGTATAACAGGCCCATGCTCGCGAGCAACGAAGCACCTGCGAGCATTAACGCTGGTGTCGTTGCTTCTGCCGTACTTGGTAACGGCGATTGCTTGTTTGTCTCTTTTGACGGTGCGGCTGCTGTCGGTTTTGGTGCGGGTTCCGGTGTTGTCGGCGTTGGCGCTTTTGGTGGTGTCGGTTTAAGTGCCAGTCCTTTGATCGCCGTCTGAATCGCAGTCGCCATCGCGTCGACCTTGCTTTGCTGGGTGATGTCCAGACCGCGTTTCACGGCCGCAATCGCAGCATCAACTGCAGCAAAGTCTTGGTAATGCTGCCGGTCCAACTTTTTGGCTGTGGCAATCGCAGCATCGACTTGGCTGTAATCAGCGCCACGTAACTGCAGGCCCTTAACGGCAGCGGTAATCGCTTGGGCATAGCCATCAACAGTAGCCTGCTCGTTGGCTTTTTTACCGCGAATCACGGCATTAAGTGCTGCTTCTAATTTGGCTAACGAAGCATCCGTGTACTGGCTCAATTGCCGCGGCACGGTGGCAATCGCGGCGTCAACTTTGCTGTAATCCGCCGGCCGTGGCATGTAGGCAGTGTAAGTGGTGGAAAATTGATCCATCAGTTTCAGGAGTGCAGGCATATCCAGCTTTGCGCTCGGGTTATCGGCCCAAACTGCCTGAACACTGCCGATAATCGGAACCGTACTGCTGGCACCCGGCACATCCGTAAATTTCTTGCTCTTTAAGCTGGCAACCGCAGTCTCATAACTATACAGATTGCCGGTCATACGCCCTAACACCCAGTACCAGCCATCGTTGGTATTCATGATCTTTAAGCCTTTATTCGCCAGGAATTCCGGCTTGGCAACGTCATAGCCAAACCACCCTGCCGTCCAGTAAGACACAATGAGATTCTGGTCAAACGTGCCAAAATCCGTGCGATCGTTGTAATAAATCCCATCATTGAACACCATTGGCTTCAACCCGGCATTTTCCGCCATCTGAGCCAAGTCATTTACATACGCCACAAATTTGCGATAAGTACCGGTTTGTTGCAACTTGGCCCAGCCGCCGGTATCGACATCGTTGGCATATTCGTCGCTGCCGAAATTAAAAATCGTCACACGGTCTTTAAAATAGCTAACGTACTTTTGCAACAAAGCCTTGGTAAAAGCAATGGCTGTGTCGTTGTTCAAATCAACTGTTCGTTTGGAGCCATTAAACGCCGGATTGTTGATCCCAAGCTTTGTCATTGCCGTTAAAATCGCATCCATATGTCCGGGGCTATTGATCACCGGAATAATGTTGATGTCTCGCTCAGCGGCATACTTTAAAACCGCGTCCATATCAGCTTGCGTCAAGGCATTACCGTTCGGATCGTTGTAGTAAGCCTGATTCCCGGCAAGTACGGCTTGCTTAACCGCATCGCTGGTATACGTTTTTCCATCAACGGTCAGACTCATATCATCCAGCATGAAGCGTAACGCATCGTTACCCAATAGAATCTGCACATCGGTGTATCCGTCCGTGTGTGCCCGATCAATAATCGTTTCCAACTGATCAACCGAAAAATACTTCCGCCCGGCATCAATTGAAAAGACACTTTGCAATCGATTATCGGCAGCTGCGACCTGCTTCGGCGGCTGCTTCAAACCCACGGCAATACCCAGTAGTACCGCAAGTGCCAAGAGCCAGACGTGGATCCCCTGCTTTTTCAATAACTCGACCTCCCCTATGGTTGGTGTCTGAAACAAAATTGGCCTATTCCGCCAACATCTCAAGAATAATATGCAATCGTTTTCATTTCAATTCATTCGGCCGTTTTCACATATCATTCTCACGTTTTCCTCAGATGAAGCTGAAGCATAATTCTACTGAACTGTTTTAATTTGTTGAACTCCGAACGATGTGAAGAGGCTCAGGCAATAGGTACCTTGCCGTGCCAAACTCCGCAATCTCCGGCCAGCTGTGGGATGGCGACCGCGAAACTAGAGTGGTGGGCACGACTTAGAGCCTCTGCAAAACCGGCAGAGTCTCTAAGCTCGGCCTTGTATTACGCCGGGAAGACCGCCCGGCTAGTACAATCTCACAGCTGAGCCCCATCTGGCCTCCGATTGCTTCGCTTTGGCACTGACCTCTTACTACTCCTAGCGAATTCTCCTTGGAAAACAAAGGGAAACGCACCTCATTCATCGCTTCCAATAATCGTCAAGCCAAGCATGAAAATAGCCAGCGCTCCAACTAAGTCGCGCTGGCTACCCGGAACATCTTTTTCCCTTTTACTTTTTAGCAGTCTTTCGTGTCGCTGTCTTTTTGGCAGTGGTGGTTTTGGCCGCCACTTTACTTGTAGTTGTCGATTTCTTAGTGGCTTTTCGCGTCGTGGTGCGTTTCTTCGTGGCAGTCCGTCTGGTTGTTTTTTTGGCCGCAGGTTTTTGTTTATTGGCCGGAACTTCCTTGGCGATTTCCTTAGGTTTAGCCATCTCGGTTTGAATGTGATCCAGTTTTTCCTGAACTGAGGCAATCATCTGGTCATTGATCGTTGCGAAGTCCTGCAGATAATCAGCGGCCGTTGCGGCTTCGTCAATCCGCAAGCCGGAAACGTTGACGAATGGGGAAGTCACGATTAAATAAACACGAACCGGGACAATTTCATCCGGCTCAAGAAAGTTCGTAATTTTATTGACGTTTGCAAAAGGCAGGTTGATCACGCCAGTTTCAACTGTGATCGTGGTCGGCTCAGGAAAGTCGATAACCAAATCAGCCTGAATCAACTGGTTCTTTTCGATGGCGCTGCGGACATCCGTAAACACCTTCGCCATCGCAGCATCAACACCGTCTTTTTTAAAAGCGGCTGCGGTCAGATGCACTTCTGTATGCTCGAAAGTGCCTGCTAAAACTGCCTCCTGAAACTTGTGTACATTGATTTCCATATCGGTCTCCTTTAATGCTTAACAATCCTCCGACCATCATAGCCCACTGAGGTTGGGTGACGCAAACGCCATAAGGGAATTGTGTCTGCGTTGAATATGCCGCAGTTACGGTATTTCGCCAATTGAAGCAGCAAAATGAGTTTCATATTCCATGGTCGTCAAGTAATTTTATAATGTTTTAAGGCTATAAACATTGGCACATAAATAAAGTTCTCAGTTAATAATTAGATGGGTTTTTTGTAATTATAATATTATTTGATTATTAGTTTCAGTTAACGGTACAATGGCATTATTTCCAAATATCATGTCACCCATTTACTAAGCATGGAGGTTTTAAGATGCTATGAAATCGCATAAAAAGGCATTTTTGATTTACTCAATCAGTTGGGCGATCATGTTTGTCAGCGCTCTGATTTGGTTCACCTCGAAAGACGGACTGACAATAGATACATTGATCAACTCATTAGGAATCGCAACCCTCGGCATCATATTTCTTGCGTACGGCTGGTTCGTGCTTACGTATGAGCGCAAATAAAAATCGGGGCAAGAGGCGATCCCGCATTAGCTCAAACAATCGGGCCGATGCCTAAATCTGCTTGCCGGATTTTCTTGTCATAGACAAAATAAACTAGCCTTTTAACCATTCCAAAAATTTCGAATCTGAAAAATAAATGACCGAACTCGCCAAAAAATCTGGCAGTTCGGTCATTTTTAGAATACGAATGGTATCACTAACTTATTGAGACCCTATTACTGATTTTCTTTTAAAATCTTCTCAGTCTGCTTCTGCAACTGATCAAACGCGGTTTCGCCACTGACGTTTTTCGTCAAGGTACTGTCAACTGTGCTCATAAGGTCGTTGCGGTAATCTGTGTAGCCAGCAAAGACGGTTGATGCAAAGCTTTGCGGCACGGCAGAAACGGCGGCTTTATATTGTTCGTGCTTTTGCAGGTAATTCTTAAAGGTCGTACTGTTAGATGCACTCTTGGTAACTGGCACATAACCGGAATCCATCGCCCACTGTGAAGCATTTTCCGACTTCAACAAGAATTTCTGGAATGCCCATGCGCCGGCTTGTTGCGCCTTGGATGCGCCTTTGAACAAGACATTGTAGTTTCCGTTTAATGGATTGCTGCGCTTGCCTTCATATTCAGGAATCACAGCCGTTCCCCATTCAAGATCCTTGGGCGCCTGTTGTAATAAGACCGGAACGGTGGCTGATGAGCCAATTCCAAAGACGGCTTTACCATTTGCGAACGGGACGCTGAAGTACTGATCTTCGCCCGCTGTCTTCAATGCGCCGCTCTTGCGCAGATCAAGAATCTGGTTGACGGCGGCCAACGTCTTAGGTGCATTCAGGTTGGCTTTTAGCTTTGGTGTAATCAGTTGACTACCTGCACCGTAAGCCATCCCTTCTAACGGAACATCGTAGCTTTGATCCAGCTCGACAGCGTTAATGTCCGTCCCTTTTAACTTATCCTGATCAGCCGCAAAGTCCGCCCATGTCTTTGGCATACTGATATTATATTGTGACATCAGACGCTTGTTATAAAAAAGCACCGAAGTCGAAACCGAAAATGGCAGACCGTAGTATTTACCTTTGTACTTCCCGGCGGCCAAAAAGCTTGGGTAAATATCCTTAAGTTGGCTACTGCTCAACTTATCCGAGCCGTTCAGCATTTCGGAGTCAAACGGTAACAACAGTTGGTTCTTCACATAGTCACCAATATTGGTATAAGGCGACTGGGCCATCGTCGGCAGGGTCTTGGATTTGCCTGCAGCCATGATCTTTTGCTGCAGCGCGTTGTAAGATCCCTGTGACGTTGCGACCACTTTGTACTTCTTTTGACTTTGATTGAACTTCGTGATGAGCTTGTTCAATGCCTTGTCATACGAACCTGTCATCCGGTGCCAGTATGTAATTTTTACTGGTGCACTGGATGACGACGATTTTGCTGCTGAGCTCTGCTTACCGCAAGCGGTCAACAAGACCAAAATCGCACCCAAAAAACCTAACAAACGCCAGAAACTAGTCTTCTTCATCTTATGTCCCTCATTTGATGTCGCGGCTTACCGATCGACAGTGTTTGCAAGCCGCCGTATTTGTCATATGTCTTGACACCCCTTATTATGCCTCTAATTAAAATAAAAACCAAGGAACACCCGGAATTCATTGATAATATTATGTTAGCCATTTTCCCAAACAGAATGTATGTTCTATACTTAAAGCTAATTGTATTTGAGTACGGCATTAACGCGTTCACCGGCGCAGGAGTCTGCATGTAAGGACCTTGGTCGCAATGGCCTAAGCCCGGGCCATCACGCCCAAGGCCACTTACACTCCGACTCCTGAACGCGCCGGCTCACGCTTAGGAGGTCCGATGATGGCGCATAATCGTATTGGCATTCGGGAATTTGTTGAATTAACCGTTCGTACCGGCGATCTCAACCCGATTACCAGCAATTCAAATAATACCGCCATCATCGGCAGCCAAATTCATCGCAAGTTGCAGGCGGCTCACCGTGAGCCGGATTATGAAAAAGAAGTCTATTTAAAAACCACGGTTACTGTTGAAGATGAAGATTACCAACTTGAAGGCCGCGCCGATGGGGTCTGGACCGATGGCGATAAGACACTGACCGTCGAAGAGATCAAAACCAGCGCCCGGCCATGGGAAGAGTGCACCCAAAATACCAAGGATCGCTACTGGGCTCAAGCACGTATTTATGGTCACTTACTTTGTCAACAACGTCACCTTGATCACGCGACCATTACCTTAGTGTATGTGCAAACCAGCACTGACACCGTCACGCGCTTCAGTGAAACCAAAACGGCCGCCGAGTTGGCCGATGATTTCACGGATTTACTGACAGAGTTCACCGATTGGCTCAAGTTACGCAGCGACATCATCAAGCGCCGCAACAAGTCGATTGATAAGCTTGATTTTCCTTTTCCCGAGTATCGCGCCGGCCAGCACGAATTCGCCGCCGCCGTTTACAAAGCCATTTACAGCAGCGCGCGCCTTTTCGTCCAAGCACCCACCGGTACCGGCAAAACGATTTCGACGCTTTTCCCGACCGTCAAAGCTATGGGCAGCGGCTTGATTCAACGAGCGTTCTATTTAACTGCCAAACAAAGTACCCGGCGTGTGGCTGAGCAGGCGATGGCGTTGATGGCAGGCTCGGGGCTTAAGGCCAAAAGCATCACACTGACGGCCAAAGACACGATCACCTTTGCGGATGAGCCGGACGATCCCAGTCAAAATCCTTACATGTTGGGCTATTACGACCGCTTAAAGCCGGCACTACATGACCTCCTGGCACATGAAGACCAAATCACCCGGTCTGTCATCGAGGCCTACGCACGAAAACACACGGTCGATCCATTTGAATTTTCATTAGACGCCAGCCTGTTTTGTGACGTTATCATTTGTGATTACAATTATTTGTTTGATCCGTTAGTCTTTTTACAGCGGTTCTTTAGCGATGCCGATGACAGTCAGTTTTTCTTAGTCGATGAAGCCCATAATCTAGTGAGTCGGGCGCGGGCCATGTATACTGCCAGCATCACCGATCAGGACTTTACCAATCTCAAGCAGGCGCTCGTTCCTTATAAAGGTGCGGCACTCACCAAGCTGCGGCGCGCCATCACCCGGATCGTGAATACCCTGTCAGCCATCGCCGATCAGCGGTTAATGAAACAATCACCTGTCTTTGAAGAAGCCCCGCTTGATGACCTTACCAATGTCCTCGCCAAGTTCACGGAAACGGTCCACGATTGGTTAGCCGAACCGCCAACGCCCGCCTTGCAGCCCGCCGTTGATCTCGTGTTACCAGTTTTCTTCCTGGCGAATCAATATCTACGCATTGGCGATTTTTACGATGAGACCTTCAAAACCGAGATTGCTAAGGATCATGGCGTTGTCACAGTCAAGGAATTGTGCCTGGATCCATCACATTTTGTCGATGAATCATTGAAAAAAGGCCGCGGTGCCGTGTTGTTTTCCGCCACCTTATCGCCAATGCCTTATTTTCAAAAGTTACTCGGCGGCGTTGACAACAGTCTGACCTACGCCTTACCGTCGCCGTTTGACCCGCAGAATCAGGCCGTCATCGTTGACACCAGCGTCAACACCACGTATCGCCGGCGCGAGCAAGACCTGCCGCAGCTGATTGCGAGTCTCACAACCTTAGTCAGCGCCAAAAAAGGGCATTATCTTTTCTTCTTCCCGTCGTATGCTTATTTAAAAATTGCTTATGCCGCGTTTACCGCTGCCAATCCCACACTTAAAACCTGTGTGCAGGAAAATGCCATGACCGAAGCGGATCGCCAAGCTTTTCTTGATCATTTCAAAGCGGGCCAAGAGCCAGTGATCGGCTTTGCCGTTCTCGGCGGTATTTTTGCGGAAGGCATTGATCTGCGCGGTGCCCAGCTGATCGGCGTTGCCATTGTTTCGGTTGGCTTACCGGGACTCAATGCGGAAACCGATCAGTTGCGGGATTATTTTGATCAAAATGCAGGCCAGGGATTTGCCTACGCGTATCAACTGCCTGGCTTTAACAATGTTTTGCAGGCGGGAGGTCGGGTGATTCGCGGCGCTAAGGATGTCGGGGTTATTTTGCTCATCGATGAACGGTTTGTGACCCCTCGCTATGCGCGCCTGTTTCCGGACCACTGGACACATGCCCAGGTTAGCCGTAATCCGGCGCAACTCGCTCAGTTACTCACTCACTTTTGGGAGGCACATCATGAAGACCCAGCTCACGCGTGATCTAGAAAAGACGTTGTATGCCTATTGGGAAGAGCAAGGAGCCACTGCCGTTGAAGAAGTCACGATGCCCGATGATTTCGGCATTGTAGACACCTTGGTGCGGCAAAAGCAGGAAAATGAAACGATTTGGCGCTGTTTTGAGCTAAAAGTCACGAAAGCGGACTTCCACAGCCAGGCCCGCTTGAGTTTTATTGGTCATTATAATTATTTCGTGTTACCACAGCGGCTTTATCAAGCAGTCGCCGCTGAGATTCCAGCTGGCATTGGCGTCTTCGTGTATCATCCATTCTCCAAGGCTGCCGTTGCCGCCAGCGCTGTTCCGGTGAGCACGCCTGGCACGCTGACAATCGCGAAACCGGCGCGACGTCAGAGCTTACAGGTCGCGGAAGAACAATTAACCGATCATTTCATCGCCAGTCTGAATCGTGAAGTCGTCAAAGCCAAGCAAGTCGCCAAAGGACTCGGACAATTTTCCACTGCGGAATTGTTTACCGAACTGCGAAAACGCACCGCTGACTATGACATTTATCATCCTGATAAAAATCTTTATGACCAGTTTGTTGACGACCTCAACAACACGATCATCACCGCGCTTCAGGAAGAAATCGACGCACTCAATGCGGAAGTGGCAACGTTGAAAATGGATCGCTTATCATGAACTATTTCCCTATCATTCGCGGAAAATTATACGACTTGGCAGCGATTACCGCCTTGGCGAACAGCCAGCGACTACCTGCGACCGTCATTCCGGTGCTTGAACCTGTCAAAGACATCCCCGGCTTGACCAAGACCACGCAGGCACTAACGAAAACTGCCCACGCGGCCTACGTGATTCAGAATCCGCAAGTCGGCAGTTACCGACTGTTGGCAACACCGCGCCACCTGCCGATGCTTAGTCCATCAGTGCAAGTCGCGCGGATTTTTGATGCCCAGCCAGCACCATTGATCATTGCCACCACCGCTGCCCAAGCCAAACTGCTGGCACGCCGCCAACTCGCCTTAGTACCGGATGAAGCACGGGTTTGGCGGTTAGCTCTGCGGCGTGCCGTGTATCTCAATGACCATTTCACCGTCTATTCGCATACGTCGGCGTACGGCTTGCTGCAAGACGAGTTTTATCAATACCCACCTGACATGTTGCCCGGTGTTGGCTTTGCCGACTATCCGCTCGCTACCTCAGACTACTTTGAGCACGGCTTCCCTCAGCGCGCCTTGGCGATCCACTTAGTCTACCCCGCAACTGATGGTTCCTTACGAATGCGTCATTTTGTCTCGGTCAATAATGAAGACTTCACCAACCCGCAAGCCAAATTTTTCGAAATACTCACGCAACTTGCCGCCTGGCTGCCCTATCATCCCCAAGCACAAACAGCTGGAGTAGCGGCACTCATGAAGGCCGCTGCCGATCACCATTTCCCCGGCCTAGGCGTCGTCCGAAAGTTTCAACTGATGCACCATTTAGAGATGATCGGCCGCTGGCTGCAAGATTAACAGCACAAGGTGAAAACGCTTCTTAACTATTTTTTCACAAAAAAGGTCCCTTGCAATCTAGCCGCGCACAATTAATTGTGTTACACTTTCTTTGTGAAATCATTATCAAAAATGCAAAGGAGCGTTCTATCTATGAAAATTATTGTTATCGGTGCCACCCATGCTGGTACGTTTGCGACCCAACAGATTCTAACCGACCACCCAGATGCAGACGTCACCGTTTACGAGCGCAACAACAACCTGTCGTTTCTCTCCTGTGGCATCGCCTTGTGGGTCGGTGATCATGTCAGCGATCCCAACAAAATGTTCTATTCCAGCCCTGAAGCACTTGCCAAGCTTGGCGCCAATATGCAAATGGAGCATGACGTCCTAAGCGTTGATCCTGACGCCAAAACCGTTGAAGTCAAGGATCTAAACACTGGCGAGGTCACCACTGATACTTATGACAAACTGGTTTACACCACCGGTTCTACTCCAATCGTTCCAAACATCCCGGGCATTCATGACACGGATGTTCACCTGTGCAAGAACTGGCAAGATGCCAAAACCTTAAAAGATCTGGCGCCAACCATCAAGAGTGCGATTGTTATCGGTGCCGGCTATATCGGTGCCGAACTCGCCGAACAATATGCCGTCACCAATAAGCAGGTTACGTTAATCGACGGTCTGCCGCGGGTGTTGGCAAAGAACTTTGACGCCACCATCACCGATCGCGTTGAAAAACTCTACACCGATCATGGCGTTCACTTGGCACTCGGCGAAATGGTCACCAGCTTCGCGAAAAATGATCAAGGTGAGACTGTAGTCACAACTGACAAGGGTACCTACACCGCTGACATTGCGATCTTATGCACCGGCTTCCGGCCAAACACCGACTTGCTTAAAGATCATCTCGACACCTTGCAAAATGGCGCCATCATCACCGATGCCTACATGCAAACCAGTGATCCGGCTATTTTTGCCGCCGGTGACACTGCGGCCGTACATTATAATCCAACGGGCAAGCATGACTATATTCCATTAACAACCAACGCTGTTCGTCAAGGCATTCTGGTTGGTAAAAACATTGTGGCCCCGACCGAAAAGTACCTCGGTACGCAAGCCAGTTCGGCGGTTGAACTTTTTGGCCATGCCATTGCTGCATCCGGCCTCACAACCGAAGGCGCCAAGGCACGCGGACTTACACTTGATAGTGTCACCATTGAGCAAGACTATCGCCCAGACTTCATGCTCACTACCACACCGGTTCTATGCAGCCTGACTTGGGATCCGAAGACGCACGAAGTTAAAGGCGGCGCATTCTTCTCCAAACACGACATTAGCCAAAGCGCCAACGTCATCTCCTTGGCCATCCAAACCCACATGACCATCGAAACCCTCGCTATGGTCGACATGCTGTTCCAGCCAAACTTCGACCAGCCGATCAACTGGGTCAACGCTGTGGCGATGGCGGCGGTTGAGAAGGCTAATGCGGCGGATAAAGAACCGGTGGCTTAAGTTATGTCAAGATACCGGAACGTAATGACAGTTTGAAACACGAACCTCGTTATGTTACGAACGATCCAGAAATACTTAGACGATAAATTCTTTGTCGTGCCAAACTCCGCAATCTCCGGCCAGATGGTGCTTGCGACGCGAAGCTAGAGCGGAGACGGCGCTTTGAGCCAGAAGCCCGCTGTCTCAAAGTCGCCTAACAACATCAGCGACAAGCCCAGTCGCTGTGTTGTTTCCACTGCTGAGCCCCATCTGGCCTACGATTGCTCCGCTTTGTCACTAATATCTTAACAGCTCTAACGAATTTTCCTAGTGAAACAGCAAAACCCGAATTGCACTCAAAAAGCAGACAGTCATCAGCCGATACTTGCTGATAACCTGTCTGCTTTTTGTGATGCCATTAATTCTTCAACGTCTGCCCGAGCTCCTTGAACCACAACGCACTTTTCTTGATTTCACGTGCCTGTGTCTCAAAATTCACGTAAAACAAACCATAGCGTTTATTGTAACCATTGGCCCAGGAAAATTGATCCTGCAATGACCAGACAAAGTAGCCTTGTACGTCAACGCCTTCACTGCGCGCCTTCAGCAGCGCTTCAACGTGTTGGTCAATAAAGTCGATCCGTTTGTCATCGTCAATGAGCTGACCAATGCCTTCATACTTGTCTTTATAGCCAAGACCGTTTTCAGTGATATAAATCGTTTTGCTATTCGGATATTCACGGGCAACGCGTTTGAGCATATCGTACATGCCCGCGGGATAAATGTTCCAATCCCAGTCGGTCGTTGGCACGCCCGGCTTCTTAACATGTTGTCCGACACCTTGGAACTTGAAGGAGCTGGTTCCCTTTTCACCCGTGCCGTTGAAGGAATTGGTGCTTTCACCTTCATAGGCAGCGACAAAAGACGGCTGATAATAATTCATACCAAAATAATCATTTTGCGTGGAGGCCTTTTTCAGAATGTCCATATCGCCCGGTTCGATCTTCAGCTTGGCATCGTTGGCTTCCAGCAATTCGTTAATCAGCGCCATCGTTTCTGGTGTATATTCACCTTTAAACGTGCCATCCAGCAAGAAGCGGTTCATGAAAGCATCTTCAAGTGCTGCCGCATGCTCATTGGCCGGCGTGTCCGGATACGGATAAACCGGCTGCAACACATGAATCAACCCAATGCGCCCTTGATAACCTTTCTCTTTGAACAGATTGACCGCCCGCGCATGTGCCAACAATTCGTTATGTTGGGCCTGGATCCCACTCGTGACATCGAAATGATGATTTGGTGGAAAATTGCCTTGAATATATTGGGAAAAGGCTAACGAAATCAGCTCATTGATCGTGAACCAATTTTTGACTTCGGAAAACTCTTTGAAACAGAAGTCAGCATAGTCGACAAAATAATCAATGTTCTTGCGATTCAACCAGTCGCCATCATCAAATAAGGTCTTTGGTGAATCGAAGTGATGCAAGGAAACATATGGGGTAATGCCGTTGTCCAAGCAACACTTAAACAAGCGATGATAGTACGCTACGCCGGCAGGATTGGGTTCGCCATATCCCTTGGGAAAAATCCGTGTCCACGCAATCGATACCCGAATCGCATTTAAACCATATAGTTTGGCAAGCTCAATGTCTTCCGGATACAGATGGTAAAAGTCACTGGCAGGATCAGGTGAAAAGCGGCCTTGTGCTTTGAGATAGTCATCCCACATCGTTTTGCCTTTGCCATCTACTTTTGTGGCACCTTCCACCTGATACGCAGCGGTTGCGCCGCCCCAGACAAAGCCTTTGGGTAATGATTGGACGCGTCTTAATAAGCTCGTCACGATGATGCTCCTTCCTTTGGTCTTACTAATGGATGTCGTTTGTTGGCAGCGCGATGCCCAGCTGTTTTTCAATCGCAGCCAGCCGCTCATACTCGTCGATCGTGAAGCTAATCGTGTCCAACAACATCATGGTGGTCATCAAGGTATCCTGCCCATGCACCATGATAAAAGTGACATCCATATTATCGCCACCTGCTTCTTTGCTAAGCAGTTTGGTTTGTTCGTTATGTGCTTCGTTAATGCTTTGGCGCGCCTCTTCAACCAATGACCGCGCATGTTTAAAGTTCCCTTTGCGCGCTTCATTCAGCGCTTCAATCAAATCAGTTTTCGCATCGCCAGCGTATGCAACGATTGCAAAACCGGTCATTGAAATTTCTTCTTTAGTTGCCATCAAAATTTCCTCCTTGGTTATGAATCTTGAGGTGCAGGTGTTTGCGGTTCTTGAATGAGCCGCTGAATATGGATGATGAAATAGACATGTTCATTTTCGTTAAGCTTAATCTGCAAAGCCTTCTCAAGCTCCGTGCAAATCTCCATGGCAATGGCAAATGATTTCGGATAAAGCCGCTTGAAGTCTTGCCCGATTTTTGGATCAAGATCAGCTTCATCTTGTTCATCGGTGTTTAATCGCTCAACCAGATACTGGAGATGAATCATCAATCGATCAAAATAGTTTTGATTCGTCAAGCTCCGTTTCAGACCATATTTAGCAAAAACCTGTGTCACGATTGTATTAACGCGCGCCGTGAGCGTTACGGTCGGATCCAAGTCACCGTCCACACCTTTAGCATTAATAAAATGCAACGCGATATTTTTCACTTCGGCATCGGGAAAATGGACGCCCAGATCATGGTTGAGGCGTTTGACTGCCTCTGTCGCAATCTGATAAGCCAACGGATAACGATCGCGAATATCCGGAGCCGGACTCGCTTGGTATTTGCCAGCGGTCAGGCGTTTATACATTTGGAAAACGTGATCGGTCAGCGTGACATAAATATAATTCAAAACCGGGTAATGATACGTCCTCTTCGCCATGCCAATCACACCGAACGTGGCAACAACGATGTCAATTGGCACATCCTTGAGCAATGATGTAAAGTGGTTCTTCACTTGTGCGTCATTGAGATACAATATCTCCGAACTCTTTTTGGGATCGATTTGATCGCCTTTGCGTTTGCTAAAACCAATACCTCTGCCTTGAAGAATTGCCTCCTTACCGTTGCCAACGTCTACAAGTACAGCATTGTTGTTATACACTTGCTTGACCCTTAGCAACATTGGTACACCGCCTTATCTTTCTTTTTATCAGTATTCAGTTTGATTCGACACAACGTTATTCTGTCGCAGGCGCCTCTTTCGTATCGCTTTCTTTGTAGTGATTGACAACAAAGTCCAGCGCCTTCTCAGGATCGCGGGTCAAAGCAATATATTGCTGGCCTTTG
This sequence comes from Lacticaseibacillus zeae subsp. silagei, assembly GCF_030770335.1. Lineage (NCBI taxonomy): Bacteria > Bacillati > Bacillota > Bacilli > Lactobacillales > Lactobacillaceae > Lacticaseibacillus > Lacticaseibacillus zeae. The sequence continues at coordinate 393,019 of NZ_CP132484.1, read as the reverse complement.
GTTGCCACAAGCTTGATGCCTAACCGATCTGTATCATGCTTCAAATCGCTATAGTAAGTCCGGACTTGCGGTGCCAAAACCACCATATCATAGTTCGGTAAAATATCATGATGTGATCCGTATGCACCAGCACTGGCAACAATCGGTTCATGATACGTTTTGGCGCCATCAGTCAGCGCGTTGGCTAGCTGCTCACTTGTACCACCGCCAGCACACAAAACCAAAACTTTCAATTCGTGATCAAGCTTGCGAGGACCATTTTCGGTCTTTTCATCAGCAGTTGAGGCGTTTTCGGCTTTGGCTGCTTTGATATCCGTTGGTTCCGGGAATTCCTGAGCAGTTGCAGCATCGGCTTCAGCAGCAACTTCTCCTGTCCCAGCGGCTGTTGCAGTTGCGACGGCGCCAGCATCGGCGGCATCAACTGCAGCTTCTTGTTGAAGAAGTTCCGCATCATATGCTCTGATGAACGGCATGTAGATAAGCGCGTCCACCACTAGCAAAATCGCCATGAGCACTAGCGAGGTCCACTGGAAGCCGGTATCAATCAATGCACCAATTGGCCCCGGCAATGCCCAAGACATGAAGTACATGAACCCATGCATGATGTGCAGGTCAATAAATGCTTTGCCGATCACAACGTTGACAACCGGCGCCAAAACAAATGGCACCAGGAAGTACGGGTTCAAAATAATCGGTGCACCGAACAGCAGCGGTTCGTTAACGGCAAACATAACCGGGATGAAGGAAGCTTTGCCAATAGCTTTTAGCTGTTTTGACTTCATAAAGAACATGAACAAAAATGGCACGATAAATGTTGCACCAGTCCCACCGAGTTCGCCGACAAAGTTACCGAAGTTTTCGGTCAGAGCATGATATGGAAAGTGGCCAGCTTTGAAAAGTGCTAAGTTTGCCGTGGTATTTCCGAATAATGCAGATTCAAGTGCCGGTTTAACAACTGATGGCCCATGAACACCAAGGAACCAAAACATTGGAATCAGGAACCAAATCAGCATCATGCCCGGATAAGTTTCTGCGCCTTTGAAGACCGGGGCCAAAACGGTGGCCAGAATGGCACTGAACGGTACTTTAAAAGCTGCTCGGGCTGCGACATCAATCAGTGAGAAGACAATCGTTGCTGCACCGAAGGGGATAATATCGCGGAAATTTTGGGAAATGGCGCCCGGTACTTCTTTTGGCATTTTGATGGTTAAATCGCGTTCAACACAGAACTTGTAAACCCATACGGTCACAAACGCCGCAACGAATGCTGACAAAATGCCTTGGGTACCAAAGAATGTCGGCAGGAAGTTGCCTTTACCGGTTGTCCCAATAACCAGTAACATGAACCCGACCATTGCGGCCATCATCGTTGATGTATTGTTGATGAACCGTCCGCCTTTGATGCGCTGGTTCATGGAGCCGGTCAACGCCTTCGCCGTCGTTCCGGCAACGTAAAACCCGACAAAGCCCATGGTGTAGTTGTAAATCTTATTAAACCATGCGTTCAAATCAGTGGGGATCTTAATTCCAATTAATGGCGGAATATTCGACAAAAGAATAAAAATACTGGAAAACAGAATGATCGGCATTGCTGCCAGGAAGCCATCTTTAATGGCCATCAAGTAAATGTTTCGCGAGATCTTTTCAAATAAAGCCTGATGCTTCTCAAGTCGTTTCACAATGACTTGCATGAGTTAGCCTTCTTTCTAGGTGAAAAATTAATATGCCTTCGCCGGTCGCGATCCGGGTCAATGCTATAAACTGCTAAACAAAAAATGGCAAAAGAAAAACCACGGTCGGTCGAAGATATCCAGCTATCTTCGACTGCCGTGGTTACGCCTAATTGAATAGTAACGATCCACATGTGTTCCTGTATTCAACAAATTGACTATAACATGTAACCGTTTTAATGTAAACGCTTAATAAACAACTTTTTTCATTTTTTGATTTTGTTGGGCCGACAACGCCTATATATAGGGATTTCCAGGCTGTTCAAATAAACAAAAAAGAACAAATGTAAAGACAGCAAGGCGCACCAGTCCAGTCGTCTTTATCTGGCGAATATTGAAAAGAATCACCCCAAACAAAAAGAACGCCTCGCTAAAAGACGCTCTTCTTTGAAAAAGATAATTCAATTTAAGTTTACAGGTTCGGACGAACCGCAAAATCAGGTGTGAAGTACTGTACTGCGGTGTACTTAACATTTTCACCTGGTTGCGGTGCTTGGATCATGGTACCGCCGCCGATGTAAAGCGCAACGTGGTATGTTGACCCATGACTGCCCCAGAAGAGTAAGTCACCTGGTTGAAGGGCGTCCAGCGAAACTTGCGTACCTGAAGATTCTTGTGGTACAGTCCAACCGCCGATGTTAACCCCTGCACCATGCAGGAATGCATAGTACATTAAGCCGGAGCAATCGAAGCCTGTAGGACCTTTACCGCCCCAGATATATGGCTTGCCGATTTGCTGTTCAGCAACCGCGATAACTGCCTGAACCTTGGCCGAGCGTGAGGTGTCAGTTGCGGCTGGCGCTACAGGTGCTGAGTAAGCTGCTGGTTGCGCCTGCACATTATTACTTGCGTTGGTATTGTTTACTTGCACTGTTTGGGCCTGCGGTGCTGCTGATGATGCCGGCGCTTGACTTGTCTGTGCCGGTTGCGTAGCAGCACTTGAAGCTGGTGCTTGTGATGCAGGTGCTTGACTTGGCTGTGCTGCTGAGCTTGAAGCAGGCGCTTGTGATACCGGTGCCTGACTTGCTTCTGACGATGCTGCACTAAAAGCCGGTGCTGCTGATGATGCTGGCGCTTGACTTGGTTGTGCTGCTGAACTTGAGGCAGGTGCCTGGGATGCAGCAGATTGTGCAGGTTGGGCAGCTGCGCTTGAAGCAGTCGACTGAGGTGCTGTGGATTGCGGTGCCGCTGCTACAGGTGTCGTGCTGACAAAGCGTGCAGGTACGTAGCCACCGTTGGAAAGCTGGTACCAGGTTTCACCATTTGCTTGCTGTTGAGCCACAGCTGTAACTGACTGCTGGCCTTCAAGATACTGACCCGTTGCCCGACCGTATGCAGGCGTTGCCCAAACCGTCACAGCCGAGCCAACATTTTTAACATAAAGTTGGATGTTGGCACTTTGTGTAGCTGCTGGAGTCGTTGCAGGTGCCGCCTGGCTGGCAGGCGCTTGACTTGCCGGTGCCTGGGATGCTGGTGCTTGGCTAGCTGGTGCCTGACTGGCAGTTGATGCTGGTGCTTCAACTTGGGCAGTCTTCCCGTCAACGTTCAAATAGAGCTCAGGGATCCACTGGTTGTCGCCAACCTTGTACCAGGTGGCCCCATTGTGGTCAACTGTCTTACCTAATAGCTGCACCGTGTCGCCAAACGTTACATAGCGTTTTACGTGGTTCCATGATGGACTATTCCATACGGTGGTTGCACCGGTCTTGTAGTTAACTGTTCCGGTTGTTGATGCGGAAACAGTATTAGCACCGGTTGCTAAAGCCGCCAGACCGGCAGCACCAACAAAGCCCGCCGTTACTGACCATACTTTTTTAGATTTTACCATGTATGTACTCCTCCATTCCTCGACTGAATAATTGCATGAGACTGAGTTTTACAATTCAATTGTCATTTACCTTTTCTTAAGAAACCATATACAGAATAACACGTTTCCCACCTGTTCGCATATTAAATTGCTGTTACAACCAAAATTTGATTGAAGCACCATCGCTGGTATACATAAAATTTATATGTTATTTAACGTACAGGAACCTTTTTAGCCACGCCGAGTGCTAATCCGATCATGTCATTGAAGCTGGTCTGACGCTCTTGAGCGGTAGTTTCCTCGCCTGTGATTAAATGGTTCGAGACAGTCAGGATTGATAACGCCTGCACATGGAACTTGGCTGCGAGCAGGTACAGCGCCGGTGTCTCCATTTCGGTGGCCAGAACTTCGTAGTCAATCAGCTTTTGGCGATCCATCTCATCATTGTAGAAACGGTCTTCGCCTAGTACATTACCAACATGGTAGCGGATAGAACTGTCATCTGCCAAATTTGCTGCTTCGCGTAATAGCTGAAAGTCTGCCAAAGGCGCAAAGTACATGCCAGCGCCAAAGGTATTCAAAATGATGCTGCTATCTGTCGATGAGCCTTGCGCCAACACCACATCGCGAACCTTGACATCTTTGCCCATTCCGCCGGCCGTACCCACGCGAATCAGCGTTTTGACGCCATAATCCTGAATCAACTCGTTGACATAAATCGAAATCGATGGAATGCCCATCCCTGTTGCCTGAACCGACACGCGCCGGCCTTCAAAGGTTCCGGTGAAGCCAAACGCATTGCGAACGGTGTTGTAGCGCGTCGCATTTTCCAAAAAGTTCTCGGCAATATATTGGGCGCGCAATGGGTCGCCTGGCAGCAACACCACATCCGCGATGGCGCCTTTTGGAGCTGCAATATGTGTACTCATGTTTGATCCCCTTTCGCTGGGTTGTGTTATTTTAACAAGCTCAGAAATGATTGGCCGACCTGATTGCCGCGGACGCCGAAATTGTCGAGAATCGTGGCGCCTAAATCAGCAAACGGTGAACGGACACCCAAATCACCATTGCCAACAAATTGCTTGCTGTATGCCAACAATGGCACATATTCGCGCGTATGATCCGTCCCGCGGAAAGTCGGGTCGTTCCCGTGGTCAGCCGTGATCATGAGTAAATCGTCGCGCCGTAAGACCGTCAGCAAATCGCCCAGCTGGCGGTCAAACGTCATTAACGCCTCGCCATCACCTTGGGCATTACGCCGGTGGCCATACATGGCGTCGAAGTCGACCAGATTCGTGAAAATAAATCCTTTACGGTCAGATTTCGCCGCTTCAATCGTTTTGTCCATGCCGTCTGTGTTGCTGACGGTGTGCACACCATCGTCTAAGCCCTGGCCCGAGAAAATATCATTGATTTTCCCGATGCCATAAGTCGGCACGCCAGCTCCTTGCAAGCGATCGAGATCAGTCGGCTTATCCGGCTGCAACGCGTAATCGTGACGGTCACTGGTCCGGGTGAAGGTTGTCGGATCGGTGCCAACGTAAGGTCGAGCGATGACCCGGCCGATTCGATAAGGGGCATCAATCGTGATGCTGCGGACATAACGGCAAATCCGATATAACTCTTCAAGCGGAATCACATCGGTTTGAGCGGCAATCTGTAGCACTGAATCACCCGACGTATAAACAATGAGATCGCCAGTTTTCAACTGCTGCTCGCCATAATCCTTGATGGCCTCGGTGCCGGAATACGGCTTATTAAGAATCACTTTGCGCCCGGAAAAGTCCTCGATTTGCTTAATCAAATCAGCCGGGAAGCCGTCAGGAAAATAGCCAAGCGGTTCGGTGACCGGCAGACCCATCATCTCCCAGTGGCCGTCCATACTATCTTTACCGGCAGAAATCTCCGCCATCTTGCCAAAATAGCCGCTGGGACTCCCCAATGGCCCGACGCCAGCAATTGGCGTTTGCCGCGCGATATTGCCCAGCCCGATCGCCTGTAAGTTTGGCAGCGCAAGTTTCCCGTCAAAATAATCGCCGATGTGACCAAGCGTATCGGCGCCTGTATCATGAAACTTTGCTGCATCCGGCGCTTCGCCAATGCCGATCGAGTCTAAAACAATGGTAATAATTCGCTCAAATGCCATACTATGCCTCACCCGCTTCTTTCAAAATCTGTACCCCGGCACTTGCCCCTAGCCGATCAGCGCCGGCTTCAATCAGCGCTTTGGCTTCGGCATAAGAGTGAATACCGCCAGCAGCTTTAACACCCAGCTTATCGCCGACTGTCTGCCGCATAAGCGCAACATCATGAACCGTTGCCCCGCCCGCAGCAAAGCCAGTTGACGTCTTAACAAAATCAGCGCCGGCAGCCGCCGCCAACTTGCAAGCCGTTACTTTTTCTTCATCAGTCAACAAAACTGCTTCAATGATGACTTTCAACAAGCCGCCTTTTGCATGGGTCATATCGGCAACTGCCTGAATATCGGCGCGAACATGGTCATCATGGCCTGCTTTTAGTTCGCCGATGTTCAAGACCATATCGACTTCCTTTGCGCCTTCATCAAGCGCCTGACCGGCTTCAAAAACTTTGGTCTGCGTTGTATTGGCGCCAAGCGGGAATCCAATCACGGTACAAACGTTGACGTCCGTATCGTGTAAGCTGGCCGCGGCCCGCGCAACCCAATAAGGATTGATGCAAACCGAGGCAAAATCATACTGCTTTGCCTGATGCAAAACGACATCAATCTCGTCCTGCGTTGCATCCGGTTTCAATAAGGTGTGATCAATATACTTTGCCAATGGTTTTTCGTTCTTATTCATTTTTACGCCTCCAAGAATTAAGAGCGTGAGCTGGCGCGCTTAGAAACCGAAGTGTAAGCGGCCTCGGGCGTGATGGTCGGGCTTTGACCATTGCGACCAAGGTCCTTACACGCAGGTTTCTGCGCCAGCGAACGCTTTTCCGTTTACTGTCCTGACTTAAGAATACCATGGTACGGAAACCCTTGCATTCTGGAAAATAAGTTCTCATGCCTGCTTTTTCAGCAATTCATTAAACCCGTTAAGATTCCGGCTTAAAGCTACTCGCTTACACTAATATTTGTTAGAATAACCTTAATAGAACTTCATCAAATAAAAATTAAGGGAGATGGCAGTAATGAGCAATCTCATGCAAAGATTGCTTCCCATGCTCGTGGCAAACAGTGTTCGATTGCGGCATAACCGCATTTATCGTGCACTTCAGCAAACTTTTGCTGTCATTTTCCCCTTTGTCATGGTCGGCGCGTGGGCCCAGATGCTGGAACTAAGTGTCTTTTCACGCAATGGTTTTTTTGCGGTTATCTATAATCTCGACAATGTCATCCCTCATTACAACCAAATCCGCACGCTTTTGCTGATCATTGAAACCGTGACCGTTGACCTGATGTCCGTTATGGCTGCCTTTTTCGTTGCAAAGTATATTGCCCGGTCTTATAAAAAAGATGATTCACTGGCGGAGCTCACCAGCGTCGGTGCTTTTTTGATCCTGAATTTTAATGCGCAGCGTAATGCTCAGTCACCATTTCAGATGAACAACTTCGGCTACCGTGGCTTATTCGTCGCAATTGTTTTCGGTTTGCTGATCGGCTGGCTGTTTCGCTTCACCCGCGCTGATTTTGAAGAACCTTCACAGCACTACACCATCGCCGGCCTGATCAGTCGCGGGTTGCGTGGTACCTGGTTGACTGTGCTGATTTTGATTAGTTGTGTCGCGATCACTTACGGCCTTAGCCTCGTATCAACAGAAGGATTTATCGGCCTTTTCTATGTCATTTTTCAAGTGCCGGCTGCGAACATACCACATGTGTCGCTTCGGCTCGCACTGGTCACAACGATCAATGCGCTTATGTGGTGGGGCGGGATTGAAGGCCCCATTAATCCATTGATGGTGCAGTCAGGAAGTACGACTGGCACGGCGAACTTAAACTATGCGCTGGAACACGCTAATTTGTTCAACGTGCCTAACCCGATCACCATGAATACCATTTACCATCCGTTTGCCAGCTTTGGCGGCGTTGGCATGACGTTAGCGCTGATTATTGCAACACTTTGGGTGGGAAGGTCCAAACCGTTACGGCGGATTGCGGGGTTATCGCTTCTACCTGGTCTGGTCAATATTAGTTCACCCGTGATGATCGGGTGGCCGGTAACCCTTAATCCGATTCTGTTAGTGCCGTTTTTGATCACGCCCTTGGTTAACATGGCAATCGCCTGGGTTGCTATCCGCCTGCGTCTCATGCCGCCTTCGGTTTACACGGTGCCGACTACCACACCGGGACCCTTGGCAGCGTTTCTTGGCACGAATGGCAATCTGGTCGCCTTAGTAGTGGCCGTGATCTGCTTAATCGTCTCGGTATTGATTTATGCGCCGTTTGTCCGGCTGGCCGAAACCGTCAGTCTTGAATCAGCGAAAGTCGGTGATCATCATGATTAAACACTGGCGCAGATGGCTGCTTATTCTTTTCAGCATTCTTGCGATTGGCGCGGTTGTGTTCCCTGCAACCAAATGGATGGCCCAAAACGTCAAATCGGCGCGGGTCGTCCATAATTCGCGGATGCAGCCTATCATCTTAATTCCCGGGAGTTCGGCGACTGAAGACCGCTTCAACACTTTAATCACGCAACTCAATAATCAAACAAACGGTCACAGCCTTTTGAAAATCACAGTGAAAACGAACGGCACGCTGACTTATAGCGGCAAAATCGCTGCGCGAGACACCGAGCCGTACATCGTCGTTGCATTTGAAAATAACAAGGACGGCTACAACAACATCAAAAAGCAGGCGGCGTGGTTTAATATCGCCTTCAAGCAGCTCGCCAAAACGTATAACTTCAATCGTTTCCGCGGCATTGGCCACAGTAACGGCGGCCTCATTTTCACGCTTTTTCTCGAAAAATATTACAACGAGTCCGACGTGCAGATGACCCGGCTCATGACGATCGGAACGCCATATAATCTTGAAGAAAGCAATCCGAACAACCGCACCCAGATGTTGAACGACTTTATGACCAGTCGCGATAAGTTGCCAAGCACCTTAACCGTTTACTCGATTGCCGGAACCGAAAATCTTGATGGCGACGGTACTGTGCCAATCGAAAGTGTCGAAGCCGGTAAGTATATTTTCCAAAATCAGGTTGCCCACTACACCCAGATTACAGTTTCCGGCGATGACGCCAACCACAGCGCCTTGCCGCAAAACCGGCAAATTGTTAGTCTGATCAGTCAGTACATGGTCGCAACACCAAATCAACAAGGCGTTCGTCCGGGTCAAGGCGGTAGCGGTCGCGGTGTCGGTCCAGCGCCACGTGACGGCAGTCAGAATCCTTGATGAACAAGCCGCGATAATTGTCACATTAAAAAACAGGTCAATCGCAATTGCGGTGACCTGTTTTCTGCTAGTTACGCGATCCAATTTATAAAAGTCTAAACTAGCTGGCAAGACCCATAGCTTCACGCATGACGCTTAAACCGCTGCGTCAGCTTTCGTTCGCTTTGTTCAAGCAAACTTTCCGGATCAATGCCGAACTTGTCGCTTAGAATCAGAACCTGATCCAGAACATCCGCCAATTCTTCTTTCAAATTGGCATCCAAGGCATGCTGACTTTTAACCGGTTCCCCCGGATGATCGCGGCCAATTTCCAACGCTCGAATCGCCCGCGACAATTCACCGGTTTCCTCGGTCAGAAAATTAAGGCGGATGAAGGGACTATAAGCGTACCAATTGTGCTTCTGGTAAAAGTGAACTAGCCACTGCTGGTGTTCGGTTAATGTCAATTTTCGCCCTCCTAATGTCGTTCACAACAGGCGTCCTGATGACTTCGTTTAAAAAATACATTCGTTTTCCATACTACGCCAGCCTGGTTGCTGAAGCCATGCTTTTTGGCAAAAAATAAGCAGCTCATGGCCACCTATCCAAAATAATGGAATTTTGATTTTCTGCCCACAATCAACTCGCCGGCTGTGCGCCCAGGTAAGTTGCCTGAACCGCGGGATCCGCCAGTAATTCCGCCCCTGTACCGGTCAACTTCACTGTCCCACTGGCCAAAACATACCCGCGATTTGCGATTGCTAGCGCCTGCTTGGCATTTTGTTCGATTAACAAAACCGTAGTTCCTTGTTCGTTGATTTTGGTAATGATGTCGAAGATCTCCTGAATGAAAATCGGCGACAAGCCCATCGACGGCTCGTCTAGTAAAAGAAGCTTCGGCCGCGCCATGAGTGCACGCCCCATCGCCAGCATCTGCTGCTCGCCACCGGACAGGGTTGCGGCGTCTTGATTGAGCCGTTCCTTTAAAACCGGAAAACGATCATAAACCACCGCCAACTGATCACTCGCAGCCTGCTTGTCTTTGAGACCAAACGCACCCATCTGCAGGTTTTCACTGACTGTCAGCCCAGCAAAGATATGCCGGCCCTCTGGCACTTGCGAGACCCCCATTTTTACGATTTTAGCGGCTGCCATGCCCACGATGTTTTTGTCTTCATATAAGATGGTGCCAGAGCGCGGCCGCAGCAAACCTGAGATAGTTTTCAAGATGGTACTTTTACCCGCACCGTTCGCGCCGATCAGCGCCACAATTTCGCCGGTGTGAACGCGGAAGCTAACGTCTTTGACCGCTTGGATCCCGCCATAATTAACGACTAGATCTTTGACCTCAAGCATGCACGTCACCTCCTAGATAGGCCCGAATAACTTGCGGATCGCGTTGAATCACTTGCGGGGTTCCCTCGGCAATCATCGCGCCGTGGTCCAACACATAAATATATTCGGCCAGATTCATCACCAACGACATATCATGTTCAATCAACACCACGGTAATGCCAAAATGCTCCCGCACCCGGGCGATCAGCCGACTCAAATCAGCCGTTTCTTCCGGATTCATCCCCGCTGCTGGCTCGTCCAAAAATAATAGCTGTGGCTTAGTTGCCACGGCGCGAACAATTTCCACCCGCCGTTGGGTCCCATAAGGCAAACTCGCCGTGGGTTCATCTGCGACGTCGGCTAGTTCAAAAAAGTCCAGTAACTCATCAGCCGCAGCCCCGACGTCATGTTCCCGTTGATAAAATTGGGGCAAGCGTAAAACCGTTCCGAGAAAATCTTCGTGGTACAGATGGGTTCTGGCCACCAGCACATTTTCCTTCACTGACATGGCGCCGAACAACCGAATGTTTTGAAACGTTCTGGCAACGCCTAACTTAGCAACTTGGTACGCCTTCTTTTTGGTAATGTCGACATCGCCGTTAGCCGTCGTTAAGGTTATTTTCCCAGTCGTCGGCCCAGATTCACCGGTCAGCATGTTGAACAAGGTGGTTTTGCCAGCGCCATTTGGACCGATTAACGCGATTAACGCACCTTGCTCAATGGTCAAACTCACATCGGCGACTGCCTTTAGCCCACCAAACACTTTACTGACATGATTGATTACAAGTTGGTTCGTCATGAGGATGCCGCCTCCTTTCGCGCGCGCCGTTTACGCCCAAAAGAAAGCTCGTAGTGTCCCAGTAGCCCGGACGGCTTGAAGACCATCAGCAAAATCAAGGCGAGTGCATAAATCACCATACGGAGCGTGCCAAAATTCTGTAATGCCGTGTCGATGATCCCCAAGACAATCGCCGCCACAAAGGTTCCGGTCATACTGCCAACACCGCCAAGAACGACGATAATCAAGAGCGAAATCGAATTCATAATACCAAAGTCCCCTGGCGCAATGGTTTGCAAATAGCTGGCATGCAACGATCCGCCAATCGCGGCAGTCGCGGCGCCTAACACAAACGCGGCCAGCTTCCATTTGGTCGGGTTTATCCCGATCGATTCGGCCGCAATGTCATCATCGCGAATTGCCATCACCGCGCGTCCAGCCCGACTATGAATGAAGTTGACGATGACTACTGTTGTCACGCACATCAAGACATAAACCGTTGGCCATGATGCCAGCGGCGGAATGTTGAACATACCAGCAGGGCCGTTGGTGATTTTCAGATTGTTAATCACCACGCGAATAATTTCCGCCGCTCCCATGGTCGCAATGGCCAGGTAATCGCCGCGCAGTCGCAAAGTCGGAATGCCAACAATCAACGCCGCCACGATCGCAATCATCATCCCCAGCGCCATCGCCAGATAAAAGCCAAGCGGTGTCGCCATATTTTGGGTCACAATCGCCGTCGCATAGGCACCGATAGCCATAAATCCGGCATGTCCCAGTGAAAATTGACCGGAAAAACCGATAATCAAGTTTAGCCCGACCGCCAAAATAATATTAATGCCGACTGTCACCAAGGCATTTTCGATGAAGGTGTTGATCACGCCGGTTAATTCCCCGACATTGATCAGAACAAAGCCGTTGACCATGATCGCCAACCAGATTAATTTGCTGCGTAAGTTTTTTAGCATGCGCTCACACCTTCTCCCGTTGACGTTTGCCGAACAAGCCCGCCGGCAAAACAACCAGCACCAAAATCAAAACCAGATAAACCGCCGCATCCTTGTAAGCCGATAAGCCAATGGCCTGCACGCCGGTTTCCAGCAGACCGATCAGGAAGCCGCCGACTGCCGCACCCGGCACCGAGCCGATGCCGCCGACAACCGCCGCGACAAACGCCTTGATCCCAGGCACCATCCCCATCAAAGGATCGATCGAGTTGTAATAAAGTCCGATCATAACGCCCGCTGCCCCTGCCAACGCCGAGCCCAAAGCAAAGGTGAAAGAGATAACATGATCCGGATTAATCCCGACCAGTTGCGCCGCCTGCGGATCCACCGCGACCGCGCGCATCGCCTTCCCCATCGTGGTTTGCTTAATGATGAATTGTAACAGCACCATCAGCAGCAACGATGTGGACAAAATCAACAGCTGCACATTGGAAATCCCCACGCCGAACACATAATAAGTTTTGGTTGTAATCACTTGCGGAAAATTCCGGGCATTGGCGCCAAAAAGGAATGACATGCCATTTTCCAGGAAAAACGATACGCCGATCGCGGTAATCAAAGCAGCGATCCGCGGTGAATTACGCAATGGCCGATACGCCAGATACTCGATTAAAACTCCTGAAAGACTGGCCATCACCATCGCAGATAATAAAGCGGCAACAAACCCTAAGTGTAAAAAATTAATCGCGTAATAACCCCAAAACGCGCCGAGCATATAAATATCGCCATGAGCGAAGTTAATCAACTTGATGATTCCATAGACCATGGTGTAGCCCAGCGCAAGCAAGGCATAAATACTGCCGAGTGAAAGTCCATTGATCATCTGTTGCATCATGGTCTGCAAAGTTGGTGCCCCCTTCCCAGAATTGTGGAAAACGCCTATTTAACGGTATAGGCCTTCGTAATCTTGCCTTGCGTCAGTTCTTCAACCGCAATTGGCTTCTCTGGATTATGCTTGCTATCAATGCTGGTCGTCCCGGTCACGCCAGGCATATTCTTAATTTTCGCCAGTCCCTTCGCAATGCTGGCCGAGTCCGCTGACTTTTGATCTTCGATGGCTTGCTTGATCATGTAAACCGAATCATAAGCTAGCGCAGAAAATGTCGGTGCGTTCGCGTTGTATTGCTTTTGATAATTGTTCATAAACGTCTTAACCAATGAACTACGATTAGCCCCCAGTGTTGAAAATGGCGTGGTGTAATAAACATCGGTCGCATTTTCGTTGCCGGCAATCTGGGCCAGTTTAGGATCGGCCATGCCATCTGCCCCAATGATCGGCACCTTGATCCCTGACTGACGCGCTTGTTTAATCAGCAGTCCCAGTTCGGAATAGTAACCCGGCGCATAAATCGCATCGATTTTTTTGTTTTTAATATTTGTCAACATGGCATTGAAATCTTTATCGCCTGACTGATAATATTCCGTGGTTACAACCTTGCCGGTAAACTTTTTCTTAAACGCTTTGGTCAAACCGGTCCCATAATCCGTTGAGTTATCGGCAATAATTGCCACATTTTTGGCTTTCAGCGTGTCATCGGCAAAAACCGCGGCTTTTTGTCCTTGGAAGGTGTCTGTAAAACAGGCGCGGAAAACGTAAGGCTGCACCTGACCGTTTTTCTGCAAGGTGAAATTAGGATCCGTTGCGCTTGGCCCCACCATCGGCACTGCCGCTTTGGTGACATTTGGAATTGAAGCCGTCCCATTATTAGTGGTTGCCGGTCCGACGATAGCAACGACCTTCTCGTTATTCGCCAACTGCGCCGCAACCGCTGCCGCGCCGTTGGTTGAAGATTTGTTGTCCCGATAAACTGCTGTCAGCTTTTTCTTACTGTTGCCAACTTTCACGCCGCCAGCGGCATTAATCTGCTTAACTGCCAGCTCGACTCCTTGCTTTTCCTGCTCGCCATAACCAGCTACGGCACCGGACAGTTCCATATTTACGCCGATCTTAATGGTATTGCCCGCAGTATTTCCTTTGTTCGCCGCACTCTTGGTCGCACAACCAGTCAGTGCCAGCATGGACATGGCAACAACCCCAGCACCAATCAAGGCTTTCACAACACTCTTTTTCACTTTGGTTCCCCCTTTTAACATCCCTAGTAATTTTCATTAATCTTTAACAAAAAGGCACCCATTCCGACGAATGGGTGCCAAGTATCAGCCCCACTGTCAATACGAAAACGGGGCTCGATACGCTGATCATTAACGATCAAACTGTCGGGTCCCTGGCATCAACAACAAGACTAAGCATATGCTTTGACGAATATTGCGCTTTTTAGATGACATACACATAGATGACATTGACTCGCCTTCTCCCGTTAAAATTAATGATTGGTTAGAATACTAATTGGATTCACGCAAAAAGTCAACTTAATTTTTTAATTTTTTGAGTGTCCAGTTGGAATAGCCGATATATCGCGGTTCAACCATTCTCCGGGCGCCGTCAAAATGTGAAATGTAACTAAAATCGAGGGAAGTTTCTCATAATTCTATTAATAAAACGGGAAGCCGTCATAACTCGTTGTGGCTTTTTAAAAACAAGCCGAAAACAGCTAACTTTAAATGCAACGAAAAAAAGCAGCCAAGCATTAAGCTTGACTGCCAATTTTTACAGTACCCAATTTAACTTGGATAGGATCTCGCTGGCTCCACAACCTTGAGATCGCTGACCCCACAATCCGGCGGGTGGCTTTTAACCAGTCAGCTGCAACTTTCAGCACAAGAACCGTGCTTACTCGACTCATCGCATATAAACAGTATATCACTTTTTCGGCTTCAAGACTGCCTGTTTATACAACAATTCTGACAAGAGTTGGGCCAACATGAAACCGACCGCAATCGCCCCGGCAATCATGATCACGCGACTGACATATTGCAAAGCACTATCCAACTGCCCCATCACCACGGCGCGAACCGCCTGATAGGCAACGGCGCCTGGCACCAACGGGACAAATCCCGGGATGTTGAAGATAATGACCGGCATTTTTTTATAACGCGCAAAGAAGATGCCGCATACACCAATGACAAAGGCACCGGTCAAGTTAGCCATCATCCGGCCAATACCTGCCTCCATCAATAGCCAGTATGCCAGCCAGCCCATCATGCCAGCCCAGCCAGCAAGGTTCAGTGCTTTGCGTGGAACATTAATAATCACCGCAAACGCAACGGTTGCTAAATAACTAAAAGATAGCTGGATCAATAACGCAACAAACCACGGCAAAAGCACTGCCTCCTTTACTAAAAGAAACGAAATATTATGGCAATTCCAACACCGATTGCACAGGCACTTAAGATTGCTTCCATTCCGCGCGCCATGCCGGACAGCAGGTGCCCGGCCAACATATCCCGGATCGAATTGGTAATCGCCACACCCGGCACCAGCGGCATAATCGCACCGATGATAATGTCATCCAAATCATGGCCTAGCCCTAATTTAACGCCGATCCATGCCGTTAATCCGACAACCAGAGCGCCGAGTAATTCACTGATAAAGCGGATATTCGTTAAGGCATTCACCTTGATATTCACCCAAAAACCAAGTGCGCCAACCAACGCCGCCAAAGGCATATCAAACCAGTTGTATTTTTGCGCAAATAAAACCATTAAGGTCAAACTGACAACGGCGGCACCGATCACCTGCCACCAAATTGGAAAAAACGGCGTATTCTGATCTAATTTAAGCAGTGCTGCGTATAAGGCATCCAGATCAATTTCTTTGGCAGCAAACGATCGGGAAAGCTGATTCACCCGGGAGACTTTTTCCATATCAATCGAGCGTTTGCTAATCGGCCGTTCCTGAATATACGGTTGATTTTCAATACTCGCAAAAATCCCAGTTGGCGTCGTGAACACCAACGTTTGCGGTTGACCAGCGTTAAAAGCGATTCGGCGCATCGTGTCTTCCACCCGATACATTTCCGAACCGCCTTCGATCATAATTCGCCCGGCTAAAAGGCAGGTAGCTAAGACCCGATTTGGGGTTTGGTTTTTTTCTTGTTCAATTGAATGTGTCATCGCGCTGCCTCTAACTTCTTTTCAAAGTAACGCTTCAATTTTTCTTTGGCATAAACGCCGCTCACTTTTTCTTTTGGTTGTCCCTGCTGATAGACTACTATTGTCGGCACCGTCATGATTCCCAATGTTTGCGGCACTGAAGCATCCGCCTCCACGTTATAGCGCACTACTTTTAGCCCTGACAGTTCTTTTTCAAGCGCACTTAAAATCGGATCAAGCACCTTACAAGGCCCACACCACGGCGCCCAAAAGTCGACAACCACCGTTCCAGTAGCGGTCAACTCCTTTAGTGTCTCTTTCGTCGCGTTCACCGGCATTTTATGGCCCCCTTTTCCGCTTGCTTCTGCAATGTAGCACGCATGGTACTGTTGTTTCAAGATTATTTTTTGATTTCCTGTTAGTGGTGAGCTATGAATTTTGTTCTGTTTGAGGCAGGTCTGAAGTCTTGCTCAGATTTCTATAACGCGCTTGCAGTCTCAGAAATCTGCATGTAAGTGGCCTTGGTCGCTATGGCCAAAGCCCAGGTCATCACGACCGAGGCTGTTTAAAACGTGTCTTACTCCATAACGCGCTCCCCGGCGCAGGAGTCGGCTCGCGCTCACCAAAAAAAGACCCAGTCATATGACCGGATCTTATCTTAGCGTGGCAGCTTCCTACCCTCGCAGGCAGTTTCCCACCAACTACTCTCGGCGTGAAGAAGCTTAACTTCTGTGTTCGGCATGGGAACAGGTGTATCCTTCTTGCTATCGCCACCACACTTATGAGAACTTTGCGCTCTCAAAACTGGCTATCATTGTTGTTTGTTTACTTTGCTGAGAATCGGCGTATTTCATCGAAACGCGTTCGCAGTCGCAGAAACCTCCACATAAGGACCCTGAGTCCATTGGCCAAAACCCGGCCAACGAACTCAGGCCCGCTTATGCTCCGGTTTCTAAGCGCTCCTGCTCACGCTCTTACTTGGTTAAGTCCTCGACCGATTAGTACTGGTCCGCTCCATGCATCGCTGCACTTCCACTTCCAGCCTATCTACCTGATCATCTTTCAGGGGTCTTACTTCCATATAGGAATGGGAAATCTCATCTCGAGGGGGGCTTCACACTTAGATGCTTTCAGCGTTTATCCCTTCCGTTCATAGCTACCCAGCGATGCGCCTGGCGGCACAACTGGTACACCAGCGGAACGTCCATCCCGGTCCTCTCGTACTAAGGACAGCTCCTCTCAAATTTCCTGCGCCCGCGACGGATAGGGACCGAACTGTCTCACGACGTTCTGAACCCAGCTCGCGTACCGCTTTAATGGGCGAACAGCCCAACCCTTGGGACCGACTACAGCCCCAGGATGCGATGAGCCGACATCGAGGTGCCAAACCTCCCCGTCGATGTGGACTCTTGGGGGAGATAAGCCTGTTATCCCCAGGGTAGCTTTTATCCGTTGAGCGATGGCCCTTCCATACGGAACCACCGGATCACTAAGCCCGACTTTCGTCCCTGCTCGACTTGTCAGTCTCGCAGTCAAGCTCCCTTCTACCTTTACACTCTGCGAATGATTTCCAACCATTCTGAGGGAACCTTTGGGCGCCTCCGTTACATTTTAGGAGGCGACCGCCCCAGTCAAACTGCCTACCTGACACTGTCTCCCGCCACGATCAGTGGCGCGGGTTAGAGTGTTCATACAGCTAGGGTAGTATCCCACCAACGCCTCCATCGAAACTAGCGTTCCGATCTCTACGGCTCCTACCTATCCTGTACAAGCGGTACCAACACTCAATATCAAGCTACAGTAAAGCTCCATGGGGTCTTTCCGTCCTGTCGCGGGTAACCCGCATCTTCACGGGTACTATAATTTCACCGAGTCTCTCGTTGAGACAGTGCCCAAATCATTACGCCTTTCGTGCGGGTCGGAACTTACCCGACAAGGAATTTCGCTACCTTAGGACCGTTATAGTTACGGCCGCCGTTTACTGGGGCTTCAATTCTGGGCTTCGCTTGCGCTAACTCATCCTCTTAACCTTCCAGCACCGGGCAGGCGTCAGCCCCTATACATCATCTTTCGATTTAGCAGAGACCTGTGTTTTTGATAAACAGTTGTTTGGGCCTATTCACTGCGGCTGACCTTGCGGTCAGCACCCCTTCTTCCGAAGTTACGGGGTCATTTTGCCGAGTTCCTTAACGAGAGTTCGCTCGCTCACCTGAGGATACTCTCCTCGACTACCTGTGTCGGTTTGCGGTACGGGTAGTTTATTTCTCACTAGAAGCTTTTCTTGGCAGTGTGACATCAGGAACTTCGCTACTTTAATTTCGCTCCCCATCACCGCTTGTCCTTATGGTCGCAAGCATTTCACTCGCCACCAGACTTGCGGCTTGGACGCACTTTTCCAGCCGTGCGCTTTCCTTAGCCTCCTGCGTCCCTCCATCGCTTAAACAAAATAAACTAGTGCAGGAATCTCAACCTGCTTGTCATCGACTACGCCTTGCGGCCTCGCCTTAGATCCCGACTAACCCTGGGAGGACGAGCCTTCCCCAGGAAACCTTAGTCATACGGTGGATCAGATTCTCACTGATCTTTCGCTACTCATGCCGGCATTCTCACTTCTAAGCGCTCCAGCCGTCCTCACGATCGACCTTCAACGCCCTTAGAACGCTCTCCTACCGCGCACCCTTACGGGTGCACCCACAGTTTCGGTATTATGCTTAGCCCCGGTATATTTTCGGCGCAGTGCCACTCGACTAGTGAGCTATTACGCACTCTTTAAATGGTGGCTGCTTCTGAGCCAACATCCTAGTTGTCTGTGCAACGCCACATCCTTTTCCACTTAGCATAAATTTAGGGACCTTAACTGGTGATCTGGGCTGTTCCCCTTTCGACAATGGACCTTATCGCTCACTGTCTGACTCCCGGAGTAAGATCGATGGTATTCGGAGTTTATCTGAATTCAGTAACCCTTGATGGGCCCCTAGTTCAAACAGTGCTCTACCTCCATGATCCATCCTCCGAGGCTAACCCTAAAGCTATTTCGGAGAGAACCAGCTATCTCCAAGTTCGTTTGGAATTTCACCGCTACCCACAACTCATCCCAGCATTTTTCAACATACATGGGTTCGGTCCTCCAGTGTGTTTCACCACACCTTCAACCTGGTCATGGGTAGGTCACTTGGTTTCGGGTCTACATCTGCCTACTCATTCGCCCTGTTCAGACTCGCTTTCGCTCCGGCTCCGACTTTTCATCTTAACCTCGCAGGCAAACGTAACTCGCCGGTTCATTCTACAAAAGGCACGCCATTACCCCTTAACGGGCTTTGACTAATTGTAGGCACACGGTTTCAGGAACTGTTTCACTCCCCTTCCGGGGTGCTTTTCACCTTTCCCTCACGGTACTGGTTCACTATCGGTCACTAGGGAGTATTTAGCCTTGGGAGATGGTCCTCCCGGATTCCGACGGAATTTCACGTGTTCCGCCGTACTCAGGATCCTGGACGGAGAGTCCGCCGTTTCGCTTACAGGGCTTTCACCTTCTATGGCGCAGCTTTCCAGCTGACTTCGACTACGTCGAACTTTGGTAACTCCAATGTCCAGTCCTACAACCCCGAGAAGCAAGCTTCTCGGTTTGGGCTCTTCCCACTTCGCTCGCCGCTACTATGGGAATCGAGTTTTCTTTCTCTTCCTGCGGGTACTGAGATGTTTCAGTTCCCCGCGTCTGCCGCCGACAAGCTATGAATTCACTTGCAGGCAATACACTGCTGTGTACTGGGTTCCCCCATTCGGAAATCTCCGGATCAAAGCTTACTTATAGCTCCCCGAAGCATATCGGTATTAGTTCCGTCCTTCATCGGCTCCTAGTGCCAAGGCATCCACCGTGCGCCCTTTGTAACTTAACCTGTACTGACTTGCGTCAGCGGTTATGCGATGCGAATTTCTAAATTAGAAACTCATACAAATACGCTGTGTTCTCGGCAATTTAAAACATTTACAACAATGATATCCAGTTTTCAAAGAACAAAGTCGCACCCGCTAGGGTGCTTGAGGGTCGTCCCCTCAAAACTAAACAAAGTTTCGTGTGTGCAGGTTTCCGTCAGACTTAATGTCTGTTTCCTTAGAAAGGAGGTGATCCAGCCGCAGGTTCTCCTACGGCTACCTTGTTACGACTTCACCCTAATCATTTGTCCCACCTTAGACGGCTCGCTCCCTAAAAGGGTTACGCCACCGGCTTCGGGTGTTACAAACTCTCATGGTGTGACGGGCGGTGTGTACAAGGCCCGGGAACGTATTCACCGCGGCGTGCTGATCCGCGATTACTAGCGATTCCGACTTCGTGTAGGCGAGTTGCAGCCTACAGTCCGAACTGAGAATGGCTTTAAGAGATTAGCTTGACCTCGCGGTCTCGCAACTCGTTGTACCATCCATTGTAGCACGTGTGTAGCCCAGGTCATAAGGGGCATGATGATTTGACGTCATCCCCACCTTCCTCCGGTTTGTCACCGGCAGTCTTACTAGAGTGCCCAACTGAATGCTGGCAACTAGTCATAAGGGTTGCGCTCGTTGCGGGACTTAACCCAACATCTCACGACACGAGCTGACGACAACCATGCACCACCTGTCATTTTGCCCCCGAAGGGGAAACCTGATCTCTCAGGTGATCAAAAGATGTCAAGACCTGGTAAGGTTCTTCGCGTTGCTTCGAATTAAACCACATGCTCCACCGCTTGTGCGGGCCCCCGTCAATTCCTTTGAGTTTCAACCTTGCGGTCGTACTCCCCAGGCGGAATGCTTAATGCGTTAGCTGCGGCACTGAAGGGCGGAAACCCTCCAACACCTAGCATTCATCGTTTACGGCATGGACTACCAGGGTATCTAATCCTGTTCGCTACCCATGCTTTCGAGCCTCAGCGTCAGTTACAGACCAGACAGCCGCCTTCGCCACTGGTGTTCTTCCATATATCTACGCATTTCACCGCTACACATGGAGTTCCACTGTCCTCTTCTGCACTCAAGTTTCCCAGTTTCCGATGCGCTTCCTCGGTTAAGCCGAGGGCTTTCACATCAGACTTAAAAAACCGCCTGCGCTCGCTTTACGCCCAATAAATCCGGATAACGCTTGCCACCTACGTATTACCGCGGCTGCTGGCACGTAGTTAGCCGTGGCTTTCTGGTTGGATACCGTCACGCCGACAACAGTTACTCTGCCGACCATTCTTCTCCAACAACAGAGTTTTACGACCCGAAAGCCTTCTTCACTCACGCGGCGTTGCTCCATCAGACTTGCGTCCATTGTGGAAGATTCCCTACTGCTGCCTCCCGTAGGAGTTTGGGCCGTGTCTCAGTCCCAATGTGGCCGATCAACCTCTCAGTTCGGCTACGTATCATGGCCTTGGTGAGCCGTTACCTCACCAACTAGCTAATACGCCGCGGGTCCATCCAAAAGCGATAGCTTACGCCATCTTTCAGCCAAGAACCATGCGGTTCTTGGATTTATGCGGTATTAGCATCTGTTTCCAAATGTTGTCCCCCACTTAAGGGCAGGTTACCCACGTGTTACTCACCCGTCCGCCACTCGTTTTAAGTTGAATCACGATGCAAGCACCGTTCATCGACCAAAACTCGTTCGACTTGCATGTATTAGGCACGCCGCCAGCGTTCATCCTGAGCCAGGATCAAACTCTCATATAAATATGAGCTGTTCGAATAGCTCGATTTGTTGTTCTAGCGAATTGACTTCGCAAATGTTACTTTTTGCCTCGATACCGAAGTATCAAGGACCCTGCACATTTAAACGAAACTTTGTTCAGTTTTCAAAGGACGACTTTGTTGCCAAGCGACAACTTAATTAGAATATCAAATTGGCAACCCTTTGTCAACATCTTTTTTTAAATCGCTGTGCGGTTTAAACTGTTTTGATGACTGACAACTCGTAATATACTACGCAGGTTCTCCGTTTAAGTCAACAACTTTTTCAAAAAAATTTTCAGAGGTGTCGACCGCAAGCGATATTGTCTTAAGTAAGCAGTTAGCCAAAGTGTCACAAAAACTGTAACCTCTTAGAAGATACATCTAGGAGGAATCACATGAAGAAGGTTGTCTTAACAATGAAAGAAGAAGAACGTTACCGAGTCATCAAAGCAGTGGTCAATGGTAAGACCTCCGTGCAACGCGCAGCCGTTAAGCTCAAGCGCTCCGAACGAACCATCTACCGACTGATCAAGCTTTACAAGCAACAAGGCAAAGACGGCTTTATCCATGGTAATGCCGGCCGTGAGCCTGCCAACAAACGCAACGCGCAACTCGAACGTCGGATCATTCATCTGTACACCAACAAGTATGCCGGTTTCAACATCGCTCATTTCCACGAGTTCTTAACCACTGCCGAACAAATCGCTATCTCCGAATCCTCACTTCGGCTCTTATTCAGACACCACCACATTCTGTCACCCAAAGCCCATAAAGCCACCAAGCGTCGGGTCAAGCGTGAGTTAAAAGAAAAAGAAAAGAAGGCCAAGCTCCTATCCAAACGTGATGAAGCCACCTTGTCAGCCATCGAAGTCGTTGAAAACATCAAAGCCCATCCAGAACGTCCTCGGAAACATTATTCTGGTGAACAGGTACAAATGGATGCTTCATGGGAGTATTGGTTTGGTACTCAAAAAACCACCTTACACGCAGCCATTGATGATCAGTCCGGGAACGTTGTCGGCGGCTACTTTGCCAAACAGGAAACACTCAGCGGCTATTATCACGTGTTTGCCCAAGTCCTTCGCGATTATGGCGCTCCAGCAGAATTCCTAACGGATCGGCGCACCGTGTTTAATAGCAACAAAAAAGAGGGCTCACCTTCGACCGAGAACCCTCTCACACGTTTCGGTTATGCCTGCCAGACACTTGGAACAGAACTTTCGGTCACCAGTATTCCGCAAGCCAAAGGCCGCATAGAACGTCTTCTGGAGACTTTTCAAGATCGGCTCACAAGTGAACTGCGGTTGCATAACATCACCACAATCGCAGATGCCAATCGGTTTTTGGTCGGCTTTATCAAGCGTTACAATGACCGCTTCGCATCTACCATCAAAAGTAGCATGTCGGTGTTTGATAAGCAACTAACACCCAAGGAAATTGACAATATTTTGATCATTGCCAATGAACGCAGCATCGGCCACGGACACTGTGTTCGCTTTGACAACAAGCGCTATCTGCCACATCGAAATGGCGAATTGGTTTACTTACCGCCGCATACAAAGGTCTTAGTCATCAAAAGCTTCACTGGCAGACTTTATATGACCACTGATGACGACCAGGTGTACGACCTTTTCTGTGTGCCAAAAGAACAGTTCATGTCAGCTAAATTCGATCTTACGCCAGCCGCGGCACCAACTCCTAAACGAACCAAGAAAATCCCGGCAATTACGCATCCGTGGCGCCGTGCTAACTATCGCGATTACCTTGATTCTCTTGGCATTAACAGTACAAGGGTTAAACAGTTGGTCGCCGAACGATATCCATACAAGAATTCACAAGCGATTCAAGTCTAATCAGGATCATCTCGCGTCCAGTTTTCGGACGCATGTTTTATGGAATTTACTGTCAAAGTCGAAAATCGCTTGACACAACTTTTTCAAAAAAATTTTCAGAGGGGAATATCTTTTCATGAAAGAAGATCGCGCCTTTTGGAATCAATTTGCCGAAGACTATGCTGCGGCTGAGGAAACGTCGCGTTTGCCAGTTGCTCGCGATGTCACCGCATGGCTGCTGGATGAAGGACTGCTGCCGACTAAATCACTCGTCGACCTTGCAGCTGGAACCGGCCGTTATGCCGCTCGCTTCGCCGCGCATGTCCAACAACTGACGTTAATCGATTGGTCCTCTGCCATGCTGGCTTATGCAAGGCAACAGCTAACAGCCAATTCGACTACATCGGTCAACTTCATAACCGCCGATTGGCATCAGCTCGAAGCGCGGCCTGCTGCCGATCTTATTTTTGTTAGCCAGTTACCCACGCTGGAGGCCAATGAACTGTCATTGTTAACCAACTGGGCTAATCAAGGCGTTGTGTTGAACTTTCAAACCGAACAGTCTGACGCTTTGATGGATCGCGCGCTAACTTATTTAGGCCAAGCCGTGCCGGTCGCTTATCAGGCAGACCCTACTCGTGTCGCCAGCTATCAACAGTGGTTACACGCTCACCAGGTTCCGTTCAAAGCACATACGCTGACTTATCATCTTGAGGAGCAGACAACGATTAGTGATCTTTTGCCTGAGCTAACTGTGCCTGTCGGTGTAAAAGCGGCCAGCCAACTTGCCAAGGCACTGACTGGAAACGGAAATGCCCACATGCCAGTCACCGATCATCTCACTTATACCTATACGCAACTGGTTTGGCATTCGGATCATTAGCAATTCAACATGCCACTGCGCGTTCCAATACGAACTAAATACCCAAAGAGAGGCACCGCCGACAATTCCATTTTGTCGGTAGCGCCTCTTTTTTCGCGTAAATTAGCCTAGTTGATTTGCTTCAGACGGAAATTGAATCACGCCTTAACTTGTAACTGTTCCACGTTAACAACCGTATCCACCCACGAACGATCATAAAAGCCTGCCTCATGTGAGACGAGCAAGACGGCGCCGGGATATTGTTGTAGTCCGGTGCGCAATGCGTTCTTGGTGTCGTCGTCCAAATGGTTGGTCGGCTCATCCATAATCAGAATATTGGTGGTCTGTAGCATGAGTTCTGCCAATTTGACTTTAGCCTGTTCGCCTCCGGACAGCATGGTCAACGGATTATTGGCCTCTTCACTTGTCAAAGCAGTTCGTGACAGCACTTGGCGTACAACTTTTTGGGTTAACGCCGGGAAACGCTGCTGCAAATATTGAACCGGACTTTGCTTAGGTTGATCCCAATGTAGTTCCTGCTCGTAATACCCAAAGACCACGTTGTCGGCAATTTCGACACTGCCGCTAATGGCCGGAATTAACCCGAGGATCGTTTTTAATAACGTCGATTTACCGACGCCATTAAACCCTTCAAACGCGATAATCTGATCTTTTGCGACCGAAAAATTGATTGGCTGTAACAATGGTTGATTATAGCCAACAACCAAGTTATTCACATCAATCAAAATCTGCCGATTCACTGGCAGGTAAGGAAACGCTAAGTGGGCTTTGGAACGGGTGCCCGGTGGTGTCAATTTGTCCATGCGTGCCAGTTGCTTTTCGCGGCTTTTAGCCATTGTGGCGCGTGTCCCTGCCTTAAACTTGCGGATAAAGGCTTCGGTTTTCTTGATGGTTTCCTGCTGCTTGGCGAACGCCTTCAGGTACGTTTCGTGATCGGCTTCCTTTTGGCGCATGGCCTGTTTCAAAGTGCCAGTGTATTTCGTGATCTGGCCGAACTCAATATCCAAAACTGCATTGGTCACATTTTCGAGGAAATCAAAATCGTGAGAAATAACAATAAAAGCCCCTTCGAAGTTCTGGAGCCAGTCGGTCAACCATTCAATGTGCGACACATCCAGGTAATTGGTCGGTTCATCGAGTAGAAGCATATCCGGTTTTTCAAGCAGTAGTTTTGCCAAAATCAATTTTGAACGCTGACCACCCGAAAGCGCGTCAACCGGATGATCCATCCCCATGGCAGCGATGCCCAAACCTTCCGCCACGGTTTGAATCGTGGTTTCGAGTTCATAAAAATCGCCGGCTTCCAGTTCCTGCTGCAGCTCACCAGCCTTTGCTAACAGTGCGTCGTCCGGATTCGTTGCATAGTCTGCATAAGTTTGATTCATTTTGGCCTCTTTACGATAAAGCTCTTCAAAAGCTGTACGCAAAAATTCGATCACAGTCTGGCCCGGCACTAAGTTAGCGTACTGGTCTAAGTACCCGACGTGCAGGTGCTTCTGCCAGACAATCTTCCCGGCATCCGGCGTCAAGGCTCCCGTTAAAATCTTGATTAACGTACTTTTGCCAACCCCATTTTGGCCAATCACGCCAAGATGGTCCTCGATATTCACCTGAAAGCTGGCATCTTGATATAACACTTTATCTAAAAACCGTTGCGACAACCCGGTTACGGTTAAAACACTCATGAGAACTCCTTAATCTATAAACCGTCATTGATCCAACTAAAATACCGGCAGCACCTTGTGCTCATTGCTGGGCATCTTGTCAAATGGATCAACTTTTTCTTAAAATCCAAGTATTATCGCCACGCTTAACGACACCTACCGTGACGTACTTGGCTGCCTTGTCTGCTGGACCACCAAAGCTTTAATAGAACATTTGGTCATCCAGTTTTCTGAAAATAGCTACTGCTTGCTAGGCTATCACAGCCACTGTTGTTTTACAACGAGGCAAATCTTTTGCAATTTCTTCTTTTCTAGGGAAATAATAACTTCATGTCTATGATTAATCGGTGCTGCCCATGACGCATCTCGCTGGCAAACATAGCGTCCGCTGATGCTGTGCCTGCGACATGCATAATGGGCGCTTTCTTATATAAGGAGGAGACAAATAATGGGCATCATGGAATCACGTTTGATTCACGCCACGGTTGGCTTTGCCATCGGTGATGCTTTGGGACTGCCGGTCAAGGGCCAAACGCAGGCTGAGTTAGCCGCTTCACCGGTGACTGGGATGAAGGGCTATGGCACGTTCAATCAGCCGGCCGGCACTTACTCAGATGAAACAGGCCTTACCCTGGCCGGTCTGGATGCGTTGCAGCATGGTTTCGACCAGGATGCACTGGTCAATGCCTACCAAGCCTAGTTCAAAAACGGCGAGTACGCACCCTATGGGAAAAGGAATCCTGATATTTGGTCAAGTGTCGAAACGACCTTGACCACGGGAAAAGCCACAGCGGCGCCTAACGAACCAGGAGCCTTGATTCGCACGTTGCCATTTGCCTTTTTTGCTTACCAGACATTTGAAACCAACCTGTTCCAAAAAGCGGAAGGCAGCCGGCTCTTTCAAAATTTTGTCACGCTCACCAATCTGGATCCTGAAAATATGGTCGCTTCTGCCATTTATACCCAAATTGCGATTGAACTGCTTGCCGATGCCCCTGACTTACCCACGGCAATCACCACCGGCATCAGCAAAACCGCCGCATACTTTGCAGATCAGCCAACTTATCAACCTGCTTTTGCTGCATTCCAAGCCAAACTCGAAGCGCAGGCATCAGATGGCACTGCCACCGATCCTCTAAGTTTATTGGCTCGGTCCTTACACGCACTCCAAACCTGGCCGGATTATCATGATGCAGTTTTAAATGCGCTTATGCTCGGCGGCGCGACCGATACCGCAGCCGCGTTGACCGGCGGCTTAGCAGGCTTGGCCTATGGTTACACGAGTTTGCCGCATCGCTGGTGCTTGATGCTGGCTGAATACGCCCAGATTGTTGACCTATGTCGGCAAGCAGAAAAAAGCGGCTTTTTCCCGAAGTATGATTGAAAGACGAACTTTCTAGTCGTGGATAGAACGCTTGTGGTAGACTAAGGTTAATCTGTACCGGAAGGTGTCATTTTGAAAAACAACAATCAATCCGCCTTAAGAACGATCCTTGAGTTTCTGCTTCTTTTCGTCGTTATTTTCTTCGCGTCCCAGTTGCTGATGCGTTACGTCCTAAGCAAAGATGTGGTGCAGGGTACATCGATGCAACCGACATTGGAGAATAATGAACGGTTATATTCCGTTCGAATCAAGAAACCTAAACGCAACGATATTGTCGTGATCAATGCGCCTGATCGGCCAAAGTCGCTTTACATCAAGCGGGTTATCGGGATGCCAGGCGATACGGTGAGTTCCAAAAACGACAAACTGTATGTCAATGGTAAGGCAATTGCCGAACCCTATTTGAATCATAAGTTTTCACGTGATGAAATTAATAAATGGGCCAGTCAACAGGGACTGGATCCGTCCAGTATTAAGTTCACCAACGATTTCAATATCAAGACACTTTCGTCAACCAAATCAGCCAAAGTCCCCGCCGGAAAATATTTCGTGATGGGTGATAATCGTTTGGTTTCCCACGACAGTCGCGATTTTGGTTTTGTCGATAAGTCCAAGATTCAATCCGTTGTCGTTTGGCGGTATTGGCCGTTAAATCGGATGAAGATTTTCTGATACACGCTATTCCCCAATTAAAAAACATCGTCAGACCCTAAGCTGGGCTTGACGATGTTTTTTAGTTTAGGTGCACTTCCCAGCAATTCGTTAAATCGGAATCAAAGCTATTAATGCCTTCCACCTCTTAATAGCCATCTTAATCAGCCATTTGAACCCGGTGCGGTTGCCAGAACCATTCGCGGCCGTCACGCGACAACAAATCAAACGCTGCCTGTGGTCCCATGGTTGCGGCCGGATACGTTGGCATGTTCGGCTCTTGCGACCAGGCAGCCTGGATGGCATCAATGAAGTGCCACGAAGCCGACAATTCGGACCAATGAGTAAAGTTGGTCTGATCGCCTTCCAACACGTTGTTGATCAACCGTTCATAAGCCTCTGGTGCTGCAGCCGCTGCCTTTGGATCATGGCGGTAACGCAATTCATCCGGTTCAATGGTGAGGCCAGTTCCCAACGCTTTGCCGTTTAGCTGTAGCGAATAGCCCTCACTTGGCTCGATATAGATCGTCAAAGTATCCGGTTTGCTGTCGGCGGATTGGCCGAACAACGGCGCAGCGACTGGCTTGAAGGTCAGTGTCAGCTGCGTCGATTTGCGCGTCAAACGCTTGCCGGTGCGAATATAAATCGGAACGCCTTGCCACTGCGGCATATCCAACATAATTTTTCCGGCCACAAATGTCGCGGTTTGGGAATCAGCCGCCACGCCTTCTTCCTCACGGTATCCGCGAACGGCTTTCCCATCGACTTCAGCGCCGACGTACTGGGCGCGGACAAAATTGGCTTTCGCTGTTGCCAGATCATAGGGCTTCAACGCCGCGAACACTTTATCCTTTTCCGCCAAAATATCATTGGTGGTAAAGGACTTCGGCTTGTCCATGGTGAGATAAGACAGCACCTGCATCACGTGGTTTTGCACCATGTCCCGCAGCGCACCAGCCTTTTCATAATAACCGGCCCGTTCCTCAACACCGACCGCTTCTGCCAACGTAATTTGAATGTTGTCGATATACTTCTTATTCCAGATGCCTTCAAAAATCGTATTGTCAAACCGAAACGCCAAAAGATTCTGAATCATCTCTTTGCCTAAGTAATGATCAATCCGGAAGATCTGATCATCGTCAAACGTTGCCGTTAACGAGTCATTCAGTTCTTTGGCGCTGGCGTAGTCATGGCCAAACGGTTTTTCGATAATGAGCCGATTAAACCCGACATCTGTCAACAAATGTTCGGACTTGAGATGGCTGGCAATGGTTTCAAAGAAGTCCGGTGCCATCGCCATGTAAAAGACCCGGTTGCCACCCGTCGCAAACTGATCATCCAACTTAGCCGCCAGATTTTTTAGCGTGATGTAATGATCCGCATCGGTGACATCATGGCTTTGATAAAAGAAATGTTGGGCAAACGCGTGTGCTTGCGCCGGCTCGGGGTTAAGCCCGGCAATCGCGGTTTCAACCACCTCATGGTAATGTTCATCGCTCCATGGTCGTCGGGCAGTCCCGATCACGGCAAAATGTTCAGCCAACACGCCGCGGCGATAAAGATTAAACAATGCGGGATATAGCTTACGCGAAGCCAGATCCCCTGATCCTCCAAAAATAATGATCACAGCGCGTGATTCTTCTGGCATGTATACGACCTTGCTTTCTCAAACAGCCTTATGTTGAAATACAACAAAGCGTTCCTCCCGAGGTAAATAAGACTTTTCCCCCGCAGGCGCCTCAATGGATCCGAATGGCATTTCAGCCCGGAGCACCCATTCAGCAGGAACTGCAAAAGCTTCGCGCACTTGCTCATCAATCAAGGGATTATAGTGTTGCAAACTGGCACCGATATTATTCAAAGCAAGCGCGACCCAGACCGCCTGTTGCGCCCCTCCCTGAGCTTGTTCAGCCCAATCTTGAAAGTTGTCGCGGTAAAGTGGATAATCCTTCTCTTCTTGCCTGACTGTTGCACTGTCTTCAAAAAACAAAATGGTTCCAAATGCAGCCTTAAAACTATTTAGTTTCTTCAACGTTGCTTGGTAAGCCTCATCTGATGGAACCTCTGAGCGCAAACGTTCAGCTGTCAGGTCCCATAAGTGTTCGTGATGCTCATCAAAGAGAAAAATCGCCTTCACTGTCTGGCCATTAAAGGCCGTTGGTGATTCAATGATGGCATCTTGCGCTATCTTGACAATATCATTCGTCGGCGTCGTGACCGATCTGCCCAGTTGGTAAATCGACCGCCGTTTTTTTAAAGCAGATACAATTTGATTGTTAAACATTTTATAACCTCCGTGTGCTTATCCATTCGTTAATGACCTATCCCGGGATCGCAGGGACAAAAGAAAGCGTCTGCCGATAGTCGCTACCGAAGCTGATAATCCGCCAATGATCAATCAGTTTTTTGTCTGACCCCCTGTTGTCCTTGCAAACATTATGATACGATTAGCACTATATTAATGTAAGTGAGAAAAATGTAAGTCATTTTAACTCGAAGGAAGTCCTCTCTATGGCACGCGAAGTTTATGATTGCGCTGACGGTTGTCCCGTCCAAAGCACGGTCCAATTCATTTCCGGAAAATGGAAGAGCGTCATTTTATATCATCTTTTGAGAGGTGACGCGACACGTTTTAGCACGCTTAATCGCGCGATCCCATCCGTTACCGAACGAATGTTGGCACTGCAGCTGGCACAACTGGAAGCTGATCATCTTATCGTGAAAAAAATAGGTACCGTTAGTGACAACCGTTCGCTGGAATACAGTTTAACTTCATTTGGGCGATCCTTAACACCGGTTATCGAAGCCATGGCCGCTTGGGGATCCGCCTTCAACGATCACAAGATTGAGGCAAGCGACAACGTCTAAGGTTTCTGTTGAATCCTTCTTTATTGCCATTAATTGAAAACTGACGCAGCAAATCGTCAACACCAAAAAGGACGAATGAGATTTCCCACACAATGTGGAAATCCATTCGTCCTTCATTTTGTTTTCGCACAGTCAGTCGCTATGACTCACTCATGCTCACTGCGTTTTAATGCCGTGCTGGTCAATCAGCCGGCGCAGCTTGCTTTGAATTGCCAACATCGTCATCCTATCTGACTGCTTGAACGCATCGACATAACTAGGTGCGTCGGTGGTGATGGTTGCGACTTGCCGGCCATCGAGATCGCTAATCATAATCGTATTCCCGTTTAGTTCGGCCGTGAAGTAGCTGCCTTCAAATCCTTCATCTAGCAGCCACTGTGCCCAGTTTTGAATATTTTCGGCAATCGCCTGATCAAGCGGCATTTTGTCTTTTAAACTGGCCTGCCGCTTTTTGACTTCTGCCAAGGTCATATATGCTTCGGTTTCCATAATAACAGCGCCAACCTTCTTCTTTTAGCACCACACAATTCCTGACTCCGTCTTCAATCGCTGTCAGTATACCCTGCCTGTGCTAAAAGTGCACGTCAGAACCATTGCGATGCAAGGCCGCCATTTTGTAAGCGCGGCGGTTTTCGTAGTAATTCGCGTGAACCAGCTGCAGATAAGGATTGATGGCCCAGTCGAAGAGATGGAACGTGGCATTTTCCAGCAAATACCAGCCAATCAATGAGAGGTACAAGCCCAGTAAATCTGCCTTAAAACCTTTCATGAGGCGCCATGATCCGATCAAAGCCGTGATGGACGAAAACCGTTGATCGGCTTCGTGGCCATCCTTAAAGACCCAAAACGCCTGCCGCCATCCTAGTGCTAACATAACTCCGGGAAAGATCAGAAAAGAGAACCCGATGAGTGTCAGAAAATACATAAAGATCCACAATGAAATGGACCCCCAAAACCATTTACCGTTGAACAAACCTAACACAGCTTGAAGCGGTCGTACACGTTCATGGTTGCGGACGAGATCCAGCACCGCAAAGTTAACACCTTGGGCCAACATCGTCACGACAAGGCTTTGAATCGTATTCACCATGCCGCTGTCATTACTGCTTTGGGCGTAGTAAGCCTGAAAGCCAGTCGGATCGGTGAACATTTTTTCGGCACCGAAGCCTTGCACCACCGCCTGGATCATCAAATAAACGGTAATCGTCGCCGCGGCCTGCAACAAGCTCGGCAACAAATACGCCAGCATAAGATCCCGACGATTCGTTCCCGTCTTCAGTTGTTTCTTGGCTGCTTGTTTCAATTGCGGGAAAGTCATTAAATTTTCTGCCAAAGTCCATGATCCTCCTGATCAATGATCAATTTTAACGGTTTCCTTCTTATTTGCTTTGGCACGGCGGCGTGCGTGGCGCAAAACGCGATGAATGCGCCATAAAGCATACAGTTGTTGGGGAATCGCACCGAAAACACCCAAGGACTGAGTGGCTGAATCGCGCCGGACCACATGGTGATAAGCCGGATGGCCGGTATATAGGAAATGGTGCGTTGCCATCACATAAGTTGCCGTAAATAGTTCGTCTTCCATAATGGACATTTGCTCGTCGAAGCGCAACTGCATTCGTTCAATAACGTCGCGGCGAAAAACTTTGTTCCATAGGTAACCGCGAATATAGCCCACTGGATGCAGCATCTGTCGAATCAATCCGTCGCGCGTCAATTGTTTTGCCTTGCGTAACCCCGGTCGCACCGGTCTCGGAGCGGGATCATCCCGGAAAAACGGCATCGCAATGAGATCCCATCCTTGATTCATCATTTTAACGGCATGGGCAATAAAGTCCGGCTCATACCAGTCATCGCCATCCATGAATGCCACCAATTCGCCACGTGCCTGCGCCAAACCGCTATTACGCGCTGCGGAAACGCCTTGGTTCACGGACTTTAAAATGGCATGAATGCGGTTATCCAGCCGGGCAAAATGGCTCACAATCTGCGGTGACCGATCGTCGGAAGCATCATCAATCACGATGATCTGTAAATGGGAATAAGTTTGTGCCAAGAGACTCTGCAAGCCATGTGCCACGTATGCCTCAAGGTTATAAACCGGTACAATAATCGTCACAAGCGGCGTTGTCATGACGCCACCTCCTCGTGAATCCGTTGCTGATAGGCTGTTTGCTTAAGTTGAATACGTATCAATCCTTTTTTGGTAAGTGTTGCTTAGCTGCCAACGATAAAATTTGTCTGCGGGGCAAACCAGCGTTTTTGCGGCGCTGATAATTTCTTATCCGTAATCAGCGTGCTGATCTGTCCTAGTTCCAATCCGCGATAAGGCGCTTCAATCTGGAACTTTTCGGTTTCAGACACTACGACCAC
Organism: Lacticaseibacillus zeae subsp. silagei; assembly: GCF_030770335.1. Classification (NCBI taxonomy): domain Bacteria; kingdom Bacillati; phylum Bacillota; class Bacilli; order Lactobacillales; family Lactobacillaceae; genus Lacticaseibacillus; species Lacticaseibacillus zeae. Next base: position 359,679 of record NZ_CP132484.1, on the reverse strand, counting down.
CTGACGCGCCGATAACGCTGCTGCTTGTTTAACCTGTGCATCTTCCATATAAGAAAAGTACACGCCGTCTTCGGCAATCGCGGTTGCGCCGATAAACGCGGCATCAAAAGCAATCCGGCGCAAAGTTTCCAGCATGGTCGGCTCAAAGAAGAACCGCGCGTGGTGGTCAAGCTTGCCGCCAAAAAGATGCAGGTTGACTTGTTCTTCTACTGAAAGGGCAATGGCATTATCGAGGCTGTGCGTATAGACGGTCACCGGATGCCGAATGGACTGTGACAATTTCAAAAGCGTGGTCGAGTCATCAATGAAATAAACGCCGCCCGGTTTGATCAGCGATAATGCTGCTTTAGCCATTTTCGTCTTTTGGGTCGAAAACCGTTTTAGGCGGGCCGAGTAGCTAGGAATACTGTGGCCGAAGTTTAACGATACCAAGCCACCACGGGTTCGGCGGGCAATTCCTTGAGCATCCAAAGCCACAATGTCCCGGCGTGCTGTGTCACGAGAAACGCCAACTGCTTTCATAATGTCGTCAATACTCAGTTCATTGCGGACTGCCAGCAGTCTTTTGATCTCCTCAAAGCGTTTTTCCCGATACATCGCCACCGCACAAACCTCCCTACTTGTCTCGCCTTATTATACCTGATTCTTGAAAACCGCGTTTATGGAAGAACATTTATTGTCCAATTTTCGATTTCGACAAGTGAATAATCCGCAATTTGGTCTTGACCACCCTCGGTAACGACCAACAATTCTGACTTTTTAGCCGTGAAATTAGCATATCATTTCCTGATCGCTAAAAGTTTAGGCTCCCATAAATTTTGGAAAAATTCACAAATTGTGGTAGAAAATGTCCGCAAATCACAGAATCTTCAAGGGTTGAACCCACTTTTTCAAAAAATGTTCAGTGATTGTTACGAAAAAATTTAACATTCGGTTTGTTACGTCAGCGTAACAATATTACCAATTTAGCTATTTTTGTAATGATGCTGGTATTTTATTGACACACCACACCTATATACTTCGTTTGTGTTCTCGGGGGAACAAAACGACGGCTATTCAAAATATAGGAGTGAATTTTTATCTTTACTAAGCAAATTAAATTCTCGATCATTACGTTACTCAGCGTGGCACCTTTGTTAGGAATGGCAAGCAATCATTCGCAAAAGGTTGAAGCGATTGCCGATCATGCCACATCTGATAGTGACAACAGTAAAGTCAGTGCCAAGTCAATTGTGTTAAGCAATGAGGCTAAGGTTGAACAGGCGAATGCATATTCACTGGTCAATCCTAAGAATGAAAATACCATCACAGTCGGCACAAATGATATTGCCGAAGCAGCACATCAGATTGCTGATCAAAAAGCGGCTGCTGCCAAGGCTGCCGAAGAACAAGCCGCTGCCGAAAAAGCAGCAGCTGAAAAAGCGGCTGCAGATCAGGCAGCTGCCGAAAAAGCAGCGCAAGAGCAACAAGCTCAGGCACAGGCAGCGCAAAATGCTGCTAACGCTGCGGCGGCAAGTGCAGCACCAACGAGCACTGCACAAACAACCCAGACAACAACCAAAAAGGGAACCTTTAAGTTGAGCTTCTACGATCCCGCAGTCCTCGGCTCAAACATGGGATACGATGGCGTTGCAGCCAATCTCTCGGTCTTCCCTAAAGGCACACGTCTGAAGATCACCTTGTCTGATGGTACAGTTTGGTATCGGACCGTTAATGACACTGGTAGTTTTGCGGCAGGCAACCCTAACCAACTGGATGTCGCGATGCCTAACTCCCAGATTCCTTCAGCAGGTGTGATGTCAGCAACCGTTGAAGTTGTTGGCTAATTCATCAGTTCGGTAAACCTCCTCACAAGCCTGAGGAGGTTTTTTCTATGCCTTTCAAAAAGGCACTCCCATACATTTCTTACGATTTTAAAATTAAAATTCTTGACATTCACCGATTTCTTTGTAAAATAAGTTTCAATTCAACAAATGTTCAAAAACGATGAGTAGAAGAGTACCTAGGTTGTCAGTGTCAGCGAGTCTCGGTTGGTGGGAAGAGACCTCTGATTGCCTGGTGGAAAGTAGTCTACGAGTTGCCATTGCGACTTCGGGAGTAATGGCTGGGATTGCGCCCATTACAGCAATCGCGTATCGCCGGGAATCCGGCCGTACGCGGCGAGGCCGCTGACGGTGACGTTGGTGGTAAAGTAAGGTGGTACAGCGTGATCCGCGCCCTTAACAGTTCTGACTGTTAAGGGCTTTTTTAATGTGAGCGTGAGCCGGCGCGTTTAGAAGCCGGAGTGTAAGCGGCCTTGGACGCAATGGCCCGGGCTTAGGCCATTGTGACCAAGGTCCTTACACGGAGATTTCTGCGACTGCGAACGCGTTATGGGCAATGCGCCACATGCCCGCCTCAATAAGCTTCTTGCAGTCAGTGTCGCGATTGCAATCGTTTATAAAATGGAGGGATTCTCAATGTCAACACAACCCAAACTCACCAAACGCCAGTACCTTACCCTTGGCTCCCTGTTGTTCGGGATGTTCTTTGGAGCCGGAAATCTGATTTTTCCGATTCACATGGGCCAGCTGGCTGGAAGCGCATGGCTACCTGCCGCTATTGGATTCTTGTTATCCGCAGTTTTACTGCCGCTGTTGTCCATCATGGCCATCAGCCTCACCCGTGCGAGTAGTATGTACGATTTAGCCCGCCCAGCAGGTCACGGATTCGCTTTGTTCTTCCTACTTGCGACCCACGCCAGCCTTGGCTTACTCATCGCCTCGCCGCGGACGGCCACAGTCACTTATGCGATCGGGATTTCACCTTTTTTAGGAAAGGCGCAGCAGCAAATCGGCTTACTGATCTTTTCGTTCATTTTCTTCCTGGCAACTTTTCTTCTTGCCCGGAATGAAAGCAAAATTACCACCTATATCGGCAAACTGCTAAATCCGCTTTTTCTGATTTTACTAGCCTTCATTTTCTTCTGGGCACTTTTGATCAAAGGTGACATTCGGACCATTAGCTTTACCGGTAACGCCAACTTAATCAGTGGCAATCTCGTTAACGGCTTTTTGCAGGGTTACAACACGATGGACGCTTTAGCTGGATTAGGCTTTGGGGTGACGATTATTACCGCCCTTAAACTCATGGGGCTGCATCGCGCTTCCAGTCGGGCCAAAGCGGTTGCGAAAGTTGGTTCTTTGGCAATGGGGCTCGAGGCGATCATCTACCTGCTACTCATCATGTTAGGCGCCATCAGTCTGGGTTTTGCTAAATTAACCGCAAATGGCGGCACCGCCTTTAATCAGATCATGACCCATTATACAGGACTCATCGGAACCGCCTTGCTTGGTGCCATGACGTTACTGGCCTGTCTAACAACCGCGATCGGCTTGGTTACTTCCTTCTCCCAGGATCTTGGTCACCGCTTCCCGAAGCTGGGTTACCATTTCTTCTTACCGATCACGACAATCGGGGCGTTTTTCATCGCCAATTTCGGACTGGATCAGATTATCGCCTACTCCACGCCGATTTTGATGCTGCTCTATCCATTGGCCATTGCCTTGATCATGTTAGGGCTGCTTCATCCGTGGATCGGCAAGAATACCCGCATCTATAAGACCACCATCGCCTTTACCATGATTCCGGCCTTACTCGATGCCATTCACGCGCTGCCTGCCGGTTTGGCGCAATTGCCTTTCTTTGCCGCCATTCAACATTTTGCTTCAACCTTCATCCCCTTGTTTGGCATTGGCATGGACTTTGTACCATTCCTCCTCATCGGGTTTATCTGCGGCTTCATTGCTGCCAAGTTTAGCGGGGCAAAATTGGCCCCTGACCTGCCTGATCCAGACTAACCTTGCTGTATATGAACCAAAGGAGTGTAAAAGGGACGATGCTTGCCCGCCTCGATGCAGAAACAAAAAGGCGAAAGAATTCTCGCCATCGCAAACTGCGATTTGAGAATTCTTTCGTCTTTTTTCGGTTATGCCTAAGTTTGAGGCACTAAATATCTCAGAACATCACGGCCCAGTAGTGGCACCGTCAAGCGAAACCGTATAAACCGGATTGTTGGCGGTCCAGTCAAAACCGGCCGCATTGTTAATTTCATTTTGCCGGGTATTGAAGTTACTTAGCTTTTCGCTTTGTAAACCTAGTTGTTCACGTAGTTCGTCTGACGTTTTCTGAAGCGTATCGGTCTTCATAACCTGATAGGCAGCATTATCAATGTAAACACCGATACCTCGAAGTTGCTTACGTTCGATAGTGCCCGCTGAAGCCCGGTAATTTTGGGCAATCGCCATCATGTCATCAAACGTCAGATTCGTCCGCATGCTGGAAGATAAGGAATCCATGACCTTCTGATAATTGGTCAACGACTTAACTGACAACAGATGCTTGACAATTTGATTGATGACTTCCTGTTGCCGCTTCTGCCGGCCATAGTCACCTTCCGGATCTTCGTCACGCATCCGCGCGTAAGCAAGTGCCAGTTCGCCATTGAGATGGGCTTTGCCTTTCTTGAACGTCTGACCACCGGTGTTGGCGTCTGTCCAGGTAAATGGCACATTGACGTCCACACCGCCAACCGCATCGACAATCTTTTGCAGGCCTTCCATATTAACCGTCACGTAATAATTAATTGGAATATTCAACAACTTTTCAACGGTTTTGATAGCTGCGCTTGATTTGCCATAAGAGTACGCTGCATTGATCTTTTCATAGGTTGAAGAGTCGTTGCCAGTCCCCACCATTTCTGCCAGGGTATCACGCGGAATGCTGACCATCGTTGTTTTCTTTTCTTTAGGATTAATGGTCACTAACATGAGGGTATCGGATCGACCGGTATCTTTACGGCCAAAAGCGCCAGTATCGGTTCCCATCAGGAGAATACTGATGGGTTTTTTACCATCAAGGTCAGAGTCAACAGCCTTGGTGCTGACGGGATCGTAAGTTTTCGCCACGGCTTTCTTCGCTTGGGAGTAGAATCTGGCCGCATAGCCGCCCGCAAGGAATAACGCCACAAGCGCGATGACGACCACTGCCCGAAGAATCGTATGGCGCCGCTTGGGTTTATCATGTGTCGTTCGCAGATTTGAATCTTGTTGCTTAGACATTACTTCTTCACTCCAGTTTTAGTTTCTACGGTAGTGTAGCAGATAATTATGAAGAAAGAAGGGATTTAGCTCAAAAATCGGCGTGATATGGTAACATTAAAGAAATATTAGAAATTGGAGCTGATCAGATGCAACATTTACCGGTACGTGAAGATGTTCCAACCAAGCTGACCTGGGATCTAACCACCATCTATCCAAATGATGCGGCTTGGAACGCTGACTTTGAAGCTGTGCGCGAACAGGCTAAAGAAGCAGCCGCGCTCAAGGGAACTTTAGGCAATTCAGCCGATGCACTCATCACCGGCATCAAGGCGGTTTTAGCAGTCTTTCGACGATTTGAGAAAGTCTATGTTTATTCAAGCCTGAAAAGCGATCAGGATACTGGCAACGCCACTTATCAGGCGATGAATGCCAAGGCCGAGAGCCTCGGTGCCGAACTTGCCAGTCAGTTAGCCTTTTTGGATCCGGAGATTCTGGCAATTCCCGCAGACAAACTGACAGCATGGCGCGACACCGAAAGCCTCAAGCCGTTTGGGCACTTTATTGATGCGATCACCGTTAATCGCCAACATGTGCTGACAACCGCAGCCGAGGCTCTGATTGCCAGTGCCGGTGATGCGCTGAACGCCAGCCATGCTACTTTCAACGTCCTAGATAATTCCGACCTGCAATTCGGTTTCGTCGAAAATGAAGACGGCGAAACAGTGCAACTCAGTAACGGCTTGTATGGCCAGTTGATTCGCTCAACTCAGCGAAAATTGCGCAAAGAAGCCTTTGAAACGTTACTGCGTGCTTACGAAAGCATGAAGAACACGTTTGCCCAAACGCTGAGCGGCCAAGTCAAGGCGCACAACTTTAATGCCAAAGCCCATCATTACGCCAATGCCCGCGCGGCGGCAATGGCAAGTAATCATATTCCAGAAAGTGTTTATACGACCCTCATCGACCAGGTCAACACCCATCTGCCGCTTCTGCATCGTTATGTCACATTGCGGAAAAAAGTCCTGGGCGTCGATCAATTGCACATGTATGACATCTACACCCCGTTGACCGGCAAGCCGCCATTGACCTTCACGCTTGACCAAGCAAAAACTGAAGCATTGAAAGCTTTGGCGCCGCTTGGTGATGATTATCTCAGCCATGTCCGGGAAATCTTTGACAACCGCTACATTGATGTCGTCGAAAATAAAGGCAAACGTTCCGGCGCTTATTCAGGTGGGTCTTACGATACGAATCCGTTTATTTTGCTGAACTGGCATGACGCGGTGGACGAACTTTATACTTTGATTCACGAAACCGGCCACAGCGTTCACAGCTGGTACACGCGTCACAACCAGCCTTATGTGTATGGCGATTACCCGATTTTTGTTGCCGAAATTGCGTCAACGACCAACGAAAATCTGCTCACCGATTACTTCCTGACCCACACGGATGACCCCAAGGTACGCGCCTACATCCTGAATTACTATCTCGATGGCTTTAAAGGTACCGTCTTCCGCCAGACGCAATTTGCCGAATTTGAACACTGGATTCATCAGCAGGACCAACAAGGCGAGCCACTCACGGCAACCAGTATGTCAACATACTACGCCGATCTCAATGCCCGGTATTATGGACTGGATGTTGCCCGCGATCCCGAAATTGCCTTCGAATGGGCACGAATCCCGCATTTCTATTACAATTATTATGTCTATCAGTATGCAACCGGTTTTGCCGCAGCATCAACGCTAGCTGCCGGCATTAGCAGCGGCGAACCCAACGCCGCGTCCCGCTACTTGGACTATTTAAAGTCAGGCAGCTCGCAATATGCCATCGATACCATGAAAACCGCTGGCGTCGATATGACCAAACCGGACTATCTGGAAGCGGCATTTTCAATGTTTGAAAAACGGTTAACGGAATTGGAAGAACTTTTGCAGAAAGGATGAGTCCTTTGAAACTTGGATTTATTGGCACCGGTGTGATGGGCACCGGCATCATCAAGAACTTTCTTAAAGCCGGTCAGGAAGTCATCGTTTATAATCGCACCAAGGCCCATGCACAGGCAGTCTTGGATGCCGGTGCGGTCTGGGCAGAATCGCCTCACGCCGTTGCTGCACAATGTCATGTTGTCATGTCGATGGTCGGCTTCCCACAAGATGTCGAGGCAGTCTATTTTGGCTGCGATGGCATTCTTGCCGGTACCCAAGCCGGTGACTTAGTGATTGACATGACCACCAGCACCCCGACACTGGCCAAGCAAATTGCCGAAAAAGCCAAAGAAAAAGGCGTCATTGCCATTGATGCGCCTGTTTCCGGTGGAGATATCGGCGCTGAAAAAGGCACCCTCACCATCATGATCGGCGGTCAAAAAGACTTGCTGCCAAAACTCAAAGAGCTGTTTGCGCCAATCGCCTCATCCGTCAATTATTTTGGCCCGGCCGGTTCCGGGCAACATGCCAAAATGGCCAATCAAATTATGATTGCCGGCACGATGACCGGATTGAGCGAAATGCTCGTCTATGGGAAAGCTGCCGGACTGGATCTGAACGAAATTCTGAAAGTCGTCGGCAGTGGCGCCGCGGCGAACTGGAGTCTCAGTAATTACGGTCCGCGCATGCTGCAAGCCGATTACACGCCAGGCTTTTTCGCCAAGCATTTTCTCAAAGACCTCCGCATTGCGTTAGACGAAGCCAAGAAAATGCATTTACAGCTGCCGGCAACCGAATTGGCCGAAGATCTGTATGCCAAAATGGTAGCAGCAGGCAAAGGCGATTTAGGCACGCAAGGGTTAGTCACAATGAACGAACGGTGGGATGAAGCATGACCAAAATCGCCATTTTATCAGATATTCACGGCAATATGACTGCCTTTTCGGCGGTTATTAAAGACGCCCAAGCACATCATGCAGATGAATATTGGTTTCTTGGCGATTTATTTCTTCCGGGTTCGGCAGCAGCCAATCTTTGGCAGGATTTGCACGCCTTGCCGCTGACCCATCTTGTCAAAGGAAATTGGGATGACGATTTATTCTGGGTTTTGGATGGTCCGGTCGACTTGGCACAACCAACCGATGTCTACTTCAGTCGCTTAGTGGCGTATCTGTGGCCGCAGCTGACGGCCGACATGTTGACGACCATCCGTCATTGGCCGCTGCATGACGTTTTTGAACAAGATGGCCTCGTGATCAGCCTGGCCCACAATCTGCCAGACTCTAATCACGGTCATCGCTTATACCCCGACCAACCACAGGCAAACTTTGACCAGATTGCTCCGAGTCAAGATATCGACATTGCGATTTATGGGCACACCCATCAGCAATTGCTGCGCTATACCAGCAGCGGTCAGGTTATTCTCAATCCCGGTTCGATTGGCCAAGCTTATTCGCCGCGGGCTAAGTTGCAAACGACTACCTACGCGGATTACGCATTATTGGAACTCGACAACGGTGCCATCACCGATCTGAACTTACGGCAGGTTTCCTATGACGTCGCGGCTGAACTGGCAGTGGCCAAGAATGCTCAGTTGCCTTATCTGGAGGTTTACACCAAGCTGCGGCACACTGGCGCGACAAGCACCCACAACGCCGCCTACCTTGCCCAGTTTGATCAATCCCACCACTATCAAGCAGAAGTCGCTGAATTTTTACGTCAGCAGCGCGAGCGGCACTAGTGGGATTTTAGACTAACACGAAAAATGACTTTAGAGAGGCATGTATCTGCTCTCTAAAGCCATTTTTTAATGCAATTCAATCAATTTGTCTGGTGGTGATACCACAGTGCCAAGAAGTAAAAGATAAACTCAATGGCAGCGATGAAGAACGTCACTGGCCAGTTCGTCAGGAACCCAAGGTAAAGGCCGCTCCAGACGCCAATGAGCGCCGTGATGACGGAAATCACGATCATCTGCGGCAGCGTCCTTCCCAGATACTTAGCAACATTAGGCGGCAGCGTGAGTAAAATGAACACTAGCAAACTGCCGACAATCTGCGCACCGATCGAAACCGACACCGCGAGAATGAGCAGAAAGTAAATGGAAATGTATTTACTTTTCAACCCCTGCGCGGCAGAGCCCACCGGATCAAACGAATCAAAAGCTAGGCGGCGATAGCCAAAATACAGCGTAAACAGAACGCCGGCAGCCAACGCGACCAGCTGCCAAACGTCACTGCGCGAAATGCCGATAATACTCCCGAACAAAATTGTCGTCGCATAACTGGCATTGGCACTCGAAAGCGATAAAAACAAAATGCCCAAGCCGATGAACAAGCTCGAAACCGCGCTAATCGACGCTTCCCGACGCGAGGCCTGAACCGACATGCGGCCGACACTGATACTACTAATGGCCGTAAACATCAGCATCCCATCCAGCGGTCTAATGCCGGCAAACACTGCAAACGCGGCACCGGCAAAGCCTACTTCAGACAAAGTATGCGCCAGAAAGGACATATTACGGGCAACCACAAAGACGCCCACAATACCGGTCGTGATAGCGATAAACGTGCTGGCCATAAAAGCATTTTGCATGAAGGCATAAGCAAATAAATTCATGCGATCACCCCGCGATTCTCGGCATCATTGCGCAACTCTTCCGGCATTGAAGCCAGATCCATCTCGGCAGTCGGTTTCATTTCGTAACGATCGCCAGTCAGCAACAAATATTGTTTGGTATATTGCTTCGCCAGGCTCAAGTCATGCGTCACGAAAAGCACCGTTAACTTCTGAGTCTGGTTCAGCTCCTGGACCAGATCCATCAACTCATGCTTGGTATTCACATCCAAGCTCGCTGTCGATTCATCGAGAATCAAAAAGTTGGGATCATCCAGCAGCGCCTGGGCTAAATAGGCCTTCTGCTTTTCACCGCCGCTCGCCATTCCGAGCCGCGTGTCAGCAATATGCGTTAAGTGAGTCGCTTTGATAACCCGATTCAGTGCCGCTTTTTCCTTAGGTGTATGCCAGAAGAAAAGATGGTCCAGCTGCCGCAATTGAATAAAGCTGCGGATTGACAGCGGAAATTCCTCGTCGACATTGCGAAACTGGGGCACATAGCCCAGTCGAACCGGTGGCTGCTTGCGAAACTGAATCGTGCCGGCTTGCGGCTTTAACTGTGCCATCAGCAAGCGAATCAGCGTGGTCTTCCCCACCCCATTCGGCCCAACCAAGCTCGTTATCGAGCCGACATCCAAATGAAAACTCAGGTCGCGATAAAGTTGTTGATCGCGAAATCCAAAACTAAGGTGCTTCACAGACAAAATTGGTTCGCTCATAGCTGCCTCCCAATCGTAGACGGTAACGATTACGATCTACTATTTTACCTAAGTTTTCATGAAAAGGCCAGTTTTATTTGGTTTTATCTGCTTTGAACGGATTAGCGGCACTAAAGTCAATCCGAATCGTTTTCGGCTTATCCTTCACCACAAGAATATAGCCATGCCCTAGAAAAGGCTTGTCCCCCTTATAGGTCAACGGGAATTCCTGTGCGGGTGCCAGGTTACCCTGAATGATCATCGCATACATTTCGTCATCGGTATAATCATCTGAAAAGGCAATTGCCACCGGTGCCGTTACCAGTTGCTTGGCCTTCTGCATCACGGCAATGACATCAAAGATCTGATTCGTTACCTCTTCGGGAAAAACCTTGGCAACATCTTCGGCAACGCGGCGTTTTTTGGTTGGTTCGTACATAAGTTAAAGATCTCCATTTCTGTATTTGTGAATGGCGTAAGTTTATCATATTGAGCGACTGACTGCGACGGTCGGCTTGAACCTGCAAACGCAAAAAAGCCGACGTATGGTCGACTTTTTAATGTTTTTGCCTTTAAACAAACAAACTCAACAGCAGCACCCCACCCAGTCCGACAACGGAGATAATCGTTTCCAACAAGGTCCATGTCAGCAGGGTTTGCTTAATGGTGAGGTCAAAATATTCACGGAACATCCAGAAACCGGCATCGTTGACGTGGCTGGCTGCCAATGATCCAGCGCCAATTGCCAGCACCATCAAAGCTGGTTGAATGCCGGCGCTTTGCATCAAGGGCAGCACCAGTCCAGAAGCGGTCATGGCGGCAACGGTCGCCGAACCGAGTGCGATTCGCAAAACCACGGCAATTAACCAGCCAAGAATCAGTGGCGAAATGGACGATGAGACGAATAGGTTTTTCACGGAATCACCAACGCCGCCATCAATTAAGACCTGCTTGAATGCGCCGCCGCCACCGATAACCAACAGCAGCATCGCAATGGACTTCACCGCATCTTCCAGCGTAGCCATGATATCCTTGGCTGGCAGCTTGCGGGCATAACCCATGGCCCACATGGCGAATAGAAGCGAGATTAGCATCGCAATACTCGGTGACCCGATAAAGGCGATCAGATTGTCCATACCGGTCGGTGTTTTTGGTGTTTTGCCACCATGCAGAACCAGTTCATAGACCGTCGCAATGGCCATCAGGATAACCGGGAACAGGGAAGTCAAAACCGAGATACCGAAGCCAGGGGTTTCATCAAGCTTGAAGGTTTTTTGCGGTCCCAACGCTTTTAAATTCCCACGCCGTTCAAAAGCATCCGGAACCAGCCGATGGGCAAGTTTGGAAAATAGCGGGCCGGCGATGTAGACGGTTGGCACCGCAATGATCACCCCATACGCCAGCACCAGTCCAGCTGAAGCACCCAGCGCCGTCGAAATAGCTGTCGGTGCCGGATGTGGCGGTAAGAAGCCGTGCGTGACCGACAAAGCTGCTGCCATCGGAATGCCAAGTGTCAAAATCGGGACACCGGCTTCAGCAGCAATGGCAAAGACGATCGGAACCAGCAAAACGATCCCGACTTCAAAAAACAAAGCAATGCCGATAATGAAAGAAGCCAAAACCACCGCTAATTGTAAGCCCCGGCGTCCGAACGCGTTAATCAGCGTGTGGGCGATGCGATAAGCACCACCGGCGTCGGCAACCAGCCGCCCCAGCATCGCGCCGAAACCAAAGACCAGCGCAAGCTCACCTAATTGCGAGCCAATACCGGTTTGAATACTCGTGGCGATCTTAGCTGGTGCCATCCCCAGCCCCAGTGCCACAACAACAGCTGTTATTATCAGAGAAACATAAGTGTTGAACTTAAATTTAATAATCAACACCAACAGTAATAGAATGCCTAAAACCAAGACAAGTAAATCCATGATAAGTCCCCTCCTGAGCGTGAGCCAGCGCGGTTAAAAGCCGGAGTGTAAGTGGCCTTGGGCGTGATGGCGGTCTTTGCCTCTTTGCCATTGCGACCAAGGTCCTTACATGCAGGCTTTTGCGCTGGGGAGCGCGTTATGATGAGCGTGAGCCAGCGCGGGTAGAAGCCGGAGTGTAAGCGGCCTTGGACGTGATGGCGGTCTTTGCCATTGCGACCAAGGTCCTTACACGCAGGCTTTTGCGCTGGAGAGAGCGTTATGATGAGCGTGAGCCAGCGCGTTTAGAAACCGCTTACAAAACTATCGATAAAAAGTGGCAGCCGTATTGAGTCTGTCTCGCGTCTGTCGACCACTTTTTTCATAGACCTGTATCATAAGCAAGCATGAGCTACCGCTTTTTCATTAATCCTGTTCTTTGCTACGTGCCCTCGGATCCGGATGTGCACGTTGATAATCGGCAATCGCCTGATACTCGCTGCCGAGTTTGCGCGTTAACCGAATCCAGATTGGCAATAATTCCCGATAAGCCTGGAAGTTAGCTTCATTCGGTTCGTGTGTGTTGGTCACGCCAATCATATCCTTGACGACACTGAGATCATCAATCAACCCTAGCGATTTCATTCCAATCACTACGGCTCCCAGTGCTGAGCTTTCAAAGCTTTCGGGAATGTTGACTTCCTGTTCAAATACGTCGGCCAGCATTTGCCGCCATAATGCGCTGCGGGCGAACCCACCTGTGGCCTGAATGGCGCGCGGTTTACCGGTAATGCCTTCGATCATCAACATCACCATATACAGGTTATAAACAATCCCCTCAAGTGCGGCGCGAACCATGTGTGCCCGCGTGTGTTGACGGGTTAAGCCGAAGAAACTGCCGCGCGCATTTGCGTCCCAAATCGGTGCCCGTTCCCCGCCAAGATAGGGGTGGAATAACAGCCCATCCGCACCGGCAGGAATTTTGCTGGCAATATCGGTCAAAACTTCATATGAATCAACCTGCAATTGCTCGGCGGTGATTTTTTCCGGCGCAAACAACTGATCGCGCACCCAGCGGAACACGATGCCACCATTATTCACCGGACCGCCGACGACCCACTTATCGGGCGCTAGGTAGTAAGTGAACAACCGCCCTTGCGGATCAACAACCGGCTTATCCGTCACCACGCGAACGGCGCCTGAAGTGCCAATCGTGACCGCCAAAACGCCAGGATCAATCGCGCCAACGCCAAGGTTACTTAGCGTGCCATCGCTAGCTCCGAGAATGAACGGTGTTTGGTCGTCAATGCCCGTCACGGCGGCGTAATTAGCATTTAACCCGGTCAGCTGATAACTCGTATCCACCAACTCCGGCAGTTGATCGCGCCGGACATTGGCAACATCTAGGGCACGATCATCCCAATCCATCGTATGAATATTGAACAAGCCCGTCGCGTTTGCCAGTGAATAGTCTTGAACATACCGCCCGAAGAAGCGGAACAAGATATAATCTTTAATCCCGATAAAATGACGCGTGCGGGCAACAAGCTCGGGATGCTCGGCACTGAGCCACAGTAATTTCACCAGCGGCGACATCGGGTGCGTTGGAACCCCGGTCGCCTTAAACAGCGTCATTCCCAGGTCACTTTGCTTCAGCTTCGTCGCGTAAGCCGCTGCCCGATTGTCTGCCCAGGTAATAACCCGTGTGATCGGTTTGTCATGCTCATCCATCAAAATCAGACTATGCATGGCGGCTGAAAACGAAACGCCGCCTAATTCACTGGGCTGAACATTTCCGCGATGCATGACTTCGGTTAATCCGCCAACCGTCGCCGCAAAAATTTCTTCCGGATCCTCTTCAGCCATATCCGGCGTATCTTGATATAACGGGTAAGGGTTATTCGCCGTTGCAATCGCTTGACCTTTTAGATCAAACAAAACGACCTTGGTACTCGTTGTACCTAAATCAACCCCGATCATATATTTGATAGACATCACGTTGTTCTCCTTTACTTCACTTGGCCGCCGTGTTTTCCAGTCGTGGGATCAACTGCATGTCCCCCGAACTGATTGCGTAAAGCAGCCACTACTTTACCGGTCATGGTATCGGCCGCTTCTGACCGATAGCGCATCATCAACGCACTGGCAATCACCGGCGTTGCCACGTGCAGGCGCAAGGCTTCTTCGACTGTCCATGCGCCTTCACCGGAGCTATGCATGATCCCCTGAATCTTTTCGAGATCGGCATCGTCGCTAAAAGCATTACCGGCCAGTTCCATCAACCAGCTGCGAATCACGGAGCCGTTGTTCCACATTTTTGCCACTGCTTCATTGTCGTAATCATAAGGACTGTGAGCCAAAACATCGAAGCCTTCGCCAATCGCCTGCATCATGCCGTATTCAATGCCATTGTGAACCATTTTCAAGTAATGCCCTGAACCAGCCGGGCCGGTGTACAGATAGCCACCAGGCGCGGCAATGGCTTCAAACAGCGGTTCGATTTTGGCAAATTGGGTTTGGTCACCGCCGATCATGAAATTGCCATTGGCCCGCGCACCTGCCATGCCGCCGGACGTCCCGACATCAAAAAAGTGAATGCCTTCCTCTGCCAGTAACTGACTTCGCTTAATAGAATCTTGATAATAAGAATTGCCGCCATCAATCACGATGTCGCCAGGCCGCAGTAACTTGGCCAGCTGATTAATCGTTGCATCGGTTGGTTTTCCCGCCGGTACCATGCTCCAAATGATCCGCGGTGATGCCAGACTCATCACCAGCGCATCGAGACTGGCAACAGCTCTCGCCTGATATTGCCCCACTTCCATCCGCGCCTGATCATTCAAGTCAAACGCAACCACTTCAATATCATGATCGCGCATATTCGCGACCAGATTCATACCCATTTTGCCTAAACCTACCATACCTACTTGCATATGCTATCCCCTCCTGAGCGTGAGCCAGCGCGGGTAGAAGCCGGAGTGTAAGCGGCCTTGGGCGTGATGGCCCGGGTTTGGCCATTGCGACCGAGGTCCTTACACGTAGGCTGCTGCGCTGGCGAACGCGTTAATGTGAGCGTGAGCAGGAGCGCTTAGAAATCGGAGTGTAAGTGGCCTTGGACGTGATGGCGGTCTTTGCCATTGCGACCAAGGTCCTTACACGCAGATTTCTGCGACTGCGAACGCGTTAATGTGAGCGTGAGCCAGCGCGCCTAGAAGCCGGAGTGTAAGCGGCCTTGGGCGTGATGGCCCGGGTTTGGCCATTGCGACCGAGGTCCTTACACGTAGGCTTCTGCGCTGGCGAACGCGTTAATGTGAGCGTGAGCAGGAGCGCTTAGAAGCCGAAGTGTAAGCGGCCTTGGGCGTGATGGCCCGGGTTTGGCCATTGCGACCAAGGTCCTTACACGCAGATTTCTGCGACTGCGAACGCGTTAATGTGAACGCCAAGACCACTTTTCTGGGGATCGAAAGCACTCCTCCGTGATCATGGTGCCATTGTATGTAAAAAAATTACAAAAATCAAGCAAACTGTTCGTAATTAATTTTCAACCCATGTATTTAATGCTATACTCATCTTGAGGAAATGGAGGAGGGGCATATGCACGATTTTCTGGTACAACTACAAATTTATAAACCAAACTTGAGTCGGCAAGAAAAGAAATTAGCGGATTTTCTTCAAACGCATCCAGATCGCGCCAGTCAGGCAAATATTGCGGAACTTAGCGCAATAACGGGCGTCAGTACGGCTACAATTTCGCGATTTGCCAAGGCGTTGGGTTACCCGAACTTCCAGGCGCTGCGGATGGCCTTGGTTCAGTCGCCACCGGAACCGGACCAAACGCTATTTGCGGAACTGAGCCCAGACGATTCTGTCGAGACCTTAGCGCAAAAAATCTTCACCTCCAATATCGATGCGCTCCGAACCACTTTGGCCAACCTGGATGCCAACGCTTTGGCCAAATCGATTAACTGGATTACCCATGCGGATCATCTCGGCCTTTTTGGATTAGGCGCCAGCAATCTTGTTGCGTTAGATGGCTATCACAAGTTTCTGCGGACGGCCATTCCCGTTGCCTATGCCGCGGATTATCATATGCAGCTCATGGCAGCAACGCATCTGGGCGCCAATGATGCCATGATTTTGACGTCGCATTCCGGTGAAGATAAAGATGCCATTGCGTTAGCTGACTTGGCCAAGCAACAACAGGTACCGCTTATCGTGATCACCGGCGCACCGGCTTCCCGTCTGGCAAAAATGGCCGATGCCGCCTTTGTCGCGGTTGCCGAAGAATCGCGCTACCGAACCGAAGCGCTCCATGCGTTAATCGCGGAACTCAGCCTCATGGACACACTGTTTATGATCAGTGCCATTCAAACCAACAGTCAGACCGCCCCACTCTTTCGCCGGGTCCGCGCCACCATTGATGCGACGCGCCGATAATCAATCATCAGCAGCTTATGTCACTTTAAGTATACAAAAACGACATCTGAGAATTCATTCATCAGGTGTCGTTTTGGATCGGAAATATTTTTTAGCTAAATGACATTGACCGTCACCAGCCACGACTATCAGAGTTGCAAGCCGTTTTTGATAGACTGCAGCGTGATTTTATTTGACCAGTCAACCTTGTCAGGCCAGGCGAACACATTGTTGGTGATGATGCCGTTAAAATGTCGTTCCCGCAACACAGCATAAAGCGTGGCAAAATCGACTTCACCTTCGCTCGGGTTTAAGTGCTGGTGAATCGTCACCGGGGCGCCTGGCGGATTGATGATGTACCGCAAGCCTTGGTTGCCTTTGTGATTAAACGTGTCTGCAATCAGAACATGGGTAATGAGATCACCGGATTCCGCAAACTGTTGGCGAATATCACCGCGCCCGTCATCCATATAAAAGGCATGAGAGCTGCACCAAACCTGATGGACCCAGTCGACATCCAACGAGCGGATTAAGCAGCTAGCGGCCAAGTTCGATTCAATAAAGTCATTGGGATGCGGTTGGATTTCCAAGGTGATGCCGTTCTTTTCAAATTCTGGCGCCAGCTCTTCCATGGATTTGTACCACTGTCCCTGTGATACCAGTGGCTGGAACTTATCGCCTGAAAATTCGGTATTCAACACTTTCACACCCAGCGCCGCCGTGATTTCAATTGTGCGTTTCAGGTTACGAACAGCAAATTCACGCTCCTGTTCATCGGGTGATGACCATTGCTGCACCGGAAGTACCGAAGAAATTTTTACGCCGGCATCCTGGGCATACCGTTTTACTTGCTTGATCAGTGCCGTGTCCGCTACCGGATGTTCATAGAACCAAATGAAATCTCTACGCGGTGACAGTTCAACATATTCATAGCCGAGACGAGCGACCTCGTCAAACATTTGCTTCAACGTCATGGTGTCGCGAAACATGGAAGGATCGTAAGCTAATTTCATGATCTTCACACCTCCAAACCTGAAACCGCCGTTGATTGATTCAATTGCGCGATGCTGGTGGTGATTTCGTGCGCCAACTGCTGGTTACTTTCGGCCGCTAACCGTGTCGAGAAGGCTTCAAAGGAATAGTTGCCTTTATAACCCATTGATTCAAAAAGCTGTACCTGTTCAACGTTTTGCATGATATCCCGGTCTGTAATAAACAGCCGATCCTCATCCAAAACTTCGCGCAACTCGTGAATCGGTTCGATGCCAGACAAATGAACGAGTCCGATTCGTTTCACGTCAACATTTGCCTTAAACTGTGCTGCCGTTATATGTGCCAAGAAGAAGTGGAAGGTATCAATGGTTAACTTGAATTCCGTGCGACCGGATAATTCGATCGCCTGTTGCGCCGTCCACGGATACCGCAACGTGCTAGCCATAAAGCCCAGCGGTTCAACTAACCCGGTCAGATGATAAGTCGCTAAGATCTCGCCAAACACTTGCAGATTGTGGGCCGCGTCCTCCAGTCGTTGTTGCGACGTTCGGCTATCTTGCGGATTAACTTCCGGCACGAAAATAATGGCTGGGCTGTCGATTTGAACCGCTAACTCGGCCAGTCCGGTCAAAAGTTGCCGATTTTTGACTAACTTTGCTGGCTGATTAAATTGTTGCAGCGCATTAATGGTCAGAATCTTCATGCCGTATTTGGCTTTTAACGCATTAAATGCTGCGGCCGACATTTGATCAATGACTGTCTCGGGATGATCGGACGCCGTCATATCGTTGCGCAACTCCACCTGATGAATGCCAACTTCTGTCGCTAATTGAAAAAAACTTTCGAGTGAGCGGTCCTGCGCTACTTTTCGATTGAGCGCCATTTTTTCTATTTGAATCGTCATGTCTAACGCCTCTACTTTCTTACGCACACTGTTTTGATATTGTTAGCTGTCAGCTTTTCTAACACATCTAGCAGCCGCACAGAAAATGCCTTAACCGTTGCATACTTCCAGAAACGGCCAAGGCATCTTCAATCTATCTTATGATTCACCTACAAACTGCCATCCAGAAATTGCGCTTTTCCTTGGCCGAAACTCCATCCTTGGTCGCTGTTGAACGAAACATTGATCATGAGATCGTTTTTATCGACTAGTCCTGCTGCCGATAACCGCTCTGCCAAATTTGCATAGAATTGCTTTAATTGGTGAACGGTACGCACGCGGCTGACTAATGAAATGACCACAACCTTATCCGTGCGCGGTATCCCTAATCCAGTATCTTCAACAACCATTTCGTAAGGCTCATGTTGGTGGACAATTTGATAACGATCACGCGCCGGTACATCAAAAGCTGCCACCATGACCTCATGCGTGATCTGCAAAATCTGTTGAATCGTTTCGGGTGATCGGCCCTTTAACATGTCAAACCGAACCAATGGCATGGCTTCATCCTCCTAATTCACGCTGTCGACTTTTAAGCTGTCCAATCGGTCACCATCATAAATGACTGACGGCGATGTCGGCAAATACTTATCCCATCGCAGTTAGGCGGGCACTTTTCCCCAGAATATGAAAGTCGTTCATTTTACTTTCGACCAGGCGCGCCATCGCTTGCTTGCCTGCTGTGAGAATTGGTTGCGGATCGTGACCGGAGCGTTTTTGTTGAAGCGCTTTGGCAACTGCTTCCGTCCACACAGTATTCACTTCCGTATTGATGTTGATTTTGGCTGTTCCGGTTTGAATCGCTTGCTGAATCTGGTCGTCAGGAATACCTGATGCGCCGTGCAAAACCAGCGGTAGTTTGGTTGCGTCGGCAATCGCGGCCATCCGCTCAAAATTAAGCTTGGGCCGCCCAACATAATCGCCATGAACCGAACCCAGCGCTGCAGCCAACGAATCAATACCGGTGCCAGCCATTTTGACCGCATCCGCCACGCTGGCATAACGAATCCCGTTGATCAGGCCATTCTCATTACCACCAACGCTGCCAACTTCTGCTTCAACCGACACATGACGTTGATGCGCATAGGCGACCACCTTTTTGGTTAAGGCGACATTTTCATCAATGGGCAACATTGAGCCGTCAAACATGACCGATGTATAGCCGGCATCAATCGCCTGATAAACGTGTTCGACAGACAAACCATGATCCAGATGAAGCACAACCGGCACGGTAATCCCCAACGCTTGGATCATGAAACGCACATAGCGGGACATGAAGTCGAAGCCCCCAAGAAAATCCATAATCCGATCGGAAGTTGCCACAATAATCGGCGTTTTGGTTTCTTCAGCAACGCTAAGATACGTCTCCAGCCAGTCGGGACCATTAATATTAAAATGACCAATTGCAGCGTGGTGAGCCAGTGCGGCTTGCATCAATGTTGTTGCTGGTATCAACGCCATAAGGACCATACCCCTTCTAAATCAAACCCTTAAACTGCTTGCGGGATTGCCATGATGGTATCCAGGTACTGCTTTGCTTTCAACGCATATTCAAGCGGATTTGCCTTGGCAGGATCTTGCTCGGCTTCAACCACAATCCATCCGCTATAGTTGCTCTTTTGAATGGCTTGCCAGATTGGCTTGAAATCAATCATGCCATCGCCAGGTACCGTAAACATGCCGTTTTTGACCCCTGCCAAGAAACTCATGTGTTCTGCCCGTTCCTGCTTAGCTTGCTCCGGCCGAACATCTTTGAAGTGAATATGCTTAATCCGATCTTTGTAGCGATTGAAAATGTCTAACGGATCTTCACCGGATAGAACCAGATGCCCGGTGTCAAACAAAAGCGACACCTTGTCTGGATCCGTCATCGCCATCAATTTATCAATTTCTGCCGTCGTTTGAACGCCAGTACCCATGTGATGGTGATACACAATTTGCATCCCTACTTCATGCGCCCGATCGCCTAACCGTTCCAATCCGGTCGCCAATCGCTGCCACTCCTCATCGGTAAAATGCGGTTTGTCATCAAAAACAGCTTTGTCCAGCATTCCTTGAACGCTATGTCCCTGTTCCGCAACGACGATCACTTTGGCGCCCATCGCATGCAGAAAGTCCCGGTGTTTAATGAAGGCCGCTTCGGTTTCCTCATACGGCTTGGTCGTCAAAAAGGCACTGAACCATGCGCTGGCAATCTTCAGATGGCGCAATTCCAGATAATGCTTTAGCACTGCCGGATCCTTTGGGTATTTATTGCCTACTTCGGTTCCTTGGTACCCTGCCAACGCCATCTCATCAATCGCTTGTTCAAATGTCACTTCTTTGCCCAGTTCCGGCATATCATCATTTGTCCAACCAATTGGCGCAATTCCTAGCTCAATCGTCAATTTAAGCACCCACCTTTTTATCTACGTCATCGACTTTGACAATATCGTTCTTTTCAAATGCCTGCTGTAATGCCAGCGCTGCTTTCGTACCTTGCAAGCCATCTTCTGCCGTGATTCCGACTGAAGTGTCTTTCAAAATGCTGTCAACAAACGCCTTTTCTTCACTCAGAAATGCCTGGGCAAACCGCTCAGGGAAGTTCTGGGATGTTGGTCGGATAATGCCCTCTTCGTTCATCACCGTCACTAGATTCTTCTCTGGAACCTGTGCGACCCGCAGCATCCCTTTGGTCCCGATGACTTCGGTTTCGACATGATAGCCATGTGCCGCATTGCGTCCGGCTACCAGGATCGCCATGGTCTTATCTTCAAGTTGCATCAGCGCCGCGCCGGTTTCCAGCTCGCCAGCCTGATCCAGAACCGGATAAGCGCGATTCAACCCGATCGCCCAAACCTTGTCAATCTCTTTACCGGTGAACCAGCGAATCACATCAATATCATGAATCGACATGTCCAAGAACAAGCCGCCGCTATTAGCCGAGGTCGCAAACTTAACGAAGCTCTCCATCCCGGACGCTGGATCAATGCTGTAACTGCGGATGAGTGTAATGTCGCCAATTTTGCCTTCATCAACTAGCTGCTTTGCATAAACATACGAATCATCGAAGCGCCGCATGAAGCCAAGCTGGAATTTCAAATCAGGATGCTGGTTGATCACGGTCTGTGTGTGTTTGATCGCCGCAAGATCCAAGCCGATCGGTTTTTCGCTAAAAACGTGTTTGCCCGCATTCATAGCGCTTTCAATTTGCGGCAAATGAAAACCTGAAGGCGACACAATAAACACCGCATCAATATCTGCGTTTTGAACCATATCGTCAAAGTCTTCATAGGTTTCTTCAACCCCAAGTTCTTCGCGCGCCCATGCCAACTCCTCTGGAACAACACTTGTGGCTGCCTGCAGCTTAGCGTTCTGAACGCTGGTTGCCAGATTAGTCGCATGGATTTTCCCTAGTCGGCCTAACCCCACAATGCCGATTTTTACTGTCCGTTGAGCCATCATCAATATCCTCCTCAAGTCATTTATTTGGTTCACTAAGCTTTTACTGCCTGTTTCTTTTGATAAAACGCCGGTGTTGCGGCTACATTAATGAGAACCGGTTCCTGATCTTTCTGCGAGCGAATGCCGGCTTCTGCGGTGACAGCGGCAATATAACCATCCCACGCGCTAGGACCGATTGGCGATTCATTCTTGGCCACCTGATCAATGAATTCCTGTACTTCGGTGTTATAAGCCTGCAAGAAGCGCTTGACCCAACTTGTTTCCATTGCAGTCTGTTGCGTTGCCTGGGTTCGCACAATTGGCGCAAATCCGTAATCCGGCAGTTTCAACTCGCCAGTTTCCCCAACCACTTCAAGTTTGACCTCATAGCCATATTGCGCCGTCACATGAACCAGCACTTGAATAACCACACCTTTTTTTGTCGTCAACGTCGCCAGTTGCGGATCCCGCAATCCTTCGTTGTTCACTTTGCTTGACTGCCGCGGATAGGTGATCTGAATCGATGCATAATCGTCGTCAAGCAACCAGTGCATCTCATCGATTTCATGAATCAAAGTATCGGTAATCGCCATTTCATTGGAATAGTTCGCCGCCACATCCGGATTGATGTGACTGGCCCGAACAACCAGCGGAGTCCCAATGATGCCTGAATCCAACTGAGTCTTCAACGCATGAATCCCTTCGTCATAGCGCCGCATGAACCCGACTTGAATGACCTTTCGCGGTTTACCCATTTCTTTGTCGACAATGCGCTTGGCGCCTTCCAAGGTTGTCGCTAATGGCTTCTCCGTGAAAATAAATTTGTCCGTATCCAAGGCTTTAAGAACCGTCGCTTCATGTGCCCCACCAAAACTGACAACAAAGACCGCATCGATATCCGGATCTTGTAACAGACTCGTGTCGTCAGGGTAAACTTTTGCATCCAGTTTAAAATCACGCACCGCAGCTTTAGCCGCTTCTTGATTAATGTCAGTGACTGCCACCACTTTTGCGCCGTTTAAGACATTCGTCAGCCGATCAATATGCGCTCGACCCATTGCGCCTGTTCCGATAACACCAACTTTGACAACCATGTTGATCGCTCCTTTTGCTGTTTTTTCATAGTATTTAAACGCCTGATCAATACCTTCTTGAATGGCCCGATACGCCTTTTGGACTTTCGGATTGTCAGAAACTTCAGACACCCCGACACGCCACCAGCTTTGACCGTAACCTTGCGTCATTGTTTTCGGCAGCACCTTGATGTCAATTAACGTTGAAACAGTTTGTTTTTTAGCGTCTTCCAAAGCGGCGATCAGACTCTCCCGATCATTAGCGTGGTAAGTTTTCGCCCCGTATCCTTCACCGATTTTGGCAAAGTCAATCGTCAAAATATCATGATCAGCTGTTCGGAATTCAGTCAGGTAACTATTGCTGCCTTGTGCCATTTGTAAATTATTGATCGACGCAAACCCTGAATTATCAAAGACCAAAATATTGATTTTCTTGTGATACTGGAGGGCCGTAACGAGTTCCGAATGCAGCATGATAAAGCTGCCATCCCCGACCAAGGCATAGCTTTCTTTATCCGGCTCCGCCAACTTGACGCCCAAGGCCGCTGGAACTTCATACCCCATCATGGAATACCCATATTCCATGTGATAGGTGTTCGGTTCGACCGGATCCCAGATACGTTGAACATCCCCCGGCAACGAACCGGCTGCTGCGACCATAATGCTGTCTGGGTCGATCGTGTCGTTGACCGCAATGACTGCTTCGGTTTGCGTGAAGTGGGTTTTCAGTTTTGCCGCATACTCTGCCAAGGTTTCAGGGCTAAATTGGTTTTTAACTTCAGGCGTAAAGTCCGGAGCGTCATAATTCGTGTGCGCCAAGCGGTTCCGTTCTTTTTGCCAAGCCGCCTTGATGTCTACCAAGTCGGTAAATCCGCTTTCGTATCCAGATAACGCGTTTGTCAGTTGGGTTAAAGTATCACGCACATCGGCAACCACTGGGAACCCATCAAACTTATAGGACTGCATGCGATTCAGATTAATATTGATAATATGGGTCTTCTCTGGATCAATGGCGGTCTTGGATGCCGTCGTAAAGTCCGTATACCGCGTGCCTGCCCCAATAATCAGATCGGCTTTGGCAATCACGTCATTGGCAGCGGCTGTCCCCAGAACGCCGGTGCCACCCATATTGTTCGCAAAAGCAGAAGAGACGGTAGATTTGCCTGTCGGAGTTTCAACAATCGGAATTTTCAATTGATCCGAAAACGCCTCGATTGCCGGTCCGGCTTCACTAAACTTCGCGCCGCCGCCAACAATCAAAACTGGATAGCTGCTGGCCTTGATCAGCCGGGTTGCTTCCGCCAATTCGGCTGCACTTGGCTGAATGCGTTTCACGACATGGACGCGCTTCTTGAAGAAACTGCGCGGATAATCAAACGCCTGCGCTTCGGTATCCTGTGGCAAGGCAATGGTTACCGGCCCTGCCATAGCCGGATTGGTTAGTACTTCAAACGCTTTAAGCAAGGCGCTCATCAATTGCTCCGGCCGCTCAACCCGATCCCAATACTTGGATACCGGCTTCAACGTATCATTAGTGGTCGTCGTTGCGCTGCCATCCACTTCAATCTGTTGCAGAACCGGATCCGGCTGGCGCGTTGCAAACGTATCGGCTGGCAAAAAGAGAATCGGAATGTTGTTAACGTAAGCATTACCCGCCGCGGTGACAAAGTTTGCCGATCCCGGACCTGCCGAAGCCGTCACCGCAAAAATCTTATGGCGATACAGCTGACGGCTATAAGCAATCGCCGTGCTGGCCATGCCTTGTTCGTTGTGTCCTTGATAAACATTCAAATGACCGGGGTCTTCCTGCAAGGCTTCTCCCAGCCCCAGCACATTGCCGTGTCCGAAAATGGCGAAAATACCTTCGACAAAGGGTGTCACTTCTCCATCCACGTCAATATATTGTTGATTTAAAAAGCGAACCAACGCCTGTGCGGTCGTCAGCCGGACAGTGTCAGGTGCGGACCGTTGCGATGTTTTTGTTTGCGGCTCCAACTCCATTGCGCTCATCTTAATGCACCTCCTGCGTCTCAGCCTTTTGAATAAACTCGGTCAGTTGCGCCAAGTTCGGCATGGCTTCCGAAGAACTTAACTGGCTAATGACAATCGATGCCGCAGCACTCCCATACTTCAAGGCCGTTTCAATCCCCAGATGATGGCTGTACGCATACAAGAATCCGGCTGCAAAAGAATCACCTGCGCCAAAGCTCTTTAGCACCTTCGTTTTGAAAACGCCAAAATGATACTTGTCGCCTGCTTTGGTATAAGCATTCGAACCCTGAACCCCACTCTTGATGACGATCAGATTGGCATCGTATTGGAATAAGGTTGCGATGGTTTGCTCATCGGTATTGCCTTGATGATTTTCCAAAACATCGAATTCATCGCGGGTGCCGATGATGACGTCGGCTTTTTGGGCAACAAGTTGGTAATACAGGCTGGTTTCCTCGGCATTTTGCCAAGTGTATGGTCGATAATCCAGTTCGAAAATAACCTCGACACCAAGCTCCTTCGCCAGCAAAAGTGCTTTTAGAATTGCTTCGCGTGACGGGCTCTGGGCTAATCCGGTTCCTGAGATGACAAGCATCTGTGCTTGGGCCAAGTAGTCTTTTGAAACCTCATCGGCTGATAAATATAAGTCGGCGGCTTCATTACGGTACATCAAAATGTCACTTTCTTCAGGACTAATAATTTCGGTAAAAGTCAGTCCGATTTTATGGCCGGCATCATCCTTAACCATCTGTGAAGTATCAATGCCCACTTCAACCATATACTGGGTCACATAATGTCCCAGTTGATCATCTGACACTTTGCCAATAAAGCCGACTTTTTGGCCTAATTTGGCGGATCCGATCGCAATGTTGGCTGGCGAGCCGCCAACAAACTTCGCGAAGGTCTTGGTTTCTTCTAACGGCCGATTATATTCAACTGCATTTAAATCAACGGCTGCTCGGCCAATAGCAATCAAATCAAATTTTTTAGACATTTAAAATGCTTCCTCCCTTGCGCATCAACCTTTTCTACTTGCGATCAATAATCCACGCATGTTCCGGGGCATTATGAAAATGCCAAACCCGGGTCGGTCCTGCCATAATGTTGAGGTAGTAGCTATCATACCCGTCTGGAACGCCAACGGGATGATAGCCTTTAGGAACAATCACAACGTCTTGGTTTTGAACGGTCATGGTTTCATCAAGCGAGTGATCGTCTGTATAGACACGTTGAAAAACAAATCCCTGCTTTGGTTGCATTTCGTGATAATAGATTTCTTCCAGTAACGATTCTGTCGGCAGGTTGTCATGATCATGGCGATGCGGCGGGTAACTTGACCAGTTTCCTGAATCCGTATAAACCTCCACCAGCAACAATTTGTCCGCAAATGGCAGGTCGTCTGGCAAAATGTTTTGCACCAGGCGTTTATTCTGATATTTACCGCGATGCTCGATTTGATGAATATCGCCTTTAAGCAAACGAACCGGGAAGGACGTTGTGGTTGGCGAATAAGCGATCAAAATCTTGGCTGCCGTTTGTGCGGTGACACTGAACGGCAACCCGGTGCCGACATAAACACTGTCAGTCGGGATCTTGTCAAAAACCGACTGCCGCTGACCAATACCTTCAAATCGCTGTTGGTCAGCAGTTACGGTTACTTTTCCGGTCAAAACAACAATGCCGGCCTCAAACGCTCCCAAGGTTTCATCATACGAAGCGTTCGCATCAAGCGCCAAAACCTTGACTGCCGTATACTTCATTGGCGAATTACTTGCATTGACATCCTGAATCAAATGCACGCCTGGCCGAATTTCCTGATTTTGCTTTTGATACAGTAAGCTCATCGTGAACCTCCTCTTTTCAAAGCTGCAAAACTTTTACTTGAACCGGCTTTGATCATATCGCGCCGTCACAACTTTCTTGTGCGTATAGAAGTCCACGCTGTCTTTGCCATTGGCATGCAGTGTGCCGAAGAACGAATGCTTCCACCCAGAAAACGGGAAGACTGCGATGGGTGCCGGAACGCCGAGGTTAATACCTAACATGCCGGCGTCGATATTTTCTCTGAAGTAGCGAATGGATGCGGCTGAGTCCGTAAAGAGGCAGGCACCATTGGCTAGCTCGGAACTATTGGCAATGGCAACGGCTTCCGGCAAGTCTTTGGCCCGCATCACCGAAAGCACCGGCGCGAACATTTCATCATGCCAAATGGTCATGTCGGTTTTGACGTCTTCGAAAATGGTCGGTCCAACGAAGTAGCCATCGCGTTCCTTAGCTTCTTCCGAACCATCCAAAATCAGTTTGGCGCCTTCTTTGACCCCGGTTTTGATATAGTTCAAAGTCCGTTCCTGATTTTCTTTCCGAATAACCGGTCCCAGGAAGACCCCTTTGTCCAGCCCGTTGCCAATCTTGATGTCCTTAGCTGCCTGCGTAAATTTCGCCATGAATTTGTCGGCAATGCTTTCTTGCAATACCAAAACCGAAGTTGCCATGCAGCGTTCACCGGCTGATCCGAATGACGAACTAATAATGCCTTTCACAGCTGCATCAAGGTCTGCATCTTCCAAAACGATGGTGTGATTCTTTGCCCCGGTCAAGGCCTGAACCCGCTTCAAGTGTTCACTGCCGCGCTTGTACACATATTCGCCGACCCGCTCGGAACCCACAAAACTAATCGCTTTAACATCAGGATGATCCAAAAGACCATTCACAACATCCACTGACCCATTAACGATATTCAGCACCCCATCAGGCAAGCCTGCTTCCTGGAACAGTTCCACCAGTCGCTGGCTTGTCAGCGGCGTTTTCTCGGATGGCTTCAGTACAAACGTATTGCCGGTTGCCACTGCCATCGGAAACATCCAACATGGCACCATCATCGGAAAGTTGAAGGGGGTAATGCCGCCAACAACGCCAACCGGATAACGGTAATTGGTCGCCTCGACATCGGTCGCCACCGTTGTCAGAGAATCCCCCATCATCAAGGTTGGAACGCCAGCTGCAAATTCGACATTTTCAATACCACGGCCGACCTCGGCAACTGCTTCACTGAGGCTCTTGCCGTTTTCTTCAGTCACGATCCGCCCTAATTCTTCCTGGTGTTCAACTAATAACTGCTGGTATTTGAATAGAATTTTGGCCCGCTTAGGAACCGATACCCGCTGCCAGGTCTTAAACGCGGCACTTGCTGCGGCAACCGCATCGGCAACATCTTCGCTACTTGAATGCGGTACCCGAGCTAAAACTTCACCGGTTGCAGGATTGTAAACATCTTCGAAGGTATCGGTTTTAGCGTCTACCCACTTACCATTGATAAAATTCTTGAGTGTCTTCACTGCTTGTTGCGTTGTCATTGAAACTGACTCCTTTCGTGCTTCTTTTTCAAGGATGATATGAAGCGCTTACATTTTCAAACAAATTGACTTCGGAAACTTAATTTTTGTTGATCTTGCTCTTTTCCGGGAACTTGTCATCAAACTTGTTGTCCAATTCGATTTCTTCGAGCGAACGACCGGCTGTTTCCGGTGCAAACCGCCATGCGAAAATCAATGAAATGATGTTGGCTCCCACGAAGACAAGGAAGGTATTCGACATACCGATACCTGCCAACATAACCGGGAAGAAATAACCGACGAAGAAGTTGCTGATCCAGAGGAAGAAGGTGGCAAATCCCATCCCCAAACCACGGATCCGCGCTGGATAAATTTCCGATAGCAGCAACCATGTCAGCGGTCCTAATGCGCCTTGGAAGAACGCCAGATAGATAATCGTCAACAAGATCGTGAAATAAGGCAACATCGGACTGCCTGCCAGAAAGTGGCTGGTCAGTGTAATACCGACAAGTGAGAACAAGGTACCGGAAATCCCAGTTAATAACATTTGACGCCGTTTGAATTTACTCATCAAATGCATCGTCACAATGGTTGCAACCACCGATGTAACACCGTTCAGAATATTGGCAATCAAAGCCGCGTTCTGGCCAAAGCCGGTGGTCTGCAGAATTGTCGTTCCGTAGTACATCATGACGTTAATCCCGACAATCTGTTGCATGATGCCTAAGCCAATGCCGATCAAAACAAGCCGTCTGATCCAGCCGATCTTCAAGTCGGCAATCGAAGCGCTCTTCACTTCCTGTGCCGATTTTAAGGAAATCTGGATCTTTTCCATTTCGTCACGCGCCTGCTCTTCTGTCCGAATTTCTCGCAAAACGCTCAGTGCCTGATCCAACTTGCCATTGGCCGCTAACCATCGCGGTGATTCGGGAACAAAATTCATCCCGATCCATAAAATAATCGCCGGAATCGTAGCCAGGACTAACATCCACCGCCAGATGCCGGGAATATGACCCAGTGTGGTTCCTAAAATGGCATTAAACACAAAGGCCAGCAGTTGTCCGGAAACAATCATGAATTCATTCTGGGTCACAATCCGCCCACGAAGATTTGACGGTGCAACCTCGGCGAGGAAGGTCGGAACAATGACCGAAGCGCCCCAAACAGCCAGACCCAAAACGAATCGAACTGACGCCAATATTGGTGCCGTTGGTGACAATGCCGATGCAATTGTCGAGACAACAAACAACATCGCAAGTGCGGTAATCACCTTGTGCCGACCTTTACGATCGGAAATTCGGCCAGTCAAAACTGCCCCAAAAGCGGCCCCCAACGTTAATGAACTTGCTACCAAGCCTTCCATCGAAGGCGACATATTTAATTCTCCTGCCTTGGTCATGAACGGTAACGCACCGTTGATCACCCCGGTATCATACCCGAAGAGCATGCCGCCAAATGTCGCAATCACGGAAATAATCCGTAACCGGCGCCGTGCCGACTTAGGCAACTTTTCAGATTTAATCCCGCCAGACGTCTGCGGAGCAAGCGCAGCCTCGCCTTTGTCGTTAACAATTCCTGCTTTGCGCATTTCCCATAGCCTCCAAACTTTTCTGAAGTTTTTTAGTACAAAGTTAAGCGCTTACTTTATGATCACATTGCCATCATATAAGCAGACTAGATCAAAGTCAACTAAAAAGTATTCAACATTTGCTCATAAAATGACCAGTTATTCACAAAACCGGTCAAAAAGATGAATCTTCCTATACCATGATGGTATGATAAAGGCAAACAACTAGCGGCTTTGCCAAAGAAAACCAATGTTATGTTCACCGCTTTGCGCATAGATCAAAGCAGATTTTATGTTTGAATGTTGCCATTTTTTCTTGAGAAAATCGGTACATTGTTTCGGGAATCGGAGCCAACCAATTGCTTATCAGGAAATTAATCATGATTCGGCTGGCAAGTTAGTCAAAAGTTGTTCAAAAGTTTGTCATTAAGTGCTATAATCGAAATGCTTATAGAAATGAAGAAGGTGACATCCATGCTTAGAAAAGAACGAATTGATGCCATGCAAGCCTATATCAGCGACGTCAAGACGGCTTCCATGAAAGAACTCGAAGATAAGTTTGACATCGCTCCCAGCACGCTTCGTCGCGATCTGGCCAGCCTCATTGCTGCCGGTACCGTTAAAAAAGTGTATGGTGGGGTGACGGATAACACCACGACTCCCAGCACGAAAGGCAATGCCCTCACCGTTTACAGTGAGCGTCAATTAGCGGCACCGAATGAAAAACGCCAGATCGGACGCGCTGCGGCCCAACTCATCGAACCTGAAGACTTGATTTTTATTGACTCAGGGACCACGACTGCTGAGATGGGCGGTTTTTTACCGACAGATTTTCCGTTCACTTTAGTTACCAATAATCTGCAGATTATCAATCAAGCCGCACCGCTTGCGAACATCAAACTCGTCATCATTGGCATGAATTTTGATCGGCGGACCCAGTCGTTTACCGGTATTGATGATATGAACATCTTCAGCCGGTTTAACATTGGCAAGGCGTTCATGGCCGCAACCGGGATTTCGCTGACACGCGGCTTATCCAACTCGGAGTACAACGAATATCTCATCAAAGCCGAGATCTTTAAAAAGGCGCACCGCAAGATCCTGCTCATCGATCAGTCCAAGTTTGGCCGCGTCTCGCTTCTCACTTATGGCGCTTTGCAAGACATCGATGCGATTGTCACCTATGGCAATGTTGACGCAAAATATCGCGATTTTTTGACTGAAAACAATGTTCAGCTCATCAATGCCAAAACGCAGCAGGCAGTCTCACCTTCATAAATTTCGTCACGGCACACAAAACCCCCGCGGTCTCCCGCGGGGGTTTTGTGCAGTCATACAATGCTGACTGCATCGTCATTTTGCTCCTAGAAATCAGTAGTATCAGGATCCGTCGCCAAACCGGCTTCGCCATGTAACGCATCAATCAGCGTCATGTCGTGATGACTCAGTTCAAAGTCAAACAGCTGGGCGTTTTCTTTGATCCGCTCGTCATGCACTGACTTTGGCAGCGGTAGGAAGCCATGTTGCAGTGACCAACGAAGCACCACTTGTGCCACGCTCTTGTTGTACCGTTCCGCAATCTTCTTAAGGGCTTCGACTTTAAAGATTTTGCCTGTGCCTAGTGGGCTATATGCTTCACTCAAAATATCATGTGCCTTGTTATAGTCCACGACTTCCGGCTGCAAATCACTTGGATTCAGGAAGATCTGATTGACCATCGGCTTGACGTTAGCGGTCTTGAGTAACGCGTCCAAATGCTTGGCGCGGAAGTTCGACACGCCAATCGCCCGCAGTTTGCCTGCTTGATAGGCTTCTTCCATGGCTTTCCACGAACCGGCATTAGCCTCTTCCCAGTTGTTACGGAATTGAACCGGGTTTGGCCAGTGAATCAAATAAAGATCGACGTAATCAACACCAAGCTTTTGCAATGAGCGATCGATGGCGGCTTTGGTTGCTTCATAGCCATGATCGGCATTCCACAGTTTGGTGGTCAAAAAGATCTGATCGCGCGGAACTCCGGATGCCTTGATGCCTGCACCGACACTATCTTCGTTACCATAGGCAGCAGCTGTGTCGATATGCCGGTAGCCGGCAGCCAATGCGGTTTCCACACTGTGCTTGGCAACTTCCCCATCAGGTGTCTGCCAGGTGCCAAAGCCAACAATCGGAATCTTAACGCCATTGTTTAAAGTATACGTGTCTGTCAATTTGGTTAAATGTGCCAAATTCTGCATCTCCTTTACTTGAGAACTGATTTAAGCTTACCACAAGTAAGTAGCGTTTTGTATGGCCGTCTACCACTCAAAAATGAATGATAACGCGTTCGCAGTCGCAGAAATCTCCTGTTCACGCTCGGCTCACACCATTAGTTGATTCAAAAGCGCCTTACCGTCCGCTTCGCTCTTGCGGAAGGCTTTGCCTAATGCCAGCGTCTTGTCGACAATAATGCTCTGGGCATCGATAACGTGATACGGATGATCGCCCGCTTTTTCCTGCGCAAATGACAGCTCGGTGCAGCCGAGCACGATGACGTTGACATGAAAATCATCATGCATCCGCTTTAAGATGCGGTGATACAATTCAGCGTTAACTTCGCCTTTTTCTTTAACGTACTTGTAAATCAGTTCCGTGACCATGTCCTGGAGGGCCTGATCTCCCAAAACAACCTCGCGTCCCGTGTTTTCGATTTCCTGACTATAGATGCCATCTTTAATGGTACCTTGCGTGGCAATGAGTCCGATGCGTTTTTCATCGGGAAAACGTTCGCACATGTCGCGAATCGCCAGTCGCGGCATGTGTAACAACGGAATCGACGTTGCAGCCGCCAACTGATCGTAAAAATAATGAGCCGTATTGCAAACAATCACAATAAACTCGGGATTCAGCAAGCTTTGTGCCTGGATATCCTCAAGTAAATCCGGATAAAAACTTGGTTTGCTGTGATCCAAAATGTAATCGGTTCGATCCGGCACGGTGGCATCATTGACCAGAATATAATTGAGATATTCCTGATCACTGTGGGCATGCGTCCGTTGATTAAGCAGTCGCACGTAACTTTCTGTTGCGGGTGTGCCCATGCCTCCGATTACCGTGAAAAATTGACGCATTAATATCAGCCTTCCTGTAACGACTTGGCAACTTCCTTCACAACCGCCATGTCAGTTGGCCACGGCGTATTGACGCCGCGAATCTTCTGATAAGGATCCGCGCCTTTCCCGGCTACGACCACCACATCTTGCGACCCGCTGGCTTTAATCGCTTCGGTGATGGCCTCTTTGCGATCAAGCACCTTGTGGACTTTGACCTTGCTATGATCGATTTTGCTGTCAATTTCGTTGACAATATTAGCAGGATCTTCGT
This sequence comes from Lacticaseibacillus zeae subsp. silagei, assembly GCF_030770335.1. Classification (NCBI taxonomy): domain Bacteria; kingdom Bacillati; phylum Bacillota; class Bacilli; order Lactobacillales; family Lactobacillaceae; genus Lacticaseibacillus; species Lacticaseibacillus zeae. The sequence continues at coordinate 326,356 of NZ_CP132484.1, read as the reverse complement.
AACCGGGATCATCGGTTGTGAGATAGGCTTCCGTAGCTAGTTCAGTAAGCACTTTGGCAAACCCCGGCCGCCGGGAAACGCCTTTATCACCAGGCGACCCGACCACAACCAGCATCCGCGGATCTTTGTATGAACGCTTCAAAAATGATAAAAGTGCCTTCATGCTGGCATAGTTATGGGCATAATCAACATAAACCGTGCCATGACCGGCAATCTGAACATGTTCCATCCGCCCGGGTATTTTAACCTTTGCAATCCCCGGAACTGCTGCTGATGCATCAACGCCTGCCAATCCGGCACCAATGATCGCTGCGGTCGCGTTACTTTCATTAAAATCGCCGATTAACGCAAGCGAATAATGGCCGCCAATATTGAGTGCGGCCGCTTTTTCCGTTACCGGCACTAATGTAAAGCGACTTTCGGCAACGTCCGCTTCCTGACTGTCAAACCGAAAGTCGATGTCAATATCGTCGCGCTTAGGCTTGAAGCCGGCACTGGCAAATAAATAAATACTTTCCGGATAAGTCGTCGTTGTCGCTGCAGCATAAACTTGGTCAAAATGCTCGGTTTCGGCATTGATCACGACTTTGCGCGCATTAACCAACAACTGCAGCTTATTGTGCAGATAGTTGGCAAACGTTGGATGTTCGTTCGGCCCGATATGATCAGGCGTGATGTTTAAGAAGAATCCGACATCATAAGTCAACCCGAAAACACGATTACGCAGATAAGCCTGACTTGACACCTCCATCACCAGATGGGTCATACCGTTTTCAACTGCTTCCCGCATATCGCGGAATAAATCCAGACTTTCCGGCGTGGTTAGGTTTGATTTGAAGCGTTGATTTGGTTCCGGGCCGACAACCGTGTCAATCGTTGAGAATAAGGCGATATGCCGCGGACGCGCTTCGTTCAAAATAGCTTCAGTGAAATAAGATGCCGTGGTTTTGCCCTTGGTACCTGTATAGGCAATCACAAACAGGTCATCTTGCGGATAGTCGAAAAAGGCAGCGCTGAGAATCGCCATGGCTTTGGTAATATTCCGGACAATTAAGGCATTGAGTCCATTGCCTTCCACATACGGTTTTTCCGCAACATAGGTTTTGGCGCCGTTGTCTTTGGCCATTGACAAATAAATCGGCCGAAACTTATCACCTTTGCAGAAAAACAGCGTCGGACCGGACACTTTCCGCGAGTCATAAGCAATGCCGGTCATGTCCACATCTTCGGTGGTTTGGATGGCCGCGCTTTTGAGTAAATGGTGTTCCTTCAACAATAAAATACAAGCTCTAAGTGATAGTGCCATTGGGCTGCTCCTTTTTATATGCCGTTATTTCAAGCTTCATTATAGCATAAGCATTAGTGTGGCTTTGAGGTTGATTGTTCATGTGATCAACTGACAGACTACTTCAAATGGGGGGACGCGTTACGCGTTCGCTTTTCCTGTCTGAATCGCAAGAATCGTCACCTGATAAGTGCCGCTTGGGGCAGTGACAGTGACCGTATCACCTGCATGATGGCGCCGAATCGCGGCTCCCAATGGCGAGTTGACAGCAAGCTTGTCAGCACCCATGCCAGCTTCTGCCGGACCAACCAACTCATAGGTGGCTTGATCATCGTCATCATCAAACTTAAGCTTGACTGTATTGCCAATATCAGCCATATCGCTTGCTGCCGGCGCCGTGACTTTAGCATAACGAATCAGCTTATCAAGATACCGCAGCCGCCCTTCCAACTGCCGCAGTTCACGTTTGGCCGCACTGTATTCGGCATTTTCCGACCGATCGCCTAACGCTGCGGCTTCGGCAAGATTCTTGATCTTCGCCGGACGAATCGCTTTCAGATCCTCAACCTCTTGCTTCAGACTAGCCAATCCGGCCGGAGTAATTTCGTGATAAGTCACCATGATGACCGCCTCCCTAACAAAAAGGTGAACGTGTTGATCTCCGTTTCGGAGTCCAAAACATTCACCACTTAACATCATTGTTGTCGCTTAAAAAATATTGCCGAAGAAATCACCAATCCCGCGGAAGATCAGGACAAAGAAGTTAGCCTTTGGATCTGCCTTGGTGGTCTTAAGCGTGATCCCTTCACGTTTTGCACCGCCGACAAATCCAAGCGAATCACCCTTGGCCGTCACTTCCAGATGGCCGATCGTAGCACCTTTCTTAACCGGTGCTTCAATCGTGTTCTTCTTGACCCCTTTTGCAGGTGTATAAGTATACTTTAGATCCTGTTTACTGGTATCTGACGGAACCACTGCGACAGCCTTGGTGACTGGGGCAATCGGCGTTGTCCGTGCTTTGCCGCGATTAACCGTGACATTGCGATAACCTTTGATACCTTGTCCTGCATCAGCCAATTGAACTGTCTTCCAGTTTTCCAGAACATGATTCATCAACTTCTTGGTTTGGTCAAACCGTCGAGTCTTAGCATCCCCGTTGGCGTGTAAGACCACCGTGATAATCCGCATGCCGTTCTTTTTGACTGTACCGGTGAAACAGTCGCCGGCAGCGTCAGATGTGCCGGTCTTCAGTCCGTCAACTGGCAGATTTTTATCATATGAAACCAGGCCCTTCAACATCCAGTCCCAGTTTTCCATATTAATCGCATCATCGGTTCCTTTACGGAAAGTCTGTTTGGCAATGCTGGTGGTTTTCAGGACTTCCGGATGATCTTTAAGTAAGTGTTGCGCAACTTGGGCCATATCTTTGGCGGACATTTCGTTCTCCGCCTGATCGCCGGTACCAGGCACTTTAGCGTCTTTTAACTGGCTGTTGTTGAGACCAGTCACGTTGACAATTTTGGCATCCGTAATGCCCCAGCTCTTAAGCTTGGCGGTCATTTGATTGACGAATTTTTCCTGACTGCCAGCCACCGTTTTGGCGAGCAGCATCATGGCGGCGTTCGCCGAATAAATCAGCGAGGCATCGTACAACTCACGTACCGAGTAGGAACCGTCCCGCCGCAATGGCACATTGCTAAGGTCGCGATCCTGACTAAGTGACCAGATTGTCTTATCCAAGGTCACCTTGTCGTCCCATTTGATTTTTCCCGAATCAATGGCGTCCAGCACCAGTTCGATACTCAACATCTTGGTCATGGATGCAATCGGCAACACGCTATCGGCATTCTTGGCGTACAGCACTTTCCCGGTTGTGGGTTCAATGGCAACCGCCGCCTTAGCATCAACCACATTCGTATCGCTACTTTCCGCAGCAGCAACCGAGACCGCCGGAGCAGCACCACCAATCATTAACACCGCGACCATCGCGGCAATCAACCCACGCAACAACTTCTTCATTTTTACTTTCCTGCTTCCTCATTAGAATGTTTTGGTTTATCGGTCAATGAAGCACCGACTTTTAGTGGTAAATGAATCACAAAACTCGTCAACTCCGGACTGGAATCGGCATAAATATAACCGCCATGCAACGCAATAATGCTTTGGGCAATCGCAAGTCCCAATCCGGTTCCGCCGGTTTCCTGCGAACGACTTTCTTCAACTCGATAGAACCGGTCGAACAGCTGATTCAACGAGTCGTTAGGAATCTGGGCGCCATCATTGGAAACTTTCACAACCACTTCACTGCCAATGCGCTGTGCGTCCAGAAAAATATGCCGTCCGCCTTGGCCATACTTCAACGCATTGACAATCAGATTATTGAACACCCTGCCCAGTTTCTCGGTGTCGGCCTCCATCATTAACGGGTTCGGCTCACCACTGACGAGAATCCGCATATGTTTCTTATGTGCTTCGAGCTCAAAACTGGCAGCGAGCTGTTCCAGCATCGCAATCATGTTAAACCGAACCGGGTTAAGCTTGGTGGTGGTCGACTTGACTTTCGTATATTCAAACAAGTCTTCAACCAGCACCTTCATTTGTTTGGCCTTCAAATAAGCGGTGTGCGTATATTTGAGCAACTCTTCGTCACTGCGGTATTGATGGTCTTCAATCAAACCCAGATAACCGATAATGGACGTTAATGGCGTTCGAATATCATGACTGACGTTGGTAATCAGCTCGTCTTTGCTTTGCTCGATGCGCCGCTCTTCCGCCATCGAATTGACCGTCGAATCAACCAGTGCATTGATGCTGCTGACAACCTTTTGCAATTCGGTGTTCACTTCAAACTTAATCCGATGATCAAGATGGCCATCCGCAATATAATGCAGTTCGGCGATGACATGGCGCATCTGCATTTGCCGATAGCGCCGCGCCAAGCGCCAATACACCACAATCACGTCCGCAATCGCCATCATGGTAAGAAACAGATTCGACCAGCTCCAGAGATGAAAACCGCCGCGACCAAAAGTCAAATTCGTTTTCACACCCCAGATGGCATTTTCCAATCCAGGATTATGCGCGATCATCTGGTTAATCAGCACTAACAACGCAAAATTCAGCATCAGTAGCAAAATCACCGTCACAATGCCTTCAATCCACAGTTCGGATTTTTCCTTTGCGGTGAGTTTGACTTTTTCGCTCATGAATTAGGCCTCGACCTTGTAACCAACGCCCCAGACGGTTTCAATGACCTTCTCACCATCAGTTGCCTCTTCAATTTTATCGCGGAGATGTGATACGTGGACCATGACGGTTTTCGCCGAAACAATGGATTCCTGTTGCCAAACCCGCTCAAAAATTTCGTCAGCCGAAAAAACTCGGTTGGGATGGCTTGCAAGTAAATACAAAATACCGAATTCCAACGCGGTCAGCTGAATTTGTTTGCCGGTCAAAGTCGTCACTTCATGGCTGTCCTTTTTGATGGTTAACGGGCCAACCTCAAGCACATCCGGTTCCGGATTGGTAACTTCGTTTTGACTCCGACGCAACAGACTCTTGACGCGCGCCATCACTTCTAGCGGGTTAAACGGTTTGGTTACGTAATCGTCAGCGCCGGTAATCAGACCCTGAATCTTGTCCATATCCGCCGTTTTGGCTGACACAATGATGATCGGAATCTGCGAATCTTTGCGGACTTCTTTCACCACGTCCATGCCCGACATATTCGGCATCATAATATCTAAAATCATCAAAGCAATATCCGGATTGGTCACGAGTTTGGTAATCGCTTCTTTTCCCGAGTATGCTTGAATTGGTTCATAGCCTTCGTTTTTTACGTAAATGCTCAGTAATTCAACGATTTCTTTATCATCGTCAACAATTAATATCTTCATATTTTTAACTCCATTTATAGAACGATCGGTAAGGACTGTCACATCAATGTCCATTGTACCAAAATTGAACCGGGAATTCTTTACGAAAAACCTAAGAAAAAGCGGGTTACAGCGTTATTCATGCTAAAAAGGAGGCAACATTTTTTGGAAAATTTAACCAATGTTGTGGCCGCCAGTCTGCCGCGGGGCATGCGAATCGCCGGTATCAATATCGCGCATACCAGTGGCAGCACCTATTGGCTTTTGTACCAGCAGCCAGACTGGTTAACGTTGCGGCTTGCCACGCACGTCCATTGGTTGAATGGGGTGCAGCAACTACAGGTTATTTGGCCTGATATGCCCGATGTTACTGGACTCAAACCGGTTTTGACCCAAGCATTGGTGAGTCCGGCGGCGCACCAAGCTGTGTTTGCGTTCACGCCAACCGATATCGCCATTGCTAACATGCTGTTGTGGGCGGCGTCTCGCAAACTGGTATTCATGCTCCGCCTGACACCGGCAATGGCCAGCGCCTACAAGCATCGCCAATTCGACTTATATCAGGATCTTGAACCCTTGCCACTTTTCCTGGGCGATCGGAATAATAGTAACGATTTGTTGTTGCCAGTCGCTGATCGGCGCCTGCAACACCACTTGATTCAGTTTTATAGTCGAAACCTGTTATTCACGCAGTTTTCCGGTCATCATTTGATTAAGCTCTTGCCAACCGCGCAATGGTTGCAGACAATGTTGGCGATCGTGCCGCTGACCCGTGCCTGGCCAATAACAGTGGCCACGACTTTTGGAACCCAGGTGCTTGAGGTCTTCCACCAGGCGCGATTGCAGCATCGTTAAACGGTAAATATAAAAGGAGCTTACAGACGACCTCAACTGAGGAGGTATCTGTAAGCTCTTTTAATAGCGTCTTAAATTATTGAACAGAATAATTCGGTGCTTCACGCGTGATCTGAACGTCATGCGGATGGCTTTCGCGTAAGCCGGCTCCGGTAATCTGAATGAACTGGGCGTTGTCTTGCAGCTCTTTCAGGTTCGGTGCCCCGACATAGCCCATGCCGGATTCAATGCCGCCAAGCATCTGGAAGATCACATCACCAAGGCTGCCTTTGTAAGCAACTCGACCTTCAATGCCTTCAGGAACCAGCTTGTTGGCCTCATTCACGCCACTTTGGAAGTAACGATCGCTTGAGCCGTGTGCCTGCGCCATCGCGCCCAGCGAACCCATGCCACGATAAGTCTTGAAGCGCCGGCCTTGATAAATTTCAAACTGGCCTGGTGCTTCGTCGGTTCCGGCTAAAAGTGACCCTAACATGACCGCGTTCCCGCCAGCCGCCAACGCCTTCACGATGTCGCCGGAATACTTGATTCCGCCATCGGCAATGATCGTTTTGCCACGTTTACGCGCCACACCAGCAGCATCATAAACCGCCGTCAGCTGAGGAACACCGACACCGGCAACAATCCGAGTGGTACAAATCGAACCAGGGCCAATCCCGACTTTGACAACATCAACACCGGCATCATACAGTGCTTCCGTTGCTTCCGCCGTCGCAACATTACCGGCAATCAAGGTTGCCAGTGGAAAATGCTCGCGAATTTCCTTGATCTTGCGAATAACCCCGGCACTGTGACCATGGGCGGTATCAATGACAATCGCGTCAGCACCGGCATCTAACAAAGCCTGCGCCCGATCAAAAGTGTCGGAGGTCACACCGACAGCAGCAGCCACCAACAAGCGGCCATGTGCATCCTTAGCCGCATGCGGGAATTCAACCACTTTTTCAATATCTTTAATGGTAATCAATCCGCTGAGCCGGCCATTCTTGTCAATCAATGGCAGCTTTTCAATCTTGCGAGCCTGCAAGATCGCTTCTGCATCCTTAATGGAAGTGCCGGCTGGGGCCGTTACCAAACCTTCTTTGGTCATGACAGTGTCGATCAGCACACTCTTGTCATCGACATACCGTAAATCACGGTTGGTAATGATACCGGTCAGCTTGCGGTCGGTTGTGTTGTTCACAATCGGCACACCGCTGATACGATACTTTTTCATCAATGCTTCTGCATCGCTAACCGGTTTATCGGCTGTAAGATAGAAGGGATCCACAATGACGCCATTTTCACTGCGCTTAACCTTGAGCACTTCGTCAGCCTGCGCGGCAATGCTCATATTCTTATGAATAACACCCAGACCGCCTTGGCGTGCCATGGCAATTGCCATCGCACTTTCGGTCACCGTATCCATCCCCGCCGAGATGATTGGGATATTCAACTTCAAGTTGTCCGCAAGTTGTACAGACAGATCGACATCGTGAGGCAAAACATGACTTTCTGCAGGTATCAACAACACATCATCAAATGTAAAACCACGCCGGGCAAACTTTGTATCCCAATGACTCATAGCGTAAATCCCTCTTTCAATTTTTAGTTGTTGACTAATGTACTACCGGAATGTGAACACGTCAAACGTGTTTCGCAATTTTTTTGAAAAGACCGGTATCATAGGCCTAAAAATGAAAGAAAGTCTCATAATTGTTCAGTCTGATCCGAACAAAAAATTAGCGACCCTTGATATGAGAATTTAATGTTCGGATTTTAGCCATTGGGTTTGTGCCGTCATGGCTATCGTTCGGATTAATAGCTGCTGTCATTTTTCAAACAGGGACCGCTTAATGTTTCAACGGCCACCTTTAGCCTTGGCGACGCCACAACCAAGCGCCTAACGCCGAAAGCAGGGTTGCAAGCCCGGCCCAAAGTCCTGATTGACCAAGTGCTTCACCGGTTTTTGGTAATCCGTGAGTTGACCCACTTTCTGCGGATGTAGCAGCCTGAGATGTCTGTGCTGCTACCGATTCAACCGATGCTTTTTGGGAAGCACTCGCTGATGAGGATGGGCGCAGCGAGAGCTGGCTTGACTGGGCTGACGGGTCAGTGCTTGGCTTTTCTGATGGTGCTTGTGAAGGCTTTTGTGACGCTTGCGAACTTGCCTGAGATGCCTGTGAACTTGAGGAAGCAATCGCAGGCATTTTCACTGAAACGACCGCTGCCTTATCGTCCGCCTTTTCGCCGCCGATTAAGTTCCAGTTATAGCCTACTGTCACGTGCTTATCCGGTAATTCAAAATGATAGAACACATTGCGCTTGAATTGCGGATCATCTGTTGAAAAAGTGACGCGACCTTGGGCATCCGTTGTTTTGACGATTGCCGCCTTAGCACCATCAACCAGGTTCGGAATAGCGGCCACTTTCACGTTTGCCAATGGCTGCTTGGTCTGCTGGTCAACGAGTTGGAACGCGCGCTCGCCTTTTTGATAAGTATACTTGTCCATTTCAATTTTGGTTGTCTGGCCCGGTGTGTAAACGAAGCTCTCCGGAACAGCCTTCCAGCCTTGGTTACCGGAAGCCACAACCTGAAGTCGGTATGTGTGTCCTGTCTGTAGTCCGTCAGCGGCACCGATCCTTAACCCGCTGACCGATGCTGATGGTTCATCTTCATCAGTTGATGCTAACGTTTTGGTTGCGACCACCTGACCGTTATCGGCAGCAACAATCTGCACCGTGATCGCCTGATGATAATTCGCTGCGATGCCATTAAGTAGTGCGAAGACCAGCGTTTGGTCCTTAGCCGCAACCGATTTGACAGCAGATGCCTGCTCAACTGCTTGACTAGCGGAACCGTTAGCAGACGTTGCCGCCTGAGTCGGTTGGGCATTGACCAAACCAAAACCTGCCAATGCCACCACCGCCAAGACAAATCCGCGTCCGTACTGCTGTTGATGCCCCTTATTCATCCAAAAACCTCCCAAATTTTCTAAAGCGTAATCATTACGATTAAGCTCACATGAAGTTTACCGGATGAAAAACAGGGCGTCAAATTTTTTTTGAGCGCGGGCGTGAACTGGCATGGTTAGGAGCCTGCTCACCATAACGCGTTCGCCAGCCCAGAAGTCTGCGTGTAAGGACCTTGGTCGCAATGGCCTAAGCCCGGGCCATCACGCCCAAGGCCACTTACACTCCGACTTCTAACCGGGCTGGTTCACGCTCACACCAAAAAAGTCACCCCACTATCGAGGTGACCTTCAACAACCAAGCAACTTATTTTAAACCTCTACCCACTACCGCCGGAAAAAGCTCTTGAGATGATACCGACGTTGCAAAAGCCAGTGGGAACCATACGCGACAACGGCGATGATTACGTCCACATACCACGGCATTGCCCGGGTGAATGGTGTGTCAAGCATCATGAGGGCGCCGCCGATAAAGGTAACCGCGAGAACCAACACAATGCCGCCGCCAAGCACTAACCAGGCACTGCGGCGATTCTTCTTGTCCTGTTCCATCCAGTCGGCGTAATACACAAAGAAAAGACCGGCCATGAGGCTTAACATGACAAGATAAGCAAAGCTGTTGCTAGCGTTGTTCTGCGATTTCGGATTGATGTAAGTCATCACGGCGAAGACAGCCGCAAGAATGGCCATGAAAAACAGACCTTGATCGGCGACCAATAACCACAGCGGCTTTTTAGGTTCCGGTTTCGGTGTATGCAGGATTTCATTAGCCTTCACCGTGACCGGCCCATAAAGTTGTGTGGCCGGTTTGCCTTGTCGTTGGGCGGTAATCATTTCCGGCAGCATCGTTTTGAGCAGGGTTTCCTCATCCGCCTCACTCATACCGCCGTCTTTTAATTCACGCCGCAGCTTGAAGACATACTCGTTGTTCTTATTGGTCAGTCTTGCAATCATTTCCGGAACGGTTGTAGCTGGCCGCTCCTGCTTAACATGGGCATTCTTGCTTGCCACCGTTGCTGCCGACTGCTGCGTATCAGCCGCTGACGATGCCGCAGTCTGCTGTTGATCAACTGCAGCGCTGTCTGCTGTTTGACTCGTGTCCGTTTCTTGCTTCTTTGCCATGTGTAACTCCTATCTTAAAGTTATCGTCGTCGCGTGCGCGCTTTTGGCTTGCACGTTAAACATTGAACCGAAATTCAATGATATCCCCATCTTGCACTTGATATTCCTTGCCTTCAGAGCGGTAACGTCCGGCTTCCTTGACTGCCTGCACGGAACCATACTTGTCAAGATCCGTAAAGGACATTGTCTCGGCTCGGATAAAACCGCGCTCAAAGTCCGAATGAATGATCCCGGCAACTTGAGGCGCCTTCATGCCACGTTTAAACGTCCACGCGCGGGTTTCTTTGCCGCCAGCCGTAAAGAAGGTTGCTAAGCCCAGCAAATGATAGCTAGCCTTGATGAGTTTATCCAAACCGGATTCATCGACACCTTCTGCTGCCAGAAAGTCGGCTTTCTCGTCATCATCCAATTCGGCAATTTCCTCTTCGGTCTTGGCCGAAATAGCAATCACCTCGGCGCCTTCTTTGGCTGCTTCGGCTTTGATTTGTTTGACATAATCGACGGAATCCGGATCGGCCATGGCTTCTTCCGCAATATTGGCAACATAAAGCACCGGTTTACTCGTTAATAAGAACAAGCCCTTGACGATCTTCTGTTCATCTTTATCAAAGTCAATGCTGCGGACCATCCCGCCGTCTTCAAGAACCGGTTTGATCTTTTGCAGTACTTTAAACTCTGCCTGGGCTTCCTTGTCTTTGGTTTGGGTACGGGCAACCTTTTCAACTTTGGCATAGCGTTTATTGACCGAATCCAAATCGGCGATCGCCAGTTCCATGTTAATCGTAGCCATGTCTTCCAGCGGATCGACTTTGCCAGTCACACTGGTAATGTTGTCGTCATCGAATGCCCGAACAACGTGCACGATCGCATCTACCTGGCGAATGTTTTCCAGAAACTTGTTGCCAAGTCCCTCGCCTTTGGAAGCGCCTTTCACAATTCCGGCAATATCCGTGAACTCAAAAGTCGTATGAATGATTTTCTTAGCCGGAATCAATTCATCAATCCGCGCCAACCGTTTATCCGGAACCTCGACCATCCCCACATTGGGATCGATGGTCGCAAACGGATAATTGGCCATTTCGGCGCCTGCTTTTGTGATTGCGTTAAAAAGCGTGGACTTACCGACATTGGGTAGTCCGACAATACCTGCTGTTAAAGCCATTTGCTTATTTCACACTTTCTATGATTAATCTGTCTGTTCTGCTTGACCTAAAACTTTCTTGAGCCGCTTCTCAAAATCACGGCGCGACATCATGACAATATGGCCGCAACCGGTGCAACGAATTTTAATGTCGGCGCCCAGGCGAATGACTTCCCATTTATTCGTTCCACATGCATGCGGCTTCTTCATTTGAACCAAATCATGTAATTGGTACATTCGTCTACCTCCAGCGGATTGGCCGGTTAATCGATATTGACGTCTAACATCGCTAAGATCCGATTGAGATCTTGCTCGGATGTAAAATCAATTTCAATCTTGCCTTTGCCTTTACTGCCTTCATTAATATTGACTTTCGTGCCGAAGCGTTCGCCCAACTGATTTTCGGTTGCTCGGACATACGGTGATTTAGGCTTTTCCTTCGATGTCGAGCGACTTGTCCCGGCGTTCATCTGATTGATTAGCCGTTCAAGTTGGCGAACCGTTAGATTTTCACTAATGGTCTTCTTGGCAACACTGACCATCTTGGTTTTATCTTTGAGACTCAACAAGGTTCGCGCCTGCCCCATTGAGAGCTGATTGGCGCTGAGCATTTGTTTGACTTGCTGCGGCAACGTTAACAAGCGCAAATAGTTGGCAATATACGGCCGGCTTTTGCCTAGCCGTGCGGAAACTTCCGCTTGCGTCAGGTTTAAGCGCTTGATCAACGTCTCATAAGCCTGCGCTTCGTCTAACGGAGTCAGATCCTCGCGCTGCAGGTTTTCCAGCACTGCGATTTCCATCATTTCCGGATCGTTAAAATCGCGGACAATCGCCGGAATGGTTTCCTTACCAGCCAGCTTAGACGCACGAAAACGCCGCTCACCGGTGATAATTTCATAACCGGAAACACTTTTGCGCACAATAATCGGCTGGAAAACGCCGGTTTGCTTGATGGAATCCGCCAGTTCTTTTAAGCCTTCTTGATCAAAGGTTTTTCGGGGTTGGTACGGGTTCGGCCGGATATCGACCAGTGGCAGTTCCTCAACGGTATTGTTAGCACTCAGATCAGGACTTTCAAAATCTTTGAAAATGGCGTCAATGCCGCGACCTAATCCCTTACTATTCTTATTCGCCATGAGCAGCCAGCACCTCCTTGGCTAAAGCCTCGTAAACTTCGGATCCGCGCGATTTTGGATCAAAATCCACGATTGGCAGACCGTAACTCGGCGCCTCAGCCAATCGGGTAATCCGCGGAATCACGGTTGCATATACTTTATCGCCAAAATACTTACGCACTTCATCGATCACCTGCGCGCCAAGGTTCGTGCGGGCATCATACATCGTCAGCAGAACCCCTTCAATCGCCAAATTCGGATTGAAATGTTTTTGAACAAGTCGAACCGTGTTAAGCAACTGGCTCAGGCCTTCCAGTGCATAATACTCACTTTGAACCGGAATCAGAATCGAATCACTTGCCGTAAACGCATTAATTGAAAGCTGACCCAGTGACGGCGGGCAATCAATCAAAATGTAGTCGTACTGATCCTCGATCGGATGAAGCCCCAGTTTCAAGCGCATTTCCCGGGCCATTTGACTGGTTAACTCGATTTCGGCACCGGCCAACTGGATGGTCGCCGGGACAATGGCTAAATTTTTATGTTTGGTTGGCAAAATGGCTTCGGTAATCGGATCTTCGTTGACCAAAACATCGTAAATATCCTTTTCAACTTGGGCTTTTTGAACGCCCACCCCACTTGTGGCATTGCCTTGGGCATCAACGTCGACAATGAGGACTTTCTTCCCAAGGTTTGCCAGACAGGCCCCCAAATTAATGGTCGTTGTGGTCTTGCCAACCCCGCCTTTTTGATTGGCGACAGCGATGATATGTGTCATGAGCTCCCCCTATCTCTTCTCTTTTGGAATCTCGATAATCATGCGGTAAGCGTCATCGGTATCTTCTTCTTTGGCCGTGACGGTCATTCCGGTATCGCGAATCATTTTGACTGAACGTTTCAGTGTATTCCAGGCAACGCGGGTATCGTGGCTAACCGCTGACCGGCGTACTTTTGGCTTCGGCTTTTTTTCCGGCTTCTTAGGTCTTAGCCATTCATTAACCAAAGCCGATGTTTCCTTCACCGTCAATTTGTCGGCCACAATTTGGTGCAATGCCTGTGCCTGTTGATCATCACTAAGCTTCAGCAATTCCCGCCCATGCCGCTCGCTGATGAGGCCTTTCATAATGGCTTCTTGCACCGGTGCATCCAATTTCAGCAACCGGATCTTATTGGCGACAAACGCCTGACTCTTTCCCAGCTGCTGTGCCAAAGCGCCTTGGGTTAACTGGTTGAGCTTCATCAAAGCCACATACGCCTGGCCTTCTTCAATCGCGCTCAAGCCTTCACGCTGCAGGTTTTCAACCAGCGCCATGGACGCACTTTCATCATCGTCCATCTTCTGGACAATCGCCGGTGCTTTTTCCCATCCCAACAACTGCATTGCGCGATAACGCCGCTCGCCGGCAATGATTTCATATTGGTCAGGCGCATATTCACGCACGATAATCGGCTGCAACAAGCCGTGTTCTTTGATCGTGGCCGCCAGTTCCTGAATCGAATCAGCTGAAAAAACCTTCCGCGGCTGAAATTGATTCGGCGTAATGGCGTTTAGTGGCAACTGTTGCACAACGGTCTCGTCGTTTGGCTTTTTATGGCCAAAAAATGATAATGCCACGCGTTATGCACCTCCCAATGGTTGTTTATTTGGCACCCCCGGCTTACGAGGGTATTTATTTGGTGTTGCCTTCACTTTTTCGATCACCAGCAAATGCCGGGTGTCGCCGGTTTCCGGTAAGGTTAGCGCCGCATCCTGGACTAACTTGCCGCCCAGCAAACCGATTGCTGGCTTGGCGGCGATGAGTTCCTCTGCAGTTGCGGCAGCTTTCATGGCCACAAATCGCCCTTGTGGTTTCACCAGTGGCAGGCACAGTTCAGCTAAAACATTGAGCGCTGCAACTGCCCGCGCCGTCACCAGATCAAACTGGCCGCGATGCGCTGATTTTTTAGCGCCAAAAGTCTCGGCGCGATCATGGAATAACTGAACATCTGTCAGCTCCAGGCGCGTCGTTAACCGCTCTAAGAAGCCAATCCGTTTTTGCAAGGAGTCAACAATCGTGATTTTTAACTGCGGAAACGCGATTTTGAGTGGAATTGACGGAAATCCCGCACCGGCGCCGACATCACAAAGCGATAACGGCTGACGCTGCAAATCAGGCAACACCATCCCCAGGGTCAATGAGTCATAGAAGTGCTTGAGGTAGACGTCCCCTTCAGCTGTGATGCCCGTCAGATTCATTTTTTCATTCTCGCTGATCAGATATTGGTAATAAGCCGCGAACTGATCCTGCTGGTGGTCATCCAAGACGATGCCGTGATCAGCTAGAGCGTGGACAAAAGCTGTTGGATCCATGTCTGCCTCCGTTTTTTGATTTGATTTTGTGGAACAAACAAGGTTTCACGTACCCGTCAAGTGTAACGTAAAAATGCCGTGTGCTCAACCGTATTCTTGGCGTGAAAACGGGTCAAAAATATCGTTGAGTCACCTTGTGCTTAGCCATGAAGTGCGCACGGTGGCCGCAATTTTCAAGCGCTTCATTTTACCACAAATCAACTTGTCGATATGGTGTACTAGTTCACAAGCATAACTAATTCAACAATCAGGTTTTCGTGCTAATCTAAGGCCATCCAAAAAGGGGCCTTTGCGTCATCAGTCAATCTTTTCGGCTCAGTCGTTTCACTTTTTCGATAAGTTCGTCGCCACAAGGGGGAGAAAATTTTTCGCGTTAAGTTTGCCGGAATACGACAATGCTGCGTGAGATTTTCTAAGTGCGCGAACGGATACGAAACCGCGCATGATCAGTATAGAAACAGCGTACCGATCACGTGCGAAGGGGGTAGTCAGTATGTTTAAGCATTTTTCTAAATTGGATTCGTGGGCCCTCGTTTTGTTCCTATTGATTGTCATTGGTGGCCCTATCCTCATTCTGTTCAGTATTAGTCATTCTTTTTTACCATTTATTCATCACTTCGGCTTCGTGATTTTCTTGATTGTGATTAGTAGCAGCACTTGGGTTCTTTTGCTGACCATGTATTATGTTTTCATGATGCTGTTTGGCTGGGGCAAGGCACGGCGGGATTACCCGTTGGTCGCACCCAAGAGCCGGTTTCTGATTCTCATCCCGGCACACAATGAAGCCGCCGTCATCACGGCCACTTTGGAGCACCTTCAGCAACTCGACTATCCGCAAGCGGCGTATCACATTGTGGTCGTCAGCGATCAATCCACTGACCAAACAACGGCGCTTGCGGCGGCTCAGGGCGTTCAGGTGATCGACACGTCGCACCAGCGCTATCAGCGGGTCGGCGTCGGTAAACCGGCTGGCCTCCAATATGCATTGGATGAACTGACCGACTCGGGCATCCTGCAACAATACGACTTGGTAATGGTGCTGGATGCCGACAACTTCACCGACCCTAACCTTTTACGGGAATTGGACAGCCAATATCAGGCAAAGCACTTTACCGCCATTCAGGCCTATCTTGATAGCAAAAATGACAATACGCTGCTGACGTTGGGTTACGCCATGAGTTATTGGACCATGAATCGCTTCTTTCAGCTCAGTAAATATCGGCTGGGTTTGGACAACAGCATCGGCGGAACCGGCTTTGTCGTTGAACGCCAATGGCTGGAAGCTAACCACGGGTTTCAATCACACAGTTTAACCGAAGATCTTGAAATGGAAATCCGCATTGTGGAAAGCGGCGGCACCGTGGGCTGGAATCATTTTGCCCGCATTTATGATGAAAAGCCGGATCATTTGCGCGCCAGCATGACCCAACGTTTCCGGTGGAGCCGCGGACATTGGTATACTGCCTTTCATAACTTGGTGCCGCTATTGCATCACTTTTTGAAAACCGGCGATTTACGCGACTTGGATCAACTTAGCTATCTCTTTTCCATGCGCCAGAACTTTCAATATCTGCTCGCGTCTTTCTTTGGAATCGCGTGGGTCATCAGTCTTTTGATGCCAAGTCTTGGTCTGCATCCAATCTGGCTCATCGATGTCGACCGCAGTTATTTCGTACCGATAACACTGATCAACTGGCTGATTTTACTTGAAGGCTTCATCCCCATGATTGCCGGGTTCTTGTATGACGCTAATTGGGAAGGTTCCAAATGGCTGATCACGCCAAAAGCCGTCCTCGCCTTTTTCTGGTTCTCGCTCACTTATTTAATTGTTCAGATCGGCGGCTTGTTGACTTTTCCTAATCAAAAAGCCTGGGCGCATACCCAGCATGTCCTGACCGTCACGCATCACCTTTGATATGGCTTGTTTAAGGCGTGCTTATGCCAACCAGTAAGACGAGATGATAAAATCCAGAATCATTTTGACAATCTCTGACGACAGTTCGATAATGAAGTGGTAACTAAACTCAGAGGCGAAAAAAATGGAATTAGACGGCAAAGAAATCAAGGAAAACGAACAACTGACCGATGCACAGTTGGCTGACTTGCACCAGCAATATCAGGCTTTGTGGGACAAATTAAAAAAAGATAACTATCGAACCGAGCATCAGTTCATGGAAGTCTTATATGAAGAACCCGACAACGTTCAGAACTATGAAGCGGCGTTTTTCACGTATCAAATCCGCAAAGATACCGGTGACAATCAGTTCGATCAGTTGAATATCATTTTAAACAATAAACCGACTTTTCATGATCAGCCTGATGAATTCGTATTTGAGATTAGTGATTATCCGGATATGGATGCGATTTATAAGGCGATCGAAGAAAAGGCCCAGCCTTGGATTAAGGCTCACAAGCGTTAGCATTTTGGCTAACGTCACGGCTTAAACGTCAATGCGATTAAAGAACCGATCAAGATTTACAATGACCGATCTTTAACCGCATTGTTTTTGATGCTGCTTGCCAGTCGCATGCGTTCAACGGACCAGAAACTTGCTCAATAAGGGCTTTGCGCGGAATAGCTAAAGCATGACCTTGCAGCTTTCTGGTGCGAAACGCGTTCACTGGCCCAGAAACCTGCGTGTAAGGGTCTTGGGCGCAATGGCCAAAGCCCGGCCATCACGCCCAAGGCCTCCTTACACTCCGGTTTCTACCCGGGCTGGTTCACGCTCTTGTTGAAAACGCGTTCGCTGGCGCAGAAGTCTGCGTATAAGGACCTTGGTCGCAATGGCCTAAGCCCGGGCCATCACGCCCAAGGCCACTTATACTCCGACTTCTAACCGCGCCAGCTCACGCTCTTCTCTTTTGTCCCAATTTTGTGATAAGCTGTTGCCAATCAAACCAAACGGAGGCACTTGATTCATGGCGGATACAATCAAAATCGCTTACTTGTACGAAGATCTCATGAATACCTATGGCGACAGCGGCGATGTTAAAATCTTGCGCTATTTGTTGAATCAACAAGGCTACCAAGTGCAGGTCGATAACATCAGCCTCGGCGACGACTTCAATGCCGACGACTATGATTTCATCTTCTTCGGCGGCGGTCAGGATTATGAACAAACCGTGGTGGCTAAGGATCTGCTTCGATACGCCCAAACGTTAGGCCGGTATATCGAAAACGGTAAACCCATGCTGGCGATCTGTGGTGGCTACCAGTTGCTGGGCGATTACTATAAAACCAGCGAAGGTACCGTCATCAAGGGGCTGGGCATTTTGCCACTGCATACGGTGTTCAAACCAGACAGTCGCATGATTGGTGACACCAAGTACCAAACTGAATTCGGAACCGTTAAGGCGTTTGAAAACCATAGCGGCCGAACCTATTTTGACGACAAGAAAAAGCTTAAGCCTCTTGGAAAGATGATTGAAGGGTATGGCAACAATCCTGAAGACGGTGTCGAAGGCATGCGCTACAAGAATACCATCGGCAGTTATTCCCATGGTCCCATTCTCAAAAACCAGAACATCGCCAAAGCTATCGCTAAAATGATCGTGCAAAATCACAAAGACCGCATCGGACAGCCTGCGCACTAACACTGCGACTGACGCTGAGTGATTCGGCCTTGATCGCTTTTAAATTTTAGACGTATCAATAAAACGGAAAGCTGCCTCACGCCCGAGCCTGAAATGACGCGTGCATGAATAGCAGCTTTCCGTTATTTGTTTGCCTGCGCCCGCACCTGATCGGCATCGCCCGTAAACAGGAACAACGGACCATCTGCCTGTGCCGGATAACTATCTGCCAAGCCACCAAGATCCACGGCATCAAAGCCGATTTTTTCAATCAAATTCGTCACGGTTTGCTTGGCAGCGGCATCATCCCCGGCAATCGGAATCGCAATCCGATCGCTTGACTGATTCGGCTTAGCCAGACTGCGGATTTTCGTCATGGCAATGGTATTAAACGCCTTCACCACTTTCTTGGTACCGAAGTGCTGCGCCACCAGCTCCGATGAAGTGGTATGATGCTCGGTCAATGCCGGGCGCTCGCCATCACGGCTGGGAAAATAATTAGTCGCATCAATCACGACCGCATCTGCTTTTACTTTTGTCGGCAACTCGTCTAAGGCGTTGAACGGCACTGCCAGCACGACAATATCTTGATCAGCCGCCTCAGCGACCGTGCCTGCCTCGACCGTCGACCGCATCTCAGCAATAACCGGCGCCAACGAAGCCACGCCATGGCGATGGGACAAAATCACCTTTTCACCAACATGACTGAAAAGCTGGCCAAGCGCGCGGCCTACATTACCTGATCCAATAATCCCGATACTCACGCAATCGCCCTCCTTGTATAGGTTCATTGAGTGAAAACTGACTTCTACTATTATTATATCGCCTATAGGGAGGAAACGGAAAGGAGGTGGTTATTCTGGTTTTCATTTGTCCTGTTTGTTAACGAAATATGACCGAAAAAGCGCCCCTTACGGATGGACAGATATTTTTAAACTGATCGGGCACCTTCTCACTTTCATCGGTCACTACGCTTTAAATTAATTGAATTAGTCACTATCCAAATAGAGAATGATGCAATTTGCCAGAAACATAAGCACAAGCAAAACTGTTTGTTCTTGGCACTCTTAAAGAATCATTTATTTTTAAATTACCGTATACAGTAAAATTAGAGAACCGATCCTCTCTCATGAAAACGGTAGGAAAAAACTTCAGTTTTGAAAACTTGACCGCATGTACAAAAGAGTAACTACTTGGTTGTGGATATGCATTAGGCCTATTAGGACAAGCCGCAACTATTATTGAGCCTGACTTGCAAACATTCAGGCTACTACGATATAAATTAATATTGAATTCAGAACTGTCTAGTCCAATACTCAAATTGATCAGCCAAGTTCCATTAGTTGTTGCCCAATCGAGAATGTTACACAAACTATTGACATCCCCCCGAAGATCTTCATCCAGGACGGGGGCTAGAAATATTTGGGCACGCGATGCAAGTTGTTTCCGCAGTAAAAAAATCAAAATATCCGCATGCGCCAAACTCTCTATACTCCGACAAGTTCGGAATTGATCTCGAATTTGATAAATTGATATTTTGTGATGGGATGAAATTAGCTTTTTTTCAAATACCGAGCACTTAGTATCAATTAAAAGAACTGGGTTCATTTGTCTCCCTCAACTACATATTCCCTATGTGATATATTTAACAAATTTGGGTCGTGTGTGACAATCACGACTATATGAAAAGACTCCAGCTCCTTCACTAGAGATACAAACTCTTCTGCTGTTTGCCAATCCAAATATGAGGTTGGCTCATCAAAAAGCAAAACGTCTCTGTCAGATAGAATGGTCCTTAATAAGGATAGCTTTTGTCTCTGACCTCCTGACCAGTTTTTTATAGAAATGCAGCTCAGTTCTTGCAAATCAGAAAACCACTTTTCCAAAATTGATCGATTTTTGCATGAAAGTTTCTCTAGAGTTATCTGTTGACTTGTATCATTTACAAATAAACTAATATTTGCCTCCAGACTATCTTCTATATAATCTGCCGTCTGAAGTGAAAAAGCTATGTGTTTCAGATAGCACCTATAATCATCTAAGTTATTTAACTCTTGGCCATTTATTATGATGCGATCCGCTGAAGAAGGGAACAGCGAAGTTAAACTTTTTAAAATCGTTGTCTTTCCACTTCCATTCGGGCCAACTAAAAAAAGGAGACTTCCTGTTCTGAGTACTAGATTCCCGCTGAATGTCTGGTTGAAATTTGGAGAATGGATACTAATATTTCGTAAACTTATAGAAGTGATTTTACTTGAATTCTCATAAATGTTGTCATTTGAACTACTTGGAGACAAGTAGTTAAGTCTGTCCAGCGAGGGTCTTATACCAGACAGAATAACTCTGTAATTGGCCAAGTTTGAAATTGCATCAAATAAAAAGCCAATGTATGTCAGCGTAGCAACAAGGGTTCCTAAACTGAAATTGTCATCTGTTGCTACTGAAATTAAGATGAAGGACACTACTGAACAGAATGACATTAATTGTCCCGTGAGAGCATTCCCCGCATCAAGCATCTCTAATTTTCGCTCACGCTCAACGACATCTGCCTGTAAATCGTATATGGCTTTTTTGAATACATCGTATTGCGAGAGTTTCACAGTTATAGCTGCACCAAGTACACTTTCAATTTTCCCAAAAGCACTTTTTGTTTGATCGATATAACTCTCTGTTTCTGACTTAATCCTTTTTGAAAATGGCTCAATGCTAATGCTTCTCGCCAAAAGAATAACTGGCAACAAAAGTACATACCACCAATTAATCCGCATAATTCCAAGAAGTGAAGAAATCAAAACGAAAACATCTGTTAATAAATTGCAGTTTTCTCGCGAAAAGATCGAGGCTATTTTTTTACTGTCATACTTGAGCTGCTCTGCTAATTCACTTGACTGGTTTTTCTCAAAAAAATAGGCATCTTGTGAAATCAAATTTTTAAAATACTGTTCTATAATCACTATCTGAAAACTACTACTGATTTTTGTGCGAATAATTTCAATAAGAAAGTCGAAAAGGGGAATTAAAAGTGACAGTCCACACACAATGCCAATTTGTATTCCCTCTCTTCTAAATGACTTACCAGACGCAATATCATTGGTCAATGATTGAATGCTAATTGGGACCAAAAAAGTACAGACTGCGGTAAGCGCTATGAGTACCCCAATTACAACGAGCATTACAATGCGCACCTTGTATTTAAAAAAATCACGAAGCAGAATCTTCATATTTTCAGAATCATCCTTATTTTTCTCTGGGCCGTTTCGAATCAAAGAAAGTCAGCTATATTAGCTGACTTTCCCGGCAAAGTTAGTTAAGATCGTGCAGCACGTTCGCTTGCACTTGCATAACTACCTGTGTGGCCACCGCTCTTCAGGAACGATAACCAGCATGAGCAGATGCACTTGCACTTGCACCCGTATGCGACCAATGAATCGAGCCGCCCTGAATGCTTACGATTAAGTGACATTGTAATTCCTCCTTTATTATGGGTCTTTGGAACATCGATTTAAATACATAGAAATCTCACCCCTTTGTTTTTGCTTCGATCAAGTTAACAACATTTTTAAAGGAATTGAGTTTGTAATCCGTAAAGTCTTCAGCATCAAATTTTATATTCCAGCGTTGACTAATCTCTAATATAAGGTAAACAAAGTTCGATGATGTCCCTAATACCTTAGGACTGCTTAAACTATTAGCATTTACGTCTTCAAACGTGACGTCAGGACAAATCCCATGAATTATCTCCATCAAGTCATTTTTTATCGATGCTGCCATTGCTTTTACCACCTTGATTTTATTTATAAGGTTTCTTTAAGAAACAATATGAGTATGTTCTATGTCCCTTACATAATAAGGCTAAGCGAACACTGAGTTCTTCTTTAATCTTTCTAGAAGATCTTTCGCACTTGAATCATTTTTAATATTGAAAGGATCAAAAGTCGTTATATTGTCCACTGATTGAGCAACCCTAAAATCTTTGAGAATTTCCTCTAATGATTTGCTTGAAGTAGATCGAGTCTGAAGGATTCTTAGTTCTTCTACTTTCATCGGTTCAAGAACTTGGTTTACGCAGCAGATCTGATCGACATCAAATCCAAACCTGAATTCAATTCTCTTCAATAATTGTGGAAGTACTTGACCATCCAAGAACTCAGGAGTCATTGTGATAGCTGCAAGATCAAATTCGTCTATCGCTTGTGAGATGATATATGAACTTATACCGAAATCAGATGGGACAAGTTCCGAATACTTTAGTAACGAGTGAGGAAAATCTATGATAATTAGGTCAGGTGCTAACTTCTTTTCCAACTGTGCTAGGAGCCTGTTGAAAGTGTAAACGCGTTCCGTATCTGACTTACCTGGGTTAAAACATTCATCCGGAATTAAAGAATATCCCAGAATAGAACAGTTCGAGTCAGTTGTTAGTACTGCTACTTTAATTCCCATTTTTTTAAAATTTTCAGCATAATAGACCACAGAGCGACTATTATCGAATTCTTCACAAATTGACGCTACAGCCATTACGATTGCATTCGTGTGATAAAACTCAACATTGTCTTTTGAATAATCTTCATGAGAACCAAGCTCTGCTACATTTCTAATTTCCACTAAATTAGAGTCGCTTTCTTTAAAATTCTCAGAAAGTAAACTGAAAATTTTAAAATTAGAATCCGCCTTCGTTACAATATCTTTTATATAGCCAAGCAAATATGACGTTAAGCCACTTTGTAATAAGCAAAGGGAATCAACCCTTTTTAAAACGCCTTCTAAATCATTTGTAAGTGCAATGCCAGTGTGAGACTCTTTAATCATTTCTCCAAGATCTGTATTTTTCAAAATGTTAATTGTCGTCTTTAGGGCCACGGCAAAAATCTTTTTCTGGGGATGAGCGTAACGATAAGCGTTGATCACAGCAACGTTTTCAGGCGTTACTGGAAAAAAAGCTATGCTTTCAATTGCCGTATCTTTTGGACTTTCCATAAACTGAATACGCCTCCTTGATTAGGACACTTTCCTCTAAATCTTGTAAGACAATTTCTTTTGACATAGCGCAACCTTTTAACAGTTTTTCCGCAGACAAGGATCCGTTATCGTCGGCGACCTTACAACATGAGATACAGCTATTGAAAGCAAAACAATCTTTGCACCTGTCAGCAATTAGCGTTGCCACGTTCAATAGCCTTTCAGCAGCTACATAATTAAATCCCGATGACAAGTTCCCGATACGCATACACGCTGAGGTTTCGCTAACTCTCTCACACGGGAAAAGATTGCCCCTATAATCGACAAATAACCGACGTTGTCCAGGAATACACGGACCAGCAGGCGCTCCTACATCCGGCAGCTTACTTCGTTTTCCACGCATTTGCTGTTCTGTTCCTTTAAGCTTTCCCAAAAATGTCAAAAAGATTGGACTCACTTGAAGATCTTCGACAACATCTAAAAAGCTTAATGAAGCTAACGCTTCTTGATAAATATATTTATCTAAAAAATCCCGACTAACCTTGTTCTTATGATCACTAAATTCATCATCTAGCAATACTGCTTGTATTGGAATATCCTTAAAGAGAGGATCAGCAAAAAGATGGTTAATTTGGTCAAAGTCATTCGATGGATCCATAACCATGTTAATTGAAATCATATGACTAAGTTCAGATCCAAATGACATTCTGAGTTTACGGAGATTTTCGTAAACTCGCGCGAATGAACCTTTGCCATTTGCAAAAAATCTGTTTTTGTTTTGTATGTTTTCCGGGCCGTCTATGCTGAGAAGTAATGAACAGTCATTTTCGTGTAGAAACTTCAAAATTCGAGGCGTAAGCAACGTCCCATTAGTTGTAATCGTATAAGAAACTTTTTTACCAAGCAATGCCGACTTCGCATATTGGGTCAAATGTTGGATTAGCTTAAAGTTTATTAACGGTTCACCGCCGTAAAAACCGATTGTCACTTTCTCGTTGTCAGATGAATGCTCGCGCAGAAAATCGATTGCCATCTCGCCAATCTCTTTGGTCATCGTATTACTGCTAAATCCACGTTGCTGCTTGTTCATCTGAGTATACGGACAGTATGAACACCGCAGATTACAGTTCTGAGTCAACTGCAGCGTCATTTGATCAATTTTGTTGTTTAAGTAATATTTAAGATCATCCGTGTAAGGGTGTCTTATATTTGATACACGATGAGAACTTAGAAGGCCTTGTGATATAAGTAATTTAGCCTCAGACTGAGTCCTTGAATCGCTGATGAGTTCATCAACCGTCCAAGACTCATTCAACGCTGAGTATAAATGTTTCGAAATACGGACAATACTGTTTGTATTTACATCATAGCAGTAGTGGCCATTAGGACTTCGAAGCGTTTTGATGAATGGTGTGTCCATAATTCGCCTCCACAATTCAAAAATTACTTTTTGATTTCTCGTTGATTATGGAGTCATTGTACCTGGCCAAAAAAAGAGAGTCAAGCTGCTTGATCACCACTGAACAATAAAATTCCTTGTATTTTATATTTATAGTGCGCGCCTCAATCGTTCTTTTAATTCCTTCCCGTTCGGTTATGGCGGACCCTTCATTTGAAATATTTCTTTTCATTGTATTTAATATAACGATAGCAGCGCCTAAATTATAAATAAAATTTTTTTGTTGCTCATTTTATCACTTGCAGAGCACCTAAACCTTTACGTGGATTTAGCAGCTGCTATACCAACATGAGGTTCTATGTTTCAGTCCAACTATTCCCGCATGAATAATAAAGTTTGGCTGTTCATGAAAGGCTCCAATTAAGAGACGTTATCTGCCCAAGCCAACAGTCGTAGACAACTTCAGTTCCGGTAAAACAAAACGTTCGTACAAATTGTAACCAAAGACCCAGCCCGTAAAAACTTAACAGCAAAAAAGGAATGGTCACGCAAGTGATGGAGATACTGCAACAATCACACCTTTTTTGCCAAGCTAACATTTATTTAAGCACTTATGTGGATCGTAATTGCTACTGTTTCAGTGATAAGCTCATTTACATCAACTCCATCACAACTGACTTTTCTGAATATGGCCCGTGGTGATGATGGCTTAGCCATGATGATCGAACTTTGTCATCGGTTCACTTTGGTCAACTGCTTTGTCAAGCGTTACATTTTGAGAATCAGCGCAAATTCCACACTACGATTTATGCCGATATTTGTTTTCAAAAGATCTTGCTTAGCAGTACCAACTATCACCATGACGTTTACAACGTTGATCTTTAGATCGATCCGACAATGGCCGCGATCTTAGGTGAACAAGTCTCGTCTCGCAGTCATCGCTGTTATGATTATTTGCCATGCTCATCCCAGACAATCTTGACGAGCTTAAGCAACTACTTTGGCAGACAACGGCTTTAGCTTTTCGATATTATGAACATCGCCAGTTCATTTTAGACATTGATTCAACTTACTTGTATGCCTTTAGTAACCAAGTAATAACCGTGTTTAACGCCCACCATATGATTAAAAGTATCACCCACAAGTTGTCTTTGAAGATACCCGCAGTCTGTTACTGGATACTTGGGCGCGACCGGGAAATACAAATACTTATGCCGACCAGTTTATCCAAGGAAAGGGTGACCATCTTGAAGCACTTACCCCACGATTCAGGCTTTGCAGTACCCGCTTTTTATGGAGTCTATGTGAGTCGAAGTGTTCTCATCGTGCGTTCAAGAGCCAGCAACGACCTTAAAACCCGTGATGACAGTTTGCGTCGTCTTAGTTCAATTGACGATGAAGAGAATAAATTCATCTATCACAAGCTTAGGTATCAGGCATCTTGGCAGGACCCTTATCAAATGGTCACGTATTCGGTATATACTGTTTGGTGAATTAAGCTCATGGAGGCACGCTTCTTTTGTGCCCGGCATGATTGAGAGTTTATTCCCAGCACATCAAGGCAGCGGTAACGTCCAAAATGACATCAAGGAACTCAAGCACAGTTTCGGTTTTGATCAAACGGATAGTTCAATTCTTATTTACAATACTGCTGGAGATAATCGATGGGATGCTTATAAGCTGCTTCAGTTCTTCAAAACGCCTCTGATGCCTGAGAGATACACATGTCACAGTCGATACGTTACGTTTCTGCTTGTGTCACATCGCGGGACGCGTCATTCACCATGTCACAAAAGTGAACCTGAATTTAGCTTCTACTTACTATTTTTTTGATTTGTTGACCCGTATGCAGCAGATTTGGTTATAACTATGGCAACTAAAAGGTCCGCCTAGCAGGCTCAAAAGGTAATCTGTCGTCCTTGTATGTCCGAAACGATGAAGCTGGGTTAAAGATAAAGCCGTACTCAAAATAACGAATGACTTGAAAATGGTCACTATGTTATTAGTCAACTACTACTACTTAACCCGCAAGCGCCTTCGTAGTTCATCTAAAGAAAACCCAAATGCAGCATCCGCCGCTCTAGTTTTGAGGGTCAATAATCCATAGATAAGCGATCCTGTGAGGGCACCCACAAATAGTATAAAAAGTGAGCTTCTCCCAGACACTCCCAATAATTGATAACAGAAATAGATTGATAACCAGACTACAATGGCCATTATCGTTACAAGCAGTGAGACTCCAATTGCAAATTTGACTAAATTATGAAGTTTTATTTGGAAATCAATTTTTAACCTTCTAGTCATTAAAGCTGAACTCACAGCAAATCCAATACCAGTTGCAATCAGTGGCCCATAGACCTGAAATATCCCAACACTAGCTACTTGAACTAACACCTTAAAAATCAATCCAATCAAAAAATAAAGTATCGCCTGTTTGCTATGATGCACTGCCTGCATTATAGAAACCAACAAAATAAAAAGCCCAATCACCACGGCAATAATCGAATTCATCTTTAAAACATCTACACCTAGAGCTGCTGAGGAGCGATAAAAAGCCATATTTAGAGGTGCCGCAAGACTGAGCATTCCAACTGCTCCTGGTAACATGACGAAGAAGAATAACTTTAACGTAGACTGGATTTTAGTTGACAACTCAGCATAATTTCTTTGAGCAAAGGTTCTTGACAGTAGTGGAATAGCAGTGGTCGCCATTGCTGTTGATAAAGATATCACTATCATAGTAAGTTTGTTTGAGTTGAAGCCAAAAAGCCCGTACAAAAAATTAATTTCTGCATTCGTGGTCGAATGAAACTGGTGCATGATAACAGGGAAAGTATATTGATCTATAAATTGATAAAGGACAACGGCAGAGTCTAAAACGACAAACGGCAGAGACTGTCGTAATAGTTCAAGAAGTGCTTCTTTCCTCTGATATTTAGACTTTTCTATAGAAGCTTCGTGCAAAGAAAAATCATCTTGCTTTTTAAATTTAAAGACAAGATAAATCAAAGCACACATTGCACCTATGAAAGCCGCAAACGTTGATTGCGAAACCGCTCGTACATATCCTCCATGTTGGATATTCATAATGATGTATGTTGCCATCAGTAAATAGCCAATTCTAGCTATTTGCTCAATCAGTTGCGATATTGCGCTTGGTCCCATCTGAGAGCGGCCTTGAAAATAACCCCTAAAAATACTGATTGGAGGAATAATGGCTAACGGCCAACATAATACATGTATAACCGAGACCATCCTCAAATCAACTTGATTATTTTGCCATGCAAACACAGGTGCTGCGAGCCACATGATAATCGATGAAAACAAGCCCAACAAACTCATTACAAGCAAAGAATCTTTCAAAAGCTGATGCGATGTATCGGATTCTCCAATGGCATCATAGTGCGCAATTTGTTTGGACAATGCGCTAGGTATTCCTGCAGTCGAAACAATGATAAAGAGACTGTAAATGTTGTACCCTTTTGCAAACAGCGAATTAGCTAGGAAAAAACTAGATCCCAACCATATTCCCCAAGGTATGACATAAACAGCCCCCATAATCCTTGAAACAATACTCCCAACTGTCATCCACGCCGATCCAGTCACCAAGACTTTACTGTCATCCGAAGGTGTTAACCGCATCATCTTCCCCCAAAAGTTTTACCGTCACCTAACCAATCAATATAAACACATTGCCAATATCCTGGTGAAAACCATTATAAAAAAACGAAAAAGGTTTAGGTCGAGCAATTTCTTTAGCCGTTGCGTCCACCGTCCTCAATCTCGTCTTTTTGGCTATTCTTATAGTATATTCCCCAGCGCATACTACTTACCATCATTATACATTGGCATCGGTATTTTAGCTGACCTGGTAACAGTAATAATTGTTAAGATGCCCATGCTACAGGGTAGAGAGCAGAAAGAAAAAGTCTGACACTTTCGCATGAGCACCTATCTCGCATCTTTGATAACCCGCTCACCGGCGTTGAAGACGCCTCGCCCTCAGTGAGTCTTACCCTCAACCGTTTCCAAATCACCCTTACCATCGCGTTCAACAATGGCTTGGATCGCGGCCGTAATGCCCTTCACATCGTCATCAAGCGACAACGCCGGCGTTTCTGGCCGGGCAACGACTTGCTCTGGTAAAAACGGAATGTGCATGAAGCCGGCTTTGATGGTCGGGAACTCTTTGTCGCGCATGTATTGAACCTGATAAAAAATGTGGTTGCAAACATAAGTGCCCGCGGTGTTGGACACTGAAGCAGGAACGCCGGCTTCACGAATGGCCTTTGCCATCGCTTTAATCGGTAACTGGGTAAAATAAGCAGTTTGCCCATCTTCGTGAATCGTATGGTTTAACGGCTGATAACCAGCGTTGTCTTTAATCCGGCCGTCATCCAGGTTAATGGCCACCCGCTCCGGCGTCAATTCAAAGCGACCGCCAGCTTGGCCAATGCTAAGCACATAATCCGGCTTTTCTTTGACAATCGCATCATGCACCACGTCCGCAGACACGTTAAACTTAGTCGGAATTTCCAGCTTCACAATCGTTGCGCCGCTGATTTCGTCCGGCAAGCGTTTAACCGCCTCAATCGCCGGATTAATTTTATCATCGCCAAAAGGGTCAAAACCCGTTACAAGAATCTTCATATTAATATCCTTTCTAAAATGCCAAGAAGTACATCAAACCGATTTGAATCACCAATAACAACACGGCAATCGGTGCCTGTTGCTTGATGACGCCCAATGGATCGTCCATTTCCAGCAACGCGACCGGCAGACTGTTAAAGTTGGCTGCCATCGGGGTCAGCAAGGTTCCACAATACCCCGACGTCATGCCAATCGCCGCAACAATCGCCGGGTTGGCACCTTGGGCAATGACAAAGGGAATCCCGATCGCGGCCGTAATCACCGCAAAGGCCGCAAACGCGTTACCCATAATAATCGTGAACAGCGCCATCGCCACACAGTATAAGATGACCCCACCCAGATGACTGCCAGCCGGAAATAGACCGGCAATTAACTTAGCCGTCAACGAGCCGACCCCGGCCGCGGTGAAAACTGCGCCTAAAGTGGCCAATAATTGCGGTAAAATGCCGGCAGCACCAACTGAGCGAACCATCCGCTGCGTATCATTATAAACCATTTTTCCGGAAGCTTTGGTCATGATGATCGCGACCACCAGGGAAACTGCTGCGCCAATCCCGATGCCGACCTGACCGCCAAGCTTGGTGAACTGGGCAACCGCGATCGAAACAACTGCCAGCACGACACTCGGGACAAAGACCCAACCACCGAGCCGCTTAGCTGCCTGGGCCGCATGTGCACCGTCAACCGGCTTGATCTTCCCGATTTGAATCTGCTTGAACAGCGCAAGTACGCCGATGACCACAACTAAAACACCCACAACCATCGCCGGCAATAACGTGCCAAAGGCGAAAATAACCGCCAAAATGAGCCAAAACAGGCCGGTGCCGATACGCGCTGGATTATCTTTTGCGCGAAAAGACTCAATTCCGGCCAGTGCCATCACGACTCCAATCAAGGCATAAAGCACTAGAAGCAACGTATTCACCATCAGTGCTTGCCTCCTTTATCATCCTGCGGGTCCGTCTCAAACTGGCGATCAAACCAGCGATTATAAATAGCCACAACGACTAATGTGATGATCGCAACCGGAATGGATGCCAACACGACCTGCATCGGCTCAACCGGATGCTTGAGGCCTTTCATCGTACTGGCGATCAATAAAACGCCAGCCGTTGCTACAAACAGATTCTGGGCAAAAAAGTTACCGAAATTATCTGTCGCAGCCGACCGCGCTTTAATGAGATCAATTTCCTTATCCGTCAGTTTGCGTTTGGATTCAGCGGCCGCGGTGACCATTGGCGTGATCAGCGGCCGAACAAATTGCACCTGGCCGGACAATGAAATCCCAAAAACACCGCCTAATTCACGGATCACTAAGTAAAGATTCAAAATACGACTGGGCGTGAGCTTCTTTAGTTTCTGAATGCCGGTCACTGCTACCTCTTTTAAGCCATGGCTTTCAACCAGGCCGATCATCGGCAGCGTCAAGAAGAAAAGCGACACCATGCGATTATCAACGAAACTCTGGCCCAGTGTCGTCAATAAGTCCGGGATACTCATGCCGGAGAAGACAGCCGTGACAATGGCCGCCAGCACCACGACCGCCGTTGTATCCCACTTCAAAGCAAAGCCGACAACGATGATAACAATGCCGAGTAATTTCAAATATTCCAAGTGCTGTTCCCCCTTATCGATAATGGTGAAAATTTTAAAGGTTCTTGGCAGGAAGGTCAATTAATTAAAGCGTGCAACTATTTATAACGGAGACTATTTTATGACGGGCAATCTTTTGACTGCTGCACTGTTGTGGGTGACTCCAATGAAAGTAGCTAAAAAGGGATAGCCCCGTTAGCTTGGGGTTATCCCTTTTGCGTTGAACCGTGTTTACTGGGCCAGTTCACGCTCTGAAACGCGATCACTGGCGCAGAAGTCTGCGTGTAAGGACCTCAGGCGCAATGGCCAAGGTCGGGCCATCACGCCTGAGGCCACTTACACTCCGACTTCTAACCGCGCCAGTTCACGCTCTTAGGCCGGTTGCATCTCTTTTTCGTTGTTCTTGTCTTTATCCTTTGCCTCATTGCGGGCAATTTCTTCCCTTGTCAGCATATCCTTGACCGTCATTTTAACCTCGGTCACGTTCAAGCCGGTCATTTGGCGGACGTTTTTGGCAATCGCCATGGTGACTTTGTTGAAAATTTCCGGTACGTTTTCACCATAGCGAACCGTTGCGTCAAGTGAAACGGAAACATCCTGATCATCACTCAAATCAACGTTAACCCCTTTGGTCGGATCTTCATCTTTGCTGAACATGTCGGTGATGTTCGCCATCATGCCGCCTTCAAGCGAGTAAACACCTTCGACTTCATTGCAGGTGATGCCCACGATTTTAGCAATCACCGCGTCGTCGAATTTCAATTCCTTATTAATACCGCTTTGTTTCTTGTTATCCATTATTAATCGCTCCTTTTTTGAGGTCGTTTAGTAACTTAGCGTTTTTGCCATTCGCGTTTCGTCAACACATCTTTAACGTGCATATTCAATTCAACTAGCTGCAGACCGGTCATGCGCTCGATTTGCGCGCTGATCTTGTCGCACAGTTGCTTGAAAATGGCCTGGGCATTGCTATCGAATTCCAGGAAAACATCCATATCGATCGCAACCTGCTTTTCACCAACTTCCGCCGAGATCCCCTTAGTCAGGTTCTCACCGCTGGAAAAAGTCTCCGTCAGGTTGTCCATCATGGAGCCGTCCATCCCCAGAATGCCATCGACATTCTGGGCACAAATGGCGGCAATTTTCTCGATGACCTTATCTTCAAAAGTCACCCGACTATTGGCCATCAGCGTCTCGTGCTGATTCGCTTTTGGTGCCGGTGCGGTTTTTGGTGATGCTACTGCATCCATCGACTCACCTACTTTCCTTTACTAAATGCATCTTTGCCAGACGTTAGCCAGCTCATGAGGTTGCCCCAGTTAGGGACGAGATAGCGCTCAATGAGCCAGCCTAATCCGCCAAAAATCACGACAAGCATCATGCCCATAAACCCGAAGCGCATCCAGGCAAAGGCAAGAATGACGCCAATCACAGCTCCGATTGTTCCTTGCTGCATGCTGTTATCACCCTTTCGTTGCTGATGAACGCTGATGCCAACGGTGCTTTGGTACACACCCGGTTTGACTGGCAATCAGCTTTCATCCATCCGCGACATCAAATGACCCGAGCAGTTTTGGCCTTCACTTTCGTTGCCGGAAGCAGCTGCACCCGCACATGCTTGACGGGAACGCCAAGACATTCTTGTAACTTTTGGCGCGCCGTTTCTTCGATTTGCTTGGCCTCTTGTTTCAGCTCCTTACCGTTTCCGGAAAAGGCTGCGATCCGCATGCGGGCCACTTGCTTCTTCCGAATGCTGACGTCCACGTCCACTGATTTGGCAAAATGACGGGCCACGATCGCTTTTGCCACCGTGTTTTCAATGGCACTTTTATCAAGTGTCAGATCGCCATCATCCCCTGCCAAAATCAAAGCATTAGCCGTTGACCGCCGGAAAATGGCCACCAGCAGCATAATCAGAAAGACCAGCAGCACCAATCCCGTTAAACCGATCATAAGCGGCCGTAACCACACAGCTTGCTGCAGATAGAACCGGGTAAATTCGCGACTGGGCCAAAGTAATAACCCAAAACCTATACTCTGTAACAATCCGCAAATGGCAACGAGGCCGAACAATCCTTTCGTTATCGGTTTCATCTTTTGCTGCCCCCTACGCCTTGCGCCGGGTCGATCCCAACAGCAAGGAAACAAGGAAAACAACAATGACTGCGCCGATAATTGCCGGAATCAACGCCATGCCAGCCAGTGACGGCCCCCAGTTACCGAGTAAAGCCGTACCGAGCCATGCACCGATCAACCCGCCGATAATATTTCCGAGCCAACCAAGCGGCATGTCTCGACCAACGATGAGCTGCCCAATGCAACCGATCACAGCACCGATAATCAGTGTCCAGATTAAATGCATCATGGTAATCATCCTTTCTTGTGAGCGTGAGCCGGCGCGGTTAGGAGTCGGAGTGTAAGCGGCCTTGGGCGTGATGACCCGGGCCCTAGGCCATTGCGACCAAGGTCCTTACACGCAGACTCCTGCGCTGGCAAACGCGTTATGACTAACAACTTTCTGACTATCTTAAGCTTAACGAACCGAACTTATCATTCGCAATAAATATGCTAATAATAACAATTAGTATTTAATTGAAGACGCAAAAAAGCCCGCCGTTATGCGTTTCACACAACGACGGGCTTATGAATCCGTTAATTAAAAAGATTAACGGATTAATCAAAGCGCCACTAGCTCATCCAAATCCGTTTGCGGATTCGGTTCGCGATTAGCCTTCGATCAAATCGCCGGCATTCGGACCGGCATCCAACTTGTAAATCCGATCAACATTGATAACAACAGCACTGATGGCTGCTGGCAAGTGACGTTCTTTGGCAAACGCCTGCGCATCTTCAAAGATCTTGTCATCATTATGAAATTCAACGGTGCCTTCAAACCGAAAGCCCTTCAAAGCCTTGTAATCAACTGAGGCAACGGCAGCCTTTTTGGAGTACTGCAGATTGTGCCACGCTTGTTTACCGGTTTCTTCGTTGTAAATCAAGTGATGATCATCCAAAACTCGCATGGTGCCTTTTGGGCCGACCTGCGGATTTCCGTTCTCATCGGCGGTTGCCAAGTAGTTAAGCTGTGCACCGATCATGTCTTTCATGTCTTGCGTCAAAGTTGCCATCAACGATCAATCCCCTTTGTTTACTTTTTGTTACCAATGTCAGTGTAACACAAATTGATCGTGCACGTCAGTTTCTGCTTTTTTTTGGCCTTTAAGCAGTTCTAAGCCATCAGCGGTGATTGGAAAAGATGGTCGCGATTTTATTCATTTGGCGGAACCTGTATTACACTAAGGTTAAGTGAGAAATTAATTTTGTCATAGGTTCAGTTTGACCTAAGGGAGGCAGGTATTGATGCCACAGGTTTATGTTTCAGCCGCTTTGCCTAAATCCGCCAACGCAGCGCTGCAAAAAGCCGGAGTGGATTTTGACGCTTACAACGGTAAAGGACTCATTACTGAAGATGAGCTCCAAAGTCATTTAGCTAACACCGAAGTTCTCATTACAGCACTTTCAACGCCAGTCACGGCAGCAACACTGGCCAAGGCGCCGCATTTGAAACTTATCGCAAATTACGGGGCCGGCTTCAATAACATCGACGTCACCGCCGCCAAAGCGCAGGGGGTGCTCGTGACGAACACGCCAAAAGTTTCAACCACGTCAACAGCCGAGGTGACACTAGCTCTGATGCTGGCAGTTTTACATCGGGTCACTGAAGGCGATCGGTTAATGCGCGGTCCGGGTTTTTCCGGCTGGGCGCCTACGTTCTTCTTAGGCCACGAGCTTGCCGGCAAAACCGTCGGCATCATCGGCATGGGACAGATCGGGCAAGCCGTTGCCAAGCGCGTGCATGCATTTGATGCCAAAATTCTCTATACTCAGCATCATCAACTGACACCTGAAGCCGAACGGGCACTGGGAGCGACGTTTACGGATCAGGCGACTTTACTGCAACAAAGCGATATTGTCACCCTTCATTTGCCGTTGGTGCCAGCCACGCATCATTTGCTCGACGCTCAAGCCATGACAACGATGAAGCCGACTGCCTACCTCATTAACGCAGCCCGCGGTCCCTTAATTGATGAATCCGCCCTACTCAAACAGCTAACCGATCATCGTCTGGCCGGCGCTGCCCTAGATGTGTACGAGGCTGAACCGCACGTCAGCTCAGGACTCAAGGCGCTGGACAACGTTGTGCTAACGCCGCATATCGGCAATGCAACCGTTGAGGCGCGTGATGCCATGGCCAAAATCGTCACCGACAATACGCTGGCTGTTTTAAACGGTAAACAGCCGCAATACGTTGTAAATGGCTAAGCAGCTGTTATAACCCAATTAAAAACGCCAACCAACCTTCTTTGCCGCGATGTCGGCTTCAGGTCGTTTGGCGTTTTGTTTTGTACAAAAATCATGGTGTCAATAAGCTAGTGTTTCTGCGAATCATGTGGCTGCCAAAAGCTGGCTAAAAGTAGCGCAAGAACAACGCCCAAAGTTAAACCAAGGCCGCCGACTAAAAAAGGATTCGCAATTTGATGCTGCTGCATGAAGCCATAGATAACCGCGATGAGAACAATGGCAATTGCCACTAATGCAACACGATACCAAGTGTTCTTAGTCATAGGTGAGCCAGGATCGTGTACTTGCCGACATTCTTATAGTCGCCTTTCGCCTTTGAATCAGGTGTACCAGCGGCTTCATAGAAAACCGAGTACTTGCCATCTTTATCTTTTGCAACAACCAATCCCTCGTCAACGACGTGTTGGGCCTTGTAAATTTGCGCACTGCGCCGGGCAGCGGCAAAGTCATAATCATTGGCAACTGCATCGCCGGGATTGAAGAAAACAATTTCCTCACTCATCAAGATCCCCTCACTTTCTGGTGAGCGTGAACTGGCGCGGTTAGAAGTCGGAGTGTAAGTGGCCTTAGGCGTGATGGCCCGATCTTGGCCATTGCGCCTAAGGTCCTTACACGCAGACTTCTGCGCCAGCAAACTCCTTATGACTTCAGTATACCACGCTAATTCAGGTCACTTCTCACTTTGAAGCGCCTCCGCTCGCTTAATCAGGCTCTGCGTAAACGCCGCAAATTGAGGCATTTCCTCCTGCTTAACGTTCAGCGCAATTTTAACCGGCTCCGCGCCCTGAATCGCTCCGCTCGCTCTCAAAACCGCTTCAAACAACTCCGGAGCTGTGTTGTAATCCTTGCCGTAATAAGGATCGCCGGTGCCAAGCACGCCAAAAACCAGCGGCTTCTCAGAAAAGTCCAGCTTGCTCAAATCCTCATAGAAGTCCTGCGTTTCTTCCGGAATCACGCCGCCGGTCCAAGTATACGTTGCCAAAACCAACACATCATAGTCCTTAATCTTACTCGGGTCCGTCTGAATCATTTCGCCAAGCGTAACATCCCAGCCGTAATGTTCAAAAAACTGCTGCTCAACCCGTGCCATTCCTTTGGCATTGCCCGTGATTGATGCGTATAAAATGATCGCCTTCATCGTCCTCACCTCATTAAGTCCAGTATACTGATAACTGCGGGGTTGTAAAAGCTTACATGACTGGTGAAATGCGATGCTTGGCTGTACGCACTCAAAAAGTCGCAGTATCGCTCACACTGCGACTCGGCAACTCCCTCAACTAGCTGTTTCAACGGTTCCTTCACCTTGAAGGATGAAATGAACAGCATCCGCAAGTTCGTTTTCTTTAAAAAACTTGATTTCTTGATGACCCGAAAAATCATCCACTTCGATAATCGGCTCAAATCCGTTAAAGCGCCGCAATTCTTGACGCAACCAGGCATCCCAGACTTGGGTTGCCAAGCCTTGATGCTGGCTTTGGTTTCGCCGAATAATGATATTCTTATTGTCCCAAATCCGCACCCGCAAATCACGGTCACTTTGACTAGCGGCTAAGTCTTGCAAGTAAGCATAGTGTTCCATAAGCTCACCTTACCTTTCAAATCAAGGCAATACTTACAACATCGAGCGACTGGCAACCTTGTCCAAACGCCGCCAAATCAACTGTTTTACCATCGGGATGTTGGCGGTTCTGACACTCTCTTTTAGTACATCTTCATTATACAAACATTTGTTCGCTCTTGCAATCTTTAAGTTTACCCCCTGATTATTTTTAAGTTTACCCCCTGATTATTTTTCGAATATCATCCTGCACTCCGTCTTTGTAACCTGACATTTTCGCTAATGAATCACGACAAAGTTACGATTGAATGTCATACGTGCGCACCTTGACAAAAATCGTTATACTGTTAGTAAAGGCTCACGAGGAGGAATCGTTTTGGCTGAAAAAGATCAAATCAGTGCATTTTCACGGGAAATCATCGACTTCCAGCGCAAAAATCATCTAACGGACACGGAGATGGCGCTTAACAGCCATGTATCAGTGGAACATATTCACAACATCAAATCTATGCGTGAGATGCCGGATTCTTCCGTCGTCGCCACGCTGAAGGATTACATGGAACACAAACCGAACGGTAAGTAAGTTGCCGTTATACAAAAGTCCCGTCATCAAATTCAGCATTTGATGACGGGGCTTTTTTAGACCGCAGGCATGCTATTCAAAAATCAACGACCATGTGCTGCGGTTCAACCTCATGCAGTTCTGTGCTTGTGGGCCGCGGAATGTGTTCTGCCAAGATCCGCTCATTTCGTTGACGGGCTGCAACCGCTGATTCCGGATTTGGCCGGGGGATTGCTGCTAATAAACGTTTTGTGTATGGATGCACTGGGTTCGTAAAAATCTGCTCAGTCGTTCCAGTTTCGACAATGGTGCCTAAGTACATGACCAAAATGCGATCACTAATTTCCCGAACAACGCCCAAGTCGTGCGTAATGAAAAGATAAGTCAGCTTTAGCTTGTCCTGTAACTGCTTTAGTAAGTCTAGCACCTGCGCCTGAATTGAAACATCCAATGCTGATACCGCTTCGTCACAGATAACCAAACTCGGATCAAGCGCCAATGCCCGGGCAATGCCGATCCGTTGCCGCTGACCACCGGAAAATTCAGACGGATAGCGATTCGCACTGGCCTCATCAAGGTCAACCGCTTGTAAAAGTTGCAACATCCGCTCGTGCCGTGCTTGCGCATTCATTTGGTGATGGATAGCCATCACTTCTTCAATCGCATCCCCAATTTTTTGACGTGGATCCAGTGAGCCAAACGGATCCTGAAAAATCATTTGCATCTTAGCGATTAATGCAGCATGGCGATGATTAAATGGTGGCAACTCCTTGCCTGCATAAACCATCTTGCCAGCAGTCTTCTGCTCCAATCCTAAAATTGTTCTGCCCAACGTCGACTTTCCTGAGCCAGATTCGCCTACTAATCCTAATGTTTCACCAGGATAAATATGAAAGCTGACGTCATTAACCGCTTTTAGTCCGGCAGCACGTTTGCGAAATAGCTGTTTCTTATCCTGATACACTTTCGTCAGATGTTGAACGGCCAACAATGGCTGTTTGTCGGTTACCTGTGAATGTTGCGCGATGTGGGGAGCGTCAACATCAGGAACCGCGGCAAGCAATTTTTTAGTATAGGCATTTTGCGGATGCTCAAAAATTGTTTGTGCAGTGCCTCGCTCAACAATTCGCCCTTGCTTCATGACGACCACATAATCGGCGATTTGTGCCACCACGCCCATGTCATGCGTAATAAAAAGAACACCCATCCCTTCTTGATCTTTTAATTTATTAATCAGCTCAAGAATTTGTGCCTGAATCGTGACATCTAAGGCAGTTGTCGGCTCATCAGCAATCAGCAACTGCGGCTTGCAAGCAATGGCCATGGCAATCATCACCCGTTGTCGTTGCCCCCCGCTTAACTCATGCGGAAACATTTGCAATTTTTTGGCAGGCTCAGGCATCTCAACTTGCTTCAACAATGCCAACGCCTGATCAAAAGCAGTTTTACGATCTACTGCTTGGTGGGCTTTAATGACATCCGTCAGCTGTTTGCCAATGCGTAACACTGGATTTAACGCCGTCATTGGTTCTTGAAAAATCATCGACAGTTGATCTCCGCGAAGTCGCCGCATGGCCTTGTCGCCTAGTTTCAGCAGATCCTGCTTTTCAAAACGAATCGAGCCACCGGCAACACGTCCGTTTTGCGGCAGAAGCCCCATCACCGAAAACGATGTGACACTCTTCCCAGAACCGGATTCACCAACGAGGCAAACCGTTTCATGTGGATGAACGGCTAAACTGATGTCGTGTAAAATTTGTTTGGTCCCCTGATCTGTTTCAAAATCAACATTCAGGTTTTGAACTGCTAAGACTGGTTCCACCATGACTGTCACCTCCAACTGGTTTCTCTAAGATAGACACATTCAACTTAACGGACTTTAGACTAATTGAAGTAAGCTCCGCCTAAATACCACAAGCCTGTTGGTAAGACAGTCACGCCTTTGAGATCCTTAGCTTGCGCAACTGCAACGGAATTGTGATCCATTACGATCCACGGTATATCTTTCATGGCGATCTTATTCGCTGCGCTCAAAGCCTTTTTACGTTCAGAGGTATTTAACGTCTCTCGTGATTTCTCAACTTCGGCGTCAAATTGTTTGTTGCTGTACTTCATGTAATTGGAACTGCCGATATTCTTTGAATCAAGGTTAGGATAAAACAATTCGCTTGCATCACCTGTACTATTCGCCCACCCGGAGAAGGTCATCTCAAACTTTCCTGACGCTAGCGTTGTCAGATAGGTTGCCCACTCTTGTTTTTCAATTTTGACTTTGATGCCGGCTTTTGCCAGTTGCTGCTGAACGACTTGCGCCATTTGCACATAAGCCGGCTGGTTACCGACTAGAATGGTATAAGTTTTCTTGTTAAAACCATTTGCTTTAACCAATTCCTTCGCCTTTTTCAGGTTATAGGTGGTCGCAGCTTTCTTGTCGTTCTTGTTATAGCCAAATAGCTCAGGCCCAATCAGGCTAGGATTATAGGTTCCCAAACCGTTTAACTGGGCGACATATGTTTTGGCATTAATTGCATAAGCAGCAGCTTGTCGGAACTTCTTATTCTTACCTGGATTAGACTGCATATTAAAGCCAAAATATCGCATTGGCGTTCCGGCTTTGTTTGTCAGCTTTACATTTGTCAGCGACTTGATTCGCGATAAGTAATCCGATGTCACATTGTCGAGTAACTGAATTTTACCAGTTTGTAACATCGAAACCGCGGTGGCATAATCCGGAACGGTTTTAAACGTCACACCTGCCAGCTTTGGCTTTTTGCCCCAATAATCTGTGTTGCGTACTAACTTGACGCTATCGCCAGTTGTCCAGCTCTTAAATTTGAATGGCCCAGTGCCAACCGGATGTGTATTCAGTTTTCCTTTTTTATCAGCAGTCGGACTAACAATCGAGGCATTGGGATGACTTAGCATCGCCAAAAATGGGCCATACGGATATTTGGTCTTAATTTCGACAGTGCTGTCATTAACGACAGTTGTCGACGCAATCGGTTCGAGTAACGAGGCGCGCGGGGCGGCACGTTTAGGATCTTTCATTTGGTCAAACGTGTACTTCACTGCGGCAGCATTAAATGGCGTACCGTCTTGAAATTTAATCCCTGTGCGCAAATGAATGATCCAGTCAGTTGCGCTTTTACGTTCATAGGACTTCGCCAACCACGGTTTGGCCTTTAACGTTTTAGCATCTTGTCGAAAAAGCGTTTCATAGACTTGCTGAATAACATTTGATGAAACCGTGTCTGCCGTGGATAGCGGTGATAACCCCTTAGGATCAGCCGTTGATCCATAAACCAACGTGCGCCCAGCTGCTGCCGTCACGTTGGTTGGACCGGTTCCAAATGCAATCAATGTCATCAATAAAGCGGTCAATACAGAAACTAAAAGCCATTTGCTTGTTTTTTTCGTCATGCACATTTCCTCCAACTTAACGCTCATCATCTCGACTTAGCGAATTTTAGCGTTTGGATCTAAGGCATCTCTCAAGCCGTCACCAAAAACGTTAAACGAAAAGATCACTAGCATAATTGCAATCCCGGGGACAACAGCCACTTGCGGCGCATCCCACATAATCGACTGGCCCTCGGCAATCATGGCGCCCCATTCAGGTGAAGGTGGCTGAGCACCTAACCCAATGAAGCTGAGTGCTGCGGTTGATAGAATAGCTGATCCTAGGCGCATCGTTGCATTCACAATAATTGGTGCCATGCAATTAGGCAGAATATGTTTAAAGATAATGCGTGGCGCGCGGGCACCCTCCGATTTCAGTGCTGTGATATATTCTTCGTTTTTAACAGCTAGAACACTGCCACGGACAATACGAGCAAAAGTGGGGATGGCCCAGATGCTGATGGCGATAATAATGTTCCCAATACCAGTCCCCAAAATGGCAATGATCAATAACGCCAACAAAATTCCGGGAAATGCGAAAAGAACATCCATGCACCGCATAATGAGACCATCCAGCCACTGAAAATAACCGGCGATCAAACCAAGCACAACACCAATACTGAGACCAATCGCTACAGCCGAAAAACCAACTCCCAAGGAAATACGTGCTCCATAAATCACGCGGGATAAAAGATCGCGCCCATAGTTGTCTGTCCCTAGCAGATGACCCGGCGCCCCGATACCAAGATTCTTTCCGGTAATCAGATCTTGTTTGTAAGGACTATCTGGCGCCAGCACAGGAGCAAAGATTGCTACTAAAATCATCAACGTTATGACAATTAGCCCGAATACAGCAAGTTTATTGTGCAGTAATCTTTTAACGCGCAAAAAACGTGCCTCGGATTCTCTAGTCGCATGGGCTTTACTTTCACTTGTTGTAGCGACTGATTCACTTGATGCAGCTGAGATATTTCGTTCCATGTTCTACCTCCCTTGCTTGTTTGCTAGTTCGTTGCATTTAAAGCCGGAAGTTTGCAATAAGGTCGCTGTTAAGATGGCCTAAAGCATTGACTCCCCAGCTTCTGAACGCGTCGCCCTATGTCCTAGTTCAATAGCTAATTCTTGGATCAACCTTGGCGTAGATAATATCGACGACTAGATTGACCAGAACGAATATTGTAGCAATGAACAATACGGTCCCTTGTACAACCGGGAAATCGCGAGCTGAGATGGCATTGATCATCAATCGGCCGACACCGTTGATGGTAAAGACTTGTTCAGTCACAATCGTTCCACCTAATAACGTGCCAAAGTTGATACCGATAACGGTAATAATCGGAATCAAGGCGTTACGAAACTCGTGGGTTAAGATGATTTTCCAGGGCCGCAAACCTGCTGCTTTTGCTGTCCGCACATAATCTTGCTGCAGCACTTCAAGCATGGTAGCTCGTGTCGTGCGTGCGATTAAGGCAGCCGAGCCTGCACTCAGCGCAATCGCTGGCAATATTAATTCTTTTAGACCAGCGACCGTATACCAATGCATCGACATGCCGCCAATTGGCAACGCGTGCAACATCACGGCGAAAATCAAAATCAGCATCGTTCCTAACCAAAAATTAGGAATGGACACACCGAGGAGTGATAATGTCGTGCTGGTAAAATCAATCCAAGTATTGTGCTTAATGGCGGCAACAATCCCCAGTGGAATGCCGATTATCAATGCCAGAACCATGCTGGCTGTTGCTAATTTAATCGTTGTTGGGAGGCGACTGAGAATAGCTTGGGTTACCGGCTGGGATGTTTGATATGACGTGCCGAGATTGCCGTGCAAGACTTTACCAATCCAGTCAAGATATTGCACCACAATTGGCTTGTCTAACCCCAAGCTCCTATGTAACGCAGCGATATCGCTTTTAGTTGCCGCCGGTCCGGCCATGATTCGCGCCGGATCGCCGGGCGCTAGGTGCATGCTGAAGAAAACAATGAACGATACACCAATTAATAACAGTACAAGTTGCAGCATCCGTTTCAAAATGAAGTGACCCATGCGCTTGCCTCCTCGTATAAAAATAATAATAGCTTTATTAAAATTGAATGTTAGAATTAGATTGTCTTAATGTCAATAACCAAAATAAAAAATGTTAAAAAGTGACCCGTGACTTGACACGCCTACATTGCTGGTATGGCAAGCATTTAACATTAGATTTAGATTGTGATATTCTGTGACCTATATTTCACATTACATATTCGACAAAACCGAGGCGATTCGATGTCCTTTTTCACGAACCCTAACAATCCTTACCCGCGTTCGCGCAAGTCAGTCTATGCTAA
Source organism: Lacticaseibacillus zeae subsp. silagei (assembly GCF_030770335.1). Classification (NCBI taxonomy): domain Bacteria; kingdom Bacillati; phylum Bacillota; class Bacilli; order Lactobacillales; family Lactobacillaceae; genus Lacticaseibacillus; species Lacticaseibacillus zeae. Next base: position 283,276 of record NZ_CP132484.1, on the reverse strand, counting down.
GTACGGCATGGTGGGTACCAGCCAGCCGTTAGCTGCTCAAGCCGGGTTGCGGATTCTGCAACAAGGCGGCAATGCAGTTGATGCAGCCGTAGCGACCGCTGCCTGTCTAACCGTTGTCGAGCCCACCACCAATGGCATTGGTAGTGATGCATTTGCGATTATCAGCATTAACGGTCAGCAATATGGGATCAATGGCAGCGGTCCGGCGCCGCAAAGTCTCAACGTGGCAGATCTTCAAGCTGCTGGTTTAACGGAAATGCCTAAATTTGGCTGGACTTCTATTGATGTTCCAGGTGCACCTGCGACTTGGGCAGCGATGGTTGAACGGTTTGGCCAGCTTTCCTTGGCTGAGGACTTAGCGCCAGCCATCACGTATGCACGAGGTGGCTATCCTGTGTCACAAACCATCGCTTATTTTTGGGAACGCGCTGCGCAAAATTACCGCCAAGCACAAAAAGAGGCGGCCAATCCGGCGATTTTTGACGAATGGTTCAAAACCTTTTGCCCAAATGGCCATGCGCCACGAACCGGTGAAGTTTGGCAATCTGCGGAACAGGCCGATACTCTGACACGCATTGGCCAAACACAGGCGCGCGATTTCTATGAAGGAACCTTGGCCCAAAAAATCGTTGCAGCTGCGTCACAGAATGGCGGTTATTTAACGGCTGATGATTTAGCGGCGTATCAGCCGGCTTGGGTGACGCCGCTAAAGCTCCACTATCATGGCTATGACGTGTTGGAACTCCCCCCTAACAGTCAAGGTGTGGTGGCGTTAGAAGCACTGGGGTTATTGCAGGGTTGGCATTTTACCAACCGGGATTCATTTGACACCGTCCACCACCAGATTGAAGCGATTAAGTTAGCTTTTGCCGACTTCTTTAAATTTGCTGGCGACCCGCGGGCCATGCAGCTTGATCCGAATCAATTGCTTGCAGCGGATTACCTCGCCAACCGCAGCGCGCTGATCGGTGAATCGGCCCGACCACCTGAAGCTGGTGACCCGCAAAGTGGCGGAACCGTTTATCTGGCAACTGCCGATCGGGATGGCAATATGGTGTCCATGATTCAAAGCAACTACATGGGCTTCGGCTCTGGTGTCGTGGTGCCCGGCACAGGCATCGCCTTGAACAACCGTGGTAACAACTTTTCCTTCGATCCCGCGTCACCCAATGTCCTTGAAGGTGGTAAACGCCCGATCAACACCATCATCCCGGGCTTTTTAACCAAAAATGGGACCCCAATCGGACCGTTTGGTGTGATGGGTGGTTTCATGCAGCCACAAGGGCATCTGCAGGTTTTAATGAACACCATTGATTTCGGCCTTGACCCGCAAACCGCGTTAGATGCCCCGCGCTGGCAATGGATGCATGATCAAACTGTCCAGGTCGAACGCGAAGTGCCAGCCGTGACCGTTAACCGACTTGTCGCGGCTGGACATCAGATCGTTGTTCAACCCGAACCCAATGTTTTTGGTCGCGGACAAGTCATCTGGCGCAATCCCGAAACCCAAACTTATGTTGGCGGGTCCGAATCGCGAACAGATGGCGCTATGGCGGTTTGGTAACGCAAAAAGAGGAATTTCAACTCGCAGGCAAAAATGTCTGTGGGCTGAAATCCCTCTTTTTTCGTGTGATTGCTAACGACTTAACGATTGCCCAAATACCCAATCGTCATCGCACCGATTAAGATAATCAGCACGGCAGTCGTAATCCATACATACAGGTGGTCATGTTCCACGGCAAACGCATAAATTGAAACTACCACCCGCAAAACGGGGGTCAAAATCAGCAAAAAAATGCCTGTCATTAACACAGCGTAAGGCTTTAAAGCGAAGGTTCCACTCAAAATAGCGCCAACCCGCGTCGGGTGAACGCCTGCCGGATACCCGGTCGACCCGGTCGCAATAAGCAAAATCAGCCCCAAAACAATGACCACCGCCGACAAAATGACGCCAACTTGCATGACCTTGCCGATCATAATTTCGACATCATCAATTTCAGTTTTAAGTTTATTGTCCATCAGATTGACACCCCAAATCCTTTAAGCGCCATTTGAATGCCCATATAGCCAATAACCGGAATGAAGATCATGCGCAAAACCTTGGTCGGCAGAATCTGCATCACGCGGGAACCGACCGTCGCGCCAATGAGGATCCCGATGGCCAGTGGCGCTGCAATTTGCGGCTGCAGCTGCCCGCCAAAATAATAAACCGTTGCACTGGCCGCCGCAGTAACCCCCATCATGAGGTTGCTGGTCGCACTGGAAGGCTTCAACGGCATGTGCATGATCGTATCCATCGCGATCACCTTAAACGCGCCGCTGCCGATCCCTAACAGACCGGAGGCAATACCGGCGCCAAACATCATCGCAAAACCGCCCGGTACATTGGTCACCGTATAATTGACTTCTTTACCGGTGGCCTTGTCAAAATAAGCCCCGTTCAAGCGCAACTTGGTCGCAATTTCATCCGGTGTCGTCTGGCGCGCTTCGTCTTCTTTCATCCGCATTTTGCGAATCATATTGAACGCTGAAAAAATCAATAACGCGCCGAATAAAATGTACAGCACTTTGCCGTCCACAAGCCCGGTAACAATCGCGCCCAAAACTGCGCCGACCGTCGTGGCAATTTCCAAAAACATCGCCACACGTAAGTTCAGCATTTCATCTTTAAGATACGCAATCGTCGCCCCTGAACTCGTGGCAATGACGGAGACGATGCTGGCTCCGATCGCATATTGAATCGGCAAACCCATTAGCATCGTCAGAATCGGCGTAATAATCATCCCGCCGCCAATGCCAAGCACCGCACCCAGAATGCCGCCAAGCAAACCGGTGCCCATTAACAATAGTATTTGCTCCATTTATCTAGCCCCGTTTTCATGCGTTAAATAATGGCAGTTAAAACCACACACCATTTTGTTTGTATTTTCTAATGTTAGCCCACGTGATATGTGATTTTCAAGCTATTTTCAAAAAGCGGGTCGCCACGCTTCACCGATTCATCAGTCACCAGCTGCCACCAAAACCACCGCCGCCACTGGATCCGCCACCAAAACCACTGCCGAAACTGTCGGATCCGCCACTTCCGCCACTACTTGATCCAGAGCCAAAATCAGACATCACCCACAGCGGTAAGTCATCTTGATCTAAGTGCTGATCCTTGTCTGGATGACGGATATGGAAAAGTATGGCCGAAAACGTTGCTGCCAAAGTTTTATCCGAAAAATGATCCGTTGCTTTCACGTTTTCAAGAAACTTCGTCCATGTTGTGTCGGCTTCCTGACTGGAGATGCTTTTTTGCCCGCTGAGCCATGTTGCATATGCTGTTTCGTACGGCTTGCCTGTTACTAACCGATCCGTTAAGGCCGGATTCAGCAAATCAGCCAGTGCCGTTATGGTGGGCGCGTTGACGATTTCTTGATCTGACAATTCCCGGAGTGCCCCTTGAAGATTGTGATAGTACCAATATGGATGTGGCGTCGTGAACCGAATCTCCTGCGTCCAGGATTCAAACCTTCGTCGCGCTAGCCCAGCCATTCCGATCACGCGTAATTGGTGATGCGCCCAAGCAAAGCGAAATAACGGCAAGGAAGCTGAACCCATCCGCAACTTAATGCCGGCAGTCATCACCGCTGTATAAATCGGCAATGCTGCCATCGCCCCGGGGTCGCTCATCGCGTCATGCAACCGCGCATTCATGGCAGCATGCACCAAAAAGAAAAGAACCATTAATCCACACACAATCAGTGCCGCAATCATCAGCGCCTGCTTGATTGCCGCAGCACGTGCGCGTTTGATCTTAATTTGAGTTGGCGTTGTAATCGCACTTTGGTGAGCAACGACACGCTTCCCGATATTGGTCAAGAACATCGCAATGGCGCGATCATAATTTTCGGCCTTGAGCTGCTTTTTAACGCTGTCCGTCACAATCTCGTCGGCGCTGCCATCTGGTACGACATCTTCCAGACCATAACCGACTTCCAGCCAATACTTGTGATCATTGCGGGAAAGCACCAACAATAGCCCATTTTCCCAGTCTTTTTTGCCGACGCCGGCCTTCGCAAACTGGTCATTAGCATAATCTTCAATGTCATCATCATGCAACGACGCCACCGTTATGACCGCTATTTGCGGATGCCCTTTTACCTTGGCAAATGTCTGGTCATTTAGCTCGTTTAAAACCCGGTGACTTTCAGGCCCCATCATCGCCCCTTGATCGCGATACCATTTACCTGAACTCGCCTGAACCGGTTGCAGCGTTGCAGCGCAGAATCCCAGCAATAACATTAGGGGTACCAACCACCAGCTGTGCCGATGCATCCCCTCGCCTCCTTCATTTAATCGGATTGTGAATGGTTTCATCATACCATGTGCTGAATACCGAACCATTCACTTAAGCATCAGGTTTTGCTGAATTTTTAGTCAGTTCAATTTAAAAGGCCATAACGCGCTCGCCAGCCCAGAAACCTGCATGTAAGGACCTTGAAACCTACACTCCGTTTTTAACCGGGCTGGCTCGCGCTCACAAAAAAATCGCCTGACGCAACATTTTGCATCAAACGATCAGATTGTTTCTGTTCGCCTTAATCCTCGACCGGATCAATCTCGACAAACGTATCATTAGGAACCCGCAGAATCGAGAACCGGTCAGCAATATGGCCTACGTGCATGCCCAGGCCATTCAGAAAACCCGGTTGGTAACGTGCCGTTACCGTCGCCACATAGGCTTGGTCCGCAGTTTGATCAAGTCGCTTCAGATACTTTTTCGACCACGGATAGGCGGCAGCTCGCGGCGTTAACGGTTGGGCGCCTGAGCTGACTTCCGCGTTATGACTATTGTTTTCATACTTCGCGCCTTCCGTCCAGTAAGTGTAGTAGAGGATCGGATTTTTACCGTTACCGGTGTGGACCCGAACGTAGAAGGAATGCTCGTCGCCTGTTTGTAAGATCAGCGGTTGCGCGCTATGGCTGATGGTGACGGCGTGACTATCGCGGTAATCGATAGGCCGCAACCAGCTTGCCCATACCAACCCGGCCGTCGCCAGGAATAGCACGGCTACTTCCGCAAGATCAACCAGCACCACCGAAGCCGGCACTTGGCGACCGGATTTGACGATCGCTTTAATATGTCGCCGGCGAATGTGCCAGACGATGAAGATGAAGTAGGCAATTAAGATCACCCACGCTGACAGTCCGATAAGATTCCACGCGTTCATAATTTTCCCCCTACACCTTTGCGTTATCTGCCTGCATCACTGCTAACTGGCCTAATAAATTAAGATAATGCCATGGTTTATCATAATTCGGATTAAACAACATATCGACATAGGCCAGCTGATCAATCGTATTGCGATTTTGAATCATGACCGAAATCAGATTCGCCGCATTGGCAATGTCATATTCACTATAAAACTGTGCCCCTAGAATCCGGCGATCGCGCGTATCATAGACCAGCACCATCGTAATCTTGACCGTATGCGGCATGAATGGCGGCCGAAAATCATCCGTCATGGTCACACTGGCTGCCGGCAGATGATTACGCTTGGCGTGGGCAAGTGTGAGTCCGGTAACCGCCAGACTATGATCATACAATTTTAACGCACTGGTCGCCTGTGTTCCCATATATTTGATATTCTGGCCAAAAATATTGGCACCGGCCATTTTTCCTTGGCGAACGGCATTCGTTGCCAACGGCGCATAAGCATCTTTACCAGTCGGGTTAAAATGAACGGCAACGGCATCACCGGCAGCATAAATATCCGGATTGCTGGTTTGCATATAATCATTCACATGAATCGCACCATCCGGATTCATCTCAACCTGTCCGACCAGCAATTCGGTCATCGGACGAAAACCGACACAAACCACCGCCAAGTCGGCCTGAATCTCCCCTTGATCCGTCTGAATGAAGACATGCTTGGCATCACTGTCAAAATGTCTGGCAATCGTATTGGTCTTGAGTTCAACGCCGCGTTTCGTCAACACAGAAGCAATTTCCTTACTGAGCGGCAAGTCAACATAGTGGCTCAACAGCGGCGACACGCCATTGATCAAAATGACCTGTTTGTGGTTGCGGCTATAGGCCTCGGCCAATTCAACGCCGATATACCCACCGCCAACAATGGCAATTTTGTCGGCATCTTTGGCACTCTCTTTAATCTTGCGGGCATCATCATAACTTTTGCACATCAAGACCCGCGGAATACTGACACCGGAAATCGGCGGAATCACTGGATAACTGCCCGTGGTCATAATGAGCTTGTCGTACTGATAATGTTGCTGCTGGCCGGTCGCCAGATCCTCGGCCACGACCCGATGATCAGCTGCATCAATCGATAAAACGTCATGCTTTAAATGGACGTGCACCTTGGCGCCAAGCGCTTCAAGCGAAGCCGGGGTAGCATAAAACATATCTTCCAGCCGGCCAACTGTTCCTTCAAGGTACAAAGCAATGCCACAAGAAAGAAAGGAGATGTCTTCGCGACGTTCAAAAACATCCACTTCCGTTTCCGGGTGTCTCGTTAAAAGTTCGCGCACTGCCGCAGTTCCTGCATGCGTACAGCCCACAACGACAACTTTCATCAGCATCTGCCTTCCCTTCTAGATTATCAATACAAACATTATGACACGAAAAGGGCGAAACCTAAAGCAAGTCGCTAACGGCTTTGCGACGCTTCCAAGTATAATAGCTTTGTTGCTTCTTAATTGGTCAATTCATAAAAGGAGTTCAATATGCACATCACACTTATCGGTGCCGGCCCGCGTGGCTTGCTGCTTTTAAGTCGGCTGCTTAGTTGGCAACCGACCCGCTACCCCAAGCGCCGGCTTAATATCGTACTGGTTGACCCTTATCCAATCGGCGGCCGAGTATGGAAAATCAATCAGGATCCTAATTTAATTATGAACACTGCTGCTTCGCAAATTACCTTATTTACGGATCAGAGCGTCACTGACGTCGGGCCATTTATCACCGGACCCGATCTGAGCACTTGGGCACTGACGATCGCGGCAGGCTATCTGGATGCCCACCCTGAACTGGATAATCGGGCAATTTTGTTACGCCAAGCTGCCAGTCTCGGACCCAACAGCTACGCTTCCCGCGCACTTTACGGCGTGTATCAGCAGTGGTTCTTCGACTTACTACGCGCCCAGGCCGGTCAAAATACGATCACCTACAAACAACAAACGGTGACCCGTTTAGACCAAAAAGATCCCGGATTTACCATCACAACCGACCAGGAAAGCTGGCAAACCGATCAAGTTGTCATGGCACTGGGGAATTTAAAGAACTCATTGACGCGCGATCAAAAAGCCTTACACGACTATGCCAAAGCGCACAAGCTATTTTATCTGGAACCGGGCTTCCCGGAAGAAGGCGACCTCAGCAACATCGAACCGCAAGCGCCGGTTATCGTTCGGGGACTCGGCTTGAGTTTCTTTGATTTAATGAGTCGGTTAACAGAAGGTCGCGGCGGGCGGTTTCAGAAAACGGCAGATGGCTTGCTCGCCTATCACCCGAGTGGTCGCGAGCCGCACATCTTTGCCGGCTCGCGGCGCGGTTTTCCATATCGCGCTAAAGGCCACAATCAAAAGGGCCCGGGTGAGGAATGGGAGCCGCAATTTTTAACGCCTGAGCAAATCAATGCCTGGCAGACCCGCGGTGAAGTGAGCGGCCAGACTTTCTGGGACGCGTTAAAGCATGAAGCCGAGTTGATTTACTATCGTCTCCTGTTACCGCAACGCTATCCCGACATTGACGAGACCGCGTTTGAACATGATTTTCTCGCGGACCCGGTTGCGACTTTAGGCACCTTACCGATCGCCGCTAAAGACCGCCTCGATTGGGATGTGCTCGCCGATCCGATCAAAGCCCATCCCAGTGGCCAACCCTACCAAGACTTCATGCGCCATTATCTCCGACAAGATGCCCGCGAGGCGATGCGCGGCACGAAAACCGGTCCGCTGACCAGTGCACTGGAAGTCTTACGCGACATGCGCGATCCCATTCGCCAATTTGTCGAACGCGGCCTCTTTAGTCAGGATCAGTATCTCGACTTCTTCTTGCGCTGGTTCAACTCACTGAACGATTTTCTATCGATCGGACCACCGGCGATGCGGATCGATCAACTGCAGGCCCTAATCGGTGCAGGCATCGTCACAATCCTACCACCAGGCATGCAAATTAAAGGCATCGACGGTCAATTCCTTTTAAAAACACCAAGCGATCCAAAATTCTCCTTGCAAGCTAAGGTCTTACTCGAAGCACGGGTTCCGGCCGTCAACGCCCCAACCGCGCAAGATCCGCTCGTTCGGCAACTGCTGCATGACGGCTATGCGCATCCTTATGAACTGCAACTCAATGCCGACAAACGTTTCCAGTCAGGCGCGATCGCCGTCGACAGGCAGACTCAGCAATTGCTCGACGCCAATGAACAGCCCCAAGCCGGTCTCTTCTTCTGGGGTGTCCCAACGGAAGGCGTCCACTGGCTCACCACTGCCAGTCCGCGCCCGCTCGTCAACGATGTGAGTTTAAAAACCGCGGAGCAGATTGTGAAGGCGATTTTTGCTGGGGCGGGTTCGTGATCGCAGTTCAAAGTTTTTACAAATAACCTAAAAGGCTCAGGCATCCGCACATTTTGGATGCCTGAGCCTTTGTAGTATTCGCGAGTCGGCACGTTTAGAAGCCGCAAGTCGGATCGAAGCAGCACATTTTTAAAACGATTTGAATTTTATCACGCATATCGTTATTTAAGGTGTCGTTTCATTTATGAACATTTCGGCCTGTCTTTTGAATGCAACAAAAAAACTTGTTGACCCAAGGGTTTTCTGAATCTCCACGATCTTCTCGACACGCTCTTTATTTTCGGGGGACGGTTCTTCACAGTATGCGCAAAGTGCTTCTGCAAGTGTGGTCAAAAATCGTTCAGCCATCATGTTGTCCTCAATATGACTGTTCTTCATAACGCGTAGAAAAAGCCTGGCCATTTTTAAATCCTTAGCCGTTAAGTTTAATAGTACAACATTGTATAAAAGGCTTATATTAAGTTGCAGATTTTGGTGTATTTCCAAAGCCTCATTAGTTTGAGAAGCTAATTCCCGCGCCAGCTGGTTAACGGTTACTAACGGCATAACTGACAACGTATTTCCGAAAAGCAACAGTTCGAATCGAGTCCAACCATCCACATTAAACAGATAATCTGCTAAGAAACTGACATCGGCTTTTGAGAGTGATTCACCATTCATATCGGCAATCATTGCTTTAACCATAATCAAAATGAGCCGATTATATTTTCCTGAATGCTTCTTGAAATGCGCTTCAGCCCTGTCTTCTACCAGTGCAGCTTGGCCCCCGTTGTTATTGACAATTGCCTTGGTAATGTCTTCCAATATCGACTGCTCGTACTGATTCTCCTGAATAGCTAGAGCATTACCGAATTCGGCAAATGTGACGTGTAAGCGTTCAAGAAGTGCCAGAAGCTTATCAGCGGAAATCTGGGTTAAATTCCTTTCAAACTTAGATAACTGCGCCTTCGAAAGAATCCCGTCACTAAGCTCCGCCTGGCTCATTCCCTTGTTCTCACGAAAAATATGAATAACTTCGCCAATCTTTTCCATGATGCTCCCCTGCTTTTTCATATTTGAAACATTTTTTGTTGGCATCATATTACCACATATACTAGGGCCATCAAATTAATGTGAGGCGATCACCATGAAACCAACTATCAGCTTACTATCGCGACAAAAGGCGCTGACGCTATTAACCACACTGCTGATTCTAATCGAGTCGCTTGGAAAAGTGGCTAGCTCACTAACCCTTGCGCCTTTGACCGATCAACTCATCAACAAAAACTTTAATGGTGTCGTCTTTTGGCTGCTGTCCACCATTACCATCTGGGGCGTTACCCTAACCATTGGCTACGTGAATTCAGTACTGAAGGCCCAAATTATCCGTAAGGTAACGAATCAGTTGCGTACTGACATTGCAGACGGACTCAGCACTGTATCGATTCCTGAATACAAGAAAGTCAACCATAATGAATACGTCTCATGGTTGACAAATGACGTCAATATGATCGAACAAAATGGCTTAGATGCGTTCTTCTCACTGCTAGGCAATGTTACAACGTTGCTGTTTGCCGTTACGTCGTTAGCTTTCTATCATTACAGTTTGGCACTGGCCGCTATTATTTTGGGACTTCTCACAATGACTATCCCCCAGTTCTTCTCTAAAATCATGACCAGAGAGACTAATCGGCTTGCAACTGCCAATAGTTCTTTCCTAGGAAAAGCGGATGACATTATTGGCGGATTCTCTGTGTTTTTCAGCCACAATCTTGGCAACGCCTTTACACATAAGCTGGCTGTTGCTTCCGATCAGCAGGGAAAAGAGAAAGTTCTTTACACCAAAAATGTCGGCTTGGTGAATTTGCTGATCAGTGGTGTCAATGTAACCGCACAAATGCTTGTTTTGGCACTAACTTGCTTGTTAGTTGTCGGCGGTTATTTTACAGTCGGTGTCATCTCATCTAGTGGTTCGTTGGCAGGCACCGTCTTCAACAATCTCGCAGGTATGATTCAAGGTATCTTTCAGATGAAATCTGTTACAGTATTGCTTCATAAAGATACTTCCTCAAAAGAACCTGCCCCCTCTCTCGAAGATGACTCATTTAAAAACGCACTCACGGTTGACCATCTTTCTTTCAATTATGGCGAAAAGCCTGTCATCAAGGATATCTCTTACCGCTTCGAGAAAGGCGGTAAGTATGCCATTCTCGGAAAAAGTGGAACTGGCAAATCAACACTTATCAACCTGATGAGTGGCAGACTTACTAATTACAGCGGTTCTATCCACGTTGACGATCTAGAATTAAACTCACTTCCAGCATCAACGCTGAATGCAAAAATCGAACTTGTCGATCAAAAATCATATATTTTCAATGAGAGTGTGCAAGAAAATATAACATTGGGAAAATCTAACGCTTCAAATACACTCAATAAAATCGTGGAATTTCTTGGCATCAACACATTCACCAGTTTGAGTACGAATATCCACGAGCATGGAAGTAACTTATCTGGTGGGCAACGACAAAAATTAGCACTAGCACGCGCCTTATCATTTCGGAAACCAATCTTGATTGTCGATGAAGTCACAGCTGGTATTGACGACGAAAGTGCTCAAGCCATTGAAGATGCATTGCTAGCCGAAAAAGATCTCACGGTGATCATGATCACGCATCACCTCACGCCTAAGACAAAAGCACAATTGACTGGAACACTCGAATTAGCTTAGGAGGCTAAGATCATGCAATATACAGGAATTGATCCATACAGTAAACCCAATGCTCCTGGCATTTCCACTTTGACTTAGGCTCACTAACTGAACCGTAAAACAGACGCTTACATTTCCAAATAATTTTGGAAATATGAGCGTCTGTCTTTTTGCTTAGTCGTACGCCTAATCTTTGCCGAAACAAACTCAAGCGTAACGCATCATTGCCCCGACTTTGGCCGGTAGTTGTTCCTCTGGCAATACCACGACCTGCCCGCCATGGCCTATCACGATATCTGCCAATGTGTTTAATAAGTTGGCGTGCTGAGCAACTTTGGAGTCACGCTCGATTCGCTCGCCGTCAAGTCGGGCATGAATCCGGGCGCCCGCCTGAACAAATAACATGGCAAGTTGACCACGCAATGCTGCCGTGACAATGGTGGTCAGTTCCTCGGTGTAACTGCCATTACTCCGCGCCTTTTCGATCGTCTCAGCAAAACGCTGACGTCGCCGATCGCGTAGTGTTTCGCGAATTGGCGCCAACAAATCATCCAATTCGACAAAATCAAGTGTTGCCGGGCTTTTCATCACTGCAAGCTTCGGCAATAAATGATGGTTCTTGGAAATCTCCCGAAAGACCGCCACATTTTCGGCTAATCCCATCAGGACCAGCGGCATTTTGTTCGGATTGCTATAATGCACGAGTAAATACTGATCGACAGCCTGATAAAAGCGGCGTTGATCGCTGGCCTTTTCAGCGGACTTGTCATTGTGGCCGTGATACGTCACATGGCCGCCACCTTGAGGCACACTGTTTAACTCGCCGCCACGAATCTCGGTGCCCAGCGTCCCTGTCAACGTCTGGGGCGCGTCATCCGGCAAGGACACCGATCGCACCTGATGGCCGTGGTTATGGTAAAGCTTGATGCTGTCGGCATTAAGCGCCAGAATATCGAAATCCGTCGCGGTCGCCTCATCCAGCATCAACGGCAGAATCTGTGGCAACTCGGTGACCATCGCCACATCATCAACGGTTTCATACATTGGGGTAACATACGTTTGCGTGCCGTTTGTCAGCACACCAATACCATTCGTCTCGCATGTCTGCCAAAACATCGGATCCTGTTCATACGGTTCAAGCTCAGCAGCGTATGGCGCGAAATCCGTCTTCGGATAGGTTTCGCCCATCACCGCTTTGACATGCTTCATCATATTCTTAAACCGAATCCGTAATTTCTCAACCGGTGTATTGTCCGGCCAAGATAGATACAGTGATACATAAGGGCCTTGCTTCGTGTCTGCTAAAAACTGCTGCAACGTCGGTCTAGTCGTTATATCCATCAAAATGCAACTCCCTTCCGGCCTGTAGCCTACCTTTAGCGTATCAAGGTTAGCAGGTAAAGGCAAAGTAAGCACCTCTAATTAGACATTTTATAATTGATGCTGCTTGTAAAGCTAGCCGGAGAGGCATGCGCCATAAGGGCGGTGACACTGTGTCACTCTTTGTGATGGTCAACTAGATGCAAAAACGTCTCACTAGGCCGCATAAATTCAGCCAACGTACGCGGCCGCATTCGCCGAGACGCCTCTGAAAATGACAACCATTGACCCTGCAAGCCTTCCTGCCAAACGATGGCTTCGGCCTGTTCTGACGACAATTCAAATCGATGCACCAGAATTAACTGCTGATAAGTTTGCTCCGGTTGTTCCCAAAATGATTCAAGCACACCCACCAGAGACGGCTGCACATCTTTCAGCCGTAATTCCTCATAAACTTCGCGCACAGCAGTCTCTGCAGCTGTCTCGCCAAACTTCACGGCACCACCGGGGACAATCGCAAAACCGCTCGTCGCTTCAAGCGTCACCAAAACCTGATCGTCGTGAATTAATAAAACCGCAGCCCGGACATCAAACTTGGCATGGGGGTTTAGTTGAAATCGAAGATCATCCTTTTCTTGAACCAAGCTATCACATCCCTTCAGAAATCGGTGCCCGCAGACAACAATTTTGCAGCTATACGCCTTAAGCTTCAAACGGCACAAGCTGCACCTGATTTTGCGAGTGCAGCGCGTGTGGCAAGGTAACCATAACCACTCGATTAAACTTAGCCTGACTGTAATAGGAATCCGTCATGGTAAGCACCTTATTATTCCGACTCAAACTTACCATTGATTCATTGGCGACTTTTCTCCCCTGACGTTGCTGCTCAATTTGAAAGCGCATATGTTTGATGCTTTGTTTGGCAAGGGGTTGATCAAAATGTAACTGCACGTGCCACTTGCCGTGTACAACCCTTGCCTCAACCTTTTCAAGTACAGCTGTCTTTTGATTTAAGCCAACTTTAGCCGGTAACTTCAGCGTCCTCACACTAACTGCCGGATGCGCTACTTTAGTATTAATTGTGTGGTAACGCCACGAAAATAAGCCGATAAGGAGCATGATAACCGCCAAAAATCCGAGTCGGAAAAATCGCCGCTGCGATGTACTCATGCTTGCATCACATCCTCGATTTTATGAAGCTGACCATGCGTCAATTCAAACGTCTGATCAGCCAATGTTTGTAACCAAAGAAGATCGTGACTGGCAATTAACACTAGTTTGCCCTGATCTCGCAGTTCTTTTAATAGCTTTGTCAGGAAGGCAATCCCTTCTCGATCAAGCGCATTGGTCGGTTCATCCAGCACAATCAGTTGTTGATCCTCCATGATTGCCTGGGCAATACCCAATCGCTGAATCATGCCTAATGAATAGTCTGACACCGGCTTTTTATCATCCGGCAAACCCACTTTCACCATCACCGCGTGGACATCTGCATCCGTGAGATCACTCCGAATTTGGCCAAGTGCCAATAAATTATCATGGCCATTCATATCGTTGATAAAACCCGGATGTTCAATAATTGCGCCCACACTGACTGGAAAATCGCGGCGCGGATCAATCTGAACGTCATTGATTTTCACACTGCCACTGGCTAATCGAATAAAGCCAAGCAATGCTTTAAGAAAAACCGACTTGCCTGTGCCGTTCGGACCAACAATGCCATAAATATTCGGCGAAACAAAAGAAAGCGAAATGTCATCAAGGATCTTTTTTCGTTTAATCGAGACCGCTAAATGAACGATATCAACCCGAATCTTTGGCTTATCTACGCTCTGTGACATAGCATCCCCACCTTCCCGGCATATAAAAAACTTGAATAAGTATGAGTAAAAGAATCAAAACCATCTGATACCAAAGCACATTTAGCAATTGGTGATTCGTTGCAAGCATGCTCCCGATGGCAAATCGTAATGGCATTAAGGGAACCTGCAGAAAACTCAGGAAAACAACAACCAAAGTGCTCACGACACCGATCACAACCCCAAAATAGCCCTCGACAACTGTTTCAAGAATCACCAACAACACTTGGCTCATAACGACGACCAATGTGAACCAACCAGCTGCAAAGAAACGTTGCTCCGGCCAAATAAAAGGCACAACGACTGCAAGAACTACTCCCATCATGAACAAGAAACCCACTTCCATAAGCAGTAATTGTTTAAGCGGCCATAAATATGCCGAAAGCCGCGGTCGGATGCGTAAGCTAACGTAAGTATACAGGCCATCTTGGTAAGCATTCGTCACCCCTGCACTGATAAAAATCGGCAAGGTCATAAACCCCACCCAGAGAAATAGCCATAGCACTTGACTGCTGGCAAACCGATCCGGCGTTGCTCCGATAAAGGCCATCATGACCGGATCGTGCACTTGACGAAGTATCGCACTTTGCCGATATTGGAAACTCAGCGCTAGCGATCCCATTAAGAGCACGAGGAAAATAACCGACGCTATGCTCAATCGCCTTCGTAAAAGCCTTCTTACCCACCGTCTCTTCATATATTTTCACACCTTTATCGGCAAACGAATATGCATCAAAGTGATCGTCATCAGCTCGATTGCAATAACGACTAACAGCCACTGCTTAACAATGTCAATCGGCCACATAGCTCCTTGGGTTAATTTTGGCGTTATAAGATTGGTTATCGCATCCAAGCCGAAACTTGGCGCAATGTAAAAAACAATGATCACTCCCAATCCAAGCGAAATGCCAACCGCTTGAGATCTGAATGCCAAACAGAAAAATAGTGTCAGCAACGTGTCAATAAAAAGTGCCGTCGCAACATTCATCATTAGATTAAGATTGGCAGCGATTATCATGACACCTTGCCCCACTTGCGAAAAAAGAAGGACAGCACCGAACCAAATGCCCCATACAACGACTGTGACAGCTAATGTATAAACTGATAGCTCATGTAGAATCTGCCGAGCAATCGATACCCGCGATCCAATTCGTAAAAGCAGGCTAGTGTTTTTCAACAGCTTCACCAACAAAAATGTCAGTACCCCAACAATTGGCAGCAAAAGTATTATTTGGCCAAAGGGTCTTTGAACAGAGAGATTGGCACCAAACAAGCCCTTTTGAAACTGCCCCGTCATTAATCCCATGATGGTAAAGCCGGATGAGACAACTAGCATGAGCAAAATAAAGACGAGTCTAGGCATCTGTGGTAAAAATCGAATTGCCAATAGCTTTCCTTTTCTTTTCATCGCTCACACCTCAACCGCCGGAACCCGAAGCGCCAAGAGACTTAATCCGATCAAAACAAAAGGCCACAGCAAGACATATATCAACGAGGGAGCACCAACTGTCGGCACTATTTGTAGATAGGTCATTGGCGCTAAGCTCACGCGGGAAATCATGCTAATACCTAGCAATAAGAGTTGAAGGCCCACCAAGCCCAGCAATGCGACGATCGTCTTCCCCGTCATAAAATAAAGAAAATTGGAGAAGACTGCGTAGCTTGCTCCATAAAGGGCGATTAACAAAATCCACCCCAACATGTACAGCCAAGTGTGTTCGTAAAAGAAATTGCCACCAAATCCCAAATAGCTAATCGCGACATTGTTGTTAAGCCACTGATTTGGCAATATGTTGGGATGAATGGCAAGCAATCCAAGAAAATCCAGGATCAAAACAACGCTTGGTAAGATCGCACCCCACGCGCCGCCGATCATGAGTGTCTTTAGTCGATAAGCTTTGAAGTTTAATCGGCTGCGCATTAATCTGACATAACCGCTACGTCCTTGATTAGCAGCAAACATCCCACCTGCAAGAACTGAAAGCAATGGCGCTGCCATGCTCCATGCAACCGGTATGTTTGAAGAAATATCAACAGGCAGCCAGTTCATATATGGCGAGAAAAAAAAGAACCCCACTGTTTGTTTCCCACCGTTGGCATCATAACCAAGATTGGCATAAATATGCCCCAAAAGAAATAGGAGTGCCATTAAGAAAGCAGTTATGGTTGATTTGGTTTTCCAGTACTGCTTGTTGAGCAATTAAATCAACTCCATGCTTCAATTGATACCATGATGTTAAATCTCTGTATTACTTTATTCAATCATTTTTACCTCATTTTTTCTTTGATTTTACAAACCATTTTTTATTAACAAGATCATTTGAGTTCATATATTAATATGTGCGAATAGTTCTATCTCTTTTTGATTTTCAAAAAATCAGTAGAAGCTCACATCAGCTTGATTTCACACTTGGATAAAAAGGGACAAGAAAAAACTCTCTACACCACCGGTTTTCACCGATGTGGCATAGAGAGCAATTTCAAGTTTTAGCTTACTTCGCCATATACGCCCCAACAAAGTTATACATATTGGCCGGACTGAAGGTTTCGCCTTTCAGTTTCGGATTGCGTAAATGTCCTTGAACGGTTTGATACAGGGTTGCGACTGGTGCTTCTTTGGAGAGCAGAACCTGTGCCTTCAGGAGATCATCATAGCGCTTGGTCTCATTGTTGGCATCGGTGGTCTTGGAAGCCTTGAGCAGATCATCGTATTCCTTGTTTGACCAGTGGCTGAAGTTATAGGTGTTGCCCGTTGAATAGAGATCCAGGAAGGAAATCGGATCCGGGAAGTCACCCTGCCACCCGGAAAGGATGAACTGTGCGCTGCCATCCAATGACCGTTGGATCCGGGTCTTAAATGGTACGGAAGAAATCGATACCTTCATACCTGGCAATTGTTCCAAAGCTGATTGCAGATATTCGCCGGTCTTCTTGGCAACATCCGTGTCGTCTGTTGTCAGCGTGACTTGTTCGCCGGTTTTACCGACTTCTTTCAAGCCTTCAGCCCATAGCTTCTTGGCTTGTTTAAGGTCATACTTCTGAACGGTTTCGGATTCTTTGGCTGCATCCTTGGCAAAGTCTTCACCGGTCTTCGGGTTGCTACCTGAGTTTTCCGGTGTGATGGTCGGGATACCGAATGAGCCATCGCCGATAACCTTCTCAGCAAGCTCTTTCCGGTTAATCGCCATGGAAACCGCCTGACGCAATTTCGTGTTCTTGAAATCAGGAACCTTGTCTTCGTTCATATCCAAGTAGGTGGTACGGCCCTGCTTGTCCCCGACATAATCCTTGTCATTTTTATGCTGCTTGGCAATTTCACCAGTTAGAACAGCATCGTCAAGCTTCTTGGTTGAGTACAGGTTAGCGGCTGTGTTGGAATCCTTAACAACCTGAACGTGAATCTTCTTTAACTTAACCTGCTTGGCATTCCAGTATGAATCGTTCTTCACTTCATCCCATGAATTACCGGTACCATTCCAGTTAGTCAACTTAAACGGTCCATTAAAGACAAGGTACTTACTTTGCGTCCCGAACTTCTTGCCATACTTTTCAACTGTCTTTTGGTTCAACGGGAAGAAGACCGGGTTGACCATCATCGTGCCAAAGTAAGGTATTGGATGATCCAGGGTTACGACAAGTTTGTAATTGCCTTCAGCTTTGACACCCAGTGTTGAAGGTGCCTTTTTACCGGCCGTGATGTCGTCAGCGTTCTTGATGCCTGAGAACAGATAAGCATACTCTGACTTGGTCTTAGGATCGGTCGCGCGCCGCCAAGCAAACACGAAGTCCTTAGCTGTCACCGGATCGCCGTTACTCCACTTGGTTTTGCGTAAATTAAATGTATACGTCAGACCATTGTTAGTCGGCTTCACCACTTTGGTTGCGACCGCAGCCTGAAGTTTCTTACCCTTGTACCGGTATAAACCATCGCCGGTATCGACTGCCGCCTGCCCACTGACAACGTCCGTAATATGGGCATTGTCCATCGTGGAGATGACATCCTTCTCCATTCGATTAAAAGTGTCTGAGCTACTACTCTTGCTGCCACACGCAGCCAAAAGAACGGTTGAAGCAAAGATCATGGCTCCTGCAACTAATCGTTTAACTTTCATTTACTCACCCTCAAAATGATATTGCATTAAGAGTATATTAGATTTCAGAGAAAGTAAAGTGATTTTTTACAGATATTACACAACTTCTTGCCATTTGTTTCACGGTTTTGTCACTTATCGCGTCAACTCGTAGCTGGCATAGTCGCATAAATGCTGATGCAGCGGAATTGTATGCGATTACATTTTTTGTCGGATTAACGCCAACGTCTTGGTTTTCAAAATGGCGGAATTTTCACGTATATCTCAACGAAAAAAATCGACCTCCAGTTGCGGAGATCGATTTTCGTCATGTTCATCTGTTAACGTCAAACAACGCTTATACCTGATTACTTAATCGGCTTCCAAGTCCATTCCTGCACTTCAGGGATATCTTCCCCGTTTGCGCGGATGAAGTCATGGTGGTATTGCAACGTGTCATCCATCTTCTGAATGAAAGCTGCAGCCTTTTCGGCATATGCCGGCACGTGCTGAATGACATCCTTGGCTAAGTGGAAGCGGTCAAGTTCGTTCAGAACCCGCATGTCAAATGGTGTCGTGATGTCGCCTTCTTCACGATAACCATGAATCAGCACATTGCGATTCTGGCGGGTGAAGAAGATGTCGCGAATCAAGCCTTCAAAGCCATGATAAGCAAAGAGAATCGGCTTATCGGTGGTGAAGTAGCTGTTAAATTCGGCATCGCTTAAACCACGTGGGTCGATTTCCGGACTGCGCAACTTCAGAAGATCCACAACATTAATGAAGCGAATCTTCAAATCCGGGAAGGCATCATGCAACAAGTTGATTGCTGCCAAGCTTTCCATGTTCGGTTCGGTACCCGCTGCAGCCATCACCACATCCGGTTCAACACCGTCATCGTTGGAAGCCCAATCAATGCGTTTAAGCCCGGCATTGGCCAAAACGGTTGCTTCATCAATACTGTAGAACTGTGGCCGTGGCTGCTTGGAAGTGATCAGCACATTGACGGTGTTTTGTGATCCGAACAGTTTTGGTGAGATCGCCAACAAGCTATTCGCATCCGCTGGCAGATATTCGCGGATGTATTCAGGCTTCTTTTCCGCCATGTGGGTCAAAATGCCTGGATCCTGATGGGTGTAACCATTGTGATCTTGCTGGAAGGAAGTCGAGGTTGATACCACATTCAGACTTGGGTAAGCCTTGTGCCATGGTTCTTCGTGGGCCTTGCGAATCCACTTGAAGTGCTGGGTGAGCATGGAATCGACAACCCGCAGGAAGGCTTCGTAACTGGTGAACAAGCCATGACGGCCGGTCAGCGTGTAGCCTTCATTGAAGCCTTCTGACTGATGTTCGGACAGCTGTGAATCAATGATCCGACCAGCTGGTGCCAGGTATTGGTCAGCCGGTTCCTTGATTGGTTCCAGCCATTGCCGGTTGGTCACTTCAAACAAGCTATAAAGCCGGTTACTCATGGTTTCATCAGGGCCAAAAATACGGAAGTTGTGCGGATTCAATTTAATCAAATCACGCAGATAATCGGACCAGACAATCATGTCCTGCTTGATCTGCTTGCCATGCTCCTTGTTGTCCAGCGCATACTTGCGATAATCTGGCAGAACCAATGGCTTTGGATCAATGCCGCCATTGGTAATCGGGTTGGCGGCCATCCGTTGGTCACCCTTTGGCGGCAAGGCAGCCAATTCCGGAATCAACTTGCCATTTTCGTCAAACAGTTTGTCCGGATGGTAGGACTTCAACCAGCCTGCCAAAGAATCCGCATGCTCCATGTCTTCGGCATCAACCGGAATCGGAATCTGGTGCGCACGGAAGGAGCCTTCAATCGGTTCGCCATTCCAACTCTTAGGACCGGTCCAGCCTTTTGGTGAGCGGAAAATAATCACTGGCCAATGTGGCATGGTGGTGTCGCCGGTTTCACGGGCGTGCTTTTGAATTGCCTTAATCGTTTCAATCGCATCATCCATGACCTTGGCCATTTCCGGATTCAGCTTGGTCGGATCGTCGCCTTCAACAAAGTACGGCTTCCAGCCCATGCCTTCAAAGTACTTGGTCAGATCTTCATCCGACTTCCGGGAGAGGATCGTTGGGTTAGAAATTTTGAACCCATTCATATGAACGATTGGCAAAATCGCGCCATCGCTAATCGGATTGATGAAGGTATTGCTGAACCATGAAGCTGCCAATGGGCCGGTTTCCGTTTCGCCATCGCCGGTCACAACCGCCGCAATGACATCAGGATTATCCAGAACCGCACCGGTTGCGTGACTCAACGCATAGCCTAACTCCCCGCCTTCATGAATCGAACCCGGCGTCTGGGCGCTGGCGTGTGACGCCACACCACCTGGCCATGAGAATTGCGTAAACAGACGCTTCATGCCTTCTTTATCCTGCGAAATCCGTGGATAAATTTCCGAGTATGACCCATCCAGATAAGAATTGGAAACCATAACCTGGCCACCATGACCCGGACCCTCAATGTAGAACATGTTGAGGTCGTACTTATTAATGACGCGGTTCAAATGGGTGTAAATGAAGTTTTGACCGGCAATCGTGCCCCAGTGACCGATCGGATGCGGCTTCACATCTTCACTTTTCAGTGGCCGTTCCAGCAACGGATTGTCCTTCAAATAAAGCTGACCAACCGACACGTAATTAGCGGCTTGCCAGTATTCTGTCATTCGGTCGAAGTATTCCTTGGATGAGTAATCAACAGTCTTAACTTTTGTATCCATGCTCATACCTACTTTCGGTTTTAATGAGTTCAGTATAACACAGATTGACGAAAAAGCACTTATTTTGACTTAAATTCGCTTAAATTGCCTTAAAACTTAATTTGGTAAATTTTTTCAAGAGCGTGAACTGGCGCGCTTAGAAGTCGGAGTATAAGTGGCCTTAGGCGCAGACTTCTGCGCCAGTGAACGCGTTTAAGGCAGAGCGTGAATCAGCCCGGTTAGAAACCGGAGTGTAAGTGGCCTTGGGCGTGATGGCCCGGGCTTAGGCCATTGCGACCAAGGTCCTTACACGCAGGTTTCTGGGCTGGTGAACGCGTTTAAGGCAGAGCGTGAATCAGCCCGGTTAGAAACCGGAGTGTAAGTGGCCTTGGGCGTGATGGCCCGGGCTTAGGCCATTGCGACCAAGGTCCTTACACGCAGGTTTCTGGGCTGGTGAACGCGTTTAAGGCAGAGCGTGAATCAGCCCGGTTAGAAACCGGAGTGTAAGTGGCCTTGGGCGTGATGGCCCGGGCTTAGGCCATTGCGACCAAGGTCCTTACACGCAGGTTTCTGGGCTGGTGAACGCGTTTAAGGCAGAGCGTGAATCAGCCCGGTTAGAAACCGGAGTGTAAGTGGCCTTGGGCGTGATGGCCCGGGCTTAGGCCATTGCGACCAAGGTCCTTACACGCAGGTTTCTGGGCTGGTGAACGCGTTTCAACGCAAAGTGATGGTAAAATAAAGTTGGGTTCAAGGTTTGACGATCTGGAGGCACGCGAAGGAGGAAACCTATGAAAAACCATTTTTTGAAAACTTTTGTGGCCATCGCGGCAGTCGGTGCGGCAGCTTACTGCTTGAAGCGTTTCAGTGACGAACTTGTTGTCTACGTCTCGCCTGACAAAGACGCCGGTGACAAGGATGATTGGACAGACTTTTAAGGCTAATGTCTAGGGGGCGATTGTTTTGTCACTATCACAAATTGATTGGCTGTTGCTGTTCTTCGCCTTGGTTGGCGCGCTTAGTTTGATCCTATTTGATCAGGTTCTGGCAGCCGCCGTAATTATCATTTTAATGGCAGGTGCGATTGTGGTGGATCGTCACATGCCACGTCATCCACGACGTCCTGCATTGTAAAAAGTTAAGACGACTGTCCGCTAGAAAATGGTGGGTGGTCTTTTTATAGTAGTTGCTCAATCGAAGCAATGTGCACGACATCCCCCCCTTCCTCCGTTATCTAATACTAAAAGTCTTGACCCCAATTGGTACAATGTAAGTACTAGGGGGATGCAAACATGGCGACAACAACGAAACCTCAAGGCCGCGGCCTGGTGATGGCGGCGGTTTTTATTGCAACGTTTATGACTTCGGTTGAAGTGACGATTGTGACAACTGCTTTACCTGCGATTATTAGCGACTTGCATGGACTGGCTTATCAAAGCTGGATCATGAGCGCTTACCTACTTACGACAGCCATTACCACACCGATTTACGGAAAATTGGCAGATGCGATCGGCCGCCGAGGAATCTTTCAGTGGGGTGTTGTGCTGTTTACAGTCGGCACCTTGCTGAGCGGCTTGGCACCGCATATTTTATTGCTTATTTTAGCCCGTGCTTTGCAGGGGATTGGCGCTGGGGCAGTGATGCCGCTGACGTTTACCATTATTGCCGACTACTATGATTTCGCTCACCGCGCGAACGTGATGGCGCTAAATAATACAGCATGGGGTCTATCTGCTTTGGTTGGACCGCTCATTGGGGGCTTTTTGGTCGATCAGTTGTCGTGGCACTGGGTTTTCTTCGTGAACGTGCCACTGGGTATGCTGGTCTTCTTCCTCATTCAAGTTGGGTACCGTGAACCCAGCCGCAAGCATGTGTCATTAACGATTGATTGGCTGGGCATTGCTTGGCTAGCGGTTACATTAATTGCCCTGCTATTGGGTATCCAGGCGCTTGATCAACAGCCCTGGCTAGCAGCGTTTTTGTTAGTCCTGGCATGTGTGGGTGGGTATCTTCTGTTCCGGCAAGAACAACGGGCAACCGATCCGTTAATCGCACCGCAAATGTTTCAAAGCTTTACCTTTACCGTACAGATTTTGACGGCGTTATTGCTTAGCGGCGTCTTAATCGGTTATCAGGTTTACTTCCCGATTTGGTTACAATCGCTGTACCATTTGGGCGCAACGGCTGCCGGGCTGGTAGTGACGTCTAGCTCCGTGTTATGGCTGGCATCATCTTTTCTGGTCGGTCCCTTGATTAAAAGATTTGTCCCGCGAACCTTGTCGTTAATGCTCGTCTTCATTCTGACATGCGCCTATTTACTGCTCACGGTTGCTTCGCCGAATTTTCCGGTATGGGCTTTTTACGTGATTGCCATGGTTAATGGAACGGTGATGGGGATTGTCATCAGCATGAACACGGTCCTTAGCCAACATCTTGTGCCGGATCGCTACGTCGGGTCGGCTACCAGTATTTTGACGCTAGGGCGCTCGCTGGGGCAGACGGTGATGACTGGCGTGTATGGAGCCGTGCTGACTTTGGTGATTCGGGCGAACCTGCATGGGCTTTCTTTCAAAACCGTCAATGCGGCAATCAGCGCCAAATCAGCCACCTCGGTTCACAATCCGCAAGCAGCTGCCGCGATTCTCACCGGTCTGCATGGTGTTTTCATGATGGTCGTCGTGATGATGGTACTCGTCTTGATCATTAATTGGCGTGATCCTAATCGTGACATTATTCAGTAGCTAGCAAAAAATGCGAGATCATAATTGTGACCCCAAAGTAAAAATGAACGCATTCCAAAGGATTACAAGGAATGTGTTCATTTTTGCGTCCACAAGGGTAACTCGTTCGAGTCATTTAAGATATTAGTGCCAATGCGGAGCAATCGTAGGCCAGATGAGGCTCAGTGGTGACATTGTTGTTGGTGGGGCGCCTTTTGCCCCGCCTACAACAAGGCCGAGCTTAGAGACTCTGCCGATTTTGCAGAGGCTCTAAGTCGTGCCCACCACGTTCCAGCCTCAGCTGGCCGGAGATTGCGGAGTTTGGCACGACTCGGAACTTATTGCCTAAGTTTTTTGATCGCTCGGAATTCACTAAACTATAAACCTTCTTACAAAATTATGACTCAACCTCCCTCAGGCAACTTGATGGCTATATGACCATTTTTGGTTGCTTAATGCTTAAACTTATCGACCTTATCAGCAATCGACAAGCCAGTATCTTCGGCAAAATAATTGATCTTGGCATACACCATCTGGGACGTACCGCCAGCTTTAGCCGTGACCACGGGGATCTGCTTCAAAATAGCCATTAGCTGATCGTAATCGCCTTCCATGATCGTTTCAAACGCGCTGACCTCGTAATTGACACCGGTTGATTGAATATACGCAATCACTGCGTCAACAACCTCCAGCACTTTCTTTTGATCCGGATACATTGGCAAAACCTGTACCGCAATACTTGCATTCATGACATTCGTCCTCTCTATTCACTCATTGGATGATTCTTCTGCGTGACGCCACTTACCACTGCCAGGGTCATCGTGCGGCGGTTCAACCTGAGTCGCTTCCGGCGGCCACTGATCTTCGGTTAAATTCGGTTGGAGTAAAAAGTGATCGTCGTAGGCATGCCGCACTTGGGTCTTCCCATGCTCGTCAATCAGCGCATGCCATTCGCGGGCGTCATCCAGACTGATGCCAGCCAGTAACGGCGCAAAATCGGCCTGCATTTTGGCGTAATTTGTGTACGGGCCAAACCCCAGCCGATTAAACAGCCGCATCGCATAAGTGTCCGCAACAAATGTCTTCTTGCCAAACGTGTACATTAGCATCACGTCAGCCGTTTCATTACCGATGCCGTTTAACGCCAACAAGGTTTTTCGCAGCTGATCGGTCGGTTTTTTGGCAATTTCGGTAAAACTGCCACCTTGGGCCACGAACCACACTAACAGATCATGAATGCGTTGCGCCTTTTGCCGATAAAAGCCCGCTGGCCGGACAAGTTCTTCAAGTTCGGCCTGCGACAATGCCAAAAGTTGCTTAACACTCATATATGGCCGCAAGTTATGGACAGCCTGCGCAACATTCTTGGAACTGGTCCGTTGAATCAGAATCATCATCAGCCAATCTTCTAACGAATTTTGTTGCCACCAGTACTGTTTGCCATAATGTTGGCTCAAGTTATGCATGACAATCAGCCGTTTATCCATCTTTTCACCCCTAACCATTTATTAATATCGCACAATCGGCAAAAAATAAAGTAAACTGTACGTAACGGTTATTTTAATCAGACCATAACAGCTCACGCAAGAAGACGTTGAGGAGGCGACGGCGATGACCATGATTGTTGTTTCGGATATTCATGGCAACTTAAAGACAATGGATCGAGTCCGTCTGATGCAGGAAAAGTACCCGCATGTACTGACGGTCTATCTTGGTGACTACATAGATGGCTACCCTTATGGCGGCCGCGTCTTGGCTCAGATTCATGAACAGGTTCAGGATAGTCAGGCGATCGCGGTGCGGGGCAACCATGATCAGATGCTTCTAGACTACCTGGCTGACAAGGATAATCCTTGGTTTATCAATGGCGGCAAAGCAACATTGCGCCAAATGGTCAAGGATTTTGCACCGGCTGTCAAAGGAATGAGTCTTCGTGAAGCGGTGCGCACGCATATGGCACCGTTAATCTCATTCATCGCGGAGATGCCTACTGCCATTGCTTTTGATAAGCTTTTGCTCATTCACGCCGGCCTGGACTTTTCGCTGGCAGACCCGTTAAAGGAAACAACGCCGTTTAACCGGATGTGGGTCCGTGAACCTTATATCTATGATATGAAGCAAACCCAAAGTCGTAAACACCCGATTTTTGCGCATAACCCGCTTAATAAAACCATGATTACGGGTCACACGCCGACCGCGTTGATTTATGGCGAATATGAGGGCCAGGTTAAACCGCCGATCGCCGAAACGACTTTTACCGGGGGTTATCCGAAATGTCCGGTCAAGGTTATCCAATACCCTGGCGAATCGCCACGCTACTTTATTGACGGCGGCAATCACATGGGCTTCAAGGCCAATTACGGTAATATTTGCGTTTTTGACGAAACCAAAGGCGTCATGATTGACTCGGATCAAGGGATTAATGCTGAATGAACTTACCGGCTGACAGACGTTACGGAAGGTTCGCTAACCCTAAGTGTATAAAAAAGATGCAACCGGTAGATTAGCCGCCTGCATCTTTTTTGTTTGGTTCAACGTATCAGATCCGGTACATTAATCAACCAACTTCTTTTTGTGCAAAGCACTGAAGACGAATGGGAAGGCAAAGATGATTAATGCTGCAATCATGATTGGCCACTTGCCGACTTTGGCGATGAGTCCCAAGATAACGCCGATGGTATTGAAATCACTATCAGACCAATATGTTGTGGTGTAGCCCAAACCACCGTAAAGACTGGTGGCAATCAGTGGCAGGAAGCTCAAGATGATGCCACCGAGAAATGGTCCAATCAAAGCGCCTTTTCGACCGCCAGTGGCATTGCCAAAGATGGCTGCAATGCCGCCGCAGAAGAAGTGCATGACGATCCCTGGGATGACAATGGTGGTGCCAATCAAAATCTGAACACCCATGGAAAGCAGGCCGCCAAGTAAGCTGACCAGGAAGCCCGCGAGCAAGGCATTAGATGTACCTTTGAACAGAATAGCGAATGGATAACCAGGTACAGCACTTGGAACAATCTTTTCACTGAATCCTTTAAAGGCTGGGGTAATTTCTGCCAGTAACATGTTAACGCCTTGGACCAATACGATGATCCCGGCTGTGAATTGTGCGGCCTGCAGCAACGCCCAAACATATGGATTCAGGTTAGTCAATTTACCAACATAAGCCGGACCGGCCACCGCGGTCACAACGAAGAACAGAATGGTCATGACGATGGTCACCGAAACGTTACTATCTTGCAGAAAAGCTAATGATTTCGGGAAATTAATATCTTCAATAGATTTTGACTTTTTATCTTTATTGACTAACGAACCGATTTTAGCAGACATCCAGTATTCCAGCGTGCCGAAATGGGCAAAGCTCATGTCGTCGCGGCCTGTGATGATTTTCATTGTTGGGTGGGCAATTGCCGGGAAGACGCAGAGGATGACGCCGAGCGTCATGGAACCAAAGACAATCGCTTCAAGTGTATTCAAACCACCCAAAAGCATCACTGGCGTCAAGCAACACGCCATATAGAAAGCATGGTCGCTTGATAGAAATATATATTTGAATTTGGTGATGCGGGCCAGCACAATATTCAACACGAGTCCAAAGACAAAGATAAAGGTGGCAACCGTGCCATACTTTGCGACGGTCACGCCGATAGCGGCTTCGTTACTCGGAATCATACCGTGCATGTTAAAGGCCTTGGTAAAGAGCTTGGCGAAGTTATTCAACGCGCCGACGATGATGTTGGTCCCGGCAAGCATGACGACAAACCCGATAAATGCACGGACCGTGCCGCCAATCACTTCGGTAAACGGCTTACGCAGCGCAATCAGCCCGACACAAACAACAATGCCGGCAATGATGGAAGGCTGACTAAGCATATCGACCAGAAATTTCATGAAAAAAACCTCCTCGTGGTGAGCGTGAGCCGGCGCGTTCAGGAACCGGAGTGTAAGTGGCCTTGGGCGTGATGGCCCGGGCTTAGGCCATTGCGACCGAGGTCCTTACACGCAGGCTCCTGCGCCGGCGAACGCGTTATGATGAGCACAAACTAAAGCGCTCACATTATTTTCCTGAAAGTAGGCGGATAGCAACATCGCTTATCCGTCCGCTTCTGGAATCAGTTAAGCCTTCCCTGCCGAACCAAAGACGCGCAGACGACCGCGAATTTCTTTTTCGACCATTTCGGTTTCCCAGATGCTGGCGTCTGAGATGAATAGTTGTTTGTCGCTATCATCCTGTTCCAACTTCTTCTGAACGCCTAAGGCAACGCGGTGAACCATTTCGGAATAGTAATTGATCTTGCAAATGCCATTTTCAACTGACTTGCGATATTCTTCATCAGTCAAGCCGGAAGCACCGTGAACCACTAATGGGAAGTTAACCAAATCAGAAATTTCCTTCAACCGACTGAAGCTCAAGTGCGGCTTTTGCGTGTAAACACCATGAACCGTCCCATACGCAACCGCCAGCATATCGATACCGGACTCTTCAATGAACTGTTTGGCTTCTTGCGGGTTGGTGTAAGTTTTGTCCAGATCCGCATAATCCACTTTCTTATCCCCGCTACCTTCACGATTCATTGGCCCGAGTTCGGCTTCAACCGTGATATCCAACGGCTTGCAAATCTTCACGATTTCTTTGGTCTGCGCCAGATTATCGGCAAAATTCTCCTGCGATGCATCGACCATCACCGAGGTAAATCCAAGCCGAATCGCCCGCATAATATTGTCAAAGGTTTCCCCATGGTCAAAATGAACCGCAACCGGAACGCTTGCTTTACGGGCAATGTTCAGCATCACCGGCGCAATTACATCCAACGGCACATACTTATCATGCAACTCCGCAAACTGAATAATGACCGGTGAATTTTCCTTTTCGGCAGCGCCAACAATTCCACGAATCATTTCGATGTCGGTGACGTTAAATGAACCAACTGCATAGTGACCTTCCTTGGCCTTTTTAATCATTTCTTTTGTGTTAACTAAAACCATAATGATTCCCTCCTATAAGCTCCGTAACTTCTTACCAAACGCATACAGTTGCTGATACTTTTTGTACTGGTGGTTGTAAAAGGCAACATTCTCCGGAATCGGCTTGAAGACTTTATCGATCGAAACTAACTTCTTCATGGCGGTTTCAAAAGAATCAAACAGGCCAACCGCAACACCAGCCATGATGATGACGCCCATGGTTCCTGATTCCTTCATATGAACCCGGCCGACTTCGCGGTTAAAGACATCCGCTTTGATTTGCAGCCAGGTATCCGACCGTGATCCGCCGCCAGTCGCCCGTAAATGATTGACATGCATCCCGCCGGCTTCCATGTTGTCCAGATTCATGCGCATCTCAAAAGCCACGCCTTCCATCAACGCCCGGTAAATATCAGGTTTCCGCGTTGCGCCGGAGAGTCCGAGGATCATGCCGCGCGCATCTTCGTCAAAGTAAGGAACCGCTGCACCGGAAAAATGTGGTAGAACCAACAAATTTGTTGGCTTTTTCGGTACATATTTATCAAAGATGTTGTAGACGCTGACTCCTGATAACTCGGCCGCCTGAACTTCTTCAAAACCAAACGTGTCGCGATACCATTTAAGCGATGTGCCGCCATCGTACATGTAAGCAATGGTGGTATATTTGTTGTCCAGATACGGTACCGTTGGATAATTCTTTTTGGCATTTTCCTTAAGATGGCTGGTATCTGTGAAGATCGGTGAAATATTATCGACCGAACCCATCCCGTCAGTCGCATCGCCAACATCGATGGTGCCAGCGCCAATCGACACACAAATTTGGTCATGGGCGCCGGTAACAAGTTTCATGTCGGCGTTAATCCCTAACTCAGATGCCAACTCCGGCTTGATCGTGCCGACCACCGTGCCTAGGCGGTAACACTTTGGCAAAAGCTTGCGATCAATGCCGGCTGCTGCCAAGATGTCCGGATCCCAGTCATTGGTCGAAACGTTAAATGCCAGCGACCGATCAGCCAGGGTGTAATCAATCGCATCAACATTACCAAGTTTGTATAGGATATAAGCGCCGTAAAGCAGGATACGATGAATCTTTCCATAAAGTTCCGGACGGTGTTTTTTGATCCACATGATCTTAGGTACCGCGAATGTCACCGCCGGATTCAACCCGGTTTTATTCCTGATGTCCTCAGCCGAAATCCGCGTCAGCAGGTCCTTTAATTCATCCTTGCCGCGGCTATCTGTCTGCAACATCGTGTTCATCAGCGGCTGTCCTTGATCATCAACGGCAACAAACGCTTCACCGAACGATGAAACACTGACGGCCAGCACATCTTCCTTAACGAATTTTTTCGATTCCTGAATAACCTCCTTCGTTGCCGACCAGACCACGCTTGGATCCAGCTCGTATTCACCTTCCCTGGGAACCGACGTCTCATATTCCCGGTAGGCAGCAGAGAGAATGTTGCCTTGATTGTCTGTGATGGTACTCTTTACCCCGGTTGTCCCGAGATCCAATCCCATAAGTGCCACGCTGAAAACCTCCTTTGCTTTCGTAAACCGCTTTCATAGAGTAGTATATGAGTTGTGAAAAATATTGACAATGCATGACGAGCAACTCGATAATTTTTCATATTTTTCCATATATGTGCTATAATTTTGCATAAAATCATTCAAATTAGGAAAGAAGGCGCTTTAATGGTTTCTTTTCAACGGCAAGATCAAATTCTGAAAATTTTAAATGCTCAACAATTCGCCCGGTATAGTGACTTAGCCAAGCAGCTTTTCGTCAGCCCTGCCACCATCAGACGGGACACACTGGATATGGAAAACCGCGGTTTGATTAAACGGGTTCTAAATGGTGTCACGTTAAGCGAGGAACCCGAAGACGTGCCTTATGATTATTCGGTAACCTTGAACCTTGATGCCAAGCGAACGGTCGCATCAAGGGCGGATCGGTTGATCAAAAGCGGCATGAGCCTTTTTATTGATTCAAGTACCACTGCTTTAGTTCTAATTCGTGAATTAAGTGGTATTGATGAATTGTACATCGTCACAAATGGCATTCTGGTTGCACTTGAAGCTTCCAAACATAAAGGCTGGCACGTCAATCTTGTTGGCGGTGCGGTCAATAAAATGCTGGAAAACATTAGTGGCGACAGAGCAACGCGTGACATTGAAAATTACCAAGCCGACCTGGCAATCTTCTCGTGTCGCGGACTGATTGCTGCCGGTGCAACCGATGCTAACGACCAGGAAGCTAACATTAAGGGGGCGTTTGCAGCGCATGCAGACCAGGTCATGTTGCTGGTAGATCACACCAAAGTTGGTAAACATCAACTCTATATGAGTGCACCTATGAATACGTTAGATTACATTGCCACTGACAAGGCCATGCCCGAAGATATTGTCAGCACCGCGCGGGCGAACCATGTGCAGATTTTTGACTGAAGCCATGAAGCTTTAGTGAGGGCAAAAAAATAGACGCTAGATGACAAGCGATAAAGCTTGTTTCTAGCGTCTATTTTGGGTTTGTGTTGTGGCAAACCCCTTTATCGTGATCTTTGCAATCTGTTCTGGATCCTTAGCTTAAGGCCATCACGTCGCGCACGATCATTAACTCTTCGTTCGTAGGTACCAGTAACGTCTTGACCGTTGAATCCGGCGTGCTGAGATCGGTTTCGACACCATGTGACTTGTAATTGAGATCATTGTCGATCTTGGCGCCGAGGTAGCCCAGTGAGCGCATAATCTTGTCGCGGATTTCATCCCCATTTTCGCCGATGCCGGCAGTGAAAATAAGTGCGTCTACCCCGTTCATCAAGGCTGCATAAGAGCCAACATATTTCACAACCCGATTGACAAAAATATCCAATGCGAGTTTCGCCCGCGGATTCGTATCTTCGGCCGCTTCCAAGTCCCGCATATCGTTGCTTAAACCGGAGATGCCCAGTAGCCCGGAATCATTGTTGAGAATATGAATCATCTGGCCAACATCCGGAATGTCCAGTTTCTTCATCAGGTAAGCGACCAGTGATGGATCAATGTCCCCAGAACGCGTGCCCATGGTTACCCCAGCCAGAGGCGTAAAGCCCATGGAGGTATCAATGGACTGGCCATCTTTAACCGCGGTGATACTGGAACCAGAACCCAAGTGCATGACAATCATCCGTAAATCTTCCAATGGTTTGTTCAGCATTTCAGCAGCACGCGCGCTCACGTAACGCACACTGGTTCCGTGCGCACCATACTTACGCGCGCCATACTTTTTGTAATAGTCGTAAGGAATGCTGTACAGGAAGTTCTCAGGCTGCATCGTTTGATGAAAAGCCGTATCAAAAACCGCCACTTCAGTCGCCCATGGCATCATTTTCATGAAAACTGCGATATAATCGGCTTCAACCGGATTATGCAATGGCGCGTAGTCACGCAGGTTTTGAATCTGCAGCAACGTCTCATCGTCAACGACAACGGATTCAGCAAAAACTTCGCCACCGGCAACAACCCGGTGACCAACACCGATAATTTCATGCAAATGCTCGACCAAGCCCAAAGACTTGATATTGCCCATCAGACTGGCAACCGCTTCTTGGTAGTTGGCAATCGGCGTATCACTTTCGTATTTTTGACCGTCACCATATTTAATTTTAACTTTCGATTGCGGTTGGCCCAAACGATCAACCAAGCCCTCGGCCAATTGAACCTCAGCCGGCATATCAAAAAGTTTCCACTTCAGGGTAGAACTGCCTGCGTTGACTGCGAGAATCTTCGCCATTTTGTATTCCTCCTATAGGTAAGTGAGCGCGAACCGGTGCGGTTAGGGACCGGAGCATAAGCGGCCTTGGGCGTGATGGCCCGATCTTGGCCATTGCGACCAAGGTCCTTATGTGCAGGTCCCTGCACTGGTGAGCGCGTTATAGTGAGCGTGAGCCAGCCCGGTTAGAAACCGGAGTGTAAGCGGCCTTGGGCGTGATGGCCCGGACTTAGGCCATTGCGACCAAGGTCCTTACACGTAGGTTTCTGGGCTGGCGAACGCGTTATGATGAGCGCGAACCAGAGCGCGCCAGTGTCGTCCCAATCACGACTTTTTCTTGGTATCCGGTGGTGTAGGGGTAGGGTGTTGCGCGTGCCATGCCTTAATCTGTTCGAGTCGTTCTTTGACTTTCTCTTCGCTACCTTGATCAGTAGGATGATAGTAAGTTCGCCCCACCAGATTATCCGGCATGGTTTGCATCGTTGTCAGCTTGTCTTTGGCATTGTGGGCATATTGGTAATCTTTCCCATAACCGAGATCCTGCATCAAATCAGTTACCCCATTACGAATTTGAAGCGGGACCGGTTCAGCCAATGTTTCGGTTGCATCTTTTTTGGCGGCACCATAAGCCGTATAAAGCGCATTGGATTTGGGTGCCAGTGACAAATAAGTAACGGCATGGGTTAAGTGCACCGTACACTCCGGCATGCCGATAAATTGGCACGCCTGATACACGGTAACGGCGATTTCTAAAGCTCGGGAATCGGCCATACCGATATCTTCGCTGGCAAACCGAACTAGGCGGCGGGCAATGTACAATGGGTCTTCGCCTGCCTCTAGCATGCGGGCCAACCAATAAATGGCCGCATCCACATCAGAATTGCGCATCGACTTGTGTAATGCCGATATCAGATTATAGTGCTCTTCCCCATTCTTGTCATACAATAAGGCCTTTTTGGTCAATAATTGTGCGACATCGGCCTGCGTAACCGAGATGATATCCCCCTTGGTCTCGGCGTTCGTGACCGCCATTTCCAGTGTATTCAACGCGATTCGCGCATCGCCATTGGCAAAGTCGGCAATTTGCCCCAACAGCTTGTTGCTGATCTTCACCTTCTGCAAGCCATAACCGCGTGGATCCTTCAGCGCTCGTTGCAACAAGTCAACCAGTTCCGCACTAGTCAGACCATGCAAAACGAACACACGCGTCCGCGACAGTAACGCAGCGTTCACTTCAAACGACGGATTCTCGGTTGTAGCACCAATCAGGATAATGCTGCCTCGTTCGACATATGGTAAAAAGGCATCCTGCTGGGCTTTATTAAACCGGTGAATCTCGTCAACAAACACAATCGTCTTTTGACCCAGTTCGCGATTCTGCTCAGCCTCTTTCATCACCTGCTTAATCTCTTTGATTCCACTGGTGACAGCAGAAAACGTCACAAACTGTGCTTTGGTTCTCCTGGCAATAATCCGCGCCAGGGTTGTTTTACCAACCCCCGGGGGACCCCAGAAGATCATCGAACTAATCTCATCATGTTCAATGAGATTGCTCAACACCTTATTCTTGCCTAACAGGTGGGTCTGGCCAACAAACTCATCAAGCGTTTGTGGCCGCATCCGACTCGCCAACGGCTGAAAGTTACCATTTTGAAACAGACTTTGATCCATATGCTCACCCCCGATCAACGTCCAGCCCTAATTTTAAGCGTTTTCAAGCTGCGACGCAATCATTCCATTGTTCTATTATTGTGTTAACATAATGATAAGTAAATTCATAACCACCCGACGTTGTCAGAACAACGTACGCAGGCCCCAGGAGTGATAAAATGGCACAACCACCTTCATCGCTAGAAGGATTTCCAAAAGGTGAATTTGCGGCTTTTTCAACCGCTAAAATGACCCACTTCCTACCTTACTCGCAGGACACAACTACGAAAGATTTAAAGGGATTCTTCGGCACCAACTTCCAGTACCTCACCAAAACGCCAATTGGTCGGCTCAAAATCGAAATTCCCAATACCGAACCGCTCATCGTTCAATATGGCGAAATCATCGCCCGTTTCACCAATGGCAAGTTCAAAGTCATCGACAGCAACTACTTCCACAAGAACTTCAACGATCCACTGGTCGATGAGGATTCAAAGGGTATTTATTGAGTCAACTGACATGTTGTGAAACAAATTAAAAAGTGCTCGTCTTCGTTTGAGAAGTCGGCACTTTTTTTGATGAACTCGTCATTGTTTGGTGCAAAATACGGTTACTATTGTTCGCCTAAATTCTTAGGCGGTAAGGCAAGAATGACGATCTGCACGATAACGAGAATCAAGGGAATTAAAGTTAAAACAAGGTTCTTGTTGCTTGCTTGAAGAGCCGAGACGAAATTCGACACGACATAAAACGCAACAAACCACCATGGACTAATGCCTGCATCTCTGAACCGGCGCCAAGTTACTGTCAACATCGGCAAAGACAACATAGACCATGCATAGAAAATAGCAAGGAACAGAACAACTAAAATGACAGCACCAAAGCCTAATGAATTAAAAATATGTGCTGCATTTTGCGGGTCTATTTTTCCTGCAGCAGCTACCCCAACAAATGTGGCAACTAGTGACAAAATAACGAATAATCCTGTAGGGACCATAATGAGGACAGAAAATAAAATACTCCACCAATACTGACTCCGACTAGATGTCCCGGTAAAGTCGCCGCCGCGAAGGAAGAGATTTTTAACGGCTGCACCAAAACCTACGCCAACTGTGCTAGGCGAATGTGGTTGAACCGGAAAAGGCTTCACTTCCTGCTCACGGCTCGGTAACACCAAGATAATTAAAGTTACCAGTGCCGCAACGATCGGTAGAATGAACAATGGCAACAGTCCCATGCCACTCGCCGCCAGTAGTGGTCCGGCTAAAGCCACGATCACTAACACTAGATACAACCAAGGGCTAACCTTGGCATCACGAAACCGCCGAATTGTCAGACTTAGTTGGGGATAACCTAAATACCCAAGCGCAATTGCTGGCAACATCACCAGCGTTTGCAAAAGACTAGCGCCAAAAGACTTTTCGCCATTAAGAATCGCGGGCCCGATGACACCGATCAAAACGCCGGCCACAACGCCGACTAGAATTTGAGCTAGAAACACCCACCAATACTGCGCCCGTGAACTAACACCTTTGAAGTCGCCAGCACGAAAGAAGAAGTCCTTAATCGCTGGCCAAAAACCTTTTTCTTGTTTCATAGTGCCTCGCCTCCTGTTGTGAATATCGTGAGTATAACATAAGAAATCTATAGATCAAAAAAAGATACGCGTGAATAAAAAATTAGTTGCGCACAACACTCACTTTTAATTACTTCTGAGGCGGTCCGTCACAGTCATTGTTCAAACACCATGTGGCACTAAGCGAAATGCCAAAAGCTCGCTAATCAAATGTTCCCAATCTTCCGCGCGTGGCGGCGAAAGCCAAATCACTTTAGGGATATCGGTATGATGATATGCGTTAACCAAATCAGTAATAATCAGGCGGGTCTGCGGCTGGACCTCATTGGTGACTTTGACATTTAACATCGAGAAACGCTTGATCCCCCGTTCAATAATGGTGTTGTAGGCTTCCCCCAAAGTAAAATCAACGCAAACATACAGTGGTTCAAGCACACTGCTCAGCGGCACATTCGCCACCAGTGTCAGCAAGCAACGATAAAAAATGAATTGGGCCTGCTGATCATCTAACGCGGCCTCTTGTTGTTGCACATAGGTCTGACAATATTCAAAAAACTCCGGAAACGTTCTGGCAAAATAAGCAATTTCGGTATGGTATTCAAAGAAACCGCTTCTAAGCGGAAAGGCGACAACATCAATCCAACATTTATCAACTTCGTAAGTGATATTTTGCTTCGCTTCCAACGTTAATGTAACACCAAACCGTTCTTCAAATCCACGAATAAAGTCGCTGCTTCTTTGCGTCACTTCATCTGGAAAAATCACTGCCGGAGCGGAAATGATTCCCACAATCGCAAGAAACGTACCTAGGTAATCACACTCATTGTTGATAGCTTGCTCATCGGCGGGAAAATGGGCCTGAAAAATCGAAATTACTTTGTTCCGCTCTTCAAGTGCCTGCTGCCGGATTTTACTGATCAGTTTGGCAACTTCCGGTGAAGTCGCAACGAAATAACCTTGCTGAAATCGCAATAAGCTAGCGAGCAAATAAGCTTTGGTTTCAATCAGTTGGCTCATTGATGGGGCAATAACCGGGGTGTCAATCAACTCAAGTAACTCATGCAAGGCTGTCCGAATCTCATCATCAAACGTTTCTTCACCGACGTGGGTAATGATGATGAGTTCCGCCAATAATAAGCGAATGGCTAACTCATCACCGGTCAACTCGCTATTGTTATTAAGATTAATCCCCCATTTTTGCAGTGTTTGGCGCAATGCCGTGAAACGTTTATACATAAATGTATAACTGACATAATGCGCTTCCGCAAAATCATAGAGATCAAAATTCTGTCGTTGCGTCACTAGCAACATCAGGATTTTAATTTGGTAGGAACGCTCAAGATAATGATTCAAAAAGACGAAAATGTTGGTGTTGTGATTTTTATGCAGAATCGTGGTGGTTTCGGTCACTTCAATATCAAATAAACCTGACAACTGAAACGTATCAATGTCATCAGCAATTTCTTTAGTCCGCCGTTTAAAGAGATAATACGAAATATCCAATTTGTGTTGTAATTCACTATTCCTCAGTCGCTGGTTTGGATGTTGATCAAGATAATGCAACAGCTGGAGTTTCTTTTGATCATTTTTTTCCATTAACTCAGATAATCTCATAAATACCACCCTCACCTTAAGACTAAAACCAACCCGCTTACTTGATGTCGTGCCTTCACCTAATGATCAAATGCCCACATCATCAATGAAATCAAGCTTTCAATTTTGCTTTTACACAATTCAAATCACATACATCACTAAAAATTCGCACAATTAGGCTGTCAGCGTCCTCAGACGTTGGCAGCCTAATGTGCGGATTTTAAATCTGTTGTTTAAGTTGGGCGCCGCTTGAAAATGCTCATTTTTTAATAAGCGCGTTCATCATGAACCACATATTTGGTTGGGTTACAAACATTTTTAACCTAAGCCAATTCATTCATATCCTTAGGTACTGCCCGTTGAGCGCCGCTTGATCCGAAGTCAAAAGAAGTATCAATGTTTACCCTGAATTGTAACATGTTTAATCTACTCATTCACGTTCCGTGCTTTTTTGTGCTTGCGTTTTAGCAACACGATCATCAACAGCACAACGACGATGAGTAAAATCGCGACCACTGCCAGCAATGCATAGACCCACCAATGATTGGTTGACTTCAGGGTCACATCTTTTTGATTCAGATTCTTGGCAGTATGGTCGGTAATGGTAAATTCTTTGGTCAATGTCCAGTGATTTTGATAGCGTTGTTTGGCGCTGTTGATTTGCCGTGTCACCTTGCCATCCGAACTCTGATTGCCATAGACTTCTAGTTGGGCAATGTAAGTGCCTGGCTCCAAGGCTTTCCCTGCCAACGCGATCGGAAAATCGAAAGTCGTGTTAGGAGCTAATTGCATGCCTTCTTTTTTAACACGATAAAGCACCTTTTTGGCCCCTTTGGCACGCACATTCGCGTCAATTGCAACTTTGTTGATGAACGTCGGCGTGATGTTTTCCAGAGACGCGGAAATGACGTTGCGATAATTCACCTGGCTCGGCTTAACGGTATTCAATTTCAGCTCTGGTGCAACCGGCAGGGTAGTCTGTTGAAGCACAAGGCCAATGACGTAGGAAAACCGGTTGTTGATCGACAATCCTTTGCCTTTTTCTTTATTGGCCTGATCTTCCGTTTGATGCTCTTTGAGCGTGATCCCTCCGGCCATCTGCCCTTTCAAGGCGGCATCGGGCATGGTGACATCTAAATTCAAAACCGTATTGCCCTTGGCCGGAATCTTGATCTGGCTGGGCGCTTTGACGTGATCCTTGAGATTAAACGCAAGGCTTTTGGCCGGTTTAATGTCGTTAGGACTATATTCCACCACGCCATTAATGTTGGTTGTCGCGCTAGCAATGCCGACATCGACTTCGACCTCATTATCGGTGTCATTACGTAGATCAACGTGAAGGGTTTGCTTAGCGCCGCGATCCATTTTAATGTCAAAATAACTGACATCTTTATGAACCTGATTGTCTGGCAGCTGAGCCTTTGCGGCAAAATTCAATTCTGAACCAAAAACATGCACGGCAGGGGTCAACAACATGGCAACAAACGCTGCTAAACAGAAAAGTATTTTCTTCACAAAAATCTCCTTTTTAAAAATGGTGTCTCGAGGCTATCGGCAAAATCATGCTAACGCTGGCTAAAATCCGGTTATTTTTGACTAAGGCTTAGGGGTTGCGTTGGCCGGGGTTGATTCTAAGGTCCAAGTTAACGCGGTAACGTAAGCCTTGGCCATCTTCGGTGTCTTACCCGGAACTGACAATTCAACGGAACGGCCCATTTGCTTGTCGTCACCGAAACGGTAGATCCATGTACCCATTCCTTGGTCCTTAACCGCTTCAACCGGGGCAATTTGGGCGGTGCCCGGAATTAATTCGAATGATGCCAAACCGGTTGGGGCGTACTTCGAATCGGTGGCTGAAACCAGACTTGCATTCTTGAACTTCAATTGCGCGCCGATCAATTCACGGGTGGCATCATCTTTCACGGCGAACTGTTTGTCTTGTTTCACTTTCAAGGTCCAACCTTCAAAAGTTCCACGCTTATCGGAAACCTGAACATAATTAGGCCGGTCGACAGTTGTGCCGTCTTGTTGGGCAAACGCCTGTGGCTTCGCATAGTATTTGGCATCATCGCTACTGATCGCTGCTTCGCCGAACGTAAAGCTAGAAGCAAAGTCCAGTGACAGCGGGCCGCTTGTCCCCGGTGTCGGGTTGCCGCCTGGATTACTTGGATCGATCGGCTTGATTGGATTAGGATCGGTAGGATCAAGCGGATCTTTTGGTCCGGTACT
This sequence comes from Lacticaseibacillus zeae subsp. silagei, assembly GCF_030770335.1. Lineage (NCBI taxonomy): Bacteria > Bacillati > Bacillota > Bacilli > Lactobacillales > Lactobacillaceae > Lacticaseibacillus > Lacticaseibacillus zeae. The sequence goes on along the minus strand of NZ_CP132484.1, from coordinate 243,548 downwards.
TGAGTTGTCGGCTTTAAACGTCACCTCACCATTTGAAATCATGTCAGTTGCTGAAGCCGCGTTAACTGCAGCCGGTGCTACAAGTCCTACCAAGGTTAATCCCAATAATGGTGCTGTCCAGATACTCTTCTTCATTTTTATTTTCCTTCTTCCTTATCTTCTTTAGGTTGTTTGATGATGAAAAACAGGAGCATGGTGACGATCAACAAGCCGCCGATTAAGCCGTATAGCATTTCCGGTCGCTCCCCAAGTCGCGGAACGAGTCCGGACCTGGACGGCGGGGCTTGTGACGTCGTTGATGGCTGATGTTGCTGGTTATTCGACTCGTGAGTTGATGAGGCTGTCGATGTTTCTTCGGCAGTAGATGAGGCCGGTTCAACAAAAACAACCTCACCTGTCGACGTGTATTGACTATCTGCAATGGCAACGAATCGTGGGTGGCAAGCGAGTCCCAGCAAAAGAACAGCCAGTGGCAACCATTTTTTCATTTGGCCTATCCTTTCTTAATTCCCTGGCACATCTTGGAGTGACCAGTCCAGTTCTCCCGAGAAATTGCCGATTTTTTGTTTTTCAATCGGCAAGGTTAATTTGAATCCGCGAGCCGAGCTATCAATGGCGGTATTCCATTCACTGCTAACGTCGCGTTCCGTGACGCCCACATTCACTTCAGCAAGAATCGCCTGACTGGATAAGGTTTGTTCCTGACCGGCCTGATTCGTATAGGTTAGGCACCGGGTCGCATCCACGTCACCGTTTTTAAATGGGCGTGCCATTCTAAGATAGAGGCGCGATTTCCGGGAGCCATTCGTGCGCGAATCTTCAATTTTTAAGCTGCCTTGAACGCGTGGCCGTAAGATTTGGGTCAACCCGGTAACCGTTTGATTCCCAAAATCCAAATCCGGCACGCTGATGACGGCTAGCTTGCCTGCTGGTTTCGGAACCACTTGCCGCTTTAATTTAAAAACCGACGCATTGCCCACCTGCTTTGCAACATCAGTGGGAAGTGCCGTTGGTTGCCGACTTACATACTTACCGTTAAAAATCCAATCGTCGTCACCGGTTTGGGTTGTCAGTAATTGGCCGTCCGCATGAACCTCGTACCCTTTTGTTTCTTGGTTAAAGGGTTCAAGCAACACATTGGCCTGACTGGAAACCAAACCGGTGGGACTCGTTCCCCCAAATTTTCCGGTTTCAAGTATTAATTCATCGGCGTTATCAAGCGTAATGGTGCCTTTCCCTTTCTTGAAGAAATCGCCATTGACGTTTTTTAAATTTGCTTTCGCCCCCGGCCCTAGATTGATACTGGAGTTACTATTGAAATTGGTTGCACTAACCGTTTCGGCTAACAACTGGCCATTTCTTTGAACATCGATGGTCAGATCATGGTTATAGAACATTAAATTGCCAGCGACCGCTCTGCTCGTCTTAACATCCAGAACCGCCTCTTCGCCAATGACGATACGGTTGTTGTGGATTGCGCCGATGCCGGTGTAGACAAGCGCATTGGTGGTATCGACTTTCAACCGTGCCCGCTTCTTTAATTCCAAATTCAACGGCCCGGTTGACGGCCAAAAGGTTCCCAGGACCTCGCCTTTAGCCAAGGTGATGGTGGTGTCTGAATCTTCTTCAAATAAAAAATTAGTGGCTTCGGCGAATTCCTGGATGAAGAATGAACCCGGGTTCTTCGTCGTGTAAAAACTGTTTTTCCCTCTGAAAATAATCTGGTTACTTTTATCGCGGATGTGAAGCGGTTGGGCACCATAATCTGAGTAATAGTCGACGTTTTCAATGATGATCTGACTGTTTCTAATGCTATTGTCTGCCGGCGCAATGCCGTAGTAGTTATTGGCAGAATGTTTAACGGACGCCTTGCCGATTTTAATATTTTTAAACGTAATCTGGATGCCACTGGCCGCGAAATAAATCCCGCGATGCCAATCTAGTCCGCTATTGTACATATAGGTGTATTTGTGATCGCCATCAATGGTGACTGACTGGCGCACCGGGATAGCGGCATCGCCAATATTGATATCAGCCGTTAAGCGGATATGTGTTTCACCACGTTTAATGGCGGCTGCCAATTCTTGAGCAGTTCCTACTAGAAAAGGTGAGGATTGGCTGGAGCTTGGTACGGGCGCTGCTCTTTTTTGCCGCCGCTTCGAAGTCGCTGCGTCGTCGGCTTGATCAGTTAGCGCTTCGTGAGTTGTATCACTCGCAATTGGCTGACTGGCAGACGCGGCGCTGGCGTTGCTCGCTATCATTTGATTCGAACTCGTCGATGCTTCGCTACTTGTCTCAAGCTTACTTTCGGGGCTAGTAGATGGCACCTGTTGATCCGATTGTGAAACCGACGCTTCATTTAAGACTGGGCTAGGTGCTGATGAAGCTGCCTGTGAACCGACATTTAATGTAAGTGGTTGCAACAGCATGACACCTGACAAAAGCCAAAAAAAAACTGTTTCATTTGTTTCACCCCTTTCTCAATGTTATTGATTATATAAGGTGGTTCTGACGTTTGTCATTTTCAGTTTTTATTTATAGGCTTAAAAAATAAAAAAATAACGGCTAATTCCGTTAATTTCCTAGGTATACAAGATTTTAAAAATCAGCTTGAAAACGGCGTCAATTTAATTCGGTTAGTCCAGTTGGCTGTGATCAATTTGTGAAATTGTTCTTTAATGGATACTGAAGAACATTTTCACAATTACTCATCATCGTTAAAAACAAACCGCAAACCATTTCTTTTATAACGGTAGATGGGTGCTATTCGTAAATCGGTTGGTAATGGTTCATGCCATTTACGATAGGCCTGTGTTGGAAGTGGCGTCGTTCCCCATAACGCGTTCGCCGGCGCAGGAGTCTGCGTGTAAGGACCTTGGTCGCAATGGCCAAGCCCGGGCCATCACGCTCGAGGCCACTTTTGATTAGGTATCTAGATGTACGTAACCCGTACTCTCTCCATAACGCGTTCGCCGGCGCAGGAGTCTGCGTGTAAGGACCTTGGTCGCAATGGCCAAGCCCGGGCCATCACGCCCAAGGCCACTTTTGATTAGGCATCTAGATTTGTGTGACTTGTCCTTTCTCCATAACGCGTTCGCCGGCGCAGAAGTCTGCGTATAAGGACCTTAGGCGCAATGGCCAAAACCGGGCCATCACGCCTAAGGCCGCTTATACTCCGACTTCTAACCGCGCCGGCTCACGCTCACCTCCTTTTATGTTAAGCTTACGTCATCACCATGATCATGGAGGAAGACTATGCAGAGTTTTGAAAAGTACCATCCGATTATGTCGGTTCATTACACGATGGACTGGCTGACGACCTTTAAGATTAAAGATGTTTTTCAGTTGCGAGCTGATCAGCAGATTGCCGCGGAGTCTGGGCGTCAATTTGACCAGAAAATTACCGACACCGCGCGCTATGTTAACCGCTCGATGCGGCTGGTGATGAGTAATAATGCCTTGCTTTATGGCATTAAAGATCGGAGCACGAATGATTTTCTCGGCAGTTTCTGCATCTGGAACTTTAGCGAGAAGAAGACTGTTGCCCAGATTCGTTTTGAAACTTTAGCTGCTTATCAAGGGCAAGGCATTATGAGCGAAGTGCTTAAACGCATGATTGGGTTTGCCTTTTTCGAACTTGGCCTTAAGCGGGTTTATGTCATTCTGCCAGCAAGTAATGACCGCGCTGCGAAGTTGTTAACTGCCAACTTTTTCACGCAGGTTGGCGATTATCGGCATGAACGAACCCTCCCTGATGGCAGTAAGGTGCCGCTGGTTCGGTATGAACTCACGGCCGAAGCGGTGGCGGATAAAGACGACTTCCATTTTTAAAGTGGCACAGCAAGGCTCAGATCAATCCAGAGGCACTCAAAAAGCGATCCCCCATGGCGGAGATCGCTTTTTGAGTGGTCTTGTGCTTGGTCAGCTGTTATGCCGCTGATACCTTCACGCCCGTTACGCTATGCCAATTGGGAAGCGGGCGATCATCACCATCAAGTAGCCTGCCAATGCGGGGATCGCGACAGCCGTGCCGATGAAGCGGCTGAATCCGCGCGATGCTCCCAACAGTCGCAGACCTTCGACGATGGCGTCCATCAAGAAGAATGCAGCAGCGATGGTCGCAAACAAGGCCCCAGTCAGCACGCCAAAGTTGAAGAGCACGACACTGGCAGCCACGGCAACGACCGTGATCAATATTTCCATTTTCATCAACCGTTTATATTCATCCGGATTATCCAAAAAGTTAAACATGTTCACCTCGGGCTCCTTTACCTGGATTTACGTTAATGAAGTGAGCATATCATGTCGTTAGGGCCAGATCGCGACCGAGTACAACATTTTGAAAAGAGCTTAATCAACTTAAGGAAAACGCAAGCCCTTGCAATTTGTTGGGCAGCATGGTACCTTTCACTTACTAAATACAAGTAAAAGGAAGTGCCCGCCATGTCTCATCAATTAACCGGGTTACATCATCTAACCGCCATTACGTCAAGCGCACCGCGGATTTTTCACTTTATGAGTGGTATTCTAGGTCTCCATCTCATTAAGAAAACCGTCAATCAAGACGATGTCCGTACCTATCATCTGTATTTCACGGATGACATGGGCACTCCGGGGACAGACATCACGTTTTTCGACTTCCCTGGCATCCAAAAAGCCCAGCATGGCAACAACGAAATTGCCCGCACCAGCTTTCGCGTGCCCTCCGATGACGCCCTCAATTATTGGATCAACCGATTTGACGAGCAACGCGTGCGTCATGACGCGATCACTGAATTGTTCGGTGCCAAAATACTGCCTTTTCACGATTTCGATGGCCAACAATATCAACTGATTAGCGATGAACACAACCATGGCATCCCTGCAGGTACGCCGTGGCGGCATTCACCCGTGCCGCCGGAGTTTGCAATCGGCGGCCTCGGTCCCGAGTACATCACCACCGATCACTATGAAGAACTTATCAGCATCATGACCGATCTGCTTGGCTTTGAAAAAGTCGCCAAAGACGGCCAATATACCTTACTTGAGCTAAATCACGGCGGCCATGGTGCGCAAGTGATCATTGACTACCAACGTTTGATCCCCGCTGCTTACCAAGGCTTTGGCGGTGTTCACCACCTTGCGTTTCGGACAGATGATCGCGATAGCCTGCAATACTGGATCAAAAAAATCGGCGGAGCCGGCTTGGATGCTTCCGGCTTCGTCGATCGGTTCTACTTTGCGTCTGAATATTTCCGCCCGATTCCCGAGCTGCTCTTTGAAATTGCTACCGATGGCCCGGGCTTTCTACTTGATGAAACTTACGAACAAGCCGGCGTTCACCTTGAATTACCGCCATTTCTGGAAGATCAGCGCGCCGCCATCGAACGCAATCTGGTCCCCTTCAACACGGAACCACAATCAACGGAGAAACTTTAGGCTACTTTTATGGCTTAATGTACGCATAACCGGCTGTTTCCGCCTGCGCCAGCTTAATCACACCAACTGGAACAATCGCCACAGTCGCCGGCAACTGCTTTTCATCTAAGTGGCGTTGCGCCAACGAATTGTGGCAGGCAAAAAACTTCACCTGCGGATGGGCAGCGATGAAATCGACAACTTCCTGATCGAAATAAACGGTAATGCCGTCGCCGTTCACCAGAACTTCCAAATCGGCACCCGGCTCAGCTGTTAGAAAATTAGTTAGATTCGAAGCCAGATGGGACCAGCGCTCGGTCGTATCTAAATGGAAAATTGCTTTTAGCGCCATTGTTAATCACCTCGAGATGAGCATAGCATAGATTCGGCGTTTCGCCGAGCGTCCAAAATAGCACATGCCTTAGAACGCGTTCACGCAAAAACCACTGCCGCCTGACAGTGGTTTTGTGCGTGCTTTTATAACGCTGCAAGAATGACAAAGTTCAAGATGAAGCCGACGGTGACTACGGCCAGAACCGGATGAATTTCCTTGGCTTTGCCGGTGATCAGCTTGATCAGGCAGTAGAAGATGAAACCAGCCGCAATGCCGTATGAAATGTTATAGACAAAGCCCATGACGATTGATGCCATGAACGCCGGAATGGCTTGGGAAAGGTCTTCCCAGTCGATTTCCTTGAAGGTACTCATCATCATAATCCCGACCAGAATCAAAGCCGGTGCCAACGCCTGTGTCGGCACAATGGCGATAAACGGCGCAAAAATCGAACTAATCAGGAACATCCCTGCAACAACAACCGAAGTCAAACCGGTTCGACCACCGGCACCGATACCAGCGGCACTTTCAACATAAGTGGTCACGTTACTGGTCCCGAAGATCGACCCAACACCCGTCGCAATCGAATCGGCGAACAGTGCCCGATCCATTTTCGATGAAAAGCCCGAGCCTTCTTCCAAAGCGTGCTCATCGGCATCGGAGAAAATCCCAGTGCGCCGGCCAGTTCCGATGAAGGTGCCCAGCGTGTCAAAAATATCCGAGAAACTAAAAGCAAAAATCGTCATGATGGACAACACGATTTTATCCGGATTCGTGAACAGCGAACCCATCCCCTTAGCCGAGAAAGCCGCGCCAAAGGTTGTTTGAAGTGATGCGAAGGTGCTACCAAAGGAATTTGCAGCACTGAGATGCAAATCGGTGACACCCATTGGAATCCCGATAATCGTTGTCAACAGAATCCCGATTAAAATCGCGCCAGGTACCTTTTTGACATTCAAGATGACCATGATGACCAACCCGATCAAAGCCAGCACAGCACCAGCCTGAGTGAAGTTAACCAGTGCCGGCACAATCCCACCGTTGGAAACAACTGATTCAACCCCATGTTTGAGCGTCAACGCACCGGCTTTTAGCGGCTGGCCATTAATCGTGTTAATGCTTGATGCTTCGGAGGTGAACTGCAGGAACCCGGCATTTTTGATCCCGATATACGCAACGAAGACCCCGATCCCGCCACCAATCGCATGTTGAATGGTTTCCGGAATCGCCACAATGATCAATTTCCGAATCTTCGTGACGGTGATCAAAATGTTAATCACACCACAGATGAAAACCAGCGCCAAGGCTTCCTGCCAACTAAACCCAAGGGCGAAGACAACCGTGTACGTGAAGAAAGCGTTCAGGCCCATGCCCGGTGCCAAAGCATAAGGCACATTGGCGAACAGCCCCATAACCAACGTACCAACCGCACTAGCGATGATCGTCGCGAGGAAAACTGCCTGCGCCGGCATCCCGGTTTGTGACAGCACTTGAGGATTAACGAATAAAATATATGACATTGCAAAAAATGTGGTCAACCCCGCCATGACCTCGGTCATCGGCGTGGTTTTATTTTGATTCAAATGAAAAAAGTTTTCCATGACACGCTCCCCTAAACTTTGAATATGAAAAGTTTACCGAAGAACACATCAACTTGCAATAGAAAATACGTTTATTTTTCAAAAAGTCACCGTTAATGTTCGTGTTTTACTGGCAACGCCCAAATATCATCCGTTTTTTCAGAAAAAGCGGTATAGTGTAACTAATACTTTTGCTGATTCAAAGGAGGTTTTCTTTATGTGGCTTTGGCTACATCTTATTTCATGGGCAGTTCTGGCAGTCGCAGCCGGAATCGCTATTTTCAGTCACACGCGGCAGTTTGTCATGTGGACGATGATCGCGCGCGTTTGTTACCTGGTTTCGATCGTAAGCGGTGTCGTGTTGATGCGCTTCGCATTCGCTCGCAACCCTTTGCTGACAGTCGTTAAAATTTTGTTGGCTATTGGTTTAATCGGATTAATCGAAGTTGCCTTTGCAGGTAAAAAGCAACAGCACTTAAGTAAACCCATCCTGTGGAGCGCGCTTGCTGCATTCGCACTTGTGACCGTTACGGGCTTTGTGTTGGCACAGTTCCGGCCGTTTGTTTGAAATAAATGCTGGTGATGCAACCTAAAAATAAGTGACACGGTGTCACCGACAAATCTATTTAAACCTAACACATTAAAACACGCTGCTTAATATACAGGAAGCAGCGCGTTTTAATGTGTCATGCTTGAGAGCTAGACTTCTTCTTTTTGTCAAAGTGGTGACCGAATACGTAAGCGATCGATGATGCAACGACAATAGAGCCGATGTTGATGCTCCATGCTAACACGGTATTATTTACCATTTTGGCTAGGCGACCGGTAAGCTCACCGAAAAGATACCCGCCAAATGCGCAAATCCAAATAATCCTTTTTGTCGTCATCTTAAATCTGATCTTAACCACTCTTTTCGCTTGGCTGGTCTAACCTTCTGATCCTTACTTCGCCGGCGCCGTTACTTCCGTATTCGTCTCACCCTTGGTTAAAAAGTCAACCAGATTCTGCAGCGAGAAGTAAACCATATTGTGCACCGCGGTTTCCGTGTAATACGCGATATGTGGGCTGAGGACAACGTTTGGCATGCCGAGCAGTTCATCCCACAACGGATCCTCGAAGCTGCCGTGCTTGGCTAGGTTCAGCAGATCTTCGGTTTCATATTCATAAGTATCAATGCCAACACCGGCTAGCTTGCCGGATTTAAGGTTACTGAGCATGGCTTGCGTGTCAATCAGGTTTGGCCGAGCCGTATTGATCACGATGGCACCGGGTTTCATCAGATCAAACGCTGCTTCATCGATGATGTGGGTATTTTGCTCGATACCGGGAACGTGAAGATCAATGATATCACTTTGTTTGAAGAGTTCTTCCAAGCTGACATACTCGAAGTCCGGATGTTCGCCTTTCATCGGGTATGGGTCGTAGGCAATAACTTTGGCGCCAAAACCTTTAAAGAGTTTGATGGCGACCCGACCGATGTGCCCAGTGCCCATCACGCCGACCGTTTGCTGGCCAAGTTCCTTACCGATAAAGGTGCCGGCCTTTTCATAATCGCCTGCGTGCAGCTGTGCCTGGACCTTGCCCATGTTACGCAACAGGTACAACGTATCGGTCAACGCAAACTCGGCAATGGCCGCTGGTGAATACGCCGGAACGTTACTTAACCGGATACCATATTGCTTCATGGCCGCCATGTCAATGTTATCGGTGCCGACGTTACGGATCGTCAGAAACTTGATGCCGTATTCATGCATTTTTTCAAAAACGCCGGCTGCATAAGGCGTCGTTTGCAGCGAGTTGATCCCGTCAAATCCTTTAGCCCATTCAACGGTGTTCTCATCCAAGAACTCGGTATGATACTCAAGCGTGTTGCCGGTTTCCTTGGCCCACTGCTTGAAATATTGGATCTCGTCCACCCGCGCACCGTAAGCGATAATCTTCATGTCTCACTATCCCCTTGTTTTTAGTTTGTCTAACCCAGTATACAAGATCCTGAGATAAAAATAGAACCTTTCGCATCGCCCTTTAAAAAATTATGGAAATTCCCGCTATGGTCAAAAGAGTGGTCGTTCCCCTTGTTCCAGCGCCAGCAGCTTGCGTTTTAACGCTAAGCCGCCGCGAAAACCGCCTAACCCGCCGTCTTTGCGCAAAATCCGATGGCAAGGGATCACCATCATGAGCGGGTTCTGGCCAACCGCATGCCCGACTGCCTGAAATGCGCGGTCGTGCCCGACTGCTGCTGCGACTTGCGCATAGGTTCTGGTCGCGCCATAAGGAATCGTTAGTAGGTACTGCCAAACCGCTGTCTGCAAAGCGGTGCCGCGAAAAGTTACTGGAACTGTCACTGTCTGTGTTTTCCCTGTGAGGTAAGCAGTCAGGACGCTTTGAAATGGCTTCATCGCCTTGTCATTAAACTCAAACGGCCCGTCTACATAGTGCTCTGCTTCTTGCAAGTCAGCATCCGGCGACCCGACAAAAACAAGTTTCCCCTGATCAGCTACCAGTAAGTAACGATGATGGGGCATTGTTAACCACGAATATTGCATGGCGACCTCCTTAGACTACGCTCGTTAACATTGCTGCAGTCTTTTGCTCAAATTTAAGTCGATTCGAATTTTAGTAATCCCTTTCATTTCGGTTAATTTTACCGCAAATCCAAGCGCCGTTCTCGCCGGTTAGACCGGATTGTGCTAAACTGTAGTTTCTATCAAACTCGGATAATACGTGGAGGTACTATCAAATGAAAATTGTCGTTTTAGCAGGCGGCCGGAGCACGGAACGCAATGTGTCGATTTCAAGCGGCTACCGGATCACAAACGCCTTGCGACAAAAAGGGCAACAGGCCACCTTTATTGACCTGTTTCTTGGCTATGATCTCGAAGGAAAGACGGTCGACCAGGTGTTTGACGACGCCAACACCAGTAAGGATCTGAAGATTTCGGATGCCATCCTGACTGACGCTGACATCAACAAGTTACGGACCGACGGCAGCACACAGCTATTTGGTCCGAATGTTTTAGCAATCTGCAAAGCCGCAGACATTGTCTTTTTGGCCTTGCACGGCGGGGACGGTGAGAACGGGAAGGTTCAGGCAACGCTGGATCTGAACAATGTCAAATATACCGGCTCCGGTCCGCTGGCTTCAGGGATGACCATGAACAAGGTCTTCAGTAAGGAGATCATGTTGTACCACGGGATCCAGACCGCTGCATTTAAGGAATTCAAACGGAATCAACCTGGCGAACATAAGGTGCCGTTTGATTTTCCGGTCGTTGTTAAGCCAACGTCTGGCGGTTCCAGTGTTGGCACGCACATCGCCCACAATCAGGAAGAATTGGAAAGTGGCATCGCCGACGTTTTCCGCTTCGATAATAGTGCGATTGTTGAAGAATTCACGCCTGGTCGCGAATTCTCGTTAGGCGTTGTCAACGGGCGCGCCTTCTCAGCCATCGAGATTAAAGTCCATTCCGGCTGGTACGACTTCAAGCACAAGTTCCAAGCCGGTTACACGGATTTCATCACCCCGCCAAAGGATTTGGATGAAGACGTCCATCAGGCGATGAAGGATGTATCGCTGCAAACCATGGATGTTTTAGGCTTACAAAACTATGGCCGCATCGATTTCTTTGCTAACGATAAAGGCGTATGGGTCATCGAAGCCAACAACCTGCCTGGCATGACGCCGCTATCGCTTTTGCCACAGGAAGCCGAAGCAGACGGTGTTGAATATGGCGATCTTGTCATGGACATTATTAATGGCAAGCTGAAATTGTATGCAGATGGGATGACTGAAGCCGGCATTATGACGGCCACGTCAGCCGACTAGCTCATCTACATTAAAAAATCGGTCTTAACCACAAAAACTCGCCTGACGAGTCCTTGTGAGTTGAGACCGATTTTTTGCGTTGCGCTCATTTTAAATGAATGTGGACGCTTATTCACATTCATCAAATAGTCGCGCCGCCCGCCAATCTGCTGGCGTTATGACTTGCGTGGTGATTGCGGAAACTCAATGGTGTCACCGGGTTTAACCGGAATCGTGATCACTAATCCGGTACACGGCTTGTCGTTAACATGGTGCGGATGATTGGCTTTTTCAATCGCGCGCACTCTGCCAATCCTTTTGCCATTAAGCCGAATCGGATCACCTGGTCGAATCCGTTCAATCGGCGGTGCAATCGTGATCACCGTGCCCCTTGCCCCAACCGTTGCGGCAGTTTGAATGGTATACATGATTTATCCCCTCGTTCACGCATTCACTAGCTACCCTTCGATCTTACCAGCATGCCGGGTGGAAACACAACTTTAACGAATCGCGAAAATCAAGCCTGCTTGCATGTGCCTGACTCATCATGAATAATAAAGGCAACTGTTAGCCGAAAGGGGCTGGTTTAATGATCAAACCACTGAAGTTGCATCAACATGATCAAGTTGCCATTGTCAGTCTAAGCGCAGAGACACTAGGGGAAGCCTTTGCCGCGCATCAACGGGAACTAGGGACCAAACGCCTCGAAGCAATGGGGTTGGTCCCGCGTTTTATGCCCAATGCTTTACGCGGGCAAGCGTATTTAAAAGCACATCCTGAAGCTCGGGCCGCTGATTTAAAAACGGCCATGACCGATCCGGATATCAAGGGGATTATTTGCGCAATCGGTGGCGATGATACCTACCGTATCGTGCCCTATCTGCTTGATGACCCGGAATTTATTGAAGCGGTCAAAAATCACCCGAAAATTTTCACGGGATTTTCTGACACAACCATCGATCATCTCATGTTCTACCAGCTGGGGATGACCACCTTTTACGGGCCGAACTTTCTGAACGATCTGGCCGAACTGGATACGCAATTATTGCCTTACACGGCAGCCAGTTTTCACCATTTCTTTGAAAATCCGGCGACCACCGAGATCACATCCAGTCCGACATGGTACGAAGAGCGAACCGATTTTTCCGCCGATCAGCTAGGGGTGCCGCGCAAAGCCCATCCAGAGCAGCACGGCTACTTAACCTTACGCGGTCATGGCCGCGTCACCGGTACCTTGCTCGGTGGGTGTCTCGACAGCCTTCACGACTTACTATATCCTGTCCGCTATTCCGATGAGCCGCAAGTTGCCGAGAAGTACCACCTTTTCCCGCAATCCTGGTCAGACAGAATTCTCTTCATTGAAACCTCTGAGGAAAAAATCGATCCGGCGACGTATCGTCAGTTTCTACGGCATCTCGATGATCACGGTGTCCTGCAGCAAGTACGCGCCATTTTGGTTGGCAAACCGCAAAATGAAACTTATTTTACCGAGTACCAACAAGTACTTTTAGACGTGACGGCTTCTTATCAAACGCCGATTCTATACAACCTCAACTTCGGTCACGCCTACCCGCGCACCATTTTACCGTATGGCTTACAGGCAACCGTCGACTTCGACCAACGGCAATTAACGATTAACGAACCCTTCTTTGCCTAAGCCTCTGTAAATTTCGTATCGGTGACTTAAATGTTGCGTACAGGTCGCGTAAATCCCCCCATTTTCTGCAAACTCTGTGCTATTTTCAAAGTACAAGGGAGGTAGAAAAATGGACCAAACGCAAAAGTTAAACGCTCCGATCCGCCAACATATTTTTCTGATTGTTGCTGGTATTTTACTTTTATTGTTAGCTGCAGCGGCTGGTTTTGACTGGCAGATTTCACAAACTATTGGCGATATGAACGATCCGTTCGCCACGCTCTTTCAAGACGTCGGTCTGTGGACGGCACCGCTGATTATTATGATCAGCTGCAATATCGTTTGTCACTATGCGCTGCGCTCTTCGCAACTTGCGTGGTACATTCGCACGCTGATGGTTATCGGCAGTGTCATCTACGCCGGTTGGGAATTATGGGCCGGATACCTGAAGTATGCGATGACGATGGTGATCACATCGCTCAACGACATCAACGCCGGCAAGCCAATGGGAATGGCCAATTCCGATGGCAGCAAGCTTGCCTTGCCTGGTACCACCAGTCTCATTTTGTTCATTGTGCTTTACGTTGCGGTTTTTGCCGGCAGTCAATATTGGCTCTCGCATAAAAGCGACGAACAGCTGCGTTACTTATTGAAGGTCGCACTTGTAGCCACCTTAGTCTGCATCATGTCCGATCAGATTGTAAACGCGATGAAAACCTTCTGGGGCCGCTTCCGTCCGTATGAATTAAATGGCAACCCAGCGCACTTTACCAGCTGGTTCCATCCAAACGGAGCGAACGGCCACATGAGTTTCCCATCCGGTCATACGCAAACCGCTGCAACGATCCTCACGCTGACTTGGTTCGTTGACCGCGACAAGCCTAAGCGCCAACGCCTGGTGTTCTGGCTCACCTTTGCGTACGGCGCCATCATGGCCTACACCCGTGTCCGGATTCTTGCCCACTTCACCGGTGATGTCACCATGAGTCTGATCCTCACCTGGTCACTGATCTTAATCCTGGGTGCCGTTGCCCAACTGCCGCTGGTTAATTGGGAGGCATTAACGGCACATGCTAAGTCCAAAAAGTTAGACACTGAGCCGGCGTCCTGAAACTTGGGGTATCAGCGACGTCTCGCTCAGTTGAATCGTTTGTTTGGCCGCAGCTGGTAGTTTGGCTGCGGTTTTTGTTTTGGGGTGGTTGATGGAGATGGGTCACATTTATTTAGGGCAATTGTGGGGGGTGTCTTTTGCTATCTATAACGCGCTCACCAGTCCAGAAACCTGCACATAAGGACCTTGAAGCCTAAATGGCCAAAGTGTAGCGATTCAATGGAGATTATCCTATTAGGGGCAATTGAACTGTTAACTTTCGCGTTCTATAACGCGCTCACCGGCGCAAAAGCCTACGTATAAGAACCTTGGGCGCAATGGCAAAGACCGCCATCACGTCCAAGGCCACTTACACTCCGACTTCTGAACGCGCCGGTTCGCGCTCAAAAAAAATGGCGAGTCGCTTCGACCTTCTGAACGCTGACGCGCCGATCGTTACGAACTCACCGTGGTTTGGCACCGTGTTGGAGTATAGCATGGCTTTGGCTACAAAAACAAGGGTCGTCGCCGCTGTAGATTATAAAGATACGGTGAAATACCAAAAATCGGCGTCAAAACAAGTGAAGGCCTCTTGCTCGAACTATTCGCCTCCGTTTCGTTTAGCGGTTTTCAGACTTATCTAGACCTTTTACATATCCTTCCGCTTGCATCCGATACATTTCTGCATACTCAGAATTTGTTCGCATTAGCTCTTGATGTGATGCAAAACCCATAATTTCACCTGATTTGAGGAATAGTACTTTGTCGGCCATTGTCACCGAAGAAAGTCGATGCGTAACGAAGATAACTGTTTTGTTTTTACTGAGTTCTGCAAAGTGCTGATAAATTTCAAACTCGCTACGTGGATCAATGGCTGCCGTCGGTTCATCTAAAATAGCTAAGCTTGCTTGGTCATCATTTAAAAATGCTCGAGCAATGGCAATCTTTTGCCATTGCCCACCTGAAATTTCAATACCATCTTCATATTGCTTTCCCAAATGAGACTGTAAGCTGATTTTCTGTTCCGAAAAGTTATCCCAGGCACTTGCTTTCTGAAGTGCCAGTTTAACATTTTCTGGAGTAAAGCCTTGAAGGTCAGCAATACCCACACTTTCTAGCAAGGATAAATTGAATTTAGAATAGTCTTGGAAGACAACTCTGATCTGATGTCTAAATGCATCAACGTTCAACTGATTAATAGGTGTCCCGTTTATCATAATTTCACCAGAAGAAACTTCATATAAGCGTAGTAACAGTTTAACGAGTGTTGACTTGCCAGACCCGTTCTCGCCGACAACAGCCACAGTGGAACCGGGATCAATCTCGAAAGTAATGTCTTGCAGAACTTTTTTGTCAGTTTCTGGATAGGCAAAAGAAACATGGTTAAATGCAACTGCAAATGGCACCTTCGGCAAACTGATCGTTTTACCAGGTACATCAAGCGTGTCTTTTCTACTCAGAAACTTGTAGTATTTCTGCATAAACAAAAGCGTATCGTACAGCAAGCTAGAACTTTCCACTAAACTTCCTAGACTTTGAGATAATGAAACGACCGTCACAGCAAACGTGAGCAGTGATGCAACTGGATAGCTACCTCTTTGTATGCCAACGATCACTAGGTATAGAGAAACGACTAACGCAACACCGTTTACAATGGCGTAGGCTCCTGAAATACGCATCTGCTTTAATCGCACTCGACTAAGCCGGCCGTGAATTTGCGTAAACGTATGCTGATATTTTTTTATAAAAAAATCAAATGCATTGAAAATTCTCACTTCTTTAGCGTCTGTATTTGCAAGTAACGTTTTCGCATAATACTGCATTTTTCGCGACTGCGGGCTCCTATCCACCATTGTTTCAAATGCATCCTGTTGAATTTTATACGTGAAAATTGCTTGTGGGATGATCGGTAATAAAACTAGCAGGATAACGATAAAGTTGAATTGTGCTAATAAAACAATATAAGACACAACCGATAATGTGTCGCGCAAAAGATCAAGGCCAAACACAATTAAGTTAACTGGCCGCCATCCGGATTGTGAGCGAATAAACTCTAATTCGTCATAATAATTGGCAGTCTCGAACGTTGCGATTCCCTTTAGCTTTTTGGAATGCTCCATCAAGGTTAAATTAATATGCGCTACAAGTCGGTCAGTCAGCAACCCTTGCGTCAAAGTAACAATAGGACCGGCGATCCCAAGTGCAATAACAGAAACGCTCCAAACAGCGGCAGGAGTAATAGGGGAATCGTTATTGTTTAAGGATGTTAACAATAATTGCGATCCCGCGATGGTAGCCGCTGGTAGGACAGATTGTATCGGCACCAAAACAAAAAGAATGGTCGCATATAAGGGCGACGCCTTGAAAAACTCACTTAAGCTTTTCCGATATAGGTTTAGAAAGTTGGTTGCTGATTTAACCATAAAACCACCATCTTATTGTTATTTTTTAGTTTACATTATAAATTATAACATGGTATTATTCGTCTATGCCATACCTTGCATACCAATTGCTGCCAACTTTTGTCAGGAGAAATTTCATATGCCAGAAACTTTATCTCCCTTTAATAGTGCACCAAAACGTCTACAGGACACTTCACGTATGTCAGATCTCGGAAATCAGACTTTTATGGTCACGTTTGTTAGCAAGCCTAAGGGCAATGGCAAACCAGCAACACTCAACGGTAATGGATTATTGGCAGGAACCATCATTAATCGCGAAGAACTGCTTCAGACTAATGAAGGCCGTGTTAAAATTCGTGATAACTTTGGCCAAATCTTCCGTTTACGTGAAGAAAGCACTTTTCAAATTGAATTGACAGAAGAGGGTTTTCAACCAGTTTATGATGGCTTTGTTTTTAAATTCCATCGAGGAAAGATTGCTCCAATGGTAAGTGGTGGGAAATATAGGACATCATGCTACGATCAAGGCACTCCTATAGTAATCATTGAACCAGTTGATGAGACCACCGACAAGTACTTCTCATTCTCCGATGACAGTCGCGTGTACGAATATGATGAAAGTGGGCGCAAGTTCACTATCGTCGCATTAAATGAAGACGAAGAAGTTGAGCTTCACTACGATGTTCGCAACTCTATGCGAACGCGATATGTTGCAAAAAACAGACAGAGGATCAGTGATAAAGATTTAGATCGGTTCTCTCAACAGTACATGAACGATCGCTTATGGATTGGAGTTATGTCCAGGTATGGTATAACAGGTATAACAGTATGAGTTTAAAGCCACCTTGCCATCTGCATAGCAAGATGGCTTTTCTATGTGATCACGACGGCATTAGACATCAACTAGATCTCCCGACATCATACTAGTCGGAATAGCTAACCAGGCGCAGGAGCGTCTCATAACGAGGTGAAATCTGAAGAAATCCAGATGAACGCAATAAACCCTAATAAACAAGAAGCAGCTACAAGGCCGAAAATAACTGAATAAGCTCACCGAAGAAACCAAAGTCAATACTGAGTAAAACCATGATGGTTAAGTTGAATTATAGCCCTTCTTTCTTTTCTGAGCAGAATCTTTCCACTAATATAATGAAAGCGTTTGTTGACAGAGTTCCGGTCTTACATGATAGCCTTATAAAGGAAAGAGAGCGAATTCTTATGAAAAAAATCCCAACACCAAAAATTAGCGAGATTTTAAAACAAGAGTTTATGCTCCCATTCGATCTGTCTACTCACTCGCTAGCCAAGTCCCTTGGCATCTCAACTTCGTGTATTGAAGATATCCTACATGATCGCCGGCAGATTACGGCTGACACCTCAATTCGTTTAGGGCGTTTCTTCGGGGTATCGGACAGGTATTTTCTCAACATTCAAAACGATATTGAGTTCAGGAATGCTGAAGAAAATCACAGAAATGAGTACAATGCCATTCGTAAGTATCAAATCCGCGATCAGAGAGTTGATGACTAGTTTTTCAGTAACTTCTTTACTTAGGGCATTGCGGCTTTTAGGCTATTCTTAGTTGCTATCTAATTTGGCAAAATTGCAAATTATTGACAGTTGGGTAAAAGCGCTTTTACAATAGCGGCGTCTCTAGAAGAAAAAATTTTCGAAAGTAACGTCGTGGTCATTAGAAAAGTAGATGGTGGCAATCATGGTATCAAAGAATGAAGTAGTTCAAGCAATGGAACGTCTCAATAACGCGTTGGCAGTATCTCATCCCAATTCCGAAACGGCCAAATATGTTCTTCAAGCCTTGAAAGACATAAAGAAAAGTGAGGGCGTCTCTTTTTACGCTACCCTCCAAGCATTTTTCAACATGGCGCCAAGTATTAAATTATCTGACGACTTCGTATTTAGCGAAACAGAGAAAGCGCTGTGGGACAAGATCTTTTCTTTCAAACAACTTGGCAATAACCTCTGGGGCGCGCATCTTTAAACAGAACCTTGTCATACTGCTGATCGGCTCACAAGATTGTGGCATCTATAATCTTGTGAGCCGTTTTTGTGTTGTTTAAACCAGCATTTCCCGGGCAATAATTACTTGTCTCGAATGACGAGCTTGTGCGGATGCTTATCTTCCTTGTGATTTCCGATGGCGTCTGCCACAATCAGACCAAGCGAGGTGAACAATTTGAATTTTTCGAAGCAGCTTCAACAAATCCGCACTGCCCATCATATGACTCAAGCCGAACTTGCCCATGATCTTAATGTCTCACGTCACACCGTCTCCAACTGGGAAAACGAGCGCAACTTGCCTGACTTGGAGATGGTCACCCGCATTGCCCGGATATTTGACGTCTCCCTTGATCATCTTATTCTGGATAATCCACAGTTGAAGAAGAAATTGATCAAAGATAGTACGGTCAATCATTGGCAAACTGTGATGGCTGTCTTAACCACAGTTGTTGCCATTCTGATTGGCATGGCAACAACGACGCTTTTTGGATTCTACCCACACTGGCTGACGCAAGCCATCTGGTGGTTACTTACTGGCACCACTTTAGTTTGGGGACATTTTATCGCCCCAAAAACAGTCGACATCTTCGCCGACTGGTCAGTTTTATCCCGCCGGCTCATTGCAATTGGCTTCAGCTTACTTGGTCTCACACTTTTAATCACGGGATTGGCCATTGTCTGGTATCGCGGTATTAGCCTTGACATCATTTTGGTTATTGTCGGGAGCCTGTTCATGCTGATCCTGACAAAGCCAATTTGGCCGCAACATCAGCCTGCCAAGTAAATCAGGATCCCCGATATACCTTCTCAGTCGTCCAATCGCCATCCATACTCTCAAGCGTGACCACAATCTGCTTGACCGGATGATAGATGCGCTTGGCCTGCCCCTTAGGAATCATCAAAGCCGCGGTGAACGTTTTAGATGGATTGACAAAGCCCAGTCGCGTGTAGTTCCGGTCTTTTAACCAAAAACGATAACCGATTAAAGCAGCGTGATCACCCGTGCGCGTTGTCCCTGTGTAGCGATAAATCATACCCTGCCATTTAAAATAAACGCTGTTGGCATTCCGCCCCAAATAAGTCACAGGGGCGGTGACTTGCCGGTGTGCATACATGGGCAATGTTTTAAAAGCCGGATACTCATTTAGTCCTTGGTATGCCTCAATGGCGCTATCAGGAACTGGCACAAGTTGGAAAAAAGAGGCTTTTTTGACTCGTATTTGGGGCGTAATCTGCTTGGCCCACTGATTGAACTGGACATTCGCGGCGCTGGTTGTCCGAACCCAGCTGTACCTGGCCAGCCCAAGACAGATGAAAATAAACGGTACAATAACTGCCCATTTCCATTTCAACCGATTCGGAACATAAACGCCAATGATTACAAGATGATTTACAATGAGTAAAATGACAACGATAGCGAAAAATAGCCAGCCATTGTTCCATTGCTCGGCTGACTGCCACTGACTGGCGGTAAATGCATTGGCAACCATGCTGCACCTCCCGACTCGTTTGTCTTCCTCAAAATAGCGCTTCAATATAACAATTAATTGCTTTGCATTTTACACGCAGTCAAATAAAATAAAAAGTCGCAGGTCTCATTTCAGCCAACATAAAACGGCGATCGCAGGAAACTTCTCGCGATCGCCGTTTTAATTTACTAGTACTATTTCATCTTACTTTTCCCGCCGATTAGCCACCTGATTCAAGCTAAACGAGATATGTTTCTTTCGGTGGATAATTTCTTCCTGACGGCCATGAACCATTGGCCGCTTGTTTGGATTGCCGAGGTAGCCGCAGAGGCGCTTGACCACATCGCAGGTTGCCGGGTCGTGGTTGCCGCATTCCGGGCATTCATAACCTTTCGCGGTCGCCGTGAATTCACCCTTGAAGCCGCACTTGAAGCATTGATCGATCGGCGTGTTGGTGCCGAGATAACCGATCTTGTCGTAGGCATAGTCCCAAACTGCCTCAAGCGCTTTCGGGTTCTGCTTCAGATTTGGGTACTCACAGTAGTGGATGAAGCCACCGGCACTGTACTGCGGATAATCCTTTTCAAAATCGAGTTTCTCAAACGGGGTCGGTGATTTGCGGACATCATAATGGAAGCTGTTGGTGTAATATTCCTTGTCCGTAATGTCTTTGACGATCCCGAATTTCTTGGTATCGTCGCGGCAGAAGGTATCGGTGAGCGACTCACTCGGTGTGCCGTAAACCGAAAAATGATAGCCGTACTGCTTTTCCCATGCTTTGCAATGATCGTCCAACGCCTTAACGATCGAAACGGAAAACGCCTTGGCTTCGGGATTCTTTTCCCATGCTGAACCATAGAAAACCGTGCCGACTTCGTATAAGCCGATGTAACCAAGCGATACCGTGGCGCGGCCGTTTTTGAATAGGTCATCGACGCTGTCTGTGTCAGCCAAACGCTTGCCAAATGCGCCGTACTTGTAAAGAATCGGGGCACTTTCCGGCGTCGCTTGTTTGGTGCGCTCAATCTTATACAACAGACCTTCCTTGCAGATGCGCATCCGTTCTTCAAAAATCTTCCAGAACTTGTCCTTGTCGCCTTTGGACTCCATGGCAATCCTTGGCAGATTAACCGTGATCACCCCAAGGTTCATCCGACCGGCGTTGACTTCCTTGCCGGTCTTAGGATCGGTCCAGCCTTGCAAGAAGCTGCGGCAACCCATGGGCGCTTTGAATGAGCCGGTCAGCCGCTTGATGGTATCGTATGACACGACATCTGGGTACATCCGCTTGGTGGCACATTCAATAGCCAGCTGCTTGATGTCATAGTTAGGATCTTCCGGGTTGAGATTCAATCCGCGCTTCAACGTGAAGACCAGCTTCGGAAAAATCGCAGTACGGCGCTCCTTACCCAGACCAAGAATCCGAATTTTCAGAATATCCTTTTGAATTTCCCGTTCGATCCAGCTGGTGCCCAATCCAAAGCCAACGGTGACAAAAGGCGTCTGTCCTTGCGTCGAATAAAGGGTGTTGACCTGATATTCCAACGTTTGCAAGGCATCATAAATATCCTTCTTGGTCTGCTTCACAGCCAACGCTTTCAATTGGGCCGGATCATCAATCACATCGCCGAATTCCTTTAGATGTTTCTGATAATTTTTCTCGGCAAACGGGGCCAGCACCTGATCCGTGCGATCACTGGAGCAGCCGCCATATTGGCTGGAAGCCACATTCGCGATAATCTGGGTCATCTGAGTCACAGCCACCTGAATCGAGTGGGCCGGCTCCACTTCGGCGTTACCGATGCAAAAGCCATGATTCAACATGTAGTCAAAATCAATTAAGCAGCAGTTGGTTTCTGCCATAAACGGGGTGTAATCAAGGTCATGCCAATGAATATCGCCACGCAGATGGGCATTGGCCACAGCTGGCGGCAACATTTTCAGCCCGACTGCCTTGGCCACAGCACCGGCAGTGAGATCGCGCTGGGTCGAGAACACGCGGCTATCCTTATTGGCATTCTCGTTCACCACGCTCTTGTCGCGGTTGACAAGCTTCGCCACATTGTAATTGACATCTTGCTTCTGCTTACGCGCTAAATCCCGCTTCAGCCGATATTGCGTATACGCCTCGGCCCAGTCATACTTCTCGGCTGCAATCAGCGTCTGCTCAACCACCGTCTGAACCTCGGCGATTTCAACATCATCATGATAGCGATCGCGAATTTTAGCCGTCACCGTATCCGTCAAGTGATCAATCGTCAGCACATCACTGGGTGACAGCTCTGCCACGCTCTCCGCCGCCTTTGTAATCGCGGTGCTAATCTTGCTCGCATCAAAATCAACGATGCGCCCGTCTCGTTTCTTGATTTGTGTATAAAATTCAATCATGGCTAATCCCCCAGTACACTGACTTGTTCCGCTTGCATCAATATATATAGTATACAGGATTTTTCTTCAAAAGAAAGCACTAAACTACTAAATTTGGTGGGTAATGACACAACACTATACATGATATAGTGGTTTTGCATCATTTGATTGCCAGCGATCGATTTTTAAAAAAACGGCTCATCCATCTCAGAACATAACAAACTCGCATAGCTGCGGCTTTATCGTGTCATCAAAAAAGGCGGCCGTTCCGCAAGACGATCATTCATCGTCCTGCAAACCGGTCGCATCTCGTTTTAAAGCCCGCGATGGTCCTGATTTGATGCTGCTTGGCAAAACCGTTCAACGCCATCAACTGAAAGTTAGCCCACACCGGCTGGATTCAGGATCACAAGCTCAAAGGCTTCGGATCAATTTTCTTTCTCAGCTTGCGCATAAATAAAGTCAGAATTCAAACAGTCTATACATTTTTTTAATTATCCCAACTGTCTTTTTTCATCAAGTCTTGTATGCAGTTGTAAAAGTGCAAATCTGGCAATCGGCTGTGCGATACACATTTCAACGAATAATGAAATAGCAAAGTTTCTGGGCCACTTATAGAAAAACATCTGTATCGGTTCTAAGGTGATAGCGCGTGTCCCAATCCATGTTCCGATTACAGTCAGAAAAACAGACATCATCAATACTGTACATAAAATATTCACGACAATATGAGAGCGGAAACTGTCGTCTTTCGCCGCAATCAGAGCTGTCATTTTTTCTGCCGGTATATAAGTAATAAGCACAATAGCAATCACACTCAGCCAGATAAACGGAAGTATCGTCAGTACGTCTCGCCACACATAAAGGTGAAATCCTGACTCAAAACAGGTAATAAGCGGCGCGATAATATTTACAGAGACAATCCCCATAAATAGTGCAAATTCTTTTTTGTTACGTGGTAATTTCATGTAAAAATCCATCTTTATAGTTCCTCCTAAAATCAAAAAGTGCAATAGAAAAACGGCTCAGACAATACAAGATTCCCGATATTCGAGACGCTTTGGTAGAAAATCCGACAAACAAAAAAACAACGTAGAAGCATCAAAATTCTACGCCGTCCGCTGTTTGACTCCTTAATTCTACCAAAGTTTTTCTTCTATTGTCAATTAAAAGATCAATCAGAATGCTTTCCAACTATCGGTGTATTGTATTCCCCATATAATGAATAACTGAGCCGCCATCCCCTCGCTTTAACGAGAGGATTTTATGGTTTATATGATTTTCCTCTAGATACTCCTTATGTTTCTTTACTTCTCCATATAATTGCCTTGATGGCATATTCATGGTCATAACCCTCTTTCAAAAGGAAATGCAAGATCTGTGTTGAATACACGCCGATTTAGTCTTTTTCATCTCATTCCTCCCACACCTTTAATAGCTATATTTTAACGCAGGATTTTATTTCTCGTAAGTTTTAATTTTGTTTTTTTGCGTTTGTAGATCTATACGAGTCGGTCTTTGTGCGGTATCTTGCAGCATCATAATATGTTCTTTTATATGCAAAAAGGTATTTCATGAGTTGTTTCTAATGTCCTTTTGCTCGGGGAACTCCTGGGTCCCATGTTGAAACTAACGCCTTCAAACTACCAATAAAATCTGCCAAAACCTGCTGGGTAATGCCTGTCTGTTTCCGATAAGTGCTGATCACAGCCCCCCGCATTGATTACCATTTGGCCTCCTCTTTTCTGGCTTCTATTCTCACTGTATGGGCGCACATCATCGCTGTATATCGAGGCTCTGTAAACTTAGACGTATTAAAATCAACTATTAAGATACTTTTGGGAAACAAAATAGCCCCAGACAAACGACCTTCGTTTGAAGTCATTTGTCTGGGGCCAGTTACGCAACAACACCCAAGCCTAAAGCATTTAAACAACCATCATGACACAGCTGCTGCACTGAATACACTCATTGGTGTCACTTCTTTTAATCTCGTTTTCCCTTACTTGTCCTAAAAATCAAAATATAAGAAATTGCGATCATGACTACCGTGAAGAACGAAAATACCGTCAACATTAAAACCGTACCCCATTGTTGGATGACAATGCCAATAAGAGGATTGACGATCATGGTGACCAAGCTAACGGCAAATGAAAGCCCTGATATCAAAGTAGCCCGTGCTGAATCCTTAACCCATAAATTCAGCATCTCCATAACAATCGGATCCAAAATGTCGACTGTGACATACAATAAACAGGCACCAATTAAGAAAATGTAGGCATTAGATTGAACTTGAAGGATCATCCCCACGCTAAGTAAACCAATGATGATCAGCGATAGCGTCCGATAGCTTACTTTTGTGAGTCGGAAAGCCTGGGTTGCGACAAATCCGCCGACAAAGCTGAAAATCATAAAAATCGTCCCATTTGCAGAAGAAGTGAACCCGAGGTCTGAAACATAAGACGGCAGCAAAGAAAAAATGGCGTTGACCATCGCAACGACGAGTGTTGTGAAAACAACAAGAAAAAGAACGTTCGCCGACCTTCTCACCTCATCAAAGACCAGAAGGATGTCCTTGACCTTTTCATACTGTGAAGAAACCCGAACTGATTCAACGGTAGACTTTTCTTCTTTCATCGATACAATAACCCCACCGGCTCCCAGCAGCATAAATGCCTGAAAAAAATAGGGCGACATCTCATTTAACGAATATAAATACCCGCCAATAAACGTTGCTATACCGGTCACGATGGCACTAATCAGCTGAATTCTGCCACGAATTTTTGCATATGCTTTCTCCAACCCATCGCGCCGGATTGCTTCAAAAAACAAAGCATCATCTGCACCGCTAAGAAGCGCATTACCTACACCTTCCAAAATAAACGCAAACACAATAACGGCAAATCCCAGAGAATGATTCGTCAGATTCACGCTGGTCATGAGTAATGGCGAGAGAATCAGCAAAAACAGCCCAATCGCAATAACCGATTTCTTCTTGAAAAGGTCACTTAAAACACCGCTCGGGATTTCGAATGCAAATTGAGAGAATAAAAACAGCGATTGCAACGCAGCAAACTGAATTTCAAAAAATGAACCAGAAAGATGACGTTGACAATTCTTGTGAATCTCAGCTGTGTGAACAGGGTGTACAGGTAGTATTTTTGTATGCTCTGCGACGGTCGATGATTCATGCCACACCTCTTTTGTTTTTTAACCCTAGAGCAGAAAATCTCGTTTCAATTCTCAATCTTTCATTTCTAGAAATTAAAAACAAACGGCAATCAAAACTACTTGTTTCGTCCCTTGGTGTGTTTGATTTCATCCGCAACCATCTGAATTGTTTTGCCATTCGTATCAATTTTTGTCGTGTTGATTTTCTGATACAGTGGCATTCTCGAAATGCTTTTCTCAATGACATCCATACTACGAATGCCAGCAGCGACATCCTGCTCAAGTCTTTCACGCAGGCTTTGTTCATTCGCAATTAATGAAACACACTTAACAGTACAGTTTTCCGTATGTAGTGAATTGATAATGGTGTCAATGATGGTCTGTTGGTGCATAACCCAGCAGAAGATGACATTTTTATACGCAGAACAGGCCAGAAAATTGTTAAGTAAATGGCAAATATTGTCCATTACCATTAATTTCGTTTCTTCTATCACTTGAAAAGGATCTGAGTCCCAACACCAATCCCCATCAAGAAAAACGCTTTGCGGTAGATCCTTCTTCAGTTGTTGACAAACCGCAGTCTTGCCAACTCCCATCGTTCCGCCGATTAAGTATAGTGTTTTCATTGCGTCAACCTCATATATCTGTAACTTTTACATGGCATGTGTGAGACGCATTGTTTTCCGAGATGGCCTAGTGGTCAAACTGACAGGATCATTGAGTTGATTTTTCATCAACTTTTCCCTTGTCACGTCAACTATTGCCTCTTTCACGACTTTTTGCCTCGTCGTTCATATAAGCATCTCATGTAACTTTAATGACGATATCATTAAATAAATGATAAGTAAATACTCTTTAACTTTTAAAGCGCTCCAACGCAAAAAATGACCAAGCAACCTCATCAATCGAGTCTGCTTGGTCATTCCTTTTCAGCAATAATATACGCCGATTTTCCGCCATGACAATTCTACTGCCCATGCTGCTTCTCTTCTATATGCGCCTTAGTCAGCTCATAAATCTCCAAAACATGGTCATCGACCAAGTGGTAATAAATCTGCTTGCCCGAGCGATCGCCCACAACGAGGCGCGTCTGTTTCAAAATTCGCAGCTGGTGCGACACGGTGGACTGGCCAAGATCTAACATCGCCGCAAGCTCGTTGACTGTGATGGGTCCTTTGGCAATGGCCAAAATAATCCGCATCCGCGTGGGGTCGCTCATGGTTTTAAAGACTTCGAGGATATCACGTAAGCCCTCATCGTCGGGAATGTCACTGTCGCTGGCGGCAGTTGTATGAACATCATTGGTTGTCATCTGCATGGCTCCTTACGATACTTAAGGCCATTTTAGCAGACTTTTACATCAAAGGCGGTTTTTGCCTCAAGGTTTCTGCGGCAACAATAAGCGCAATCCATTTAAAATCACAACCAAGGTACTGCCTTCATGGAAAACAACGCCCCAAGCAATGTTAGTGAGTTGCAACACGTTCAAAATGACCAACATCACCACGACTGCCATTGAGAATAGCAGATTTTCAATCACAATCCGGTTCATTTTAGCGGATAAGCGGTGGGCAAAAGCTAAGCGGGACAGATCATTCTTGACCAACACCACATCGGCTACGTCAATGGCCACGTCCGTACCGGAGCCCATGGCGATGCCCACTTCGGCATTAGCCAGCGCTGGCGCATCATTCACGCCATCGCCGACCATCGCGACCGGTCGCATTTTTTCCTGCAACTGTTTGACGATGGAAACTTTTTGCTCCGGCATCACATCGGTCACAACTTGTTCGATTCCCAAATCCGCCGCTACTGCTTCCCCGGTTTGCTTGCCATCACCGGTAATCATCACCGGCTGAATATCATGGTGCTTCAAGTAAGCAATCGCGGCTTTGGCGCTGCTTTTAGCTTGATCCATTAAAGCGATTAAGCCAACGACTTGCTGATCAATAGCCACCAATACCACGGTTTTTCCTTGCTGTCCTAGCACCTTGGCACGCTGCCGAAAAATCGGATCGACATGCGTGAACCGCTGCGGCTTGCCGATCGTGTAAGTGTGCCCTTGATACTCGGCGGTCAGCCCTTTGCCGATTTCATTGCGCACGGATTCAAGCACCAAATCACTTGCCGGAAAATGCGCCACAATCGCCGTCGCCAGCGGGTGGTTGCTTTGCTTCTCCATCGCGGTGATGATCGCCGTCAACGCTGCCTGATCCACATGCGGCGCAAACTCACTGTTGGTCATCACCGGCCGGCCTTCCGTCAACGTTCCGGTTTTGTCGAACGCAATCGCTTTAAGCTGGGTTAAGTTCGCCAGATAGCTGCCGCCTTTGAAAAGTACCCCATGACGGGCCAAGTTCGAGATGCCCGATAGTGTTGCCGGGACAGCGCTGGCTGCCAAAGCGCATGGTGACACGGCTACCAAGAAGACGATGGTTCGGTAAATACTGGTCATCCACGACCATTGCAGCAAGAACGGCCCCGCCAAGAAAACAATCGGCAGCGCCACCAAGACTGCTTTGACATAAATCGGCTCGAATCGCTGAATGACACTTGCCATTTTAGTCGGCGACTGTTGCGCCGCCTGAACCATCTGGATAATTTTGGCGAAGACCGTTTCGTCGCTTTTCTTCGTCACACGCATGTCAAACGTTGATTGGCCGTTAATCGTCCCACCAAACACTTCATCGCCGACCTGCTTCTCCCGCGGAATACTTTCGCCGCTGATCGCCGATTCATCGAGACTCGCAGTTCCGGCAACAATCACGCCGTCTGTCGGCACCTGGGCCCCGTTAAGGATCTGCAGGCGATCGCCAATTTCAAGTTCAGCAACTGGCACAACTTCGAACTCGCCATCATGTCCATAGCGTCGGGCCTCAAGTGGTGCCATTGCCAAAAGTGCGGTAATCTCTTTGCGACTTTTATTCTCCACATATTCCTCAAGAAAATGGGCACCGGCAAAAATCAGGATCAGCATTGACGCTTCTTCAAAACTGCCAATCGCAATCGCCCCGATCGCAGCCAAAGCCATGAGAATATGGATATTCGGCGAAAAACGATGCCGCGCTTTTGACGCCTGAATCGTTTCAACCACGCCTTCCGCAATGACGTGATAACCGGCAACCACAGCCGCCAAAATAAGCAGTGTCGCCCGCGGCAGCGGCTGACTGATCCATAAACCGCCGATAAAAGCAATAACACCAAATAAATACAAGCCAATCGCTTTCGTCATATCGAATCATAACCACCTTTATATTTTATGTTCATATGAGCATTTGTTCATATGTTACTTTGAATATACTGGCTTCTGGCATTGATGTCAATTAAAAACTCCGGCGATTGTTAAGCCCACTTTGGAGAATACAAAAGGGCGAATGACTGCCTACCGTATATACGCAGATGGCATTCATTCGTCCTTCGTCTTCTTATAAGTAATTCGTTAGCATTTCAAGATTTAGTGCCAAGGCGGAGCAATCGGAGGCCAGATGGGGCTCAGGGGTGACATTGTTGTTGGTGGGGCGCCTTTTGCCCCGCCTACATCAAGGCCGAGCTTAGAGACTCTGCCGCTTTTGCAGAGGCTCTAAGTCGTGCCCACCCCTCTAGCTTCGCGGTCGCCAGCCCCGACCTGGCCGGAGATTGCGGAGTTTGGCACGGCAAGCAACTCTGAGCCTACCAACATTCCGAAATACTTCGCTTACTCAACCTTATCCCAAACATTCGCAATCACATTGGTCTGATCACGATCCGGACCAACGGAGAAGGTCAACAGATCAACGCCAAGCAATTCGGTAATCCGCTCAACGTAATGCCGCGCATTTTCCGGCAGATCTGCCAACGTTTTGGCGTGGGTAATGTCTTCCTTCCAGCCAGGCAACTCTTCATAAACCGGCTTGCATTCACTCAGGAACTTCAGCGATGCCGGATAATTCTCGATTCGTTCGCCATCACGTTCGTAAGCCACACAGATTTTGACCGTGTCCAAGCCCGTCAGCACATCAATCGAATTCAGGCACAAATCAGTAATGCCCGCAACCCGGCGTGAGTGGCGCACCACAACAGCGTCAAACCAGCCAATCCGCCGCGGCCGCCCGGTAACCGTACCGAACTCATGACCGGCATTGCGAATAAAGTCGCCAGTGTCATCAAGTAATTCAGTCGGGAACGGCCCATCGCCGACCCGTGATGTGTACGCCTTGGCAACGCCGACCACCCGATCGATCTTGGAGGCACCGACACCGGCACCCACCGTCACGCCGCCAGCAGGGTTCGATGACGTCACAAACGGATACGTCCCTTGGTCAATATCCAGCATGATGCCCTGTGCACCTTCAAAAAGAACATGTTCACCCTTGTCAATCGCATCGTTCAAGACAATCGACGTGTCGCAAACATATTGCTTGAGTTGCTGGCCGTAGTTGTAATATTCCTCAAAAATATCATCAAATGCCATTGGTGTGCTGTCATAGACTTTGACGAATTCTTCATTTTTGGCCTTCAGGTTAGCCTTCAATCGTTCTTCAAAAATTTCTTTATCAAGCAGATCCGCCATCCGAATTCCGACACGGGCCGCTTTGTCCATATAGGCCGGTCCGATGCCGCGATTGGTGGTACCAATTTTGTCGGCACCCTTGGCAGCCTCTTGTAACTTATCAAGTTTGATATGGTAAGGCAAAATAACATGGGCGCGATCCGAGATCCGTAAGTTTTCACCCGTCACCCCTTGCTCAGCAAGACGGGCCAGTTCGCCGACCAGACTCTTAGGGTTGACGACAACACCGTTACCGATCACAGATAGTTGATGCGGATAAAGAACCCCAGACGGAATCAAGCGCAGTTTGTAAACCTGGCCGTTAGCATGAATCGTGTGGCCAGCGTTGTCGCCACCTTGGTAACGGCTTACCACCTTGGCGCCTTGGCTCAGGAAATCGGTAATCTTCCCTTTACCTTCGTCGCCCCACTGTGTGCCGACAATAACTACAGTTCCCATTTATCGATCGCTCCTCACGGATTAGTGCGGGATTCGCCCGCCATTTCGTAGTCTAACAGGATCGGTGAGGGAAGACAAGTAAAATACGAACTTTATCCTTTTATTTCCTTTCTTATCTTTAAAAATACGAACAATTATATCAAATGGCAGCATTTATTCAGCTGAATCCGAAAATAAAATTTTGTCAGACTTGACACCCGGCAAAAATCTGGCATCCTGGATTTCTGATCAAAACATTGGCAATCTTGGTCATTCATGGCATGATGACTTGAGGATAGCAAAATCTGTACGAACCTGTACGTTTTTTCGTCGTGCACGGACCGAGTCTAGTACTGTCTATCAATCAGTATGGATCAATATTTTCCTTTTAGACTGTGTCGCGCCGTGCTTAGAAGGAGGAGCAATTATGAGTGTTGAAGGTAATTACCAAAGTACGCGCGGTGAACTTTCAGAAGCCGAAAAGAAAATCGTGGACTACGTGTTAACCCACGCGCAGGATGTCCTGACGATGAGTGTTTATGAGCTTGCTAAAGCTGCGGGTACCAGTCCTGCCACAGTCAGTCGGGCCGCCCAGCGATTGCAGTTTGCCGGCTATAACGAATTAAAAATGCAGCTGGCCGCTGATTTAAATGGTGAGGCTAATGAGCTGGATTATCAGGAAATTCAAAAGGATGAAAGTCTGACTACCATTAAAACCAAATTGCGCACCAATGCCGAGCGCTCTTTAAGCGAAACGGTTGATCAAGTTGACGAAGCTACAGTGCAAACGATCACCGATCTGATTCACCATAGTCGGCAGATGTTGCTATTCGGCGTTGGTGCCTCGTATCTTTCCGCGCAAAATATTGCGCAAAAATGGGGACGCCTCGGTTACGCCTGCCATTTCAGCGATGACTTGAACCTGTTTCTACCGGTCGCTGCCACAGCCGATCCTAAGCGTACCCTTACCTGGTTTATTTCAAACTCCGGTGAATCACCGGAAGCAGTCTTAGGCGCTAAACTGGCTAAAAAAGCCGGACTGCCGGTGATTGCCACGACCAAACTCGGCAACAACTCACTCGCGCATTATGCCGATATCGTGATTCAAACGTCCCAGCCGATGGAAGCGCCTAATCGATTTGCGGCAACGCAGTCCTTGCATGCGCAGTTTATGTTAATTGATATTTTATATTACGCCTACGTCAGCCGTTATTACGACACCTCCAAAAAACAAACCGATGACTCAAAGGCGCTGGTAACAACATACAAAGAATTCATGCGTCACGGTTTCAAATAACAACAAGCGAGTTTCACCCTGAACGCATCGGCCGTCGATGCGTTATTTTTTAGTCATCTTTGAAATTTTGTTTCGAAAAAATACGAAATATGTTGAAATCTTCAGATAAATCGGTTATCTTTAATCTCGAAAGGGCTTTCACCTTTCGTTGTTGGTTGGCACTTCATCACCAGTATCAGGCGATGACACAACTTATGGAGGAATAAGGATGATCGGGTTCTCATGCTATCTCAGTGAACCGGCTGATGAACAACAAACAGCTTATCTGAAACAGATGCAGCAAGCAGGCTTCACCGGGGTATTCACATCTTTGCAGTTACCGGAAGATGATCCAAAAACTTTACGACAACGTTTAAACCACTTGATAACGAGCTGCCACCAATTAGGTTTGGCAGTTGTGGCCGACATTTCCCTAGCTAGTTTGAAGCGACTGGGGATTGCGCCGCGGGACTGCTCCGGCATTGAAGCCTTACAACTAGACGGCGTGCGCATTGACGACGGCATTGACATGACCACGGTCGCAGCGCTGTCGCACACGATGGGGGTTGCGCTCAATGCCAGCACCCTTTCGGCCGAAACCATTGATCAGTTGGCCAATGCCAAAGCCAACCTCAGGCACATCGAGGCGTGGCACAATTTCTATCCGCGACCGGAAACCGGATTGGATCCATGTTGGTTCCAACAAAAGAATCATTGGCTGCACACACTCGGTTTTAAAACCATGGCCTTTATTCCAGGCGACGCACAGCAACGGGGTCCCCTTTTTGCCGGCTTGCCGACGCTTGAGCCTCATCGCGGCTTACTACCGTTGGCCGCTTATCTGGACCTCAAACGATTGGCAACCGACCATGTTTACATCGGCGACCCGCAACTCAGTCCACGCAGCATCGCCGCTTTTCAGGCTTACACGAGCGACCAGGTGCTTTTGATTCAAACCCAAACTGCCGATGACCGCTTATATCATTTAACCTGGCATAATCGCCCGGATGTCGCGCAGCAAGTCGTGCGGCTCGCAGAAGCCCGTCTTGAGCATATTTTCGCCGCCCCGGAGCCGCATCACACCGATGAACGCCCCCGCGGCAGCATTACCCTTGATAACACCCGCTATGGCAGATACGCTGGCGAACTCCAAATAACCCGCTGCGACTTACCGGCCGATCCGAAAGTCAATGTGATCGGTCACGTCGCACCGGTAGCGTTGCCTTTGCTTGATCATGTCGGTCCGCACCAAGCGCTCCGCTTCAAGCAGTAACTGCCAAAACGAAAAATGAAAGAGGAAAAACGATGACTTTATCAATCAATTTAGACCAGATGACCACCGAAACCCGTAATCAACGAACCATGCACCTGGACACCATGAGCGTCCATGAATTCGCAACTGTGATGAACGCCGAAGAGCAAACCGTTGCCCCAAGCGTTCATCAGGCGTTGCCAGCTATTGAGGCGGCGATTCAAACGATCACCACCGCCTTCAAACAAAATGGCCGCTTATTTTACATCGGCGCCGGCACAAGTGGCCGACTAGGCGTTTTGGATGCTGCTGAATGTGTACCAACCTTTGGCGTGTCACCGGAAATGGTGCAAGGACTGATTGCCGGCGGGATGAAAGCCATGACCGTCGCTGTTGAAGGGGCCGAAGACTCAACCTCGCTTGGCAAAACGGATCTGGAAGACCGCAAGTTGACCGCCAACGATGTCGTTGTCGGC
This sequence comes from Lacticaseibacillus zeae subsp. silagei, assembly GCF_030770335.1. Lineage (NCBI taxonomy): Bacteria > Bacillati > Bacillota > Bacilli > Lactobacillales > Lactobacillaceae > Lacticaseibacillus > Lacticaseibacillus zeae. Next base: position 210,308 of record NZ_CP132484.1, on the reverse strand, counting down.
ATCGCGGCAAGCGGGCGGACGCCGTACGTGATCGGCGGACTCGACTACGCCCAATCTGTCGGCGCCGCAACGATTAGTCTGGCTTGCAATGCCGGCGCCGAAATCAGTCGGCATGCCGAAATCGCTATTGAAGTCCCCGCCGGTCCGGAAGTACTCACCGGTTCGACCCGACTCAAGGCCGGCACGGCGCAAAAACTCGTTTTAAACATGCTCTCAACCGGTGCCATGGTCGGGATTGGCAAAGTTTACAAGAATCTCATGGTCGATGTCCAGCCAACGAACGAAAAGTTGGTTGTCCGCAGCCAGCGCATCATTCAACAAGCGACCGGGTGTGATGCGGCAACTGCAGCAAAGGCCTTTGAGGCAGCCAATCGGCACGTTAAATTAGCAATTGTCATGATCTTGACCGACCAACCTAGCACCATCGCGCAAACGTTACTCAATCGTGCAAACGGCTTCATCAGCAAAGCCGTTGCACTAAGTCAGGAGGAGGAAGTATAAAATGGGGCAAGATAAATATCAAATCATGGGGGACGGCATCTACGCACAAGTCGGCGGCCCACAAAACGTTGCGAAACTGATCCACTGTATGACGCGTGTGCGGATGACCATCAAAGACAACGCCAAAGTCAACGTGGCTGGCCTGAAAAAGGTGCCCGGCGTTCTCGGCGTCGTTGAAGAAGAAACACTGCAAGTCATCGTTGGTCCCGGAACCGTCAACAAAGTCGCCCAAGCGATGGTCAATAAAGTCGGTGTCGGCTTAGGTGATCCGTTCCCGGACAGCACTGCTACCGGAAATGCTCATCTAGACAACAAATCCGCTGTCGAGGCCAAGGCAGCCGAGGTTCACGCTGCCCACAAAGCGTCATTGAAACAAACCTGGTGGCGCACCGCTTTGAAACACATTTCGGCAATTTTCATCCCATTAATCCCGGCGTTTGTCGGCGCTGGGTTGATTTCCGGGATTGCCGGCATTTTAGCGAACATGTTAGCTGCCGGTCAGCTACCAAAAGACTGGACCCAATTCATTACCGTTCTAAAAGTTATCAACGGCGGTCTGTTCACCTTCCTGAACATCTATGTCGGCATCAATGCGGCGACCGAATTTCGCGCAACTCCCGGTCTTGGTGGGATTATCGGCGGACTGATTTACCTGCCAGGCGTGGTGGCGCCAGTGACGATTACCAATATTTTCACCCATCAACCGTTATTGGCCGGACAAGGCGGGATCATCGGCGTCATCTTCGCTGTTTGGCTGCTTGCGCTCGTTGAAAACCAACTGCACCGCGTGATTCCCGACTCTATCGACATTATTTTCACACCAATGTTGAGCTTACTATCCATCGGTGTACTAACGATCTTCTTCATCATGCCACTTGCCGGATGGGTGTCTAATTCACTCGTCGGCTCCATCAACTGGATTCTCCAAGTCGGCGGTGCCTTCTCTGGCTTTGTTTTAGGACTGGCATTCCTGCCAATGGTTATGTTGGGATTGCATCAGATTCTCACACCGATTCATCTGGAAATGATCAAAAATACCGGCTTCACGGCGTTGCTGCCGATCCTTGCGATGGCTGGCGGTGGCCAGGTCGGTGCTGCTTTGGCCTTGTGGATCAAGTGCCGCAAGAACAAGCAACTAACCCGCCTCATCAAAGGCGCGCTCCCGGTCGGCATTCTCGGTGTCGGCGAACCGTTGATTTACGGCGTTAGCTTGCCACTTGGCCGGCCGTTCATCACCGCTTGTATCGGTGGTGGCATTGGCGGCGCTGTTGTCGGTGCTTTTGGCCACGTCGGCGCCATCACCATCGGTCCTTCCGGTGCGGCGCTCATTCCGCTGATTGCTAACCACCAATGGATGGCGTATGTCTTTGGTTTACTCGCTTCTTACGCTGGCGGATTTGTGGCCACCTACTTCTTTGGCGTTCCAAAAAGTGCCATGGTCGCAACGGCAGCTGATGGCACGGTGATTGATGAAGCTGATTCGCAACAAGAGGTTCCTAGCCCAGAACAACCAACTGCTGACCAGGAAACCGAAACAGCAATCGTTCAAACCGGCGCCATCAATTTTGTCGCCCCAGCTACAGGGCAGCTGAAGGATCTATCCGAAGTTGCAGATGACGTTTTCTCCCAAAAAATGGTGGGCGACGGTTTTGCAGTCGAGCCGACCAGTGGGACAATTGTCGCCCCGGTGGATGGCACGATCGTCAGTGTCATGCCAACCAAACATGCCTGGACAATGACCACGGCCACCGGACTGGAAATTCTGGTACACATGGGCTTAGACACCGTTGAACTTAACGGCGCGCCATTCTCAATTGATGTCAACGACCAGGATACCGTCAAGGCCGGCCAGCCAATTGCCACCATGGACTTAGCAGCAATTCAGGCAGCCGGCAAGGGAACAACCGTGATGACCATCATCACCAACATGGATCACGTTGCTTCCCTGACGGCCTTCACGGATCAGGCCGTCGCGGCGGGGGATGAGGTCTTTACAGTTACCAGCAAGTAATCTCGGCTCCCCCAGTGCCAAAATAAAAAGCATGATTTTCACTTTCATCATCGTGAGAATCATGCTTTTTTAGATTTTACCAACCACAAGCGGTAACTTTTCAAAAATCAACCATTAGCGATCAGCGTTTTTCAATTGAACTTCCTGCAAGTACGCGAAAATGTGGCCAAACGCAATTTCACGAATCTGGCCGTAGCGAATGCGCACCGTTTCTCCGCTGTCTTGACCCACCAGTTTCAAATCAAAATCGGTTTCATCAACATGTTCCGGATAGCCAAGGAAATGCTCGTCGCTATCCGCAACCTTGATCCGGACAACCCGTTCAAAGCCAGCCGCTTCGGAAATGATCGCCTTAACCAGATTATCGTTCGGATCAAACTCCCGGTCGGCATTTAGGACCGGTTGCTGACTGAAGTGATGCGTTTGATCCCACTGCTCATAAAAACTGATCGTCTGCAGGTAATCCGAAGCAGTCGCCACATTTTGAATACTTGGTAAGGTCATGAGAATATAGCCGCCAAATTGCCCAGCCATGTCCTTCAGACTCAACACCACGACCCGATCATTGACTGCTTTAACTCGGCCGACAAAGAACTGGTCTTCCGGCCCTTTTGGCACAACCGAAATCAACCGATTCTCCGCCAGTGCATTCTGAAAGACGCCTTCAAGCTGCCCGTCATTTTGAAACAGCTTCGTTGGCACATGTTGCAGCTGATCGCGGTGCCGCACCAGCTCGGTTTCCAACTTGAGGTCCAAGCCATGAAATTCCATGACCAGAATGTCCGAGAAATCAACCTGCAACGCCCGAACATCCGTGTAATTGAACTTATTGAAAATGGCCATACTGAAGCGATCCTCAGCGACCGCCGTGACCCGACCTTCGAGATAGGCATCGTCATCCGCCACCACGACCATGATCATTTGCTCGCTAGCCTGCGCCTGCTTGGCTAATTGCCAAATAAGGCTCTCAGTTGCATCAAATTGAAACGGCTTTTCTTTACCTTGAAGCGTCAAAAAATGCTCCGACTGTGCCAACCCGATCCGAAAATTCATGTTATCCAGATCGTCGCCGGCAAACTCCACTTGGTCAATCGCTGAAAAGGCAATCAACGCGCACCCATCAGCAATCCCCGAATCATTATAGGTTCCCAGAACAACCGCATCATGACCCAAAACCTGCACATACCCAGTGTAAAAATCATCAGTATCACGCTGGTAAACATTGATCAGCAGGTGTTCATTGAGCGCTGTCATCAAACTCATTAAAATGGCATCCATGCGGCATCCCTCACTTTCTTATTTTGAGCGTGAGCCGGCGCGGTTAGGAGTCGGAGTGTAAGTGGCCTTGGGCGTGATGGCCCGGTCTTGGTCATTGCGACCAAGGTCCTTACACGCAGACTCCTGCGCCGGCAAACGCGTTATGGTCGAGCGTGAGCCAGCCCGGGTAGAAACCGGAGTGTAAGTGGCCTTGGACGTGATGGCCCGGTCTTGGTCATTGCGACCAAGGTCCTTACACGCAGATCCCTGCGCCGACAAACGCGTTATTGTGCGTCACTCATTTTCGGTACGTTATCTTTTGCGAAAAACTTACTGATCCGGTCCATTATAGGCAATATTTGTGAATTTATTGTATGATTTGACGAATAACAACTTCACGGTGCCACGGGGACCGGAACGGTTCTTCTCAATGATGACTTCGACTTCGCCGACATTATCATCCCCGTCGTCACTGCCGCCTTGGTCATCATCGTCATCGCCTTCCGCATCGCGATAATAATCGTCTCGATATAAGAAAGCAACAATATCGGCATCCTGTTCAATTGAGCCGGATTCACGAATATCACTCAAAACCGGTCGCTTGTCTTGTCGCTGTTCCACGCCACGGCTCAACTGGGACAAAGCGATGACCGGCACGTGTAATTCTTTTGCCAGCTTCTTGAGTTGCCGCGACACGGCGCTGACTTCCTGTTGCCGGTTTTCCTGACCAGAGCCTTCAATTAGCTGTAGATAATCAATGATGATGAGCCCAAGATCGCCTTGCTCACGCGCCAGTCGCCGGCACTTCGCCCGAATCTCAGCCATCCGGATACCGGGTGTATCATCCATATAAATTTTTGCTTTACTCAAACTACCCATGGCAATAATCAGATTCTGCCATTCTTCTTCATTCAACTGGCCGGTGCGCAGATGATTGGCATCAATACTGCCTTCCGAACACAACATCCGGTTAACCAGCTGCTCCGCGCCCATTTCCAAGCTGAAAATCGCGACACTTTTATCGGTTTTGGTACCGACATTTTGCGCAATGTTCAGCGCAAACGCCGTCTTCCCAACAGCCGGGCGCGCAGCTAAAATAATCATTTCATCTTCGTGCAGCCCGGTCGTGATCTTATCAAGGTCGCGGAATCCGGTCGGCAAACCGGTAATCGTCTGATCATTTTGATACAGCTGATCGATTTGCGCCATCGCTTGATTCAAAACATCTTTAATTTGTTTAAATCCGGCTTGGTTGCGATTCTCGGAAACATCCATGATCTGGCGTTCGGCATCTTCAACCAGGCCTTCAACATCATCTTGTTCAGTATAGCTACGGCTGGCAATATTTTGCGCCGTGTTAATCAGCTTACGTAAGGTGCTCTTTTGCTGCACAATTTTGGCGTAATAAACCACGTTACTGGCGATCGGCGTCGATGCCACCAAATCGGTAATATAACCGGCACCACCGATGTCATCCAACTGGTTGTGATTGTCCAGATAGTCCGTTACCGTGACCGTATCAATGGCAGTCCCGTTGTCCTGTAAGTCCGTCATCGCCTGGAACAAAAGCCGATGCGCCTTTTTATAGAAGTCATCTGCCGTCACGTATTCCTGGGCATCCGGCAATGTGTCGGCATTCAGAAAAATCCCGCCAAGGACGGCACGTTCCGCTTCATCACTATGTGGCGGTTGCTGTTCAATTAACTGATTATCCATGCGCGTCCCCTTCCATTCAGCCACTTCACTTTGCAACACCTCGCTATTAAAATATTGCAAAGTGATAGCACTTATCCTTAACAGTCTACGTTAAACCGCTGACCAAAACAAGCGTTCCCGCTTAACGTAACATTGCTGATTTTATGCTGGAAAAGCCCGCCCTTATGCGCTTTTAGCCGCCATTGTCAGGCATAACCTCCGAAGCATTCAAAAACGCGCGCTACAAGGTTGAGGCAATAAGTTCCAGACCGTGTCAAACTCCGCAATCTCCGGCCAGCTGGGGCTGGCGACGCGAAGCTAGAGCGGAGGGCACAGCTGAGCCCCATCTGGCCTACGATTGCTCCGCCTTGGCACTCATAACTTAAATAACTCAATCGAATTACCCCATAGAAACAAAAGGCGAACATACTCTTGTTGCGAGTAGTTCGCTTCTGTATTGTGGCTATGAATTATGACACACCCTCTTAACGCACGAGTCATATTGCTTGCCACTATTTAGTTGAAATCGATCTGCAGGCTCTGTGCTACTTCTGCTCAAGCACGTGAACCCGAATCCGCGCATCAATGCCGGGGAACAGGTTAACCGGAACGTTGGTAAAGCCTAACGAACGAATCGGCTGCTTCAAATCGATTTTACGCTTATCAACTTTAATCTGATATTGCCGATCCAACGCCGTGGCGATTTGCTTGCTAGGAATCGACCCAAACAACCGGGAATCTTCACCGGCCTTGGCTTGAATCTGCACAACTGTCTTGTCGTCTTCAATCTTGGCTTTAAGCGCTTCAGCCTCAGCCTTCTTCTCAGCTTCTTTTTTCTCTTCAAGCCGCTGTTGCCCACGCAAAGCACTCATGGCTTGCGGAGTGGCCGCCTTAGCCAAACCCTTGCGAATCAAAAAGTTCTCGGCATAGCCATCAGGTACTTCCTTTACCTGACCGCGATTACCCTTACCACGAACGTCTTGTGTAAAGATGACTTTCATAAAAAATCCCTGCTTTCTGCTCTGACAAACGCATCACGCGTCTTCGTCTGCTTTTTTGATCTGAGCAAGTAAGTCGGTGCGAACTTCGGCAATTGTTTTGCCCTTGATCTGGGTGGCCGCATTGCTTAAATGGCCGCCGCCGCCCATGGCCTCCATGATGACCTGCACATTCACATCCCCGGTTGAGCGGGCGGAAATGCCGATATCACCGCTGGGCCGTTTGGTAATGACAAAACTAGCATCGACGCCATTCAACGACAGCATAGTGTCAGCCGCTTGGGCAGCAATTACCGGATCATAGCGCTTATCTTCTTCCCCAGTACATAGTGCCATATTTGGGGCAATCATTTCAATTGTGTCAATCAAATGGTTGCGCTGGATGAAGCTGTCAATATTTTCTTTCAGCAGGTTCTGCGCCAACATTCCGTCAGCGCCCATGGAACGCAGATAACTGGCAGCGTCAAACGTCCGCGTGCCGGTCCGCAGGCTGAACGACTTCGTATCCACGGTAATCCCAGCTAACATCGCCGTTGCTTCAAGCTTATCCAGGCTTGGAACATTCGTCGGCTGATACTCAAACATTTCAGCAATCAGCTCACACGTCGAGCTGGCATATGGTTCGATGTAAACCAGCATCGGATTGTCCGGGAACTCTTCCCCGCGGCGATGGTGATCAATAATTACGGTTCGTGCCGCCAACCGCTTGTACAATTCAGGCGCGGCTGAAATCGATGGCTTACTGTGGTCAACCAAAATCAGGAGACTTTGATCCGTTGCCTGTGACAACGCCGCTTCCGGGGTCACAATGGCATTGGCCACTTCCGGATCCTGACCAACTTGCCCCATCAGCCGTTCCACGTCAGAATGCAAGTGGTCGGGGTCGATGACAATGTAACATTCCTTGCCATTCATCTGAGCAATGCGCCGAATCCCCATCGCTGCCCCGACGGCATCCATATCCGGCCGTTTATGGCCAACGACAAAGACTTTATCGGTTTGCTTAAACAACTCCTGCAAGGCCTGTGCCACCATGCGTGCTCGTACCCGAGTCCGCTTCTCCATGGGATTGGTTTTACCGCCATAGAATCGGGCTTCATGACCTTTAGCCCGAACCACAACCTGATCGCCGCCACGACCCAGCGCCAAGTCCAGGTTGCTTTGCGACGTAACCGCGAGTTGAGCTAAATCTTCGTCACCATAAGCAATCCCGACAGACAGGGTTAATGGATAGTTCTGCTTAGAGGTTTCTTCCCGAATCGCATCCAGAATCTTGAACTTATCCCGTTCAACATCCCTTAGCGACTTAGCGTAAGCCAGTAAGAAAAAGCGATCGTTGTCGATCCGCTTCAAAAACATGCCAAATTGGTTGGCCCAATCTGTCAACTGGTTGGTGACATAACTATTCAAATTCGTGACAACCTGGTCATCCATCGTCTGGGTGATTTCGTCATAGTTATCAATGAAAATCTGCCCGATAGCAATCTTTTCATCTTCGGCGCGCTCTTCAATTTCAGCATAACGTGTGACATCCATCAGATAGACAACGCCAATGCTCTTTTGCACGATAATCTCAAACTGATGCTGGCCCCAGGTCACCATTTTGGTTTCATTAGTGTTCTCGTGACTGCGAATCAGCTCAGCCAGCTCGGCATCCACTTTTTCCAGCGGCTGCCCCAGCACATCCGTATCGCCAAAATACTTCTGGAGAAACGGATTCGTCCACTCAATATTCAGATCCTCATCATAAATCATGATCCCGATCGGCATTTTAATCAGCGCTTCTTGTTCCCCGCGCTTAATCCGATAACTAAGATCTGAAATATACTGATTCGTATTCTTGGCAATGGTCTCAAGGGCATAAAAAATCGTCGCCACAAGACTGATTAAAATCAACAGCATCAACAAAGCCAGCCACGGGCGGATCAAGGCTCCGATCAAAATGCCGATGACCGCAAGAACCACCATCGCAATTGCTGCATACCGCATCCGCATGTCTTCCAAAAACTCCGGCATACGAATCCGTTCAAACAATTTCTTCATATAGAAAAACTCGCTTTCACTTGGCGCAGATACTTAAGGATTTCTTTAGCTATTCTACCATACTGTGCAAGCGGATTCTGGAAAGAGGGTCAGAGCGTGAACTGGCGCGGTTAGGAACCGGAGTGTAAGTGGCCTTGGGCGTGATGGCCCGGTCTTAGGCCATTGCGACCAAGGTCCTTACACGCAGGTTCCTGCGCCAGTGAGCGCGTTTCAGAGCGTGAGCAGGAGCGCTTAGAAATCGGAGTGTAAGTGGCCTCAAGCCTAAATGGCTGGGTTTTGGCCATTTAGGTTTGAGGTCCTTACACGTAGATTTCTGCGACTGCGAACGCGTTTTCGAGTGCGTCGGTCAGCCGGGGTTTGTCACGAGTTTCTATACAAATATGCTTTTTAGATGAACCCATGTTAGAATACCCTTGTCGAAATCGTTCATGAACCATCACCAATCCGCGTAGACCGTAAGCTGCGCGGATTTTTTTGTACTCAAAAAACGACACCCTCGCTAAAAGATACCGCCTTAATGCCAATGCCGGGCTTCGTCGGAATTCATCAGCTGAAATTTTAGCCGCAAATGCAGCTCACATAACCCTCACTGCATCACAATCGGCGTACCAACATGAAGCAAATGATCATCATGGGTAATCGCAATGACTAATTTACTTTTTGCGAGTTCTTTGAGTAACCCAATAACTGTCGCTCGGATCTCCGGATAGATATTGGCAGTCGGTTCATCCAAGATGTACATGGATGCATTTTCTTTGCCAAACGCCGCTAAAAGACGCACTAACTGCAACTCGCCGCTCGACAGCACATCGACCTTCTCATCATAAATATTCCGGAGCTTAAACACGTCCGAATCATAAACCTTCGCAAAAAGCGGTGACCTTTTGACCATTGATAAAGGGTCGTTTTGAGTCATGCCGGCTAAGTATTCGCGAACCGTCATATGCGGAGACGGGACATCTTGAAAGGAAAAGCCGATCTCCTTTTTCCGCAATGTCCGCATATCGATTTGCTTCATCTTAATGCCATTAATTGAAATGTTGCCCTTCAACTCTGGCTGGTAAATCCCTGTCATCGTTCGGACAAATGTACTCTTGCCAACGCCATTGTCCCCAGAAATAACGTATAACCCCGGTGTCTTAAACGAGCAAGATAGATCACGCGAATAAAAAAGTTCCTGTACATCAGATTTTTCCTCAAATCGTTTGATGTTAAAAGCATCAACGTCAATCCGGTGAATCCGCGCAACATCTTGCATTCCGGTTTGATCGTCCGCCATGTCCAGAATTTGCTCCATCCGCGCAAGTGAGGCCCGATATGCTTCAGCGCCGATAGCAATGCTAAAAATCTGATCGACTGAATTGAGTAACTGCCCGAAGTACTGGAGAATAATCGCAAAAAAGCCAATGGTGATACTGCCTCTTAAGACTGCCAGGCCGCCGATGACAAAGAAAAGAGTTTGAAACGCCAACTGCATGACGATTTGCCAGGTTGACATCCAATAATGAATCCAAAAACTTTTGGTGAATGTCTTGAATAGGCTGTGTCCCACCTGATCGAGCCGCGCTACCTCACTAGGCAGATTTTCCGCGCCCTTAATCTCGACATATCTGCCAATAAAATCGTTTCTGGCCGAATAATAGTCATTCTGTTTGCCTTTTATTTCTAGGCTCACACGATAAATTTTCTGATGAAAGACAACGTAAATAAGGAAATAAACCGGTAAAAAAACAACCATAATGGTGAAAATTTCAGCATTCGCTCTAAGAACATAAGCGGTGATGGTGAGCGTCGACACAATGACACTGCACAACCTGACAACTGTGTCAGAGAAAAATGAAACAATTTCCGTCACGTCATCATTGATCCGCGCGCTTAAGGTTGTCGGGCTCCATTTTAAGATGCTGAGCGTTTTTTTTGTGAACAGTCGAAAAATAATTTTTCGATTTAACTCAAGTACCGTTTTTTGTTTGGTCAGTATCTGAATATGACTTGTGAAAAAGGAAATAACGAGCCTTAATATGCTAAAGCCCAGCATTAAGCCAAAGAACAGCGCAAATAGGCGCGGGTCGCGACTATACACCAAACTATCCAGCAACTTGCCTTCGAGATATGTATTGCCGGTGATCAGGCTCGTACTAATCATCGTAAAGATCACCAAGATAATGAAGGCCGCACGATGCTTCTTTAGTGTTTGCCATACGACAGCGTTCATTGAGACACCTCCTGAGCGTGAGCCGACGCGGATGAACTAAGGATAGTTATGGTTTTACGCCTGCTAAGGTTTTTGTCAATTAAAATGCAATTATTATTTAATCTTGTAATTATTTTCTAATTTGACTTCGTTGTCCCTTTTCTGTCTAAATTCACCGCTGGTTTTGAATGTCTGCCACTTCCGCTAAAAGGCAACTTGAATATATGCAAATCGTCAATCTTCAAAACAGAACAATTTGATATAGTTAGGAGATGGCAAAGTTTAATGGCCTATATACACATCCTATGCACAAGTATGATATAAAGAATCCATAGATTTCAGATAGAAAGGAGTGGCATTCTCAATCCATGAAAATTGATGACTTATTAAAAAAAGAAATGCAGAACCCTGAATTTGCCAGTGCTTATACGCTAGACAAGGAACGCTCGGCGGCAGCCTTGGCACTTTATCACGCACGGGAAGCGGCGGGCCTCACACAAGCTGACCTAGCAGAACGTGCCGGTGTACCACAGACAACGATTGCTCGAATCGAACGGGGCGATAATGTCTCATTTAATAAATTGGCAGAAATTGCTCATGCTATGGGTAAAAAGGTCTATGTTAAGATCGCTTGATAACTTTACTGGAATCCGATATACGGATTCCAGCCTACATAAAATGACCTGCAATTGCCGAACTTTCCGGGCATTGCAGGTCATTTGTTTAGGTGCAAAGATCTCCCTTTGCTATATTTAATTCGATGAACCTCACTGCGATCCCGATAAAATAATCAATCCATAAGATGCGCACAAATGTTTTGGCCGTTTAATGATCTTGCATTTAGGACTGAACAGATTGCTCACTATGAATGAACATTTTAATCAATTTGCGACTTCTTAACCGGTAACGACATCCAAACAATCGAAAGCACAATCAGGGCGCCGCCGAGCAGAAAGGCCGGAGTGATTTGAATCGTGAAAAATGGCAACGAGTAGATCAAGACAAAAATTGGGTTAAGCGCTCGGATCAAATTGGCATCGCGAAACGAGATAAACTTTAGCCCACGATAAAACAGTAATAACCCGAGAAAGCCTGAACAAAACGCCGAAATAGCAACGGCACCCATGCCCATGTTGGGTGAAAAAGAGAGCTTGCCGCTTCCGGCGAGTATCAATCCGAGAATAACGACGGCGTTGCCTTGGTTGTATAAGAGTAATATTTTCTCATCAACCTGGGTCAGTGCCTTTTTGGCTAACGTGTTCGTCAACGCGAAGCTGAAGGTGTACCCAAACGCACAGGCAAGCCCGATGATGTTGTTCACATTTCCCGAGAAATCAGAGACCAGTGCGGTACCGGCAATGCAAAGCAGAATCGGCACGAGCTCACGGCGGTCAAATTTTTCATGCAGCATAAGCACCGACAGCAAAATGGCGAAGACAATGTAAAACCGTCCGATCAACCCGACGCTCACCGGATCAAGGAAAAAGAGGCTTAGGTATTGCAAAAAGATGCCCAAGCAATTAGTCAGTCCTAAAATCCAGACAACCGGCTGCTTAATCCACACCATTTTTGTTTTGGTCATCGCGATTGTGCCCAGCGTCAGCACCAGTGAAATAAGTGCATTATAAAAGCTTGCAGCCAGTGGCGATAGCGTGATCATCGACCATTTGTTCATCACCGGCGTCAGCGCCATCACCGCCACCGACAACCCATTCAGCAGTAAGCCATAGCGACGGCTACTCATTTGGCCACCCGATATGGCGGAAAATCTGGCAGTAAACATCGTCATGAAACGATCTGTCAGCATCCGGCAACGGGGCAATTAACAACTTTCGATCGTCGGTTTCAGAAGACGCCGGAATCGCCTCCAGCCGATCAACTTCGGCGCGGACGACCGCTGTGACATGTCCAGTCGGTAACACATAATAACCCAAAGGCACGATTGAACCCGGCTTAATCACGGCGCCAGATTCTTCAAACGACTCACGCACCGCCGCTTGGGCAAGTGTCTCGCCGGCTTCCAACTTGCCACCGGTCAGCTCCCACCGGCGTTTGGAATTATGTACCCAGATAATGCCGCCATTAAAAAATTGAACAACCAGCACCGAATCCGGCCTTTGCGGAACCGTTTCAAAATGAACCTCGACCATATCGAATCACCTCTTCATTTATTTGGTTAAAAGCGCGGAGATTGATTGTATAACGAGCATTGTAGGAGTGTCAATCATATTTTTTACTGCTACGAGGTTTCGTTTCCCGCACAATACAATTTGATCGGCGAACTGTCCGGCTCTGATCACTATTTGGTCATTTATTTTGATGTTTCTCTGACAATCACTTTCCATGAGTTTGAAACATCATTATTAGATAAAGGCCAAAAATAAATCGTAAAAATGCGGCAAAAAAGCCCATGCGCGCTGCATGGACCAATTTGTAGCCTAATCATCTGCCAAAGTCACATCAAGTGTTTTGCCAAGTGCCATTGCAATTTTGCGCAAAGTATCAAGACTTGTACGCTCGCCCAGTTCAACTCGGGCAATCTCTCTTTGGGGTACACCGGCTGCCGCTGCAAGATCTCTTTGCGATAATCCGGCGGCGTCACGTGCTTTCATAAATTGATAAGCGGCCATTAAACGAACCTTCCCCTGATCAAACTGCTCTTTTGCCTCAGGGTGAACCGTATATTTAGCTATCAGATCTTCAATCTTTAATGTTCTCGGTGTCATCCTCAGCTCCCCTTTGCTTTGATCAAATAACAGATCCAAGTGTGACTGCCTTATAAAGAGCGTTGAAAAGCGAAGCCAACATTATACCAGCACGCACGTAATACGGCAGTCGCTTCATTTTAGTGGACGGCCACAAAGATAGTAACGTTTGTATCCCAGCAACGATCAACGCTAAAACAATAACCAACGCCAGAACTGCCAACAACAACATTAAAATCGTCCCAATCACTGCCATGGCTGCCTACCTTCTTTCTTGTAAAGCTGTGCGTCTGCCAATAGTAGCCATATTATTCCATAACAACTCAATCCGCGTCAATCTTTTGTTTTGGCTTTAATTCTTCCCCAGTCTTTAAGTCACTGCCTACTGTCGCACTTTTTCTGAAAACACCTCTTTTGACACATAAGTCACACGCTTCACGTACTGCCCCTTATGCCTCACCGCTACATACTTCCCATCCGGATCATAGCCGGTCATCTCTTTCAGTACCAGCGTCGGCTTTGTCTGCGTTGCGGTATACAACTCGACATTGCGATAACGCTGTGTACCTTGTGGGACTTTTGCGTAGCTTGTTTGTTCGGGTACGAATGGATTGATAAGATCTGTCCATTGATTGTGAATCAGCAATATGCCGGCAACCGCAACCATGACCAGTGCTGCCAATGTACTACCCAAAATTTTGGCCTTTTTCATGCAGGTTTCTCTCCCTTAGCAATATTTTCGGTAATGGTGATGCGGCAATTTTCGACCCGAATCAAGTAATCACAATGGCGCCAGACCTCAGCTGTATGCGTGGCGACGATGATTGTCGCTTGATCGCCAAAGTCATGTAGTAGATGCCGGGTCACCTCATCGGCATTGTCTGCATCCAGTGAGCCGGTGGGTTCATCGGCGAAAATAATCGTCGGTTTCTTCAGCAATAAGCGCGCCAAGGCCAGTCGCTGCTGCTCGCCGCCGCTAAGTGTAAAGATGCGCTGCTTCAGGTCAACGTTTGTCAACCCCAACTGCTGCAAAACTTCTTTCATAGCAATGGTTTGTTCTTGACGTGATAGCCGCTGATTGGCTAAGCCGATTTTCAGATTATAGGCAACAGTCTCTTTATCGACTAATCCAAAATTCTGAAAAATAAAACCGAATTTATCCCGCCGCAGCTGAGGTAGATTTTTGGTTGAAACCGGCTGATCATCTACCATGACAGTGCCTGCCGTGGCGGTTTCCAAACCACCGAGAATGTTGAGAAAAGTCGTCTTCCCTGTACCACTTTTACCAATAATGGCATAGCTTTTACCTTGTACCAGCTGACAATTGACATTTTCAAAGATCATTCGCTGGGCAAACTTTTTCGTAAGTCCTTTCACTTCAATCATGTACCTTTTTCCTCTCTTGTCAGTTACTAAATGCGCGCTAGCTCTTAAAGTCCGCGATTCAGCGTTGCCAAAACTCTGCGCTGTGCCCGCCATGCCACGAGTAGAATAATTCCTGCCTCGATGAAAAGATAAGGCGTCAATGCGAATACGAATTGCCACTTCCCGCGTAAAATCATCACACCACCAATGAGACAGGCATCGATGAAAATATTGGCTAGCAAAAAAGTGCGAATAAATTGATAGTTGAAATTAATGAAGATCATTTCAACAAACTGGCATGTTGTTGAGCAACTGCTATGTTAAAGAAACATTTTGAGCTATGCCTAACCAGTCTCTTATAAGTCCGCCAGGGTACCTCGACCTCTCAGAGTTAACGGGTTTAGGCCCGTATACTATTTTAAAACCGGCATTCTCCAATAAATGGCATATGTCTTGAAAGGACAAATATAGCTTATTAGGTACGTCTGCCCTATATTTTAATTTTAAGCTGCCATTTTTTGACATAGACAAACTTTTCCAATTAGGCCATATATCCGTGCCTATCGCAGGAAGCTCAAAAATCAAGAAACCCTCTTTGGTGAGCCTGTCTTTTAAAAGTCGAAATCTTTCTACGACATTTGGAAAGTTCCCATTGACCAGGACCTCACTACAAATCATATAATCAAATGCTTTTATATGGGGAAAGGCTTCAGTGTAGCTTCCATAGTCAAAATGAGTAGCATATTGTGGATAATTTTCTTTGGCATTCTTTATACTGGTGTGAGCAATATCACAGGCATACACATTCCAGCCTTCTTTCAATAAAGGAAAAACATTTCTGCCCGTACCAAGTCCAACATAAAGCCCTGCATTTTGTTTAGGAACAGCCTTCTTTATGATCTTCTCTATAGGCAATGGCTTACGTTTATCATTCCATTCTCTTTTGTAGTATTCGTCCCATCTCTTATCTTCACCATCAAAGTTCATCTTTTAGCTCCTCTTTATTTAACCCTCGATACATATACGCATGTGCTGATACCGCTGCGGTTAGAGTAAACATAAGAAAGGATATGAGGCCGTTAGATGACACTGCTGCGCTACCAAACATTGTTGGGCCTAAAATGTTCTGCAACTGTCCCCCCAAATTTATAGCACTCAAGTCAGTGGTTAAGGATTCAGAACGACTATAAATCACCATGTACATCGCTAAGGCAGCACTGCTAAATAACTCGGCTAAGACTTGACTGACTATTAACATTAACAAAGCCATAAAGATGAGAGTATCAATATGCATTACGGTTGTTACGGACGTGACAAGGAATGAAGCTGCTATTATTGCGCCTGATATAACCCATAGCCTATCATACCTTCTATTTTCAGCGGCCCAGGTGTTTACCTTCCCTTGAAATAAGGAAATAACCACTGTATTAATAATAAAGGCCATCGGTGATAGCCAACTATAGTTTTTAAAGTACATGACAACTATTAATGGAACATACACACTCAATAAAGTCCTATGAAAAGAAAACAGGAAATTCTCCATGATAAGCAATCTTCTAAACTTATTTGCCAATGCAGACTTTATCACCTTTATAGATATTGGCTTTTTTAAAACCTTACCAGACGTTACAGCTACACCTTTCAATGCCGTTCTGTATAAAAAAATCACCAGCAAAAAAGACAGGGAATTTGTAATCACAGTTGGCATTAATCCCCAATTTATAGCGAGCAATAAAAAACTAAATCCAGCTCCTAGACCATATCCAATGTTTGTTGGCAACATCATTTTACCCATCAAAACTGTCGCGTCTCTTTTGGATAAAGGCGAAATTATTAGACTTCTAGTTAAAGAAGCAGCAGATCTATCTATAATTCCAAATAAGGACATATATATTAAGAATTGAAGATTGCCGCTTATAAACAGCCAGCATAGTGCACCCACGCCTCTTAAAAAATATGAAATTGAAAACAATTTAAGCCTTCCATATTTATCTGCTAAATAACCCACTGGCAGCGATGATATCATCCCTGTTATCGCAGATAAGGTTAGCCCTATCCCAATAATACTCGGAGATACGTGACTGTACGTAGAGAAAAAAACCGTTGAGACACTAACGAATGATCCAGTCCCAAAGGAATCAATTCCTGAAGAAAGCAAAGCAGCAAACTGTATATTGTTTCTAGGCTTTTGTTTTCTTACCACAGGCTGGACACCTCGGATTTTTTGGTATAGGAAGTTTATAATAATCATTTTGAAAGTTTGAGCAGGACATTAAATAGCCTCGCGCTAGCTCTCCTTCCTTCAAAGCAATCTTTAAGACTTCATTAGCACCCATAATCCCGGCAATCCCTGTTCCAATGCCCCAAACAGCTACAGGACCTTTTCTGCTTTCAGGCAAATCTGGGAATGCACATTGTAAGCATGGATCATCGTCAGTTAGTCTTGTAAACGCATAACCATATCCATATTGAGCGGAGACATGAACCATTGGAACTTTATAATCAACAGCATACTGATTCACCATCAATCGTTGCTCAGGACCATCTCCGCCTTCTAGGATCACATCAAATCCACCCAACAGATCATCTATGTTGTCGGGAGTTACCTTTTCGACTGAGTATTCTATTTCAATGTCCGGGTTGAGCAATCTTAACTTCTTGGCAGCGGCTACGGCTTTATATTCACCAATGTCCTCAGTTGTATATAGAATCTGTCTATTCAGGTTGCTTAACTCTACCCTATCAAAATCAATAATTTTAATTTTGCCGATGCCAGCAGCTGCTAGATAATACAGAAGCGGCGACTTCACACCACCAGCGCCAACGCTAACAACGCTAAAGTTGTTTATTAATTGTTGGCCATGCTCCCCAACCTGAGGCATGAGTAATTGTCTATTGTACCGTGAATTGTTAAATTCCATATTATTCTCCTAAAGTTTAAAATATGTGATATTTATAAAATAAAAATGGCCACCTGATTGTAGGTGGCCATTCTTATTTCCGTTTAGCCATCGCAGGTCATAACAGAGGCAAGCATAACCTCGTCATTAGGATTGACTGGTTGATCAACGGTTGCCAATTTTCCGTTAATCAAGACGCGGCAAAGAAGCCGTGGCTTATTGGTTCTCTCATCAAACAAGTTATGTTTCAGGTCGTCATCTTTGAATGCAACATCTTTAACGATCTCGCTCACAGTAGAGCCAGAGGACAAGATGGATCCCTTCCCAAGGCGACCTTCTGCAATACCACGAAGTTTAACATTGACCATAAAATCACTTCCTTTACTTTTGATAAGTCAAAGTTAAGGCAAGCCTAAACAAAATGCAACCCAAATTTTAAAAAATAACGTTTAATTGCTGCCTTATGCTAATTTGATTATCATTTTAAGTTCAGAAGCACAGAGCGCTTTTGGGTCGCTTTTACTTTGCAAAAGCGACCCATTTAGTGTCACGACAGCCTTCACAAACAAATAAACGATAACCTTTTTGAATGTCTCCGCAAGATTCAAATTTGGCAACCTCTTTTTTTACCACTGGCCGAATTCTTCGTCCATGGTTCTTCAAAAGTTTATAATCCTTTATACGTTAAAAAAACCGACACCACCCCGCCGCCAAACAGCGACCATACATGGTATCGGTCCTAACATATTTTTTACTTCGGCTGAATCAAGCCCATCGCATCCATCGTCTCCGCAATTTGCATGGAATTCCATGCGGCACCCTTGAGAAGATTATCGGAAACATCCCACATGTGGAAGAAGCGTGGATTTTCTGCATCGGCGCGAATACGCCCGACAAAGACCTCTTTACTGCCAACGGCGTTTCTGGCTTGCGGGTAAAGTTGCTGGCTCGGATCATCTTGAACGACAACGCCGGGCGCCGCTGCTAACTTCGCGCGAATGGCGTCAGCGGTAGCATTGCTATCTTCCACTTCGAAGTAAACTTCTTCTGAGTGAGCAATGGGAACCGGAATGCGGACGCAGGTGGCAGTGACCTTAATCGCATCGCTGTTCATATCGCCGGCCATGATTTTTTTGGTTTCGTGAATCATTTTCCATTCTTCGTGACTGTAGCCGTCTGGTTCGAAAACATCAATCTGCGGCAAGGCGTTGAAGGCGATCGGATAGTGCTTCTTATCGCCGGCAGTCGGTAAAATTTTCGGCTCCAGCGGCTTATCATCCAGTGCTGCCCGGGTTTCATCGAACAATTCATTCATGGCTGACTGTCCGGCACCGGAAACTGCCTGATAGGTCGAGACGACAACCTGTTTCAAACCAAATGCCTTACGAATAGGCTCCAGCGCCGTGACCATCTGAATCGTTGAACAATTAGGGTTAGCGATGATACCTTGATGATGGCGCAGCGCCTCAGGATTTACTTCTGGCACAACTAACGGAATGTCCGGTTCCATCCGAAAGGCGCTGGTGTTATCAACCACCACGGCGCCGGCTTTAACGGCTGCCGGAGCGAACCGTTTGGAAACCGACCCACCAGCGGAAAACAGTGCAATGTCAATGCCTTTGAACGAATCATCGGTTGTTTCGTGAACAGTTAATGTCCCATCGCGAAACGGTACCTTTTTGCCTTCCGAATGCTTACTTGCAAGTGCCAAAACCGATGCAATCGGTAGTTTGCTTTCTGCGACCATTTTCAACATCCGGGTTCCAACGGCTCCGGTTGCACCCACAACTGCTACGTGATAACCACTCATTTTTTAAGCTCCTTCTGTCAATGTGTCAGCCAATGCGCGATGCGGTAATGCGGCAACAAACCGCTCATAAGCCGCCTGCTCGCCCGTCTGCTTGATAACCGCCTGCTGCAAATCGCCGTCGATCAATGCTGCTTCTGGCAACGTAATCGTGGCGGTGACTGTCGCATTGCCGATTAATTCAATCCAATAATGGTCGTGGTCGCGGTGAACCACCGTTTTGACCATTCCTCCTGGATTATACACGGTATTGACGCGATCCAACGCCGCTTGGTGAGGATGGGTCAAAATAAACGCCAGGGTCGTGGCTGACATGCCGGTGCCGCAAGCATTGGTAAACCCGACGCCGCGCTCATAGGTCCGGGCAAACAGCGTATCCTGCCCTAAGATTTCGGCAAATGTGACGTTAACCCCTTCCGGAAAATAAGGATTCTCCCCGTTCAATTGCTTGCCAATCCGTTCAAGATCCGGACCAGCCAACTCGTCCTTGGACACAAACGCAATCAAGTGCGGATTGGGCACGGCAACCGCGGTGAACTTCAGATGCGGATGAATGGCCGGCAAAACGGTGTCAACAATGCGATCCGTGCCTAAATTGGCAAACGGTAATGCTTCTGGCGCAAAACTAACCGGTGAAATTTCAACCGAATACGCCGGCACACCCGCCGCTAATGGCTCTTGCTTGGCGACGGCCAAATCCGCAAAGTCAGTGTGGACGCGGAATGACGTTTGGCCGGTTTTTTCACTTAAATATCGCGCCACCGTCCGCAACCCGTTGCCACAAAGCTTGGCAAAACTGCCATCCGTATTAACGACGGTCATTTTTCCCGCTGTTCCGGGTGCGTCCGTAATCGCCAAAACACCGTCCGCACCACCTAACAAACCGGTCTCTTTGTTAGTTAAACGCTGTGTCAGTGTGGTTAGCTGATCATCAGACAACGGCTGGGTCAATTGAGTCTCATCCAATAAAAAGAAACTGTTTTCGGAACCGTGTACTTTTTGCAATGTCACCATGTTAATGCACCTCCAGACGCTGATTAATCGGAATGAAAAAAGCGTTGTAAATCGCCTTGACCGCGCGATTGGCTGACTCCCGCGAGGTGCCCAGCATCAGTGAAATCTGCGAGGCGCCTTCGTTGATCATCGAGACGTGAACGCCGGCACTCGCCAACGGCTGCAAAATCGTCTGAATCAAGCCGGTCCGCTGCGCCATCCCTTCGCCGACAACCATGATAATCGCGTAATCATCGATCCACTTCAAAACATCGGGATGGACCGCCGCTTGAATCTCATCGCACACAGCCTTCCGCTTGGCCTCGTTCAGCTGCCGATCATCCAAAATAATCGTCAGATCGTCAATCCCACTTGGCATATGCTCATAGCTGATGCCGTGCCGCTCCAAAACCTGCAGCAACTTCAGCGTAAACCCGACTTCCTTATTCAACAGGTAACGATGCAGGTAAATGGCGCCGAAATGTTGCGAACTCACGATGCCGGTAATGGCGTGCTTCGGGACAAAATGCTGCTCGGGAACAATCATGGTCCCGGGAGCATCGGGATGATTGGTGTTCTTCAAATTAATGGGAATCTGTCCCGCAATAGCTGGCAAAATCGCTTCATCATGGAAAACGCCAAACCCACCATATGATAGCTCTCGCATTTCCCGATAAGTCATTTCCTGAATCATCTGGGGATTTGCCACCACCCGCGGATCAGCTGCAGCGACCCCATCAACATCGGTAAAGTTTTCATATAAGTCTGCATGAAAACCGTTGGCGAGAATGGCTCCGGTGATATCGGAACCGCCTCGTGAAAAAGTGGCAATCGCGCCTTTACTGGTATACCCATAGAAACCAGGAACTACCAGCACACCCAGCGGTCGACTAAAAGCTTCCAGATGCGTGTAAGTTTCACGTGAAACTTCTGCATCATTCGGATCATCGGTCACCATGATCCCCAAGTCTTTTGGTTCGCCATAAGTGGCTTCAATACCTTCATGATTCAAAACGGCGGTCATCAGAAACGCATTCAATTTTTCCCCGCGAGCCTTGAATCCGGCCATGAGATAATCGTGATTGGTAAATGTCTTTTTCGGTAACTGGTATAGTTCTTCGCTGATTTGCTGCATGACTTGGGGATCAAGTCCGAAGTCATCGGCAATTGCTTGATAGCGCGCAACAATTTCCTTAACGACTTCAGTTGCATTTTCATGGCGCAAGGCCGCCTGGGCATACTGAATCAGCAAGTCCGTCACTTTAACGTCGCCGGGATGCCGTTTACCAGGTGCGCTGGTCACCATCACCTGCCGCGCAGGATTTGCTTTCATGATTGCCACAACTTTGGCAAACTGCGACCCATTTGCTAATGATGAACCGCCAAACTTTACGACCCGCACGATAAACTGCCTCCCTAATGGGTTCTCTTTCGCAAGCAACTTGCAGCTATTCGCTCACAGACATCGCGCCAATGAAATCGCGTTTCGCCAGCTCGTTTCTGCAAATGAGAACTCTGTCATTTTATTTTGTACTTTAGCAGACTCTCCCAGAAACACAACCCCCAGCGACGGCGGAAAATCGGCATGTTTTGGCGGCATTGCATAGAAACAAAGTGTTGAAATTTGTTTTTAATTTTTTTACTCAAACGGGTGATGAAGTAGTTGAGGTTGTGACTGGCGGAAAGTGGGCTGGCGCAGGAACGAGCTTGTATGTGAAGAGCTTAAGCGCAATGGCTAAAGCCCGCGCCATCACGCCTGAGGCCACTGGTTTTCTCTGCTGCTCTCTTAAACGCGTTCACTGGGCCAGAAACCTGCGTGTAAGGACCTTGGACGCAATGGCCTAAGCCCGGGCCATCACGGAGGCCACTGGTTTTCTCTGCTGCTCTCTTAAACGCGTTCACCGGCGCAGAAGTCTGCGTATAAGGACCTTGGGCGCGATGGCCTAAGCCCGGGCCATCACGCCCAAGGCCACTTATACTCCAACTTCTAACCGCGCCGGTTCACGCTCTTGACGCTTTCGTTTTTTTATTATAGTCTGGTGATAAACAGATAGAGGTTGCAACCAACATGAGTATCCGAATCGAGCGAGATCCTTCGCGGTGACGTTTGGTGAAAGGGGCGGTTGCCGAAATGGGGGCGCCGGGATCGGCAAGCCTGTTGGGCCAGGGTTGAATAAATCCTGTACTGTCGCTTAGAAACCTAAGCGGGGCGCTATCATTCAAGTAGATTGCAAGTTGGGATCTTTTTGTTTGACGCGTGGCCAAACAAAAGGATCCCTTTTCGTTTGCCGTCGCCCTGCCGTAACGCGTTCACTGGGCCAGAAACCTGCACATAAGAGCCTTGGTCGCAATGACCACCTGTGCTCCGGTTTCTAACCGGCCCAGTCCACGCTCAAGGAGGATGCACGTTATGAATTTTGCTACAAACCAAGAAGGTCAATTAACCATCGGCGGGGTTGCGGCCAGTCAACTGGCGCACACGTTTCAAACGCCGCTTTACGTGTATGATGTCGGAGCGATTCGCCACCAGATTCGCGCGTTTAAACAAGTTTTTGAGGCTGCCAACGTTCGTTATGCTGTCAGTTATGCTTCCAAGGCGTTTGCAACCATTGCGATGTACGATGTCGCCAAGGCTGAAAACATTCATGTCGATGTGGTTTCTGGCGGCGAATTATACACGGCTCAAGCCGCCGATTTTCCCATGGCAAAAGTCAGCTTTCATGGCAATAACAAAAGCAAAGCTGAACTGCAACAAGCACTGGATGCCGGCGTCGGCACGATCATTGTGGACAATTTTCACGAATTGGATTTGCTTGATGAGCTCTTGAAAGCAGCAGTTGGCCAACAAGATGTTTTGATTCGGGTCGCTCCCGGAATTAGCGCCCACACCCATGCTTATGATCAAACCGGCCAAACTGACAGTAAATTCGGCTTTGATCTTGAAAGTGGACAGGCAGATGAAGCCGCCAAGCGGATTTTAGCCGACGAACATCTGAACCTGCTCGGCATCCACGCCCATATCGGCTCGCAGATTTTTGAAGTGGCCGGATTTGAAGCCGTCACCCAAAAGCTGCTGGCTGTCCTTGATAATTGGCACCGGCAATTCGGTTTCACCCCGCAAGTGCTTAATGTCGGCGGCGGTTTCGGCATTGCTTACACCAGCCAGGATGATCCGCTGCCGCCAGAAGCGTTTGTTAAAGCCATTCTGAGTACCCTCAAAACGCAAAGCACCCATCTTGATTGGCCGCTGCCGGCAGTCTGGATTGAACCGGGACGGTCGATTGTCGGCCCCGCCGGCTACAGTCTTTACACGGTCGGCAGCCGCAAAGACGTGCCTGGGTTGCGGCCGTATGCTGCAGTTGACGGTGGCATGGGTGACAACATTCGGCCCGCCCTTTATCAGGCGCAATACACTGCGGTGGTTGCCGATCACCCGACCGCCAAGCCAACCGAGCATGTCCATCTCGTCGGCAAGTACTGCGAATCCGGAGATATTTTAATCGACGACGCCCCATTGCCCGCCACGCAGCCAGGCGATGTGGTTGCCGTTTTCGACACCGGCGCTTATGGCTACTCCATGGCATCCAACTACAACCGCAACCCGCGGCCGGCCGTCGTTTTCGTTGAAAATGGCCAAGCTCAGCTGGTCGTCACGCGCGAAACTTACGCTGACTTGATTCAGCACGATCACCACTACGCCGCACCGAGCTCGTCAACACCCGCAACCACCGTCAACAACGCTACTACCGCAACCAAATAGGAGGCCATCATGGCACAATTAGACACCCAAAAGATCATTTCAACCATTGCCAACAGTCAGAAAACAACACCCGTTAAGGTCTATCTCAAAGGCGAGTTAGCTGATATGCATTTTCCAAAAAGTGTGCACGCATTCTTTGGGGAGCACACCGGAACGGTCATCGGCGACTGGGCAGTTATCCAGCCAATTTTGAAAAAGGCCAAGCTTGACGACTACTATGTCGAAACTGCGGGCCGTAATACCGGCGTTCCTTTGCTAGATATCAAAGCGGAAAATGCTCGGATTGAACCCGGCGCGATCATTCGTGACCAGGTTCTGATCGGCAACAATGCAGTGATCATGATGGGCGCCATTATCAACATCGGCGCTGAAATCGGCGATGGCACCATGATCGACATGGGTGCGGTGCTGGGCGGTCGAGCGATTGTCGGCAAATATTGCCATATTGGTGCCGGTACCGTTTTGGCTGGCGTGGTAGAACCACCGTCAGCAAAACCCCTCACAATCGGTGATCACGTCATGATCGGCGCCAATGCCGTGGTTCTTGAAGGCGTGTCGGTCGGCGAAGGAGCGGTCATTGCCGCCGGAGCTGTCGTCATTAACGATGTGCCGGCACACACGGTGGTCGCTGGCGTTCCGGCCAAAGTCATCAAGCAGGTCAACGATCAAACGGAAGCCAAAACCGTCCTGCTCGACGAACTCAGAAAGCTGTGACTTTTAATGAAGGAAGCTGAATTGATTGCCATTCGCCGCCAGCTCCACCAAATTCCCGAACTTGCCTTGCAGGAAAAAGAAACGCATGCCTTCCTACTTAAAACGGTGCATAGTTTTCCGCAAACCTTTCTCACTATTCGGACACTGCCTAAATTGCCGACTGCCTTACTGGTCAAAGTTCACGGACAAAACCCGCAGCGGACCATCGGCTATCGAACCGACATTGACGCCTTGCCGGTGACGGAAGAAACCGGCTTACCGTTTAGCTCGCAGCATTCCGGCATCGCCCATGCTTGCGGCCATGACATGCACATGACAGTGGCGCTAGGAATTCTGGACTATTTCGCCCACCACCAGCCAAAAGATAATTTGATTTTCTTCTTCCAACCGGCCGAAGAAAGCAAAAATGGCGGCAAATTGGCCTACGACATGGGCGTTTTCACCGGTGATTGGCACATCGACGAGTTTTACGGGTTGCATGATCGCCCTGACTTGCCAGCTGGTACCATCAGCACGCGGCTTGGCACCCTTTTTGCCGGGACAACTGAAATCAATGTCGATCTCATCGGGAAAAGCGGCCACGCAGCCTTGCCGCAAAATGCCAACGATATGATCGTGGCCGCTGCCAGTTTTATTAACCAGATTCAGACCATCGTCGCTCGTAACGTCAGCCCCACCGACAGCGCGGTCATCACGTTTGGCCTGATGCGCGCCGGAACCATTCGCAATGTGATTGCCGGGCGCGCCCACTTGGAAGGTACTTTACGCGGATTCACCCAGAAACAAATCGATTTCTTACAGCAACGTATTCGCGATATTGGTCAGGGAATCGCCGCCAGCTTCAACTGCGACGTCAACGTTGATTTGAATCAAGGCGGCTATTATCCAGTCGAAAATAACCCGCAGCTGACCAAAGACTTCATTCAATACATGCAAGCCGATCCAGCCGTTACGTTTGCGCCCACCGGACCCGTGATGACCGGGGAAGATTTCGGCTATCTATTAAATAAAATTCCCGGCACCATGTTCTGGCTGGGCGTCAACGATCCGGATTCTCAACTACACGCTGCCGACTTTTCGCCAGACGAAGCCGCGCTGGCACCAGGAGTCACAGCGGTTGTGCATTTTCTGGAACATCGGATGGCGGAAAATAATTGAATCAGTAGCTATCGCTATTGACTCATGCTTGATGCGCCGATGCGACTTTCACCATCCGCGCTCCGGAGCATTTGGCGCAAGAGCTTACCCGTAAAAGGCGCTGGCTCACGCTCAACCATAACGCGTTCCCCGGCGCAGGGGTCTGCGTGTAAGGACCTTGGTCGCAATGGCCTAAGACCGGGCCATCACGCCCAAGGCCGCTTACACTCCGACCCCTAACCGCGCCGGCTCACGCTCACGCTCACTTTAATTGGAGGTTTTTGAATGCAAAAAGCAGAATTGATCACCGCGATTGTGACACCGTTTAATGATCGCGATGACATTGACTATACGGTCATGCAACGGTTGGTTGATCATCTGATTGCAGAAGGCACCGATGGCTTTGTCGTTGGCGCCACCACAGGTGAAGGGCCGACGCTCAGTCATGACGAGAAAATCAACTTGTACACGCGGTTTGTCGACATGGTTCACGGCCGGGCGCTGGTCATTGCCAATTCAGGGTCGAACAATACGCGGGAAACCGTTGATTTTACCCATGAAGTCGGCGGTATCGCCGGAATTGATGCGACACTGGTGGTCGTGCCTTACTACAACAAACCTGATCAAAACGGCATGATCGCCCACTACACGGCGGTCGCGGCCAACGCGCAAAAGCCGATCATCATTTACAATATCCCTGGCCGAACCGGCGTTGAGATGCTGCCGGAAACTGTCGCAACGTTGGCGCAAAACCCCATGATTCAAGGTATCAAACAATGCGGTAGCCTCGCCGCCCTGAGTGACATCATTGATCGAACCAAGCACGACGCGTTTAGTGTCTGGACCGGTGAAGATGCTCAGGCGCTGACGATTAAAACGCTCGGCGGTATGGGCGTGATCTCGGTTGCTTCCCATCTTTACGCGCACAGCATTCGGGAAATGTATGCGGCATTGGATCGCGGCGACATCACGACGGTGGCTGCGCTGCAACGACAACTATTGCCGAAAATGGCTGCCTTATTCCATTTCCCATCGCCTGCTCCGACCAAAGCCGCGCTCAACGCATTAGGCTTCAACGTCGGCAGCCCGCGTCTGCCAATACTGCCATTAACTGCCAAACAACAGCAGGAACTCGCCCATCTTTTAGGCGTTCCGGAACTATCAGCCATTGAAGCGGAGGTGCTCGCATGATTCACGTTCTTGTCGCCGGTTTTCGCGGTGCCATGGGTCAAAAAACCGTCAAAATGATCCAGTCACATTCAGATTTCGCATTAAGTGCCGTTTTTGACCCTAAAATAACCATCAATAACCCGCAAAATTACGGATTACCGGCTGAGGTCAAAGTCCTCAACCATTACGATCAGCTCAACGCTAACGTCGCCGATGTCTGGGTCGACTTCACCAATCCCGACGCGGTCGCCGCTAATACCGAAGCCGCAATTAATGCGGGCATCCATCCGGTCATTGGCACAAGCGGGATGGCGCCAGCTGATCAGAATCGCCTCATCAGGCTGGCCAAAGCGAAACACCTCGGCGGCCTAATCGCACCAAACTTTGGCCTCTCCGCCGTTTTATTGATGAAATTTGCCCAAGAAGCCGCCGCCTATTTTCCTGATGCCGAAATCATTGAAATGCACCACCAAGACAAAGCCGACGCCCCTTCAGGCACCGCCATCGCCACCGCGCACAAAATCGCCGACGGACGTACCCAAAAGCCATTGTCCACCATCGACAACGACGCCCGCGGTCAGCGCATCGATGACGTCCCTGTCCACGCCGTTCGCCTCCCCGGCTACATCGCCCATGAAGAAGTTCTCTTCGGCGGCCCCGGCGAAGCCCTCACCATTCGCCAAGACTCCTTCGACCGCCAAAGCTTCATGCAAGGCGTTGCCGTCGCCATTCGCAAGGTGCAGGAAGCGGATCAGTTGGTGGTTGGGTTGGAGAACTTTTTATAGAAAAAGGACACCTTCCATTAAAAATTTGCACCTCGCTCTCTCAATTACTAGACGGCCTTGGTCTACAAGCGTACCATCGCAAACTAACAAGTGACCACTAACTGGTCGCATGGCAGAAAATAAAAATCGTCCCACCAGCTATTTTGCTGATGGGGCAATTTTTTATTTCTAGAAATTTTTAAAAATATTTACGCGTTTCGAACACCTGTTCCCACAACGATTCCCGCCATTTCAGCATCTGTTTGACTTTATTTTTAGAAAAAATCAGTTGTCAATTTAAAAAAATGAGTGCATACTGATTTTGTTGAACCGAACGTACGTTCCCTTTAGCAATTATACGAGGGGGTTTTAACATGGCAGATCAAGCAGTATTAGAAGTTCAAAATTGGCTCAACGCGACTTATGGCAATGTGTCAGGTTTTGAGAAAGTAAATCCAGATGGTCATACCGGGTGGCCAACGATTTACGCATTACGTGAAGCATTGCAACACGAACTTGGTATCACGGATATTGGCGAAGGATTTGGTCCCGCAACGCGGTCAGCGCTGGCTAGCGTTGTTGGCAATCTGAAACCAGGTTATACAGGTAACATTGCACAGCTAATCCAAGGTGCCTTTTGGTGCAAGGGTATCGATCCAGGAAGCAACTTGAATCAAGAGTTTTCAACTGCAACACAGCAAGCCTTCAAAACCTTACAAACCGATGCAGGACTTAATGCAGACGGTATTGTAACCGTTAATTTAATGGCAGCACTTTTCGACATGAGCGCCTTTGTTCTGGTCGCTGGTGGCGATAAAAATGTTCGTCAATTGCAACAATGGCTCAATGCTGACTATAGCCAATACATTGGGATCATGCCTTGTGATGGTATTTACCAGCGCGATACCAATGTCGGTCTCATTTATGCGTTGCAACGTGCACTTGGCATCTCTGCTGATGTTGCAAACGGGAACTTCGGCGATGCTACCAATGCAGCTTTGAAAGCAGTGAGCCTTTCTGTCGGAGCTACCGGTTTACTCGTTAAAATTGTCAAATACGGCCTTTATCTGAACAGCATGTACGATGGCGATTTTGGCGAAAACTTTGGATCCGATGTAGCAACAAGCATTATCAAATTTCGCAAATTCATGAAGTATCCAAACGAAGACTCCGGTGTTGCAGACTACACAGTCATCAAAGGGCTCGTTACCAGTAACGGTGACACAGGCCGCGATTCAATCGCGCTCGATACAGCAACCCAACTGACGGCATCTGATGTGCAACATTTCCGCGACTATGGATTCAGCATCGTTGGCCGGTATCTCACAGGAACAGTCGGTGCTGATTTCAAACCAAAGAATCTTACGTCAACAGAAGTCAGAACAATTCTGGATGGCGGCTTAAAGTTCTTCCCAATCTACGAAGATGGTGGCTACGTTGAAAGCTACTTCACTGCCGCCCAAGGTCAAAAAGACGGACAAACGGCAATCAGTGCAGCGCTCAGCTTAGGCCTACCTGCCGACACTGTCATCTATTTCGCGGTAGACGTTGATTTTCAGGAAGGCGACATTGATGGGACGGTTATTCCGTATATCAATGCTGTGCAGAACGTTTTGAATCGGTCAATTTACAAAGCTGGCATTTATGGGACTCGAAATGTTTGTCTTCACGCTGAGAAAACTGGTATAGACTACAGCTTTGTTGCCAATATGTCGTACGGATGGAGTGGCAATTTAGGATTTAAGATGCCAGACAACTGGGCGTTCGACCAATTTGTCGAATATCCAATTTATGGCATCGACATTGATCAAGATGCGAGTTCCGGCCGAGACCAGGGTGTTTCAGCTGTCACAGAAGCAACACCAGCAACACAAAAGGCGTACGTAGCGAACCGACTTTTGAGCATTTTCCCTGACTATCATAATTTATTTGGTACCATCAATTGGACGGTCTCCTCCCCTACACAACATATTACGACCCCGTTAGCCGACTACTATGTCACTTTGGAGGACAAATGGTCAGCAACCGTAGTCGATAATAAAACAGGCGTTCTGACAATCCAAGATGCTAAAATCATTAATGAATCTACCGACATCTTAGAACAGTTCGAAAGCGCCATGTCCTCATATAATGTTGGTGATTTAGCCGGAACCTTTAACAAGCTCGCCCCGATGATCGGGAACGGTGCCATTAAAGCTGGTCTAGCTATTCGTGATGGGATGGTCGGATTTAAAGTTGCAATTGAGAGTTCTGTAGAAAACACAAGTACAAGTTCTTCTGTGGAAAATCAATTTACTTTG
Organism: Lacticaseibacillus zeae subsp. silagei; assembly: GCF_030770335.1. NCBI lineage: Bacteria > Bacillati > Bacillota > Bacilli > Lactobacillales > Lactobacillaceae > Lacticaseibacillus > Lacticaseibacillus zeae. The sequence continues at coordinate 179,994 of NZ_CP132484.1, read as the reverse complement.
ACATTGGAGACTTATATTCATCAGAACTTCATCCCACAAAATGATTACGTTCCTGTTTATCAACCAATTTCAGAACCAGATCCCACTTTCGTTGTAACCCTAGAGAAAGTTGGAGAGGTCACAGTTCTTGGGATTCTTGTTGCAGGGGCAGTACTAGCGACCGCCGTTACGGCAGGTTCCGCAGCACCAGCTGTCACCGCTTTGTTCTCCCTACTGGCAATACAGCTGTTCGGTAAAGACTAAAGCAAAGGTAAGAATCCTCCACTAAAGCACCATCGTCAACCCCAAATGTATCCAGTTTAAATCAACTGGGTACATTTTTTAATACAACCAGAGCGCAGCCCAGTAAAATACTCCAAGGTTAATGAATCCTTCTAGAATCAATACGGCAAGATAAACATAGTACCATCTGGCCCCATGATTCTCTAAAATCTTTACGCCTCGATTAACTAGTAGATACTTCTTAAGCTGTCGATTTTTATAAAACCGAAAGACTTGCTCTTCTACAACAAATACAATGTTAGCAAATAAGCAACAAAGACCGATGCTCGGAAAAAGATAAATCCCCGTGTTCTCTGCTGCGTAAAGGACTCCAGCCGAGAAACAAAACACCCCAAGATAGAAGCCTAAAAATTGCACGTTTATCATTATTTCAAAGAAGGCCTGTCGTTGATTGAGAACCGCCTCCTGTTTTAGAACTTTACCTTGTATAATCTGATCAAGATTTGAATTTTCAAAACTGATTTTTCTGTTTTGTCGTTCTTTTTTTAAAGCAATATTTTTAAACCTAAGTGTCAATGCCAGTGTCACCATTGCAAAAATGTGGGGGATCAAGTATGTAAATTCCATTTCAACCATCCTTTCAGCATTAAAGCTGGTCCCTATACAAGCAAGTCGATTTCTTAACGATATCATGAATTGCAGTGTACTTCCTCAGAATTTCGATTAAACTCAATACATAAGTAAAATGACATCTCTGTCTTGAGTTTAACTGTTTTCATTCCCACACAAAAGCTTGACACTGGCTCTTTTGGGTAAACGCCAATTATAAGCTTGCACCCCCGTTTAATTTTCACCTAGGAATTAGTCCGCCTTAATGTTTAGTTAAGAGCTCTCGGTTTCAAACGGCAGGCCTTTTTAAATGTGTCGATTTATCAGATCATATGATTATGGCACTAAATTTTTCGCCAGTTTGGAGAAATAAAATGAAGATCAGATTATATTTCAAAAAAAGTACGATGCTTTTTGTGATCTTGCTCAGTATCCTACTGACAACTGCAAACCTCACTGGCATTTTTTTGGATTGCGACAACAATCTTACTGTTGCTTCTCATCGCTTTTCTGGACGGTCGCAAATTGCCATCAATCCATTGGCTTCTCAAAACGCTCCGAGTCGGCGCTGTCCTCTGCCTGCTCATGATTTCTTTAAGCGTTCATGAAACCGGATTTTCAACTGGCGGTGAGGTATCGGCGCTACAAATGTCTTATTCGCACAGTACAGCCATCACAATTGGCCAAGGAAAATTCATGCTGACAGAAGCAGATAATATGGCCGGTCATACAAAGACCTACTTTTTCAATTTATACGAGCGACGGCCATTTTTCTTTCATCGCGTTAATCCAACTTTCTGCTTCATAGAGTCAACCAATAAAATTCCAAAGCGAAGTTACTTATGGATTTTCAAGAATATCGTGCTTAAACATCGATTGTCGGTCACTGAGCCAGATACTGAATACATCAATGGAAGTCCCGATCCCAAAGAGTTTGTCTCATCGCAAATTAAATTTTAAAAGTAAATTCTCTTTAGAAACAGCGATTTTAAGCTGGAGCAGTACGGGAACCTGATATCCGTGCTGCTTATTTGTACGCTTAACCTTATTTTTTTAAAATGAACTCATTTCAAAAATCAAAAAGATCAGGAAACTCCCGAAGTCTCGAATCACAACACCTGCCAGCCTCTTCACAAATGAAACCTCTGGCAACTTATTCTCGTTCGTCCTGCCGACGCGCTGGAGAAAAAAAGATGTTGCGGATGTATAAATAGCGAAGAACAGTAGAAAAATCGAGACTATTAAATAAGCATCCTTGGTGCTAGCCGGCAAGACCGTAATAGCCCCCAGCGAAAAAGAAAAAATGAAGATATAGCTGATTGTCACACCGGCTAGAATACGATTGAAAATTTTCCCGATTGCATTATCGATAAACTTTCGATCTATCGCCTCTCTGCGCATAATCTCAGAACGGCTCATTTTCAAACGCTTCTCTAAGTTTTTTCGAAACCTCTCTTTAATTATTCGACTGTAAACGGTCATTGCCACCCAAAGAACCGCGGTTAAGATGTAAGGCATGTAAATATCCATCGTTTTCTTCTCCCCAATGTACCCAGTTCAGATTACCGTGGTACATTTTTTAATATAGCCAGACTGCCATTGCATAGAATAATCCAAGATTAATGAATCCTTCTAAAATCAATAAAGCAAGGTAAACATAGTACCGTCTTGCCCCGTGATTTTCTATGATCTTTACACCTCGATCAACTGCGAGATACTTTTTAAGTTGTCGTTTTTTATAAAGCCGAAAAGCTTGCTCTTCTACAACAAACAGGATATTAGCAAACAAGCAGAAAACACCAATGCTCGGAAAAAGATAAACGCCAGTGCTCTCCTCTGCATAAAGAACTCCGGCCGAAAAGCAAAAAGCGGCGATGTAAACGCCTGCGAATTGCGCGTTTATTAGTATTTCAGTGATGAAGTGTCGCTGATTTAGAACTGCCTCTTGTTTCAGAACTTTGGCTTGTAATTCCTGATCGAGATTTGAATTTTCAAAACTGATTTCTCTGTGTTGCCGCTCTTTTTTTAAAGCAGAATTTTTAAACCTGAGCGTCAATGTAAGTACCACCATTGCAAAAATGTGGGGAATCAAGTACGTCAGTTCCATTTCAGCCATCCTTTCAGCGTTAAAGCCGCTTCTCATGCGAGCAAGTCAATTGCTGAATGGTATCATGAACAGCAATATGCTTTCTCAAAATTCCGAAAAATCTCAAAGTATAAGTATAGCGATATTCCAACATGAACTTCAATCGCTTTCACCTCAAAAAACGTTTCCAAAACTTATTGACACATAAATGAAAAACCGGTACACTCAAAAAATTAAAAAATTAATTTATGTTTTTTGATTTTAAACATTTAAAACAACCTGGGGGGTGACTGTAAGAGTCTAAAAATCAGCCGAATTTACCGACCACTTTTGACAACAAGAAAGCGAGGCAATCAACATGAATAAATCCATGAAACATATTTGCGCAACTGCCGCATTACTATTTTTAGGTATGATCTTACTTAATCAGCCGACTAGTCAAGTACAAGCTGCTACAACTGATACTCCCACTGATGAACAAGTTTTACAGGATTACGGATCATCGGATAAAGGTACTGTAATTTACCAAGATAAAGATATCACTGTCCGTTCCTTTGGGAATGATCCAACAATTGCAAAAGCCATTTCAGATAACCCAAAAACGGTGACAGGACAGCTAACTTCCTCGAGTAGTGCAAGTAATGGTAACGTTGCACCGGCATCGGTCGGTATAGGCGCGAGTGGAACTGCTAAACTTTATGCTGCTTCCTCAGGTCAATTGCTTTTTTGGTCAGTCCTGCCAGCTACAGGATTAGGTTACACTTTTGTAGGAAATATACATCTAGCATACTACTCTGGATATCGGCGAGATCGAGAAATTTTGGGGCAAACAACTTTTCCTGGCGAAGTTTCTGGCACTGTGTCCATGAATAAAAACAACGGTGGTTATGCCAGTCTGTCTGGTCAAGCGGTAGATACAGAAGGCCACTTATTCGATGTTGTTCCTGACGTTGGAACCAGTTTCTAAGGTCATGATTGCTTAACACCACCATTGCGGAGGTTCGCTATGACAACACATTTTGATAAAACTATCAACATTTTTGCTAAAGCAGATCATGTATCGGATCTTCTGAAAAAGGAAAAAATTGAGAACTTTGTCGTCTTCTTCATTAACAATCTTTCATCCTATGACAATCTCATGCACGCAACACTATTTCTATCTGCAATAGCCGGTTTATTCGAACAGTCAAAGCTCCCACTTCGTATCGAGGTCATGCAAATACCTCTTCCAAATAATAAATTCAAAGTTGACTTCATTGCCATCAGGCTATTCGCTTCTGAATATAACCGTGCCGTTCAAGAGTTTGAAGATGCTGTTAATCAAACTGAAAGGAACGCAAAACGAAAAAAGTAACTCAGTTTCGAGTTCCTTCTCTACCAGCATCATCTGGCATCGATTATTTTCATATCTAGCCGGGTTAAAGCCATGCGATTTTTCATTCACGCTATTGATCGCATCCGGATATCGGCGGGACCAAGAAATGGCGGCTCAAACAACTTGTCCTGGCGATGTTCCCGCCACTAAGTCCATGAATAAAAACAACGGTGGTTACGCCAGCTTGTCTGGTCAAGCGGTAGATACGGAAGAACACTTATTCAAAATCGTTCCAGATATTGGAATAAGCTTCGAAAGGCACTCTCGCTCAGCCACCATCATTGCGGAGGTTTGCCATGACAACACAATTTGATAGAACCATCAATATCTTTGCCAAGTCACTTCACGTGTCAGATCTTCTGAAAAAGGAAAAAATTGAGAACTTTGTCGTCTTCTTCATTAACAATCTTTCATCCTATGACAATCTCATGCGCGCAACCGTATTTCTATCTGCAATAGCCGGATTCTTCGAACAATCAAATCTGCCATTACGGATTCAAGTCATGCAGATACCGCTTTCAGATAATAAATCTAAGGTTGACTTCATTGCTATCCGGCTACTCGATTCTGAATATAACCGTGCCGTTCAAAAGCTTGAGGATGCCTATAACCAAAATAAAAGAAATGCAAAACGGAAAAAGTAACTCAGTTTTCAACATTTTTCTTTACCAGCATCACCTACTTTCAGTGTCAGCCAAGTCAAAGCCATACGATCTTGCATTGCCCACTAACGATCGCATGGCTTTTTCAATGGTCCTTATTCCTCACAAGTCCATGCCTATGCTATTCTAAAGGTGGTATCTGCCACGAAGCCACGAAGCCCCAATAGAATAGCTTCGCCAAACTCATAAAAAGGAAAGATGGACGATGAAAAGACTCGGATGGTTTTCATTACTAACGCTCTCATTGATCTACATACTGATCCCCGCACAGACAGCATCTGCACAAAGCGCGACTGCCGCGAACAAAGCTCCAGTGGCTAAACAGATCAAAATTAGCAACGTCCGTCAGTCCCTGAACCTCAAATTCCACTTGCCGGCTCGCACTGATTATAGTTTAAAGGATCTCAATAATCAGACGCTCGCCAAAAAAAAATCTGCCAGTGGTGTGGTTAACCTCAAACGATTACAGTCGAGTTCAACGAAACTTGTTTTGAAAACATCGCGCAGTCGCCACACGTCCAAACAGATAATCAACGTTCCCGAATCATATCCGATTGCTCACCCTGCCATTCATCGAAAACCTGTTATGATTGGCAATCAAGTAACCTACACTGGCGCCAACAAACTACGCCTATTCACCATCCAAACGAAGTACCTGCCAGATATTCCTAAAAACCAAACCGGAATCACTTTGACCATTCATAACGCGCACTATGCCGTTCCTTTGAGCTTTTCCGAAAAGCATTTCTCAGCGTCCAATGATCAGCATCAAGTCACTGTCAAAATGCTTTCGACGCCACCCGTTATCAAACCAAACGAAACGAAAACGATTCGCCTGCTGATTGATGTCCCGCAAGGAAAAAGCATTAACGGTACCCTCGCGCTTGATCAGGTCAATTTGACAGCGCCTATCAACTTTTACTTGTAATCTTTTTGAGAGAGCTGCACTTATAAGAAGATTGCTAACTTATCGTATTAGTTTGAATGACCAATGCTCCGCGCTAACTGGCCAAAGCCTGCCAGTGCCACCTTTTGCACTTGCTCTGGCGATTCAGGCTGATCTTGCGCCAACCACAAGCGTAAGACATTGGTAAACCCGCCGAGTGCAAATGCCATGATATAATTCACCTCTCGATCAGTCCCTGCCGCATGCCACGGCGCCGGAAACTGGCGATACTTGTCAACGGCATCACGTTGCCAAACACCATTCAACTGATCGAACAGACCTTGCCGAATCAATAAGCGGACAAGGTCTTTTTGTTGCCACCAAAATGTGAAAAAGTGCTGCATAGTTGTTTCAAAACTAATCGGGGTTTGTCCGCGGGTGGCCTTTTTCAGACTTTCAAAATAATCGTCTGTCAACTGGCGACATAAATAATCAATTAAATCATTCTTGGTTTTAAACGCTCGATAAAAGGTTTTGCGTGAAAGATCCGCTGTCTGAACAATTTCCGTGATTGAAATATCTGTCACCGTCTCGCCACGTTGCATTAACGTAACCAACGCATCCACCAGCCATTGTTTCGATTGCAGCGCCATCCGTTGTTTCCCATTCATGCTTGGAATCTCCTAACTGACACAAATACCACCAATTTGTAGCACTTGTCGCCAAACGCTTGTTGCTTGTCGTTGTCCTCAGTATACTCAAAGTGCTTTCGAAAGTCACACATGTGTCACATGTATCCAATTATAACAGATGAAAGGATCTGATGTGATGACCCGTTTAACCCGGGCACTTTGTTCTATCGGCTTAACCATTGCCATGTTCATGGGAACACTCGATACCACCATCGTGAATATTGCCATCCCTAAAATTATGGATGATCTTCATGGCTCACTTGCCAATACTAGCTGGGTCATGACCATTTACACTTTAGCCATGTCCGTTTTCATGATCACGACTTCCAAAATTGCGGATCGTTATGGCCGCAAAAAAATCATGCTACTTGGCCTAGCACTTTTTGGCGGTTTTTCCGCCGCTTGCACCACCGCAAACTCGCTGCCGATATTGATTACATTTCGTTTTTTTCAAGGCCTTGGCGGGGCAATCATCACCCCCATCGTTTTGCCGATGGGAATTGAAGTATTTGGCAAAGAAAAACTCAATCAGGTAGCCGCGCTTGTTGGTGCCGTGACCGCATTAGCAGCAGCTGGTGGGCCGCCAATTGGTGGGATGATTCTGCAAGTTACTTCATGGCGCTGGATTTTTGGCATTAATGTCCCCCTTGCCTTGCTCGCATTTTTACTGGTCGCCTTCTGTGCACACGAATCGTATGATGAATCGCTGGCTGGTCGCATTGATCTTCCCGGCTTATTGCTTTTGACGGCTGCACTTGGCGGCGTCACTTTTGGCCTACTAGAAGGTCGTCAATATGGCTGGCATTCAACACTGATCCTCAGCAGTCTGATCGGTGGTGCCGTAGCGCTTGTTGCCTTTGTTGTCACTGAGCATCATATTAAAAATCCATTATTGGAACTCGATCTTTTTCACGAAAAGACGCTCAGTGCCTCAAGTATCGTTTACTTCATGACCGGTTTTGCACTTGTCGGCCCAAGCTTGATCCTAAATTATTTTCTACAAAATGTACTTGGTGACAGTCCGCTACATGCAGCTTTAATCATCATTCCGGTATCACTTACCATCATGGTCGCCATGCCAATCGGTACACGGTTACTCGCCAAACTCGGCGCGATTCCGGTGACATTGGCGGGAATGATTCTCATGGCCGCAAGTCTGTTTTTACTTTCACTGATCAAAACCAATACGGCCACCGCCCTTATCGTGGTGCTCTTAGTCATCAATGGCTTTGGTTTCGGATTTTCATCAGTCTCACTCGTGGCCTCGGTTCGCTATCTGCCTAAAAACAAAAGCGGTATCGGTTCCGGTATTGTCAACGCTGCACGGCAAATTGGGACATGCCTCGGTATTGCCATTCTTGTCACGGTGCTCGATACAAATATTGCCTCTGCTAAAACGCAGATCCATCACACTGCTGATCAACTTGTAACTGAAAAGACGTTATCACCTCATGTCAAAACTGTTGCTCATCAGCAGTTAACTAAGATCTTTTCCGGTTCTTCGACGCCAACTACTCATCAACAGAAGAAGATGATCCGCGCCATCACGAAAGCAGCCAGTGCTAAAACCAACTTACCTAAACCCGTTGCAGGTAGCGACCTACGTAAACTATATGATGCGAGTGTCGCCTTGCAACAAGGCAGCAGCAAACTGACAAACGGCTCGGCCACGCTCACAAAAGCTGCCCAACAAAGTCGCTCGCCGCTTACGATTAGCATTACCCGCTTTGGTGCTGGCGTTGCAACTATTGCTCAAGGTCAACGTTCTGCGCTGACCGGAATTAAGCAAATCGCCCAAAAGCAAACATTGCAAACGACTTTCAGTGAAATTAAGCAACGCAAAAATAAGCATCTGGCGCAAGCATTCAGCCACACCTATCTGATTGGCGCCTTGATCGTCTTGTGCCTGTCCCCCGTTGCCTTCTGGACTGATCGGCGGAAAGTCGCATCTGCCAAAGCGTCATGAATAAAATTATCATGACGTAGACACTGAACTCACTAACTAGGCAATTCTATCACGACATCACAGATAAGTGGTGTCGTGTTAGTGTACTCACGACCGCCCAGTAAAAAAATCGCGCTACCTACTCTATGCCTTAATAATGTCAAAGGATGGTGCATCATGAAGTGGCTTCCAAGAACAGAATCAGCACTAGGATTTGCACTCATCATCTATTTTTACTTTGTCCAATTTACTTTCAGCTGGCTATTATTTATTGTTGGCTTCCTAATTCCTGACATCAGTGCTTTAGGCTTTCTCGTCAACGAAAAGACTGGCAATGTCTGCTACAATATTGGCCATACGTTAATCGGGCCGATTATTCTCGGCGGACTAGCCCTCATTAGTGCTCAGTATGGTTTACTGGCCGCGGCGTTGATCTGGTCAGCGCACATTTTGGGTGATCGCACACTCGGTTTTGGGTTACGCTACTGAAATGAATTGACCTTTTTGAAAAGATTACATAGTCAAGCTTTCTTAACCAATTCCTTCTCCATTAAGATATCCTTCTGCAAGTCTCCCTTTCGAGCACCTTGGATTAATATTCATGGGCAAACTCGGAAACAAACAAGATCCAACCAAATTTCTCACCCACTTTTCGCAAATATATGAGCCCAAAGTTTGTGAATGGTAATAAGATTGTTACAATAAGGTTGTGGCCAATTGACCGTACGTTGGAACAATTTTGTAGATGAGGATGTGGTGAATCAATGGCAGATGTTGTCATTTTAGGTGCCGGATATGCGGGCATTCGGGCCGTCAAAACGTTGAGTAAGCTCGCACCAAAGGGAACAACGATCACAGTGGTTGACCAAAACGCCGAACATGAAGAGCGCACGCAACTTCATGAAGTGGCGGCAGGTACCGTGCCTGCATCAAAAATCACGTTTAATATTCAACAGGTTCTTCCAAAGGATGTTCAGTTTCTTCAGGCGAAAGTCAGCAAGGTTGACGTGTCGACAAAGATGGTAATTTTGGCTAACCATGCGCCGTTACGTTACGATTATCTCATCATCGCGCTTGGCTTCCGGTCTGAGGACTTTGGGTTGCCGGGTGCCGCGGAAAACGCCTTGCCGCTGGACAATGTAACCTCCGCGGAAACGATCACCAAGACGATTGAGCAGCACGTCGCCAATTATAAGCAGTCACAAGATCCTAAAGACTTGACGGTTATTGTTGCCGGCGCAGGGTTCACCGGCGTTGAATTACTGGGCGAATTGACGCACAGTATGCCGGCGCTGGCTAAAAAGTACGACACGCCGCCAATTAAAATCATCTCCATGGAAATGGCAACGCGCATTTTGCCGATGTTCGATGAAAAATTGGCCAATTATGCGATGGACTACCTCAAGAGCCATGGGGTGACGATGATGACTGGCTCCAAGATTACGAAGATCGAGCCGAATGCCGTGGTTTATGCTGATGGCGACCAGGAAAAGAAAGTCGAAGGGAACACAATTATCTGGACGGTCGGTGTTTCCGGCAGCGATGTGATTGCGGATTCCGGCTTCAAGCAGCGCCGTAACCGCGTGGTAGTTTCCAATCACCTGAACTTGAACGATCATCCTGAGGTCTTCATTATCGGCGATGTATCGGCGGTAATGGCAGGCGATTCCGGCCGGCCTTATCCAACCACTGCACAAATTTCAACACAGGAAGGCGATCAAGCTGGTAAGAATGTTGCCGCAGCGTTAAACGGTCAACCGTTGACGGACTTTGTTTACAAGCCTAAGGGCACTGTGGCATCACTCGGCAGCCAAGATGGTATCGCCCAAATTGGCAAGGGTCACAAGTATACTGGTTTCATTGCTAAAATGCTCAAGCGCGTCATCACGGATAAGTCCTTACTTGAGGACGCCAACTTGGCAACGATGTTGAAACAAGGACGCTGGCCGCTTTAGTGGTTTAGGTAAAAGTGACAGGTGTTCGAACCGTAAAAGGATCTGCGAACTCATTTTATTAAGTTGACAAAGGTATTGTCAGCCGATAATCTTTCTTTAGAGATGTGGTTCATGCATTCGCCGCGGGATTTACCACCCGCAATAAGCGGTAGCATGTGAAGGGCAGTCAGCAAATAACATTTGCTGGCTGTTTTTTTTGTGCGAAAAGATGGCAGACTACTTTTGAGTCGCATGCTGTCCATTTGCCCTATAAGAAAACTAAGGCTATCCTAAAAGAAGCTTATTTTGCCGATCCTGGCAGTTTTAAGCCAAACTTTATTCGGAGGCGAGCACGATTAATCAGCTCAAAAAACTACCTAAGTCACTCATGACGATTGCTCTTGTTTTCGTCATCGCCTTTGCTTGGTCACTCTTATCTGACATTATTCCTTTTCTAATGGGGTTATTCGGCACCTTAAAGGACGAAGCCAATATTCCGCAATCCTTTGATTTGCTTTTCTTGTTCGGTGAAGCCATCGGTATTATTGGCATGGTCATTTATTACCGCGGCGATCGCGTCATCTTACCATTTGCAAAAGCGCATGCTGTCAGAAATTACTCAGCAGGTCTGCTTTTCGGCTTCCTTATGTTCAGTCTCATTTGGGGCATCATCACTTTATTTGGCGGGTATCAAGTCCTTGTTATCTTCCAGGGATCAAACCTGCTTTGGCTGGTTCTTTTCTTTTTTGGTTACGCAATCCAGTCCATGTTTGAAGAACTGCTTTGCCGCGGCTACGTCATGGGCTATTGGCTTAAGCAAAATAAGGTCACGATGGCTGTTTTGCTCAACTCGATTCTTTTTACGCTCCTACATATGGCCAATCCCGGCTTCAACCTTCCTGCGGCCATTGGCTTGTTCTTATTTGCCATCGCAATGTCACAGTTTCGGTTGTTGACTGGCAGTATCTGGCTTTGCGGCGCTTTTCACGCCATCTGGAACTTCGCGGAAGGCCCTGTCTTCGGCGTCGCTGTGTCGGGCACATCCAGTGAAAGTTTCATCCTGAAGTCACTGCCTACGACAACATTCCAGCCACTGACCGGTGGGACTTTTGGCCTCGAAGCCAGCTCAGTTTCGAATATCGTGCATTTGTTGTTGGTTATCTTGTTGACACTTATCATTTTAAAAAAGCGACGTACAGGCTTAGCCATTTCCGCAAATTAACACTATTCAGACAGTTTCACCAACATTGACACCACGCAAAAAAGCCAGCGAATCTCTCACTGGCTTTTTGCATGAACTCTCGATCAACTTGACGCATTTACCAAACAAAATCTTCCATATCCTCAGCATTCAAAATCGTCACCTGTTTACCCGTACGCTGAATCAACTTTTCATTTGCCAACCGTTTCAAAGTACGGGAAACCGTTTCTGGCGTCGTTCCGAGGTAATCGGCTAATTGCGTCCACGCCATTGGGACGGTTACGGTGTCTTTTCCAGCCGCGGTGCGCAAGTCGAGCAGGTAATGGGTGAGGCGCACGTTGATGGAATCATTGCCAAGATAGCCCGCCTGCTTTTCCAATGCCTGCATTTTGCGGGTGTTTTCCGTGAGCAGCTGGAGACTGATCTGCGGTTGTTTCATGAGGAGTTGTTGAAAGTCCGCTGCGCTAATGGTGCAGACTGTGGCAGTCGTTAGCGCCTCGGTATAGACGTTCGGACTGGCGATGTTGAGTAAGCCAGCCTCGCCTTCATAATCACCGGGCCCATCAACACGCAACAATTGCTCTTTGCCGTTGGTCGCCAATTGGTAGGTCTTGAGCTTGCCCTGAGCCACCACCAATAAACGGGCGTCTGTATCCGGACTGATCAAAACCGTCCCTTTTTCAACTTGCCGTTCATGGGTTAAGGCGTCAATGGCTGCACGCGCCTTGTCATCGAGTTTTTTAAACAACGGCACAACTGCCGTACAACTATGCACCATTTTCCCCTCCTGAGCGTAAACCAGCCCGCTTAGAAACCGAGCCCTTACACTCCAGCTCCTGCGCCAGTGAACGCGGTAATGCAAACAACGTTTTTAATCACCAATCAATCATCTTCATCCTCGTCAAGCAGCTCCCGGCCGGCTGTCACTGCCCGACCAAGTCGCGTCTGCAGGCGAAGGATACTCTGTTCATGCCAGCGCTGCAATTGTAACATATCCGCCGCCAAGACGAGCTTATTCTCCTTATTGGCAAGCGGAATCGCGCGACTGACGAACAACTGGCAAGTATCAAGATCATTCACAACCGCATCCAGCTTCATGTCGTTGGTCCAAAAACGCAACGCCGGATCTTCCTTCAACATGGTATATTCATCGAACTCTGCTGTTGTGGTCGGAAAATCTTCGTCCTGTGCTGCCAAGTCGCTCGCCAACACGGCAAAATGCTGCCGGGCCTGTCCTAGCAATTCAGTTAACAGCTGTCTGTCAGACTCGCTGCTCGCGCCATTCAGCGTCAAGCGAAATTGTTCCAGCTTACGGGCCAAAACCTGTAAATTTGCCAAAACGTGCCCGCTCATCGCCCCGGCAGTCGGGACATGGTGATCATGATCGGCTTGCTTTGCCGCTGCTTCTTGACGAGCCTTGACTTGCTCGGCACTAACTGTCTGCATCCCTGTTGTGACACTCATCATCCAACCTCCTACGCTTCCTGACTACGAACATTGACAACGGTGTACCCTAAATCCGTGATCGTCTTCTTCAGGGTATCGGCGTTCGTAACCGCCGGATCAATCTGCGCCTTAACTTTACTACTATTAAAAAGTGCCTTAACACTCTTAACGCCAGCTTGTTGGCCAACCGCCCCTTCAATCTTCTGCAAGCAACTCGGGCAGGTCAATCCATCTAATTGATAAACTAATTTTGTCATTTTAAAAATCCTTTCTTGTTTATTTACCTTCATTATTCACAGTTTGCGGCTGATGCGCCTTGATCGCCGTCAAGTTTTGCCATTTTCTTGGCGTGTGCCGTAACCGCAAAGCATTCCCAATGACGAGGAGAATCGAGATCTCGTGAAACAGCATCCCACTCGCCATATCGACTAAGCCGACCAGCAAACCGCTCAGTAGCAGCGCCACCGTTCCGATGGCAATCACCAGATTTTGTTTGATATTGTTATTCATTCGCTTGGCTAAATCGAAAAGAACGCCAAGATTAGTGAGTCGACTGCTGGTCAGAATGACATCTGCGGTATCGATCGCCACATCCATACCGGAACCCATCGCGACACCCACGTCCGCCTGCGCCAACGCCGGGCCATCATTGATCCCGTCACCGACAAACATCACTTTTTCGCCACGGGCCTGTGCGGCTTTAATGGCGCTGACTTTATCGGCCGGAAGTAACCCGCCGTGTGTCTGACTCAGCGGTAAATTCGTCATCATGTGTTCAACCGCTGCCTGGGAATCACCTGACAGAACAATCGTCTTTTTGCCACTTGCGGTTAAGTCCGCCAGCATCGTTGCGGTATCCGAACGCAGCTGATCCCGCAAGCCATATGCGGCAACCAGCTTGTCATCAATCGTGGCCAAAACCAGTGAAGCGCCGCCGCTCACAATCGCCTGGATCGCAGCCTGCTGTTCCGGTGTCTGCGGCTGTTTCAAAATCTTTTGATTGCCGACACTGACAGTATGCCCAGCCACCTGTGCCTGCACACCAACGCCACGGGTCACCTTGACGTCTTCAACTGTCTGGGTTGTCTGCGGCTGAAGATAGGCCACCAACGCTTGTCCCAACGGATGCGCGGTTGCTGCTTCGACCGCCGCGACCATCTCTGCCACATTCGCTGTATCATTCGCCCAGTACTGTGCGGTTGCGACGCTGATTTTTCCTTGCGTCAGTGTGCCGGTCTTATCAAACATCACCGTATCGATCTGATCCAACTTGGTCGCCACATCGCCGCCTTTGATCAAAATGCCATGCTTAGCGCCAAAACCTAGTCCGACAACATTGCTGACGGGTGCCCCGATCACCAGCGCACCAGGGCAACCAAGCACAAGAATCGTGATGGCCAGCCGTACATCCTGGCTCACCAAACCGACTATCAGTGCAATCACCAATACCAGCGGCGTGTACCAGCGCGCAAACTTCTGGATGAAGGTCGCGACCGGTGACTGAGCATCCTGGGCATCTTCAATCAAATCGATAATCTGTTGATAAACCGTATTGTAGCCGGTTTTCTCGACTTCAATATCAACGGTTCCATCGCTAACCTGGGTTCCGGAATACACGGTCGCACCGGCCTGTTTTCTTTTCGCATCCGGCTCACCGGTAATCGCCGCTTCAACAATGTTCGCGTGCCCGCCGATCACTTTTCCGTCTGCCGGCACGGTTTCACCTGCCAACACGCGCACTTGATCGCCAACTGCTAACTGACCCACCGGAACGGTTGAGCCATCCACCCGGCGTGCTGTTTTGGGTGCCGCCGCAGCCAAACCCTGAATCGCCGATCGCGTCTTTGCCAGACTGCGCTGCTCCAGCCAGTCGCCAAAAAGAAACAGAAAACTGACCACGGCACTTTCGACCGGCTCGCCAATCAGCACCGCGCCCACCAGCGCAATCGTCACCAGCAGCTCAATGCTAATCTGCTTATACCGCAACGCTTCCCAGGCATTCACCGCAATCGGCAGCCCAGCCACCAAACTCGCCAGCACCAACAACAACCACGCCTGACTGAAAACCAGCCCCAGCACCGTCAGCACCCCGCCACTAATCATCGCTTCTTGTTTATGTGTCTGAATAAAATGCATCGTCTTTTCCCTCCTGAACGTGAACCTTAGTGTCGAGTTCAGTGTACCGAGGCATTCAAAAAGCCGCCTTGACCGTGATCAATTTTCGGTGAAAGGCGGCGGGGATTTTTTATGCATTTAAAAAAACCGCCTCACCATCATTAAGTTTTTGGCAAAGCGGTCAGCATCTGTTCTGGTTTTCAAATCATCTATTGATCTATCAGGCCCTATAAATAGCTTAGCTCACTTACGCAACGTCTTTCTCCTTCTCAACAAGGAAACAATGGCGAATGTCATAACGAAGAAAAAAATGAGCACTAGTAGTTTGAATAGAGTCGAACTTTCACGTGTTGATAAAGCTGCTACTAAAATTATTAGCATCGCAGCCACCGTGGTTCTGGTAACTTTTTTCAAGTGTTCAAACACCTCGCATTCTTTTAGTTGGAGTTTCCGTGACTAAAGCAAAATTGGCAATCGTTGTCTTCGTCATATGTACTGTCATCCAATAATGGGGTTAAGGTATGCAGAACTAGTTTCAGCATCTATCCCCAACCCCATTGCCTGAGGGATATAAGTTAACCCATTGTCAGTGTGAATTCCCCCGCTAAATGGTGTGTTGTCAACATAATCAACCCCGTCAAGATCGATAAAATGAACATTCGAGAGACCGGCACTCAAACAAGCAGCCATGCTTAAGGAAATGTTCACTTCGGATGTGCAGCCAAAAAGACATCCGATTCCTTTTTTCTTTGCAAAGTTAGCGATGCGTATTGCCTCAATGGGGCCGCCGCACTTAATAAGCTTAATGTTAATGAGGTCGGCACATCTCTCGGCAATAACCTTTTTCGCATCGTCCAACCCAAACACGGACTCATCAGCAACAATCGGGATGCGGCTGAAGCGGGTGATTTCTTTCATACTATCTAGGTCGTCGACTTTAACTGGCTGTTCAATAAAATCAACTTTAATGCCGGAGTCTTGTAGCTTGCCAATATTGCTAATTGCTTCTTGACGCGACCAGGCCTGATTGGGATCAATTCGAATCGATACGTCATCGCTTAATAAATCGGCAACACTCAAGACCCGATTTAACTCCTCCGTCCCACTTTTGACTTTGTACTTGATACATTTATAACCGGCTTGAATCGCGGCAGATGTTGCGTTTCTTGTGCTAATTTCGTCCATAATACTGATCGTTGTATCATTATGAAGCGGTCGCGTCGCCGCATCAATATTCAAATAACTATTGACAGATTCGCCATTAGATCGCGCAATGGCATCGACAAGCGCCATTTCAATGCCATACTTAGCCGAGTGGTAGTGCTCTGCATTGACAATCGAGGTCAAGGCAGAATCCGCATCCATTCCTTTGATCGTTGAAATGGCCTTTTCCGAATAATCGATCATATCCGTTAAGGACTCGCCCGTCAGTTTATAATTCTCTGCAGATTCGCCATAACCGTTCGAACCATCTTCAAGAACGACTTGATAGATAAGACTATGTAAGCTGGTAGAGGCCCGAATATTGGTAATAAACGGCTTTGATAGTGGCATGGCCAACTTGAACAGCTTAACGCTTTGTATTTTCACCATAACGACGTCTCCCACTTCTATATTTTGAACCGAATCTGGTAAAACTTTACACGGTCATCCTTTGCTTATCTTAAGTTCCATTTACATATACTGAATGTCTAATATATCTATAAAAACTTGTTCTTATCATAGACTTCTGTTTTCTAATAAACAACCAGTCTTTTGGGTTCAGCATGTAATTCTTTGTAGTCGGCGTAAAGTTTGCAATGCTTTCCATAGAGTTATCTTCGTAAGGAATCTAAGATAAGAGTGGCCGGTTGATTCAATCGCCAAACGCAGAAGCAGCCGAAGCATCTGATTTTTTGGGAGAATAAATCTTGAAAAACAAGAGCATGAGACTTCAAAATAAAACCCTTTATTTTACAAATGCCAATACAGCAACCACATTAATAATGCTATGGGCTAGAACTGAAGCAAAGATATCCTCACGCCTCCTGTTAGCTAAGCAAAGCAAAAATCCCATGCCAAAGTATACTAAGAGATCAACCAGCCTCGTAGACCCATGAGCAACAGCGAATAAAGCGGAAGAAACACAAATGCCCTTAAAGCCACCTTTAAAAAATTTGATGTTTATTGCGTATCGAAAAATGGTCTCCTCCCATGCTGGGCCAATTAAACAAGCAAAGGGGAGCAAAATATTTAAATGTAAGTTTCTAAACTGACTAGCCCCACCTTGAGCTTTTGTAAGGAACATAATAAGCATCTGGAAAAGTAGTATGACCATCGCAACCAATAAACCTTTGACGGCCCGACCAACTGATACTTTAAAGATACCCAAACACCGAAGATATCCATATGTAAAGAGAACATACACCCACAAAATCGTTATTCCGATAAAGGATATAAATCCGATTTCGTTTTCATTCGCCATAGCAATGATGAAAGGTGGTACAAGAAGCCCAAATATTATTGGTAAAAACAGTGTGTGCTTATAATCTTCAGAAATTTGTTTTTGCACTTGATTCACAACGCCTCCCATGTTTTTTACCTGTTCAAAAAACTCCGCCTCATTCAATCTGTCTAGATGAGCTTATCAGAACTAACAAAAGCTGAGCGACAAAAATATTAACGTATCGAAATCCGCTATTAACGTCACTCGCCTCTCTTCCTCTTTGAAAACCTCGTTAGACTTTGTAAACTAGGCATCGTATATTTAAATTAGGTATGTAATCCATTTGAGGAGGACTATTTTGACACCTGTTCCCGGATTTGAATATTTTTTTACTTTTTTACCAATTTATATTGCGGGTATCTCCGTTCTTTCACTGATCTTCTACGCTCGGCTAAAACCGGGCTACATCTTCTTCTGGTCCACTTTGGGCATGACGCTCTCTACGCTCTTTTCAACCTCTGGCGAAATACTATTTGGCATACTATATATTGCCTTTATGGCATATACAGATAAGCCTGAAGATATGCTGTGGATTTTTTTGTTTATGGATCTCAATCTTGTTAACGTCAATATTCAAACAATATTTGTCGGAATAGCTGAAGTCTTTGCTCCCCGGACGGTAGAAGCCCTAGGCTGGTCCGGGATATTTATAAGTGAGACGCTATACTGCGCTTTTGTAATATGGTTATTACTAACCAAGATGCATGTCATCTTGACTGTACGAAAGTTCATGCAAAAAAACCGTGGCATTGCTAAAAGTGTGATCATCTCAACGGGAACTATCTGTCTTTTGCTATATGTGCTTGAGGTTGTTCTGAACATCTTGACCATCCCAACCCCAGTTGAAATGTTTGTTCTCTGCGTCTTTCTTCTGTCTATAGGTATTAACGCATTCTCAATATTCTCTTTGCTAAAAGCATTCAAATACAACATGGAACTCACTTGGCTAAAGCAGGCAGAAATGGCTCGAAAGCAGTATTCCGCCACCATTGATGAACAGCGAAAGCAAACAAACAAAATTCTCCATGACTATAAGAACCTTCTCTTAACCTTGCAGATATCGCTAACCGAAACTGATAAGGAGTCCTCTTCCTCCAGTAGTACACAGGCCATCATCAAACAGGCTCAGAACTCGCTTAGCACCGCTGAGATAAGTAATGACATGCTTGCTGCTGTTGAAAGCATCCCTCTCAAAAGTCTCCTATATTTAAAGTGGAACGAGGCTGCCAATAAAGGTGTTGAAATGTTGATTCGCACTGATAAGCGGATCCCCGAAGTCAGAACTGATTTAGGACTAACTGTTATCCGTATCCTAGGAATTTTGATTGATAATGCGCTCGATGAGACCCTCAAGCTAAAGGAGCACCAATTCGAAGTCTTGCTACTGTATAAGTCTTCGACTGGTATTGAACTAACTGTCGCCAATAATGTGCCGACTAACTTTGATTTAAAGGTACTAGACGGTTCAGGCTTCACCACTAAAGGCCCAAATCACGGGCAGGGTATGGCGATTATCAATGAACTTGTTCAGAAATACCCGGACCTCAACGTACGAAAGAAGAAACGTCAAAATCATTTAGAAATTAGTCTCTTTGTGGGGGAATAATATTTTGCTCAACATTTATATACTAGAGGATAATCCTGCTTATTTAAAAACTCTAACGCATGAGCTAAAGAATTTTATTATGATTGAGGAACTCTCAGCAACAATCAAGCTTGCCACCGCATCTCCAAAGACGCTTCTTCAGACAATCAAACCCGCTGCCGAAGAAGACAGTTTTTACCTGTTAGATATAGAAATCGACAACTCAGACCTTAGTGGGGTTGACGTGGCGACAGCGATAAGAAACGCATCACTCTTCACGGATATAATCTTTGTAACCAGCCATACTGAGGCAGCACTTTCGATCTTAACTCATAAAATCGCACCCTTAGACTTAATCGATAAAAATGCTCCGATAGCTGAAACTTCTAGACGACTTCGACGTGATCTTCAACAAGTCCTTGACCAGGTTAAAGATCGTAAAGTTCGGTCTCATAACCTGTTCAATTACTCCATCAACGGCCAGATGTTCGCTGTACGATTGGACGAATTACTCTATATTCAAACGGCCACTGGTAATCCCGGCAACTTAGAGATGCATGCACTCGATGAGATCGCCACATTTCATGACAATCTTAATCATATCGCCTCTTTATACCCAACATTGTTTCGCATACACAAAAGCATCTTAGTCAACCCAGATCATATTAAGCAATTGGACACCACCAACCATTATCTGTATATGGACAACGATGACAAACTAGACGTCAGTTTTCGAAAGCAGAAGCTTTTAAAAAAGATGCTTAACCATCATCACAGCAAGTAAAAAATGCGATTCAAAAAAGCATTGTCACTCTCCAATGAGGGAGGGGACAATGCTTGCATTAAATGAAAAGCTCAATCAAGGTACCCACTAAGCGTCCCGTAAGCACCACGGTTGGTTCCAAAAGGGACGTTTCTGTTCAGAATTGGCTCCAAAAAGTCATAGAATTTAGAAGCATCCTTCGTCAAACCTGTTCGCATCGCTTCTCTTTGAAAACTGATTAGCGTTTGATTTAAAACGGCAACGAAATATCTTCCTCGCTCGAT
Organism: Lacticaseibacillus zeae subsp. silagei; assembly: GCF_030770335.1. Classification (NCBI taxonomy): domain Bacteria; kingdom Bacillati; phylum Bacillota; class Bacilli; order Lactobacillales; family Lactobacillaceae; genus Lacticaseibacillus; species Lacticaseibacillus zeae. Next base: position 159,704 of record NZ_CP132484.1, on the reverse strand, counting down.
ATCACCTTTAGCCAAGAGCCCAATCTTTCGCTCACGGTCGGTGATATTTGGATCAAGCACAAAATCATAATAGGCACTTAGTACTTTTTCCTTATCATCGGGCTTCTTGTTGTGCTTAAACACTTTTATCACATCCAATACTATTGTTGGCGCCCAGAAGCGTCTGCGCTATCCCGGCCATTTCCGATAATACCTCTCTTAGGTCTCTGGTCGTAACGCTATTGTCAGTAAAAAATTAAGATGCAGTTTCTGTAAGCGCGCCTGACAAGTGATAACTATATACCGTTCTCCAACAAATCGGACTGCCGAATTTTAAACGTATCGATTTGCACTATTATCGTAGCGGCCGTTCTAATCAGGTCAAGACTTCTTCCGCTTTGAGCCTCAATCACATATATACATTCTCCTGTTCGGGGACTTATCAGCGACCGCGCGACAATTAACACTTATTAATCGTCCTTCTGCCACCCAGTCATCAAAGTTCGTATCACGAAAAATTTGCTACAACTGAATCATCACTAGTATTGTGACCAGCACGTTGTAGGTGATATGCGCGATGATACTTGTCCTCAACGTTCCCGAATTTTTGTTGAGCACACTTAGCCCTACAGCGAAGATGAACAAAGATAGCGATGGAATAATAGTCTCCGCGTGAAGTAAAACAAAAATAAGCGCAGTCACGACAACCGCCACCCAATAGCTGAAAAACTTCGACAGATAGTGTTCTATAACACCTCTAAAAGCTAGTTCTTCACATATAGGACCAAATAGACAAACTGCCAATATCATTGGCCATCTTAATGATCCCTTCAGCAATTGAGCTGTTTCTGACTGTAAGACATTCTCACTTGAATGCGGAAGAAAGGCGAGATTATTCAAGACAAGATTGATCACAGTAATGAAGATTGCCCAAATAATCGGCATCAGCAGATATTTCAAAAGCGACGATTGCTGTTTTTGCGATGGAGATGTTTTTTGTATTTTTCGATCTAACAGCATCAATAACGTTATGGAGATTGTTGCACTACCAAAGACAAAGATCCAGTTCAGTGTGATATTCGTCGTGAAGTAGCCAACAAGCGAAACGCCATCAGCGAGATAAACTATGGGTATGAATAAGATAATCCCCCAAAGTATGGACTTAGCTTTTTCCAAAACAATGACTCCTGTTCCCAGTTTATAACTCAGACACTCTAAACGCAGAAGCCTTTAAGCTAAGTCAGAAACTGACATTCGATTTAACATAACCATAAAAGTATTCTCTCAATCATAAACTTTCATTTCCTAACAAACAACTAAGTTTTTAGCCCTTTCATTAACTTTCCCCTTTAATGACCGCCTCATACCCCAGCTAACTCACAACTCTCTCCACCAACCCCAACCCGCGCAAAACTCACTCCCCACAACCGATCCTCAATTAAAATACAATTGTTTGATGAAGGGCAATTTGTTACGATAACTACTACTTCAATGCTCTGTAAATTAAATACACTGATATCAAAGTGATCAGCTGAGCTCCAAGTAGAATAGTATTTGACAAAGCTTGTGAAAAGCTTTTTCCACCAAAAACCATGATAAGATCCAGAGAAACGCCAATCACTAAAAGTAGTAATCCTGCTATCAAGAAGTGCCCAGTGCTTTTTTTCATTTTTAACTCTCTCCCATCCCATCCGTCAACTAAAATGTGACAGCCTTAGCTTTGGCTTTTTTGATAACATACATAATTGTTACGGCAGCGGTTGAACCACTAGTGCCTATGCCCGTAATTGCTGCAATCATGGAAAGGGCCATCGCGAGGTTCCCATAGGTGTTGAAGGTATTGTGCACAACATCCTTGTGCACAAGTATTATTTCATTTTTTCAAAGAAAAGTAAAGCGTTTTCCAAACCTTTTCTACTATAATTTTATTTTTTAATTAAAAATTGCTGCGTTAATAACCATTAATGAATCTAAACAAGCGCAGGTTAGCGTTATTAAAAATATATGTAATAAATGTGATTTTTCCGACGATCATGTCACTTCCCGGCCGTTATAATATCATCTTAGTATGCAAGCATCGATGGTTCTCGAGTCTTTATTCAGTTATTTAAAACGCAAATTGAGCAGTGACCCACAACCATCAAGTTGCCTAGGGCCAGCCATAACAACGATGCCACTCCGAACGTTACCTCACCTAACGACTCTCTCATCTACCTACTAAGCTTAAACTTCTCCCCCACCAACCAATCAGTGCAAGATTCCCGCCCCACAACGGGTCTTCGATTAAAATACAATTAACTTCATGTGTTATTATGGAATCATCAAATAAAGGAGGGCGCGTCAGATGCCAGAAGAACAACCAATGGTCCAGTTCAAGGACGTTGAAAAAGTTTATCGAGGCGGGAATGTCGCGGTCGAACATATCAACCTTGAGATTCATAAGGGTGAGTTTGTTTGTCTTATCGGGACGTCGGGTTCCGGGAAGACAACCACGATGCGCATGATTAACCGCATGCTGGAACCCAGCGGCGGCCAAATCTTGTTTAACGGCAAGGACATTCACAAAATCGATGCCGTCAAATTGCGGCGTCAAATCGGCTATGTTATCCAGAACATCGGCCTCATGCCGCATATGACCATTTATGAAAACATCACCATTGTCCCGAAGCTATTGAAGTGGCCGGAAGAAAAACGCCGCGAAAAGGCTAAGGAGCTGGTGGATCTTGTTGAATTGCCGGAGGATTATCTGGATCGTTATCCATCCGAACTTTCCGGTGGCCAACAACAGCGAATCGGCGTTATCCGGGCGCTTGCTGCGAATCAGGATCTGATTTTAATGGATGAACCTTATGGCGCTTTGGATCCGATTACCCGTGAGGCTTTGCAGGAACTGATTAAGAATCTGCAGGAGAAGCTTGGTAAGACCGTGGTTTTTGTCACGCATGATATGGATGAAGCGCTTAAGCTCGCAACTAAAATTGTGGTGATGGATCACGGGCATATCATTCAAAATGCGACACCAACCGAACTGCTGACGCATCCAGCGAACAAGTTTGTTGAGAACCTGGTCGGCCAGGATCGGTTGTTTCAGGCGCGCGCTGATGTCACGACCGTTGAGCAGATCATGCTGAAGAATCCTGCAGCGATCACGCTAGGCAAGTCACTAGCTGAAGCGATTTCCCTGATGCGTAAACGTCGCGTTGATACGCTGTTGGTGACGGATGATGAAAATCATCTGAAAGGCTTCATTGATTTGGAATCGCTGGAAACCCGGTATCAAAGTGCTACTAGCGTTGGCGACATTACCAAGTCAAGTATCTTCTATGTGAATAAGAACGCTTTGCTGCGCGATACCGCTGATCGCATTTTAAAGCGCGGTTTCAAGTATGTGCCGGTGGTTGATAACGATCAGAAATTGGTCGGTATTGTCACCCGTGCTTCATTAGTTGATGTCGTTTACGACACCATCTGGGGCGAAAATGAAGACGATCAAGCTAGCGATAGTGCTAAAGAGCCGGCAACGCCTTCCGATCAGGAACCGGCAACCGATTCGGCAGCGGCAGATGACCGAGACGCACCTAAGGAGGTGTGACCATGTTTGCTTTTTTAAACGCACATGGCAGTGAACTGATCACCAAAACCTGGGAACAGCTTTACATCTCGGCAATTGCGTTAGGTCTTGGGGTGATCGCCGCCGTTCCGCTAGGTATTTTGTTGACGCGTTTTCCTAAGACCGCCAAAATCGTAATCGGTATTGCCAGCATGTTGCAGACGGTGCCGTCATTGGCGTTGCTGGCCTTGATGATTCCTTTATTCGGGATCGGGAAAGTGCCAGCTATCGTTGCACTGTTCATTTACTCGTTGTTACCGATTCTGCGGAATACGTATATCGGTATGGAAGATGTCGATCCGGTGTTAATAGACGCGGCTAAAGGTATGGGCATGACGGCGATGCAATCGATTCGACAAGTCGAAGTGCCTTTGGCGATGCCGGTGATCATGGCAGGTATTCGCTTGTCAGCTATTTATGTCATTGCCTGGGCAACCTTGGCTTCGTACATCGGGGCTGGCGGTCTTGGGGATCTGATCTTCAACGGTTTAAATCTCTTCCAGCCGGATCTGATTATCGGCGGCACGATTCCTGTTACCATTTTGGCACTGGTCGTTGACTGGTTGCTCGGGCGGTTGGAATACCACCTGACACCTGTCAGTGAACGCGCTTAGGAGGTGGCAAGATGAAACAGTTCAAAAAATTATTCCTGTCACTTTTGCTGATTCCGGTTCTCTTGTTGAGCGGCTGCGGCTTCCCTGGCTTAGGCGGCTCCGGTAACGACGGGACGGTCCGGATCGCCTCGCAAACCAGTACCGAGTCGCAGATCATGGCCAATATCATTGCCGAACTGATCAATCACGAGCTAGGTTACAAAACCACGTTGGTCAATAACCTCGGCTCCGGAACCGTGGTGCATCAAGCCATGGTCCGCAACGATGCCGATATTAGTGCTACGCGTTACACCGGCACCGAGATTACCGGCACATTAGGCATGAACCCGGTCAAGAACTCAGCTAAGGCCACCGCCATCGTCAAGCGCGAGTTCAAAAAGCGCTACGATCAGACCTGGTATCCATCTTACGGCTTTTCTGACACCTATGCCTTTATGGTGACGCAAAAAGAAGCCAAAGAAGACAATCTCAACACCGTTTCCGATTTAAAGAAAGTCGCACCGCAATACAATGCCGGCGTTGACTCCAGCTGGATGAACCGGAAAGGCGATGGCTATAGCGACTTTACTAAAGCATATGGCTTTGACTTTAAGCGGGTTTATCCGATGCAGATTGGTCTGGTTTACGATGCCGTTGAAGCAAACCGAATGCAGACAGTTCTTGGCTATTCCACTGATGGACGGATTCGCAGTTACAATCTGAAAGTACTGAAGGACGACAAAAACTTCTTCCCGCCTTATCAGTGCTCATTGGTCGTTAATAATAGCCTTTTGAAGAAATACCCTAAACTAAAACCGTTACTGCATCGCTTAGACGGTAAGATCAACCTGAAAACCATGCAGGAACTCAACTATCAAGTCGACGACCAGTTACTTGAACCAAATGTGGTCGCGCAAAAGTTTCTTGCCAAACACAATTATTTCAAAGGAAGTGACGACTAATGGCTAACATGGATACTTGGCAGCAATTCTGGTATTACCTTGCCAACAACGGTTCCTACGTGCTGAGTCAGTTCGCCCGCCATTTTCTGATTTCGATCTATGGGGTGCTCATCGCAGCGGTGATCGGCATTCCGGTTGGGCTGGCAATTGCGCGCCATCGCACCTTGAGTAACACGGTCATCGGCATCGCCAACGTCATTCAGACCATCCCCAGCCTAGCGATGCTTTCAATCATCATGCTGGGACTCGGACTCGGCGTAAACACCGTGATCGTAACGGTCTTCCTATACTCGCTGCTGCCAATCATCAAGAACACTTACACCGGCATGCAAAATGTCGATAAGAACCTGATGGACGCGGCTAAAGGCATGGGCATGACCCGCTGGCAGTCACTGTATATGGTCGAAATCCCCTTAAGCATGTCGGTCATCATGGCCGGGATTCGTAACGCTTTGGTCGTCGCCATCGGGATCACCGCAATCGGCGCTTTCGTCGGAGCTGGCGGCCTGGGCGACATCATCATCCGCGGCACCAACGCCACCAACGGCGGAGCCATCATCCTCGCTGGTGCGTTACCAACAGCGCTAATGGCCATCATCTCCGACCTCGTCCTCGGCTTCTTGGAACGCCGGCTCGAACCAAAGGGAAAGGCTGCTTCATAAAAGTAGGTCTAACACCATTGCTCTTCATTTAGCAAAACTCAATACAATTCATGGTGGCTGGGTTATAACTCAATGTCACTATAGATAGACGGACACAATTCGACGTTTCGATTGTGCCCGTCTTTTGTTTCGTCATGAATAATTTGTCAAAAGTTGTGCGATCTTAGTGCCAAGGCGAAGCAATCGGAGGCGGGAACGGGCTCAGTGGTGAGATTGTACTAGCCGGGCGATTTTCCCGGCGTAGTACAAGGCCGAGCTTAGAGACTCTGCCGGGTTTGCAGAGGCTCTAAGTCGTGCCCACCACGTTCCAGCCCAGTTCCCGCCGGAGATTGCGTAGTTTGGCACGGCCCAGAACTCATTGCCCAAATTCACAATGTTCAGAACAGCACTAATGTTATTTATAAAAATCCCGCGTCCACACTCGTTTTCAACACAAAATCAACGTTATTATAAGATTGCTTAATTAAAGCGATTCCACTTGCTGATATAAAATACCTTTAGTTATTTTTATAAAATATTGTACTTATTAGAAGTTATGTTATACTCAAAATCGGAGGTGAATAATATGAAGAAACCACTTATCGGCATTTCAGCAGGCGTCCTTGTCGACCAAGGAGGCATGTTCCCCGGCTACAAACGTGATTATGTGAACGAGGACTATATCACCGCAGTTTCCGAAAATGGCGGGATTCCGGTCATTTTACCTTTGCTCGATGATCCTGCTGACATTGATCGACAAGTCGCGGCCTTGGATGGGCTGATCTTATCCGGCGGCCATGATGTTGACCCGAGCAGCTACAATCATGATCCCCTGGACAAGTTAGGTGACACATCACTAAGACGGGATGCGTTTGATTTAAATCTGATTCGGTCAGCGAAACAACGCCAGCTGCCGATTTTAGGGATTTGTCGTGGCACCCAGATTCTAAACGTTTATCACGGCGGCACGCTCTATCAGGATCTCAGTTATCGCGATGCGCCGACGATCAGGCACTGGCAGGCAACGAATTCGGCACAGGTCACGCATGCCGTGCGCATCGACCAACATAGCCGCCTGTTTACGATTTTAAAGCAGGCAAAGGTACGGGTGAACTCGTTTCATCATCAGATCATGGCAACGATTGGCGAAGGATTTCACGTTGTCGCGACCGCTTCGGACAATGTGCCGGAAGCGATCGAAGCAGATGGCGACCACATCATGATGGGCGTGCAGTGGCATCCGGAAATGCTCACGCACAGCCAACCGCTCATGAACGCCCTATTCAGCCACTTCATTCAACAAACGCAAGCTACCGCGGCAAGTAGCTCGAGCCTATGAAAAAGAAAATCGGTTTCTGGTCAATCGTTTTATTGGCCATCAATTCCATTATCGGCTCCGGTATTTTCCTTTCGCCAGGCGCCGTGGTGCAGTCTTCTGGCTCCAAAGCGTTAATTCTCTACGGTATCGCGGCTTGCTTCGCGGCGATTCTGGCCGTGACCTTTGCCGCAGCAGCCAAGTATGTCGCACACAGCGGCGCGGCTTATATTTATGCCAAGGCAGCGTTCGGCGAACACGTCGGCTTCTACGTCGGCATCACGCGCTACATTGCCACCTGCATTGCCTGGGGCGTCATGGCCACCGCGGTTGTCAAAACCGTTTTACGCATTTTCGGTTTTGATCAAAACGATTTGATGCTTGTCACAATTAGCTTGATTTTACTGATGTTGTCACTGCTAGTAATTAACTGTTTCGGGCCAAAATTCTTCGAGCTTGTCAACAATCTGTCAACGATTGGTAAGTTAGCCGCCTTGCTGGTTTTCATCATTTTCGGCATCGGCGTTATTGCCACCACCGGCGTGAATCATTTTGCCCAGATTGACCGGTTGACCAGCGCGGGCACCAACGCAACTCTGAGTACCCTAGTCATGGGGGTTATCGCCGCGTTTTATGCTTTCACTGGTTTTGAAAGCGTTGCCAGTGGGGCAGATGATATGGATAAGCCGGAAAAGAATCTGCCGATTGCGATTCCCCTAGCGATTTCGGTGATTGCGGTTGTCTATATCGGCGTTGTCTGGATTGCCATGATGGTGAATCCGCAGGCGATGATGGCGACCAAAGAAGTCGTGGCCTTAGTGGCGGTTTTCAATAACCCGCTGATTCAAAATATCGTGTTATATGGGGCACTGATTTCAATGTTAGGTATCAACGTTGCGGCTTCTTTTCACAGTCCGCGGGTGTTGGAAGCCATTGCCAAACAAGGGCAACTGCCTAGCTGGTTAGCCGGGCGGACAGCGAAAAACTTCCCGTTGCCGGCGTTTCTTTTGACGATTGCTTTGGCGGTGCTGCTACCGATGGCTTTCCGTTATGACATGACGAGTATCATCATTCTCAGCTCCATCTCCCGGTTCGTTCAGTTTCTGATTATTCCGCTGTGCGTCATGAAATTCTTCCGTGGCCGCGGTGATCGCCGACTCATCAATCCGGCGCGCCCAAATGTGCTCACTGATATGGTTTGCCCAGCGGTGTCGCTGATCCTGACCGTTTTATTGCTTATTAAATTCGACTGGATCGGTCAATTTACCATTCTCGATGCCAATAACCAGCATGCCCCGAATTATTTTGCGATTGTCGCCATGATCCTCGGCTATGTCGTGATTCCGTTTGGGATGATGCTCTTCAACTATCAAACTAAGAAAAAGAGGTATGAATATGATTAAGCGTTTGACCAGCACCCACATCCCCGCTCCCCTTGGCAGTTACGCCGCCGCGACCCAGATCGGTTCGGTCCTTTTCACCTCTGGCCAACTGCCACTCAGTCCGGAATCCAAGGCCGTTCCGGAAGGCATCATTGCCCAAACCAAACAAGTGATGACCAATTTGAATCACATACTGGTTGATAACGGAACGTCTTTTGATCATGTGGCCAAAACCACCGTGTACATCAACGATCTCAAATTACTGGCGAGTTTTGATCAGGTTTATCGGACTTACTTCCATGATGGCTACCCAGCGCGCACCGCGGTTTTGGTTAGCGAATTACCGGCGCAGGCATTACTGGAAGTCGACATGGTGGCGGAAGTCCCGGAGGATTAAAAAGTGGGTATCAATACGGATCTTTTACATGGCTACCCGGTCATCGACAGCCATACCGGTGCGTCTTCGATTCCTAAGTACCAAGCATCCACGTTCAACAGCCCGGCCTTGGGAACCAGTCGCGACTACATGTACACGCGATTTGGCAACCCGACCATTGACGCCTTGCAGGAAGGCTTAGCCAAAATGACCGGGGCACAATTCAGCTTTGTCTTCAGCTCGGGTATGGCCGCTATTGCCAACACCATCATGTTGCTCAACGCTGGCGATCAGATTATTTTCCCGGTTGAAGTCTACGGCGGCACCGGTGCGTTTGCGACCAAAATTCTGCCTAAGTACGGCATTGATGTCGTGTTTACAGCTTACGATCAACTTGCTAATATTGAACAGGCACTGACGCCCAAAACCAAAATGATCTACGTGGAAACGCCGTCGAACCCGCTGCTAAAAGTCACTGATATTCAGCCTATCGTGACGCTGGCCAAGGCACATGGTATCCTGACAGTGGCCGACAACACATTCATGACGCCACTTTACCAAAAGCCATTGGCGCTGGGATGCGATGTCGTCATCGAAAGTCTGACCAAGTTCATCAACGGTCACAGTGACGTGGTCGCCGGTGCCGTTTTGACAAACAATCAGGCCATTGCCGAAGAACTTTCACTGTTTCAAAAAGAGTTCGGCAGCATTCTCGGCGTTGAAGACGCATGGCTGGTTTTGCGCGGTATGAAAACCATGGGCTTGCGCATGCAACAATCAACGCAAAATGCCCAAAGTATCGCAACATTTTTACAAAAGCATCCCAAAATCAAGCAAGTTTACTTCCCGGGCCTGCCGGAGCATCCCGGTCATGTCGTCCACATGCGGCAAGCAGAAAACGGCGGCGCAGTGTTGTCGTTTGAAATTGCCGGCGCCGACAAAGCGCGGTTGAACACGTTCATCGAAGCGCTACAATTACCGATTTTTGCTGTCAGTCTAGGCGGGGTGGAATCTATTTTGTCCCACCCAGCCACCATGTCACACGCCTGTCTAACCGCCGAGGAACGCGCTGCTCAAGGCGTGACTGACAGCTTGTTGCGGCTATCTTGCGGCATTGAAGATACTGAAGACTTAATCGCTGACTTGACCCAGGCATTAGCCAAAATCTAACCCCGACGAATCCTGGGACTGCTGCGGTTATCAAGAAAGGAAGGATTTCGATCACCCCCGATTCTTACCGTCCATTTTTAAAATTTCTTGCGCATGTGCTCGGTCCCACGACAGAAATCGTGATGCACGCCATTAATCCCGCGACCGATGGCTATGACTCCTCGATTGTTTTCTTGGCAAATAGCATTTCCGGACGCACCATGGATTCACCGGCGACCGACTTCATCGCAAAAGTCTTACACGATAAACTGTATCAGCAGCAGGATTACGTCGTGCACTATCAAAGCACGTTGATGAATGGCAAAAAAGTCAACTCCGCCAGCTTTTTCATCAAGAACCAAGCCGGCGAGCTGATCGGCATGATCTGCATCAACACCGACGTCAGCCGCTTCCAACAACTGGCGACGCTTGAGAAATTAAGCGAAGAACTCCTTCAGGCCTTCCAACCGGAACTAGCCCCTGCCGCGGACCTGCTTGAATCGACTCCCCCAACGGAAAACCTGTTCATTCAACCAGAAGGCGCCATTCGGCAAGTCGTCATCGAACAAACGGGTACCCCCAACCCGCCAATCGCCGACCTGACCCGCAAGGAAAAAATCGCTATCGTGCGCCGCCTTTACGAGCAACACTTCTTCGAACTCAAAGACGCCGTCGCCAAAACCGCGGCATACCTCAACATGTCCACCGTCAGCATCTATAAGTATCTGCAAATCATCAAACAGGCTGATAAAAGTACGTCGTATGAGTGATGAGTTTGGATTAGTTAGTGGCTGAGTGATGATTAAAAAAGAATGCGCGACCGAATTTTCACCAGTAGAAAATTCGGTCGCGTTTTTCTGTATCGGAAATTAGTTAGTCGGCTTAAATTAAAAATGTCAGTGCCAAGGCGGAGCAATCGTAGGCCAGATGGGGCTCAGTGGTGAAATTATTGTTGGTGGGGCGCTCTTTGCCCCACCTACAATAAGGTCGAGCTTTGAGACTCAGCCGGGCTTGCTGAGGCTCAAAGTCGTGCCCACCACTCTAGCTTCGCGGTCGCCAGCCCTTGCTCTCGCCGGAGATTGCGCAGTTTGGCACGGTAAGGAACATCTAAGGTAACTATACTTATAGCAATTCACAAGTTCGCTCATATTGTCATTTATTTTATTTTTGCCGCAGATATATCAGTTTACAAAAGATGAACACGAACATTAAACCGTATTTTAATCTAATCGTCCTTTATTTACCCAAACAATTGCGCTAAACTGGGTCTATTCATTTCACAAGGAGGACCCCATGACTTACCCTAGCTTACGCGCACGTATTAAAGTCGAATGGAAAAGTTATCTTGTCGCTGCTTTATTCACCGCGATCGCTGAATACATCGGAACTGTGAAACTTAAAGTCGGTCCGGGGATGATCATTTTATTTCCGGTTTTCTACGCCATTATTCTCGGCATGTTAAGTGGTCCGCAAGTGATGCACTGGTTTGACAACAAACACGTCAAAGCCGCATCGAAATTGGTCATTGTTGGGATCTGCCCGTTTGTGGTCAATCTTGGCATTACTGCCGGTGCGAATATGGATATGATTCTGCACGCCGGCCCCGCCTTGTTGGTCATGGCTTCGGCAATCTGCTCGGCATTTTCTTCGGCCTCCCCTTGGCCATGTTGCTCGGCTTGCGGCGCGAGTCGATCGGCGCCACAAGTTCGCTTAATCGCGAGTATCACCTCGCCTTGATCAATTCGGCTTATGGTTCGGATTCTGACGAAGCCAGCGGCAGTATGGCGATTTATATCGTCGGCGGCATTCTCGGCACGATTTATTTTGGCATTATGGCCACGGTGCTCGGCATGACCGGCTGGTTTGATCCCAAGGCGCTGGGCATGTCCACCGGCGTCGGTGCCGGCATTTTCATGGCTTCGGCCAGCGCCAGCCTCGCCCAGCTATTCCCCCACGATGCCAACACCATCACCGCCATGGCGTCAGCCGCCAATACCATCGCCGGCATCACCGGTATTTACATCACCATGTTCCTGGCGATTCCGCTGACAGATAAGCTTTACACGATTTTAGATAAAATGTTCGCCGGCCGCCGTGCCAAGACGCCTGCTGCAGTGAAAGGACGGATTAAGTAATGCGATTACGTGAATGGTTGTTTCTCCTCAGTGTCTGTGGTGTCGGCACCTTGCTAGCTAACTGGATCGGTTCCGGCGTCAGCATCGCCAAAAGTCTCCCGGGCGTGGTCATTCTCATCGCCATCACCCTTGTCGCTGTTGTCTTAGCCAAAATCATGCCGTTCAAGTTGCCCATCATCGCCTATTGTTCGGTTCTAGGACTACTGGCAGCCGCGCCGTTTTCACCGATCGCCGCGGTGGTTATCAGTTCAACCAAAGTCATCGCCTTCGCCGCACCGTTCACCGTGGTCGGCTCGTTCGCCGGGATTGCGATCTCCGATAAGCTGGGCACCTTCATTCATCAAGGCTGGAAGTACATTATTGTCGGAGTTGCCGTGATGACCGGGACGTTTGTCGGCTCGCTTTTGTGGGACACCCTCACGTTGAAACTGACAGGGGTGATTTAATTGGCCAGCACACTGATTCAGGATACGTTGACCATGACCGCACCCGGTGTGATCAAGCCGCATCAGGATATTTTCATCAAAGACGGTAAAATTGCGCAGGTAGGCGACCACGGTAGTTTTCCAGCCGAAGCTGATGATGTCATTGACGGTACCCATCGTTTATTCATGCCCGGTTTGATCGACAGTCATTTACATACCGGTCAGCAATTACTCCGCGGCCGCGTGCTGGACACCAAAGGCATTATCTGGAAAAAGATTATGCTGCCGTTTGAAGCTGATACGACGGCCGAGACCATGACGCTTAACGCGCAACTAGCGGCACTGGAAATGATCACCAGTGGCACGACCGGATTTGTGGACGCTGGCGGTTATCACATGGCCGCCGCCGGAACTGTTTATGCGCAAAGCGGATTGCGGGGTGCCCTTGCCTATTCAACCATGGACGATCCGACGCTGCCTGCTTCGATTAACATGGATGCCAAAACCGCCATTGCCCACACCGATGCGCTTTACGATCAATTCCACGGCCGCCATCATTTACAGGTTTATTATTCTCTGCGCGCGTTGAATAATTGTTCCGATGAACTCGTGGATCTGGCCGCTCAACGCGCCGCTGATCGTCACACTTTTCTCGAAGCTCATATGAACGAATATCCCCAAGAAGTAGCCGGCATCCTTGACCGTTGCGGTGAACGGCCTTATGTTTACCTTGCCAAACGCGGTGCCTTGAGCGATCATTTTCTGGGGGCGCATAGCCTTTTTCTAGACGACACCGAAAAGGCCTTGATCGAAAAGTATCACGTTAAGATCAACCACAGCCCGTTCAGCAACTCTGGCAAAGGGGTGCCGCCAACGCCTGAACTGTTGAAGGCTGGCGTCTCTATTGGTCTGGGATCCGATGGCGCGGCGCATGGCGGCTTGAGTCTGTGGCAGGAAATGAAAATTTTCCGGGCGATCATGACCTTGCATTATGGCGTGCCACAGCACATCGCCAATATCATGCCGGCAACCACCATTATGGCGCTGGTATTAGACGGTGGCGCGGCTGCTTTGAATATGTCCGGGCAGCTGGGGCGCATCGCTCCGGGGTATCAGGCAGACATCATCGGTCTGGACATCGACAGTCCGCACTTATGGCCAACCGGTAATTGGAACAACACGTTATTAGAAAGCGTCAATGCCAATGATGTGGCTGATTCCATGGTGGCCGGTAAGTGGCTGATGCGAAAACGAAAAGTGTTAACATTAGATGTAGAAAGGATCAAAGCCGTGTGTGCACGGCGCTACCCAACACTATGGCAATCATCATCATCGCAATTGGCAACATCATAATCGGCGGCCTCGTCGGCATGACCGGCGTGGCTGGTTTTTTACTTCCAATCTTATACACGGCAGGACTCGGCTACAGCACCACGGAGGGTCTGGCGTTTAGTTTTCTGGCGTTCATTATCTCCGGCTGGCTCGGATCACGCCATTATCAACGGCAGGGATTGATGGATCGGCGCATCGCCTATATGCTCAGCGGCGGTAGTTTTGTCGGCGCTATTCTTGGTGTCCGGCTAAACCTTTTACTGCCGACCAGCTGGGTTCAGCTATTACTCTACCTGGTCGTTTTGCTATCCGGCATTGCCATTTTGATTCAACAACGCTATCCGCCAAAACCCGGTGTCGATCACCTAAATCACCCGATTTTACTTGTCATTTTAGGCATCGTCACCGGCTTAATCTGCGCACTTTCCGGAGCAGGCGGCCCAGTGCTGGTCATGCCGCTACTCGTTTTACTCGGCTGTGAACCACACGCAGCAGTCGGCATTGCCCTACTCAACTCCGTCTTCATCAGCTTACCCGCCGCGGTCGGTTACCTCAGTCAGATCCAGCTCATGAACACCCTGCCACTACTCGCCATCATCCTCGTCACCCACGGCCTCGGCGTCATCGTCGGCAGCCGCCTCGGCCCCAAAATCGATGGCCGTTTACTGAAAAACGGCACCGCCATTTTTTCGATTATCCTTGGTTGCATTAAGCTGTGGCCATAAATCAAGAAATATTGAAGACTGCATAAATTCAGACTATGCGTTTCTTGTCGTGCCAAACTCCGCAATCTCCGGCCAGATGGGGCTGGCGACGCGAAGCTAGAGCGGAGGGCACGACTTTGAACCCGCAAAAACCGCGGTTTCAAAGCTCGGCCTTGGCCTAAAACGGGAAAACCGCCCGTTTAAGCCCAATTTCACAGCTGAGCCCCATCTGGCCTACGATTGCTCCGCCTTGGCACTGGTTTTTAAAAACTTAACAAAATATCTGAGTGAAACAGACGAAATAATTTCCGCATTAGCGCTAATCATTTCGTCTGTTTTGTTTGGCGTGATGAGTTATAGCACAATTTTTGTCTTCCTAGATAACCAGATAACTAACAGTGGAATATTATTTTCATACCATCTTGACAAGAATATTCATAAACACTAAGATATGCGAATGAACGTTCATTCCATAAGGAGGTTATCATGGCATCTATTCCTGTACCAAGTCCGATTATCGAGCAGGCTGTTAAGTTATTCGCCGAACGCGGTTACGCCGAAACCAACCTGCCGTCCATCGCCAAAGCGGCAAAAGTCGCAGTCGGCACGATTTATCGGCATTTTAAAAGCAAAGAAGATATTCTCAACACCGCCTTTACGGATATTATGAATTTCTTCCACAACTCGCTAGCCGAAGCTGCTGACTGTGATCCCGATGACCCAGAGACCATGTTCGGCCGCTTGTTTGACGCAGCAACCGCATCCATGGAGCAGTACCCGACAGAGTTGCATTTTATTCAGCAAAACATCTTCAATGAAGCACTCAATGCCGAAAGCCGGGCTGCCCGCGGACGGGTCATTACGCTCATCAACAATATGCTCATGGATGGTCAGGAGCGCGGGGTGATCGTCAAAGCCGATGTCCGGACGCAACTCGCCATTCTTTATGGCAGCATTGTCAGCATGATTGATATCGTCTGGGCGCAGCAGCAAATCGAAGGCCACGTTTCCAACCAAAAAGCATTGGCCGCCGATTTGAAAAATCAGGTCTGGAACGGTCTCACCAGTGAAAGAAGGGTCTTTAATTGAAAAATCTTCGCAATCGTCACATCCCTGCCCTGATTTTCTGGCTTGTCGTTATTTTGGTGACCCTCGTGACCATGCCTGACGTCTCGGGAATCGTCCGCGATAAAGGCGCCTTGTCACTGCCCAAAAACGAAGAAAGCCAAGTTGCGGCCAACATTGAGAAAAGGGCCAACCATAACCAGAAAGTCCGCTCCTTCGCGCTCGTTTTCAGCAATGGCGACAAAAAGCTGACGGCAACCCAGAAAAAAGCGATTACCAAAACGCTTAAGGGTCTCAAAGATTCCAAAGCCGTTAAAATTGTCAACGTCACGCAGTCGTCTGACAACGCCGAAACCAAAAAGCAGCTTGATGCCAAAGATGGCACCACTCAGATGGCACTGGTTGACGTGAAAGCCAAGGGTCAGGTCCGGCCGCAAACCAAGAATCTCGAGCAACAAATCAAAACCGCGAACGTCAAAACATATGTCACCGGCAGTGATGTACTCAACGATGACTTCGCCACGGTAACCGAAAAAGGCATCCAGAAAACGGAAATTATTGCCGCGATTTTTATCTTTATCGTGCTGATCATCGTTTTCCGTTCACCGATTGTGCCGCTGGTATCGCTGCTAACGGTTGCGATCTCCTTCCTGACATCGTTGAACATCATCATGACGCTCGCCGATAAGGCCAATTTTCCGATTTCTAATTTCACGCAAGTCTTCCTTGTGGTTGTTTTATTCGGGATCGGGACAGATTACAATATTTTGCTATATGACGACTTTAAAGCCGCATTGTCCCAAGGTATTCCCAGAACCAAGGCAGCCGGCATTGCGCGACGTTTCGGCGGCCGCAC
Organism: Lacticaseibacillus zeae subsp. silagei; assembly: GCF_030770335.1. NCBI lineage: Bacteria > Bacillati > Bacillota > Bacilli > Lactobacillales > Lactobacillaceae > Lacticaseibacillus > Lacticaseibacillus zeae. Next base: position 143,180 of record NZ_CP132484.1, on the reverse strand, counting down.
GATTCTTTATTCCGGACTGTCGGTTCTGATCGGCTTTTCGGTTCTCGGTCTAGCCAACTTCAAGTTCTATCGTTCCGCGGTTGGTGTCGCCATTGGGGTGCTCATTCTTTTGACGGTACTCTTAACCCTGAACATGTTCTTCATGGCAACTATGGGCGAGAAACTTTTCTGGCCGAGCAAGAATCTGGATGGCCACAGCACCAGCCGCCTGTGGCATGGTCTTTCCAAAGTTGGCATCGCCCGCCCGCTCATCACGCTTGGCGTTATCGGTATCATCGCCGTGCCATTTTTGCTGAATGCCAACCAGACGCTTAACTTCAACAACGCCGACGAGTTGCCGGAAACGTTGCAATCCAAAGTCGGTTATCGCCTGATTCAGGATCATTATTCAAAAGGCATGGCCTCGCCGACCACGATTTATATTCAGAGTAAGCACCCACTGAATAGCCAGACCGTTCTGGGCACGATCGATGACGTCACCACCTACCTGCAGCAGGAAAAAGGCGTTAAAACCGTGGCGTCGGTCACCCAGCCAGGTGGCAGTAAAATCAAGTCACTGTATCTTAACGACCAACTCAAAACGATCAACAGCGGCTTAACGCAAAGTGTCAAAGGCTTGAAGCAGGTTCAAGCCGGGCTTAATGATGCGAACACCCAAATCAAAAACGCCAATGTCGCGGGCAGTACCCAACAGGTGCAAACCTTGGCAGACGGCACCACGACATTGTCCTCTGGCGCCAGCAGCCTCAGCAGCGGCATTAGTCAGTATACATCCGGGGTCACCTCACTGAATAATGGCCTCGGCCAGTTAAGTAGCCAGCTGCCAACGCTAACTTCTGGCGTCAACACCTTGAGCACCGGTTCCACTCAGCTAGCCAAGGGTATGAACGAACTCAACAGCAACAGCACCGTGCTTGCCAGCGGGATGAATCAGCTCAGCAGCAAGTCAGGCGAACTCACCAGTGGCATGGACACGCTGAACAATCAGATTCAGACGTTAACCGGGACGGCTCAACAAATCATCACACTCATCAATCAATTGCCGGATGCCAGTCAGCTCACCCAGCCGATTCTGGACAAAATCAACGCCTTTTCCAGCGGGGTGCAGCAATTGACCGATGGCACAAGTGCTTTAGGTGATGGCATTAAAACCTTAAATGCCGGCACCACTGCCATGAACAGCGGCATCGGCACCCTCACCAGTGGTACCAATCAGCTGAACAGTGGCATCAATTCGCTGAACAGCCAAGTCCCGACGCTGGTTTCCGGTGTCAACCAACTCAGCTCAGGGTCCTCCCAACTCGCCAGCCAAAACGGCACGCTTAATAATGGCGCTTCGCAAATTGCGAGCGGTGCCGAGCAGGTCAACACCGGCGTTCAGACCTTGAACACGAAAATCAAGGCGATTTCCCAGCAAGTCAGTTCAATGCAAAGCGGCCTCACTTCCGCCAATCAAGCCCTCGGCACGATTGCGGACGGCAGCACCAGCATGAAGCAATATCTGACTGAGCTACAGCGATCGTATTTAGGCAAAAAGTTCTATATTCCAAACACCACCTTGAAAAGTAAAACCTTTAAGCCAGCATTAGCGACTTACATGGCCGATAACAACAAAATCACGAAGTTTACCGTGGTGTCAAAAGGCGATCCAAGTACCGATGCGGCCGCCCAACAAATTAAAGCGATCAAAGCGGATTTCACCGCCAAGTTGAAACACACGCCGCTTGATGATGCGACTGTGGCAATTGGCGGCCAAACGTCGCAAACCGCTGACCTCCAGGACTTGGCTAACGGCGACTTCGAACGAACCGCTGCCATCATGATCATCGGGATCGGCATCGCGTTGATCGTTGTCACGCGCTCCGTGATTCAACCCATCAGCATCATTACCACCCTGCTGATGGCCTATATCACATCGTTGGGATTGACCAGGCTGTTTTCAACCTATGTACTCGGGCGCGCCATGTTAACGTGGAACACCCCATTCTTCTCCTTCATCATGCTCGTTGCCCTCGGCGTTGACTACAGCATCTTCCTGATGGTTCGCTACCGTGACAACGCGCTGGAAGGCGGCACCATGACCCAACGCATTGCCAAAGCCGCCACCGTCATCGGCGCCGTTGTCATCTCAGCTGCGGTTATCTTAAGCGGCACCTTTGCGGCTATGATTCCGTCCGGCATTACCACCTTGATTCAAGTGGCGCTGGCCGTCATCATCGGACTGATCTTATTGGTCTTCCTGCTGCCACTGGTCATGTCCAGCGTCATCAGTCTGACCGACAAACAGATGCACAAAAACAACCACCCGCAAGGCCCCGGACCGGCTCCTGATTCAGATGCACCCGACCCAGATGGCCCCCAACCAAGCCAACACCTAAAGCGCCGGTTGTGACCCCTGCAGCCGCGAATTCGACGCCTAAGCATCCGCAACCATCGTCGCATGCTGCACCGCGTGTCCATTTAGCGGCGATGCCAGCAGCAGACTCGCAAGCCTCGACGTCTAAAACTTCACGGCAGCGGTCAAAGCAAGTATCAGCACCGGCCTCGTCAAAAAGCAAGCCGTCAGATACGAACAATCCGGAGTCGTGACTCATCGATAAGCTTCGTCACCGCGATGAGCAATGCCGGGTTTATCTTCGATATAGATAGTGTTGGTCAGTCCTTGACCATCGACAACGCAATTTAAAATCAACATGAGTCCCATTGTTATTAGCGAAACATCTGCTAATGATGATAGGATTCTTTTTGTATCAAGACATATATAAGATCCAAAATGAGAAAATAAGCTCTACTGTTTACTCGCGTGACGAGCTAAGCTAATGACAAACATCATATACACCTCAACCACTGCAGGTATCTAGAAGTTTTTACATAAGGTAGGTCATGAAATATGCGTTCATCTGAAAACAACAAATCAGGCAAGCTGCTCGCTTCAGCTGTGCTTTGCACTTTTATCCTTTTTCTAATTTCGGTTTTATGGGCGTTACATACCGGAACCAAGCTTGCAAAGACCACTCCGCTCATTCTTGTTCTGATTCTGTCGATCTTAAGTTACCGTCAGTATCAACCTAACACTACCGATAAAAAAAGGCCGCTATTCGTTCCAAAAGCATTTGGTGTCGGCCTGGGTATTAATCCTAATCATCCAGTAGGGCGATTGATCTGGTATCTCATCTTTGTCGTGGTGACGGCCTTAATTGTATTCGTGGCCTTTATCGGCTAACATGCTGCTAACAGTGTGTAATCTCTTCCACATGAAAGCGTTTGCGTTTGCGTCTCGTTGAGGAATCTGCTATCGTCAGCAGTGGCCTGAATCTGGTTCAGACTAAATTATAGAAACGAAGGCACGCACATGACGACTTCACCGGTTTCGCATCGCACGCAGCTCGCTATTTTGTCAGCCGGACTACTGACATTTGTTGGCATTCTGGTTGAAACGTCAATGAATGTCACTTTTCCGACATTGATTAAAACGTTACATGTGTCCTTATCCACGGTGCAGTGGCTCACTTCTGGCTACCTATTGATGGTCACGTTGGTCATGAGCACCACCGCTTTTTTATTACGCCGCTTTAACACGCGGTCCCTGTTTCGTGGCGCCGTCTTATGCGCATTGGCCGGAACGGTGCTGTGTATCTGGGCACCGAATTTTCCGATCCTTTTTGCCGGACGACTATTACAGGCACTGGCAACTGGGGTCTCGACACCGTTGATGTTCCACCTGATTCTGACCTTAATCCCACAAGCACATCTCGGCCTTTATGTCGGCATGGCCAGCGTTGTCACGTCACTGGCACCAGCGTTAGGGCCAACATATGGCGGTTTGTTAACCTACTATGCATCATGGCGGATGATCTTTTGGCTGGTATTGCCTGTCATTTTATTAGTCTGGTCCATGGGTGAAGCCACTATTCGCGTCAAAGCGCACGCCACGGACGAACGCTTCGACTTCATGGGCTTCTTGCTGTTGGCGATAGGCTTGTTTTCGCTCATTGAACTGCTCGATCAATTCACGGCAGCTGGCATCACCGTTGCTTTCTGGATCTATGCCGCCGCATTAGTCATTGCTATCATTGGTATGAGTGTTCATTTAAGTCACACCTCGACACCTTTACTCAATTTTTCATTACTCAAACACGCCGGTATCCGTGCTCGCGCCATTAATTTCTTCATTCTGCAATTCGGCAACATTGGCATTGCTTTTGTCATCCCGATCTTTGCCGAAAATGTCCTGCACACCAATGCCTCTGTCGCCGGGCTACTATTATTACCCGGTTCCCTGCTCGGCGCGGCAGTTTCACCAATTGGCGGCGCCTTGTATGATCGCTTCGGTGCCCATCGGTTATTGTTGATCAGTGATGCAGCGATGGTTGTCGGTGCCATGCTGCTTGGTCTGTTCACGCATCAATTAGGCATGGCGTTGATCGTCGGGTTCTATCTAATTTTTCGGGTGGGCTTCAATCTCGGCTTCGGCAATACCATGTCCGATGCCAGCACTATGGTAGGCGGCCCAGCAAAAGCCGACATCAACTCTCTGTTCAACACCTTGCAGCAATACGCCGGCTCACTAGGCACCGCCAGCCTGTCAGCCATTATCACGCTACAACAACGCCTCGCCCCCACTGGTGCCGAAGCGACTGGCAGCCAAATTGACTTCTTCCTGCTGGCTGGATTGGCGGCATTAACCTTCGTTATCCAGTGGCGGTTGGGCTACAGGCGTCAACAAGCCGCATAATGTTACCCTGTCAAAATATCATTCCCGAATCAAGATGAAGTCAGGAAACAGAAGCACGAACAGTCAAACTACAGCGTCGATCAAAAATCCAGGTTATCTCTGAAATGAACAGTCCACCTGAAAAATAGCCGTACCCCCAAACCGGGATACGGCTATTTCATTGTCATGGTGACTCGCACATGACCCTAGATCGTTTTTCTTACTCACTCAATCATTTTTACTGCCAACGTTTAATCAACCGCGCATAAGCCGCCTGATCAATCGGCAGTACCGAGCCGTGGCGCGGCCGGTCTGGCAACTGATAGGTTCCCGCAGATGGCTGCGTGAATTGACCGCTGGCAAGATCATCGGTTAGTGCCGGTACATACGCCCGGACGTCATGGTTAACTTGATCCAACAACAAACACCACTGACCATCCGGCAACTGGTAGACTTGCGGCCCTTCCACACGTTGCATGCTGGTCAGATAAGTCGACTCAATCGGATGACCAGCAGCATCATCCAAATGCGCCACGCGATCCATCACGACCTGCCCGCGCTGATTCAGTTTCCAGAATCGATAAAATCCGTCATCCGCCGCAACCACATCGAGATCAATCACATCATAAGTCGCATCGTTAAGATAAACTTCCGGCGTTGTAAAATGCTGAAAATCTTTGGTGTGGGCTGAATAGATGCGCAATCTTTTTGGATTCTCCGTGGTATCCGTCGCCGACCAAAACAGCCGGTCATCCCCGTGATCAGGATCAAAGATGGCTTCCGGCGCCCAGACACAGCCAAAATGGGGTCCTAACGTCACGGTTTTTCCTTGATCCCAAGTGACTAAATCCTTGGAATGCCAGACGAGCAGTTGATCACTGCCATCAACCTCGGCGCGGGTCCAGGCACCTGGTTCTGTGTGTCCATACATCCGCAGATCCGTTGCCAGCAACACGTAATCGCCGGTTTGCGTCTGAAACAGAAACGGATCGCGGGCGCCATGTGTCCCGAGTTGATTGGTGACGACCGGCTTATTGTCATGCAACGCCTTAAAATGCAGGCCATCCCGACTGAGCGCAAAGTAAATTTGCTCGCCATTTTGGTACTGTTCACCCGTAAAATAGCTCATTAAATAGCCATAAGCTGGCTGGGTCACCTGGGTCACCTGACTCACCTTCCTTTGAAACATACTGCCAGAGGTCGCAACTTCTGCCGCTTACAAGATCGGGGCCACGCCGTCAAAGGTATAGCTGCCATCAATAACTGTCACGGTGACGTGATGTTGCCCGGCTGCTAAGTCCGTCACCATCGTATTAGGCTGTTTGGCCAATGCTGTCAGCGGTACGACTTCTTGAGTACGGCCATCTACCGTGATCCGCAGGCGACTTGGTTGCTCTTGGGTACCAAAGAGGGCAAAACCCGTCCCATCAGTATCAAAATCAAGTGTGGCACCTTGCTCGCCGGTCGATTGCGACCGTTCCCAGGCGTGCGGGAACCGGGCTGCAATGCGTGCCCAGTGCTCGTCACTAAACGCTAAGCTGACATCCAGATCATCACGTCGATGTCCCAAAACCGCGGTCGCCGACGTACTTGTCACTGTCAGACTGTGAATCACGGTCTTGAAATAACCGGTGCCGACTTTCACCTGCCCAGCTAATCCCGGCTGGTTGCTTGGATCATCATAAGTAACATACGTTTCGCCATCAACTTGCACGGTAATGTGCCGATCCGTTGCCTGCACCACCAATTCGTGACTGACAGTGGCATCAAAAACCGGTACGTCCAAGGTGTTCTGCAAGGCACCGCGCACGTAAAACCGCAGCTTACCACCAACAGTGATCGTGGCGGCATATGGTGCGGAGAACAAGCTACCTTCAAAGTCATCCACACTGCGGACACCTAAGCCGACATAATTGGCACTTACCGTATTTTGTTGGGTCGTGGTATCAAATGTGAACGTCAACGCCGCCGCATAGTTTAGCCAGCGAATATCGCCAACCGTGAAATTCGGGTCAGTTTGCGTTTCCCAGGCCAAGGCCCGTGACTGCTCGGTGATCTGTTGCTGGAGCACTGGCTTCCCGCCATGTTCCACCACTTCAAAAGCACCGTCCATGTCGGTTGTATACCGCGGTGTGCCACCACGCCGTTTGAGATAATCTTCTGGCATGTCCGCATACGTATAGTCATCATGGAACAACACATGTTTTTCAGGATCCTGTTGCAGTGGCTGATCCCGACTCACAACCGGACTCGGCAACTGCGCTTGCGGCTGAAAGTCCGCCGTGGTTGCACTGACAATGGCCCGAGGTGCGATCGTGACCGTTACAACCCCGTCTTTTGGCGTCAGAGTTGCCACCTGTTCGCGGTCGTGGATCTTGCCATTTTCATCAGCCCAAGTCTGCCAAACATGCAATGGTTTGCTGGCGGCCGGCAGATCCTTCACACTCACCTGATAGTTCTGAGAAGCATTCGTATCATTGACCAAAATAACCGTGTAGTCCGCGCGATCAGGTGCCACGAGGGTCATGGCGCTAGCGGCACCAAAGGCTTGACTCAGATTCTCGGTCCCAGCCACCTCACTCACAGTCGCACTCGGCACGTACCGCCAATTCTTGTTGGCAGTCTGATCACGCCAGCCGGTCAAGGCAAAATCGGTAAAATGATGCATCACTGCCAATCCGACCGTATCTTGCTGGAAGTAACCGGACCACGGCGTATCCATTTCCAGCAGTTGCTTGCCTGGATACTTCGCGCCGGGATACAGGCCGCCAATCGCTGGCTGGAAAATGTACAAACTGCGCCGGGACCGCGCGTAGCTTTTAACCAACCGATTCGCAATGTCCAAGGCACTGATAAACCCACCAATGCCGATGCCAGTCGTGTCCTGCACCCGCAATGTGCCAAATGTGACCGGAGCCACGCCTTCGCTATACCAGACTTCCTTGTGAAGCTGATCAGCAATTTGGGTAAAGGGATGATCTGGCCCGTCATCGGTATTGTAATGGTAGCCAACCGCCGGAATCACGGCCTGTAACTCGGGATCTTTAAGCAATTCTGTCCCCATGTCGGTACCGTAATTCTGGTCGGAGGTAATCAGCTTAATCGCATGGTAATCCGCCAATGGAAAGCCTTCAGGAAAACCATCCTGATCATTTTGCAGGCGGTGCGCAAACCATTTGAGATACCGGTACATCGGGTGCTTGGTCTCGTTACGATCCGGATCGATATAATCAAACACATAACCATAAGTCTGCCATGCCGCGATCACGGTTTGCTTGTAATATTGATACATCCCCTCAAAAGACGCGCTTGGCACCTTCTGATCAGGATCATCGGACTTCACTTGTTGCCAGGTTGGCCGCAAAAATCCGGGCTCTGCCCACCGCAACATGCAGGTCTTCAAATCCGGCTGAATCTTTTTAGCGTCAGCAATTAACTGGAACCCCATACCGCGGGCGACATTGGCCGGTTCGTCAGCTGCGCGTTGCGGTGCCGGTTCCGTCCCGCAAGAGGTATTCGAGTCACTGCCAAGCTCCACCTTCAACATGCGCATCAACGGGTGCTCGCCGCCAAATAAATGTTGTAAAACCTGCTGATAAACTTGTGGTTGCTCCCATTTATAGTCCATTAACAGGCGGGACGTATTGTTGCAGCTTAAGAGTCCGAATCCTTTGATCGTATTCGCTTCATTTTGATCCAGCTGCAGCTGGTCACCATCAATGGTTAAAGTATGCATTCGCGCTTCCTCGCTTCCTGTTCCCTGTCCTAACGATCAACCCCGCTGCCGGTCGCCATGACGGCGCGCACGTCAGCATCGGTAATCAAGTTCAGATCACCGCTAATGGTCAGTTTGAGAACACTGGCAGAAATCGCATAGTTGATTTTGGCTTGCGGATCGAAGTCATGCAGCGTGGCATGCATCAGGCCCGCACCAAAAGCATCACCGGACGCAACCCCTTCCATGACATGCATATGGAAAGTCGGTCCTTGGTAAGTCTTGCCATTTTCGGCCAGCAAGCCGGTCCACCAGCTATCTTCAACCGAATGAATATTGCGGACAACACTGGCAACGGTTTTGACGTTCGGCCATTGCTTCATGACCTGCAACATGCCGGCTTTGAAACTATCAATCTGATCAATCCCGGTTTCCATATTGCCATCAAATGCCTTGATTCCCAGCGTTGCTTCAAAATCTTCGTCATTCGCCAAAACAATCGTGATATACGGCATCACCTTGCCAAAGAAGTCTTGTGCTTCAGCTGGTGTCCACATTTTGCCCCGATAATTCATGTCACAAACAACGGTAATATCGTGGGCAGCGCAATACTTCACCGCTGATTCAATCGCCGTTTTCATGGCTGGACTGATAGCCGGCGTGATCCCGGAGAAATAAAAATAGGCCACGTCTTTAAGCAGACTGGCCCAATCAAATTCGTCAGCTTCAGCGGTCGCAAAGGAACTACCGGCACGATCGTACACGACATTCGTATTGCGCACACTGGCCCCTTTTTCAAAGAAATAGATCCCCAAGCGCGGTCCGCCCCGTAGAATTTTGTGCGTATCGACACCGAGCCCGCGAATGGTGTTGCGCGCCGTGTCGCCTAATGCGTTATCCGGCAGCTTGGTAACATACTGTGCCTGATCGCCAAGCAATGCCAAAGAAACCGCCACATTAGCCTCGGAGCCGCCATAATTGGCCTCGAAACCGGACGCTTGAAGAATGCGTTGATGATCATACGGTTTTAGTCGCAGCATCATCTCGCCGAATGTTAATACTTTTGTCATCTGTAAGCCTTCCTTTCGTGAGGGCACGATCGCGCTTACAGAAGGCAATGTTCGTTATGAGATAGAACTAGTTAGGCTGGTGATTCGGGGTCGCTTGTCCTTCAAAATAATCCGGATAAGCGTTCAGAACGGTTTTGACGTCATCATCAATCGCCAACAAGTGATCAGCAACTAAATGACTCGCGAGTTCAGCATCCTTGGCTTTGACGGCATCGACAATCGCCTGATGCTCTGTCACGATGTTGTGCCACTGCAAGCCGCTCGCTTCTAAACGCAAATACCGATAGCGATTGAATTGCAGATTCATCTGCTGCACCCACGTCCAGACATATTGTTTATGATCTGCCATATAGAAGATCTCGTGAAAATCATGGTCGAGATCAAAGAAATGCTCATAATCGCGTGAGTTTTCATAAACGCCTTGCAGTGCAACTTGCTGTTCTAACTTGGCAATCTGTTCCGGCGTCATAATATTGACGGCATCTGCCACAATCGTTCTTTCCAAATTGACCCGGGCGAATCGGCCTTGGTACATTTCTTCCAGATTAATCTTTGATACATAAGTACCGCTCTGCGGAATGACATCAAATAGCCCTTCACGTCGCAAGCGGATAATGGCCTCCCGGATCGGGGTCGCACCGATTTTGAGTTGTGCGCTCAAGTCATTCTTGTCGACTTTTTCCCCGGGGGTCAGCTGCATGCTGAGAATCATCTGTTTGATGGCATTGTACGCCTCATCTTGATAATTCGAAATTTGCATGGGCGTCACCCTTCCTTCTTTTTCACTTTGTTACTTGATTGTATAACATCCCCAGCCATTCTAAAAAGATGTTGCTTCAGAAACTAAGTACTTTAACTTTTAAAAAATGCGTAAGCGCTGTCATGCCCTATGAGGCCATACTAATATATCAGTTACGCGAATGTCAATGGCTTAACTTCATTTAACCTAATTTTTTAGGGTTTGTCATGTTTATTTATGAATCAATGTTTCTTAACCCCTGTGTGGGCATCGACAAGTTCCGAGGTTGCCCGGTTGTGCAAATTCTCAGACTTAAGCGAAATATCGTCCATCGCATCGTCTAAGTCATTCAAGTCGCGCCCGTTAGTATCAACAGAAAGATAAGCGCTTACAAAAGTGAACAAGGAAAAGACAACGATCATAATGGCAACCGGCCACCAACTGCCAATAGCCGCAGAAACTAAACTTGCAGCAATGAGGGGACCAAAGCCAGTTGCAATGACTCCGGCAATTTCTTTTGCTAAAGCCATCAAAGTCATCCGATTTTTGGAGCCAAACAATTCTGGTAGCATGACATTTTCCAAAGCAAAAATCCCCTGAACCCCGACATTCAAGCCAATCACCATGGCAAGTGTCAGAAGCACCGTATTCTTCGTTTCAATCATTAAGAGCATCGGAATTGCATAGAGTGCCATCGCACCGGACAAGATCAAATACATCCGCCGGCGACCAATTTTGTCACCCAGCCAACCCACAATGGGAATGGTCACAAAGGAAATTAAGGAAGCAATAATATTGGCATTTGTCGTAACCGTTTTTTGAATACTGAGAAAAGTGACCATAAACCCAGCCAAGTATGTCTGCATAATACCACTGTTCCCAGCCTGACCAAACCGCAATCCTAGCGCAACCAACAAACTCTTACTAAGTTTGAAATGTTTCTTCTGGACTGTCGGGACATCACCATTTGCTTTCTGATTCTCTAATTCTTTTTGGCGTTGTTCGGTTAATAGCTTCTTTTTCTCCGCCATAACCGGACTTTCCTTAATGAAGATTCGGATCAGAACCGCCACAATCATGATGACAAACGAAGCATAAAACGGAATTCGCCAGCCCCATGCCATTAAGCTCTTCTGATCTAATTTCGTTAAGATGATGGTCCAGATCAGGTTGGCCAATAAGGTACCAGTCGATGTACCCAGGCAAACAAAACTACCGACTAAACCACGATTGCTCTTCTTGGCAAACTCGGCCACCATCACGCCGGCTCCAGAAATTTCCGCACCCGCGCCAAAGCCTTGCACGATTCGTAAAATAACCAACCCAATAGGCGCTAAAATCCCCACTTGTTGATACGTTGGTAAAAACCCAATTGCGGTAGAAGCCAGCCCCATGAGCATAATTGTCACGAAAAGAACCGTTCGCCGACCGATTTTGTCACCCATTCGGCCAAAAATATACGCGCCTAACAACCGCGCAACATACCCCGCACCATAAGTCCCCATCGCCATGACCAAACCCATGGCAGGCGTCATCTCGGGGAAAAAGATATCGCTAAAGACAATTGCCGCAGCTAGTGAATAAAGCTGAAAATCCATGAACTCCATGGCCGTTCCCATCCAGCCGCTTGCCGTCACTTTGACTAATTCCTTTGTATCGACTTCGAAATCACGCTTTTTTTCCATTGTTAAAACCTACTTTCATAAGGTCAAAAAGTTATCTACTCAATCAAAGGTCAAAATGATTTTTCGCGCTTTCTCTGGGTGTTGATTCATGAGGTCAAAAGCTTTTTGGACGTCCTTGATGTTGAATTCTTGGGTCACAACGCCATCATTGCCAATTTGCCCATTCTCAATGGCTTTGATAACTGGAGCAAACTGATAGGCCTGTAATCTTGAACCGTAAATGGTCAGTTGTTTTTGCATGATCGGTTTTTGAGCAATATGCGCAGGTTCCGGGGACATACCCAATGGCACAATCGCTCCGGCAACCGAAACTAAATCAAAGCAGGTTTCAAAGGTCTTAGGTGCGCCAACTGCATCGATGACGACATTGGCCATTTCACCGTTCGTCCAGTCACGAACGGCGTCCACTAAATCTTCTTTGTTGGCATTCACAATTCTGTCGGCACCATTTTGCTTGGCAAATTCAAGCTTCGAATCAATGACATCACTGATTAACACTGTTGCGCCTTTTGCCTTGGCCACCCGCAAGATTAGCTGGCCGATCGTACCCGCTCCTTGAACAACCAGCGTCTTTCCTAAGCCAACCTGGCCTCGCGTTGTTGAGTTGCCGGCGATGGTGTAAGGTTCGGCGAGCACAGCAGTTGTCCAAGGAATGTTCTTGTCAATTTTATATACCTGGCGCTCTGGCACGCTAATGTATTCCTGCATGCCGCCATCAACGTGAACACCTAAAACCTTCAACTGTGCTGAAACATTGGGCATTCCCTGACGAACAGCGTAATCTTTGCCGCCTTCAGGATAATTGATCGGTTCGATGACCGCGTGATCGCCTACCGCAACGCTGACCACAGCCTCCCCAGTTTCAACAACCTCGCCGACAAATTCGTGTCCCATCACCCGCGGCAACGTCGCAAATGGATTTTCCCCATGGTAAATGTGATTGTCACTGCCACAAATACCAACTGCCTTTACCTTAATCAAAACATCCTTCGAAGACTTGATTGACGGCTTAGGGACCTCTTCGACGCGAATATCTTCTTTACCGTAAACTCGTGCTGCTAACATGTTAAAGACTCCATTCTTTCAAAATTTTTTTGCACCAATAGTTTTGATATTTCCATCGTTTCTTTGTTGATAAAACCCTTCGATTTCCTGCTATTCATGGCACCTCCTTTTCAGCTTCAACACATCTCCGACTTCTGGGATACTAATGAACTAGCATGCCAGTATTGTGACAGGGAAAACATAGCACCAAGGGTAAGCGCTGTCAAATATAATTAACTTTCAATTCCGATAACCGTTCACTATGCATTTTTACTAAACTGAACGCCTACACAACAACTCTTATGTGGTATTCTTGATTCGATTAATGAACCAACGCACTAGACATAAGGGATACAGCTAACATTGTGAAATGATTATTTTAACGGTACTTTTACTTGTGTTCTCCATTTTCCCATTTGCTGATTGTTTTGTTGTAACATGGCATAAAGGGCATTGTAGTGACTTTCGCCCTGTTAAAATATTCCTTGTGTTTTAGCTGGACGAGTCCGTTTATATTCAACAAAGATTTCCGAACATTCGTAAAATTTTCTCGACGAGATCGAATCAAAACACCTTACAAAATCAGACTAAGTTGTACAATTTTAAATAGGTGCGTTCAGGCTAGCTCCGGCGCCAAAAGCGTTTTGCAGAATTTTAACCTCCCTAAACTTTCAACCTTCAGGACGTGATCAAAATGGATTTACCAAACAACTCAAATGAACATCGCATTTTTGCAAACGACTACGCGTATCAGACCCTTTTTAGTAAAATCGTTGCTATCGAATTGCCGCCAGGAGCGAGTATCAGCCCCATCGAGTTATCAAAAGAACTGGGTATCAGTCGTACGCCGATCCAAAGAGCCTGCTCGCGCCTTGCTGAAAATGGCTTAGTGAACGTTTTCCCGCAACGCGGTTCATACGTTTCTTTGATCAACTTCGACAAGGTTTACGAGTCGTTTTACTTGCGCAATCTTTTAGAACAGGCGGCTGTCCGAAACGTTTGCCGTCTGCCGGATCGTTCGGAGATCGTTTTTTCCTTAAACCAGACGATTTACAATCAGCGGCAAGAATTGGACCACAAGAACTACATTCGGGCGTTTGATCTAGACAACCGGTTCCATCATCTTATTTACGATGCGGCCGCAATGAACTACATCGAGCAGGCCTTGGCGTACATAGCTGCGGATCAGGATCGCATTCGTCACTTGAAGGTGCTATCGGAATTGCGAATCGATTCGACACTGGAGGAACATTTTAAAATCCTGAACGCCATCGAAAACGGCAATGCTGACGAAGCTGCTCATAACGTGTACCTTCATATCTCTAAGTTCGCTGAGGACATGTCAGCAATCCACCGTAAGTACCCTAAATATTTCTCCAACTGGACTGCGGATGAAGACATTAAGATCGCGCCAGTTAAAGAAAGCTTCTATAATTTTGAGCTTGAACGTGGTCGCAAAGAGTAGTGCCATTCTGTACAGTTGTGAAATGGGGATGCTGAGACGCTGTTTTATACCTTCAGTCATGACTTAATAGCAAAGTAGCAAACAAAAAACGGTGAATCATGCCGACAACCGCTGTAAGGCTGTGCTGGCATGTTCCATCGTTTTTCTTTGATACGCTAGCAGAAAGTTCTGCTGTACTTGTCATGGCCGTTCCCAAAAAGTGTGGTAACTATCGATCAAGATGATACATATGGTAACAACTGAAACAGAAGCAACTATTACCAAATCTACTTGTCGAGTTGTTAAGAGAGAGAAGCCTAAGTTAATAAGCAGGATCATGATTCTAGTGATAAATCCTCTGAAGCTTTTCGCTAGCGCCAACTCTATAAATCGACGAACACCTTGACGATCTCTGAAAATGATCAGGATTCCTAAAACGATTGACCATCCAAGATAATATTTCACTTATTATATGAACCCCTTTCTCTTTGGAACAGACATTTATAAGGATGGGTGTTCATCAACTTGCTTTAGCCAAAGATTTCTTCAAAGATGCCCCTAAAAAATTTGGGATACATAACTCCCATGAGCTTAGCGTCAGTGTCATAAATCGGCACTTGGCCTAAGCCGCTCTGGTATACATAACCAACAATTTTTCTGCCACCAGATATGCTTGCCAGTTGATCCTGAGTCATTCTCGCGATGTTTGCTTTCATATTTGAATCCTCCATTTTAGTGCTTTTTAAACCACTTGACCACTTTTACAAAGGGTGAAAATTGAATAACTTTCCCCACAGCTCGACCGATTTGATACGCCTGTTCTCCAGCGGCTTTGTAATCATAGTAATTATCTCCACCGGAAATAGTTGATAACTCCGTATCGCTTAAGACCGTTACTTTACCATTGAACATTGTGTGAGCGACGATATACAGACTTTAGGAAGCGCTTTCCATATCACTATAGTATCTATTATTATCTTATGTGTCAACTAGTTAAACAAAAATAAATTTCAATGGTTTAAAATGAACTATAAATAATAAAAAAATAAGGCGATGATCTGCGAACTAAATTCAATTATCATGGTTCGATATTGTAGAAATCATCATTTCCATGATAGACAATGTCCTTGCTAATTTTATCGCGCATCGTTCGCGTCTATGTGGCTTCCCTTGCAGAAATACGAAAATCAATTTGTCTTTTTTTGAACAAATATGCTGTTGCTGATTTTCAAATTACTCATCCCCCAAAAATTTCCAAGTTTCCACACGTAATTTTTAGGGCTTTTTTCCTTGTCACACCAGGTTTCTCAAGCTCTTACATATTAATATTTTAGTAAAAGGTTGACAGCGCTTTTAGTAAGCGCTAACACGACATTTGTAAGGATATACTAATATATCAATTCGCTGGTCATTGCCTTCAGTCCGGCATTTATACAGCAAAACGATAAATGATCTGAGCTTATCAAGGCCAACATCTTTGGCGAATTGATATTCTGGCAGGTATCTCCCCACACGATCGTAAGTTTCCTCACAAACCCCTTATTCTGTAAAACACCGAGGCAGCCAACGACCACATAACATATAAAGAAAGAAGGGATGCACGGCAGACGGTATAAGCATGACGCCATTATGTTTTTTGATTCATAGGATTCAACGATCTAAGCCAATTATTTAATTTCATGGGAGTGAAAAAAATGGCAGATAAACTTGATAAAGACCCTAAAGCCGTTAAGACGACGGTTGGGGTTGTCACTAATGCGAAGGTTCAAGATTCGCAGCAGCCAAAATTACCATTCGGTGTTGCGACTGCGATGTTCCTAGCACCGCTTTGCTGGTATGGGCCAATTGGTTCGACCCGAAGTGTTTTAATTCCACAGCTGTTCAGTCAGATTGATGCCGCACATAAGGTTTGGGCGGTCGGCATTTTGGCAACGGTTGCATCCATTACCGGTGCGATTGCTAACTTGCTCTTCGGAGCCTTCTCCGATGTCACCCGGACGCGTTTCGGGAAACGGAAACCTTACATTGTTCTTGGTACTTTAGCCATCGCGATTTCGTTAGTCGTTATTGCTAACTTAACCTCGATTACCGCGATCATCTTCATTTGGATTATTGCTGCGGCGGCTGAAAATGCCATTGCGGCCGCGATTTATCCGCAAATATCGGATCGTGTGGCACCTAAATGGCGTGGTACTGTATCGACCTTCTACGGTGTCGGTTTTACCATTGCGCAACAAGGCTTCGCACTTTTAGCTGCCCAGTTCCTTGGCAATGTTAAATTCGGTATTTACGTCATGGCAGCAACCACCGTTATCTTGGCGGTCATCCACGTTCTGTTAATTAATGAAAAGAGCAACCTAGACGAACCGAAGATCAAACTCGATAAGGAATCCCTCAAGAAGTACTTCTTCTTCCCGACGCATGATGCGCGTGATTTCTACCTGGCATTATCCGGTAAATTCCTGATGGTTGTTGGTTCAACGATTGTTACCACTTTCCTGCTATTCATCTTTACCGACTACATTGGTCAGAGCACCAAAGAGGCCGGCAGTTCCATTTCAATCTTCTCGTCCATCATGCTGTTCATCGGTGTCTTCTTTGCTTTAGTCGGCGGTCCACTTGCTGATAAAATGAAGCGGGTTAAAGGCCCAGTTGTGATCGCAACGTTCGCGCTGGCAATTGCTGCTTTGTTCCCACTGTTTGTCAAAGAAGCTTGGGCAATGTTTGCTTACGCTGTTATCGCTGCATTTGGTAATGGCTTGTACAACTCAGTCGATGGTGCGTTGAACATGGATGTTCTGCCATCTTCCGATACTGCCGGCAAGGACCTTGGCTTGATCAACTTGGCCAACACCTTAGGCCAGATGCTTGGCGCCATGGTTGCTTCCGCGATTGTTGAAGGTTTCGGTTATCAGGCCGTCTTCATGTTCGCGGTTGCCATGGAAATCCTTGGTGGGATTCTGATTGCCGCCATCAAACGTGTTCGGTAATGAATAGAAGTTATTGTTAGCGATAGACGCAAGAAAGGATGTTTATTAACATGACCACAAAAGATTCTGGCTTATACCCAACCGAATTCTGGACTGCTACTGCAGGCGATTTAAGCCAAAAACGTGACCATCTGCCAACGCCGCAACCGACTGCCCAACCTGGCAACGGTGCTAAAATTGTCATCGATCCGGCTGACCAACATCAGGAATGGATCGGTGCCGGCGCTGCGATCACCGATGCTGCTGCCTCTTTAATCTGGAAGCAAAGCAAGGAACAGCGCAGTGCGTTGTTACACGAACTCTTTGATCCGGAGGAAGGTCATTTTTCCACAATTCGGGTGCCACTGGGTTCCTGCGAACCTGCGAGCCAGCCTTTTTACACCTATGATGATGTGCCATTCGGTGAACACGATGCTTCCTTAGCAAAGTTCTCGGTTGGTGAAGGCGAACCGGGTGCCCCTGATGCGACCAAAGACTTGAAGTACCTGATTCCGGTTCTCCAGGAAATTCTCGCCATCAATCCGGCTGTTAAAATTATGGCTTCCCCGTGGTCAGCACCGGCATGGATGAAGAGTACCGGTCAGCTCAACATGGGCGGTCACTTGCGGTTCGGTGAATACACCAACAACGGGTATGCGGTTAAGGATACTTTTGAAGGTGTCTACGCACAGTACTTCGTTCGTTACCTCGAAGAATATCGCAAGTATGGCATTCCGATTTATGCTTTGAGCATTCAAAATGAACCATCCAACGCACCGGCTTGGCCAGCCATGATCTGGACCATTCCACAATTGGCCCAATTCGGTTACAAGTACTTACGGCCAGCGTTGGATAAAACATTCCCGGATACCAAGATGTACTTCTGGGATGGCAGTCTGAATGTGTTGGACGTTATCGACAAGCCGCTTAGTGAACTCATCACGCCTGATGAAGCTGCAGCATTTGATGGTTTTGCCTTCCATACCTATGACGGCCCGTACACCAACCTGTTTAAAGGCAGCCGCTTGAATCCTAACTGGCACTTAGCTATGACCGAACGGCGCTGCATGATCGAAGAAACGCCGGAAGATGCTTCCCATATTATGATGGGACTCATCGGCAACTGGCTCGTGCGCCAAGGGCTCAACATGATCGACCTTTGGAACATCGCTTTGGACGAACGCGGCCTGCCTAATCAGGTTGGCGCAACCGGTCGGCGTGGCGTTGTCACCATTGATCATAAAACCGGTAAAGTGCAGCGTAACCTCGAATATTACATGCTACGCAACTTTAACCAGGATGTCGCACCAGGCTCCATCGTCATCGGCTCTACCAACTACACCCAAGACGGCTACACCGGCGGCCTCGGCTCCGTTGCATTCCTGGCACCGGATGGCTCCATTGCCGCACATATCTACAACCCGTCAGGCAAACCACTGGATGCCGAAGTCACCATTAACCGTGACGGCGCCTACGCTTGGCAACACGTCACCGTTCCGGCATGGGGCACTGTAACCCTGCACAAAGCCTTCGGACCGGTCAACGAAAGCAAGCCGCGCGAAGACGAAGCCTTCAAACTCAACCCATACCCAGCCAACCTCATGGACGACTGGGCTCCGGGTAAAGGCGTCAACGCAAACAAGAAATAAGTTAGTCGAAGCGAAACACCGTCACGCAGATCACTGCATGGCGGTGTTTTTTTGCTGAGCGTGAGCCAGCCCGGTTAGAAACCGGAGTGTAAGTGGCCTTGGGCGTTATGGCCGGGCTTTGGCCATTATGACCAAGGTCCTTACACGCAGGTTTCTGGGCTGGCAAACGCGTTATAGAACGCAAAAGTCAGCCACCTCGCGTTTTTATACAATAGAGCAATCTCGAGCTTGGGTTACCTATCTCAACCAAGTTTTTACATGAACATCCTCGAACCAGCATAGTTTCTGGACAATGAAACATCCCTCCACGATCAGCAGATGTGCGATGAGCCTTCGTCTACTGATCGTGGAGGGACTATTTGAGCTTCATTCATGAATTGCCGGTAGCTGTTGCGTTTCTAACGTGCCTCGATCTCCTTACCTAGCTCTTCTAACAATGCAACCCACGATTTTTTACCTTGATATTTAACATCCATGCCTGCGACAAAATGCGCTAAAATCTTCTCCGTTGATTCGGAATACTTCCCTTTAATGGCTTGTAGTGCTTCATTGATTCGCAAATCTTCCCACTGCATGTAAGTTTGGCTTGTCCAACTCGAGCCATCAAATACCACCGCAAAAGTATCCGATTTGATCACGTGGCTAAGATCGGCACTTGATGACAAGCCGATTTTTGTTAAGTCAACATGCGCTAAACTCTGATGATCTAATGGTAAGTTCAAAAGTTGTTGCTTGACTTGGTTGTATACGATCACTATATCTGCCATAAATTCATTCACTCCTTCTTAGTGTCTTGTTTCTTTTTCTTTTCAGCTTGCGCATCTTCGTATGTTTCTTCTGGCCAAAGTTTTTCATACGGATAGCCAGTTAGCTCTTCAGCAACTAACCGCGCCTCCGAAGTAACGTCTGCCTTGGAGCCGCCATTTTCCAATCGCTTGATTTCCTGTTGCAGGATATTATGCGTTTGACGATTTAATTTAAACGTCCACGAAACAACTAACGCAATGCCAATCAGAATCATCGGTGCGATCATAAACAGCAGCGCCACTTTGTCCGTAACACCGGGCTGTTGCGTGCTGGCCGTTGATACATAGCCCAATTCCTCTAACAGAATCCCAGCAAGCCAAGTAGCCAAAGCACCGGTGGATTTACGGAAGAAAGTCATCACAGCTGCATAGGTTCCGGCTTTATCATCGCGGGTCATAATATGGTCAACGTCAGGAATGAATGGGAAAACGTTCCATGGCGTAAATTCAAGAATACCGCGTGACAACTGATAAACAATGGTGATGACAATCAAGACGACCATAGGATTCTTAAGGTGCAGAAAATAGGTCATCCCATATGCAATTAGCGCCAAAATAATACCGATATAGGAGACGCTATATAAAAATCGCGGTCCATGAGTGATCATTAACTTGGCTGCTAAAAGTGTCGATAAAATGCCAAACACGGCGAGCGCATTTAAGACCCATGGAATATTTGATGCCATCCCCATGCAAACCACGATAAACGTCGGTAACAAAGTGGCATAAAAGTCTTTACCCGTAAATGAGAAAAGATAAATGGTCAGATGTTTCCGGAAAGCAGAGTTACGGAAAGTCTGAGCATAGTCATGCAGCGTCTCTTTAATGTATTGACCAACACTCAGCTTCGGGCGCGCATCCAACTCAGCAATAAACTCCTTCGTCAATGGGCGTTCCCATGTCATCCGATAAGAAATAAAAATGGCGACCACGAAAAGAATCGTCCATAGAATACCGGCAAATAAATAAGCATTTTTCTTTGCCGCAGCGCTTGGTAATGATTGCAAGATTGCCAAGATGAAGAAAACCAATGAAGTCCCGGTTGCGGAAATGAACATCCGTGAACCGGAAAGGATGGTTCGTTTCGTATAGTCGGTTGTCATTTCAGTCGGCAAGGTTTCCCAAGGGATCAAAATCATACCGACAAAAAGCTCCGTCAGTGTGTAGACAACAAGATAATAAATGAAGTCATGACCCGGTCCGAAAATAGCTGTCGCCGGTACCCAAAATGACAGGAATGATACCGCAAAACCGACAAGGCCGACTAACATCCAAAAATGCCGCCGACCATATTTTTTCCCTAGCTTGGTTTTATAGAAGCCATCTGTGACTGTTCCGAAAACCAGCGAGAAAATCGCATCAAAAATTCGGGCAACACCTGTGATGGCACCGGCCATGGCAGGATTAAGTCCGACTGACAATGTGAGGTAAGCAAAAATGACCCCAGAAACGATGTTGTTCCACCCACCGCCCATTAAGTCAGTCAAACCGTAAGCCACGCCTCGTTTAACGTTGATTTCCTTAGGCGTATAAACCCACGAGGTATGTTTCATATGATCTGTCCTTTCTGTTGTTAAAAGCAGCATCAACTATGATACTAATATATTTGAATTCGCTTTCACTATAAGCGATGCCAAAACTAAAGTCAATGATTTTCCAAGAAGCCGTCAGCAAATAGCCGCTTAAAACGGTCCGGACACTTAAAATTTATTTTCGAAAACATTAAATTTAAATTATCGAGTGATAGCGCTTTCCATTTTACCCAAGTCGTGCTATATTGAGGGTGTAGTTCTGATATATTAGTATATGAGGAGGTTCATTATTGTGGTTAAGTTAACCGACGATTATCAAGCAAAGGCTGATGAATTCAAGGCAGCCGGCATCGCTGTTCCGCAATTTGATCAAGAACAAATGAAACAAGCGACCCAAGCCAATCCGGTCTGGGTACACTTCGGTGGCGGGAACCTCTTCCGCTGCTTCCATGCGAAAATTGCGCAAGACTTACTGAACACCGGCAAGCTTAAATCCGGGGTCATTGTTGCTGAAACCTATGATGGCGACGTTCCGGCTGACATCTACAAGCCTTACAACGATCGGGTTTTGCAGGTTGTCATGCAACCAGACGGCACCCTTGATAAGACGCTGATTGCCAGTGTTGCCGAGGCCATCTACTACAACAAGAGCAATCCAGACGGCTGGGAACGGTTGAAAGACATTTTCACCCAACCATCGCTGCAACTGGTGACGATGTCCATTACCGAAAAAGGCTATCAACTCACCGATATCAACGGCAAGCTGACCCCAGCAGCCGAAGCCGATATCGCCGGCAAGCCAGATGATGCCGTTACCAACATGGGCGCCATCGCTCGCTTGCTGTTAGCCCGTTATGAAGCTGGTGCCAAGCCAATTGCCATGGTCAGCACCGACAACTTCTCCGAAAATGGCAAACGTTATGAAGACGGTATCTTGACCATCGCTAAAGGCTGGGCTAAGAACGGTACGGTCACCCAAGGCTTCATCGACTATCTGACCGATCCAAAACGCGTCAGCTTCCCTTGGTCCATGATTGACCGGATCACCCCGAACCCTGCCCAAAATGTCGCTGACAAGCTGAAGGCAGAAGGTTTTGAGGATACCACCATCGTCCACACCCCGAAGCACACCAACATTGCGCCATTCGGTAACACTGAAGAAACGCATTATCTGGTCATCGAAGACAGCTTCCCGAATGGTCGCCCGGCACTGGAAAACGCTGGCGTCATTCTCACGGATCGCGACACGGTTAACGATGCCGATCAGATGAAAGTCACCGCCTGCTTGAACCCACTGCACACGGCACTGGCTATCTACGGCAATCTGCTGGGCTACACCTCCATTGCTTCTGAAGTCGAAAATCCTGATCTACTTACATTGATCAAGTATCTTGGCTACAAGGAAGATCTTCCGGTGGTTAAGGATCCAAAGATTATCAATCCGAAGAAATTCCTGGATCAGCTGATCACCAAGCGCTTGCCTAACAAGAACATTCCGGATACGCCGCAACGTATTGCCAGCGACACGTCACAGAAGCTGCCAATCCGTTATGGCGTCACCATTCAACACTATTTAGACAAGGGTCCTGACAGCATCAAGCAACTTAAAGCCATTCCATTGATCCTCGCCGGCTGGTGCCGTTACCTGATGGCACTGGACGACAAAGGCAATGCCTTCACGCCAAGCCGCGACCCGCTGCTGGATCAATTGCAGCCATATGTTGCTGACATCAAGCTTGGTAGCGATGCCGACGTTCACGCCGCCCTCAAGCCAATTTTGAGCAACGACCAGATCTTCGGCCATGACCTGTATCAAATCGGTTTGGCTGACCAGGTCGAAGCCGACTTCAAGAAACTGATCGCCGGCCCTGGTGCCGTTGCCAAGACACTTGAACAATTCCGTCAAGATCACGAAAAGGAGCTTTGATTTTATGTCTGATTTAAAAATGGGTTTTCGCTGGTTCGGCGAAAAAGATGACCCAATCACCTTGCAACAGATCCGCCAAATCCCTGGCACTGACCAAGTCGTTGGCGCTTTATTCGATGTTCCGGTCGGCGACGTCTGGCCAAAAGAAAAAATTGCCGCTTTGAAGAAACAGGTCGAAGATGCCGGCTTAAAACTGGAAGTCATCGAATCCGTTAACATTCACGATGACATCAAGATCGGCCTGCCATCACGCGACAAGTACATCGAAAACTACAAAGAAACCATTAAAAACCTGTCCGAATACGGCATCAAAGTCATTTGCTACAACTTCATGCCGATCTTCGACTGGTTACGGACCAACCTTCACTACCAGCTGAAAGACGGCAGCAATGTCATGGCCTTCCAGCATCAGTATCTGAAAGACGATCCGCATGATATCATCGACTCCGTTCGCAACAACTCCGAAGGCTATGTCCTTCCTGGTTGGGAACCGGAACGTCTGGCAGAAATCGAGCGTCTGTTCAAAGCTTACGCCGATGTTGACGCCGCTAAATTGCGCGAAAACATGAAGTACTTCCTCGACGCCATCATCCCAACCTGCGAGAAGTATGATGTACGTATGGCGATGCATCCCGACGATCCGCCGCGCGAACTGTTCGGTCTGCCACGGGTTTACAAAAACGCCGAAGATATGCGCGTCATTGAAGGCATGCACGAATCCCGTTACAATGGTTTTACCATCTGCACCGGCTCATTAGGCGAAAATCCTGACAACGATGTGCCGGCAATCATCCGCGAATTCGTCAAGAAAGACCGGGCACCGTTCATCCATGCTCGTAACATCAAGTTCATGAACAAGGAAGGCGACTTCCACGAATCCGATCACCTTTCCAAAGACGGTTCACTGGATATGTATGAAATCATGAAGGCCTTGCACGACTTAGACTACGATGGCTACATCCGGCCAGACCACGGTCGCAACATCTGGGGCGAAAATGGTCGCCCAGGTTACGGCTTGTATGACCGCGCCTTAGGTATCATGTATCTGCACGGCCTCTGGGAAGCACTGGAAAAAGGAAGTGCAAAATAATGGCCTTTTTGGATGATGATTTTCTGTTAACCAACGAGCCGGCGAAGCAACTGTTTCATCAATATGCCGCTGACTTGCCCATTATCGATTTTCACTGTCACCTCAACCCGGAAGAAATCTACGAAAACCGTAACTTCAAGAACATTACCCGTATTTGGTTAAACGAAGGTACTTACGGCGATCACTACAAGTGGCGGCTTGAGCGGGCCAACGGGGTTCCGGAAGAACTGATTACCGGCGATGGTGATGATTACAAGAAGTTCGTCGCTTGGTGCGAAACCATGGAAAATGCCTGGGGCAACCCGGTGTTTGAATGGACCCACCTTGAATTACGCCGCTTCTTTGGCAGTGATCTGGTTTTGAGCCGCGACACGGCTAAACAAGTCTGGGATCTCGCCAACGCCAAATTAGCAACGCCGGAATTCACGCCGCGCGCGTTGATTCGCCGCAGTCACGTCGAAGTTGTCTGCACCACCGACGACCCGGCAAGTGACCTCCACTATCACGAACTCATCGCGAAAGACGAAGACACCAATGGCTTCAAAGTTCTGCCAGCCATGCGTCCAGATAAGCTCATGGCAATCTGCGCAAACTCCTATGGCGAATACTTGCAGACCCTCGGCAAGGCAGCCGGCGTTGAGATTACTGACTTTGCTTCCTTGAAGAAAGCCATGAAACAACGCTTCACCTTCTTCGCCCAACATGGCGGCCACCTTTCCGACCATGGCCTCAACAGCTTCCACTACCGTCCGGCAAGTCAGGAAGCCCTTGATGCCATCATCAAAAAGGGTATCGAAAATCGCCCTGTCAGTGATGAAGAAAATGATCAATACATCACCGGCTTAGTCGAAATGTTGATGGACTTGAACCGCGAATTCAACTGGACGATGCAATTCCACGCAAATGTTGCCCGCAGCCTAAGTCTGCCAAATCTCAAAAAGATCGGCCCAGATACCGGGTTTGATGCGATGGGCAGTCAGCCGGATCTGGTCGGTGAAATTCGTGATCTTTTCCAGGCGATGGATGCACGCGGTCCGTTACCAAAGGTCATCTTCTATTCACTCAATCCAAATGACTGGTTACCATTGATCACCATGCTGCAAAGCTTTGTTGGCCAAGGTGACAAACAACACCTGCAACTGGGCGCTGCTTGGTGGTTCAATGACACGGCTGAAGGCATGCACAAGCAGTTGCAAACCTTTGCCCAACAAAGCCTGTTGCCAAACTTTGTCGGGATGCTGACGGATTCCCGCAGCTTCCTGTCTTACCCACGGCATGAATACTTCCGACGGGTACTGTGCAACTTCTATGGTGAGCTGGTAGAACAAGGCCGCGTGCCTTACGACCTGGAAGCCCTTGGCCGCATCGTCAAGAATATCAGCTACGGTAACGCCCGCAACTACTTTGGTTTCTACGACAACAAAGACTGAACGTTTAAAGGAGTACGATCACACGTGAATGAATGCCTGACAATCGGTGAACCGCTCGTCGTTTTCGCCGCTGAAGAAGCCGATGTTCCGTTGGCAGCGGCCAAACATTTTACCAAATATCTGGCCGGCGCCGAATTGAATGTGGCGGTTGGCTTAAGCCGGCTGGGCCATTCAGTTGAATATATCACGCATCTTGGCGAAGATCCGAATGGTATTTTCATTCGCCAGCAACTCACGGCGGCCGGGATCGGGTCAGACAATGTCACCACGACCTCGCGCTATCCGACCGGTATTGAGTTCAAAGCGCGCGTCACGCACGGTGATCCGAACACCTATTATCTGCGTGCCGGATCGGCAGCCGCCCATTTTGACCCGGATGCCATTGACCGCGTCGATTTGGCAGGCGTCAAGCTGGCGCACATCACCGGTATTTTCCCGGCAGCTTCGGCTTCGACGCTGACCGCAACGAAGCGCTTGATGAAGCGGCTCATCACCAACCACATCATGATCACGTTCGACCCCAATCTGCGCCCGGCATTGTGGCCTGATCAGCAGACCATGGCGACGACCATTAATGAGTTAGCCAAAAGTGCCACCATCGTGCTGCCCGGTGCGGCGGAGGGCAAAATCCTGGTCGGCAGCGATGATCCTGAGACCATCGCCCACTTCTACCTCGATCAAAGCCCGCAGACGCAACTGGTTATCGTTAAAGTCGGTAAACAAGGCGCTTACCTATTAGGCCGCGATGTGCCGGGGCAGCTACTGCCGAGTTTTCCGGCGGCGCACATTGTCGATACGGTCGGCGCCGGTGACGGTTTTGCCCTTGGCGTCATCAGTGCGCTGCTCGAAGGCCGCTCCCCTGCCGAAGCGGCCAGCCGCGGCAATGCCATCGGTGCCTTGGCCATCCAGTCCGCTGGCGACAATACCGGTTACCCAACACGATCACAACTTGACAAGTTTATGAAAACAAGTCTTAATGAAACAGGGCACGAATAAAAGCGCTTTAACTTTTTTCATGCTTCAAGACGTACAAGACGTTCTTCGTTACCAAACACGTTTAAGGAGTAAACAAACATGCAAAAATATGACTACCTGAATCGGTTAGTGAACACCGGCTGTGTCGCGGTTGTTCGCGGCAACGATGCCGATGAAGCTGTTAAAACCGTTGACGCCGTGATTGCTGGCGGCGTTACCGGAATTGAATTGACCTTCACGGTGCCACACGCAGACAAGGCGCTGGACGAACTCAGCGAAAAGTATGCCGACCGTGACGATGTTCTGATCGGTGCCGGAACCGTTCTTGATCCGGCTACAGCACGTCTGGCCATCATCGCCGGTGCCAAATTCATCGTCAGCCCAAGCTTCAACGCTGACGTTGCCAAAATCTGTAACCTCTACTCAATTCCGTACACCCCAGGCTGCTTCACCCCAACCGAGATCCAAACCGCGCTCGAAGCCGGTGTCGACTTGGTCAAAGTCTTCCCTGGCAGCGTTGCCGGCCCAGCCATGGTCAAAGCACTCCACGGCCCATTCCCGCAGCTGGCCATCATGCCAACCGGCGGCGTCTCGCTCGACAACCTCGAAACCTGGTTCGACGCCGGCGTTACCTTAGTCGGTGCCGGCAGCAACCTCACCGCAGCCGCCAAAACCGGCGACTACGCAGGGGTTACGGAAACTGCCAAGAAGTATCGGGCAAAGTTGGATGAAATTAAGGCCAGTAAGTAGTCTGTGAGTCATCCGCTTTGCGCAACAATTGAATAAGTCCTGAAAATGAAACATGCTTGCCAAGAAGCGATTGCTTTTGGACAAGCATGTTTTTTCTATTGAAAAGACGAAACTAACTCGGCCTAATTTAGTATACTTTTGTCCACTAATTTTAAGTGAGTGCTCCTCATAGACCTTCCTGTGCAGCTTAGTTACAGGCACAGGATTAGATCAGCTTTATAGGGAGTCTGCTCCATGAAAAACACGGTTTCTATCACTCATCGTACCGAAATGTTAATCATCCTTGGTCTGTTTTGTGGCGTTTTCGTCACGGGTACTGATTCGTTCATTATATCGGTATTATTACTGGCAATCGCTAGCAGACTTCTCACACACTAGACCGAAAAAATTAAGGGAGACGGCTAATTTTTAAAAAAACAGGCGTTGTCAAAAATCGTTTCTTCTGGTACTATTAAATAAAAAATAGTACCAGGGGTGTTCTTTTGACAAAAGATATTAAAGACAACCGAAAACCGGCTACAAAAATAAACGCGTCGTCGGAAATTAAAGACCAAATTCTCCAAACGGTTCTTGTTGTTATAGAGCAAAAAGGTCCGAAGTTTACAACTGCCGACATTGTGCGATAATCCCTTTATGGTTGTCAGATGAAATATCATAATTCATCTGATGATCATGGAGGGATTTTCTATGCCCAGATCTAAGCATACAGCTCAAGAAAAGTTACTCATATTGGAGGAGTTCAGACATTCGAATATAAGTATCAGTAGTTTCTCCCGTCAACACGGTCTTGGTGATCGTACATTACAACGTTGGCAGGCGCGCTATGAACGCGATGGGATTAAGGGATTAGAGGAAGCTCGAAAGAATCAACATTATACCAAGGAACAAAAGCTTGAAGCAGTACTTGCTTATCTCAGTGGTGAAGGGTCATTAGCCGAAGTCACGATGCAATTTGGTCTGCGCTCATCAACACAATTGCAAAGATGGATAGCCATGTATAATAGGGATCATCAATCTTTGACGGCTTCACCGTCTAGAAAGCAGGTCCCCACCATGAGTCGTACAACCACCTTCGAAGAACGCATTAAAGTCGTTGAATATGTCACTAAGGGTAAGCACTCCTATACTGAAGCGGCAGCCCATTTTGATGTGTCTTATCAACAGGCACGGTCTTGGGTGATCAAGGCTCGCGAAGGCGGTTATGAGGCGCTGGTAGATAACCGTGGTCACCACAAAGACAAGCGTGATCTAACCGAATTAGACAAGGCCAAACTGCGCATTCGTCAACTAGAAGCTGAGCTCAAGGACAAAGAGCTAGTGGAGGCCTTTGTAAAAAAATTACTGGAAATCCAGCACAAGGAGTGATCAAACAACACCGACAAGCTTACCGTGCCATCGAAGAAGTTAGTCAAGGCCAACATGGCGCTGTCACAAAGTTATTGGACGTTATTGGCATCAGCCGTCAAGCTTATTACAAAGGCTTAAGGCGGGAGGAAACAGTGTGGGAGGCCCACGATCGACGGCTTAAGGAGCGGACTCAATATTGGTTTGATTTTCATCACCAAGGCATTGGTGCTGGGAATCTCCTGATCAACTTACAACAAGATGAGCTGATTGACTTTCCGGTCACGATCAAACAAGTTCGTCGCGTCATGCGCGAGCTTGGCATTCGATGTCAGATCCGCCAAAAACGGCATAGGCGCGTCAAGCAATCTGAACAGTACCTGCAAGACAATGTGCTCAATCAATGCTTCTACGTGGAACGCCCTAATCAAGTCTGGCTAGCCGACTCAACCGAGTTGAAATACGGTATCAACGGCGAGTACAAGATGCGCCTCAGTGGCGTTCTTGACCTCTATGGCCGCAATCTGTTGGCTTACAACCTGAGTGCAACCGAAACAACCGCTGCCGAGATTCAGGTCTTCCAGCGCGCTTTCACTCGCGCTGGCAACGTCCATCCGCTCATTCATACTGATCGTGGTTCCGCCTATACATCCAAGGCATTCAACCGCTACCTCAACCAATTTGAAGTCACACGAAGTATGTCACGGCCGGGAACGCCCTATGACAACGCACCGATAGAGCGCTGGTGGAACGAGTTTAAACTGCGGTGGATGGATCGTCATCCAATGGCAAAGACTTACAAGGAATTCGTCAAGCTCGTTGAAGACGGGATCCACTATTTCAATCACGAAAACCGTTCAGGACAAAGAGACGGCCTTACCCCAGAAGAATACTGGAATAAGGCCGTCTAAAAGCTACCAAAATTTTATATTATTTCATCTGTCAACTTGACAGGGCCGACCGCATTGCAAAAAAAATGGCAACCAGTAAGCGCACCGTTTATAAGTATTTTCCCAGCAAGATCGATTTAATTGACGCCACAATTGATTTTGTTTTTAGTCAACTTGGAACGACCGGCGCATCGGCGGAACATATTAAAAACATTGACCAACTATCCAGAGTTCTTAAAACTCCACTCTCATTTAACATCGGCTTACTCCTACACTACAGTTTTGATTTCAAAAGATTATATCCCGCTCAATGGGCAAAGATCGTGCGACTGTTGACTCAAATGGAAAATCAAATTTTGAAATTGCTGTACAAGTTTGCCCATCGACCTCTAACCTACGTCGACAAGGAAGTCTTAACGATTATGTTAACAAAGTCCATTGAACAGATCTTCGTTCAATCTTTTACAGCGGACGACCCCAATTACTACCAGAGTGCCATGCAAAGCATGTACGAAATTATCATTTATGGTGTTGCATGAAATCACACAGCATTCTCACCGACCAAATAAAAGCTTCTTCGTTTCCTGTTATGTAGACGAAAGGATATTTTAATGAGTAGTAACTGGAAAAAAACATTATTGATAGCTGGTGCTTTTACAGGGTTATCGACAGCTTTAAAAGTATATTCACAGTTGCGTTATCATCGCAGTTTAAGCGCTACCTTGGTAGAAGGCGCTCTACGACTTTTCGTTAAAGACAAGCGAACTGGTCTACAAGTAAAACAAGATCTTGCACATAAAAAGATGGTAGGTGAAAAAACTTATCATATCCCAGAGCAAATGCACTTTTTAGTTGCCATTAAAAAGACAAAATTTAATAACATTGACATTTATGAACTCAATCCCGAGCGCAACAGCGGTACCGCCATTCTTTATCTTCACGGTGGTGCATATGCTGCTCACCCAACGATTCAACACTGGAAAATGCTAAACAAATTAGCGCAACGGACGAATGCACGGATTATTGTACCGATTTATACAGTTATCCCATTTGCTACTTACCACCGTGCTTATCAAACCCTGACTGCCCTTTATCAATTGCTAAAAAATGATGACCGAGTGAAGAAAATTATTTTAATGGGTGACTCAGCTGGTGGAGGAATGGCATTGGGCTTAGCAGAATCATTTGCTGTAAAGGATTTGCCCCAGCCCGATAGCCTGATTCTTTTGTCCCCTTGGGTGGATATCACGCTATCCAACCCTGAGACAAAAAAACTGGATACAATCGATCCAATATTAAACCGCCAAGCCCTAATTGCTAATGGACAATTATGGGCGGGAAAAACCGACCGCAAAGATTACCATCTCAGTCCGCTCTTCGGAGATGTAGCACCATTAAAGAATGTCACAATTTTTGTTGGCACCCGAGAAGAATTCTATCCCGATATTCTGAAGCTAAACAAAAAGTTGAAGAAACATGGCGTTGTGACAAATCTATTCCATGGTATCGGACAAAACCACATCTACCCAATACTACCGACATGGGAGGCTCGTAACGCTATCCAACAGATGATAGCCGTTATCTTCTCGGTCTAAGCCCAAAACCGATGCTCACCCATTATTGTTTGAAAAATTTCGAGTCGCCCAAAAAGGAGCGCAATTAAACATGTCTTATATTTCTAACGATGAAATGAATCCAGAAATCAAAACAATTGGTCGAATTATTCGCCGGTTGCCACCTTTTCATAATCCCCCAAATTTTTATCGAGCGAATTGACTAACGGATCATTTTGTAAAGGGGCACTTTCCCAAAGATCTAAACGTCAAACAAGTATTTATACAACGACCTGACAATAGCAAGATGCGAATCCTGATCGTTAGTCCTGTCAGTCCCAAGCCGCTGGCAACGGGTGTACTTTGGTTACACGGTGGCGGCTATGCGGTTGGTCTTCCAGAAACGGATTTACATTATGCAAGAAAGATTCAAAACATTTCCAATTCAGTTGTCGTGATGCCTGACTATCGCCGGTCAACGGAAGCACCTTTTCCAGCAGCACTTGCTGATGCTTATCTTACATTGGTTTGGTTAAAGGAACATGCAACAGCGCTCGGCGTTAATCCCTTGCAGTTGTTTGTTGGCGGAGAAAGCGCTGGTGGCGGTCTCACAGCAGCATTGACATTATACGCACGTGATCAAAATCAAATTAAAATTGCTTTTTAAATGCCACTGTATCCCATGCTGGATGACCAGCCAACTCCTTCGTCTCTGCATAATGACGCATCGGTATGGGATGAACGCAGCAATGTCAATGCATGGAAACTATATTTAGGCAATGACTACGGACATGAAAACGTGTCAGAATATGCGGCTCCGGCAAGAGCAAAGTCTTATGAAAATCTACCACCCACCTATACCTTCATCGGAACCATTGAGCCGTTTTATCAGGAGACGCTAACATACATTTTTGCATTAAGAAAAGCTGGCGTCAAAGCTCAAATTGATATTTACAAAGGGGCATTTCACTCCTTCGATTTTTTCGCTTCCCGAACCCAATTAGCCCAAGCCGCAACAAAAAAATGGCAGAAAGCGTTTAAATATGCGTCAAACCATTACTACTCAACAAAATAAATTCTGTCATTTGCTTAAATTCTAAAAGAGGCATTGAAATCCCGAAAAAACCGGAATTTCAATGCCTTTTCTTGAACTCACTACTCGTACTTAAGAATGAGTCCTGGCCATTTCCCTTAAGTAAGCAGTTAATAACAGCACATTTCTTAGACAACACAATCACCTGCAGCGAGAACCTCCAAAAGCTTGGTTAAATCGCTGTGGGGGTACAACTGGTCTTTAAGCTTAACAAGTTTCTCATAAGACCTATTATCTTGTCCATAATCATCAAGATAATTTTTAAACGCTTCATTACGCGTATATGGCGCAACATCAGGACGTTCCCAGACATCGAGCAGCGTTCTTTCCACCGAGTAAGTTGGCACAAAATTCATATGAGGCGTTTCAACAGAGACAATCCCCGGCGAATAGCGACTTGAGACATAATAGATGGGCACAATACCGTGCTCCTCTAATCGTGAGTGATGATAGCCATATGGGAAAGCCATGACGAATCGATTCGGCATTAAATCAGTCAACCCAAACAGATACAACGAAGTTTCAAGCGCAAAAACGCCCCTGCTATAGCGTTGCGAAAGAATCGCAAAATCATCCCATGTATAACCATCTTCAATATAAACGCCGCGCGCCTCACGCGAAATCCGGCCATTCTTGATAGCTTGTGTAAGCATTGACGAAGAAACGCCGTAACGGGATGCCGTGCCACTGACGAAGGTATGATGTTTCTCCAACAATGCATCGAGTCCTTTACCTTCAGTCATAAACAACCTCCTCATTTTGTTTCTATATACCTTGTATATTCAATATACAAGGTATATAGAAACAATTCAAGGAAAAGCTGTTTGAACGGGAAAAGTTGACTCCCGTCTCTGACCTCTTTAAAGCAGTCACGAACAACACCAAAAATGACTCGCAGTCAGAAAAAATCCAGACTGCGAGTCATTTTAAAATACTATGAAATCGCGAATTGCTGATGCCTCAACGCTTCATTCTACTCTTGTTTCGCCTTACCTTTCTCATGCAGGAACCAAGCAAGACCAACAATACCAGCAAGCAAGGCAAGTGCTACTACCGTAACTGCCAGCGACAGTTGTGATTCGCCTGTGTTTGGGTACTTGTTCTTGTTCGAGCTAGACGAAGCTTCACTTGCCGGATTGGTTTGATCAGTTGCGGTGGAACTTGGTGTCGCGCTGCTTGATGATGAGGAAGGTGCCTGGCTGGCGCTTGACGAGTCGCTGCCGCCTGTTGATGGCAGTTGGCCACCTGCTGCCATGAGGTTGTTTTTCGCGGCTTGAAGTGCGGTGACTGCGGCGTCTAATTCTTGCTGACTCGGTTTTCCTGCCAACAACTTCTGGGCAGCGGTGAAGGCTTGCTGGAAAGTGGTCCAACTATCATTCGTGTAGTCGGCTTCTTTGAGTGCTTGCGTTGCCTTGACCAGTTGCGTCAACGGATCGCGGTTAACGGTGATGGCTGCCTTTTTGAAGGTTGCGACGGCTTGGTTGAGGGTTGAAACCGCGTTGGTCACATCAGCTTTGGAAGCAGACGCGTCGGTGAGAACCTTTTTGGCTGCGGTGATGGCGTCCTTCAAGGTTGTCACGGCAGCAGCCGGATAGTTGCCTTCATGCTCGCCGGTGACGGCTGCATCGCTGAGGGTTTGTGCTGCATCGACTGCTGCTTGCAAGGCTGATTTATCCGGCTTGGTATCCGAATTAACCGTTAAGCCATCATAGGCATCATTTAGCTTCTGCAAAGCATCATCGACATCGGTTTGAACTGCTTTGTTGTCAGCTAACACTTTCTGGGCATTTTCCAATGCGGACTGGAACGTCTTCCAGCTATCGTCAGTGTACTTATTGTCCGTGTTGGTGACGGTTTTGTCTTTGTCGTAGGTTGTCTGAAGTGCCGACTTATCGGTTTTTTCGCCATTAGTTGATGTCAAACCGTTATAGGCGTCGTTCAGTTTTTGCAAAGCGGCGTCAACGTCTGTCTGGGTTGCATCATTGTTGGCCAAAACCGTTTGTGCGCCTGCCACAGCTGTCTGGAAAGTCTTCCAGCTGTCAGCGGTGTACTTGTTGTCGGTGTTGGTGACCGCTTTGTCCTTGTCATAGGCTGCTTGTAACTTCGACTTGTCTGGCTTGGTTGTCGGACTTGGGGTCAAGCCGGCATAAGCCGTATTCAGATTTTTCAGCGCGGTGTCGATGTCTGCCGATGTTGCATCGGTGTTCGACAAGACCTTCTGGGCCGCTGTCAGTGCGGTCTGGAGTGCCGACCAACTGTCAGCCGTATACTTGTTGTTCGAATTGGTGACGTCTTTTGTCTTGTCATAGGCCTTCTGTAACGCGGACTTGTCTGGGCTGAGTGCCAACCCGTCGTATGCTGTATTCAGATTCTTCAGCGCGGTGTCAACATCTGACTGCGTTGCGCTGCTGTTCGCCAAAACGTTCTTGGCAGCAGACAAGGCTGTCTGGAAAGCATTCCAGCTGGCAGTCGTGTACTTGTTGCTGGTGTTGGTCGTGTCTTTGTCCTTGTCATAAGCAGTCTGCAAGGCGCTAAAATCAACACTGTTTTCACCAGGCACCACGCCGACATAGTCCACGGCTAACGTACCGCTTTTGACGGTAAACGTTACGGTGTGTTGGCCATCCTTTAGATTGCGCAGCGTGTACGCCTGCTCAAGGTTGCCGGTTTTATTAGTAGCCGCATTGGTGGCCACCTGTTTGCCGTCCACGGTCACATCCAACTTAGCCGAGCCGTCGTTGCTGCCGCAGATGTCCAAACCGGTACCATTGAACGTATACGTTAGCGTTGCGCCAGCGCCGGTGCTCTTGGAAATGGTCCGATCACGTACGTACATGCCTTGACCGTTTTCGTGGGTCCATTGATTGTTATAAACCAATTCTTTTTGCGGTTTAGCTGACGTGTCATACATTTCCAGGTCGTCGAGCTGTTGTGAATAATACGGCGTGTAGCCTTTAACCTTTTCGACTTTCAAATTGTCAAAGTCAGTATGGTAATAACCACTTCCGAGTGTAACCCGCCCGGAAAGTTGCGTCGTAACTTTGCCGGATGCGACTTCATGGCCATCGATAGACGCGGTGATCGTATTGCCGGCTGCTTGAACCGCAATGTTGTGCCATGCCGTATTGGCAGTATCAAAACCGGAGATCTTGGTGCCGCCTTGGCCGGTCGCAACATTCCCGGTAATAGTTTGACTACCAATGTGCAGCGACCAACCGCCGTCCTGCCAGAACTTCAGATAAGCTGCCGGCCCGGAATCAGCTTGCTGGCGGACACCGATTGAAGCGTAATTGGCGCTGCCATACGTGCCTTTATCTTCAAACGAAACATCGGTGCTGGCTTTGTAGTTCATCCAGCGATTGTCGCCGATCCAGGCAATTGGATCACCGCCGTTCCACGCCCCACCAGGCGCCACAACGGTTGAATCCAACTGCTGACGGAGAACATAGTTGCCGGACTTGGCATGGCTCGATTGATAACCTTCAAGCGTGCCGTTGCGATTGAACGTATAGAGCGGGTAAAAGCCGGAATTGCCACCACGCGAATTGATGAAGTCTTCGGTTTGCGTCGTATTGCTGGTTCCATCGGCGTTCAAAGTTGCCACCTTTTTCCCGACGTATTCGTAGTTGTCGGCATAAAGGGTGTCATCTGAAGTGTCATGGCCTTTGCCGTTTGTATCGGTATCCAGCACGGTACGCTCTTTATCCGATGGGGTAGCAACGTCTTGCTTCAGATCATTATCTTTTGCTTTATCCAGCGTGGTGACGGTCATCATTGACCACGGCTTCACGGTGACCGTGTAAACCCCTTTGCTATCGGCACTGACATCGCCCACGTGCTTGAGGTAATTGCTGTTATATGCATCAGTTGCGGTCGAATCAGCCGCGCGGGTTTCCCACTCTTCCAGCGACGGGTTGCCTTTATAGCCCATATTGGTCGCTGAAATCTGGTAATGCTTCGTGTACTTGCTGTCGTTGACAATGACCGTCGAAAAGTTCTTCTTATCCGGCGAAGCAAGAGTTAAGTAATTGGCTAAGCCATTGCGGCCGTTGACAGGATTAGATCCGGTGGCTGTCGAAGCACTGGCTTGGGAAACTGCCCGCCAAACGCCGGAAGTATTGTCGCTATTTTCCCAGCCGAGTTTGGCAAACTTGCTGAACTGCGCCAGAACGTCAAGCGCGACATCGTTGTTCGTCCAACCTGACCACGGATCAGTTGCCTGCAGCACACTCTTCGAAGAATACTGCCCGCCTTCATAAAAGGCTGCAATGGCTGGCTGATAAATGAAGTTTGTCCGCCGTGAATCGGTGAAGCCTTTGACAATGGTGTTGGCCATTTCTAGCGAACTCCCATTACCGCCGATCCCAGTGCCTGAGTTAGGCCGATAATCGGAATTGCCAAAAGTTGCCTGGGCTTCACTATTCCAGACTTCCTTGTTGTACTTGTCCGCCAGGGTTGTAAAGCTTTTGGCACTGTCGTCTTCAGTTGAATAGTGATAGCCGGCTGCGGTGATGGCGTTGCGCAGCGATGAATCCGATACCATCTTTTTACCGAAGCTTCCGACGCCGACTTCATCTGAAATCACAACTTTGATGTTGTTATAAAGTTTGCGTTCGGTATCGTTCTTGAAGCCAGTCGTGTCGGTTTTGACCCGATTGGCGTATTCCTTCGCCCAGGTCAGATCCGGTGCGTGCTCGTTTAATCCAGGGTTGACGTAATCGACCATGTAGCCGTATTTACGATACGCGGCCAAAATCGAATTCTTGTACCAGGTGTAAATCTGGTCGTTGGTTTTGGCCCACCCCGGTGCATTCCATCGCAGAATCGTCACCTTGAGATTCGGGTTGAGTTTCTTGGCGTCAGCGGCCAGCTGAAAACCTTGATCACGAGTCACGTTGGCGCTTTCCGATTCGGTTCGTTGGGTAGCAGGCTCCGAACCGGTGGAGTTGTTGCGATCGTTACCCATTTCCAGTTTGACGTTGGTCATCAGGGGCTGACTGCCGCCAAACAAGGTTTTCATCATTTTGGCATAAACGTCAGGGTGCTCTGACTTGTAATCCATCAGCAAGGCGCTGGTTCCATTGCCGCTGAGAACCCCGAAGCCTTTAAACGTGAGCCCATTGGTGTTGTTGCTGGCAATATCGTTCCCGTCCAGCTTAACGGTGACAGGATCTTCCGGATTCTGCGTTGCCGCGCGGGTCGCCGACGGTATCATCAAAAATAAAACCATGGATGCTGCCGCGACAGCTGTTGCAATGCTGGCCCAAAGCCATTTTTTACTAAAGCCTTTGGGCCGCCAGCCAATTATCTTTGCTTTCATTTGCTCGTTTTCCTCCCATTTTGAACGTGACCTAACGTGATTAAGCGCCGGTTTTCGCGTTACGATGTCGTCTACGGTTCACTGTCAGAAAAGTAGGCAAGCCCCCTTGAATAGTCAAACGTTAAATCGCTTACTGAATGCGCTTACTAAAAGAACTCATATATTAGTATACATGTTGAAGTATTGATGACAACAATTTTTATAAATTTATTTCAAATTTGTTTGTATAAAAACAATGTACCGCCTGTCATGAAGCGTTTTCTACCACCAAAAAATTTTTATCAGCTGAATGAGAGGCCTTTCAAGAAAAAAACAAACAAGACTGGGTCACAATTCATAGCCACGCTAAAAAAGATGAACATATTCTCGTCGTTATCGAGAGTATGTTCATCTTTTGTTTCTATGGGGTAATTGGTAAGGTTATTTAAGATGTGAGTGCCAAAGCGGAGCAATCGTAGGCCAGATGGGGCTCAGCCGTGCAAACAACACAGCGACTGGACTTGTCGCTGATGTTGTTAGGCGACTTTGAGACAGCGGGCTTCTGGCTCAAAGCGCCGTCTCCGCTCTAGCTTCGCGTCGCCAGCCCCAGCTGGCCGGAGATTGCGGAGTTTGGCACGGCTTGGAACTTATTGCCTAAGCTTTTTTATTGTTCGGGATTCACTCATCTAAGAACGTTCTCGTAAAATTATGGCTTAGATTGTTTGGCATTGGTCATGCGAAACGACACCCATCAGATAGCGCCGGATGGGTGCAGCATCGCTAAATGAACCTTTAGTTTGACGCGGAAATCAAGTTACTTGGCCTTATAATCCAACGGCAGCTTGTTCCAGCGATCGTGGTAGAAGAAGGCGGCTTCTTTCGGCTGACGATCGCGGGTGAAGATGCCTTTCTTGTTACCGTTGACCCGCATGTTACCTTCAACGGTCTGGAAGTCAGCAAGGTTCCATACTTGTTCGCCTTTAATAAAGTCATAGTCATCAAAGACGCGGCTGAACATTTTCAGCACTTCAACTTGATACTCTTCAGTCCACATTACGCTTGGCAGCTTGTGCAAGCCAGCTTCGGTGTCGGCACCGAACTCGGTGAAGACAACCGGCTTCGTGACGCCGGCCTTTTGCCACTTGTCCATTTCATCGCGCAGACCGGCTTCCCCATCGGAAATCTGGTAGCCGCCAAAATGATACCAGCCAGGATACCGATTGAGCATGTAAAAGTCTGGGAAGTCGAGCACTTTCGACGTTTCGATGGTGTCGTCTTCACTCAGGGTAAAGGTCCGCGGCCGACTTTGTGGGTCAAGATCCTTGGACTCGTCGAAAATTTGTTTGAAGTAAGGAACCGCATTTTCATCAATCGTATCAGGTTCGTTGAAGAGGCTCCATGCCAGAACGGATGGGTGGTTCTTATCGCGCTTGATCAAATCACGGATCTGATCAATGTGGCGTTCATGCAGCTTTTTAAGCCATGGCCCCTTGAAGAAGGACTGGTTCAAGCCACCAAGAAAGGCTGCCGCGGCCATTTTGAAACCAACCGCTGGCACTTCATCTGTCAGCAAGAACCCTTCTTCATCAGCGATCTTATAAACCTGTTCGTCATATGGATAGTGCGAGGTACGGAAGGAGTTCGCGCCGATCCACTTCATCAAGGCGAAGTCCTTCTTTTCAACGTTCAGGTCAAAAGCACGGCCGGCAAATGGCGAATCTTCGTGACGGCCGAAGCCTTTCAGGTAGATTGGCTTGTCGTTGACCAGAATATCGGTACCGGAAATCTTGATCGTCCGAATCCCGATGCGATCGGTATAAGTATCAACCGGCGTCTGCGCGTCATCGCCAACTTGAATGGTCAGGGTGTAGAGATAAGCGTTGCGTACCTGCCAGAGATGGGCGTTCTTAACCTGCAAAGCGCCTTCCTTGCCTTGAGCGGTTGCGACAACCTGGCCGTCAGCATCTGCCAGACTAACCGTTACAGGGGCATCCCCGTTGGTTGTCACCGTATAGTTCACGGTGGCGTCTTGGCCATTTAATTCAAACGTGGTGGTGTAATCCAACACCCGCTCCTGTGGCAACGTCAGCAAATGAACGGACCGGTTCAAGCCGGAGTAATTATAGAAGTCAAAGAATGGGCGAACCATTTTCTTCCCATTGCGCAACGTGATCGTGTCGCCGGCTGGTAAAGCTTCGCGGGACAATTCGTTATTGCCTTTGACGACCACAGTGTTTTCGGCGCCGTAATGAACGGCGGTGCTGATGTCCGCGGCGAATGGTAGGAAGCCGCCTTCATGCGACCGAATTTCTTTGCCGTTCACAAAAATCGTTGCTCGGTGGGTAACGGCATCAAACCGTAGAAACAGTGCTTTGCCTTTAGCCGAAGACGGAACGAAAAACTTGCGGCTATACCAGAAATCCCCGGTATATTCGCGACTCGCTTTATCGGTAAAGAAGTCATTGAAACTAGCCGGTACCGGCATCGAAACGCCATCGTGAAAGCCGGTCTCCCAGCCATCTTTCACGCCTTGCTTCGTTTCATCAAACTTAAATTGCCAAAGTCCATCCAGTTTCTGATCAGTGCGCTGATCATTTGTCACTGGGTACAACAACGATGTTTCCATGCAAAAAGCCTCCATTTCAAGTTTTACGAGCACGTTTTCTGAAATCGCTTTCACCTTGTAGTGTACTTATTTTAGTAAAACTTGTCAATGGCTATTTTGTTTGTGTCTCAAAATTCTGATATATGAGTTAATGACGCGTTTGTGAATTTAGGTGAGATTTAATTATTTGTTTTTACTAAAAAATCCTTGCCGTACCAAACTACGCAATCTCCGGCGGGGCCAAGGGCTGGCGACCGCGAAGCTAGAGTGGTGGGCACGACTTTGAGCCTCAGCAAAACCGGCTGAGTCTCAAAGCTCGGCCTTGTACTACGCTGGGAAGACCGCCCA
The DNA here is from genome assembly GCF_030770335.1 of Lacticaseibacillus zeae subsp. silagei. Taxonomy (NCBI): domain Bacteria; kingdom Bacillati; phylum Bacillota; class Bacilli; order Lactobacillales; family Lactobacillaceae; genus Lacticaseibacillus; species Lacticaseibacillus zeae. The sequence continues at coordinate 102,509 of NZ_CP132484.1, read as the reverse complement.
GCTAGTACAATCTCACCACTGAGCCCGCCCCGCCTACGATTGCTCCGCCTTGGCACTAATAATATCTATAAACCTCAATAACCTAATACCTAATCTACAGAAAAAACAGATGAGTTTATAAGTGCTCATCTGCTTTTTGCTCAACATCTTTGAATTATGACTCAACACAGCACGCTCTTTACTCTTAGGCCCACCCTAACAACCGCAAAACAGCCATAGAAGCCACACCCGCGACAACAACGGCGAATAAACTTTTAGTGATGATCGCAACGCCGATGGCTGGCAGGGACGCGAATAAATTGGGCCAGTTGACGCTAGGCCAGTGACCGACGTGGATGACGAGGAGATTTTCTACAAAAATAGCTGAGAGGATGGCTACCGGAACAAAACTCAAGAAGTGCAGTAGCCACTTGGGGATCGTCATGCGTTTGACCAAAACGATCGGCACCACGCGTAAGAGCCAGGTTGCTAGTCCGCAGCTCAGGATTGCGATCAATGTGTCAGGATTTTGCATGACGTTCTACCCCCATTCCAAATAAACAGCCAATCACCGTCGCGACAATAATCGCGGTTGTGCCGGGTAAATAACGCACCAGTAGCACCATGGCGACGGCGACCACTCCGGCGACACTCAAATGCCGCAGGAACGGTTTTGACCGGTCCGTAATCATCTGTAGGTAAAGCAGCCCGATGAACATCGCGACAACGGCGAAATCCAAGCCGAAATTGTCCGGATTGGGAATCATCCCGCCGATGACGGCACCTAAAAGACTCGCAACAAACCATACTAAGTAAGCCCCGACATTGACCGTATGGAACCATGGCGCATTCAGATGGTGGTTAGTGTAATTGAGTTTGTTCATCGACAACGCAAAACTTTCGTCTGTCAGCAAGGTACCGATCAGCACATTCTGAGTCATCGATTCATCTTTTAAATAAGGTGCCACGGTCATGGACATCAAACTCATCCGCGCGTTAATCAAAGCAGTCGAAATTACCATGGCGCCAACCGGGCTGCCGGCAGCCAACATGCTTACCAATACGAATTGCGCCGATCCGGCATACACGATCAGCGACATGAGCCCGATCATCAGCAGCGATAAGTGGCCGGTTTTTGCCACAATTCCATAAGCCATCCCCACCGTAATATAGCCAAACACTGTTGGCATGACATCATGGATGCCACTTCGAATCGTCAGCTCATCGTTCATTCCGGTCCCTCCGTCATTAGTATATTAATGTTAGTGTACTATTTACTAAGAAGGTTGCAACCGAAATCTAATGAAAAATGCTGAGCCTGCTCGCAAAAATCGTGTCCTCAACGTCAACACCCGATCACGCTGAAAGAGTATTTCCCAGCATGATCGGGTGTTGAGGTTTACCTATGAAAAAATGAACGGCATATACCGCAAGCAGCAAAAAGTGTAACTACCCTAAAGAACCATTTGCTAAAAAATGATGTTACCTCTATTACCCATACCAAGATATTGCGCCGCAACCTGGGTCAGAAAGTCGACAACCTTAGGCGACAATTTTCGGCCAATCGCTAAGGGTTGCAGGCCGGTTCTAATTTCGTAGGCAATTCCTTCCTCATTGTTGCCTTTTTGTCTCCGCTCTTCGGCATGTTTCAAAATTTCCAACTCCGGACCGGTGGTGGTTGGATCGGCGATAAGCGCCGGCAGTTGGCTTAAAACTGATTCTTTTCTTTTCATTTCGGACACCTTCCTAACTAACAAAAATCTTTCTTCACGCCTGCCCATCAGGTGTTACCTTAAAGTTATGTTTCAACTGCGGCCAAACATGCTCGTCGGCCCACGCAATGATCACGCCATTGCCCAAAAACGAGAACACCGTTGCCACATTAATCCCCAGCAGTTTACCGGTCGCGATCCAAGCCACAATAGCCACAATGATAGGTGGAATGAAATCGGCAATCTGTGAGGCGGTTGCGTTGCCTTTGAAATACAGAAATCGCAAAATATTGGTCGTGTCATCGTTAGGATGCATAATAATGTTGGCGCGCTGATACAATGAGATCGCTACGCAAAAGCAGAAAACTCCGAAGCAGGAAACAAAGATTCGAGCCAGCACCGACCAGCTGCCAAGGCCGAGCCACGTGAACACCCAAGTAAAGACATTGACAAAATAACTAAAAAACAGCGTGTAAATGATTTCGCCAATCAAGCGGGGCCAATCCCAATGGTGGATGAGGATTAAGTTGGTCAAGGCGTTAAGCACGCCAAACGTGAACAGCACGGCGCCGATGTTCCAGCCTTGCCAATCGTTGAGGTTAATCGCCGCTGCCGTCCACAGCCCGCTGCCCATCGCGCCGACAATACAAAGTCCGTTTCCGGCAGCATTCAGCACAAGTCCGACAACCAAACCGATCCAGCGTTCTGTTTTTGTATTTTTAATGAACTGACCTTCTTTCTACGCTGTTGTCTTTTCTGAAACATCTTCTCGACCATTATAAACGCCCAACCGCATTGATGAGAACTCATTAGTGCGATTGGGCGGTATTTTTGGTGAACGTGTTAAGATGTGTGACTGTGTTTGACGCGCATTCACGGCAAAAGTCAGCCGTTTTTTTTACAGCTCGCCACCTTTTTCAAACGTCGGCGTCATTTTCTCTGCCCGAATGCAAACCAACCGATGCAGTAGGTATTGCAAATCGTTCGTGATTGTTGCGGCGGTTTCGGCATTCAATTCGTCGTGCCAAGCTGGCAGGTCCTCCGGTTTCACATCAGAGAATCCTTCGTCACCTTTCGCCACTGCCGCGCGCCCTGCTGCGAAACCAAACTTGCGACTTTCCGAAACGGCTACTTCGGCATCCCAATTGTGTTCAGCGAATAACGGATCAGCAACCATCGCAATCAGCTTGTTCAGCCAATAAAAGCTGGCCGTCGAACTTTTGTCGGTCGGCGTGTACTGGAAGTTGTCCGGTGTAGTCGTGCAGTTGGCGAAGAACGGTACCGGCGTGTTGAAGATGTTGACGCCTTCTGCAAGCCAATGAATCGCCGCGTGCGCTTTTGGCATGTTCGGCCGAATCTGCAAAATATGCATCTCCTGATTCCGATTCATCCCGATTGGCCGGTAACGCTTGCGGGTTTCCGGCGTGCCTGTCTGCCCGTATGGATCAAACTCCGTGGCTTGATAGTGACTACTCAGCACCAGCGCCACATCTTCAACCGAAATCAGGTGACTAGGCACCCGACTAAACGGCATGGTCCGGCTCTCGGGATCTTGCTCAACTTCCGGATTCAGCATTTTCTGGGCATACCAGACACGCGGCGTGTTGTAATAGTGATCCGCCTGGGTATCTTCACCGAAAATATCGCGGAAATTAAAGCCTTCCTTGGCCTTATTCAAGTGATAACGATCAGCAAAGTCTTTCAGATCGGTACTGTATTGAAAATGTTCCGGCGCATTAAAATCAATTTCCTGAATCCCGGTCTGGTTCGGCGCGAGGACATAACTGTCGTCGGGAATGCGTTCAGCCGCCCAATGATGGCCGCCAACCGTTTCAAAATACCAAATCTCGTTCGCATCGGAAAAGGCAATGCCGTTACTCTCACAAGTGCCATACTTGGTCACCAAATCACCCAGACGCTGCACACCTTCACGTGCGCTGTGAATATACGGCAGTACCACCGTCAGCATGGCTTCTTCGCCAATGCCATCTGGCTCAAGCGGATCCAGCCCCAGCATCGTGGTATTCGTAAACTCGGTCTCGGTCGCACTCATCGCCACATTGTCGCTATTGATCCCGGCCTCGCCCCATGTGCCATCGCTCGTGTCGGCCACCGGCGTACAGGTATACTGCAGTGGCGACTGCGGCAAATCCAACTGAAACCCATTAAACGTCGACACATACCGCTGCGGCTGCTCATCCGGCTTCACGACAATAAAACGCTTAGGATTAATCCCGCCAGCCGCATCCTCATTCCGGGCAATCATGGTCGACCCGTCAACCGACGCCTTCTTACCAACCAGCAACGCGGTACAACTCGAATGGTTCACAAAATGATTCATAGACCCGCTTCCTTTCAATTATTTTTATGATAGCACTGGTTGGGGTGCGGATTTTCAAAAAGTTGATTTACTCCCCAGTTGCATTCAAGTTAGCATCAAATGCATACATATCAGCTTGGCTATGCCACAATTCCCGAAAATAGGCTGATTGGCGAAGTAGTGAACTTTTCGTGCCAATGCCATCAATCTGCCCATCACGCATCAGAATGATTTTGTTGGCCAATGTCACCGCGCCGATTCTGTGGGTGATAAAAAGTGACGGCGTATCTCGAGACACTTGCTTGATCTTTGAAAATAGCCTTAGTTCTTTGATCGGATCCATGGCGGCTGAAGGTTCATCCAGAATCTGGTAAATGCCATGTTTGTACTGCGCTCTGGCAACGGCAATTTGCTGTCGCTGACCGCCACTGGGTTGAAAATCTTCCTGACTATAGGTGCCAATCGCCGTTTTCTCGTGATTCGGCAGGCGGTCGACCCACTCAGCAATACCGTTGTTCATCATGATGTCACGCAAGCGCCCCTGATCTTGGTCGACACTCGCCGAAATATTCTGGGCAATCGAGAAATCAAAAATGGCGTAATCCTGAAACACAACTTTAAACAACGCCAAGTAGTCTGCTTGAGTAAACTTAGAAATATCCTGACCATTGAACAGAATTTTCCCTTTCGTTGGTCGATACAAGCCCAATAACAATTTGATCAAGGTACTCTTGCCGCTTCCGTTCACACCGACTAATGCCGTAGCCCCTTGCAAATCAAGCTTTAGGGAAATATCGTGCAACACCTCCGGACCATCAGCATAGGCAAACGACACATGAACAAATTCAATCACATTCTTCGTTTGTAGCGGGAGTGTGGCATTGCCAGATGTGGCGGTAGGCTTTTCTGACGGTAAAATATCGCTAGCATACTGCATTTGATTCTGGAAACGAAGAAATTGTTGCCAAGTCGCAATCATCACACTAACGGCATTCGTCATCTGCACAACACTGCCAAACAAAGTATTCAACTGGCCAATCGGTAACAAGCCTTCTTTTATCTTAAAAACAACCAAGATGAACAACACGAGTGTTGCAAACGAAGCCATGACGGCCGTCACAATTTGCGACAGGCTATCGTTGATAATCAGCTTATGATTAGCACTTTTTTCACTTTTCCAAGTGGTTCGATACCGATTTTGAATCGGTTCGCGCAAGCCCCACATTTTAATGGCCTTGATATTCTCATACGAATTGACGATATTCATTAGAAAATAGTTCATCTTACGTTCCAAGTTCATTAGATACTTAAAGAGCTTGATGTTTGTGTGCGTCAATTTTTGATAGATCAGGACCAGTCCATACTCGCCCAGCAGGATCAGCAACAAAGACATAATAATGATAAGCGCCAACCTGCTGCTTTTTGTGGTCCCGACCATGACAATCCATCCAATCAGCCCCAAACCAGCAATAATCGTCACCAAGCTCTGTATGAGATTTTGAAATTGAGTAAAGAACGCCGGAATGCCGCCAGAGTAACGAAACGATGCTTCACTTTTCATCATCTTTGAAAAATACCCTTGTGTCTCGAGTTGCTGAAAATCAATCTTTTCCCACGCCTCATAAATCGCCGTCTTCAACCGCTCATTTGCGCGAACCGAGGCAATGTCCAAAAACCGCTGTAAAATGGCAGCCCCGACATAAGCCATTGCTGCCGCACTATAAAAGTACAAAACGATCCGTATAATCGACTGTGGCCGATTGGATAAAATTTGATTTAAGATCTGCGTGTTTCCCAAGATCACAATCAGTGGCGCGACCGCATTCAAGATACTTATCAACAGCGTTAAGCCGAATAAGCTCTTCCCGAAACGATAAATAAAGCGAACTGTTCCGACCGCGTGCCGAATTTCTGTTTTACGATGCTTCATGGCGGTCACCTCCAACATACAATGACCTCTGTGCCGACCAAAGTTTGCGATAATAATCACAGTTTGCTAAAAGCCAGCGGTGACTGCCAGAAGCGCTAACGGTGCCATCTTTCATGACCAAAATCTTAACATCTTCAGTTGCCAAAGCCCCCAGCCGATGCGTCACGATGATCGTTGTTTTCTGACTTAGCTTTGCGTCAACCAGTGCATAAAACTGCTTTTCACTAATCGGATCAAGCGCCGAAGTTGGCTCATCGAGGATATTAATATCCGCCTGACGATAAAGAACTCTGGCAAAAAGTATTTTGTCCTTTTGCCCACCGGAAAGTTGAATACCATTTTCATTCAACTCATTGCCAATGAATGTTTGAATCCCATTGGGCAGACCGGTGACAAAATCTCTCAATCCAACTTCATCAAGCACTGCTTCAACGCGCGCTGTATCAATCTGTTGCGGCGTTATACAAGCCACATTTTCTGCAATCGTAAAATGGAGGATCACGTCATCCTGAAACTCGACCGCCACTCGCTGGCGCATGGTTGCTGGCGCCCAGGTCGCGATGTCTTGACCATCAATCGACACCGACCCTGAACTCGGCGTATACAAACCGCAAAGTAATTTGATCAGCGTTGACTTGCCCGCGCCATTCTCACCGACAATCGCAACTTTCTCTCCTGGCTTGACGAAAAAATTGATGTCATGCACAAGCGCGGTACCATTCACCTGATAAGCAAGATGCTGGACTTCAATTTGACCTGACCCACTAACCTTCCGCTCTTTTGCGCCGCTGTCTTGGCGGTAAGGAAAGGCCATAAATTTTCGAAAATTGTCAACAAAAACCAAATTCTTCCCAACCGTCACATAAGCATCCCTAAAATTACCAAAGTTCAGGTTGAGTGTTTGGATGGCACTGATCGCAAAAAGTAGACTGGCAATCGAAACGTTTCGCAGCGCGATCAAGATTAACAACGACAACGCTAAGCCGATAACGTTAACCAGTCGCTGTCCTAGATTAATAATCAGCGAAAGATTTGAGTAATGGCGTTGCCAGGTCACCAGCTTTTGAATCAACGCTATAAAATGCTGATGAAAAAGATCAAACATCGCAAATAAGCGAATGTCTTTTCCCGTTGAGCGTTTCATCAACGTCCGCACAAAATAACTTTGATAACTGGTAATCCGATTTTGTTCACCTTTATGGTTGAAATACCATTGATTGCCGATGCGCTGAAACGCATATTGTAAAAGATTCAGTCCCAAGACAATGGCAGCTGGCCAAATACTCAAAATGCCCATCATGCCCAGCAGCACGATAATTTGGCAACCCGTTCGAATCAGCGTGACCGTCTGCGCGATGATCGCCCCAATCCCAACATTTTGCCCGTTGTAAATCGCTTCGTAAGCTTGATCAATAACCGCTTTTCCTTCTACCGAATCAATCAAACTTTGTCGCCAGCCAAAAATATGCTCAGAGAAAACCGGCACATAATCAAACCGAAAATCAAACGTCAGCAAAGTCAGGCGTTGTTGCAAAAATAAATCAAAGATTCTGATAGCATACACACCGACCCCAGCAAGCAAAATGATCAAAATCACCATAGCCAGCTTCAGGTCTTTCGTTTGGATAAGAACAACCGCGAGCGAAGGCAACAGCGATATCCCCGCAACATACACGCTCTCAACCAAACAAAGGCTCAATAAGATCACGACAAATTTGAGTCGATATTTAGCGGCAAATTTGGAAAATATGTAGAACCAGTTGCTTCTTTGACTCATAGCGGTCATTCCTTAATCAGAAATACGCGTCTAAAGGGCATGTTTGTTACGATCTGCGTTTTATGTTAAATAAATTAGAATGATTTGATATTAATGAGAAAATACTCCTAGAGCAACGACATGTCAACCTTCCCGAAATTGAAATAAACTAGAAAAAAGATCATGAAAACTCATTTCTACTACCAAAAAGAGCTAGCGGAAAGATGTTTTCATGATCTAGATCTGTCATGTTTGATCATTAATTTAATGAGACTCAATGTCAATCGGCTTCCCATGATCATACGTCTTCCGATCGTCATCCGTAATCTCTCGAACAACTCGACACGGTGAGCCGAATGCCACGACATTAGCCGGAATATCATGCGTAACTAAACTACCGGCGCCAATGACACTATTATCGCCGATCGTCACGCCGGGCATGACCGTGACATTCGCACCAAACCAGCAATTCCGGCCGACATGAATCGGTTTATTGTATTGATACCCCTGTTCACGCAAGCCCGGATCAATCGGATGCGTGGCGGTTACCAAGGTTACGTTGGGACCAAACATGGTTCGATCACCAACGTAAATATGCGTATCATCAACCAGCGTTAAATTGAAGTTTGCATAAATACCACTGCCAAAATGAACATGGGCGCCACCAAAGTTAGAATAGAACGGCGCTTCAACGTAACTTCTTTCACCGATTTCCGCAAACATCTTTTTAAGCTGGGCGAAACGTTCTTCCTGATGGGTTGCTGGAATGCGGTTATACACGGCCACTTCATCAATATCGGCCAGCTGTTCTTTTTGCAAATCCGCATCCATCGGCTGGTAGAGTGCGCCATTGTGCATTTTTTCTTGGATTGTCATGCGATGATCCTCCTTTTTTACTCGTTCTCTCGCTAAATCGTATCACAGTCTCGGTACTCACCATAATGAGCTTTCTAGTTTACTCAAAAGGCCACTGGACAAAATCCCGCCCAGTGGCCTTTTGCATACTCTCGTGCTTATTTAACAAATCCCAACGTCTGAGCAATCAAGTAAAGGTTCAAGATAATGAGCACCGCACTGATGAGCCACGCCAGCCACTTGACCCAGGCGTGATTGGCAAATTCGCCCATGATCTTTTTGTCGCTGGTGTAGCGCACTAACGGGATGACCGCGAACGGTAGCGCAACGCTTAGGAAAACCTGTGAGAACGTCAGCAACCCCTCAATTTTGGCCTCGTTGCCGTGATAATATATGGCGAAAATCAGCACCGGCGTGACGGACATGAGCCGCGTCAGAATCCGCTGTGCCCAAAGTGGCATTTTCAGATGGATGAAACCTTCCATAATAATCTGGCCGGCTAGCGTCCCGGTGATTGTTGAACTTTGACCGGATGCCAGCAACGCGATCGCAAACAACATGGAAAGCATCGGGCTGGCAATGGCGCCAACAATCTGGGAATTGCTTAAGGCATTGAAAAGATCTACGAAGCGGCCTAACGAGCTGTTGGTGCCAAAGAAAAGTGCCGCTCCAAGAATTAATAGTAACGAGTTGACGATAAACGCCATCGTCAGTTGCAGGTTGGAATCAATCGTTGAAAACTTAATCGCCCGTTTGACATCGTCTGGCTTGCTGCGGTCGATTTTACGCGTCTGGGAAATCGATGATCCAAGGAAAAGATCATGCGGCATGACCGTCGCACCCACAATCCCTAATGAAAGGTACAACATGGATTTATTGGTAACAATATCAGCGTGTGGCAGGTAGCCTTTTAACAATTCCGGCACGTTGGGTTGGGCCAAAATGACTTCGTAAGCGAAAACCAGCAGAATGACGAGGACTAAAGTGGCAACCACCGCTTCGATTTTTCGAAAGCCGAGGCGCATGAGTAGTAACAGGATTAAAACATCTGCTGTGGTGATGATAATGCCGACAATCAGCGGCATGTTGAAGAGCAGCTTTAACGCAATGGCTGACCCGATAATCTCGGCTACATCCGTCGCCATAATTGCTAATTCGGTAACAACCCAAAGGAATCCGCCCATGACACGGCCGGTATGCTCGCGCGTCATCTGCGCCAGGTCCTTACCGGTCACAATTCCCAGCCTTGCCGCCATTGCCTGCAGCAACATCGCGATCAAACTGGAAATCAAAATAACTGAAAGCAGTGAGTACTTGAATGAAGCCCCGCCGGCAATACTGGTAATCCAGTTACCGGGATCCATGTAACCCACGGCAACCAGAATGCCCGGTCCGGTATAAGCGGCTAGTGTCCGCCAGAAACCTGCATTGTGGGGTACCTCAACACTGCCGTTGACTTCATCCAGACTTTTACTCGGCGTATCTTCAAAATGAATGATCCGCTCACGTTTTGGGTTTTTATTTTCTTTTTCCATGATATAAAGCCCTCTTTCCATTGGTTTGAAATTTGGGTCTCGATTGAGCTATCACTCAACATCATCCGAGATAAATATACACCCTTACTAAAATAGGTCAAGAAAAAGATTAGGTTAACTTAACTTATTGGCCAAAGCCCCTATTGACGGCACTCATCGCGTGCTATAATAAAACCACACTGCAGGCTTTAAGTTTTCACTTAATCCATTTTAAGAAAGGATCCTGGTACATGGCCAATTCAACTGATGACATGTTGCATCAAGCGCAATTATTTAATGATTTCACGGCTAAACAGAAACTGATTATCATCGCCGCCATTGATGTGTTTGCCGAGAAGGGGTACGCGGCAACCAGTACGAAGGAAATCGCTGCGCGGGCCGGGGTCGCCGAAGGTAATATTTACAGTCGCTTCACCAATAAACGTGGCTTGTTGAATGCCATTATTACGCCAGTACTCGACCAGATGTTCCCGGCCGAATTGGATGACTTCATTAAGTCCCGGTTGAATCAAGATTATGTGTCATTGGAAACTTTTCTAACCGTTTTAATCAAAGATCGCCTTACTTTTTTGCAGGCGAATGCGCAAATTATCAAAATCGTGCTATCGGAATTATTGAATGACACGCAAGTTCGTGAACAGGTCATTGGCAACTTCACAGCCCAATATTGGCAGACGATGACGCATGATTTAACCGTCCTGAAACAACAGGGGGTGCTGGTCGACTGGCCGTTTGAAGATATTTTAAGAGCTATCTGGTCGACTACCAGCGGTTTGATTCTGGGATTTTTATACTTCAATCAGCCACTAGACGCCGATACCGTGAACCACAGTATTACGGCAACGATTAAGGCTTTATCGCCAAAGTAGTTGGTGGCGTGCACACATGGTGTAGCCTTCTGTTCCGGTAGTTCTGTGGGTTATGACTCTCAACGGGTGTTGGTTTGCGTATAAAATAAAACTATGTGGTTTTGCTCAGGTTCACTTTAACGCGCTCCCCGGCGCAGAAACCTGCGTGTAAGGACCTTGGTCGCAATGGCCTAAGCCCGGGCCATCACGCCCAAGGCCACTTACACTCCGGTTTCTAACCGCGCCGGCTCACGCTCATTCTTTTAGAGGAGGATTCATGACTCTCGCAATTTTTATTTTCCTACTCATTGCCGGCATCGGTGCTGGCTTGACGGCCACGTTGGCTGGACTGGCTTCGTTGGTTTCTTACCCGGCGCTGCTGGCCATTGGGGTGCCGCCGGTGATTGCCAATGTGACCAACACCGCCGCCTTAGTATTCACCGGTGTCGGCTCAGCAGTTTCATCTCTGCCTGAATTGCACGGGCGCGGCAAATTTCTGTGGCGGCTCATCCTGTTGGTTTCGCTCGGCAGTATTTTTGGCAGCGCCTTGCTGTTGATTGCTCCTGCATCGACTTTTGAAAAAATTGTCCCGTTCTTCATCATTGCTGCAGGCCTGTTACTGTTGTTCAGCGGCAAACTACCTACACAGGAACATGATCCGAATGAACCGGCGCGCCGCTTGACGTTTCGGCAAGAAGCGCTGCAGACCATCGTTATCTTCGTGACCGGTGCCTATGCCGGTTACTTCGGTGCTGCTGCCGGCGTTGTAATGTTGGCAACATTAACCTTGACCGTAGATCAACCTTTCATCGTGTCCAATTCAATGAAAAATCTGACCGGCTTTGCGGCTAATGGCATCGCCACCGTCATCTACGCTTTCACGACCAAAATCGAATGGCTCATGGTCATCCCCCTCGGCATCGGCCTTTTCATCGGCGGCTACATCGGTCCCATCATCGCCCGCCGGCTGCCAGTACAGTTATTACGCGTCATCATTGCCGTTTTGGCTTTCCTATTGGCCGCCAAGCTGTTCGCGCAAGCCTATTTCTAATGAAATTTTGGCATTATCAAACAAAAAAACTTCTCAGCGATCATGTTGCAATACGCAAATGATCGCTGAGAAGTTTTTTTCTAACGCATATCGTAAAAATGATTCAGTTATAACAACCAAACCGCTAACCCAAACAAAACCAAATGTACCAATAATCTTACCAAGTGATGGCTTACGTGCGGCTTGCCGTACATTGCTATCCCGTTGAGCCACGCCACTGCGGACAAACCCAGCAACCCGATCAGCAAAACGATGACCGCGTTGACCTTATCCGGAATCACCGCCGCTGTCAGCACCAAAACCGCAGCCAGCGCCGTTAGCTGATTGAAAAGTAGGTTACCTTGTTTAGCTTGCCATGCCTGCCAGGCGACCAGCAGCATCACAAACCCATAACCGCCAATCACGACCCGCCATGCGCTCGCCTAGCCTTCCTGCGCCTGCAAGACTTGATCCATCACATGTAAGACGCCATATTCATCATTGCTGCGGGTACGATATTTGGCATGCTGTGCCATGCCCTGCGTCGCATTCGCCATAATATAACTGTAACCAACCGTCTCTAGCATCGGAATATCATTATCATAATCACCAAACGCCATCATCTGAGCAGTCGGAATATCAAAATGCCGACTCAAAATCCGCATCCCGCGGCCCTTGTTCACGCCGAGATTTTGAATATCCAACCAAGTTTCGCCACTCACTTGAACTGTATAATCTTGGCCAAACACCGGGCGAAAATAGCGATCGGCATTCTTGCGACTATCCGCATTAGGAAAATAAATCGTGACCTTATCGACTTCTAGCGACATATCCAGCAAATTCGGCACCTTTTTGAGCTTGTGGTAAAACGGCAACAGCGCTGGTGCGTATTTGGCATCAACCGCATTGATATATGCAGCATCCAGCGCGCATAACACCGGAACGCCATCGGTTTTTTCAAGAATGAATGACACAATCTCGCGATACTTAGCTGCGGAAATCAAGCTTTTCCCGATGATATGGCCATGTGTCGCCACTAAGCCGCCATTATCGCACACCAGCGAGATTTGCTTGCTGAAGTGTGGAAAAGTTTCTTGCAGCGTATATAACGGTCGGCCACTGGCAGCGACGAATTCGATGCCGGCCTGATGAAGCCGGTGTAAGTAGCGATCAAAGTGCGGTGGCAAGACGCCTTTGCTGGTTAACAGCGTCTGGTCCATATCACTGGCAATTAATTTTACATTTTGCATCTTTTTCTCCCATAAACGAATTAGTTAGTGCGGCGCCCCTTTGGTAACCACATTTTCGATCACCTTCGCAATTTGCTCCGGCGGCTCTTGCATGCCACGCTTCAGCCACATGGTTAACACACCCACGGCCCCACTGATGAAGAACGTATAATAATAATCGAGATGATCTTTGTCGGTCTCGCCATACCAAGTTTGATAACGTGACTGCGTTTGTGCCTGAATCGGCCGCACGATTTTTTGTAAAACCGAACTATCCGGTGTGGTTAAAAGAATCGTCGCGGCTTGCGGATGTTGCATGATGACCTTGAGAATCGGCACCAACATCTTGGTCATATCGTCTATTTTAACACTGAGATAGGGTTGGATTTCGTTGAGTAAATCGGTTTCAATCTGCTCGAATAAAGCCAAGGGTGACTGAAAGTGCAAGTAAAAGGTTCCGCGATTCAGATCCGCCTGGCGACAAATCTCCGTCACGGTAACGTCATCCAGTGCCTTGGTTTCCAAAATCTGCAGTAAGGCGGCTTTAAACCGACTCACCGTATACTGAACCCGGCGATTGTCCCGTGTTCCTGACATCAACGTTCACCTCTAAACCAACATGATTTCAACAAAGTGTTCATTTAACAACAGATTTTCCGTTTCTGTGCTTGAACGAATACTTACAATCTAACATAATGTCATTCAATGAACAACGTGTTGAATTTATGGACAGTCCCTAGTCACTTGTTCAGCTCAATGCGATTGTAGGAGGTTTTTTAATATTGGCATATATCGAAGTTAAACATGAATCTAAACGTTACAAAATGGGTGAAACCACCATTACCGCCAATCAGGATATCAATTTTACCGCGGATCAGGGAAAGCTGACGGTCATCCTTGGCCCCAGTGGTGCAGGCAAGTCAACGCTGCTGAATATTTTAGGCGGGATGGATTCACCCACAGAAGGGGAAGTCTGGATTGATGGGACTGACATTGCAACGTTTTCCGACAAGCAGCTCACGGCTTTTCGGCGGCACAATGTCGGTTTTGTTTTTCAGTTTTATAACTTAATCCCGAATCTGACGACTAAAGAAAATGTGGAGCTGGCTGGTTCGATTGTGGCAGACGCATTGGATCCGACCACGGTGCTGCAGCAGGTTGGTTTAGGCGCGCGGCTGGACAATTTTCCTTCGCAACTTTCCGGCGGCGAGCAGCAGCGGGTGGCGATTGCCCGCGCTTTGGCGAAGAATCCGAAGCTGCTGCTGTGTGACGAACCGACTGGCGCGCTAGATTACAAGACCGGCAAGCAGGTGCTGCAACTATTGCAGGATGCCAGCCGCAAAGATCATAAAACCGTTTTGATCATCACCCACAACGCTGCGATTGCCAAAATGGCCGATCGGGTTATCGAAATCAATGATGCGCAGGTCCGCAACATTCATGACGAAGCCGCACCAACGCCAGTCGCAGACATTGAGTGGTAGGTGATCAGTTTGAAACCATTAACGAAAAATCTTTGGCGAAACATTCGCGATTCATTGGGCCGATTCATCGCGATCGTTATCATCATTATGCTTGGCGTTCTTTTATTTGTCGGAGTCAAAGCGACCGGGCCCGCGCTCAAGGACTCCTTGAACACGACCGTCAAAGCCGATCATCTCGCTGACAGTCAGCTCCTGGCAACCACTGGCGTCACCAACGCCCAGGTCAAGGCAGCGCAATCGGTTAGCGGCACCCAGGCAGAGGCCGTCAAGTTCAAATACGCGATTGGTGGCAAGGCCAGTGATGTCGTTGCCTTGTATGGCTACCGGAAAACGGCCACGATTAACCGTCTCCACCTGACCAGTGGCCGCTTGCCGACCCACCATAACGAAATCGTGCTCGATTCAATTGCCAAAAAAAGCGGCTACAAACTAGGACAACATTACACCTTCGCCCGCAGCAGCGGTCTCAGCCGCCGAACTTACACCATCACCGGCTTTGCGGACTCACCGGCCTACATTGAAGACACCAGCCGCGGATCAGCCAATATCGGGGATGGCACGGTACGGTATTTTGCCTATATCCCTGATCAGCAAATGAACATGCCGGTTGCCTCGCAATTAAACATCCGCTTCCCAGGTTTGCAAAAGCGCGATACGTTCAGTTCATCTTACAAAGATGCGGTTGCCGCCAAAATGAAACAAGTCAAACGCCGCGTCAAAGCCCAGGCGCAAAAAGATTTGCAAACCATGATCGAAGCCAAAATTGTGCAGGCCGCCACCAAGAAGGCCACTGCCCAGGCCACCGCAGCAGGTATGCCGGCCAGTGCCGCTGCCACCACTGCGCAGGCAGCTGTTCAAAAGCAACAAGCGACGCTGAAAAAACAAGCCGACACCCGTGCGCAGAAGCAACTGACAACCAGCCTCACTTGGCAAACGCGGAGCGACCTGCCAGGATTCGGTGACTACGGCGGATCAGCGGATCGAATTGCCGCAATTGCTAATGTGTTCCCGGTGTTCTTTTTCCTTGTGGCTGCCCTCATCACCTTTACAACCGTTAGCCGCATGGTTGAAGAAGCGCGCGCCCAAATCGGCACGTTTAAAGCACTCGGCTACAGTAAATGGGCCATTGCTCGTAATTACCTTGCTTATGCGGCGCTGGCCGGATTATTCGGTGGAGTCATCGGCGTTTTTGCCGGCAATCTCAGCATTCCGCGGATTGTCTTGAGTTTGTATAAAAACTACATCCCGCTCAAACAAATCGTGACGCTGCAATGGCCGCTCATTGCCTTGTCGATCGGGCTAGCCTTAATTGCCACGTTGGGCGCCGCCATCATCGTTGTCCGCAACGAATTGACCGAAAAACCAGCAGCCTTGATGCGTCCGCGGGCACCTAAATCTGCTAAACGCATTTTACTTGAACGGATCACCCCGTTATGGTCACGGCTTTCGTTTAATCAAAAAGTCAGCTACCGTAACCTTTTCCGGTATAAATCACGGCTCATCATGACCATTCTTGGCATTGCCGGCGGAACGGCTTTGATTCTTACTGGCTTCGGTATCAAGGATTCCATCACTGCCACGGGCACCTTGCAATACGGCGATGTGGTGCATTACCAAGCGATTGCGCGTTTGGCGGATGGCAAAACCCCTGCGGCAGCGCGTACCATCTTGAAGAAAAGCAATGCCTATCGCAGCGCCGGCGCCGTCAGCAGTGCAGTTGGTAAACTTAGCGCCAATGGCCACCAAATCAGTGACGTTAATCTTTTTGCCCCATCAAGCGGCACCACCCTCGAGCCCTACGTCAGTCTTCACTCAACCAAAACCAACCAAAAACTGACGCTGCCACACTCCGGCATCGTTATTACCAGCAAAGTGGCCAAATCTCTTAAAGTCGGGACTGGCGATCGCTTAAAAATCACCACAACGGATGGCAAGAAACATAGCTTTAAGATTAAAGGCATCGCCAAAAACTATGTCGGGCATTTTGCGTATCTCGCAAATGCCAGCTATCGGCAGCTTGCCGGTCAGCATACAACGCCCAACGCTTTGCTCGTCCGCTTACGGCCACAAACTACTAAGCAAAACGATCGGCTAGCCAAGCGTCTTCTGAACCACCACGCGATTGTCGGCATCAGCTTCACCACAACGGCGAAAAAGACGCTGAACAATATGAGCAGCATGCTCGATCCGATTGTCCTGATCTTCATTCTCTTGAGTGCCGTTTTATCCTTCGTGGTCCTGTACAACCTGAACAATATCAACGTTTCCGAACGCATTCGGGAGTTGTCCACGATCAAGGTGCTGGGGTTCTTCGATCGTGAAGTCACCATGTACATCAGTCGCGAAAGCATCGTGCAGACCATTGTCGGGATTCTATTCGGCTATGGGTTAGGTAACCTTTTAACGGCGTATATTTTGCAACAGGCAGAAACTGCCGACGTTGTTTTCCCACTGACCATCAGTCTCACCGGCTACCTCACTGCCACGCTGCTGATGATCGGGTTCACCGCCATTGTCACTTGGCTCACCCACCGGCGCCTTCAGCGGGTTGACATGGTCGAGGCCCTTAAATCCAACGAATAACTTACAATTTTGTCATGCAGTCGCAAAGCGCGGCTGCTTTTTTTCATCCAAAATTCACCAAAAGTGCCGAATAAAAACCTAAAACCACGTAAATTTGACCGCCAGATGAAGATTGAGAACAACTCCTAACAGTTCTGTAATGGTGACGTAACATTGACACGGTAAAGTAGCCTTTAGTTAATTAATTAAGGGTGAGGTCAAAATGAAATTCAATAAAGCTATGATTACATTGGTTGCCGCAGTTACCTTAGCAGGTTCTGCCAGCGCCGTAACACCGGTTTTCGCTGACACAAGTGCCAGCATCGCTTCTAACAAAAGCGAAACGAACGATTTATTAAAACAAATCGAAGCAGCCAACACTGAGGTCATCAATCTTAACAAACAGATTGACGATAAGAATTCGCAAATCAGTGATGCCACAGCCAAGATCAGTGCAACCGATGCCCAGATCAAATCATTGAGCGGCCAAATCACGGCTGCCCAAAAGAATGTGACAGCACGGAAGAACAACTTGAAAGACCAACTGATTTCCCTTCAAAAGAAGGCTGGCAGCTCGGTTAGCGGTAATGTCTACATTGACTTCGTGTTGAACTCACAAAGTCTTTCGGACTTGATCGCCCGTACCATGACCGTTGGCAAACTCAGCCAAGCCAGCAAAGAAGCCTTGGACGCTGTGACTGTTGCCAAGGATAAACTGGCAGCATTGAAGAACCAACAGGAAACGGCGCGGCAGACGCTGGTTTCAACCAAGTCATCGCTTGAAACCCAGAAGTCTCAGTTGGTTACCTTGCAAAAGACAGCTAGCGACAAGCAGGATGCCTTGAACAAGCAAATCAATGATCACCGTGACGAATTGGTTGCATTACAGAGCCAGTTCGCCCAAGAACAGGAAAAGACCGCTGCAGCAACCCAAGCTGCTTTGAAGACAGTCGCGGCCTCAACCGGTTCTGCATCAAGCAAGAGTGCCGACAGCAGCAGTTCAACGACTAAGGCTGCTTCAAGCCAAAGCACCATTTCCACAACCAGCACCTCTTCCAACAGCGGTGCCTCATCATCTGTCATCAGCAACAACACCGCTTCAGGTAGCGGCAGCCACGCTGATTACAGTTCTTCAGGCAACACTTATCCTTGGGGTCAGTGCACCTGGTATGTTAAATCTGTTGCTTCATGGGCAGGCAATGGCTGGGGCAATGGCGCTGAATGGGGCGCTTCCGCAGCAGCTGCAGGCTTCACGGTTAACCACACACCGGCAGCCGGCTCAATCATTGTCTTCGCTGCTGGCCAATCAGTTGGCGGCCAATGGACTGCTGATGGTCAATATGGTCACGTTGCTTACGTTCAATCCGTTTCCGGCGACAGCGTCACCATTTCCCAAGGCGGCATGGGCTTCAGCTCACCAACCGGCCCGAACACTCAGACCATCTCTGGAGCAAGCAGCTACACTTATATCCATCGGTAATTTTACCCACCCTTAATCACGTCTTGGGATCCTATTTTCGGATACCAACCTAAAAATACCGCGGGAACCAAAAGAAGCCTTCGAATCTATGCAAGTGCATAGGTTCGGAGGCTTCTTTTTATGCCTGCTGTAGGCATAACCGATAGCTATGTATCAGCACTTGAAGAAACTATGTCCCCTTTTTGTCCCCTTTGACTGGCAAATCTAGAAGTATCCAGAAGCAAGTTATTAAATAGTGTTGAACGGATTCACTGTGACTGATGATTTAGTGCACAAAAATAAGCCTCCCGCCATTGCTGGTAGGAGGCATTTTTGTTACCTGATATACAGGCTTTCGCCTGGATAGATCAGACGGCTGAGAGCATTTTGATTGCCTTATAAATTTCAGGGTTGCTTAGCAGAGACTGAATCCCAGCCGTAACCGTTTCTGGATCCAGTGAAACATACTTGGATTGATTAATATCAGCATCATTCTTTAACTGCTCGAGAGTCGAAGCATCAATATGGACTTCCATTTGCTACTCCAATCTGTAGCCGGTCGAGTGGTTCCCCAAACATACCAGCATACGTGTCTGTGTACTGTGGCAAACTCGTGCCATCATCACATACAACGCCGAGCCAGCCAGCCCGTTGTGTCGTCTGACTGCGATAATACGCTTGCTGGTACGACTCACCAGCAGGAGTAAGAAAGATGATCTGGACTCCGTCAATCGCTTCACCAGCAATACCGGCACAGCCGTTGACCGTATCGTTGCGATCGCCTTTTGTGACCCAATCTAGCCAACCACTTTTAACTGTGTGAACTCGATACTTAACACTACCATGATCAACGCGAATGTACAGCAGATCATGCTGGTGATTAGGCATACCAGCAAAACCGTTATCACCAGAGCCGAAGTTGGTCACCTCATCCAGCCAACTGCCACCGAGCAAATGCAGAGCGTAGGTTACGTTGACATTGCCAGCTGCAATTGCTTGTGGCCGCAAGCTTTCTGCCGCTGGTGCACTCGGGGACGGATTGACAGTAGTTGTGCCATTAGCCAGATCTGCCGCCAATTTCTCCTTCGTAATACCCCATCGAGCCAGATACCCATATGGATCAGTATGATCACCCCAAATATGCTGCGTTACCCACAAATGAGACTTGATGCCAGGCGTTCCAGCACCGCCAGCATCCAAACTAGTCGGAATGCCATATTGAGCAGCCATATCACGTGCAAGCTCAATATAAACGGCATAATCCTTCTTGAAAGTTTCGGGATCACTCGTGTGGCCCAATTCAATTTGGACCGGGCTGTTAGCATTTGCCACTGTCCCAGCGCCCCACTGAACATAGCCGGGTTCACCAACTTGATAAACCTGACCGCCATCACCAACAACAAATGCCGTGTAGGCAATTTCAGCAGCAATATTGTTTTTGAAGTACGCAGCATTTGCACGCGCGCCAGATTCAGCACCAACATCATGTAGGATAATGTAAAGTCGATTAGCTACTTGCGAGGAACCTTCGTTGGCACCCAAAGCAAACTCTTTGTTGATAGTATAACTCATCTTATTTTGCCTCCTCGTTTGGTTTGACAATTTGATAAACACCAACGGACGCGAGACCTGACAGCATTCCTGCCAATGCATATGCGCCAAGCAAAGTAAGATGGCCAAAAGCTACTGCCCAAAGGCAGGCCAGTAAAATACCCGTCCCAATGGATAGAACGGGCAACAGCTTTCCTTCAGCCGGTGTATATCGTTTGAAGATTTCAGTGAATCCGGTGGTGATTGGCGCAATAACCGCCGCAATTGCCAATACTTGTAATAGTTCATTTTGCATGTTGTAGTGCCTCCAATTCTTCATTTAAATGCGTATTTTCTTTTCTCAACTGTGAATTTTCTTGACGAAGCCTGTCGTTGTCCTTGCTCACTTTATCCAACAAATTCATTATTTCGTCGTGATTGGTTTTGCGTCGACTCTCTCGAAGACTTAGATAGGCAACCAGTGCAGATAGAATACCAGCGATATACGGCGCATATGCCATAAGGTATTTATCAATCATCTCTAGTATCACTCCTCCGTGCCACGATCAGCACGATGGATGTAATAATCAGGTTGCTGATCCAGCTTGTATATATCCCAGTAGCAACCCATGTGAGAAACTGCAGGACGGTCAAAAAAGCCATTAAAAAGCTTGTCACGGACAGCAATACCTGATTCTTTTTTGCTGACTGTGTTTCCCATAGCACCCAACCCCCCATCCCGAGTCCATCAATGACAAACAAAAACCCCACAATGTCATCGTTTAACCAGTCTGAGTAATGTGGGGGCCAGATGAAATAATGGTCATTGATGATTAGATACAAGCCAATGGCAATCATGCCAATGGCGAGTGCTGTGTGTGTCGGGTGATCTCTGATTTTATTTAGCATTGTCATCACTTCCTTCCACAAAAATAGCCGCTAGCTTTTGCTGGCGACATAGTCACTGCCTGTGATTTGCTTGTATTGATCTGGGGTGATCATTATCGGTACATAAGGCGTTAAATCAATCCCCCAACTGTAAAGTAGTGCACACTGATCATAGTTAGTCATGACTTCGCCGCCTTTAGCTTAGCTACTTCAAGAGTAAGCGCGGCAATCATCTGCTGTTCTGGTGACGGATCAGGTGCAGGTCTGTCAGCGTCTGGATCATAACCAGAATCAGGAACGACTTGACCGTCAACAATGCTGGCGTGGTTCTCATACAAGCCAATGGCATCGGCAACTTCAATAACTTCAAATCCTTCATCAGTTGGTCCTACTGATCTGCTTTCATCAGCGTTTGCCCAATTAAGCAGACGCTTATTGGTGTCCGTCCACACTTTGATTTTCATAATAATCAACTCCCTAGTTAAGCAAAAAACGAGTCCCCCGTTGGATAATCGTCCTGAGTTAGATACGACACCGAGCCACCATAACTACCAGAAGCTTTGGAAATGTTGCTATACCAGCCGACCGTTCCTCCACTTGGCGTGCTTGAATACATAGCTGTAGATTGTCCCGGATCTGAAAAGCTCAAGCAGCTTGCAACAATCTTGTTTGTCAAATAAGGCTTGTAACCGGGTCTAATATCTGCGAGCCTCAAGAAATTGTACTGATTAGCTATTGTGTGAATTTGAAAGTTGGCGGTCACCAAATTTCCACGTCGCGTGTAGTAAATATATGCCCAATCAATATCAATGTTGCTTAGCGCGGTTGTATTGACGTAGAAAAATGTCACGTTGTCTGCCGAAGTGAATTCAGATTGAATATATTTTTTTGTAGCGGCACTGGGGTCACTGATCAGCGTTTGCAACTGAAGTGCACCACGTTGGAGTGCAACTGACGACATGTTTCCCTTTTGATCAGGAGTAGTGATGTAGTTGAACATTCCATTTGGGCTCAAAAGAGATTTGTAGTATTGACCATTGGGATTGCCATTATTGTCTTCGATGTTTCCCAGTATACTTAGATTCGCATTTTTTAGTTCAAGATTGCCAGAACTCTTGGCGCCGTCAATCTGAACATGGTTGAAGGGCGAATTAATGTCAGGCGAATTGATGTTTGATGTGTCAATCTCAATCGATTGTAGCTTTTTGATGCTAAGCACTGCCTGCTGAATGCTCTGGTCAGCCCAAGTTGACCCATCGTAGTATTGCAAAGCTGTGGCATCGTTAAGTGTTGTCCCATGCCACCACAAATCGCCTTTCTTGGGACTAGCGGGCGTACCAAGCTGAATGTACGTGTATGGCACATCTTTGCTTCCGGGATCGCCTTTAGGGCCAGGTTCTCCAGTATCACCTTTGAACAATGCCCATGAGTATTTGGCCGGGTCTGTGCTACCAGCTTGGGTCTGGTCAGCATATATGCCAAGATACATTTTCCCATTACCATTAGTAGTCGAGAAGTCCGTTTTGCCATCAATGCTGTTAGCGTATGCAACGTGAGTATAGCTTCCTTTGCCGTCACCGCCTTGTGGCCCTTGAATCAATGCCCACTTGCCGGCGTAATCAGCGGGGTCATCACTTGGTACGGACGACTTGTTGCTATAGACCACTGCCATGTATTTCTTGTTGACTGGGAATGCCGACATGTTAGTGCCCTGATTGTCATCGGCATAACGAACCCACGGATAGTATTGAATTGTCTTGGGCATGTTGGCCATCTGGTTGGCAAGATCGCTGAGCCGTTCGTCAAAGCTGACGGTCTCGTGCGCGAACTCACCCAGAGTCAACTGGACTGAATGGTTAGCACGGCTCCGCTGAATGCTCAACACTTTGGCAGACAGGAATAGCTGTTGATTCTCATCGGCAATGTGGACGGTTTGATTAAGCGGTACGTATGGCGAATTAACCAAATCAATGTCGTACGTTTCGTTTGGGTGGTTATACTTTTTCAAGTCTGCCAAAGCCGCTTGCAAAAGTTCCGCCTGCGATTTTGAATCAAACGTTTTAACCCGATTCCAGTCAGACTGTGTTGGGTTAGGGTTGCTGTTGCTTAACAAACGTGAATATTTCTGCACAGCAATGGTATCGTGCAAGAACCCGTACTGATCAAGCACAAACTGTCCCGTTGGATCAGTCCATTTGTAGCCGATCAAGTTGATTGGGTCCTGATTAGTTGATCCATTCGTACTTTCTGGCACCGCTCCATAAGCCTTGATAGATGTTTCCATGTCATAGGTATCGAGATGCGTGACGATATTGTTGATGTCCTTATTCATTTCAAAGGAAATCAAGCTGTCACCGGCCGTTTCATGCCGAATGTTAATGACATGCTTAACCAAATTCGTTCCAACAAACTCAAAGCCAAAACTAAGCACTGCATCAAAATCTTTTGCCACGGAAATAATGCGAGCCAACGATGATTCTTCACTAGTCCACTCGAGTGTTCGAACATTGTCAGGAAATTCGTTGATGCCAATCTCCCAGCCAGAATCATTTGTAAACCTTGTGATGTATTCAGCAATCGTATATGGTTTGTCGGCCTTGAAGGCGCCAACGGTTTCGTTAATTAAATCATTACCAGCATCGCTGGCAACAATTGAGTGAATGTGGCCTAGTGAATCATGGTCAACCGATTCAATCACCATTTGGTGAGCGTTGCCTTCTTCATCTTGATACATGATGAAGTTGGTTGCTTTAGCCATCTCATTGACTGCTTGTTCCTGATCAGTTGTGAAGTGAATATCAAGAGAAAGCTCGACCGCAGGACGATTGTCAACACTTTGTGTTTCTATATCGTTGTCAATTCGCCATTCGCCTTTGCCATCAGTCGACCCAACACCCAAAATATTGAATTTTCGATCTGCAAAATAATACTCCATTTATAGCCAAGCCTCCCTTATCTCGATCTCACACGCAAATGGCTGTGCCCAGCTCGAAGGCGTGATAGCAATCTCAGTATCACCGGGCGGCAGTTTGAACTGCTCCCATTGATTACCGAACGTGTGAAGAGTGCGGTTCTCAGACCCATTCAAATAGGTCTTAGCATTGGCAACATCGATGGTCAGTACATCGCCATTTGAAAACCGATTCTTGATGTCTGTCCACCAATTTACGTGTTGCCAGTCAAATTGAACCGCAATCAGTTTCATCGCAGCTTGTCCCCATGTGTTGTTGCGTTCAAACCAAACGGAAAATGCTTCAACGTTCTCACTGATCATGTCTGGACGAGTCAAAGGTGGCAAAGAGACGGTCATTTCACGACCACTTTTGCCATTCCATGGAGAGACTTCAAAATTAATGCTCGAGCCGAATTTGTTCAATCTAGCTTGCATTAACTTATCATTTGTGAATTTCGATCGATCAAGTGACATGGTTCCCACTTGCTGGTCTTTAACATAACAATCGACCTGAATCTCGTCTTTGACAGCATTGTTGTCTGTGATCACCATTTGATACTGAACTTTGCCACCGGCCTCAAGTGTTAGCTCCATACGGCCCAATTGGGACACTGTTGTCTCAAAGTGGATCATCATGGCCAAAGTGAAGTTGTTGTTGCGCGTATTTTGGCTTGTGGCGGTAATTGGTATCTTGGCAGCCGGGCCATTCCAATAAGTCCCAGTTGAAGCATATGCAGGTTCCATATGCGGCCCGTTGTAGCTGTCACTGGCATAATTGATTGATCCAGTCTGCTTGTTTGGTTTGCTTGAATCACCGCCCCAATTCGGATTGTTAGTGGCTGATTGATTGTATATCGTGCCGGATATTGGTGCTGAGAAATCTCCGTTTAGCCCTTTCTCCGATACGTCGGTAGTATATCCATCAATTTCTTGCGTGCCGAATTGGAGAATGCCCGGGCGATCATTAACAAGCCCAACCATGCCATTATCAGCGTGCATAGTGGCCGTAATAACTGGCTCAACAGGATAAGTACCGCCATTGTGTACCGTAATGGTGTTGGTATAGTATTCAGGATCCGCTGGGTTAGGCGACCAAGGAGAAGCAGTTGGCCCCATATCAGCCTTAACGTGTCTAAAAGAAAGCGTAGATGTTGGGCAAAAAGCATCTACAGAAAAGTTGGGAATGCCGGCATCAAGATGAACCGAATTGATGACCCGTGTGAAACATAGCCTGATATATTCATCAGAATTTACTTGTTGAGTTGGACTATCGTCTTCCCAACCATTAGCATTAAAATACCCGAAACCAATACTTCCTTGGCCTTTAACGTCCACTGAAATAGTGACTGTTGCTCCGGAAGCAAGCCAGCTTGAATCGTTCGGATCAACAACAGTCTGAATAACTGACTTGCTCGTATTAGTTGCCGTTGTAATCCCATCCTGAGTCGTTGTCGTACCATCAGGACTCCATACGACAGGATTCCAATCATCCCCAGTGTTGTGCAGCTTATTCACTGGCACGTCCTTGTATGGCATGTTGTCAAACGTCTTCGTGGCTACCGAGTGGGCAATGCCATCGGGAACCAGAAAATTAATAGTACCAGTGCCAAGAAAATAAGCTCGGTCCATATCAATCTTACCGTCAACTTTTGCATACCAAAATTCATCAGGGCGATCATCAATGATTAGCTTCTGAACATCAGTGCTATAAAGTAGTGGCGCTAACTGCCGTTCAAATTCACGACGAGATAGCGCCACAAAATCATAAGTTACTGGAATGATTCTAGACTTAAGACGACTATTGATAAGCATCTCACCATCGCTAATTCCAACAGAATGGGAAGTGTTTTCAATCTCTGATGTAATTCCCCTAGCAGCACTAAACTGCAGAACGGAACTCCCAATCTTACGTCCTCCAAATATCAAGTTCGCCAATTAATAAACACCCCTTCCATGTCTTTCTCTGATTGTGTTTTGCTTATCCAGCTCATTAATTGTTGGGTACAACCATTTGCCGATTTCGCGGTTATTTTCAAGCACTACTTTGCCTTCAGTACGTTGTGTATGATTAATCTGATAAATTGTTAATTCGATCAGTCTTGCTAGCAAATCCTCAGCACGACTATTGCTACCACTATAAATGCTGGTAACAAAGGTTTGCGGATTCAATTGGTTTATTCTATTAGCAGCACCTCCGAAGTCTGTGGTACCACCAGCAAAACGTGGAATGTTCATTCGACGAGCCTTATCAGCAGGAATAACCATTGAGTGACGAGCAAGCGGAAAAACAACATTTCGTTCTTTGAACATAAACATGTTGCCATTAGGAGTGATAATAGGCTCTTGATAGTTAGATCCGGGGGCATCGTTCACCATCGCCAGTGAACTCGTTCGAAGATCATTAGTTCCGTGCTGCAAGTGAAGAAGCTTCCGAATACTGTCCGAAATATTAGCCACAAAATTGAAAGTCTTCGTGATGACTTCATTCCCACCAAATGCGCTAACTGCACGTTTGGCGGCACTTGCGGGTCCTGTCGTATTATCATGGCCTTTGAAATATTTATCTCCCGGATTTGTTCCATTAAAACTTCCGATACTGTTTTTACCAGATCCGGCAGCCCCCACAACGCTTGAAGCATTACCCATGAAGTAACGCATTGATGGGTTAGTTCCATTGAAACTGTTGACTTCGCCCTTACCTTTTTCAGCATGTGCCGTCACGTTTGAGGAATCCCCAGTAAAGTAACGTGCCAACGGATTAGTCATGTTAAAGGTATTGACCTCACTCTTACCGTGTTCAGCATGTTGAGTGACATTTGAAGAATCGCCAGTGAATTGCTTCATCCCCGGCTTGTAAGAATCATAGGAGATTAGATCTCCTTTCGCTTGCGAAGTCTTCGTCAGTAAATCATTGACGTTAGCCGTCAACTCTTTCGGTCTCGGGTGTTTGGCCTCGTATGCATCTACATCAATGCCTGCCTCAACTAGTTTGGCGCGGGCATCAGCATTATTTACCAATAATTCTTTGGTCTTTGACGGTAATTGATTCCACAAACCAAACTTGGCCACAGCGTCAGCAAGCTGTTCCTTGCCTTTGGCCTGAATCAGTGCCGTCTTAGCCTCGACTGACAACCTGTTCCAAGACTGTGCTTCAATCATGCCTTGAATCAAGGTGGCTGTTGCTTTATCTTGCACAATCATCTGCATCTGCTTAGGTGTCAGTTGGTTCCAACCGTTAACTTCATCAATTGCCGTGACTAGAGATGAATAATCACCCTTAACCACCGCCTGCATTTGCTGCGGAGTAATCTTGTTCCACAGGGCCAACTGGTCAAGCATGTCAGCGAGTTTACCCTCGCCCACGGCTTTTAGCGTTGTGTACTGATCTTTGGGATCGATTGACTGCCACACGCCTAGGTTGAATAAGACGTCCTTGAGTTCGTCTTTACCCTTGGCATTGATCAACGCAGTTTGTTGTTTAAGTGTCAAACCCTGCCACTTGCCAGACTGCGTCAAGATATCAATGAGTGGCAAAGTAGCCTTGTCATGAACGATCGCTTGCTGTTCTTTGAGACTCAATTCATTCCAGTAACCCATTTGAACTAGTGCGTTGACAAGCGGTGTGTAATCTCCACTGACGATGGCTTGTTGTTCTTTTGGCGTGAACTTATTCCATGAAACAAACTCGGTTATGATGTTAGCTAAGTCTTTTTGACCGGATGCCCTCACTAGAGCTGTCTTCTCTTGAACGGTCAGCGAATTCCACTTGTCGGTGGAGGCCATCGCCTCGACAATCATTTGCTTTGCATTTGAGCTAATCTTGGCATTCTTTAGGTCAAATTTAAGACGTTTCCAACCATCTTCCGTGCTTGCGGTATCCTTTAGAACTTGTGGCAGATTGGTGACAACTTTACCAGTTTTAGGATCTAGTACAAGGTTGTTCCAATCGTTACCAGCCTTCTGGACACTCTTGCTCATATTGGAATTAACGGCGGCCGCAAATTGCTTACTATCTTTTACACCCTTACTCATTGCCTCTGAATAAGCGCTCATTGCTTTTTTAGCTTGAGACGCCGTCGCACCAAACTCTGTTTGAAGTTGTTCTTGAATCGTCTTGTTGGATAGTCCTTGCGCTTTCATTGCTTGGATCGCACCCGCATAAATCACGCTCATGTTGCTTTGATGATCTTTTTCCAGCTTTTCAAGATCTTTATTCTTTTGAGCCGTACTCAACTCAGCAGAGTTTTTAACGGCAGCATAATGTTTGCCATAAGTATCAGTTTCGTCAGCAAATGCCTGTTGCATCTGGCTGTACTGTTCCTTAGCCGCTGCTTGACTCATCCGAATCTTTTCGCCATTAATAGCTTTTAAGACATTCGCTTGTTGGGTACCAGAAATTCTAAGCGTCTTAACGGCCTCGGCTGCACTGCTCTTGCGCAAATTATCCAGAATCTGAATTTGATCTCGAGTAAATTCGACATGTTCTTTGCTGGCAGATTCAGTAATTGACTTAGCTTGTTTGGCATTAGCCTCAATTTGCTTGATGCGTGCATCGTCGGCCTTCTTAATTTCTGCTGCGTCTTTACGAATCTGATCAGCAGTCGATCCACCGACTTGCTTCGCCAACTTGTCGAGTGCGGTTTGGGTATTTTTGGACGATTCTTTAGCGGCCTTCGTAATATCATCAAAACCGTTGGCAATCGTTTTGGCATTTTCTTTGACAGTGTGGTTAGTGTCAGCGAAAGCACCACTGATCTTGCCAGAAGCGTCTCGCATCTTAGTTGCGGACCTATCTGCTGCTTCGCCAATATCAGTACCCCATCGTGAAGTTCTGTCAGCAGACTCAAGAGCCTTTTTGCCCCACAATTCCCAGATGGCTACACCGGCACCGACGACTGCTGTCACACCTAAAACAACTGGGACGATTGGCCCCAATGCCGCTAGCAAACCTGTTCCGCTCGCTGCGGCTCCGCCCATGGCCGCTCCCATTCCAGAAGCACCATCTGCTGCCGCAGCCGCTGCAGGTGCAACCTTCAGTGCTTCAAAAGCTGTCTTACTAAACCCAGACTTGAGCACATCCATTGCAGTCCCGCCAATTTTTGCGGCTGCGGATGCTCGCCCAATGCCTCCCGTAACAGAAGCAAATACAGTGGCACCGCCTTTAAGGATGTTGAACATCCCGCCAAGAGAAGAACTGATAGGACCAATGACTGCTGCAAACAGTGCAAACTTAACGATTGACTGCTGAGTACCTGAGTCTAGCCTTCCGAACGCTTGCACCATTTGCGTTGCGGTTTTAATCATCGGTGTCAAAGCAGGTAGTAAGTTCTGGCCAATTTCGATGCCAAGGACTTGAATCGAGCTTTTGAGCTTGTTGAAGTTCGCAGCAGCGGTATTACCCATGGCATCAGATACTTTTTTAGTTGCCCCAGCAGCACTAGCAGTTTTATTAGTCAAATCAACCAGTGCAGAGCTACCTTGGTTCATTAATGCAAGCATAGCACGTCCGCCACGCTCACCAAATGCAGCATTAACTGCGGCAACCTTTTGAGCGTCAGACATACCTTTGGTTTTTTGTGTGACCTGATCGATGACTTCCGGCAGGCCAATCGTGCCTTTTTTGAAAGCTGCCACATTTACGCCGAGAGCAGACATAGGCGAATCGGCCTTTTCGGATGCACCAGCAAGCTTTTGCAACATCGCATTGAATGCTGTACCTGCCATTGATCCTTGCAGGCCTGCGTTCGATAGTAGGCCAATCGCTGCCACCGTTTCATTTAGCGAGATACCCGCCGCATTTGCTGATTGTCCAGTGTACTGCATGGCCTCGCCCATATCACCAAAGCCAGACTTGGTGGCATTAGCTGCATAAGTCATGGCATCGGTTACTTTTGACACATTACCCGCCTTGACATTGAACTGTGTCATCGTTGAGGTGACGACATCCATTGTGGTGTTGAAATCATCGCCAGAAGCGCGTGATGCGTCCAAGATTGCAGGCATCATTTTCATTGACTGATTAGCATCATAACCAGCACGAACTAAATCGGCCAATCCTTGGTTAATCTGAGTAGTCGAAATACCATATTGAACTGACCACTTTTTAGAAGCATCAGCCATTTGGTTAAGCTGCGCTTTGAACTTGCCAGTGACGGCTGCGCCATTTGTTAGCAGCGGGCCAATAGCATCAATCTGACTGTTGAAATCAATGGCTGATTTTGCAGCTGCTGCAAAGCCAACAGCTAATGGTGCAGTGACAGTTGCCGTCATCTTAGAGCCAAAACCTGTAAGCTTAGACCCGATTTTTCCTGTAGCAGTAGCAAATTTAGAGGCGCCGTTTGATACTTTAGTCCAGCTATCGCTTTGCAGCGCAATCTCTTTGCGTAAGGCCGCCATTCGATTTTCATTTTGAGCAGCCGCGGCAGCAGTCCGATTATACTGTGATGCAGCATTAGCTTGCAGCTTTGTAGCACGATTAATTTCTTCCTGCGATGCAGTCTCACTTTTATTAAGTTTTTCAACCGCTTTCGAATTTTCATCATACTGTTCTCGCTGTTTCTGAAGCTGAGCTTGGTAGTTCTTTGACTGGCGGCTCAATGTGTCATAGGTTGAACGCATGTTGTTGATAGACTTTTCAGAGCCCTTAAACGCAGCATCTTGAGCCCGCAACTCAGCGGCAGTTGCTTTAATTGAAGAGTTCAAAACTCGCTGGCTCACTTGAAACGGATCAATGTTCAAGCTTACGGTGGCCGCAATTTGTCCGAGATTTCCTAACATGTTTTACCTCCTTTCATAGAACTAGAAAAGGAACGGAAAGGCCTTGTCGATCGTGGTCTCCCGTTCCTCGTAAATCTGGTTAAGTTTTTCAATATCGCGGAGCGTCATAGCATCAACGTCAGCTAGTCGGTAGCCTTCAGAGAGCCTTGCTTTGTAGAAGTCGTCAAGGTTGCTAATGGCTTCTTTGACGTCCGCTTCGGTGATTTTTTTGCTGTGTCCTTCTTATTCTCTTCACCATCGCTTAGAGAATCGCCAATGGCATCATTGATTGAATCCAACGATTTCAAAGAAATAGACGAGCCATCAATAACATCATCGGTAGTAAACTGGTTTTTCCAGAAATCAACCGCAAATTTGGCTAAGTTTTTCTCGTTCTCATCGTAATCATCGTTTGAAGGGCCATCTTTACGGTTTAGCATGCGCAGCTGTTGTTGCTGCACTTTTAAGGCGTTCGTGGTATCACGTAATGTTGGCTCTCCATTTCGTGTGAACACGCAAGTTTCGCCTTTGATATTTAGTTTAATTTGATATGCCATGCTTAATCTCCTTAGGTATAAGCCGCCCGCTGTTCGCGTATTGTGCATTTACAAGGCGACAATGATAGAAACGGCTCTAGCTAATGTGTGATCTGCGAATTACGAAGCCGGTGTAGCGGGAGTAATAGTCGCGTCTTCAGCAGTCTTAGGGAAAACATATCCATGGAACTTATCAAAATCGAATCCATCGTTGTCTTCACGACCAATCAACACAACATTGCCAGTGTCTTGGTCACCACGAGGAATGAATGAGCCTTCGATGCTGTCAGCGCTCGGATCTGGTGTGCCGTCAACAGTCTTGGTATCAACGCCCGGAAGTGAGAACATTCCCTTGAGCATACCAACCCAAACGTATTTACCATTTGAGAGCTTCGTGCGGAACAAAGTCGCGGCGTAATTAGGACTAAGGTTCTTTGGATATACTTCAACCCCATTAACAACCTTAATGCCAAATAAATCAGACTTCATCTGTGAATCCACATCGTACATTTCGATTGTTTCGGTTGCTTCTGTGATACCACCAGAAAGAATCAAGTACGGGCCATCATCAGCGGACAGCGTCTTTTGCTCTGTTTTAATATCCAATTTCACACTAGATAAGCCTTGAATCTTGCGTGTGCTTAGTACAAAGTCGTCATCACCGACAACCCCGTATTCAAAGGCCGAAGCCCCAAATTTTGCTAACTTCTTATTAGTTGTAACAGCAGTATCTGCCATATTAAAAATCCTCCTTTAGGAAAATAAAAAGGGCTAGCCAATCGGCAGTCCTTGAAACTGAAAGTATCCTGTTGTCATACGGAGGGCTGGGGTATCGCCATCAACGTAGGAGTTGCGATAATACCTTTCCCAGCCAGCCGCATGTAGTACTTGATATATCTGTGTTTCAATTTTTTCTTGTTGATCCCAGTCCGTTTTGTCCACCCAAAAATCTACTTGTACTTTCGGATACTCTAGGATTCTAGAATCGTCAGCATAATCAGCAGCATCACCGGGCAAAGAAGTGATTCTCACCCATGGAGCTAGACTTTCAGGAGTTACGCTTGTCTGGTTATTGAAGTCTGGGGTACCTATATATACCTTGTCAGCAATATCCAAATTGGCTGACAGGATGTCATAAACACGTTTTTCAGGTGCCATTACATCCCGCCTTCCTTCAAGTGGCTTAGGAAAGCAGCGATAACAACTGGCCGCATGACTTCTTGAGTTTCCTCAATGAAATGTTGCGGGTCCTGCATTGAAGTGCCCGAGTTTGGAAAGTGAGCACGCCAGCCAGTATTTTTACCATATCCAACGTCTACTTCTGTTACACCACTCGTTTCACGGACACTTGAAAGCTTGATGTCATCTCTCAGATGTCCGCTCATATCCGTCTCGCCGTCCCACTCAGGCGTATTGCTTTTTAGCTTGTCGGCAAACTTTTGTGCGCCATCTCGGACAGCCGCTCGAGCCTCTTTTGCAACTCCAAATTGGAGCTTGTTAAGATTAGCAAGCAGTTCAGCATCCCCTGTGACTTTTACGCCCATCAGCTCACCGCCTTTGCCGTAATCGTTGTCAGATCGCGCCTATCGTAATCAGGATCAAGCCCTGTGATTTGATATTCATTACCACGCCATTGAATTCTCCAAGTTGGTTGGATTTCCTCTGCGGTCAAAAATCGCACTAAAAAAGTCGGGCTGTCTTTGCGAGTGCCCAACTTCGTCTGTGGATCATTTGCTTCTCTGATTGGTACCTTAGGAACTTCAGCCCAAACCGTCATATGCTTAACCAGCACACCATCAACCGGAACTCCGTTAACCTTTTTTGACTCATAGCTGACGAACGCAATTCTCTCAGTCATTCGATTAGTTCGCATCAGGATCACCATCCTCTTCCGGCAATTCTGAGCGAAGCTGATTGATGATATTTGTGGTTGATGTTTGCAACGGAAAGCGCATGACTTCAGCACCCATACCTCGGTAGTCATAGTCTTCCTTCACTTGCTTCATAAGTGCTGTGAAAAAACGATCCCGAGTTTCTGGATTGCTTAGAAATTGTTCCGGATTTGATCCAAAACTAATAGCCGAACTGATTTCACCACAAGCGTCATGCACCAGTTGCATAATCATTGGGTCTTCGATTGTCTGATCAACTTTCAAGTACATTTTCAGAACCTGAAACTGTTCATCAGTCAGTGGGCTTTTGTCAAGCGTAGTATCCGCCAAGATTAATCACCTACCCAGCGTTAACAGTAACGGCAAGTGTTGAGCTGATGCCATTAGTGCTAAATGTGATTGTCGCTGTGCCCGCTGCCAGATTGGTAATGGTGTAAACACCATCGGACTTCTTAACAACCGTAGCGACGCTTTCATTGCTTGACACAGCCTCGACTGCTTGAGGAGCGCCATCAGGAGTGACTGTCACCGTGATATCTTTTGTGGCACCGACACCACCCGTGAACGTTTTCTGGCTCAAAGTCACTCCGTCAGGCGTTACGCTTTTGGGGTATATGTGAGGAAGTACCCTGCTTTTTCGTCAGCAACAGATACACCAAAGCGCATTCCTGCTTGCAAGAATTGTCCGTAAATCTGATCGTCAACCCAGCGAACCATGAAGTCTGCGCGGTTAGCAAACAGAATCGCCCGCTTGATGTCACCCAAAAAGGCGTGTGCTTCGCCTGCTGCACCCAAAGTATCATCAGATACAACAACAATCGGCATACCAAGAACGCTCTTGCCAGACGGGGTCAAGATACTGTCTTGCAACAAGTAACGGCCATTACCGTCCTTCACCGTATCCAAGAAGTTGTAAAAGCTCTGGGACGCGATGATGACACGTGAATATGCCGGATCTAAGTCCACATTGTTGATGTGCTTCAAATCATCAACGGAGGTAATGCTCTTTGGAGTGAATCCCTTCAGCAGAGTTGCAACGGCACTGTTAGTCGTGTTGACCTTGATTTGTTGCGCGTTTTGAGCAATCAAGCCGACCAAATCAATCGCAGAATCATCAATTGATTCCTGCGAAATTGGCAACGCTTGCCGGTAGGTGTCTACTGACCAGTTGACAGGCTTGAAATCAGGCTTAGCCATTGCCGGGTTCTTTTCCAGTTCAGCAACGGTTGCCATCTTGGTAGTGGCATTTGCAACCGTTGGATAAGTTCCCTTTTGAGTGGAGGCTTGGAAGACATTAGTGAATGGTTTCAGGTCGACCACTGTCTGCAATTCACGCTGTGGCGTATTGACGATGGTATCAGGAATTGTCTCCTTCGCGTCAACAGACTTAACCCCAGCGTTAACTGCATCACTGGCATCAGTAGGATCAGCACGCAAAACCGCAAAGGTACCAACGTCTGTCTTTTCAAAATCAATGCCTTCTGTGTTACGGCCACGGCTGTGAAGATAGGCATTCATAGCGGTGCGATAATTCTGCTGTTCAGGTTTCCGTTTCTTCTTGTCGCTTGGCTGTTCATTGCCTTTCAACGCAGCCTCATATAAGTCACGCTTTTCTTCAAGATCTTTGATCTCTTTATCTGCCTTATCATATTTGGCACGAACGCCTTCTGCCTTCTTCAGGTTTTCCTCGGAATCTTCACCTTCAAGTAAAGAACGAAGTTCTGTCTTCATAGCTGGCAACGCTGAACGCTTTTCATCAAGCTGTTTTTTAACAGCAGCTAATTTTTCATCTAAAGTCATCTAGTGACCCTCCTTGTTTTTTGTACAAAAATAGGCACCGATTATTCGATGCCCTTGAGCAATTCCTCTTTATTCAGTTGATAAAGCATCTTGCGCCGCTTAAGTTCCCATTCTGGCGGCTGATCTAGCGCTTTTATCTGTTCCAACGATCGTGCTCCGACCTTTACCTCAGTGTCTGGATAAGCAGGTGTTGTCACCGGCGAAACATCAAACAGATGATCAATGTTGTTGATTGTGCGCTCGTATTTAACCCCTCGTTCGCTTGACTTTTGCCACTTTTGCGCGTCTTTGTCTGGCGCAATCGTAAATGCAAAGCTTGACTGACTGATAATCCCTTGCCGGACGTTTTCTAGTAAGTCACGACCGAGTTGTGTATCTGGTGGCGTCAGAGTGTACTTAAGTCCAGTGTCGTCAATGGTCAGTTCCAAATTAACGCCAGTGCGGCCTAACACTTGGTTTTGATCATGGTTAAATAGCGCCACGACATTGCTCATATCAGCATTGTCGAGCGCATGGCGGTCAATGTGCTCACGAAAACTAAATTCACCGCCGCCCATGATTTCAGATTTCCGGTCAAATTTAAGCGCATAACCTTCGATGACAGTTGGATGTTTCTCATCCCCATCACGAATTTGCATGGGTGTCGCTGTCATTCGCAGCTCCTTTGTCATTAGCATCACCTCCCTTCAATTGCGATGCGTGTTCAGCTTGATATGCTTCCTTTTGATCAAGGAACACTGTGTTAAGTGTCGACTGAATACGATCCATGTTCGGGTCTTTTAACGGTTTCTTTCCAAGCTCCGCACGTCCCTCGTTTCCAGTCCACAGTCCGCCATTAACTGCTGTATTGACGTCAGCAATCGGCAATCCGTTTACTGATTTTGTGTCAAAGCCAATGCGATACTGATGGCGCTGGTTGTCATCAAGCAACTTTAGTTCAAACTCGCTTGTAATCGGTTCAAAGTAAAATGGAAGATCATTGCGAATATAGTCATCAGCAAGCTGCTTAACTGACTGATTGGGACTATTTTGGGCTAATCGATACGCTGGCACCCGTAAAGCCTTCGCAATCTGCGCTGTTGAATAGTTATTGCTGTTAATCAGATTAAGAACGTTGGTATCAACTTCCAACGGCTGATAATCCATCGTCGCGTCAACTATAATTGGCGATCCAGCATCAGCACCTGCCTGTGCCCTTTCAAAATCTTCACGAATCTTCTGGCGTGCTTCGGCAGATAGGCGGCTCTCTTTTGCTTTGATAATTGAGCCTTTCAATCCGCTCTTGAAGAACTTTTGAAGCGTGGAAACACCGGATTCTTGAAGTCCAATCTCATCACCTAAGGAAAGTAGCGGCGAGCGGCCCATGATGGTGTCATATGAAAAGAACTTCCAATGAATAACATCCTCAAAACTGCAAACTTTTTGAACACTTGCGTTGTATGGTGTGAATCGATAGACAAGATTCTCGGGATCGCTTGTGTCCACCTGCGTCTGTGATGGGGCATAGAACTCAAACATAGCTGGTTCGTTGGTTATCGGATCGCGCACAATCCGCGAATAAGCATTGCCAGTCAAAATTGCATTGACCATCATGGAAAATTTCCACTGATATGCTGATAAACGTTTGTTAACCTTTGTGTTCATCAGATAATCAATGTCAGACAAGTCTATCACTTCATCGGTTGAGCTGTCAGTAATCACTAACGGGAACCGGCTGACGTCACCAGCGACAATTGATACTGCTGTTAGCACATCAGAGTTGCGTAACGCTGAAATCCCAAGATAAGCCCCACGAAATGACGGAATCACCCCTGAATCAAGCAAATTATCAGCCCAATGGGGATCTGCTTCTGTTGCAAGTCCTCGAAATAGCTTCATTCAATCACCTCCCTTCGTTATCAGGAAGCAACAGAATAAAGGCGAGAACAAACAACAATCCGCCGCAAACCATGAATCCAGTAGGCCTATTGATCAAAAAAGCCCCATATCCAGCTAAAATGAAGCCTAAAACAGTGGCAATTCCAGCCATATTTGCGCCAAGAATTCTAAAAAAGTTAGCTAGTTTTCCATTCACGTTCTCACCTCCTAGAAGCCAAAATCATCGCTGAAGACACGCTCATCGTCCAAGTAGTTGTCCAAGTCTTCCTTGAACGCGATGGCATAAGCATCAAGCGTGGCATCAATCATGTCTATTTTGTTAGCATACTTATTCTTATTAATACGGACGCCGTTGTTGTCAGACATTAGAACCGCGTTCATTGCGGCGGCCTGCATAATGCGATTATCTGAATGCTTTATGCGACCGCCTATAACATCATCGCGGAACTGCTTAGTTGGCATTGACAGTGTCAGCGTTCCTTGTCGTACCTGTACCATCGGCCACTCAGGATGATTCTTCTCAATTGCCGTTAGCATTGGTCCAAATTGATAAGGGTCGTACATGATACCTTGAACATCTAAGTCATTACGTTCAATGAAGTCTTCGAGCCATTCATATACCCGATCGTTGTCGATGATACCTGACTCTAAGCTGCTGATCTCTCCTTCGCCGTGTTGTTCAGCAGCCAAGTAGTCAATCCGATCCGTCTTGATTTTGTTATCAATTCCGCCTTTAGAAGCGACAAATGCATAACCATCGAGCCACCACCAGCCTTCTTGCGGGATTAACCAAGTAATGGCAAAAAGGTCGCTTGTACGACCAACATCAATACCAATCCAAGCTCTTTTGCCGCGAATATCAGGCTTTTCACTCAATTCAGCATCCTTCCAAGCATCGAAGTCTAAATAACTATCTTCAGTCGCTTGCCGCCAAATGTTGAAATTCTTGACCAGTTTTGCATTTAAACTGCCATCAGCACGTGCTTGAGATAGCTTTGTGGTCAAATAGTCGGTGATCTGATCATGCACAATATCAACGTCAAGTAGCGGATTCGATTTAATCCAAGAATTGGGGTCATCAACCTCTTGTACGTTGTCTTGTTCAGCAATGAATGCAAAATAGCGTTCTGCCGTTTCTTCACCGGACAACACCTTTTTTGCATATGGATAATTTTGTTGAAACATCGGCACGTTCATGTCGAATCCAGCCGTTGAAATGATGAACGTCAGATAACTAGGCAGTAACACCTGACCTGAGGCAAGGGTTTCAATCATATCTGTTGTTTTAGCGTTGGCATATTCGTCAACCACCGCAACATGGGGTTCATAGCCATCGACAAGTCCTGTATCACGAGAGAACGAACGAATTGTTGATCCGTCGTCTAAATTGACAAGTTCATCTCGCGTAATCTTAACCATTCGTTTGATACCAGGGTCTTTCCGCATGAGCGCACGTAGTCGGTCTTTAACCATTCCGAATACAATGCCGGCCTGCTTGCGATCATTAGCAGCGGTATATAATTGCCGTTTGTTGGCTGGATTCTTTCCGAACAGAAATTCATACAGAATGACTCCAGAAATCAAAAGCGACTTACCGTTTTTTCGTGCCATCGAAATGAACACATCGGTAAATCGCCTTATATTTGGATCATCTTTGTCAACCCAGCCATATATACTGCCAATAATGAATTTTTGAAACGGTGCTAATGGTTGTGGTTTCCCACTTTTTGGTTCTGGCAGAATTTCCATAAATTTAACAGCCTTTCCCGCTAGATTTGGATCATAACGCCATCGCCAATCTGTTCGTTTCAAGTCTTCTTGATGCCGTTTCACCGCGAGATTAACTGCATTAGAAGTAATAAGACGACCGTCCAGCACACGTTTTATAAAATTAGGCATTGGATCTTTAAATTTTGACAACCAGCATCACCTCCATCGCGTCTAGCCAAAAGTATCAATGATTGAATCGTTCTTCTGTGCTTCGGTCTTAGGCATGCTCATCTGCATCCGGCTGTTGACATTAAGGCCAAGATCACTGGCTAGACTTTTAATATTTGCTGTGGCTTTATTCAAGGTGCTAATGTACGCATAATATTCATCTTGATCTCCATTCTTTAAAGCCAATTTCATGTTGACCGATGTGTTTTTGTAAACCGAATACCATGTACAATAGTTTTCCAACTCGGCGCGATCGAGATTTCTAAGTGGTAAGGTCCCCAAAGATTCGATGATTCGCTTGTATTCTTGTTTTGCGACTGGGTCAAGATGATTAGGCGGTGTTACCTGAAGTTTTGGAATGCCATCTTTGGCCATTAATTCCGCATGTAGCTTGGCTTCTTGCCGTTCTTTGGTCAAATCACCCTTAGACATTTGCAACACTTTGTATTTTCCAGCCATTTCCCACTTCACCTCCTAATATCTATATAAAATGGGCTGAGTTTACCCCTGCCGCCTTAAAAATCGTTACAATTTGGGGTGCAAAAAAGAGGCTGACCGTTCTTCTGTTCCAAGAAATGTAACCCCCGATAAAAATGGAAGGGGGGTCTAGCCGTTTCCAGCCCGTGTAGTCGCCCGATAAATTATCGAAAATTTGTTTTTTAATTTTTTATTTTCTTGAATTTTGCAAATTTGTTTTCTGATTTCATTTCGTCAAGTTTGTTCATCGCTTTGATGAGTTGACTCACATCTCGACCTTGCTTGGATAGTCTCTGCATGCATGTGTCACGATCAGTGTCAATGAGTATGTGTTCGACATCTCGACTAGCAAGCAACGATTCTAGCTTCTCATCTGGATATGTCATGACTAACCACACATGGTCAAAGGACTGCTCTGCTTTAAGCTTCCGCAGTATCAGCTCATAGATTAGCTGCACATAATCATTGGCGTCTATATTGCCCTGATGTAATGGCAGGCCTGTTAACGCCGTCATGATATGGTCGTAATCATAGACGAGGTCATGCTGTCCTTGATGTCGCTTGACGTACGTTGACTTGCCACTTGCTGGATAGCCAACGATTACTGTAATCTTCATGGCTCGATGTTGTCCCTTCTTACGCTTGGTTGTCTCACGTCTCGTCTTCCAGTAGTGGCAGTCCCTGCATAAAGCCTGCAGGTTATCCGCATTCGTGCGGTCTTCCCAGTCATCTTCGCTTGGAACAATATGATCAACTAATGAGGCTTGCAAGCCACAGCGTTGGCATAAACTGTTGTCTCTAATCAATATCTGATCACGTAGCTGCTTCCATTCATTACTGTGATAGAACTTAAGGTAGTCCGACTGCTGCTCATTTCGCACACGGTTGTACTGCCTATCCGCCTCCGATCTAACACGAGCATTGGCATCAACCAATTGTGGTCTTCCATTTATAAAGGCGAGCTTCTTACTCGGCATGGGCATCTCCCGTATACGATGTGTTAGTCATGCCCATCACTCCTCATGTAATCCGATGACGATTGCCAATC
This sequence comes from Lacticaseibacillus zeae subsp. silagei, assembly GCF_030770335.1. NCBI lineage: Bacteria > Bacillati > Bacillota > Bacilli > Lactobacillales > Lactobacillaceae > Lacticaseibacillus > Lacticaseibacillus zeae. Next base: position 62,114 of record NZ_CP132484.1, on the reverse strand, counting down.
CGATAAGCAGTGTTACCACAGTAATCATAACTATTAGCGGCATGAATACTAGCATCCAACTCCATGCAATCAAGCCGAATAGCTTAGCCAGCACGAATATTAGTGTGAGCAGTAATAAAAAATTGCACATGCTAAATTGCCTCCGTGTATTGTTTGATCTTGTCAACCCGCAAGTCGCACCATTCATCATGTGTGCCGTCTGAATCGTATTCATTCTTCAATGGCTTTTGGAACTCGATGCCAAGCCGTCTTGCTTTACCTTGAAGCGCGTCGTAGCTAATTCCGAGCTTGTCGGCCGTTTCTCGTCTAGTAAAGCCTTCAGAGGCGAGCTTCCTAATGTCACCGATCTGTTCATCTGTCCATTGCATCTACTCGCCTCCTGAAATATAATGACCGTGAGCAGTTTGATGACGCTGCTCACATTCTCATGAAGAACTTCCCGAGTTCTTAAGCCCTCGGATTCGGCCCCGAAAGCTTTTTTGTTGCTTAAAAAAATTCGATGAGTTAGAATTAAATTGTTCCCAACAGATACTCATTTTCACTCCTCTGTAATACCCTATCTTTAGGCTCTCGGCCCCCAACCGAGGGCTATTTTTGTATCTTCTATAAGGAATGTGCTAATATATATGCGTGAGCAGCGCCTTTTCTCCTCCAAGTCAATCGCTGCTGCTCACACAAGTATTTCGTTTTTTCATTCTTTTGGCTCTTGGACTGGTCTCTGAGGGCTTTTTTAATCCGATTTATTGCTACATGTGTTATACTCTTTTCCGGTACCGTTGTTTCACCTCAGTAAACACCGGTAGCTAGGCCCTCAGTTAATCGCTCAGAGGGCCTTTTTGTTGCACAAAAATAGCACCTCACCGTTTTGCAGAGTGCTTAATACATTGGTTTAATTCTGAATAGATATCTTTTCGAACGTCTTACTTAAAGTTTCGGTCAGCTCAAACAATTCATGAATCGTATCAGCCATAGTGCCATCTGCTACTTTCCAATTAGATTTCACTGTCCACATACTGGGCACAGGGAAGTCAAGGAATCCAGCACTACGTAAAACATTTTGCAGCTTGACAGTTATTTCAAGAACATCATCATTCATAACAGCAATATAGCGCTCTTGATACTCTCTCAATGTCTTTTCCATTATTGAGCAATAGTAATATGAGATTCCTTGAAAATTGTAATATTGATCACCTGAATTGATAAAATGAAATAGTCGCATTGCGTTAAAAAAGTTGTCAGTCAAATATTTGCCGGGATTATTCAAAACATCTCTAAATGTTTCATCGTCGTTTTTTTGTGGGTCATATACGCTTTTATCAACAACCAATGCAGTTAAGTTCGTTTTCAAAGTGGTAATCAGTCTTGGATTAGCTTCTCTTGTTATCTTGTTGAAGCGTTGCCGGTCGCGAGCTTCATCACGTTCAGCAATTATTTTATCTAATATTAACACGGTGATCACAACCTCCACAGGAAACCAAATCATATTTTCAAACATAAATCCCCATACTGATTTTCCTAATGGGCTAACTTTGCCTATTGCTCCGCTGATCATGCAAATTAATGCAAATGTAATCAATTCCCTTATATACTTTTTCACAGCTATCACCTCAAAAAAATAGTACTCCAGCATGAACTGGAATACTACATTGAGGTGATTAAGTGAGCACTGCGCAGCCGTTTTCCGCCGGCCAATCTGGTGCACGTTTGATAGCGCAATGTGGCATGCGGGAATCGAACCCGCCTGACTATCTCAGCCAGTCCTCATTGCCACGCCTTGCCACAGCTTTATCATCACTGAGGCTCGGAGGAAAAATGCGGTGTCTCAGGTTTCTCACCTTTGGCACAATACAATAATAAGGCTTAAATATGGTCAGCTGTTCCCAACTTATTCCCAACATTTTCCCACCTAGATTTTGTGGGGCTGTTCAACTAGTTCACACCAATCAGAAAATGCTAACAGTGCTTCCTTTAAGTCTCTATAATAAGCAGATTTGCTCAAGTGTAGCTCCTCAGCTATTAGCCACCATGGCTTACGTTTATCTAGGGAAACAAGGTATGTTTCGGTTAAAATAATTCTGTATTTTTCTAACTCGACTGATCTAATAGCTTTTTCACAGCAAGCTACATATCGAAGCTCTTCAGCGTGCGATACGAGCTTGTCCTCGGCTTTATTTCCATAGCTGGGTGACTTGGGCATGCCGTCCATCACGGGGCTTCTGAGCGCTGTTTTGGTGCGTTGAGCGAGCCGCTTGTGATGCCAGTAGTTCCTCAAGACCTCTTTGGCGTTTTCAATTGTTTTGTCATGATCAATTGGGCTAAAATATCTCGTTGCTCGCACCACTGCGTCCACTCCTTATGGTATAATAAATTTTGTAAAAGTTTGGGGGATAAGCGTGCCGTAATGGTGCGCCTTTTTATTTGCTTTCATGAGGCCGAATAAGCTCCCATGGATCAATCCCCGCTCCATATGCGATTTTATCTAAGGTGTTGAGAGAAACACTGCCCCTTCCAGAGACGGCGTATTCGAGCGTATTAAGGGGTATCCCAATGTCTTTAGCATATTTGGCTTGTGTCATATTCAGATCATAAATATTTTGTCTGAGATTTTCTGCTAGTGCTCGTTTACTATCCAAACTGTTCACTTCCTTTTCAAGTTAGCCCACATCCACATTGCAGCACCTGAGATTAGCAGCATGACGGCAATCATCATTTCTGCTTATTTACCCAATGAAGGAATGCCAGCAGAATTGCCGCAAGGACATCACATATGATGATCAAATTCATGTTCAACGCTGATGGAGACATATTCCATATGTTGTTTATCATCTGTTTCATTTCTCCGCCTCCAATTTCACGATTTCTCCGGTTTCCTCAACGCGCCAAACACCTAGCACCCATGCAAGAGCGAAGGTGTCCTCATGTTCAAACGTCATCCATGGAGATAAAGAAACTAATGCGGCGTAGCTCATCGCTCCGGATAGAGAGAATTTTTTGTGTTTGAGTTTTACAATCACATCGCCTACCGCTTCCGGAATCACCGGCAGATCATCTGGCAAAGCAGCGTCATAACGTTTTTTGTAGTCATCAAATGTTTCCCTAGGCCAACCATTGAAGAACACCTGATAGCTAGCGAGACGGTTCCAAACCGCATCGAACACGTCCTGCTTCGTCTCATTGCTCATAGCACGCACCTCCAGCCGGTAGTTTCGAACATTGCATAGGAATCGTCAGGGTTCTTCTTTTTCAAGTAATTGAGTTGAAGAACTGCTCGATCACGGTTGAAGTAGATAGGCGATACACGGTGTGCATTCCCAAAATCAGACACCTTGGCAACGAAGTAACAAGCTCTCCCGCCACTTTTTAGGTTCACTTCTTGTTTATTCATCGTTCTTCTCCTTCTTGATCTTCACGAACCCCGCATTTTTCAGAATGCGAATACGATCGGCGTCAGTGATGTGTTCGATGTGGTCAAATTCTCCGTGACTAAGGCCAACTTCCCATTGGGTATCACTTTTGTTTACCTTGAATATGGTTTCGATGAAATTAGGGTTTATCCAAGCGCCGTTTTCAAGCTCAACGAATGCCATCGTCAGTCACCTCAGCAATCGTCATTGGCGGCACTGTTTCCCAGTCTGAAAAGTCATATGCAGCGTCTAAAAACGTATCTGCTTTTTCATAACTGTCAAATGTTGCGATCACCTCATGCGTGAACATGTTCTGGCACTCATACTTCACGTTTTTATTCATCATCGTCAGTTACCTCCAATAATTTCCATCCTTTACACGTTTTGTGCTGTCTCGCGTGATGCAAAGCGTCACTGATAAACCCAGTTGACGTTCCAATTACTGATGCAGCGTGCCTCATAGAATTGAAAGTGACCTTACTTCCGCTTGGGCTTATCCCATAAAACGGCTTTCGCAATTTAGCAGCTGTACGTTCAATTCCATCTCCGTAGTGTCTGTTGTATAGCGGCGTGCAATATTCCAAATTTTCAACGTGATTGTTTTTTCGGTTCATATCTTTGTGATTGACCCATAAATCAGACGGTCCAAAAAACGCCGATGCAACTAATTGGTTCACCCGGTATGCTTTGCGCTTGCCTTGCTTAGACAAAGCAACATACAAATATCCGCAGTTATTCTCATGTTGCTTCATCATTTTGCCCGCACGTCTCTCGGCACAAATTGATCCGGCTGCTGATTTCTGAATGATTGTTCGTGGCATAGATCTAACTCGTCCTTTGCTCGACACCTCATACCAGCCTTCAAATCCAACTACTGGTCTCCATTTCTCAGTCATCGCTATCACACCAGATTTTTTCGCAGTCTTGCAAGCCGTAATGTTCGATCTCTGCTTCGGTGAACTTGCCACGAAGTTTTTTATCCGCTGGGCAAATCGTCAGTAAATCTGTATCGCCGGACTTGTAATACCAAACCTCTTTGGTATGTGGCACCTTGACGTTGTACTTCTTCTCATTTGCCACAGTGTAGCCGTTGATGAGGGCACACATTAGGCGGAGTTCATCATAAGACGTGCCGTTAGCTCCAGGATCAGGATGAGCGTGCATGCTGATATAATTTGCCGGATAGCTGGCCGTCTTAGCCTTATCTAGCATTTTGGCTTCCGCCTTGCTGACCACCTCTGGATTCGGCTTCTCGATCAGCTCGACAACGTGGCCACCATAATCATTAACAAAAGCCTTAGCATTATCTTCGCTGACCATAACCGGACAATACGATTCGGACAATGGCAGAAATTCTGCATATTCACAGTCAAAGTATTTGCCTTCATCGTTCTTTACCGCGTACAGTTTTTCTTCGCTCATTTTTCGTCCTCCTGTTTGACTGGCACCAGTTTGTAGTCCACATCTTCGTACATGACGCCTACAACCTTGCCAGTGTCTTTGCTGATGTAGATGTCATCGAACGTGTCGTCTCCTGTTTTCATTGCTCGGTATCCTTTCCCGCTGCTAATTTCTGAATGGCTTCGTTGTATCTTGCGGGTATCTCTGTTGATTCAATGTGACTTTGTTCAGGTTCTAGCCATTGTCGAATATCAAATTCTTGTTCAACGTCTTTGCTGTGCGGCATCACATTTACTGTGCTGAAATGCAAATAGTCGTCTTCATCGTTCTGGATGAAATATACTTGTCTAGCAGCACGTGTCAGACTGTCACCATGAACAATTGTTGCGTTCATGCCGCGAATGGCACAATTGAATATTAGAAACGGCAACGTGCTATCGCCAAGCTCTTCCAGATGGTAAAAATACATGCTTGGCCGATAATTCCACGGCTTGTGCTTCAAACGGTCTTGTTGCCATCGCTGAATCATCATTGAGCCAGTCCCAGCAGCAACCTCGTAATACTCACTACTGTCGTTCGATCCAACGAGCATGTTAACGAGCTTGCTGATACTTTCCGGAGTGAAATCTTGTTTCTTGTCTTTGCGATCAGCTTGAACACTCATGAAATATTCTGAAAACCAGTCATGTGATACGTCTGTGCTAACGTCTAGAAATTGCTTAAAAAGCTCGTTACGCTTTTGCTGATCCATGACAATCTTCATCAATGCTGCTGGTGCCTGCTGTGCCTCACGAACACCTAACAGTTTGTGAACGACATCTGCTGTGAATTTGTTTGTCATTTTCTCGCATCCTCAATTTGAACGATTGCTTGAAATATCATAATATTTCCATTCTATCGGCAATTGCTTTAATAACTGGTACCGTTACACTATTACCTGCCTGCTTGTATAATTGGCTGTCACTTAATCCAGCTTGCTTAGCACGTTCAAACGCCCAATCTGGGAAACCTTGCAATCGCCAGCATTCTAAAGGTGTCAACTTTCTAATTTTCAAATTATCCGTTAACGTAGCTTGCTCCATGCTAGTCGTTAAGGTATTCGCAACACCATGACCAACCCGCCCTCGTCTGGTCTTACTATTCGGCTGAGAAAAGTTAATGCTGTCGCCCAATTTAGCAACGTCGTAACCCTTCTTAGTTGCTTCATGAACTAAAATCTTTGGCTCTTGACCACCACCTTGCATCGTACTTAGTGTCGGCGAAATACCACTAGAATCATAAACGCGTCCCGGTTGTGGATTACCACCAAAGCATTCTGTATTCATAAGGTTGGCCACCTGTTTTACTTTCGGCGGTTCACTTTCAGCAACATACGATCCTGATCCTTGCGCTTCCCCGTAACGGGTGGTAAGGGTATTTGTTGCGTCTGCCCGGCGATTAGCCTCTCGGTCGCCTTGGACGATAGGAAATACTTTTCTGGTACGTCGTCCTCTAAGATGTCCGACAATGAAGATACGCTCCCGATGCTGAGGGACGACTTCGGCCGAGTCGATAACGTCCCACTCGACATCGTACCCGATTTCGTCCAATTCAATTTGAAGTTTGAGAAAGTCAAACCCTCGGTTAATACTAAGTAAGTTTTTAACGTTCTCAATGAGTAAGTAGCTGGGTCTATCTCCTTCTTTGAGGTCTCTAATAAGCCCTGTAACTGTAAAAAACAAAGAACTACGCTTTCCGGCAGTGAATCCTTTTTGCTTACCGGCGACTGAGATGTCTTGGCATGGAAAGCCGAAGCACCAGCAGTCTGATCTGGGTAACTCACTAGCTCTAACTGTTCGTATATCACTTGCATTCCAAATCCCTTCCACATCATAAATAGCCTGATAGCTTTGCCTAGCAAACTTGTCCCATTCAATCCAGCCAACGCATGTATGACCAGCTTGCTCCATGCCAAGATGAAAGCCACCAATGCCAGCAAACATATCAATAAATTTCATTTACCCACATCCTTTTTATTTGCTTCCTCATGCGCGGATAATCTGGGTACTCACACAAACCAACCACTTCAATTCCAGCCATTTGTTCAGCCAATGCGATGCCACCAATTCCTGCAAATAACTCTAGTGATCTCATTAATTGGCCCCCTTCAATCGATTTCTTCTGCTTCAATCTCAACACGGGGTTGATCGCTGTACCATTTGCCAACATGGATTTCGACTATTTGGTTGTCGTCTTCCCATAAAATACCAGTCAGCGCATCAGACACCGCTTTGTAATAGTTGTCTGTATCCGGCTTAACAGTTGGTCTAATGATGCCGTCCTGTTTTTTCCGCCTAGTAAGCTTGCTACCGGCTTTTTGAATACTCCTGTATACTTTTACGTTTATCCTGATAGAACCCGTCAGAGGCTCAATATGGAGCTCCTGACGTGCAATCTGCTTGATGTATTCTTTGTAGCCACGTGATTTGGGAGGATCATACGTGCTTATATACTTTCCTCGCCGAGAAAACCTAGGCCGCCCTTGAGCAACCGGTTCACCGGGTATTGTTAGCCTTATCACGCTGGTTTCACGTCCTTCAGATAGTATTGACGTTGCTTTCCATCAACCATCTCAACCGTTGTGATTAGTTCTTTAGGTGCCTTGGCGTCAAAAGAAACAGGCTTGTTAATGTCTTGATTTGCTTTTCTGACGTTGTATCGCTCGATCCTGATGATTCGTGCCACACCCCCAAGATCACGCACGCCCATGAATACACGATCAGGCACCACCACCAGATCACCGACCATCATTTTTGGTTTAATTGCTTGCATTTGAGAATTCCTCCTGTAGTTTCTTGTATTCGTCTTCGCTAAATGGCTAACGACTCGCAATCTCTTCATGGCCGTTGTTACGGCTTGGCAACTTTATCTCAAACTCGCTTGCAACTCGCTTCACGAACGTTGTTGACTTACCAATCCGTTTTGCAACGTCAATCAGCGTGTCACATTGTGAGGCTGCTTCTGCAATCCAACGTGCGTATTTGGCACGGGCTTCTTTTCGCTTTTTTGAAATCTTTTTAAGGCCGTTGTTGACTGAAGTATTCAAGATATCGCTGTCATCAACACCGGCTACCGCACGTTTCTCGACAATCGCTTTCTTTGATACAACAATCCGGTTGTTGAACTCTTGCTTCTCGATTTTTGAGAATGCTTCGCTTTTTGAGATGTCTAGCATTGCTGAATTTTCGTAGCGCTTAAGCAATTCAGCTTTGAAGTCGCGCCATACTTTGTCACCTTGCTTGTAAAGACGTACTGTTACTTGTGTCATGCTTTTAGCTCCTCTCGAAGTTCGATGTATTCCTGCTCGCTGATTGGCTGTTTTAGCTTATCGATCGATATATTCATGGCTTTGGCTATCTTTGTAAGTGTGATCCTCATTACCTCTTTGCCACTAAGAAAACTAGCAATCGTGATGCGACTCACGCCAGCAATCAAAGCAAAGCGGTATATTGGCAAGCTGTGATGATCGTCAAGAAAGTTGCGAAGTCGTTCACGTGCCCAATCTTGGCCTGCATTGTTAGTTTCGTCCTCATGCTCAATCATGCTTTTGCCTCCTGCTCAATTAATGGCGCTTCTGAGAAGTCCAGTGTTGCAAAGTGGCTAGCCAGTTTAAGCAACTTGAGCAAGCTACCCGAAACTTCGCCATCAACATAGATGCTCTCCGACGCTTCATGAATCATGCGTGTATTTGCCTGAATAATGCTCTCAACAAGCACGATGATGTCTTGCCACTGTGCTTCAGTAACGTTTAGGCAACCACTGTCATAATCACGTTCAAGGTCCGCTACTGTTTGATTCAAGGACATTCCGTAGGCCAACAGTCGCTTATCCAAGCGTTGCAAATATCTATTCGTCATTTCTTCGGCTGTCACGATCTTTTCCCCCTTACGTCGGTTAGCTTTTCAAAATTTAAGGTGCAATCTTTTGATTTTGGAATAATTCGACTGATGAGTTTGCTGTTGTACATGTGCTCAAGCTCGCTCATCTCGTTGTTCGTTGTGATTATCGTTGATAGACGAGGCATGTTGCTCTCAAAATCAAGGCGGGCATTCGCAACGCGATACATCAGCTCTTGCATATCACGTCTCACTGGCTTGATGTCGAGTTTCATACCGCCTTCTGTGCCGAAGTCGTCCAACAACAGCACGTCGGCCTCTTTCATTGCGCGCTCAATGCCCGCTAAACGCTGGCGAACGTCTGGTGCATCGTATTGCAAGCTCATTAGGTTACTCAGCTCTGCTGTTGAGATAAACAGTCCCGACTGGCCTTGATCGCGCAAGCTGGTTAGCATCGCTAAGGCCAAGGACGTTTTACCCGTTCCACGCGGTCCAAACAGAACCACGTTCTTAGGCACTTCCACCATTTGCTTAGTCAGCTTGTATGCACGGTTCCCCAGACTTCTAGAGTTTTGCTGATCCGTTTGTAGTTCAGGCCGCCATTTGTCGAAAGTAAACTTAGCCGGAACGTTTCCGGGGAAGACTGAGTAGCGATAAATGGCACGTGCCTTTTTACGGTTCAATGCGGCGATAGAGCGTTCGTAGAAGCGCCGTTCAATCTCGGCCTGAGTTGGCAGCTTGCTAACGTCCATTCCTCGCTTTTCGATGATTTTTTGCACGTCCGCACGTGTGAATAGGCCTTTAGTCGACTCCATATCCCCAGTTCTCCTTTGTTTCCGTGTGTTCTAGCCGTCTTCCAGACGAAAACTTGCGATTTGCCTGTGCCGCCATGGTGTCATACTTCGATCTCAGCTTTGACGCGCTTAGAATGTTTGTTTGCCAGAATGAATCGAACTGACACCAGTCAATCATTTTATGAATCTTATCGAATGGCCGATGATCCAACTCGTGCATCTTTCTAATGTCATCAGCCCAAGACTGTAAGTTTGGTTTTCGGTGCTCTGGGTTGTTACCTTTGATCTTCGACCATAGATAAACAGCTTCGATCATTTCAGGAGAGTCGTCAGCGTATTCACGCTTGCGGGAATGGTGACTATCTTCTTTCTTTTCATTCTTTACATTCTTTACATTCTTGTTAGTTGTCAGTTGCTTGTCAGTTGCTTGTCGGTTGCCTGTCAACTCGTTTGTCACTTCTTCAACGCCTTCTTGGTATTTTGCCCAATTAGCAATGGTTAGAAGGCGACCAGAGTTTGTCGATTTGCTTGTCAAAAAACCAACGTTTTCAAACTTGTTCAAGGACGTTCTAACAGCTCGAATGCTGACGCCTTTTCCTGACTTCAATTTGATTGAATCAAGAGATGTGACCATTTGTCCTGGATTGGCAATGAACTTCTTTCCTTGCCATATCCACTTTCGTTCCTTATGGTTGGCCATCAACAGCAATGTGATCATCACGACCTTCTGAACTGGTGTGCAGTCAATCCAGAGGTCGTCATCTAGCAATACTCTGTAAAGCTTGATCCAGCCTCCGTCTGCCATGTGATCACCTCAAATCAGAACGGCAAGTCTTCATCGCTGACATCGATTGGTTGACCGTTGTTGGCAAATAGATCGGCTGTATTGGTTTGTCCTGCTTGTTCCGGTGTGCCGAAAGACGGATTAGAATTTGAAGCAGATGCAGCTTTGCTATCTTTCCAACGATGCTGAATCTGTGGGAAAGCTGTTGGCTCCCACTTCTTGATATGCGGATAGGTTTTACCGTTGTATTCTTCATTTTTGACGGTAACTTTAACGGCATGACCCGTGAAATCTGCAAGCATCGCCGCAAGATCAGCCCACTTCTTATGGTCTGGAATGCCAGCATTTTTGCCAATCATGAATAGGTATCCCATTGCATACTCTCCGGTGTCTTTCTTTGGATATTGGTTGTCGAAGATATGCTTGTTCTGATATTTCTGTGGAACGTCATTGCGTACGATTAGGTCGAACTTGATAAACTCGCGATCTTTGTAGTTATCAAATCCAAAGCGGTTAATAACGCATTCATATACACCATCTTGAATGTCGCCATTTCCTTCTGCTGCTTGTGAGTAGTCCATTGTGATAGCCATGTTTTAGTCCTCCTGTTTAATTGACTTTTCCTGATTTCCAAATTTGAATAGCTCTTTAATTGGCACTAACTTTCGATTGTCTAATCTGTTTTTAGCAAAGATTGCATCGGTTCCCTCGAGAATGACGCCACGGCCATCAGTCTTGGGATTAACTACCACGCGTCCCACAACGTCTGTCAAGCCTAATAGCCCGTCACGTACGCTGTCACGAATTGCTGGTGCATACTGGCTGAACGATTGTCCAGTTTCGCTTGTAATGTCTCGTGTGTTCTCCCAAGCGGTTACTAGCACGTTAACTGGTGCGTCCATGAAGATCATGGTCATGATACGGGCAAAGTAATTTGTCCATCTTGAATAATCCTGAAGTTCGTTGCCAATGCCGTTCTTACTGTGCCTACCCATCTCAACAAACCAGTCTTTTTCGAACGCTGAGACGTTGTCGATCACCAGATTGTCGTATCCTTGCACGCGTCCTTTTAGGTCAGTCAGAAATTCTTTCCATTCCTCGCTTGGCTTGCTTCGGTCAAATGGTTGTACATCGATGTTTGCTGCACCAGATAGCACTTTTGAACTGTCATCAAGATCTAGCACAAGTGTTTTGCCATCAAGATTGCGAATGGCTGACGTCTTACCAACACCAGGCTTCCCGTAAATCAAAACTCGCCAGTTCTTTGTTCGATCAATTGAAGATGCATGTTTAATTGGCTGCATCTACCGCACCCCCAGTCCGATATTCTCAACCAGTCGCGCGTTTGGTACCTCACGACCAGCTTGTAATGCTTTCTTCAAGTCGGCTTTGTTGACCGTCAACGTGGTCTTAATGAACTCTGGTGGCAACTTATTCGGGTCTTCTGGTGCTTCCACGCTCACTGTTCTGCGAGTGTAAATACTGAACAGTGGTGTATGAATGTGTTCACGACCAGTTTCAACCATCGCTTGCGCCAATCGTGATTTGATTGTCGCAGCGTTTTTCTTGGCACTTGTCTTTCGTTCTTGCAAACGCCTGATTTCAGCATCGATTTCTTTGACGTCTGCTTCGATTGATTTATAGACTTTGACATAGCCAACCGCCTTATCATCAAAGTCGCCCTCAACCATTTCCATCGTGTCAGCAATAGCTTTTGGATCAGCCTTGCCACTTTCTGCCAGTCGTTGCAAACTGGTCAATTTGTCTGTTAAGTCGTATAATACTGACATATAATATTTTCCTTTCTATCAGTCGTTGGCCTGCACGCCAGCGGCTTTTTTCATGGCTTGTTTGATAATGAATAGGATTGCGTGTGCGCCATCTTCCTGACCCATCGCATACGTTTGATGAGGGTCTGTGTTGGTAGGCCCATAGTCAGTGGCAACCTTGTGATATGCCGCGATCTGGCGGTTAGCTTCGGCTAGAATTCGTTCGTATTCCTCATTGGTCATCATGTCATCCCCTTAGTTTTGCTAGTCGTTCACGTAGCTTCTCGTTCTCGGCAAGCAACATCCTTGCAATTGGGGTGTGTTTGCCGCGCATAATGTCTAACGTCAATTTGTTATGTTCGTTCAGCAAATCACCAATGGTGCGTTCTGCTTCAGTCAATCCACTGCCTCCATCCTTTCGAAATCGTTGCGCCGATCATGATGCCAGCCGCTACCAATAGCAGGTAACGCCAGAACGGCGCGGTGGGCGTCAGCAATGTCTGTACAATTGCATCAATCATTATTTTCCCTTCTCTCTAAGTGACCTTGAAATCTCTGGAAACCATTTGTCTAAGAAGTCGAGCCATGGTTTCGGATGAAACAGATACCCCTTTTTGCCAGGCGGTGGATATGAAACCACGGTATCTTGCAAGAACTTGTGGAAGCGTGGGACGTTCAAGATATTGTTAACTACCCACGTGTTGTTATGCCCTTCGACATAGCTTGTTGCGGTGGTGAGCGTCCACATGCCTCGTGCTGCTAGCTTGCGTTTTAACTCTTGGTTCTCCTTGATCATCTTTGTCAGTTCTTCTTCATCGACCGCTAAATACTTTTTACTTGAAATCTGATCATCTTCAACAACCTGCAACAGTGGCATGGCATTTCCTCCTTTCCTGTGATGGTGCGGAGTTTTTCACTTTTTTGTGATAAACCCATTTGTATAGTGACCGCCGTTTGGGGTTTTCGCCGAAAACGGCGAAAAGTCTTTACCTTCTTCAAACCCATACGAGGCCATATCTTTGAACCAGTTGGAGAAGTCTTTGCCAACTCCCAAAAAATCGTGCAGCTCGCGGCCGCTTACCGCGATCGTTCCATCATCGCGTGTGATGGTCTTAATTAGTTAGTTCATACCGTCATCCCATTTTGTAGAAACTTGTTGATAAAATACTGCTGGCCTTTGCCAGTCACCTTTGGGGTCTTCTGAACTGTTACATGGCCGTCCGAGTGACTGATCGCCGTTTCCTTGACCTCGAACAAGCCTAACTCCATCGCGCGTTGTGTCGGCGAGTTATAGTCGGCACCAATCCGTTTGATCAAATAGCCTTGCTCACGTAGCCAGGCGAACAACCGCTTGGCACCAATGTCAACGCCGTTCTGTTTGAGCACTTTTGCAAGATCACCAACCAAGATGGTTGTATGGCTGGTGGCTACCGCGTCTGCAAACAACGCTTTAGGCTTCATCGTTTCGTTATCAGCCGTAAGTGCCGCTGTTTTGGCTTGTTCGTCCTTTAGCTGTGTTGCCAGATTGATAATGAAGTCTGGATTATAGATGGCCTTCTCAATCGTTTCAGGCGTCATGTAGGCGCCATGCTTCCGGATTGATGGGATAACTTCATGCGTTACCCAATGTTGAAACTTTCTAGCTATTTGATTATTAGCTTTAATAGCTAACTCATAAAATTGTGGTTCGGTGATGTAATCGCCTTTCCCCACTTGTGGGGAATTTAAATATTCACGAACCCGTTCCCATCTGACGTATAACTTGTCACTTTTAATTTGGCTAATTCCCATACCAATAGCAGACTGTTCGGCATCGAAATATACTTCACCGTTCTTTTCAACTACGTTTAGATTCTTATCTTTGAAACTAAATACTTGTGGTCTCATAATTTTTCCCTCCCGTTAAAACTAAGTCTTTTAAGAAATCAGTAACTTCTTTAGATTTTTTCTCCTGAAGCTCAGAATTGTTTTTCAATTTCAAACAACTTGCCGCTTTCAAAACTTGCTTAACATCCGTTCTAAATAATTCTGTGTTTTTTATACGGACTGTTGAAAAGTAATTTTGAAGAACACGCTCATTTTCTTTGTAATTTGTGCAAGGCTTAGAAATATACATTTTGGTTATTTTATGATTCCCGTAATTCTCAAGCATTCTTTTAAGTTGCTGTAGCCTAACCCTGGGGTTCTTAGTAGAACCGATTTTCAAGATGCCTGAACATTCAAGTACATAAAAATATCCGAAATAATCACCACGATTGGTTGTATTGACTTGTTGTCCGTGAAAATTAAATAGCTGTGGTTGGTTCATACTGTCATCCCCTTTGTAAGCAAATCTTTTTTGCCAACTACAAATGTTTCGTAGTCTTTGGGCAAAAAAATAATCGAATCAAATGGTAGTCTAACTAGCTTTGCAAACTCAAAAGCTTTATCTGTTCGCAAAACTTTTCGATATTTCTCATAGTCAGCATAGGTTTTGGTGCTCATTCCCAGCGCTTCCGCTACTTCTTTCTGTGAAAAATGCAAGTTGTTTCGTGCTCCTTCAAGCGTAAAAGCTGGTTCAATTTCTGTCATTTGCGTCCCTCCTTTCAACAACACTAAATATACTACGAATGGTTAGTAGTTGCAATAGCTTTTTGCAAATAAATTGTATTTATGTGTGTACTTTTCTACGCAACAGGTGTACATTATAGCCAGCATAAATAGGAAATGAGGAAACGAAATGAATACTGGAGACACCATAAAAAAGCTAAGAAAAACCCGCGGGATGACGCAATCTGATTTGGCTAACAGATTGGGAGTTGCTCCGACCACTGTGTCTTCTTGGGAACGTGGAGCTGCTTATCCATTAATGACTACTGCTAAATCCATAGCAGATATTTTCGGTGTTCCTGTTTCTGTGATTGCTGGAGAAAAAGAGCCTTCAAATATTGCTCCATCTATGCCTATACACTCCTACAAATACTTAGACGCAGGGGTTTCATGTGGTGCCCCTGAATTGGTTGAAGCTTATACGAAAGACAACTTGGAAGAAATCCAATTATCAGATGCCATAATGGGACGCTACGCTGGCGATGATGATATTCTTATCATACATGCCAACGGCGAATCAATGAACAGAGTTTTCCCTGATGGCGCGCTTCTCGCAGTAAAGCGGACAGATGATCTAAGCAATGGAGACATTGTCGTCTTCTCAATTGACAATGAAGATTTTTCTTGCAAACGTTACTATAGAAACGATGAAGCTAAAGTAGTCTCTTTTCAGCCTGACAGTGACGATCCTCGTTTTGAACCATATGTTTATCGTTATGAAGATGCAGACAATGTCGCTATATTTGGCAAAGTAGTCGTGTACACGGTAGTTCTATAAAATCTCACGTCCAAACTCTGATCGACGTTAAAAGCTGAATTCTTTTGGAGGGGAATAATGAAACTACTTATCTTAATTGCCTTTTTAGGATCGCTCCTATTGGCTGCAATATTTGGCACATTGTCTATAGTTCAAAGAAAGGATCCGAGAAAACTAAAGCGGAACCTTATTATTACCGCATTGTCGGCGGTAGCATTTATTGCAATCTTTTTTTGGATTGGCACCTACTCGGGAGAAAGCAAGAGGTCAGCTGCGTCTAGTTCGTCTTCAAAAGCTGAATCGTCAAAGGTCGAGTCGTCACAAGATGATGATGACAGTTACGAAGACACTGATAGCGATGACTCTGATGATGAAGAATCATCAAGCACAGAAACATTCAACGCAGCTGACTATAACACTGGGATCACTTATGAACAGTTGGCACGGACTCCAGACGACTACAAGGGCAAGAATATCACTTTAACGGGCGAAGTTATTCAAGTCGTTGAGGGTGACGATGAAACTGATTTGCGTGTTGCAGTTGATGGTAATTATGACAATGTAATCATGGTCGGTTATGATCCAGATATTATGAACGGCTCTCGCATTCTAGAAAATGACAAGATTACCTTCTATGCTGAAAGCTTGGGTACCACCACTTACAAATCTACCATGGGTGGCAAAATCACAGTTCCATTGGCTTTGGCCAAGAAGATTGATGACGCCGGAACTGCTCCCGACGACTATGGTGATTAGTCCCTTTTCCCACGCAAGCGGCGTCCCCGTGCAAGCCGGAGAGTGGGGCTGGATACAAAATAAAGGCGCCTACCCCACCGACCAAAGTGAACGGGTAGACGCCTAACAAATACTCGGAGCAGCAAGGCTCTTTGTATACTCGATTTTACCAGAAAAGGAGGAAAAGTGCATGGCAACATTTAGGAAACGCGGCAAGTATTGGGAATACCGGGTTAAGTATACGGATTCCGCTGGGAAACAGTTGGTTGCTTCACACGGTGGTTATCGACTCAAATCATCTGCGCAAGATGCTGCAGAAGCTGTAGAAGATGACCTGAAACGTGGCGGCGATCCATCAAAACAAGACATTCTGTTACTTGATTATTGGGATCAATGGGTTGAAGCATACCGAACCAATGGCAAGTCAATCAACACTGTATACCGTTACAAACTTTTCAGAAAGCACCTAAAGAGCCGATTTGATGGCCGAAAGCTTAGTTCTATTCGACCTATCGAATGGCAGAAATTTATTAACGATTTTGCTGCTGGCAAAGATCGCAAGGAGAAAACCACACGAAAGCGGCCACGTGAGCGTTCGAAAGATGTCGTTACCAAGATGAACAGCTATGTTCGTGGGATGGTAAAAGCGGCAATCAATGAGCGCATTCTATTTTCTGATTTCACCTTTGGAACGAAGACGTCAGGAGTGCACTCTAGCGGGAAAGTAAAGGTGCTAGACAGCCACGATTTCGCTAAGGTTAAAGCAATTGCTATTGAACGAGCTTCTTACCGCGATATCGGGGCGCTTGCTGTTTATATTGGCTCGATGACTGGCATGCGAATATCTGAAGTGTTGGCTTTAACTTGGCCTGACATCGATACTAAGCTCGGCGTCATTCATGTTACGCGTTCTTGGGATCATTTGTATGGAACAGGATTCAAGCCAACTAAAACTGATTCGTCAGTTCGCGACATTGAGATATCGCCCAGCGTCATTGAGCTTCTTAATAAGATCCATCAGGAACAAGCAGCATCTTATCTTCGTACTGGATATCGTGACGAAGACCAGATGATTATGCGTTATCCACGTCACAACGTGATTACAGACAGCGCATGTAACAAAGTGCTGCACGTCATTCAGAACAAAGCTGGGATACCTGAAGATAAGCAGATCACCTTTCACGGGTTGCGTCATAGCCACGTCAGCTACTTGATCAGCAAAGGTGTCGACATCTATTATATTTCAAAGCGGTTGGGTCATTCAGACGTGACTATTACGATGAAAGTCTATGGTCATTTGTTAGACTCACAGAGAAAACAAGAAGCACATAAGGCCGTGTTATTCATGGACCAGCTATGATTGTGTTTGTCCCCTTTTTGTCCCCCGAAAAATAAAAACAAAGTAACTCTAAAGAGGACTAAATTGCTGTAAATGCTGATACATAAGCTTTTTAAAAAGCTAAAATAACCTAAAGAAAGCTAAATAACGCCTGCTGTAGGCATTGCCACGTCTTCAGCACAACGAGCAATACAATGACGCGGCAGAGGCGTTAAATCCTAGCAATCACACGCCACGTCGCATGTGTCACAATCGTCAAGATAGAAACTATTGGCCCGACTCACCGTTACAAAGTCGCCAATGTCCCAATTTTCCCGTTCGGCTATTTCATTCACGATGACACCAAACCGTTGCCGGAACTTGTAAATGTAGCAGAAGATCGCGTCTTGGTGGCGAACATCCGGGCCGACAACAAACACGTTTTTGGCACGGGTCGATTCATCCACATCGCTTAACTTAATCTCACCATCAACGCTTTCGAAGAGCTCTGGCCATAATTTTAACGGACCCGGGTTGAATCCCGTGCATAGAATCGGTTTGTAAGGCGTTGTGATGGTGCGGCCATCGGTAAACCACAGCTGGTACTGCGATGGGGAATCGCTGGTCACCGTTTTTAAGGTTGCATTTTGTTGTAAGGTGATCCGATCCGCAACTGCTGGCGGCAAATCCAGGAACCGGCGCCGGGTATACGGAGCTAGACGGATACTGGGATCAGGCGAAGCTGCATTTAAGCCGGTCGATTCCGTGACCATCAGAACTTTATGTCCGAGCGCGGCCAAATTGATCGCAGCATCCACGCCGCTTTCATTGCCACCGATGACAATTTGGGTTTCCCCTGGCAAATCCTGCCAAGAATGCACCTGCTGATAGTGAATGACATTTTCAGGGTGATCGGTTAACTTCGGAAAAGCAAATTGCCCGACCGCCATAATCAGGTATTTACTTTCAACGACACCATGATCGGTCTCAATGGTATAGCTGTTGGCGTTGGCCGTAATGGCGCCAACACGCGTATGTTCGGCAATCGGTAACGTATAGGTCTCTGCCACCAGTTTCAAATAATCGGCAAACTGGGGTCCACTAAGATGTTCCGTCCCCAGCGTATATGCTGGCGACGTCTCCATGGTAACGGCATTTAAGTCCGGCATACCGAAGCCATTACTGGTAAATGATGGCGTGATAAAGCGGGTTTCTTTTGGCCAATTGCGAAAACTTTCGCCAATTTCACCTTGCTCCAAAATCTGAAATTCCTGACAGCCTAATTGTTTCAAGATGACGCCAACGCCAATTCCCGCTGCCCCGCCACCAATAATCGTGATTTGATTCATCTATTTATTTCTCCTTACATCAATCCAGACGCTTACTATCACGCACCATTAATCGATTCAGGCCGGTTTCACTCACATGTGCCGCGGCTTGAGCCAAAACGGTGCCGACAACGGTCAAACCGACCGCCACCAAGACCGCCAAAAGCTCCACGCCTACGAAACGAATACCATTTTGGCCCGTCATCAATCGGGCGGCCATCAGCCCAATAACGCCAGTCAGACCGCCAACTGCATTAATCGCAAAAGAATCAACTGCATCGTAGAATCTTTTAGCATGCTGCATCTTTACGACCGCTGTCTGACATAACCCGCCGGAAACAACGGCAACCACAGCTATGGTGCCTGCGCCGACATAGCCAACCAAAGCCGTACTCGTTACCAATCCGCATAAAATACCATTCAGTAAATCACCTAAGCCCACGACTTGCGTTCGCCAATACGTCAACCAGCACCAGCCAGCAATCGCCGCCAAAACCGCAATGAGCGTTTTGATCAGCACCTGCAAAGCTTGGGCATTCAAGCCACCCACCGGCGCTAAATTGAAGCCCAACCAACCCACCAGTATCATGATCGTTGCGGCATAATCCGTACGAAAATCATTCGCCACAACCGCCTCACGACTGCGGGTCAACGATTTTGCCAGAACAAGACTGGTCAGCCCCGCCGTCAGATGCACGACAATGCCGCCGGAAAAATCCAATGCACCCAGTCGCTGCAACCAACCACCATCCGACCATAGCCAGTGCGCCAGCGGGCAGTAAACCAACGCCGTCCAAACCGGCACAAAAATCACCAAGTAACGGCCATGTTTAAAGCCAACAACGGTCCCGATCAACATGGCGATCGCATATAAGTAAAAATCCATCTGCACCAAACCACCCAGCAAATCAGAGAAACGATTAACCTGTAACAGATTGGTGCCAAACGCCAGGTAATTCCCAAACACCAACCAGCAGCCGATCGCCACCATTAACGCAACGCTCATGGTTAAAAGTGCCGGCTGCTGCCGCGAGCGCGGTAACATACCCACGTATAACAGCGGTACGCTAAAGATCATCGGCAGCATGATCAGGAAACAGACAAGTGCAAACATAAATGACCCCCTTGTGAACTTTCGTCAGCTTGAAAATCAGGCTGAGCAAGCGTTAGTTACCATTTGCTATTCAGTTGTCCATGATCGCTTCTACCTATAGACATGCGGTCAGTATGTGTGGCTATTTTTGAAGCTACCTACCTCGCTTTCTAAAGCGTAACTATTACGATTAAGAAGCGACTGTTACCTTATCATTTGTTGGTTAGTGGTGTCAACTGATATTTTTGGCAAAAAAAGACGACACTTGGAAAAAGTGTCGTCTTAATGCCAATTTTAAAAAACCGGTATACATTAATTCCGATTAAACATGGTCACAAATGATCTTTTCTTCCAAAAAGGTTGACCTTTATTTCTGCCGTAGTAACGACCAGCCAAATAAGCGGAACGATTGTTAATATATTCAGCATTGCCTGCCCTAAAGTATCACCGAGCAACCATTCAGATAAGAACACTTAACAAGCCACAAATCAAACAAATATATAACTTCGAAGATACCAGAAAGCAAGTACCGAGAGCTTAACTAATAACTACCTATGCAAGATGAATAGTATGCAATCAGCTCCTCCAATATCGAAGGCCGGCTGCATGCTATTTATTTCCAAGCATTTTATCTGCAAAGTAATTCCAATAAGTCTTCGTTCCAGTAACAACTGATGCCTGACCTGCGAGCCCGTAATAAAGGGAGTTTCTTTGTTGCTTAGATAAACTGACACGAGCTTTTACATTAAAGTAGTTACCTAATTTGGAGTCACGCGTCGGAGCAATATCAATAGCGTGGATTTTTCCATCCAAAGTCATTGGCGTTGGTACATTTTCTGCGACGCGTAGGCGAACATTTTGGCCACGTTTAACGCTCATAATCTCGGCTGGTGAAACAACGAGTCTCAAGTTTGCGACGGTCTGATTTGCTAAATCAGGTAATATTTTGGCTAAAACACTTCCTGAAGGTACGTATTGATTACCCGTCAACTCTGTTTCTAGATGGAGGACACCATTCGCGCTGGCTTTGATTTTGTAGTTTTGGGTCTCGTCCTTCAGTGCCATCAACTTAGCATCTTCAGTCTGTATTGTTTGTTCAACTTTTACTAGCTCGTTTGCGATAGATTGGTTTATTTGGTTTTGTAACGAGGCCATCTTGGCTTTGTTCTGTGTCACTTGGTGTTCCGAAACATCGGCTTCCCTTTGGCTAACTTGCTGAGTTTTTAACGACGACAAGTTGCTTTGTTCGTTTGCTAATAGGTCATCAAGCTGGGCCAAGTATTTGCCTTTTACTGTAGGCTGCGCTGACGATTCGGCTTCTTTCTTTTCAAGGTCATATTGTTGATATAAATAATGGTAGACATGGGATCCTTCTAAGGGCTTTCCATTCTGGATGGCTACTTTGGCCTCCGAAATGGTCGAAATCTTGCTTTGGGAGGATTTAATGCTGGTTTGTAACAGCTGATCGATCTCTTTATTTTTTGCGTTTGCAACGGCTTGTGTCGAATTCACGGCCTGTGATTCAAGCTCCAGGACTCTTCGTTGATTGAGATAATCCTGAAGTTGTTGCTGATAACCGAAGCGATCTGCTTTAGGGAAAAGGCTTTTATTATTTGTAATGCTTTGTTTAAACAAGTCGAGTTGTTGTTGCTGTTCTCTAAGGGTTGCAAGCTCTTGTTCAAGTAACTTAGCCTGCGTAGGATTGGCAACGTCATGATAAATAAGCAGCGTTTCGCCTTTCTTGACCCGCTTACCTTCCTTCATATAATTCGACACGATACGGTTTGCTGCGGTTGCTTGTACCGACACGGCAGCATTAATCGGTTCAATTTCGGCAGTGGTTAGAATTGTGACCTCACGCTTAGCAAAAATCAAAAATAATAGCAGCCCAAGAAAGATGGTGGCAGTCGGTAGAATGATCATTGTCGAGAAGTTCTTAAAACGGTGTTGGTAGAACTCCGTTGTTTCCAGTTTCTTGGTATCAATCATTTACTTGCACCTCACTCGCTTACTAATCGGGCGTAAAAGCCACCTCGCGCTAACAAGCTTGCATGATCTCCTTGTTCAACCAGCTCACCGTGATCCATGACGATGATCCTTTCAGTTTTAGCAGCAATGGTTAAACGATGCGCCACAAAGATGATGGTCCGATCCTTCATTGCCAGTAGACGATTTACGATCTTACGTTCAGTAATCGTATCCAGGCTGCTTGTCGATTCGTCAAAAATAAGTACTTTGGCGGGGGAAAGTAAAGCGCGTGCAATTGCAAGCCGTTGCTTCTGACCACCAGACAAAATACTACCGCTTTCCGAAAGCTTGGTCTGCCATTGCTGGGGCAAATGTGCAATGTCCTCAGCAATCTCGGCTGTCATACATGCTTGCTTGATATCATCTTCTGTTGCATGTGGGCGACTTCCCAACGTCAAATTGTCGAGGACCGATCCTGAGAAAATAAACGGATCCTGTGGTACGTATTCGATATATTGTCGTAGCGTTGAGAGATTAATATCGTTCATTGGCACTCTGTTGAAAGTGATCTCTCCTCTATTGGCCTCAACTGGATAGAACCCAACTAATAGTTTTGCCAAAGTTGATTTTCCTGAACCGCTCATACCAACAATGGTGTATTTGGCGTTCTCAGGAACTTCGAGGTTGATTTGTTTCAGAATGTCCTGCCCAAAGCCATATTTAAATGACACATCGGCAACTCTAATTGTTCCGTCAATTTGGCTTCGATTGGTGACGCTGCGGTGCTCTTTAAATTCCGATTCAACCAGATAAACTTCATTAAGCCGGTTATTTGCAACTTTAGCCGTCTGTAAAGTTGGCTGTAGATTGATAATACTTTCTAACGGGTTTGTAAAGTAGGACAGCAAAGCATTAAATGTCAGCATCTGCCCCAAACTCATTTTATTAGCCATTACTAGGTTGGCTCCGACCCACAACACCACAACGTTAAGAATCAATTTCAGCAAACCCTTAATGGCCTGCTGGAGCTGGTCTACTTTTGTATATTGGAAGGATTTCTTCAGATAACCTAGAAACTCACGATCTACCCGCTCATAACTAGCACGCTCTCCAGTCAGAGACTTAATCGTTTCAATACCGTTTAAGTTCTCAATGATTGAAGAACTTAGAACGGCATTACTTTCCATTGTTTCCTGATTCAATCGATCAAAAGGACGCTGAAAGGCAAAGACAATGACCAAATAACATGGAACGGCAATAAGGGAAATCAAAAACAGCGTGCCATTTTGGATACCTAAAACAATACCCAGAACTAAGACAAGCCATACATCCAAAAAGAGGGTCATCATCGTATGAGCCAGTGCATCAATAATTTTATTGGCGTCAGAAAACCGTGAAATGATTTCGCCAGTGCGGCGAGTGGCAAAGAAAGACATTGGCAACTCATACAAATGTCTAACGTAGCCTAATATGACATCGATGGCGAGTCGTTGGCCTAAAACTGCCATTAGAAAATTCTGACCATAAGTCAATATTGCTTGTAACAAATAAGCCAGTAGAAGCCCGCTTGCGATCATGCCCATAGTGGTTCGCATGGCATTTGGGATATACGTGTCAATAATAGACTGTAAGAAGTATGAACCAACAATGCTGATCACGGTGATTAGCGCAGCAGCAATGATGATGTTCGCAATGATCCGCTTTTGTCTCACTAAGAGTGGCAGAAAGTCAAATAAGCCATTCTTACGCTCCTTTTGTGGCTGATAAGCGGGCTTTGGCGCAATAAAGATGGCCACGCCGGACCATTCTTTTTCAAATCGTTCCCGTGATAGCCAGGTCATGCCTTCTGAAGGGTCAGGATCCCCAATTAAAATGCGTTTCTTCGTTGCCTTGAAAACTACGTAATAATGGAGTAGCTCCCCGTTCTTTAACACATGCGCAATAAACGGATAAGGAACGTCCTCAAGATCAAACAAGCTCATGTCCGTTTTTATTGGACTGGTCTCAAAGTCTAAGTTTTCCGCGGCTCGAACAATGCCTAATGCTGTCGTTCCTTCTTGGTCGGTTTTCGCTAATTGTCTTAATCGGGCGAGCGAATAGTCTGACTTGTTATATCTCAGTAACATATTGAGCGCAGCAACACCGCAGTCACGTTCATCAATCTGTGGTGAATAGTATCGTTTGTAACGACTGGCGAATCCATATTTAATATTAAGCATAGAGTTTCCCTTAATTTCTAGCGCGGCAGCGTCAATTGGTTAGTTGATCGATTTAGGTCTAAAGAATGGAATCTTTTTCCAATTTCTTAAGATCAAAATTATGAATGTGCAAAGGAGACCGGCAAGGACACCACACAAATGCGCAATTTGTGTCATGATCTCGACGTCTGAAGCACTTGCGTTAGGAATAATTCCAAAAATGAAACACCAAAAAACTCCAAATAAAACAATTTTTGAAATTAAGGAAAAAACTGGTTTTTTTATTAAATATGCTAATACAACCAATGGAAATAAAGCATATACTGACAATGATGCACCATTAAACGTATAAACATAGAGACCAATTCCGAAAGATGTTTGAATGTACCCCCCAAACACAAAACAAAATAGAAGGGTCGCAATCCAACTAGAGACAAAGAAGCTGGTTACAAGAGCTATACTTCCGATCTTCCATTCTATGAAAGGCCCCAAAATAATAATTGGAAGAATGTTTATCAATAGATGGTTCAATTCTGCATGATAAATGGAACCTGTTACGATATACCAAAGCTCTCCTCGTAGAATTGAGGGAATATTCCCAACAAAATTAGAAGATGGAATTAAGAATGTGTTCGTCAAAATCAGAAATAGCCAATAGAAGAATAGAAGCATACAGCAAATAAAGAGAGTTCCTTTGGCTGCAGAAAATATTGCAAGTAGATTGGCCTTCTTCAATTTCAAAAGCATATGTTTAAACCTCTTTCTCTTTTAGGCACTGTTGCACTGTTAGTAACAAACAATTTGCTCACAAGTTGGCAAAAAGGCGGATTTGGTCAGATCCGCCTTTTTGAAATACGTAGACTTTATTTTCCCTTAAACTACAACTTATCGACGCGCAGATTTTAGTTTATTGCGTAATGACGACCAGCACGACGAGATTTTCTTGGACCTGAGTGATAGGTTGGTCCTTTCGGGCCAGGGAGATCGGAAATTTTAAACGTAAACCCGATGCCTCCACCTCCGGCGTTGGGAATTCGTTTACCTCCAGTAGTCACCTGAAGTTCATCGTTGGCAAGAAAGGCAAGGCTTCCAAAATCATTTGCTTTAGCTTTAAACATACGAAACCTCCGTTTTTTCAGTAATGACAGACATCAGTATATCTAAATATCCTGCGGGATCGGTTTAACAATGGGGATCGGATATCTTTTACCGTGCTTGGGGCGCTCAACTGGTGGAACGTGAACCAAATTTGACTTTTTAGATGCTTGTGCAGCATTAAGAAAGTCTTCGTTAGTGCCGCCTTTGATCTTTTCGAGGATGCTTGCATCTAGCTTCATGGCGTAAATAGCGTTCGTTGTGTTCATGTAGTTGTTTCCTCCATGAGTCTTCTCTGTTAGTGCATAAATGAATGCGCTCAATAGAGTGAAAGCGGTGTCGGTTCTGATTAGTATCCGTCGCAAATATCAGCTAATGCCGTTCATCAGATAGCTAGGAATACATTGTGGTTTTGATCAGGACAAAAAGTCACCATCGTAGTTTCCAATGTCATCTTCAATAGCCATATCTGATATTTGACAGTGAAGAAAGTTGTCCAATTTTGTCAGATTGCAGCTTGGTTAATGTAATCCTATCTCTTATTAAGACATTAGAAATTTCCAGATTCATACGACTTAAAATAAGTGGAACAGCGGCTTGTTTTTGAATTAGGGCTTCACGATAACTCCGCAATACTTGCTGAAGAGACTCGCTTTGTGGATTATTCTTCAAGTCAAGAAGCAGTTGATCAATGATATACGTTGCCTGTTTGGCCCGATCATTACCGCCAGAGTACCATTTTAAAATACCCATAATTTCACCCCATGAACGTTGCACCTTTAGATATATGCAATCTCAGAACCTTGATTTTTTCAGAATGAGTGTATTAGCGCTGGTCTCTTTGCACCAATATTACTTGATGCCAGAATTCCAACCGGCTTGACCGCCCGTAAACCAGTTTGCTGCCATATTGTTTCCGATGCTGTTGATAGCTTCTCCCCAGTTTACGTAGCACTTTTTCTTGGTGCAATAAACACCATTACCATAGTATTTACCGCCTCCACCCCCAGTGATCTTAGAAATTTCAGCATTTGACAAAGGTACGATCGTTTCTTTGAACATACTTTTCCTCCTTATACGATTGCGATAGTGACAACAAAAAGCTTTTTAAGTGGAAAACGTCTTCCTAAAGACAAATTAACAAAGGCCACATGTTCCTGTCAATGTTTTTTTATTGTGTTTTGTCTTTATTATTGATACTTATAATAATTTACACTTTGTTTATTACCTAGCCACTTATTTTTACATATAGATAAAAGCAATTGGTTTATTATATTAAAAATTAACAGTCAAAAATTAACAAATAATGAGGACCTGATTGCAGAACGCGCTAGACTTCACATAAATTATCTAGAACGCCGTTTAGCCATAAGCAACTCAATAACTAAGCTAATGTGTGTTGATTACAAATTAATTGACCTCGACTAAAGTAACGCAGTTGAGCTTCTTCGAATCTCCGCGTTGGGCTACAGTATGATCAGCGGACAAAAAAGTTGATCGAATGGAACCAGCTAGCTCTCTTCGTGTCAATGACCTGTTGTAAGACATTGAGGCAGGTTTGGGCGTGGTAATCAGGAAGTTTGTAGATCAACTCACAGCGGCTCTTAGAACCTGTTTTTAATCTTTGTTAGACCAAATCCCCTTTGATACAACTTCATTAAAAAGGTGATTTTAGGTGATTGGTTATCCCAGTGACATTACGCGTCAGCAATTTGAACTAATTCGACCTGATTTAGAAGCCGTGCGGCAACGCACGCGACCACGCCAAGTGGATCTCTACGAGATCTTTAATGCCGTTCTCTATATTCTCCGTACCGGATCTCAATGGCGTCAGTTACCCCATGACTTTCCAAAGTGGCAAACGGTTTATGGTTACTTTCGTCGCTGGTCAGAACCAATTGATGAAGTTGGCCATAGCCAGTTAGATTTAATCTTAAAAAAATTGTCGATCAAGGTCGATTACACATGGGCCGTTCGGCACCCACTTCATTCATCATTTTAGATGCTCAAAGTGTTAAAAATACTGAAACGGCTGAAAACAAAGGCTATGATGGTGGCAAAAAAATCTCCGGCATCAAACGCCATCTCGCCGTGGATATCAATGGTTGGCCGCAGGCCATTCACATCACGACGGCTAACGTTTCTGAACGTGATGGCGCGGTAGCGTTACTGGCTTTGAACTCGGAACAGTTTCGTTTAGTTAAACGGGTAATGGCCGATGGAGGCTACACCGGAGAAAATTTTGCAGGGTTGGTTCAAAGCACAATTGGTGCTGAAATGATCATCGCTAAACAAAGTGATTTGAAGCATGGGCGAATAACCCCACAGCGGTGGGTGGTTGAACGATCCTTTAGTTGGTTGGATAAATGTCGGCGCCTATGGCGCAACTGCGAACGTTACCTACAAACTAGTCGAATTATGGTAGCTTTAGCCTTTATTAGGCTTTTATTGAAACGCTATTAAAGATTAAAAACAGGTTCTTACGAAAGCTTTCAAGATCTGGTCGAATAAATTCAAACTGTTCTTTAGTTAAGTTGCTTGGGTAATCAGGCGTCAGAGAGACTCCTTTTTGTATAGAGGATACTCATACCATTGACTGGTTGTCAAAGATTTAAAACACGTTCTCAAAGACCACGGCGATATCATCAAGACCATCACGGCGGACAACGGCTCAGAGTTCGCAGACTTGTCGAACGTGCTCGATGGGGTGGCCGACGTGTACTACGCCCATCCTTATCGCTCCAGCGAGCGCGGCACCAACGAGACCCACAACCGGATGCTCCGGCGAGACTTTCCCAAAGGCACGTCGCTGGATGCTGTAAGCCCACAGGACGTGGCCGAGGCGGGGAGCAAGATCAACAACCTCCCACGCCTCATCCTGAAGTACCAGACCCCCATAGAACGGTTCAGTGCTGAGTCTGCCCGGGCCCGGCGTCGGGCCGCCAAGGCGGCCGCCGCCGACTAGCCCACCAGCTTCCTAGATAACAGGCTGTCACGCCTCGGCTCGGGCCGGGTGGCTAACTTGTTCTTGCAATTCGCGAAACAAAAATGGCTTGACCCCCAGTTGAGTATCGAGAACAAGCCATGGTTGCTTAATTCAAAATCTAAATTGTCTAACTTTTCTATTGCACTTCACAATCATTAGACTTTTTGTCTAATGATTGTAGGGCACTTCAGGAGTGGACCTTCCAAAAGATAAAAACTTTTAATCAACACCATTTGACACAGAGCCTAAAAACTGGCCCTACCATAGCAATAAGGACAGTTGAAATCCGATCTACTTTCGCGTCGTGTCCCGAGCAATCAGCTCAGGATCGACCAGCAGCTCCCCCTGTTGGGCGCCGGACTGAGCCACCTTCTGCAGGAGCATGCGGGCCAGCAGTTCGCCGAGGCGCTGCACGGGCTGCTTCACCGTGGTCAGCTTGGGGTTGGACACCTGGTCCAGAAACACCCCGTCGAAGCCAATCACGCCAAAATCGCGGGGAATAGTGCCGCCGTTTTGCATGATGGCGCGCACCACGCCGATGGCCAGGCGGTCGCTGGCGCAGATGAAGCACGTGTCCCGGGCGAACTCGGCCCAGTGGGCGTTGATGAACTGCTGCGACTGGTGGCTGTGGTTACTCATGCGGTGGATCTGCGGCAGTTTCTTGTGCTGCTGCAGGGTGTTGATGTAGCCCGCCTCACGCGAATACTCGAAGGCCTCCTTGACGTCGATGCCGAGGAACACCAGCGACTGGTAGTTCTTCGCCAAGGCGTATTCGGTGGCCATCGCGGTACCGGCCTTGTTGTCGGTGTCGATGAAGTCGTAGCCGTTGTGGTTCTCGCCAAAAATCACCGTCGGCTTGGCCAACGCGTCGATCAGCGGCAGGTCGGCGGCCCGGGCGCCGGTGACGATGAAGCCATCGGCCGCGTTGCCCTTGCCAAGGCGTTCGCGTTCGGTGACCAGCTGCAGTGCGTAGCCGCACTTGTCGAGCCCCTTGGCGATGCCGAACAGCAGGCTCATGTAATAGGGCTCGGTGGTATCGATGTCCTCCAGGATGACGAGCTTGATCACGTTGGTGCGGTTGTTGGCCAGCGCCTTGGCCGCCGCGTTGGGCTGGTAATCCAGGGTGGCCATCGCCGCCTCCACCAGCTGGCGCAGCTCGGCAGTCACCTGCTCCGGGTGGTTAATGACACGCGAGACGGTCATTTTGGAGACATTCGCCTGCTTGGCCACATCCGATAAGGTCACCATTTCTTCATCCCCCGTTTCAGGAAAATTGGTCTACGTCTATCATAAAGCATTCCGCGGTATTCGACGAGTCAGATCACACTTTTTTCGTCTAGGCCGCCAAAAAGGACTCGCGTGCGCGAGCCCTTTTCAGGAAAAAGAGAGTCTGCTTCCGGGTCGCCCCAAGCCACCCGGAGGCCGTGGGGATTAGCCCTTGTCCGCGCCAGCGGTGATGCCGTTGACGTAGAACTTCTGCATGATAATGAACAAGATGGTGATGGGAACGGCAATCACGACACACCCGGCGATGAACCAGGTGAAGTAGGTGGTCGACGTGCCCTTCGTCGCGTGTACCATGTTGTACAGCCCGTACGCGATGGTATAGGTCTTCGCGTTCCCCGAGGACGAGAGGATGATCCCGGAGAAGATGAAGTCGGTCCAAGGCGCGATGAAGGCGGTCAGTGCAGTGTACACAATGATTGGCTTAGACATCGGCAGCCCGATGTGCAGGAACACCTGCCAGCGCGAGGCGCCGTCGATTTCCGCCGCCTCGTCGATCGAACGCGGAATGGTGTCGAAGAAGCCCTTCGCGATGTAGAAACCCAGGCCCGCACCGCCGACGTACACGAGAATCAACCCGCCGAGGTTCAGCATATTGAAGCTCTTCAGGATGTAGTACAGCGCAATCATTGACATGAACCCCGGGAACATCCCTAGCACCAGCGCAATCTGGAGGTACGGCTTGCGGAAACGGAAGCGCAGCCGCGACAGCGCGTAGGCCACCGAGATGGTGACGAAGGTCGACAGCACCATTGACACCAGGGAGACGAATAAGGTGTTGCGGATCCAGTACACGAACGGGAACTGGGTGCTGGTGAAAATGCCGGTGTAGTTGCTCAGCGTGAACTGCTTGGGCCAAATTGTGGAGACGAATCCGGTGTCGTTGTACGAGAAGCTGGCCAGAACGATCCACACGATGGGAAACAGCCACAGCGCGGCAAGCAGTGCCAGCAGCACGTAACGGGCGATCAGTGACGCGCGGCGTTGTGCATGATATGAAGTCATGATCATCCCTCCTTAAAGGCGTTCGTCCGCCGGTAGGCCAGCAGCGACACCGTGGCACTGATGATGAATATCAAGATGCCGAGCACCGCAGACGCGTTGTAGCGCTGCGTCTGGCCGAAGACCAAGTTGTACAGCCAGGTCACCAGCAGGTCGGTATCCCCCGCGCCATTGTAGTTGTTGTTCATTGGGTAGCCGCCGGTCAACAGGAAAATGACATTGAAGTTGTTGATGTTGCCGATGAACTGCTGAATCAAGGCCGGCGCCATCACGAACAGAATCTGCGGGAAGGTAATGTGACGGAACACCTGGAACGGGTTGGCCCCGTCCATGCGCGCCGCTTCGATCTGGTCCTGCGGCAGGTTCTGAATGATCGCCGTGGAGGTCAGCATCGACACCGGAATCCCGATCCACATGTTGACCACGATGACGGTGATCCGGGCCACGGTCGCGTTCGCCGAAGCCCCGATGAAGTTGATGGGATGGCTGATCCACCCCCAGTTCATCAGCAGCGTGTTCAGCGGGCCTTGCAGGTCCAGAAACTGCGCCATCATCAGCAGGGAGACGAACTGCGGCACCGCGTACACAATCACGAACAGCGTGCGCCAAAGGCCCTTGTGGGTGATGCCCTTGGATTCAATCAGCATGGCCAAAAGGACGCCGAAGAAGAAGGTGGTCACCGTCGCGCAGACGGCCCAGACCAGGGTCCAGCCGAGCACCGGGAAGAAGGTGCCGGCCAAATCACCGGTCAGCACGTTGCCAAACGCCTTGAAACCGGTCCAGGAGAAGCCGATTGGGTGCTTAGAATCATAATTCGTGAACGCCATCGAGATCATGTACAGGGTCGGCAGCACGGTGAAGGCCATCACCCCGATGATTGGAATCACCATCAAGGTCAGGTGGAGCCGGCTGTCGAGCAGTGAACGCAGCTGCTCGCGGTTGGTAGCGACGTGCTGGCCGTCTCGCACCTGCACGTACAGCGTGCGCAGGGACCGCAGGCTGGCAATGTACAGACCGATCATGGCCAGCACGAGGATGACCGCCAACACACCGAACAGCAAGATCACAACGGAGTTATCCGGCAGCTTGGTCAGGTACACGCCTTGCGCGTTGTCGAAGACGACCCGCTTGGTTTTGTTGGCCCCCAGGTTGCTCAGCATGCCCAGGGCCGAGACCCCGCTGAAGCTCAGCCAGCAGATGAAAGCCAGCTCGAGTCCCAGCAGTGAAATGCCCTGCGCCCACTGCCGCCGCTTCAGCTGGGCTAGGCCCATGAAGAAGAACGACAGCTTGAAGCTGAGATCACCTTTTTGCCAAACTTCCTTGTACGTGGCTGCAGGAGGTAAATTGCTTTTCTTTTTAAACATAACTGCTCCTTCCTGAACCAGCTGAGTCAACCCTTAGCCGCTTGGGGTCAGCCTTAGTCCTTCTTCGAAATGGCTGCCGCAAAGGTGTCCAGCTTGGCCGCGTAGTCAGCTGCCTTGATGGAGCCGGTGTAAGCACCGTTGATCAGTGGCGCGGACAGGTTCCAGAAGGTTGCCATCTGAGGCATCTTTGGCATCAGGGTGGAGTAACCCGGCTTGCCCATGGTCATCACCGCTTGGGCAACTGGATCGCTCGCCACGGTGTCGCTCTTCTGGGCGGACTTGTCGACCGGAATCTGGCCGGATTCGTTGTAGACAATCAGCTGGGACTGCTTGTTGGTGATAAATTCAGCCAGCGTAGCGGCTGCCTTCTGGTTCTTGGTAGCCGTGTGGGAGTTCACGGCAAAGGCTTCGACGCCTTGGAAGGCCTGGAGTTGCACTTTCTTGCCGTTAATCGTCACAGTTGGGTACGGGGCAACGGCGAAGTCGTCACCGAGAATCTTCTTGATGTTCGCCGCATCCCACGGGCCGTCCAGGGTTGCCGCGGCGTTGCCTGACTTCAGCTGGTTCAGCGCGTTAGAGGTTTGCATCACGTTCTTGTTTTGCTTCTGCTGAGCCAACCAGGTCATTGCGGCGACCCCGGCGGTGCTGTTGACGTTGGTGCCGGTCAGGGTTTCGCCGTCCTTGCCGTACAGGTAGGTGCCGGCGCTGAGGAAGACAGGATAGAAGTTGTAGGCGTTGGTGAAGTCGGTGGCCAACACGCCCTTGCTGGTCAGGGTATCCCAGTCCTTGACGTCTTCGGCGGACAGCTTGGACTTGTTGTAGTACACCGTCTGGGCTTGCTCAGCAAACGGGAAGGCGTAGAGCTTGTTCTTCCAGGTCACGCCTTTGACGGACATGGCCACGTTGTTGGCCTTGACCTTCTTGGTTGCGGCTGGTGACAACGGATTGATGTAGCCCTGATCGGCCATCGACCCCAGCTGATCGTTTGGCACTTCGAAGACGTCTGCCGCCTTGGCCGGGTCCTTGCCGACATCGGTCTTCGCGTTGGCGGAGCCGTTCGGGCTTTGGGTGACCTTGACCGTCACGTCTGGGTACTTCTTGTTAAAGTTCTTCACGATTTTCTTGTAGTACGGCACCTGGGTGGTATCGACCCAGAGCTTCACGGTGCCGGTAACCTTGTTGCTGTCGGTGCTGGAAGAACTGGAGCTGGAGCTGCCACATGCTGCAAGGACGGTTGCAGATAGCAATGCGGTGGCCCCTAAAGCAATCTTTTGCCATAATTTCATGATGAGTTTCCTCCTAATGGAATAATTCAAGCTGCGAAGCGGGACGGTATTAGCCCCACCTGGTACGTCAATAATACCGGTAACCCCAGATTCAATCGATGACCGCCGCGAAGGTCTGGTACGGTGCCAGTGTTTCTCCAGGCGTGCCCGGCAGGTTGGTGATCAAGACCTGCTTGAGCGGCGCCGGCAGGTGGAACGGCTGAATGGTGGCGGTGAGGTTGGCCACCACCAGCCAGCGCGCGGTGCCAAGCGTGCGGTAGTAAGCCATCACGCCAGGTACGGTGGCCAGCAGGGTGAAGGCGCCGTGCACCACAATGTCATGCTCGTGGCGCAGCGCAATCAGCTGTTGGTAGGTGTAAAACACGGACTCCGGTGCCGCCAGCGCCGCCTCGACGTTCAGTGTCTTGTAGTTGGGGTTGACCCCCAGCCACGGGTTGCCGGTGGTGAAGCCGGCGTGCGCACTGGTGTCCCACTGCAGTGGCCGGCGCGCGTTGTCGCGGCCCTTGACGTTGATGGCGTGAAGCAATGCGGCGCGCGGCACCCCTTGCGCCAGCCGCGCCTGGTACATGTTGCGACTTTCCAGATCGTTGACCTCGGCGATGTCGATGACCGGGGTATTGGTCATGCCGATTTCCTCGCCTTGGTAGATGTACGGGGTGCCGCGCAGCAGGTGAAGCAGGATGGCGAACATCTTGGCCGAGCGCTCCCGGTAGCGGCCATCATCGCCCCAGCGGGACACGATTCGCGGCAGGTCGTGGTTGTTCCAGAACAGGCTGTTCCAGCCGTGCGCGTAGTCGAGTTGCGTCTGCCACTTCGCCAGTACCTGCTTGAGTGCCGCCGGGTCGAAGGCCTTGAGGTCCCATTTTTCCTTGCCGGGCTGCTGGTCGAGCTGCATGGCCTCGAACTGGAACACCATCGAGAGCTCGTGGTGCCGCGGATCGGCGTACTGCTGGGCGATGGCTGGCGTGGCCCCCCAGGTCTCGCCGACGGTCATTAAGTCAGTGCCGCCGAACGTGGCTTGGTTCATTTCGCGTAAGTAAGGGTGGAGCTGCGGGCCGTTTTCACGGATCTCACGGTCCGGATTCTTGCCAATCAGGTCGATGACGTCCATGCGGAACCCGCCGATGCCCTTCTCGATCCAGAAGTTCATCATCCGGTAAATCGCCTGGCGGACCGCCGGGTTAGCCCAGTTGAGGTCCGGCTGGCCCTTTCCGAACAGGTGCAGGTAGTACTGACCGGTCGGCGCGTCGTACTGCCAGGCCGACCCGCCGAAGGTCGAGGTCATGGCGTTAGGCACCTGCCCGTCCTTCGGGTCGCGCCAGAGGTAAAAATCGCGGTGCGGCGCGTCTCGGCTGCGACGGGCCTCAACGAACCAGCGGTGGGCCGAGGATGTGTGGTTGACGACCAGGTCCATGATGATGCGGATGCCGCGCTGCTTGGCGGCGGCGATCAAGGCGTCCATGTCGGCCATCGTCCCGAACTGGGGATCGATGGCCTCGTAGTCCGCGATGTCGTAGCCGTTGTCCTCGCCGGGCGACACGTACACTGGGCTCAGCCAAAGGGCATCGACGCCCAGCCGCTTGAGGTAATCAAGGCGACTGGTAATCCCCGGCAAATCGCCGATGCCATCCCCGTTGCTGTCCTGAAAACTCTTCGGGTAGATCTGGTAAATGACGGCTTGCTGCCACCATGGGGTCATGCACTCACCTCCTCAGCCTTCCAGCGGAATCGGCTTAGCCACGATGGCCATGGTCGTGTCCTTGTTGAAGAAGTGCGCCTTGTTGACGTCGAAGCCCATTTTCACATGATCCCCGGGATTGTGGAAGTCGCGCGCGTTGACGTTGGCAACGTACTCGGTGTCATCCGCCTTCAGGTAAAGCTGCTCGGTGGCGCCCAGGAGCTCTGACACCGACACGGTTGAGCTGATCACCGCGTCCGGCCAGGTCTCCAGGAAGGCCTCCTCCGAATGGATGTCCTCCGGCCGGATGCCGAACACGACTTCCTTGCCGTTGTACCCTTGGTCGTCCAGAATCTTCGCCCGGCCTTCCGGCACTTTGAGGCGAATGCTTTGGCCGTCGCTGACGAAGCCGTCCTGGTAGGTCATGTTGAAGAAGTTCATCGCCGGCGACCCGATGAAACCGGCCACGAACTGGTTCCGCGGGTTCTGGTAAACCTCGGCCGGGGTGCCAATCTGCTGCACGTGGCCCACGGACATGACGACAACCCGGTCGGCCATGGTCATGGCCTCGGTTTGGTCGTGGGTCACGTAAATCGTGGTGGTGTTCAGGCGCTGGTGGAGCTTGGCGATTTCCGCCCGCATGGACACCCGCAGCTTCGCGTCCAGGTTCGACAACGGCTCATCCATCAGGAAAATTGGGGCGTCGCGGACGATGGCCCGGCCCAAGGCCACCCGCTGCCGCTGGCCCCCGGACAAGGCGGCCGGCTTCCGGCCGAGAAACGGCTTCAGGCCGAGGATCTCCGCCGCGTTTTGCACGCGTTCGTCGATGTCCTCCTTCTTGTAGTGCCGTAGCTTCAGGCCGAACGCCATGTTGTCGTACACTGACATGTGCGGGTACAAGGCGTAGTTCTGAAACACCATGGCGATGTTGCGGTCCTTGGGGGCCACGTCGTTCATCACCTTATCGTCGATTTTCAGCTCGCCTTTGGTAATGTCCTCCAGCCCCGCAATCATACGCAGCGTGGTGGACTTCCCGCAGCCCGAGGGGCCGACGAACACGATGAACTCCTTATCCTTGATGTGAAGGTCGAAGTCCACCACCGAGTAATCCTCGCCGTCGTCGTACTTCTTGTAGAGGTGGTCCAAGTCGATTTCAACCATTAGTCTCCCCACTTTCTTTGGCGAACGCCGCTTGCAACTGGCTCAGCTGCAGGGCCGCCGTGTCTTTCACTAGGTAATCCGCCGCGGCCAGAAGCCGGGCATCCCCGATGCCAACCGCGAACTGACCGGCCGCTTTGATGGCGGCGACCCCGGCCGAGGCATCCTCGAAGCCGATCACCTCGGCGGCCTGGAGCCCCAGCAGCGCTTGCGCCTGCTGGTAGATCTCCGGGTCGGGCTTGCCGCGGTGCAGGGTCGCCGGATCGACGATGGCGTCGAAACTGGCGGCCAGGCCCAGGTGGTCAAGAATTGTCGGGGCGTTCCGCGACGCCGAGGCGATGGCCATTTTCAGGCCGGCCGCCTGCGCGTCCTTCAGCAGTTGCGGAATGCCCGGCAGGATGTCCACCGGCGTCATCGTCTGAATCAGCTTCAGGTACACCGCGTTCTTCTGGTCGGTTAGCGCCGTTTTCTCTGCGGCACTGAACCGGTCTTCCTGGGCGCCTGCCGCCAAAATCAGGTTCAGCGAGTCCAGCCGCGAGCGGCCGCGCAGGCCTTCGCGCTCGGCCGGCGTCAGGGTGATGCCCAGCTGGGTAGCCAGCTGGCTCCAGGCCTGCAGGTGGAACTTGGCCGAGTCGGTCAAGACGCCGTCGAGGTCGAACAGCAATCCTTTAAGCATGCGCGCTCACCTCCAAATGCTGCGGCTGGCCGGCAACCATGACGGTCAGCGGCGGGCCGGCCAGCAGGGTCAATGCAACGGTTTTCCCCACCGCGACCTGGATCACCCGGCCGCGGTAGTTGATGCGGAACTGGTAACCCTGCCACTGCTTCGGCAGGAACGGATCGAACCGCAGTTGATCGTGGTCGTAGCGCATGCCGGCGAAGCCCTGCACGATAGCCAGCCAGCCGCCGGTCATCGAGGTGATGTGCAGACCGTCTGCCGTATCGTTGTTGTAGTTGTCCAGGTCCAGACGAGCCGTACGCTGATAGAGTTCAACGGCCTTATCCTGCTTGCCGAGCTCGGCGGCCAGCACCGCGTGAATCGAGGCACTCAGCGAGCTTTCGTGCACCGTCAGCGGCTCGTAGAAGTCAAAATTGCGTTCCTTCTGCTCGCGGGTGAAGCGATCGTTCAGGAAGTACAGGCCCTGGAGCACATCCGCCTGCTTGATGAACGGCGACCGCAGGATCCGGTCCCAGGACCAGTGCTGGTTGATTGGCCGCTGATCGGCTGGAATCGAGCTTGCCGGCCGCAGGTCCTTATCCAGGAAGGTGTCGTGCTGGACGAAGATGCCCAGCTTATTGTCCTCCGGATAGTACATGCAGTCGATGATGTCCTGCCACTGCTGCTGCTCGGCACCGCTCACGGCCAGCCTGGCCTGAATGGCGGCATCGGCCTTGGGCAGCCGGGCCAGCGTGTACTCCAGGCACCAGGCGGCCATCGTGTTGGTGTACCAGTTGTTGTTGACGTTGTTTTCGTACTCGTTCGGCCCGGTGACGCCGTGGATCATGTACTTGCCGGCGCGCTTGGAGAAGTGGACCCGGTCCGCCCAGAAGCGGCTGATGCCCACCAGCACCTCCATGCCGTCGTGGTTGACGTAGCTTTCATCGCCGGTGTAGGCCGTGTACTGGTAAATCGCGAAGGCGACCGCTGCGTTACGGTGCAGCTCCTCGAAGGTGATTTCCCATTCATTGTGGCACTCGATGCCGTTGAAGGTCACCATCGGGAACAAGGCCCCTTTGAGCCCCTGCTGCTGGGCGTTGTGGTAGGCGCCGGGCAGCTGGTCGTGCCGGTACTGCAGCAGTGCCCGGGTCACGGCCGGAGGGGTGGCGGCGACGTACATCGGCACCACGTACGCCTCGGTGTCCCAGTAGGTCGCCCCGCCGTACTTCTCGCCGGTGAAACCCTTCGGCCCCACGTTGAGCCGCTTATCGTCGCCGTAATAGGTCATGAACAGCTGGGCGAGGTTGAAGCGGATCCCCTGCTGGGCCGCGTCGTCGCCTTCAATCACGACGTCGCTTTGGGCCCAGCGCTTGGCCCAAAGGGCGGTGTGTGCCGCCAGCTGGGCCGCAAAGCTTTGGCCCTGCAGCTGTGTCATCAGCCCCGCGGCCGCTTCGGCCTGGGCCTCAGGGGCGACGTCGCGGCTCGTGACCACGATGACGTCCTTTTCCAGCTGGACCGGCACGTTTGGCGCCAGCGGCAGCGTGACCGTGCTGGTCAGCTGGCCGGTGCTGGTGGTCACGGTGCCGGGTAAAAGGGTTGCCCCTTGGCGTAGGCTTTGCTTGAGCAGCACCGTGAACTGCGGGACCCCGAACGGGTTGGGCTTGGTCTGCAGCTGGATGGTGCCTGCCGCGGCGTTTTCCCCCTGCGGTGCCCAGAAGCGCTCGTCGTAGTTGCTGTCCTCGTTCGTGACGTTGCCGTCGAGCTGAGCAGCCACCGTCAATTCGGCCGGCCCGGCCAGGCTTTCGGCGGTGAGCTGCACCAGCGCCGCCTCCTTGATGACGTTGCTGAGGAAGCGCTTGAAGGTGAAGCGCACCGTGGCCTGTTTGCCTTCGAACACGAAGCTACGGGTCAGCAGGCCCTGGTGCAGGTCCAGCGTGAGGGTGAAGTCGCGGTAGGTGCTGGTGGCCAGGTCGACGCGCTCGCCGTTGACAGTGAGCGCCATGCCGATGAAGCTCGGCGCGTTGATGGCCTTGCCGAAGTAATCCGGGTAGCCGTTTTTCCACCAGCCGACGACGGTTTTATCTGGGAACCAGACGCCGCCGAGGTACGTGCCTTGCAGGTGATCACCGCTGTAACCTTCTTCGAAGTTACCGCGCAGGCCCATGTAGCCGTTGCCGATGGCGGTCATGCTTTCCTGCAGGCGTTTCTCGTTGGGGTTCAATTGGTGGCTTTGCACCAGCCACGGGTCGATTTCAAATATCCGTTTCATCTTGCATCCTTCACTTTCGGCAGGTGAATTGCGCCACCTGAACTTTTCTACACTTTTGATTATGATAGGCTGAAAGCGCTTTTAAAAGGTCAAATTGCCTGTTACCGCTATCAGAATCTTACTGAACCATAACAGCGAATCCGGTTGGCGCCAGCTGCTGGTCGGCGTAACCCTGCGCCAGTACTGGGCTGGCGGTCAGTGCTACCGGCTGCTTGGTGGTGTTAAAATACGCCGTCACGGTGTGCGCACCGATGCGGGTCACCTTAAGCAGCCCGGCCGCAGTCACGCTCAACACCGTGGTGCCGGTGCCAAGCGTTGCCGCCTGGGCGCGGCGGAAGGTCACCAGGGCCTGCACACGCTGCCAAATCGGGCCCTTCAGCTGGGCCCAGTCCATTGGCCGCCGGCAGTCGGGATCGTTTTCGCCGGCCATACCCATTTCCGTGCCGTAGTACAGGCACGGCATGCCGGTTTGCAGGAAGGTGAAGGCCAGGGCCTGCAGGGCCAGGTTCTCATCGCCGCCGGCCACCGTCAGCAGCCGCGCGGTGTCGTGCGAGTCCAGCATGTTCAGCATCGCCTGGTCGGTTTGGTCGCGGTACAGCATCAGCTGATCCGTCAGCGCCGCCGTCAGCTCAGGAGCGCTCAGCTTGCCGGTCAGGAAGTGGGCCTCGATCTGCTCGGTGAACGCGTAGTTCATGACCCCATCGAACTCATCCCCATTAAGCCACGGCTGGCTGGAGTGCCAGACCTCGCCCAGCACGAAGAAATCGGGCTTGAGCGCTTTGGTTGCCTGATTGAACCGTTTCCAGAAGTGATGGTCCACCTCGTTGGCCACATCCAGCCGCCAGGCGTCGATGTCGAACTGTTTGATCCAGTACGTCGCCACCTCAAGCAGGTAGTCCTGCACCGCCGGGTTGCTGGTGTCGAGCTTCGGCATGTGCGGTTCGAAGGCGAAGGTGTCGTACTGCGGCACGCCGCCCTGTTCCGGCGCGGCGAAGGGCGCCGCCGGAAAGCGGTTGATGTGGAACCAGGAGGCGAAGCGCGACTGCGGACCGAACTTCAGCACGTCTTGCCACTGCATGCTGCGGCTGC
This sequence comes from Lacticaseibacillus zeae subsp. silagei, assembly GCF_030770335.1. NCBI lineage: Bacteria > Bacillati > Bacillota > Bacilli > Lactobacillales > Lactobacillaceae > Lacticaseibacillus > Lacticaseibacillus zeae. Next base: position 22,232 of record NZ_CP132484.1, on the reverse strand, counting down.
CCATGTGGTTGAACACAGCGTCCAGCATCACCCGCATGCCGCGGCGGTGCGCCTGGTTGACCAGATCGGCGAACAAGGCCTTGTCGCCAAACGCAGGGTCGATGTTGAAGTAGTCGATGGTGTCGTACTTGTGATTCGACATCGCCGTGAACACCGGGCAGAAGTACAGCCCGTTCACGCCGAGCGCCTGCAGGTCAGCCAAGTGGTCCAGCACCCCTTGCAAGTCGCCACCGTAGTAATCCTCACGGCCCGGGTGATCCGCCGGACGCCAAGGCTTGGTGCCCTTGGGGTCGTTCGTCTTGTCCCCGTTGGCGAAGCGTTCCGGGAATATCTGGTACCACACGGTTTCCTTGACCCAGGCCGGCGTCTGTACCGTGTCGATGGCGTGGAAGTACGGCACCCGGAACAGATCGGCCCGGCGGTTGGCGGCGCTGTCGGCCCGCAAGCCGCGGTCGCCGAGCAGGACGGTGTTGCCGTCCTGACCGGTCACCAGGAACTGGTACTGCAGGCGGTGATACGGCGCGGTCAGGCTGATGGTCCAGTAGTCGCTGGTTTGGCCGGTGCCGGTTTTGATCATCGCCGCCTCTTGGTAGGCGAATTCCGGTTCTCCGGTGGTCGGGTTCGGCGCGGTGACATACGGATCCCCGTACAGCACGGTGACCGCCTGCACGTCGGCCTTGGCTGTGTGGAGCCGCAGCCGCAGCTCATCTGGAGTGTACAAAAAACAATCTTCGCTTTCTGGGCGGTGCCGTAATGCTGCAAGTTGCATGGTTATCGAGTTCCCCTTTCGTTTAACACCACGCCGGCGTTCGCGCCAAGCGTGAGCGTTTGACCTTCGAGTTGGTAATCGCCGGCGGCCAGCGCCACGGTCGTCAGGCCTTCAGGCACGGTGAAGGTGGAGCCTTGCTCATCCAAGGCCACCGCCACCAGGGCCCGCCGGCCGGCCAGCGTGCGTTCGTAGACGTACAGGTTCGGCGCCGTCGTCAGCAGCCGGTAATGCCCGGCCTGAAACAGCGGCTGCTTCTTCAGGGCAATCAGCGCTTGGTAGAAGTGCAGCATGCTGGCCTCATCGGCCTGCTGCGCGGCCACGCTGGTCGCGTCCTCGCTGCGCCCAACCAGCCACGGCAGGTGATTGGAAAAGCCCTGGTGCAACCCGGTCGTCCAAGGCATCGGCCCCCGTGCCGGCAGTTTGTGCGTCGCCGACACCATGGCCAGCGCCGCGCTCCGCGACTGCCCGGTGGCCTCGACCGCGGCCACGAACGGCGCCACCGAAACGTCCGCGAACTGATCAACGTGATCGAACTGCAGGTTGTGTAGCCCGAGCTCCTCGCCGTAGTAGATCACCGGCAGGCCGCGCTGCAGGTACATCAGCATGGCCAGACTGCGCGCCTGGGTGGTGGTTTTGGCCACCCGCGTCGCCAGCCGGGCCATGTCGTGGTTGCCCCAGTACAGCGTCGGCATCGACACCCCGGCGAGGGTCTGCTGCCACACCGCCTGGGTTTGCTTGAACGCCGGGAAATCCAGCGTCCGCGGCTGGTACTGCGCCGGCAGCCGCGGATCCAGGCCGCTTTCGTCCTCGGTGAAGTAGCGGAACGTGATCACGCTGTCCATCAGGTGCTGGCTAGGCGCGGTGTAATCCGCCGCCAGGTTAACGTTGGCCGATGCCGCCTCGCCGAGCAGAAACGCGTCGGGGTAGTCGGTTTTGATCCGGTCGCAGAACGGCCGCAGCCATTCCTGCACCTTCGGGAGGTTGGAGAAAAACGGCTCCGCCACCACCGGCGTCTGCTGCCCCGGAGCCAGGGGGTAATCCTGCCCCAGCTCGGCCTTGGCAATGTGGATGAAGGCATCCAGCCGCAGTCCGTCGATGCCCTTGCCGAGCCAGAACGTGGCGACGTCTCCCATCGCCCGCCGCACCTCGGGATTGGCCCAGTTCAGATCCGGCATCCGCCGGTCGAATAGATGAAAATACGACTGCCCGGTTCCCGCCGGATCCGGCGCCCAAACCGATCCGCCGAAGAAGCTGCCCCAGTTGTTTGGCAGCTGTCCGTCGTGGCCAGAGAAAATGTAGTAGTCGCGGTACAGACTATTTTTGGCGTGAATGGCGTCCTGGAACCACGGGTGCTGATCCGAGGTGTGGTTTAGCACAAAGTCCATGATCAGACGGATGCCGGCCGCGTGGAGCGCCGCGATCAGCGCCTCCAGGTCGGCCATCGTACCCATGGTTTCGTCCACGGCGAAGTAATTGGCAACATCGTAGCCGTTATCCACCTGTGGGGAGACGAAGATCGGGTTCAGCCACACCGTGTTGATGCCGAGGGCTTGGAGGTACGGGATCCGTTGCCGGATCCCGTTCAGGTCCCCGATGCCGTCGCCGTTGCTGTCTTGAAACGATTTTGGATAGATTTGGTAAATAATTGCGTGTTCATACCAAGCGCCCATAACCACCCTTCCTTTCTCCTCCAACCTTATGAAAAAAAGCCGGCCACGACAAGCGCACAGGCGTTGTTACCGCTATCAAAAACTTGGGGGGCGTTGGGTGGATGATTGCGGCCGCGGTGCGGGCGGGCTGGCCTCCGGTTCGGCGTGGGGTTGGGCTGTGCGGCCGGTCTCCGCCTCCTGGGCTCCGACGTAGAGGCCCTTATGCTGTAATTACGGACAAAAATAGTTTGTGCGATAATTGACAGATGAGGAATATTTTATGACCAATACAGCTATTCGCTACACCCCCGAATTTAAGAACGTGTTTTAAATCTTTGACAAGCAGTCAATGGTATGAGTATCCTCTATACAAAAAGGAGTCTCTCTGATGCCTGATTACCCAAGCAACTTAACCAAAGAACAGTTTGAATTTATTCGACCAGATCTTGAAAGCTTTCGTAAGCGGACACACCCTAGAACGGTGGCGCTATACGATGTTTTTAATGCTGTTATCTATGTCCTGCGAACTGGATCGCAATGGCGTCAACTTCCAAACGACTTTCCAAAGTGGCAAACGGTTTATGATTACTTCAGAATGTGGTCACGGCCTTTACCACATTCTGAAGACTCATTATTGGATTTGCTTTTAAAAAAACTGTCGCACGAGATCGCTTACAACTGGGGCGATCAGTACGAACTTCGTTCGTCATCCTCGACGCGCAAAGCGTTAAAAACACTGAGCCAGCAGAACACAAAGGCTACGATGGCGGAAAGAAAATAGCTGGCATTAAGCGTCATCTGGCCGTTGATATCAACGGCTTACCGATCGCCATTCACATTACGACCGCCAACGTATCTGAACGTGACGGCGGTGTTGCGCTATTGTCGCTAAACGATGGTCAATTTGAGCTTGTTAAGCGCATCATGGCAGACGGTGGCTATACCGGTGACGATTTTGCGCAATCTGTGCGTAGTGTGATTGGCGCAGACGTCATCATCGCCAAACAAAGCGATCTTAAAAATGGCTATGTGACACCGCAGCGCTGGATTGTTGAGCGAACATTTAGTTGGCTTGAAAAGTGGCGACGGCTTTGGTTCAATTGCGAACGACAGCTACACACGAGTCAAATGATGGTTACGTTAGCTTTTGTAACCATCTTATTACGGCGCCACTGAAGATTTAAAACACATTCTTACGCTCTGCTAGGGTGAGTAGCGCCGGTTCGTTGAGGACGCCGTTTGCCTTTCATCAGATCGCCTTCCCAATCCCAAAGGTTTTACGTTCATTCACCGCTTGCGGCCGCTGTTCGATGGAAGTTCCTGCAAGGCGTTTGTTCCCGCGGTCATGGTGACGGCTTATGTGTTTGATATGGCGGTGGAGCTTCTCGGGTTAGCCGTCTTGTCCAAGAGCAAGAGCCCACGGTCGAGGTAACGATAAACGGTCGGCGTTGAAGGACAGGCACGGGAGAGGTAGAGACGCTTAATTAGATGACAGTAACCATCGATTTTTTTCAGGCGAATCTTGGTCTTTTTGACTTTGGCCGTGAGCCAGTGACGAAGAAGTGCCAGCGCCCCTTCTAGTAGTCGTGTTAGCAACGCTGCTTATGTAGAATCTGCGAAGTATCAGCGAAGTATACCTCGTAAGACAGGTAGTTCAACCTTAGTTGACGGATCTTACCACGATCAAGTTCCCGACTGATGGTACTCGGCGATCGGTGATGACGATCGACAATCCTTCTAGTAGAAAAGGCTTTCGTACGATAAAGCCCCTCAATGACGCCGACGATCTTCAGCGGTGAATTGAGTGTAATGTCGAGTGCTGTTAAACTTGTATTGAGTCATGAAGATATCACATTTCTTGTTGTTTTGACGCTTCAAGGATAGGTCTTTATGGCCTGTTTTGTTAAACCATTCCCAGTGGATTGGTCTACTTCAGCCGATGTTGCACTTCGATTTAAAATCCGGCAAAAATTTATAATTCCTTATACGTCAAAAAACAGTCTCCTCAGTTCGGTACATGAGAAGGCTGCTTTTGCAAGAATACTAGAGTATCTTTTGACCAGTTTTAAACATCAATTTATTTTAACGTCTAAGACAATTGAAGCTTATCAAAACAGGATACGTATTAGCCATTGGGAATTAGCAGCCTACGGAATATCCACTTAGAATACCACCGAGTGTCCCGTAAAGACCACCGAGAGTGATGCCTGCTGGACCAAATCCACTTAAAGCCGATGCTCCGTTCAAACCACCAATAGTTCCACCGCCAACAAGCCCCCAAAAGCACTTACCGACATCACGACCTCCAACAATTTTTTGCATTTCAAGTTCACTTAACTTTCTTATTTCGTTCATGTTCATCCTCCGTTGCAAAACTCTTCACAGAAAAATACTTCACCATCATTTCTGCGAGCGTAACAATTATCCAAAAAAGCGGAATTATTGTTAACACATTCAACATGGCCCGCCCGAATGTATCACCGACCAACAATCTAACAAGGACATTGGCTAATCCGGTACAGATCCAAAAAAGAAGCTTAAAAACAAGTTTGCGAAGCACCGGCGATAGCGCCCCCAATACCCCCTAAAATGCCTAATCCTCCAATAACATACACATTTTTAGTTTTTGCACCTAACCCTGCTCCTGTTAGGATACCCCCAACACCGCCGCCAACGGTTCCGGCAAGGCATTTCCCTGCATCCCCACCAACAATTGCCTGCAACTCATTTGTGCTCAAAATATCTAAGTTATTCATGTATATTCTCCTTTTTAACTGAATGACATGTGGCTATCACGAAAATAATTGACAATGCTATAAAGATCATCAAAAACTTTCATGGAAAAACTGTACTTGTTTTTGCAAAGTCGACTTTACTTTTTTAGTATAACTACAGATTCAAATTTTTTGTCATAAAAAAAATAAACGTCGACTTTTGGCCAATTAACGTCGTTTTACTCAATATTTTTGACTCACTAGTACATATGAACAAGCAGCTCACGTCGACTGATGATAACTCACTATGCGTCGCGCAACTTATACGTAAAAAAAGACACCCGAAGCCCCACACAATCACTGTGGAAGTTTCAAGTGTCCTTATGCCGTGCGAATCTTTTCTCAAGCCTTCTGCCGGCCATATCCCTTTAAGGTTGCCCGAATTGCGAAGCCCAAAGCGATGAGCGCAATGGTGTACAAAGCGACATTGCCGTAAAACTTACTGATCGGGTTCCAGAATACCGGCCAGAAGACTTGATAGAGCCAGAAGCCAACGACTAGCAGGCCCCAGAAAATATTGATCCAGATTTTTTTCATGGTACACACTCCCTTTTGCTGAGCGTGAGCTGGCGCGTTCAGGAGCCGGAGTATAAGTGGCCTTGGGCGGGATGGTCGGGCTTTGACCATTGCGACCAAGATTCTTATACACAGGCTCCTGCGCCAGCGAACGCGTTATGCCGAGCGTGAACCGGCGCGTTTAGGAGCCGAAGAATAAGTGGCCTTGGGCGTCCTTATATGCCACCAGGCTCCTGCACCGGTGAACGCGTTATAGCTAGCCTAAATCATTGGCGATGCCGGTGCGTTGTAATACTTATTAATCAGGTGATAGGCGGTTGCCTGTAAGCCGACCATCAAGATGATCGTGAAGCCAAACAGCCATGCGGTCCAAAGTAGTGAAACCGGGCCGCTGGTGGCGGTTAAGGCGGTGACTGAGGTGCCTCGCGCCCGGCCGACAATCAGCGTTGGAAAGACACCGAGGAAAATGGTGTAAATGAAGCTGGCCATCGTGCCGACACTGAGCCAGAACGTCACACGCGGATGGTGGTTGGCAATGGACCAAGTCTCAACTCCAAGGAACGCGACCAACAAGATCAGCAGTAACGAGACGATGACTGGCCGATTGGTGAAGAACCGGGTATAGAACGGCAACAGGACGGCAAACAGGACAACTGCCGCATAAAGTGCCCAGGTTGTGCGTTTCAGTGCCACGGTTAATTGTTCAGCGACATTCGCACTGACTTTTTTGATCACTCGGGCCAAACCGACATTCAGACTGAGCAAGACCGCTAAAATACCGCCTAAGATGCTGAATGGTGTCAGAATGTCACCCATGCTGGCATAGACAAACCCATTACGAATCGGCACGCCGCTGACCGTTGAGCTAAAGACAATGCCAAGCAGGAACGGTGGCATCAGACTGCCAATAAACAACGCCCAGTCCCAGAATTGATTATAGTGCCGGCTATGCCATTGATTGCGATAATCAAACGCGACGCCGCGGAAAATCAAGAAGAACAGCATCAGGAAAATCAATGGATAATAGCCGGAGGTCAACGCCGAATACCAGCCAGGATAAGCAGCAAACATGACAGCGAATGCGGTAACGGCCCATGTTTCATTGCCGCCCCACACCGGTCCGGTGACTTTCATAATCTGTTGCCGCCGTGACAAATCATCGCCCACAAAGAACGTTGCCATTCCAGCACCAAAATCGGCGCCATCAAGGACGAAGAACAACATCAGCTCGGTAGAAATGATGCCGAGGAAAATGACTTGCAAATTGGAAAGACTAGGCATGACTGAACGCCTCCTTTGCAAACGGATCTGGAATGGTCCGGTCTTCCGGATAATCGCCAGTAATCTGTGGCAGACCACGGGTGACAGTACGATGCGAGATATAAATCATGGTACTTACCAAGAAGACGTCGGCAATGAAGAACAATGCGAGACTCGTTCCCGCCTCCGTCGCCGTCAAACTTGGCGAAACCGCATCATACTGTGTCAGCAAGCCGTAGACAACAAATGGATAGCGCCCGACTTCAGCAACAATCCAGCCTGAAGTAAACGTCAAGTACGGAAGCCATAACGTCCAGCCCAACGTCCGCAGCGTCTTTGGATGCTCCTCAATCGTCGACTCACGCCGATGCAGCATAATTGTTGCAAACAGCGCGAACATGGTGAAGAAGTAGCCTGCATAAACCATCAGATGCATGGTCCAGAACAGCAGCGTTACTGGCGGATAGTAATTCATCTGACCGTCATAGGATTTGGCAACGGTCTTATCAAACTTTGCATGATACATTTTGGCCACTTGATTCATGCCAGGCATCGCACCGGTAAACGTGTTTTTACCAAAATACGTGCCCATGTTCGGAATCGAAATGGCTTTGGTCGTGTGATCCTTTTCATTGATCAACGCAGCCATTGCCCAAGGCGCACCGGTTGTGGCACTCCCTTCCAAATCATAGCGTCCTTCAATTGCCGTGAACTTCATCGGCTGCAGTGCGGCAGTTGCGGCACCCTGATCGTCACCTTGTGCAGGCTGGAGGAAGGCCGCTGGCAACGCGATCAGCAAGCCGATTTGAACGGCAATTTTAAATGCTGCCGTATCGCGCTTATGCAGAATCTGCCAGGCCGAGATGCCGGCTGTCACAAACCCGCCGGTGATCAGAATTGCAAATAAAACGTGTAAAAATTCCGGCCGGTACTGTGGATTCTGTAACAACGTAATCAAACTGTCCAAGCGGGCACGGCCGTTTTCCAAGTGGAAGCCATAAGGATTTTGCATAAAGGCATTAATCGCAATAATCCAAACGACGGAAAACAGTGATGCCCCCAGCATTCCAACGCCTAGCCAAGCATGGGCGCGTTTTGGCAATTTACCCCAAGTAAACCGCCACAAACCGATGATAGTCGATTCAATGAAGAACGAAATCATACTTTCAATGGCTAACGGTACACCAGAAACATCGCCCATCAAGCGGGTAAAGGCCGACCAATTCATGCCGAATTGAAATTCCATGATCAACCCGGTGACAACGCCGGTCCCAAAACTGAAGAAAAAGATGCGGCTAAAGAATAGCGTTAAACGGCCGTACTTTTCAGTGTCGCCACGACCATAGGCATATAAAAATTCAAAAATCATGGTCGTCAGCAACATCCCGATGGTGGTTGTCACAAATAGAAAGTGCGTGATGGCGGTCACCGCAAACTGCATTCGCGATAAGTTCGTGACAGCCAACGGGATCGCGGCTAATGTGAGCCCCATTTTGATCACCTCTGATAATCAAACCCCTGATATAAGTTCATTTTGCTCTTCTGATCATCGTCATTGTAAAACAAAATCAAAATTTGATATAACGATAAGCTTGTGATTTTGTTCGCATTAGCTAACGTTAACATAAGCTACTAATTAGCGGGTTAGCACGCTTCCGTTTGTTTGCCAAAATAACGAGGGACTGCTGTTAATATGACTCTGATACGGCCGCTCATTTTCTTGGAGCTTAGGGAGTTGTTCATCCATAATCCTGGATAGTTCACAAAAAATTAGTATTTTAATCCTTTGCATCAATACTTTTAAACCTTTAAACTAGAATAGTAATACATGCTGAAAGGGGCTTTTATAATGGCAAAAATTGCTGTTCTGGTTACCGATAACTTCGAGGATGCGGAATTAACCTCACCTGTCAAAGCGTTAAAGGATCAGGGCCATGACGTCACTTTGATTGAAACACAAGCTGGGAAGCAAATTACCGGTAAACATGGCGCAAAGGCAACCATCGACACCACGATTACCGATGTCAAACCGGATGATTTTGACGGCTTACTGCTTCCAGGCGGTTTTTCGCCAGATGAACTTCGAGCTGACGATCGCTTTGTTAATTTCGTCAAAGCCTTCCTGTTGGCCGACAAGCCAGTCTTTGCGATCTGCCACGGACCGCAATTCTTCATCCAGACAGGCTTGACCAAGGGCCGCACCATGACCGCCTATACGACAGTTCGCCCAGATCTTTACTACGCAGGGGCCATCGTTAAAAATGAACCGGTTGTCGTTGATCATAACTTAGTGACAAGCCGGACACCTGATGACTTGCCAGAATTCAATAAAGCGATGTTGGCACAATTAAAGTAAATTAACGGTACTGACTGACGAGCACAAACAAAAAGGATGCTTCCGCCGCGATTGGCAGAAACATCCTTTTTTAATACCGATATTAGTCTTCTGAAACAAATGGCAGAAGACCCATAATCCGCGCTCGCTTGATTGCGATCGTCAGCTTACGTTGGTTCTTAGCGCTGGTGCCGGTTACCCGACGTGGCAAAATCTTGCCTCGTTCTGAGATAAACCGATCCAACAAGTTCGTGTCTTTATAATCGATGTATTCGATGTGGTTAGCGGCGATGAAGTCGACTTTACGACGACGACGGCCACCACGGCGTTGTTGTGCCATGAGAATTCCTCCTTCTCTATCAAAGATTCCAAGTTGACATTGCTTCCTTGCGAACCAATGTCTTCGCTAAGCATGACCTTAGTCACACATTAGAATGGCAGATCATCATCGGAAATATCGATCGGTTTACCATTATTGGCAAAGGGATCGGGATTAGCAGCATTGCCGTTGTTGCCTTGGCTTTGACCTGCTGCCGGGTTTTGACCCGGATTCGATGATGGTGCATTGTTCGGGGCGCTTTGGGAACCAAAGCTAGGTGGGTTTTGCGGCTGCTGGTTATTACCAAACTGCTGCCCACCGCCGTAATTCTGGTTGCCTTGGCCAGCGGGATTCGCAGGTTCAGACGGTCGTTGTTGTGTCGTTGCCCGTGATTCCAGCAATGCAAAGTTCTCAACGACGACTTCGGTCACATAGACTTTCTGCCCTTGCGCATTATCGTAAGAACGCGTCTGAATGTGTCCTTCAATCCCGACCAGTGAGCCTTTCTTGGTGAAGTTTGCGAAATTCTCCGCTGACTTACGCCAGATCACACAATTGATAAAGTCGGTTTCCCGTTCACCGTTTGCACTGCGGAACTGGCGATCAACGGCCAAAGTGAATGAACCGACAGCTGTACCGCTTTGCGTATAGCGTAAGTCAACATCTCTGGTTAAACGACCTGTCAATGCAACACTGTTAAGCATGCCGTAGCGCCCCTTTCAAAAAGTTACAATTAGTCTTCTCGCTTCACGATCATGTGACGCAGAATATCATTATTGATCTTGGCAAGACGGTCAAATTCATTGATCGCTTTGTCATCTTCTGCGGACAAGTTCACGATATGATAGAGACCTTCGTTATACTTGTTGATCTCATATGCGAGCTTACGCTTTTGCCAATCCTTGGAATCAATGATGCTGGCACCATTTTCCTTCAAAATATTGTCAAAACGTTCAACCAAATCAGTCTTTGCAGCATCGTCTAAATCAGGACGAATGATGTAAGTTACTTCATACTTGGTTTCAGCCATGACGATTCACCTCCTTATGGACTTTAGGCCCCGGTCGTTTGCCGGAGCAAGGAGTAATAAGGCTACAAAAATAGCCGGATACTCACAAGCTAAAATTGTAGCATAGATTCGCACCGAATACTACTGCTAAAATGGTAAATCATCCGTGGCTAGCTCCTGTGAGGCGGACGGATCACCCGCTGGCATGCCATCAGTGCCGGTTGCCTGCAAGGTGCCGGTCCGCCGACTTTCGGTCACCGCCCGTGATTCCAACCATGCAAAATTATCAACCACCACCGACGTCCGCCACCGCTGTTCACCTTGTTTATTTTCAAAATGATTGTTACTAATGCGCCCGGCAACGCCGATGAGCGAACCCTTCGTTGTTGAGCTGGCAAAGGTCAACGCCCGTTTGCCAAAAATCACGCACTCGATAAAATCCGTTTCGCGTTGTCCGGTTTTGTTCTTAAAAACCCGATCCACAGCCAGCGTAAAGCGAACCAGCTCCAAATCAGCTGCTGTTTTAAACACCTCTGGTTCTTTCGTCAGCCGACCCGTCAAACTCACACAATTTAGCATATGCCATCCTCCATCTCATCGCGCTATTTTCGCTGTCGGCTATACATTACGCAAAAAGTTTCGCGCTTGACCAGATAGTACGCGTTTGTCTTTTGGAAAATTTCGCACTGACGGGGCTGCTTTTTTTTAAGAGAATGACGACTATTCTTGACTTAATTGTATCCTGATTTTTTTAAAAAAAACGGGAACAGATGCGAGCATCATAACAGTGCCTAAGAGGAATATTATAATCGGCGTTGTTGTGATGTGTGATAATGGCGCACTAGTAATTGCTGCAATGGGATTTGCTAGTGAGAAGATAGTTAAAATTGCTCCTATGACCATGCCTATATGATTGCTAGGAACCGAGAGTTGAACTGTAGAGAAATACAAAATTGAACCGATCGAATTGCATATGCCATATCCCAACCATGAGATGACAACACCTACAATTCCAAATACTTCTCTATGTTGGAGACTAAATAAGCCAATCAACAAAATCATCACGCCTTGTAGTAGAAGAAAATATGGGAAGTTTCTAGCTGTAAATATTTTTTTGCCTTTATGTTTAACATTAACCGCAAATGCGCCTAGAATTGAGCCTACTGTAAAAGATAAATCAATTGAGTTGTACATATACGTGAAACCAGAAAAAACATCTATTGACAGTTTTGGCATCAACAACCATACCGTCCAAAAGCAAAAATTGGTTACCAGTGCTACTGGAACAATAACCGAAATCAAAAAATTTTTCCGAATAATTTTCATGCCAATCAAAAACTTGTTGGTATCCTTTGCAACCAGTGATGTAACATCTACTTTTTTCCCTGCTTTCGCTTCGATGCTCAATCGAGTAATAAGAAGGTAGGAAAGAACATAAAGTACAAGCGACAAAACTAAGCCAATACTTACATTTCCGAAAAAAATAAAAATTGCAGAAAGACCAGCTGATAACACCGAAGATAGTTGATTTGCAATTGATACCCAGGAATTTGCTGTAATAAGATCCTCTTTCCCATGTACTATCGAAGGAACGATTGATTCTGTTAACGGACTGTAGACTATGTTTAGGATTGAGTTAATCACAACGGTCACCATCACACTGAGGATTGGATAATCAAACAGGTGGTAAATGGCTAAGCCTAAGATAGTGTTTAAAACTCTAATCCCAACTACTGTCTTCAACAAATAAATTTTGTTTACCTTATCTGATAAGTATCCCCCTACAAAGGTGAATAATGTGGCTATCATTGAAATAAGGCCTAACAGCGAAATGTAACTTTGGTCACGTGTAACTTTATAAATGTACCAATATGCAAAGAGCACTAGTGCACCATTAGTCAGTGTATCAAAGAAATCGCTGAAAATAATTTGTTTGATTCGTGCCATATCGTTCTCCTCAAATAATCGGTGACCATTTCCGACTGTTATATTCGCGTTTAAAGTTACTTGAATTTTAAGATTATGTGCATAGATGTCAAACATTTCGGTCTTGTGATTTTCTCTCTGGTCTTTTGCTTTTCCTCCTAACATTCAATCTCCAGCACGTTTAGAAATCTATCTCACGCAAAAAAATACCGCTCAATCCACCCATCATCTGGGCAGGATTGAACGGTATTCTTCATAATGACTCAGGCGTGTTTAGTCCTCGTCATCGCTATTAGCATCAGATGCAGGCTGATCAGTCTCAGCGCGATCCAGCAGTTTGTTGACCTGCTCATCGGCATTGCCTGCGTATTGCCCGTCAGCTGGTTGCTGATTGGGGTCAGTCGGTCCGGCTTGCGGATCGGTTGGCTGGTCTGGCTTATTGCCATCTTCCGGATCATCGGTTTCCGGTTCAACCTTGGCCATCGTTGCGACCTTGGCATCATCGTCCACCCGAATTAACCGGACACCCAGGGTTGCGCGGCCTGTCTGCGAGACGCTTTGGATATTGAAGCGAATCATGACACCGGAATCGGTCATGACCAGAATATCCTCAGTCCCGTTAACCGTTGTCACACCGGCAAGTGGGCCGTTCTTTTCAGTAATGTTGGCGGTCTTGATACCTTTACCGCCGCGACCTTTGATCGGGTATTCCTTCGCAGCAGTGCGCTTCCCGTAACCCTTTTCGGAAATCACAAAGACTTCGGAATCCGGTTTGAGAATGTCGGAGCCGACAACGTAATCATGGTCACGCAGGCGAATGCCGCGGACCCCTGTCGCTGATCGACCCATCGAGCGCACATCTTGTTCTTTGAAGGCCACACTGTAACCCAGATGCGTGCCGATCAGGATATTATCCTGACCTGATGTCAAAATGACATTATTGAGCTCGTCATGATCTTTCAGATTCAACGCGATCAGGCCATTGCTGCGAATGTTGGCAAATTCTTTGACCGGCGTGCGTTTAACGACACCATTTTGCGTGACGAAGAATAGGTACCGGTCATCTTTTTGTCCTTCGTGGACGTTGATGACGGTTTGAATCTTTTCGCCAGCGCCGACACCAAGCAAGTTGATAATCGGAATGCCTTTTGCCGTGCGGCTGTATTCCGGAATTTCGTAGCCTTTACTACGATAGACCTTCCCTTTGTTGGTGAAGAATAACAGCACGTCATGGGTCGAGGTTGAAATCAGCCGTTCAACAAAGTCGTCATCATGAACGTTCATACCTTGAATCCCGCGGCCGCCACGATTTTGCGCCTTAAATTCGCTGGTTGCCAGGCGTTTGACGTACCCGTTATGGCTCAACGTGATCACGACATCTTCCTGTTCAATCAGATCTTCGTCTTCAAGGCTCAATACTTCGCCGACCAACAGCTCTGTCCGCCGCTTGTCGCCAAATTTCTTTTGAATATCCAGTAATTCGTCGTAAATGATCTGGTGAACCCGTTCAGGTTTGGCAAGAATATCGGTGTAGTCCGCAATCGCTGCTTCAACATCTTTATATTCGTTTTCAACCTTGTCGCGTTCCAGACCGGTCAGGCGAACCAGCCGCATGTCCAAAATGGCTTGGCTTTGTTTGTCGGATAACTTGAACTTGTCCATCAAGATAACTTTTGCCTTGTCCCCGGTTTCGGAACTGCGGATAATCGTAATGATTTCATCAATATGATCAAGCGCAATCCGCAAGCCTTCGAGAATGTGCTCGCGCGCCTTGGCTTTCTTCAGTTCATATTGTGTCCGCCGCCGAATAACATTTTCCTGATGATCCAGGTAATATTGCAGGATCTGTTTTAAACTCAACAGCTTCGGCGCACCGTTGACAATCGCGACCATGTTAAAGGAAAAACCGGTCTGCAGCGGTGTTAGCTTGTACAGATTGTTCAGGATCACTGAAGCACTGGCATCCCGCCGCACATCAATGACGATCCGCATCCCGTCACGGTCAGATTCATCCCGCAACGTGACAATGCCATCGATTTTCTTTTCGTGAACCAGATCCGCAATCCTTTCCACCATTTTGGCCTTATTGACCATATACGGAATTTCCGTAATGACGATTCGTTCACGGCCGGATTTTTCGGTCTGAACATCGACTTTCCCGCGCAGCACAATGGTTCCACGGCCGGTTTCATACGCATGGCGAATGCCCGACTTGCCCATGACCACGCCGCCTGTCGGAAAATCAGGTCCCGGCAGCGCCTGCATCAAATCCGCGGTGGTCGCATCCGGATTGTCCATCAGCACATGCAAAGCGGAAATGGTCTCAGACAGATTATGCGGGGGAATGTTGGTGGTCATCCCCACCGCAATCCCGGTAGCACCGTTCACCAGTAAGTTCGGGAACCGTGCCGGCAAAACAACCGGCTCTTTTTCGGTACCATCATAGTTGTCCTGAAAATCAATCGTGTCTTTATTAATATCGCGCAACATTTCAACGGCGATTTTACTCATTCGGGCTTCGGTATACCGCATCGCAGCGGCACCGTCACCGTCGACCGACCCAAAATTCCCGTGGCCATCAACCAGCATATATCGGTAGCTGAAATCCTGCGCCATCCGCACGAGTCCTTCATAAATCGAGCTGTCACCATGCGGATGGTATTTCCCCATGACATCCCCGACAATCCGCGCACTCTTCTTATACGGCTTATCCGGCGTCACTCCGAGTTCATTCATGCCATACAGAATCCGTCGTTGAACCGGCTTGAGGCCATCACGGACGTCAGGCAGGGCCCGCGCCACAATGACACTCATCGCGTATTCAAGGAATGATTTACGCATTGTTTCGCCGAGATTCACATTCGTAATCCGGCTTTCTTGGCGATCATCCATTAAGCGAAAAGTCTCCTCTCAAAAGTTCTCATATCCGACCGGTTTGCTATCCGTCAATCGGTCAATTACACATCAATATTATTCGGGTCAACGAAGACCGCGTTTTCTTCAATGAATTTCCGCCGCGGTTCAACATGGTCGCCCATCAGCATTTCAAAAATGCCATCGGCTTCTTCCGCGTCTTTTGGCGATACCCGTAACAGGCGCCGCGTATCCGGATCCATCGTTGTCTCCCAGAGCTGACTGGCATCCATTTCACCCAGGCCTTTGTACCGTTGAATATCCGGCTTCGGACTTGGCGGCAGTTGCCCAAGAATGTCTTGCAGCTCTTCATCGGAATCGATATAGCGCATCATCTTGCCCTGCCGCAAGCGATACAACGGCGGCTGCGCGATATAAACGTAGCCGGCATCAAGCACTGGCCGCATGTAGCGATAAATCAGCGTCAGCAACAAGGTCCGGATATGCGCCCCATCGACATCAGCATCGGTCATGATAATCAGCTTGTGATACCGCGCTTTGCTGATGTCAAAATCCTGACCGAATCCGGTGCCCATCGCGGTAAACAACGTGCGGATTTCTTCATTGGCCAAAATCCGTTCCATCGACGCCTTTTCAACATTCAGGATCTTCCCGCGAATCGGCAAGATTGCCTGTGTCAAACGGCTACGACCGGATTTAGCCGAACCACCGGCAGAATCCCCTTCGACAATGAACAATTCCGAGATTTCCGGATCCTTACTGGTATTGTCCGCCAGTTTGCCAGGCAAGTTAGAGATTTCCAAGCCACTCTTCTTGCGGGTGACTTCACGGGCGCGTTTGGCAGCGAGACGGGCTTTGCTGGCAAGCATGGCTTTATCAATGATCAACTTGCCATCAGCCGGATGTTCCATCAGAAATTTGTTAAAATGATCGGAAAATGTCCGGTCCACAACCGTCCGCGCATCCGAGTTGCCCAGCTTGGTCTTGGTCTGGCCTTCAAACTGCGGATCAGGATGCTTGACCGAGACAACTGCCGTTAACCCCTCGCGAACATCGTCACCGCTAAGTGGATCATCGCTGTCCTTCAGTGCCCCGGAACGCCGGGCATAATCGTTGATGACGCGGGTCAGCGCTGTTTTGAATCCGGTTTCATGCGTCCCGCCTTCATAGGTGTGGATATTATTGGCAAACGTCAGCAAGGTGCTGTGATAGTCGTTGGTGTACTGCAACGCCACTTCTACCGTGATACCTTTATCCTGACCTTCCACATAAATCGGTTCTTGCAGCAGGTTTTCCTTTTTCTCCGTCAAAAAGTCGACGTAGGATTTCAGCCCGCCTTCATAGTGAAAGACCAGCTTCTCATGGGTGGCTGCGCGCTTATCGGTAAACGTCAACTTGAGGCCCTTGTTCAGGAACGCCAACTCGCGAATCCGGGTGGTCAGCACTTTATCATCAAACGTGGTTGTCTCGGTGAAAATATCCGGATCGGGCTGAAAATGAACTTTGGTCCCGTGTTCATGTTCCGGCGCAGTGCCGATCACCTTCATCGGGGTATTGACCTTACCGCGAACAAAATCAATGTAATACCGCTTGCCGCCGCGGCTAACCGTCACGTCCAGATTTGTCGACAAGGCGTTGACAACGGAAGCGCCGACACCGTGCAACCCGCCGGATACCTTATACCCGCCACCGCCGAATTTACCACCGGCATGCAAAACCGTATAAACGGTCTCCAGTGCCGGCCGACCGGTTTTGGCCTGGATATCGACCGGAATCCCGCGACCATTATCCGTCACGGTGACACTATTGTCCGGATTGACTTCGACTTCGATTTGAGTCGCAAACCCAGCCAACGCTTCATCAATCCCGTTATCGATAATTTCCCAAACCAAATGATGCAGGCCTTGGCTGCTTGTGGAGCCAATATACATCCCTGGCCGCTTCCGAACCGCTTCCAGACCTGAAAGCACTTGAATTTGGCTGGCATCATATTCTGCTGCCAGCTCTTCTTTCTTCTCTTCGGCCGATTCTTTCTTGTCCGTCACTGGTTATCCTCCTTAAAAACACGTTTCCCGATACAGCAAACCTACGCTTGTTTAGACAAAACCCCATCCTGCACCCGGAAAATAGCTGGTGCCGTGATGATTTCTTTTTGAATGCCATCCAGACTGGTAGTCGTCAGAAACGTCTGGACTTTGCTCTGAATGGCCTTGAGCAAGTGGGTCTGGCGCATCGCATCAAGTTCAGACAAAACGTCATCCAGCAACAAAACCGGATACTCGCCAGTCTGATCTTTCATTAAATCAATTTCTGCCAGCTTGACTGCCAAAGCCGTAGTACGTTGCTGTCCCTGACTGCCAAAATCGGCAACATCCTTATCATTCACAATGAAGGCAACATCATCGCGGTGCGGCCCGACTAGGCTAGTGCCTTGCTCGATTTCACGTGCCTGCTGCTTCGCAAACAACGCGCCCAACGCCGCATAAGCCGCTTCACTATTTTGTTGCGCCTCCGCATTGACCTGGGTCTGGTACGAAAAGCGCAAATTTTCGCGTCCCTTGGTAATATCCTGTTGAATCGCCGCAGCGTACTCCGACATGGTTTGCAACAACTTGGCACGCGCGGTAATCAACTCCGCCCCAAAGGCAGCTAGCGAATCGGTCAAAACGTCCAGATACACAAGATCTTTGGCCTGATGGTACTTTAGCTGCTTTAAGTAAGCATTGCGCTGCTTGAGGAACGTTTTGTATTGACTCAGGTTATAGAGATATTTCGAACTCATCTGGCCAAATTCCATGTCGATAAACCGACGTCGGCCAGCCGGGCTTCCCTTAACGATCGCCAAGTCCTCAGGGGCAAACAAAATGACATTGAAATGTCCTAAGTATTGCGACAATTTCGATTGTTCGATCCGATCAATTCGGGCCCGTTTGCCTTGGTGACTGATGACAAGCTCCAACTGATGGGTGCCGCTCTGCCGGGAAATCCGTCCGGAAACCCGCGCAAAATCACTGCCGAACCGAATTAAATCTTTGTCACTGTTGGTTCGGTGGCTGCGAGCCAATGCCAAGACGTAAATCGCTTCAAGCAAGTTGGTCTTGCCTTGCGCATTCTCGCCTATCAGGACATTGATTTCCGGAGAAAAAGCCGTATCGACAGTGGCATAATTGCGATAATTCTTTAACGTCAAATGATCCAGCTTCATGCGCTCACGATCACATAAGTCTGACCGACAACTTCAATCTGATCATCCGGATATAATTTCCGGCCACGACGATCTTCGGCTTCACCGTTAACGGTTACCGGATTCTCGCCGAGATACCACTTAGCTGCACCACCGCTATCAATAAGACCGGCTTCTTTCAGAAACTGACCCAATGTCAAAAATGCGGTCGTGATTTTGATGGTTGTCATCGTCGTCGCCCTCCAATCCGAAAAGTACCGGCAAATCGCATGAAATCGCGATTTGTCGCAGATGAACACATAACAATTATACCCTTTTGTACATTAAAAAACAATTCTAAACGGGCATTTAAGCGGTTCTGAGCCAATTTGACACCAAGACGCCCCCTAGACTAAAAACCCTTAAAAAGCCCAAAAACAGCCAAATTTTCAATTCTACTGTTTTTAGCCTAGCCTAAAGCGGTTTTTAAGGATGCTTAGTTACGAGTGGTTTGTTTATAAATGATGTAATGGCAATGAACTTTGCTGAAAAAAGGAGGATGAACCATAATTTTGTACGAACGTTCACATATTAATAAATTCCGAACGATTAAAAAGTTTTAGGCAATAAGTTTCTTGCCGTGCCAAACTCCGCAATCTCCGGCCAGAGGGGACTGGAACGCTGTGGGCACGACTTTGAGCCTCAGCAAAGCCCGCTGAGTCTCAAAGCTCGGCCTTGTACTACGCCGGGAAGATCGCCCGGCTAGTACAATTTCACAGCTGAGCCCCCTCTGGCCTACGATTGCTCCGCCTTGGCACTCATATCTTAAATAATCCCACCAAATCACCTCGGAAAAACAAAAAGGCAAACATGCGCTCTCCTTATCGCAGAGTATGTTTGCCTTTTTGCTGTGATTATGAATTATGACCCAGCTTCTCTTTTTATACTTAACACTTATGGCTGTTGCTTCACGCTTTAGAACGTCCGCACCGGCGTAATGAGTTGGATGAACTTTTCCTTGTCTTCCGTCGGCACCAAGGTGAATGGGCGCAACGGGGCGGTGAAGTCAACTTCGATAGCGGTTTGGCCAAAGCCTTGGAGCGCGTCCTTCATGTAGTCAGGGTTGAAGGAAATCTCGAGATCTTCGCCGGTCAACTTGTTAAAGGTGAGGACTTCTTCGACATTCCCGACATCAGGCGAATTGCCGTAAATCGTGGCTTTTTGATCCGCAATGTTGAGCACCAACCGAACCACGTTATTGCTGCTTGCGTGACTCAGCAAGCTCGCACGCTGAATAGACGCCAATAAGACCGGCGCATCGAATTCGACTTGCGTATTGCTCGACGTTGGAATCAGTCGACTGGTATCCGGGTAATTACCTTCAAGCAGTCGGGAATAAAAGGCGGTCTGACCGAAAACGAACAAAACCTGATTTTCGGCAATTCGAATTTCGATTTTTTCGACATCCTCGCTCAGCATCCGACTCAATTCGGTGAGGCTCTTACCGGGAATAATGATGTCGTAATTGGTGGTACTTGCACTCGGCAATGTCAGGGTTCGTTGCGCTAGTCGATGCGAATCAGTCGCAACGGCCACCAATTGATCGCCCATAATTGTGAAATGCACACCCGTCAAAATCGGGCGACTTTCTTGATTGGAAACGGCGATAACCGTTTGATTGATCAACTGCCGTAGTACTTCAGCCGGGACGGTCAACGCTTCATCAGCGGTAATTTCCGGTAACCGCGGATAGTTATTAGCGTCTAGGCCGTTAATCGTAAATTCGGAAGCACCAGAGGTAATGACGGTTTGAAAATTATCTTTGACTTCCAAGGTCATTTTGTCTTCCGGTAGCCGCTTGACGATTTCACTAAAGAAACGTGCAGGCAACACGATTTCTCCGGTGCTGGCGATTTGAAGATCGTTGTTCTCATCAGCAATATTGATACGTGATTCGATCGAAATATCGGCATCACTACCGGTGAGTACCAGCCCCGTATCAGTGAGGACGATTTTTAAACCAGTCAGGATCGGAATCGTGGTTTTGGTTGAAATAGCCCGGGCAACGTCATTC
This sequence comes from Lacticaseibacillus zeae subsp. silagei, assembly GCF_030770335.1. Taxonomy (NCBI): domain Bacteria; kingdom Bacillati; phylum Bacillota; class Bacilli; order Lactobacillales; family Lactobacillaceae; genus Lacticaseibacillus; species Lacticaseibacillus zeae. The sequence goes on along the minus strand of NZ_CP132484.1, from coordinate 1,564 downwards.
AAGGTTTTCAAGAATGTGGATCGGGTAATCGTAAATTTCATAAGAGCCTCCCGTACGTTTATTTATATATATAATATAAAGCTTTTTAAGTAATAGTAATAGGCCGTGTTCAAACTGTGGAAAACTTTGAGAAACAACAGCCAGAAAAGTTATGCACCTGTGGATAAGTGCAAGGGACAAAGTTGGTGGGTTTTCGCAGTTGTCCACAAGTGGATTATCCACGATTTTTAAGAATATTTCGCAGTTCGACGACTTGGGCTTTAAGATCTTCATTCGTCGTCATCGCTGACATAATTTTTTCATGCGCGTGGATGACTGTGGTGTGATCTTTACCGCCAATTTCCTGACCGATTTTCGGCAGACTATTGTCAGTCATTTCCCGCGCCAAGTACATCGCGATCTGGCGCGGAATAACGATTTGTTTGACCCGTTTCTTACCTTTTAGATCCTGCACGGTGACCTGAAAATATTTGGCAACGGCGTCCAGTATCTGTGCAATGGTCAGTTGGCCGCTGCGATCATCGAGTTTAAGCGCCTTTAAGGCATCGGCGGCCAGGCTGGTCGTGATATCTTCATTTTTCATAGTAGAAAAAGCCTGGACACGCACCAAAGCCCCTTCCAAATCACGGACGTTACTTTCGATTTGGCCAGCAATATAGGAAAGTGTGTCATCGGGAATGCTGAGATCTTCGGCATCGGCTTTGTTACGCAAGATGGCAATGCGGGTTTCGAGATCAGGTGGTGTCACGTCGACAGATAAGCCCTTGTTAAACCGCGACACCAGCCGTTCCTGCAACTTAGGAATTTCGTTTGGCAGGCGATCGCTGGTGAGCACGATCTGCTTCATATTTTCGTACAGCGTATTGAAAGTATGGAAGAACTCTTCCTGCGTAGCTTCTTTGTCGCCAAAAAACTGAATATCATCAACCAACAACAGATCAACATTGCGATACTCCTGGCGAAATTGTTCCTGCTGTTTGGTTTGAATCGAGTTAATGAAGTCGTTGGCAAAATTCTCACTGGTAACATATTTAATGTTAGCCGCCGGATTATTTTCCAAAACCAGGTTACCGATAGCCTGCATTAAGTGCGTCTTGCCCAAACCGACGCCACCATAAATAAACAGCGGATTGTAGGTCGTGCCGGGAGCTTCGGCGACCGCTAGCGCCGCGGCATGCGCCATTTGGTTGCCTTTGCCGATCACGAACCGGTCAAACGTGTATTTCGGATTGAGATGCGTCTTCGCCTTAAAAGTCAGTTGTTGATCATCGTCATCGGTAGTTGGTTGTTGCTGATGCGTCGTGACCGGCTGTAACTCGTCTTTAGTCATGATCACCGGATCGACTTCTAGCTGGGCAAACTCGTAAACTCCTTCCACGACTTTGGTAACCAGATTCTTCTCCCAGTAAGCCTTATGCAACGATGCCGGAACTTCGATTTCGAGTTTATCTTTGGTTAACTTAACGGGTTTGGCTGTTTGAATCCATGTGCTGTAGCCGACTGGGGTCAACTCTTCACGGAATTTATCATTCAGGTAAGCCCAAAGCTCCTCTAAATTGGGCAT